>CAWAHZ010000001.1:0-447123 GCA_963781905.1 Bryobacterales bacterium
CGACAGAGTGAATACACCCTGGACGGTCGAATCCCTGGCCGAAGCGGCGGGCATGTCTCGCTCCGCATTCGCAGCACGTTTTAAAGAGCTACTCGGACAGACACCGCTGGAATATGTAACCAAGTGGCGGATGCAGAAGGCGATGCAGTTACTACAACAGCGTGACAAGAAGCTCATAGACGTTGCTCGATCGGTCGGCTACGAGTCCGACGCTGCATTCAGTAAGGCCTTCAAGCGGGTTGTCGGACTCAATCCGAGTGATTATTTCAGTCCCGGTTAACGCGAATCTCATCGTCGACGCGCCGCAGACAGCAAAGCGGAAAAGTGCAGGAAGGCGGAACGTCGTCCTGCCGCGCAGCCGGCGAGTGGGGAGCTAAAAGCGGGACGAGGGTTCAATGAGAAACGGAGATTGAGGTGTTCGTCGAGGGTGGTTTAACGCAAGTCTACTGAACCAGCGACCCTGGAAACCTCGCCGAATCCGTGTACATGTTTTGTACAAACCGCCTGAGATTCCTGCGAACACGGCGGTTCATGCGATTGCGCTTTCACTAACTAAAAAAAATAGAGGCGGAAAATACAGGTTCGATCCATGCCGTGATCGGTCGGGACCGCCTGAGTGTCGGCCAGGCGATCCAGTTACGAACGCTGATGCCACTGGTTGAGTACAGCGATTGAATCCGAGGCACCGGAATAATCGCCCACCCATTTCCCCACCCAGTTAGCGTTCGCCGAAGCATAGAGTTGTCAGGATTCGGAAGATGCGCCAGCCCTCACCCTTTTTATATGTGACGGCCAGCGTGGTGCACTGCCAGTCAATCGTTCAAGTATCAAGCTTTCAAGTAGTTCTAAACTTGCCGTTGCCTCGTTACCTCGAAAGCGGGTTCATCCGATCGCTAGATTTCCCATAAGTTATTTGTGCAGCTCGACACATAGGTAACAGAACGTACCGGAGACATGGGTTACACTTTTTCCCCGTAAGGGGGGCGGGTGGGATGCCATGGAAGGAAAGTTCTGTTATGGACGAACGCATACGATTCGTGATTCGGCTCAAAGATGGCGAAAGTATGGCCGCGCTGTGCCGCGAGTTTCAGATTTCCCGCAAGACCGGCTACAAGATCTTCGAGCGTTATGAGGAATGCGGACTGGAGGGGCTCACGGATCGGGCCAGGCGCCCCCAGCGATATGCAAACCAACTGCCCGAGCAAATCGAAGCCGCCATCGTAGCGGCCAAGCGCGAGAAACCGAACTGGGGCGCCCGCAAGATCCGGGAGCGCCTCCTTCGAAGACTGCCGAGCGAAGTGAAAGTTCCGGCTCGCAGCACCATCCACACCATCCTCGATCGTCATGGACTGGTAGCCCGATCCAGGCGATCGCGCTCCCGCTCCGAAGGTACTCCGCTGTCCGAGGGCGCCAGCCCGAACTCGCTGTGGTGTGCTGACTACAAGGGAGAGTTCATGCTCGCCGATCGGCGCTACTGTTATCCGCTCACGGTCACCGATCATGCTTCGCGCTATCTGCTGCTGTGCGAAGCCATGGAATCGAATGCCGAAAAGACCGCTTTTACGGCCTTTGAGCGCTTATTCAAGGAGCGGGGTCTGCCGCAAGCGATCCGCTCCGATAACGGCGTTCCCTTCGCTTCGCCCAACGGGCTTTTCAATCTTTCGCGGTTGTCGGTCTGGTGGTTGCGGCTCGGCATCAGCATCGAACGCATCCGGCCCGGTCATCCGCAGCAGAACGGCCGCCACGAGCGCATGCATCTGACCTTGAAGAAGGAAGCCACTCGCCCAGCCGGCGCCAATCTGCTCCAACAGCAAGCCAAGTTCGACGCCTTCATCGAGGAGTTCAACAACGAACGCCCGCACGAAGCTCTGAACATGAAATGTCCGGCAGAAGTCTACTCTGCTTCCTGCCGCCCTTACCGGGGCATTCAGGAACTCTACTATCCGTTTCACGATAAAACGGTCGTCGTCACCAACTGCGGACGGCTCTGTCTGTACCGCAAGAAGATCAACCTAAGCACGTGTTTGGCCGGCCAGGCCGTCGGCGTCAAGGAAGTCGACGAAGGAATCTGGCTCGTCAGCTTCATGGATTACGATCTTGGTTATATCGATCTGGAGGAAAAAACTTTGCAGCCCCTCAACAACCCCTTCGGGCCAAAAGTGTTACCTATGTCTTAGGAACGATCTGTTACCCATGTGTCCGGGCCGGACAATTGAAAACATGGAGCGGGAGAGGGGACTCGAACCCCCGGCGTCCAGCTTGGGAAAACGGATTTCGATTGTAAATAGAGGGGTTAGGCATTGAAGGCGCTCTTTTCTGGTCAGGAAAGTCTTCTGTTTTCAACGGTGGGTTTTGAGGGGCCACCTTATTGAGGTAAACGAGGTAACGAACCGCCCAAGACTTCGGAACGGGCCGGATGTGAAGGCTATGCACGAATTCTCGTTAACAGCCAAACCAGAGAATGACAGGCAGCGATGTGAATGACTGAGCAGAGTTGTTCAGGGAAAAGCAGCTTTTCGCAAACGCTCGGACCCGCCATACCGGAGAAACGGCCTCCACTGCCAACGACTTTGCAGCTGCGTCGATCATGCCTGCGAAAAGACTGCGAATTTTGCTCGCCGAAGTTTCATCTCCGGTTGATCATGCCATGAGAATTGCCCGGCGCCGTGTCGACCGGCAACACGAAATATTCTCCCGGAGCTATCGCGATCAACGGTGGTGGGTTCAACGAACTCGAAGTAGCGCCATTAGCTCTGATCACCTGGTCCCATACCAAGATGACGAGCAGCGGATTTGGAGATGTTGTTCGTCAACCTGTGCAAGGCCGGGGCGTACCACGCATCCTGCGCGTCTGGCGCTTCCCGCACTCCCCGCACTCCCGCCGATTCTCTGGCAATCTTCAATCACTTCGTCTCATAATCACTATTTGGCGCGTAAAGCCCCGCCGGAGAGAACGAATTGGAACACATTGAGATCGAATATAACCGGAATCTGAAGCCGCTTGAGGCGTTGCTGTCACGCGTCAGGCAGCCCGGTGACTTCTTTGTCTCGGGTACGACCGAGATGCCGATGCCGCGAATCGAGGTCGAGGGCGCCGGAGTGCTTTCGTTTCCCGTGCCCGGCGCGCAGATCGCCGCGATTGTAGGCAAGGCGGAGCGGGCGCCTTACGGCAGGGGTCGCGACACGATCGTCGATACCTCGGTACGAAACGTGTGGCAGATCGCACCTGGCAAGATCAAGATTAGCGGAAAATCATGGGCGGCAAACTTCGAGGCCATCCTTTCGAAGGTGAGGGCGGGTCTGGGTTGTGGCGACGCAATGGTCTCCGCTGAACTCTACAAGTTGCTGGTCTACGACCGTGGCGGCTTTTTTCTGGCGCATCGGGATACCGAGAAACGCGCCGGCATGTTCGGCACTTTGGTCGTGACGCTGCCTTCGGCGCACCGCGGCGGCGAGTTGCGGATCCGCCATTCGGGCCGCGAAGTTACGGTCGAAGCCAACATCCTCGATCCCTCCGAGCTTTCTTGCGTCGCGTTCTATGCCGACTGCGAACACGAGGTTCTGCCCGTGCGAGAAGGGAATCGCCTTTGCCTGATTTACAACCTCATCCAGAAAAACGCGAAGGGCGGGCGTAAGATTCTGAAGGCGCCGGAATATGAATCCCAGATTAGCCAAGCCGCCGCCATCCTGGAGCGATCTCTGACAACGCCGAACGCTCCGGCGAAGATCGCATGGCTCCTTGAGCATCAGTACAGTCCGGCCGCGCTTTCGTTTTCGGCCCTGAAGGGCGCCGACGCGGCAAAGGCTCGCGTCCTCGCGCAGGCAGCGGCGCGCGCGCAGTGCACCGCTCATCTGGGGATTGTCCACATTGGAGAGTCCGGGTCGGCCGAACCGGACGACGCCTTTTACGGATCGCGCTAGAATCGTTACCGGGATTACGACGGCGGAAACGAGGAGGACGCTGAGGAAGACGACGAGGAAGAAGAGGGCTTCACCGTCGCCTCAGTCGATGACACCTGGCAGTACGTCGACGAATGGCGCGACCGGGATGATCGCGCCGTCAAGTTTGGCCGCATTCCTCTTGGCAGCGGCGAGTTGCTCCCGGCCGGTGCGCTCGACCGGGAGCCTCCCGACGAAAAGCGGCTGACAGAAGCCTCCGGCAATGAGGGCGCAACCTACGAGCGGTCGTATCATCGCGCAGCGCTGGTCCTCTGGCGTGAGAACCGCTCGATAGATGTGCTGCTTCAGGCCGGCGTTGTGGCCGCCCTGCCCTACCTGAAGTGCTTGGCAGCCGGCGGCAAGCGCGCTCGGCCGGAGGCGCTCGCGGCCGCGAAACGAATGCTGGATGCATGGCCTGCCGAGCCGCAACGGTGGGAGACTTACTCGATTCGTAACGGATCGCCTGAGCCGGCTCACCGGATTGAAATGATGGCCGCGCTCCAAAAGCTGAACGCGCCGGATCTGCTCGACCGATTCGTGAGGGATGTCGTCACTCCCAGCTATGACGGCACGGAAAACCAGGGTTGCTTGCTTGCGCGGACGTGCTTGCGGGCGCGCAAACCGCTGTGGTTCTTTCCAATCTGGTTTCGGCGCAAATGCGGAAGCGCCCACATGAGTGTTCGGAGTTGTTGCTAGCGCTCAGCAAGTCTGCTTCGCTGTGTTTTCCGGAGGTCGCCGAGGCTGAGGTTGCCGGGCTGGATTCCGTCGGCGCGCGAGACGCAGAAACGGAAAGCCCCGATTCAGAAGCGAAAGACTTCGATGGGGAACCGAAAGATCGGCAGCGTACGCTCGGCCCGGAATTCCTCGAAAACCTGCTCCGGGCGTTGCCGCGTTTCGGGGACGGGAGTCTCTGCGGCGCCGCTGCCGAGAAGATCGCCTCACATCCCGGTGTATTCAGTCCTGTGACGCTGGTCGTTCCCGCTGTGGAGCGGATCGGTGCGGGCCGCGGCAAGGTGACGCTGCCGGTTGAGAGCAGCGTTAAGCGCCTGTGGACCGGCGCTGCCGAGTTCCTGCTCCTGCGCAGCGAGGTTCCTCCCGAGCCGCCCTCGGACTGGAGTATGGACGTCGAAATCTCCTGCTCCTGCACCGATTGCCGTGAACTACAAGCCTTCGCCCGCGATCCGGCCGCGCAAGTTCAAAGGTTTCGCGTGAAGAAAGAACGCCGCAGGCACCTGCACGGAACCATAAACCGATATCGCCTGGATATGACGCACGTGACAGAGCGCGTGGGTTCGCCGCAAACGTTGGTCTGCACAAAGGACCGTCGAACTTTCGGCCGGCGCATGACGCAATACTGGGAGGAGATCGCCGCCATGCGCAGGCTCCTGAGACTGACGCCCAAAGGCGGCGTCGCCGTCCTGGCAGAAAGGATGGAGGCTGCGGTGAAGCGCGCCGGCGACATTGAGGCAGGATGCCGCGGCTGAGATTCTCTACCTCCACGTTGGCTGGCGAGGAGATCGTCCCGTGGCTCGCCTCTTCCGGCGAGTTGGCATACTCTCCTCATTCGCCGCCGGAGAGAGACTACTATTTTCAGTATTCGTGGGTCATCCCCGCGATATTCCGAGCCGGGGTGAACCTGCGCCGGCATTTTTGGTTCGGCGCCCCGTTGAAGGATAGCCCGGAAGTGAGACTTCTCTTTGCGTTCTGGAACAACGCCAGGCGGGGCGAGGTGGAGGTCCTCTATCTATCGAACGGAATGGCTGGAGTCGACGAGGTAAGGGCGCCGCTGGCAGTCTACCGCCACTCTGAGGCCGGCCCTTTGAAGAGAGAACGCCTCATCTTGATTCAGCACGGCAGCTATCTGATCGCCGAGGTGGAATCGCAGCCCCACCTTGACTGCGGGGAGGCCATTCTTTACAGAGGCGTTCAAGCAGCAGAGCAATTTTTCCTCAGCAGGCTGACAAGTGCGAACACCCGTTCACGGTTGATGAGCGTTCACGCCCGCACCCTGGCAGATTCAGTCGCATCGTTCAATGCCGTGCACAGCAATGTATCGAGGACGGAAACCGGATGTTTCAATGACCGGACCTTCATGCTCGTCGACTTCTGCCAGAAGGCAGGTCTCCAACCGAAAGCCCCGATCACGTCATTGTTGTATTCCGGCTACGCGCTGGAGGAATGGTGCGCCGTACGGAAATTCGGTCCCAGCTACGTGAAATTCCGAACGCCGCTGTCGAACCTTCGCATCACGACTTTCGTGTGCAATGAGACCGAAGTCAAGGTCATCGATCCCAATAAGCTGGACGTCATCGAGGCGGTTGGTTGTGAGGTCCGGGAAGTTTGTATTTGAACCGGCGCCGCGACGATGTGAAATGATGATGATTTTAAGCACAGCCACGCCTCTCGCCGACCGAGGATCCGGTTGACGGCCGGCGGAGCCCAAGCCGAATGACAATCTTGGAAACAGAAGCCCTCGTCCGCCGCGGCGAATCCGACTCCGTAGAGTTCAAGAAGAGCACCGGCCAACTGACCCGCGCCGCGGAGACGCTCTGCGCCTTCCTCAACGGCCGTGGCGGCATCGTTCTGGTTGGCGTGTCGCCGGACAAGAAGATCACTGGCCAGATTGTCGCCGACGGGACTTTGCGAGACATTGCCCAGTGCTTCAAACGGTTTGAGCCGCCTGCTCACATCCAGATTCATCGAGTTTCGTTGCCGAACTCCGGTCGCGAGGTGATCGTCCTCCAGACTGCCGCCTCCTATGAAACTCGCCCATTCGCATTCGACGGGCGATCCTATGAACGCGTCGGGTCGACCACGTCGATAATGCCGCAGGAGACATACCAGCGCCTTCTGCTGGAGCGAACCCACGCGAAGCAGCGCTGGGAAAATCTGCCCGCGGCCGCGACATTGGAGGACCTGGATCAGGACGAGATCCTGAGAACACTGAAACTCGGCGCAGCCGCCGGTCGGATGTCGGCTTCCATGTCTGCCCACGCCGCTGATGTGCTTGACCGCCTCGGACTTCGCGACCATGATCGCGTTATCAATGCCGCGGTTGTAGTATTCGGGCGCCGCATGCTGCCAGATTACCCTCAGTGCCAACTCAGAATGGCCCGCTTCCGCGGGAACGACAAGACGGAATTCCTCGATCAGCGGCAACTTCATGGCCACGCACTGCAGTTGCTGGAAGAGGCAATGCAGTTTCTCACCCGTCATCTGCCTGTGGCCGGCCGGATCGAACCCGGTGTGTTCGAACGGGCCGACGCACCTCTTTTCCCGCCTATCGCGCTCCGCGAGGCGTTGGTAAACGCTTTTTGTCATCGCGACTATCCGACCATCGAATGGCTTGACGAGTACGAGGAGCGCGCAAGCGCGGTCCCCCAACCAAGTGCGGTCGTCCAAATGCCCGTACCCACGCCGCCGGTAGATCCGCTGGCCAGCTGGCCAGCGTACTATGCTGCGCTGTGGAGCGCAGATAAGAAATGGGCGGCAAAGTATGACGAGAAGATGGGAATCTTCACCGGGCAGAACTTGTATCTACTGACACTTCGTGCTGCGCGACCGCTTATTGCCAAAGACTGGGCCACCCTTTCGACAACCGACGGGCGCGTGCTCCTTGGCCTTGTCGATGGCGACACGGACTACGGCTTGTTAGGGTCGATGCAAGCGGCGGGGACCGCTAAGAATGTGTTCTTAGAGGCGACGCCGAAAAACCTCAAGACCAGGTGGGCAATCCAAGATGAAATCCGGAACTTGCTAAGAGTGCCCCTGAATAGTTCGTTTCCACTAATGGCGAGAAAGGCCCATGAAGTCATCACGAATCGCGGAGGATTCGATGTTGGAGTCGCCACACGGTTATTAGCCCTCGCGCGCCCCGAGGTGCTTGTCAGTGTGAACAGCGAGTCGATGAACCGGCTCGCGCAGTGGTCCGGACTACCAGTTGCGCAGATCCGGACGTCGGCTGGCTACGAGAAATTTGTGAAATGGATCATGAATGGTAAATGGTGGAACAGCGCTGAGCCTGCGGATGCGCTGGAGCGCGAAGCGTGGTCATATCGCGCGGCTCTCATAGATGGCCTTGTCTATCAAGGGCACCATTTTGATCCACATACCTGACTAATCGCCGGAACCTGGCACGCTTCCCCCCTATATCAGTTGACCGGCTTGCCGCAAAAAGGACCTGCCGCCGGCCGATGTGGCCCACACCTCCCACACGCCGGACAGGCGCGCTACTGATTGAAAGTCTCAGTGTCCAATGTGCACGTCGAGTAGGAGTGCCGCGGAGCAACGAGCGCACTCCTCTGCGACCAGATCCGCGCTTGGAGAGCGTCGGGTTAACCCAGCGGGTAGTTCATTCCTCCCGCAGGCCGTTCTTAGGTCCCAACAAACGACGCGCGCGATCCAGAGTCTCCCTCACGCCTGCGTGAAACTAATGCGACAGCAAGCCCGACAACATCATGATCATGCGGAAACGATGGGCTTTGTTTGGTCCTGAAATCGCGTTTCCATTTCAAAGCCTAGCGGCCTAAGTCGCGACTCCTGCGCCGTTCGCGTTCCTTCGCCTGCTGCTGTTCGAGAACGAATGCGGCGTCAACCAGGGCCTTCTGATAGCGTCCGAGCCATCCGTCCCAGCCGCCATCCGGAGGGTAAACACCTCGTTGGATCATGTCGCGTGCCGTCTCGCGCAGGTAGCCCTTGTTGCTCAAGATGGCTTCCGAATCGCCCATGTCCTTGATCTCCACCGCTGGGCCGCGAGCCGTCGAGAACTTGCGGAGCCGGATAAACGAATTGGTTTGGAGGCCTCGCTGGCTCCGCAGCTCCTCCATCTCTGGCGTACGGTAGATGTGGTAAACATGCCCATCCGTACCCTCCAACATCAAGTAGCGGCGCCCAGAAGCTTCTTCTTCACCGTGCACCAAAATCCTGCCGTCGATGGACGTGAGATCGCGAACATCAAGCGTCGTCATCGGAAGTCGGTCATCGGATAACAACACTCCGTGTGCTGCCAATGTCTTCTGCCGGTCCGCGCTGCGTTGCATGGCTCGAAGGACTTGCTCGCAATCGCGCCGCACCAGCCAGCTTGCTCCGCCGGTCGACTCGGCCAGACCCATGCGATGAAGAACAGCGAGGCGTGACGCCTCATGCTGGATGCGAAGGCGCGCCATCTCACTTAAGCCGGGCTCGGTAGGATTCCGAACAACCGCGAAATACTCAGGGCCGAAATCCGCGTTCGGATTCGACGCTTCCCGCATGATCCGACGATCAAGCGATGTAAATCTGGACTCCGAGATCTCCCGCCGCTCCGCCTCCGCCGCATCGAGCTCAGTGCGATACCCTATCTGGCGGGTGCAAAGGTGCTCGGCGGCACGCCGAATCCCTTGCTGGATGTACTCGCGGCTCATGCGCAAGCCGCTGCCATCGTTCCGTACGCCTCGCACCACGACATGAGCGTGTGGGTGCTCGGTATTGTGATGCTCAACGGCAACCCACTCGAGCTCGGTCCCGAGGTCCTTCCCCATACGCTCCATCAGATCGCCGGTTAGACGACGCAAGTCCGTGAGATCCCCAAACTCCGGGGAGATGATCAGTTTCCACATCCGCTCATCACCGGCTCTCTGCCAGTTCTCAAGGCGTCCTGCAATGTCGATCGCCTGCTCATTGCGACCGAACCCTACACCCTCTACCGGGTTTTCGCGTGTGGCCCTCTCGCGTGCCAGGTATCGCCCGTGTGCCTTCCACTGCCCGCGAGTCCTGTTGTTCAGATAGGTCACCCGGACGGCGCAACGTTGCAAGTACGGACGCGTGCTTCGCCCTTTTCCGCCGTAGGTGCCGCGGTTGCGAGCTTTTCGCGTGCTTCGGGCATAGTGCATAAGCAGCTTGAATCCGCTAGACCACGCAATGTGTTCGTCCCTTGGGCGACGAGGCTTCGAAGGTCGAAGCCGAACTTTCCGCTCGTCGTCAGTTCGTGCCATGTCCCACCAAATCCTGCAGGGCGGCGAGTGCGTTGCCGGACATGGTTTGACCGGCGGCCTTGATCAGCCGTTGGTACCGGTCCTTGGCTCGGGCGACTGCCTGGGGCTGCGCGTCGCTTGACGGCTCCGGCAGACACGTAAGAACCGTTTTGACAAAAGTATCCAGCAAGGCATGGAGCGCTTGCTGACCGCGGACAATCCGCAGGTTGTCACGGGATATGTGCTCAAATCCTCCCGCGATCCGATCTTCGCTCTCAGTGAGCTCGGGCCGCCCGCTCAATTCATTCTGGATTGCCGCCCGGATGAACGCGCTCGGACTCGTGTACCCCCGAGTCTTCACGGCTTCATCGATCCGAACCCGATCTTCCCGGCTCAGTCTGACGGCGACTCTGGCACCGCGCGCCGTTCCCATGTTCTGTCGCATAAAATTGCCCCCTCAATTACTAAGAGGCTTTCAAAAACGGAAATCTCACCGGGAAATTTTGCTGTCAAACATCTGTCGAACACAGACGCGATTTCGTTCGACGACGAAAAGGGATGACCGCGCGCCGCTTGCGGCTGAAAAAACAAATCAGACGTCAAACGTTTCCTTTATGTTCCACTACTCATATTCGTTGCTTGTGGGGATGTTGAAATACGTCGAAAAGTGTTGAACGGCCCGTTGGCTTGTCGAAATCCGTTGAAATATGTCGAAGGGCCGTGCAAACTGTTGATGCGATGGCGAGAGGCGAGGAATACACAAAAGCGGAGCAACAATGGATCGCCGAGACGCGAGACCGCCTCGCACAACGTCGTGGGAAAAAGCCCGCCACAAAAGCTGGCCAGTTGCGCGCCCTTTGGCCGGAGATCCGAGCTGCCATTGCTGATGGGCAAAGCCTAGCGAGCATTCGCCAGTGGCTCGAAGAGGAAGCTGGAATCGCTGTCACCGTTCAAAGCCTCGGCTCGTACCTCACACGCATAAGGCGAAAGGAACGTGCTAACCCAGTCGCGCCGATTCCGCCGCCGGTTCTAGCCCGTCAGAAGGCGCCCGTCTTGAGCTCGCGAACGAAGGTACCAGATAACCCCAAGAGAGCGCGTGGGTTCGAGTACCCTCCAGGGCCTCCAGACGAGAGCAAGCTCATCTGAACGTCCACGCTCGAAATTAATATTTCAAAATTTATCGTCCCGCAGTGCCTCCGCCATTTCCTTATATATGTACACGGCAGTTTTGGGGAGAGCTATTGGAGTGGCGCAGGGCGAACTCGAGTCGGAAGTTCGAGAACAGAGTTTGCAGTTTTGTGTCCCGAAAGGCGCTCGCCACTGCCTTAGAAGGTAGAGGGAGTCGAATTCAAGAAGGGAACTATGTCCAAGAACACTGAACGTCTTGACGAACAATCTGTGCGGATGTTGAAAGCGGAACCAGTAACATCAGCAATCCATCTGACGTTGCAAGGCAAGGGTGGGGTAGGAAAGAGCTTGGTCGCCAGCATCCTCGCCCAATATTTCCGCCATAACGGCAAGAAGCTTCACTGCATCGATAGCGATCCGGTAAACCAGACCTTTTCGCAATATGCCGAGTTGGGCGCCGAACATCTGGCGCTGATACGCAACGGCCGGATTGATTCGGCTGGCTTTGACGTTTTGATCGATCGCCTTCTGGCCGAGGATGGAATCTTCATTGTCGATAACGGCGCTTCCACCTTCGTTCCGCTCTGGAGCTACATCGTCGAAAACAACGCGCTGGAAACGCTCGCCGCAGCCGGGAGGAAGTTGTACGTCCACACGATCGTAACGGGCGGGCAGGCGCTCGGAGACACGCTCAAGGGGTTCAAGAGCCTTGCCGACAGCAGCGCTGAACGAAACATCGTGGTCTGGTTGAACGAGTACTTCGGGGTGATCGAGCGTGACGGCAAGACGTTTACCGACATGCAGGCCTACAAAGACAGCGAGTCCAAAGTCTTCGGCCTAGTGAACATTCCGAAGAGGAACCCGGACACCTTTGGGCGTGACGTTGAAGAGGTCATCGCTCGCAAGAGGACCTTCGAGGATGCCATCCGCAACGGAACGGCGACAGTCATGAGCAAACAGCGGTTGAAAATGGTCCAGCGGGACCTGTTCGAGCAGCTAGACCAGATGGCACTGTTGTAAGGAGAAAAGTTCACATGCCCGACACGAAACGAATGATCAGTGAAGTCGCCGCCGAGAACGGCATCCGCGTGGAGCCAGGCGATCCGCTATTTGCACTGGTAACCATGAACCGCTTGGTCCTGGAGGAATCTGCAACAGCGTATTACGACTACAACCAAAAGCTCATCGCCGAATTCCTGGAATCGATGAAGCGGGCCGAAGTGCTTGCCGGGAGTATGCTCGCGCAAAAGGTCAAGGAGTCAGCAGAGAAGATGCGGGAGGGTCTGCAGGGCGATATTCACATCGCTGGTCTGAAGGCACGCGAATACGTACACCTGGTGAACGAGGCCCACCGGCGTCCCGCGATTATCCGTTGGGTCTCTGTTGGCTTAGTAGCGGCCGTAGCGATACTCGCTTCCGGTGTGTGGTTGGGCACCCTTCTCCATTAACAAGTGAAAGCTGCGATCAGGTCTCAGTCGGGCGCGCGGTTTTGAGCGTCCGAACGTGATCGGATGGTTATGCGTGCGACGCAAATGCGATGCGGCTCAACCGCGCGGCCCAAAAGATTCCGGTAGGAGAACTTATGAATCCAACATCAACTTCCAGAGTGCTCAATCTCGCGGAAGCAGCACGATTCGTCCGGTGTTCGCGCTCCCATCTTTCGAATGTGATCAACGGCAAGGTCCGCGATGTGCCTCACCTTCCCGCCGTCCGCATCGGGCGAAGAGTGTTGTTTCGTCGGGAATCCCTTGAGCAATGGCTCCGCCAAATTGAAGGCGATGCGAAAGAGAAGATCACCCGACCGCCCGAAATCAAGCAGTGATACCATCCCAATCAGACCAGAAAACAGCGCCGGAGACGCCGGAAAGGACATACGTGCGTCGAAAGCGTTTTCAACTTGGCTGTGTGCGGAAGACCAAGCACGGCCGGATATGGGTATGGATTGGAAAGTACTACGAGAATGGAAGGGGGCGATCAAAAGTGCTGGGGCACTGTGCGCAGATGACGGAAGGCGGTGCTCGGGCGAGGCTGCAGGAGTTGCTGAACCCGATCAACGAGACTGCCGGATTCGGGCAGACGTTGCCAACCGATTTCAAAGAATACGTTATGAATGTGTTCTTGCCGCAGCGCCGCAAGAAATGGAAGGACTCATCAGACAAGACAACGACGGAACGTTTTAAAGCACATCTGATTCCGGCGTTCGATGGCCGGCAATTGCGGGAGCTAACGCGCGACCGCTTGCAGCGTTTCCTCGACAGCAAGACCAAAGATGGTCTTTCAAAAAGCGTTGTGAGCCATCTTCGTTGGGATCTAAACGCCGTTTTTAAAATGGCGGCCAACGATGGTCTGATTCAAGGTAATCCAGCGGGTTCGTTGGTTACGCCCAAGGAGGCAAAAACCTTCGAAAAGCGGAGTATGACGAAGGAAGAAATCCATCTGGCGCTGTCGGTACTTGGACCTGCGCGAAAGAATTGTCTTCTTACTCGCTGGTTCTGGTCGGGCTTCGCCCTGGTGAGATTTTCGCTCTCCGTTGGGGGCGAGTTGGGCCTGACATGGTCAATGTCATGGAACGGGTATATCGCCGCTTGCCCAGTCATCCCAAGTCAGAACGAGGGAAACGGCTAGCTGCGGTTCCGCCCGACCTGGCGAGTGACCTCGCGGAATGGCGCGATGTTGCCATCGATGTCAGTCCAGAGTCATTGGTATTTCCGTCGGAGCGCGGGACGTTCATGTCTCGTGACAATTTTTTGCGGCGGAACATTCACAACAAGCTGGAGAAGATTGGCCTAGGCTGGGTGAACTTCCAGGTGTTGCGCAGGACGCAGGCTAGTCTGGGACACAAAGAGGGTGTCGATCCGAAGGTCGCAGCGGATCAGCGGGGCCATGCAATAGGCGTCGCCATTGACACGTATACGACGACTGACTTGGAATCCCGGCACCAAGCAGTTACCACTCTGGAGCGAGCATTGAAGTTGAAGGAAGGAGTTCGATCTGTCTTAACGAGGTAAACAAGGTAACGCGATTTTCGGGGAATCCGCTAAACCCTTGAAAAGATGGAGCGGGAGACCGGGGTCGAACCGGCGACGTCCAGCTTGGGAAGCTGGCATTCTACCACTGAATTACTCCCGCTCGCTCAGTCTATTTAAGTATTACAGATTCAGCGAATTCACGCCAACCGAAGAATTGCTGAGTATGGGAATCCAGACTCTACCGCCGGATGCAAACGCTATTCATTCTAAAAGGCGAAGCACAAAGCAGTGCTCGCTCGACCTTCGACGCTCACTTCGCGACGGAATGTAGTTAAAGCAGTCTTATATTGCGTTCGGCGGTTTTTATGAGGCTGTCCATTTTGCCGCTTAGCACCTGTTTCGCAACGCTTAGCGTGTAGCCTTTCAGGGTATGAAAAGGTACGTGCGACGGCATGGCGAGTGCATAAGGGTCGACCACGACATCCACTACAACGGGTCCGCTCTTGTGTGCAAGCGCTTCAGTTAGACCATCGCTGACCGCGTCGGGTTCCTCAATTCGAATCCCCTTTGCGCCCATTGCTTCGGCCACCACGGCGAAGTTCGGGTTCTTGAATCCCACTCCATAGGGAATGAAGCCGGCTTCCTGCTGCTCGATACTCACGAAGTCGAGCGACTCGTTGTTCAGCAGGATGTGGATCACAGGTGTCTTGCGTTCTACCTGAGTTAACAGATCGCCCATCCCAAGCATCGTGAACCCGCCGTCGCCGCAAATTGCGATCGTTTGGCGGCCAGGATAGGCCAGTTGCGCTCCAAACGCGTTCGGCGCTGCGTTGGCCATGGAAGCCCAGGAGAACGATCCGAAGAGCCTGCGATTCTTGCCGCCTTTGATGTGCCTCGCAAGCCACATTACCGCCGTGCCGGTATCTGCGAAAAACATGGCGTCATCCGAGGCTAACTTACAAAGCGTAGCGGCGAGGTATTCCGGACGTATTGGTTTGATGCCCGGTCCGTTGTCAACATAATGCCCTTTCAGTTCGGCGAAGGACTCCGTCTCGGCAACATATTTGCGCAGGAAGCGGTCATCAGTCTTTTCCCGGACATTTTCCAGTAGCGCCTGGACGGTCGCTTTGACGTCGCCGACGAGTCCAAGATCGAGCGAGGTTCGGCGGCCAATGTGTTTCGGATTCGTGTCGATCTGCACCTTCCTTACTTTCGCTCCTGGAAGGAATTCCGAAAACGGAAAATCGGTCCCGAGCATCAGAAGGAGATCGGCATGGTTGATCGCTCCATAAGCGCCGCCATATCCTAGCAGACCCGTCAGTCCGACAGCGTAGGGATTGTCGTGCTCCAGCCATTGCTTACCTCGCAACGCGTAGCCGACGGGCGCCTTCAATCTTGCGGCCAGCTCGATCACCTCTTCGCGCGCGTCCCGGCACCCATCGCCGCCAAAAATCGCGACGGTGCCAGCCTCGTTAATCATGTCCGTGAGGCAGCTCAGGTCAGAATCCGACGGACGAAACACGGGCGCCGCAGGGATGCTGATCTCGACCGGTTCGCCCACGGCCTCCGCCGCGGCGACATCCCCGGGAATCGAGAGCACCGTAGGGCCTTTCTCAATGATCGAAGTGCGTATGGCCGTACCGATGACGGCCTGAGCCTGAGCAGGATTGACTAGCCTGGCCGTGTAAAGAGACGCGGCTTGGAAGAACTGATAAGGATTCATCTCCTCCAGCGCAGACGTATCCAATAGGCTGGTTTCGACGTCACCCGCGATCGCAATCACCGGAGCGCGCTCTTTGCGCGCATCCATCAGGCCGTTGAAGAGGTGGACAACGCCAGGTCCCGCTGTTCCGCACACGGCGACGGGTGCGCCTGTGAAGTAAGCATCTGCAACCGCGGCGAAAACGCCGTATTCTTCATTTCGAACATGCACAAAGTCGACGTTTCCGTTTCGGCGCAGCGCATCGATCACCGGATTCAAGGCGTCGCCGACAATGCCGTAACACCGCTTTACACCGGCGTCGACAAGCATTTCCCATAAGACATCCGCAACGTTTCGGGCCATAGCAATCTCTGTTTCCTTTTGAAATATGTGCGACCGCGAGAAGCGCCTGGTTGTCGTGCTTAATTGTGACCGGTCTCGCAGAACGAGAGTCCCAAACCTCGGAGTTTGTTGGCAGACCGCTTCATCAACAACTCGAAGGGGATTACGACGCTTGACGATACCGCGCTGATCCGGGTTAGGATTGCCGGAACGCGAATCCCCAAAGAGCATTGACGGAAATCCGCCAATTGCCAAGGATTATGCGTTCCAAAAGGGTTTCTCTGCACGGCTAAGTTGCTCTAAGAACAATGGGTTGGCAGCTAACTCATCTTGGATGCACAACTGCCTTTCTTCAGGTGAACGCAATGAGGAGCTGAATCAAACATGATGAATCCGCCAATGGCAAATGACCGCGCTCTGCGTGAAAGTGCAGTGATTGAAAGATTCTTGGAATCGCCTAACGAGGAATCGTTCGCGGACCTGTTCTGCGTCTTTACGCCCCAACTAGTCGCTTTCTTCCGCTCACGCGGTTGCCCGCTCGCCTTGAGCGAAGATCTCACTCAGGAGGTAATGCTGACCGTCTATCGAAAGGCTGCGCAGATTCGCGATCGATCACTTTTTCGCGCCTGGCTATTCAAGATTGCGCGCAATGCCCTTTGCAGGCAGTACGGCAAGCAGTCGCGTGAAGTGGAAACGGTTGACCTGGCGAACGTGGTGGGCAGTCTGGTTGCATCGAGCAACAAACCAGCCGGAACTTCGGCGTTCGAGTTTCACGCTTGGATGGCTTTCCTGGAATCAAGCGAGCGCGAGGCTTTGACCTTGCGCTTTGTCGAGGAGTGGGAATATCACGAGATCGCCGCCGCGAAAAACATCCCTATCGGAACGGTCCAGTGGCGCGTTTTCAACGCTAAGAAAAAGTTGGCTCCGCATCTGAAGGCACATCAGATCTCTGGACGCGAAGCGGCCTGAAATATAATGCGAGGCATGGCCCCTCGTGGAGATGGCGCTGCCCGACAGGGTCAAACCTCCGACCTTCAACTCCTTGTCGACTCGGCTCCCAGCCTGATTCACACCAGCAGGCCGGACGGGCATCTCGATTTCTTCAATCAAACATGGCTGAGGTACGTAGGACAGTCGCTGGAGGATTTGGAGGGCTGGAAGTGGACAGCATTCATCCATCCTGAAGATGTAGAAGGAATCGTGGAAAGATGGCGCGCGTCCCTGGCCAGCGGAGAACCCTTCCTGTATGAAGCTCGTGTCCTGCGCGCAGACGGCGAGTATCGCTGGATGCTGCACCACAAAGTCGCAATTCGTGACGGGTCCGGCAAAATTGTTAAGTGGTATGGATCGAGTATCGATATTGAGGATCGCAAGCGAGCGGAAGAACAACTCCGCCGAAGCAGCCAGGAGCTGCAAAGAAGCGAGTTTTATCTCGCCGAAGGGCAGCGGCTTGCCCACGTCGGTAGCTGGGCCTTCGATTCTGCCGGATTCGACTACTGGTCCCCTGAATTATTTCGGATGCACGGCCTCGATCCGGGCCTCAAACCGCCTACTGTTCAGGAATACCTGGATTGTGTCCACCCACAGGATCGCGAGTTCATGGCGAACCTCATCCAGGGACTCGCGGCGCAAGCTTCGGCCCTTCGATGCCACCAAGCGGATCATCCGGCCCAACGGCGAGGTCCGATACATTCGCTGCGTCGGCGTTCCTATCGTCGAAAACGAGAGCCTGAAAAAGTACGTTGGCAGCGCTCTGGATGTTACGGAGCAGGAACTCGTGACTCAGGAACTCCGGCGGCGCGAGGCCTATCTGGCAGAAGCCCAAAGACTCAGCCACACAGGGCAGTTTCGGGTGGAGACCTGATGACGGAGAGATTGTCTGGTCAGACGAAACCTATCGCATCTTCGAGTACGACAATACCCTAAAGCCAACTATAGATTCAGTGTTGCAGCGCATACATCCCGAGGATAGGGCCCTCGCACAACAGGTCATCGATCGCGCACTCCAGACTGGGGCTGACTTCGAACATGAGTATCGATTGCTGCTGCCTGACGGGCGGGTTAAGTACGTCCAGGCGATCCATCACCGGGTACAGAATGCATCTGGAGACCGTGAGTTTATCGGCGCCGTGACCGACATCACCGAACGCAAGACCGCAGAGGATAAGATCCGGCGCCTGGTGGAAGCCGGCATTCTGGGAATCTTCATGGCGAAGGTCGACGGTGAGATCGTCGAGGCCAACCAGGCGTTTCTGCAAATGCTGCAATACGGCCGTGGGGATCTCGTCGCGGGTCGATTGCGCTGGACGGATCTGTCACCAGCCGAAGGGCGCGACCGCGACGAACTCGCCCTGACTGAGGCACTGGCAAGCGGGGCTATACAGCCATACGAGAAGGAGTTTTTCCGGAAAGATGGCAGCCGCGTGCCCGTGCTGTTTGGAGCTGCGCTGTTTGAAGGTAGAAGCGATGGCGTCGCGTTCGTCCTCGACTTGAGCGAACAAAAGCGCGCCGAGGAAAAGATCCGGGAGCAGGAAATGGAGTTCCAGCAGATTCTGGACTTGGCGCCTCAGCTCGTTGCGGTGTACGGCCCTAATCGTGAACGTCTTTACGCCAACCGCGTCATGCTCGATTACCTCGGTTCTAGTCTCGAAGAGTGGCGGTGGAGATTTAAGTTTGGCGACGCCCTTCATCCTGATGATTGGGAACGAGCGACCGGCCATTTTGATCGTGCTGTCTCTAGTGGAGCTGGCTTCGAGTTGGAGTTGCGCCTAAGAAAAGGCGATGGAAGTTATCGCTGGTTTCTGGCTCGTTGCAACGAGGTGTGCGACGACAAGGGTCAGATCATGCGCTGGTATCTCGCGTGTACGGATATCGAGGAGCGCAAGCGGGCCGAACAGAAACTTCAGCAGGAAAACGTTGCCCTTCGCGAGGAGATCGACAAGGCTTCGATGTTCGAGGAAATTGTCGGCACATCGAAGCCTCTGAAGGCCGTTCTTTCCCGGATTGCCAAAGTCGCTCCCACCGATTCCACCGTCCTGATTACCGGGGAAACCGGCACGGGCAAAGAGCTCATCGCCCGTGCCATTCACAAACGATCCCAAAGATCTGGCCGCCCCTTCGTTAGTGTGAATTGCGCCGCGCTTCCGCCCACGCTGGTCCTCTCGGAATTGTTTGGCCATGAAAAGGGAGCCTTCACGGGAGCCACCGGGCGCCGGCTTGGCCGCTTCGAAATGGCTGAGGGCGGAACCATTTTCCTGGACGAAGTTGGCGAACTGTTGCCCGACGCCCAGGCCGCGCTATTGAGAGTGCTACAGGAACGGGAATTCGAGCGCGTGGGGGGCGGGCAGCCCATTCACACCGACGTTCGCGTGATCGCTGCCACCAATCGCGACTTGAACGCCACCTTAGCGGATGGCACCTTCCGCCGGGATCTCCTCTATCGGCTGAATGTGTTTCCGATCGAAATTCCGCCTTTGCGCGAGCGAAAAGACGACATTCTGATGCTGGTGGAGTATTTTGTGCAGCGCTACGCCAACCGCGCAGGCAAAAGTATCCTGTCCATCGATCAGAAGACGTTGGATCTGTTGCAGTCCTACGACTGGCCTGGCAACATCCGTGAGTTGCAGAACGTAATTGAAAGGTCCATCATCCTGAGCTCCTCTGATGTTTTTTCAGTCGATGAGTTGTGGCTTTCCGGAAGGACTTCTCCGCAGGCATCTCGGGTTCAGGCGGCTGCCTCGAATGTTGAGGCACGAACTGAGCGGGAGATTATCGAAGCCGCGCTGGCTCAGACTAGAGGCCGAGTTTCCGGACCGTCCGGGGCGGCGGCGAAGCTTGGGATCCCGCCCTCTACTCTTGAGGACAGGATCAAGGCCTTGAAGATCAATAAGCAACAATTCAAATTCGGCGACAGATTCCCTTCCTAGGAATCCCCAAGACCACGGCCTCTGGTCACGAAATTCGCGGAATTTACGTGATTCACGGCGCGAGAATCTTCTTTCTCCTTTATTTTCATAAGCTTGGCATTGGCCGGAGCATTGCCTTAGCCAGAAGCAGTAGAAGCTAGACCGAAGAGCATGAAACGCGCGTACTGCATCGCCAGCGCACTGGCCCTGCTTTTTGGGGCCGCGCCAGTGTTCGCGCTTGACCCTGCCATGCAGATTTCGCAGTATGCGCACACCGCCTGGCACATGCAGGATGGAGTCTTCGGCGGAGCGCCGCACGCGATCACCCAAACCGCGGACGGTTACATCTGGATCGGAACCGATGCGGGTTTGGTGAGATTCGATGGCGTGCGGTTTGTTCCTTGGGAACCACCGCCGGACCAACGGTCGGCGATCTCTGCGGTAAATGCCCTGCTTGGAGGGCGCGACGGCACCCTTTGGATCGGTTCCACGACAGGGCTTACATCTCTGAAGGACGATCGTCTGATCGATTTTCCCAATGCGCGAGGGAGGATCAACACGATTGTTGAGGACAACGCTGGGACGGTATGGGTTGCCCGGTCGCGCACTCGAGCCGATCACGCCGGGGGGCTATGCCAGGTGGCCGGTGAGCATCTTCGATGCTTCGGGAATGCCGACGGAATGTCTCTTCCGACCGCTGACCCGCTCGTGGCGGATGGCTCAGGCAATATCTGGGCCGGGACTTCGGGCGAACTGTTGCGCTGGTCGCCAAAATCGTGGACTGCGTATTTTCGCAAAGACCTAGAGTCAAACGAGGGATTAGCGGGCGTCGCGACGCTGGCAGTTGGGCGGGATCAATCTGTTTGGGTCGGATTTGACAACAACCATCCAGGCCTCCAACATATCGCCGGGGGAGTGCCGCAGCGAGCCGTTCTACCTGGCGTTGACGCGTCCAAGCTTCGAGCCGAAGCGCTGTTTATCGATCGCCACAACTCTCTATGGATCGGTACTGGCGACGATGGCCTGTATAGGATCCGTGGCAATGAAGTGGACCATTTCGTAAAGGAGGATGGTCTCACGGGAAATTCGGTGGAACGCCTTTATCAGGATAAGGAGGAGAACCTCTGGGTGGTGACGGCCAGCGGACTGGATGTCTTTCGCGATAGCAAGGTGGCCACGTTCTCGACAGCTCAGGGCCTTTCGAGTGATCATGTCCAATCGGTACTCGCGGCGCGCGACGGCAGCATCTGGATCGGGAACCGCGATTCGCTAGATGTGCTGCGCGGAAGCAAGGTAACTTCGATGCGCGAAGGTTTGGCAGGTCATCGGGTCACCTCGCTTTGGGAGGATCACAAGGGCCGGATCTGGGTAGGAGTTGATCGCGCGCTCGAAATTTATGAGCGCGGCAGGTTTCGAAGCGTTCCCGGAATCGATGGCCGGCCGTTCGGAATCGTCACCGCAATATCCGAAGACACGGATGGAAACATTTGGGTCGTCGCCGCGCAGGCCCCTGGCCAACGAGTATTTCGGATCGCTAACGATCGTGTCATGCAGGAATTCAATGAGTCGGAGATTCCACAAACGAAAGTGCTTGCTCCTGATCCACGCGGGGGCCTCTGGCTGGGGCTTTATAGCGGAAGCCTGGCTCGTTACCGGGCTGGCAAATTCGAGATCGTAGCGAAGGACCTCAGTCCGGGAGGTGTTCTATCTCTGGTAGTTGATCCGGAGGATTCGGTCTGGGCCGCCACGAGGGACGGCCTCTTCCGTTGGAGGGAAGGCGTTGTCAAGCGGCTCGGCTTAACTAATGGGCTGCCGTGCGGACAGATACCCGCGGTTATTAAGGACGACAACGGTGCTCTTTGGCTGTATTCCAAGTGTGGTGTGGTCTCGATCTCCGCGTCTGAACTCGACCGTTGGTGGCAGCATCCTGAGAGCAAGATCCGGACCCGAGTGTTCGACGCACTCGATGGCGCCCAAGTCGCTCTCAGCACTTTTTCTCCTCAAGTCTCCAAATCTCCGGACGGAAGGCTTTGGTTCACCAACGATACAATCCTCGAGTCAATCGATCCGCGTCATTTGAATGACAACTTCCACGTCCCACCGGTTCACATCGAACAGGTCATCGCGGACAGGAAGACGTACGCAGCCGGCCAAGCGCTTCACCTCCCGGCACGCACGCGCGACATTGAGATCGATTACACCGCGCTTAGCTTCCGGGTTCCTCAGAAGGTCCGCTTTCGCTACAAGCTGGAGGGCCGGAACACGGAATGGCAGGACGCAGGGACCCGCCGGCAGGCCTACTTCAGCGACCTAAAGCCTGGTCCTTACACATTTCACGTGATGGCTTCGAACAATGACGGAGTCTGGAACGAGGCGGGAGCCTCGATTGGTTTTTCGATCGCTCCGGCCTATTATCAGACCGGATGGTTCCGCGCCCTGTCCGCAGCCGCGATTCTAGCGTTGATTTGGGGAGTCCATCGCCTCCGCCTCAGCCAACTCAAACGAGAATACGGCCTTCGATTGGAAGAGCGCGTCGGCGAGCGAACACGCATCGCGCGGGAATTGCACGACACTCTGCTCCAAAATTTCCACGGGCTGCTGCTCCGCTTTCAGGGGGCCTACAATCACCTGCCGGCGCGCCCGGAAGAAGCGCGCAAAGCGCTTGAGGCAGCGCTCGATCGAGGCGCGGAGGCGATCACGGCAGCCCGCGACACGGTGCAGGAGTTGCGCTCGCCGCCACCGATGAGCAACGAGCTGTCCAGCGCGATCGCAGCGTTGTCCGGAGAATTGCGAGCCGCTCAAACGGAGTGTCGATCTCCGGCTGTGGACCTCGAAGTCGAAGGCGAGGGACTGGAGTTGCATCCGATCCTGCGTGACGAGATTTACCGCATTACAGCGGAGGCCCTTCGCAATGCGTTCCGCCACGCGCAAGCTGAGCGGATCGACGTCGCAATACGGCACGGCGACCGCGAATTTCGCATTGTGGTGAAAGACAACGGAAAAGGAATCGATCCCGAAGTCATCGAGCAAGGCAGCCGGCGCGGCCACTGGGGATTGCAGGGGATGCGGGAACGAGCGGAGGCGATCGGAGCCGTACTAGACGTCTGGAGCAGCCACGGTAACGGAACCGAGATCAGCTTGCGGGTGCCTGCGGTGATCGCTTACATTTCTTCCGGCCGCCGGCTCAGATGGGCCAGTAGAACAAGAAGAGAAGCGGGATGAACGCGATTCGAATCCTCGCCGTGGACGACCATCCGCTGTTCCGGGAAGGGATAGCCGCGATTCTGGAAGGGCAGCCGGACATGTCGCTGGTCGGGGAAGCTTCCGACGGGCGCGAGGCGATTCAGCAGCATCGTGCCCATCGTCCCGATGTCATTTTGATGGACCTGCAAATGCCGGAGATGAACGGCCTGGATGCTACGATCGCCATCCGCGGTGAAGATCCGGGGGCGCGAATCATTATCTTGACCACGTACATGGGGGACGTGCAGGTAATGCGCGCGCTCCGGGCGGGTGCTCGGGCATATCTTCTCAAGAATCTCTTGCATAAAGAACTGCTCGACACCATTCGTGCGGTCTACGCCGGCAAAAAGACCATCTCTCCGGAGATTTCTTATGAGCTCGCGCACCACGCCACCGATGAAGCGCTCACGACTGCGGAGATTGAGGTGCTTAGGCTCATCGCGGGAGGCAACGCGAACAAAGAGATCGCCGCTCAGCTTTCGCTCACCGAAGAGACCGTCAAGGGCCGGGTCCGAAGTATATTGTCGAAGCTCAGCGCTAACGACCGCACTCATGCCGCGATGATCGGCGTGAAGCGAGGCATCATTGACTTTTAACTCGCATCATTTCTTAATCCACTCGAAAGATCGCCGCACAGCCTCTCTTGAGGCTTTATCGCTGGCGGGTATTTTCTTACGCTGAATCGAGGCAGTATCCTTGCGTTCGGAGATCTCGGAGTTTCTAGGCGGTTGGGAAGGTATCGGCCTGTTGCTCATGCGACTGGCATGCGGCGGAGTTTTGATGGGTGAGGCGGTGTCCCGCGTCCGTGGCACACCAGCATCAGAGTCCTTTGTTTATGTCGCTTTGTTGACACTCGCCTGTCTTGCCATGCTCACTGGATACTGGACGAGAATCGCAGGAGCAGCCACGGCCGCGCTGGAAGTGTCGCTTCTTGCGTTGGGCGAGGGGAATGCAGTGATCCACGCGCTGTTGGCGACTCTCGGATTGGCCCTGGCTTTGATGGGACCTGGCGCGTGGTCGCTGGACGCGCGGCTTTCCGGGTGGCGGCGGATCCACATTCCGAGGCGGCGGGAGTGACAGCTTTGCTCGAAAGATTCCTCCCTTTCCACTTTTAGGGGATTGTTGTGAGCTTACCCCGAGTCAGAATCGGGATGGAAACGAGATCAACCATGCTTGGGGTCGCTTTCAGTCCCGGGAGTGGATCAGTGCCAGCCGGGCCTCGGCGGCTAGGGCAATCATTCGTGGACCTATCAAAACTTGTCACTGAACCTCTGCGCATCGATGAAGAGTTCATCCTGTATCGGGGCGAGTACTCAGACCTGGCAGGTAAACCGTCAGTTCTCCTGCTGGCTGCTGCTTCCACGTCGCCGGCGCTCGAGACTCTGGGAAAGTTGGAGAACGAATACTCGCTGAGGGACGAGCTGGACTCGGCCTGGGCGGTTCGGCCCCTGGCGCTATCCGAGCACCTCGGGCATATGACGCTCGTGCTCGAAGACCCTGGCGGTGAGACTCTCGATCGATTCCTTCCAGGGCCGATGGAGATGACGCGGTTCCTGCGCTTCGGTGTTGGTATCGCGACCGCACTCAGCGGTTTGCACGAGAAGGGGCTGATTCACAAAGATGTGAAGCCTGCGAATGTTCTTGTCAATCCCGCGACCGGTCAGGCTCGGCTCATGGGTTCTGGGATCGCTTCGCGCCTTCCTCGTGAGCACCAGACGCCCGAACCTCCCGAGTTCATCGCTGGAACACTTCCCTACATGGCTCCCGAACAAACCGGGCGAATGAATCGCTCGATCGATTCGCGGAGCGATCTCTATGCTCTCGGCGTGACGCTCTACGAGATGGTCACCGGGACTCTGCCATTCATCTGCGTCCGATCCGATGGAACTGGTGCACGCCCACATCGCAAGACAGCCTGCACCTCCATTCGAGAGGCACCAAGAGTGTTCCGCGCGCGGTTTCGGCAATCATCATGAAGTTGCTCGCCAAGACGGCTGAGGAGCGCTATCAGACAGCTTCCGGCGCCGCGAGCGATCTTCGACGCTGCCTTGCCGAATGGGAAACGCACCATCGCATCGATGAGTTTCCGCTGGGCGAGCAGGACACACCCGACCGGCTGCTGATCCCAGAGAAACTGTACGGGCGAGAATCCGAAATCAACGCCTTACTCGCTGCCTTTGACCGCGTGGTAGCCGGCGAAAAGCCGGAGCTTGTGCTGGTCTCCGGATACTCCGGTATCGGTAAATCCTCGGTTGTCAATGAGCTTCACAAATCTTTGGTTCCGCCGCGGGGTCTTGTTTGCATCAGGCAAATTCGATCAGTTCAAACGCGACATCCCGTATGCCACTTTGGCGCAGGCATTTCAGAGCCTTGTGCGTCCGCTTTTGAGCAAGAGCGAGGCAGAGTTGAGCAAATGGGGCGATGCCCTGCGCGAAGCATTGGATCCGAACGGCCAGCTGATCGTGGATCTGGTTCCTGAATTGAGGCTCATTATTGGGGAACAGCCACCCGTCTCCGAAGTTCCGCCCCAGGATGCGCAACGCCGTTTTCAGCTGGTTTTCAGTCGATTCATCGGCGTATTCGCGCAGCCGGAGCATCCTCTGGCTCTGTTTCTCGACGATTTGCAGTGGCTGGACGCGGCGACACTGGATTTGCTGGAAGATCTGTTGATCCGTGGGGATGTCGGGCACCTGCTGTTGATCGGGGCATACCGGGACAACGAAGTCAATCCTGATCATCCGTTGCTACGCAAGGTGGAGGCGATCCGCCGCGGCTGGGGGTACTGTTCAGGAGATTCGGCTTTTGCCACTAAGCCCTGGAGACGTGGCTCAGTTGGTTGCGGATTCCATTCACTCGGAGCCCGAGCCGGTTCGATCATTGGCAGATTTGATCCACGAGAAGACGGCTGGGAATCCATTTTTTGCAATCCAGTTTATTTCGACGCTTGCAGAGGAGGGCTTGCTGGCCTTCAACTACGACGAACGCCAGTGGCGCTGGGCCCTCGACCGCATTCACGCCAAAGGCTACACCGATAACGTGGTGGACCTCATGGTGGGAAAACTGAACCGCCTGCCGGCCGGAACACAGAAGGTGCTACAGCAGCTTGCGTGCCTTGGCGACACCACCGATTTCACCCTGCTACGTATTGTTTCCAATGCCTCGGACGAGGAAATCCACGCCCAGCTTTGGGAAGCTGTCCGGACTGGCTTAGTTTTCCGTTCGGGCGACGCCTACAAGTTTCTGCATGACCGGGTCCAGGAAGCGGCTTATCTTTTAATCCCGGACGATCTGCGGGTGGAAACCCACCTGCGGATCGGAAGATTGCTAGCTGCCGCGACGCCTCCTGACAAACTGGAGGAAAGAATCTTTGAGATCGTCAACCAGCTCAATCGCGGGGTGCGGCTGGTGGCGTCCGACGAAGAGCGCCTGCAAATCGCTGGGTTGAATCTGATCGCGGGCTCGTCGCGCACGGGCGAGCACCGCGTACCGATCGGCACTGGTCCATCTGGAGGTGGGTGAAGCCTTGCTCTCCGAGGAGCAATGGGGAAGCCACTATAGCCTCAGGTTCCCTCTTGCGCTGCACAGGGCGGAGTGCGAGTTGCTGACGGGCGATTTTGATGCCTCCGATCAGCGTCTGTCAAATTTGAGAGAGCGGGCGATTGGCTCCACTGATCTCGCAGCCGTCGCCTGCCTGCGGATCACGCTCTTTACGACGGGCCGCCCCGAGCGCGCGGTCAAAGTCGGGCTGGAGGAACTCCGATCGTTTGGTATCGAATGGTCGGATCATCCCACAGAGGAGGACCTTCGGGCGGAATACGAGGCTCTACGGCAGCGTGTTGGAGAGCGGCCGATTGAGGCGCTGGTCGATCTGCCGTTGATGAGCGATCCGGATTTGTTAGCGCTCATGCAACTCCTGCGGTCCATCCACCCGCCTGCGTTCTATACCGAGAGGAAGCTGCAGGATCTGGCTCTGCTCCGCATGGCCAACCTCAGCCTGGAGCACGGTTACTGCGATGGATCACCTGAGGCTTTCGCCATGCTGAGCATCACAGTCGGTCCAAGCTTCGGCCACTACGGGGACGGCTACCGCTTCGGTCATCTGGGTGCTGCCTTAGTGGAGCGAAAAGAAATGGCGCGGTTTCGCGCCGCGGTCTACTGTGTGGTCGGCAACCACGTCTTGCCGTGGACGCAGCACATGCGCACCGCGTCCTCGATGATGCAGAGCGCGCTCGACCTGGCTCAGGAACAGGGGGACCTGCTGTGGACGGGCGTGTCGCAGCGCGCCTTGATCTCATTTGCCCTGGCATCGGGAGCGCGGCTGGAAAACCTTCAAGCGGAAGCCGAACGCTACCTCCAGTCCTCGCGCCGCGCGCGCCTGGGCGTGGTCATCGACATCAACCGGATGCAGCTCGCGCTCATTCGAATGCTCCGCGGCTTGACGCCGAAATTCGGCTACCTGGACGATTCGGATTATGACGAATCTCGAATGGAGCAGCATTTCTTTAGCAACGCGATGCTGGCAAGGGCCGCGTGCTGGCACCTGATTCGAAAAGCGCAGGCCCGCTATCTGGCCGGCGATTATAGGGCGGCCGTGGATGCATCATCCAAAGCGCAGCGTCTGCTTTCATCGACACATTTTGACTTGGCGGAGTTTGTTTATTATGGCGCGCTTTCTCACGCGGCATATTGGGATTTTGCGTCTCCGGATGAACAACCGCAGCATTTCGCGGCTCTGATAGCCCACCACGACCAGCTCGAAATGTGGGCGAAGGACTGCCCCGAGAATTTCGAAAACCGCGTGGCACTCGTGGCTGCCGAAGATAGCTCGCATCGAGGGTCGCGACTCCGATGCAATGCGCCATTACGAGCGGGCAATCCGTTCCGCTCACGCAAATGGATTCCTCCACACTGAGGCGATCGCCTACGAGGTCGCCGCACGATTCTATGCGGCACGCGGTTTCGAAAGGTTCGCGGATTCGTATCTGCGCGAAGCCCGATACAGCTATCTGCGCTGGGGAGCAGACGGCAAAGTGCGTCAACTCGATCAGCAATATCCACAGCTCAGGCGGGAGAGATTGGTCACTACTGCCACCAGCACGATAGCTACACCCGTCGAACATCTGGATCTCGCCACCGTGATCAAAGTCTCGCAAGCCGTCTCGGGCGAAATGGTTCTGGAAAAACTGATCGACCGGCTCATGCGAGCGGCCATCGAGCAAGCCGGCGCCGAGCGAGGTCTCTTGATTGTGCCGCAGCACCAAAGTGATGAATTCCAGACCAAGGCGGAAGCCACCACAAGTGGAGATGAGATAGCCGTGCATCTGGGAAAGGGCGCACCGCGATCGCCCGCGCCGCCGGAGTCGCTGGTCCGTTATGTAATGCGCACTCGAGAGATTGTGATCCTCGATGATGCATCAGTTCAGACTCCGTTTTCCGCGGATCCTTACTTCGCGCGGTGTAGCGTCCATTCCATTCTGTGTCTGCCGCTGGTTAACCAGACCAAGCTCATCGGCATTCTCTATCTTGAAAACAATCTGACGCCGCACGTTTTCACTCCTGAACGGGTCACGGTGTTGAAGGTGCTTGCATCCCAAGCCGCCATCTCGCTCGAGAATTCGCAGCTCTATCGAGATCTCGAAGATCGCGAAGGCCAGATCCGGACGCAGGAGATGGAGCTGCGGCAAATGCTGGACCTCGCGCCTCAATATGTTGCGGTATTCGGACCCGGCCGCGAACGCCTTTACGCTAATCGCATCTTTCTCGATTTCCTGGGCCTTACCCTGGAAGATTGGCGGCAGACGTTAGATCGCAATGAGTTCGTTCATCCTGATGACGGGGAACGGGTGAACGGTCATTTTGATCGTGCTGTTTCTAGTGGGGCCGGTTTCGAGGCGGAGGTGCGCCTACGCAAATCTGATGGAAGCCATCGCTGGTTTCTGGCTCGTTGCAACCCGGTGCGCGACGACAAGGGACAGGTTATGCGGTGGTACATCGCGTGTACCGATATCGAGGACCGCAAGAGAGCTGAAGAGAAACTGCAGCGGGAAAACGCTGCCCTCCGCGAGGAGATCGACAAGGCATCGATGTTCGAGGAAATTGTCGGCACATCGGGGCCTCTGAAGGCCGTTCTTTCCCGGATTGCTAAAGTCGGTCCGACCAACTCCACCGTTCTGATTACTGGGGAAACCGGCACCGGCAAAGAACTCATCGCCCGTGCCGTGCACAAACGATCCCAGAGATCCGGCCGTCCCTTCATCAGTGTGAATTGTGCCGCGCTTCCGCCCACGCTGGTTTCGTCGGAATTGTTCGGCCATGAAAAGGGAGCTTTCACGGGAGCGATGCAGCGCCGGCTCGGACGCTTTGAAATGGCTGACGGCGGAACGATTTTTCTGGATGAGGTGGGCGAACTCTTGCCCGATACCCAAGCCGCGTTATTGAGAGTGCTGCAGGAACGGGAATTCGAGCGCGTGGGAGGAGGGCAGACTATCCAAGTGGACGTTCGCGTTATCGCCGCCACGAATCGCGACTTGAACGCCGCCGTGGTGGATGGGGCTTTCCGCCAGGATCTCCTCTATCGGCTGAATGTGTTTCCCATCGAAGTGCCGCCCTTGCGCGAGCGGCAAGAGGACATTCTCATGCTGATCGACTATTTCGTGCAGCGCTACGCCAACCGTGCGGGCAAAAATATCCTCTCGATCGATCAGAAGACCTTGGATCTGTTGCAGTCCTATGACTGGCCCGGCAATATCCGTGAGTTACAGAACGTAATCGAGAGGTCCATCATTCTGAGCTCCGGCGATGTTTTCTCAGTCGATGAGTTGTGGCTTCCCCAAAGGACTAGTCGATCCGCAGCTCGGGCTAAAGCATCTCCGGCTTTGACCGCTGAACCGAGAAGCGAGCGGGAAATTATCGAGGCGGCGCTCGCTGAGACTAGAGGCCGGGTTTCCGGACCGTCGGGAGCAGCGGCCAAGCTTGGAATTCCGTCATCAACCCTCGAGACCCGGATCAAGGCCTTGAAAATCAACAAGCAACAGTTCAAATTCGGTGAGAGGTTCTCCCCCTAGACTGTGCAGGACTTTCGATTTACTGGATTTGCGGGAATTCGCGGAATTCGCGTGATTTACGGAGGCTCAAGCAGCCGCCTATCTTCGGTTCCCCTTCATTATCATAGACCTGGAAATGGCAGCAGTTTTGCTTTGTCCTGGATGGATCGCAAATGACTTTGCGAGAAGTAACAGAAGGATGAAAGCTCACAATGACAATGAGCTGCAGAATCGACCGAATCGTTAGTTCCGAAAACCCGGTGGTGTTGTCCATAAGCGGTGGGATTACAGGAGAACATGTCGACATGCTTCGAGGCGAGTTGGAACAGGAATCGGATGGATTCGCCATCGATCTCAAGAACGTTCTTCTTGTCGACAGAGAAGCCGTGAAACTGCTTGCTCTTAAAGAAGCCAGCGGAACGGAACTGAGAAACTGTCCGCCCTATATCCGTGAATGGGTGACGCGGGAGAGGGCGGAGATTCCCGAGCGCCCGTGGGAACAAGCACTTGCAGGAAGAAAGGAAATCGAGGATGCATGATACGAGCTGCGGCCTGGATTTGCAACGTACCAGAGTAGACGCTGTTACCCCCCGACGTTCTCGCGCCACGCCGGATCGCGGATCCAGCCGTTTCGCAGATGATGCCGCGAGCCGGGCGAGCACGGGAATCAACGGGGAACTGGACGATGAAACGCTCGACCTTCGCGACGAGGTTCTGTCGACGTCCATGTTTGAGGAGATCGTCGGTTCTTCCAAGGCGATCTGCGGCGTGACCGAGCAAGTGATGCGAGTTGCTCCGAGCGATGCCACCGTTCTGATCACCGGCGAGAGTGGCACGGGAAAGGAGTTGATCGCCCGCGCGATTCACAAAAGGTCGGGCAGATCCCGGTCGGTTTTCACCAGAATGAATTGCGCTGTCACTCCCCCGTCACTGATCGCGGCCGAGCTCTTCGGCTACGAGAAAGGCGCCTTCACCGGTGCCCACCAGCGCCATGCCGGGACGCTTCGAAGTGGCGAACCACGGGACGATTTTTCTGGATGAGATCGGTGAGATGCCGAGCGAAACCCAAGTCGCGTTGTTGCGGGTGCTTCAGGAACGCGAGTTCGAGCGCGTGGGAGGCACGCAAAGCATTCCGGTCGACGTCCGTGTAATTGCAGCTACCAACTGCGATTTGCCATCGGCAGTTCGTTCCGGAAAGTTTCGTCTGGATCTGTTCTACCGGTTGAACGTCTTTCCAATCCATGTCCCTACGTTGCGCGAGCGCCCGGAAGATATACTTTTGCTGGCCAAGTATTTCATCGAACGCTACGGCGCTAAACTGGGCAAAAGAATTCGAAGGGTAGAAAAGCGGACAGCGGAACTTCTAGAGGGCTATCATTGGCCTGGCAATATCCGGGAGCTTCAAAATGTCGTCGAACGAGCTCTGATCCTCTGCGATTCCGACACGTTCTCTGTAGAGAAGGCGTGGTTGCAAACGGAAGCAGAGCCTCTGCTCGGTCTGCAGCCGGCTCTGATTAGCCAGGAACGAGACCTTATCGAAGCGGCGCTGGCGGAAACCAGCGGCCGTATTTCGGGTCCGGCTGGAGCTGCCAGAAGGTTGGGAGTTCCGCGGACGACACTGGAATACAAGATCAGGAGCCTACAGATCGACAAATACCGGTTCCAGGTGAGAGCTTGATTATCAGTCCTCTGGCGTTTGCCCTTTTTCCCTGGCGATCCACTCCTGGACGTACAGCGGGCAGTTAACCAAGTGGACACCTTTCGATTCACAGCGAATCAAGAAGCGAACGCTGTCGCGATCCAAGAGGGTGACCTCTTCTAAGTCCAGGCTGGGCGGGGGATGGCACTTCTCGATTTCGGCCAGCAATTCAGGAAGCCCGTCCGCTTGCACGCGGCCACTCAGTCTTAGGGTGATGGCCTTACCTTTCGACTGCCTCTCGATGCGCAGCATGCCCTCGGGCTCACCAGCAAAGAGCACATCCAGGATCGGTTTGTTTGACGGCGGCCAACAGATAACAACGGCAACGGCTCTCAATGGTAGGTGCGACTATGTCCGACAGTCTTCCGAGGGTTGTCATCGTTGGAGGAGGCTTCGCCGGCCTTGCGGCGGCAAAGGCACTTCGCAAAGCGCCGGCGCGGATTATTCTCATCGACCGTTCGAACCACCATCTTTTCCAGCCGCTTCTCTATCAGGTTGCGACTTCGGTCCTGACGCCGGGCCAAATCGGCTCGCCGATTCGAGGCGTTCTCCGCAAGCAGGCTAACGCTACGGTGATCCTCGGCGAGGTGACGAGTGTCGATCGCGCGAAAAAGGCGGTGTACGTCTCAAACGGCCTTCGCGAGAACGTCCCCGTCGCCTATGACTACCTGATTCTGGCCACCGGCGTAACGCACAGCTATTTCGGTCACGACGAATTTGCGCCGTTTGCGCCCGGTCTGAAAAGTCTCGCCGATGCCGTCGCCATCCGCAACAGAATCCTCCGTGCGTTTGAGCAGGCCGAGGCAGAGGAAGACCCGGCAAAGCATCCTGATTTGTTGACCTTTGTGCTGGTGGGAGGCGGACCTACAGGGGTGGAAATGGCCGCGGCAATTGCGGTCTTCGTGCGAACCACGCTCCGCAGAGAGTTTCGAAGAATCGATCCGACGTCGGCGCGAATTATGGTGATCGATAGAGGGAAGCGGGTGCTCGGAACGTTCGCGGAGGAGCTCTCCGAAGCGGGGATGAAGAGGCTGGAACGCCTCGGCGTAGAGGTTCGGCTCGGAGTCGGCGTCGACGGCATCGACGCTGAAGGGGTTACAGTGGCCGGCGAGCGGATCCTAAGTAAGGTTGTAATCTGGACTGCAGGCGTGGCTCCTTCGCCCGCGGGCAAGTGGCTGGCTGCCGAGGCTGACCGCGCCGGACGCGTGCGGGTGCAACCGGATCTCTCCGTTCCTGGTTCTCCCGAGGTTTTTGTCCTTGGTGATACAGCATCACTCGATCAGGAGGGTCACGCACTGCCGGGCGTGGCACAGGTTGCCATCCAGCAGGGCCGGTATGCGGGGCGCCTGATCGCACGTCGAATCGCCGGTAAGCCCATGCCAAAGCAGTTTCACTACTTTGATAAGGGAAATATGGCGGTAGTGGGCGGAGGCTTCGCAGTGCTACAGACTGGCAGGGTCCGGATGCACGGATTCCTGGCTTGGCTGGCCTGGGGGCTGGTACACCTGCAATTTCTGGCGCAATCGAGCGAGCGCGTGAGCGTCTTCCTGCAGTGGATTTGGACGGCAAATACTGGACAGCGTGGGTCGCGCCTCATCGTGAATCATTACGGAACGCGGCAAGTCCCAGAAGCAGCGAAAGCGCAAGAGGCTCGGAAGTAGGGCGGACTTTAGTCTGCCTTGGCTCTTTCGGCAGTCTGCTAAAGGCCTGGGGTCTGGCCAATCGTCTGCTTGAGTTCAGCCCACGCGAGCGTGTAATTGAGATTCGCTTGCAACTGATCCACCTGCGATTTATAGGTCGCTGAAGTGGCTTCGAGGGTGTTGACTACCGTCACAACACCCTCCGTCACCTGGTTTCTTGACAACCGCTCGCTCTCGCGCCGCAGCGCCACAACCTGGTCCGCCACAGCCACGAGATTCTTGGTTCTTTCCAGCGCGTTGTAGTCGCGCTCAACCTGCGCGGACAGGCTGTCCTTGAGACGCTGCAAGTTTTCTTCTGCCTCTGAAAGTTGTGCTTCGCGCTCCCTAACGGCAGAACGCCTCTTACCGAAATCAAACACATCGTAATTGAGCCGAACGCCCACCGTGCCGAAGTTGGTAACGATAAACGGCACTCCGTTTTGCCAGGTATCGCTCGCGTAGGCCGTAACGTCAGGAATGAAAGCCGACTTCGCGCTCGCCACAGCGGCGCGCGATATTTTGATTGATTCCTCCGCGGACGCAATTTCAGGATTGTTCGCCCAGGCGGCCTGGACATAATCTTCCAACGAACGCCTATCGGGGAGGGCCGCCTCGATTGGCTGCAGATCCAGCTTGGTATCGAGTGGGAGCCCCAGCAAGTCATCCAGCTCTGTGTTCAGATCACTGACCTGAAGATCGGCCGTGAGAGCGGCTTGTTGTCCTTGAAGCACATCCACATCTCCCTGGATCCCGCTGACGCGAAGCAGGCTCCCGTTGCGAACGCCCTCCGTGTTCTCCTTTAACTCTTGTCTGGCATAGGCGATCTGCTCCTCGGCAGCCCGCTTTTGGAGTTCGGCGGTGAGAACGGCAAAGTACAAGCGATGGACATCCACGGCTACCTGATTCTCAGCTTTCTTCAAGTCTGCCCGTGAGATGGCAACCTGCGCCGCGGCCATACGATTGGCCTCACGGATTCGGATCAACTGCGTAAGCGGCTGATCGATGCTCACTTCATTGAGCAGCAGATGGTGCAGGCCCTGAGGTATATTGACCGCGCTTCCTGGGACCAACTGGCCCTGGACGCGCCCCAATGTTCCGGCTGGTATCACAAGGTGATCGACTCCTGTACTGTCGTCCGCGTTGGCAACATCCTTGATGGCCGGAAAATAAGAAGCACGTTCACCAGCCTTTTTCTGCTCGCTCTCGACGATCTTCAGGCGTGCAATGCGCAGCGAATGATTCTGGCTGATTGCCAGTTCGACGGCCTCCTTTAAACCTAACTTCCGCGCGTCGGCCCCATAGTGAGGCACAGGCGCCAATGACAACAGTGCGGCAACAGTCACGCTGCGAAAAATAATCGCGTTCTTCATGGCATTCGCCTCAAGGCCCCGTAAGAGATTGTGATGGGCCGCAGTAGAAGCATCATCATGAGGTAAACCACAACCGTCCATGCGATCAAAATGAACCCGTCTGAAGTTGCAAGAGTAAAGGCCTGAGCGCGAATTTGTAACCCCAGGGCTTCGGCCGCGCGATATTGTGCTTCTACTGTTCCAGTTGATTTTCCAAAGGCGCCGGCGGCGAGCATTCGAAGACGCTGGTCCGTTATCCACGTACCGCTCTGGACGTGCAGGCCCAGCAGATTGGAGTGGAACTTTTCTCGCGCCGACAAGAAATGCGTCATGGCGGCGACGCCTACCTCACCCCCGAAGAGCCGGACGAAATGAGCAAATCCTGAGATGGTCGCCGCCTTTGCCAGGCTTGTCATCGCCCCCCCTTGGATGGCTTCCAAGACAAGACTGCTCACCAGACCGACGTAGGAGCAGGCGAAGCCGACGGACAATAGGAGCTCCCAGAACTCAAAACTGTTTCCAGACCAGGAAGTATCAATGCGGGAGTAGTGCCAGCAGACGACGGCAGCGAGCGTTAACCCCAGCGCCAGTACAAGTCTGGAGTTGGTGAAGATAACCACGATGGCGACCAGCCACACCGTCGCGAACATCGGCAGCGCTACCCAAGCCAGAGCGTCGCCGACCTGAAGCGGCCGGTAATCATGAATATTTTCGAGAAAGCTGGGTACCAGAACGAGAGTCGCGAGCTGAGCGAACTTGAAAACGAAGATCGATAATCCGGTGACAACAATGTTTCTTCTGCTAAGGAATTCAAGGTCCAGAACCGGCAGCGGCTGTTCCAGCCGTCTGAGCAATGAGGCGAGAATAAGGATGATTCCAGCGCTCAGCATCCCGACGATGATTCCGGAATGCAGCCAATACAGACGCTCGCCTTGATCGAGCGCACCGTAGATCAGGCTCAAGCCTACGCTCAAGTACGTAAACCCGCGCCAACTCGGCCGCAGTTTCGGTAAAGGCCCCCGGGGAATTCCAAAGTATACGCAAAGAGTCATTAACGGCGCCAGAACCGCGGAGTTCCAATAGATCCAGTGCCACGACAGGTGCATGGTGTACCAGCTCTCGAGAGCTGGGGCGACGTTCGCCGTGAAAACAATGTCGGCCGCATAGGCCGCGACTCCGAAAATGATGAGTTTTTTGGGAAGCGAGTTGAGGACAAAGGTCATGGTCAGGGAGTAGAAGGTTCCCGAACTCAACCCGGCAACCACCATCAGCGCCACCATCCCGCCATATCCGTGCGCGAAGGGAAGCAGCGCGCTCGCGAACGCGAACGCCAGAGAGGCTGGCATCAAGATTCGCCGCGGACCAAACAAAGCACTCAAGAAAACCACAAACAAGCCGCTGAACATCGTGGCCATGTTCAACGCAGTTGGAAGCCAGGAGGCCTGGTCGAAACCAAGTCCGAGAGCGCCGCGCAGATCCGGCAGCCCCACGCTGATAAGACGTGCGTTCATCGTGGCGAGGGTTGCGCCCAGGAACACGCCGGCGATTCCAACGTAGGGATTGGTAAAGAGCTTTGCCTTGGGTTCGATAGCCGCGGTAGTCATGAATGAGAGCCGTTCGTGCGGACACGGACTATGACCGAGAGACCAGGGCGCAGACGAGTGTCCGCTGACTGATTTCGATCCAGAACAATCTTCACCGGTATACGCTGCGCAATTTTCGTGAAGTTCCCCGTCGCATTGTCCGGCGGCAAGAGCGCGAACTGTGATCCGCTGGCCGGGGCCACTTCTTCGACTTTTCCCCGCAAAAGCACGCCGGGAATCGCGTCAACTCGAATTTCCGCGACATCGCCCCGTTGGATCCCTCGAATCTGGTTTTCCAGAAAGTTTGCTTGCACCCATACATCGTTTTGGACCAAAGAGATTACCTGGGTCCCCGGGCTCACCAGCTGTCCCGGCCTGACCAGGCGTTCGCTCACGATCCCGTCTTCCGGCGCCACGATTTTCGTATAGCCGAGATTGGTCTTCGCCAATGACAGAGCAGCTTTTTGCAGTTCCACGGCTGCATGGAGTTGGAGTTCCTGCGAGTCGAGCACTGCCCGCTGGCGTCTCTGCGCTTCCACCTCGGATTGTGCGCTCGTCAACTGAGCCCGCGCGCGTGCCAGGTCGGCTTGGCGGCTGGACAATTGCGCATTTGCAGTCGAAAGATCGGCGTTGCGGACAGCGAGTTGGGACCGATAGCTTTCGTCGTCTGCGACCGCCTGTTCGAGCCTCTGGGGTGTGGTGGATTCCGTGGCGATTAAGGCCTCCTGGCGTTTGCGCTCCTTCGCGGTTCGTGTGACATTCGCTTGAATGGCGTCGATTCCCCCACGGGCTCCCGCGATGGCCGCGTTTGCCGCCTCGATCCCTGCCTGGGCCGCAGCGATATATGTTTCGGCGGTCCGAACTCCATCTTCCGCTTCGACGATGCGAGCATCCTGCAACTGCTTCTGTTTTTGATTGTTGACCACGGCAGCCTCGGCAGCGGCCACGGCCGCCTCGGCCTGCTGTACCTGGGCGGTGAAATCGTCGTCTCGTAACGTGACAAGAAGATCGCCGGCCTTCACCGCCTGATAATCCGAAACTGCAACTGTTGCGACCAGGCCCGCCACCTTCGTGCTCAACGGCGTGAGGTCGGCGTGCAAATATGCGTCATCTGTCTCCTCGACTGCTCGTCCGCCGGCCCACGCGTTCCAGTTCGTAGTAATCAGGACGACGATCCCTACGGCAAGCAGGAGAATAATCGCCGGAACCAACCATTGCTTGAGCCGGGACGCGATCGTGGGCGGCGGTTGCGGGAGAGACTCTTTCGGATCGGGCATATTCGTGTGCTTCGAGCGCACACCGGAGCACTCCCGGCGCGGCGCTTTACAGGAGAGAGCCCGGGACTGCGTATATTGTTTGATCTCATTCACCGAGCCAACAAAACTTTCTCTGCCGTACTCTTCGCTCTTGAGGAACCTTAGGAATGGGAACAGTTGCATCCGTTGTCACAGGTTGAATCCATTGGCGTCCCGTCTGCCAATTGTTTGGAAATAGGAGGGAGGGTTATGGTGCGGAAACCAATCGTGGTGGTGACAAGCCACTTCATTGAAGGCGTGGAAACGCGCATCGATCGAGAGTACGAAGCGCGACGGAGCAAAAATGGGGCGCCCTTCAAATCCGAGGAACTGCTCGCAGCCGCAGAAGGAGCAAATGCCATACTGGTCACGCTGGCGGACAGGATGGACGCCGAATTCTTCAAGCGAGTGTCAGCGTCTGTCAAGGTGATCGCTACGTACTCGGTGGGCTACGATCATATCGACCTGCGTGCTGCCGCTGAGCGAAAGATCGCGATTGCCTTTACCCCCAGCGTTGAAACCGATGCCGTGGCGGACCTGGCGATGCTGTTACTGCTGGGCGCTTCGCGGCGAGCATACGAAGCGCAGGAACTCGTACGCTCGGGAGCGTGGAAGTCGTCCGGCGCTACCGCTTTACTTGGATGGCAGCCCACCGGCAAAGTTCTCGGCATCTTCGGTATGGGACACATCGGCCAAGCAGTTGCGCATCGTGCGCGTGCCTTTGGCATGAAGATCCATTACTACAACCCCATTCGCATGCCCGAAGAGACGGTGGGAGATGCGGTATTCCATGCCGACCCGCTGGATCTCGTTCGCGTCAGCGCGTTTTTGAGCCTCAATGCGCCGGACTCAAAAGAAACGCATCATTTTCTGAATGCCAAGACGATCCAACTTCTGCCGCCCGGCGCCATCGTCGTCAACTCGGCGCGGGGTGGGCTTATCGTAGATGAAGAACTCATCGCTGCTCTTCAGAGTGGTCATGTAGCCGCGGCCGGCCTGGACGTCTATGAAGGGGAACCCAAGCTTCATCCTGGATATCTTGCACTCAAGAACACTTTCCTGCTGCCGCACGTCGGGAGCGCCACTGTAGAGACCCGCACAGCCATGGGTATGCTGGCTCTGGACAACATTGACGCCGTGCTCAGCGGGAACCCCGCTCCCTCTCTAGTAACGCGGAACAATGATTGATCCTATGACCACCAAAACTCGACTAATCGCTATTGCGATCCTTCTGCGATTTGGCCCATACACAAACGCTGCCACTTTGAAGCTGAAGCCGGAAACAATAGCAGCTTGGGACGCTTATCTGCAGGCCGCAAATGACAAAATGCAGGCCCGCCTCCAGCCGGGCGCACATTTCTTGTGGCTCGACGAAGAACCGGATCGGGCGGAGAAGATTCGCACCAAGGGACCCTACATTGCACCCATGGTGAAGGACATTCCAAGGAAGGTTCCATCAGGGCTGATTCACGATTGGCTCGGCGTCGGTTTTGTCCCTAACGTGAAAATCGAAGATATTTTGCGAGTGGTTCGGGATTATGATCGATACAAAGATGTCTACCACCCGGGCGTAATCGATTCAGCCTTTCGCCGAACCGACGGAATGCAGGATTTCTTTTTCATGCGGCTTGCGAATAGATCGGTAGTGGCAAAGACTGCTCTGGACACTGAAGGCGTGGCGTCCTATATTCGTGTAGATGATACGCGCTGGTACGGTGTTTCCAACACCACCGAGATCCGCGAAATCGACAAGTTTGGGACGGAAGAGCAGCGAACGTTGCCCCCGGACGAGGGTACAGGGCTGATTTGGCGGCTATCCAGCATCACACGCCTTGAGGAGCGCGACGGAGGCGTGTACGCGGAGCTGGAAGCGATCGCATTGAGCCGCGATATTCCCGCCGCTTTTCGCTTGCTCGTGACACCGATTGTTCGCCGCGTCTCAAGAGATTCGCTCGCCACGTCTCTGCACCAGACCAAAGTGGCCATAGATGATCTAAAGTTGCGCCGCGCGCAGGAAGCTCAGTAAGGAACCCTGACGCGAGATCCTCCAGGTAAGGTGACGTCATCCGTCCAAGTGGTGATCGTCGTTCCATAACCGGATCACAGGCTGAGAAAGAGTGTGCTCATAACCGAGCGCGCTCAAGCTCGCCGTGCCTAGCAGCAGATGTTTTCCCACGCCGCCTGGGCTGAGAGCCAGCCAGCGGTCGGCCAGAACCCGGATGAAATGTCCGCTGGAAAAAAGGAGTACATCGCCGGCGACAGCTCGGGCCCGCAGCACCACGCGATCCGCGCGCTCACCTATCTGCGCCGGCGATTCGCCACCGGGGCAGCCGTCTCGGAACAATTGCCAGTCTGGACGTTTTCTCAGGATCTCGGCCGAGCGCAGCCCCTCATATTCGCCGTAGTTCCATTCCACAAGATCGGGATCGGTTTCCGCCACGCCTTCAAACCCCGCCAGTTCGCAGGTTCGCGCCGCACGCCGCAAGGGGCTGGTAAATACCTTTGCCAACTTCAGGCCTTTCAGCCTTTCCCCCAGGCGCCGCGCATGGAGTTCACCAGCCGCGGTCAGGGGCAAATCGGTAAGACCGGTATGCTGGCCCGAAACGGTCCATGCGGTGTCACCGTGCCGTGCCAGGTAAACAATCGGAAGTATTTCGCTCATGCTAGGCCGCGGTCCGACAATTCACAAGTCGGTGCGTTGACGGAGAGTGGGCAATTTGTGACCACAACTCGACAGTTGGCCGCTTACTTCTGTTCACGAACCGCGACCGCGGGCGCCGGCAGCTCCGCCTTTTTGAGGGTTCCGGCCACATTGCGGGCCAGATTATGGGTAGCTCGCAGGTTACCTCCAAAAAAGCGCACATCACCCTCGACAACCCGCTCCAGAACAACTTGCCCCTCCGGGTTCAAGACCTGGCTTTGGACGTTCAACTTGGTGGCGCCGCTCACCGTGGTAACGGCGCGACGGGTCTCGCTACCCGGCGTATATTTTTGCACGGTGGTTCGCAGGATCAGCAATCCGGCTCCGCTGGCGTTGTGGTCGCCGCCGCGAAACACTTGCTTGAATTGCTTGGTCTTGGCCAACTCAACTAACAGGTTCTCGTAAATCGCAGCTCTGAACGCGGGTTCGATATTCACGTCTCCCGGGTCCACCTTGTCCACCTGCACGCTCCAGGCCTGAGCAAGTATGCTTTCACTCTTGGCCTCCGGAGCATTCGTTTTTGTGGGTCGACTTTCTCCATTGGTCACATGCGCGCCCGCAGCCACCAATTCATCTTTGAGACCCTGCCCTTGGCCCTTGTCAAGCTGGAATACCGCGCCGTGAAATCCCCCATTAGGATCGAGATACTCGAGGGTAAGGGTGTCGTACTTCTTGTGCGAGAACAAGCTAATCAATCGCCCGCCACCATATGGTGTCGCGGCTTTGCCCAAGGCCGCGGCGGTACCACCCACCTGCTTGTCTTCTACTCCCAGAGAGAGGTCCTGAATGGAGTCCACGCTTATTTCAGCCATAGCGCCGTCGCCTTTTCGAAATCGCAAGTTATGCTCTTGAATCGAGAGCTCTCCGTTGGCGTTGTTCGAAATGCTTTCGAAGCCCAAAACATGCGTAACGCGCATGGCGGAGCCTGCGGGCGGAGCCGCTCCGCCTGGATTCTGGGCCATCAAAGCCGCGCCGCAGCAAGTGACCAGCAAAACATAATTTAGCGTGCGTCTTTTCAGTCCGAACGTCCGTCCGCATGGAGCAGTCTTCAAGATCATCTTTCCTCTTCCTGGCCCGACCCGATGTTTCCAAAACCACCCTGCACTCTGGATGCCATCACTCTCACCCTGGGTACGGATAGCCCTGGGCAAGAACCTTCCCTAGCGAGGCATCGTGACCGTAAATATCGTCGTAGAAATGGACCTGTCCATCCTCCAACACGATAACAGTTGCGTAGAGGATTAAAACCGGAATGGGATGTGCGAGATTCACTTGCTGGGTCGCTTGGCCGTTCATAGCACCGCGAATGCGCTCCAGGTTCCATCCCGGATTGTCGCGCAGCACCCACGCAGCCAGGTCGGCGGGCCTTTCCAGCCGGATACAGCCGTGGCTGAAATCCCGCCTGGATCTCGCGAATAATTCGGGCGCCGGAGTGTCGTGCATGTATACGTTGTAGCCATTCGGAAAGAGAAACTTGACCAGGCCGAGCGCGTTCTTCGGTCCGGGCTTCTGCCGGACGAACAGTTTTCCTGAACGGAGTTGGCTGAGCACATCGCTCGAGACCGTCCCGGCCGCAACCACGGTTTGACGGCTGTCCACAACTTCCAAATTGTTCTTTGCTAAGTAGTCGGGGTCGCGAAGGATGTGCGGAATCATTTCCGATCGCGTGATCGAGTAGGGCACCTCCCAGTACGGACGAAAAACGACGTACTTCATGGTTTCGGTAAAGACCGGCGTATTGTGGCCATAAGATTTGCCCACTACGACATTCATCGTCACCGCGATATTGAAATCTTTGTCGTAGGCTCGCAGGCGAAATTCAGGAATGTTCGCAACGATGGGCGCCTTTGAATACGAATCCGGCAACCAGCGCCATCGTTCCAGGGTCAAACGCATTTGTTGGACTCGCTGGCTCAGAGGAACGTTCAAGTCGGCCAACGTCTGCGCGTCGATTCGTCCGTTCGGATCCCGGCCGTGCCGGCGTTGAAAGGTTTTCACGGCATCCACCAGCGCACCCTGATAAATGGGCGGATCGGCGGGCACATCGGCGCCGGCCGGGAGATCGCCGACCAACTTCAGCAGGCGCGTAAGCCGCGGCACGCCGGGATAGGCGTCACCGGGGACAGTGGGTTTCTTGGTTGGAGGCAATTGCTCCCCATCATCTTTGCTCGCCAGCGCCGTGTAGGCGTGGAGGGCTTGAATGGTACGCCGGTAACCCGGATATGGCGGTTCTATCTGTGCCAGCGCGGCGGCGATATCGCCCCCATTCACTACATGCTCCTTGAGAAATTCGGCGAGGTCGTATTTTCTGGATTCCTCATCCAACGCAAAGGCGAAGTGCTTCGGATTTACTTTGCCGATGTGGAGGTCGGAGACGTATCTCATCATGCAAACCGTAAGCTCGAGGTCAAACTTCAACGCGTCGGCCTCAGTGGGCTGTTGCGCCGCAGGCTTGAGTTTTGCCAGCCGGGCGCTCCAACGGCTTCCGTCATAGTCGTCGGCGAACAGTCCCTTTTGGTCAGCTTGGAGCATTATTGCGATCGCTTGTCGCGCCTGCGCGGTTGGCTCCATTCCGTTGACCCACCACAATGAGTAACCGTTGAACTCGTAAAACTTCTGAACATGCTTGCTGTAATCGCTGAAATCCGGCCAACGCAAATCCGGCAAATTACCGGCGCCAATGGTGGTTCGCAGCCAGGCCTGCCCATCCGCGCTGAGCTCCGCCGCGCTCGCACTCTTCGTAACGCCCGATCCACACAACAGTGCGATCGCCATCAACGTTGCGGAAGGCCCAAAGCTCCTTGCGCTATGCTTCATCTGACCAGCCTCCATCGGTAGCCTCCTCGCTGAGATTGTGACCCGTGCGAGTAAAGCAGCAAGTGAGTTGCCATCCCATAGTGGGCAGTCTAGCCGGGTCACGGGACGCACAATAGCTCGTAACTCGATCAACGGACCGCCCTAGGGCTATTTGATCGGCCGCGCACCCAAGATAAGAATCTCCACCAGTCTCCGCGCACTTTGCTGCCAGTCGGGGCTGCTTGATACGTTCGCGACGCCGATCAGCGCGCGAAGTAGATCGATGGGATCCAGGTCTTTCCGTATATCGCCGCTTTTGATTGCCCGCTTCACCAGTGCGCGAATCGCTTCCCAGATCTGGCCGTACGACGCTTCGAAAACCTTTTTCGGATTGCCGACTAGCGCATTGAGCACCGGTGCGATGATGTGCTTCGCGGCGATGTAGTCGACAAACAACAGCATCCAGGCCCGCAGCGCTTCCACTGGAGGCAGGGTCTCGGCAAATGTTCGTTCCGCTGCGGCGAGCTTCTCTACCTCTGTCCGATACACCGCTTCCAGAAGGTCTTCGCGCGTCGGAAAGTGCCGATATAAGGTTCCGGGTCCGACACCCGCCTCTTTCGCGATCTCGTCCAGGCTGGCGCTTGCACCAGACTGAGAGAATGCTCCCTTGGCGACTTCCAGAATGCGCTCGCGGTTCCGCTGCCCATCGGTGCGGGGCTTTCGCGCTTTAGATTGTGAACGTTTCCTGACCATTCGAAAAAAGATTGCAACCGGAGACACTCTCCGGTAATCTAGTTATGCGGAGACTAACTCCGTTTTATCAAATTCGGGACGGCGCGGCAATCGATGCCGTGGGAGGGGAATAGCAATGCGTATCTTTGTTACTGGGGCTACCGGTTTTATCGGTTCCGCTATTGTTCCAGAGCTCATCAAGGCGGGCCATCAGGTTTTGGGCCTTGCGCGATCGGAGGCCGGCGTTAAGTCGCTCACGGCCGCGGGAGCTCAGGTGCATCGCGGCGATCTCAACGACGTCGAAAGCCTGCGCAAGGGCGCGGCCATGTCGGACGGCGTGATCCACACGGCCTTCATTCACGATTTCTCGAAGTTCCAGGAAGTTTGCGACGTGGACAGGCGGGCCATCGAGGCATTCGGCGCGGAACTGGCCGGTTCCGGCCGGCCGTTGCTTATTAGTTCCGGGACGGGAATTGCGAACAGTGCACCCGGCCACACCGCGACGGAGGAGACTGGGCCGCCGGACTCCCACCCGATTCCGCGCGTTGCGTCAGAACTGGCGGCTGTTTCGCTCGCGGCAAAGGGCGTGCGCGTGGGCGTGATGCGCCTTCCGCAGGTTCACAACACTGTCAAACAAGGGCTCGTAACTTACCTAATCGCAGTGGCACGCGAGAAAGGTGTGTTCGCTTATGTTGGCGATGGACTCAACCGTTGGCCAGCGGTGCACGTCCTCGATGCGGCCCGCCTCTATCGGCTGGCGATCGAGCAACTGGAAACAGGCGCCAGGTATCACGCAGTTGCCGAAGAGGGCGTGCCCATGCGCGACATTGCTGAAGTCATCGGCCGCGGCCTAAAGGTGCCGGTGATATCCGTATCCCCTGAAGAGGCGCCGGCACATTTTGGATGGCTCGCCGCGTTCGCCGGTCGAGACCTTCCGGCCTCAAGCGCACTCACCCGGGAACGGCTGGCATGGCGCCCCACCGGGCCTGGATTGATCGCCGATCTCGAACAAATGCGGTATCACGAAACTGAGACCGATGTCGCTTCCGCGGGCGCGGCCTAGGAGTGCTTCGCTTAAGGCTTCCCCATCACGTGCAGGTGTGCATATGGTGAACCTGCCCACATGATGTACGATCCGGTATCGCGATGGGTCACCGGCAGTCCGGTGGCCTTGGGATCGAAGGGCCACATGATCATCCAATGCGGCGGAACCGTGATCGGCGGACTGGTCTTGTCGTACGGATTGGAATCGCTGCGCTGCGTCGCGCCGGCCAGCATGTAGGTGATTCCAGGAACTGTGTTCGTCGGCTTCGGTTTATGAGCTTTGAAATCCGCCGACCATTGCATGGACGCGGCATCGGCGCACATCGCCGGATCGCCGATGACTTTCGGATTACCCGGCATGCACGTGAAGCCGTTGTTCCCCTCGCGCAGCACGACTGTTTTTCCGTTCGAATCCATGTCGACAATGCGTGCCGACTTGGCGATCTCCGACGGACCCGCGGACATGGCGCGGGCGATCCTGGCCTGAACCGGCTCGGTATCGTCAGACGCGGAGCAAGCAACAAGTACACCGAAAAAGCAGATCATTAGTCTCATGGCTTAACAACCCTTTCTCACTCACTCACAAAATCACGCGCGTTTGAACACCAACAGCTTTGCGTTCAGAACATATACCGGTTCGTCTTTCTGATTGAGCATCGTGCTGCGAACCAGGACCACGGCCTGGTTCGGCTTGGATCGCGAAGGCGTAATGTCGAGTACCTCGCTGTCGACGTGAAGGATATCGCCAGGGCGGGTCGGCCGAGGCCAGGTGATCTCCCCGCCCAGACCGACAATCCCGTTTGCGAGCGGAAGGCCGCCAGTTGCGAGCAAGCGCATGGCGATCGCAGCCGTGTGCCAACCGCTCGCCGCCAGTCCTTTAAAGATGCTCGCCTGGGCCGCGGTTTCGTCCAGGTGAAATGGCTGCGGATCGAACTCGGCTGCGAAGTCCTTGATCTTGGCCTCTTCCATGACGTGGGTCCCCGACCTGAATCGCTGGCCGACGTGGAGATCCTCGAGATATAAATGTTGCATTTCCCTCACCTCGAGATCGCCACTTCTCGGTCAAGATATTCATTCAGATGCGATTGAACGCGCCGTAGCGCTTCGTCCCTCCGCTGGATTCTGCTCATCATGAGTGCGCCTTCCAGAGAGGCTACGATAAGCGTTGCAACATCTTTCGGGTCGATGCCGGCTCTTGCCACGCGCTGCTGCTGCGCTTCTTCCACGTAGGCCTGCAGGCGGCCTGTCCATAACCGAAGCGCTTTGCCGACACGCGAGCGCAGCATGGGATTGCCGTCGTCGGCGTCGATCGCAGTGTTCAACACGGGACATCCACCGGGGACCGGCGACCGCCGCTCTACGAAATTTGCGATCAACTGCTTAAGTTTGTTGATGCCGTTCGCCTTCTCATCGACATGCAAAAGTCTGGCCTTCCATGCGGTTTCCCACGTGTAATCGAAGGCCTCAGCGGCGAGTTCCTCTTTGCTTGTGAAGTGCCGATAGATGCCGCCCTTTTTCAGACCGGTCGCCTCCATAAGCGCGTTCAGGGAACTCCCCTCGTAACCGTACTGGTTGAAGATCGGTGCAGCCGCTTCGATGATTCTCTTCCGGGTTAGTTCACCTTTGGTCATAAACCTGTTCACCCCGAGACCGCTCGGTCGCTTCTATCATATCGCTCTGGCTCTTTCGATGTTTTTGGGGACCAGATGGTCTCACTTTTCCGACTGGCGAGCCGCAACTTCGCCATCGCGAGTGTGCTTTTCCTGGTATTTGGATTCGGGTTGTTTGGAAGCAGTGGGAGGTAGTTTTGGGATCGCTTTCATCACAACGGCAACGGAACGCCAGCGCCAGTTCCACCAGACCAATCTTGGATCTGCGGTCAGCGCGACTTCGCAGGCATTAGGCAGCAGGGCCAGCCTGCTCGTACAGCGTTTCAAGCCCGCGGGGCAGGCGAGCGCAGCTCATTGAGAGGGCAGCGGAACGACGGAAGTCCTGAGGGCTTGCGAGCCACTATTATGAACTCGTTTCTCTTGCTTTTCGCGTGGAAGCACTTCAATCCGTTCGGCTGTAGACTGACTGGGATCCAGCAGAATGTGGAGCCGATCTCCAGTTCCTACCTCCGAAGGGTCCATCTCTTCGCGACTAGCGCTGACTTTGGACTCCCCGCCTTTGGAATCCGCGCCTTTGGAATCCCTTGATACACGAAGAAACCCGGTCCATCGGGAGAACGGTACGGTCTCGACACTACCGTCATCCAGTCTGATCAAGAACGTTTGCGCGAAAAAGTCGGCGGCCTGAACTTTGCCGGACAATGTCACCGCGCCAGGCGACGCCGGAAAATTCGACCCCGGAAAATTTGACCAATGCGGCGCCCCGATCAACGGCGTCCAGGGTACGCCAAGCGCAATCAAGCTCAGTGCCATTTGCCGAAGCATCATCGCATGTAACCTCGGTAACCTTCGTGGCGTTTGGCTCTGACGGGCTGGCCAGCCGGCAATGAGGACTCCGGCTCCCGCTCTTCGATAATTGAGGCAGCGGCCAATCTCTCGTTGCAAAGAAACCGCTTGGCCCAAAGGCGTAATCCACGCCATCGTGTCGAATAAGTGAACTCCTCATCGCCGCTAATCCGAATGTAAATCTCACTCGTGAACAGATTTCTTGGCATCATGCTCCTTCCTCATCGGCCAATCTTGGCGAAGTATCGTCAATCTCCACAGAATTTACTAAGCAATCGCAGGTCCACTGGCGGCCATCGTGTTTTCAAGTTCCCTTCGCCATGTTGGAGACCAAAGGCCGTCACCCGGGTCAGGATGAGATCGCTCTCGGATGCGATGTTACGATTGGGCTTGAACTGGCCAGAGCTTCGAACTGAGGAGCTTTCATGACATCCATTGAAAATAGTAAATTGCCACCGGCCTCCTCTGACGAGGTGTTAACGCCTGACGAACTTCGCAAGACGGACGCCTACTGGCGCGCCTGCAACTACCTTTGCGCGGGCATGATCTACCTGCGCGACAATCCGCTGCTCAAAGCGCCGCTGCGCCCGGAGCATTTCAAGAATCGGTTGCTCGGACACTGGGGTTCCGACCCCGGCCAGACATTCACCTGGGTCCATCTGAATCGTGTGATCAAGAAATACGGTTTGGACATGATCTACATTTCCGGCCCCGGCCATGGTGCACCGGCAGTGCTCTCGAACAGCTACCTGGAAGGGACCTATTCGGAGATCTATTCAGACAAGAGCCAGGATGAAACCGGCATGCTCCGCCTGTTTCGCGCTTTCTCCTTTCCCGGCCAACTCGGAAGCCACTGCACTCCGGAGGTTCCCGGATCTATTCATGAAGGTGGCGAACTAGGCTATAGCGTTTCACACGCATTCGGAGCAGCGTTCGACAATCCGGATTTAATCGTAAGCGTGGTGGTGGGTGACGGTGAAGCGGAGACTGGGCCACTGGCCACTTCGTGGCATTCCAACAAGTTTCTGAATCCAATCCGCGATGGCGCAGTTTTGCCGATCCTGCATCTGAACGGATATAAGATCGCCAATCCCACCCTGCTGGCCCGCATCGAATCGGAGGAACTCGAACATCTCTTCCTGGGATATGGATGGACGCCGCACGTCGTGGAGGGGGACCAGCCGCAGCGGATGCATCAAAAGATGGCTGCCACGGTCGAGACGTGCGTGCAGCAGATTCGCGCCATTCAGACGGAAGCGCGCCACAGCGGCAACCCACAACGGCCTCGCTGGCCCATGATCATTCTCCGATCGCCCAAGGGATGGACGGGACCCAAAGAGGTAGATGGGCACAAGGTAGAAGATTTCTGGCGCGCGCATCAGGTGCCAGTGCTCGACGTGCAGACTAACCCCGAGCATCTCCGGATCGTGGAACAGTGGTTGCGCAGCTATCGGCCGGAAGAACTCTTCGACCAGCACGGTACGCTGGTGCCCGAGCTGCGCGCTCTGCCGCCCACCGGGGACCGCCGGATGAGCGCCAACCCTCACACCAACGGCGGCAAGGTACGCAAAGGTCTCGATCTCCCCAACTTCTGCGACTACGCAATTCCAGTGGAAAGCCCGGGCGCGCAGAAGGTTTCACCAACCGAAACACTCGGCAAGTTTTTGCGCGACGTCATGCGGCGCAACATGAACAGCTTTCGTCTGTTCAGCCCGGACGAAAATGCGTCCAACCGCTTGCAGGACGTCTATGAAGCCAGCCTGAAAACCTGGCTCGCCAGGATCAAGCCTGAGGATGCCGATGGCACCGACATCGCTCCCGATGGCCGCGTAATGGAGATGCTGAGCGAACACACGCTGGAGGGCTGGCTCGAAGGCTATATCCTTACCGGCCGCCACGGGCTGCTGAGTACGTATGAGGCTTTCGTACACATCATAGATTCCATGTACAACCAGCACGCGAAATGGTTAGAGAAGTCGAAGGCTGAGATCGACTGGAGGCGTCCTATCGCATCCCTGAATCTTTTGATCACGTCGCTGGTCTGGCGCCAGGATCACAACGGCTTTACGCATGAAGACCCCGGATTTCTGGACGTCGTCAGTAATAAGAGCGCGGAAATTACCCGCATCTACCTGCCCCCGGACGCGAACTGTTTGCTCAGCGTCGCAGACCATTGCCTGCGCAGCCAGGACTACGTGAATGTGATCGTCTCCGACAAACAGCCGCACCTGGTCTATCTCGACATGGATGCCGCGATCATCCATTGCACCAAGGGCATCGGTATTTGGGAATGGGCGAGCACCGATGCCGGCGCTGAACCGGATGTCGTGGTGGCGAGCGCAGGCGACATCCTGACTCAGGAGGCTCTAGCCGCCGTTGCCATTCTGCGGAAGGGCTTTCCGGATCTGAAGATTCGCTTCGTGAATGTAGTGGACCTGTATCGCTTGCAGCCGGATTCGGAACACCCTCACGGGCTTTCCGACCGCGATTTCGACTCGCTGTTTACCAAAGACAAGCCCGTCATCTTCAACTTCCACGGTTATCCGTGGCTGATCCACAAATTCACGTACCGCAGAACGAATCATGTAAACATCCATGTCCGCGGCTACAAGGAAAAGGGCAATATCAACACGCCCTTGGAACTGGCAATCCGCAACCAGGTGGATCGCTTCAACCTGGCCATCGATGTGATCGATCGAGTGCCCAGACTGCAAGGGCCCGGCGCCCAGCTCAAAGATTGGCTGAAGGGTCAAATCATCGAGAGCATCAACTATGCTTACGCCCAGGGTGTGGACAAACCCGAGATCCAGAACTGGAAGTGGCCGTTCGCTCCATAGAGCGAGTTTGTCAGGGTGCTGCGTGATTTCCCTCAACGCCTGGAGGTATCATGCAGCCAATGGTGATCACCATCGGCTATGTCGACATTCCTTCGGGCGGCTCGCCCATGCGCATGTTTGTGGCTGCGCCCAGGGCGCCGGGGAAATACCCCGGAATCGTTTGTTACTCCGACATCTTTCAGCTCACCGGACCCACGCTGCGCCTGGTCACTCGTCTGGCGGGCTATGGATTCGTAGCGGCGGCTCCGGAGATCTATCATCGCGTAGAGCCTGCGGGCAGCGCGATTCCATTCGACGATGCGGGTAGGACGCGCGGACAAGACGACGCCTCCAAGACGCCCGTAGCGCACTTCGATGAGGACCGCCGAGCGGCCCTGGATTATTTGGCGAGGCATCCGCAGGTAGCTCGGAACCAACTGGGCGCGATGGGCAACTGCATCGGGGGCCATCTGGCGTTTCGCGCCGCGCTCGATCCCCAGGTGCGCGCCACGGTCTGCTTTTACGCAACGGGTCTGCATGATGGAAAGCTGGGGCAGGATTCCGATGCCGGATCGCTGGCTCGCGCGGCCGAGATTCGCGGGAAGCTGCTGATGGTGTTTGGAAGCGCCGATCCGCACGTGCCTGAAGCCGGGCGCGCGGTCATCGATCGCACACTCCGCGAATCGAAGGTGGACTACGCGCTGAAGCTTTATCCCGCCGAACACGCCTTCATGCGCGATGAAGGGCCGCGTTATGACCCGGAGGTCACCGACCTTGCGTTCTCCGATATGATCGGGCTGTTCCGGGCCGTTTTTCTTCAGACCTCGGTATAATTAGAACCGTGGTACGCAGAGTTGCAATCGGCTTTTTGTTGACGGGAATTCTTTTCGCTCAGGACGAGCCCACGCTCAAGAAGCGCCCCGCGGACCAGCCCAAGTCCCAGCAGCCCTCAGACCAGGAGCCCCCGGAAGAAGACGAGAGCCTGGCTCCAAAAACATATTCGTTCAATCCGCTGGAAGCCGAGAAGGATCTCAAGGTCGGCCAGTATTATTACAAGAAAGGCAACTACAAAGCCGCCACCAGCCGGTTTCGAGAGGCCACGCTCTGGAATCCCACTTACGCCGAAGCTTTCCTGAGGCTGGGTGAAAGCGAGGAGAAGCTGAAGGACAAGAAGGCTGCTGATGATGCCTTCACGAAATACCTCGCTCTTGCGCCGGATGCCAAAGACGCTGAGTCGGTCAAGAAAAAGCTAGCCGGCAAGCGGTAGCCGCTTGCGTTTCCGAATTTCGTTCTGCGCTTTGATGACGGCCAGCAAGCGGTGGACGCCGGCTTTCCAATCGGGGAACAGATCCAGATATTGAGTCTGTTTTGAGATGCGGCGCGGCACTACGCAACCATCCAGGCGCAGCGGGATCAGGAAAATCTCATCGAGCGGCACCTTGGCCGCGCAAAACAGTGCATAACGGAGTTCGCTGTGGAAACTGCCGCGCTTCGAAACAGAGCGGTGGGAGAAGCAGGCGACAAAGAAGTCCGACGTCTGGATCGCAGTCTCGATCGCCCGCGGCCAGTTCTGCCCCGGCATCAACTTCTTTTTGTCCAGCCAGGGACTGAGCCCGGATTCCTCAAAGGCCCGGTAAAGCTTCCTGGCGAACGAGAGGTCCTCCTGGACATAGGCGATGAAGACGCGTGGCTTGTTCTCGGCCACGAAGCGAAAGCCGCGCTTGCCGCCCGGCGACAATGTGCCTAAGCCGTCGATCTCCACCGATCCGCCTTGTTCCAGCACTTCGCGCAGCATTGAGGCGATACGGCGCGCCAGGGCTGAGTTGGTCACTTAGATCCCTTTCGCGTTCTGAACCGCCGCGCCCCCGCAGGTAGACATTGTTCGAAATAGAACTCGGGTTGCGGGCCGGGCAGAAACGTTCCCAAGCCGGGGAGGGAAGCACTGTGTCCTTGCCGTACCCGCCGCAGGATACCGGCGAGAATGCCATCCAATTGATCGGCGGCCGCAGCGGTGGATATCCCCGACTGGATGGCCAGGCGCTTGACGAGCTGGTCTTTCTTCACGGTTAATCCTTACCTATGAAGGTGATGAACGGGCGGCGCCAGCCGCGAAGAAACGTGCCAGATTGAATACGAAGTGCTTATTATTCAATGGGCTGGGGCGAATCCGTGCGCAAGGCGCAGAGTCCGTCACTGGCAGCGCAAATGAAGCGTTTTTAATAGCCTCTTAAGGCTGGGTTCATCTCCGGCTGAAATGATAGGGCTGAAGTTATCGACATAGCTTCGACACCTAAGGAGATCTCAAATAATGAAGAAAATTATGACTTTGATGCTCGGCCTGTCGTTCCTCATGGGAACGGTCAGCCTGTTCGCGCAGGACAAGCCGGCGGACGCCCCCAAGACCGACAAGAAAGCCAAGAAGAGCAAGAAGAAAAAGGCAGACAAAGACGCCGACAAGAAGAGCTAACTAGTTCTTTCCATTCGTTAGCCAAAGTTTCCAGTCGCGCATGCGCCTCGGGGTTCCGGGTGTGACATGCGCGACAACTTTTTTGGGGCCATATAGTACGAAACGGTGTAGTAGTTTGCCGCACGAATCATTCTGCGTTACCGTGGAAGGTATCGACCCAGCAGTCCAAGGTTGTTGATTATGGTGGAATGTCCATCCTGCCACACGAGCAATCCGCCTGAGTCACGCCTGTGCTCCAAATGCAGCGCGCCATTTGGGATCGATAGCGCGACGTTAGTAATCGACACTTCACCAGCGCCTTCCGTCGATCCGGGCGTCACTCAAGCTTTCAGCGAAGTCTCACTTCAAGCCACCGCGGTCGGTGGCACCGGCTGGTCTGTGCCCCTGCAACGTCCTGACGCTCCGAGTCCCGGTGCTCCGGTGGAAGAAGGAGTTCTTCTAGGCGAGCGCTACGAGATCCTGAAGCGGCTGGGCGAGGGCGGCATGGGCGAGGTCTACAAAGCGCGCGATCATGAGTTGGACCGGTTGGTGGCTCTCAAAGTGATCCGCCCGGAGTTGGCCGGTCATCCCGATATTCTCCGCCGATTCAAGCAGGAGTTGATTCTCGCGCGCCAGGTGACGCACAAGAACGTGGTCCGGATCTTCGATCTCGGCAGCGCTGATGGACGCAAGTTCATCACGATGGATTTCATCGAGGGGCGCGATTTGAAAAGCATCCTGGTGGAACGCGGCAAGCTTCCACCCGATGAAGTGATTCCCATCTTCCAGCAGATTTGCCGGGGCCTGGAAGCGGCGCATGTGGAAGGCGTTGTCCATCGCGATCTGAAGCCCCAAAACATAATGCTCGACGGGACTGGCCGCGTCTGGCTAATGGATTTCGGGCTGGCGCGCTCCATGGAACTCGCCGGGTTGACGCGTACCGGAGTGCTCATGGGCACGCCGGACTACATGTCGCCCGAACAAGCCCGCGCCGAGAAAGTGGACGCTCGTTCGGACTTATTCAGCCTGGGCATCATCGTCTATGAAATGCTGATCGGTCAATTGCCGTTCCAGGCCGAGACGCTGATGGCCAAGCTGCTGCAGCGCGTCCAGCAACGGGCCAAGCCGGTGGCGGAGGTCGATCCCAGCATTCCCGGCCCGTTGAGCGCTGTGGTTGCCAAATGCCTGGAACCGAACGTAGCGAAACGGTATCAGTCTGTCCGCGAGATTCTGGATGATCTGTCGAGATCGACGCAAGTCACTGAGATCGCCGGCGCCACTCCCACCGCTGCGGCAATTTCCGCGGACGCGTCCGTCATCTCGATGGAGGCGCTCGGTCCCGGCGCACAGTTCGGACCGCGCTATCGCATTGACTCCGAGATTGGCGAAGGCGGCATGGGGAAAGTGTACAAGGCGTACGACAGCGATTTGGATCGCACCGTCGCCCTCAAGCTGATCCGTCCCGAACTGGCGCGAGACTCCAGCTCCCTAATGCGCTTCAAGCAGGAGTTGCTGCTTGCCAGCCGCATCTCACACCGCAATATTCTTCGGATCCACGATCTGGGCGACGTGGGCGGCGTGAAGTTCATTTCCATGGCCTATATCCAAGGCATGGATCTGCACGAATTGATCGCCAAGATGGGGAAGCTGCAAACCGAACGAGTGGTGAACATCGCCAAGCAGCTTGCGGGCGCGCTCGAAGCCGCGCATGCCGAAGGCGTGGTGCATCGCGACCTGAAGCCGCGCAACGTCCTGATAACCGTGGAAGATCACGTGTATGTGTCGGATTTCGGTCTGGCGAAATCGCTGGATGCCGAAACCACGGCCATGACGCGGGCCGGCGAAGTGCTCGGCACGCCTCGCTACATGTCGCCTGAGCAGGCCGAATCGAAGCCCGCCGACCACCGCAGCGATCTTTATTCGCTGGGCGTGATTCTGTACGAAATGTCGACCGGTGAAGTGCCGTTCACCGGCGAATCATCGCTGCAGGTGATGTTCCAGCACGTCCAGCAGGCTCCCAAGGATCCGCGGCTCCTGAATCCGGACACGCCCGAGTATTTGGCGAGCATCATCCTGAAATGTCTGGAGAAGGATCCCGCGCTTCGTTATCAAAGCGCCACGGAATTGCTGCGCGATCTGGACTCGGGCACTCCTCCCACTCGCATCGTTCGCTTGCGCATCGCCGAAACCGGCTATTCGAAGTGGATGTTCGCGGCCATGGGCATCGTGCTCGTGGTGGCCGTTGGATTGGCGATAAAACCCGTCCGCGAGCTGGTGTTTGGCCGTTCCACCATCACGCTCAACATCACCAAGGGCGCCGCGTCCAAGGCTGACGACAAGTTTATAGCGGTGATGCCGCTGCGGGTGCTGGGAAACGATGCCACGCTCCGCTCGGAAGCTGAGGGCGTGGCCGAATCGCTCTCCGCGAAGCTGTTTCAGATGAAGAACGTCCACTTGTCTTCCACCACTGCGGTGGAAAAGATCAACCCAGCCGATGCGGTGCCGAAGATCGCCAAGCAACTGGGCGCCAAACTGATTATCCAGGGCACCATGCAAAGCGGCGCGGCCGACAAAATCGACGTCGTCCTGCGCTTGAGCGACGCGAGCGGAAAGCAACTCTGGACTAAGGATTTTTCCGGGGTGCGCCAGGATCTGCTGACGATTGAAGATCAGATTTACAACGAAATTGTCACGGCCCTGGTGCTCAAACCAAGCGACGAAGAGCTGGCCAGAAACGCGCTGCGTCCCACCGAGAACGTGGCCGCGTATGAGTTGTATCTCAAGGGCCGCGATATCCTGCGCGGGAAACGTGAAGTGAAACGCGTCGAGTCCGCCGTCGACTTGTTCGAGCAAGCAATCAAAAAGGATCCAAGCTTCGCGCTCGCCTATGCCGGTCTGTCGGACGCCAGCATTGTGCTCTACAACCTGACTCAGGACACCAGCTGGCCGCAAAAAGGGTTGAGCGCCGCCCAGCATGCGCAAACGCTGAACGATGAAATTCCCGAAGTCCACTTCGCGTTGGGCAATGCGTATCGGGCTACCGGAAAGACCAATGAGGCGATTGTCGAGCTGAAGCGCGCCCTGGAACTGGCGCCCAACTCCGACGAGGGTTATCGCCGCCTGGGCGACGCTTACCTGGCGGCCGGCAAATCGGACGACGCCATCCAGGCCTATCAGAAGGCGATCGATGCAAACCCCTATTATTGGCTCAATCACAACAAGCTGGGCACGGTCTATTACCAGCTCGGCCAGAAACAAAAGGCGCTGGACGCGTTTGGCCGTGTAGTCGAATTGGCGCCGGATTCGATGGAGGGATACGCCAACCTGGGGGCGGTTAATTCTCAAGCCGGGAAATGGAATGATGCTATTCTCTGGTTCGCAAAGGCACTGAAGATTGAACCGACGGAGGTCCTCTATTCCAATCTGGGCGTCGCGTATCTCAACCTCGGACATCTAGCCGACGCGGTCACCATGTTCCAGAAGGCCGTGGCACTGAATCCAAATGACCCTGAGGCGGTGGGCGCTCTTGGGGAGGCTTATCGCCAGTCGGGAGATCAGGCAAAGGCCAAGGCGGCCTACGATCAAGCCATTACGCTCGCTCTCAATGCACTGAGAGTAAATCCGCAGGACGCGAGCACGCTCGGCGACCTGGGGTATTACTGGGCGAAGAACGGCGATTACAAGAAGGCGCTCGACTTTATCGGCCGCGCGCGCAGCATCGATGCCAACGATAATGAGCTGATGTACAAGGAAGCGGTGATTAACGCCATGGCGGGACATCAAGCCGAGGCCCTGACCAGCTTGCGCGCCGCGTTCGAAAAAGGCTACTCGGTGCAGCAAGCCAAGAGCGATCCGGAGTGGAAGGCTTTGGCTACGAATCCCGAGTGGGGTAAGCTGATCGCTGAATTTGAACGCAAGGCTAACTAGCGGACTGCTTGCGAGCCCGGATTGCGATGATTCCGGCGAAGGCCACCAACAGGACAATCCATTGCGACGGCTCCGGCGCAAGCGACGGGATGCCGCCGCCCGAAGTAAAAGGATTGTAGTAATAGATATCGAGAGTCACGTCGCTCGGGGGATCGTTCACAATGAATCCGCAATTCTGGAAAATGTTACCGCCACTGCATTCGAACTGGTCGTTCAATTCATCGTTGTTCAACTGAACTGTGATCTCAACCGAGCTAATCAGTGACCCCGTGTTTGCGAAAAAGATATTTCCGTCCGCGTTCGCCTGGTCGGAATTGAAAGTGAACTCGCCGCTTTCGTCCTGGCTTCCTCCACCGCTACTGATTCTGATGGAGGCATCGCCGCAGACGTCGCCGACCGGAAGGCAAGGGTCGAGCTCGGATGGAGGCGGCAAAATGGGATTGGGAATGAAGGTGAAGCTTTGAGGGTCGTCCCAACCGTCCAGATTGATCACATAGTGAGCACTATCCGCGCGAGCCCAAGTGGCGCTCAACATACCCACCGCAACAAGCGCCAGTAAACGCGTCATGTTCATCGTTTCGCCCCCGTTAAGAATATCGAACTGACGCACGCCGGATATGGGCCGGAAGAACAGAAAACGCTCAATTCGTTTATCAATGATAGCAACGGAAAGTCTTGATTAGAAAGCTGAAAAATGGCCGCTTGGTACTAGAAGTACTCAGGACTCGAGCAGCAGGGCAGAGGCTGGAAAACATGCCTGGCGCAGGCCACGTAACCTCACTTCAAGGTACTGGACACGGCCGGTACTTCCCGATTTGTCGGTGCCGTGAATTTCCCCTATAATTTGTTTACGATGCTGCCATTTTGCTTTATCACGGTGATAACCAAGTCCGCCAGATGGTTGGGCTTGGGCGCTTTGCTGGCGGCTCTGCAGTTTTCCGCGGCGGCTTCCACAGTCACGGTGGACTTCGGCATCAATCTGAATAACCTCTCTGGAAGTGGACAGTTTACTTACGACCCGTCGGCGGTCTCAACCTCGGATATCCTTGGCCCCTACGCCGATCCGGCTGACGGTTTGGAATCGTTTAGCCTGACTTACGACGGTGCGACGTACACCGACACCTCGTCTAATCTTCTGCAAGGCCCCACGTCGGATACGGTACCTGCCGTATTTCTGCCAGGCAACAGCACGCTGCAAAATGGATTGCAGTATGAATTTTTCGGGCTCTGGGTTGTGAGTGGGTCTTGTAGCGGAAGCGGGGGAGACTACACCTGCACTGGCCCCGGCGGAGTTGGAGACGCGACGATTCTTGGACTCGGCCGCAGTACGGAAGCGTTCCTGGCGACTGGTGTGACCAGCGCTGATATCTCTTATTCGGGCAACGACCTGTTATATAACCTTGGCTTGGCGCCCGACATCAAGGAAATCACCGGCACCATCTCGTCCGAGGCAGTTACGCCAGAGCCAGGGTATCTCTCTGTGATGGCGCTCGGCCTCGCCGGTTTGTGGTTCGTACGGCGCCGCAAGCCCGTTCTCTAGAAACGCTCTGATGCGTGGGTCCGTAGTTCCTCCGACGATCGAAGCCATCCCTCGCGTGCCGCTACGATGCGTACTTGCATTGCTGGCGCTTCTTGCCTGGCCGGCTGCATCGTTCGCGCAGGTTAAAGTAATCACGTCCGGAGGCTTCTCCGCTGCCTTCGAAGAACTGGGGCCCATGTTCGAGAAGATTTCCGGGATCACGGTCACCACGGCCAGAGGAGCTTCGCAGGGAAGCGGGCCTAATACCATCGGCGCCCAGCTTCGCCGAGGCGTGCCGGCCGACGTGGTGATCATGTCTCGAGAGGGCCTGGACGACCTGATTAAAGAAGGAAGAATCGTCAGCAAGAGCGACGTTGATCTGGCTCAAACTCCCTTGGGCATGTCGGTGCGCGCCGGAGCGCCCAAACCCGATATCAGCAGTGTGGAGGCTTTCAAACAGGCGCTGCTGCGCGCGAAATCGATCACGTTTCCGAATAGCACCACTGGCATTTACATGACCGCCAAAATGTTTCCTCAGCTCGGGATCGCGAGCGCCATCTCGGGGAAGATCACGTCCACCGGCGTGGCTGCGGTAGCCAAGGGAGAATCGGAGATCGCGATTCAGCCGGTGAGCGAACTGCTGCATGTCCCGGGCGTCAATTTCGTTGGCACCATACCGGCGGAGATCCAGTACATTTCCGTGTTCAGCGCCGCGCTAGTGGCAAGCTCAAAGGAACCCGCAGCGTCCAAACGGCTGATCGCATTTCTTGCGTCGGAAGAGGCGAAAACAGCGATCAAGAAAAGCGGGATGGAGTCTCCAAAATCGCGTGGAAGCGGCGCCAAGCTATAATCGTCATGTAAGCCTAGTCGGGGCGTAGCGCAGCCTGGTAGCGCACCTGCCTTGGGCGCAGGGGGTCGGGCGTTCAAATCGCCCCGCCCCGACCAATAGAATCACCGGTTTGTAGGGTACATACACGTAACTCAAGGTTGGCCGTCCACACGAATGTCCACACGGACTCCTCGAATGGCTAGACGCGGCCTACAGTCCTGGGTGGAAGCCAGTAACAACCTCACCCCTCCGCGATCCGCAACTCCGCCGCGTGGAGTTCGTAGTTCACCTGCTCTTCGGCGAGTTCCTTGGTCGGGAAACTGCCGACGCTTTCAAATCGGCACGGGATCGTCCTCGAACGTCAGTTTGAACGACCAAGTGCCGTCTTCGTGGTCGGTGTAATCCACGTCGGCGGAGACGGTGCCGTTGGTGATGGTCATGGGGCGATGCTACCAATATGGGGTTGCTGGAAGCTTCGGAGCGGGGGGTAGAAAGAGCGGCGTGACGGTTGGTAGGTAGTGTCTCAGTTTGGTAGAATTCTCAACCTGGAAGCCCAAGGAGTGAAGTATGAGCAAGCCAGATCGTTGCTGCGTCATGCGTCTCGCCGATAGTCGAGGGCATATCCCCGGCCCTGCGGGCGAGCACGCCGTTACGGTCCTGCGGCGAGGCCCTCTTGATGTAGCCCTTTCCCTCCCTCAGCGCCCGAGCCAACAGACGCCGCACGCACAGGACGAGCTTTACTTTATCATTCGCGGTCGAGGATTCCTTCTTCACGACAGCAAGCGGGACCCATTTGGGTCAGGCGACATCCTGTTCGTGGCCGCTGGGACCGAGCATCAATTTGAGGACACTTCCGACGATTTGGCCCTCTGGCGCGTATTTTACGGACCTCATGGCGGCGAAGTCCCGGCATAGTGCGGTGCGTTGCAAAGTAGCCACTACGGATTCTTCAGAAAAAGGCGTACAGTCGCTAGGACTGGGAGGCCGTTGAAATCGGCGTCCAGCACCGTGCCGCCGAGTCCTTCGCTCCGCTCCCAGTTTTCGATCCCAGTTTTCGAACCTTGACGCCGATGATCGGACTGGGTACACTCATCGCAGTTGAAGGAGGAATACTCAATGCGCTCGATTTTGATCGCGGTTTGTCTGGTTGTCATGTCAACTGCGGCGTCTTCCCAAGTAGACAAGAGTGGCATTTTCGGACTCCTCTCCGACCGAGCTGCACGGTTGGTTGCCAACGCTCCCATCGTAGCCACGAATGTGGACACGGGTGCGAAGTTTAAGACCGACAGCGGCGAGACTGGCCTGTACAAACTGAACGGGCTGCCGGATGGCACCTACGAACTCTCCATTAGCATCACCGGAGCTGGCGACTTTGTTCAGCAGCGCATTAAAGTCACTGGCACAAAGCCTGTGCGCTTTGACATCGTCCTTCCGCTTGGGTGACTCTTCTTCCGACAGAGTCCGCCCAAGTTTCAAAGTAGCCCACCACTCGAAATCTCGTATCGATACGAGTTCTACGGAGTACATTTCAGCGGCGAGCTGCTCCGGTTGCCGTCCGCCATCTTGAAGAACCGCCCCTGCGAAAGTAGTAGATCGGTGACTTCGGTTCGGACGAATTCCTTGCCACAAGAGGGGCACTTCGCTACGCTGTTCGGTCCCACCAACACTTCAGCCCTGCAAGGAGCAGGACAAAGAAAAACGCTTGCGAAACGAATGTTCACGTGTTCCATAGGACGTTCTCCTAGGTGGAAGACGGCGCTCTTCCGCTTGCGGTTTACACCGGCGAACGTAAGAGATGTCACGGTAACCGTAAAGTTGATTCAGGCGGTTCGTTTTCTCAACCCTGGCGGTTCCTGCGAGAATTGTAATCGCAACCTCTCACGTGTGACTCTATGCGGATCGTCATGCAAATTGTCGGCATCCTCCTCGTTGGCGTTGGATGTGTGTGGTTCCTCCAGGGCATCAACATCCTCCCCGGCAGCTTCATGACCGGCCAGATTCGATGGGCGGTGTATGGTGGGATTGCCGTGGTGGTGGGAATCGGTTTGTTGTTCGCGGCGAAGAGAAGGACGGCGTAGAGTTAGGTAGCACTGCTCGACACCTCGGAGGGGGTTATCTTAGCTCAGGCTACAATCACCGATGGGATGTACAAGGTAACTATCCAGGAAACAGCCTGTCTCCGAGAGTAACTGGAGAGTAGTGGAGAGCGGCACCTGGACACCAGGGCCGAAGCCACAACTTGCCGAAAACGTACTTTCCCCTGAAGTGATCGAAGCGCTGTTCAATGTCACGCCGTCGGAGACGGACAAATCAGGCCGGAACGAAGTGCAATGCGGTGAGTCCCTCTACAGGGTGGTATTCAGACGACTCTCAAAGTAGTCCCCCAAGAATCGCTCTACGTTTGGGGCTGATTGTCGGTCCATAGTCTGTCGTCGAATTAGGGGCGGCGTCACCCTGAACGTCCCTAGGGATCTGCGATCACGCCATCCGATTGCGTATTAGCGCGACACGTCTTTCACGTGTCCTGGCCGGTCGTGCGAGGTCCCCGCCTCCCGGACTGTACAAGGCTTCGCCGCCCCCTGAGTTGTCCGGTTCTATATGCACCTCCTACGAGCGAAGTTTACGACCGCGATTGGCCGCTAGCAATTTCCATCGCCTTATCGCGCCTTGATTATCTTCCCGCTTGTACAGCATGTCAACGGGTGTGAGGCTTCCGACTCCGGTGCCTGTGAACGGTGGCTAGAAAGAGGCGTAGGCTATAATCTTTGAACTAAGTGCGACACTTGGAGCGCGAAGGAAGGAGAACAAAGCTATATCCCAAAAACCGAACGCAGCGGGCTTCCGCTGTTTCTGGCCCCGATTTATCAGACCGGGTTGCTTACTGACCATGTGACGGCTAACCTTGGAGTCATGAAGGTAACCAGCGACCATAAAATCCAGATCTTTTGCGCGGCGTTGAGCGCAATTATTCAAGCGGACGCTAAGATCAGTGTGGCATCTGGTCCAAATCCAGGTTCAAAAACAGGAGTGCCGACCGCCGTTGAGAGGGCGATTCGAATTACCGACGACGCCATTGTACAACTTCAGGGCGGTAAGGCATGGGAAGACAGCTACTAGAACTAGATTGGCAGCGGTCAATACACACTTCAGATACTACCCGCCGTGATATCATCGCGCCCAAGACTCTAATGGACAACGCCGCACTCAGGGAAATGGCGCGTGACTGCTACGGTTACGGTCGCTGGGGCGCTCCTTATTGGTTCATTGGTCCCGAGCAGGGACAAGGCCGTGATGATCTCTGCCTTCGTTTTGAAGCCTGGAAAAAATTGGACCACGATGGATTGTGCGATTGCCGAGAATTCCACCAATGTATCGGTGAGCCCAGGTTTCATCGCAAAAAGAAGCCGGCCCTCCAGAAGACATGGGACAAGCTCATCGTTTTGCTGAAGGCCTTCAAAGGAGAACGGATTGATGACCAAGAAGCTCGCCGGAGATATCAACGTGATGAATTAGGCACACTGAATGGCGAGACTTGTGTGATTGAGTTATCGGGTCTTGCGGCCCATGACCTGAAAGTGGATCGGGGCACGTGGAGAGTGGATTTTCTCGAACAACGAATCAAGGTGATCCGCAACAGGATGAAAGAAAAGACTCCCAAGTTCGTCGTTATGTATGGAACGACCCAAAACGTAGCGTGGCAAGAAATTGCTGGATGCCAGCTAACATCTGGCCAGATTGAATTGCGTGACGATATGGCGCTAGTGATGGCGATCCATCCCAACAAGGCACGCGGCAATCAATATTGGGCGAGTCTCGGTACCGAGTTACAAAGGCGCATCACGCACCTTTAGGGCACTACTCGGAAAGGTCCATGTGTCCCTTGTTGGTGGCGCGGCGAAGATCTACTAATCGTGATCGATATCGGAATAGACGAGAGCCTCACTCCATCGAACCAAAATTTGGTTGTGTCGGCAATTGTCGGCAACACAGCACAGATGGCCAAACTGGACGCCGAATGGAAGCGCGATCTTAAGTCCGCCGGAGTTGACTTCTTCCACGCGAAAGAACATTGGAACATGGCCGCCAAGCCGTACCATGGGATATCAAAAACTGAACGCGAAAACCTGCTGTCCGCCCTGGTCGGGCACTTTCACCATCGGTTTCTTTTTGCAGTATCGGCCATCGTCAATGAGACCGAGTACAGAAACGTCGCGAGTGATAGATTTCGCAGTCAACAAGGCTCGCCATACGCTTTCGCGTTTCAACTGGTCATGACCTGCATCTACGTTAGACTACGAGAACAGAACCGACTTCAGCCGGTTAACATTTTTATCGAAGACGGGCACGCGAATGCGAAACAGGCCATGAAGTTGATTGAAGCGAAGAAAACACGCGTCGGCGGATTAAAAATCAATTCCCATGGGCTAGGCGGCAAGAAAGACAACCCAACTCTTCAGGCAGCGGACATGCTGGCGTTTGGCGTGTCTGAGTTCCACGCGAAAGGGCGTTCTGACTTTGCTGCCCGGTTAAGCCCAAAGAGATTTTTCAAGCGCATCCTGGAGCTTCCCTGGGACAAATCCGCTGTCGACGCCGTCAAGGAAGACATCACACGCAACATGTATTTGAAGAAAACTGGTTTCCCCGGAGCGAAGCGATTGTCGGAACTCACGATGTGGTGAATCAACGGACCTTTTGGGACACCAACTAGCGCACCACCCGGTGTTTGCTTGTGGCTAGAAACGAATCATGGCGTAGTGTTCCATGCCACTACAAGCCCAGCTTGCCACCGCTGTTATCCCGGAACAAACTTCCATCCCTTATATACCGCCTTACCATCTGCACACTCCGGTGGCCCGTCTGGTTCATGATGGATCTCTCCGTCGCCCCAGCAATCGCCGCAGCCGTCGCATGTCCGGCCCGTAACGAATGCCCTCCGTACTTCGCAGGATCGAGTCCGGCACGTTCTGCCAGCTTCTTCACAACACGAGAAACGTCGATACCTGACAAACGGCCTGACCGCACCCGACCATGCCGGTTGATTGAGCGGAACAGCGGGCCACTGCTGATACCAGCCATCTCCATCCACGTCTGAACCGTGCGAACCGGACACGTCTCGGGATTGGAGCCATAGGGAATTCCGATCTTCCTGCCAACTCCGTCCTGATCGGTTTTGCTACGGCGTAGACTGACCGTGAGGCCGTCTTTGCCAAAGGAGCAATCTTCAACATCCAGCCCGACCAATTCCGACCGTCGGAATGCTCCAGCGAATCCAAGTAGCATTAGGGCCCGATCCCGAGTGCCAATGATGCCGGTGTCCGTGGCGTCTACCATCGCTCGAATATCATCGGTAAGCGTAGGAGTCTTCTGTTCGGGTGCCGTACCCTTCGTCCTGCGGATACCCTTCATGGTGTTGGTCACCATCGCGTGGTGGGTTGGCGATTCCAACCCACGGCTTTGTGAGCTTCGGCAATCGCATTTATCCGTCGCTGAATGGTTCCCACCTTCAGCCGACCGGCACATTCGGCGATGTAGGACGCCACGGTTTCAGCCGAAGCTGGCAACGGACAGAGACTGTGCGACTCACACCATCCACAGAAATTCCGCCAGTCCGCCCGGTAACCCCTTATGGTGGATTCGGCTTTCGATGCTCGAATGAATTCCCGTACTTGCTGGGATGGGGACGGAACCACGTCCGCCCCCGTTTCTTTCATCGGACCGATGATGTCCGTCATGCCGCCACCTGGTAATCGACGGCCCCCAGCGGAGTGCCGTGGCAAGGACAATCGCAGGATTCGTCACCAAGGATGGGCTGTTCATGGTGGCCCACCGCACACGCGATGCACAGTCTTGTTGGTGATTCAGGGACGGTCTGTGTTGCCGGAGGCCGTGGATCGGCGAATTGGATTAGGTATCGCTCCATCATGCGGCCACCTCCAATTCGGCCAGACGACGCTTGGCTGAGTCCTTCTCGGAACCATTGCAGAATTCGGCCTGTACCGTGTAGCCAGCCCGCCTGAATTCGGGATTGGTGGTTAGCGTGGTTAGGTCCTGTTTCCAATCCACTGCGAACGATGCCGCGAGGAGTAGCGCATCCGTGGCCCGTTTGAAATTGAGCACTAGGCCGAAACCTTTACCCGACGCGGAATGCGTCACCAGCCAACCTTGTCGGATATCCTCATTGGCCCCATGTTCTGTGACTCCGAGTTCACCGGATTCGGATGGATGTACCAGCGACAATCCGCTGGAATGTTCGATCACGAATCCCGGACGCATCCGGTTCAGAGTGCCATCGTAGTATGCGTCTAGCCGATACACAGCATCCCAGATGGCAGGCTTCCAATCTGAAACGATCTTGAGCTTGGGCGGTTTGGGGAGTGGTTTCGGCATGGGAATGTTGCCCGTGGCCGTGATTGTGGCCTGCATGAGCGGATTCGTGCCGATCCCAGGTGAGATCATACGGCACGTTCGTTCATGGCACGCGTAGGCCATGCGGACAACGAACCTGAATTGATTCGTGATCGGGTCGGGTTTCGAAGCCCGTCCGCGATCCCCGATAGCCTTGACGATAAGCGCTGGATCGATGCGTGCGGAGAGTCATAACCCCTCCACTTGCGGCGCATTGGCATCGCTCGAATCGAACGGTACATCGACGTATACGTTCTTACCGGCGGCAATGAGTCTGTCAGCATGTTCCGCTGTGACGGATTGCAGTCGGCCCGTGGGACCACAGTAGGTGTGTTCGAGCGTCCCGTGGTACTCGCGTAACCTCCACAGATTCGCGCGATTGGACAGGTTGAACTTCTCAGCGATCAGGTAGCCGATCATGCCGCCACCTCCGCAGTACGGGCCGATTCTCCAGCCCGTGCAATCATCCAATCCGTGGCTTGCTGTGCTTTCGATGCCGCCGTAAAGATAGCCCGTGAGTCAGCCTTGAGAACCTTCAGCCATGACGCCAAGTACTGTGCGTGGTCCTCGCGAGGTTCTGTACTGAGACCCAGGTGAGCGCATGTGAAGGCAGCCCCTAGTTCTGCGATTAGTTCCTCGGCTGCATAGGCGTGATCGCCGAAACGCTTCCCTAGCTGCCGATCACAGCGGGATTCTTTAGCCGTCCAGTGCGTATGTTCATGTGCGAGAGTCGAGTAGTAGCTCACGTTGTCGGCAAACGCAGGAAACGGTGGCATTTGGATGTGATCCGTCTGTCGGTGCGTAGAACGCTTGGTTTCCACCATGGCGGACATCGGCACCGATCGACTTGAAGAACGTCTCAGCATGTGCGATCCGTTCCGGCATCGGCGATGTCAGAGTCCACCGTGGGTGTGTAGCCGTCTACCTGGGCGGCATTGAAAACCGAATACCCACGGGTGAACAGCAACCGCGATGAATGGCTGGTTTCCCCTTCTTGCGATTCGCTGGAATCGTTGGCGAATTTCCAGAACACAACCAGCGTGGATTTCTCGCCCTTGCGGACTTGTGCGCCTTTATCCTGCCATTGCTGGTACGTGGCCCATTCGCCCCGCTCATAGCCTTTGGCTTGCGCAGCGGCCCACAGACAAACGGTGTTGATCCCCCGATAGGCTTCTTGCTGGCTGCATTGATCGGCGAGAATGCGTAACGTCCCGAAGTGTGCCACGGCATACGCCACGTTCCTACGCCTTGCTCGATTGAGTTGATAATTGCGTCCGTGACCTTCCGGTACACGTCGCGTGAATTGGTTGCGGTATTGTCTGAAGTAGACATCGTGAAACTTACCTTTCGCGGTTGTTTAGGGGCCATGCCAGACGCCATCTGTCATGGTCCCGTTTCAGTTCTAGTGTTCGATTCGTTTGAATAATCGAACACCAGAACCAAGCACAGAATACGCTAAACACGGTTTAGGTACAAGTACCATTTTCGCGTCCTAAGCGTACTTTTTCTAAACCGTCTTAAGATGGAGTGGTGGACAAGAAAACCAAAGCAATCTTCTCTGAGATCATGCGTGAGATAGGCCGTAAGGGCGGCAAGATCGGCGGCAAGCGAAGCCTGGAGACGATGACGCCCGAGGAGCGATCCGCAAGAGCGAAGAAGGCAGCCACGGCAGCCGCGAAGAAACGAACGGCGGAACGGCTGGCACGTGAGAAAAAACGTCGTTAGGAAAAACTCTTTCGCCAGGTACCTTTAAATTTCGACCGGGGGGCGAGTCAAAACAGTGCGGGACTCCTGGTACGCCACCGGCAGCGGTAGCTAGGGGTGTCTCAAAAAAAAATAAAAACGAAATTTAAAATCCAAGCCGGAAGGCGATGTGACCGGCAGGTCGCGTATGGGCAAACTCTCCACGCTCCAGAACATTGATAAGAGCAGGACGGGTCCCACGGGCAGCGATGTACAAAACCAACGCTCCTTTCTAATGACACGTAAACCCAATCGCAGAGTCATATCGATGGAGAAGGAAGTTGTCTGAGGGGACGGGCTCTCTGACAAAATAGTCGAACTTGTGAAACCAGCCGACTTGAATCTGTTATGAAAACCTCGCCCTGCCCGGATTTCATCGACTATTGGGAGCGTGGGACGGCCTGGTGTTTAGGCGTTCGGATCTGGGCGGACCGGTGTCAAGCGATCAAGTGCGATCCCGATCAACCTGGAAGTAGCTTGGTCCTAACGGAGGACTCTTACCCGCTTCCGTTTGCTGGGATGGATGGCAGCGGACCGGTACCGGTCATAGTCTTTGCAATAGCAACACATATGATGCTTCATCCCGATTCTGATTTGGTTGATGTTTTGTCGGGCAAGAAAACGCTTTGGGAAGCACAACAGTCCGCCGAGCCAGACGACGATGGCCCAAGCATCTCGGGATCAGACGTGGCGCGGACCTGATCCGTTGGCGGAAGCCCTTATCCCCGCATCAGCACGCAGTGGCCCGGAGTGCGATCAACGTTCCGCAATCACAGGCAACTTTGGCTTAGTTTAGCCCGACACGCAGCGCACTTCTACGGATAAGCCGTTTTTCGTCCAAGTGACCGTCGTCGCAGCCATTCATTCTAAGTAAATGCTAGCCGACCGATCGCGGGTGAACCCGGACGGGCGAAAGCGGTGAGTCAATCCGCGAGATGCCGTTTTAAACCGTCAACTTGGCTTGTAAGCGCTTCGCCGTCAATCGAGCGAGATCAAGGTTCAGGCTCGTCCGGCGTAGGCGGCAACACACCCCCAAAGGCGCGTAGATACTGAAAACGTAGAGGCTATCCTGACCAATGGTACGTGGGTTCGAGATTGGTACTATGTGTGTCTGCATGACTCAATCGACCGCCTGACGAATCAGACGAAAGCAATGTAAAGGTATCTATCCAATTGGCATCATAAGTGCGTGAATGCGCGTCGATGACCGACAAGCGCTCAATAAAATTTATCGCGATATCTCACGGGTGGAAGCGGGTTGGTTTTCTCGCGTTTCTCACAATAGTGCCGCTAACAGCAGGGGTCCCCGATCCCCAACAATTTTCCATTCATCTCGCCGACGCCAACCCAAACGATCAGGCCAGGTTTCTCGTCGCCGATCGGTCCGGCAACCTGTTCACGGTCTCGACAACCCAAACATCTGTCCCCAACTCCCCGGCCTACGCGGACAACTTCACTTACGATATCCGGATCACAAAAACCGACGCTTCGGGTAGCATCCTCGCGACGTTCGTTTTTGGGGGATCGCTGCAGGACACCCCATATGCCGCCGCGGTCGACCCGCAAGGCAACGTGGTGGTCGTTGGGTCCACCACGTCGACCGACTTTCCGCTCGTTACGCCAATTCAGGCAACGGGAGCCGGCTTCGTCGTGAAAGTTGACGGGCAACTCACAAAGATACTCTATTCCACGCGCCTGGGCGTTTCCGCGAATACTGGAGGAACTCGGGCGCTTGCGGTCACGCTCGATTCGAGCGGCAACATATTCGTCGCCGGCGACACCGCTCCGGGGTTCACGACCACGCCGGGCGCTCTCCAAACAATTCCAGTCTCGACCCCCCCGCCGACAAGCGGCTTTGTCGCGGAGATCGCGGCTGCGGGAGATCGGCTGATCTTCTCGACTGTCTATGCCGGTAGCAATTTTATAGTCACGACTCCGGACTTTTTCTCCGCCCCCACCGCTTACACATCGCCGACGGCGATTGCGCTCGATTCATCGGGGAACGTCATCATCGCCGGCACGACCGATGTAACCGATCTTGCGGTCACTCCAGGCGCCTGGACGAAACAATGTAGTTGCACTTGGAGAATCCGGCCGGATTCGTGGCCAAGATAGGAGCGGCCGGTACGCAATTAATCTGGGGTACTTACGTGCCCGCTACCTTTTCAATCAATGGTCTCGCGATCGATTCCCAGGACGACGTTGTAATCGCCGGCTCAACGCAGCAGGGATTCCCGGTTACGTCCAAGGCGTTGCAGTCAACGTTTCCTTCGGGGGAGGCAGGGACGGCGGCCGGTTTCGTAGCGGAATTGAACGTGAACGGCAGCGGCGTGAATTTCGCGACCTACTTTGGTGGCAATTCGTCAGGCCCTGCTGCACTCGCCATCGACAATCAGGGGACCATCTGGGTAACGGGTGGTTCGGCAACGGCGGCTTTGCCGGCGCAATCCGGAAGCGCGATTCTGGGAGAGGACTACATCGCAGGTATTTCCTCCGACGGGTCAACCCTGCTTTCCCTTTTCACCGCGCCCGCCGGGTCCACGGACGCGGGTCTCGCGATCACAACGCAGGGCACCATCGCGGCCCTCGGCCAAACGGGATGGTTGCTGCTATCGTCGTCCGCCGCGCCGCTGCCTTCTTTGATGGGGATTGTGGAATGGGGGCAGCGCAGGTATCGCGCGCCGTTTGTGGGCGGGAGCTGCTTTCTTTGTATGGGATTAATATTGGTCCCGCAGTCGCCCAGACAGCGCAGATCGCCAACGGCGTGATCCCGAACACGTTGGGCGGCAGACAGGTGCTTTTCGATGGCGTGCCGGCGGCTCTGCTCTATGCGGGCCCGACCCAGATCAACTTAATAGTGCCCAGCGCCGTTGCATTCCAGGAAAACACCAGCCTTCAGATCGTCGGGCCCGGAGGCATGACTGCTGCCCTCGCGCTTCCGGTTGAGCAAACACTGCCACAGGTTTTTATGAATGCCGACGGTAGTGCGGTCGCAGTCAATCAGGACGGCACACTGAATTCATTTGCTAATCCTGCCGCGCCGGGCTCGATCGTCGCAATCTGGCTGACTGGCGGCGGCGCTGCCTCTCCGGCGACGAGCGATAACACGATCAACACAGGCCTCAGCCAGGGGCAATTTCTTACGTCGGCATATTCGGTTCAGAACCACTACCAGGCGCTCGAGGTGGACTATAGCGGCGACGCTCCGGCGCAACCGAGCGGTATCATCCAGATCAATTTCCGTGTCCCCGAGGTCGCCGGGAGCCCCAATAACTACTTCGAGGTGCAGATCGGTAACGGCGTCAGCTCCAGCTTTTTTGTTTCGGTCCACTGAGCCGCGACGGCTTCTCGTTGACGTTTCAGCATCGGTAAGGTTTGCGACGGCCTAGCTGGATCTCAACTTATCGGCTGCCTCAAATCCCGGGAATAAAGTCGTGTAGATCCACGGTGACAGCGCAGGGTTTGCCAACCACAAGGATGTATAGTCGGCTTATACGGCCAATGTCTGCCCGTTATCCGGCGGGGTCGAGTTTGCGGGCTTCGATGAGAATCTTGGTGAGACGATTCATGAGGCGGTCGAGGTGCTGTCGGGGAGGACCGTCGGGCAGCGAGCGGCGGAACATCTCGATCGAGTGTTGAGCAAACAGCAGGGAGTCCACGACGCCATCCAACCCGGCACGCAGCGAGATGACGGGGGCTTTCGGTTGCGGCACCAGATGCCGGGGTCGGGAACGGGCCAGATGAAACTCGCGCTGTAGATCGGTGGAGGCGACCTCGACGTAGCGCATGGTCATCTCCGGGTTGAGGTGGCCGAGTAGCTTCATGAGCGCAGGCAAGCCTACGCCGGCGCGAACCATCTCACTGGCATAGGTGTGTCTAAGCTGGTGCGGAACGATGCGGGTGGCAATGCCGACCGCGGTGGCGACATCCTGGAGGTAGGGGCGCAGTTGTTTGATCAAGGTCTGCTTCTCCTGGGGCGTGCCAGCAGCCGACCATCGGCAGGGAGAGGATCGAAAGAGCGGAAGAAGCGTAGGCGTTGAACGAGTTCGCAAACGAACGAGTCCACCGGGACCATCCGCTCCGTCTTCAGCTTGCCGAGGGGGACGTGAATGGCCCAACGGTCGGGGCCCACGTTGTGGAGGCAATCATAAGAGAGATCGGCGCATTCGCCGATGCGCATCCCTGTGTGGCGCAGCAGCAAAAAGACATTGGACGGCAGATCATTGCGTCGAAGCAGTTCTTGCTGGATTAATCGATCCTGCTGTTCCGTAGGGCGCGGGGCAGTCGTTGCGGAGCCCGCGGAATGTCCTCGCGACGGATCAGATGGGAGAGGGCCGGAAGCTGCGCGGTCCAGGCAAGCTCTTCCAGAATGCAACGCAAAAGCAGGAGGCGGCAGATATAGACGGCCGGCGCCAAGGGCGGGGTCTGCAAACGTAGATGGGCAAACCAGCCGAGGATGTGCGGATCGCGGCGCAGTTGATCTAACGAGCAAACGGCAGGATAGTCTTCTCCGAGATAGATCAGAAAGTACCGCGCCGCGCAGCGATATTGACGCGCTGAGTTTGGAGCAAGTGCGGCAGTGATGGACTCGATAGCGCGCTGGAACTGCTGAGCGAATGGATGTTCAAGGGGAGCATAACGGGAGGGTCTCACGACGGCGTTCCGGGTACGGGCCTAATATGCTGTGACACAGCTCGCGCATACTGCTGATAGACCTCAAGAGGAGTAACTTGCACATAGACCAGCGTCGTCTGGATTTGCGCGTGCCCCATCAACTGCATAAGAGCCGGCAAGCTGACGCCGGCACGCACCATATCTGAGGCAAAGGTGTGACGGAACCGGTGGGGGTTTGCCATTTTGACGCCGGTGGTCCGACGGTGGTAGCGGAACAATGAACGTAACCCCGCGGGCGTCATCCGGGTGCCGCGAGCGGGACCCTTGAGAGAAACAAACAGAGCGTTGGTGGAAGTCTGCGGCCGTTCCAGCCGCAGATAGTGATCAAGGAGTTGCGTGGCTTCCGGGGCCAGCGGCAGGAATCGGGTCTTGTCGCCTTTGCCGCGCACGCGGATCTGCGCTTCCGACAGCAGGAGATCGTCGCGATTCAGCCCAAGAACTTCATGGGAGCGAAGGCCCTGCAGCAGCATCAAACCAACGATGGCGAAATCCCGTGAGTTTCGGAAGCTGGACCAAAATCGGGCCACCTCGTCCACGGACAGCGGCACTATGGTTCGCTTGGGTGTCTTCACCCGTAACCGGCTCAAGGCAAGGCGTGGCTTGCCGATGCCCATTGGTGCTCGCTGCCAATACGTCTGCTGAAGTCCCGGAGCGACCTGGCTGGGAGCGCCGGGAAAGGCGATGCGCAAGGCGCGATCGACAATGCCAACCCGCTGGTTAATGGTGGCGCCAGTCAACTCGCGTTCTTGGCTGGACTGGAATCGCACATAGTCGAGCAGGGTAGTTTCGGTGAGATCACCTTTGGCAACCGCATCGGTGTGGTGAACACTCTCCCACCACCGGAGAAAGTGCAGTAGCTCGTGCGCATACGTTCGCAGAGTGTTGTCGGCCAGACGGCGAAGAGTTTCGTAGTCGAGGTACTTGTTGATCCAGTCGATCTCACGGCCGGTCGCCTGTTCGACAATCCGATAGGGGCATCGTACATGGTTTGTGGAGGGCTTATGAACCACGCGAAAGGAGATCATTGCGCCGACTCCAGAAGGGACTGGAACTGGTGCGCGTCGCCGCCTTGAACAAAGAAGCTGTTCGGATCGTGGCCCACAGGCAGCGCTACAGTGCGCACGTTTACGCCCTGCTCGCCGAGTCGGCAGACAAGCGACTGAGCCGCCTGTTGACCACTACAGTTCCTATCGGCATCAAAAGCCAGGTAGACGGTTCGCGGACGGTCGCAGAGTTGACGGAACTGGCGCGCATTGAGGTTGGTACCCATCGAGCAGGTGACATTGCGGAAACCGGCTTGCCACAATGCCGCGTAATCGAACAGCCCCTCGACCAGAATCACCTCTGGATATAGGCGGACCTGGTCCCATGAGTACAAGCCACCCTTCACACCCGGCAAGAAACGATGAGGCGGCGCCGTAGCAGACAGGCTCCGGCCATAGAGGTTCGCTTCCAGAGGAAATACCACGCGATGTCTGTAGGTGTCGTAGCCAGAGGCGGTCACCAAACCGGCTTGCCGCAGAGCTTGGACCGAGTGGCCGAGCTGTGTGAGCCAACCTCGCAAGCAACCGCCGGGCGCATAGCCAATCCGCATGTGCTCGATCAGCTCCGGTGAACGGACGCCACGCTGATCCAGATAAGCGATCGCCTCGCCGTGGCGTTGTAACTGCATGCGGTAGAATCCAGCGACTTCGTGCAGCAACGGCGCCAAACCGCGCCATTGCCGCAGCAGCGACAGCGCTTGTGGGAACTTCACTTGGTGATAAAGTTCGGCAAGACGGATTACATCACCACCACGACCACAGCCGTAACAGTAGAACAGGTTCTTGTGGGAATCCACGAGAAAGCTTGGTTCATGATCTTCGTGCAGCGGACACAGTCCCAGTAATCGACCACGGCTGAGTTGCCGGGCCGGTTGCCAATCATAAGCCTGCAGATAGTCCAGCAGAGGGATCTGCTGTTTCAACTCATCGAGAGCTTGACGACTCACGGACTTCTTGCCTCGACGGGCAGAATACGGCAGAGCGCACCCAGATCCCAGGCAAGGATGGTGGGTGTCCATAAAAAGAGTACGCCGGGCGGTCCGGCCTTAATCCAGCAACAGAGGTTGAGCAGTCGCCAGTGTGCCCACCGCCGCACGGTGGAGGGATCTGGCAAATGGGCCGAATTTTTGCAGAGCGGTGCGGCATGCTCGACGGATTCTCCTGCGGCGATCCGCTCACACGCTTCCTGTCGACAGCGCAGAGTGTAGTGAGCCGACGGTACGAGCCACTCGGGCAAGATCGTGAAGGTCTTTCCGCACGGCCGACATACTCCACGTCGCACCCAGATCGATTCGCGGTGATCGTCATGGCTCTGGCGGAGTCGCCGTCCGTGGCCGATGATCGTGTCCTTCCGGCAGACGGGACACTGCCGCGGCAGGAGGGCCAACGGGATCACCCCGGGTCGATGTTGTCTTTCGGCTCAGGCAGTGCGATAAAAAGAATCACGGCTGGCGTGAAGGCCCGCCGTTGACCGTTCTCTGCTAAGGTTTCGATCGGCTGGCCGGGCCTTCACCCTCCGGCTAAATCAGTTTCGAACGAAAAAAGAATACAGCTTTCTGGTCGTCGTCGTGCGGGCCAGTCGGATACTGGTGGTCGATGGGCGGTGTTAAGCCGGAGGTATCTCTAGCGGTAGTGCCCAACTGTCCGGGAGTGCGGCGATCCCTTCGCGGAATAGCGTCGCGGTTGATGTCCCGACCCAGTAGGTTCTTTTTCCAGCCTTCGTCTTGACCGCATTGGCTCTGACGTAGTTGAGGAGCTTCTTATAAAATGCTTTTTGCGCTAGTGGTGCGACCTCATTGGACAGCGTTTGCGTGTTCCAATAGCTTGGGTGATAGCTAACGAACCCGCCGCCGATCCGGGGCTGGCCATTTTCCGCGAACTCGTAGGGTCCGAGTAAATCCAGCGTTGGCCCTCCTATTTTTGGTGCCACGTAGAACACCACTCTGCCTTCCGCAGACCGAGCGCTGCGAACTTCAAGCGGACATCGATTGAAATCTTCGTGCTGGATATGGAACAGCTTCTCCATGTCATCCAGGCAGGTTTGAAACGCCGCAATATCTAAAATCCGCACCACATCTGGTCCGTGCAAGTGGGATGGAACGAGCCACGCGCCCGCTTCCAAGATGAAGCGTACGAACTCCTCAGTCTCCGCGCGGCCGAACAGCAGATCCGTTTGTGGCACAAGGTGCATCGTAGCACTCGGCCGCGGAGTGATTACAGTCGTCGGCCATAGAACGCACGAAGCCAACGCCCGCAATCGAGTCAAGAGGTTCGCCGGGTTCGCACGTACATTGGCCGGTTATAAACGGCTATCGGTTAGTTGGCCCGATAATTCACATTATCGGAACTCTTCACCCCGTCAAATCCGCGACTAGGCCGTTTTACGGCAACTTGATTCCAAACTTAGGCTATTGATTATCTTTCAGGTCTATGTGTCACGAGTCGCCGTAATCCTGGACTCGGTCAGGTCCAACTCGCGTTCGATACGACGCAGGACCTGATCATTGATACGTCCCTCATCTCGAAGATGGATTGCGGCCACACGCTCGACGCGCAGTGCCTCCAGAGAAAGCTCGGCATGGCGCTCGTGATCCGCCAAACCTTGTTTTCCGACGCCGGGTTGAAGACCCGCCAGGCGTTGGTGATAGTGCCTGGTCAGGTCTTCATAGAGCGCCGCGGATTCTTGGGTGTCCTTTTCTTGCGCAGCGTTCAGGTGGGACAACGCGGCTTCGTAAGCAGGACGCACTAACGGTTGACGCCCTGAACGCTTGGGCAGCGCGTTGGTCACACATGCCTGCTGTTGCCACGGCCGGTCTTGCAATGGAAGACTGGCCCCTGCCATTGCCCCTCCAAAGTGAACTGCCAGCGGTCCAGCCTTTCTACGAAGACCTTCTGCCGACGTGTTTCCGCTCGCTTGTTCGAGACGTAGCAGAGCGGATGCAGGTTCCGATGGACTACCCGGCTGTTGTGATCCTGCTTTGTCTCGCTGGAGTCGTCAGCCGTCGAGCCATCATCCAGCCGAAGGCAAACGATACCGGATGGATTGTCGTTCCGAACCTCTGGGGAGGCATCATCGCACCGCCAGGGTTCATGAAACCGCCAGTGATTGAAGCTGCGACGCGTCCGCTTAAGCAGATTCAGAACAAATGGCGACGTGACCATGACGAAGCACTGCGGCAGCATGCGGATGCAAAAGAGGAGTTCGAGCTAAGGCACTCGGCATGGAAAGAACTCTACAAAAGGAGTTCGAAAAGCGGCAAGGCGGCTCCAGAGAGACCGACGGACAAGCCCGAAGAGCCAATTTTGAGGCGGCTCATTGTGAATGATGCAACCTTCGAAGCACTTCATCAAACCATGAGCGAGAATCCGGCGGGCATCCTGGTGATCCGCGACGAGCTCACGGGCTGGTGGAGCACGCTGGATCGAGCAGGCCGCGAGGGTGAGCGTGCATTCTGCTTGCAAGCCTGGAACGGCGACACGGGCCACACGATCGACCGGATCGGTCGCGGCACCATTCACGTCGATGCGTGCTGCATGTCGATGCTTGGCGGCATACAGCCTGGTCGCCTTCGATCTTATTTGGCCGACGCGTTGCACGACGGGCCTAGCAACGATGGACTGATTCAGAGATTTCAGCTCATGGTTTGGCCAGACACGGGACTGGAATGAGAGTACGTCGATCGGCCGCCAGATGCCGATACAGAAGAACGAGTGGCGCGGATCTTCCAAGGCTTGGTGGAATTGGACCCTGAGAATCCCCTTCGATTTCGTTTCGACACGGACGCGCAACAACTGTTCATTGAGTGGCTGACGGATCTTGAAGAGAAGCTTCGTAGCAGCGAACTGCATCCCGCGCTTGTTTCGCATCTGAGCAAATATCGAAAGCTGATGCCGGCTGTCGCACTGCTTTTCGAATTAGCGGACCGCGCCGCAGCGGGCATCGACCTTACGACGTGTTCCAATCCTTTCGTTTCACTAGAACACGCGAAGCAGGCAGCGGAGTTGTGCACGTATTTGGAGTCGCACGCCCGCCGAATCTATTCGTGCGTTACGACGCCCCAAATGCGGGCCGCGTAGGAACTCGCCGACAAGATCAAGACGCGGAAGGTCGGCCCCGATGGCTTCTTCAGTTGCCGCGACGTTTACCTCAAGGGCTGGAGTGGCTTGGATTCACCGCAGGCGGTTCGGCTGGCAATCCAGGTTCTTGAAAATGCCTGCTGGATTCGCGAGCTGCGCACAGACGCAGGACCAACCGGTGGACGCCCGTCCCTCCGACACCAAGTGAATCCGAAGGTATGGGAATGAGCGCTGGAAGCCGGGCGCGCTCCAATCGCCGTTGGTTAGATTGGAAGCCAACCGACCAAACAAATGCGGATTCAACCCAAGGTGAACCTACAAAACCTTCAAAACCCGGTTTTGTGGGTTTTGTAGGTCCCATTTCTGTCGGTCCGGCCAAGATTGAGCCCGAGCTCAATCCTTCGCGTGGGCCAAGCGGAGTTCCGCAGGGAATCTCGCATGCCGGAGAATCGGTTTCCGGATCGCCAAATGAACGGAAAGAGAGCATCCAACCAGGAGTTGACTGCGCTGGTAAACAAGAGCGAGTAATGTCGTGGTCCGACTGGAAAGCCGCCGCCCTCAACCGGCTCTTCTTAGAACAAGGCCTAACCGGGCAATCGGGCCGGATTACCGGCGATACGGTTCGACATGGGCAACGGAAGCAAGTGAACGATGAATAGACGCCACGGCGAAGACAGACCGGAAAGGATAAACGCCTAGCGATGGCAGTTTATAAACGCGGCCGCGTCTGGTGGTACAAGTTGACCTGGAAGGGAGAACCCATCCGGGAGAGCACCAAGCAGACGAATAAGCGCGTCGCCGAACAAATCGAAGCTGCGCATAAGACGTCCCTGGCTAAAGGCGAGGTCGGAATCCGCGATCGCAAGCCGGTGCCGACGCTACGAGACTTCGCGAGCAACGATTTCCTTCCGCACTGCCGTGCAACCTTCCCGGCCAAGAAGAACACTCTTTCGTATTACGAGAACGGAACCGCTCACCTCCTTGAATATCGTCGGCTCGCCGCTGAACTGCTCGACAGCGTAACCAATGAGGTCATCTCAACCTATTCTCGCCACAGGCTGGATGCAGGAATGAAAGTGGCGAGCGTCAATCGAGAGCTGCAAGTCCTGCGGCGGATGTTTGCTCTCGCGGTGGAATGGGGCAAGGTCGACAAGGCGCTACCTCGAGTTCGGATGATCCCCGGAGAGGCGCACCGAGACACCGTGTTATCGGAGAGAGACGAAGAGGCGTACTTCGATGCGACTCTCACGATCGGCGATACCAAATTGGCGGCATACCAGCGCGCGCTAACAGGAATTCGGGCCGTTCAGCGGGGCAAGGCGCCAATCAAGCCGGCCGATCCGTTTCTCCTTCGAGACGTTGCGGCCATTTTGTTGGACTTTGGACTGCGACCCGAGGAGTGCTCGCGTCTGCGATGGGAGCATGTTCGTGACGATGCAATGCATGTGCCCTTCGGCAAGACGGACAACGCGCGGCGAACAATTCCCCTGACTCAAAGGGCCGCGGCGCTGCTGGATATGCGTCGTGCCACCGCGCTTTCGACCGAGTGGGTGTTTCCCGCCAATACCGAAAGCGGGCACATTGAGAAATCGAGTTTGAAGAAGCAACACGCGAAGGCGTGTAAGCTCGCAAAGATTGAGTCGTTTCCGTTCTACACGTTCCGGCACACGTGCTTAACGCGCTGGGCCGCGTATATGGACCCCTACACCTTGGCATACTTGGCCGGCCACAGCGACTTCTCTACCACTCGGCGCTATGTTCACCCGCAGGTACAAACCATCCGAGATGCTATGGAACGCGCGCGGGTGGGGCAGAGTGGGCACAGTTCTGGGCACAATTCCAGCGAGTCAATCGAAAGCCCGAAACCGGCCATCGCCGTATTTCAATGAAAACGGGAGGGATAAGTGGTCGGGGCGAGTGGATTCGAACCACCGACCTCCTGGTCCCGAACCAGGCGCTCTAGCCAGGCTGAGCCACGCCCCGAGGTGTTACCTGCACCAGTGTAGCATCTCTGGCCCAGCAATTACGGTTTGGCGGGGACCAGTTGGAAGTTCACGATCAAGTGCTTGCGTGTGTCGTAGATGCTGATCTTCTTTACCGGCGTAGTGATGTCACTGTGCTTGGCCAGCAATTCGAAATTGATGTCCATGGGAAGATCCCGGAAGACGTACTTGCCATCGTCCTTGGTGGCAAACTCCACGACACTGGACGTTTTGGTGTTCTTCAACTGCACGATGGCATCGGCTTGCGGGTTGTCGGAGGCATCCTTCACCGTTCCATCAATGGTCCGGGTGTTGCCTTCCTTCTCGTTTTTGACCCGGTTGTTTTCTAAATAGACCTGGGGCTTCTGATCCGGGCCATCTTGGGCGGGCGCCCGAAGGGGAGCGATACAGCTCAACAACAAGATGGCGAGGGGCACGATCCTCTCGGGAGTCATGGATTAGAACTTGTTCAGCTCGGCGACCAGCGCCTTCATACCCTTCTTACGATAGATCTGCGCGAGGCGCTGCTCTTCGCCGGAAGGTGCCACCACACGCTGCAACTGCGGCGCGTCTAAATCGTTACGAGTAGGGATCCACATCGTCCCATCGGCGAACTCGACGCTGCTCACGAATCCAGTCATACCCTCTATACCCAGCGGCTGCCCGCTAAGTTGCGGAAATTTTAGCGTAGCATCTCCGAGAATCTGGCTTTTCTTGCCGGGCGCAAGATTCAATTCCGCGGGCACCGAACCGGCCAGAAATTCGCGGCCGGAACGATCGTGCAAGATCCAGCCGACCTCCAGATAGCGAATCGCGCGGTCAGAACGATTCTTCACTTCCAGGCGCGGGGCGCGAGCTTCATTGCCCGCAATGCGCGCCATGCCACCCATCGGCTCAATGGGCGAATCGGGCAGGCTCAGAAAAGCGAACTGCACTTGCTTCTCAGGCTCAAAGTTGGTGGCGCGCGCGCCACGCACTACTTCCACGTCCAGGCTGGGCCGGTCGGCCTGATGAGTCAGGCTCTCGAGCATTTCTTGCCGTAACTTCTCCTGGCCGCCAGCGGCCAAAACCGATTTGAAATAGCGCCGATCGCGCCGAGCTTCCCATTCCGATAGTGTCAGGGTGCGGCGCGAACTCAGCTTGTCGGGGCCATAGAAGCTCAAATCGTCAAACAGAACGCCGTCGAGACTGATTTGGACCGGCACGCCGGAGGAAGCTTGCAACGGCCGCAGCAAACGCAGATCGATGCGAACTGGAAAGGTTTCCTCGGGACCGACATCCAGGCTGGGCACGGTGACGGAAGCTTTACCGCCCGGTGTAACGTCCTGCGCGGTGACCAGCAACGTGATTCCGCGAATCTTGCGCTGGCTGGAGTTGCGGAACGAAAGAGCGGCGTGGACGTCCAGCAGCATGGCGCTGCCGCGCGCGGTCTCATTTGACTCGCCATAGTCGGCGGAGAGCAGAACCACCGGGGAATCGGGCGGCAGATCGATCTTCGGAAGAGCCGCCGCGAACAGAACGGCGTTACAGGGGACCAGAAAAAGCGCGGACGCAAGGACAACGCTACTGCTCCGCATAATACACCTTGTTGATGGTCACCTGGCCGGTATCGGCATCCACGAAACTGACGCTGGCGGAGCCGGGCATGCTCACAGAAACCGTGGCGCCGTCCGAGTGCGGCATCAGCGACATGGCACGGCCGTTTTGTCTGACCTGGATGCTGGACGAAGACGCCTCCAGAATCACGTCTTCGCGCGCAGAGGCCGGTGCGGTTTGACCCACCACGCCGGTAGCGGAATGCACCAATGTCCCGATACGCTCGGCGCGGATGCGCTCGAATACGTTCACCAGGTGCTCGGCTTGCTGTGGCGGAAGGCTGGTCCAAAATGCGACGCCAAAAATCACAGTTGCGCCCAAGACCAGCAGAGCGGCGTTCCAGTTCATGTGGCGCCAGTTCAGAGGCGACCTGGCTCGCAGCGGTTTATCGAAAAGCGCAATCGCTTCGCCGGCCGCCAGACCGACGCGGATGTTTCCCGTCATTTCGTCGGAAAGCCGATTCCAGTTCAAACCGTTCGGCAATTCGGGCATTTGCGCGGTAAGCTCGCGAAGCTGGCCGCTCGCAGCGCGCAAGGCTTCCACTTCCTGGCCACATGCGGAGCAACGGGCGATATGACGCCGAATACGCCACTGCTCCCAGCGTCCAAGATCGCCGCCGGCGAACAGGGCGATTTGTGCCGGCAGAGGATGCTGACTCATGACGGCTTCCTTTGGGACGCGCGACGTGTGCGTTCCATATAGCGCTTCATTTTGATCCGCGCGTTGGCGATGTGGGAGCGCACGGTGGCCTTGGAACAGCACATTTGCTCGGCTACCAGTTCGGCCGGCAACCCCTCGACGTCGCGCAGCAGCAATGCCGTCCGTTCCCGCTCGGTCAGGACCGTCAAACCTTCTTCCAGATACGCGCGATGCTCAGATCGCAGAACGGCCTGCTCGGGGGTTTCCGAAGGCTCACTTAAAGGCTCCACCAGACTATCGATCTCGCAAAAGTTGACCTTGCCGTTGCGCCGCAGAAAATCGATAGCCGTATTGCTGGCAATGCGAGAGAGCCAGTGCGCCGCCTTGTCCAGCTCCTTCAGTTGATCCTGACGCTGGAGGGCCTTAATGAAGGCTTCCTGAGTGAGATCCTGAGCGTCGTCGACGTTGCGGACGATGCGATAAATGAGCAGGAAGACGCGGCGTAAGTTATCGGAAATAAAGCGGTTTTGCAGTTCCTGCGCGGCGAGGAGGGCTGCGTCGATGGCAGGCGGGGCGCCGCGGTCGCTCATAAGTGCCTTATCCCTTAGGAGAGCCGAGAATGTGCCGAGTGCCGACGCCATACCTATAACAGGCTGACGTTAGAACCCCCCAAACGTGCAAGCTTATTCGAGGCACTGAGGACTTATCGGCTCCTTCCCTCCAATTGTATACGGTCGTGCGCGGACGCACGACCTGGAATTCATGTCGAGCCTGAGGCCCGACGGAATACAGAATCCAGAAGGCAGGAGAAGGCGTCGGGAGGGAGGTCGGTGAGGGAGGAAACGGCCAAATCGGCCGGAAGGGGAGAGCCATTGCGGCGGACTCCGATGCTGGCCATTCCCGCGCGGCGGGCCCCTTCAATACCGGCGGGCGCGTCTTCGACAACAATGGACCGCGCGGGAGCAGAGCCCAGGCGCGCGGCGGCGGTGAGGAAAACCTGCGGGTCAGGCTTGCCGAGCGTAACATCTTCGGCCGAAACGATGGCCTGAAAGCAGGGCGCGAGCCCGATGACGGCCAGCACCACGTCGACGTTTTCGCGCGGCGCGGATGACGCGATGGCTTGCAGCCAGCCTTGCTGGGCCAAGCGCTCGGTCCAGTGGCGCGCGCCGGGCAAGGGTTCCAGACCGCCGTCGCGAACCAGGCGGCGATAGTGCCTCTCCTTGGCGTCGGCTACCTGGTCGATGCGTTCGGGAGTGGCGCCTGAGATCCACTGCGGAATGATGGCGTCATTGCGCAGGCCAAAGGTTTTGAGAAACTCCTCATGGATGAGCGAGACGCCTTCGGCAGCCATCGTGTCGCGCCAAGCCAGCCAGTGGTATTGCTCGGAATCTACGAGCGTGCCATCGAGATCCCAGAGGACGGATTTAGTCATGCTGGCGATATTCGGGGCGAACAAGAGGGATGGAGCATTCAGGTTCAGAATAACAACGCAGCGCTAGGAATAAAACAGTACTTGACAGTGTCATCATCGGGAGCTATCTTTGGCTCAGGCGTATGGACCAATCGAAGACGCTCGCGGAATTGTCCGACGCATCGGGTATCCCAGCGCGGACCATCCGTTTTTATATCGCCCGTGGACTTCTCGCTGGGCCGGTCAAGGCCGGACGCGGAGCCGTCTATACGGCCGATCATCTGGCGCGGCTGGAGAAAATCAAGGGGCTGCAGGGCGAGGGCCGGATGCTGGCCGAGATCGCTCATGATCTGGCTCGTGGCAAGAATGACGGGCCACCGGCGCAACCGGCAGCGCCGCCATCGGCATGGTGGCAGCACAGGATCGCGGATGACGTAATGGTGTGGGTGCGGGGCGACGTGAGTCCATGGCGGATGAAGCAGATTCGCTCGGCGGTGGATGAGTTAGCTTCCCGGTTGCGGGAACCCGAGGACGGTAATACAAGGAGAAATCGCAAATGAGCACAGCAGCCAGTTTCGCCCCGGTAGCAGCGGCCACGGGCCAATCCGTAAAGCTCGCCATGCAGCGTCTGTGGCTGGGCGGCCAGGTGCTGCCCGCGGGCGCACGTCTGGTGGTGCAGCATGTGTTTCGGTCCGACGAAGAGAAACCGCTCGAGGTGATTTATTCCTTTCCTCTTCCCCGCGATGCGGCGCTACGCAGCTTCCGCATTACTGGCGAAGGCTTTGAAGCGCATTCGGAGCTGAAAGCCACCGAGGAGGCGGTGAAGGCCTATGAGGAAGGCTTAGCGCAAGGCTCGCTCGCGACGCTGGCGCGGCAATACGGGGATGGCGTGGTGAATCTGACGGTGGGGAACATCAGGCCGAAGGAGACCGTCACGGTACACCTGGAGATCCTGTGCGGGATCGAACTGAGAGATGACGGCTTCCGCTTTCGTTTTCCTTTTACGCTGGCTCCGGCTTATCATTCCCGGGCGAAGGCAGCGCTGACAGCGCCGGGCGAAGCTGAGATGGAATTGCCGGCCGACGAGTTCGGCGATGTGATCCTGCCCGGGTTTCGCGAAGACCCTTCGGCACTGCATCAAGTGGGCTTCGAACTCAGCATCGCGAGCCACCTGGAGTTGGACGAAATAGGATCGCCATCGCACGCGGTGAGAGTGAAGCAGGCTGGCGGACGCGCGGCCCGCGTGGCTCTGGCTACCGAGCAAGACGTCCCGAACCGGGATCTGGTTCTGGAGTCCCGCTTCAAAACCATTGAGTCCCAAGTGCTGGCAGGGCGCGGGAAGGACGGCAAGGGCCATTTCGCGGCGATCGTGCCGTCGACGGCGTTTGGCGTTGCTGCTGAAACACCGCGGCGGGTGGTGATCCTGCTAGACCGGTCGGGATCCATGGCCGGCCTTCCCCTGCAGCAAGCCCGCAAGGCGATTGAGGCTTGTTTGGGAGCGCTCCGGGAGCAGGACTCTTTCGGACTGGTGGCCTTCAGCAACCAAGTGGTTGCATTTCAGCCGGCCCTGGCCTTGGCGACGCGCGAAGCGCGGGATAAGGCTCACGAATTTCTGACGCAGGTGGAGGCGAGCGGAGGGACCCAGCTGGCGGCGGGATTTCTGGCGGCGGCCAAACTGCTCGAAGGCGATAGTGGCGACATCCTCATCCTGACCGATGGGCAAGTTGCCGGCACGGAAAAGATTCTGGCGCAGGCCCGCGAGGCGAACGTGAGATTGCATTGCCTCGGCATTGGGAGCGCCAGCCAGGACCGGTTTCTGGCGCTGCTGGCACGCGAGACGGGTGGCATCAGCCGATTCGTGGGCCCACGTGAACGCGTGGACCTGCCGGCGGTGGATCTGTTCGCGTCGCTGGGACGGCCGGTTGCATCGGAGCTGAAGGCTGGCGCGAACATTCAACCTGAGCCCCCTTCCTTTGTGTTCAGCGGCACGCCGGTGTTGCTGTTCGGCGAAGTGGATGCTGCGATCGAAATGGATGAAGCGCTCGAGAACCAAATCGAATTGAGTTGGAATGGCGGCCAGCTGCAGCTGCCGGTTCATTTTCCGGAGAACGGCATCGGCGAAACCGTCTGGCTGCTACAGGGATCGCGGCTGATTACGGATTGGGAAAGCCGCTATCCCAGCAGCGAGGCGTTGGCTCCACTCGCCAAACGACAGGAGAGCCGCGTGGCCGCCCGGCTCATTGCGCTCAGCCAGACTTATGGCTTGGCCAGCCGGGAGATGTCGCTGGTGGCGGTGGTGACGCGCCACGGCGACCGTCAGGGAGAACTGCCCCAGACGCGCGTAGTGCCGGTGGGCATGGCGCAGGACGTTGATTTTCAGTCCTATTTCCCGGCTCGGACTCTTGCAGCTGCTTCTGCGATGGACGGCATGAGTACCGTGACCCTGCGGGAGCCGACGAAGATGGCTCTCGTGGAACTGAACTCGTTTCGCGTCACGGCGCCACCGGATGCGCACGGGAGTGGCTTCAGGGATCTGCTCCTACGTTCGAGCCCCCGCTCGGACCGCGCATCCAAGGCCCCTTCGAACGAAACATCTGAAGAGATCCTGCTCGATCTGGCTGCGCGCATGGAATCCGATGGGGGGATGCCGGGACATGATGCCGAGGCGCGCGCCAGCGCCAGTGTGGTGGCCCTGCTAGCGTTCCTATCGCAAGGCCACTCGCCCACAAGCGGCGCGTTCCGCTCGCACGTGGTGCGGCTGATCGGGTTCTTGAAGTCGCTGACGGGCCTTTCGAGCCAACAGCACAAGGTGATCGCGTCGGTAATGGAGCTGGCGCGCAAAGGTACGGCGCCGGCGGGCGAGTGGACCGCACTCGCTCACACTTCCGGGATGCACTGGGGGGAAGTGGAACGAGCAGTGCTGAAGGCGCGGGCGTGAACCAGCGGGCGTGAACCAGCTGTCGTCGCCCGCCAGCATGCCAGATTGATATCATTGTGGCCGAAAGGCGGAGCGGAACGATATGGCGAAATCGCAGAAGACTTCAGTTGGACGGCGCGGGTTTCTGAAGAATGCGGCGGCCAGTGCGGCCGGAGCCGCGGCGCTGGCAACGTCGACACCGCTAGCGGAAGCTCAGTCAACGGGCAGCGGAAGACGTGCAGCGTCCACACCGAGCGTGCCGGCTCCCACTGAGACGCAACTCGCGCGCGAAGCCGGGAATATTCAGCCGCCGGTGGTGGTGCGCAGCATTACGCGGCCAGCTTCGGATCTGATGGTGCAGGCCATTCGCGACCTGGGAATCGAATACGCGGCGGCTAACCCGGGATCGAGTTTCGAAGGGCTGCAAGAATCGTTCATCAATTATGGCGATCCGCCGAATGTGAAGCCGGAATGGATCACGGCGCTGCATGAAGAATCGGCGGTGACCATGGCCCACGGGTACGCGAAAGCGGAAGGTAAACCGATGGTGGCGGTGCTGCACGGGACCATCGGGATTCAGCACGCGGCCATGTCCATTTACCAGGCCTATTACGATCGCGTGCCGGTAGTGATGCTGGCGGGGAATGACGTGGATTTCATCCCGGCGCACACCGCGCATGACATGGCGGGGCTGGTTCGCAGCTACACGAAATGGGACGCGGAGCCGCAGACGGTGGATGCCGCGCTCACAGCCATTCATCGGGCATACAACGAAGCCATCACTCCACCCATGGGTCCTACGCTCGTGGTGTTGAGCTCCGAGATACAAAAGGTCAACTCGCCGAACGTGCGAATTCCCTCTTACACGCCGCCGCAGTTCCCGACCATCGACAGCACGACGGCGAAGGAGATCGCGAAAAATTTGCTCGGGGCGCAGAATCCGAGGATCGCGGTGGGGCGTCTGCGGACGCCGGAAGGCGTCGAGCGCGCGGTGGAGCTGGCGGAACTGGTGGGAGCGTCCACCAGCACGGCGGCCACGCAAGGGCCGATGAGTTTCCCGCAGCGCCATCCGCTGTGCGGGCCGGGCGCGGATAAGACTTACGATTACACGCTGGGCCTGGAAACGGGCGGCGCGCAGGCTTCCATCACCGGGCCAGGCCTGGCGAAAATTGCGCCGGCGCGAGATACCGCGAACATCGACTTTGGGGGCATCCTGCGGCCGGGCCGGGGAGTGTTCGCTCCCAGCCGCGAAAAATCCGCGCCTGCCCATGGAGGCCGATGCCGAGGCCAGTCTCCCGCTGATCATTGAGGAAGTGAAGCGCCAGCTAACGCCGGACCAGAAAGCGCGGATTCAAGAACGCGCCGCCAGGCACGCGAGCGCCAATCACGATGCGCACGTGGCTGCCTTGGAACAAGCGGTTGAGAAAGCCAGACCCGGATGGAACAGCTCGCCGATCAGCACGGCGCGGATTTACGCCGAGCTATGGCCGCTGATCATGAACGAAGATTGGTGCCTGGCGTCGCCCAGCAATTTCTCCGGCGGCCACAATGCGCGACTATGGGAGCACAACAAGCCATATAGCTATCTGGGCGGCCAGGGCGCGGGCGGCATGGGTTACGGCGCACCCGCGGCGGTGGGCGCAGGGCTGGCGGCTAAGGGCCGCAATCGAATCGTGATCAATGTCCAGACCGATGGCGACCTGAACTACGCACCAGGGGTTTTGTGGAGCGCGGTGCATCACAAACTTCCGGTCCTGACCGTGATGCACAACAATCGCGCGTGGCACCAGGAGTACATGTTCATCCAATATATGGCGGGCGTTCGCGGGCGCGGAGCGGAGCGGGCGATTATCGGGAACACGCTGCGCGATCCGTTCATCGACTACACGAAGATGGCGGCGGGCTACGGAATGGCCGGCGAGGGACCGATTAGCGATCCCACGAAATTGCAGGCGGCGTTGAAACGCGGCGTGGCTTCGGTGAAACGGGGCGAGCCGTACATGATCGACGCGATCACGCAGCCGAGGTAATGCATGATGAAGAACGCAATTTGCTGTTGGGTATTAGCGGCAGGGCTGCCCTGGGCAGTGAGCGCGCAGCAGAACGGGAACGCGCCCGCGCCTACCAGTCCGGTGACCGGCAATGCAACCAGTGGGAAGGCCCTCTATTATTCGTACGGCTGTTACGCTTGCCATGGGTACGGCGGCGAGACCGGCGCGCGGCCTTTCGTGGGACGCTGGGGGCACTTGGCCAATGAGCGCGAGTTCATCACGTTTCTGCGCGGCCGGGCGAACGTGGCGCCGGTGATTCCATCGACGTCCATGCCGAATTTCAGCGTGGAAACTTTGCCCGATAAACGAGCGAAAGATCTGTATGCCTATATCCGCACGTTCAAGAGTACAGGCCCGCCGTTGAAGGACATTCCCACGCTGGATGCAATTGTCGACGCAGCGAAGCACGAGAAGTAGCAACAGGCTAGAAACGGCTGAGTGGCGGAAGGCCGAAGTGCAAACGTCCGGCGTTGGTGGCAGTGTGATCAGCCTGCAGCGTGACATGCGTGCGAATGACGGCGAGATTGCGAAGCGCACGTCCCAGCGGTGAGGACTTGGCGGCGGCCGATGTCCCGCTGGTGCGAAACATCAGTTCCACGGCGTCCCACGCGAGCCGAATCACTTGCTGCTCGATCAGGATCAAGCGGCGCTCCATCTCCTCATCCAGCGGCATGCCGGTTTCGACACGGGCGCGCGAGAGATCCATATAATCGGCGGTCATCTTTAACAGCGCGGCTTCGGCAGTGTCGATCAAGGCCTGCGCAACGCCAAAATGCTGCTGGAACTCGGCCTCTTGCGAACGAAGGTGGAACGGCGGGAAATTGATCTTCTTATGGCTGAGAATTTCCTGGTAGATATCGAGCGCACCGCGCGCGGCGCCCACCGCGACGGCCGCGACTTCGGAGATGAGCAATGGCGCGAGCCAGCCGTGATACATCGGATTGGGATGCAACGCGTGGCCGGGCTGATCGCGAACCGGGCGGCCGTGGCCGTCGGACATCCAAAGCGCGCGATCGGCGGGCACGAACGCATCTTCGATTACCACGCGGCGCGAGCCGGTGCCTTGCATCCCGATGACGTTCCAGTTGTCGACGATTTTGAACTGATCGCGATGGAACAGAATCCAGGCGTTGCCAAGTGGAGCCTTGGTTTCCGTATCATGGACCATGGTGGATCCGAAGAAATGCGTGGCGAGATCGCAGCCGGAAGCATAGTCCCAAGCGCCTTTCACGCGATAGCCGCCGTTGACGGGAACGCCGACGCCGGTGGGCATGCCGACGCCGGGCGCGCGAAAATCGCCGGAAGGGCCGAAGGCCTCGCGCTGAGCGTTTTCGGATAGTTGCGCCGCGAGAACCGTGTGGCCGGAGGTGAGCGCGAGCACCCAGGCGCTTTCCGAACAACCGCGCGCGACGGCGATCATGACACGCATGAAATCAGGCAGGGCGAATTCGTAGCCGCCAAAGAGGCGCGGTTGGAGGATGCGATAAAAGCCGGCCGCGAGAAATCGATCGTTCGTATCCGCGGATAGCTGGCCCGATTCTTCACAAGCTGCCTGACGTTCGCGGAGCAGAGGGCGCAACGCGTCGGCGCGGCGGACGAGTTCGTCGACGGTGAGATCTGGTTCGGGCGCGGGGATACTGATGGAGTGTTGCGCCTCCTGGTTGATGTAGGTCGACATCGGTAATCAGTATAAGCGTTCACACGAATGGCAGGATTGCGTGCGCCACACTGGAGTTATCCTTAGAGTATGAGACCAGTAGCAGTAGTCGGCATTGGGAAAACTGCGTTTGGCGCGTTCCCGGATCGCGATCTCCGTTCGCTCGCGGTAGAGGCCGGACAAAAAGCGTTGGAGAACGGACACGCAAACGCATCGCAAGTGGAGGCGTTCTATCTTGGCAATTTCGCCGGACCATCGTTTGTCGGACAGAATCATCTGGCGCCGTATATCTCGAATGCGATCGGAATCAAGGGCGTTCCGGCGACGCGCTTTGAAGCAGCCTGCGCATCCAGCGGATCGGCGTTCTTTCACGCCGCGTCGGCGGTTGCGGCCGGGCTATACGATATCGTGCTGGTGGCGGGCGTGGAAAAGATGACTTCGCAGACCACGCCGAAGGTGACTGAGATTTTGGCCGGCGCGGGCGATCTGTGCGGCGAAGTTCGCGCGGGCGCTACGTTTCCGGCATTGTTCGCGATGATTGCGCGGCGTCACATGTATCAGTACGGCACCACGCGCGAGCAGCTAGCGTCGGTGGCGGTGAAGAATCACCAGAACGGCGCGAAAAATCCGCTGGCGCACATGCGCAAGGTGATTACGATGGAGCAGGCGCTGGCTGGGAAGCCGATCGCCGAGCCGCTCACAGTGTACGATTGTTCGCTCATCAGCGACGGCGCGGCGGCGGTGCTGATCATGCCGTTGGAGCGGGCTTCCGAGTTCACCGACAAGCCGGTGCGCGTGCTGGGAATCGCGCAGGCATCGGACAATGTGGCGCTCGATGAGAAAGACGACATCACGACGTTCCGAGCCGTGCAAACGTCGGCTGAGAAGGCTTATAAGATGGCTGGTGTGAAGGCAGCCGATATCCAGTTCGCCGAAGTACACGACTGTTTCACTATCGCCGAGATCATCGCAATCGAAGATCTGGGTTTTGTTCCGAAGGGCCAGGGCGGCCCGTATAGTTTGGCGGGCGGCACGTGCCTGAATGGCGAGCGGCCAGTGAACACCAGCGGCGGGTTGAAATCGAAAGGCCATCCGGTGGGCGCGACGGGCGTGGGACAAATTTGCGACGTGGTGCAGCAGATTCGCGGCGAAGCGGGCGAGCGGCAGGTGCAGCGCAACACGCTAGGGCTGGCGCAGAATCTGGGCGGATCGGGTGCGACCAGCGTGATCACGATCCTGAGTGCAGAATAAGGAGCAGCAGCATGACGGACTTAGGTTCGGGCACAATTTATACTGAAACGGTGGTCTACTCGCCGCCCGAAGCTTACGTCAACGACGTGCCGTATCAATTGGCGATCGTCGAGTTGGACGGGGGCCGGCGGATCACGGGGCGCGTGGCGGGCGAGCGCGCACATATCGGGGATCGGGTGAAGTTCGCCGAGTTCCGCAACAACGTTCCCTTCTTTTCAAAAGCAATCGTTTCCGAAACAATCGATCAAAAACAATCATGAAACTAGCTGAGCGGATGAACCGCATAGGCGTAGAAACCGCCTTCGAAGTGCTGGTGCGCGCGCGGGCGCTCGAGGCGCAAGGACGCGACATCATTCACCTGGAGATCGGCGAGCCCGATTTCGACACGCCGCGCCACATTGTGGAGGCGGGCAAGCAGGCGCTGGATCAAGGCTGGACGCATTATGGGCCAACGCAAGGGCTGCCGGAGCTCCGCGAGGCGATTGCGTCGTACATTTGCCGCACGCGCGGAATTCGCGTGGGAGCGGAGCATGTGTGTGTGGTGCCGGGCGGGAAACCGATCATCTTTTTTCCGCTGATGGCGCTGGTGGAGCCGGGCGATGAAGTGATTTATCCGAATCCGGGCTTTCCGATTTACGAATCGATGATCAATTTTCTGGGCGCGAAGCCGGTACCGATTCCGCTGGTGGAGGATCGCGGGTTTTCTTTCGACTTGAACGTGCTGAAAGACAGCCTCACCCCCAAGACCAAGATGCTGATCCTGAATTCGCCGCACAATCCGACGGGCGGCGTGATTCCGGCGGCCGATGTGCGCGCGATTGCCGATATGGTGCGCGATCGCGACCTGATTGATTCTGTCGGATGAGATTTACACGCGCATCTATTTTGACGAAGAGCCGCTGTCCATCAGCACGCTGCCGGGCATGCTGGAGAAGACCATCATTCTGGACGGCTTTTCGAAGACCTACGCTATGACCGGCTGGCGCATGGGTTACGGCGTGATGCCGGCGTGGCTGGTGGATCCGGTGAACAAGCTGATGGTGAATTCGAACTCGTGCACCGCGAGTTTCACGCAGCGGGCTGGAATCGCGGCGTTGAACGGGCCGCAGGACGACGTGACCAAAATGGTGGAGGAGTTCCGGCGCCGGCGCGACGCTTTCTGCGCGGCCTTGAACACGCTGCCGGGATTCCGCTGCGCCGATCCCGGGCGGGGCATTTTACGCGTTCCCGAATATTCAGGGAACCGGGTGGAAATCGAAAGAACTGGCGGATGCGCTGCTGCAGAAGGCAGGCGTGGCGTGTTTGAGCGGGACGGCGTTTGGGGCGTATGGGGACGGCTATCTGCGGTTCAGCATCGCGAATTCGTATGAGAAGCTGATGGACGCGGTGGAGCGGATCCGGAAGTTTCTGGCGGGCTAGAAAAGATCGGGCGTCGTCACGAGTGACGACGCGGCACGCAAGAGTAGAGTGCGTGCGCCACGCTAAAGCATCTTGGCAAAATGAAAAACCCGACCCGGGTGTCCGGATCGGGTCTTCGAAACTAACTTACGCACCTAATGTTCAGACGTGTTGGGTCCGGTAGCGGCTGATGATTGCGTTCATCTGATCTTTTAACTGAAGTTTGACTTTCTTCAGCCGATGCTCCTCCACTTCCTCCGCGGGAGTGAGGAACGACTTGGCTTCCAAGGCCTCCAACTGCTCGTGATAAACGTGATGCTGTTCAGCCAGGTGACGAAACTCGTCGTCCGACTGCATCAGGTGCGTCTTCAATTCTTCTTGCGTGTTCTCCATCAGGCTTCTATCTCCTTTGTGAGGTTGCCACGCCGAGTGTGTGAGATTGATTTGCTCGGTGGGTGATGAATGAGTCGTGCATTCGTACGTGCGGCGGTCACCGATGGCCCCCGCATATGTGACAGTATCATGAAAGAATTCTCATGACAATCCCCGTTTCGGGTGGATTTTCATAGTACGCCGGGCGCTCGCCGACCGATTGAAAACCCAGACCTTCGTACAGTCTGCGGGCCGCTGCGTTGGACTTGCGCACCTCCAGAAAATGGGTTCCGCGCCAGCGGGAAAGCTCGGCCTGGAGCAGTTCGGTAGCGATGTGCAGCCGGCGGAAATCGGGGTGAATCGCGATGTTAAGGATCTCGCGCTCCTTATCGGCCACGGATCGGGAAACCAGGAATCCGGCGATGCAGTCGTCCATCGCTCAGCCACCTGGCAATCGAAAGCGAGATAGTCCTGGGCTTCCCATTGCGACGATTCGGGAGCGGTGCGCTGGATGGCGGTGATGTGTGGCAGGTCGCGAGCATGTGCCGGCCGGATTCGCACGCGGCTGGGCATCAGATCCCGCAGTAGCGCGCGCTGTCGCACGCCGATCTGGCGTCCAACCGAAGTTGCTTTCCACATGGACGCGGCCAGAAGCGGCGATGCGGCGGCGCAGGGCGTGGTCTTCGAGCAGAGCCTGGATGGCGCGGGCGAAATCCTCGGGCTGATCCGCGATCCAGACGTTGACCGCGTTCTCCAGGCCAAGCCCGGCGCAACCCGAGGACGTAGAGACCACCGCCCGATCCATGGCCATCGCTTCCAGGACCTTGAGGTTCGTGCCGGCCGAGACGAGCGTGGGAACGATGGCGAGGTTCGCTTCGACATAGAGCGGGCGAACGTCGGCGACGAATTCGAGCAGATGGATACGATCGTCAGGAGGAATATCTGGAGTAATGGATGCGAGGCCCGTTTGCTCACGCCAATAGAGCAGCGGATCCGGACCGGCGACCACGGTGAACGTGATTTCCGAAGATTGCTGGCGCAGGATAGGCCAGACCTGTTCGACGAAGAATCGATAGGCGACGATATTCGGGAAATGGCGGAATGATCCGATGAAGAGCAAGCGCTGGCCGGGGCGCTCGATTTCGGGAGTGAAGCGCGCGAGATCGACGCCGTTGGGGATCACGGTTACGTTGGGCTGCTGCAGCAGCGCGCGATCCTGCTCCGACATGACCACCACTTTTCGGTACTCCTGAATCCATTGCTTCTCGAATCTTTGCCAGCGCCAATGATCCCAACGCTCGGCGATGCCGGGCGAGCGGTCGCGGATCTGGCGATACAGTTCAAACGTGACGTCGTGTTCCACCAGCACATCGCCACGGTAGGGCGCAAGCATGGTGTACTCCACTTGCACCGCCTCGATCTTGTATTCGGCGCGGACGCGGGCCAGCGCGGCGGCCATCGCGGGCGACCGAAATTCGTGGACTTCCGGGGGCGCGAGCGTAGACCAGCGCGGTTCACGATAGCGCGGCTTATCGGCCAGGATCACGCGCGCGCAAAGTTCCAGGACGGGTTCGAGGTCGTCTGTGGTTTCCCCGTCGCGAAAGGCGAACAGGAAAATGTCGAACTCGGCCGACATTTCGCGCAGCAGATTGAAGATCCGCACCGCGCCGCCGTGGGCGAGGGGAAACGGGAAATAAGGGCTGAGCACGGCGATACGGCGACGGCGTGGCGACAATGGCCGGCCTTCGATCTCCTGGACCTTGGACGGATAAACCGAGCGGTCCCTTTTCCAGGGCACCAGCCACCTGGGGCGAAGAAAGATGCGGTCGAGCGGCACACCCTTCACAAACAGAAAGGACGCGATCGTGGCGCCCAGGCTCAATTGATGACGCTCGAGACGCGCGTTATAGGCCAGGATTTTCGTGGGCGCCAGGAGAAACGCTGCGCGGCGCAGCGGGCCATAGCGCCGGTCTCCATCGAATAACACCGCAGCTTGACCGATGCGATAGGCACGAAAACGCCGGCGAAGCTCCAGATAACCGCTGAACTCTTCGGGCTGGACCAAGAAATGCCGCCGGTCCGGAACCAGACGCTGGATTTCGGCGAACATCCGATCCGCCAATTGCGGGTCGCCCGATGCGAACGTAACCACGATGGCTTCTGGATCTTTGCCGAGCAGCCGGAAGATGAATTGCTTGAGCGCGGCCCTCACAGGAGCTCAGTGAAATTCAATGGCGACCACTTCGCCGGTGGTGTGCAGCTTTGCATCGGGCTTGGCGTTGTAATGCACGGTCACCTGTCGCGCCTGCTTCTGCGCACCGCAGCTGAACGTCTTCTCGCCCCCGCCGCCGAGTGAAACCTGAGAAGGATCGGCCATCAGCAGCTGCACGGTTTTTCCATCCGAAGTTTGCAGCACCAGGCGCGCGCGGCTATCCAGACAATCCAGCCGCTGGAACACGCCCTCCACACTGGCGCCCGCGGTGGGCGCTTCGTACCAGGCCTGGGGCTTGGGCGGCGCGGTTCCATTCGGATTCATTTTCTTGCGGGCGGCATCTTCGGACGCGTGGATGGCGGCTTCGCTCTGGTTCTTCACGCGCAGCAGGTCGGCCTGCTCTTCGTCCTTGAGGCGCTTGCGCTCGGCCGCTTCCTCATCGAAGCGCGTCTCCTGGATTTTCAAACGAACCTGACGGATGCGCTCGCGCTCCTGGTCATTGGCAGCGGCATGCTCGGCGCCCGCCCAAGCCTTCTGGGACTCGGTGAAATCCTTGGCGGCAATGTAGGTCTTCGCCAGCGCCTGCCAATAATCGCTGGCGCGCGGGTCCAATGCGGCGGCTTTCTTCAGCAGCTCGGCGCGTTTTTCGAGCTGCTCTTTGTCGATGGCCGGGTTCAAGTCCGCCAACTGAAAGTACGGCTCGCCCCAGCGGGGATTGAGCTCGCTGGCCTTTTTAAGCAGGTCTTCATCGGACTTCAAGCGTCCCAATTCGAGCCAGGCGCGAGCGCTCTTGCTACCCCCGTCAATGGCATCCTGAAGCGCAGCCTTGGCTTCACTATCTTTTTGCTCATCCAGTTCGATCAGCGCGAGACCTTCCGATCCCGCCGGCCCTTTCAGTGCTTTATAAGCCGTGGTGGCTTCCGCGACATGACCGCTCGCGTAGAGCAAATCAGCTTGAGCGGTGGGCACGTCCTCGGAACCCAGTTGCACCGGCTTGAAGTCGCGAGTCAGGCTGAGCGCGCGCCCGGAGATGGCGTAGGTAGGGAAGTTTCCAGCTTTGAGGTACGCATCAGCCTGCTGTTGGATCTGGGCGCCGCTCTTCTCAAATGCGTTGTGGCAGGCGGCATCAAAGTCGCCGGTTTGTTCCAGGTTCGAAATCATGACGCGCGAGCGGCCCGCATATTCCGGATTGGTCGTCACCAGGTGCAGAAGAGCCCAACCGGGCGTTCGCTCCGCTTCCGGGACGGGCGCGCCCAGCGTGATGCGCGGCCCATCGATCTGGACGGTGGAAACCAGCGAGATGATGCCCTGCTCGATATCCGGCGGCAGGCGATTGGTGTTCTCGTAGAGCAACAGGCGCGCCAGCTCCTTCAGGTTGTCGCGTGAAAATCCAGCCGATTCCGTGACTGCGATCATGCGGGCGTCCCGGCCCAGCTTGAACTGCTTGGGAGCGGTGGGAATTTCGGCGCGCGTTCTTCACGATGAGCACGCGCACCGGCCAAACCATGCGCATTTCTTCTTTTCCGGTGATTACGCGCAGGGTCTCCCGGAATTGCTCCAGGAACATCAGTTTTTCGCGAGCGGGGCGGTCACCGGCGCTGCTGAACACTTCGAACGGGCCCGATCGCAGGGCGATCCAATGGTCTTCCGCCGGCAAGAGCGAGGGCGCCAAGAAGAGCGCGGGCAGGAGCAGAGCAAGGGACAGCCGGGACCGCACCATTCAATGTTATCTCGACTGTTAGCTCCAGGGGGTGTTCCCTGTTATGATCCGAACAGCCATGGGTAAGGTTATCGCTCTGATCATGCTGTTCGCGTTAATCGCAACGCCGCTTGCAACGCTGTTCTTTCTGTCGTCGCACACCAAGCTGGCTTTCGATCCGCAGCCCAAAGACATCGGGGTGAACACCCCGGTGGCGGTGCGCTTTTCGAACCCGCATGGGTTGCGGCATTTCACTGCATCCATCGAACAGAATGGCGCGAGTACGCTGCTGATTGACAACAAGAGTACGGCGAACCGGCTGAAGTTCTGGCTGGCGCAAGTGCCGGAACAAGACATTCGGTTCAACGCCGGAAGCAAGGAAGCGCCGAGTCTGAAGGAAGGCAAAGCGCGGTTAGTGGTGGAAGCGCAATCCAACGACTTCCGCGGCGCCACCGACAGCATCTCGACGGACGTGGACGTCGTGTTGCGCCCTCCCTCCGTTTCGGCCGACGGGTTTCAGCACTACATCAACCAGGGCGGATCGGAGATGGTGCTGTTGACGCTCTCGGGCGGGTGGAGCGAGGCGGGCGTGCGCGTGGGCAAGGACACTTATCGGAGTTTCCCGATCGCGGGAAATACGCAGCGGCTGGTGCTGTTCGCCTATCCCTGGGACACGCCGATTGACACGGCGCCGGTGGTGTTCGCGAAGAATTCGGCGGGTACGGAGGCGACGGCGCGGTTCTGGTTCAAGGTGTTCCCGAAGAAATTCCGGATGCGCGACCTGGCGATCGACGATAAGTTTCTCGACAAAGTGGTGAATCAGATCGATCCGGGAGGGACTGGCGATCTGCTGACACGGTTCCTCAAGATCAACGGCGAAATGCGGCGCGCAAATAACAAGACGCTGGCGGATCTGCGCTTCAAGACGGCCGATAAATTTCTGTGGACCGAACCGTTCCAGCAATTGGCGAACTCGAAGGTGGAGTCCGAATTCGCCGACGTGCGCAGCTACATCTATAAAGGAAAGAAAGTGGATCAGCAGACGCATCTGGGGTTCGATCTGGCGGTGTCGGCGCATACGCCGGTGCTGGCTTCGAATGACGGCAAGGTGGTGTGGGCCGCGATGCTGGGGATTTACGGCAACTGCATCGTGGTGGATCACGGCTACGGCCTGCAATCCATCTATGGGCATCTGAGCTCGCTTGGAGTGAAGGAAGGCGACATGGTGAAGCGCGGCCAGGAGATGGGCAAGAGCGGATCGACGGGGCTCGCGGGCGGCGATCATTTGCACTACTCGATGCAGGTGGAAGGCGTGGAAGTGAATCCGGTGGAATGGTGGGACGAGCACTGGATCAAGGATCATGTGCAGAATCGGTTGAAGCAGCAGTAAATGGCCGACTGAGCTAAGCTGCTGGGAGAATTCGCCGCTTTCTCGACAAACAGCATACTCGATACCGTTTGGCGAACGGATAAAGGGCAGGACGACGTCGTTCAGGATTTGGCGCGAGAACCAATCCTAGCGACAGCTTCATTGAGGGCCATTGACTTAGCCGCGCGCTCCTGGGGCGAAAGGCCATCGAGATGCCTTTCGAAAACCGCTGCCAATTCCTTCGCCGCCTTGTCCAGACTCTTCTTGCGATCCATGTTCTTTAACAAGTGTATCCCAATTGCGCCGTGCTATTGGAATTCGTAGCCGGGCTTCAGCTCGCAGCGATACAGCTTGGTTTGATCGGCGCCCACCTCGAGACTGCATTCGGCCCAGGAAAGCTGCAGCGCGGGCCCCAAGGGAAAAACAATGTCGTCGGCTCCGAGATCGGCTAGGATGCTGGGGCCTTCGGCGGTGGCAGGCAGCGTGAAGCTCATAGAGCGGCCATAGATGGCGGGATAGGCCTGGCGAATAGCGTCGCTCGGCGTGCTGCGGGTGACTTCCGCTTCCACCAGAAACGTGACGGTATCGGACCAATTGCGCACCATCACCGTAATGGTGCGGCCGGGTGTGGGAATGGCGCCGGTTTCAATGTTGGTAAATGCGCAGGGGCCGGCAATGCAGGAGACACGGGCATTCTGGAACTGTTGTCCCTGGCCGGCATCGATGGTTACGCCACCCACCGCTGCTTTCCATTTTCCGTCCGGTGAACACGGAGCATGGCCGGAGCAAAGAACGTTGCCGGTATTCGGCACGGTGAAGGTCTTGGCGGTGCTGCCGACATTGACGGTGTTGGAGGTCTGCTCCGAATAGCGCACCCGAACGTCCTTCACCGTGATGTCGCGGACGCCCGGCGGCGCGGCGGCCTGCGCGGGCAGGGGCTTCATGCGCACGACGTACAAGTCGCTCATCGCGTTGCCATTGGGAGGCGCTATCTCGATCGGCTGGAAGCCGGGATGACGAAACTCGATCAAGACCGGCTGCTCTCGCCATCCGCCGTTGGGTAGCTTCAGCCGGAAGAGACCCGAGGCATCGGATGCGCCGCCGTCGACGCTACGGTCGCCTTCCGTTGCCATTACCCGCACGTTGGGAATCGGCAGCTGCTTCCTGGGATCGCGGTCCTCGCGCAGCACTACGCCGGTAACCGTGAGGCTTCTGCGCCGCACCTTGACCACGATGAGCGCGGCTGAGAGCCCGACCGCCAGGGCTATCGCGGACCAAATTGTGACTCTGCGGGCAGTCATTCTCGCCGTCGATTTCCTCGCCGTCGATTTCAGGATAGCGGCCAAAGGCTTTACAGTGAAAGTAGTGACTCGGAGGCGCCTCACCCGAAGGTTGCTGCTCAAAGGCCTGGCTGCCGTTCCGCTGGCCGCTGCCGCACCCGGCGTGGGACCGAACCCGACGCTTGCGCCGGAAGACGATGCTTTGCTGGAGGAAATCGAGAAGGCGGGTTTTCTTTACTTCTGGGAGCAGGCGCATCCCGACACCGGACTAGTGAAGGACCGGTCTAAAGCCAACACTTCCGACAGCGGAATCGTGGCCAGCATCGCGGCTACGGGCTTCGGGCTTACCGCGCTTTGTATCGGCGAAAAGCGCGGCTGGGTATCTTATGAGGACGCGCGGGACCGGGTGATCACCACGCTCGATTTCCTGGCTCGCAAGATGCCCACACATCGCGGCTTCTTTTTTCACTGGGCCAACATCACGAGCGGAGAGAGGATCTGGGACGCGGAAGTATCATCGGTGGACACCGCTATTTTGCTGTGCGGCTTGCTCACTGCGCGCCAGCATTTCCGGTACCTGGAGATTACTCGTCTGGCGTCGGAGATTTTCGCTCGCGTGGATTGGAGCTGGCTGTCGGAGGACACCACGATGCTGCCGCATGGCTGGACGCCCGAATTCGGATTCCTGCCTTATCGCTGGGATTACTACAGCGAGCTGATGATGATCTACCTGCTGGGGCTGGGGTCTGAAGCTCATCCGCTGCCACCGGATGCATGGAATGCGTGGAAGCGCACGACATTTGAATACGATGGGCTGCGCTACATCGGCTCCTACGCGCCGCTGTTCGTGCATCAATACTCGCAGGCCTGGTTCGATTTTCGCGGAAAGCGCGATCGCTACGCGGATTATTTCAAGAACTCGGGCATTGCCACGGAAGCGCATCGGCTATTCTGCCTCGAATTGGGCAAGCAATTTCCCGATTATAGCGACGACTTGTGGGGCATCACGGCATCGGACTCGCAGAACGGCTATGTGGTGTGGGGCGGCCCGCCTGAGATGGGCCCGATAGACGGTACTGTTGCGCCCAGCGCCGCCGGAGGATCGCTGCCGTTCCTGCCGCAAGCCACGCTGCGAGTTTTGAAGAACATCCGTACGCGTTACGGGACGCGCGCCTGGAGCCGCTATGGATTCGTGAATGCGTTCAATCCGCTCAAGAACTGGTACGACAGCGATGTGATCGGAATCGACACCGGTATTACGATGATCATGGCCGAAAACCTGCGCACGGGATTTGTATGGGAAACGTTTATGAAGAACCCGGAGGCGCAACGCGGGCTGCAACGAGCGGGATTCATGAAGTATCAAGTCTAGAATCGCTTCACGCCAGGACGGCGACAAACCAGCGGCCGGAGTGCAACACTTGCCCGGTTCCGATCTCCCCGGTCAGTTGCTCGGGAGTGAAGTAGCGCTTATACACCACGTGGCGCGAACCGTCGTTCAAAAGGCGCTCTTGATACTCTTCGGACGGAACTTCGTCGCGCTTGGCGGCGTCGACGATCAGCAGGGATTTTGAAACGCGCCGGGCTTCGGCCAGAAAAAGATGGCGGGTGGTTTGGTCCAGATGGCCGTAGAAGTGGCCAGTTACCAAACAATCGAATTGCGCCGCCCGGAAGGGCATGGCGAGGGCATCGCCGTGAACAAAACCGGCGTGGGGCATTCGAGCGCGCGCGACGGCGAGCATGGATGCGCTTTGGTCTAAGCCAGTGACAGAGCCACGTAAGCTTGCGGTGAGAAAACCGGTACCACAGGCGACGTCCAGGAAGGAATGGAAGCGGAGCGTGGCGAGGACGGCTTTCAAAGCCGCGAGTTCTTCGGCCCATCCGGGGCGGATTCGTTGGGCATAGAGTCCGGTGCCGAGGTAAAAGTCGTCATACTCGGCGGCACGCCGGCTGTAGTAGGATCGCTCGGCGGCAGTCATGGGTCCTTATACCAATCGCGCGCGAACTTTTTCGCTGAGGGCTTTGCCATCCACGCGCTTGCCAGCCAGTTTGGCCTGCGTGGCTTTCATCACCACGCCCATCTGCTTGGCGGACGTCACGCCGGTCTCCGCCATGGCAGCCGAAATGGCAGCGTCGATCTCCTGGCCGCTCGGAGCGGGGGGCATGTAGGACTCGATCAGCTTCAGCTCCGCTTCCTCCTTGTCGGCCAGCTGGGCGCGATCGCCCTTGCGAAACATCTCCGCCGCCTCGCGCCGCTGCTTGATCAGCATGCCCAGAATTTGCAATTCCGTGGCTTCGTCCAGCGGCTTCATGGAATCCACTTCGTGCTTCTTGAGCGCGGTTTTGATCATGCGGATCGCGTTGAGCTTCATCTCTTCTTTGGCGCGCATCGCGGCCACCATGTCGGTCTGAATCCGGTCGAGTAGAGCCATCGTTTGTTATCCTGAATTTTTAGCTTAATACCCTACACACAAACATGCGAATCCTGATTGCCGAGTCGCTGGCCCCTGCGGCGGTGAAACTGCTGCAGCAACAGCCGGGATGGGAAGTCGTCGTTTCCAATCCAAAAGAGTACATGCAGCACCTGGCCGGGGCGGATGCCCTGATCGTGCGCAGCGCCGTTACGGTGGATAAAGCCGTGCTGGCCGGCGCGCCGAATCTGCGCGTGATCGGACGCGCGGGCGTGGGCGTGGATAACGTGGATCTGCCGTCGGCCACCGCGGCCGGCGTGCTGGTGATGAATACTCCGGGCGGCAACGCGGTCTCGGTGGCCGAGCATACGGTGGCTTTAATGCTATCGCTGGCGCGCTCTATCCCCAATGCCAGCGCTTCGGTGAAATCGGGCAAGTGGGAGAAGCGCAAGTTCCTGGGGAACGAATTGCGCGCCAAGACGCTGGGCGTGATTGGCCTCGGGAGCATCGGGCGCGAGGTGGTGAAACGCGCCGCGGCTTTTGAGATGAACATCGTGGCGCACGATCCCTATGTTCATTCACAAACCGCCAAGGACGTCGGTGTGGCGCTGGTGGATCTGCCGGTGTTGTTCGCCGAGAGCGATTACATCACGCTGCACACGGCGCTGACACCGGAATCGTTTCGGCTGCTTTCACGCGAGGCGTTCGCCAAGATGAAGAAGGGCGTGCGCATTGTAAATTGCGCGCGCGGCGAGCTGATCGATCAGGAGGCATTGCGAGAAGCGCTGGCGTCGGGGCAGGTGGGCGGCGCGGCACTGGACGTTTTCGAGAGCGAACCGCCGTCGCCCAGCGATCCGCTCTTCGCCATTGAAACGCTGGTGGCGACGCCGCACATCGGAGGATCGACCGAAGAAGCGCAGGAGACGGTGGGCATCCGGATCGCACAGCAGATTGTGGAATATCTGCAAAACGGCGCGGCGCTGCACGCGGTGAATCTGCCCGCGCTCACGCCCGAACAATATAAAACCCTCGGGCCGTACGGCAAGCTGGCCGAGCGGCTGGGCAGTTTCGCGTCCTATATTTCCACCGGCAATCCGAAGGCTGTGCGGCTGGTCTACTTCGGCAAGATCGCCGAGTTCAACACACATCTGGTGCGCAACGCTGGATTGGCCGGCGTGCTGCAACGATCGCTGGCGCGGAAGGCAAATTCGATCAATGCCATGCAGATCGCGGGCGACCGCGGCCTCACCGTAGCGGAGCGCCACGAGAAACGCGCCGCCCATATCGACTCGGTTCGCCTGGATCTGGAAACCGATACGGGAGTGACTTCGGTGGAAGGCGCGGTGGTGATGGATCAGCCGCGTCTGGTGCAGATCGACGGCACGCATTGCGAAGCCACACTCGAAGGCAATCTCACGTTCGTTACCAGCGAAGATGTTCCTGGCGTGATCGGATATATCGGCGACGTTTTCGGCAAGAACGGAGTCAACATCGCGACGTTTTCTCTCGGCCGCAAGGATAATCGAACTGAGGCCGTCTCTGTGATCCAGACCGACCAGCCCATTCCAGAGAGCGTTCTGACGGAACTGTTGAAGAATCCCGCCGTGCGCGTAGCCCGACCGGTGAAGTTTAACGGAGAACAGTAGATTCGGCCGCGGCACCTTGTGCAAATTCGGCTGCGGCGCTCGAATTCCGCAATACGGCTTGCAGCAAAGCGCGCGTGTCGTCAGTGCGCGGATCGCGAAACATTTGTTCGGTAGCGCCAGTTTCGACAATCTGGCCGCGTTGCAGAATGGCGATGCGGGAGCACAGCGAGGCTACCGCCAGCAGATCGTGCGAGACGAAGAGCATGGCCATGTTCAGTTCGCGATTCAAGCTGCGGAAAAGATCCAGGATTTCGCTTTGCGTGATGGCGTCGAGCGCGCTGGTGGGCTCGTCGGCGATCAACAGGCGCGGCTTGTGCAGCACGGCCATGGCGATCAGGACTCGCTGAGCTTGTCCCACACTGAGCTGGCGCGGATAGCGATCCAAGAACGATTCTTCGGCGGGCAGGCTGACGCGCTCGAAGAGCTCCAGGGCACGCGTTTTCCAAAGCTTGGCTTCTCCGCCCGATTTGTGGGCGCGCCAGGCCTCCGCCATTTGCGTCCCGATACGCAGCGCGGGGTTGAGCGAGGCGAGCGGACTTTGCAACACCAGGGCGATATCGCGGCCGCGGATGCGGCGCATCTCGCTCGAGCGCAGACGCAGCAAATCCCAGCCGGAGAAGAGAATTTCTCCTGCGATGGATGCGCCCTTATGCTCGAGCAACCGTAGCAGCGCGAGCGAAATGGTGCTCTTGCCCGATCCGCTTTCGCCTACCAGCCCGAGAATCTCGCCCTCGCCGATATCCAGCCGCACGTCGCGCAGCACGCCCGGCTTGTTGGGATAGTCGACCGAGATGCGGGCTTCGAGCAGCGGGGTCATCTCTGGCTCAGGAGCGTCCCGCCGATTTGCAACCTCTCGGCGTTCCAGAACGTTTGCGGATCCAGCACGGCCGGAGTGGCATTTTTCACGTTGGGCGCGACAGCGGACAGCGCATTCGGATTCACCAGAAAAAGCATCGGCGCCTGCTCGGCGACGATTTGCTGCACCTGGTCGAAAAATGCCTTGCGCTTGTTCGGATCCTGCGATGAATTCTGCTCCTGCATCAATTTATCCACCTGTGCTTCCCAGGCGCTCTCGGGCGTTTTCTCACTGGGATTCCATTGGTGATTGGCGGCGGAACTGAGCCAGATGTTCATCTGCGCGCTGGGATCGAGATCGATGTTGGACCAGGCCATCAGCACCGATTCATAGTTGTAGGTGCGGCTGATGCGCTCGATGAGCGACGGAAAATCCAGAGCCACCACGTTGAGCTCAATGCCCAGGCGCGCCAGATCCTGCTGGATGAGCGCGAGCATGCGTTCATGCAGTTTGTTGCCCGCGTTGGTAATCATGGAGAACTCAACCTTATTGCCATCGCGATCGAGCAAGGCGCTGCCTGAGCGCCGGAAGCCAGAATGCTGCAAGAGCGCCAGGGCCGCGGTGTCGGAGCCGGAGGCCGGCTTAATGCTGGGATTCAACCAGAAATGGTTGGCCACCGAGACCGGACCGGCGGCGGCGCGGGCGTGGCCATGATAAACGATGCGAACCATGTCATCGCGGCGGATGGCTTCGGAAATGGCGCGGCGGAAATCGGCGGAGCGGAACCAGCGCCGCTTGTATTCGGGCAAGGGCGAATTTTGAAGCTGATTGAAGAATACAGTCTCCCAATCGAGCGACGGTCCGGCGTCCACCACCGCGCGAGGCATCTCGGAGGATAGCCGGTCAAACATATCGGGATCGAGTTTGTTGACCAGGTCGAGCTCGCCACGGCGGAAGCGCAGCAACTCCAATTCGCGATTCTGCTGGATCTCGAGGCGGATGGAATCCAGATACGGCAGCGCGTGTCCGTTGGCATCGCGCTTCCAATAGTTCGGATTGCGCTTCAGCAGGACGTATGCGCCGGGCTTGTACTCACCCAATTCAAACGGACCGAGCACGGCGGATTCTTTGTGCGGGGATGCTGCGGACAAAACCGCCACTTCATCGAATTGCTTGGCGAGAGCGGCTACCGGCCCAGGAAAGCGCACGGTGGCGGAGGAGGGGGACGTACATTTGATCTCCACCTCGCCCGGCGCCGAGCGGAATGCATCGCCGGCGGGCGAATGCAGCGCTGGATCCATCAACTGGCGCATGGTATACGCCACGTCGCCGCACGAGAACGGCGTGCCATCGGAGAAACGCACTCCACGCCGCAGCTCAAAATCGATGCGGCGGCCGTTTTCCGACACTTTCCATTTGGTGGCCAGCTCGCCTTCGAGCTCTTGCGTATAGCGATTTAGCCGGATCAGGACGCCGCCCGTCAAATAGCGAATGGAGGAGGACGACTCATCCTCGACCAGCAGCGGGTTGAACGTTTTGGGTTCGGTGCGCAGGCAGAAACGCAGCTCGTTGGCCGCGTTCGCCGCCCAAACGCCACCTAACAAAAGCGCCATCGCAATGCGCATCAGCATGCCACACTCTCCTCGGTTCCCAGCAAGAGCTGCAGGCAACTGACGACGATGACTAGCAGCGCGACGGGCGCAAGCATCCAGGGATTCTGCAGCACCGCCGAATAATTTTCGAGTTCCCGCAGCAGCGCGCCCCAGGAAGGCAACGGCTCCGACACACCCAACCCCAACAGGCCAAGATTGGCCTCACTCAATATGAAGAGCGGCACTGAAATCCAGAACTGGGCGAGCAGAATGGGCCGCAGATTGGGCAGCAGGTGACGCCAAAACAAGCGCCAGCGCGGAACGCCGCCGGCCGCGGCCTGCACCAGATAGTCCGAGCTTGCGAGCGTCCGTGTGCCGGCCCGGATGATGCGGGCGGGCGCGGCCCATCCCAAACATCCGAGCAGCAGAAATGTGATCATCACCGATGTCACGGGCGACGTGTTCAGCGGCAGCAAGGCCCGCACAGCCAGCAATAGGAACAGCCAGGGAAGCGAGAGAAACAGATCGATTCCGGCAGTGACGGTGCGCTCCCAGAAGCCGCCCAAGTATCCGGCAGCGCCGCCGATGAGCGCGGCAAAGAGCGTGGAAAGCAGCGCCGCGGCAGGCGCCAGCAGCAAGGATACACGCGTGCCGTAGAGCAGGCGGGCAAAGCGATCGCGACCCAGTTCGTCGGTGCCCAACCAGAATTGCGCCGATGGCGCCGAGCTGATGAATTCCCGGGACTGCTCGGCATAGGAGTGCTGAGCAAGCCAGCCTGCCGCGAGCGAGGCCGCGACGGCCACAGCCAGAACAGCCAACGCGATTTTTTGTTTGAGGCTCATTCGGCCACCCCCGGCTTCCAGGCGGTGAGTGCAATATCGGCCAGGCTGTTTACCACGAGCGTCATCAGCGCGACCAGAACAGTGATCGTCACCAGCAGCGGCAGGTCGCGATCGAGAGCGGCGCGCCAGGCCAGCTGCCCGATGCCCGGCGTATCGCAAATCACTTCGATGGGGATGGAGGCGCCAAAGGCCAGGCTGACCGAGATTCCCGCGAGCGCTGCGAGTTGCGGCGCGGCCGGTGTGAAGACATGCGCCCACAGCACTCGCCAACTGCTTAATCCCCTGGCCTGTGCGGCCACCACATGCGGCGATTGCGCGGTGGCGACCAGTTGATTCTTGGCGTAACGGTAAACATGCGGAAACACAACTAGCGCGATGGCCCAGCGGCTAGCGGCTCCCGTCCAGGGCGCTAACCAGAGAAAGACCAGGGCGATCACGGCGGCGGGCGCAGCCAGGCACAATCCGCTGGCGATGGCAGGCAGGATATCGGCCCCCGGAGCGCGCCACCAAACGGTGAGCAGAGCGAGCGCCAGGCCGATGGAGACGCCGCCCAGCACGCCGTAGCCGAGCGATAGCATGGTCAGTGGCAGGCGTTCGGCCAGCAGCTGGGACACCGGGCGGTTCAGCGACCGTGAGAATCCGAAGTCGCCGTGCACCAGCCCCGCCAGATAACGGAAATAGAACCGAGCGATGTTATTGTCGCGAGCATCCTCGATGCGAATGGCCTGCTGGCTTTCCGCGCTCAGGCGGCTATCCAGTTCCCGCTCGTCGACACCGAAACCGGGGCCTAGCCGCACCAGCGTGGCGCCCAGCAATCCGCCCAGAAGAACGGTCAGTAAAATACGCCGGGCTTGACGCAGGAGCAAATGGACCATCGCCGCTACCAGGCGCCCGTGGGCTCAAACACGAAACCGCGCTGCCCTACCACGCTCATTTTTTCCTTTTGCTTGGCGATGTACATACGACGGTCCGCTTCACTCAGAAGCCGATCGGCGTCCCCTCCGTCTTCGGGGAACATGGAATGGCCGATACTCAACGAGATGTTCTCTTGAGGGAAGATGTCCAGGCCGGCGTCGGCGGTGATGGCTTTCAAGCGCTCGATTTTCGACGCGAGCTGGTCCGGTTGCAAGCCCGGCAGCACCAGAACGAATTCATCGCCGCCCATGCGGGCCACATAGTCGTACTCGCGGCAGGAATCCTTCAGCCGCTTGGCCACCGAATGCAGCAGACGGTTGCCTTCCAGGTGGCCGTACTTGTCGTTCACCCTTTTGAAGCCGTTCATGTCGCAGACCAGAACCACCAGCGGCGAATTCAAGCGGCGGCAGCGCGCCAATTCCCCATCCAGGTGCAGAAACAGAGACCGGGCGTTGGGCAGGCCGGTCATATAATCGGTGGACGCGGAGCTTTCGGCTTGTTGGAACCGCAGGGCGTTCTCGATGGAAAGGGCGAGTTTGGGAACGATCGCGAGCAGAATGCGCAGATGATCGTTGGTGAAGGCGTCGCGCTCGGTGTGGTACAACGTCAGGACACTGACCGTGCCGTTCAGCCCTACCAGCGGGACTGCCAGGGCGCTGCGCATGGTGGTGAACTTGGTCTCGTCGTTGAGGTAGCCAGGTTCCACCGATGGATTGCCGTTCACGATGGGCTTGCGCTTCTCCGCCACCCATCCCGACAAGCCCTGGCCGAGGGGAATTTCGAGCGAAGAGAACAAGCGGAAGTTCTCGCCATTCACATACTCGGCCCGCAACCGATCGTCACGTAACACATAGATGGCGAGTGAATCATAGGGGATCATGCGCTTCAGGCGCAGCGCCAGGAGGGACAGCGTTTCGTTCAGGCTGAGCGAGTTGCCCAGGTCCTGGGCGAGTTCAAAGAGGTTCTGCACTTCCTGGCGAGCCGCGGCAATGGAGGTAAGGAAGTGCTGGCCAGACTCGGGCGAAGCAGTCCGGCGCGTGCTCTCCAATCCAGCCGCGGGCTCCAGGCCACGCTCGATCTTGACGTCGGTTGAGAGCTTGGCCGGCTCCCCTTCGCGCGACTTGGCCGCAGCTTCCAGCTCGATGTAACGGCGCTGCAGCACTTCCACCACTTCGGGATCGAAAGCTTTCCCGGACTCGGCTGCCACCTTGCTCATGGCTTCGTCGAGCGGCAGCGCGCGGCGATATTGCCGATGCGAAGCGAGCGCGTCCAGACAATCCACAGCCGCGAGAATCCGCGCGCCGATGGGAATGCTGGCGCCACGCAGCCCGTCCGGGTATCCAGTGCCATCCCAGCGCTCGTGATGCGACCGCACGATGGGGGTAACCGGGTGTGGGAAGCGCACGCGCTCCAGGATTTCGGCGCCCACCACCGGATGAATCTTCATCTTCTCGAATTCTTCGCGGGTCAGCTTGCCGGGCTTCGAGATGATGTGCTCCGGCACCGCGAGCTTGCCGATGTCGTGCAGCAGCGCGGCGGCGCGCAGCGCCTCCAGTTGCGATTCGTCCAGGCACAGTTCCTTGCCCACCTCGACCGCGTACACTTGCACCCGCTGCAGATGATCGTGCGTGGTATGGTCCTTGGCTTCAATGGCCAGCGCCAGAGCCTCGATAGTTCTCAGGTGGAGCGCAGCCATCTCTTCGGCGTGTTTCTTCTCGTCTTCCATCCGGCCCAGATAGAGGTAGTAAGAGCGGTAGATCAGGTAGACCACCGGGACGGCCAGCAACGCAGTCTGCCATCCGAAGTGACGATTGACGGCGCTGGCCGCGGCCACGATCAGCGCGCCGAGCAGATAGTAGGGGAACGACCAGATGTAGCATTCGCGCCAGACCCGGCGCAGAGACCGGTGCTCAGTGAGCGCAATGGCGCCCGCCACCGGAAAGGTGTTCATGGCGAAGAACACGGTGGCCGTCACCACCATACGCAGAGCGGGTTCCAGCTGGCCGCGGATCAACGCGCCCGAGTGATAAACCGCCCCGGCGGTTACCACCGTGAGCGCCATGCTGGCCACATTGAAGAGCACTTGATGCCACCTGGGCGGCTGCCGGTAATTCCACAGGCACTGCATCAGAATGGCCGCACAGCCAATGGCCAGTGCTTCCGGCTGTGACAGCTCCACAATGGCGAACAGAATAAAAATGAACAGCACCGACAGAGCGCCGCTGATGCCGGGCAACGACACCTTCAGGCGAGAGGCCAGGATGGCCAATGCCAGGTAGCAGGCGAAGCGGACCAGATCGTGAGATTCCCAAAGGGTCAACTCGGCGACCGTAATTGCCAAGCCGATCACAACGATCGCGGAAACGTAGATTTTGGCAACGGAGGACATTCTGTTCCTGCTTGTCGACACTTTGGGCAACCCTGGCATGCGTGCCGGTGCGGTTGCAGCTGCGCTGCCAAAAGCTAGCGTCGCTATCCAACTGATACATCGGCTTGGGCGAGCCCGACCGATAGAAGGAAGGCCAAATTGTCGCGCCAGAATGGGCCGGATTGAGACATTCTGTCCACTTGTCTGAGGTGATTTCGGGCTAGTACTGTTAGTGATTTCGCTGGTGGAAACCGGCACCGAAGTACTATGCTGGCGGGCCCCCAAAGAGCCGAATTGCGAAATAGTGTCTCCATCCCCACAGTCGAAGAGCTTTCTAGGCATGCCCGCTGTTATCTCAAGTCCGGGGATGCGGCAGCTGATCGAGCTTGCCGAGCGGATCGCGCAAAGTAATGCAGCCGTTCTAATTACGGGCGAAAGCGGCTCGGGAAAAGAGCTGATTGCGCGGGCCGTCCATCATTATTCGCTGCGCTGCGCAAAGCCTTGGGTAGATGTGAGTTGCGCTGCTCTGCCGGAACATCTGGTGGAAAGCGAGTTGTTTGGATACGAAAAAGGCGCCTTCAGCGGGGCGGATTCCCCCAAGCCTGGCCTGTTCGAGCTGGCCGATCACGGAACGCTGTTCCTGGATGAGGTGGGAGAGTTGGAGCCTCGCATGCAGGTAAAACTGCTGCGTGTCTTGGATGGCGTGGCATACTACCGGCTGGGAGGAACACGGAAGGTAACCGTGGACGTACGCATCGTGGCTGCCACTAATCAAGACCTGGAACAAATGGTGGAGACCGGGAGCTTCCGCGGGGATCTGTACCATCGGCTAGGCCAGATCTGTTTGCGCGTGCCGCCGCTCAGAGAGCGTACTGAAGACATCGTGCCGCTGGCGGAGCATTTCCTGAAGCAAACCAACCCACGCCTGAGCTTCACCGGGGAAGCGCTCCAGATACTGGAAGGACATCGCTGGCCGGGCAACGTGCGGGAACTGCGCAACGTGGTGACCAAAGCAGCCGTACTGTCGCGCGAAGTCGAAATCGGCCCGGATGACCTGCTTCTGGCGCCTCCCCGCCCACCCGCCTCGGCAACCACGATACCGCTGCTGAACGGACCTTCCTCAGGTGGGTCCAGTGGCACTTTGGTCAACTTGGATGGCATGGAAAAGAGCACCATTCTGAGGGTGCTGGCTCAGACCAACGGCCACCAGCAAAAAGCCGCGGAGCTGCTCGGCATCTCACGGCGCACGCTGAGCCGGAAGTTGAAACTCTACGGAAGGGAGGCCGTGCGGCAGTCCTACGCGTCATGAGCCAGTGCTTGTGGACGCCAATATTGCCCGCCTGATTCACATGTCAGCCGCCGATCGCCGGACTGAGCGCCGTTATCGTGGCCAGGGGCCCCTCAAACTTTCGTTCGATGATCCCTCGCCGCAGGAAATCGTTGGCCATCTGCTGGACTACAGCAAAAGTGGATTTCGCGCCGTGCACGAGTATGCCGCGCTGCACACCGGGCAAGTGGTGGCCTTCCAGCACGGTGTTGCCGGCGGCAAAGCGCGCGTGATGTGGAACCGGATCGCCGACGATCGGGTAGAGACTGGTTTTTTTGTGATTCAGTAGCACGAGCTTTCATGACCACCCGCCGTTATCGCAGATTCGCGATCCTGCTGCTCGCCTCCATTGCGCTTCCCGCTCTCGATGCCGACGTCACCACGCGCTACAAGACCGAGATCACGGTTAATCCGGCCATGTCGGCGCTCACGGCGGGCGCCGCAAGAGGGGCAAATTGGTCTGCTCCGCAAGAGATGACGTTTCGCTTGAAAGGCGTCAAGGGATTCTCTTCGTCGCTGGGGGTGCAGTCGATCATCGACTTCGGCACCAAGGAGATGACGATCCTGGACCCTTCGAGCAGGCAGTACGCGAAGATGACGCACGAGCAGTTCTTCGACGAACTGGTAAAAGCCACGCCGCAAATGTCCGCCACGACAAGCGCCGCGATGGCGACCGTGACGTCCTCCGTCTCGCCCGCCAGGCTGACCGGCCGGACCGCGGTTATCCAGGGTGTGGAAGCGGAGGAACGCGAGATGGTGGTTTCCATGGATGGGCCGGCCATACCGAATGCGCCCTCGGGGCCCGCCATGCGGATGGTGATCGAGATCTGGTCCGCCAGGCCTGGCGAAGCAACGCGCGTGCCTGCCATCCGCGAGTTGACCGAGCATTCTCTCGAATCGTTCGCCAACATGAATCCCATCGCGAACCTAGAACGAGTGATGAAGCAACTCCCCGGTTTCTCCGACGCGCTGGAACCGTTCCTGAAGGAAACGCAAAACGGGACGGTGATTCTGCGCATGCACATGGACCTGTTCCTTCCGGCCATGGCCGCGATCATGAAACAGAAGGCAGCCGCGGGCGATGGGGCGGGTGCCGGCCTGGAAGAGGGTGCGCCGTTCACGCAGGTAAATCAGGAACTGGTGGAGCTGTCGAGTGAGCCGATACCGGACAGCGTCTTCCAGATTCCGGAGGGTTACCGGGAAGTGTCCTCATCGGAATTGGTGCAGGCTGCGCTTGCGAAATCCAAGGCGGCACTGCAGCAGTAGCCTGGCCGCTTACACGCGGGCGCCGGCCGCCGCTTGCGCCGCCCGCTTTGCCAGGCGGTCGAAAGTGTCCTTCAATTCCGGCGGCTGCCGCACCACGATAGAGCAGCCGAGCGTCAACAACATGGCCGCTAACGGCTCCAGGTTCGCGCGCGAGCATCTGAGAGTGGTGCCGCCGTTTTCGTCCTCCATCATTACCCGGTGTAGCGCGAAATGCGACCGCATCTTAGCGAGGGGAAGGTCGAGCCACACTTCAACGGAGAAGCCTGCCTCTACGAATGGCATGGAACGCTGGAGACAGGCCTTGGCGTCGAAACCAGCGGGCCGCTCGAAGGTTTGATCCGACACTTCCACTTCAGACACCCGGTCGAGCCGGAAGGTTCGGAGCGCTTCCCGAAGCAGGCAGCGGCCCAGCATGTACCAGCGCCCGTCCGTATGCACGATACCGTACGGCTGCACTTCGCGCTGCGAAGATTTCCGGTCATGCGATTCGTAATGGAACGCCACGGCATGGCGCGTGCGAATGGCGGTACACAGGCGAATCAGCGGTTCGGCGTCGGTGGAAATAACCCAAGGCCCAGGCTCGACCGCGATCACCTCTTCCACCGCGTTTGCGCTGTCGCGGAGTGAATCCGGAAGCACGCGTCCAAGTTTGGCGGCGGCGCCCTCGGTGGCCGGAGCAAATGCCGCCAGCCCGAGGTAACGTAGGGCGCGCAAGCCGAGCGTGAGAGCGAATGCTTCCTCGTCGGTGAACATCATGGGCGGCAGGCGAAAACCCGGTTTCAGCCGGTAGGCCCCGCCCACTCCGCGCGTCGATTCCACCGGAATGCAGAGATCTTGTAAGCGCGCGATATAGCGTTGGACAGTGCGCGGATTCACTTCCAGGCGCGCGGCCAGTTCCGCGCCGCTCACATGTTCCCTGGCTTGCAGGATCTCGAGCACGGTGAGCACTCGCATAATCGGGTCGTACATAAAATTCATGGTGGCATGAATTGACGACAGGAACTGTCGGGAATGGCGTCTACATTGTGCTTATGACACTCACCGAAACCTTAGTCAGCTCCCAGGCGCTGCTGGATCATTGGCAGGGCCATCGCCGCCTTACCCGCCGGGTAATTGAGGCGTTTCCCGAAGACAAACTGTTCAGCTTCACGGTTGGATCCATGCGGCCGTTTTCCGACATGGTCAAGGAATTCCTGAAGATGGCCGTGCCGATCGCCCATGGCGTCGCGACCGGCGAATGGGCGGCATTTGGCGGCGATCTGGATTCCGTGCGCACCAAAGCGGAGTTGCTGCGTCTGTGGGACGAGGCGACGGAGAAGCTGAACGCGATCTGGCCCACCATCGCGGCGCATCGCTTCGCCGAAGTGGACAAGGCGTTCGGCCAGTGGGAAAACTCCGGCATCAACACCATCTGGTACGGGATCGACAATGAGGTTCACCATCGCGGGCAGGGGTATGTGTATTTGCGCGCATTAGGGATCGATCCGCCCCCGTTTTGGGAACGGTGAAGTTTCGGTAAGCCCGAGTTCCGTTGAATTGGCGTACGATAACGGACGAGGGCGAAATGAGCCTACTGACTCTCAACGTCAATGGCCGGAGCCACACCGTCGACGTAGACCCGGCAACGCCTCTGCTTTACGTGCTGAGCGACGATCTGGAGCTTCGCGGGCCGAAGTTCGGCTGTGGCCTCGGACAATGCGGAGCCTGCACGGTGATCCTCAAAGGCGCCTCCGTGCGCTCCTGCATCACTCCGGTGAAGACGGCCGTGGGAGCCCAGATCACGACACTGGAAGGCTTGGGCACGCCCGAAAAGCCGCATCCCATCCAGCAAGCGTTCATCGATGAACAGGCAGCGCAGTGCGGATTCTGCCTGAATGGCGTGATCTTGACCGCCAAGGCGCTGCTCGACAAAAATCCCAAGGCTACCGAAGCAGAGATTCAGCAGGCGCTCTCCGGCGTGTTGTGCCGCTGCTTCACGCACGTGCGGATGTATCGGGCCATCCAGAAATATGCGAAGGGGATGGCGCGGTGACGTCCATGACGCCTAATGCTCTCGCCGCGTTGTCCCGCCGCGGCTTCCTGAAAACGTCAGGCGCTCTCATCGTTGGCTTCAGTATGGCTGGATCAGGCGATGCTCAGATCGGTGGGCCGTCGCCTGGGTCGCCGCCGATCAATCAAGTGGATTCCTGGATCGCCATCGCCGCCGACGGCAGTGTCACCGCTTATAGCGGCAAGGAAGAGCTGGGTCAAGGTATTTCGACGGCGCAAACCCAGTTGGTAGCAGAAGAGTTGTCGGTGCCATTCGATCGCGTGAAGCTGATTTACTGCGATACAGCGCTGACGCCGGATCAGGCTTATACGTCGGGCAGCCAATCACATCCCGCTAATTTCAACCACCGCAATCTGGCGCAGGCGGGTGCCACGGCGCGCGAGGCGCTGATCAAGATGGCGTCACAGCAGCTCGGAGTCCCGGTGGATGAGCTGGCGGCCGCCGATGGAACTGTTCGCGCCAAGAGCGATGCATCGAAGAAAGTGAGTTACGGCCAACTGGTGGGCGCGAAGAAGTTCAATCTCACGCTCGATCCGAAAGCCAGGCGCAAACCACCTGACGAGTGGACGGTGCTGGGAACAGCGGCGCAGCGTCCGGACATACCGGAAATCGTAACGGGACAATTCGAATTCGTTCACAACGTGCGCGTGCCCGGTATGCTGCACGGCCGCGTGGTGCGTCCGCCGACTGCGGGCGCGACTGTGATGAGCGTCGATGAAAGCTCGGTCGCAGGCATGCCCGGCCTGGTGAAAGTGGTGGTGAAGAAGAACTTCGTGGGCGTAGTGGCGGAAAAGCCGTGGCAGGCGTTGCAGGCGGCCGAGAAGCTGAAGGTTACCTGGACGCCCGGGAGCGGGTTGAAGAACCCGGCTGATTTTTACGAACAACTGCGGAACCAGAAGCCCACGCGCGACATTTTATTGGTCGACTCGAAAGACGTGGAACAGAAGCTCGGCCAGGCTGCGACAGTGGTGAAGGCCACCTACATTCATCCCTATCAAGCGCATGGATCGATGGGCAGCTCCTGCGCGGTTGCTGACGTACAGGGCGACAAGGCAACCATCTGGTCTCCCACCCAGGGCGTCTGGTATCAACGCAGCACGGCGGCCATGGTTCTCGGTCTGAAGCCGGAAAACGTGCGCGTGATATTTCGCCGAGGCTCCGGCTGCTACGGGCTGAACGCGGCCGATACAGTGACGTATGACGCCGCGCTGCTCTCGCAAGCGGCCGGCAAGCCGGTGCGCGTGCAGCTCACGCGTAAGGACGAAATGACGTCGGAAAACTACGGGAACCCGTTTCTGATGGACGAGCGCGCGGGATTGGACGCGCAAGGAAATATCATCGCGTGGGATCACGAAGCCTGGTCTCCCACTCTTGGCAATCGGCCGGGGCCCGGCACTCCGGGCAATGTCATCACGGGGGCACTGGTGGGTTTCGAACCCGACGCGTTCACGCCACGGTCGCCCGCGCCCGAACCTCGCGGATTCAACAACAACAGCAACGGAATTCCTTCCTATGCCGCGGCGCTGTTCGACGGCGTCCCGAAAGGCGCTGGCAAAGTGCGGAGCGCGCGCGTGCTGGTTCACAATATTCCGTCGCCTTTCTTCACCGGCCCGTTGCGATCACCGGCGCGCTTCCAGAACACCTTCGCGCACGAGAGCTTCATGGATGAACTGGCGTGGCACGCCAAGGCAGACCCGGTGGAGTATCGCCTGCGCCATTTAAGCAACCAGCGCGTGATCGATGTGCTGAAAGCCGCGGCCAAGGCGGCCAATTGGGACGCGCGTCCATCGCCGCGGTCCGGAATCCCGAAGTCAGGCGTTGCGACCGGCCGGGGCGTGGCTTGCGTGGCCTATGAAGGAGACAACGGATATACCGGAATTGTCACCGAGGTGGAAGTAGATCAGGACATTGGAAAGATTGCGGTGAAGCGCGTCTTCGTGGCCATTGACGCGGGCCCGATTTCGAATCCGGACGGCTTGAAGAATCAGGCCGAGGGTGGTGCGTTGCAGGGCATGAGCCGCGCGCTGTTGGAAGAAGTGACGTGGGACCAGCAGAGGGTGACTTCCATTGACTGGCGAACGTATCGCAGCTTGCCGCTCGGCTTTCCAGTTCCCAAAGTGGAATGCGTGCTGTTGAACCGTCCGGAGGAAGAAGCCACCGGCGCGGGCGAGACTTCCATTACGGTGATTGCGGCGGCCATCGGCAACGCTGTGTTCGACGCTACCGGCGCACGGCTGCGACAGATTCCGTTCACCCCGGAGCGCGTCAAAGCAGCGCTCAACGCGCGGGCCTGAGTCATTTGTACTTGTCCCAATGCGTAGCGATTTCTTGCACCACCGTGTTACCAACGCGCCAGGCGGATTCGAGCGCGGGCAAATAGCCAACATACTGCCGTCCGGTGTTGCGAGCTAGATTTTCCGCGGCCGTCCGGCCGGGCGGAGGTTGATCGAAGTCACTGGCGGTGCGCAGCACCAGGATGCGATTCCAATCCACACGATTGGCTTTGGCCAGCATCTGGAGTGAGGAGAGAGTGCCGGTATCCTCCATCCCGGTGGTGACGTAGTTGCCCTTGCCTCCGGTGTGATACTTCACCCACTGGTTGGCCCATTCGCTCATCTTGACGCCCATAAAAAAAGTGCTGGAGGAGATGGTGTCGCCCTTGAGCACGAAGGGAGGGCGGCGCGCGTTTGCGGAAGCATACAGAGCGCGCTCTTTCTGCATGTCGGGTGTGTCGCCGAGATCCACGTGCCGGGTGAGATGGAAGGCCCAATCGACCAGCGTGGCGTTCAGATGGTACATCTCGCCCCAGCCTTCCGCGCGCGGAGCCTCGTAAGGCTTGGACTTACCGAGCGGCACAAAGCCGGTGGGCCAGCCGGCGGGGATTTCGCGGCCATCGATTTCGTAGCCCAGGTCGCCGTCGACTACCCATTCCGCCCAGGCGGCCGAACCGAGCGATCCATCGACGGGATCGATTCCAGCGATGCCCGCGACAATCCAGTATGCCTTGCGCAGATCGAAACGCGGGTCGAGTCCCAGGGCCATGATGCTGCCGGCGGCTTTGGCGGTTCCCATGCCGGTGAGCACGGCCAACACTCCGTCGCCATTCGTGCGCAGGTCATGATAGGCCTGCGGAAACGGAAGGATCTTGTCGAGATGATTGCGCTCCACCCAATGCTGCAGCTCGCCCGGTCGGTCACCGGTGTCGGCTCCGGCTTCGAACATGGTCACAACGACAACTTTGATGGGGATGGGCGAGAGCTTGGCTTGAGCGCGGGCGGGATGCGCACCGAAGAAGACACTTAGGAACAGAGCTACCAGCGCTAGGTTGCTTCGCATGAGCCATGGTACCGAGATGAGCGCGCACTTCCAAGTGAGACTGCCAAGTCGGACCGAAAGACGTTACGATTTCAACAGCGAAAGGAACTTCTGTAAGTATGCGATCGGATATTGTGCCAGGCGCCGTTTTTCCCGACTACGAACTCACGGATCACACTGCCAAGCGCCGCAAGCTCTCGGACTTGCAGGGTCCGCATCCCATGGTTCTGGTGCTCAGCCGGGGAGGTTTTTGTCCCAAGGACCGGCGGCAGGCCGAACTTCTCGTGGAACTGCACCGTGAGCTGGAAGTGGCTTATTGCCGGTTGGTGACCATCAGCACCGACAATATCACTGTGACGAACGAGTACCGCACGGGCGTGGGCGCCCATTGGCCTTTTCTCTCCGATGCGGGTCGAATGGTTCAAAAGGATCTCGACATTGCCGAATACACCGATCCGGTCAACAATCCGATGATTCCGCATGTCATCGTTCTGGAACCGGGCCTGATCGTTTACAAGATCTACAACGGCTATTGGTTCTTCGGCCGTCCCACCATGGAGGATCTCCGTCAGGACCTGCGGGCAGTGACCCGAAAGTGCCGGCCGGATTGGGATATCACAACCCCGGAAATGAAAGCCGCATGGAAAGAAGGCGGCAAAGATCTCTTCTATCCGTATGGCAAGACCTATGTTCAAACGCTCGGCGAGCAAGACTAGCTTTTCGTTCTTATTCCGATTTGAGGCGTACATCTTCGAGCGAGATTTGAGGAAAATACAAGCCCCGCGGTTTGCGCGTCCACCAATTCCCGGTGGCGTGGCGCTGCGCGAAATTGGTGAACGAATAATCGAATAGCAGTGCACGAACGTACTTGGGCGGCGAGCTAGGGAACGGATCGGTCTTGAGCAGCCCCACAACATCGGGCGAGCCTTGGAGCAAACGGACCATGAAATTGGTGAACCAGGGCGTGGAACGATAGTCGGAGAGCGCGGCAAACCACATCTGCCAGTCCAGCCGGGGCTGATACGGCGCCACCCAACGCGGCGCTTGCGACAGTTCGCCGGCTTTGTATCGGAACTGGTAGACCAGCCATGTGACGCCGTCGTTCGAACCTTGCACAATAATCTCGGGCCGCGTGGTGGTCATGGAAGCGAAGAGGCCGTAGGTATTCGCGATTTGAAATGGTCCGGCTATTCGCACCAGCGCATTCTCGGTATCGAAGGGCGCGTCGAAGAACATTTGGTGCAATTCAGAAACGCTCAAGACCAGGATGACGATGGCTCCGGCCCAGACGGCGATGGCATTGGTCCGCGCAGTCCGCGCGCGCAAATGGATTTTTTCGAGCGCACGATCGTCCAAGAGAAAAACGCAGAGCGAGATGGTGAGGAGATTGAAAAAAGTATAGTTCCCTGTCAGGAAGATCAGCGTCTGCAAGAACAGCGCTACGCCCGCGGCCAGAAATCGCCAGCGGCGCGGCGCGAAAAACAGGAACGGAACCCCGAGTTCGATGAACAATGCGGCGGCGGTAGAGAAGCGCTGGGCCGTAAGCGGCAACTGGTATACGTACCAGGCGAGCGGCGTCGGCAAGGGCTGCGTCATGTAGTGATAGGCCAGAGCCGTCCAATCGCGCCACACCGGATCGTGGCTGGTCAGCTTCACCACGCCTGACAGAAACATCAGGCGGAAGAACAGCCAGCGGAACAGCAGGATGATAAATTTTGAGTTGCCGAGGAAGATGGCCAGGAAACCGGTTTCGAGCAGGAGCGAGTCCCACTGGAAGGACAGGAAATCCTGGCCGGCGATGTCGAGCGAAAGATAAAGCACATACAAGCAAACCAGCAGCAACCGTTCCCAGAAGCCTTTGAGGATTCCAGCGAGCAACAGGATGGCTATGGCCGCACCCGCGACGCAGGCAGCTTTCAGAAACCAATCACCGTGCGCGAGCCAAAAAATGGTCGGCATCTCCCAATAGCCGCGCATTCCGAGCGTCTTCGAAACGGCCGCTAGATATCCGCCCAGGGGCAAAATGCCGTGAACGCCGATCAATCCCCCGATCTGGACGGCCAGCGACGAGAATGCGATCAAATAGATGGCCGCCAGCAACCGCAGGAAGAGCCACTCGATCTTCGCGAACTGCAACGGCAAGACACGCTGGCCGAAGGTGAGCCGCGTCAGGTGGTAGAAGAAAGTGCGGTGACTCGCAATCAGTCGATATACCGCCTCACTGAGAGGGCCCACCCCGGGCACGTGACTGATAGGCCCAAGACGGCCACTTCATCCCGGGGGCGTAGGTTAACGTGACAAAGACGGCCCGTGCGCCGCTGAACACTTCCCCGCCCGGCAGCACTAACTGCACGGATTCACTGAAGTTCTTCGCCGGAATCTGGGGATAGAGAGCCCCCACCTCCTGCGATGCCGCGTATGCCACGCGGCCGCCGGTGATCGCTTTTGAATACTCGATCCATATCCGGCAGAAGCCACAGTGGCCGTCAAAAATAATTAGAGGTTCCTCGGGCATACGCGCCTCTACAGTTTTTCATATTGCATAACACCGATGAGCTTGGATAAGGCTGAAGCTCCCTGGAGAAACGTGGAAGTGCTAGAATTGACAGTGAGTCTAGATGCAACTTTTGTGTAGCGTGGGAACGTCTACCAACTGAGCGTGCCAGGAGTTTCAGCACGAGGCGAGGCGCAGTAGAAGATATGTCTGCTCATGACGAACCAATGGCTTATCCTGGGGGAAATCCAGCCAACAACCCCGACGATCTTCATCTTCTTTTAAGCTCCAAGATCGACGAGCCTTTCTTTCGCTCTCTCGGCCGGAGCATCAAAGAGTTCATTAATCCGCCGAAGCTACCTCCTCTGGAGCTAACGTCGAAACCTGTCGCGGTAAGAGAAATCTGGGGATTCTACGGTGGCCAGGGAAGACGAGCCGGGATGACGTCGTTCCTGGTTCACGTCTGCGTCATCGCGCTGCTGTTTTTGCTGGGAACCAACAAAGCAGTGCAGCAGGTGGTGAAGCAGCAGATCGAATTGATCGCTCCCGATATCGCTCCTTACAAACCGACCGTGAAGCCAGACCAGATGCACGGGGGCGGCGGCGGTGGCGACCGGTCTCCCACGCCCGTCAGCAAGGGCAATCTGCCGAAGCTCGCCAAGCGACAGTTTGTGCCTCCCATGATCAGCCACGTGGAAAATCCTAAGCTGGTGATGGATCCCACGCTGATCATTCCGCCCGACGCCAACATCCCCAAGATCAACTCAACCGATCTAGGCGATCCGCTGTCGAAGTCCGGGTTGGCATCCAACGGTTTCGGCGCTGGCGGCGGCATGGGTAGTGGACGCGGCGGCGGTATTGGGCCGGGCTCGGGACCGGGATATGGTCCGGGGTCGGGCGGCGGTATCGGGGGCGGCGCTTATCGGATCGGCGGCGGCGTTTCTCCGCCCAGCATCCTTTACAAGGTAGAGCCAGAGTATTCCGAAGAGGCGCGCAAAGCCAAGTTCCAAGGCACGGTTCTGCTTTTTGTAGTAGTGGATGAGAAGGGCCTGCCGCGCGACATCAAGATTCTTCGCCCGCTCGGTTTGGGACTGGATCAGAAGGCCGTAGAGGCGGTTGAGAAGTGGAAATTCAGCCCCGGCAAAAAGGACGGCAAGCCGGTTGCAGTGCAGGCGCAGATTGAAGTGAATTTCCGGCTGCTTTAGTTTTCCGCTCCCTTTGGTCGCGGCTCCGTAAGCACGCGGTTCTGTCACTTCTTAGGCGCTGGCGTTGCGACGCACATCTGGTCGGTTGGCTCCCAATCGACGATATCAATCGAAATCCCCTGCCTACATGCGCTGCGGCCCCGGTGCGACTTCCCTTGAATGGTGATCACGGTATCGATATCCGGCTTGGGCGAGGCGATGAAGCTATAGATGGTGCTGCCGTCCAGCGTCTGGAGCAGCAGGCACTGGCTGTCGGCGGCGCGGCGGACACAGCCGGTGGCTCGCATTTCGGTGATCTCGGGCTTGGGCCTCTGTTGCGCCAATAGGACGCTGAGTAGTATCAGAGCGAACATCTGTTCCCAGTGTCGCACTATACTGGGCGGGTGCCGGTTGCGATGGTCACGGGAGCAAGCCGAGCGTGGGGCGCAGTGTTGCCATTGCTTTGGCCGATGCTGGATTCCAGGTGTTCGCAACCGGGCGCTCCATCGCGTCCGCGGATCTTCCATCTGGAATCCACAAAATCGTCTGCGATCATCTGGATGATAGGCTGACCGAAGCTGCATTTGCGCAACTAGGAGGCAGCCTCGACGTGCTGGTCAACTCGGCATGGGGCGGGTACGAGCGCATGCTGGAAGACGGCCAGTTCACTTGGCCACTGCCGTTTTGGGAGCAACCCGGGCATCGCTGGCCAAGTATGCTGGACGCGGGAGTGCGAGCGGCCTTCGTTGCGTCCTCCCTGGCTGCGAAAATGATAATCGCTCGCCGTCGGGGGCTTATCGTGAACATCAGCTACTGGGCTGCGCGCAAGTACATGGGAAACGTGATTTACGGAATCTCGAAGGCCGCCACCGATAAAATGACGTCCGATATGGCGGAAGAACTGCGGCCGCACGGCGTTAGCGTCATCTCGCTGTATCCTGGACTGGTGCGAACCGAGGCCGTCCTGAATTCGGGCTGGTTCGACCTGTCGAATAGCGAAAGCCCGGAATTCATCGGACGCGTGATTGCAGCACTTTGGCGTGACGCACTTTGGCAGGATCCCAAGCTCCCAGATCGCTCGGGCCAGGCGCTCGTGGCCGCAGCGGTGGCTCGGGAGCTGGGCGTCCGGGACCTGGATGGCAAACAACCTGTGGCCCTCACTCTTGAAACGGCCTCTTGAAACGGCCTGAAACGCCTTTGGGACGGCCTGCGTTATTATTCCAGTAGGTGTTTGAATGCCCCGTGCCACTTGTGTCCTGCTGCTAACCTGTGCCCTGGGTACGGCGCTCGCGGCCGGTGACGACGACGTTACATTTCGCAGCGACGTGTCTCTGGTCCGGGTAGACGCCCAGGTAGTTGATTCCACCAATCGCGCCATCACGCACCTGCACGCCGGCGACTTTGTGCTGCGCGAGAACGGCAAGGTGGTGCCCATCAAAAGCTTCGCCAGCGATAACATGCCGGTGGATGTGCTCTTCTTGCTCGACGTCAGCGCCAGCATGCGTCCGCACGTGCAGCGCATCGCGGATGCTTCCGGGCAGGCGCTCACCGAATTGGGCAAGGACGACCGCATGGGGATCATGGTGTTCGATCGCTACACGCGGGTGCGGCTGGCGCTCAACAGCAGCCGACAGGATGTGCAGCGTGGATTCGACCGGCTGCTGCGCGAGGAGCGCTTCAACGGGGGAACCGACATCACGCGCGCTATGCTGGACGCCGCCGATTACATGCGCAACAACGGCCGCCGCGATGCGCGCCGCGCCATCGTCATCCTGACCGACGATCAGACCGAATTCGACCGCGACGATGAGGGCGTGGGACGGGCGCTGGAGCGCGCCAATGCAGTAATGTGCGCGCTGATCGCTCCGGATGCCATGCAGAACAGAGGCGGGAGACAACGCGGCGGATGGGGCAATGGAGGTGGCCTGGGTGGAGGGTTGGGCGGCATCATCTTTGGACAACCACGCGGCGGAGGGAATCGCTATCCAGGCGGTGGAGGCGGATCGCACACCCACTCGGCAGGCACCTCGGAGATTGCGCGGGATTCGGGCGGCGACAGCATGTCGGTGAACGACGCTGAGGCGTTGGATGACACACTGGCTCGCCTTCGCCAGCGCTACACCTTGTATTTCAGTCTTCCGGAGGGAGTGCAGCCCGGCCAGGAGCGGGATATCCAGGTGGATCTCACGCCCGAGATGCGCCGGCGGTTTTCTGATGCCGAAGTTCGCTACCGGCGGACGTCTCTATCTGGCGGGTCATCGGGATCGGGCGCATCTCCAAATAGCGATCGCAATAGCGATGACGACGACAGGCCCCACATTACCCGCCGGTCGTCCGGCAGCAGCGGCAGCAGTTCGTCGGCATCCACGTCCACCGATAGCACGTCTACCGTGGGCAATTCGTCCGATAGCACGGATTCAAGCACGCCGAGCGTGCGCCGCCGCCGCGTTGCGGTGAATGAGGACGGCACGCCGATCGCATCGCCAGACCAGCAGTAGCCACCTGGGTCTTCCTTAGCAGACGGCGAGGAGCTTTTCCTTCAGCGTGGCTTGCAGCTCGGGCGACAGCTTCTGTCCATCGTGCGCGACATAAAATACGTCGATTGCGCGCTGCCCCTTGGTGTCAATCAGCACCACATCGATATTACAGGCGGTGGAAGAGAAAACCGTCGCCAGGTTGTACAGCAAGCCGGGCCGGTCTTCGGCGACAATCTCGACCAGGGTGGCGGTGTCGCAGGCGTCGGAATCGAAATGCACCTGCGGAGGCGAGCTGCGTTTCTTCGGATCGGCCTGAGCGCGACTGCGCAACAGCCGCTGACCGTCGGTCTTGCCGAGCGCGACCCGGCGGATCAAATCCAGCAGGCGCTCGGATTCGGAAGGGTTCAGATCGAGCGTGCGCTGCGGGTCGGCGAAAACAAACGTATCCAGGATGGTGCCGCGGGTATTGGACAACGCCTCCGCTTTGAGGATGTTCAGACCGAAGCTCGAAATGGCCCCGGCGAAAGAGGCGAACAGCGCGGGCATATCGCGCGCGATGACGGTAAGCCGGTAGGCGCCTTCGATACGATCCAGCTGCACCGCCACACCGGTGGGACGGCTCTCTTCATACAACCGCATGTGTTCTTCAATTTGAGCGGGTGAATGCGCGCGCAGGTAGCGAACGGGGAAGCCCTTTAGAAACGCGGGACGGCCCGGCACGCTGTCCGGCACGTCTTGAATGCGATCGGTTTCAAGTTCGCGCGTCAGCTCGTGCTGGGTCACTTCATAAGCCCGCCACAGCCGCTCCAGGCGCCAGGGCGTCATGGCGTCCGAGCTCACGGCAGCCAGATCGCCATAGGTCATCACGGCGAGCAATTTGAGACGCTCGATAGTACCGACGCGCTCGGCCAGTTGGCGGGCCGTGGCCGGATCGTCCACGTCGCGGCCGCTCATCACCTCGGCCAGATCCAGCTGATGCTCGATCAGAAAATTTACTTCGCGCTGCTCTTCGGCCGGCACGCGGATACGCTGCATGGCCTGGTTGGCCAGCGCGATGGAGAGCTCGACCGGATGGCCGGGCCCGGCGCCCTGGCCCGCGCTGTGAAACAACAACGCAAACACCAGTACGGCCGGATTCTCGATCTCTGAAAGAAGCTGGGCGAAGCGCTGCCGCGTGGGATCGGTGTTCGATCCGAGCTCGGTGGCGCGTTCCACGGTCATGAGTGCGTGTTCGTCGACGGTGTAGCGATGCTCGGGTTCAGTGTCCACCAGATCCACCATCGAAGACCATTCGGGAAACAGCGCAGATAGCAGCCCGGCGCGTTGCAGAGTACGCATGGCGAGCGCGGCGCGCGGCAGAGCCAGAACGCCTTCGAGGGTGGCCCACAGCGGCCGCGGCTGAGCGCAATACTCAGCGAATGCGGAACGCGCCGTTTCCAGACGCCGCTCGGTTTCAGGCGCCGGAGTTAACCCGTGCCGCCCGATGAACTCCAGCAGCCGAAGAACGACCGCCGGATCGCTTTCGAGCTGCGCGGGATTCCGCAGGAAGATTCGTTCGCGCGAAACGGTGAATTCGCTATTGGAAAGGCGCGACCGCCAGTCGCGAAAATTTCCCACCAATGAAGTTTCGGTCTTGTCCAGGGCCGTCAAGGCGCGATGCGCCTGGTTGAAGATCACCCAGGCATGGCGGAAGTATTCGCGCATGAAGTCCGGAACCGCTTGGACGCTGCTAAAAGGCCGCGCGAGCATGCGCTCCTGCGCGTCCAGATCCAACACATTGCGGTCGCCCTGGGATTGATAATGCAAAAAGCATCGCAACACCGAGAGGAACTCGCCGGCCTGATGGAACTGGTCAGTGACGTGGGCGCTTTCCACGCCCAGGCGCGACAACCAGCCGATCAGATTCCAATCGCGCAACCCGCCTGGAGCCTCCTTGATATCGGGCTCGCGGTGGTGCAGCGTATTCTGAAACTTAGCGTGCCGCAAGCGCGTATGCGTGGAAAGATGCTGGCCCAGTTTGGGGCCGTTCTTCTCCAGAAACGCCGGCCACTTATTCTCGAAGCGCGTCAGCAGAGCCCGGTCGCCTACCAAATACCGCAGGTCCAAAAGATTGATATCCAGATCGATACTCTGCTCGCGAAACTCCAGACACTCGGACACCGTGCGGACCGTATGGTTGAGACGCAATCCCGCATCCCAAAGCAAGCGCACGCACTCGGCCAGCGGCTCGCGCAGGGACACCCAGGGCGACTCGCCTTCCAAGAGAACCAGGATGTCCACCGTGGCGTAAGGAAACAATTCCCGCTTTCCGTATCCGCCGGCTGCCAGCATCACTGCGCCCTGCGGAAGAACGGGTTCGATGGTGGTTCGATAGGCTTCCACCGCAATGGCGTCGATCATCCGTGCCAGCGAGGTTTGCACGTCGGCGGCGCGTCCGGTTTTGAAAAACTCCTCTTCCGTGCGACGCCATGCCGCGCTCGAGTGCAGTTTCGGCAGGCTGCGCCCGCTTCGGTCCACCATTCGTCCCATCGGAATGCTCAAGATTCAGTATCACGCAGCAAGCGCTGGCCGGGAAGACATTATGAGATCAATCCAAATTATCTATTAACATCGATTTAGCTTGCATTTGCAGCACGGATGGAGTTTTCGACAGGAGAGATGACGGGCCCTAGAACTTGAAGATCAGGTCCATCGCCAGCTGAAACTGGTTGCTGCGGGTTCCATCGTCATAAGCTTGGACTCGAAAGGAATGGTCGAATCTGAGTTCGGGGCGGAGTAAAATCGTGCTGCCGATCCAATGTCCCCACATGAGAGTGCCCTCCGTATATGGCGTCTTATAGCCGGTCCGCTGGCCTTTCATGTCGTCGAGGAAATCCGTGCGAATGGATAGATAGTTTTTGTCCGAGAGCTGTTTTTCGACGTAATTCACCGCCGCCCATTCAGGGGCAAAACAGCGCTCAACGCCGGCGGAACAAAATGCACCGCGGGTGCCAGTTTCGAGCGGCAGCGGCCCGGCTACATTCGGCACATCCTTTTCATACATGTACCAGGATTCTGTCGCCATATGCCAAGTGGCGTTGAACTTGTGGTACCAGGTGGTATCGAACATCTGCAGATTGTTGTAGGCGTACCTCCCGCTATTCAGGCCATTGATGCAGGGATACACGTTATCGTTGCCGTGGTTGAACGTGTAGCTGATACAAGCCGTGGCGGACGGCCGGGCGTCCGAAGTCCAGAGAGCCACGTCATGGCTGGCGGTGAGGCCTAATTGCAACAGCCAATGGTCGTTGAGTTTGATAGTGGCGATCATGCCGGTGTCGGTGAAGGGATCGATGCTGTAGAGCAAGGAGTGAGTGTACACGTAGTTATTGGGCGCTAGCTGCGCTTCGATGCCAGGCACGGAAATGAAACGCCCCACTCGTATATTCAGTCCGTCGGCAATCTGTGGCACGTACAGGTCGAAATACTCGAGCACCGGGTCAAAGCCGTACTGGCGATCTTGCTGCAGCAACTGCTGGCTGAAATAACCCTTATTCAGCGTGAAACGGTAGCTGGTGCCGAATAAACCGCTGAGATGGAATCCCCAATCCACGCTGTCAGTCTGCACGGTGTCCGGCAGGCGTTCGATGTAAAGGACGGCTTGGTCGAGCTCCACGCGGTTGGAGAATATGTCATAGGCCGAGGGGAGATTGGACTGATGCGAAGTGCTGAGGTTCAAGCTGCCTTCCAACCAGCCATAGATCTTGACCCGGCTGTTTTCCCAAGCCTGACCGTTCGGTCCCGCGTAAAGGGCTTGCATCAGAGGGGGCACGTTGGTGTCGGGTACGCCGATGACTGGAGCACCACCGTAGGACCAGTCGGCGTTTGGAAAAGGAGGCGAGTTGAGCGGCGACGGCGGTACGCGGCGGGCCGGCTCGGGCCCACTGGCGGGGGTTCCCTTCCAGTCGTCCGAGTAAGCGCGAAACAGGCGCTTCAGAAATCCGTCCTGTAACGTGTTAGGACCAAGCGTGAGGGTGAGATCAAGCACTTGGCCGGCGGCGAGTTCCACGGCTGAGACGGAGGAACTGGCGAACCCCGGCTGGCTGGCCGTCAATTGGTAGTGGCCGGGAGCGAGTGTCCCGACGCCGAACGTCCCGTCCGGGCCGGCGGTGACCGTCTGATCCGCATTCCCCTCAACGAAGTGCACCAGGACTTTGGACCCGCCCACCCGCATCCCGGCTGTAGTTCTCACGGTGACCCGCAGGCTGGCGGACGCCGATTGGCCGAATGCGGAGACGCTGGCGAGCATCACGATGCTGGGAATGAAGAAGCAGGCAGGAACTGCGGTGAATGGCCGGGACAAGCCTTGATCGTAGCGGATTCTCAAGAAAGCGTTATGAATCGAATCCAAAATATCGATTGGCGAAAGCAGGCCGAGGGGTCCGCGGCTGGGACGTGAACGCTTTTGACGCTAAGATTCTTTGATCGAGAAGCATAAGTTATTTCGATTGGACGGGGGGCTTGGGAGAGTGTAAGGTCAGTTAAAAGCAAAATCAGCTCCGTGTCGAGCCACAGCGCGAAATTCCTGGAAGGGATAGATAATAATGGCCGAAAACGACGCACCTCAGATGAAAGCCACGTTAGGGCTCACGGGGCTGACCATGAACGCCATGGCGCTGATTGCCCCGGGCGCGTTCCTGTGGCTCACCTTCCTGGCCCAAGCCGGCGAGGGCGCAAGCGCTCCCTCCATGTGGATCGGAATCCTGTTCGCTGTTTTGCTATGCCTGGCGACCGCCGTTTGCTACGCCGAAATGGCGAAGCTGTACCCCGGTACTGGCAGTTCTTATTACTTCGCGGAACAATCCTTCCTCAATCACGAAAAAGCGTGGCCTTACGCGCGCCTGGCGAAATTCGTCGTTGGCTGGGGTTCGCATCTGTATTATTGGATCTATCCGGGCGTGATGGTCGGCACCATGGGCATTCTTTGCGGCTATATCGTCGGAACCCTGTGGCCGAGCTTTATGAGCGCCTCCAATCCCGGCCCTATGTTCATGATGCTGGTCGCGGTGGTGTTCTCGTTCGTAGTAGCCTACATCGCTGCGAGGGGGGTGAATGGGTCAACCGCGGTAAACATCGCGATCAATGTAATTCAGATCAGCGCTCTGATCGTCTTCTCCATCATGGCGTTGAGCTATCGCATGAATCACCCGGCCGGAAGCGTGGCCTATCAATTCGACTCTACATCGGGCGAAGCGTACACCTATCAGTTCGCTACCCAAAAGCAGACCGCCAACGGACAGACCACCGACGTGATTTCGCGCGACGCCAACGGGGTTCCCAAGCCGATGCTGGATAGCGCGGGCAAACCGGTACCCTTCACCGTCAGCTATCCCGAGCACGACGATAAGGGCAACTTTCTGACGCATCCGACGGCAGGATCGGTAGTCGGCATTCATAGCTTCTCCTGGATGTTCGTCCAAGCTACGGTGGCCATTCTGATTCTGGTCGGTTTCGAATCGGTGACCTCCATGGGCGGAGAGGCCAGGAATCCCAAGCGAGACGTGCCCATCGCGGTGGTGGTCTCACTGCTGGTGCAAGGCTGTTTCTGCTATCTGTTTGAGTACTTCGCTGCGAACTACGTCTTGAGCAGCGGATATACGATGCAAAGCGCGACCGGCTCCGCGGCGCCGATCGGCGATCTGATGGTGATGGTCGGCGATGCAATTCTCGGTCCGGGCAATGGACGCACTTTCATGCTGATTCAGGCATTCACCGTGTTCCTGGCGCTGATCGGCACCACGCTCTCTTGCATGAACACCGCGGCCCGCGTGACCTATGCCATGGGTAAAGACGACGAGGTGCCGGAGCACTTCGGCATGCTGCACAGCAAGAGCCTGACTCCGCATCGGGCTATCTGGACGCTCGCGATCATCTCCGCCGTGGTCGGCTGCATCACTGTTTCGATGCTTTTCGGCGATGGCAGCGCGCTGACGGATGCCACGGTGAAAGCTCTGCCTCAGGGATTCTTTTCGAGCTTCGGCTACGTGAGTCACGATACCATGGCCGCGCTGCCGCAGAGCCTGTTGACGATTACCCTGGCATCCAACTTCGGCACGTTCTTGCTCTACATGCTGAGTTGTATCACGTGTATCGTCGCCTTTCACAATCACCCGGCGTTCAACCCGATTAAGCATCTGGTCATTCCCGTGTTCGGCTTGCTGGCCAATCTGGCCTGCATGGCGGCCTATCTGGTGCTGCCTTTTATGGGAATCGGCACCAAGTTGGAACCGCTGTCCGCCCTGGGTATCGCCGCTGTTTGGGCCATCTACGGCGGCATTTACTTCTTCCGTTCCAGCAGGAGCAAGGGGCGAACGACGCTGGTGAACAAGCGCTTCATGGCCGCGCAATAATAGAAGCTCGGGTGAAGCCCGCCAACCCGACCGCGGCCATCGAATTTTGACTTTGGATCTGGAGTTCGCTCATCTTTCCGACCCGGGAAAGCAACGAGAACACAATGAGGATTATCTCGGGCACGTAGTTCCGGCTTCGGCTGCCCTAGCCCGCTCGCACGGATGGCTCTTTGTGCTGGCCGACGGCGTAGGAGGCAGCGAGAAGGGCGAGGTGGCATCGCGGGCCGCGGTGGAGTATCTCACGGCGGGCTTTGGCAAAGCGCCTGCGTCGGAAGGGCTGAGTTCGCTTCTGGTGCGTCTGGCGAAAGAAGCCAACGTCAAGATTTACGAAACCAGCCGGTCCCACAGTCCGGGCGGAACATCCATGGCGACCACGCTGGTGGCGTGCGCTTTCCGCTACGATCGGCTGGCGGTGGCGCATGCCGGCGATTCGCGTTGCTACTTGATCCGCGGCGGCCAAACCCGCTTGCTGACGCGCGATCACACCGTCGCGCAGGAACAAGCCCGCATGGGACTGTTGTCGGCCAAGGAGGCATCGGATGCGTCCACGCGGCATGTGCTGAGCCGGGCGCTCGGCGCGGATTTATTCGTCGACATCGAAACCAGCGACATTCAGGTTTATGCCGGCGACGTGGTGCTGCTGTGCTGCGACGGACTTTATAATTCCGTGGAAGCGTCCGAGATGGCCACGCTAGCAGGGCATGGCGGCGACTTGAGCGCGGCGGCCCAGCGGCTGGTGGACATTGCGAACCAGCGCGACGGCAGTGATAATATAAGCGTTCAACTGATCCGAGTTCGAAGCGTGGAACGCGTGGGAATGTACCGGGGACGGCCTTACAAATTGCGTTGATTCGCGATTTCCTCGTTGGCGCGTTCCCGCGCACCACATGACACTCCATCCCGGCGAGCAACTCGACCACTACCGTATCGAAGGGCTTGTCGCCCGCAGTGGCATGGCGTCCATTTTTCGCGCCACGGACATGCGCACCGGCCGCGAAGTTGCGATTAAGGTTCCGCATCCGGAAATGGAGGCCGACCCGGTGCTCTACGATCGTTTTCAGCGCGAGGCCGAGATCGGCGAAAAGCTGGATCATCCCGGCGTCATGAAAGTGCTGGCTAACGGCGATCGCAGCCAGATCTACATGGTGATGGAGTGGGTGGATGGCCGGCTGCTGCGGCAAGTGCTGCATGCCAGCGGCAAGCTGCCGCTGGAACGCGCGACCAGGATCGCGGTGAACATCGCGGACGCGCTCGATTACATCCATCGCAACGGCGTGGTGCATCGCGACCTGAAGCCCGAGAACATCATGCTCGACGGCGACGATCAGATCAAGCTGATCGACTTCGGCATCGCGGGCAAGGAAGGCGCGCGCCGCTTGACGTTTGCCAAGCTGTCGCAGGTGATGGGAACCCCCGATTACATCTCGCCGGAGCAGGTGAAGGGGAAGCGCGGCGACGGGCGCAGCGACATCTACGCGCTGGGCGTGATGCTGTACGAGATGCTCACCGGCAAGACGCCGTTCCAGGGGCCAAGTCCGTTCGCCATCATGAACGACCGGCTGATGAACAATCCCATTCCGCCGCGCGAAGTGAATCCCGAGATCTCGCCGGAGGTGCAGGAAGTGATCTATCGGGCGCTCGAGCGCGAGCCGCAGAATCGATATTCGACAGCCAACGAATTCGCCTGGGATCTGGAGCACCTGGATCAGGTGGGCGTAGCCGACCGGGCCGAGCTGCGGGATTGGAAGGTTCGCAAAACCCCGCTGCTGAAGCAAATCCTGTTCTATGTGGCGATGGCGCTGATCCCGGTGGTGATCTTCGGGCTGCTGCTGCTGATCGCGAAGCACTGACCGCGGATCATTTACTTCACCACCGCTACTTCACCACCACTGGCAGCTCGACGAAACTGGCCTGATCGGCGCTATGAAATATTCGCTGAGTGGCTTTCTTAAAGTCCTGCGGCTTGGCCCAAAAGATACTTTGGACGAACGTCTGGGGGTTGCGGTCATAGAGCGGGAACCAGCTGGATTGCACCTGCACCATGATGCGATGGCCCGGCAGGAAGGTATGGTTGGCGGTAGGCAGGGCGAACTTGTAAGGCAGCGCCTCGCCCGCTTCGATGGCTTTCGCATTCTCCAGGCTCTCGCGATAACGGCCGCGGAAAATATCCGCGGAAACCATGAGCTGGTAGCCGCCCATTTCGGGATCGCCGGCCACTTCGTCCGGATAAACGTCAATCACTTTCACTACCCAATCGGAATCCGTTCCGCTAGTCGACGCTATCAGATTCACCATCGGCTGGCCGCTAATCTTCACCGGATCGGTGAGCACATCGGAGACGAACACGCCCACATCCGGTCTTCCGGAAACCTCTCGTTGATCGCTCACCAACCATTCCTCCCAGGTGCGCCCCGATGTTCCTTTGTCCGGCCTTCTGCGAAATGGAACTGGTCTCGCGGGATCGGATACATATTCGGTAAAGCTGGAATCTCCCGGCTTGGGCGCCGCGAATCCCGCTTTGCCGTCCGCTTTCAAATAGAACGGAGATGGCTTGATCGAGCAACCAGTGGCACAGCCGGCGGGCCAGGAAGGCAGTTTCAGCCATTGGTTGCTGCCTGTCTCGTACGCGGTGACGGGCGCGATCGGAACAGGGCCGCCCTTGGCTGGGTCCTTCAGGTAATGGTCCAGGAACGGGAGCAACACGTTCTGGCGGAAATATAACGCTGTGTCGCTGTGGAACTTGAGCGCCCCGAGCGAACTGCCATCGCCGATCTCCTGCCCGTGAAACCAAGGGCCCATGATCAGGAACACTTTGTCGTTGCCTGTGTCTTTGGGCTTGATGGCTTTGTAAACGGCCATGGCTCCGTAAATGTCTTCCTGATCCCACAGACTGGCCACTAAGAGCACAGGTACCTTGAGCGGCTGCGCCGCCAGAATTTTATCCATGGCCTGATCGCGCCAAAACGCATCGTAGCTGGGGTGGGCCAGTATCTTCCTCCAGAATCCTATCTGCTCCATGCCATGCTGCTGCCCTAATTCGCCAATCGACCCGGCATCCAGATACAAGTCGTAATCGTCGAAGTGACCGCTCCACCATTTCTCCTTGTTGTCGCGCGACGCTTCCTGTTCGTAGATGTAGGTGATACCCACCTCGCGAAACGCGCCGTTATGAAACCAGTCGTCACCCATCCATCCGTCCACCATGGGATTCATGGGTACGGAAACCTTGAGCGCGGGATGAGGATTCACCAGGGCCATCAGCGGAGTGAAGCCGTCGTAGGAAATTCCGAGGATACCCACCTTGCCATTGGTCTCCGGGATGTTCTTCACCAGCCAGTCGATGCTGTCGTAGGTGTCGGTAGAGTGGTCGACGGGAGTTGGATTTTGCGGGCCGCTCAACGGACGGTTCATCACGTAGTCGCCCTCTGAGTCATACTTGCCGCGAACGTCTTCGACCACGCGGATATAACCGCCATCGACAATTACGTCGACTGCATTGTCGTAGCCCTGGAGGATGGGGCCGAGATGCGGACTGGACATGTGGCTGGTCAGCTCGGTTGCATTGTAAGGCGTACGCGTCAGAAGAATGGGGGCGTTTTTGGCGCCCTTGGGAACCAATACCACCGCGTGCAGCTTCACCTTGTCGCGCATCGGAATCATCACATCGCGGCGGTCGTACTCGAAACCGGTGGTTGAGCGCTGGATCTTGGCCGGCATTTCACTGGGGAAATTGGGATAGAGCGGTGCAGTTGCGGAGCCAGTTTGAGCCTGAAGAGAACCAGCCCAGAGGGACAAGACCAGGAGTACATTGATGCGCGCCATATAGCTGTTTATTGGAACACATCCATTTAGAACAATCCATGCGGAGCAGGCTATGATGCTTAGAGATCTCATGATGAAACTTCTTGCTCTTGCCCTGTTTTCGTTGACGCTGTGCGCCCAGGAAAAGGTCGACCTCGGCGTGATCCAACGCATCAAGACGGAGGCATTTCAAAACTCCAAGGTGATGGACCACCTGTTTTGGATCACTGACGTTTATGGGCCGCGGTTGACGGGCTCGCCCGGATTCACCGCGGCGGCCAATTGGACCGTCAAGCGCCTGAAGGAATTTGGAATCGACGATTCGGCAATTCAACCGTGGGGCAAATTCGGGAGGAGCTGGAGGCTCACCAAGTTCAGCATTTCGATCCAGGAGCCGGAGTACGCGCCGCTGATCGGGTTTCCGCTGGCGTGGTCGGCGGATACGAAAGGGCCGCTGGTGACGGAGCCGGTGCTGGCGCCCCTCAAGATCACTGACCGATTGGACCGCAAGAAAACCGAAGACGAGCTGCAGAAGTACTTTCAGGAACAAAAAGGCAAGCTGCGGGGCAAGATCGTATTGATCGGGGAGCTGCGGGACGTGAAACCCATAATGACGGCCCCGGCTTCCCGCTATTCCGACGCGGAGCTGGCGAAAGAAGGGGAAGCTCCCACGCCGCAAGCTCTGCCGGCGTTCGATATCGAGAAGATGATCCTGCCGGTTAAACCTGAGGAACGGCGCGCTCTGTCGGAACTGCTGCCGCTGGATGCCGAGGCCAAGATCTGGGAGTACGAGGACAACCTCACCGATCGAGTGAATCAGTTCCTGGCGCAAGAGGGCGCGGTTGCCGCCATCGTTCCCAGCTACAATGCCGATGCGGGCACGGTTTTCGGCGAAGCAGCGGGCACTTATTTGAGCAGCCAGCCCCCTACCGAGCCGCGCATCGCTCTGACCATTGAACACTACAATCGCATCGCGCGGTTGCTCGAAAAGAAGGTTCCGGTGAAGCTGGAACTGGAAGTGCGAACCACGGGCGATGGCGCCACTGGCGAGGGTTTGAACATCATCGCCAACATCCCTGGAACGAGCAAGCCGGATGAAGTGGTGATGATCGGCGCGCATTTCGATTCCTGGATTGGGGGCACTGGCGCCACCGACAACGGAACCGGCAGCGCGGTGATGATCGAAGTGATGCGGATTCTAAAGACTCTGCACCTGAAGCTGGACCGGACTGTCCGGCTGGGTTTGTGGAGCGGCGAAGAACAGGGAATCTACGGTTCCCGGGCGTACGTGAAAGCGACCTTTGGCGATGCAGCCACCATGGAACTCAAGCCCGCGCACGCCAAGTTTTCCGGCTATTTTAACGACGATAACGGAACGGGAAAGATTCGCGGCGTATACTTGCAAGGGAACGATGCCATGCGGCCGGTGTTCGAGGCGTGGCTCGCGCCGTTCCGGGACCTGGGCGTCACCACCGTCTCAATTCGGAATACCGATGGAACCGATCATCTATCCTTCGACCAGGTAGGATTGCCGGGATTTCAGTTCATCCAGGACGATGTGGAGTATGAGCGCATCACGCATCACTCGAACATGGACGTTTACGACCATGCAGTGCCCGCGGACCTGATGCAGGCCGCGGCAGTGATTGCGTCGGTGGTGTATCACGCGGCGAACCGGCCGGAGCTGCTGCCGCGCAAAGAGCTGCCACCGCCAGTGAAGCTGAAAAACTGACTTATCGCTGCCAGAAGTCTTCGTTGTGCGTCATGAAATCGGGATAAGCGCCGGCGCCGAGCTCGAACAAATCCAGGCCCTGCCGTTCGCCTTCCATCGCGACACGCTGCGGAGAGAGTCGATTGAGAAGCCAGTTCAACCCATAGGTGACGGGCAGAATAAATCCGAGCAGGGTCGCGATGCCCACTACCTGCGCGAGCCACAAACCCGGTGCGTCGCCGGGAGCAATTGCGGCCAGCAGACCCGTCGCCAGCAATCCCCACAAACCAGCCACGGCGTGGACCGATACCGAGCCTCCTGGATCGTCAATGCCCAAATGCAGCTCCAGCCACTCCACCGAATAGACCAGCAAGGCGCCCGCGACGAGCCCGACAATCACGGCCGCGGCAGGAGGCATCACGGCGCAGCCAGCGCTCACCGCCACCAGGCCAGCGACCCAGCCGTTGGCGCAGAGCGACGCATCGGTCTTGCCAAAACGCGAACGTGTGATGGCCGCGACGCATAGCGCCGCCGACGCGGCCCCGAGCGTGGTATTCACCGCAATTAAAACCGCGCGGCTGGCCGCAACACCGGTGAAGAGGATGGCGCCCGCGGCATTCAATCCCAACCATCCCAGCCACGCCAGAAAACACCCCAACAAAACCAGGACGGCATTGTGGCCGGGCAGCGCCGATGGCATGCCTTCCGGGTTGAACTTGCCGCGCCGAGGTCCCAGGATCCAGGTGATGGAAAGGGCCGTCAGTCCGCCCACCACCTGGATAGCGCCTGCGCCGCCGCTGTCGATAAAGCCCAGTTGCGCGAGCCATCCGCCGCCCCAGGCCCAGTGTGCGAACAGAGGGTAGGTCCAGCCGGCAAGTAAGGCTGTGGAAGCGCAGCTAGCGCCCAGACGCCAACGATCCGCGCCGCTTCCGAGCGGAATGATGGCCGTAAGCGCCGCGCTCATTAAACCGAAGAGTGCCGCCAGGGAAGACCATCCTCCCAATTCCAGGCCGCGCAGGAAGAATCGTCCGGCGCCGATCCAGTTCCAATCCTGGCCGGCCACGCGCAAGGCGAATGCCGGCTGCCCCGCGGAGCCCTGCCACGCCGCGCCGACGGCGAAGTAGACCAGCGCGGCAACGGCGATGACACAGAGCGCGCTCAACATGGAATGAGCGGCATTTCTGAACCTTCCGAGGCCTGCGTTGATCAACGCCAGCCCGGCGGTAGCGCTTGGAATGAGCAGCACGAACAGAAAGCAGAGCGCAGCCGAGGTCTCGGTCAGGGCAGGAGCGCGAACCGGCGTCACCTTCGTTCCCTGCCCGGGGCCAGGTGCGAGCGAAAAACCAGCGTCAAGCCCAAAGCCTGAACTCCGAGCGCCACCAGCACAAAAGCGACTTCAGACGGCCCGGACGGCAAGAGCGCGATGGCGCCCAGCACGATGATCCATCCACCTGCAAGCAACAAAAAACCTGTAAGCCGCATGAAAAATTCGGTTTATTATAGCAGCGCCGGCCTAGCCCACGACCGTAGGGTGCGTTACTGTATATGGAGTCATGGCCGACGCAGCCGAACAGCCGTTCCACAGCATTGAAAGCGCGCACGAGTTCATGGTGGTATTGGAAAACGTGATCGCGGAGGCGCAAGGCGAGTTACAAGCCTTGCTCAATGAGTCCAACAATGCGAGCGATGAACGCCGTTCGGAAGCCCTGCGCCTGGCTCTGTTCAAGATCTCTCAACTGGATGCCCACACCCAGAAGAGCCGCCGCATTTTGAACGATCTGGGGCTGATTCGATCGTTGCTGGTGCGCGGATAGCCGGCCTGCCCCCAGTTACTCGATTTGAATATCGGTGGTGCGCTTGAACTCTTTTCCCTTGTCGTCCATGGCCTTGAGCTCCACCTGATAAGCACCCGGGGCGAGCGACTCCGTGGGCACCTTGGCTCCCAGCGGAACCGTCGGACTGCCTGCTTGCTTGGGAAGTTCTACGCGCAGCAAACCGGTGTCTGATTTCTGTTCGCCGGTCTTAGCGTCCAATACGCGCAGCTCAAATGCAACCACCGGCGGCGACTTTGGATCGCCAGTCACCAGCAGCGGCTCGTAGAGTTCGGTGTAGAAAGCCACCAGATCGGTCTTCTTGAAATGATTGGACCCAAACGGCACCAACTGCATTCCGTTGGCAATCAACGGCACGCGATCTTCGAGCAGCAGCGCATCCAGGCCGGTTCCCAATTCGGAGGAACGGTGCACATCCTTGCTCAGCGCCAAACTGCTCATGCTGAACTGCTTGGCATCGTAGGGATCGACCACCAGCGGCATGTCCACTTTTCCGAAGCTCTCGCCGCCGGCTGCAAAGACCACTTTCAGATTGTATTTCCCGGACGCGACGTCAAACTGGTTCTCATAGTGCATGGGCTTTTCCTTGAAAGCCTCCATCTCCTTCTTGTCGTCGAAGTCGAGCTTCAGGGAATCACTGAAGCGCGCGCCCACCGAACCATCCGGCAGATACGCCAGGCCGAGAATATTGATGGTGGAGTGGAATTTGCCCTTCTGCTTTTCAAACTTCAAGCTATTGGTCGCGATCTCCATCGCCACGTTCACGCGCGCGACGTTGGGCGCGGTATAAAAAAACGGCAGTTGCATGGTAGCGGCGACATTTCCGGTTTGGGCCGCGAGCGCGCGAGCCTCCAGCTCCTTTTCGGTGGAGTTACCGGCCAGCATATCCACCGGCTTGGAGTTGCAGTAACCGGTGCGGGCGCGCACTTCGGTGCCGCCGCGATCCACCTTTACGCGCAGCGTGTGGCAACTTCCCTCGTCCGAATCCGGGGGCGTGTAGCCGAGAATATAGTACTCATTCTGTTCCTTCCCGATTTTTTCCATGCCGCCCGTCAAATCGTTGGTCTCGTGAATGACGAAGCCTCCGGTGCCCTCCGCCAGCAGGAACATGATGTTCTGATTGGTGGTGGTGCTGTCGGGCATTTTCGGCATGATGGTGCGCGCACTGTTGCATGGATTGTTCGGATTGTTGGCCGACAAGCCGCCGCCACAGCCGTTCATCATGCCGGTATTCACTGGTGATCCCGTTCCGGTGCTGGGGCCGTTCGTGCGTCCGCCGCCTGGCGAGCCACCGGTTCTACCGCCCCCCGGAGCGCCGCCGCTGCCTCCAGTGCCTCCGCCCGCATGTCCTCCCCCGCCCCCACCACCTCCAGCGCCACCTCCCCCACCGCCTGCGCCTCCACCGTGTTGCGGGATGAAGAAGGCCATGCCACCGGGAACATAGGACGCCGGCACAAAACGAACGTTGCCATAGGGCGAACTCAAACTGGCCTGCGGCGTGCCGGCCACCAGTCCGCGGACATCAATGGGATAAATGGCCACATTGGCCTTGTTGCAGGCGCTGATTGTGGCTGTGGCTTCGGATAGGATCTCCGGGGTCACGGGGAACCCGCCGGTGATCATGATCAAAGTCTTACGGCCCGGAACGGCGCTCAGACTCTTGGCCAGATCCTTCAACGCATAGAGCACGTCGCGCGCGCCAAAGCTTGCCATTTGCGCGCTCAACTGCGGCACATTTCCATCCGACGCGTTGGGCGCCACGCTCGAAAACTTTACTCCATTCACGACATTCTTGAGCCGCTGGGTATCGTCGGTGAAATTTTGCGCGATTTGAAGCGCCCCGCCAAAATTGACAATCGCCATCAGACGGTTGGGACCGCCATTGGCGTCGATGAACTTGGCTGCTGCTCCGCGCGCCAGCGCCTGGGAGCCAAAGTCCATGGTCGAGTTGTCGAAAAACAAGACCAGGTAATGTCGTTGCTGGTTGGCGGGAGATGCCGCTCCGGCTTCAAACGAGAAACTCTTCACCTGCTGTTCTTTGTTGTCTTCATAGACGCGGAAATCCTTGGACTCCAGGTCGTGAATATAATTGCCCTTCTTATCCGTCACCACCGCGTCCACCAGCACCAGTTTGGTTTCGGTCCGGATGACACCGGCATCCGCCGGCGCTTGAGCGCGAGCCGAGGGATAAAAAGCCGCCGCGACTAGAAGCGCGGCCAAACAAATCATGCGCTGAAAATTCACGATCGCACCTCCATCCAATCTCTTTCATGCAATCTCATCATGCTTCGACCAACTCACGGAATCTCGACTACACCGTTGCGCGCCGCCATGTTCTGTCCTTCCGAATCCCGAACCACCAGCCGGATCACATAACTTCCGGGCGCCACGTCGAAATTGCTGCGCACCGTAATACCGGAGTTCATCACCTTCTCCAAGGTTGGATCCAGCAGGCGCAGTTCTACGATCTTTTGCATCCCGGTGATGTAATTTCCATTGCGGTCGAAGACACCGGAAAGCACCGTCACGTTGTCGTTGTTACGCCCGTCCGCCTTGCGGAAGCGCAGATTCTTCACGTTCACCCGCGCCAGCACCGCAATCTTGGCGGCAACGTCGCTCGATTTGAAAAATTGCATGTGTAATTCGACGGGAATATCCTGTAATTCATCCCGTGAAAAAAGAGCTTCTTCGATTTCGCGCTTGGCGTCTTCCTCGGGATTGGGCAGATGTTTGGGCGCGTAGTATCCGCGCCGGGCTTGCAAATCCAGGCCGCGCAGGGTCGCGAGCTTCACCTTGAGCGCGTGATAACCTCCGTCGAGCTTTAAGTTTTGCGGCGAGAATCCCAGAACGTAAACGAACTCAGGAGCCGCGGCCAGCAGCTCGAAGCCGGCTTTCAAGTCATTACTGTTATGAAAGTACCGGCCGCCGGTGGCGTCGGCCAGTTCGGCCAGTACGTCTTCTTCCGCCAGCGCGCTTTCGCGCCGATAGCGATCCTTCACGATGGTCACTGCCGGGCCACCAGCCGAAGAGGGCGTGCTGGCGTCCCCTCCGGGAACCACGACATAAAGCCCGCGGGCATTCAGAGAGCTGATTCGCACATTAGCGCGAATGGCGCGATCCATAATGTCGGTTTCTTCCGGGCGCAATTCGTCAGTGAGGAAGAATCCAGCGGAGACCAGGATCAAGGCACGGTCGCCCGGCGCCGCGGCGAGCCTGCGGATGGCGCCCTCCAGCACTGTAAATGCCAGACGAGTGTCGCGTTCGCCAACGCTCAGAACGCGCGATGCCGTGGCGCGCGAAACGCTCTCCGCCATTTGTTCCGTGGCCGCCGTTATGGGACCGGGCGGGGGCGGATTGCAGGTGTCCAGTACCTCCTGGGCCGCCGCCTGGAGCGCCGTGGGATCGTTTTTGTTCTGGATCATATCCGCCATGTAGTAGCTGATGTCCGGGCACTCCGATCCCGGAGGTCCCATGGTTGGCCGCGACATCAGCTTCATGAGCGCTTCGTGCAGCTTCACGCGATCGTCCGTGAAATCCACGTTATTCTGCCCGGACGTGGTAAAGATGCCAGCGCGCGCAGCTGGATCGAGTGACTCGGTCAAGTGCTTGTCGGCCGCGTTGCGGGCTTGTATCAAATCCGGCGTGGTGGTATGCACGTCGTCGAACAGATAAAGGACAAACCGTTGCGCGATGGGCGCGGCGGGAGTTGCCGGCGCAATGGATTTATCGATCGCGGCTGCGTCCGCCGCCACTTCCGCGGGAATTACTGTCTCGCCGGCCTTTTCCACCGAAAACCGGGAGATCACCTGCGGCTTGCCTTTATCGAAAAGCTGAAAATCTTCCTTTTGCAGCGTTCCGATCGCTTTGCCCTTCCCGTCGCGCACCACCACTGGAACCATCACCAGGTTCACTTTGGCGCTGAAGGTAGCCGGCGCGTCGCGAGATGCCATTTCCGGTGTATTTTGCGGGGGCGTATTCTGCCCGGTGGGCGCTTGGCCAAGCGAGTCAAATCCGGCGATTGCGCCGAACAGGAACAGAGCCGCGGCTGCGCCTCTCACCAGCATATTGGAAGGGAACTCCTCTACTGGTGGACAATTCTACTGTATTTTTCCGGGCGATGTATTATCCAGCAGGGCCATGGTTGCGCATAATAGAAAGATGTTCCGCGGACTTTGCCTTCTGACCATCTTCTCAACCATGATTTTGAACCCGCTGAGGGCGCAACCCTCACCTAAACCCACACCTCAACAAGTGGATCGCTTCTTCGATGACGTTTACTTCAAATTCAGTCCCACCACGGGCACGTCATCCGGATTTCACCAATACGACACGCAACTAGAAGATTACTCCAAGGCGGGCATTGATGCTCAAACCAAAGCGCTGCACCAGGCTGAAAAGGAATTCGCGGCTATGCCTTCCGATCCGGACCGGGAGCTCATTCTCAGTTACATCCGTGCGACGCTGCTGGATATCGAACAGGTCCGAACGTGGGAAAAGAACCCGGACATTTATTCGAGTGGCGTGACGAACAGCGTTTTCGTCATCATGAGCCGCACCTTCGCGCCCCCGGCCGATCGGTTGAAATCCGTCATCGCGCGTGAGCGCCAGTTCCCCGCCGTGTTTGATGCCGCCCGCGCCAATCTCAAGGACCCTCCACGGATTTACACCGAGATCGCGATCGAGCAATTGCCGGGCATCGTCAGTTTCTTTCAGAACGACGTCCCCAGTGCATTTAAGGAAGTGAAGGATCCCGCGCTGCTGGCTGAATTCAAAACGTCTAACGATCAGGCCATGGACGTTTTGAAGCGCTATCAGGAGTTCCTCGAAAAAAACCTGCTGGCGCGCTCCAAGGGCGATTTTCGTCTGGGCGGAACTCTATTTAGCAAAAAGCTTCTGTATGAAGAAATGGTTGGGCTGCCTCTGGACAGTTTGCTCGAAATCGGCATGACCGATTTGCGTCGCAACCAGCAAGCCTTCAAAGAAACCGCGGCTAAGATCGACCCGAGCAAGACCCCGCGGCAGATTCTCGATGACGTCACGCGCGATCATCCCGCGCCCGATCATTTGCTGCAATCCTTCCGCGACGTTCTAAGTGGATTGAAAGACTACATCAACGCCAAGCAGATCATCACCATCCCTTCGCCGGTGCTGCCCATTTTGGAGGAAACTCCGCCCTTCATGCGCGCCCTCACCACGGCGTCCATGGACACACCCGGGCCCTATGAAAAGGTAGCCAAGGAAGCCTTTTTCAACGTGACTTTGCCCGAACCCTCCTGGACTCCGCAACACGTGGAAGAGCATATGGAAAGCTTCAACCGGGGGACCATCATCAGCACCGCGGTCCACGAAGCATATCCCGGCCATTATGTGCAGTTCCTGTGGATGCAGAGCATTCCATCCAAGGTCCGCAAGCTTCTGGGCGCCAATTCCAACGCCGAAGGCTGGGCGCATTATTGCGAACAAATGATGCTGGATGAAGGGTACGGCAATGGCGACCTGAAGCTTCGCCTGGGTCAATTGCAGGACGCGTTGCTGCGCGACGCCCGCTATATCGTCGGCATCCAAATGCACACCGGAAAGATGACTTACGAGCAGGGGATTGATTTTTTCGTAAAGGAAGGCTACCAGACGCACGCCATTGGCGAGGTGGAAACCAAGCGCGGCACCAGCAATCCGACCTATCTTTATTACACGCTGGGCAAGCTCGAAATCATGAAGCTGCGCGAGGATTACAAGAAGATGCGCGGCAGTGCGTTCACGCTGCAGGAATTCCACGATCGCTTTATGCGCGAAGGTTTCCCGCCGATCAAGATTGTGCGAAAAGCGCTCCTGGGCAACGATTCGCCGGTGCTATGACCGCTTCCTTTGGGCGCGGCTCGGTAAAACGTGGGCGCGGCTCGGTAAAACGTGGGCGCGACACGGTAAAACGCAATCGCCAAACGACATCTAATCGAATCGCGGCAGCAGCTCCATGTCTTCCTTGGGCACTGCTTCCAGCGGATATCCGGCCCTGCGCCAGGCACGCAATCCACCGGCGATTACGTACGCGTCGAATCCCTTTTGCCGTAAGATGTGCGCCACACGGGCGCTAGTGGCTTCGCGTAGTCAAGTGCAGTAAAGATAAATGGGCGTGTCCCTGGGCAGCGTCTCGATGAATGCATCCAGATTGTTCGGCTCTATGCGGATGGAGCCCAGCACGCGCTGCTCGCCCCGGTCATAATAGCCGTGGCTGCGGACGTCGGCGATGATGATATCCGGCGTGCCTTCCAGCTTCAGGCGGGCCTCCACGTCGCTCACCGGAACCCGAGGTACAAATTGACTGAGCCGATAGCGTGCGTACAGCCACACGCGGTAGCCAACGAATAACAGTGCGCCGACGAAAATCACCCACGCCACGGCCCGGCTGAAGGCCTGCAATCCGCCTGCGATCAAACGGAAAACATCGCGAAACAAGTAACCGAGCGAACCATAAGCCAGCGCATAGAACAGCGCACCTCCAAAATCGAAGCGGAGGAATTGCGACGCGCGCATGTGCATGCTCCCGGCCAGGGGCGCAGCCATGGTGTTCACCCCCGGCAGGAATTTCGAGAACAGCAGCGTAGTGCGCCCGCGCTTATAGAACCACTTCGCGGAGCGCAAAATGCAAACTTCGGGACTCATCGAAAGGCCGCACAAGAAGCCCAGCAATTGCCATCCCGACAAGCGCCCTGTGACGTAGAGCGTGACGTCGCCGATCAGCATGGCGCCCACCGCCGCGCCGAAAGCCAGCGCCGGATGCATGACGCCCGCCGCCGACGCAGCTCCCGCGGCCAGCAACGCCAAAGCTCCGGGAACCGGCAAGCCGATCGATTCCATGAGCAGCGCCACGAACAAGCTGGTATATCCGTACTTCGCAATGATGGTGAGGATGTCGGGCACTTTATCTATTATGACGGGCGGATTTGTCCGAGCAGCGCGGCCGCTTGTTTTTCTAAATCGCCGTGCTGCGCGATCAGATTCTCCAGTTGCTGTTGCGCGCGATGGATATCGTGCTCGGCGATGAGCCCCTTGGCAAGGTAGAACCGTGCGCGCTCCAGGTAGGCGCTGTCGCCGGAATCGGTTACGCCACGCAGCTCCTCGATCCCCGATATTCGGTCACCGCTGAGCAGCAGCGATATTCCCAGGTAAAATCGCGCGCCCGCAAAGCGCGGCTGGGCGTGGGTGACGGATCGCAGCGCGGAAGCGGCGCCCTTGTAGTCCGCGATTTTATACTTCGCCATCGCGGCCTGGAATGTTTTAGGCGCGCCAGGCTGTGGCACATATTCCGGCGCTCGAAAGGCCGCCAGCAGCTCATAACTTTCGTCGGACAGCGAACTGGCGGCAGCGTTCACCGGAAGCGCGCCCGCTACGCGCCCCACGCCCGGCTCCTGCTTGGAGGTCCACGCCAGCCATGCAAACACGCTCACGGCGACCAGCAGGATAAACGCAGTGAAGCCGTAGAGGCCGATCCAAAAACGATTTTCAGGTTTGATTTTCAAAGGGAGGTACGCTGTGGTTCCGCCAAGGTCGAAACTGCAGGGCCCACTTCCACTGTTTCCGTTGTTTTCTTACGCCGCGCAAAAAGCAAAATGACGGCGACCACTATCAGGAGCGCCAGCTTCACCACTTCCAACACGCCATACAGGCCGTGCAAGCGCCAGAATTGGCTGTACGCGGCCGACCCCGCCGCGCCGCCGAAATCAACCAGCCGGCCGAGCGCGATCATCTCCGGCGTCACTCGAAAATGCTGGAACCAGGCGATGATCAGCATGGCGCCGGCCAGGCCCGCCAACAGCCGGCTTTTGATCCCTAACAACAGAATTGCCGTCAACAGCGCACCCAAAGCGATCTGCGCCAGTTCCCAGCTAGTGAAAAACAGCCTGTTTTCCTCACCCGCCAGATAGCGCAGCAGGAGCCGGGCATTCTGGGGACCGAGCGTTTGAAGCATGGGCGCAGCCTCTGAGGGGGGCGCAGCCAGCACGCGATCCACCGTGGCGAAGTTCTGGGTGGCGACAAAAATCATGAACAGGCTGCCCAGGATCAGGCAACCCGCCAGAAACGCCGCGATTCGATGCCGATGCATGGCCATCCGTCTTCAGTTTATCGCACGCGCTATACTCTCTCTGTCCGAGTGTGCGGCATGAAGTTACTCACGAAATTCAATCTCATTTTGGTGGCACTGTTCGGCGCCGGATCGATGCTGATCGCCTACACGGCGTACCAGTTTCTGATGAACAACGCGCGCAGCCAGGTGATCCAGCAGGCCGATCTGATGATTGAGAGCGCCCGCTCGACGCGCCAGTACACCGCGAATGAATTGGCGCCGCTGCTGGAGACGCTGCCCGCTCACCAGACGCGCTTCCTTCCGGAAACCATCCCCTTTTACGCCGCCACCGTCACCTTCGATTATCTGCGCAAGGAATACCCTGAGTACTCGTATAAAGAGGCGGCGCTCAATCCATCCAACCTGCGCGATCGGGCGGTGGATTGGGAAGCGGACCTGATCAACTATTTCCGCAATCACGCCGGCCAAAAGGAACTGGTGGGCGAACGCGACAGCCCCACCGGGCGCATGCTCTACATCGCGCGGCCCATCACCACCGAGCAGGCGTGCATGCAGTGTCACAGCCAGCCCGCCGACGCGCCCGCCAGCATCGTGAAGACCTACGGCAGCGTGAACGGCTTCGGCTGGAAACCGAATGAAACCGTAGCGGCGCAGATTGTCTCGGTCCCCATGGCGGTGCCGGTGCAAATTGCGAGCGCCGCCTTCCGCACGCTGGTTATTTATCTGATCGCGGGCTTTTTGATCTCGATAGTGGCCCTGGATGCGGCGGTGGTCTTCCTGGTAGTTCGTCCCGTGCGCAAGTTATCGGATATGTCGGATCGCATCAGCACCGGCGACATGAGCCTTCCCGAATTGCCCGTTCGCGGCAGCGATGAAATCTCCGCACTCACCGGATCGTTCAACCGGATGTTCGTGAGCCTGCAGAAGGCGTTCCGCCTCCTGAATGATTAGCATTTGCTGAACGGCTGAGCGTGGCACGGGGCATGCTGGCGAGGAACTGCTCACGCTTGGTCAGCGAGCTAATTTCCTGCGCCAGCGTTTGATACAGTTCGCCTAGCGTACGGCTCTCGGGCGCGGCGCGCCGCACCAGGATGTGAGCGATGGGGCCGATGTACGTTGCCAGATCTTTGCTGGCACGCTCCAGGTCGGCATCGCTCGGGGCCGGGGCTTCCACAGCCAAGGTTCCTGTTACGGCAACCGTTGCATTCTCATGGAAACGAACGGCATCTACGCGGATGCACTTCAAAGCGGCGAGAAAATCCTGGGCATTCGAAAACCGATCGGCTGGACTCTTCGCCAGAGCCTTCAGAACAATCCGCGCGAGTTCCTGGGGCGCTTGCGGATTCAGCTCACAGGGCGAGCGCGGCGTTTGATGCAGATGCGCCGCGATGATGGCATAAGCGCCGGCTCCGCCCGCACCCTCGAAGGGCGGACGTCCCGCCACCATTTCGTACAGCATGGCGCCCGTCGAATAGATGTCCGATCGCGCATCGGCGCGCTCTCCTCGCGCTTGTTCGGGCGAAATGTAAAAGGGCGATCCGAGCAGCGTGCCGGGCTGTGTGAGGGTTAATTCCGTGGCATCGTCATCGGTGGCGTCTCCGGCGGCTCCGCCCGCGATGGATGACGTCGCCAATCCGAAATCCAGCAGCTTCACCACTCCATGCGAAGCGATCATCACGTTGGACGGCTTGATATCGCGATGGATCACCCCGTGCCCATGGGCATATTCGAGCGCAGCCAGCACCTGGGATGCGTATTCTAAAGCCTGACCGAGCGTGATGCCGGGCGAACGGAGCTTGTCGCGCAGGCTGACGCCCTCAACGAATTCCATCACCATGACCAGCTCGTCATTACCAGTCTCGCCCGGGCCGGTCTGACCCGTGCCGGTCTGCCCCGGGTTGATGCGGAATGCATTGTGCAGCGACGCGATATGCGGATGCTCCAGACTGGCTTGCACCCGGATCTCGCGCAGGAAGCGCTCGGCCGTTTCCGGCGTGTGCGATCCATTGGGCAGAATTACTTTGAGGGCCTCTACGCGCTGCGAGATGGCATGGCGGACTTTGTAGACCGATCCCATGCCGCCGGCGCCGAGGGGAGCCAGCACTTCGTAGTCGCCGATCCGGTCGCCGGGCCCGAAGGTCATCTTGCCGCCCTGAGCCATAGCTCCGATCATGTCAAGTTCGCCCGTCCAGGGCAACAACCCCGAACCCCGGCCGTCCAAGCTTCGTACTATATCCAGTGCGCCAGGGAAAACGTAGCAGAACCGCCGAGTTCGTCGCGTTGAATCGTGCGCTCGGCACACTTGCGCCCCAGGTGCCTGGATTTGCGGACCCGGTTGCAGCCCAGTTCCTTCCCGAAAGATGGCGGAAGAGAGTAGAGAAGACGCGTGCTTCTCTCGCTCGCGGCGCCCGCCAATCGCCTTACCCTTTTTGGTATCGCGGCATGGGCGTATTCAATCAATTCCGCACCGTGGTTCTGGACCGCGCCCTTATGTCCCCGGAGCTTCCGGCTCAATTGGTGATCCTGGGCGCTGGCCTCGACAGCCGCGCCTGGCGTCTGGATTGGCTGAAGGACACCGTGGTCTTTGAAGTAGACCATCCTGCCAGCCAGGCCTTTAAACGAGAGCGTTCGGCGTCGCTCCCCTTTCAAGCAAAAGACGTCCGTTTTGTCGCCATGGATTTCGAGCACGACCGGCTGGCTCCGCTCATCGAAAAGGCCGGCTTCGACCCGCGCCAGCCATGCTTCTGGCTGTGGGAAGGCGTAACCATGTACTTGCGGCCCGAGCAGGTGTCCGCGAATCTGGGCGCTTTCGCCGCTTTGTCGGCGCCGGGCAGCCGCATCGCCCTCACCTACATCCGCAAAGAGCATGGCCGCATTCCACGCGCCCTGTTCCTCGCGATTCTTGGCGAACCCTGCCGCTCAGCCTTCGGCCCAGGGGAGATGACGCAGCTGGCACGGTCCCACTCCTGGCGCCCCACGAGCGACACCAACATTGAAGACTGGCTTCGGGAAGCTCCCGGCGTGAAGCTGACCCGTCGCCAGGTCGGTTTGCAATGGTTGGAGTCGATTTGGCTGGGCGAGGTGTAAAGCATTGTTTTGCATAGGTCGATAGCTGAAGGGTGCGAGTTTCGCAAACGTCTCGGTCCAGTATGTCGTGGCCCCGGCGGATTGCCGCGCTATCGGCTGCCCTGGCCATCCTGCTCGGGTTGACGGTGCTGGTGGGATGGGCCTTCCACATCTGGTCTGTCATCAAAATTTCCCCAAAACTGGCCCCCATGCAGCCCACCACGGCCATCAGTTTTATCTTGGCCGGGCTGGGTCTGATCGGGACTATCCTGGCGAAGCGGCGCTGGATATTGATTGCGTCTGGGCTATTGGCTGCGCTTGCAACGATCGGGCTGCTGGAGTACTTGTTTGGGGTGCGTCCAGGGCTCGACCAGTTTCTCGGGGCGCCTTATGGCCGTATGTCACCTGTTACAGGCATATGCTTTCTGGTGCTCGCAATCAGCTGTGCGTGGGCTCAAATGGGCCCGCTCAGCAATCGATCGCCGGTGCTCGGCGTGAGCGGTCTGCTGGTCGCAGCGGTGGGCGGGGCCTGCGGCATCAGCATGTTGTGGGGAAACGGCTACGCTTTTATTCTGGGTAACTCCACCCGCGTAGCATTTCATACTGCGATTGGCTTTATGGTGCTGGGCTTCGGTGTTGCCGCCATAGCTTTGGACATGATTCAGGCGGGCCTGAGTGAGCTATGGGCGCCAATCGGCGCGGCTCTATTTCTCGCGACCACACGATTTGGATTGTTGCAGGCATTCTCGGCCAAGAACCAAACTCCTTTGTCCTCGGCCCTGACGCTCTTGGGGGCGATCCTGACGGCGGTGGTCTTTGGCGTATTTGTCCACCTTGCTTTGCAAGCGCACTTGCAACGAGCGGCGCTCCGAACCGTGAATGAAAGGCTCGAGGCGGAGATGGTGGAACGCCGGCGCGCGGAGGAAGCGGCGCACGCGGCGAATCGAGCCAAGAGCGAGTTTCTGGCGAACATGAGCCATGAGATCCGGACGCCGATGAACGGGATTCTCGGCATGGTGGACCTGGCCTTGGACACCACGCTCGACGATGAGCGGCGCGATTATCTGGAGACCGCCAAAGAGTCCGCCCAGGGATTGATGACGGTGATCAATGACATTCTGGACTTTTCCAAGATTGAGGCCGGAAAACTGGATCTGGAAACCGTGAACTTCAGCCTGCGGGAGGGGCTGGCGCAAAGCTTGAAGCCCTTTGCGATCCGGGCGCGGCAAAAGGGTCTCGAACTCAATTGGAGCGTCGCACCACAAGTTGTGGATTTGGTGGCGGGCGATCCGGTTCGCTTGCGCCAGATCATCGTGAATCTGGTTGGGAATGCCGTCAAATTCACCAACTCCGGCGGAGTGAATGTGTCGGTGGAAAGAGAGCGCGACGAGGGCGAGACGGTGATGCTGCGCTTCACCGTTAGCGATACCGGGATCGGCGTTCCAGCGGAGCGGCAGAAAGAGATCTTCTCTTCGTTCACCCAGGGCGATAATTCAACCACCCGCAAGTATGGCGGCACTGGATTGGGACTAACGATCTCGCACCGGTTAACCGAGATGCTGGGCGGCCGCATCTGGGTGGAAAGCTCGCCGGGCAGGGGCAGCTCGTTTCATTTCACGGCGCGCTTCGGGATTGCCAGAGAATCGAAGGCAGCCGGAGAAAAGCGCACTTTACAGTCAGCGTCATCCACTTTGGGCTAACGACATTGGGAGATTTAGTGGTTGATTGCCGCAGCGGATAGTGGTATATACGAGCCAAACGCAATGCATCGTGAAGGCGAACTCCGAAGGCACGAGCGAGCCGAGAAATCGGCTCCGATCCAGATCGCTTGGAAAGACCGATCTGGCGTTGACCGGTTCGTCAACGGCCGTAGCTTGAACATTTCCGCGGCCGGCATGCGTGTCGAGGTGGTAGAGCCGATCGATAAACAGACCTACCTGACGCTGCAATGCGTTGGTTTGGGGCTGCACGGCATGGCATCGGTACGCACCTGCACCCGCAAAGGCATGAAATACATCCTGGGCCTGGAGTTCAGCGCCGGCCTCCAATGGAAGCCGAAAAGCTGAGCCGCATCGCGCAGGCCCGTTCCCGATGATCGAGGATCAAGGATGATCGAGGATCAAGCCAACGGTTCGGCTCCTATCTTGTGCGCTCACCTGCTGCGCCGCGTGGATGACGAACTGATCCGCCTGCTCGAAGCGCTGGCGCCGCACGAATGGGATCTTCCGACCATCGCGCCCTTGTGGAAGGTGCGCGACGTAGCGGCCCACCTGCTGGACACCTCCCTCCGAAAGCTCTCGATGGTTCGAGATTCCTGTTATATGGAGCCAGCGGATATTCGTTCGCCGGAGGATCTGATCGCGTTGGTGAATCGCCTTAATCGGGAAGGCGTCACAGTTTATCGGCGGCTCAGCGCCGCGGTGTTGATCGGCATGCTCAAAACGGCCTGCGAAGAGAGCGCGCGTTTTCACGAATCTCTAGATCCTTTCGCAGCCGCGGCTTTTGCTGTGAGCTGGGCAGGAGAAGCAGCGTCTCTGAATTGGTTTGACACGGCCCGCGAATTGACCGAACGCTGGCATCACCAGCAGCAGATCCGGCTGGCTACCAACCGTCCGGGGATCATGACACCTGAACTTTATCATCCGGTGTTGGATTGCTTCCTGCGTGGAGTGCCTCATTTATATCGGGATGCCGGTGCGCCGGCCGGAACGGTGGTTCTGGTGGAGATTTCGGGCGATTGCGGCGGCCAATGGTTTCTGTCCAAGGGACAGGCCGGATGGGGTTTCGCGGCGCGAGCTGGATCGGAACCCGCTTCCCGCCTGAGCATCCCGCAGCACCTGGCGTGGCAACTCTTCACCAAAGGCGTGGATCGAGAATCGGCTCGCGCGCAGGTGCGCATCGAGGGAGATAGAGAGCTTGGCGAGCGCATCCTGCTTCTGACCGCTATAGTCGGATAATTCGCCACTTTTGTGGAGAGTCCATTGCGGTTGGCGCATCACCTGGGTTAACAATATACTTTATGCCCTACAGAGTTGTGTGGGCGGCATTCCTTGCGCCTGCACTGGCGCTCGCCCAATCCATCCCTGCTGCAACTGAAACTCGCATCAGCAATCTAGAGGCTGCCGTAAAATCCGCGCAAAGCGCGGGAGACAACGCGTGGATGCTGGTGAGCGCGGCCCTGGTCCTGATGATGACCGGACCTGGCCTGGCGTTGTTTTACGGCGGATTGGTGCGGCGGAAGAACGTGCTGAGCACCATGATGCACAGCTTTGTCCTGATGGCGGTGGTCACCGTTATCTGGGCCATCGCCGGCTATAGCCTGGCGTTCGGCCAGGGACTGCCATTCATCGGCGACCTGCGTTACTTGTTCTTGAACAACGTAGGCGCCGCGCCCAACCCGGTCTACGCAGCCACGATTCCGCAACAGACCTACATGATCTATCAGCTCATGTTCGCCATCATCACGCCGGCCCTCATCTCCGGCGCTTTTGCCGAGCGCATGAAATTCAGCGCGATGCTGCTCTTCACCGTACTATGGCTGTTCATCGTGTACTTCCCGTTGGCGCACATGGTTTGGGGCCAGGGGGGCCTGCTCAACGCGTTCTCCGGCGGCCGCATTCCGTGCCTTGATTTCGCGGGCGGCACGGTGGTGCATATCAGCTCGGGCGTGTCCGCCTTGGTCTGCGCTCTCTACTTGGGCAAGAGAGAAGGCTATAGGTCGGAGCCGATGAAGCCGCACAGCCTGGTGCTCAGCGTCATCGGCGCTTGTTTGCTATGGGTGGGCTGGTTCGGATTCAACGCCGGCAGCGCACTAGCCGCATCCCCACTGGCTACCAGCGCATTTGTGGCCACGCACTTCGCGACGGCTGCCGCGACGCTAGGCTGGCTGCTGGTGGAGTGGATCCACAATGGAAAGCCCAGCGTACTGGGTGGGATCTCCGGCGCGGTTGCGGGATTGGTGGCCATCACACCGGCCTCCGGATTTGTGAAGCCGTTTCCCGCCATGCTGATCGGTTTCCTGGCGGGCATGTTCTGCTTCTTCATGGTGACCGCGGTGAAGAGCAAGTTCGGGTACGACGATACGCTGGATGCGTTTGGCGTTCACGGCGCGGGTGGCACCATCGGCGCGATTCTCACCGGCGTGTTCGCCACCGTGGCCATCAACGACGGCCTGAAGGACAGCTCGGGCAAATCGCTTCCCTTGGGCCTGATCGACGGGCAGCCCGGCCAGGTGCTCAACCAGGTGATCGGGGTGGCCATTTCCTGGGGCCTGGCGATCGTCGGGACGCTGGTGATTCTCAAAATTTGCGATTTAGTGGTCGGAGTGCGCGTCTCGCCCGACCAGGAATTGGAAGGCCTGGACATCAGCTTGCACGGCGAAGAAGGTTATAATCTCGAAGCATGAAAAAAATCGAAGCGATTATCCAGCCTCACAAACTCGAGGACGTCAAGGAAGCGCTCAAGAGCATTGGCATCGACGGCATGACCATCTCGGAAGTGCGCGGCCATGGCCGTCAGAAGGGCCACAAGGAAGTCTATCGGGGCATGGAGTATCAAGTCGATTTGCTGCCCAAGGTCAAGATCGAGATGGTGGTAGCCGATGATCGATCGTCGGAAGTGATCCAGACCGTGGTCCGCAGCGCGCGCACCGGCAAAATCGGCGATGGCAAGGTCTTCGTTTACGACGTGGCGGAAGCTATCCGCATCCGCAACGACGATCGCGGCGACGGCGCCCTGTGAGCCTCCGTCCAGGGCTTGGGTAACATCCTGAATCAGACCGTCGTCTTGTAGAATATTTGATATCCAACATACAGTAAAAGCGTAATAATGGACCAGCAAAACCCAGCACAGCACGCGGCCGTGGATGTTTCCCCCACACGGCGCGCATTTTATACGGGATTCATCAATGGGGTCATGGGCTTGATCGGCCTGGCGCTGGCGGCCCCGGCTGCGATTTATTTGCTTTTTCCTCCCAAGGTACGCAAAGAGGCCGAATGGGTGGATACGGCGGATCTATCCACTATCCCGCCCGGTACTCCCACCGAGATTGCCTTCAACCGCAAGCGCGTGGATGGTTGGAAGGTCACCACGGAAAAAGCTACCGCCTGGGTGGTGAAACAGCCCAACAACGATGTGGTCGCCTTCTCTCCGATCTGCACACACCTGGGCTGCGCCTATCACTGGGACGATCCCAGCCATACCTTCATTTGCCCCTGCCACGCGTCCGTCTTTTCCGTGGACGGCAAAGTATTGAGCGGCCCGGCGCCGCGTCCGCTGGATCGCTACATGACCAAAATCGACGCCGGAAAGCTCGAAATCGGGCCGGTGGAACCGCAAGCCTAACCCCCCATGCGCACCGTCATTGACTGGCTAGAGCACCGCACCGGCATCGAAAGCGCCGTCAAGAATTTTCTCTACGAGGACATCCCCGCCTCCGCCGGATGGCACCAGATCATCGGCAGCATGGCGGTATTCTTCTTCGTGATTCAAGTGTTCACCGGCGCTTTGCTGGCGTTTAACTACGCCCCCACTCCCGGCGAAGCCTACAACAGCGTGAAGTACATCATGACGGAGGTAACCGGCGGCCCGTTGATCCGCGGCCTGCATCACTGGGGCGCCAGCATGATGCTCATCATCGTGGCGCTGCACATGATCCAGGTCTTCATTTACGGCGCGTATAAGAAACCGCGCGAAGCCACCTGGATGGTGGGCGTCACTCTGTTGCTCATCACGCTGGCGTTCGGCCTTACCGGTTATCTGCTGCCCTGGGACAATCGAGCATATTTTGGCACAGTGGTCACGACGCATATTATGTCCGGAGCGCCCATTGCGGGCCCTTATCTGCTCCGATTAATCGGCGCGCAGGGTGATAGCGTGGGCAATGTCACCTTCTCGCGATTCTACGCTCTGCATACCGTCCTGCTGCCGCCGCTCACCATCATCCTCATTGGGATTCACATTTATCTGGTGCGCAAACACGGTGTCGCGGCAGCCCCCGGAGACAACGCGCCCAAGCGCAAGTTTTTCCCCGAGCAAGTGTTCAAGGACACGGTTGGCGTTGCCATCGCATTCATTATCTTGTTCCTGATGGCGGTGCTCGCCAAGGTGCCGCTCGAGCGCCTGGCCGATCCCACCGACACCGCTTATATCCCGCGTCCGGAATGGTATTTTCTGTTCCTTTTCCAAATGCTGAAGTTCTTCAAAGGGCCTTTGGAGACGTTCGGCAGCGTGGTGCTGCCGGGAATCGCGGTGTTGGCACTTTTCCTGGTGCCTTTCATCGATCGCGGGCCGATGATCCGTCTCGGGAAACGAACATTTGCGATCACTTTTGTAATTCTGGCGGCTATCGCCTGGACTGGTTTGACTACTGCCGCCGTGATCACCACCCCCAAGAATCAGGAATCGGCGGAGGACACTGGTCCCCAGCCGCCTGCCGCTGACGCCACTGCCGGGGCCCAGCCCGCTGCCTGGCAGAGTTTGAAGCCGCAGGAATTGGCTGGCCTGGGACACTTCAAGAAGGAAGGCTGCACCGGCTGTCACATGGGTCCGGGTGAGAACGGCATCGGCCCCGATCTGACCAAGATTCCGGCCAACCATCGCACCATTAGCTGGCTGGTGCCGCACTTCAAGAATCCCTCGAAAATAGTTCCCGGCAGCGCGATGCCCCCCATCGATCTGCCCACTGCCGACTTGAATGCGCTTTCGCTGTTCGTCCTGAAGCTGACACCGCAGAACGAGGCGGCGCTGCTGACGGCGCCGGATTTCGTCACGCAGGGTGCGACGGTCTATCAATCCAACCATTGCGACTCTTGCCATCAAATCGACGGAACCGGTTCCACGCTCGCGCCCGCCCTGGATGGAGTGGGCCTGCGTCACGATCGCGCCTGGCTCGAAAAGCATTTCGCCGATCCCGCAGGCGTCACCAAGGGCAGCATCATGCCTCCCTATAAATTCTCCGCCGTGGATTTGGACGCGATTTGCAAATACCTGCTGCAGTTGCCTAAGAGCGCTTAGCCTTCCAGCATCACGGATTGGCCATTGTCCAGCGCCAGGAAATCGGGCGTCGCGCTTTCGATCAAGCGCTTTTTCGGGGTATCCAAGCCCTCATCCGTCAGTTGGAAGGTGCCATGGTGGATGGCGATACTGATCTTGGCGCCCAGAATCCGATGCGCCCGGACCGCTTCATCCGGATCCATGTGCACGGGCGACATGAACCAGCGCGGAAGGTATGCACCGATCGGCAACAGCGCCAGGCGCGGCGCGCCAAATCGCTCGCGGATTTGAGCGAAATGCTCGCCGAAACCGGTGTCTCCAGCGAAATAGATGCGCCGGTCCGACCACTCGATCAGGTATCCGCACCACAGAGTCCGATTACGGTCGAAGATCCCTCGCGCTGAAGCATGCTGCGCGGGAACGCAGTGAATGGTGGTTCGATCCAATATCAGCGATTGGCCCCAATCGAGCTCGTGAACCGGCGAGATGCTCTGTGATTGGAGCAAGCGGGCCACTCCGGCCGGCGCCACGAATTGGGATTGCCCGCGATCGGCCAGACGCCGCAACGTGACGAGATCCAGATGATCGTAGTGATTGTGGCTGAGGAGCACAATGTCGATGCGCGGGAGATGCTCCCAAGCGACGCCTGGCTGCCGGTGGCGGCTCGGACCGAACCCGAGGGGACCTGCCCGCTCGGACCAGATGGGGTCCGTCAAAATGTTGCAGCCGTTTTGCTGGAGCAGCACGGTGGAATGGTTGACCAGCGTAACCCGCAGAGCGCTGCCTTCCATGCCAGCAGGCGGTATCGACGGCCTTACGTCCGCGATGAAGCCCGGGGACCGCTCCGGCCGGCTGGTGAGCTTCCATCGCAGCACGTCGAGAAAGCCCGGCGCGTGATCTCCGTTCGGATTGAAGAAGCGCGTACCGTCAAAGTGCTTCGGCCACACTTTGCCGGAATCTACAGAGTCCGCCATGAACGCTACTGCAGAATCGGAAGCTGGAGATAATCGTTGGCAACAAAAAGGCTGCCTTCGGTAGTGCCTTGCGGGGCGAACCTTCGTAATTCCGCGCCCAGCTTATGGGGCGTCATGCTCCCTTGAAGCGTGAGATCGAAAGCACGAGCCACGGCCTGAACCTGATCCGCCGACTCGTGAGCGAATTCGAGTCGGAAATGACGAATGCCCGCATCCCGCCATGCTTCGATGTAGGAACTCGCTTCCTGGGCCTCGGCGCCGAAAACAGTGTTGCGGCATCCCACGTCGGCGATCACTGGATGGGCCCGGCCCGCGGAATCCTTTAGTTCCACGCGATGCTTTTCACAAGGGCGTCCGCAATCCCGATAGCTGGTTCCACTCGACAGAAAGCGGCAGAAAACGCAGTGTTCGGTGTGAAAAACCGGCAGGTGCTGATAGGCCACCACCTCGATTTTGTCGGGGTCTATCCTGCGCGCCAGCTCGCCCACCTGCGCGCCGTTCAAATCGTGAGTGGGAGTAATTCTCGAGAGCCCCAACTCCAGATACATTGCGGCGGTGAGCGAGTTCGCGGCGTTCAAGCTGAAATCGCCGACCAGCGGCGCGTGCGGGCGCTCGCGCAACGCCTGCAGAATCCCGCTCGATCGCACGACCATGGAGCATCCCAGGCCGAGCAGAAACTCCAGAATGCGCTCTTCGCCCGGTTTGAGCACGCGAGGAGTGGCAACCCGCGCCGAGATGCCGCTTGCTCTCACGCGCTCGAGCGAAGGCTTCAACCCGTAAAGATCGAGATAGTCGAGCGTAATGCTGGAGGGTCGGCTGGCTAGCGCCCCTTCCAGTTGTTCGGGCGTGCGAACCAGAAGATGGAGCTCGGCTGGCAGGAGCTGGCTTTGAGCGGGCAAGGGCGTCGCTTGATGGAGCAGGAAACGCGCGCTGTCCAACGGATCCCGGACAGCACTTCCAACCACACTGGCGCGAGTTTGGCTCTGCACCTTCTGAAGTTGCTCGACGGCCTCGCGGCGCATGTGGTTCAACTGCGATGCCGGAACAAACAGATTGCCTGTGACGTTGAGTGTTACATCCGCCAGTTCATAGGCTGTATTTCCGAGGCGGCCGAATTGCTCGCGCAACAGATCGATAGAGAGCCCACGGTTCTGAGCGGCGCTCAAAGGGATGGTGGACTTCACCACGACGCTCGATTGCGGCTGCCTGACGAGCGACCATTCGGTGGTCAAAGGCTCGCCTTCGATGGCTGTTACCCGCACTGCAACGGGCTGCCGCGAAACCGGCGCCGAGGCTTGCGTATAAGGACGCGCCACGCGCTCCAATTCAGGGTCGTTGGTTCGCCAGACGCGGTCGCCCGGGCGGATGCGCTCGAAACGGATTGCGCCATTTCCGAAGCGCAATTCCAACCGGCCATTGAATGCCGGCGCAACCTGGTAAACCCGGCCGCCTTCTTCGGCCTCTTCCGGACTCCGCCAATCGGCCGCGTCGAACACCACACCGTCGCCGGGCTTGAGGGGCGCGATGGCATGAGCGTCACTGGATTCCAGCGACCACGCGATCTGGCTCCAAACGTTCCACCCGTCCCATGAAAACGCCCCGATGGCGCGGCGCACGGCCGTTGACCACCAGTTGATGATTGGTCCCGGTCATAAAAAACGGGCCCAAGCCGCGCGAATAAACCTGTTCGAGTTGCAGCCTCTCGGAGGGTTCGACCGCGGTCTTACGGCCGGCCCATGCTTCGTCCACGGCCTGGCGGTACGCGCGGGTAGTCAACGCGACGTAATCCGCGTCTTTATACCGGCCTTCAATCTTCAACGCGGCCACGCCAATTTCCAGGATCTCCGGAATTTGTTCTAATGCGAAAAGATCGCCGGGCGAAAGAAGATAGCGCGCGTCGCCTAAAGGTTCGAGGCGTCCATCCACCAGCATTTCGTACGGCAGACGGCAAGCCTGAGCGCACTGGCCCCGATTCGCGCTGCGTCCACCCCAAGCTTCCGAAGAAAAACATTGCCCGGAGTAAGCCACGCACAGCGCTCCGTGGACAAACATCTCCACTTCGCAGCCAGTCTTCCGCACGATGGCACGCACTTCATCGAGCGATAATTCTCTCGCCAGATTGACGCGCTGGACGCCAAAACTCTGGGCCAGCTCCACACCCTCCACATTCGTGATGCTGGTCTGAGTGCTGGCATGCAGTTCGACGTCGGGCGCAATTTGCCGGATCAGTTGCACGATGCCGTAATCCTGCACGATCAACGCGTCGGCGCCGGCCTCTACGATGGAGGCAATGGTGCGGGCGGCTTCCAGCAATTCGTGCTCGAACACCAGCGTATTAAAGGTGATGAACCCGCGAACGCCCCGCGCGTGCAGAGTACGCATCACCTCGGGAAGCTCATCGAGAGAAAAGCCCGTTTTCGCGCGCGCCGAAAAATGTTTCAGCCCGAAATAGACCGCGTCCGCGCCAGCTTCGATCGCGGCGTGCAATTGCGGCCAATGGCCGACCGGGCTCATCAGTTCGGGTTTGCGTGGAGCTTAGAGCATGGTACAACCATCTCCAGCGTAACGCAGGCCGGCTCAGCCAGAGCTGGATCCACAAGCTACGAAGTGTTTGCGCCGAACAGCGCCAGGGCGGTGCGCGCGCGCTTCCGCATCATGGATTCGAAGGAAATGCGCGGACACCGAGATGAGTTTGCGCATTTCGGCCTCGCGCAGCAAGTTGCGTGCGCCCGTTGGGCATCCGGGCGGCGGCGCGCTCGAAAGCGCCAGAAGAGGCCGCCTGCATGCCCGCGATGGCGCGATAGTAACCCTGCTGGCCTTGCACTCTCTTGCAGCCCGTCACTAGCGCCGCCAGCACTTCGGGGCTCTCTTCCATTTGCGCCACCACGGCTGCCCCATTCGTCCAGGAAGGGGCTCAGCGGGAGTAGAGTATCAGGCGAGCGGCGCAGCGCTTTCACCGTGCGAAGCGGATAATGCCGGTGGCCTTCGGTGGAAAGCCCGGTGTGTTGATAGATGCGAACGGCCAGCGCGAAGCGGCCACGCTCGGCGAAATGCTCCATCAGCGGTGTGGTGAGCGGAGTTTTCTTCCAGAAGCCCATGCCCTGCGTAAGGTCGCCCCGATTGTGCGCCAGCGTCATAGAGAGGCGCAGCAGATCGAGCTCGGCGTCGCGCTCGGCGGCCACCGCATCGAAGACCGCCTGTTCGCGATCGATTTCCGCTTCGATGGCAGCCTGCGCTTCGTCGGCCGAAACCTGGTCGCCAATTTCCAGCATACGTCCCAGGCCGCCGGCGATGGCGCTCCAATGTTCGCCGTCATGGCCGCTCACGCCGCGCACGGAGCGCACGGAAATGCCGTCCTCCGTCCAGGCGCGCGAGGCCAGCGCCAGCCGCAGCATGGGCCGCAGAACATCGGGGTCGCGCGATTCGCGCCACACGATGCCGCGGATCTTAGTGTCGACATCGGTGGGCACGAACGTTGCCACGGTGGCATGATGACAAGCCAGACAGAGCGCGAAATAACTCTGGAGTTGCTCCTCGTACGAGAGCTTGTCGCTCAGCATATTCCGCCAGTTGGCGAGAATGCGCAGGAAGCCGTCGGGTGAGTTGCCCAGGTGGATCAGATGGCCAGGCTCCGCCGGTGGGAAGCGCGCTACTAAGAACGGCGCGGTGCTCGAGACCTGCGCGATGAGAGTCTCGGGGGAAATCCACTGGGCCCACGCCTGGCGGGGCCGTTTGATCACGGTTTCCGGCAAATCACCAGTATGACGCGACTCCCATTACCGGCTCATGCCATGCTGGAAATAGATGGGTGTGCTGCTCAGTGTCTCCGCGATCGGCAAGCGTTTCGGCGCGCGTGTGCTTTTTGAAAATCTCTCGCTCAGCCTCTCGGAGGGCGATCGCACCGGCCTGATCGGCCCGAACGGCAGCGGCAAAACCACGCTGCTCGAAATCCTGGCTGGAAACGACGCGCCCGAAATCGGAACGCGCGCCCTGCGCAAGCAGACTCGTTTGGCCTACGTTCCGCAGGATTCGCTCTTTGCGCCCGGCGATACCGTGGCCTCCGTGCTCAGCGCGGCTGTCGACAGCCTGGCATTGGAAGAAGATGAGAAGTCCGCGCGCGTGCAGTTAATGCTGGGCCGGGCCGAATTCTCCCATCCGGCCACACCCGCTGAAGCTCTTTCCGGCGGATGGAAAAAGCGGCTCGGCATCGCAGCCTCGCTCATCACACAACCGGACGTGCTGCTTCTCGATGAGCCCACCAATCATCTGGATCTGGACGGCATTCTCTGGCTGGAGACCGCCATCCAGGCAGCGCGCGCTGCTCTGGTAGTTACCCACGATCGTTATTTTCTGGAGCGCGTCGCCACCCAGATGGTGGAAGTGAACCGCGTGTATCCGCAAGGCTCGTTCCAGGTGAGTGGGAACTATAGCGAGTTCCTGGAGAAGCGCGAGGATTTTCTGGAAGCGCAGGCCAAACAAAAAGACGCACTCGCCACCAAAGTGCGGCGTGAGATTGAATGGCTTCGCAGGGGACCGAAGGCCCGCACCGGAAAATCGCGCGCTCGCATCGATTCCGCCGGGCGCCTCATCGAAGAATTCTCGGCCGTCACCCAGCGCAGCCGAAGCGGCACGGCCAAAATCGATTTCACCTCATCCGATCGCAAGACCAAGCGCCTGATCGAAGCCGAGGGCATCGGCAAAACGCTCGGCGGCCGCAAGCTTTTCGAAAATCTGAACCTGGTTCTCTCACCGGGCGTGCGCATCGGACTGGTGGGCGCCAACGGCAGCGGCAAGACCACTCTGCTCAGACTGCTCGAAGGCGTCATTCAGCCCGACCAGGGAACCATCCGCTGCGCGGATCAACTGCGAGTGGTGAGTTTCGCGCAGGACCGCGGCGCGCATCTGGATCCCGATCAAAGCCTGCGCCGAACCTTGTGCCCGGAAGGCGACATGGTGATTTATCGCGATCGCACGATTCATGTCGCGGGTTGGGCCAAGAGCTTTTTGTTTCGCGACGATCAGCTGGACATGCCGGTTTCGCGGCTCTCGGGCGGCGAGCGCGCTCGCGTGATGATTGCACGCTTGATGCTGACCACCGCCGACGTTTTGCTGCTGGACGAGCCCACCAACGATCTGGATATCCCGACGCTCGAAGTGCTGGAGGACAGCCTGCTCGATTTTCCCGGCGCACTGGTGCTGGTGAGTCACGATCGCTACATGCTGGACCGCGTCTCGACCATGGTGATCGGCCTGGATGGCGGCCCGGATGGGGTCCAAGCTGGCATCTTTGCCGACTACTCCCAATGGGAAGCCTTTCGCAGCGAGCCGGCGGCGGAGAAAGCTGCCGTGAAAGAATCGCGCCCGGCTACGTTACCGGATGAACCGAAGAGGAAGCTTTCCTACCTGCAGCAGCGAGAGTGGGATGGGATGGAATCGAAAATCCTGGAAGCCGAACAGGAACTCGCCCGGTTCCAGCAAGACCTCGAAACCTTTGCATCGGACGCGGAACGCGTGGGCCAGGCCTACGAAAAAATGCAAGCCGCGCAAGGCCGCGTCGACGAGCTCTATGCGCGCTGGGCGGAACTGGAAGCCTCAGTCGCGAAGTGAATCGCGGCGCGGCAGAACGCATCGATCAGCGGATGCGGATTCGCTGGCGTCGATCTGGCCTGCGGAACGAATAGCGTTCCCAGGAAAAACGGATGGGCGGGGAGTTCCACGATCCTCACCTCGTCATTCTCATCCCGGCCGGTGATTTCCAATCCATATTTCTCCAGTTGATCCTGGTACTCGGGATTGAGTCCGAAGTTGCAATAGTACTGCTCCATCGATCGCGTGGCGTGGCAGGCCACTGCGGCCTTGCTTCCGGGCCTGATGGCTACCTCCATGGTCTTTCCGCGCAGTGAACAACTGAGCGGCGTGATGAACAGACAGGAAGCGTCTGGATGCGATTCCGCGTGGGACGCGCCGGTAAATCCCATCACGTTGCGCGCGTACTCGACGATCAAATGCTGGAAGCCGCCACAAGTGCCGATGAAAGGAACGTTGTTTTCGCGCGCGTACTGAATTCCCCCGAGCGCTCCCTCCAGGCTTCGATAAGGGCTACCGGGGCTGCAGAGCAATCCCTGAAATTGCCCGAAATCATGCGGCTGATCGGTCGGCAGCCACACCGCTTCGATTGGTTGACCCAGCGCCTCCGACGTGTGCTGAATGCCGCTCGCGGTCGCAACATGGGTGGGATTGTTGCCGTTGTAGTCACCAATGATGCCGATTCTGATGCCAGTGGCGATGACCATGGGATCTATCGTACCGGCTGGGCGTAGTAGCCAGTTCGAGTGAGCGCCTTCAGCCCCGGCTTGTCGACCTTCATTTCGAGGGAATGGTATTCGTTGGGACCGTCGCCAACCAGCCCATCAAAGGTGACGACATAAAAAGCGCTCGCATCCGCAATGCACGATGCGATCTCGCCCGCCACATCGTTATCCGATATGAGAACCCGGCCGCCGCTTTGCGTGGCAATAACTTGCAGGCCGAGATCTCCTATTTGTACTTGCCTCGCTTTCTTTACCCCTTTTACGAACTCCAGGTAATACGAAGTTCGGAACCCTCCAGCGTCGGCGGTGCCCAGCGGATCGACACTGTAAAGCGTGATGCGGGCTTGACGCAGGCTGTCTGAAAGGCCAACAACCTGATTGAAAATCCTCTGCTGATCTTTGTCGCTCAGCTGGATGCGCGGACCGGTCAGAAGAGGCCAGCCAGGGCTGATCCAAATTACGAGTTTTCGTCCGGGGCGTGGTGTTTCGTAGTCGGCGAGCTGGCGCAGCGCGTTGAGCGACAACCCGACCCGGTCATCGGCGCCATAAACTCCTTGCGACCTGGTAACTGTTCGCAACGCTGCTTTGTTCTCACTTAACTCAGCCGCGAGAGCATTTCCATCTCGAGTGCTCAGGTTGCTCATCGCGAGCCCCTTATCGGAAAGAACGGCCAGCGACAACGGGCGGGGCAATTCTCCGCCGTCGCGTTTCAGAAATTTTTCGATCTCTTGACGCGCGTAAGATACCCGGGAAAATGTAATGTTAACTTCATCCACGACCAACACGACATCCACCGGTGGATCGGCCGTCTGGGCGCCGCCCTGGACGGCGGTGAACGACAAAAGCTTTTGTGGCTGTTTGTTGTCGAGGAGCGTGAAATCCTGCTGTTGCAAGCCGGGTACTGGCTTTCCGGACTTATCGGTCACCACTACATCCAGGGTGATCCGCCTATTGGCAGGTTCGGACTGCTGTGCCTGCCCGGAAAACACGCAGAGGCAAAATACGGGGATCAAACGCAAGCACCGGGTGCTCATGACTAATCACCTCACCTCAAGCTTAGACCCATCAGCGCAGGCTAGGGTTTCCATTTATCTGGTGCATAGCTTAGGAACGATCCCATCGAACCGGCACTCGTTCATAACGCCGGTGCAGGCTCTGGAACTGGCGCTGGCGCAAACCCGCCCGATGCAGCATGTATCTCGCGAGCAGCCGCAAAATGGACAGTCCGTACAGCGAGCTTTGCAGGAACGAAGCAGAAGACGCTTCCGGAAAATAGCGGGTCGGCACCGGAACATCGCGGATTCGCATTCCCGAATCGACAAACTGCGCGACGATCTCCTGATCGAATAGAAAATTGTCGGAATTAGTCTCCAGGTTCACCGCTTCGAGCGCGGCGCGACGATAGGCCCGATAGCCGGTATGATATTCACTGAGCCGCAATCCGAAAACCCGATTCTCGAGAAATGTCAGGAAGCGGTTGGCGACATACTTCCACCACGGCATGCCCCCTTGCATGGGGTTGCCTTCCATCAGCCGCGATCCAAACACCACATCCGCCTCATCCCGTTCAATCGGCTCAATCACCCGGGGCAGCAACTTGGGATCGTATTGATAATCCGGGTGAACCATCACGATGATCTCGGCTCCCGCCTTGAGCGCTTCGCGGTAGCAAGTCTTCTGGTTCGCTCCGTAGCCGTAGTTGCGATTGTGAACGAACAATTCCAAGCCCAGTTCACGGGCGATTTTGACGGTGTCGTCCGAACTGCCGTCGTCCACCAGGATCACTTGATCCACCAGGGCCGGCGGGAGGTCCGCGTAGGTGATGCGCAACGTCTTGGCGGCGTTGAAAGCGGGCATCACCACCACGATTTTTTGGTCACGCGACATTGCAAACGCTAACGGGAGCTTTCCTCAGTGTAGGCCAATTCCACGGTTGGCAGCTAAACTGAAGTGGCCGGCATGCCGCAAAAGTATCGCGCTTTTCTATTTGACGCTTACGGGACGTTGTTCGACGTTCACTCAGTGGTGCTGCGTGCCGGGACGGGCATCGCCGGAGATCTGGATGCTTTATCGCAGCTATGGCGGCAAAAGCAACTTGAATTCACGTGGCTGCGGGCGCTGATGGACCGGTATCAAGATTTCGAGAAAATCACTGAGGACGCTCTGCGCACCGCTCTCGACCAACTTCACCTGGCGGCCACGGAGGCTCAAGTGCGGAAACTTCTCGATGCGTATCTTACCCCCGCTGTGTTTCCGGATGCGAGAGCTTGTCTCGAAACTCTCCACGATTTTCCGCGAGCCATTCTTTCCAACGGATCGCCCAAGATGCTGGAGGCTGCGGTCCGCCACAATGGTCTGGAGTCCTGCTTCTCCAGCATAATTTCCGTGGACCAGTTGAAGACCTATAAGCCGTCTCCCCGGGTTTATCAACTCGGACCCGAGGCGCTGCACCTGCCGGCCCCAGAGATTCTTTTTGTATCGTCCAACGCATGGGATGCCGCGGGCGCTAAGGCTTTCGGGTACCGCGTCTGCTGGTGTAACCGATCAGGCCGGCCAATGGAGCGCCTGGGATTCGCGCCCGACATCGTAGTTTCGAGCCTGGATCAGCTTTCCGACCGAGCCCGTTCGCTACAATAAAACTGCTTCACTCTCCCCATGATCCAAACGTTATTTGGCGCCGTAGAACAAGAACCCAACCTGCTGGATCGCCTGAAGGCCGGCATCCAGAAGACGCGTTCGGGGTTGCTCGATCGGCTGGAAGACGCCGTCGCGGGGCGCAAGGAGATCGACGCCGATGTTCTGGACGAGCTCGAGTATGCGCTCATCACCGCCGATATTGGCGTCAATACGGTGAGCGAGGTTCTCGAAAGCATCCGCCAGCGCGCGGATCGCAAGCAGCTGGCCGACGCGGGCGAGATCAAGCAGCTGATCGCGCAGCATCTTCTCGAAGTATTGGAAGCGGCCGAGCGGCCGGTTCCGCACGTGGCGGAGCCTCCGGCCGTGGTGTTTGTAGTGGGGGTGAACGGCGCGGGCAAAACCACCACCATCGGGAAGCTGGCCAGCCGGTATAAATCCGAGGGGCGCAGCGTGTTGCTTTGCGCGGCCGACACTTTTCGCGCCGCCGCCATCGAGCAATTGCAGGTATGGGGCGTGCGCACTTCCACCGACGTGATTAAACAATCCCCGGGCGCGGACCCGAGCGCCGTGGTGTTCGACGCACTGCAGGCGGCCAAGGCTCGCAAAGTGGATTACGTGATCGTGGACACTGCCGGACGCCTGCACACCAAGACCAACCTGATGGCGGAGCTCGAAAAAATGCGCCGAACCGCGGCGAAGGTAATTCCCGCTGCTCCGCATGAAGTACTGCTGGTGCTGGACGCTACCACGGGGCAGAACGGGCTGGAGCAGGCTCGCAAGTTTACCGAATCGAGCGGGGTCACGGGTCTGGTGCTCACCAAATTGGACGGAACGGCGAAGGGCGGGGTGGTGGTTGCCATCGCGAGGGAATTGAACCTGCCCATCCGCTACGTCGGCGTCGGCGAGCAGGCGTCTGACCTGTTACCCTTTGAACCCGACAAATTTATCGCGTCACTATTTAATTGATGGCACTATTCTCATGCTGAGAAGCCCGCTCATGGATGAGGCGCTGGAACTGGCGCGGCAGGGGCTGGGGCGCACCAGTCCGAACCCGGCTGTGGGCGCGGTGTTGGTGAAGGACGGCCAGATCGTGGGACGCGGCTTTCACACTTATGCGCAGGCCAAGCACGCCGAAGTAATCGCGCTCGAAGAAGCGGGCGAGCAAGCGCACGGAGCAACGCTCTACATTACGCTCGAACCCTGCTCGCATCACGGACGCACGCCGCCTTGCGCGGATGCTTTAATACGCGCGGGGGTCACGCGGGTGATCGCCGCCATGGAGGATCCGAATCCGCAAGTGGCCGGGCAGGGATTCCGCCGGCTGCACGCGGCCGGCATCGCGGTGGAAGTTGTCTCTGAATATACCGAGCAAGCGGCGCGGCTGAATGAACCCTTCATTCACTCGATGAAAACCGGCCTTCCACTGGTGACCTTGAAAGCTGCGCTCACTCTGGATGGCAAGATCGCAGCGCCTGAAGACAATACGGGCTGGATTACCAGCGAGCGAGCCCGCGCACACGTACAAGAGATTCGCCACGTCGCCGACGCGATTCTGACGGGCATCGGCACCGTGCTTTCGGATGACTGCCTGCTTACCGACCGCACTGGTCTGGAGCGCAGCCGGCCGCTGTTGCGCATCGTGGCCGATTCCACGCTTCGCATTCCGGTGAATTCGCGCATGATCGCGAGCGCTAACGGCGATGTGGCGGTGATCACCACTTCGGCTTCCTCCGAGGAGCGACGCCGCGCGCTCGAATACCGCGGAGTGCGCGTCGTGGTGTTCGATGGCCCTGGCGGACGCGTGGACCTTAGCAAGCTGCCCGCCTGGCTCGCGAGCGAACAGTACCGGTCTTTGATGATCGAATCGGGAAGCAAACTGAATTGGGCGGCGCTAGAATCCGGGATTGTCGACAAGATTTTCTTTTACTACGCGCCGAAAATCCTGGGGGGCCTGCGGTCCCTCCCGGTAGCCGGAGGAACGGGGCGGTTGCGGCGTACCGACGCCATCCAACTGCACCAGGTGCGGCTGCATTCCATCCCGCCCGACGAATTCGCCGTGGAAGCTTACGTTCTGAAATAAAGGCCACGTACTGAAATAAATGTTCACTGGGATCATCGAAGAAGTTGGGACAGTAGCGTGCGCGGGAGCGCGTATGCGGGTGGCATGCCGCCTGGTGCTGGAAGATGTCAAGGAAGGCGCCAGCATTGCGGTAAACGGCGTCTGTCTCACTGCGGTTGGCATCCAGCCCGACGGTTTTTGGTGCGACCTGTCGCCTGAGACGCTTTCCCGTACCAACCTCGGTGCGTTACACGAAGGTTCGATGGTAAATCTGGAGCGCCCGGCAGCGGTGGGCGACCGGTTAAGCGGCCACATCGTGCAAGGACACGTGGATGGGACGGCCGAGTTTCTGGCGCTCGATCCACTTGCGGACGGCAATTGGTGGCTGAAGGTCCGGATACCGGCCGAACTGGACCGCTACGTGATCCACAAAGGATCGATCACGCTGGATGGCGTGAGTTTGACGGTGGCGTCGCTCGCAGGTCAAGTGGCCGGAATAGCTATCATTCCGCATACTTACGAGAGTACGGCGATGCGGACGTACGCGCCGGGAACCGCGATCAACGTCGAGGTGGATCTGATCGGCAAATATGTGGAAAAACTAATGATTCCGAGATAGAATTCAGTATCCGATGGTGAGCGGTTCGCGTCTCATCAGTTGGATAGGCTGTCTTAGGAGTTACCCATGCGTTCGCTGCAAATAGCAATCATCTCACTGGTGTTCGTCACTGCCACTTGTTTTGCCCAAAGGGGCGGAGGAGGCCATGGAGGTGGCGGAGGCCACGCCATGGGTGGTGGCGGAGGCCATGCCGTTGGTGGTGGCGGCGGTCGCGCTGTAGGTGGCGGCGGGTATCGCGGCGGCGCTGTAGGCGGCGGTGGCTACCGTGGCGGAGCGGTCGGGGGATACCGGGGCGGCTATGGCGGCGGGTATCGCGGTGGCTACGGATACGGACGCGGCTACGGATATGGCGGCTGGGGACTCGGACTCGGACTTGGATTCGGTTTCGGCTATCCCTACTATGGCGGCTATTACGGCTATCCGTACGCCTATGGATATCCATACTACGGCGGCGGTTATTATTCAGACCCGTACTACAGCGATCCCTATGCGTATGACCCGAATACCTACAGCTACCCGCCTCAACAGTACGGCCCGCAACAGCAGTATCAATACGGACCACCGCCGCAACAACAGCAGCAATACGGTCCGCAATATGGCCCGCCGCAGCAACAACAACAGTATCGGCAGGGACCTCCTCCTCCGCCTCAACAGACGGCGCCGCAACAAAATTCTGCGCCAGCGCCCAACGGCCCTCCTGGACCTCCGCCGCAGGCCAACAACTCCTATTACCAGCCGGACGGTCAGTGGCATCGCTTTGGCGATTCCAGTTCTCAGTAGCGGCAAATACGATTTGTAGTAACCGCACGTCGACTAACTTGTTTTCATTTTCCTGAAACTCAGTCAGGATATTCTCCGTCCCTGTGGCCAGATCTCGCGCAAGCGGGAAATTGCTTGGCTCGAGCGCAATAGGGTGAAGCGGTAAGCGCCCGGCCACGGGGAGGTTAGTTGTGAGAATTCCAAAGTGGTACGTGTGTCTATTTTTGTTGCCGGTTTGTGCTTTCGCACAGAGCAACACACTCGCCGGCGATTCACTTCCAGTCAAACGCGTTGTGCTCTACAAGAGCGGCGTTGGCTATTTTGAACATCTTGGCCGCGTTCGCGAAAGCCAGGATGTCACCATTCCTTTCACATCGGGGCAGCTCAACGATGTGCTCAAATCGCTCACCGTTCTGGATTTGAACGGCGGGCGGATCACTGGCGTGGAATACGGTTCGGCCGCGCCGATGGACCGCCAACTCGGTGATCTGCGTCTGCCCGTGGGCGAGAAAGCGTCGCTTACCGAGCTTCTCGGGGCGTTGCGCGGTGCGCGCCTGGAAGTCCACAGCGGTACCAGCACCATCACCGGCCGGCTGCTGAGCGTGGAGCGCAAGACCCGGATTGCCGGAGGCACCACGCTCGAAGTGGACTATCTTTCCTTGCTCGCGGACAATGGCGAGCTTCGCACCACGGAGCTGACGCCTGCCTTCTCCGTCAAGCTGCTGGATCGCGGATTGCCTGGCAAGATGGATCGATTTCTCGATGTGGTGTCCGCCGGACGCGAAGCCGACGTGCGCCGCATGGTGATCTCGACGGCAGGCACAGGCGATCGATCGCTGTTTGTCAGCTACATCAGCGAGGTGCCGGTGTGGAAGACCACCTATCGCATCGTCCTCAGTTCCAAGGCCAAGCCACTGCTGCAGGGCTGGGCTATCGTCGACAACACCGTGGGCGAGGATTGGGAAAAGGTTGAGTTGTCGCTGGTGGCGGGGGCGCCGCACTCGTTCATCCAGAATCTGTCGCAGCCTTATTACACGCGGCGTCCGGTGGTGCCGGTTCCGGAGGAGATCCTGGCGTCGCCGCAGACCTACGAAGCGACGCTGACACCCGGCGGCAACGTTCTTTCCGGTACCGTGACCGATCCCGCGGGCGCGGTTGTACCAAACGTCGCTGTACACGCATACGCCGACAGTGGCGCGCTGCTCCGCCAAACGCTAACCAATGGCGCCGGACAGTACCAGCTCGATTCCTTGCCAGAGGGGAACATCAGGTTGGATTTCGCAGCGCCCGGATTTCGAACAGCCACCATCAACGGGCTCAAGGTCCCAGATTCGAGCCGCCGGGATATAGAACTGCAGGTCGGGCAGTCTTTCGAGCAGGTGACGGTGAACGCGGAGGCGCAAAGCGTTCAGACCGAATTGTCGGCCGGGGTCAGAAGTCTCGGTAGCGGCGCCGGGCTTGGAGGCAATCGTGCATTCGCGCGAAAATCAGTCCCGCCCCCGCAAGCGCCGCCCTCCGCCTCCGTGGCCGCAGCCCGGGCGCAAGCGGAGTCCGCCGCGCAAGCCCAGGAACTCGGCGACCTTTTCGAATACAAACTCAAGGAACCCATCACAATTCGCAAGAATCGATCGGCGCTGGTCCCGATTGTTCAATCGTCCATCAATGCGGAAAAAGTCTCGGTCTGGAATGAGCAATCCGGTCTTCCGCGCCCGCAACGGGCTTTGTGGCTCACCAATTCGAGCGGACTCACGCTCGACGGCGGCAGCTTCAGCGTAATGGAGGACGAAACATTCGCGGGCGAGGGCATTTTCGATGCTATCCGGCCGGACGAAAAACGCCTGGTGTCCTACGCTACCGACCTCGCTCTGAACGCCAGCTCGCGCAACAATATCGAGCGCGAACGGGTGTCGCGCGTGCGTATCAATCGCGGCACGATGATCCAGGAAAGTGAAGTCCGGGAGAAGAGGACCTACACGTTCCGGAATGAGGACACTGCGCCACGCGTGGTCCTCGTGGAGCATCCAGTTCGGGCGGGGTATCAACTCTGCAGCGACGCACAACCAGCCGAAACCACCGCGGCGTGGAGACGATTCCGAGTGCCGGTGGAATCGAAACAGACTAAGTCGCTGGTGGTTGAGGAAGCACGCCGCGAGCAGACTACGTTCGCGGTGACCAACGTCACCAGCGACCAGGTGGCGCTCTTTGTGCGCGAGAAGTCCATCGACAAGACGGTGGAGGAAGCGCTTGAAAAGATCGTCGCGCAAAAGACCGTGGTGGCCGATCTGGAGAACAAGAAGAGCGATCTCGATGACGAACAATCGCAGATCTTTGACGATCAGCAGCGGCTGCGCGAGAACATGAAGTCGCTGAAGGGCAGCGCCGAAGAGAAGAAACTGCTGGAACGCTACACCCAGCAACTCGATGCGCAGGAGAACCGCCTGGAAGCTCTGCGCAAAGAGATGCAACAGCTGGATGCGCAAAAGCAAACCGCTCAGGCAGCTCTGGATAAGATGATCGAAGAACTTTCGCTCGACGTAAAGCTGTAGCGGGTGTTTTCCTGAGAATATCCGGCGGGGCGCCGCACCAATAGTGCGTGCAATTCCGAGGATTAGCTGCCTTCGTCGCTTTGGTATTGGCTGTTTCAGCCAATGCCTCCGTGATCGTGCAGTTGCGAGTGGTGGAAGGCGAAGGCGCCACTTATCGCACCGGAACGCGCGCCACGCGCGGGCTTACGGTTCTGGTCACCGATGAAGCCGGCCAGCCTCTGGAGATGGCATCGGTCAGTTTTCGGCTCCCGGATCAAGGCGCGAGCGGTACCTTCAACTCCGGCCTGCGCACTGAGGTGGTCACCACCGGCCCCGATGGGCGCGCGTCGGTATGGGGGATGCAGTGGAGCAAGACGCCGGGGACGGTCCAGATCCACATCACCGCTGTGAAGGATCAGGCGCGGGCGGGCATTATCAGCATGCAGTATCTGAGCGATACCGTCGCGGCGCAAGCTGGTGGCGAGGGCGTGTTCAAGGCATCGCACGGCGGACACAAATGGCTTTGGATCGCGGGGATCGGAGCATTGGCGGCGGGGGGCGCCGCGTTCGCGCTGCTGCGCTCGCAAGGGTCATCCAACGCGGCAAATCCCGCGGTCGCCGGGATCAGCATCGGCGCGCCCAGCATTACGGTGAGCCATCCATGATGGGGAAGGCGTCGATCGGCAAGGCGTGGATGGTGGCTCTTGTAGCTGCGTTGCCGAGCGCATGGGCGCAGTCGGCGATAGCACCTCCACAACTGGGATTTGTGCGGGACAGCGCGAGCGCGCTGCGGCCGGTTTACGGTGTAACAGGCAGCTTCATTCTTGGATCGCCGCTCGACGGCAAGATCGTCAGCGAAGCATTCTCCGGGTCCATCGGACTGCTGAAGACCGATTCGTCCCTGGCTGCATTTGATTCCACCGGGAAGCGGCTGGCATCCATAGACGCGGCTGGGGGCCCCGCGCTTTTTGCATTTTCACCCGCCGGAAACACGGCGCTGGCCTATATCCCGTCCAGCAACTCGTTGATGGAATGGCGCGGGAGCGTCTTCGCGCCGGTTCGAGCCAAATACGAAGAACCGGACACCGTTCTGGCAATCGCATTCCCCACGCCGCTCGAAGTCGCCCTGATGGTTCAGCGCAAGGACACCATTTGGGAATTGAACCTGCCGCTGGGCGAGAACGGAACGATTTCACAACACGCCCTGATCGGCGTGCATGCCCCGATGCTTCAACTGCCAACGGGGGATGTTGTCTATTCGGACTCCCACGGAATCGTGATGCGAAGAAGCGACGCTACTGAAGTCCACATTGCCGCACCGCTTCCCGCTAGTTTTTCGCTACAGCAAATGAATCAGAACTGGGTGCAGGTGATGGACCTAAACAGCAGCGCTCAATTCGCAATCCACACCGCGCCCGGCCGCGAAGGTTTCTATCGACTTCCCGAGTGATGCCCCGGAGTGACACCAATGATCCGACGGACGATCCTCTTCGCACTGCTGCTGCCGCTCTCGGCGCTGGCCCAGCTGCAAGTCTTCGTTTTCAACGGGACCACGGACACTCCAGTGGGGTCGCTCGTTAACGTGGGCACGGCAGCGCCCGGCGATACGCTAGAGACACGCTTTCACGTACGCAATATCGGTGACGGCCCTGCGACGCTTGAGACACTGACGCTATCCGGCCAGGCATTCACCATCGCGTCCGCACCTTCCCTTCCCTACATACTGGCTCCCTATGTAGGGCTGGCTTCAGAAGTGGAGTTCGATGTCGATTTCAGCCCCACTAGCCTTGGCTCGTTCAGCGCATTCCTGGCCGTGAACGGCAATCAAATAGCCCTCCAGGGAACGTCGGTGGCAGCGGCGGAGGTTTTGATATTGGGCAGCCAGACGCCGCTCAGCGCGGGCCAGACTGTCTCTTTTGGATCGGGCGTGGTTGGGACGGCAATCATCCAGACGTTTTTGCTTTTCAATACGAGCAGCGCGAGCTTGACGGTGAGCGCCGTCACGGTAACCGGCACTGGCTTCAGCGGACCCACGGGCTTGACCCTCCCTCTACAGCTCGGGTCGGGACAATCGCAATCGTTTCAGGTTTTACTCACGCCGGAAGCGGGCACACCCTACCAAGGCACGCTGACGGTGGATGGCCGAATGTTCGTTCTCACCGGGCAAGGGCTCGATCCGCCGCTTCCCAGTGCCACCTTGACGTTCGCCTCCAATGTTGGCGCGAGCGCTCAGCAGAACAGCGTTACCATTCCGCTGGCCTCAGCGTCGGAAGTCAGCGGCAATGGAACGCTGACCATGGCGTTTCAGCCGAGCGTGGCCGGAGTAAGCGATGATCCCGCGATTCAGTTCTTATCCGGACCACTGCGCAAGGCAACCGTCAGTATCGTCAAAGGCGCCAGCTCGGCCCTGATCGGCGGCCAATCCAGCATGGCCTTTCAGACCGGGACTACGGCCGGAACCATCACCTTCACTCTCACGCTGGAAAATAACGCGCCCCAGCAAACCTCGCTCATGATTCCCGACTCGCCGATCATCCTGGATGTCGCTAACGCCGTCGCGCTCCTGGGCTCGCTCAATGTCTCCCTTTCGGGATTCGACAACACCTATTCGGCATCGCAAATGGTTTTCACCTTTTACGACCTCAAGGGCAATCCAATGCCGCAGGGCGCAATCGACGTAAACGCGGGCGCCAGCTTCCAGCAGTATTTCAGCACTACACAAGCAGGCGGATCGTTCGCGCTGCTGGCGGTGTTTCTGGTAAGCGGAAATACCACCGAGATTGGATCGGTAACCGCCCAGATCGCGAATTCCACCGGCACCACCGCCGCACAGCAAATTCCCATCGCCCCTCCCCCTGCCCCACCCACGCCTCCGATATAACTGAAGGATGCTGCTGGGCACCCTGGTTGAGACGTCGCGCCGCGTCTCCGACACCACCAAGCGACTGGAGAAGATCGATCTTCTCGCCCGCCTGATCCGCCAGCTCAGCCCGGAAGAGATCGCGATTGTCGTCTTATTTCTCTCGGGCCAGACCCGGCAGGGGCGCATCGGCGTGGGCTACGCCGCTTTGCGCGACGCGCGTAATTCGCCCGCCGCAGTGGCATCGCTCGAGATGGTCGAAGTGGACCAGATACTGCAATCCATCCTGGAAGCCAGTGGAAGCGGCTCCCAACGGCGGCGCATGGAGCTGCTCCAAACCATGTTCTCCCGCGCCACGGAAGCCGAGCAGCAGTTCCTGACCGCGTTACTCACGGGCGAGCTTCGCCAGGGCGCCCTGGAAGGAATCATGCTGGAGGCGGTCGCCAAAGCCTCCGGAGTTGCCCCGGAGCGAGTGCGGCGCGCCGCAATGATGGCCGGCGACATCGCGCAAGTGGCCCGGGCGGCTCTCGAACAGGGCGAAGCGGGCTTGGCGCGATACGACGTCCAATTGTTTCGGCCTATCCAGCCGATGCTCGCGCAATCGGCCGACGACATGCCCCAGGCGCTGGCTTCAATCGGAGAAGCCGCGCTCGAATACAAAATGGACGGAGCACGCGTACAGGTCCACAAATCGGGCGACGATGTGAGGGTGTATTCGCGTAGCTTGAAGGATGTAACGCAGGCGGTGCCGGAAATTGTGGAGGTGACGCGCGCGCTTCCGGCCAAGGATCTGATCCTGGACGGCGAAGTGATCAGCCTTCTGCCCGGTGGACGGCCACAGCCTTTCCAAATCACGATGCGGCGCTTCGGCCGCAAACTGGATGTAGAGCGCATGCGGCAGGAGTTGCCCATGACACCCTTCTGGTTCGACCTGCTATATCTTAACGGCAGCGCTCTTCTCGATGAACCGCAAGCGCGGCGCTTCGCCGCACTTTCCGGCCTCTCGAGTGAACATTTGATCCCGCACATCGTCACCGGCGAGGCGACGGCCGCGAACGAGTTTCTCGAACAGGCGCTGGAACGCGGCCACGAAGGCCTTATGGCAAAGGCGACGGATGCCAAGTACGCGGCGGGGGCGCGCGGCCAAAGCTGGGTCAAAGTGAAGCGCGCACGCACCCTGGATCTCGTCATTCTGGCGGCCGAATGGGGCAGCGGAAGGCGCAAAGGCTGGCTCAGCAATCTGCACTTGGGCGCGCGCGACACCCAAAAAGGCGGATTCGCGATGCTGGGGAAAACCTTCAAGGGCCTTACCGATGAAATGCTGGCGTGGCAAACCCAGGAGCTACTGCGCCTCGAAATCGGCCGCGACAGCTATACGGTGCATGTCAAGCCCGAACTTCTCGCAGAGATCGCGTTCAATGAAATCCAGGTCAGCTCGCGTTATGTGAGCGGCCTGGCGCTGCGTTTCGCCCGCGTGAAGCGTTACCGCACGGACAAAACCGCGGCCGAGGCGGACACCTTCGAAACCGTACAGCGTTTAGCAGGGGTTATCCGTTTAGCAGGGGTCACCGATGCCGGGAACTAAGCCGGTGGCGCTGAGCATCGCCGGGTCCGACGCGAGCGGCGGTGCAGGAGTTCAAGCGGACCTGAAAACATTCCATCAATTCGGCGTTTATGGCGAAGCAGCGATCACGTTGATAACCGTGCAGAATACCCTGGGGTTGCAACGCATCGAATGCCTGGATGCCGGGCTGGTGTCGGATCAGATTCGCGCCGTGATCTCGGACATTCCCCCGGCGGCGGCGAAGACCGGAGCGCTAGGCAATGCTGCGATTATCCATGCCATCGCGGAGCTGGCAAGGGATTTTTCATTCCCGCTGGTGGTGGATCCCGTGATGGTCAGCACGCCTGGTTTGAATCAGCCGGGAGTGGCTTTACTGGCAGCGGATGGCCTGGAAGCGCTCAAAACGTTCCTGCTGCCCCATGTTTTTTTGCTGACTCCCAACCTGGACGAAGCGTCCCTGCTAGTGGGCGGCGAAGTGGACGATGTCGCCGGAATGCGCCACGCAGCCGAACAACTGGGCCGCCTGGGACCGCGGGCCGTGCTGGTGAAAGGCGGCCATTTGGGAGGGGATGCGATTGATATTCTCTACTATCGGGGCGCATGGACCGAATTCGCTTCGCCGCGCATTCGAACGCGCCATACTCACGGAACCGGCTGTACGTTCTCGGCGGCCATCACCGCGTCGCTCGCTTCCGGGCACGATCTCTTGGAAGCTGTCCGGCGGGCCAAACGTTATATAACGGAGGCCATTCGTAACAATCCGGAGCTTGGATCGGGCTCAGGACCGCTGGATCATCACGCTCTATTTTGAGTCGGGTGTTGGTGCGTCGGCGGGCGGCGCGTCGGAAGGCGCAGGCTTGGGCTGTTCTGGAAGGATGAAGGACGTTTCACCCGGCCGCAACAGCTTCAGCTTTTTTCGAATCTCGAGTTCCTGCTCCGACGGACTGCTTTCGAGCTTCTTAATACGATCCCGCCGATAATCGTTCTCGCGCTGGAGATTGGCGTTTTCTTCTTCGAGCTGACGAATTTCGTCCCACTTCTCGCGCAGAGCGGGCAGGCCTTGCGGGCCGCGCAACTTGGCCAACCCGTAAGCTCCGATCCCTGCAAAGGCAACTACTATGAGGACGCGTCGAACAGAACTATTCATCACTACTCGTCAAATCGTCAAAACCGCACAAATCCAAGTATGAGTCCTTACATTTGTTTATAATCCTCTTTTGTCAAAAGATCCAGAGGAACAGCGAAAAAACTTGCTTCGTGGGCTGAAAAAATTATGACCGACAAGATTGTTGTGCTCAGCACCTGTGCTTCGGCGGAAGAAGCGCAGCGAGTGGCGCGCGCCTTAGTGGAAAAAAGGCTCGCGGCCTGCGTCAACGTGATGCCCGGTATTCGCAGCGTCTATCGCTGGACAGACGCGGCCGGGAACGACGCCATCCAGGATGACGAAGAAACGCTACTGTGCATCAAGACCAGCCGCGCGCTGATGGAAGAACTGCGGAGCGAGATCGAGCGGCTGCACTCCTACGACGTGCCAGAGGTCATCGCACTTCCAGTGGTGGATGGCTCGGAACGTTATCTCGCCTGGATGACTCGAGAGCTGGCGCATAAGCCCAGCTTGTAAGTCCGGTTAAACAGCCCGGCGCACGCGACGGCCGCCTTTGCCTCGCGGACCGAACGATCGGACCTGGGGCTTGGCATGACGCGCGGCAGAAGGAATCACGATGACCGGGGCGCCGTGCTTCTCACCATGTTTCTCGACGGGAAGGTCGGCCGGCACTTGGCAACGCACCAGCTTGGCATCCAGCGTCCGCTCGATCTGGGATATCTCCGAGCGCTCGGAGCGCGTGGCAAAAGTGGAGGCCGTTCCCGTGGCGCCGGCGCGTCCGGTGCGGCCAACGCGGTGAATGAAGTCCTCCGGAACTTGCGGGAGATCGTAGTTCACCACGTGAGCGATGCCTTCCACGTGAATGCCGCGCGAGGCGACATCGGTGGCCACCAGTACCCGATAATCGCCGTCTTGAAAGCCGCGCAACGCCTGGGTGCGCTGGCTCTGGCTGCGGTTGCCGTGAATGGCCGTGGTCTTCAGACCCTCGCGCGCGAGTTTCTTCGCCAGCCGGTCCGCGCCGTGCTTGGTGCGGGCGAAAACCAGGAAGGAGCCTTGCTCCTGATCGAGCATGTGCTGCAGCAGACCGAGCTTGCGGTCCTGCTCCACTTCATAAAGATGCAGCTCGATCTTCTCGATGGGCTTGGAGGTGTCACCCACTTCCACGCGGACGGCGTTGCGCACGTGGGTTTGTACCAGGTGCTTGACCGAGCTTTGGATGGTGGCGGAAAAGAGCAGGGTCTGGCGATCGGACGGGGTAGCCGCGATGATTTTCTTGACGGTGGGCAGGAAGCCCATGTCGAGCATACGGTCGGCTTCGTCGAGCACCAGAATTTTGACATTGCGCAGGTCGACCAGGTTGCGGCCCATAAAATCGGAGAGCCGGCCCGGTGTCGCGATCAGCACCTGCGATCCGTTACGAATATTGCGTAATTGCGCATTCTCGCTCAGGCCGCCGACGGCGATGGAGGCGCGAATGCCGGTGCCGGCCGCCATTTTGACGAACGTATCGTTGATCTGCATGGCGAGCTCGCGCGTGGGGCTGAGGACGATGGCACGGATGCCTGGGACCGCGGGCTGCTTGGGGAGGTCGCCAATGATCTGGAGGATCGGCAGGACAAACGCGAGGGTTTTGCCGGTGCCGGTTTGCGCGGTTGCGACCAGGTCGCGTCCGGCCAGCGCGGGCTCGATGGCCTGAGCCTGGACGGGGGTGGGGTCGATAAAGCCGTGCTTTACGAGATTGCTCCGGAGGGGAGCGGACAAGGGGAGTTCAGAGAAACTTTTCATTTTTTGGTTTTGCGGAGGAGAATCGACGAGCCGACTACCGGTGAGGGGAGAGGGGGTTGCGGATCAACTTCCAGTAGCCTTTATTATAGCGCATCGGGGATCGCCTCAATTTCTTGTCCATTTGGCCGAAAAGATCCTAGGCACCGCATATTCCCGAGAAGGCACAACTCGACCTCACCAATGGCCTGACCAGGCGAGAGCGGCTGGAGCTATGCGTCAAACGCATCTCCCAGAGCGAGGGTGTGCCTCCCTTCTGCGATCACGCCAACGAGATCCTGGTCCGAACGCTCGATCTGGACGGGGGCAGTTGCAAGAAGTTGGTCCAGGTGATCCTGCAAGATGTCGGCCTGGCGTCTCAAGTGCTGCGCCTGGCGAATTCGGCGGCCAACAACCAGTCGGGGCGTCCCATTATGAGCATCGCGCACGCTGTGACGGTTCTGGGATGGCTCGAAGTCCGCGGCCTGGCGAGCGCCGTACGCTATATCGAGCATTTTGCGAATCGGGCTCCGGGCTTGCGGGAACTGGTTGTCACTTCGGTATTGACCGCCGTGCAGAGCCGGCAAATCGCAGCCGTCCTGGGCTATCCACATCCCGAGGAAGCTTATATTTGCGGGCTGTTCCGCAATCTTGGCGAAGTGCTAATGGCCTGCCATTATCCCGATGAGCATTCCGAGATCATCTTAATTCTGGACGAGGAGAACATCCCGGAGCGAGCTGCGTGCTTGCGGGTTCTGGATTTCTCCTGGGACGATGTTGGAATCTGCGTGGCGGCGCGCTGGCATATGCCACCGGCGGTGCGTCAGGGCATGGACGCGTCGGCCATCGCCTCCGGATCGCCCCTCGGCCGGTGCCTCGCTTCCATTACCAACTACGGCCATACTCTCACTCGGACCCTCTACCGCAAGGGACGAAGTATTGACACGCTACAGCTCGAAACCGTTCTCAACCCGGCAGGGCAGCCGGTGCAGGTGCCGTCCAAAGACTTGCAGGCGATTGTCGACCTGGCGATTGCCGAGACACGCGAAATGTTTTCCGCGCTCCAGATTCCCACCGAGACGCTACGCATATCCAAACAAGCGGAGCTAGCGCGCAAGACGAGGCAAGCGCCGGTGTAATCGTAGAATGTCTGGAGCCGATTACTCCACCAGCTACTCTAATAAGAGTAGCGATGCTTCCTATTCTTCAAAAGCCAACTGGCGTGCTGGACCCGGTGTGCGGCATGACCGTAGATCCGCAGCGGGCGGCGGGAGCAGTGGAACATCGAGGGCAAAAGTACTATTTTTGCTCTAAGGGCTGCGCGTCGAAGTTTGAGGCGGATCCTGCGAAATATCTGCACCCGAAAAGCACGCAGCAGCCGGAAGTTGCGGCTGATGAGTATACCTGCCCGATGCACCCGGAAGTCCGTCAAATCGGACCCGGCTCGTGTCCCAAGTGCGGCATGGCGCTGGAGCCGGTCAGTTTCACCCGGGACAGCGCGGACGAAGTAAATCCGGAATATACGGACATGCTGCGCCGGTTCTGGCTCAGCGTTCCGACCTCGGCAGCTCTGCTCGGGCTGATGTTCGTGGGCGTGCACTGGCCGTGGGTGGAATTGGCGCTGGCCAGTCCCGTGGTGCTCTGGGCTGGATGGCCGATCTTCGATCGCGCCTGGGCGTCCCTAGTGAATCGCAGCCTGAACATGTTTACGTTGATCGGCGCGGGAGCAGGCGCGGCGTTTGTCTACAGTTTGATCGCAACCGTGACGCCAGGAATTTTCCCGGCGTCGTTACGCCATCACGGTGGGGAACTTGCGTTGTACTTTGAGCCGGCGGCTGTGATCGTCTGCCTGGTGCTGTTGGGACAGGTGCTGGAACTGCGCGCCCGCAGCCAGACCAGCAGCGCCATCAAGGCTCTGCTCAAACTGGCGCCCGACACCGCACGGCGCATCAATGCTAATGGAACGGAAGAAGACGTGCCCCTGGACCACGTGCATCCCGGCGACTTGTTGCGAGTGCGGCCGGGCGAACGTGTTCCCGTGGATGGCGGGGTGGTGGAAGGATCGAGCTTCGTCGATGAATCGATGATCTCGGGCGAGCCGATTCCGGTGGAAAAAACGCCGGGCAGCCGCGCAACCGGCGGGACGGTAAACGGCACGGGCGCGTTCGTGATGAAAGCTGAGCGCGTGGGTGCGGATACGCTGCTGGCGCGCATCGTCAAAATGGTCACGGAAGCGCAGCGCTCGCGAGCGCCCATTCAGCGCCTGGCGGATCGCGTTTCGGCGATCTTCGTACCTACGGTGATGGCGGTCGCGGCGGTGACCTTTGTCATTTGGGCCGTCGCCGGGCCGCAACCCAGGCTGGCTTACGCGCTGGTGAATGCGGTTGCGGTGCTGATAATCGCGTGCCCCTGCGCGTTGGGGCTGGCCACGCCGATGTCGATCATGGTGGGGACGGGGCGCGGCGCAACAGCCGGCGTGCTGATCCGCAATGCGGAGGCGTTGGAAGGTCTGGATAAGGTTGACACGTTGGTAGTGGACAAGACCGGGACCTTGACCGAGGGCAAGCCCAAGTTAGTCTCGGTCCCCAATGATGAGCTCCTGCGACTGACGGCCAGTGTGGAAACGCTGAGCGAGCATCCGTTGGCGGCGGCCATTGTGGCGGGGGCGCTGGAACGGAAGCTGGTTCTGTCCAAACCCGAGCAGTTCGGAGCCACTCCGGGGCAAGGAGTGACGGCCATTGTGGATGGGCGCCGTGTATCGGTTGGCAAACCGGCAAGTCCTGGGAGCGAACCAAATGCCGCGGGGCAGACCATCGTGCATGTGAGTATCGATGGCGTGCCGGCCGGAATGCTCGGCCTGGCCGATCCGGTAAAACCGTCGGCGCGCGAAGCCATCCAGAGTTTGCAGCGCGACGGGCTGCGCATCGTAATGCTCACCGGCGACAACCGCTCGGCCGCGGAAGTTGTGGCGCAAGCGCTCGGCATCGATGAAGTGCTGGCCGATGTTCTGCCCGACGGAAAGGCCGACGCCGTCGCGAAGCTCCAGGCGCAGGGCCGCATCGTCGCCATGGCCGGCGATGGCATCAACGATGCTCCGGCTCTGGCGCGCGCCGACGTAGGCATCGCGATGGGTTCGGGAACCGACGTGGCCATCGAAAGCGCCGCGATTACACTGGTGAAGGGAGATCTGCGAGGGATTGTTCGAGCCCGCGCGCTTAGTAAAGCTACTATGCGCAATATCCGTCAGAATTTGTTTTTCGCATTCATCTATAACGCGATCGGCGTGCCGTTGGCGGCCGGCGTCCTTTATCCATTTTTCGGGCTGCTGCTCAGCCCCATCATCGCGAGCGCCGCGATGACGTTCAGCTCCGTTTCGGTGATCGCGAACGCGCTCAGGCTGAGAAAGCTAGCGCTGTGATCGATCTGCACAGCCATACCAATGAATCTGACGGAACGTTCACTCCCGAGGAGCTGGTGGATCTGGCGATGGAGCGCGGCCTCGAGGCGCTGGCCATTTCGGATCACGATACATTCGCAGGTTTCGATCAGGCTTTGCCCGTGGCGCAATCGCGCGGGCTGGATCTGGTGTGCGGCATTGAGTTGAGCACGCGCGTTCCAGGCACCAAGGTGCGCACCGTGCACCTGCTCGGATATTTTCTGCATCGGCCTCCGTCGGCGGAGTTTCGCGAGTGGCTGGGTGAGTTGATCGCCGGACGCCGTGATCGCAACCAGCGCTTGATCGCGAGTCTGCGCGAGCAGGGCATCGACATCGAGCTCGCGGATGTGGAAAAGCTGGGGCGAACCTTGACCGGCCGTCCGCATTTCGCGCGTCTGCTGATCCAAAAAGGCTATGTCAGAAGCTTCGATGAAGCGTTCCGGCGCTATCTGGGCGAACTGGCGCCGAGTTATGTGGAACGCTACGCGCCCTATGTAAAAGCGGCCATCCAGCGGGTAGTCGAAGCCGGCGGGTTGCCGGTTCTGGCGCATCCCATTCGTCTTGGCTTCCGGGACACAGAAGCGGAAGAGAAATTTATTGTCGAGCTACGGGATGCCGGGCTGCGCGGCATCGAAGTGTTTCATTCCGATCATGGCCCCCGGGAAGTGGAACGCTATGCAGGCATCGCGCGCAAGTACAATCTGGCCGTATCCGGCGGCTCGGACTTTCATGGCGAGGTGAAGCCGCAGATTTCGCTCGGCACTGGCTACGACGGAAATCTGAATATCCCGAAATCGGTGCTGGAGAGCCTGCGGGCGGCGGCAGCGGCATGAACGACGCCATCGTGGTTGGAGCGGGCGTTTTCGGCGCCTGGACGGCACTGCATTTGCGTCGCACTGGGCGGCGCGTGCTGCTGCTGGATCAGTATGGTCCCGGCAATAACCGCTCGAGTTCCGGTGGTGAATCGCGGATCATCCGGATGAATTACGGCGCCGACGAAATCTACACGCGCTGGTCCATGCGTTCCCTTGATCTGTGGATAAAGCTGTTCGATCAGGCCAGGAGCCCGGAGCTTTTCCACAAGACAGGCGCTCTGTTTACCCCGCGGCCGGACGATCCGAGAGCGGCAATTACCGAGACCATTCTCAAGAAATGCGGCGTGGCGTTTGACCGGCTGACGCCAGCCGAACTGGCGCGAGCCTACCCTCAACTGCATTTTCGCGAGCAGCGCATGGGGCTGTTGGAGCCGGAGTCCGGTGTTCTGTTGGCCAGGCGAGCGGTCGAAGCTGTAGTGACCCAAGCGATTCGAGAAGGCGTGGAGTATCGTTTGGAACAGGGAAGCGCAACGCTCGCGCGGGAGAGCTCGGATACCGTTGTCTACGCTTGCGGACCGTGGTTGCCAAAAGTCTTCCCCCAGGTTTTGGCCGGCCGCATCCGCCCGACGCGCCAGGAGGTGTTTTTCTTTGGAACTCCCCCCGGAGATCCGAGCTTTGCTCCGCCTCGGATGCCGGTATGGGCGGACATCACCGATGAGCACAGCGCTTACGCTCTTCCGGAAATCGAAAGCCGCGGCTTCAAGCTGGCATTCGACCGGCATGGTCCGGAATTCGATCCCGATACCGGCGATCGAGCGGTTCATGGACTGGACGCCGCGCGGGCGTTCTTATCCGAGCGATTTCCCGGCCTGGCTGGAGCGCCCCTGGTGGAATCGCGGGTCTGCCAGTACGAGAACACATCGACGGGGGATTTCCTGATCGACCGGCATCCAGGTTTCGATAATGTCTGGCTGGTGGGCGGTGGATCGGGTCACGGGTTCAAGCATGGTCCGGCGGTGGGCGAGCACCTCTGCGGGTTGATCGATGGCAAAACACCTCCGGAGCCACGATTTTCCCTGGCATCGAAGTCTTCCGAGCCCCGCCGATCCGTATTCTGACCGAGGAGAGAGTTGCTCAATCTCCTGATACACTTGGTTTCGGTCGATACTGTTGGTAGGGGGATTGTCGTGGACTCTTATTATGCGAATCTTCTGGCATATCGAGTGAGCGCGAACGAGTTGGTGTTGGAATTCGGCAATTTCTTCGCAGGCCAAGATAACCGCTCGCAAGCCGATTTTCAGGACTTCGATATTCGGATAGTAATGGTTCCCGATCTTATTGAACCGTTCATCAATTTGCTGGAACAAGCCAAGGCGGCGAGGGATCAGCAACGAAAGCTTTTCGATCAAACGAACAAGGAGGTGGACAGTGCTCGCGCTCAATAGCCCCGTGATTCAGCAGGGATGTTTTTACTCTGGCAGCGTTTCGGCTTACGGGGAGTTTGTTGGTTGGCGAGCCATAAAAGGTGGCGCTGTCATCGGGCCTGACTCTTTCATTCGAACAATCCGGGAAATCGAGGACTTGAGTGCCAACGGGTTGGAGAGCGGTGATGCACCTTCCGAGGAGGCCCAAGAGACGGCGAAGAGACTGCTTTCCGAGGCACAAGTGAAAGGGACGATCTACGTCATTCCTTCAGCCGTGGAGGCCTCTGACGGTGATCTCCTGATCCATTGGGACACCGCCGTCAAGAATGTTGTGTTGATTTGTCCATCCTCCACCTCAAAGCCTGCCCAGATCTACACGGAAGTGCTAGATGGAATGCGGGCCGTTCATTCCGAGATGATGGAGGCCTCTGCCCAAACTCTCTCCGACGCGCTCGCATGGGTACTTCGGGCCAAGTAGCATATCCGGAACTGGCGCCTGCCGACGAAGTTTATCGCGCTTACCCCTTCCCGGACTCATTCAACAACCGGACGGGCAAACCTATGCCCAAGCTGTTTTATCGGAAGGCAACAGAGTCCGGACTGTCGGTCGGACTTTCTCCGGAAGGAACCATCCTGAGATATCCAGGCGCCGTGGGGATGTGCCGCCTGATCGTTCGTGACATTGTAGACTGCCCAGATCCCCTCCATCTGACGCGCGACGCCATCGACCACGCGGAGATCTCAGGGGTACCAACGAGAGACGAGGACCAAGAGCGAGCGCTGCGAATCGCCAAGTACCTAGCGAGAATAGCCGAGCACTGCGGTAATCCTCCCTTGAGGGCCTGAGAACCAGAGCTGGCCAAAGCGGCCGACAAGACCTCAATGCTGGTAGCGTGCCTCCCCCGTAGGGCATTGCGCTATCATGGGCTTAGTTGCTCACCCTTATCGCGGTGGGAGGGATTATCATTCACGAAAACGAGCCCAAACCCGGCCAAAGGACGCCTATGGAAAAGCTGGCGCAAAACATCCAGGAAGCTTTTCTAAACAATGCGCGGAAGGATAAGACCTTCCTGACCATTTATCTGATGAGCGGCGTGAAGCTTTCCGGCCGCATTAAGAGTTTCGATAAATACTCGGTGGTGCTGGAGACCAACAATCAGGAGCAGCTTATCTTCAAGCACGCCATTTCCACGGTGGTGGTTTCAAAGCCGTTCCACGCGTCGGCGGGGGGACACTCCCTGGGAGCGTCGGGAGCTTCCGGATCCACTGGATCGGGGGGAAGCGCGGCGGCGATTCATCCCGCACCGGCTGAACCCGTCGAGGACTAGCGAACCGTTTGGCGGTAACCAACGAAGAACGCGCGATTTTGGTCGGGCTGGATCTGAAATCCCGTTCCAAGCGCAGCGCCGAACACTCGGCAACGCACGGCGCCGAGGAATCGCTCGACGAGATGAAAGCCCTGGCCGATACAGCCGGCGCGCACGTGGAAGAAACCATCGTGCAATCCCGGCAGGCGCCCGATTCGGCGACGCTCATCGGTTCCGGCAAGCTGGATGAACTGCGCCGCCTGGTGCACGTCCACGAAGCCGACATGGTGCTGTTCGACGCCGAACTGACACCCACGCAGCTTCGGAACCTGGAACGCGCGCTGGACTGCAAGATTCTGGATCGCACCCAGTTGATCCTGGATATTTTCGCTCGCCGCGCCCGAACACGTGAAGGGCAACTGCAAGTGGAACTGGCGCAGTTGAATTACCTGCTGCCAAGGCTGGCGGGTAGGGGCACGGAGATGTCGCGGTTGGGCGGCGGCATCGGCACACGCGGTCCCGGTGAAACCCAACTCGAGACGGACCGCCGGGGAATCTATCGGCGTATCAAGAAACTCAACGATCAGCTGGAAAGTGTGCGAGGCGGACGAGGCACGCAGCGCCGCCAACGGCAATCCGTTCCGCTGGCGACAATTGCGTTGGTGGGATATACAAACGCCGGAAAATCCACGCTATTTAACCGGCTGACGGGCGCCGGCGTGATGGCCGACGCGCGCATGTTCGCAACGCTCGATCCGACAGTTCGTCATTTAACCCTGCCGTCGCACCGCAAGGTATTGGCCAGCGATACCGTCGGATTTATCCGCAATCTCCCCACTACGCTGGTGAAAGCGTTCCGCGCCACGCTCGAAGAGGTAACTGAGGCGGCGTTGCTGTTGCACGTTGTGGACGCCTCCTCGCCCAGCGCGGCCCAGCATACCGCGCATGTCTTCGAGGTTTTGGCCGACATCGGCGCGGATCAGACGCGGCAGATCCTGGTGCTCAATAAAATGGATCATATTGAGGCCGGTCCCGTGGCCGATACAGAAAGTCTGGCGCAGCGCATTCTGGGCGAAGTGAAAGCCAGTGCCCGCACCGAAGCCATTCCCGTTTCGGCCCGCACGGGAGCGGGATTTCAGGAATTGCTCCAGGCCATCGACAGCGCCTTGCCGCTGGACCCGGTTTCGCGCCAGCGGTTCCGCATTCCAGCGGGAGAAGGCTCCCTGATTCATTTACTCCACGAGCGGGCCAAGGTGCTCTCCAGCCAGTATCGCGGCGAGGTGCTGGAAGTGGAGGCGGAGGTCCCTGAGTCCGTAAAACGGCGGCTTTCGGGCTACCTTGCCGAATGATATTCTTGTCAACAGGAATCCACATCCAAATAGACGCGGCCCTGACATGAATCTGCCCAATGCGCTGACAATTCTCCGCATCTTTTTTGTGCCATTTCTGGTCGCAGTGCTGGTGGAGCAGGATCTGCAGATTGAGTGGCGCGGCGCGGTGCTGGTCACCAATGCATTTCTCGCGCTCGGCATCTTTCTGGCCGCGGCTTGCACCGATCTCTTAGATGGCTATCTCGCGAGACGTTGGAAGCAGATCACTACGGTCGGGACGCTGCTGGATCCTATTGCCGACAAGCTGCTCATTTCGGCGGCGCTGATTTCGCTGGTGCAGATCCGGCGAGTGCCGGCCTGGATGGTGGTGCTGATCATCGGCCGCGAGTTCGCCGTCTCGGGGCTGCGCAGCATTGCCGCCGCGGAAGGCTACATTGTGCAGGCCAGCGACCTGGGCAAGACCAAGATGATCACGCAGGTGACCGCCATTGGCATGGTGCTGCTGAGCATCCGATGGCCGTCTTTGAGCGCTTTCGCGATGCTCTGGATGTGGGGTGTGGTGATTTTCGGCATCGCCTCAGCCGTTCAATATTTCCGCAAGTTCTGGCGCAAGGTGGACAGCTCTATCAAGCATCGGCGCCGGCAGCAGCTATTGCGCATCGAGCGTCAACGCAAGCGAATGATGCGGTCGCAAGCGGAAACCGAGAAGATGGGGCAAGCGCAGTAGCCGCCCGGGCCCCACGGGTTTCAGTCACTCTCTTTGGGCGGAGAGAAAATCTGGAAGTTATCGGGCGTAAACAGCACGGTCAGCACTTGCCCGCGCGCTCCCAGCGTTCCGAGCAGCTTTCCATTTAAACGCACCTCAATGCCGGCCGCATTGCCGACGCGCATCTTCGCGAATTGTTTGCCGCCTACGGTCTTGGTCTCATTGGCTTGTAGCGTGCCCGAAAACACCGGCTTGCCATCGGAAGACACCGATAGCCAGGTGGCTTCACGAGCCATCAGATCCAGCAGCACCTTGTACCCGGAAGTGTCGGACGCAAGCGACACGGGCAGCGCCGCGGGCTGGGAGGCGGGCTGCGCAATTTTCCGAGGCGGAACGCTGCTCGCTTTTTCCACTTTGGCAGTCTCGGCCTTCGCGTGAGCGGCTTTCGCATTCCCCACAGCGGGTTTCGCGAAGACGTGCAGGTGGCCGATCATCCCTTTCAGACCGATGGATCGCGCTTCATGCCACCACGCATAGATTCCAGAGCAGCCGACAATCACCAGTACCAAGGTGGCTGCCGACGTATACGACCGTCTGGTGTGAAAGCGGTGGGCGGATGTGAGAGGCGGGACATTGCGCGCCACCACGCTTTCGAAACCGGGCAACGGCAGAGGTTCGTCTGCGCTTAACACGCGATTGACTTCGGCATCGATCTCTTGCGTGTCTAGCGATAAAGCCCTGGCATACTGCTCCACAAAGCTCCGATAAAAGAAGCCGCTGGGGAGCGACTTGCGATCATCGGATTCGATCGCTTCCAGGTATTTAGCGCTAATTTTCGTGCGTGTCGCGACGGTCGCAAGGTCGAGCCCCTGGTTTAGGCGCGCACGTTTCAGTGTTTCACCGACAGAAAGCATACAAGTTGCCTGCTAGCTTACGGTTATAATACTACAGTCGGTGGGACGATACCGTTTAGGGGCTATTTCGGTAGTAGTGGTGAACTGGAATCGACGCGATCTTTTGAGATCGTGCTTGCAATCACTTACCAAACAGAATCTGAACCAGCCGTTTGAAGTGGTGGTGGTGGATAACGGATCGGACGATGACTCGCCGGAAATGGTACTTAAGGACTACGCAGAGAACACCAGATTCCGAACGGAAGTAATCCGGAATTCCGAGAACCGCGGATTCTGCGCCGCCAACAACCAAGGCTTTGCGGTATCGGACAGCGAATTCATTGCGCTTTTGAATAACGACGCGGAAGCGGAGCCGGCCTGGCTGGAAAAATTGGCGAGCGCATTCGACGGACGGCCAGATGTGGGCATGGCCGCTTCGAAAATCCTGGTGTACGAAGATCCGCGCCGGATCGATAAAGCAGGCCATCTGATTTACCCCGACGGACAGAATCGCGGACGCGGAAGCGGTGAATTGGACGAAGGGCAATACGATCGCGTCGAAGAGGTTTTGTGGCCGGACGGATGCGCGGCCATGTACCGTCGCGCGATGCTGGACGAAATCGGAGGGTTCGACGAAGATTTCTTCGCGTATGCTGACGATGCAGAGTTGGGGCTGCGCGCGCGAATCGCTGGATGGAAGTGCCAATACATTCCTGGAGCAGTGGTGCGGCATCGTCGCGGCGCGACATTGGGCGTGCGATCTTCGCGGCGTCTGGAGTTGATCGAACGAAATCGCGTTTTGTTGGCGGTGAAGCTGTTTCCATGGAGCCTGTTGTGGCGGAACCCGCTGTACTACGCCCTGCGGCTGGGCGCTGGAGTTTGGGCCGCGATCACGGGGCAAGGTGAAGTGGGCAAATATCCCGGAGTTCGCGGAAAGCTCGCAGCCGCGCTCGCTATGCTGAAAGGCGATTGGCAGGCGCTGCGGCTGATCCCGCGCATGCTGGCCAAGCGCGGCGAGATGGCACGCATTCGGAAGTTGTCGCCCCGCGAAGTTAGAAAGCTGATTCTGGATCACCGGATTTCGTTGCGGCAGCTTATGCGGCAGGCCGTTTAAGCTATGCAGCGCATCTATGTCATCGCCACCGGCGGGACCATCGAGAAGGTTTACTCCGAGCAGACCGGCAACGTGCAGAACCTGGACAGCAAGATCGATCGCTATTTCAAGATGCTTCGTCTGCCGGACGCCGAGATCGCGGTGACGCATCTGATGAACAAAGACAGCCTGGAGATGACGGACGACGATCGCGAAAAAATTCTCCAGACGGTGCGTCAGAAGCTGGCGGCTGAGGCCGGGCCCGTGGTCATCACGCACGGGACGGACACGATGGTGGAAACCGGCCTTCTGCTACAAAGCAATTTGCCGGACCTGCGTTATCCGATTGTGCTGACGGGAGCGATGACGCCCCTGGGGTTCGAAGGCAGCGACGGATTGCAAAACCTGACCGAGAGCCTGCTCGCGGCGCGCGTGCTTCCCTCGGGAGTTTATGTTGTGATGCACAACCAGGTTTTCCCAGTCGATCGCGTGCGCAAAGATCGCGAATTAGCGCGCTTTGTTTGGAAGTAGCGGCATCAGTTCGTCGGCTGCAACGGCTGCCATCCCGCTCCCGGTGAGAGATCGGAATTGATCACTTGCCCATTGCCATTCGTCCAATAACCATTCTTGGGGCCAGTCCAAACATTCTTTGTGTTGCCATAAGGATCCACGGTCGGCGTGATTCCGGTCAAGGTGTTTCCCCAACTTTCCACTTGTGACGCCTGCCGCGCTTGCCCGCGCTCAAAGGAATTAACTTGATTCTGCATGCGCTGCATACTCGCTTCGAACTGGGCCACCTGCATCGAAATTTGGCGCCTTCTGTTTGCCTGCCGTTGCCGCTGGTAGGCGAGCGCCTCCTGATCCAACTGCTTTTGGCGCTGCGTCCACTCCGGATTAATTTGGAAAGACTGGGAGCAGCGCAGAAGAACGGCGCGGGCTACCGCAACCTGATCGGCCGGCGCGGAGAAACTTGCCAGGCCATGAAGTGTCCAAAAGCCCTGATAAAGTGACGTCTTGGCGTAGACATAAGCCGTTCGGGGCTCACGGCCTGCACCGCACAGATAGGCGGCTTGTCCACTGGACGACTTCAACGGCGCGATTTCATCAGGGATAAAGTCGCGCACCGGCGCTTCTGAATCGACGGGTTCCGAACGGAGGGTCGCACAAACGCTCTTGAAGCGCGACTGCCCGTAGGCGTCGGCAAACTCCTGGCCGGTGCGGTAATGAGCCACAGTCAACTGTGCCTGTGCGCCCAAATCGTAAACCTCACCCTCCCGATGAGACTGGTTCGGAACCGAGTAAGCGGGGATGGAAACGTCGCCCAGGCGGATGTTGATCCTGCCATCAGGAGACAGCAAGTCAATCATGGGGCGGGCATCGGAGTAACCCAAGCGGAAAAGGCCGCCCTTGACGGTCCAGCCCTTCGGGACGTCGACGGTGAATGCGTGTTCGAACGAGTCCTGAAACTTGACCCATTGAGCGATTGCGTCAGTGGCAGGCCAGGCGTTGGCAGCGAGCAATGTGAGCCAAACGAGTTTTGTTTTCATGTGCCCCTCAGCGAAGTTTGCGCCAGATCTGCGATCGAATCAAGCCCAGCCTTCGCTGACGGTGCTCGATTTCGCACATGCCACAGCGTTCTAATAAGCTGCGATAAGGCGGAAGCTTGGACGCTTTGAGTCCGGTGGTCAGGGCGAAGAAGCGATACATAGCGCGCAACCACAGGCGAGCATACAGGCGCTGCGCTAAGCCAGGCGGTTCCTGGAACTCGCTCAGCAACCAATGGGCGCCGGGAGAAAGCAACGCGGTTACCTTGGAAATCAAGGCCTCGGCGTCGCGGCCACTCAAGACGTCGAGGAAAAAATGACTGACGGCCAGATCGAATGGGCCATTGGGCAACCAATGAGCCAGCGCGTCCACCTGATGAAATTCCACGCGCGACCGCTCAACTGGTGGCACGCGCTGGCGCGCCAGTTGGATCATCCGGCCGCTGGATTCGACAACCTCGACCCTGGCGTGCCGGTTGCATCGGAGAAATCGCGCCAGGAATCTGCCATCGCCTTCGCCTAAAATCAGCACCCGGCGGGACGCAACGGCGTACGACAGAAAATCGAAGCGGGAGTGTTCCAGGGCAAGTCCGAAAGCCGCATACTCAAGCCATCGGTAACTTCTGGCGATGGGGTCGGCATTCATTTCGGGCGTCCTCACTTCAACATTAGCCCTCACTTCAACAACAGAAAGACGATGGGGCTGAGCAATGCGCCGTCCACCAGCGCCCGGCGCGCCTCGAGCGAAAGGCGGCGGCCGAGCCAGAACAGCAGTGCGCAGGCCGCGGCGCTCAGCGCGATCGACGTGTACCACGGATTGCGTCCGGCGGCGCACAAAATCACTGCCACTGGGACCCAGAATAGATAAGTGCGCGCCAGCCAGCGAGTGAACGGATGGGGAACCGTTGCGCGCAGCTCGCGCCACTCCCAGGCTTCAATCGCAATGATGTTCGCCAGGCACAAGACAAAAAATGCCAAGGCGGCCCAGGCGAGGTTGGGGCACGGAAGCGTGGCCCAGGCCGTTAGAAAAGTCCCCGCTGTGAATAGAATTGCGGCCGCGATTTCCTTCGGCATCTTAAATGACCGGCCCGCAACATGGATAGTTGCCAGGTAGGCGAGGACGCCGACCAGTGGAATCAATCCCTCGCGCAGAATCGCCGGGCGCAGCCACAGGATCGCAATCCAACCGTCGGCCACCAGCACCAAGGCCAACAGCGTCGCCATAAGTTTGGAATGCCGGCGATAGTAGCGATGACGGGCGGGTTCGCTGGGCGATTGCGGCTTGCGGGCGTCAAGAAGGCGGTCCAGTAGATAGATGGCCCACACCGTCAGACCCAGCACCAGCCGCGCGGGAGGCCGCAAAGGCAGCGAAAAACGGTAAGCCAGGAAGCCCTGCCAGAGCACGGCTACCAGTGGCGCATCCAAACTCAGCAGGTTGGGCCACAGCCAGAACGGCGGGGAGCTATCCTCGGATTTCGAGGGCATCCGTTTCGGTAATGCCTCCAATCCCACGGTACGAGGTTGGGTGGAGGAAGAGCAAGTTGACGGATCTCTCGGGTCTTCTACGCGACAGCCCTTGCGGCCGCACCCCTGGGCGTCAAGATCGCGAGCACGGCTGCCACCAGGAATAGAGCCAGCACATCGCCCCACAGGTGCCCCATGTGCTCGGAGTTTGCCAGAGCTTGCACGCCCATAATGCCCGCGTGCACTACGCTCGACCACACCGTGAACCAAATGAGGCTCAGGTGCGCGAGAGGATTGCGAGACGCGATGATCAAAAACACCCCAAGAGTCGCATAGATCCCCAGAATCATCTGCAGGTAGTCCGATTGGCCGGGGTGCCAGGACCAGCCGGACGGCCAAATGATGGTCAGCGGGTAGATCCCGAAAATAAAGATCAAGCCCACCAAAAGCAAGGCGATTCGCAGGTACTTGCTGCCGTTAACTTGTGCCACCAGGTGTTCCTCCTCGAAGGCGATCATCCTATCAATTCGACTGCACGCCTGCAAGCGGGAGCTTTGCCAAACGTTGCGATAATACGATAGACTAATGAGACGAGTTGGCCATGGCTGCCGATTCGGTATCCCTCCACGTCGAAAGATTCTTTTATCAATGAAGATCGATCGGCTTTTCTACTTATTCGCCGCCACCGCGATGGGTGCCAGTCACGCCGATGGGCCGGGGCTGAAATCCGTCCAGCACCCGATGTCCGAGTTGCATGCAACCGCTAAGTTCTCCATTCCCGGATCGCCGGACTGGGTGGCAATTAGCGACAGCGTCTGGATTTCGAACAACCCGAAGAGCAATATCTCCCGGCTCGACGCAACAACCAACAAAGTAAGCGCGGTGATCACGGTGGCAAAAACGCCGTGCTCCGGATTGGCCATCGCTTTCGGCAGCGTGTGGGTGCCGATCTGCAGTGACGGGTCCGTCGAGCGTGTGGATCCCATGACGAAAAAGATGGTCGCTTCCATCGCGTCCGGTGTCGCGAACGACGAAGGCGGAATCACGGCCGGCGGAGGCAGCATCTGGATGCCGTCCGATGCCGCTGGAGTTCTCTCCCGGATCGATCCAGCAACTAATAAGGTGGTTTCGAAGATTCCCATTCCGCCGGGTTCGTTTACCGCCGCGTTCGACGCCGGCTCCGTTTGGATCACCAGCACCAAGGGCAATCTGCTTACCCGCGTGGATGCGAAGAGCGAAAAAGTGATCGCGAAGATTCCGGTAGGGCCCGCACCGCGCTTCCTGGCCACTGGTTTGGGCAGCGTTTGGACGCTCAATCAGGGCGACGGCAGCGTCTCGCGCATCGACCCGGCCACCAACAAGGTATCGGCAACCATTGAAGTTGGCGTGCCCGGCGCAGGCGGCGATATTGCGGTGGGAGAGGGCGCCGTGTGGGTGACTGCCATCGGCAAGCCGCTTTCGAAGATCGACCCGGCTACCAACCGCGTGGTCACACAGTACGTGGGGAAAGGCGGAGACGCGTTGCGAGTGGGCCTCGGCTCGCTATGGCTCTCCAATCACGAATTTCATGAAGTGTGGAGGATAGACCCGAAGGGTCTTTGACGAGGATGAGGGTTTTGATTCTGCAATGGGTTTTGATTCCACAATGAAAGACGCCATCAGGTACGCCGTCGCATCGGTTCTGTTTCTGGCAGCGGGATTCGCTCAGACACCGGCACGTGTGTCCGCGCCTGCGCCTTCGTCCGCGCAAGCACCCGACTTCTTCGAGAACAAGATTCGGCCGGTTTTGGCGGAGAATTGCTATGACTGTCACACGTCGGCTGAAATGGGCGGCCTGCGCGTCGACTCCCGCGAGCGGCTGCTGCAAGGAGGCAAGTCCGGCCCGGCCCTCATGCCGGGAGATCCTGACAAAAGCCTTTTGATCCAAGCCGTGCGGCAGACCGGCGATCTCAAGATGCCGAAGGGTGGGAAGCTGAAACCCGCCGACGTTCAAGCCCTCACGGATTGGGTAAAAATGGGCGCGCCGTGGCCCGAAACCAAGATGGCGGCCGCAGCGCCGAAACCGACCGGAAAAGTGATCACAGCCGAACAGCGCGCGTTTTGGTCCTTCCAGCCGTTGAAGGACCCGGCTATTCCGGCGGTGAAAGAGAAATCCTGGGCCAAGACAAATATCGATCATTTTGTGCTGGCGAAATTGGAAGCCAAAGGCATGAAGCCGGTAGCTCCCGCGGACCGGCGCGCTCTCATCCGGCGCGTCACGCTGGACCTGATCGGCTTGCCGCCGACGCCCGAAGAAGTGGACGCTTTCGTCGCGGATAAATCGCCCAATGCATATGAGAAAATTGTCGACCGGCTGCTGGCATCGCCGCGCTACGGCGAGCGTTGGGGCCGGCATTGGCTGGATGTGGCGCGCTATGCCGAAGACGACGTGCGCGGGCTGGATCCCAAGGATCGAGGCTACATGCCGTTCTCCGGCGCATACGTCTATCGCGACTGGGTGATCCAGGCGTTCAATAACGACATGCCGTACGGCGAGTTTTTGAAGGCCCAACTCGCGGGCGACCTTTTGGATCCGAAGCTGCGCGAGAAGGATATTGCGGGCACATCCATTTTGGGCGCCGGCCCCTGGTGGTGGGATCAGGCGGAGCCGGTGCAAGGCCGCGCCGACGAACGCAACGAGCGAATCGACATGGTCACGCGGGGCATGCTGGGGCTCACCGTGGCCTGTGCGCGCTGCCACGATCACAAATACGATCCAATCCTGCAAAAAGACTACTACTCGCTCGCGGCGGTGTTCCTCAACACCACTTATAAGGAGTATCCCGCTACGTCTCCCGCCGAAATGGCGGTATGGGAGAAAGAGCAAAAGGTCATCGACGACAAGGAAGAGGTTCTCGATGACTTCATGGAGAAACAATCCGATCTGTACTCCGAGATGCTGGCGCAAAAGACCTCGAAGTATATGGTCGCCGCGTGGCAGGTGACCGGAGAACCAAAGAAGAAGGTGGCTGAAGCGGCGGTGGATCAAAAAGTCGATCCCGAGATGCTGGAGCGTTGGATCAAGTTCCTGGCCAAGCCGCCCAAGCATTATTCCTATCTGCGTGATTGGCAGGACATGGTGAAGAGCGGAGGAACGCTCGAACAGGCGCAGTTCCTGGCCGACAATTTCCAGAAATTGGTTCTCGCTGTGGCCAGGGAAGCGGCAGCGCTCAAAGAAGAGAACGATATCATCAAGGCCAAGGCGGGGGTTCGCAAGAAACCGCGCCGGGACTCTTATCCCAACGAATTCGAGACTAACGATCAATTCTGCCCAGGTTGCGACCTGGAGTTGAAAACCATGCCGATCGAGCGCGCGAATCTTTATCTGGACGTTTACAAGGCCGACCAGGATTCGGAAAGCGATACGCGTCCCGATCCAGGTCTGTTGTCACTGCGCGACTGGGCGCTGGAGCGGCACTTTTCGGCGGAAACCACCGAGCATGTGGCCACGCTGCGCGCTGAAATCGAGGCATTGAAGAAGGCCCAAGCCCCGTATCCATTCCTGCATGGCGCCAGCGACACGAAGGAATTGAAAGAGATGCACGTGAACGTGCGCGGCAATCCACACACGCTGGGCGATCCGGTGCCGGAACGTTTTCTTTCCGTTTTGTTGCCGCCCGATGCCAAGCCGTTTTCCAAAGGCAGCGGCCGTTTGGAACTGGCCGACGCCATTGCAGCCAGCCCCCTGGCCGCGCGCGTGATCACCAACCGCGTGTGGAAATGGCACTTCGGATCGGGCATCGTGGAAACACCCGATAACTTCGGCAAGATGGGCGATCCGCCTTCCGATCCGGAGCTGCTCGAATACCTGACCGCGAGCTTTGTCAAGGACGGCATGTCGATCAAGAAGCTGCAGCGCGAGATTCTGCTTTCGTCCACTTATCAACTCAGCACGGAAGCGTCGGCCGAGAACGCCGAAAAAGATGGCGCCAACCGGCTATATTGGCGCGCTAACCGGCAGCGCCTGGATGCCGAGGCCATTCGCGATTCGCTGCTGTTCGTATCCGGAGCTCTGGACCTGAAGAAGACCGGCGGACCATCCACCGATTTTGCGGACGACAATTATCGCCGCACGGTTTACTGCAAAGTGAGCCGTTACCGGCTGGACAATTTTTTGCAGGTGTTCGATTACCCCAATCCGTCGTTTACCGCCGAGCAGCGCTTCACCACCAATGTTCCGCTGCAACGTTTGTATTTTATGAACAGCAGTTTCGTTTACAAACAGGCCGAGACGTTCGCCAAGCGGGTGTATGACGAAGCTAACGATACTGCACGGATTCAGAAGGCTTATCGCCTGCTGTTCGGCCGCCCGCCTAGCGAGGCGGAAACGAAAGCCGGGCTAGACTTTTTACAGGCCCATCCGGAAGCGCCCGGAGAACAAGTGGCCGGACAGCCGACCACGGCCTGGAACGAATATACACGCGTGTTGCTAAGCTCAAACGAGTTCGAGTTTGTGAATTAGGAGAAACCACGATGTTGCATCTACCGGCCCGCCAGCCGCTCTCGCGGCGCGAAGCATTGTGCAGGATGGGAAGCGGCTTCGGCATGCTGAGTTTCGCCAGCTTGATTGGTGAATCGCTGGCCCAAGCCGATGCCACTCCGCCGCAAGGGGTCCCGAGCGCCCGCATTCCCAATTTCAAGCCCAAGGCCAAGCACGTCATTTTCCTGTTCATGAACGGCGGCGCATCGCAAATCGACACCTTCGATTACAAGCCGATGCTCGAGAAATACAACGGGCAGCCGCTGCCCGGCGCGATCCCCGATCACGAACGCAAAACCGGCAACTTGATGAAGTCGCCATTTTCGTTCAAGAAGTACGGCCAGAGCGGAATCGAGGTCAGCGAAGTCTTCCCGCAGTTGGGCGGGTGCGTCGACGACATGTGCCTCATCAAGTCGATGTATACCGACATCCCCAATCATGAGCCCTCCCTGCTGATGATGAACGTCGGCCATATTCAGCCGGGACGGCCGTCCATGGGCGCGTGGCTGACCTACGGATTGGGAACGGACAACAAGAATTTGCCCGGGTTCGTGGTGCTATGCCCGGAGGTGCCCACCACCGTTGGGCCGCCGCTGTGGAACTCGGCTTTCCTCCCGCCCATGTACCAGGGAACGTATATTTCCGATAATGTCCGCGACAAGAAGTTCGATCCGGAAAAACTGATTCCCAACATCCGCAACGAGAAGTTCGATCTCAAACAGCAGCAGAGCGAACTGGATCTGCTGAACAAGCTGGATCGCCTGCAGATGCAACAGGAGCACGCCGACGATCCGCAGTTGGACGCTACGCTGCAATCCATGGAAACCGCCTACCGGATGCAGACCGAAGCACCCGACGTCTTCGATGTTCGCAAAGAGAGCGAAGCCACCATCAAGCTCTACGGCGAAGGAAGCACGGCTCGGGGATGTCTGACGGCGGCGCGCCTGATTGAGCGCGGGGTCCGCATGGTGCAGGTGTATTACGCCAAGGGCGATCCCTGGGATCATCACTTCGACATCGAGTTGCATCGCAAAACCGGCAAGGATTCCGATCAGCCGTTCGCCGCGCTCATCAAGGATCTGAAGGGGCGCGGGCTATTGGACGAGACGCTGATCGTCTGCGGATCCGAATTCGGCCGGACCCCGGTAGTGGAAGTTGGCAGCGGTTTCATGGGCGGGCAAGTGCACAACGGACGCGATCATAATCCGCACGGCTTCACCGTCTGGATGGCCGGTGGCGGCGTGAAGGGTGGCATGACGTACGGTACTACTGATGATTTCGGCTGGAAAGGCGTCGACAAACGGGTTCACGTGCATGACCTCCATGCAACCATCCTCTACTTGATGGGCATCGACCATACCAAACTCACTTATCGCTACAGCGGCCGCGATTTCCGGTTAACCGATGTCGCCGGAAACGTGATCCACGACATCATTGCTTAGTTGGGTTTAGCGTTTTTGCCTCAGCAGGATCGGCGGCCGGAACGCGTCTAAGGCCCGTCAACAGACGTGGCCATGCGTTTAGGACTTTTAGGACGAAAATAACGATTACGATCTTCTTGACAGAGCTCTGAACGGGGTTGATAATTAGAAAACTGCCTCGTGGGGTTCCTGAGTTTTTAGTGTTTTTCTGTGCGGATTTCTTACCGCCGCACCAACCCCGCAGCTTGAATTAACTCTTCGCTTGAGTTCCGTTCGCCGCATCGATTCGCGGCCCTCTCGCCATGTTGGCGCCCCTGAGCCTGTCGCTCCGTGTCGGCTTTCAATCTTTCAGTTTGGAGGAGAGGTACATGTTCACGAGGACTTTTGTACTGGGTTCTTGGCGACGTCTTTTGAGCGGCGTCGGCTTGCTGGCTGCGGTCTCACTGATGCAGGCGCAGAGCAGCAGCTCTCTGCATGGCGTCATCACGGATGCGCAGAACGCCGTGATACCGGGCGCGGTAGTGGCACTGGTCAGCGCTGGTACAGGAACTTCCCGGCAAGTGATTTCGGACAACTCAGGAGATTACCAATTCCTCCAGATGATGCCGGGCGAGTATACTCTGACGGTTTCGAAGCCCGGTTTTTCGACGTCCACGCGCGAACACGTGGTCTTGCAGATCAATGTTCCGGCGACCCTCAATTTGCAACTGGACATCGGCACCACGGGTCAAACGGTGAACGTCACGGCTGAAACTTCGCTGGTCAGTACGTCGGATGCCTCGGTCGGCAATGCCTTCACCGAGCACTCCATCCGGCAGTTGCCGCTCGACACACGCAACGTCGTCGAATTGCTGAGTCTGCAGCCGGGCGTGACATCCACTGGTGAAGTGCTGGGATCGCGCCGCGACCAGAACAACATCATCCTGGACGGTGTGGACGTGAACGACAACGAGAACTCGGGCATCGGCGGGCAATCTGACATAGGATCGCAGCAGGGTTCCAATTCCAGCGGCCAAGTGGGGATTTCAGGCTTCAATTCCGTGTTGCCGATTCCACTGGATTCCGTGCAGGAGTTTCGCGTCACGGTGGCAGGCCAGGGCGCCGACGAAGGCCGGTCGTCGGGCGGACAAGTAGTGCTGATCACCAAGAGCGGCACCAATCAATTGCACGGTTCGGCCTACGAATACAATCGCAACACGATTACCGCGGCCAACACCTGGTTCAACGATCGCGACGGGGTTCCGGTGACCGCGCTCAACCGCAACCAATTTGGCGCCTCACTAGGCGGCCGAATAAAGAAGGACCGCGCATTCTATTTCTTCAACTATGAGCGCCGCATTGACGCTAGCGCCGCCGCGGTAGAGCGCCTGGTGCCTAGCCAAAACCTGAGACAAGGCATTCTCACTTTTGCGGACGCCAACAACAATGTTTATACACTCACTCCAGCGCAGGTCCAACAAGTGGATCCTTTGAAAATCGGCGTGAGTCAAGGCTACCTGAATATTCTGAACCAGTACCCGGTGGGCAACGACCCAAATTATGGAGGCGGCGGAAACTCGGGCCCCTCCGACGGCGGGCTGAATTTCACCGGTTATCGCTTCAACGCGCCGGACGCATTGGACAATCGCGCTTACGTGGGCAAGATGGATTTCATTCTCGACAGCGCCGGTAAGCACACGCTTTCGGTGCGTGGCACGTTGTCGAACTCGAATCAGGACCAGCCCAGCGCACTGGCGCAATTTCCGGGCCAGGGGCCGGCCAGCGAACTGCTGAACAATAGCAAGGGGATGGCGGCGACTTATACCGCGATTTTGACTCCCACCCTGATCAACAGCTTGGTTTACGGCTACACTCGCCAAGGCTTAGCCTACTCAGGAACAACCGGCGACAGCTTCTCGCTAGCCCCTCTCGACGAGTTGCAGAACTTCGCCGCCCGCGGCAACGGCCGTATTTTGCCCGTCCAAAATGTCGTGGACACGCTCACCTGGACCAAAGGTAAACACACCATCACTACCGGCCTCAATTTCCGCATCATGACGAACAACAAGTTCACCTACGCTAACTCGTACCCCACATATGGATTCAGTGCCAACGTAGCGGTGGGACTGGGTGAAGATATTCAAACGGATCTCACGAACTACATGATTGACAAGACCGGCAATGCCAATTTCGGGCTCGCCAATCCATACGCCGACGCGTCGGCGCTGGGCATTTTGCTGGGGCTGGTGAACAACGAGCAGATTACGTACCAAGTGGGAAAGGGCGGCACGTTGCTGCCGCAGGGAGCGCCCGACGCGCGCGCGTTCGCGATGCGCGAGTATGAAGGATTCGTGAGCGATCAATGGCGCGCGACTCGCGAACTGACAATCAGCCTTGGATTGCGCTACACCAACGATCCGCCACCTTATGAAGCGAACGGCTTGCAGGTAGCGCCTAATATCGGCCTCAATCAATATTTCGCACAGCGCGATTATCTGGGATCGATCGGCGTTCCGTCCAACGCCATGCCCAATGCGATCCTCAGCTACAGTCCGAATGGTCCGGTGAACGGAAAGCCGAGCTGGTACAACCCTGACGATAACAACTTCGGTCCGCGGTTCTCGTTAGCGTACAGCCCGAAGGATCGGGGTGGTCTGCTGCAAGCGATTTTTGGAAACGGCGGCGTCTTCCGCGCGGGCGGCGCGATGCTATACGATCGTTTCGGCAGTGAGCTGATCACCGAATTCGATCAGTTCGGCTCGTTTGGCTTGGCGACGACGCTGAACAACCCGGTGTCCTACACTTACACGACTTCACCGCGTTATAACGGGACGATTCCGGCTTTCCCGGCGGCTCCAACCACCGGCTTCCCCTACACTCCACCGGATGTCAACGGAATCGTCGGCGAGTTCCAGGGGATTTATCCGGACTTGAAGTCGCCTTATTCAATCCTGCTGAACGCTTCGTTCGCGCGCCAGATTCCGGGCAAAATGACGCTGGAGGTGTCCTATGCCGGCCGTTTGTCTCGCAAGCTGCTGCTCCAAGGCGATGTGTACACGCCGCTTGAAAATCTGTTCGATCCAGGGTCGGGGCAGACCTGGCTGCAAGCAATGACCGGGATTACGTCAGGATTTCAACAACATCTGCGCTTCCACCGGCGTAATAACCCAAAATTGTAGTCCTGCAACCATCGCGGGACATGGTGATGGCCAACCCCTCCCTGATCCCGAACAGTAAATACATCAGTGATATGTTCCCGGGCGTAAACGAACGCGTATCTTCAACGGCAGCACCTCGGCCAACTACTTCTACGGCATTTACGGCAATTACGGAGGCAGCTATTTGGACATGCTGCACGCATCTGACAGGATTGTCGGCCAATTTGTTCCTAACGCCTGCGCGACGAAGTTCGGCTGCTACACGTTCTTCGCTCCACAGGGTAGTTCGATGCCCACCTGGATGAACGCGGGCGACGCCAATTACGATGCCGGGACGGTGAGCTTGCGGCGGGCCTTCAGTTCGGGGCTCTCCTTCGATTTCAACTACACGCTTTCGCATTCCATCGACAACGCGTCGGCCGCGGAGGGTTCCTCCGGCCAGGATGGCGCGGTGATCCAGAATATATTCAACCCGGGCCAATTCCGCGGCTCGTCGGATTTCGACATCCGCAATCAGGCGAATATCGACGTGGTGTACGAATTGCCCGTCGGCAAGGGCAAGCCGTTCTGGAACAATGCTCCGGGATGGGCGAATGAGATTTTCGGCGGATGGCAGGTTTCGAGCATCGCACGATTTGCGAGCGGGCTGCCTAGCATAGTGCAAGGCAATCAAACCTGGGACGTGAATTACTGGCAAGGCACGCTCGCGATTCCGACGGGAGCGTACAAGGTAACGAATGGCTACGACAACAACGGCAACCCGGGCGTGTTCGCGCAACATAAACGCGGCAAATAGTTTCGCGGACGCCTATCCGGGGTCGGCGGCGGGAACTCGAGCGCTGGTCCGGCTGGCGGGAATGAAGAACTTCGACTTCGCGGTTGCCAAATCGTTCCCGCTTCCCTGGGAAGGTCACAGCATCCAGTTCCGCGCGGAAGCTTACAATGCGTTCAACAATGTGAACTTTATTCAGCCCAGCCTGTCGTTGCAAAATACCAGCCAATTCGGCGAATATCAAAGCACCATGCCGCCGCGCGAAATGCAGTTCGCTTTACGCTATGAATTTTAGGCGCGCAGCAGCCGCTCTTCTTCTCCTCGCCGTGAGTGGCGCGCTCCTGCGTGCCACAACGGTTCTGGATTTTATTCCGCTCTCCATCGACGGCAAACCGGTGCCGCTCGCTTCTTATCGCGGCAAGGTGCTGCTGATCGTCAACGTGGCGAGCCACAGCGTCTTCACCGAACAGTATCAGAACCTGGAAGGGCTGTACCAGAAATACAAAGATCAGGGCCTGGTGATTCTCGCGTTCCCCAGCGACGACTTTGGCAAGGAAGAGCCGGGCGGCAACGACGAAATCAAGAAGTTCGTGGCCGAAAAGTACAAGACCACGTTCCCGCTCTTTGCGAAGATCTCCCTGGCCGGCGAGCACATGGCGCCGCTCTATCAGTTCCTGACCGACAAGACGGCCAACGCTACCACCGGCGGACCCATTCGCTGGAACTTTACGAAATTCCTGGTGGACCGGGAAGGCAAGGTGGTCGAACGCTTCGAGCCGGATGTGACGCCGGATTCCCCGGAGCTCGCCGTCGCGATTGAGAAGGCCCTGCATGGCGAAAAAGACAAGCATGAGAACGACAAAGCGGGCGCCGGTTTCAATCCGTTTTATTGCGATATACTGAGGTGTCTAAACGGCCATGTCGCCCTCTAGTGCCCTACTGCACGGACGGTTACATGCGAAAACTTTTACTTAGCTTATCCGCACTTTTTCTGCTCTCTGGCTCACTCGGCGCGGCAGGAAGCGCTCCCTCCTTCACGCTTGGATGGTCGGTCTACGTTGGTTGGGACCCCTATCAGTACATGGCGAAATCCGGCCTGCTGAAAAAATGGGCGGATAAGTACGGCGTCGCCATCAAGGTGCAGCGCTTCGATTACGCTCCGTCGCTCGACGCTTTCGTGGCCAAGAACATCGACGCCTGCGCGATGACCAATATGGAAGCGCTCGACATGCCGGCGGCGGCCGGCGTGGACACCACGTCCATCATCGTGGGCGATTATTCCAACGGTAACGACGCGGTTCTGGTACGCCACAATCTGACGCTCGCCCAGATTCCCGGCAAGCGCGTACTGCTGGTGGAGAAAACGGTTTCCCAATACTTGTTCGAGCGCGGTATGGCTCTCAACAATCTCACGGGCGAACTGAAGCGCGTGAAATACGTGAACACCTCGGATTCCGATCTCGCGGGTGCGTTCTTGAGCGACCAAAGCCAGGATGTGGCGGTCACCTGGAAGCCGCTGGTCTCGCAGATCCTCAAAGGCAAAGGCATCACCAAGATTTTCGATTCTTCGAAGATCCCTGGCGAAATTCTGGACCTGATGGTGGTGCGAACCGAAGTGCTCAACCGGCCGGACGGCTCCGGGCAGCGCTTCGCGAAAGCGATTGCGGGCGCCTGGTATGAACTGACTGCCCAGATGGCCAAGCAGGGTCCGGAAGGCGACAAGGTGCTGTCGGCCATCGCCGAAGTATCCGAAGACACGCTGGCATCCTATAAAGAGCAACTCGCCACCACGCATCTTTTCTATACCGCGCCCTCCGCGCTCGAGATGACGAAATCGGATCAGCTAAAAAAGACCATGGAGCTGGTCCGGCAATTTTGCTTCACTCACGGGCTGCTGGGTGACAAAACCACTTCGCCCGACGATGTGGCTATCCGCTTCCCGGACGGCGCCATCCAGGGCAAAAAGGAACGCGTGCGTTTGCGCTTCGACGCATCCTATATGGAACTGGCCGCGGCGGGGAAGTTGTGAGCATCCTCCAGATTCATGCGCAGCCCTCGCGCACCACAGTCTGGATTCTCTCGTGGTTCCTGTTCGCAATTGGCGTGGTGAGTTACTTCTGGGTTTCCCGCGGCCGGCATATCGAAAATCCGGACGATCGCGTGATGCCCACCTTGCGTCAAATGGGTCAGGCGTTCGCCGACGCTACTCTGAAACCGGCGGAAGACGACGAGGTTGCGGCGAATGCCGATCAACAATCCCTGGTGACGAAGGTTCGCCAGAGCATGCTGTGGAAGGATACCGTGGCGACGGGCCGCCGGTTTCTGATCAGCATGGCGCTGCTGTTTCCCGCGGTTCTGCTCGGGCTCCACATGGGCATGTTCCCTTATGTCGGTTCGTTCTTCCTGCGATTCGTTCTGTTCTTTGACAAGATTGTCGCGCTCTCGCTGCTGCCGATTCTATTCATCGCGTTCGGGATCGACGAACTGGCCAAGGTGATGTTGATCGTGGTGGGAGTGGCGCCTACCATCATCCTGGACGCGTTCAACCTGACGCGCGGCGTTCCAAAGGAGCAGATCGTGAAAGGTTTCACGCTGGGCGCGGGCGATTTTTCCATCACCTATCGCATCGTCCTCAAACAAATCTGGCCGCGTGTGTTGAATAGCATCCGGCTCAATTTGAAGTCGGTGATGCTGTTCCTGTTCGCCGGCGAAATGATCGCCTCACAGGACGGATTGGCGTATCGCATCGCTCTGCTCCGCCGCCACATGGGGATGGACACCATCATCCCGTACGTTCTTTGGGTGGCGTTGCTGCTCTTCTTGATCGATTTTGGGATGCGAACTATGAACCGCAAGCTGCATCCCTGGTTTCAGGAGGCGTAAGCGGCTGTGGCGACCGCACGAATGGTTGTGGACAAGGTGGCCGATCCAGCCAGTCTGGAATCTCATGCGATGATTCGCATCCAAGATGTCGTGGTGGAGTATGGCCAGCAGGGCAAGCCCCCCAAGCGGATCCTGAACGGCGTCAGCCTGGATATACAGTCGGGCGAGTTCATCTCCATCGTCGGACAAACGGGCTGTGGAAAGTCGACCTTGTTGCGGCTGGTGCTGGCCGAAGAGATGCCGTGCCAGGGCCAGGTTCTGGTGGAGGGTAGCGCGCGCAAACAGCCCGATCGCCGCTGCGGATATGTGCCGCAGAAGTATTCTCTCTTTCCCGATCGCACGGTGCTTGAGAATATAACGTTCGGGCTGGAAGTCACCGAGATAGGGATTTTCGGGAGCTTATCGCCCGCCCGCCGGGTCCGCCGCCACGAATTTCGATTAGAGGCAATCGGCTACTTGCGCCGCATGGGTCTGCGTGAATCGGACGCCGCCAAATATCCGCACCAGCTTTCCGGTGGCATGCAGCAGCGCGTGGCCATCGCGCAAGCGCTCATCATGCGGCCGAAGATCCTGCTGATGGACGAGGCCTTCAGCGCTCTCGATCCAGGCACCCGCGCGGGCATGCAGCGGCTGATCAAGGACCTGTGGCGAGAGACTGGCACCACCATTCTTTTCGTGACTCACAATCCGCGAGAAGCCGTGGTTCTGGCAACGCGTGTCATCGCGCTGGGGCGTACCGCCGGCGAGGATGACGGCGCCAACGTCGTCCTGGATCTGCCGGTGCCCGACACTACCGACGAACTTGAGATCGCCGCTCACGTTCGCCGCATCGAAGAGACTACGTTCCCGAGCGGCAGCGCGGAGGACGACGAACAGCCCGGCGCTCCAGAAGCGTAACACCCACGCGAGAAAGGTTAGCGAGTAAAATCAAGGTCAATGTCTTTTTACAAGAGCCATGCCCCGAAGCATCGGGAACACACCAGAGAAGTGAAACTGCCGGAATTGGAAGGGATGAAAGCCCTTCTTGAAGAAGGCAAAATTCCGTCCAGACAATGGGAAGCCGAAGTCCGGCGCGGCAAGGAATTCGGCCTGGAATGCGTCGATTCCATTGAGGACAAGACCGAGATTAGTTGTTTTCAGCGCGGCGAGCTGCCGCACTGGTCCGGTATCAACACGTTCCTGAAAACACCCTATCTGGAGGACGTGCGCAAGGTGGGCGAGTACGATGTGGCTTTTGTCGGCGTGCCGTTCGACATCGGCACCACCTATCGCGCCGGTACGCGCTTTGGTCCACAAGGCATCCGGCGCATTTCGTCGCTCTACACTACTTACAATTTCGAACTGGGCGTGGACCTGCGCGAATCGCTCAAGATGTGCGACGTCGGCGATATTTTTTGTCCCGCGAATATAACCAAGAGCCACGACCAGATCACCAAGGGCGTCGCGCATATCCTGTCGCAAGGAACGCTGCCGATGATCATGGGTGGCGACCACTCTATCGGCTTCCCCTGCGCGCGCGGCGTAGCCCAGTGCGTGGAAGGCAAGGTGGGAATTATCCATTTGGATCGCCACATCGACACCCAGGAAAAAGACATGGACGAGATCATGCACACTTGTCCCTGGTTCCACGCCACCAACATTCCGAATTGCCCGCCGACGAATCTGGTGCAAGTGGGAATCGGGGGATGGCAAGTGCCGCGGCCGGGGGTGAAAAAAGGCCGCGAGCGCGGGTCAACGGTGCTTACCATTTCAGACATCGAACGCATCGGCATCGACAAAACCATCGAGATCGCGCTGGAAGTGGCGTGGAAAGGCGCCAGCGCGGTTTATCTTTCCTTCGATGTGGACTCCGTGGATGCAGGCTTTGTTCCTGGCACCGGCTGGCCCGAGCCCGGCGGATTCCTGCCTCGTGAAGCTCTCGCGATTTTGAAGGGCGTCGCCAAGGAAGGCATCGCTGCGATGGAAGCGGTTGAGGTTTCGCCGCCCTATGATATTTCCGATATCACCGCGCTGGTTGCCGTGCGTGCCATGGTGGACGTGCTGGCATCCATGACGAAGCATGGCCGGATCGGCGGGAAACTGCGCTGACACCGGCGTTCATCCTCGTTGCAAATGATTACTGCGTGGATGGGAACGCGCTAACCTCGGCCTGCGAGCCAATTCTCGGTTTCCGCCCCGCTATCGAACTGGCATCCGTCGAATCTTTGCCGGCCGCGATTTCTCGCCAGGGCCAGGGCGAGATCTTTGTTCTGCCCACCGCGCTCGATTTCAATCTCCTCCAACGGGAGACTCTTGGACATGCGATCGCCGAGGCCCGGCGAGCGTATCCGCAACTCACCATTCATCACGACGACGTCGACCCAACGCATCCTTTGGTGGTGCAGGCTCTTGCCGATCAAGCCGCGCGAGCGATTCCGCCGGAAGCTCGATCGCCGCAACAAATCGGTCTTGTCCTCGCTGCGAGCGGCCATGGCGATGCTGGTAGCCGCGCAAACAGTTATCGATTGATGCGCTTGATTTGGGAGCAACTCGGCTTGGGCGCCGGTGAAATTGGATTTGTGCGGCATGCCCAACCCTTCCTGGGTCACACGCTGGAGAAATGCGTCGCGCGGCCGCTCCATTGGATCATCCTTCCAGAAACTCTGTGGAAAACCGAGCACGTCGACTATGCCGCTGTGATTCTCGAAAATTTTCAGCGCGCGCATCCGGAAGCCGGCGCCTGGCGCATGGCTGAGCCCCCGGGCGACCATCCCGCGATCACGGCTTGGCTCACGCAGCGCATCACACGCTTATGGAACGAAAAGCGGGCGCGGGAAGCCGTTCGTGGCGCATCGCCGAAGCGACGTTCGGCTCCTGACGCGGCTTCCTGGTCCATTGGCGCCGGAGTCATCGCGGCGGTGCCGGATTGCGGCCGCATGTCGAGCGTGCTGGAACAAATCCTGCCGGCCGGAAAGCCCGAGCGCGTCCTCATCAAAGTCACCTGGCATGGCTATGCAACTGGAACCTACACCGATCCGGCCGCGCTCGATCTTTTGCTCAGTGCCCTGCCCGCCCGAGCGATCATTCTCGAAGGCCATACCTCCTCAAAGAATCTTGGAAATGCCGGCTTCGATTGGGAAACCGACGCTCGCGAGCATCGCGCCTGGATTCGCCAGCAGGACGCCGAATATCTGCGCCGAACCGGTCTGGCCGAAGTGATGGCCAAGCGTGACGCGCAATACGTCAATGTCACCGAAGCATACTGGGATGAGGGTGGGGACGCCGATCCGTGCAGTTACATTCCTCGAGTGCTGCTCCATTACACCGGCTGTCCGATGATCAGTTACGCGAAATTCAAAGGTCCAACGCGCCTGGCCATTTCCAATCTGTTTGGACTAATCCCCCATCCTTTGCGATCGGCCTGGCATGGACCGAACATCACCTACCTGGCGCGTGTCTGCTGCAATCTCGCGAAACTCTACAGCTCGCATTTCCCGCTCAGCGGAATCAACGAAGCGCTCTACTCGGCTGTGCGATGGAATCGCAAAGGCTTGTATCGCAGCCGTTGGGGCAATTACGATTTGATCTCGAACGCCGGATACGTTGTCGCCAGCGCCAATCTGGCCAGCGCTGACATTCTTGCGAGCCGGTTACAAGGTCAGGATGTGAATCGCAGCGCCTTCTTCGACGTGGTTCGCGCCGAACTTGGTTGGGATGAAGAGGCCGCGGCCGATTCCCTTCCCGAAGCCGTCGAATGCCTGTTCGCGTGATGCTCCCGCTACTGCGCCTTCAACAACTCGCCGACAGCGCTTTCCCCATCGGGAGCGCCGCGCATTCATTCGGCATCGAAACGCTGGCGGAAGCAGGACTCCTCACAACGGAGAGCCTTGCGGCATTCTTACAGGATTATCTGGAAGAAGCAGGAACTCTGGAAGCTTCGTACTGCGCGGCTAGTTGCGGATGCCAGAGCATTGACCAATGGCTGCGATGGAATGCCGAGCTCGGAGCGCGCAAACTGGCGCGAGAGTCGCGCGATGGCTCCGCCGCCATGGGCAGGCGATTTCTGCGGCTGGCCGCGAATATCTCGGACGACGAATTCCTGCTCCGAGCATCTGCTTATGGCGCGGAGGTCCATTTGTCGGCCTGCTTCGGCCTGGTTGCGGGCGTCTTCGGTATCCAGCCTGCAACCGCTGCTGCGGCTTATCTGCAGCAATCGGTGACGGCGCTGGTTTCCGCGTGCCAGCGGCTATTGCCTCTGGGACAAACGCAAGCGCACCAGATTATTTGGGACTTGAAGCCCGCTATTCTCGCCGCCGTCGAGCGCAGAAGGGAGCCGGCGCAGGCAAGTTCCTTCACGCCTCTCCTGGATGTTGCCTCCGCGCGCCATGCCACACTCTATACGCGCCTCTTCATGAGTTGAAGCATGGCCCAATCTTCGAATCTCCATTTGGCTTTTGAAGCGGACGCGGGCGGCGGCACCATTCTTCGAGTTCTCGAGCAGCAGCCACCCTGGCGTGTGGTGCGCGGCTTTCGCACCGCGTCTGGTGAGACGCTGGCGCATGTCCACAATGTTTCGGGCGGCATACTCGACCGAGACTCGCTTTCCTTTGAAGTCGAGGTCGGGCCGGGTGCGCAAGCGCAAGTAACTTCTACCGGCGCCACGCGTGTGTATCGCAGCCGAACGCCCGATTGCCGGGCTTCGCAGAGCATGCGCGTGAGCGTGGCATCGAACGCGTACCTGGAATATTTGCCCGATCAGCTGATCCCGTTTGCCGGCTCCCGGTTCGACCAAACCGCGCGCGTAGAACTGGACCGCGGCGGTTCATTGATCTGGTGGGATCGCGTGGCGCCCGGCCGCGAGGCGTCGGATGAAATCTTCCGCTTCGAATCCCTTACTTCGCGCTTCGAGCTGATCGCAGAGGGCCAGCCCGTGGCGCTGGAGCAATGGACGCTGACGCCGCTGCTGCAGCGCATGGATTCCATCGCGAGGCTGGGACCTTTTCGCCATTTTGCTTCGTGCTATGTTTGTCGCGCGGGCGAGCCGGCCAGCTATTGGAAGGCGTTCGAATCAAAGATGCAAGTGGTCGCCGACCAACTTTCCGGCTCTGAGATATTATGGGGGGTGACCTCGCTCAGGGCGCATGGCCTGGTGATCCGTGGTGTCGCGATCGGTGGGCGCGCTCTGGCAAGCGGACTGGTCGAATTTTGGAAAGCCGCCAAGTGGATTCTTTGTGGCCGAGTCGCCACGCTGCCCCGCAAAGTTCACTGACTTTTTTTAGACCGAGGAGGATAGCCGGTGCATCTGACCCCGCGCGAGCAGGAAAAGCTCATGATCTTTGTCGCATCCGAGTTGGCCAGGAAGCGGCGCGCGCGCGGCCTGAAACTGAATTATCCGGAGGCCATGGCGATCCTCTCGGCGGAGATCCTCGAAGCCGCTCGCGACGGCAAGAGCGTCGCGGATATCATGGGCTTCGGCGCCTCCATTCTCAAGCGCGAGGACGTCATGGATGGCGTCGCCGAGATGATCCACGAAGTGCAAGTGGAAGCCACCTTCCCCGACGGCACTAAGCTCGTGACCATTCACGATCCGATTCAATAGGAGAGACAGACTTGCATCACTTCGGGTACCCCGGCGAATACTTTCTCGATAGCGATGAGGTGGAATTGAATGCCGGTCGCGCCACGGCCCAAGTTGTGGTGAGCAACCGTGGCGATCGGCCGGTGCAGGTTGGCAGCCACTATCACTTCTTCGAAGTGAATTCCGCGCTCCATTTCGACCGCACAGCCGCATATGGCATGCGGTTGGACATCGCCGCCGGCACGGCAATCCGATTTGAGCCGGGCGAGGAAAAGGAAATTTCGCTGGTCGGGTTGGCTGGTGGCCGCGCCGTGTACGGACATAACGCGAAGGTGAATGGAGAGCTGAAGAAATGAGCGTCAAGATCCCGCGCCGCACCTACGCCGATCTGTACGGTCCAACCAAGGGCGATCGCGTTCGTCTGGCCGACACCGAATTGATCGCGGAAGTGGAGCAGGACTACGCCGTCTACGGCGACGAGATCACATTCGGCGGCGGCAAGGTAATTCGCGATGGGATGGGGCAAAGCTCCACGGCCACGCGCGAGGCTGAGCATGGCGCGCTGGATCTGGTGATCACCAACGCGTTGATCATCGATCATTGGGGCATTGTGAAAGCCGATGTCGGAATCAAGAACGGCCGCATCGTGAAAATCGGCAAGGCCGGAAATCCGGATACGCAAGACGGCGTCGATCCCGATCTGGTAGTGGGCGCGTCCACCGAAGTGATCGCGGGCGAAAACAAGATCCTGACCGCCGGCGCCATCGATAGCCATATCCATTTCATCTCGCCGCAGCAGATCTACGAAGCGCTATCGAATGGCACCACTACCATGCTGGGCGGCGGAACAGGCCCCGCCACCGGGACCAATGCAACCACGTGCATGCCGGGCCGCTGGAACTTAGAACAGATGTTTCGCGCAGCCGAAGCGTGGCCAGTTAACTTCGGATTTCTCGGCAAAGGAAATGCCGCCACGCGCGAGCCTCTCGTGGAACAGGTTCTGGCCGGAGTCTGCGGCTTGAAACTGCATGAGGATTGGGGAACCACGCCCGCGGCCATCGATACCTGCCTGCGCGTGGCCGACGAATTCGATATCCAGGTGGCTATCCACACCGACACGCTGAACGAAGCAGGATTTGTCGACGACACCATCGCCGCCATTGGCGGGCGAACCATTCACACTTACCACACGGAAGGCGCAGGCGGCGGTCACGCGCCGGACATCATCAAGATCGCCGGTCTTCCGAATATTCTTCCATCTTCCACCAACCCGACGCGCCCTTTGACGGTGAACACCATCGCCGAGCATCTCGACATGTTGATGGTCTGCCATCATCTGAATCCACAGGTTCCCGAAGATGTTGCGTTCGCCGAAAGCCGCATCCGGCAAGAGACCATCGCGGCCGAAGATATCCTGCACGATTTGGGCGTCATCAGCATGATGTCCAGCGATTCGCAAGCCATGGGACGCATCGGCGAAGTGGTTACGCGCACCTGGCAGACTGCGCACAAGATGAAAGTGCAGCGCGGCGCTCTGCCGGGTGACTCGTCGCGCAACGACAACGGGCGCATCAAGCGTTACGTTGCCAAGTACACCATCAACCCGGCCATTGCGCACGGAATCTCGAGCGAGGTGGGATCCATCGAACCTGGCAAGCTGGCGGACCTGGTGCTGTGGAACCCGGCGTTCTTCGGTGTCAAACCGGAAATGGTGATCAAGGGCGGTTTCATCGCCTGGAGCGTCATGGGCGACGCGAACGCCTCTATTCCGACGCCGCAGCCGGTACTTTATCGCCCGATGTTCGGATCGTTCGGCGCCGCGCCCCAGGCGATCGCGGCCACCTTCATATCGAGCGCTTCATTTCCTCAGGTTGAGAAGCTCGGGCTCGGCAAACGTCTGGTCCCGGTGCAAAATTGCCGGAAGATCGGAAAGGCCGACATGATTCACAATTCCGCGACACCCCGCATCGAAGTGGATCCGGAGACCTACGAAGTTCGCGCCGACGGTGAGCTGCTCACCTGTGAGCCCGCCAGCGTTCTGCCGCTGGCGCAGCGCTATTTCCTTTTCTAACTATGAGCCCCCATCACATGCATCGCGCGTTTCGCATTGGCGTGGCCGGACCAGTGGGCAGCGGGAAGACCGCGCTGGTTCACGTGCTGAGCCAGAGTTTATGGCCGGCGGTAAACCTGGCCGTAGTCACCAACGATATCTATACACGGGAAGACGCCGAATTTCTGGTGCGTCAAGGCATCTTGCCGCCCGAGCGGGTAACGGGTGTGGAAACCGGCGGCTGCCCGCACTCCGCTATCCGGGAAGACGCGTCCATGAACCTGGAAGCCATCGAAGCTTTGGAGCGGGCGCACGCGGGCCTGGAGCTGGTCTTCATCGAGAGCGGCGGCGACAATCTCGCGGCGGCGTTCAGCCCGGAGTTAGTGGACGTCGCCATCTACGTCATCGATGTGGCTGGCGGAGATAAAATCCCCCGTAAAGGCGGACCCGGAATCATGCGCTCGGATCTTCTGGTGATCAATAAAATCGATCTCGCGCCCTACGTGGGAGCTTCGCTCGAAGTGATGGAGCGCGACACGCGCAAGATGCGCGGCGACCGGCCTTATTTGTTCACTAATTTGCGCGCGGGCGTCGGCGTTCCCGAACTCAAGGGCTGGGTCGAAGAGAAGATGAACCTGCCGGAGGAGGCGCGCCACAAAGTGGTGACCGCCGCGGACCTGCGCGACAGGCCGGTTCGCCACTCGCACTCGCATACTCACTAGTGGCCTGTCGCGGCGAGTTCGTTAGCATGGGCCAACCGTTCCCTCCGGTCACGGCTCAGGATCCGACGTGCTTAACGGAGCCGCGACCGGAGGAAGCGGTAGTAATGATCTGGCTGCGACAGGCCACTAGCGCGCCCGCGCTAGAACGTGATGCGCCCGGTCAATTGGATTTGCCGCGGCCCTGCTCCTTCGGCCGTTTGGAGAGCGGTGATCGAACCGAATCCGGAAACCCCCAGGGTCAAATTCCCGGGCGGCGCAAAATTCGGATGGTTGAACAAATTGGCGACCTGCACTCCTATTTGAGCCCGAACGGATTCCTTAATCGGGATGCTCTTAATGAGAGACATGGATACCGCCTCAGTGCCTGGCCCCACCACACCGCCCGCCTCTGAGTCTCCGAAGCGGCCAATGGCGTTAGCCGGGGTCGCGAACGCGGCTGGATTGATCCACTGGCCGATGGATTGCCCAGCGTACGGACTGACTCCTGGAACCGTGTCCGCTCGGCCTCCGTTCGAGGAGAAGACATTGAAGCCGCAACCACATGGATCGTTGAGCTGAGAGACGGTCATGAACGGACCGGTTTGGAACAGCAGCACGCCAGCCAGTTCCCATCCACCGACTACCCGATCCAGCAGCCCGTTGGCGCCGTTCAGCAGCATCTTTCCTTTACCGAAGGGCAAGTCGTAAAGAAACGTCGTCAGGAAACGATTCCTACGCGTGTAATTGACATTCCCATAATCGATGCCCGCCTGGTAAGGATTGGAAATCTGCCCGCCATATTCTCCCGCGAAACCGCCCGCCGGGCTAGCGGGGTTCCCTTCAAGATTGGACAGATTGCGCGCATAGATATAGCTGCTTTGCATCTGTAACCCGTGAGACAGCCTCTTCTGCACCGCTATCGTCATGGCATTGTAGTTACCAAAGCCATAATTTGTGTTGTAGTAGATCTCTTGAAACTGGGGAAACGGGAAAGCCGAGGAAGTCAGATTGCCGAATCCGGTGGTGTTCGGCAAGGGCTGATTGATGTTCATACTGGTTCCTAGATTCCTGGAGTGGTTTCCGTCGTAGGACACGCGCAGACCGAAACTCGCCCCCAGATCCCGCTCGATGGTGAGATTCCATTCCTGAACGAAGGGGTCCTTATAGTGCAGATCGGTCACCTGGAAGAAGCTCTGGGATCCGGGCTGCGCGATGTTGGAGGGCCAGGAATAAGGCAACTGGTAAGTCGGTTTGCCGTTGGCGCCGATCGAGTTGTTAAAGAAGCCCACGTCGCTCGACTGCGTGGCCCACGCGCTGAGTGCCGCTGTACTCATCAAGGCCTCGATGTATTTGCCGTAGCCTCCGCGCAGAACCGTCTTGTCGTTTCCGAACACGCGCCAGGCGAATCCAATGCGCGGCGCGAAGTCCGTTTTTTGGGAATAACGCAGCGCCGGCGGGTCGCCAATCGACTGGGCAGTAACGATCGGGGTGGGGTAGATGGAAGCCGCAAAGCCAGGATCGATCGTCGACAACGTGCCCGGACCGGGAACGATCACCGTTCCGTGCACGGTTTGCCCGTCTACCGTGGTGTAGCGATTGAGATCGATATTGGACACGTTGTTGTACTTGTCACGGAACGTCGGATGGTATTCATAGCGCAGTCCGTAATTGAGCGTCAGGTTCTTGGAAAGCTTGTAGTCGTCCTGCGCGAAGCCAGCGTAATGTTGGGCCATCCCAAAGGTGCAGCACAACAGGTTCGTGGCGATGGTGCTGTTGTCCGGGTAACCCAGGAGAAAGGAGGCTAAGGGAGTGCCTGCGCCGGGACCGAGCAACGCACTCATCACCGATCCGTTAAAGGTATAACTGCCTTCCAGATCGTTATAAAACACGGCGTCGAAAAAGGCGTGGAGACGACGGTAATCGGCTCCAAACTTGATGGTGTGTTTGCCTTTCGTCCACGTCAGCGTTTCCAATAACTGCTTGGTGCCCTGGTTGGCATCCTCATTTTGAAGTCCGAGCGGGGCAAATCCTGCGATGACGAATTGCGGAACGATGTCCGCGCCAGCGGGTGGAACTTGCGGCAGACCCGTCAGACCAAGCTCGTTGGCTGACTGCTGCGCTGTGATTCCGTACCTGGACGACTGGTGGCTCAGGCTGAATCCTCCGCGCAATTCGTTCACCAGCGTAGGGCTTATGGTGTAATTCCATGCGATGGTCAGCGCTTGGTCCAGCTCGGGAACGGAGTTCTCGCCTACTGTTGGCAAAGAGGGAGAGCCGGGGTTCGCATACGCCGGCGCGATAGGCACCAATTGTACCCGCCGATTCTTGTAGGTGTAGCGGGCAAAGATGAGGTTCTTCGAACCGATCATCTGATCCACTCGGGCATCGCCCTGGGCGCTGTTAATCGGGATGGGGAAGTTGGCAAGATAGTTATTCGCGATCGCACCCGGTGCGCCGTAGTTGGGCAATGGGAAAAAGGTGCTCAGCACTCTTTGCGCATAAGGCGAAAGCATGCTGGCCGGAATGATATTGCCCGGGTAACCGGTCAACTGGTTGCCTGCGCCGGCAGTGAGATAGGCGGACAAATCGCCGTTGCGCATATCCAGCGTCGGAACGCTCTCGATTTCGGTCTGTGTCTTGGGCAGGCGTAGCGCTTCAAAGCTCCCGAAGAAGAACGTCTTGTCGTGGCCGTTATAAACTTTGGGAATGATCACCGGCCCTCCCATATAAATACCGAAATTATTCATCTTCACTTCGTTCACCATATGGCTGAAGAAGTCGGACGCGTTGGTATAGCTGTTCTGAAAGTTTTCAAAGACGCCGCCGTGCAAATGATTCGAACCCGCCTTCGAAATCGTCGTGACATCGGCGACTCCTCCGAATTCAGCCGGATTGATAGTCTCGCCGATGCGAATCTCCTCGATCGCGTTGAACGACGGGAATAGTTCGGAAACGGCCCCCACCGCATTGATGGTGATAGCGGAACCGGTTCCCATGGAACTAATTCCGTCTATGCTCATGGAAAGCTGCGACGGCAAGCTGCCGGCGACGGAGATGTTACCGTTGGCATCCGTTTGCACGCCCGATTGCGCTGTCAAAGTGGACATGGCGCTGGTGGATCCGGTGGAGCGCGAGGTAATCGCCACGGGAAGATCCGTCAGCTCGCGCGATCCTTTCGTCTCCGCGATGCTCGAGGTATCGGTTTCAACCACGGCCGCGGACGATTCCACGTTGACCGTGGTGGTTTGCGAGGCGATCTGAACCTGCGCATCCACTCGCTTCGTTTCGCGCCCACCCAGGTCGAACGGACTAAAATCCGCCTTTTGAAAGCCGGGCGCTTCGACCGTCATTTTGTAGTTCCCGACTTCCAGATTCACGAACTGGTAGCCGCCCGTATCGCTGGTCGTCGTGGAATGTTTGGCGTTCGTTCCGGTGTTCGTCAAGTTCACCACAGCGCCGTTCACGGCCGCGCCTTGCGGGTCTTTGACCGTACCAACAACCGTTCCGGTGGTGGATTGGGCAAATAGAGCACTGGCTCCCAAAAGAGCAAGCAGCGCCGGATAAACCCAGCACCAGAACGATGTTCGGCATGCGTTCCGGTATGGAAAACGGGAAATCGAGGGTTTAAGAGAATTCGTATGTACCATGGCGGCTCTCCTTCCAGCTTTTGCAACTGAGGTCTAGGCTTTAAGCGGCTAGACTTTGTGCCAAATGCTCAGCGGAGAGCTATGCCAACGCCGTAGTGGCGGAGATGTCTTGCTCCAAAAAGCGGTGCGTTTTCGCACCGGTTTACACACGTAAACCGATGCCGCACTCAAACTCTTCAGAGCGTTATGCAGCTAGGTGTCTTAACTCAGACTTGATAATGAAACCGTGAAAGAGCTATAAAAGTCTGACCAGTATAACCAACGCTTGAAAGAGTGTCAACGATGAACTGAGGGGTTAATTTTGGTCGGGCCGCCGGGATTCGAACCCGGGACCTCCTGCACCCCAAGCAGGCGCGCTAGCCAGGCTGCGCCACGGCCCGAAGAATCAATTCTACCGCACTCGGCGGGCGCGCCCCCGTTTTTCTGCTATACCTGGGTGCTGATGCTGATCCTTGCCGCCAGCCTGTCGATCTTTGTTTACGGGATGACGGCCGCGATGCTCGGCACTATCCTGCCGGACTTGGCAGCCCGGTTTCGTTTGACTCCCAAACAAAATGGAACCATCGCGTTTTGCCAGGCGCTGGGTCTGATTCTGGCCTCCATCGGCGTGGGTCCGTTGGTCGATTACGAGGGCAAGAAAATCGGATTGGTTCTGGGCCTGGCGCTCAGCGGGCTGGCGGTTGCCCTTTTGCCCCGATCCAACGGCTTTCGCGCCATCGCATCGTACTTGTTTTTGCTGGGTACCGGCGGAGGCATCATCGTTACCGCCGCGAATGCTCTGGGAAGCGACGTTGACCCGGCCCATCGCGGAACTGCGCTGAACCTTCTGAACATTTTCTTCGGACTGGGCGGTTTCGCCACTCCGTTCGTGTCCGCCAATCTGCTCCGCAAGAATTCCACGCGGCTTTGTTATCTGATAGCCGGATTAGCCCTGCTGACGGTGGCCGTCAATCTGCTGGCTCCCATTCCGCCGCCCACCAGCGCTCAAAGCTTCGTATTTTCAGAAATTGGAAGCGTTTTGGGCCGCCCCGTTCTTTGGCTCTGCTCCCTGCTGTTGTTTTTATATGTCGCCTGCGAAGTGGGGGTTTGGAATTGGCTGGTGCAGCACTTGATCGCCCAGGGCGTGCCGCAAGTGAAAGCGCTCAATGTACTCTCTTTCGGTTTCGCATTGGGATTGCTATTCGGACGTCTGGTGGCTTCTTTCTTCCTGATTTCGCTCGCGGGCCTTACCGTCACGCTGGCCGCCTCCGTACTGATGGCGATGGTGACATTCGCGGTGTTGCAAACTCGAAGCCCAATCGTCGCGTGGATACTGACATTTCTAGCCGGAATGTCCATGGCGCCGGTCTTTCCCACCACCGTGGCCGTCATCGGCGATCTGTTCCCCCGCATGACGGGAACTGCGATAGGGATCGCGATCACATCCGGCTGGATTGGGCTTGCGGTGAGTTCACGCGTGATCGGATCCATCGCGGCCGGCGATCCCGCCCGATTAAAGAAGGCTCTGCTCGTTCTTCCCGGAATGTCTGTGTTGATGATCGCTGTGAATATGGCGTTGCGCGCAGTGACGTCAAGGTGAGGTTTCCCATGTGGGCGAATTTCTTCATGACGGCGGCGGGCGCATCGGCGTCGCTCGCTGGCTTGGTATTTGTAGCGCTCTCCGTGAATATCACTCCCATTTTGCAGTATCCGCATTTGCCGGCTCGCGCGGGAGCGACCATCGCGACACTGATCCTAATTCTGGTCTGCAGCATGGCCGTGCTGATTCCACAGACGGCTCTGGCCCTGGGCGCGGAAATTCTGGCCTTCGGAATCTGCGGCTGGCTTCTGAAAACGTGGTCTGCGTATCGGGCGATTCGCGACGGAGCGCGGATGCAGCGGCCGGCTTCCGAGGCGGTCAGTGAGACGTTGCTTGGCCAGATCCAGGTTCTGCCGTTCATGGTGGGCGGCGTTCTGCTAATGGCCGGCGGCGATTCGGGCTTCTATTGGGTGGCTGGCGGGGTGATCTCCGCCTTTGTCTTTTCCGTCTTCAACGGTTGGGTGCTACTGGTGGAGATTCTGCGATAGAAACTCAGCGAATTGTCTCCCTGTTTGATCGCGCGATAGCGCCTTAAGTTTCCGTAGGCTTCTTGCGGCGTGAGGCGAGATGAATGCTGCACGATGACGAACTCGATCTCAGTGCGTGCCAGCGCTGTCATCGAAGTTTCGTATTCGGTGACCAGTTCGTACGGCGGATCCAGAAACGCGACATCGGCGCGTGCGCGTTCCAGCACCTTGGCCGCTTTGCCCGTGAGCACTTCGGCGCGGCCTTGCAGGCCTAGCGCAACCAGATTTTCGCGGATCACTTCTACTGCTGCGCGATTGTTCTCGATGCAGATTGCCCGCCGCGCGCCACGGCTCAAGGCCTCGATGGCAACCGCGCCCGTGCCCGCGTAGACGTCCATGAAAACGGAGCCGGGAATACTCGGGGCGAGCACGTTAAATAGCGTTTCGCGCAAACGATCCGGCGTGGGGCGGGTGTTCAAGCCGGGAAGGCTCTTCAATCGGCGGCTGCGAAACTCTCCCCCGATTACGCGCATCAGCCCACCTGTACGAGACCATAGCGGCGTTGCCAATGTTCGCGAATGTAAGTCACCGCGCGGCGCAGTTCCTCGGCTGAAGGTGGAGTAGCGATGAAAGTCTGGGCCTCGCTGCGAGCGAGCTCGAGCACGTCTTTATCGCGAATGATGTTGGCGATGCGCAAGGCGGGAAGGCCCGATTGCTTGGTTCCGAAGAATTCGCCAGGGCCACGCAACTTCAGATCCATCTCGGCGATGTAGAACCCGTCCGTCGATTCCACCATGGTGCGAATGCGCTCGCGCGCGGATTCGCCCAGTTTGCCCGTAACCAGGATGCAATAGCTTTGTTCGGCGCCGCGTCCCACGCGTCCGCGAAGCTGGTGCAACTGCGCCAGGCCAAAGCGCTCGGCCTGTTCGATCACCATCACAGTGGCATTGGGCACATCGACGCCCACTTCGATGACAGTAGTGGATACCAGGATTTTTACTTCGCCCCGGCGAAACTGCTCCATCGCGGTTTCTTTTTCGTCGGCCTTCAGCTTGCCATGCAAGAGCCCCACGCGAATGTCCGGGAAAACCTTTTGCGACAGATGCTGGTACATTTGCTGCGCGGCCTTCATGGCCTCCGATTCCTCGATCACCGGATATACGACGTACGCCTGGCGGCCCTTGGCGATCTGCTGCTTCAGGAAGCTGTACACGCTTTCGACCCGATCGTCGCTGACACTCTTGGTTTCGATCGGCCGGCGGCCGGGCGGCATTTCGTCGATGACGGAAATATCCAGATCGCCATAAATGGTGAGCGCCAGCGTTCGCGGGATGGGAGTGGCGGTCATGACTAGAACGTCGGGATGCCTGGCTTTCGAGACCAGGCGCAGACGCTGCATCACGCCGAAACGATGCTGCTCGTCGACGATGGCCAGGCCCAGGTTCTTCCATTCGACGTCCTCTTCGATGAGTGCATGCGTCCCGATGCCGATGTGGGCCAGGCCTTCGGCCATAAGTTTCTTGAGCTGGGATTTTTCGCGTGCGGTGGAGGAGCCGGTGAGCAGCACCGGGACGTAGCCCATTTTGTGGAACAGATTCTTGAAATAGATGTAGTGCTGGGCCGCGAGGATTTCAGTGGGAGCGAGCACGGCAGCCTGATAGCCGTTCTCGATGGCGATCACCGCGGCCTCTGCCGCTACCAGCGTTTTGCCGCTGCCGACGTCGCCTTGCAGCAGGCGGCTCATAGGATGCGGCGACTTCATGTCATCGGCAATTTCCCCCAGCACTCGTTTCTGCGCGCCGGTGGGCTTGAACGGCAGCATGGCTTTGATCTTTTCGCGCACCCGCTCGTTCAATTCGAACGAAATACCAGGCTGCAATCTGGCTTTCGAGCGCTTCAGGGACAAGCCGCATTCCAGCCAAAAGAACTCTTCGAAGATCAACCGCCAGTGCGCCGGAGTGCGATAGGCATTCAGCATGCGGAGGTCGCTGTCCGGGGCCGGAAAGTGCAGGGCGCGAATGGCGGTCCACAGGTCGAGCAGCTTGAGGCGATCGCGAAGTGAAGACGGAAGATGGTCTTCCAGCGGATCGATGGATTCGAGCACGCGATGCATGAGCGATCGGAGCGCGCGGGTGGTTACTTTGCCCGCTCCTTCGTACACCGCGACGATGCGGCCGGTGTGTATCGAGGAGTCGGGCGCGGCATCACCGTCCGAATCGTCGCCCACGAGGATCTCGTGCTCGGGGTGCATGATCAGCAGGTCGCCGGTGTAGCTGTCGAGTTCCACCTTGCCGTAGAGCGAGACGCGCACACCCGGCAGAAAACGATCCACCAGATAGCCGCCATGAAACCATTTGGCCAACAGCCTCTGTTTCGATGCGTCCTTGAAAATGGCTTCGAAGAGCCCGAGATTGCGGCGCCGAAATCCACGCAAATGGGCGGATTGCACCTCGGCGATGACGGTAGCCATTTCGCCCGGCGCCAGTTGGGCGATGCTCTTGACGTTGGTGCGGTCTTCATAACGGAAGGGTGCGTACGCCAGCAGATCCTCGACGGTGACCAGACCTTTGGTTTCGAGCATCTCGGCGCGGGCCGGTCCAACGCCTTTGACGTACTTGAGCGGGGTGGAAGTGTCCAACGTGGGGGCTTTCTGCGGGTGCAAGTGCCAGTGTACAATGGCGCTCGGAAATTTCGCGCGGAATTAGCCGAAGGTCCGGCTAGCGGCTATTTTTGATCGGGTGCTTCGGCCGGCGGAGCTGAGTCGCCTGGGACCGGGCGCCGGCGCTGCAACTCCTCCCATTGCTGTTCAGAGAGCACCAGACGTAACTTCAGGCTCAGCCGGGTGAGGGTGCGCGTAAGATCGCTGCGTGCATCCACCAGCCGCTCAATGGCTTCATCGGTTTTCGCTGGATCCACCGGGTTGCGATTGAATTGATCGGCCAAAGCTTGTTCGGCCTGATTCACCGCCGCTCGCACGTTCAGAAGATGCGGCCGGTATTGCTGCACCGTAGCGCGGATCTGCTCGCGCTGCGACGGCGAGAGATTGAGATCGCGCGCGATTTTAGGGCGGCTCCACCAGGCATAGATTCCCCGCGGCATCTGGGCCCACAGGCCCGAGGCGAGCAACAACGCTAGTAGGATCGGGCGCACCTTTATTCCTTCGGCTCTATTCCTGGAACAGGCCGTGCATCGGCTGGATGGCCTTGGGTTCGTTGCTCTGCTCCATGGCGGAAAGGTCGGAGAATAACTGTTCGTCGGAAATTGGGGGTGCGGCGCTGTGGCGGCGCTCGAGCGTGAGCCCTCCTGCCACCATCACCAGAAGCAGCGCGAGCGAGAAAGCCCAGCGCATGGGCATCCAGTTGCGCCGCGGCAAGTCCAGCCGGCGATAGATGCTGCGGCGTTGAGCGGCGAGGAACTCGGAAGATACTTCCGGTTCCGGCAAGCTTTTTGTTTGCTGGCTTAGCCAGTTGTCAAAATCAGTCTGATCTTTGTTTGTCATTTTCTTCCCGATCACGAAAATACAGATCGTGCAGCTCCTCCCGAAGCTTTTCCGTGGCACGAAACAGGTGTACTTTCACAGTTCCAACATCCAGCTGTAGGATCTCGGCTATCTCCGCCAAGCTCCGATCTTCATAATGCCTCAGGGTGAACGCAGCGCGCTGGCGGAGGCTGAGCCGGGTGAGCGCGCGTGAGAGCCGTTGCGCGATTTGGCGAGCGAATAACTGGTCCTCGGCATTAGGAGCGGTAGCCGCGGCCAAGTTCAATATGGCCGATTCATCCTCGGCCTTGGGGCGTTTTCGCCAAAACTGCCAGCGGCGTGAACGTAGCCGGTCGAGACATGTATTGACCGCGATGCGGGTGAGCCACTTGCCTGGATTGTCCAGGTTTTTCGATTCAGGGCGCTTCAGAGCCTGCCAGGCCTTGAGGAATGTATCTTGCGCGGCGGAGTCGGCCTCTTCAGGGTCCTGGAGCATGCGCTGGCAAAGCAAAAACACACGTTTCTGCTCGGAAGCCATCCATGCCGCGAATCGAGCCTCGAGTTCGCGGGTATCGGCCAGCGTATCGAGGTTGGCTTCCAGGCTATCTGCCATCGCGCCCATCATATCGTTTGGACGGCAAACGGAATTTTTGGTTGACAGGAACCGTGATAGAAAGTTAGCCGGCGTGGCCGTTATTTAGAACTGCGGCAAGCTGCGCGGTGTTTCCGGATGCTGCCGCTTGCTCCAACAGCTTGGAGACGGCAGCTTTGCTGTCCTCAGACAGCGATTTCGTGCTGAAAATAGAGCAGCCTTTGGCGATGTGCTGCAAGTCCCCGGAATCTTCCTCAACCACCATTTCGTGCTCCACCCAGCTCGACAATGGGATGTTGCGGAAGTAAAGGCGTTCCTGCAGGATCATCGACTTCTGGCGAGCCGTAACCGATTTGTTTTCACGGAAGTAGTGCCGCTCTTCCACGCGAAAGTCCTGCATGAATTCGTCCATGGCGCGGCGCCGGGCTTCTTGCTCGGTGGCCTTCACGCGCTCCTCCATGGTGTTCTTCTGCGTGCGGATTTCGGCGCGCGCTTCGGCTAAAACCTCGCGTTCCTTGGAGATAGCCACTTCCATGCGCGCCTGCATGATATAGAAGGACAAGAGCGCAGATCCGGCAGCGATGAAGACCGGCAGGAGAATCCACAGAACGGCGTCAATCTGCATAACCGATTTCTATATCGGCAGTGGGCTGGCGGAACGTTAGGTACTAAGGAAAGGGCTAAGGCACTCTGACTTTTTATTACGCTTGTTTCGACTATTTCGTTTGTGATAGGATGGTGTCGAGGTTTTAGAGGTTATGGCAAGCGCTGCTCAGCAACCGGCGAACAGAGAACCCAACCTGGACGATCTTGATCAACTATTGCGGTCGAGCCAGCAGATCATGGTGATTGCACCCGGCTGCGGAGGCATTGAACTTCCAGAATCGATAATCGAGATTTTGCGCCAAGCCGTTGGATACATGGGGCAAGGCAAAGGAGTTGCGCTTACCCCGGTGCATCGCAACCTCACCACTCAAGAGGCTGCCGATCTGTTGGGAGTATCGCGTCCTTTCCTGGTCGAGCTGCTTGGCAAAAAGGAAATACCATTCCATCTGGTGGGGACACATCGCCGCATCTACCTGGAGGACCTGTTACGGTTCCGCGAGCGCCGCGACAAGGGGCGGAAAGAAATCATCAACCAGATGGCGCGCGAAGCCATGGAAGACGGAGATTACGATCAGGTTCATACAACTGATGATGATGAATGACGTTTTGCCGGCCTGTGGTTCTCGACGCCTGCGTGCTGGTGGGAGCGGGATTGCGAGACACACTGCTGCGGCTGGCGGAAGTCCCCGCGCTTTATACGCCAAGGTGGAGCGATGAGATCCTAGGCGAAGTGGAGCGAACCCTTCAGAGGCGATTCGGCAAGACAACCGAGCAGACCGGTCACCTGACCCAGCAACTGCGCGAGTCCTTCCCGGAAGCCTGCGTGCAGGAGTACTCGGATCTCATTCCAAGCTTGATCAACCACGAGAAGGACCGGCATGTACTTGCCGCTGCTGTGAGCTGTGGCGCTCAAGGTATCGTGACCTTCAATACGCGACATTTTTGCGCCGAGGCAGTCTGCCGGTTCGACGTTCAGGTGATCCATCCCGACAAATTCCTGGTCGAGCAACTCTGCCAGGACGAGACGCTAGTGGCTGCCCGGTTCAGCGAGCAGGCGCGGAATATCGGGCGGACCGTGGAAGACCAAATGCGGGCATTCCATCGAACGGGTGCCCTGCCTCGGTTCACGCTGGCGCTGGCGAAGACCTTCGGCATCAAGCCGTGTTGATCTTACAAAATGGCGCTTTGAGAGCCGTCGATCTTGGCTCCGGAAATCAAGGCGGCGAAGAGCGGGAGGCGGAAGGTGAAAAGCGCCTTCAGAATGGCTTTGACACGAAACAGCAGGCCGCTGCCGAAGCCGTAGTGCTTGGCGAAGAATACGGCAGCGCCGTGGACGCGATCCGCCGCCAGGATGGTCCGGGAGGATTCGGCGTAGGGCGAACCGGGCGTGTGGAGCGCGGTTACCTGCGGGAGCGCCAAGGTCTTTCGGGACACCCGGCGGATCTGATAGCACAGCTCCGCGTCGGACCAGGAATCGCCGTAGCGTTCATCGAGATAGTTGAGGCCTTTGACGAAAAACTTTCGCACCAGAAACGCTTGAAATGTGGCGTACTCGACCGGAAATACTTCAGCAGTCTTGTCGGCTGCGACGGGTGTAAGATCCAGGCCCGTGGCGGGTGTCGGAAGGCGGAAGAACTGTTGGGCAGGCTGAGTTTGAGTGTCCACCAGGAGCGGGCAAACTGCTACGGTTTCGGCGTCCGACTCCAGACGCGCCAGGAGCAATGGAATGGTGGTGGGCAGCACTTCCACGTCCGGCGTCATGAAGAGCAGGTACTCGCCGGCTGCGGTGCGGGTGCCGATGTTGAGCGCCTTGGTGCGGCCAAAGTAGCGCGGCAGGCGCAACATGGTGATATTGGAAAACTCGGAATCGAGTTGCGCGCTTTCATCGTGCGAGCCGCAATCCACAACTAGAATTTCAATGGAAGCTCGATCGTTGCTTCCTTCGAGCGCGGCCAGGCAGCGGCGCAGCGCGGGCGCGCTGTCGTAAGAGAAAACCAGCGCTGTCACTTTGATGGCCGGCGGGAGATCGATCTCCTGCGGCTCAGGCTCAGGCTCAACGGCTACGATGGGTGCGGCCTTGCGGGCTTCTACTCTGCGTTTGCTGGCAACGGGCATGGCTAAATTGTCGATCTCATTTCGAAGTTGTCATCAGGCAATCGGCGCCGAGCAGGGTTACCTTGGTGGGCGGTGATTTCATGGGAATTGAAAACGCGGCAGGCTCGCTGCCGGTTGGGAGCCAATAAACGTTGCTCTTGTTCCCGGTCTGCACTTGCACGGGAACATAAGCGGTAAAGGTGTCGTCGACATCCCGCTGGGCAATGCTACCGGACAATTTGGCGCCGTGCCAGCCGTAGGTCAGCTTCACGGCGGGCAGACCGGTGCCATACACCCAATTATCGAAGAAGATCTTCAGGTCCGGATCGGGCGATTTGGGCGCATACAGGCGGGCCAGGTCACGAAACTGTTCGGTACTGATGGAATGATGATTGCTCGACACCTCCCGCAGCAACGCGAGAAACTTTTCGTCGCCCAGCTTGCGGCGGAGCATGTGGATGATCCAGGTGCCTTTTTCATAGGTGACTGCGCGCCAGGCGTCGGGTGTCAGCGAAGATTCCAGGCGAAAGCCCCAGACGATGGGGCCGGCGGCCTCGAGCGTCCGGCCGGAAGCGGTCTTGCTGAGCAGGTGAGTGCGGTAATCATCCAGCACCTCATCCAGGGCCTTTACGCCCTTCCTGCGTTCCAACAGCAGCAGAGCCGAGTAATTGGCGAGTGATTCGATGAGCCAGTCATCATGAAAGCTGGCGGGAACCACCAGGTTCCCCCACCACTGGTGCGCCAATTCGTGAGTCTCCAGGAGTTCGGAATAAAAAGTGCGTTCGGCGCGCTCACGCAAACGCGGGGGCAACTGGCCGGGATTTATATAGGCCAGGGTGGAAAGGTAAACCAAGCCGGGAAAGCCCTGTCCGAAGCCACCCGGAATGGGCGTGACGGCTATATTACGGATCGGGCTGGGGCCGAATTCTTCCGTCATGAAATCGAGGGTATCGAGCAGGTTTCTGGTGAGCTCATCCATGCGTGCGGCGGGGTCGGGCGGACCTGGCTCGGACGGCTCGTTCAGCGCGCCTATACCGGCATGTCGCCGGGGAAGTGGATCTTGCGCGGCCGGCATGGCCGCAATCACGGCTTTGGGCGCGAGAGCGCTCTCGAGCTGGTGATTGGCGTACAGCTCGATTCGGTAGCCATTGTGCTCTCGAACCACCGATTGGAAGTTACCGAGGTTGAATCCGGCGAATCGGATGGGAGTTTCCGTCTTCAGGTGCGTGACGCGCCACTCCCCGTCCATGCGGTCTTCCACTGGTGTTCCCGTGGCCGCCACGGTCAGGTTCCTGGGATAACGGAACGTCAAGTCGTAGTTGGCCAAGCCGGCACTGGTTCGCGGATACCAGGTGCCGCGCGAGCCGACAAAATAAACCTGATTGCCCGCATCGCTGATTACGGCGCCTTCGTGATGGATCTCGATTTCATGAGGGACGGCGGGATCGAGCGCGGAGTCCGACACCAGCAGGAATTGGCGGTCTTCATTGGCCTGGATTAAATTAGAACGCAGCGAAGCGCGATCGAACACCTCCGCGGGCCGGCCGTCCACACTGGCGGAGGTGACGCTCATGTTGGGGGACAGGCTGAACGGCAAAGCGGAGCGGGGCTGCGCTTGTTGCAAGGTGAGCGTGGCACGCGTGACCGCCTGCATGCTCAAGTCGGGCTGGATGGCGGCTTCGATGCGGATGTTGTCGAGGGTAAACCGGTCGCCGCGCCGTGGGGCTCCGTTACGGAAGGAGCGAGCCTGAAACGCAGTCCAGGTATTGAAATAAGTCTTATTTCCCCGGTAGCCCAGCTTGCCCACCAGGATCTGATCTTGCGCCGTGGGATCATACAACACGTCGAAGTTATCCAGTTCTTTGCCGGAGACGGCCAGGTAGAAGATGCCCGTGTCACGCTGAGCCGACAGCACGTCATAGACCACGCGCGTTTCAAAACTAGAGATCAGGTTGCTGACGACGGAGGTCCAGTTTTCGGCGATGAGACCGCCCATTTCCGGAGTTTTCTTGGAGGCTGGATTGTTCTGGAGCTGAGCGAGAAGAGCGTCGCCCGTTCCATCCGTGAAGACGAAGGCCGCGGATTTGAAGTGCTCCTCCAGGTTCGGCGAGTTGGTGAAAGTTGCCAGTGAAGAGCGCTCGCTGCGCGTAGGCGGAAGCAGCAGCACATCGGCATCGCCGCCATCGGCGCTGGCCACGAAGATTGCTCCCAGGTGCGTTCCGCGAATGGGCTTGGTGAACACCAGGTAACCTGACGCCAGATACACCTTCACGTCTTCTTTGTTGAAGTTCAGGTCGAGAACACGATAGCACTCGGAGGGATCGAGTGAGACGTGTTGGATTTCATCGCCCAAGTCGGCCGCGGTAAGGGCAAAAGCCGGACGGAGGCTCGCCAGGAGGATCAGAGCCGGCAGGAAGCGGAACACATTATCAGTTTAGCGCGGCGATGCCGGGAGACAGGCCAAAATTGACAGATCAAATGGGAACTTGGATCGCGCTGCTAATTGTTGGCTTGGACGCTGACGACGCGGCCGTTATCCAAGCCGAATGGTTCCCACCGGCTCACCCTTGGCCCAATACTGGCAGATCTCGAGCAAATGGCCATCGTCGCCCGGGATGCTTACCGTGGATTCCGGCGCGCCAAGCGCCTGCCGCAGTTCGCTGAAGGTGGCGCCCACCTGAATACCGGCGACATCCTGCGCGGAGGGTTCCTTGACCACCGGCACGATGACCAGGGCTTCGACCGGAGCCGCCGGCACCAGCGGGGCTGCCTCTGGTTCCAGCGGAACGGGCGCCGTCTTCCGATGGGCCGAATGATGGGGTGACCCACCGCCCCCACCACTGCCGCCACCAACGTCACCAACACCTCCGCTGGCCCCCGCCACGGTAGCGGAGGCATGGGCCGTAGTCTCGGGCTGAGCCACAGCCGCGGGTTTGGTCACCACCACGGGTTTCGCCGTCTTGGGCGTGGCAGCCGTCGACGCGTTCTTATCCACTTCGCCAAACACCTTCCCGAGAGCAGTGCCGAGCGGCTTTCCGGCGGCAGTGCCGATGGTGGCGCCGGCGGCCGCGGCTGCGTGTTCGGTCAAACTCTGGCCGACCAGGCTGGTGGACACAATACAACTTCCGAGCAGCGCAGTGAGCGCAAGCGAACGCATGGGATCTCCCCCTCCATACCATGCTAAGGGGACGGTGAGCGCAGTTCCAGTCTTAAAAGACCTTAGTTCTTACCGAGAAGGAAGTACTGGATTGAGGATTATCAGGCATGCGCCGGCGTGATACGCTCGGTGGATCGATGTCACGGCTCAGGCCCGCAATCTGCGCACTGGCATTCATCGGATTATCGATGCAGATGAGTTCAGCCCAGAGTGAGAAAGGTTCCCTGACCGGAACCATCTCCGATCCAAACGGCGCGGCGGTGGACGGAGCGCCGATCCAAGCGAAGAATAAAGCCACGGGCGCCGTGGCACGGGTGAGCAGCAAGCCCGATGGACGCTATACGCTCGCGCTGGTTCCCGGAGACTATGAGTTCTCCATCGTGATGCCTTGCTGCGCGTATCAGGGCGTAAGCAGAGACGTCGTGCTGGAAGCCGGTAAAACCGCGCTACTGGATATTCAGCTCGCCGAAACGGTCAATGGGACCACTCTGGGCGACGATCCAGGCAGGCTCGCGAATGTCATGCGCAAGAGAGCGAAGATTCCCTCGCGTCCCGTGCCTCGCCTGGCTGGCGGACGGCCGGATTTATCGGGCGTCTGGGTGGCCATCGACGACCCGTACCCCGAGCAGCCCCAGGTACTGCCTTGGGCGGCCGCGCTGATCCAGGAGCGGCAAGAGAATCATGGGAAGGACGCTCCGCATAATCACTGCCTCCCGGGTCCGCCGCCGGTGCCTGGAAGCTCGGCGCCGTTTATCGAGAAGTTCGTCCAGACCGGTTCGTTGCTCGTGATCCTTTTCGAGGATGCTCCCGGCTTTCGCCAGGTTTTTCTCGACGGGCGCGCCCATCCGTCGAATTGGGATCCCACTTGGATGGGACACTCGATTGGCAAGTGGGACGGAGACACGCTGGTGTTGGACACCGTCGGTTTTAACGATCGAAGCTGGTTGGGCGGTCTGGGTGGGGGCAATATACCCCACACTGAAATGCTGCACATGACGGAGCGCTACCGGCGGGTGGATTTCGGCCATATGGATGTAGCGGTAACGTTCGAAGATCCTGGGACGTTTGTGAAGCCGTTCCACATGAATGTGAAGCTGGATCTGGCTCCGCAGGAGGAACTGATGGAGTTCGTCTGCGAAAACAACAAGCCGGAGCATCTGGTTGGAAAGTAAGACCAAGACAGGTAAGACCAAGACAAGGTAAGGCAAGGAGGCACGCATTATGAAGTGGAGTTTTGTTGCGATCGCCGGTTTGGGAATGATCGGGAGCGTTCTGGGACAGAGCAAGAACGCGGACTCGGCGGCACGTTTGCAGAAGGTTGAGGATCGTCAGGCCATCGAGCAAATGCTGATGGGCGATTATCCGCGGGCGCTCGATGGGAACAATTGGGCGGCCTATGCGGCGCTCTTCGCCAAGGATGGCACGCTGATCATGGGCGGAGGAGCCACCAAGGTGACCGGACCATCGGCGATCGAGAAGTACTTCAGCTCGCGGCCAACTCCGGGAGCAGCCGCCTCCGCGGCTCAGTCGGCATGTCCGGTTCCGCCAGGCGGCCATAGAAGCGAGCACGTGGTGAACAACCTGACCCTCCAAATCAACGGAGACACGGCTACCGATCAAGCGTATTGGCAGACCATCGTTACCCGGGATTGCAAGTCTGTGGTGGCGGGCGCCGGGCACTATGAAGACGTGCTGAAGCGCGAGGGCGGACGCTGGAAGTTTGCCAAGCGCGAGATCATCGACGATATTCCGCCGCGCACCGCACCAGCGGCTACGGCGCCGACATCGGGCCGTTAGGGCCGGGCGAAGATCTCGATCCATTGGCCATGTCGGGCCCAACGTTGCACCGGCACTAGGCCGAAGCGCTGTTCCACTTCGGAAGGCGTCATTTCGCGTTCGTATTCGTAATAGCGGCTGAGAAATGCTCGCAGAGGCTGCCATTGCAAAACGCCCCAGCGTGGTTCCCAGGTGCGCGAGTAGAGAACGAGAACATCGACGGATCGAGGGTGGTGGATCGCGTTCAGGGTGGAGAAGTGGAGATCCGAGGTTTCCTCGGCGGACAGCGAGTGGCCGACATAGCCGAATGCGGGATTGCGCAGCGCCTGAGTGAGCGGCCACGCGGTGTAGACGGTTTTACCGGGATAAGAATTTTCGAGGTACCCGGCGGCAGCGCGATGCAGATCCACAAAGTCGATGAGGGCGAGATTGTTTTCGTAGGGAAAGGGGTAAGGCGGATTGAGGAAAAGTCCCGCGAGCAGTCCCGCGGCAAGAACCGGGATCGCGACCATCCGCCAGCGCGGTGGAACAATCTGAAATGCGGCGCCCATCGCGATATAGACCAACGGAAGCACCGGGAGCAGGTAGCGCTCCAGCTCAGCGCCTCCGAGCAGGCTGACCATCAGGACATGCGCGCCGACGAAACACCAGACGATCCTCCAGGCCCGCGTTGCGTAAAGGCCGGATTGCTTCCACGCAAATAAGATGGCGCAGGACCCCAGCCAGCGGAAGCCGGCAACAAAGAGATAGTAGAGGCGGCGCAGCAACGAGACGCTGGCGCGGACGGGGTTGAGCGAATAAATGGTGTTGTACCGGGTGAAACCCGGATCGCCGAAGATGTGGCCGGTGGTGCGCCAGAGCTCGAAGAACCAGATGGCGAGGGCGGCGAATGGCGCTAAATAATAAAACGCATACTTGGATCGCGCTGGATCGCGATAGAGCGTCACGATGAAGATCAGCGGCAGGAGCGCGCCGGTTTCCTTGGAAAGCGCCAGCGCCGTGCACGCGGCCGCCGCGGCTATATGGCGATCCTCCAGGAACAGCCACAGGCCCAGCACGGTGAAGAGCATGGCGGGCATGTCGAGCTGCGCCAGCATGGATTGCATGTAGAAGAGCGGGTCCACCAGCAGGAACAAAACTGCCAACATCGCCGTAGTCTGAATGCCGCTCAGCCGGCGTGCGAGGAAATACGTAAAGATGACCGTGGCAGCGGCGAGCGCGAGCATGGCCGTGCGCGTAGCCGCGATCGAATAACCGGCGATCCGCCAGATCAGCGCAAGATAAGCCATCACGCCGGGCGGATGTGCATTGGGAACGGTGGAATGCGGAATCCATGCGCCGTCCCGCAGAATATCCAGCGCCGCGGGGACGAACTGGCCGAGTTCGTCCCAGAAATACGGCAGGCCGAGGTAAGGAAGGTGCGCGAGAAAAACGATGAGCGCGAACGCGGCTGGAAACAGGAAGATGGGGAGGCGGAGCGCCCGCATTACGTGGTGAAACGCACTCAGTTAATGGCGCCGGGCTTGCCGGGGTGCGGCTCCAGCTTGATTTCCCCGAACGTCCCCTCGTATTGCGAGATGTTTTGCGTCAAGACGTTCAACAGGGCCTTGGCCTGTTGCGGGCTCAAGTACACGCCCTGGAAATTATTGATGGTGACGGCGTCGGGCGCGGTTTGATTCACGGTACCGAACATCAGGAAGAAATCCCAGAGATTGACGCGGATCTGCACGCTATTCGCATAGTTCTCGCGGTATTCGTTGGTGTTCTTCAACTCAAATTTCGGCGCGGGTTGGGAAGGCGTCATAGACACAACTATAGTGACACGGGCGTGAGACCGCGTGTGCCACCTGGATGAGGCGCGCCTATGATAGCGGCTAGTCGATTTGATCGCCGTCGTCTTCCGGGTCGCCGACGGGGATGCGCAGCAACGGCTCGGGATCGAGGAACTGGAGAAAGCCGGGGGGAAGGGTGTCGGTGGGATCGTCGATATTGGTGGGCCCGATGGCGCCGTGGGCCCCAATCAGGCAAAGATCGCTATCCGGCCATTGAGCCATGGCGCGGTCCAGGGCGCCGGTGAAAGATTGTATGTCGGCACGCTCCAGGCGGGCGGCCGAAGGAGCATGCGGCGGTTTGGGCGGGTCCGTGGTGACGCCCAGGTGGTGATGATGGGCCGAGCGCAGCGTTTCGGCTACTTTGTGGAGCGTTTCAGGTTTCATCGGGTGCCTTTCAACGCCAGGGTAAGGTGAGCGTGCCATGGATCCGCGCATGCGAGCCGGTTAAGTGACTCGCGAGGAAGGAAACAAACCGAGGCTAATTCTGTGATTGCGTCCGAGCGGGCGGCCAGCGAAAGCCTTTTTCCATTTTTTGAAGATTGGGGACGCCCTGGCGCCACAGATAGAGTTGCTGAACCGGAAATGTTTGCTGGGGTACGCCAGGTTTATTCTTGAACAACGTGACGCCATCCCAAACCCAAGTGCGGCGATTGCCCGCCGGGTAGATGGAATGCATATGCTGATAGGGTCGGCGGTTCCGATTCAGTGGACTTTGAGCGGCCACCGCGGCCGTCAGGTCCCACTCCTCGCCAAAAATCACCACGCCACGGTAGGACGAAGGTCCGGCGTAAAAAATTGCGGCTTGCGACGGGAGACGCTGGATTGCATCCAGAGGGGCGCCTTTGAGAATGCGCAGTTCTTCCCGCCAGGCAAAAGCCCACTCCTGCACCCGATGCCGCTCGGCCAGCGCCAGTAACAGAACGAGCGCCGCGGCAGTTGCGAACAATCCGACTTTTGCAAATTGCGCGCCGGAGAGGAAGCCGCAGGAGAGAAGCGCGAAGAAGGCGATGGTGAGCCCAGATAGAATCCCAACTCGAAAGGCCTCGGCAAATACAAGATCATCCAGCTGAGGACTACGAGGATTGGGAAACTCTCTAAGCGGCTTGCAAACTTTGCGAATGGTGATTCGGATTTCGCCATCACGCTAATTCTTCTGTCTTGGCAAGTACGAGGCGCCGAACGAGCGCATCAACTCCAGTTCGCCGATCAGATTCCGCGAAGTGAGCAGCAGGAAATAGAATCGCAGAATTTCGTCGAGAGGATAGGGCATGGTTGCGCCGGCCTTGCGCGCCTCGGTGGCCTGTTCGTCGAGCGAGGCGATGATCGCGGGCAAATCGGGCCAGTCAGGATAGAGCTTCCCCGCCGCGATGCTCTTGGAAAGATTCCCGAGCGCCGCGGAGACGGCATTTTCCAGTTGATCGAGCCCGGCCTGGAAGTTGTGATAGTAGGTATCGGACGAGTTGCCACGAGCAGCGAAGTCCAGCGTCTCCACGGCCCGATATACGCGCTCCACTTGTTGTGCCAGCAAGGCGAGAGCCTCCCGCTCTTTCAGCGGCCCGTAGGCCTCCTGCAGCGCGAACTTCAGCAGATCTCCGTTCTTGCGGAGAGCCAGCGACACATCGGACTTCAACCCTTCTAATGACGCAGACTCTGAAGCGCGGTAGCTTTGCATCACGGCCCGATACAGTGCGTCCAGCTTCAAGAGCGCATCGCAAAGTCCCTGCCGGACGGTGCGGCGCGCATGATTCGGCCACAAGGTCAGCGACACCAGCACCGCGACCAGGATGCCCAGCGCGACCTCCGAGAATCGATGCAGCGCAACCACCCAGGCCGAACTGGTGTGCGCGACCAGCATGATGATAGCGACGGTTACGGTGGCCAGCCGCTGGCTGTCTGAGAGGCGCAGCAGGTCGCAGACAAAAAAGGCGATGGCAACAGCCAGCGCGAACCCGAGCATATTCATCCCGAATATTGCGACGAAGATGCCGCCCACTACCGCGCCCACGGCCGTTCCCGCCAGCCGGGTACGCGACGCATTCAACGTGGCGCCTACGTTCGATTGCATCACGATGAGCGCGCTGATGGCGGCCCAGTAACCCTCCGGCAAGTGGAAAAGGTTGGTGATGGCGAGGGCGATGGCGCCCGCGATGGCGGTCTTAACGGCCTGTTTGCCGCTTTCGAGAGCGGCCGCGCGCGAGAGCATGTTCTATTCTCGCGTGACTCTCTCTCGCATGGCCCAGAAGCGTGACAAAGGTCCGTGATAAACTAAAACTGTATGGCAATCCCCAACGTTAAACGCTTCCGCCCGTTCTGCCCGTCCTGCAACGAAAGCTTCACGGTAATGGCGGTCCTGCCAAAGGACGCCAATGTGGATGCTTACCTCAACGACGTGGTGTCGCGCCACGATCACAAGGCGTTCCAGGAAGCCAAGCTGCAGCACTTCAAGATCCGCGTCGGACAGCAGAAACAGAAGAAGGCGAAGTAGCTACTACTTCGGCGTCTCGCAGACGAAGTTCGCGGCATCGTCGATGCTGCCAGAGCCCTTGTATTTGGCCGTTTCAGGATAAGCGCACAGAGGCCGTGTGCGCCCGGGGCGTGTTGCGACAATCCGCGCCGGTGTCTGGCCGTTCTCGCGCCACGCGGTAATCGCGCTTATCATGTCGAATCTATTCGGGCCTTCGCCGCCGCCGCAGTGCCCCATTCCAGGCGCCATGAAGAGCCGGATGGAATCGGCGGTCTGGCGTTCGCCGCCCAGTGTATCGACCACGCGCTTGTAGTAATTGACGGTCGACAAGGGCGCGACGTTCTGATCGGCCCAGCCATGATAAAGCAGCAGCTTTCCTTTTCGTCCGAAGAACGGCCGCAGGTTCGCGTCGGTGGCGTTGATGGTTTCGTTGTCGATCTTGTCAGCCAACGCCAGGTCGCTATCGAAGTTGAGCGTCTTCCAATCCCAATCAGGATCCTTGAAAACGACGTACTTGAAATGATCCGTGGTGGCGGCAAAGGGTTGCGGCCCGGCCAGCGTGGCCCAGCCCAGCTCGGCGCCCGGCTCGAGGCCAGGATAAATTTCTTCGCCAGTGCGCGGATTGCGAGATGGCGCGAGAATCTTTTTGACCGTTTCGATCTGCGGCGCGGTTAAACACTCGGAAGTGTCGGCACCATGGCAGGCCATCACCCGCGGATCGAAGTGGCAGCGCGTGGGGTCCGTAATCAGCCCATCTTTCAGACCGTCCAACGCATCGCAAGCATTGACCACGGCCTGATGCACCGCGGGATACTTGGCGGGAGGAATATAGCTGGCTGGGTCTTTGAGATTGGCATGCGCGATCCACAAAGTTGCAAACGCCAGATGTGTACGAGGATTGGCGGGTGCTCCGGCGATGATGCCGTCATAATCGTCTGGAAAGCGCTGCGCTTCCTTCAGCCCCTGACGGCCGCCAGTGGAGCAGCCGTTCCAATAAGACATCTTCGCGGCGCTTCCGTAGAAGGCTTCGATGATGGCTTTGGACTTCACCGTCATTTCATGCTCGGAGCGATATCCGAAATCGATCAGCTTTTCCGGATGTCCGAGCGCGAAGCTGCCGCTGCCGCCCACGTGGCCGGTGTCGGTAGACGACGTCGCGTAGCCAGCGTGCAGCGCTTCGGCCAGCGCGCCGTAACTGATGACGCCAGCCCATCCACCGTTGCCCACCGCTTGGAATTCTCCATTCCATCCTGAAGCGGGCAGCCAGACTTCGATCTTGATGTCGGAATCGTCGCTCGGCTTCAAGGTTGCGGCTATGCGGCAAAACGCCGGGAGATCCTTGAAATCGACCGCGGGCGCGGGTGTCCCGCCGAATGTCCTGCCGGGTGGAGTGAATTCACCGGCTGCAATGGATTGGGCGAGCGTGATGGTGGTATTCGGAAGGGCCAGCGAGGCGAGGCTCTCGCAAGAAGCGGCCCAGGAGAACGCCGGGAATACAAGGAATACGGGGAATACGAGGAATGGCTTCACAAATCCTCCTTAATCCAGCTTCAGAAGCCGCCGGGCGTTGCCTTCGTAAATTTTTTGCTTGTCGGCGGCGCTAATGTCCAACCCCTCGATGCAACGGATGGTCTCGCGAATATACAGGCCGGGCTTAGGCTCGAAGGGCACGTCGGAGGCGAAGACGGCGTGATCGACGCCGAAGAAATCGAGACCGTTTTTGGTGGCGGCTTGTCCGCCGAATAGCGCGGTGTCGGCATAGAAGTTGCGAAAGTAATCGACGGGCCGCTTCTTCATGGACTGGCGGAGGGAAACGTAATCCTCGTCGGAAGTGCGCGAGCCAAGCGCGTCCCAGCCATAACCGACGCGGCCTTCGAAGTACGGGATCATGCCTCCCATGTGGTGCGTCACGATTCTGAGATTGGGATGCCGGTCGAACATGCCGGAGAACACGATGCGGGACATGGCGGCGCTGGTTTCATAGGGCCAGCCGAAGGTCCACCAGATTTCGTACTTGGATTTGGTTTCGGTTTTATAGTCAGGGAAATCGGCGCCGCGCGCGGGATGCATCCAGATGGTAAGGTCGCGCCGCGCTGCATCGTCGAAGAGGGGCGCGAACTCCGGCAAGTCCAGCGGCTTGCCCGCGACATTGGTGTAAATCTGGAAGCCTCGCGCGCCCAGTTGCGTGACGCTGCGGTCGATTTCCTTTAAGCACTCGTCGACATTGTTCATGGGCAGCGAGGCAGCGAATCCGATAAAACGGTCCGGATATTTCGCGACCAACTCGGCCAGGCCGTCGTTAGCGATCCGCGCAAATTCAGGCGACTTGTCGGGCCCCGCCATGGTTTCCATGGGAGGCGCCGGCAAAGTGAGGAACTGGCAATACTCGCCGAATTCATCCATCACGCGGAAGCGCGCATCCAGATCCGCGATAGTGGGCACGTTCCGCACCCGCTTGCCCATGTCTTTGCCCGCGAGCCCCGCATCGATGACTTGGTGCGCGTAGCGAGGCGGAAAAAAGTGATTGAAAAGGTCGATCTTCATTAGCAGCGGCCATTATATCGAACGCGCCGCGAAAGGCTCAGCGTCTCATCGAATGCATGCATTTCATGTGATAGACTAGCCTTTTTGTGCGCCTGGCACGACGCAACTATTGTGCCCATAGAAAGGGATTATCAAGCTGTGAGCCAAAGCCTCGAAGACTTGTTGAAGACCAAGAATGCAGTCGACCTCTTGCGGAATTCGCAGATAGGCGCGTATGTCTATCCCGTGGTTCCTTCCGAGTACAGCAACTGGCGGGATGAGCAGCGCGCCTGGCGAGATAGCTGTGTGCTTTTCGACCAGAGCCACCACATGGCCAACGTCTATATGGAAGGGCCCGATGCGGTGAAGCTGGCTTCGTATCTGGGCTTCAACAGTTTCGCCAAGTTTCCGGTAGACCGCGCCAAACAGCTGGCGCCCTGCAGCTACGACGGCCATGTCATCGGCGACGGCATCCTGTTTCACCTGGAGCCCGAGAGGCTGGTTTTCGTCGGCCGTGCACCGGCCGCAAGCTGGATCGAATTCCAGGCTGAGACCGGCGGATTTAAGGTCACCACCACCAAGGACGACCGCTCACCTTCCAATCCCGGCGGCAGAGCAGTGACGCGCAGTTGTTATCGTTTTCAGATTCAGGGACCGAACGCCTGGAAGGTCATCGAGAAACTGAATGGCGGCCCACCCGCGGAGATCAAGTTCTTCGACATGGGCTACATCACAATTGCCGGACGCAAGGTACGGGCGCTGCGGCATGGCATGGCCGGCGCTCCCGGACTCGAGATCTGGGGCCCCTACGAGGAGCGCGATGAGATTCGCGCGGTGATCGTGGAGACGGGCAAGGAATTCGGAATGACGCAGGTGGGCGCTCGCGCTTATGCCACTAACACGCTGGAATCCGGCTGGATTCCTTCGCCGCTTCCGGCCGTCTATACCGGCGACAAGATGAAGGCGTACCGCGAGTGGTTGCCGGCGGCCAGCTATGAAGGCACCGGATCGCTGGGCGGAAGTTTTGTTTCGAGCAACATCGCGGACTATTACGTGACGCCATACGAGATGGGCTATGGGCCTTTCGTCAAGTTCGATCACGACTTCATCGGGCGTGAGGCGCTGGAGAAAATATCGAAGGAACCCCAGCGCAAAAAGGTGACCTTCGCGTGGAACGCTGAGGACGTCGCCAGAGTGCAGCGCTCTATGTTCCTGCCGATGGGAGAGCGCAATAAGTACATCGACCTGCCGCTGTCGAACTACGCTTCGGCTTCCTACGACAAAATCCTGATCGGCGGGAAATTGGCCGGTCTCTCGATGTTCAGCGGCTATAGCTACAACGAAGGCTCCATGCTGTCGCTCGGGATTGTCGAGCACGACGTGCAGATCGGCACCGAAGTCACGCTGGTGTGGGGCGAAGAAAACGGTGGGACCAAGAAAGCCACCGTGGAGCGCCACAAGCAGACGGAGATTCGCGCCGTGGTGAGCCCCGTGCCGTACGCCAAAACCGCGCGTGAAGAATACGCCAGCGGGTGGCGGACAGCAGCAGTTAAGTAAGGGGTCAAGTAAGGGGTTAAGTAAGTCGCCGCGGCCTCGCCAGCCAGGCCAACGCCAGGGCCAAAGCCAGGAGTATCACGGTCAGGATCGCCGCCGCCGGTTGATGCAGCAACGTGAGGTTGGCGATGGTGGCCCCGACCATAACGAGACTAATCAGCAGCGCACCCAGAGGGCGGAAGCGGGGGATCAGGACAAAGCATGCGCCGGCCACTTCAAGGCTGCCGGTAAAGTAACGGAACCATTGCCCCAGGCCAACCTGCGCAAACTCCTGCGCCATCACCGGATTGTTGAAGAACTTGACGCCTCCAGCAAACACAAATAGAAGCGCTAGAAAAATGCTGAGCGTCCAGGCCGCCACCTTCGCCATTCGCGATGTTTTGGCCGGAAGAGGTGTTTCGACTTGTCGAGCAGTTCCAAGTTCCATTTACTTGCCTCCGTTCCAGCTTTGACACCGGAGGGGTGGCGCTGGTTCCCGGCTTGCCTCAAATTAGACGGTCAATATCTCAACCGCTTGCTTCAGCGACGCCAACGGATCGCGCGTGGGCGTAAACTCCTGCGCGATGTAGCCCTGGAAATTCAGATCGGCGATGGCCTTTGCCACAGCGTGCCAGTTCACTTCCTGCGTGTCGTCGATCTCGTGGCGTCCGGGTACACCGGCAACATGGAAGTGCGCGATGTACTGGATGTTGTCGCGAATGGTGCGAATCAAGTCGCCTTCCATGATTTGCATGTGGTAGGCGTCATATAAAAGCTTCACGCGCGGTGAATCCACGGCCTTCACCACCGCCACGCCGAAGCTGGTGTGGTCGCCCTGGTAATCCTTATGATCTACCTTGCTGTTGAGCAGTTCGACGCAGAGCGTGACGCCGTGATCCTCGGCGAATCTCTTCACGCGATTCAGGCCCGTGATGCAATTGTCGATGCCTTCCTGATCGCTCATTCCGCCCCGCGCACCGAATAGCGTGATCACGTTGGGAACCTTGGCGTCGGCTGCACGCACGATGCTCGAGCGCGCCAGTTCCTCCAGCTTGCCGTGCAGAGCTTTGTTGTTCCAACCCGCCGCGAAGGGGTTGGGCCCAGGGATCACCGTCCCTTGCACCATGGCAGGCGTGATGCCGTACTTCCGGCAAGTCGGCCAATCCTCTGGCGCAACCAGATCCATACCAGTGATGCCCATACCGGCGGCTGCGCGGCACAGGTCATCAATCGGAATCTTGGCGTAGCACCAACGAGCCAGCGATTGCTTCAGGCGTCCGGCTGAAGCGGCGGCGCGAACGCCCGAGGGAATCAGAGCCGCCGTGGCGCCGGCTTTGAGAGCGTTCCGTCTGGTCATAAATGAGACGCTACTGCGCGTCGCTGAAGGCGATGCTGTCCTTCTTCGCCGTCAGCTTCGCGGTGTCGATGCCAGGCACTTTGGTCAGGCCGTCGAAGTCCTTGAAGTCGCCATGATCGGTGCGATATTTGACGATCGCGTCGGCATCCTTGGCGCTCAGCTCAAGCTGGGTTTGCAAATCCATCGACGATGCCTTGTTGACGTTAGTCTTCGCCGCGGGAAAACTCTTGGCCAGATAATCGACGATGGTCTGGATCTCCGCGGGAGTGCCAGTGGCTCCGCGCGACACCATATAGTCGACGATCGAAGCCCAACCGTCCTTCGTGGCGTGCTGGGCGACGATCACATCCAGGCCGTGACAGCTTCCGCAAGTGTTCTCTACCAGTTCTTTTCCTTTGCCAGGGGGAAGGTCTTGGGCTTGCGCGACGGCGAAAGAAATCGCGAGAAAAGGGATCAGGAGTGCCGCTCGAGTCATAAGATTCATGATACCCAATGCGAGGTTTGTCACGGGCGGACTATTGTCTGCCCGTAATCCGTCCGCAAGAGGTGAGCGCGTATGGTGGCGTGCGCACTCCTGCGCGCTGCGTTCACACTCGTGTGAACGATTGTTGTGTTGGCGCGATTGCCAACACGGTACACAAGAGTGCGTGCGCTACGCCGTGCCTAAACCGATAAGGTGACTGTGGGCTAACAGTCCCAGAATTGCCGGGGACTACGGACAGATTACGGTCTCCGATACCAGCCCACGGCCTGGCTGGCAGTGACGCCCGGTGTGTTATAGGGCACCACGGTGACGCCGGCGAACTGCATCGAACCGCCGGAAGCCACGGGCAGGCGATCGTTGGTCAGCAGCAGGCCTCCTTGCTTCAGCATGGCGCCGGCGTTCTCCAAGGCGAGAGCCTGTTCGAAAGCGTCGTAGTAGACAAAAATGTTCGTTCCCACGATTAAATCGAAGCGGTCCGCCGCAGGCAGATTGAGACGTTCGAGAACGATATTGAGATCCAGGGGCTGACAAGCCAGAACCACCTCGGGGCGGATTCGCACCGCTCGCGTCTCCAGCCCTTCGAAGATACGCGGAGGAGCGATGGGTGGAATGGCGGCTCCCGCCTGGTCTCCAATCGAGCGCCAGTAACCGATGAGGTCCCGCGGCCAGGGACGCGCCAGGTCCCGCGGTAACTGGACAACGTAGCCGGCGCCCTTCCCGGCGCGTTCGCGAGCGCGCTCGACATGCTGGATCACGCGTGAGCTGATGTCGAAGATCGATAAGGAAAGGCCGTTGGCTTTTGCCAGCTTTAACCGCAGGAGCGAATCGTAGAGAGCGAACGGTTGAAGAGTCTGCTGCGGATAATAGTCATAGGCGGACTCTTCGTTCTTATCGATAAAATCGAGCCCTGGCCCAATTACCGCCACGCGAGAGATTTGGCCTTCCCGCAGGATGCCGCGCGCTTTCAGATCGCGCAGGGTCTGTTCCATGGAGAAATCCGGGATGATACTGGTGTCGAGCGAAACTCCCCGATCTCGGAATAGAGAGGAACGGTCCAGAAGCGATGACGGGTCATCGGGAGCGGTGGTACTCTTGGCTTCCGCGGCGGCCCGGTTTGCCAGAATTTTCCGCTCCTCCAACACGCGCAGGAGATTCTGGTAGACGAACTTGCCAGTCTCGCGGGCTGCGTCGTCAGCGGCCGGATCGATGCCCTGAGTTCCGAGAAACCGCTGGAGAAAAATGAGCCGCTCGTTGTCTCCCGGATTGCGCAGGCCCGCAACCAGATCGTCCACGCGGGCGCGCAAGACGCCAGCTTTAGAAGCCTCGGTGAGGCCCTCCATTCTAATGCGTGGCTGCTGGGTGAAGGAAGTGCCGTACAACAAAAGGTTCACCATCGAATCCAGGTCGCCCTGTTGCAGGCGCGCGCGAATGGCCGCGTCCTGCTTGCGGGACCAAGCCAACCACTTGGACTCGTTCGCGCTTCTCAGTTCGGCGGGTAGTTGGCCGCGCTGGCTGTCGAGTATGGGCTTGATGGCCGCGAAGGGAGAAAACGCCCGGCCTGCAGCGAGCAAGCCGAGCGTTATGGTGAAGAGGATCGAAAACTTCCGGAGCACTACATCAGTACATCAGAACGAGAATCGCGCGACCAGCGTACCGGTCCGGCCCAGAAGGTAAGGCGCCGTGCCGTAAATGCTGCCGGTGGGCAGGTAGGCGTCGATGGTTCCGAAACCGCCCGTGATCTGACCGTTCGGTCCACCATGCACCACCGGACTTTGCGGACCCGCCGTGCTGGGATTGGGCATCAACGTCCGATTAAAGATATTGACGAATTCGGCGCGGATATAGAGATTGAATTTGCCCTCCGGACCAAAGCGGAAATTGCGGCCGATGTTGGCGTTTTCGGTCGGAGTGCGCGGACCACGGAAACCCTTGTAGTAGACCGAGTCTGACGCACAAACACCGTTCGCCGGGCAGGGCGCCCATGCAGCCGGATTCAACACCTGGGTGCTATAGGGATTGAATGAGCCGTGATCGTTGATGTTTACCCCTGACGTATAGAAAGGCTCCCCGGCCACGCGAATCTCTTCGCTCGGCAGGAAATTCAATGTGGGGCTGGTAGGCGGCGCCAGGAACTGGCCGCTCTGGTAATTCGCGAACCAGCCGACCTGCCAGTCTTTGGCTGCGTATTGGAGATATTTGGGTATGAACTGCGCCTTCGGGACGGTGTAGAGGGCGTTAAAATTCAGATCCTCGATCGGGATTTGCTGCAGTTGCCACACAGCGCTCTGAGGATTATAGAAGTTCTGGCGATCGGGCTCCACGAAGCCCTGGCCCCAGGTGAAGGTGCCACCCGCTTGCAGACCGTGCGAGAGGCGCTTGGTCGCCTTGATTTGCAAAGAGTCGTACTTGGACTTGCCGGTTGGGGAGTTGGAATCTGTAATGCCCCCGTACTGAGCAAATGGAAAAAGGGCTGCATTCAGCGAATCCGTGGCCGGGAAACCGGCGTAAGGCGTAAAGCCCGCATGTCCGGAAGAGGCCAACCGAGCCTGCACCGCGTTGCTGTTCAGGGGCTGGGTGGTCAACAGATAATCGGCATAGTTGTTATAACCCGCCGGTCCAGTTCCAGGGTAAGGGTATAAGCCATATTGCGCGTAGGTGGCCGGCGAAATTTGAGCAGCGCCGGTGGAATTAATGCCGGTGCCATCCACAGTACCCAGCGGTCCGCTACCCAACCAGACGGCTCGGTTGCCCACGTAGGAAGCTTCCATGATGAAGTTTGGAGTAATCTGCTGCTGGACGCCAAAGCTGAACTGATTGATGCGGGGCGGCCGATTCTCGTTCCCGTCTGGGACATAAGGATCCGTCGTTCCCGGAGTATTGGGAGTTCCCACGGTGCCCGCAACCGGCAAGACGTAGGGATTGGTGACGGGCCAAGTGGGCTGCGCAATTGCGCCCGGAGTGGCAATGTTGACGTAGGGGTTGATCCCGGATAAAGGATAGATGCCCGCAGTGCCTATCGTGACGCCGGCCGGGTTCGCAACGAACTGATAAGTATATCCCCACCCTCCACGAATCACGGTCTTGGGCGTTACCTGGTAGGCCACGCCAAGGCGCGGGCCGAGCGCGAAGGGATAGGCGGATTTGTAGAAATTGCAATTACAGGTGTTTGCGAACTGCACCGATCCCAGTGCGCCGCCGGCATTCGTATTTGGCAAGGTCGGGTCCAATTGGCCTATTCGGCCATATTGCTCATGCTCGGGAGTAGCGTAATCCCAACGCGCGCCGTAGGTCACGGTAACGTTGCGCAACACCTTCCAAGAATCTTGCGCAAAGATGCCCCACTCCTGACTTCCCTCACGGGTGAACTCGGCTGGGGTTTGAGTGACTGCGCTGTAATCGCCCAGCAGAAAATCGGCGAATCCGTTACCCATGTTGTATCCGTTCAGACTGGTGGTCGGGGTGAACGGCTGTGCGGTTGCCGTGGGAATGCCCGTAGGCCCGACCGCATCCAGGGTGACGCCCGAATACGCTCCGGTGTACGCTTGCTCCAGGTACATCTCGGCGCCGAATTTGAAGTTGTGAGCGCCTTTGATCCATGTCACATTCGCATTGAAGGTAGGCTTCTCTTCATAGTTTTGCGACTGGATCTGACCGGATGTTCCGAAATTCTGCATGCCGCCAAAACCGGAATATAAGGAGCCGAAGTTGTTTTCCACGCCACTGATGCAACTCGTCGGCGTTCCAAAGCCGCCGTAGAGCTGGCCGCACAGTCCCGTGACGCTCGGAAATTGGCGATCCTCCAGAAAGCCCGAGAGATCGAAAGCGGACGGGTTGAATTTGAGGAACGGTGCGTGGTCGTTGAAGCTGGTGTGGAAGTAGCCCGCGCCCAAGTGCAGCAGGATGGTGGGCGAAATGGTGCGATCGTAGTTCAATCTGCTGGTCCAGGTGGGAATGAACGTGCCGCGGTATTGGCCGATTTCAGTCGGCAGGCCATCGGCGTTGCCCAGAGGAGTGGAAATCTGGCTCTCGGTGTTGTTGCGCGACCAATAGAACGAGACCTTGTCTTTGGAAGAGATAATCTGATCGATCTTCACCGCCGGGATGGCGGAGTATCTTCCACCCGCGATCGTACCGTTATAGTTGCCGACCAGATTGGAGTTCTGCGGTTGCGGGAGGAGAGCTAAGAATGCCGCAGAACTGGGACTAATCAAGCTCGCGGGAACCATATTTCCCGGAAATGGATTGGCGTACCCCAAACCCTGGGCGGTGGTGCCGCGCGAGGTCGGATTGTAAATCTCATTGGCGTAGATTGGACGGCCCAATGCGTCGGTCGCCAAGGGAGTATTCGGAATTCCGTAAGCCGCGCATAAGCCGCAAGTGCCATTGGCCGAAATCGCGGAGAAATCGCCCGTGCGGTATGCGGCAGTCGGGACTGTATCGACGAAGTTCAACTGCGAGCCTTCGAGATATTGCTCGTAGGCGAAGAAGAAGAAGGTTTTGTTCCTCCCGTTGTAGAGCTTGGGGATGATCACCGGACCGCCCAAGGTGCCGCCGAAATCATTGCGGCGGTTCCGGGGATGCTCTTTTCCGCCCGAGCCGTTACTGCTGAAAGGATCGCCTGCGTTCAAATCTTCGTTCACAAAATAATCGAAGCCGGTGCCGTGATATTGGTTGGTTCCCGACTTCATGGTCATGTTGATCACCACGCTGCCGGCCTGTCCATACTCGGGAGCGTAATTGCTGGTCTGGTACGCCACTTCCTGGATCGCGTCGGCGTTCGGCTGGGCCATCTGCGTGTAATCGTAATTCCCGAAAATACGGGACGTCGCGTCCTGGCCCTCGATGCGCATGGTCTCAGTGAGGGCGGCGACGAAGGGGTTACCGGGAATAGATCCGCCCAATCCGTTTATGACAAATAGGCCGCTGGTAGCATAGTCACTCACGCCTGGCAGCGTCAGAAGCGAGTTGTAGGGATTACGGTAACCAGAGGTTCCGGAGTTGACCGTTCCAATACCTAACAGAGGAAGATCGTCCAATTGCTCCAGGGTGACAATGTGCGCCACATCGCCACTTTCATTCTGGAGTAGCGAAGCTTCGGCCGCCACGGTGATGGACTCAGAGGCCGATCCCACTTCCAGAGGAATGTCTTGTTTCAGGGTTTGCGTCGCAGCGATGGTGAGGTTGGTGTGAGTGTAAGCTTTGAAGCCCGACACCTTGACCGATAGCACATACGTGCCGACCGGCAAATTCGGGACCGCGTAATTTCCCGAAGCAGTGGAGACGCTGGCATAAACCGCGCCCGTTGCCGCGTTCGTGGCTTCCACGTTGGCTCCGGCTACAGACAGCCCGGTTGGATCAGTAATCGTTCCGGTGATTGTTCCCGTACCGCCTTGGCCAAAGGCCAACATTGCGGCCAACGAGAGAACCCCAATCAACGAACCAGCAGCTACACACACTGAGCGCATACACGTCTCCTCAGACACTGAGTTAGCGAACTCAACCTTAGGCGGCACAGGAGCGCCGCAGACCCTCACAAAACTTTAACTTTGTCGAGCATATTCGATCTCGGGGGGTCACGTCAAGTACAATGTGAAATTTCAGTGTATTGCATGCACGAACCGCACAGGGCTGGCCTTAGGCTGGTTTGTTGACACCGCTGCCCGGCCGGATATACACTGGCCGCGCTGATGAGAATCGCGATTCTGCTCCCGGCTCTTCTGGCACTCCCTACGGTGATGCCGGCCCAGTTCGGGCGAGGTAGCTGGACTACGTTCGGAGGCGACCCACAGCGCACCGGCTGGAATAAGACAGAGACGGATCTCACTCCCGAATCGGTGAAGCACTTGAAGCTGGAATGGAGCGTCCAACTCGCGTCAGAAGCAAAAGCTTTGAGCAACCTGACGGCGCCGCTGGTGCGTGCGAGTATGGCAACGCCAAAAGGCGTAAAGGATTTCGTGATCGTTTCCGGGGTATCCAACAAGGTGTTCGTGGTGGACGGCGACACGGGTAAAATATACTGGCAAAAGACCCTTGCCACCGAAGGCACGCCCGCTCGCCGGGATAGCTGGCTGTGCCCCAACGGGTTGACAGCCACTCCGATAATAGGCCCCGCTCCCCGCACGGGGGCCGCTCAGACAGTGGGGCAGGCGCTCTACGTGCTCGCGAGCGACGGCAAATTGCACGCATTCAACCTGGTGAGCGGAGAGGACCTGATGCCTGCGACGCCCTTTGTCCCCTCCTTTGCCAAGGCTTGGAGCATGAATTTGGTCAACGGCATCCTCTATACGACGACTTCGCAAAACTGCAATGGCGTGAAATCGGGCGTTTACGCCATGGACCTGACGAACGCAGATCGCAAGGTTTCGTACTTTGAGGCTGGCCCGAATGGAGCCGGAATCTGGGGGCGCGGCGGGGCAGCCATCACCACGGACGGGCGCGTAATCGTCGAAACGGGCGATGGCGCCTTCGATCCCGAGAAAGGCCAGATGGCCGATTCTGTTATTGCACTTTCATCCAAGGATCTGAAGGTGAGCGATTATTTCACGCCGAGGAATCGATCCTGGATGACGAAGAAAGATCTCGATATGGGCAGTATCGGTCCTACCATTTTCAATTTTAAGAATTGGGAATTGGCAGCCGCCAGCGGCAAAGAAGGCGTCATCTTCCTGCTGGACACTAGATCGCTGGGCGGGGCGGACCATCGCGTACCGCTCTATCGCAGTCCGCTTTTCGCCAACGAAGAAGTGAACTTCGCCGGGAAGGGATTCTGGGGCGCTTTCTCCACTTGGGAGGATCCCGCCGGAACGCGCTGGCTGTATGTTCCAGCGTGGGGGCCACCCGCGGCCGCGGCTAAGTTTCCGTTGCAGCACGGCGATACTCCCGACGGCAGCGTGATGGCGTTCAAAGTGGAAGAACAGTCGGGCAAGCCGGTACTGACTCCCGCCTGGAACTCGCTGAACATGACGGTGCCCACGCCGGTGATCATCGCGAATGGAATTGTATTCGCCCTGTCCGACGGCGACTCGCCGGTGCAATTCGGACCGAGCGGCAATTTGCTAGGCGTCGAAGATCGGAAGGCGAAGGCGGGACATGCCGTCGTCTATGCGCTGGACGCGGCCACCGGCGATGTGTTGTTCTCTAGCGCGGACACAATTCGTGGATTCTCCCATTTCAGCGCGCCCGCGGTGGGCGGAGGCCGGGTGTACGTAGGCACTGAGGACGGTATGTTGTATGCGTTTGGATTGGGTATTCCACAGCCTTAGGCTGGCCGCCAATGTTGATTCTGGCGGTGAGGGTGGGATTCGAACCCACGGAACCCGTGAAGGTTCAACGGTTTTCGAGACCGCCCGATTCAACCACTCTCGCACCTCACCGAATCTTCATTCTAACCGGTTTCCCTCACTTGAGGACACTGGTCTAGATCCAGTCCGCGCGAGAACGCCGCCGCGATTATATACTGGAGCGCGTGGATCAGTCTGCGGAGGGAGAAACCGATGGGGAAATGGAACGTGACAGCCGTTGCAGCATGCTGCCTGATGGCGCTGGCGCCTGCGCAGGCGCAAGAAAAGAAGGCCGCCAGTTCGACTGCGCCCAGCTTGACTGCAATGGACTACATCGAGATCCAGCAGTTGGTCTATAAGTACGGTCAGGACATCGATACCTGCACCAACAACGGATACGATTACGCCGATCTCTACACCACCGACGGCGTGTTCATCGACAAGTATTCCGACGACGGGTTCAAGAAGGGCGGAGTGCAGCGGGCAAAAGGGCGCGAAGAACTGGCTGCGGCTTCCTGGGGAGGATCGAAAGGTTGCAAGGACATGCCCTGGAATGGCTGGACGCATTTGATGGGTGACCTGGTGATCAAGCCGGCGGCCGAAGGCGCAACCGGCCGCTGCTATTTGATCATGCTGGGCGAGAAGGGGCCCGGCAGCGTCAATCGCGATGGCGGCTACGAAGACGTCTACGTCAAGACCCCCAAGGGCTGGCGAATCAAATCGCGCAAACACGTTCGAAGCAAAGAGTGGAGCAACCCACTGTTGCAGAGCGCGGATCGCAATTAAAACTTAAGATGACGCGATTCACACTGTGCTTTTTGGCGCTCGTTGGCATGCTAACAGCCCAGCCACCGGCCGAGCGCCCATTCAGGATTATCCAACTGGATCCGGCCCTCGGTGACATCATCGCGCCTGACGCGAAGCTCGAAACATTGGGCGATCATTTTGGTTTGACCGAAGGTCCCGTCTGGGTGCAGCACGGCAACGACGGATATCTTTTGTTCAGCGACAACGCGGGCAATGAGATTTACAAATGGTCGCCGCACGCGCCGCTTTCCGTATTCCTGCAAAAGAGCGGATACACCGGCAACGACGTGATGAACGCCGGTGCGCAGACCGTTTCGGGCGGCGGCGTCGCCATATTGCTCATCGGATCGAATGGATTGACGCTCGATTCACAAGGCCGCCTGATCATCACCGCGATGACGGATCGTGCGGTCACGCGCTTGGAGCCCGATGGAAAGCGTACGTTATTGGCCGATCGCTATCAAGGGAAGCGCTTCAACGGCCCGAACGACATCGTGGGCAAATCCGATGGCGCCATCTATTTCACCGACACGATTTGGGGAATGCGCGGCGCGGAAAAGAGCCCTGACCGCGAGCTGCCCTACAGCGGATTCTTTTTGATCAAAGATGGCAAGGTGACGTTGCTGGGCGAGGAAAAAGACAGCGACACCCCGAACGGCATCGCCCTGTCGCCGGATGAAAAGCACCTGTACGTGACGGCCGGGTTGTCGAAGACCATGCGATACGATGTGCTGCCCGACGACACGGTCACGAATCCCGTGAAGTTTCTCGATGCCGGGATAGACGGCATCAAAGTGGATCAACGCGGCAACGTGTACTCCACTGTGCGCGGCAACGAGATCTGGATTTCGTCGCCCGAGGGCAAACATCTGGGCACGCTGCAAATGCCGGAAATCGCCAGCGAGCCGAGACCGCGCATCGTCACCACCAACCTTGCTTTCGGTGATGCCGACAGCAAGACGCTGTACATCACAGCGTGTACTCATCTCTTTCGAATCCGATTGAAGGTGGCCGGCGTCCGGCCGGGACCGCAACGCTAGACCGGCGATCTTCCGCTCAGAGGCAAGCCGCGTACGCTCCAGGCCGACCTTCGTTCGTAAAGCGCGGCCCCGGCGTAAATGATAGCCGCGATTACCAACAGCGCCTTCATGCCCAGGATGAAGGAGAGATTTTGCGCTAAGCCTCCCGCAACCGCGCCCAGCATATTGGCTCCCAGCACACTGCTGCTGCCGTCCGACCGGCGAAAGCTCTCGGTGAAAATGATTCCCGCAAAAAATATGGGAGCAGAATAGGCCAGACAGATTAAAATGCCAACCACTGTTGAGGACCCTGGCACATCGTTCCAAGGGATGAGATAGTTCGCGATCAGCGCCACGCACAGTGCAACATAATAAGCGCTCAAATCGCGCGGCGCACGAAGCTTTACGTAGAGATTTGAGAGGAGCAGAACGGCCAGAATGCCGCTCAGTGCGATGGAATTCACGAACCAGGTGGTCCCGAAGTATAGCGCCAACCGGCTCACCAACTGCGTCTCCATCAGAAGGAAGCCGGCGCCTAAGAGGAAGAACTGCCACGTGCTGCTCTCTCCAACCGCGATGTGCGGCCGAGTCATCAGAAAGGCCATGAGCAGCAACACCAATGAGACCGTCACGTATGAGCGAGGGATGGAATTGTTCTCATGGTACACATAGGGCCAGTCATCGGTGGTCGGACGCGGCGCGCCCTGGGAAGTGAGTGGGAATGCGGTGGGATGGCTCTTCACGAATTCCGCCAACTGTGGTTCGGCCGCCCTGTCCCACAAGCTCTTGGAATTGGACTCCAGGAAAACCGTCCCATCAAACAGTGCGCCATTAAGCCCGGCGGGATGTACATAGTAGGTCACCGGCTCGCGTCCGAAAATATCGCCGAGCATGCTGTAGAAACGCTGTCCCATCCATGTCCAGGGCACCCTCACCTCGAACTTCAACATCAGAACGCCGTCTGGATTCAGCAACCGTTTGGCATCCCGGAACGACTCTTGCGTGTAAACATAGTTGTCCACGCGTACGTTACTGTAGCCGGAGAATTCGGTGTGCGAATCGAGCAGCGCGAAGACGATGACGTCGTATTTCTGGTGAGTCTGCCGCAGAAAGTTTCGAGCATCCGTAACCACGACATGCACCTTCGGCGAGTCATAGGGGTGTTCGGGATGCAGGCTTTTGCCTATGGCATAAATCCGTGGATCGATCTCGACGGCGTCCACCTCGGCCGCTCCATGCCGCAGTGCGGCGGACACGTCGTTGCCGGCGCCGGAGCCGATGACGAGCACGCGGCCAGTGCTGTTCACAAAGTGGAACGGGCTGTCGTACGAGCTGTTTTGATATTGTTGAGCCACTTCCGGATGACGAGCCAACACCTCGGCGCTGACATTGGCAATCGACATGTATCCAACATTGTTGACGTCGATCTGGTACTGGTGTTCGCCGACATCGGTGACTTCGAGTTTTTGATAAGGCGACCAATAGACCGCATTCGGGCCTCTCGGCCGCAGCGCGAAGAGCGTGATGAGCAGAAGGACGCCGCCTATGATGCCGGTTCGCCAGGATATCGGCTGTGCGGCCAGAATTAGTAAAAATGCTACCGCGAACCAATAAGAGGGAGGCAGCCACAGCAAAGAGAGAATCGCAAGCAGCCACATGCCCACTAAGCTGCCGGCCAGGTTTACCGAGTAATCTGTCACCGTGTTCGACGCGGTCTCCAGATAGTGTCCAACCCATCGGCCCAGCGGCGCCATGGCGATCACCAGCAGCAAGAGAAACAGCGCCAGCATCAAGGCCGAGAACGCCGTTAGTGTCCAGTACTCGGACCCGGTGAGCTTGAGACTTGCGCCCCATAGCGCGGCATCCGGCGCGAACGAGAGCGCGGCCGACATGGTGTCCAAGGCCGTGTGCAACGACGGAAACGGCAGAGTCACCACCACTACTAGAGCGGTGATGGCCGCGAGAGATGGCAGCAGGCTTCCACGCTGCTTGGTATGTAAGCATCCCAATCCGAAGCCGAGAAAGCAGGCAATGAGCGATAGATTTTGAAAAAAGGCAAAAATCCTCACCTCGGTGCCGATCCAACGGATCAAAATGATTTCCAGATAGAGGGCAGCCGTACTGACCATCAGCAGGCGCCACCGGTTCGAGGTCCCACTCAAGTGAGAAGTCGCATCGAGCGCCGGCGCAACTGTTTCCGCGGCAATAGTACCCACTTTCTGATTAATCGGAGATACGGGCGCCGTACTTTATGTTTGCGCGGGGAGGGGGCATGCGCTGGCGCCGCAAGTAGCTAAATCGATGGAATTTGGGAACCTGGCCCCTATTTGTCCCCCTCCCCCTGGCCGATGAAACCGCTATGGACGTTTTTGTGGCCAGGCAGCCGATCTTTGACCGATCGCGCGAGCTGTATGCCTACGAGCTCCTGTTCCGGGCCGACGATGTCGACAACCGGTTCGATGGCACTGAGGCCGGCTCCGCGACCACGCAGGTAATCGCCAATAGTCTTCTCACCATAGGTTTGGAGAATGTTGCCGGCGGCAAGAAAGCCTTCTTGAATTTTGACGAGCAGCTGCTGATGGGTGGCTTGCACTCCATGCTGCCCCCCGAAGCGGTGGTGCTTGAGATCCTTGAGTCCGTAGGGCCGAGTGATGAACTGATCGCCGCTTGCTACGAGCTGAACCGTCAGGGCTACACCTTCGCCTTGGATGACTTCGTGGGAGGCCAGCGCTTGGAACCGCTCACCCAGATCGCCAAAATCATCAAGGTGGACATGCGGTCCACCTCGAAGCCCGATCAGGAGCGGCTGCTCGAAACTTATCGGCCGCGCGGCATCACCATGCTGGCTGAAAAAGTGGAGACCCATGAGGAATTCGAGTGGGCGCTAAACGCCGGCTATGATTACTTTCAGGGCTACTTCTTCGCGCGGCCGGCGGTGCTGCGAGCCCAACAAATCCCAGCCTCCAAAGTGAACTGTCTGCGCCTTCTGCGCGAGATGCAGAATTCAGAACTGGATTACGAGCGGCTAACCAGCATCATCTCTCAAGACGTGTCGTTCTCTTACAAATTGCTGCGCTATGTGAACTCGGCTCTTTTCGCGCGCTACGGAGAGACCACCTCGATCAGCCACGCGCTGGCCAGACTCGGCGAGGATGCCATCCGGCATTGGGTTGCGCTGGCGGCGCTGCCGGTGCTGGCCAAAGACAAGCCGGGTGAATTGATCACTCACTCGCTGGTCCGGGCCAGCTTCTGTGAACGATTGTCGCGGCAGGCCGGCCTAGCCGAGCCTGGCCAGGGATTCCTGATGGGTTTGTTCTCTCTACTGGACGCCCTTTTAGATGTTCCGCTGGAAGAAGCGTTACGTCAGACCGGTGTAGAACCGCTCATCAGCGGAGCATTGCTTGGAACCACGCAGAATGATCCACTGGGCGATGTCTTCCAATTGGTACGCCAGTACGAGACGGCTGACTGGAAGGCCGTGTCCGCATCCGCCGCCAAGTTGGATACCAAGGCCTCCTGTGTCGGCCTGGCATACTCGGAGTCGACGCTCTGGGCTCAGCAGGCGCTGCATGCCACTACGCGAAAAACCAATTCGCGGCGTGAAGTGCGCCACGCGGTCCAGGGAAACATCAATATGAACGTCATGTGGGAAGACAGCAGTGGGCATCCACAAGCATCGATAGCGCAACTCCTCAATGTCTCGGTTCACGGAGTTCAGTTGCAACTGTCGCAAAGACTCCCCGTTCAGAACGCGGTCTCTTGCAGCGCCCCGAAGATGGGCATCTCCGGGCGAGGCGTGGTTCGTTACTGTAATCCGAAACAGGGGAAGTACGTGATTGGTCTCGAATTCCCCAATGGCAGCGGCTGGCGCGAACCTGCCTCTAACAAGTAAGTCTTTAAGGCGCCACCACGATCCCAGCCATGGTCACGTCATTCTGGAGATCGGTGGTTCGTTTGAGCTTAAGAGTCGCCGCGTCGTACACTTCAATCTGAAACCCTGCCCCGTAGATATATAGCTCCTTGCCAGTGCTCGATATGCTGAAGCTGAACCGCGGCCGGCAGGGGAACTCGTTGGTCATGGTGCGCTGATGGCGCGTCAGATCGAGCGCCCAGAACTCGCAGCGGCGCGTTCCGTATTCACCGTTGGTCACTACGGTATAGGCCGTCTTGCGATCGGGCGTCACTTCAAGCCCCAACATTCCATCCGGAGAAGGACCGATGGGCGAGAATTCGTAAGCCCGATTGTTCAAGTCGAACCGGGCGATTCCAAACATTTTGCGCCGCACGTTGGGATCCACGGCGTTGAAGAGCGACGTGTAATACCCCGGCTCACTCAGCGATTCGAGCGCAGACCCGACGCCCACCTCCAGCACTCCAGGAAAATTCGGCTTGGCCAGTGGGATTCGCTCCACCACCTTGAAGTTAGCGGTATCGAGCACCACCACCTGGTCTCGAAAGTGATACAAGTATTTCCCATCCGGCGAGACGAAGAACAATGGCCGAAAGAAGCTGTCGCCCGTATTGACGTTGGCTTCTTCATCCTCTTCGGCGATGTCGGCCGTGCGGACGATCTTTTGCTGCGCTAAATCAATGACCGCGTATTTCGGCTTGCCGATCTCAAAACGGTCAACCTGCTTCACCACCTCGGTGACCACGGTGTACAGGAGCTTATCCTGCGGGTCCGGAGCGACACCGCTGCTGAAGCGAATCTGGCGGTTTCCTGAATTCAAAACGAAATGGTTGACAACCTTGCGGGTAGCGATGTCAACCACCGACACGCCGGCATGATCTCCGCTGGTGAGATAGATCTTCTTGCGGTCATAGGACATCCGCATTCCCGTCGGGAGCCCAGCCTGCGTTGGAAACTTGTCGATGATCCGTTGCGTCGCTTCATCCACTACCAACACGCCGTCCGGATGGGCGCCAAGAAAAATAGATCCAGCCTGCGCGACGGAACAAGCAACGCACAAAAGGACAAACGGAGCTTTCATTATGGGAATACCAGGTCGAGATTTCGCCAGTCCTTGGTCGCGGATGCGCACTTGGCTGTCCAGTCGGGCGCGTTGTTGAGATGATCGGGAACCTGAGCAGGCCAGTAACAACTGAACCAGCAATCGTAGATGTCCCGTTCCACGGGCGCGCATAAGCCGGCGGCGCCACCAGCGGCGTCCACTTCCCATCCAGGTGAAAAAACAAAACTGCAACCCGTCGGGACATGCATGCCCGGTGTAGGCTTGTTTTCCCCCTGCATCGCAAAAACGTCCTCGGTCAAGGATGCAACATGGTCGTCAATCCGTTGCGCTTTTTTGTTGATCGGCCGCAGATGCTTCACTCGTTCCCTCCTTCTTCGGGCGTTGGGGCGTTCACTGATCGATCTCCCGGTCCCATATGACATACAAAGGCGGCGCCACTACGAGATAGGATTTACCTACCAGCGGCTTGCCCAGCCGGTCCTTCTCGTTCTTAGCCGTACCCACCACCCAAACATTGCCGTAGTTGTCGCGGCTCTGCTTACGCTGCGGATTCGGGCCATCGAGCGCGGGTGTGAACAGCCCCGTGCCGCTCAGCGAACCGACAAATTCCTTGTCGTCGTCATCGAACCGCTCATAAAACTCTTCGACGGACCAGGTAACATCCACCGGTCCCAGTTCGATGTCGTCGGCTGTGTTTGGTTGGTTGTCGGCGCCCCGATTGTAGGCCACCGCCTCAAATTGTTGGTAGCCTTTTTGGCGCTGCGATCCGCCGCCTAAACGTGAGAGCGAGTTCTCCGGCAGCACTTTGATGTAATCCACGTGGTCGTAAACCGCGATCGCGTTCGGTAAGCTAGCGCGTCCAACTACGACGTCGCGTTTGCCGGAAATGGCGTTGGCGGCCACGTCCACTTCCACTACCACGTCGTGCGAGGTGTGAGACATAATGCTGCGCACCGTTACGCCGGTGCCAAGGTCGATATCCGTTGGAAGGATCTGGTTGGGCAGACTATCTCCGACGATGCGAAGCTTTTGCGCCTGGGAACCAGCTTTGAGCGATAAACGGTCCAAGGCCAGCAACACGGGAGCGCCCGATGCACGTTGCAGCTTCACGTCGAAACCAAATTCGTCGTAGGAGCCCCAGAACCAGCGTCCCGTTGCTTGCGATTCATCGGTGGAAATCCACAGCGCCTCATGCATCTCGGCCGGCACATCGCCAGGTGCCGATCCCGAGACCGTTCCCGCCGAGCGCCCGCGCCAGGCGTATCCCGAATAAACCACCGCGCGGCCTCGCCGCTCAATCGGCGCGCCGCCAGCCACTGGCTGCAGTTTGATGGCTGTATTGAATTCGTCCTCGCTCGAGCCGGGGGTAACCACCATTTCGCCGTAGAAATCGCCGTGGCCGGCCAGGTGCCCCTTCACCAGCCATGTTCCCGCGAGTTTAGGCGCCCGCACTTTGGCCCGCCACGCCGCCCATTCCGGCGTGTGCAGTGCATAGTTCTTGGAAAGAAAGTCGATGGCTTGATCAACCAGCTTCGGCCCTTTCGCAGGAGGTGCAGCGGCGCCGTCCGTATCACCTGGATTTGAGCCAGCATTTAAAGATGTGAGCCGCCAGGCAGCTGCGCCTTCGGCATTGGGGTAATAGCCGATGTGCATGTTGAGCAGCAGCTTCCATTCCTCCAGCGACCGCCGCCACGAGGCTGGACGCCCGAACGCATGGCAGGACCCGCAGGTGGTCCTCATGGTCGGCGTGGGATAAACTTCGTCGGGCAGAGTGTGCTCCGCCATGTACATCACAGGTTTGGCTTCTTCGGGAGCCAAACCATGACTCGTGCTCAGCGACTTCACGATGGCGCGCGCCTCGTCGGGCGTCAACTGGAGCCCGTTCGAACGCACCATCCGCTTGATCACTTCCTGCCAACCCTCTGGAGTGGTCCGCTCCCAGGAGATGCGAGTTAGATTGCCCTTCTCGTCCTTACGATGACATCCACTGCACTTGGCGACCACTAGCGCATCCGTCACCGGAATTCCGTCGACCGCGTCTTGCGGGCCCTGTGCGAGGGCCAGTCCCGAGAGGAGAAATCCTGCCACGCAGAGGAAGACGAGCTTCGATAGCAGTCCACCGCACCCGTTCCCCAAGAAGTACACTCCCACCGCGGTTTCCTTTCAGAAACAGCAAATATAGCAGGGAGCGCCAAGGTGGCACAATGACAGGTGACACAATGACCTCGGCAATCCCAGCTAATCGGGTATTCTCGAGAACTATTGGGCCGCACGCCAGCAAGCGGCGTTCGGCTTCTATGGGCTCTTGTGCGCCAACCGGCTGCATGCCGTGTCGGCGCCGGTGGGATCGATCGCTACGTTGCCTTCTTCAATGCTGGCTATTTTGCCTTCCTTATCCACCACGAACGTCGCGCGGTTAGCCACGCCAAGCGCCGTGATCAGAATCCCGTAAGACTCCGAGACCTTACGCATATGGTCGCTGAGGACAGGGTAGGTGACGTTGAGTTCCTTTTTCCAGTGCGCCAAGGTTGGCGTGAAATCGGTGCTGATCGCCAAAACCTGCGCTTCATTCTTATCAAAATTTGCGATACCAGACTGGTACGCGTTTAATTCCTTGGTTCAACCACCGGTGAATGCGGCCACGAAGAACGCCAGAACGACGGTCTTCTTGCCGCGAAAATCGGACAATTTCACGGGCTTGTTGTCCGTGTCGGGCAGCGTGAAGTCGGGAGCCACATCGCCGACTTTAAGAGTGGTCTTGGGCGGATTGAAACCCGGCGGCTGGGCCCAAAGAGCCGCAGTCAAGGTCATGCCCGCCAGTAACGTTGAAATCGATTTCATATTTCCTCCTGCTGGAAATGGAACTCTTTGCGAAGCGTACCATGATTCTTCGCACCCCCAAACGACTGCGCCACAGAAAGCTACCATGGTGAAGTGAATCATCCTCCCCAAGATCTCGCCGAAAAAGCCGCAGCCATGCGCGAATTTGGACGGTTGCGTGCCGCCGGCCTGCCGATTCCAGCCGAGGTGCGAGCGCGTCACGTCATGGCTACGAACGATGGCTATGCAACCGGCCCAGATGCTGGCGATCGGATTCCTGAGTTCGCACTGCCCGACCAATCCGGCGCCATCCGGACGCTGAACGATCTGGCCGGCCCGAATGGGCTGTTTCTGGTCTTTCACCGTAGCGCGGACTGGTGACAGTATTGCCGCTCCCAGCTCGTGGAGCTGGAACAATCGCGCCTGATGCTGGAGAAGAATGGGGTGCGCATCGCAGCAATCAGCTACGACTCGCGAGAGATCCTGGCCGCTTTTGCGCAAAAATACTCGATCGGGTTTCCCCTGCTCTCTGACAAAGGCAGCGAGACGATTCGTAAATTCGGTATTTTCAATTTCAATATGGCGCCTGATCTAAGATCGTACGGCGTGCCCCATCCCGTGGAATATCTCGTGACTCCGGACGGAACCGTCGTCAAGAAATACTTCGTCGATAACTACCAGCATCGCGTAACCGGATCCGCGGTAGCGCTCGCTGAGTTCGGAACCGTCGGAAGCGATGCCCCAGCCGTGGCCCTCAAGAGCGGCGCTTTGGCCGTCCGCATCGGGTTCCCCTCAACCCAGGCATTTGCCGGACAGGAGGTCGGCTTTTTTGTCGACTTCGCGTTGCAACCTGGATGGCACATTTACGGCAAGCCATTACCGGCAGGCTATACGACAACTTCCGTCACCTTCGAGAGTCCCGCCATCGTGAGTCAGAAGCTGGAACTTCCCGCTGCGGAAATGTTGGACATCGCTGCTCTTGGCGAAACTCTGCCCGTGTATAGCGGTTCGTTTCGGGCATTCGGCACACTCCTGCTGAAATTTCCTTTGCCCGAAGGGCCGCTGGTGCTGCCAGGCCATCTGGAGTTTCAGCAATGCAGCAACACGGTTTGCGAGGCCCCTGAAACGATGCCTTTCGACCTGGCATTGATCTTGGATCCCTTCATTGTCTCAGAGGAGATAAGAACCTATTGGAGAATCGCCGGTATCCTGGTTTTCCCCGCCGTGGTTGCATTTCGGGTATACGGTTCCGGCCCGTCAAGTGCGGCGTTTTGCGTTTTTATCGCGCTGGTGCTTGGTCCATTCAGTTAAGATTCGCCTTGAGCCAGATACAGTTCCACTCGGTCGGTTGCCCAGGTCGCCACCCCGCAGCCGAAGAAGTCGGTGTCTTCGGTCCATATCGGACAATCCAAAGCGAGCGCCGAGGCCAAAATCGGCCAATCGTCTTCGTCTCGTCGGCCGATTCGCTCGCGGGCAACGGACTCAAACCGTGAGTAGGCTTCATTTTCTATAGTCTGTACAAGCGTAGCCACGAGTTCGAGGACTACGAACGCAGGAGCCGATGGCACATTTCGTCGCTCCAAAATCTTAGGAAGATGCTCTCTGGCTTCCCGAAATGCGGTATCGGGTGCTAGAAATTCCATCCGATCAGCCTACTTGCGAAGTAGCGAAAGTACACGAGAGCCAAGAACGGCGCGAATCAGAATATTCGCGTCGAGCACCAACATGATCAGCTCTTTTGTGTCCGCCGTTCGCGCCGCAGCCGCCGGAAATCCCCGACGAGCTCATCCTCGGTAGTTCCCGCTGACGCGATCAACTCCTGCATCTTCTCACCTGCGATGCGAAGTGCCTCCAGATCGGCTTGGCTCGGCTTGGGCTTCGTTGGAACGTAGATGCCGATAGTTGCGCCGTGCCGCGTGATGGCCACGGGCGTCTTTGATTCGAGAAAGCTGGATAAGTTCTCGCGAAACTCCCGGATTCCAACTTTAGTTGTCTGCATGGTATACAACCCCGTTTGCGTACACAATGATAACACACTGCTAGTTTCCGAAACGCTGTATTGGTAAGGAGCCGAGCGTTTTAAGAGACGAGGTAATTCGGGATGGTGCGGTCGAGAGGACTTGAACCTCCACGAGATTGCTCCCGCTAGCACCTCAAGCGGATTTGGCGCGGTCCGGAGCGGTCTCCAGCGTCCTAAATTGTTGATTTGCCGCGTGGGACCGTTCCGTCGTGGCCCCCTCCGTTCCCGGGCGTAAGGTCCAAATAGGGTCCAAAAAGCGGCATGTCGTTACACCCCTTTGCCGCTATTTGCCTGGGCGGTTGTGTCTGGCCGTCTCCCCCGCGAGCACGCGGGGATCGACGAAATAGCGTAAGGAACGTGCGTCGGATTAGACTGAGTTGATCTATGAAGTTCCTTGCGCTTGCTCTCGCTACAGCGTTCTCCCTTTGCGGCCGGATACCCGACCTCTATCCACAATTGCACGCGCTTGTTCTGGAAGCTGAAGCGGCGTCGGCAAACATGCGGTTTTTCAAGGACCACGGCGATCCGCACGCATGGGCGGGTGACATTCTGGCCCACGCGGGATATCTAGACGATGCCGAGCGAGCCTATGCAAAATCATCCAGCCACCTGTCAGATCCTCCGGACATCCTTTGGCGCGCGTGGGTATTATACGGCCATCGTGAACCTGTTCAAAAGTTAATCGAATCTACTACAAGCGCGGAAAGGAAAGCCACCTACCTTGCTTCGTTCGCCGAGATGCTCTGGCGTATGGGGCAGCCGGAGCAGGCTCGCGCGCGGTACGAGGCGGCTCGGACGATTGGATTGAAGATTGTTGACACTGCCCGGAGGAAACAACTGTTAGCTACGATCGAGCGAGGTCTCCAATTCGTGTCCGATCCTCCTCCGGACCTCATCTCCGCGACTCCGCATCCGAGACCCCGGTCCAACGTTCAGGACTCTCATATTCCACCTTTCCCCATTACACCGGATGGATTCCAGGATGCCAGTCCGCAGGAAACAACCGCTCGTTCAAGCCTCAACGGTGAACTGATGAAGCGCTTGTATGAGCGCGCTGCAGCCGGGGATCGCGCCGGCATCGAGCACATTACAGAAAGCGCCGCTACGCCGTTTCAGAAGGCGCTCGGGATAGCCAGCTTGGAACATATCTTAATTCAGCAACATGAGCCAGAGCTTGCGGAGCAGTATGCGAAGAGAATTCCTGAGGCGGACTCGCCTTCCTTGCTAGCAAAGGCTGAGGCGCTGAGCGCGGCGGCGGAAGCGTGGCTTCGGATGCTCAACAAAGAGCGCGCCCGCGCCGATTTCGACTCCGCGAAGCAGATCGTCTTCGCCGTACCGGATTTACCACTCGGAAGAATCTCGGTGCTGACTTCAATAGCTGCGGCGCAATTCAGGGGACAGATGATGGATGACAGCAACGCATCGTTTCGAAGTGCGATCGAGCTGACACAAAAACTTCCACTGCGGCCGCGCTATGCGTTCGGTGTACCCCGTCCACCGACACCCCTGGGCGTGCACTACAAAGACGAGGCATTTGGCAAGATTTTGCGAGCCGCTGTTCACGTGCAGGATTTCCAAACGGCCAACGACACTGCGGCGATTTGGAGCAAAACAGGCGACAACGTCGGCTCCGGCGTGGTGGATGCGTGGCGTGTTGAGGGCCGTACCAAAGAAGCGATCGATGCTGCGCGCCGAATTGAAGATCCCGATCTACGGATCGGCGAACTGTTAGGCATTGCACGTGATCTGTTGAACGAAGCGGGGGCGCCGATCTTCTAAAAGCCCGATCGATTTCAGAGCCACGGCAGTTCCGCCCTCAAAACATGCACTTGAATGAATAGTTATTAGAGTGCATAATAGATTAGGTGAAGTGGGAAGTTGATTTGCATGATGACTTCGTCCCAGAATTCCTCTCCCTGCACAAAGACGTGCAGGATGAGTTGTTGGCCCACATCGCACTGCTGGAGCAGTTCGGACCGCAGCTAGGTCGGCCGCGGGCCGACACACTAAACGATTCGCGTCATCCGAACATGAAGGAATTGAGATTTAAGGCGGCTGATGGTGTTTGGCGAGTGGCCTTCGCTTTTGACTTGAACCGCGGCGCCATTCTCCTAGTAGCCGGCGACAAGTCTGGGGTCGGCGAAAAACGGTTTTATCGCCAGATGATTAAAAAGGCTGACGAGCGTTTTGATGCCCACCTCGCTCGAATCAAGCGGCACGGAGAAACGGAACGGAAGGAAAATAAGTGAGAGCCACGACGAATCTCGAACGGATAAGAGAAAAACTAAGTCCCGCCCGCCGCAAGACAGTGGAGGCGCGTGCCGCACAATTGATTGCCGAGGAAATGACCTTGCAGGAGCTTCGCCGCGCCCGCAAGCTTACGCAGGTGCGCATGGCCAAGGAACTCGGCATCAGCCAAGACGGCATTTCAAAACTCGAAAAGAGAAGTGACCTTCTGCTTTCTACACTACGAAAAACCGTGGAGGCCATGGGCGGAAGCCTGTCCCTGGTAGCCAAATTTCCTGACCGCAGTCCGGTTGTGCTGTCCGGTATCGCTGAGGACGAGCTAGCTCCGAAAACTAGCGGGCGCAAACGCGCTCACGCGTAAACGCCCTCCGTCATACAAGCAAAGTGCCACTTCCGCCTTTGCCTCCTTGCGCGGCTTCAGCAGGATGGCGGGGTCGTTGACTTCCAATTTGTCCGCGTCGCGATTCGCATAAAACATCCGCGCGCTTGCCCACGCCGCCTTTCCAAAAATGCATGTTCGGTCCGGAGCGGCCTCATTCGGTCCCAACAGGCCTGGAGCGGTCTTGGCCAACATAAGGTCCAAAGGTCCAGAAGCTAGCTAGATAGGGTCCTAGAGCTAACTGATAAGTCTTTGAAAATATGGTGCGGTCGAGAGGACTTGAACCTCCACGAGATTGCTCCCGCTAGCACCTCAAGCTAGTGCGTCTGCCAATTCCGCCACGACCGCATTCGGATGAAACCAGTTTACTTCTTGTTGGCCGGCGCTGGCGCCGGTTGCTCCGCCGGCTTCGGTGGAAGCGTCACCGGAATGGTGTTGCCTTGCGGCGTCGCCGGAATTGCCGCTCCGCCGGTCTTCCCCGTACCAGACTGGGCCGGAGCCGACTTCGTCGCAGCTTTTTGACGCTCCAACACGCTGCCTGAGGATGCAGCACCCTTGGTGGCCAAAATCGCGAGCGTGAGCGACGTAACCATGAAGATCGCCGCCGCGAGCGTAGTGGCTTTCGAAAGCAGCGTCGCCGAGCCGCGCGGACCGAATGCGGTCTGCGATCCCATGCCCCCGAACGCGCCCGCCAAATCGGCCGCCTTGCCGCTTTGCAGCAGCACCACAACGATCAGGAAAAAACAAACAATGACGTGAATGAACGTAAAAAGAATAGTCATGAGAATCCAGACGAACGGTTCGGGGTTCTACTGTGTTGGTGATGAAACCGGCCGCAACTCGCCTCCAGTATAAACTAAAAAGCGTGATACCTGCTGGAGCATGGTTCCGGACCGGCCCGCTCCTGGCGCTCTCCGCGGCGTTGGCCGCCCCACCCCCCGCTACGCTCCCCGAAGCCTTGCAGACGCTCTTATCGGGAAACTATGCCCACTCTTCCGGCTTTCATTCGAGCGCCGCCGTCTTGAATTGGAATATCGATCGCGGAAAGCATCTCGAACAGATTAAGGATCAAATCCGCCAGCTCAAACCGGATCTGTGTATCTTTCAGGAAGTGGATCTGGGCGCGCGCCGCACGCAAGGCCAGGATGTCGCCAAGGAGCTCGCGGAAGCCTTCGGTATGAACTATGTGTTCGCGCCGGAATTCCAGGAACTGGGCCAAGGCACGGCGGAAGAACCGGCCTATCACGGCCAGGCGCTGCTCACCACGCTGCCCGTGCGCTCCTCACGCATGATCCGGTTCGAGCATCAATCGGGATGGTGGAAGCCGCGGCGTCTGCTCAAGTCCAGCGTGCCCCTGCTGCAACGGCGCGAAGGCGGCCGCGTGGCGCTGGTTGCCGAGCTCGATAACGGTGGCAAGCCGCTGGTGGTTTACGATCTTCACCTCGAAAGCAAAGGGACGGAGCAGTTGCGCCTGGAGCAACTCGAGGAGGTGATCGATGATGCGAAGCGATACCCGCCCGAGACCCCGGTAATCATCGCCGGCGACTTCAACACATTTGTCTTTCACTCGCGCCTGATTCCACGGCTGCGCGAGGCGGGTTTTCGCAGCGCTTTTGGCGACCGGCGCCCACGGACGCACGTGCTTCTGGGCGAACTGGACTGGGTGTTTGTCCGCGGCGCCATCGAGTTCGAGAACGAACAGGTACTACGAGTGCCGGGATCAGATCATTTCCCCATCAGTGTAAATGTGCGACTGTAGCCGCCCGCGCGTCTAATAGACGAGAGCGCCCATGGACTTTCGCACCATCTTGATGGCACTGGCCGCATCCGCACTCAGCGCTGCACCCAATCCGGATCAGATTATTCGCAGCTCGGTTGAGGCGATGAAATTCGACTGGGCGCAGGCCCCGAAATACTCCTACCTGGAACGGGACGTGGAGAGCAAGCGACACTCCCCGCCGGCAGTGAAGACCTCGCGCGTCCTGATGCTCGAGGGTTCGCCTTATAACCTTGTTACAGCGATCAACGGCGCGCCCCTTTCCCCGGAAGACCAGGCCGCGGAGCAACGGAAACTGCAAAAGGAGATCGAAAGAAGACAGAAAGAGTCTGCACGGGAGCGTCAGCGGCGCATCGCCAAGTATCAGAAGGACGATGACCGCGATCATGAGATGCTGAAGGAAATGGTCGGCGCCTTCGAGTTTCGCCTGGCGGGCGAAGCGCAAGTGGACGGGCATGCCTGCTGGGTTCTGGATGCCGAGCCCAGACCGGAGTACACACCCGAGAACCATGAGGGGCGCGTTCTCAAAGGGATGAAGGGAAGGCTTTGGATCGACAAGGCCTCCAATCAATGGGTGAAAGTTCACGCGGAGGTGGTAAAGCCAGTGAGTTTCTACGGGTTCCTGGCGAAGGTGGCTCCGGGAACCGAATTCGATCTGGAACAGGAACCGGTAGCCGGCGGAGTTTGGATGCCCAAGGCCTTCAGCGTTCATGTGCACGCCTCCGCTCTCGGATTCTTCAGCGAAAATTCGACGACCAGCGACACTTATCTGGACTACCAGCCGATGCCCCAGGCCTCGGCACTGCTACACTCTAGTACTGTGCTCCAATCCACCAAGTAGGAGAGCAATACATGCCCACAGCAGTTGAAACCGTCCCAGGAATCAGCCCGATTTCGAAGGAAAACGCGGCGCCCGAAGTTCAACCCATTCTCGAGAAGCTGACTCAGGGGTTCGGCAAAGTGCCCTCGTTCTTCGGCACCATGGCGCGAGTTCCGGAAGCCTTCGCGAGTTTTGTTCCTTTCTACACCGCCGTCATCGAACACGGAACCGTGGAGCGGAAATATAAAGAGCTGGCCTATCTGAAGGCTTCGCTCATCAATGGATGCGAGTACTGTTTCCGCGCGCACTCGGCATCGGGAAAGAAAAACGGCGTGACGGACGATCAGATCAAGGCGCTGGCCTTCTATCACCGCAGCCCCCTGTTCGATGCCCAGGAGAAGGCCGTGATTCTTTACGCCGAGCGAATTACCCGCGGCGCCGCGGCCATCCGCCCGCCGGCCCTCGATGAATTGAAGAAGTATTTCAACGACGACCAAATCGTGGAACTGACGCTGGTGGCCTGCATGCCGAACTTCACCAATCGCTTCAACGACGCGTTGCTGAATGTCCCGGATATCGGCTGAGGCGGATCACCGACCGGGCCTTAGTACGAAAGTCTATCAGGGATACTAAGAATCCATATAAGTTCTCCACCCGATTGGGAGTGCGCAAACCCGCGCCTTAGAATGCATTAGGACCATGAACGCAGGTACGCTCCCATCCAAGCAGAATAAGACCCAGTACTCCGAAGTGGAGGCAGCTCAGGAATTGGGTATGTCAGTGGAGCAGCTTCGCGTTTTGATTCGCAACCACATCGCGCAAAGCGACGAAGATCTGAATCACATTGCCATGGCGAGTTTCCATCCGTCGGACCTTCTGGTCCTGAAAATTCTGGCAGGCCAGAGCACCAGCATGATGACGAGCAGTTCCGCCGAGTAAACGCTACAAATCCTGGCCATTTTCAGAGCCCCCAAGAAATTCGCCTACCTCCGACGTGGACTCCGAAAGTGGAGCGGCAATCTCCGTCACGCCCTTCAGCCCGAGTACGAGATAGATCAACGCTAGCGCGCCTCCGATGGCGGCGTGAATGTATTCGGCGTTCCAGACCTTCGCGATTGCAATGATCGCAAAGGTGCAACAGACGACGAATGGCGCAATCCGTTTCCAGTTCAGCTTGTTTCTCGCCACTCCCTAAAGATCGGCTGCTCATGAGAAAGGGCTTAGAGATTGCTTCCATTCCATCTGTCGGACCTTCTCGTCCTGAAGATTCTGGCAAGCCAGAACGCCAGCATGATGACGAGCGGCTCCGCCGAGTAAACGCTAGTTTCGCCAATCGAACCCCGGAGCGCGAATGCGCGACCCTCCCCAATCCCGGGAGGGCGAAAGCCCGACCCTTTGCTAACATGACTTGGTATGGCAAAGCTTGGATTTCTTGGTTTGGGTCTCATGGGTTATCCGATGGCGCGCAACCTGGCGCGTGCCGGCCACCAGGTGGCTGCCTGGTCGCACACCGCCAGCAAAGCGCAGCAGCTTGCTTCGGAGGAAAAAGCGATCGCCTGCGCCACGCCGAAACAGGTGGCCGAACAGGCGGACTTTATCTTCGCCTGCGTCGGTGACACGCGTATGTCGGAAGAGGTGTTCACTGGATCGGACGGTGTCATCGCTGGCGCGAAGGCGGGAACCGTCGCTGCGGACGCCAGCACAATTTCCCCCAGCGCCAGCCGTGCCATCGGCGAAAAGCTGGCCGCCAAGGGTATCCAGTTTCTGGACGCGCCTTGCACCGGATCCACTCCCGGGGCCATCAATGCCACCCTCACCTTCATGATCGGAGGCGACCAAGGCGTTTTTGAAAAAACGAAGCCATTCTTGGAAGTGATGGGCAAGAAGTTTTACTATTGCGGTGGGCCTGGGTTAGGCCTGCAGGCCAAGCTCACACAGAACCTGATCCTCGCCAACTTGATGCAAGCATTCAATGAAGGGATGGTGTTGAGCACCAAAGGTGGCATTCAGCCAGAACTCATGCTCGACATCCTCGACAACAGCGCCGCCAAGTCCGGTTTGATCGCTTTCAAGGCACCTTTTGTTTTCAGAAGGGACTTCACCACCAACTTTTCCACAAAGTGGATGCACAAGGACATCGGATTGGCGCTCGGTTCAGCCCAGGAGTTGGGGCTGCCAATGCCCGTTACCAGCCAGACCGAACAGGTTTTTCAGGCTGCAATTGCAGAGGGTTACGGGGAGGATGATCTTTGCGCCACCATCCGGGTGATGGAGCACTGGGCTGGCATCGAGGTCAAGGGAAAATAAAAATACAGAAAACTGTTGCGTTCCAAGAAATCATATATTAGTATTGGAATCAAGCCGGGGAGGCAACTCCCACCAAAGCGAGACTAACCTCATTAAAGACCCCTGAAGCAATCCTCCCCGGCGCCCGAAAGGGTTTGGGTCTTTCAGTCAACCAGCCGGATTCACCTGCATCCAAAAGCCAATAGCGAACCGCTAAGAGCACGTTATAATAGACCATTGAAGACGCTTACCCTCCTTGGGTCCACCGGTTCTATAGGTGTCAGCACTTTGGACGTGGTCGGACGGCATCCTGAAAAATATCGCGTGCATGCTCTGGTGGCAGGCTCTAACGTAGATTTGCTGGTTCGGCAAATTGAACGATTTCGGCCGCAAGTGGCAGTCACAGCAACCGAAGAGTCGCACAAGAATCTAATTGGCAGGTTAACCGAAGTGGGTCTTCCTCGCCAATCCTGGCCAGAGCTTTCCTGGGGCCCTCAAGCCCGTGTGGAAGCCGCCATCGCTTCCGATGTGAACTTCGTGATGTCGGCCATTGTGGGCGTGGCAGGCTTGGAAGCAACGTTTGAAGCCATTCGGCGAGGTAAACGAGTGGGCTTGGCGAACAAAGAGGTTTTGGTTGCCAGCGGCAAGCTGGTCATCGAAGCAGCCAGAAAATCCGGCACCGAGTTGATTCCCGTGGATAGCGAACACAACGGCGCGCATCAATGCCTGCGGGCCGGCCAACGTAGCGAAGTGGCCCGTTTGATCCTTACGGCCTCGGGTGGCCCGTTTCGCGAAACCCCGGTCGAAAAGTTAACAGACGTGACACCTTCCGACGCCCTGAATCATCCAACCTGGAAGATGGGCCGCCGCATCACCATCGACTCAGCTACCCTGATGAACAAGGGTTTTGAAGTGATTGAAGCCTGTTGGCTCTTCGATTTTTCTGCCGATGAGGTGGATGTGGTGATCCACCCACAGTCCTCCGTGCACGCCATGGTCGAATATACCGACGGCAGCGTGATCGCGCAGATCTCAGCCACGGACATGCGCATGCCCATCCAGTATGCGCTCACTTACCCGGCGCGCGATCCGGCGCCGGTGCCGCGTTTGGACTGGGCTGAGTCACGCAACTGGACGTTTTCCCCGCCTGACGTGAAGAAATTTCCCGCGCTGCGGCTGGCGTATCAGGCTTTCCGCGCCGGTGGGTCGGCGGCCTGCACGCTGAACGCAGCGGATGAGATCGCTGTGGAAGCTTTTCTCGCGGGAAGAATCTCTTTCCCGTCCATCGCCGCGGTGGTGGAAGAGACGCTGGCGCGCGTACCCAATCGCGAACCCGGGTCCGTCCAGGAGATACTGGAAATAGATGAACAATCGCGTTCGGTGGCGCGTAACGTTGTTCAGGAACGCGCTCATGTCGCGGGAGTTGGAGAGCAGGCCGGTAGTGCGTTCAAAGCACGGCGGCCGCATTCAGTAGAGGCCTAGATTTTTATGAGCTTCAACGTTTTGCATGATATCTGGTGGGCGCTGATCATGATCGGCATCATGATCCTGATCCACGAACTGGGCCACTATTGGGCGGCGCGCTTCTTCGATGTGAAGGTGGACACGTTCAGCTTCGGGTTCGGCCCGCGCCTGTTCGGATTCAAGAAGGGCGAAACCGATTTTCGCTTTTCCCTCATTCTGCTGGGCGGCTACGTCAAGATGGTGGGCGAGCAACCTGGCGACGAGCAGGCAAGCGACCCTCGCAGCTTCCTCAACAAGCCGCGCTGGCAGCGTCTGATTATCGTGTTCGCCGGCCCAGCCATGAACATCATCCTGGCCGTGGCGGTGCTCACCGGACTCTTCATGGTCCGCTTCCCTAAGATTCCTTCTTCCCCGTCTCCCGAGATTGGCTACATCGTACCCAACAGCGCCGCCGCCAAAGCCGGCTTGAACGAAGGCGACCGCATCGTGCAGATCGGCGACAGCGTGAATCCTACCTGGGAAGACATCTACGTGAAGGAAGTGGCCAGCGCGGGCCATCCTTTGAGTGTGTGGATCGTTCGCCATGGAGAGCGCAAGCTGGTTACGGTAACGCCGGTGCTCGATCCTAAGACCGGCGCTGGATTCGCGGGTTGGGGCGAACAGAGCGACATCGAAATCGCGAGCGCTCTGGTGGATTCACCCGCATACAAGGCCGGGCTCAAGCCTGGAGACATCATGGTCAGCGTTGACTCGCAGCCCATCCATTCCACGCCCAAGGTTCACGACATCATCAACAGCAATGGCGGCAAGCCGGTAGACGTCGTGTACTCGCGCAACGGGAAGCTCATGACCGCCCATTTGACGCCGGCCATGTCGGAGAATGGCGGAACGAAGGAATGGCTGATTGGCGTAAAGCTGCAACCGAAAGTTGTGCTCGTCAGCCTGCCCTTTCCGGAAGCGCTTTCAGAATCGGTCCGCGAGAACGCGAAAAACGCCACCTTCATTTATCAATTCCTGCGCGGCGTAGCCGAACGGCGTATGTCGCCGAAATCGCTCGAAGGCCCGCTGCGCATCGTGCAGATATCGGGCGAGGAAGCCCGCGAGGGTCCGATCCCTTACCTGGGGCTGATGGCTGGGCTCAGCTTGAACCTGGCGATTGTCAATCTGCTGCCCATCCCAATCCTGGATGGCGCCACGATCTTCATGCTGATCCTCGAAATGTTCATGCGCCGCGATCTGAGCCTGCGCTTCAAGGAAGCGGCATTTCGCCTGGGCTTCGTTTTCTTGATGGCCGTGGTGGCGTTCGTGCTCTACAACGACATCTCTAAGCTGGCCGGCTAACGCTCTGGCGCCAACTGATTCGCAGTGACAAACACCGGCTGGATGTCCACCGGTATCCCTTCCAGCCCCTTCAGCGCCTTCACTAAACCCGGGCTCATGACGCCCCATTGATCGAGCATGTGCTTGGCGCGGGTATAGTCGCCCGTGGCTTCTATGGTCAACAAGTCGTGATCCAGTTCCCGAACCGCTTCTTTGATCTTGGCGAAGTTCACTTCGAACGTTCCATCCGGACGCGTGCTGAACCCGCCCTTTTCGGTGATGTAATTCACCTGCATCGCCATTCCCTTCCCGTGCGCGTCATTCAAACCGAAGCGCAACGTGCGGAACGAGGAAGCCAGAAACGTGGTGTACAGCTGGCGCTCTTTATCCGGACCGCCTTCAATCAATTTCCGGTCATAGAGATGTTGCAGCATGAAGAGCCCGGTAACGTCCGCCTTGGCTTCTTCGATCGCGCTATACAGCTCCTTCATCTCCTGCCGCGGCGTGGTAGCGCGCCCGGCCACGGTGATCTGATGCGGACCGATGCCATGGCTCAGCTCATGCGCCAGGATATGTGTGAAGAACAAATCGAAGCTCAGGTCCTTTTGGCTGGCGGGAGACAAGACGCGCTTGGCGATCGGTTCGAGCGTGGAATGAAACTTAGCCTCCTGCACATTCTTCAGCATCACGCGCTTGCTGCCCTTGAGCGCCACCACGCGGTCGTCGTTGGGAAGGTTGTACGCGGCGGTCTGCACTCCATGCGCTCCGTCGCCCGCATCGAATACTTCGTTCACCACGCGGATGGGCGAACTGGCGCCCAGCTTCGGATTGCGATACTTCGGATCTATCGGCAGGTTGTTCTCCACCTCTTGCAGATGATCGGCGAAGAATCCGAGCTTGGCCGTCTCGGCATCGTCCCGCACATTCACGTAAGCTTCGTACGCAGCCTTGTAGCCGAAAATCTCATCGTTGTACGTCTCATAAGGGCCGATAGTAATATCGAGCGGAGCATCCAGATCCATCCATGCGATGTCGCTCTCGTAATAGTCGTTGGAGCGAAAGGCCGCGGCGCGCGTGGTCAAAAACTTCTTCAGCGTCGCGTTGTCCGTCAGGCCGGCGGCCTGCTCCAGCAACTTTGCCGACTTGTCGAGATCCGCGCGATACTCCTGGGCGTAAGGGACGGCGCGCAGCTTCCGGTTTTGATCCCGGTGAATCACGCTGAAAAAACCTTCGGCCTGTTCTTTTTCGGGCTTCGACAGCGTCTTCACCCAGGCTTCGAACTCTTCCCGCGTCATGTCCTCGGGATAAAAATTCGCGCCGGGCAGCTTCTTCGGCGGAACATTGGGAAGAAATGCGGAATGATCGTCGATCTCAGACCAGGGCGATTTGTTCAGCCAGAAATAGTCGAGCCGGGCTTTACCCAGCGGCGTCGTATCCTGCCTGAGCTGGGTGTAGAGCGCGTGGTTTCCACTCCACATTTGCGTGAGAAAAATATCGTTCAGCACGCGCGCGGCTTCAATCAATTTTCCCAGCGCCTGACGGTCGCCCGGCGAAAGCTTCGAGACGTCCACGCGCAGCTCGGTAGGCTGGAAACGCGCGATCATTTTCTGGAGTTGCGCAAGATCGGGGACGGCGGCGGTGGCGGCAAGCATGGGAACTAATAGAAGCAATTTTCTCATTGCTGTCCGCCATCCTAGCACGCGCGTTCCTGGAAAGAACTGTCTACGCTGCGCGCCGCCGGGATATCTCATAACCGCCGAGCATCATTGCCGCGAGCGCAGCGAAGAATGCGACGGGCGGTTCGGGAGTGGCAACTGGCGTGAAACTGGAATTCAGCATCCAGGCGAAGTCTTCTACATTATTTCCGTTGCCCATAATAAACCCATTCGCACTTCCGCCTACGGAAGCATCCATGTAGTACGTTCCCGGTGCAAGAACCGCGGAAGCGGAGCCAAAGGGAAATGGCATGTTAAGAATCACGTTTCCCTCCGAGTCGAGCAAGTCGCCGCTGTTGGTGCCAAGTGGTCCAAAGGGCTGCACGTCAAGCTGGATCACGGATTCCTCCGTCAATTCGAAGCCCAATGAAATGGTCTCAGTCGCAGTGCCGTCCCAAGAGAGCACACCGTCGGGCGTCTGACCGGCTTCGAGAGCGATATCCAGACTGTCCGCGGTCGCCGTGACCTCTTGAAACCCGTGGTAATCCAGCGACCCTACTGCCCCTGGCGCGGTCCCAACCGCGGACCCGGAAGTCTCAAACGCCGTCCCAACCTGTGTATTGGTCGCGCTGTAACTGTAAGGCACGACATCCAGGTAAGGGGGTATGCCGAACGTTCCCACGCAGTTGGGACCGAGTTGGAAGCACTCGGTAGCCATGCCGCCGGATCCCGACAAGGAACCGTTTAACGTGACGTCGACGACGTCCGGCAGAGCAGGGCCGATCATGAGTGCCCCGAGACCGATCATCGTGCACAGGTTTCGCCACATGGCTATTCACCCCGCTCAAGCTTACTCCTTTTACCGGTGGCGCATGCTCGACTAAATCGGCAACATATCCAGCGCGGCTTGGAGTTCGCTCCGGGCGTGCTGATCGCCGGTGCGTCCGGTCACTTCCACCCCCTTCTGGTAGAACGTTCGAGCCTGTTCTACGTCGCCCAATTTCTCCAGCACCTGACCGCCGTGAAAATAAGCGGCCGCGTAATTGGGATTGTGCTCCAGCAACGCGCGAAATTCAGCCACCGCGCCTTCCAGTTCTCCGCTCTTCACCAACTCCATCGCCAGGCCGTATCGCGCGAAGGCGTCCGCCGGATTTTGCGCCACCATCGCTCTCAGGATTTCGGTTCGATTTGTCATGTCCTACGTGCTACTATACCGGGCAATGGCGTGCCCGTTTTTTTATCCCGTGGCGCGATTCGAGACCAATCCCTGGAGCATACCGCCGCGTTTGCCATTGGGCGATGCGTTTTCAGGCGAATGCCGCGCGCCTGAAAACTCGGTTCAACCGGATGAAGCGCGCATGCGCGAAGTGTGCAACCCGGGGCTTGGACCGCATGCTTGCGAACAATTTCCTCAAAACTCGGCAGCCGACGCCATTCGCTTCCACGTGGCTCAAGACGCCGGCGAATTGATCCACATTCAATACGTATTCGAGAAGGATTGCTGGCCCGGCGAACACGGAGACACGGCAGCCCTTACCAATGAAACCGCGCGACGCCAAGCCCAGGTGTTCCTCGAAAGCTATTTGAGGAGACGAAACGCGGCATGAGCTCGGGACAGGCGAGTCCAGAGCCGGCCGGGCGTTTCGTTCGCGAGTCCGTTTCCGAGTATTCCGAATTCGCGCTTCCCACCGATGCCAACACGTTAGGGAACGTCCTGGGCGGGAAGGTAATGCACCTGGTGGATCTGGCGGCCGCACTGGCTGCCGTGCGCCACTCACGTTGCCCGGTGGTGACAGCTTCCGTGGATCAAATGAGCTTCCTGCACCCGGTCCATATCGGCCAGTTGATCATGCTGCAATCGAGCGTCAATCGCGTTTTTCGCACGTCGATGGAAGTGGGAGTGCGCGTGCAAGTGGAGGATCTGCTCACCGGCCATCGCAAGCACACATCGTCCGCCTACTTGACGTTCGTCGCACTGGACGCCAGCGGACGGCGTGTTTCGATTCCACCCGTGATTCCCGAGACTGACGAAGAGAAGCGGCGGTACGCCGAAGCTGAGGAACGGCGAGCTTATCGGCTAACGATGCGTGACAAAGCTTTACGAAAACTCGAATAGGCCAGCGCCCGCTGCTATTCGTTTCCGGCCTTGTACATGTATTTGATATTCGGTTTGAAGATCAGCAGATTCGGATGGCCGTCGCGATTCACCTTCAGGCAAGTCTTGTCGTACCACTCGATCACGCCTTCCAGCGTTTCCCCATCTTTCATCACGAACACCATGGGCGTCTTGGCTTGCATTTGTTTCATGTAGTAGAAATTCTCAGCGTTGGTTTGATCCGGTGGGGCGGCCTTCTTCTGGTGATTGTTGGGACGGCGATTCATTTGGTCTTTCACTTCGTTCAAAGACGGACGTATCAACTTACGGTTCCCGGACTCCACGGCACGCTCCATCGAGATGATCCAATCAGGCCCAAAACGCGCAGAGAAACCGACCGGGGCCATTCAGGGGATTACAAGACGCTCAGCTAAAATCATTGAACCACACTGACAGAACCTCCGCAAGAAGTACGGCCAGGCTCCGCGGGCCATACGCGGCCATAAAAAGCAGACGTTCGCAAACGTGCCAGGTTACACCGCCAAAGCACGCAATTCCACGACCAAGGCGTCCAGCGCAATGCTCTTTTGGATGTTGCGCCGAACCAGCGATGAAAGCTCATCCGCCCGGCTTACGGCCGCGCGCAGCCAGCGGAACGAAACGCGGGAAGCCAGGGCTTCCAGGTCGAGGCGAATATCGGCGTTGCGGATTTCACCCGCGCCCTCGGAGAGCAGCAGCAGGTCCTCGAGCAAAACGTAAAGAATGGTCAGCAGCGCATCCAGTTTCTCCGTTTTGCGCGGCGCCATGGCCTCGGCGTACTTGGCCCAATCGGCGAATGGAGCTTGGCCGGCCGCCACTTCCAATAGCTTCAGCATCGCAGTCCGGCGCTCGTTGTACACTTCCAGATCCATGGACACGGCCAAGCCGGGACTTCCCGCGGCGAGTGCGATGCGCCGCTCGGCATCGGAGAGCGCACGCGTCTGGACGAACGCCTGCATCTGGGCGTTGGATAGCGGCGCCAGATGGAAGGACACGGCGCGAGAGCGGATGGTCGGCAGCAAATCGTAGGGGTTCTCGGCGGCCAGCAACAGGATTAAGTGCTCGGGTGGTTCCTCCAAAATCTTGAGCAGTGAGTTCGCGGCCTGCTCGTTCGCCCGATCGATATGGTCGATCAGGAAAACGCGCCGCGCTCCATGCAGCGGCTTAAACTGCGCGCGTTCCTTCAACAGGCGCATCTGCTCGATGGTGATCTGTCGCAGCGGCCCATCGGGTGGAAAGGTCAGGAAGTCGGGATGCGTGGCAAACAGCAGCGGGTCTTCGTTGCGTTTGTCAGACGGCCATTTCTCGCGCTCCGCGATGATATCCGCATTGGCTTCCAGGCTGAGATCGTCCTGCTCGATTTTGTCCGCTCCGCCGATGGTCTCCTTAGCAAGCATGGCCGCCGCGAATCGCCGCGCCAGCGTGGCTTTGCCCACTCCTTCCGGGCCATCCAACAGAATGGTCTGTGGGATGCGCTCCTGCTGCGTCATCGCGAACAGGGTTTGCGCAACCTTAGAGTTACCGTGAAAATTCTCGAAAGACAACCCTTCAGTCTCTCACACAGTTTTCATGTTCAGGTGAGCTACAATCGCGATTGAAGGTATCGTTTTGGCATTAAAATCCGGCCAGCCGGTGAGACTGGGAATCGATTTCGGCACCACCCGGACCGTGGTGGCCGCCGTGGATCGAGGAAATTATCCACTGCTTTCGTTCGAAGGTCCGGAGGGCGCGCCAGTGGACTGGTTTCCCTCCCTGGTTGCAGTGCGCGGCGATGAGCGCGTCTACGGATGGCGGGCTTGGGCCTGCCAGCCGGATCCCGAATGGACCATCATCCGATCGCTCAAACGCGTGCTGCAGGATGCCGGGCCCAACACCATTCTCGAACTCGCCGATCAGCAGGTGCCGCTGATTCAGGTGCTGCGCGAAATGGCGGCGGCGCTCAGGGAACTGCTGCCGCAAGAAAAGCTCGAAGTGATGCTCGGCGTTCCCGCCAACGCCAATACCAACCAACGTTTCCTTACCGTGGAGGCGTTCCGCGCCGCCGGATGCGAGGTGATCGGTCTATTGAACGAGCCATCCGCCGCCAGCATTGAATTCGGTCACAAAACGAAAATCAACGGCGTGATTCTGGTGTACGACCTGGGCGGCGGAACCTTCGACGCGTCGCTGGTGGAAGTGGGAGAAAAAACGCACCGCCCGCTGGCCACCGAAGGCATCGCCACTTTGGGCGGTGATGATTTCGACGAGATCCTCGCGGAGCTGGCCACTTCGAGCGACGAGCGCCATGGGCTGTCGCAGGCGGAGCACTTTCGATTACTGGAAGAATGCCGGGTGCGTAAGGAGGCGCTGAATCCGAACACTCGGCGCATTGTCGTGGATCTGGACACGGTGAGGGAAGGCTGGGGAACCGTTGCGGTTCCGGTCGCGGATTATTATGAACGCTGCCGGCCTCTAGTGGACGAGACCTTGCACGTAGTGGAAGATCTGCTGGAGGCGCAGGGCGGCACGGAAATTGAAGCCCTGTACGTGACCGGTGGAGGAAGCGAGCTGCCCATCGTGGGTCGCGTTCTGCGCGAGCAGTTCGGCAAGCGGATCCGGCGTTCGGTGCATGCACGGTCGGCCACCGCGCTGGGTCTCGCCATCCAGGCCGACGTGCTGGCGGGTTACGTTCTGCGCGAAAAATTCACGCGTTACTTCGGTGTGTGGCGCGAAGGCGACGCCGGACGACGCATCGTTTTCGATCCGCTGTTTCAGAAGGGCGTCGCACTTCCCGGGCCCGGCGAGCGGCCGCTCGAGATTCGCCGGCGCTATACTCCGGTGCATAACATCGGGCACTTCCGCTATCTCGAGTGCACGCATCTGGACGAGGACGCGCAGCCATCGGGCGATGTCACGCTGTGGGATGCGATCCAGTTTCCATTCGATCCAGCGCTGCGGGACTCCGAGAGCGCGGAAATAGCGCACTCCCCGGCGGCGCGCTCGCACCAGATAGAGGAGACCTATTCGATCGATGCCAGTGGCACGGTTACCATCACCATCACCAACCTGACCGCTGCCTACAACCGCGTCTATCGTCTGGGGCGCTGGGCTTCGAAAGACGCGCCCGTGACACCGGCCAAGGCGCGCATGCGGCATGTTACGCGAAAACAGGCCGAGGGTCACCGGCGGTGAATCAGCTACTGGAGCTGATCGGCAAACACAAACTCTACGATCTGGCGCACTCCTACTTCCCGGGGATGCCGCATTTTCCGACGCATCCGCCGTTCGTGTTCGGGCTGACCAGGAAACACGGCGACATGGTGATGGAAGGCGGCGCCAGTTCCTCGGCTGAATCCATTGCTTTGGGCGGACACGTCGGCACGCACATCGATGCGCTTTGCCACTACTCTTGCGATGGCAAGTTGTACGGCGGCGTTGAAGCGAAGAACGTACAAAACGATTCTTCGGGATTCAGCGAGCTGGGCGCGGAAACTATCGCGCCCATTCTGCGCCGCGGCGTGCTGTTGGATATCGCCGCAGAGGTAAAGCTGGACGTCTTGCCAACGGATTTTTCGATTACGCCGCAGCATCTGGATGCCGCGTTAAAGACGGCGAAGACCACTATTGAACCCGGCGACGTGGTATTACTGCGCACCGGCTGGGCGCGCTACTTCACCAACTTCGCTCAATTCGTAACCGGCCGACGGAGTGATCAAGCTGGACATGCGGTGGCCGGTCCGGGCCCCGAAATTGATGGCGCGCGATGGTTGAGCGAGCGCGAGTGTGTTCGCCGCCGGTTCCGACACCATCGCATTCGAGAAAGTTCCCACCGCGAGCATGCCGGTACACGTCCATCTGTTGGTGGAAAGCGGCATCCATATAATCGAAGCGCTCAACTTGGAAGATCTCTCGCGCGATGGCATCCACGAATTTGTCTTCATCGCCGCTCCGCTCAAATTGCGCGGCGGCACCGGATCGCCGATCCGTCCGCTGGCGCTCGGGTAGCGGTTCAGTATTGATTCAGAAATGCCGTCAGCTCGGGTGTCAGGCTCTTGCGCGAAGCGATGCAGAGATCGATTCCTTCGAGCGTCTGCGCCAGCGTTCTCGGCCCTCCGTTGTAGTCCTTCACGCGGTCGCTAAAGAATGAGTCCAAATCGGCGCGGTGTTTGGCATCGCAGAAACTGCCGCCTACCAATGGAAGCATGGCAGCGTAATCGTCACCCACTTCGCGCGGAAGGCGTTTCAACAGCGCATCCAGGTGCTGCTTCACAAATTCAAATGGAACGTCACGCGTATCCACGTAAGAGAGCGGACCGAACAGCAGCGGATAAAATGTCTCGCGCAAGTCGAAATCCTTGGACAGCAGCAAATCGAGCGCCGCTTTCGCCAGTTCGGGATTGCGGAACGATCCAAGAGCATCCAGCAATACTTCGCGAACCTGATGATCGCGCTCCTGAATGGCTGCGGTTCGAAGCGAGTTGAACAGATCGCGGTTCCCGAATTCAGCAGCGATTCTGAGCACCGGCGCCAGCATCCCGGGAGCGATGCCGCTGCGAGTTTCGAGCCACGTCCGAGCCAACGTTCCGGCTTGATCCACCAGCTCTTTTTCTTCGCCGGTACTCGCCACGAACGGGACCAGTTTCTGACGAAGCAACATGGTGTCGTCGCTGTCGCCGGGTTTCGTGGTCCACCCCAGGGCCAAGGCTTTCGCGCCGAATTCCTGCCGGATAAACCGAGCGCCTTTTTCGCGCAGGCCGGCTGGCACGCTTTCACCCCGCAGCAGCGCCGCGATGTTGGACGCCGTTTGCACCACATGCCAGTCTGGATCTTTGCTGAATTCCGGCACCAATGCCAGCGCCGCTTGCGCCGAAATTTCTCCCTCGCCGGACAACGACTCTACATCGCCCAAAACACCCACGCGCTCCGCAACGCTCAGGTGGCTGCCCTGGCCGGCCAATACGTTCTTCAAAAGGTCGCCTTGGTAAGCGACCTGGTAATAGCCGGTCTCGCCGTCGTTCGGCAGAATCCAAGTGGGACAGGTCTGAGCGCCGGTCAACGCGATCTGGTCGTTCGGATCCGACAGCAAGTTGCATTGGTGATGCACGGAACCGCCGGCTTCAAATGCGACACAAATTGGAATCTGCCAGGTCTGCGGTTTGGCTTCTGATCCGATGGGCAAGGAACGCTTCTGCGACACCTGGAGAAATGGCTGGGTGTCGCACTTCAGCGCCACGGAAACCTCCGGCACGCCGGCCTGATCGAGAAAGCTATTGAAGGCAGGCGCCACGTTCCTTCCAGCGACGCTGCTGATGGCCGCCTCAAAATCGCTGGCCGTGGCGTTTCCCCAGGCATGCTGCTTCAGATAAAGCTGGACGCCCTCCCGAAACTTCGCCTCGCCAATCCAGTGCTCGAACATCTCGATGACAGCCGCGCCCTTCTCATAAGTAATGTCGTCGAAGGCGTTCGCGATGTCGTCGTTGTTCTGGATGGGCTGGCGGATCTCGCGCGCGGACGCCAGTTCATCGCCGCGCATAGCGCCCAACCGTGCGTTCACGGCCGTTACATCCAGATGCCAGTCCGGTTGCCACTCGCCTGGAATCTTACGCTCCATCCAGGTGGCAAACGCTTCGTTCAACCAGGTATCGTTCCACCACGCCGTGGTCACCAAATCGCCGAACCACTGGTGGGCCATCTCGTGCGCCACCAATCCCGCCAATTCGCGCTTGTGATCGATGGTTTCGGTGGCAGGATCGGCCAGCAACGAACTCTCGCCATAAGTGATCATGCCGGCGTTCTCCATGGCGAAGTCGCTGATCGGCATCACCACCGAATCGAGCTTCTCGTAGGGGTACGGAATGCCGAAGTAATCTTCCAGCAATTTGAGCAGTTGGGGAATCGCCGTGGCGGCATAGGCAGCGTTGGCGCGCTTGCCCTTAGGAACGATCACGCGCACCGGCGTGGGGCCCACGCGGCCCGCATCCACAACATCGAACCGGCCCACCGCGAATGCAACCAGGTAGCTGGGCAATGGCGGCGTCGGTTTGAAGTGCACGGTCTTCATACCATCGGGCTCGCTCGATTCAGACTGAACCGGCGTGTTGGACAGCGCGAGATCGTCCTTAGGAACATGCAGCGTAACCTGCCACGGCACCTTGAAGCTGGGCTCATCGAAACAGGGAAACGCGCGGCGCGCGTCGGTGGGTTCGAATTGGCTGTACACGTACCATTCGTGATCTTCTTTCAATTGGAAAACACCGGCGCTGCTGTTCCGGCTGATCTTGCCCTGATAAGCGGCGTGCAAAACGCCTTGGCCTGAAATGGGGCCATCGAAGGATAAGCCTATGAACTGGTCTCCACCGGGAACAATCCTGGCCGGATGCGCGACGCCGGATTCCGAACGAAATGCCGCATCTTGAATCTGCAGACCGATGGAGTTCAGCCAGATCACCTGGGCCGGCGTGCGAACATCCACGCTAATGTCGACGCTGCCGCGGAATGTGTCGCGATCTGGAACGATGGTGAGATCCACCGCATAACGCAACGGATGAGCCGATCCGTCCAAACGCAATTTAGGAGGGTCCAGAGAAGGTGCGGCGGATGCTGCCGTGGCCACGAGAACAAATGATAAGATCCCGGCGAAATTCATAAACGAACCGCAGCTTCGGCCGGCGTGGAGAAGGTGACTGAGGACTTCCGCAACAACACTACAGTGAGCGCAGCCAGGTACAACAACGCGCCCATCAATACGGTAGCGCGCAGGCCGATATAAATGGCCAGGCAGATAGCGGCGACGGATCCCAGCACGCTGGCGGCAGCGTTTAATGCCCAGGCCCAACGCACCGCTTGCGGGAAGCTTCTCTCCAATCGAGTGAGGCCAGTGGGAAACGGGATACCCATCAGGAAACCGGCGGGTGCGATCATGCACACCGTAACCAGACACTTCATCGGCAGCGGCCATCCCACGCCAAACTCGCTCACCGGGGCGGCAAGATAGGCCAACGCGGAAACGGTGACAGCCACACCCACCAGGACCGCGCTCAGCCGGCGGGTGTCATTCGGATCGCCGGTGAGCTTTCGGCTGCAATAACTGCCGAGCCCGCTCGAAATCAGCATCGAAAAAACGATCACCGTTAATGCATACGTAGGATGCCCCAGGAAGAGTACAAATTTTTGGATCAGCGCCACCTGGATCAAAATATATCCCGCACCAATACACACAAAATACAGCAAGAAGCCGCGCACACCTTTCTCGGCGGGCAACTTCTCACCGAGTAACAACGGAGGAAACGCCAGCACCACGATGATGGCGAGCACGCTGATTCCCAGCACCTCAAATAGGAGCGGCAGCGCGCGATTGATTTTGTAATCCGCCGAAAGCCCACCCTGCTTCAGAAAATTCAAAACGTCGCGCGGCTGCACGGTGTAGAAAAAGAATGGCCGGTCGTCGTCCACGGGCGTAACGTTGTAGCGATAGTTCCGCCAAAAGGTATTTGGATCGGCGCTCTTCAACAGCTCTCCAAACTCGTTGGATGGGACGGCGCCCGGCAGATAGAGAGCCTGCAATTTGGTCTGGCTCAGGGCCGACTTCACGGCCGCGACATCGGCATCGCCGAGCGGCTTACGGAAAATCAGCACCGTGTCCAGGGCGCCAAAAGCATGGATGTTTTGCGCCTGATCACGAAGCACTACAATGTGTCTCCAAGCGTCGGATTCACCCACCTGGCCGAGAGCGACTATGGCGAGCGAAAGCAATCGCAAGCTCTCGCGCGGCGGCTCGAAGCCCCAACGCGTGAAAACCATCAGCCCATCATCTGTCAGGTGATTCAGATAATCGCGAAAGGCGTCGGTGGTGTACAGATTGTTTTCCGAAAGCGCGAAAGCTCCGGCCGCGGTGGAGGCCCAGGTATCGACCAGCGTGGCCTGCAAAACCTGATATTTTTCCTGGCTTCGCCTGACAAAGCTGCGGCCGTCTTCAACGAACAGATGCACCTCAGGCCGGAAGTACAGCCGATGGCTCAGATCCGCAAAGCGCTGCTGCATGATGGTGTGCGCAATGATGGGATTGATTTCGACCGCAGTGACATCTTTGCTGCCGCCGGTGAGCGACCGTGCGACGTCCCAGCCGCCGCCCGGACCGATGATCAATGTTTTCGCGCCGGGCCGCAGCATGTAAGGAAAACCAGGCCCTTGGTGCAGCAGGTTCGCGCGCTCCTTTTCGGTCAGGTGATCGAGATCGAAGGTGGGAATGCCAGTGGATGCGTCGGCATCGATCACAATCTCCGGGTCGCTGGATTTGGGATTCAACAGCGCGATGCGCGAGATGGGATTCCACCTCACGAACGCTTCCTGCCCAATCCGATGGCCTTTCGCGTAGCGAATGTCGATCAGGTGGCTCTTGCCGTTAAAAGCCATCAGGGCGACGAAGACCAGCGCTAACGTAACTGCTCCGGCGCGGCCGCGCAAAGTGCCGGCCAGGTTATACCAGACCGCGGCCGACACCGCCAGCAGAACCGAAGCCGCGATCACCGTGTTCGGTCCGCCAAAATAATTCAGAAACGGAACCAACAGCAGGCATCCGCCGGCGGCGCCGAGCAAATCGAAAAAGTAGACGCGATCCACGCGCTGGATGGCTTCCGCCACGGCGATGGAGACCACCGCGCCCGAGAAAAAGAACGGCAGCGCGCTGGCAAAATAGACCCCCGCGAGCGTGAGATTGCCCAGTTCTCCAGCGCGCGTGAGGATGAAGGCCAGTGATGCCAAAACGGCTATGCTGTTCACCACCGCCAGTACGCCCAGCTTGTAAAAAATGTTTCCGCCGCGGCCGGCGACGAGGTAGGAAAACAGGCCGCCCGCGCCCAGCCCAAACAGGGCGATGGAGATGGCGAGAAATGCGAAATGGTAATAGAAAACGACGGAAAAAATACGCGTGAGCGACAGTTCCAGAATCAGGGTGGCGAGCGTGGTGAACGCTACGCCCAGATAGAGCTGTGGCCATTTGGTCTTGCCGGATTCTGTGGATGAACTAACGCGAGGCAATATCTAATGGTAAAGGATCGGATAGTTTTATCGCAGAAAACCAGTTGTCACAAACCAGCCGACAGGCCCGCTCCATCACAGCGGCGCCTGGCGGCCGATCCTTCTTCCCTGGAACTTCAGACGAAGCTGGGAGCCAGGGGGTTGCACTGCCTACATCATCGCGGCCTTATTACATCATCGCGGCCTTATTTACATCATGGCGGCCTTATTTACATCATGGCCACGGGGGGCGCGGGTTCGTCGGGACTGCCCGCCTTCGAAAGCGGCAGCCTGACTAACAAAGTTCCCAGCCCAAGAATCACGATGGAACCGGCAATATAGGAAGGATCGGGAAAGATCTTCGGCAGCGGCCATTCGAAGAAACGGAACGTGGCGATCACCAACCCCATCAAAGCTTCTCCCGCGATCAGCCCCGAAGCCACTAGGATTCCAACGTTCTCGACGCGCGCGGACTGTGCTTCGTTGAACCCGGCCCGCTTGCGCATCGAGTCCGTCACCCAGCGGAAAATGCCGCCCAGAAATATTGCAAAGGTGGTGTTAATCGGAAGATACATTCCCACCGCCACCAGCATGGGACTCTTCACGCGGCCCATGATCATCACGATGCCGAACATGACGCCCACCACCACCAGCGGCCACGGCATGTCTCCTCCCACGATGCCTTGCGCGAGAGTGGCCATCAGGCCGGCTTGCGGCGCCGAGAGTTTCGGATCGCCAAATCCGATTCCGCCACCCTTTATGTTCGCAGCTTGCAGAATATATAGCGGCCAGTACATGGCGGCGCTGGCCACTACCACAGCGATCAGTTCGGCCCACTGAATCAGGCGAGGCGTGCCGCCGAGGATGTAACCAACCTTGAAGTCCTGGAGCAGTTCGCCCGCCACCGCCGATGAAACGCAACCTACCGCCGCCACTCCCAGCACCACCGCCACGCCGCCCGGCCCCGCGACTCCCAGGGACACCATCAGCAGCGCCGCGATAATCAGAGTGGTGAGAGTCAACCCGGAGATAGGATTGTTGGTAGAACCAATGGTGCCTACCAGGTAGCCCGATACCGCCGCGAAGAAAAACGCGATCACCAGCATCACGGCCGCCGCCACGATGCCACCCAGGACCTGATGCGATAAATAAATATACAGCGCGATCATGCAGGCGAACATCACCGCGATGAGGGCGAACACGATCTTGGGGCTCATGTATTGCTCGGTGCGGATGGTTTCTTCCGGCTTGGCTTCGGCGCTCAAATCGGCAACAGCGCGCTTCAGTCCATCGAAAAGCCCGTTGCGCATTCGGAACAGCGTGTAGGCCGCGCCCGCCATCATGCCGCCGACCGCGATGGGACGAACAATGTAGCGCCACACCGCATTGATCAATCCGACCCACGATCCATCCGACGATCCGGCCGGCAGGAACGCCTGCAACTGCGGACCCATAAAGAAGATCAGCAGCGGGATCAGAAAGCCCCAGGCCAGGACGCCGCCGGCAAAATTGAGCGATGCTAATTCCGGCCCGATGATGTAGCCGACACCAATGTAGGCCGGACTCACGGTCGGTCCGGATGCCAGCGTCACGCCTCCCGCGTTCAACGTCTGCTGCGGCGATCCCAGCCGCACTACACTTTTGCCGAGCTGCCCCACCCGCAGGATAAAATCCTTGTCGTTCGCGAAGAGCTGAATTTCGGCCAGAAATTGAATCAGCGCACCGAGGCCCAGGTTGTAGAAGAGATACTTCGCCGCATCCGCGCCGCGCCGGCCCGCCTTGTGAATTTCCGACGCGGCCACCGATTCGGGAAATGGAAGATCGGGATCTTCCACCATGACGCGCCGAAACAACGATACGAACAAGACGCCGAGAATGCTGCCCACCACCATCAGCGCTGTCGATTTCCAGTAGGCGTCTTTGGGCGCGAAGGAGGGCCAGGCGCCCGAGATCAGGAATGCAGGCAGCGTGAAAATCGCTCCCGCCGCAACGGATTCGCCGATGGATCCTGCTGTTCGCGCGATGTTCTCTTCCAGCACCGATCCGTTCACCATTCGCAGAACAGCCATGCCGATTACCGCAGCCGGGTAAGTGGCGGCGATCGTAATGCCGGCACGCAAGCCCAGGTATGCGTTAGCGGCTCCGAGGATTACCGTCATTATGAGCCCGAGCAGTAGAGCTCGCAGCGTGAACTCCCGCATTTGCATGTTCTGCGGGACAAACGGGCGATGGCGTGTAGGTGCGCTCATTGGATCACAATCATAGCAGGAGATTGCAGCAATACGGGAGGCCAGCGAAGCTCGCGAGCCAAGCCTAATGGACCGTCAACGTTACGGCGCTGGGGCTGACATAATCGCCGACCGTAACAATAATTTGATTGTAAGTGGCAGTCAGTGTGCCGGAGGGAACTACCACATTGATCTGTAACACGCCCGCAACAAGACCCGGCGCGGCTCCCGCGTAGGTTACCTGGGCGGGCTGGCCGGTGATGGTAACCGAAACGGGAAGGATTGGCATGGGGTAGGGCGCGGAGGTGAGAAGACCATCCACACTGGTGGGCGTAGTTAGCCCGGCGCCGGTAGCAAAGAGAGACACAACAGAGCCTCGCGTGGCTGGGTTGGATTGCGAGTTGATGGTGCCATCCTGGTTGAGGATCGCGCCCTGGCCGCCTCCGTTACCGAGGACGGAAAAAACCGCCGGCGACGCGGCTTCAACCGGCACGGTTACCGATGCGGTGGTCTGCCCCTGATAAACCACCTGTACCTGGGTGGTTGTTCCACTAACTCCGAACGGAACGATGGTATTGATCTGGGTGGAGGAAGCGTACAACAAAGGCGCTGCGACGCCGCCGATCATAACTTCCGTACCTTGTATGTTCTTACTTACCGAATCGCCATCCAGTTCAGCCTGCCCTTCCGACACCGGACCCAGGTTAGCGCCAAAGATGGTTACTAACTCACCGGGAGATACCGCTCCCTCCAAGTAACTCGCGCTGCTGACTAATGAAGAAATAACCGCATTGCCGGTCGACGTCGTGGTGGTCAATGGGCCATATATAGCGACTGAGTTAGAAAGCGTGGGGACATAGACGCGCCCGTTCACTACGGTGGGCGGCGCAAATTTCGTAAATGTACCGGGCAGGTCCCGGGCCGCGTTCAGGTTGCTGCTCCACAGCTCGTGGTCCAGATTCGTGGCATCCAAAGCGTAAAGGGTCGCAGGTTGCGGATTGACGTTGGCATTGCCGGTGATCAACCACACAATACCGTTCTGTCCGCCATTGGCGGAGAGAGAAAGACCTGCATATAGCGACGCATTGGCCGGCGTATATTCAGAAAGCATGACAGAATTGAGCACATTATTCGTGATCTGAAATGCTTTTAGCGCCGTACCAGGATCGTATTCGTATACGATCGGACCATTGGCCGCGTCATTCCACAGCGTCATGCTAAACAGGCCCCAGGGATTCACCTGCACTCCTTGCACGCTGCCGGTGACATCGGCGCTTAGATGACCCATGGCGTCGTAGTTCACCAAATACAGCATTCCCGCCTTGCCGCCCATAAGCAGATAATGGATTCCTGGAATCAATATTGCGCCAGCCGATCCCAGATCCCAGTCCTGATCGTTCAGATTGCCCCATTCGCTGGGAGTGTACCAATCGAGCAACGAAAGATCGGCGCCGGAAAGATGAAGCAGCGATTCGCCGAAGTTGGCCACACCGTCCCAGTTGCCATTGCCGGTGACGGCAATCACGTTTCCTTCCCCATCCACGGCGGGGGCGCGTCCAGCTTGCCAAAACGCTGCCTGGCGCCCGTTCGGGGCGCTATTGAAAACGGCCTTTTGCTGTAAATTCGAAGGGTTGTACGCGAGCATCCAGCCTTGGTAGTTGCCCGCATCGGCGTGCGATCCAAAGCCTATAAAAAGTATGCCGTTCGCAAGCATCAGGCCGGGCCGCTGCAATTGCTGCGAGGCGGTGAGAGCCACCGTCCCCTTGCTGCTTCCAGCGCCGGTTCCCGGAACCGATGCCACAATCTCCACCGGTCCGTCAAACATTTCATGTCCGTCCACCAGAGACAACGCGTGCAGTTGAAACACGGGATTGCTGAACGCGCCGGCGGGAAGATTGTCGCTGACAACGTAGATGACCTGCGCGTTGGGGTCGATGGCCGGCGTCCCTAATATTCCAATCTCCGGCAGAATGTCCGTGAAGTTATAGAGACCCGAGGGAACAACCGGGCCAAGGTTTACCTGCCAGAGCGGTGTGGCGGATTGCGGAGCATCGGCATTGAACGCGAATACGCTATTGTGCATCGTCGCGACATACACGACGTTGTACTTGGTTCCATCGATGGCCACGCCGGACACGTAGAGCGGCTGTGAATAGACTTGTCCATCTACGGGAAAAGTACCGATCTTCCCAAACGTGTTCCAATTCATCTGCGGCGAGAGGATGGTCTCCTGCAGATTGGCGCCGGTTTGATGGGTGTCGTAATTCACGTTCAGCACATTCACCTGAGCGAATGCGCCGGCTGCGATACTTAGTCCTAATAAAAGAAGGCGAAACCAGGGGGATCCAGCTCTATGGAAGCAGCTCTGAAGTCTTTGAAGTGATAGGATACTCAACGGTCCATTGCGTTTCGCGATCGGCGTCGCGAACCTTTCCCTTCCTAAGTCTTTACACGATTGTTGCACAGAAGTTGCCGCGCCTTACAAAGTTTTGCAGTGTGAATGGCATCGGCGGGAATGATCAGTCCTCACCTCCTAAACTATGGATCGCCTGCAGCTTTTCCCAAAGGGCTCCTAAGCGGTCCAGACGAAGGGCATTCGGTCCATCGGATAGCGCTCTCGAAGGCTCTTCGTGAACTTCCACGAACACGCCGTCCACGCCGGCAGCCACCGCCGCGCGCGCCAGCGTCGGAATGAACTGTGGTTGCCCTCCGGAAGCCTTGCCGAGCCCACCTGGAATCTGGACGCTGTGCGTGGCATCGAATATAACCGGCCATCCGAACTCGCGCATGATCTGGAGGCCCCGCATGTCCACCACCAGATTGTTATAGCCGAACGACGAACCGCGCTCGGTGAGCAAGATGTTGTTGTTACCAGTTGAAGCCACTTTGTCCGCGGCGTGGCGAATGTCGTAGGGCGAAACGAATTGTCCCTTCTTGATGTTTATGGCGCGGCCGGTGCGGCCCGCCGCAATCAGCAAGTCGGTCTGGCGGCAGAGAAAGGCCGGTATCTGCAAAACATCCACCGCCTCGGCCGCGGCTTCGGCCTGCGACGGCTGATGAATATCCGTCAGCACCACATAGCCGTCACGCCGTAAGTTCGCAAGAATCCGCAAGCCTTCCTCGGGTCCGGGGCCGCGATAGGACTCCAGGCTGCTGCGATTGGCCTTGTCGAACGAAGCTTTGAAAATGAACGGACCGGCGATCTTGCGGATGGCGTCCGCGAGAAAGCGCACGTGATCCTCGCTCTCGATCACGCAAGGGCCGGCGATCAACGCCAGCGGCCGGCCACGCCCAATGAGAGGAAGAGTGCTCAATCGGCGTGTGTGTACTGCTCGGAGCGAACGCGTTGAGCGGGCTTGGGACGGCTCTTGCGATGCTTGTGCGCCGCCGCCATGAATGCCGAGAACAGCGGATGCGGCTCCAGGGGCTTGGACTTGAATTCGGGATGGAATTGGCAGCCCAGGAACCAGGGATGATCCGGGATCTCGCAGATTTCCACGTACACCGAGTCAGGCGTCTGGCCGGCGATGCGCAATCCACCCGACGTCAAAACCTGCTCGTAATCACGATTGAATTCGTAGCGATGCCGGTGGCGCTCGCTGATCTCGGGAACTCCATAAGCCTGGCGCGCAAAACTTCCTTCCGCCAGCATGCATGGATACGCGCCCAAGCGCATGGTTCCGCCCAATTCGTCAACGCCCTTCAACTCGCGCAATTTATAAATCACGCGATCGGGCGCGGCGGGATCGAATTCGGTGGAGTTAGCGTGCTCCAGGCCGCAGACATTGCGCGCGAACTCAATCACCATGGTTTGCATCCCTAAACAAATGCCGAAATACGGCACCTTGCTTTCGCGCGCATACCGGATGGCCGCAATCATGCCTTCCACGCCGCGCTTTCCAAATCCGCCTGGAACCAAAATACCGTCGTATTGTTCCAACTCTGGCGCGCAGTCCGGCCAAGTCATATGGTCGGACTCGATCCAATGAATGTTCACCTTCAGCCGGTGCGCCAGCGCGCCGTGCAGCAGCGCTTCTTTCAGGCTCTTATAGGAATCCTCGTATTCCACGTACTTCCCGATAAGCGCGATGTCCACCTGGTCTTCCGGATTCTGCATGCGCTCCAGCATCCCGGTCCAGCGGCTGAGATCGCGCGGCCTGGCGTCCATACGCAAGATGCGCAGGAGAATCTCGTCCACGCCCTGCTCGGCGAACACCAGCGGCACTTCATAGACCGAGTTCACATCGCTCGCGGTGATGACGGCTTCCACGTCCACGTCGCAGAACAGCGCGATCTTCTCCTTCATGTCGTGCGGCAGCGCGCGCTCAGACCGGCAGAGCAGCATATCCGGTTGAATACCCAGCGCCCGCAGCTCTTTCACGCTGTGTTGCGTAGGCTTGGTCTTCAACTCCTGCGCCGCGGCGATCCAGGGAACCAGCGTCACATGCACGAATGCCGTGTTGTCGCGGCCCATCTCATGCCGAAGCTGGCGGATGGCTTCCAGGAACGGAAGCGATTCAATGTCGCCCACCGTGCCGCCGATCTCCACGATCACCACATCCACGTCCGCCGCCACCTTGCGCGCGGCCGCTTTGATCTCGTTGGTGACATGCGGAATCACTTGCACGGTTTTGCCGAGATAATCGCCGCGCCGTTCGCGATGGATGATCTGTTCGTAGATCCTGCCCGAAGTGAGATTGTTGCTCTGCGTCAGCTTGGCGTGCGTGAACCGCTCGTAGTGGCCCAGATCCAGATCGGTCTCCGCTCCGTCGTCGGTGACGAACACCTCACCGTGCTGGAAGGGACTCATGGTGCCCGGATCGACGTTCAAGTACGGATCGAACTTCTGCAGCGAGACTCGCAGCCCGCGGCTTTCGAGCAGACAACCGATGGAAGCCGCCGCGATGCCTTTTCCGAGCGATGAGACCACGCCGCCGGTGACAAAGATGTATTTGGCCATGGACATTCCCCTCAGTGCATTTTCAAATGTGGCTCATTTTCAAAACAGGCTATGAGAGCCGACACGCGATCCAAGTCCTCCGGCGTATCGACCCCTAAAGATTCGTACTCGGTTTCCACCACGCGGACGCGATGACCGTTCTCGATCGCCCGCAATTGTTCCAGCCGTTCCATCCGCTCGAGGGGACCCACCGGAAGACCGGAATAGGCGAGCAGAAAATCGCGCCGGTAAACATAAAGACCCAGGTGCTTATAATGAACTCCGCCGCCTTCGCGCGCCAACGGAATCGGGCAGCGGGAAAAATAGATGGCATCGCCCGCCAGATTGGTTACCACTTTAACGACATTCGGATCGGAGATCTCGCGCGGATCCTCAATGGCCTTCTTAATTGTGGCCATGGGAATATCGGGATTATCAAGGAGCCCCAGAGCCGCGGCATCAATCGCGGATGGATCGATCAACGGTTCGTCGCCCTGGATGTTCACAATGACCGAGGCGTTGTCTGAAGATGCCGCTTCGGCCACACGGTCTGTTCCCGACAAATGATCCGCGCGCGTCATCTGAACCTGCGCGCCAAAGGCCCGCGCAGCTTTGTGAATCCGCTCGTCGTCGGTGGCGATGATTACTTTTGAAAGATAACGTGCCTGGCTGGCCCGCTCGTACACATGCTGGAGCATAGGCTTACCGGCGATAGTGGCGAGGGCTTTTCCAGGGAAGCGGGAGGAGGCAAACCGGGCTGGTATTACGCCCAGAATTCGCGTCGGCACAATAGATGTTAGCACAGATGCGCGCACTGCGTGCTCGCGTCTGGACAGCGCCCGCTACGCGCGCGCAGGGGGTCGGCTGGTTGGCTGGCATGGTACGGTTGGAGCAAATGCACTGTTGCTCGGAAATGACAGATCGGTTGAATGACGAAACGGGGATTCTATACATACCTAAGTTTCGTGAGTACGGTATTCGTGTATTGGATGGCGGCTCATCTTTCGTTCTGCTTCGCTTCTGCCCGTGGTGCGGAGTCGAGATTCCTACTAGTCTGAGAGACGAATGGTTTCAAACCGTGGAAAAGCTAGGACTCGAACCGGCAAGTGACGATCTTCCGCGCGAGTTTCTAGGCGATGGTTGGTGGACTCGCGGGGCCGGAAACCGAGACTGAGACAGTCGCTATTGCTCGCTGGGTGCATCAAGGCGGATCAGTTTCTCGAACTCGTCTTCGAAGGCTTCCAACGACCTCAAAACTTCACTCACGCGTAGCTGCATCACCGGCCGGCGCACTAAATCGACTAATCGCGGCGAAGGCTTGTAGATTGCAGCGTGCTCCACCTCCCAAAACAGGCCCGTCAACATAGGGACAACCTGAATCTCTCCCTGTATAATGCCGCTAGCGTCGCAGTAGCCGTAATAGGCCTCAGCGAGGATCGGGCCTTCGTGGTATTCACGTACTGGATCGGGTGTCCATAACGGAAATCGGCGAAGCAGTTCCTCATTTGCCTGGACAACGTGATTCCGCGGAAACACCAGGACCCGGACCCCCGCCAGATCGGTCAGACTTCTGAGACTATACACCTCGGGCTTTTCCTGGTCGAAAGTTCGCCCCTCATGGAGGCTTCTGCGCAGGGCGTCAATGGCGCTCTCGCATTCCTTGATACGCGACTTAACGACTAGTTGTTCGTACCTCTCCAGCCTGCGAGACACAAAGCGGAGGCAATGCCTTACCTCCCCTTCCAGTTCTTCGACGACCCGACGCATGTCGGGGAGCAGTTCAAAATATTCAGCCCGCAGCCAGTCTTCAACGGCACGCTGAGCCATCAACTCAAGATGCGCTCCAGCTCACGTTTCACGGATTCAGAGGGTTCCGAATTGAAATAGAATTGCCATCCGCCAGCGCTTTTCTGACTCATGCGCACCTTGATTTCCTCGTCGGTATGATCTTCGACGAACTCTATACTGAACGCCTTCTTAAGGTGGCGGTTGATGTAGAGCGCGCGATCAAAATTATAGGAATAGCCCGCTTCCTCCAGAATAAGATCGTTTGTGGCATATTGACGCATCATCCACTCAATTGTACCGAAGTAGAAATGCCTGCCGTTACTGCGCCGCCTTCGCTTCGGGAACCGCCATCAACTTGCGCAGCAGCGCCACGGTGCTCTCGTGAACATCGCGCCGAGAGCCATCGAAGCCGCCGTTGCCCATCAGGCCATTGGCTGCGTCGAGCGGTGTGCGGCCTTTTTTGTCTTTGACGTCGAGCTTGGCGCCATGATCGGCCAGGAACTGCACCACCTGATCCGATCCCTTTTGCGCGGCGCCATGCAGAGCCGTATCGCCTTGGTTGTCGACTGTGTTGACATCCGCTCCGGCCGCCAGGCAAAGCTTAATGGCCGCAATGGCCTCAGCCTCGGTCTTCTTGCGTCCAGTGGTGTCTTCTTCCTTGGTGCCCAGTCCCGCGGCAGCCATGACGGGCGTCAAACCAAATTTTGTGGATAGCTTCGGATCGGCGCCTTTGGCGAGCAGCGCCTGGGTGGCCTCGGCATCGCCGGCCTTGGCTGCGCGCAGCAGCGGCGTAGTTCCGGTGGTGAGCATGGTGTCGGCGCCGCGGTCGATTTTGGTACGGTAAGGCGTCTGCTTTTTCAGTTGCGCGTTGACGTTCGCCCCGTGGGCGAGCAGCATCTGAATCACATCCATGCTGGTCAGTTTGTTGTCGATCTCACGAGGCGAGGGAAGGTTGGAGTCCGGCATGGTATGGTCATCGACGGCCGCGTAGAGCGGCGTGCGCCCGGTGTCATCGGCGATATTGGGGTCCGCGCCTTGCTCCAGCAGAAACGCGGCAAAATCGTAATGGCCGTTGATGAGCGCCATCACCATCGGGCTGATGTTGTTTGGATCGGTGGCATTGATATCCGCATTGGCCTTCAGCAGAACTCGCCCGCAATCGACACAACCCTGCCGAGCCGCAAACAACAATGGCGTCAATCCGCCCAGGGGCAACCATTTCTCGCGAGGTTCCTTGGTGACTTGCCGCTCCCAGTTCCATGTCACCTGGCGGGCGTTCACGTCCGCGCCGTGCGCGATCAGCTCCTGTGCCATCTCGGGATGCGATTCGGCAACCGCCCACATCAACGGTGTTTGCTGCCGCCATTGCTCTTTGGAATTGACGTCGGCGCCGTGCGCCAACAAAACCTTGGCCGCTTCCACATTACCGGTGCGTGCCACGGTCATCAGCGCCGTTTCGCCTTCGGTAGTGGCGGCGTTCGAATCCGCGCCCGCTTCCAAAAGCTTCGCGATCATGGGCGCGCTTCCATTCACACACGCCAGATAGAGCGCCGTAACGCCGTAACGATTCGCGGCCTTGACGTTTGCGCCGGCTTTGATCAGCAGATCGGCCATCTCGCGATCGTCCTGCCGCACGGCCCAGTGCAGAGCCGTGGTACCGTCGGGCTCCGGCAGATTCACGTCGGCGTGCTGCTTCAGGAGCGCTATAGCCGCTGGGGTGTCGCCATCCTTGACGGCGTCAACGATGGTTCCGGCAAACGCCGACAGGCAGGCGAGCGCCAGGATCAGACAGAAGCGCATGGCTAGATATTGACGAGTTCGCCAGTGCTATCGCCCAGGGCGTCTTGCGGAATGCCGCTCTTATCGAGCATGGTCAGCAGCAGGTTCGAAATCGGCGTGTGATCGTCGTAGCGCAGGTGCCGGCCACCTTGGAGCTTTCCGCACGCGCCGCCCGCCACCAGATTCGGCAACGGGAAATGATTGTGCAGATTGCTGTTGCTCATGTTGCTGCCGAAGAGAATGACCGAATTGTCCAGCAGATTACCGTCGCCATCCGGCGTGCTCTTCAGCTTTCCGAGGAAGCGCGCAAACAGCGTGACGTGATAGTTCTGGATCTTCACCAGCTTCTCGATCTTTTCCGGCAGGTTCTGATGATGTGACGTAGCGTGATGCCCGTCGTGCACGCCCACCTGCGGATAAGTCTTGTTGCTCTCTTCGCGCGCCACCATGTAGGTGAACACGCGCGTGATGTTGGCCTGATAAGCCAGCACCAACATGTCGTACATGATGTTGATGTGCTCTTCGAAGTTGTAGGGGATGCCCACCGGCTCGACGGGCAGCTCGAGGGACGCAGTGGAATCGAAGTTGGCCCGCTGGATACGCCGCTCGATCTCACGCACGCTGTCCAGATAATCGCTCACCGTGGCCTGATCGCGTGGACCCAGTTTCAACTTCATCGCGCCGGCTTCGGCGGTGATTTCGTCCAGAATGCTGCGATCCTGCTGGGTGCGCAAGGCACGCTCGGCCGCCGTTCCGCCTTGCCCGAACATCCGTTCGAAGGCTTTCCGCGGATTAATTTCCATCGGCATCGGGGTGGTGTGGGTACGCCACGAGAGGGTGTTCATGTAGATGCAACCGTAGTCGCGATCGCAGGCGCCCAGCAGCGCCGAATGATCCTCGGTGGCCAACTCAATGGACGGAAGCGGCGTGTCCTGTCCGATATGCTGCGCTGCAATCTGATCGGCGGTGATGCCGGCGTAAGCGTCCACTCCTTGAGTCGGCTTCGGACGCACTCCGCTCAGCCAGGTGGTTGGACTCAGAGAATGCACCGCCGTGCTGTCGGCCGCGCGATTGCCTAGTCCGCTGACAACATTTAAGCGATCGCGAAACGGCTCCAGCGGCTTCAAAATTCGCGAGAACTCAAACCCGGCTCCATCCTCCGCCGGCGTCCACTGATTCATGATCGCGCCGTGCGGAACGTACACAAATCCCATGCGCGGCGATCCGGCGGCCGCAGTCTTCTTCAGAAGGGTTTGGGCCGGCAGCATCGCGTCCAGCAAGGGCAGCGCCAGCGTCACACCCATCCCACGCAAAAAGGTCCGCCGTGGAAGATGCTTTTTCGAGATGAACATTATCTACCCTCTTTAACAGACCGCTGAAAAGCCGCCGTGGTTACTCCCGAAGGCTCGCTTTCGACCGCCCGGCGCATCTCAAAAGGCTCGCTCTTCACGATACCCGCAATTAACGATGAAAACCGATAATCGCTACCCGCGGCGCCTTCGACGATGCCGCGTACCACCGGCATGTCATAGTACTCCAGAGGGCGTCCCAGTGCGTAGGTGAGCAGTTTCTCGGTCAGGGTGCCGACGAAGTATTCGGGGTGTTTCAGCAAGGCCTGGCGCAATTCCACGATGCCATTGATCTTGGTGCCATCGGCGAGTTGCCCGGACGAATCAATCGGCCCGGAAGCGTCTTTGGTCCGATATTCGCCCACGCCGTTGAAGCTCTCGAGCGCAAATCCGAGCGGGTCGAGCACCGCATGGCAGGTGGAACAAGGCGCGTTCTTGCGATGCTCTTCCATCAATTGCCGGACCGAAAGCACTTTCCCACCCTGCGCCTGATCTTTCAGCGCCGGCACGTTGGGAGGAGGCGCGGGGGGCGGCGTGCCCATGACATTTTCCATGATCCATTTGCCGCGCAGCACTGGCGAGGTGCGCGTGGGATAGGATGTCACGCTCAGAATGCTTCCCTGCCCAAGCAATCCGCGGCGAGCATCGTTGGTAATTGTTACGCGCCGGAACTGGCTGCCATAAACGTTCGGGATGTCGTAATGTTTCGCGAGGCGCTCATTGACGAAGGTGTAGTTGGCGGTGATGAGATCCATCACGCCGCGATCTTCCCGCATGACGCTCTCAAAAAACAGCTCCGTCTCGCGCTTGAAGGACTGCCGCAGATTGTCGTCAAAGTTCGGGAAGGTGGCCTCGTCCGGCAACACGCTCTGCACATTGCGGAGGAACAGCCACTGTTCGGCGAAATTATTGACCAGCGCTTCCGCTTTCGGATCGGCCAGCATGCGCCGCACTTCGCGGTCCAGTACCGCGGGATCTTTCAGCTTGCCCTGCACCGCCACGTTGAGCAGCTCGTCGTCGGGAATGCTGCTCCACAGGAAAAACGAAAGGCGCGATGCCAGGTCCAGATCGCTCACATGATAAACGCTGCCCGCGGCCACGCGCGCCGGATCGGTCTCGGACCGGAACAGAAACTTAGGACTTGCCAGGATCAGCCGCAGCGCGTTCTCGATCCCCGACTCGAAATTGCCCTGGTTCTTTCCAGCCTGGTAAAAGCTCAGCAGCGTCTCCATGTCGGAATCCGTCACCGGACGCCGATAGGCCCGGCGCGCCAGCACCGCGAGAATCTTTTTCGCGCAAGGAACTTCGTCTTCAGAGCCAGCGGGAGTGCAAACGAAAATCCGACGCCGGCTCGGCGTGTTTCCGGGGCCGGTGGCATTCCATGGTCCGGTGATCTGCACGTGATCGATCAGCGGAATGCCGTTCATGTTCTGCAAATCCAGGTCGCGGGTGAACGGCTCGAGCGGTTCGTCCGATTCCGCCGAATCGCGGCGCAGGAATGAAACCGCAACATCATGCGGCCCGGCGTTCACGTGCACCTTGGTTTTCAGGCGCGCGTCCAAGGTGTCGCCGGCCAGCGCGAGGTTGGTATCCACCAGCTTCAGATCTTCCTGGCCGCCCACCGGGGCGAGGAAAACCCGCCGGCCATCGATACTGACTTCGAGCTGATGCGGAAACTCCATGCCGGTCAAATACCCGACGATATTCCGCAGCAGAACGACGTTGAACTCATAGTCAGCGTCCAGCGGAAAATTATGATGAATCAGAATCCCGCCGCGCGTGCCTAACGGCAGCCCTTCGATATGCTCGCTTTGCGCTAAATCCGGCGGCACCTGAATGGTCTGGCTGATGGGCCCGATTTTCGGATCGCCAACCGCCAAACTGCTCACTTCACGGGAGGCAGCCAGATAAGCTTCGAGCAACGACGGCGAGACACGCAAAACTTCCGCGATGTTATCGAATCCGTTACTCTCGTCATCGGCCGGAAGCAGCGCCGACACGTCAACCTTCAGGCCGAGCAGATCGCGGATCGCATTGGCGTACTCGGTCCGATTCAGACGATGTAGCGGAGCGCGCCCGGGATCCGGATGCGCCGCCGCAGCTTGATCGAGCGATGTCTGGAGCCAGGTGATCAAGCCGTCGATCTTGGCCTGCTCCGGCCGTGGCATGCCCTTGGGAGGCATCATGCCACCGCGCAATTTGCGTACAACTTTTTCCCAGGCTTCGGCATGCTCGCCGGCGTGATCGATATCCAACTTGTCGAGCATCAAGCCGGCGGTTTTGGCTTTTTCGTTATGGCAGGTGACGCAATACTGATTTATCAGTGCGTGCTGCGGAGATGGCGGCTCGCCATAAGCGCACGACCAGGCTAGAAACAAGCCGCTTACGAGCAGTCTAGGCACCAACGCCCCCTCTGTCAGGTATATCGCATTCGACACCGAGCGTCAACCAGAAGGCTAATGTTTCGTGTCAGTTGAGTGGCGTCGGCGGAGGCCGAAACGTTACCCGCCGCGGGTGATGACGAGGTGCGTTTTGTTTATGCTAACTATGGGAGGGACGGTGCGCCTGAGCCTCGGAATCGATGTGCCTCGCCGGAGGTTTTCCATCCGGCGCATCCAGCAGCCTCAAGCTCTGAGCTCGATCTTTGGGACCTGGGGCAGCGCCACAAGACGCCTGACGATCCGTTTCTGATTGCGCGCTCAGTGAATCCTGCCGAGGCGCCTTACCTGTTTCTGACTTGCGGAGACTAGAAACTGTACTTGACGGCGAACTGCATGATCCGCGGACTGACGTCGGATTGAATCTTGCCGAACGTGCTGCTGTTCAAGGCCGAATTGGCGCTACCGCCCGAGATGCCGACCGTCCCAGGATTCAGGAAATTGGCGCGGTTCTGAATGTTGAACGACTCGGCGCGGATCTCGAAGTACTGCTTTTCCCGCACTCTGAACTGGCGAGATAGCGCGATGTCCACGTCGAAGTAGCCCGGGCCTTCCAGGTTGTTCACACCGAGGTCGCCCAGGGTACCGGGCGCCGGCGAAGCGAACGCTTTCGCATTCATCCAGCAGTTAATGGTTTTGTCCGCGCAGTAAACACTGGAGAGGATTTGATTCGGGCGCTGGGCGGTGGTGGATACCCCGGTAAGCGCGTTGTCGACACCGGTGAACACGGTAAAGTAGCTGCCGCTGTGCAGGCTCACGATGGGCGCCAACTGCCAGTCTCCCGCGATCCATTGCACCATCCTGGACGAGTAGTGCGGAGATTGTAGAACGGCGGACAGATTGAAGTTGTGGTGGACGTCAATGGCCGTGCAGTTGCCGCGGTCGAATTTGCGATCGGAAGGATCGGTGTAAATCGGGCCCGAAAGTTCCGTAGTCACCGGGTCGCCGATGCAATGCGAGAATGTGTAGTTGGCGAGCATCGAGAAATGACTCGACAATCGATGCTCGGCCGAAACGATCAGCGCGTTGTAGCTGGCTGTGCCGCCATCGTCGAGGTATTCGAGCGTTCCATAATACGGACCTTGGCTGGGATTTAACTGCGTAAGGAGCCGCCGCGCCTGAGTGGTTCCAGTGGTGGAGCACAGTCCCGCCTTCTTCAAGCCATATTGACCAACGGCACAGTCTCCTGGCACGTAGATGGCTGGGTTCAACTCCTGGTCCGTCCAGAGGTGAACCGTGTCGCTCCCAAGATAGCTGGCCTTTAGCAGCCAGCTGGATCCCACCTGCTTCTGCAGCGTGAGGTTCCACTGTTCCACGTAGGTATTCTTTACGTGCAGGGGAACGGTCTCATAATATCCGGCGGTGGGGTAGTTCGTGGTGGCATTTTGCGTGGTGGGATATGGATTTCCTCCAGGATATCCAAGCCACGGATTGGCGAACCCTCCGGCGGGATTGGTCAACGAAATCGACTCACCCCAGAGCGGTTCGGACGAGGCGTTGTAGTAGAACAGCGTCTGAGGCATGTCATAGAACATTCCCCACGACGCCCGGATGAGGGTCTTGCCTTTGCCGGTGGGATCCCATGCCAAGCCGACGCGCGGCGCCCAATTATTCCAGCTTGTCAAGTTCGGCCTCCCACCGGTCTTAAAGCCAGGATCGCCGGGGAAGAGCGTGCCGGCGGGTGCATTCGGGTAGATGGTGGAATGCGTGTCGGACAGAAAATCCGCCATGTCGAAATGCGTAATCTTGTTATTGACGATTCGGCCGTTGAGATAAGGCTCCCAGCGCAAGCCGTAATTCAGCGTCAGGCGGGAATTGATCTTCCAGTTGTCTTGAGCATAGAGCCCCAGGTAAGCCCACTTTTCATTGTCGTGCGAGACGTTGGCGTCAGTGAATGAATCCAATGCCCCGGCGATAAAGTCCGACATGGCGGTTCCGGTGTCGGCGCCGGAGAAGGTGAACAGCCCATTGCAATACACGCAAAACGTGGTGGCTTGCATGGGACGTATAAAGTTGGCTCCGAACTGCATCTGGTGAGAGCCCTTGATGAGACTGAAGTCGTCGCTGAACTGGTAGGTGGTGGTGTTTACCAATCCGGGGGTCGCAAATCCGCCGGCGCTCATGAAATCGCCGGTGATGTTGATGTTTGAAAAGTTGGGCAGGGCGACATAGATGCCTTGGACACCGATGTCGGTGGGGGTGACAATCGGCACCTGAAATTTCGTGATGCCGTCGCGATCGACCGTGGCGTGGAAGGTGTTCAGCGCGCTGGAACTGAATACATAGGTGTCACCCAGAACGAACGAATTCACTTCATCGTCCGTACCGGCGTTCTGAACCGACAGCTCGGTTCCGGTGAAGCTGGAAGGCGTCAGACTGTGGGTGCCAAAATAGCGGGCGAAGATGGACTGTTTGGAACTGATCTGGTAATCGACTTTCGCCAAACCCATGTGCTCGTCCTGGTTGGCAACCTCCGCGAATGTAGTGTTGCCGCAAACGTTACTGGTCACCACCGGAAAGTGGCTGGCGAAGGAAAGGGCCTGCGGGCTGATGAGCGAGGCCGGGAGCACATTGTTCACGTAGGGCGCCAATAAGGTTTTGGGCGTGGCGAAACACTGCGAGTCATAGGCCTGGAAGTTTCCGGTGAGTTCGGCAGCGGTGGGAACCACGGCGGGAGTGGCGGCCGGCGCCGAACGGATCAACGTGCCCTGGTAACCCAGGAAAAAGAAAAGCTTATTCTTCTTGATGGGCCCACCCACCGTGCCGCCGAACTGATTGCGTTTCAGGTTGTCGCTTACCGGCGCAAAGAAATCGCGCGCGTTGAAATAGCCGTTCCGCACAAACTCGAACGCATCGCCGTGAAATTCGTTGCTGCCGGATTTGCTGACAACGTTCACCGCGCCCGCCGAGTGCTGCCCATATTCGGCCGGCAGCGAACTGGTCTCCACCTTGAATTCCTGGATCGCGTCGGGGAACGGCAGAGGAAGATTCAGATTATTGAACGGGTCGTTATGCGTTCCGCCGTCCAGCAGGTAAGTGGTTCCATTCAGCATCCCGCCGGCGACGCTGACCAGCGCCTCATTCGGATAGTTCTTGCTTGAAATCAAGTTACCGGAGGAAGGCGCCTGCCCAAAGCCATACTGCACGGTGTTGGATCCGCCGGCGAGCGTGATGAGCTGCGTGATCTCGCGTCCATTGAGCGGCAGTTCCACCACGTCCTGCGAGTTGACCACCTGCCCGACCCCAGTGCTGTGAGTTTCCACCATCGCCGCGGCGGCTTCCACCTGGACAGTCTCGGTGAGGGCGCCGATCTTCATCACCGGATCAATGGTTGGAGCCGTGTCCACCTGCAAGACGATGCCGGACTGAACGTAGGTAGAAAAGCCTTCCTTCTTCACTTCCAGCCGGTAGGGCCCGAGAGGCAAGCTGGGGAGGGAATAAACGCCACTAGCGTCGGTTTGAGCGGTGCGAGTGACGCCGGTGTTGATTTGTGTGACGGTGACTTCGGCGCCAGGGATGGCCGATCCGCTGGCATCTTTGACGGTCCCTGAGATCTGGGAAACCGACTGTGCCAGAAGAGTTAAGCACAGTCCTAGACATAAAAAGACCGGCACGAACGACCTGGTCGTAATCCGTTTCATGATTTCTTGCCCCCTAATTCTTACCGCCACCTGAGCGAGTGCAACCAAGCAAACCTCTTGGTTACATATATTTACCTAGATGTGAGGATTATATCTTCGAGGAACAAAACTGTCAAGAAGAGTAATTTGACGCAATTTTGCATGCAGGAATACTTAGCCGCGATCAGGACGAACCCCTAGCGCTGGGCGCGCGTACCTAAGGGCATGGGGCGAGATTGCATGGGGCGAGCATTACCCAAACCCCATAAAGACCGCGGCATGGAAGGCCTGGTCGCGAAATGGTACACCAGCAACACCGGCCAGTCGATGGGTGAATTCGCCAAGCTCGCGCGGCGGATCTCCGATCAGCTCGCGCCCGGAAGCGTGGTGCTCGAAGTGGCTCCCGGCCCGGGCTACTTCTGCATCGAACTGGCGAAGCTCGGGGACTTTTCCATCACCGGCCTGGACATCAGCCACACCTTTGTGGATATCGCCGGCAAAAAGGCCGGCGAAGCGGCCGTTCTGGTAGATTTCCGCCAGGGCAGCGCCTCCAGCATGCCGCTGGCCGATAACACCTTCGACTTTCTGCTGTGCCGCGCGGCTTTCAAGAATTTCGGCCAGCCGGTTCGCGCTCTCCAGGAAATGTGCCGCGTGCTCAAGCCCGGCGGGCGCGGCTTGATTGTCGATCTCAGGAAAGATGCAAGCATGGAATCGATCAACCGGGAGGTGAACGGCATGGGATTGAACGCCGTGAATCGGGCGGTGACGAAGCTGGTCTTCAGGACTTTCTTGCTGAGGACCGCCTACACCAAACAGCAGTTCCAGCAAATGCTGGCACAGGCGAAATTTCGGGGCGTCGAATATTCACGAAGCAGGCATCGGCTTCGAGATCTCAATGACGAAGTAGGCGCGCCACCAACCGCCGCCCTTCCGGTGCGATAGCCGCGCCAATCAGCAGATAGACGACGCTGAACGGCCCTAGCGTCGCGAGGGCGCCATAAATGGGATGCGAAGCAAACGGCGCGAACCTTCCGGCGCTACCAACAGCGACCGCCAACGCCGCTAGAAGCCAGAGCTTCGCCACGAAGCCAGAGACCGATACGCCAGCTCCCAGCTTCCGGTGCATCCCGCGCCGCAGGAGTGCGAACTCTACCCAGCCGGCGACGCCCGCCGACGCCGTCAATCCCGCTACGCCCCAGCGAGGATCGATCCCGATCCACAGCGGCAACGGTTTCGCGCAGATATATCCCAGCACGGTGGTGAGCGCCACGCGTAAAACAGCGAATCGCAGCGGCGTGCGCGTGTCGCGTAGCGCGTAGTAGGCAGACGAATATAATCGGCCCATGGTGGATGCCAGCAATCCCACGGAAGAGCCGGCGAGGATGCCCCAGACATATTGTGCGTCCGTGTGTGTGAAGCGGCCGGTCTGCAACAGCGCGCCTGCGATCAAATCGCCGAATGCGAGAAAGGCCGCGGCCGACGGCACAATGAAGAAAGCGATGTGCCGCAAGCCAGAATCGATCCGCTCGCGCAGCGCTGCTTGAATTTCCTCCGCGGTCCCGGTCGCGCTCGACATCACGGGCAATTCGGCCGCCGATACCGACATGCCGAATAAGCTCACCGGCAACACGTAAATCAGCTGGGCATTGATCAATCCGGTAACGGCGCCGGTAGGCAGCAGGCTCGCGAGCAATGCATCGATGTACGCGCTGATCTGCACCACGCCCCGGCTGACGAAAACCGGCGCAAAGTTTCGAAGCACCTCGCGCACCTGGGACGAGTCCAAAGCGAGCCGCATCCGCAAATGTTTGGCCAGCTTGAGCACCACCGGCAACTGGATGCCAAACTGCAGCGCGCTGCCGGCCACCGATCCCCACGCCAGAGTGATCGCCAATTGCGAGAGCGTGGACCGTCCGCCGAAGATCACGAGCGTCGCGATCATGGCCGCGCTCCACATCACTGGCGCAGCATAAGACAGGAACAGCTTGCGGTGGCTGTTCAATATCCCCAGACACCAGGCTGAAAACACCAGCAGTCCCGCGCCTGGAAAAAGAATGCGCACCAGCGAAATGGTGAGATCGCGCTTCGATCCGGAGAACCCGGGCGCGATGACGTCTATCAACCACGGCGTTATCAGAACGCCGATCAGGCACAATACCGCGACCGCCAGTGCCAATGTCGCGCCCACCGCGCCTGCTACTTTTCCCGCCTCTTCCTCCTCGCCCTCGGCCAGCAATCGCGCATAGACCGGGATAAAGGACGCCGACAGCACGCCCTCGCCAAACAGGTTTTGCAGAAAATTGGGAATTCGAAATGCGGCGTTGAAGGCGTCCGCGGCATCCGAGCGCAGTCCGAAATAATGCGAGAAAACCCTCAGACGCACCAGGCCGACCAGGCGGCTGAGCAGAATACCGGCGGCTACCAGGAACGCGAGCCGGCCAGTGCTTTCTCTTTTGCGGGCAATCAAGCTGCTATTATCCAACGCGCGCCCTCTCGCCCAAGAAAATGCTTTGCCGCCGCTAGCCCAGAATCCGTTCGTAAAGCTTGGTGCAGCTTGTGGCGCACGTTCTCTTGCGTGCCGTGTTCGCACTCCTGCGAACACCATAAGTAAATACCTTGCGTCGCCAGGAGTGGCGACGCGGCACGCAAGAGTAGAGTGCGGGCGCCACAGGAGTTACCAGTCCAGCTCCACTTCGTAGTCATCCGCGCCGGGTTGGGGATCGTCGATCTCAAAAACCAAGCGGTAATTGTTCTTCTCCGACGGCGATTCCACAATCGACACCCGCCCGCGGCCGCGCAGCTTTTGAATCCTGGGCATCAGATCCGCACGCGCCGGTAGTGGCCGCAGCATTTCGCCGTGCTCGCCAACGATGGCAGCGCCCTCCAGCACTTCGGAGAAACTGGCGCCGCCTTGGAGCGTAACCCGCACCCGGCCGTCCACGGTGCCGTTCCAAAGAAAAGCGCGGCCCGAGGAGTCGGGAATCGACGCGGATTCCTTCGAGTCTTTGGATGGGCTGCGATTCCAAACCAGGGTGAACGAATACTCGCCCGCGCCCCCTTGCGGATCGCGGATCGAAACACGCGCCGTGTAGTGGTTGGCCTGGCGGGGCTGCTCGATCAAACGGATCTCGCCGCGGCCTTCGGGGTATTCCAGACGAACCTCGGTATCGCGCTCGGGCAGCGGGTGAGAAAACTTGAAATGCTCGTCCGTTACCGCCACGCCTGGCGCCGGCGCGTCTGGCTCCGCGCTCGAAACGCAAGTTTGCTTGCGGCAACTGATGATGGCCGCCTCATCCACGCGGCCTTTCCACGCAACCTTGTCGGTCTTCTCCTCCCCGCCTTCGAACAGGTTGTTGGACGCGTCCCAATAGAGCGCAATCGAGTAGAACGAACTTCCGGGCTGCCGGTCTTCAATCTCCACGGCCAGCGTGTAGTGATTTTCGATGCTGGGCGAATCCACCACATGCACGAAGCCGCGTCCTTCCAGCACTTCCACCCGGACGCTTTGCCGGCTCTCGGGCAGCGGATCGGAAAAATGAAACTTCTGGCGTTCCACTGGTGCGCCGTCTTGAATTTGCACCGCCAGCCGCTTTCCCGTCACGTGCAAAATCACGATGCCGTCCACCTGGCCCTGCCAGACAAACTGAGGCGTAGTCTGGGCGCCCAAAGAGTAAACAATAGAAAACAGGAGGACAACAAGTCGCACGGCAATCTTATTGTAACGGCTTGCGGTATAATAACTGAATGTAACGCCGCCCGGTCCCCGGCGTCTAACCCTGTTCGTTGCAGGACCTTATGGTTATAGCGATCGCTCCCACAGCCCTATTACTCGCAACGTCGACCACCGATCAGTTGGTCCGTGCCCTTTTTGATGACACCTTCAAAGGCGTGCATCGGCTGGAGTTTTTCGATTGGGCGCTGCTGATTCCCTACTTCGCCATCCTGGTCGTCCTTTCGTTTTACGGCTGCCACCGCTTCGAGATGATCCGGAAATACTTCAAACATCGTGGCGAGCGGGCGTCTGAGCCTGAACACTGGACCCAACTGCCGCGCGTGACCATCCAACTGCCGCTTTATAACGAGCGCTACGTAGTGGAGCGGCTGCTCGAAGAAACCAGCCGGATGGAGTACCCGCGGGACTTGCTGCAGATCCAGGTGCTGGACGATTCCACCGACGACACGCATCCGTTCACTGAGGCTCTGGTCCGCGAATATCAGGCCGCCGGATTGCCCATCGAGTATCTGCACCGCAACAACCGCGCAGGATACAAGGCTGGCGCGTTGCAGGCAGGCATGCAGACCGCCACGGGCGAGCTGATCGCCATCTTCGACGCCGACTTTGTTCCGCCTCGAGATTTTCTCGCGCGCACGGTACATCACTTCACCGATCCCGGCGTGGGTGTGGTGCAAACGCGCTGGAGCTACCTGAACCGGCATTTCAATCTGCTCACCGAAGTGGAGGCGATGCTGCTGGACGGCCATTTCGTGGTGGAGCATGGAGCGCGTTCCGGCAGCGGGCTGTTTTTCAATTTCAACGGGACGGCCGGTGTTTTGCGCGCCAGGATGATTGAGGACGCAGGCGGCTGGCAGCACGATACGCTGACCGAAGATTCGGACTTAAGCTATCGCGCACAGCTGAAAGGCTGGCGCTTCGTCTATGTTCCGTCCGTGGATTGTCCTTCGGAACTTCCCGTGGACACTTACGGATTCCAAGTGCAGCAATCGCGCTGGGCCAAGGGGCTGACGCAGGTTGCCATCAAGCTGCTGCCGAGGATTCTGCGGTCCAAGGAACCGTGGCGCGTCAAGCTGGAGGCGTTTTGCCATCTGACGCCGAACCTGTCTTATCCCCTGATGCTGCTGATGTCGGCGTTGATGCTGCCGGTGATGATCGTACGATTCTACATGGGCGTGTTCCAGATGCTGAGCGTGGATCTGCCGCTCATCGTGGCATCGTTCTGTTCCATTTGGGCGTTTTACCTGGTGGCGCAGCGCGAGTTGCACCCGCGCAACTGGAAGCGCTCCATCGCCTTGATGCCGGCCCTCATGGCAGCGGGGATCGCCCTGACATTGATCAATACCAAAGCCGTGATCGAAGCAGTGTTCGGGGTTAAATCGGCTTTTGCGCGGACGCCCAAGTATGCGGTGGGTGACCATAAGGTGAAAATTCAGAATGCGGGTTACCAGCGCCGCAGCGGCTGGCTGCCCTACGCGGAATTGGCGGCCGGTGGATATTTCGCGTTCATGGTGGCCTACGCGATCGAAACCTGGAATTTCCTGGCGGTGCCGTTCCTGCTGCTATTTGTGGGAGGTTACTGGTGGGCTGGATTCACCACGCTCTATCAGGAATATCAAGGCAAACTGCAGTGGCAGCGCGAGCGCGCCCTGGCGCTGGAAAAAGAAGCCGCTTAGCGCTGCAGAATAGCCGGCGAAGTTTCCGGCGCCGGTGTCAGCGGATCCAAAGTGAAACTCGCGGCGCGCGCGTCGTTGACGAACATCTTCACCGTATCGAGCGAATATTCCGTCAGATCGCGGCCAATCAACGGGAGCTTCTTCAGCAACTCATGCGTCACCGTGATGATGTGGCAGCCGATGGCATCCGCTTGCACGATGTTGAACAACTCGCGCGGGCTGGCCCAGATCAGTTCGATTTGCGGATAGGCCCGGATGCGCGCCAGAGCGCCGCATAAGATGGGCAGCGGATCGTAACCGGCATCGGCGATGCGGCCGGCAAAAATCGAGATGCAACTGGGCGGGCCATGCCGCAGGCAGGACACCACCGCGTCCACCTGATCAAGCGTCATGAGCGCGGTGACGTTGATCTTGACGCCGCGCTGCGCCAGGCGCTTCACCAGGGCCGCTGAGCTGCGTCCGCGCGTATCGGTGATGGGGATCTTGACATATACGTTGTCGCCCCAGGTGGCGATTTTCTGCGCCTGCTGTTCCATCTGGTCGAAGTCATCCGAGAGGACTTCGAAGGAGAACGGCCGGTTGGGGATGGCGCGGGCGAGCGATCGTCCGAAAGACTCATAGTCCGTGATGCCCGCCTGCCGCATCAGCGTGGGATTGGTGGTGAATCCCTTGATCAAAGGATTGGCCGCGAGGTCCAGAATGGAGGCGCGGTCCGCGCCATCGGCAAAAATCTTGACGCGGAATAAAGCGACATCAGGCATATTGCGGCGTCTCCATAAAATGGCCCGGGCGAGTGCTGCGCAGAATCCATTGCGCGGCTTCGCGCAGCGAGCGGACGCCGACGAAAGGCCCATCCGGGCGCTGTTCGGCGTAACCGTAATCGACGAAAATCGCGCGGCAGCCGGCGCGATGGCCGGCTTCGATGTCGCGCCAACGGTCGCCCACAATGAAGCTCGCCTGCAGGTCTATATTCCAGACGCGAGCCGCTTCGAGCAGCAGCCCCGGTTGCGGCTTGCGGCAGGAGCAACGCGCAGAGTCATCATGCGGACAGACGCCGACAGCATCCAGCCGCAAAAAGCTTTTCAAGCGCTGGTTCATCTCCGAAACCTGCCCGGCCGAAACCAGGCCGCGCGCGATGTCCGGCTGATTGGTGATCAGAATTAAAGCGAATTTGGCTTCGCGCAGCCGGTTGCAGGCCTCGCGAACGCCGGGCAACAGCCGAAGGTCCGAAATAGTGGCGGGCGGGTATGGCTTGCCTTGGCGAAGAACGGCGCGGTTGACCACGCCATCGCGATCCAGGAATACGGCGCGCCTCACTTTAAGCACCCCACTACAATCTCCCCAGCCGGGAGTCTGCCAGCATGGAATTCAACGCGACACAGAGCGCCTGGCTGGTAGTGCGTTTGCACGTCCAGCCCAGGCTGCGAATGCGGTCTGTATTGAGCCGCACGATGGGAACGTCACCTTTCCAACCCCGGTCACCCCCCGTATATTCGAAACGAACTTGATCCTCGGAGAGACCCGCTACTTCGATGGCCAGCTTGGCGATCTCCGTTACCGTGATGTAGTCGCCCGTGGCCACGTTGTACACCTCTAAGTTCTTGGGACACGTGCGATGCGCGAGCAGCACCGCGTCCACCACATCGTCGACGTGAATGTAAGACTTGCTCTGCTGGCCGTCGCCCAGAATTCGTAAACGATCGGGCTGAACGCGCAGGCGGCGAATAAAATCGAAGCCCACTCCATGCGTCTGGCGCGCGCCCACCACATTGCCGAAGCGGAAGGCGCAAGCGCGCAGATCGAACATCGCGCAGTAGGATGCGATCAGCGCCTCGCCGGCCAGCTTGCTGGCGCCGTATGTCGAAACCGGAACCAGCGGCCCGAAATCTTCCTGCGCTTCGAAATCCTTCAGATCGCCATACACACCGCTGCCGGACGCGTAGAGCAGATTCGGCGTGTGGGTGCGGCGCATGGCCTCCACAACTTGCTGCGTCAGAAAGGTGCCTTCGCGGAAATCGATGTCGGGCTCCACGGCGGCGCGCGCGATGTCGGGATTGGAGGCCAGATGAATGACCGTATCGTGGCCGTCCATATTGCGTTCAAGCGCGGCCAGATCTTTCACGTCGCCGCAGATCACGCGCAGCCGGCGGTCTTGCTCATGATGCGCGTAATGCCACTCGCGGCCGCTCGAAAAATTGTCATAGAGCGTGACGGCTTCGGTGCTCTTGTCGCACAACAGACGGTCGGTAAAATGGCTGCCGATGAATCCGGCGCCACCCGCGATGAAATACCGGCTGGACGTGATATTTACCGGATTCATGGCAGCGATTCCCACTTGGTTGCGGCGCGCTGCAACAGCGGATGGCTCACCAGCAAATGCCACAGCACGGCGCACAGGCCTTCGGTGTGTGGCGTGATTCGATCTGGAGCCAGCGCGGGAATAACGATGCACTCCTCGGCAATCTGGCGCGTGAAGCCCCCATTCAGTTCGGAGACGCGCCCCACGATGCCAAAGACATGCGCGCCCGCTTCGGATGCCGTCTCGAGCGCCCGTACGATATTCACGGACACGTTTTTCTCACGGCTCCCACCGCCCACCGAGAAGACCAGCACGCCGTCGGAAGGGCCAATGCGCGAACCCTGGAGCCAGGCGGCGAAACAGGTATCCCAGCCTTCGTCATTCGCTCTGGCGGTAAGCTCGGAAACGTTGTCGGTGGGCGCGTAGGCCTCAAAGCCGCAGAGCTTGCGAAAGTCGTTCACCGCATGACCGGCGTGTCCGGCCGACCCACCGACGCCCAGGATGAACAGACGCCCGCCAAGTCCGCGAACGCGGGCCATCGCCACCGCCATGCGCTCGATTGCCGCGATATCGACCTGTTCCAAAATTGCAATCGATTCCGCGATGAACGCCTCGGCGAAGGCTCTGGGCGCGGTTGTGCCAGTCTGCCTGAGAGCTTCCTGTAAACCGGTAATACTGGTCACGAGCGCACGAACCCCCGGTTGCTAATCGGCGGATACGGCGTGCTTGTTTAGGGGCGTGAACCTGGAGAGCGCTAAACGTAGGATACGGCGGAAAGTCCAGACGGTAGAAGACCAGCGCTGCAACGTGGTCTCCCCGATACGCTCGCCATAAGGGATGAAGACTTCGCTTACGCGAAAGCCCTGCAGCGCCGGTTTGAGCAGCAATTCCACCGGCAGGGCGGGACCGGTGGGGTCGAACTGTACCTCCTGGATGACGCGACGGCTATAGGCGCGCATGCCGGAGTGGAGGTCGGTGGACTTGACGCCCACCAACAGCCAGCCAGTGACGGCGAAGAGCCAGTTGGCGAAGTAGTTTGCCAACGGCATGCTGTCGGGACGGCGTTCCAGGCGCGAAGCGTTCACCAGATCGCATTGACCCGAAAGGACCATGTCGGCCAGGTGGGGGATTTGGGATGCCGGGTACGTGCCGTCGCAATCCAGCGTAATGACCACATCGCCATGGGACTCTTGGAGCACACGGCCCATGGCGCGGCCGTAGCCTTTCGGGGGGAATTGCCGGATGACGCGCGCGCCTTGACCAGCGGCGATATTGGGCGTGGCGTCGCGACTGCTATCCACGATGACAATTTCGTACTCCCGGCCCTGGAGCGCATCGCGGATGTCCTCAATGACGCGGGCGACCGCCTTTTCCTCGTTCATGGTGATCATCGCGACCGAAATCAAGCTCATTGTGCGCCTGATGGACTATTCGGTCGATTGGCGGCTTGGGAATAGGGATCAGGGATTGGAGAAAGCCTGGAGCGCGGCGAGATCGCTGGATTCCTGGGGCCGGGGAATATCCTCGGACACCGACTGGATCTTCACCGCCACCTGGAAGCGGGCGTAAGACAAGTACTCATAGCGGATCCCGCGGCGCTCTACCAGCTCGGCGAAGGCTCGAAACTCGTGAGCCTGCCAATTCGGGTAGTTGAAGTACTCATCGAAGACGATGATGGTCCCGGGCACGATGCGATCTTCGAGATGCTCGAATACGCAGCGGGCCGGTTCGTACAAATCGGAGTCGATGTGAATGAAGGCCGCGGGGCCTGGATTTTGCTCCAGCCAGCCGGGCAGCGTATCGGCGAAAAAGCCCGCATGAAGAAGCACGTTACCGGGCACTTTGGGAAGGTGTCCACCGAGATCAAAACTGAAGCTGTCGCCGCTCCAGGCTTCCTGCAGCCCGCGAAAGCTGTCAAAACCGTGAACGATCCGAGAGGCGCCGGCTTGGTTCGCAATAAAGCCGATGGTTCCTCCCTTATAGACGCCAAACTCCAGGTAAAGCCCGCGCACCGTTACCTGCTGGAGCGCCGAGCGGAGAACCTCACGGGAGCTTTCCATGCCCACCGCGGTTCGCATGTAGCTTTGCGCGTATTCGACGCTCTCCTGGAGTGCGAGCTTCTTCATTTCGCGCGCCGGATGGAGGCGGGGGAAATCCCAAAAATCCTGCAGCGTGAACAGCCATTTTTGGATCGAGGTCTTGAGATTGAAGCTGGCAATGAACATTTAAACCGTGGCCTCCGCGGCAGGCTGGTCAACCGGAACATCCCGGTTGAGACGATGAGCGACCTTTTGGGCGCGCTCGATGCAAACATCCATGTTGATGTATTCGAATTCGGCCACCCGGCCACACAGCGGGATGCCGATCTGCTCGAAGTAGGCCTTGGCTTGCTTTAGATACCGGCGGCAATCGTCGTTCTGAACCACGTAGCCGTACTTGGTTCGGAGCACGCGCGTGTAGCAGACTTCGGATGGGCGGATCAGATCCATGTTCTCGATGTCAGAGAGCACATCGGAGAGCAGCGCTTCGTCCGACATCTCGTGCGTACCGTCGCCGGGGTTGGTGGTAATTTCCGCCTGAAGAACGGACTGGCCGGGAGGAGCGTTGTGCGGACTGAAAACGGCCGGGAACGACAGGCGATGGAAGCGGATCTCGGGGTCTGGAACGTAGATGGCGGTGTAGTCTGGAATGCGCGCGGCATTCAAACCAATCGTCACCGTGACCAGCGAGTTGTAGCGCAGCGCATGCACCGCGTCCAGAATCTCTGGCGGCGTGCCAGTGAGCGCCACTGCGAGCTCTTGAATCGGAATGGTTGAGACCAGGGCGTCGTAACGGCGCACAACACGCCCGTCGCTGACGAACCAGTGATTGTCTTGTTTCCAGATGCGCTCCACGGTGAAATCCGAAACGATGTTTCGAACGCGCTGGGCCATCGCGCGGGGTAGCGATTCAATGCCGCCGTGAGCCGGATAGTGGAAGTAGAGCTGGTGAGTGTAGCCTTCGGTTTCGACACCGACGGCAGCCTTGATCACATCTTCGATGGGCGGCTTGGGGACACGGCCCTCCACCCATTCGAGACCCAGCTCTTCGGCCGGAACATTCCAGATCTTCTCGTTATAGGGGATGAGATATTTTTCCGCGAGGCCTTTGCCGAAGTGGTGGTAGATCCATTCCTTGAAATTGGTACGGGGCGCGGGATAGTCGTTCTTAATGTAGTGATAAAGGCACTCGAAGCGATCCTGCGGCTCCAGATCGAAGAGGCCGTTTTCGAACGGGTACTTTACGTAACGTCCTTTGTAGAAAATCTTGTTGTTGCGGCGCGCACGGTGGACGTTGTCGCCCAGCAGCGACACCATATAATCCACCATCTCCTGATTGCGCGAGAAGATGATGTGCGGGCCTCCGGCATCGTAGGTGAAACCTTGCTCCTGGACCGTCTGGCAGTGACCTCCGCCACGGCTTTCCTTTTCGAGCACTTCGCACTCGTGGTCCAGATGCGCGGCGATGGTGAGGCCTGCCAGCCCGCCGCCCAGAATTCCAGTGGTCAATCGCTTAAACCTTTCCTCCGGCTATTCGGATCTTTGCGCCACATTCTGTAGTGCCGCAGCCGCGGCGTAGGGCGTGAGACGGGGAGGCGACTGGTCCGGATCCAGCAGCCAGATGCTACGGCCATGAAAGTATTGGATGAGCCGCGCGTCCTCCGCCGGGCTGATCTCGCGCGCCCAGACGATACGCGCAGAGTCGATATCGGCGCGGTTGTTGACCCATTCCTGAAAGACGTCGTGGTCAGGATGGTAATGCACCAGCACCAGGTGACTGCCAGGGAGCGCCTCCAATTGGCGCACCACATTGTGATAAGGCTGAGCCATGGGCGGGGCGTACTCGCCGTCGGCGAACAGCTTCCAGACGTCGCGGCCAAATTGAATCGGGATCAGCGCGAGAAGCAGGACTGCAAGCACCAGCCCAATGGGCTTCGCACTGGGACGCCAGCTTCGCAGGCGATCGGCAGACTGCAGGACCCGCAGATAAAACAGCGGCATGATCGCGGCGGCGTAGTGGTATTGAAATCCGACCACGGGAATCAGCGCCCCCAGGCTGCCGGCCAGCAATAGAACAGCTGCACGCTCCTCGGACGTTTGGAGCGGATAGGGCCAGATGAGCGCTGGAAGGAACAGCGGATAAAAGCAGAAGAAAAAACCATAAATGCTGGCGAGCTTGATCAGATAGGCCGACGGCAGATTCGCTCGAATATCCTTAGCCTGAGTAACGTTGATTTCGCTCCAGAAGGTTCGCATGACTGCGTGCCGGTAGACCGGCACAGGATTGTTGCCGGACCAGACAAAATTGTTGGCTACGGCGTACTGCCGCTCGTGAAGCTGGTAGGGCAGCTCCCAGGGATGGCCCGTAACCCGCACGTTGTAATAGAGCATGAACGCAGCAACCGGAACCAGCACGGCTGCCGCGGGTACGGCCACGCGCGTCGCGAGCGCCACATTGGAGAGCGTTAGGGGAGAAGCAATTTTCCATAGCATGACCGCGGCCGTCAATACCGCGAGTACCGCGCCGTCGTAAGGGCGTGAGTTGAGCAGGATGGCGAGGCCGGCGGCCCACGAAGCGCCATGCGCATATCGTCGTTGGAAAGCGATGCGCGGCAGCGCGCCCAGCATGAGCGCTCCTCCAATGGCCGGCACCGCGCCGCCCCAGTAGGAATTCATCCAATAGGTCAATATGCCGACGCGCAGCGCCACCAGAAGCGCCCCGATGAACGCCAAACCGGGCGTGGTCCAGCCCTGGAGCATCCAGCAGACCGCGGCGCACATCAGCCCAGCGCTGAGCCACACGCCGATCCATGGCTGGTCAAAGAATCGTTCGCCAAACGCCAGCACCAGGCCCTGCAAAGGCGGATACTTCGATGCATAGCTGGGCTGCTGAATGATGTGGAACGATTCGAAGTGTTTCCAGAAGGGATGCGGCGGGTTGGTCAGGCGGCCTGAAGCGTAGGTATCGGCTGCCAGGAGGTAACTGAATTCGTCGTGAATGGCAGGCAGGGGAACGTGCAGGACGGGAAGCAGCGCCGCGCGGACGCCGATGGTAAACAAGAAAACGGTCAGGCAAGCCAGCAGCGGCCGTCCCGCGAGGCGCATGGGCAGGGAGCTGGCTCGAATGGACGAATCGCCCATGATCTGTGATCGGCAACTAAGTGGTTTACTTTAGGCGGCCCTTCCGCGTGGGGCTGAGAAGCGCCTCCTTTTCAGCCAGGCGAACGCGGCATGCGTCGCACCGCATCAGATGCTCACGCACCTCAATAACCTCCGCCACCGAAAGACCTTTGCCGATGGCATAGAGCGAGAGAGGGTCCTCGGTGATGTGCTCATGGAGGCGTCCTGGAGGGCGCACCAGGTCCTTGATTCGAATACCCGCCTGGAAGCCGCCGAAAACCGAGCGGCAATAGCGGACCTCGCCAAAAATGACGTTTTGGTGCAATTTCACTTTGATCTGCGCGCCACGATCGATGCGTTTGGCGAGGGCCACTCGCAGTCCCGAGCGCGAGACGTCCAGGATGGTTCCATATATCGGATCGGTGGGGCCAGGCAGGACTTCGATCTCGGCGGGATCCTGCGCCGGATAGCGTGCTTCGCTGCGGCGCTCCACGCCGGGAGACTCAACTTCCCGAGCACGATGGGCTTTTTCGGAAGCAGGAAGGGATGGCGCGAGAGCAGCAGCAGCAACTGGATGATCGATTAACTTTGACAACGGGAACCGCTTTCCAAACCGGGATACCTGAGGGTCTGAATGACCCATATTACCTGAGAAAGTGGCCTCCGCATTCCTACTAAGTACGTTTTTTCAGTTCGTACTAAGGGCGCGGCCTGAGAGATACATCGCTAAGTCGCGCTCGAGTCGCCCGTGAGCCAGTCGTCGGCGCGTCTTTCAAGCGCAATGCGGACCAGCTGGCTGCGGGTGCGTACGCCGGTCTTGTCGAAAAGCTGCTGCATCACGGCTTTGACGGACCCCTCGGAAACCTGTAATTGTGTCGCGATTTCTTTATTGGTCAGTCCTTCGAAGACCCCATGCAGGACGAATCGCTCGCGCGTGGTAAGAACCTGGGTGCTGCGCTGCTCCTCGGATTTTCCCGTGGCGCCGGCAATCAGGCTCCGCATGGCGCGCGGGTCTAGCCAAGGCTCGCCGGCCACCATCCGGCGGATTGCTTCCACCAACTGGGCCGGGGAGCTGTGCTTCAGGAAGATGCCCTCCGATCCGCTTTCGAGCACGCGCACCGTGGCGGCGTCGCTCATTCCGGCGGTCACCATCAGCACGCGCCCTTTGAATCCATGTTTCCGGATCTCATCCAGGGCCACGGCTCCCTGCTCTTCGCCCAGATCGTAATCGAGAAGAACGATGTCGGGTTGTTCGCGAGCGATGATGGCCAGCGCCTCGCCGACCGTGGCGCAGGAGCCCACCATGCGGAAGCCTGGCTCAGTCTGCAACAACCGGCTGAGGCTGTCCCGGAACAGACTGTGATCGTCCACCAGCAGAATCCGGATTTCCTGGCCCATAGCTCTCCTTCAGGTTACCCGTTAGGACCGGCGAAAGCTCAACCACAAACATGGCGCCGCGCGGCTCAGGCTCATAGCGCAGGTCGCCGCGGAAGGATCGCATCAAGGCGCGCGAGAGATAGACGCCCAGGCCGGTGGACTGCGCTCCCGGCTGGAAGGGCCGAAAGAGGTGTTCGGGATGCAGTACGCCGCCGCCGGTGTCTTGAACGCGCACCACGACATGATGGCCTTCGTTGCGCGCGACAATCTTCAATTCCCGGGAAGGCTGATCGAGCATGGCGCGCTGGCTGTTTTTCGTGAGGTTGAGAAAAACCTGCATCAGGCTTTGCCGGTCAGCCCAAACGGCCGGAAGGCCAGGTTCGATGTCCCACGATACGCCGATCCCCTCTTCGCGCAAGGCCGCTTCAATGACAATGCGCAGCTCTTCGAGCAAGGCCGGCAGATCCACTCGAGCGGCTGGATAAGGAGTCTGCCGCAGCTCCAGCGCGGCGATTTTTTCGAGTGTCTCAATGAGGGTGCCGAGCGCTTCAAAATCCTTGTTATTGGCCAGCGAACTGTTGCGCGCAAGATTCTCGTGCACCAGCGCGATGGCGCCGCAAACGTTGCGAACTTCGTGCGAGACCGCGCCCACCAGAATCCGCGAGGCAGCCAGAAGCTGATGCAGGCTGTACTCTTCGCGATTGCGCAAATCTTCCGACGTGTCCACCACCATGGCGGCCAGCCGGGGCCCGACGCTGGTGCGGTAGGTCGAAAACCAGATGTCGGCGAGGAACGCTTCACCGTCCTGCCGCTGGCCGCGGCACTGCATGACCGTGCGGAAGGATGGTCCGTTCGGCGCCGGAGCCGGAACGTTCACCAGCGACGGCAGGTATTGGCGAATCGACCTGCCCGGAAGCGCCCCCGGCGATAGAGCGAACAGCCGGTGGGCGGCGTCGTTCGCTTGCAGCACGGAACCATAAGTATCCGCCGTAAAAATGGCCACCGGGCTGCTATCCACCAGCACCTTCAACTGTTCTTCAGCCGCGCGGCGCGCTTCGCTCTCCGATTCGATTTGGTTCAGATGCCGCAGAGCGGCCTGGCGGCTGCGCACCACTTCGTAGACGAAGAGGCCCATGCCCAGGAACGCCGCGAAAATCAGAATATCGCGCGGGATGCCGGCGCTCGGGCGCCAGTCGAAAGAGTCGAAAATCTCGGCCAGAAGGGTGCAAAGCGCAGCCACCATTCCGATCTGCCAGCGTTTCAGAACGCTCCCCACCATCAGCATCGGAAACAGATAGAGGAAGCCCAGCGTGACATCCTTGTCGGCGCGCCAGTCGGCGATGGCGATGATGGCGATCAGAACTCCGGCCTTGAGCAGGACAGACTTGGTGCCGCCACGAAGGAAAAAAGAGAGCATGGGGATGTGCGCCGGTTTAGTCATATTCTAGACACGCAATCATCACTTTTCGCAAGACTTATGCGAGATGATAGTAGAAAGACCACCAGCAGCATCCGAAAGATAGTGGCATCGTAACCGAACGATACTGGACTCGTCTTTACCCAAGTGGCTACCTTTAGTTTAGATCTGGATTTGCCGTTGGCGCCGACATCGAGCTTTATGCTGGATGGCCGCGAATTCATGTGCCACCCGGCCGGTGTTCTGCGAGTCGACGTCCTCCAGCTGGTGCGCGGCTCAATATCGGGATTCGTTTGAATGAGCCAAATACAGAGATGGGGCTTGCTGATGGCCATATTGGGATCGAATGCATTTGCGCAGCCGCAGAGCCCGGCGCCTCAGAGGTTCACCTGGCAGCAGATTCGCGACCGTTTTGAAACCGGCAATCCGACGCTGCGGGCGGCGCAGATTAGCATTGACGAGTCGCGCACGCAGGAAATCACTGCCTATCTGCGGCCCAATCCGGACCTGACCGCATCGGTGGACCAGATCAATCCATTCTCGACGCAAACTCCGCCTAACGGAGGATCGGGCACCTACGATCCTTTCGCCTATGCGTTCCCGGCGGGCTCCATCAGTTACCTGCACGAGCGGCAGCACAAGCGCGAACTGCGCCGGGAAAGCGCGCAGAAAGAAACCGAGATCACTGCGGCGCAATACGCCGACCAGGAGCGAAATCTTCTGTTCAATCTACGGACGGCGTTCGTGCAGACCCTGCAGCAGAAGGCGATTTTAGATCTCACCCGCGAGAATCTGGCTTATTACAAGCATTTGCTGGACGTGAGCAACGACCGGCTGAAGGCCGGCGACATCGCCAGGGTGGACTTTCAACGGTTGGAACTGCAGCGCGTTCAGTATGAAACCGATGTCCAGACGGCGCTGGTGAATCTGCGTACGGCCAAGATCCAGTTGCTGATGTTATTGAATGAGCGGACGCCGGTGGAGCAATTTGACGTGACGGGAGCGTTCGATTTTTCGAATCAGATCCGCCCGCTTGAAGACTTGCGCCGCGCGGCCAGCGAAAACCGGCCGGACCTCAAAGCCGCGGTCGAGGCCGTGGACAAGGCGCAAACCGATCACCGGCTGGCCGTGGCCAATGGATCCGTCGATCCGACCTTCAGCGCGGATTTCGCGCGCAACCCGCCTATCCCGGTTTACTTCGGCCTGAGCGTCAGCATCCCGTTGCGCATTTTCGACCGGAATCAAGGCGAGAAAGTCAGGACCCAGCAGGATATCGCGCGCAACGAACGGCTGCGCGACGCGGCGACGGCGCAGGTGTTCAGCGATGTGGATTCAGCCTACGCCACCATTGAGAGCAACCTGGAGCTGCTGCGGCCCTATAAAGAAACCTATTTGAAAGAGGCAGTGGAAGTGCGCGACACGGTTTCCTTCGCCTACACGCGCGGTGGTGCGTCGCTATTGGATTTCCTGCAGGCGCAACAGGATTATCGCAGCACGGAATTGAATTACCTGAACCTGGTGGGTTCCTGCCTGACGGCCGCCGCGCAGCTGAATATGGCGGTGGGGCGGGAGGTAATCGAGTGAGCGTTTCTGTGAGAGCTACCTTGGCAGCCGCGGGTCTGGCCGCGAGTTTGTTTTTGGCGGGTTGTGGCGACAAGGTGGAAGCCGATCCGAAGGTGGGAGCACCGCCGGCGGCGGACATCGTACATGAATCGGACGGCAACCTGTTCCGCGTGGATCATCCCGAGCAGTTTCCCATTGCCACCGCGGGCGAGCATGACGCCGCTCCGGAATTAAAAACCACCGGCACCGTGAGCACCGATGTCTCGCGCAACATTCCCGTGATTTCGCTCGCGTCGGGCCGCATCGTCGAGATTGACGCGCGCCTGGGCGACACGGTCACCAAAGGACAATTGCTTCTCAAAATCCTAAGCCAGGATATCGCGCAGGCGTTTTCCGATTACCGGCAGGCCGTGGCGGACGAGACGCTGGCCAAAGCCCAGCTGGATCGATCGAAAGAGCTGCTGGAAAAGGGAGCGATCGCGAAGAAAGACGAAGAAGTAGCCGAAGACACCGCCATCAAGGCCAAGGTGACCACCGAGACTTCCGTGGAGCACTTGCGCGTGCTGGGCGCCGACCTGAACCATCCCAGTTCCATCATCGAGATCCACGCGCCGGTCTCGGGCGTGATCACCGATCAACAAGTGACGGCCTCGGCGGGGGTGAAGACATTGGACAATTCTCCGAACCTGTTCACCATATCCGATCTGTCGAAGGTGTGGATTATCTGCGACGTGTACGAAAACGACATGTCGTTCGTCCGCGTTGGCGAGTATGCCGACGTTCATCTTGCGGCGTACCCCAACATCGTTCTCAAAGCTCGGATCGCGAATATTTCACCCACGCTCGACCCGAACATACGCACTGAAAAGGTGCGTCTGGAAGTGGACAATTCAGGGCTGCTGCGCTTCGGGATGTTCGTCAGCGCGACCTTCCATGGCTCGCAAAAGCAACTGCGCGCTACGGTGCCGGCGACGGCCATTCTGCACCTGCACGATCGTGACTGGGTGTATGCACCGGCGGGCGACAAGGCGTTCCGGCGCATGGAGGTGGTGGGTGGGAATATGTTGCCGGGCGGGCTGCAGGAAGTTATTTCGGGTATCCAGCCCGGGCAGCAGGTGGTATCAAACGCGCTGGTTCTGCAGGCGACCGTTGAACAATAACGACAGAACAGTAACAACATGATTCGCAAAGTAGTCGACTTCGCCCTGAACAATCGCTTCATGGTGCTGGCCATCGCGTTGCTCCTGCTGGCGTGGGGCGCGGTCTCGTTCCACAACCTTCCGGTGGAAGCCTATCCCGACGTCGCGAACAATTATGTCGACGTCATCACCCAATGGCCGGGGATTTCGGCTGAACAGATCGAACAGCAGGTGACCATTCCGCTGGAAATCGCCATGAACGGGATTCCCGATGTGGTGCATCTGCGCTCCTTCTCCCTGTTTGGCTTGTCGGACGTGAAGTTGATCTTCGAAGACGGATCGGAGAACGCCTGGAATCGCGAGCGGGTGCTCGAGAGGCTGGCCCAGGTCACGCTGCCCGCGGGAGTGACTCCGCAGATGGGGACCGATTGGAGCCCGGTAGGACAGATCTACTTCTTCACGCTCACCAGCAGGAATCCCAAGTACGACGTAATGGAGTTGAAGTCGCTCGAAGACTGGGTGGTGGAGAAGAACTTCAAATCCGTGCCCGACGTGGTAGACGTGGCCAGCTTCGGCGGTCCCACGCGCGAGTATCAGGTGCGCATCGATCCGGACAAGCTGATCGCTTACGGCCTGAGCATCAGTCAGGTGGAACAGCAACTGGCGAACAACAACGCCAATGCCGGCGGCAGTTTCATTGAAGCAGGCCTGCAGCAGGTGGATGTGCGCGAAGTGGGCATGGTGACGAACGTCGGGGACATCGCCGGCACGGTGATCAAGACGCAGAACGGAACGCCGCTGCACATGAGCGACATTGCGACCATCGCGCAGGGGCCCAAGATCCGGTTGGGCCAGTTCGGACGAGCCATTCGCCGCGAGGACGGCAAGATCGCCGACAACGAAGACGTGGTTTCAGGAATCGTGCTGATGCGCAAAGGCGCCGATTCCGATACCACGCTCAAGGGAATTCACGCCAAGGTAGACGAGCTCAACAATCTCATTCTGCCGTCCGGGGTAAAGATCGTTCCGTTCATCGATCGCAGCGAACTGGTGGAGTTCACCACGCACACCGTGCTGCACAATCTGACCGAAGGCATCATCCTGGTCATCATCATTCTGTTCCTGTTTCTCGGCAATACGCGAGCGGCGCTGATCGTGGCGGTAACCATTCCGTTTTCGCTGCTCTTTGCATCCATCTGCCTGAGCTTGCGGCACATTCCGGCCAATCTTTTGTCCCTGGGCGCGCTGGATTTCGGAATGGTGGTGGATGGCGCGGTGGTGATGATCGAAAACATCGTGCGGCACTTGCACTCCGAGCAATCCGGAAATGGCGAACGCCGGTCGGTGGGCGATCAGATCCGCGCCGCGGCCCACGAAGTACAGCGGCCTGTGTTCTACGCCATCACTATCATCATTACGGCTTACATCCCGATCTTTACGTTGCAACGGGTGGAGGGGCGGCTGTTCAAGCCGATGGCCTGGACAGTCGCGTTCGCGCTGCTGGGGGCTCTGCTGTTCTCCATCATCGTGTCGCCGGTGCTGGCTAGTCTCCTGTTCCGGCGCGGAGCGAAGGAATGGCACAATCCCGTGATGCGGCATCTCACCGTGATGTATCGCAAGGCGGTCCGCTGGGCGATACGCGAGCGCTGGGCCGTGGTGTCCGTCGCAGTGCTGGCCTTGGGCGCGACAGTTTATCTGGCCGAAAGCGGAATCATCGGCTCGGAATTCCTTCCGCATCTGGACGAGGGCGCGTTGTGGGTGCGCGGAACGCTGGCGCCCAGCACGGGCCAAACCGAAGGCGTGCGAGTGGCGAATCTGGCGCGCGAAACTTTGGCCGCCTTCCCCGAAGCTACTGTTGTGACCAGCCAGGTGGGACGCCCCGATGACGGCACCGACACCACCGGCTTCTTCAACACCGAATATTGCGTGGACTTGAAGCCCAAGGAACAGTGGCGTCCAGTGTTTCATCAAAACAAAGATGATCTCATCGCGGCGATGAACGATCAGCTGGAAAAGATTCCTGGAGCCATCTGGAATTTTTCGCAACCCATCGCCGACAACATGGAAGAGGCCGTCAGCGGCGTGAAGGGCCAGCTGGCCACCAAGATTTACGGCGACGATCTGCGGACGCTCGAAGATAAAGCGGACGAAGTGCTCAAAACCATGCACACCGTGCGCGGCGTGGAAGATCTGGGCGTGTTCCGGTTGCTGGGCCAGCCGAATTTGAACGTGCAGGTGGACCGCCAGCAAGCGGCGCGCTTTCAAATCAACGTGGCCGACGTACAGGACGCCATTCAGACCGCGGTGGGCGGAAACGCACTGACGCAAGTTCTGCAAGGCGAGCAGCGCTACGATCTGGTGGCGCGCTATCTGGCTCCATATCGCGATTCGCGGGAAGCCATCGCGAATATCCGATTGCTGTCGCCTTCGGGCGAGCGGGTCTCGCTGGCGCAATTGTCGAAGATCGAGATGAAGGACGGCGGCTCCGAGATTTATCGCGAGGGCAACCAGCGCTATGTCGCGGTGAAGTACAGTATCCGCGGCCGGGATCTGGGAAGCACGGTGGAAGAAGCCATCGAGAAAGTGAACCAACAGGTCCAATTGCCGCGCGGTTATCACATCAATTGGGAAGGCGAATATGAGAGCGAGAAGCGCGCGGCGGCGCGTTTGTCCATCATCGTGCCGCTCACCGTTCTCATCATCTTCGTAATCCTGTACACCATGTTCCAGTCCATGAAATGGGCTGCGCTGATCATCGTGAATGTGATGATGACGCCGCTGGGCGGCATGCTGGCGCTGCTTGCGACGCACACCCATTTCAGCGTATCGTCCGGTATTGGATTTCTGGCGTTATTCGGAGTTTCCGTGCAGACCGGCGTCATCATGCTGGAGTACATCAACCAACGCCGAGCGCGCGGGCATTCCATCGAAGAGGCCGCGGTGGAAGGAGCGGTGCTGAGGCTGCGGCCCATCATCGTCACCAGCATGGTGGCCACCCTGGGCCTGTTGCCGGCCGCCATGTCGCACGCTATCGGGTCCGATTCGCAGCGCCCGTTTGCCATCGTCATCGTGGGCGGCTTGATCTCCGGGCTGCTGCTCAGCATCTTCCTGCTTCCAACCTTGTATGCCTGGGTTGCGCGCCCGGGCGACGTGCTGCCCGCACCCGAGACTTCCGACGACTCGCACTGATCGCGTGTTCCGTCTCTAGCGAATAACCGCGCACAGTGCTACGTTGGTTCGGGCCAACTGCCAAGCCCTACTGCTCAAAACGTCAGCGGTCGATTTCGGAGGAGATCGATGAAGAGCCACGATGTTCGCGCGAAGATCGCGGAAATAAGCATCATTCCGGCCGTTCGGGTAAGAACCCCGGAAGACGCCTGGTTCGCGGCGGAGGCGGTCTCGCGGGGCGGAATCCCCATCGTCGAGTTGACCATGACGGTTCCCAAAGCCACCGAGCTGATCGCTCATCTGGTGGAGAAACACCCGGATATGGTAGTGGGTGCCGGAACCGTGCTGGATGTCGAAACCGCGCGCGCCTGTCTGGATGCCGGAGCGCATTTTCTAACCAGCCCGGGGCTGGATCTGGAGACCGTGGAGTTCGCCGTGAAGCACCACGTCGTGGTTATGCCGGGTGTAATGACGCCGAGTGAAGTGATGGCCGCGGCCAAGGCGGGGGCGGACTTCGTCAAGATATTTCCGTGTTCGCAGCTGGGCGGGGTAGCCTACCTGCGTGCCTTGCGCGCGCCCTTTCCACATGTTTCCTTTATCGCCTCCGGGGGAGTGAACCAGCAGACCGTCGGAGACTACATCTATGCCGGGGCGGCCGCGGTTGGGATCGGCACGGAACTGATTCCGCCCCGTGCCATTGAAGCGCGCGAACAAGCGTGGATTGTGGAATTAGCGCGCAGATTTTCGCAGTTGGTGAAGAATTCGCGCGCTGAGTTGACGTTCAACCGTTGAGTTGAGTTTTACGCCACCGCCCGCCGTTCGGGAGCATAGCTCGCAAACAACGCATCCTGGATCGGACGATCGGCGCGGAAGTCGGCCAGTTCCTCGGGATACTGCTCGATCAGCTGCGCCGGGGCGCGGCGGCGATCGTCCCCGAGCATTTGCGCGATTTCAAGCGCGTTCACCACGCTCTTGCCGCCCGCGTCGTTGTTGGCGAATACGAACGTGGTCGCGGCGTGTTGCTGGATGTTATCCACGCGCTGCTTCCATTCCTGCAACTCTTTTGGCGAGTAGAGGTAATCGTGGGCAGCCACTGCCCGGGCCGGCCGGCCGAACTCTCGTTCCCAATGCTGCGGGTTGCGCCCATGCAGCCGCACATACCCTATTCGCGATGTCAGCGCGGACGTGGCCGGCATCCCCTTAGTGTAGGGAGCCTGGTCGATATTCACAAAGCCCATCCGATGGTCGATCAGAGTTCCCAGCGCTTCTTCATGCAGCCAACTCGAGTGCCGCATCTCGGCAACCAGCTGGAACTCATGGAATGCGCGCCGCAGCGCGATCAGGAATGTGCGGTTCTCCTCGGTATAACGAAAAGCCCAAGGAAACTGCATGAGCACGCAGCCCAGTTTCCGCGCACGCTGCAATGGCCACAGGCCTTCCTTAAACCGCGCCACTTCCGCTGCGCCCAGCGAGCGTTCGTGGGTAAACCGGCGGCCCAACTTCACGGTAAACAGGAACTTCGGATTGTGCTCCACCTTCCTCAGCCAAAGACTGGCCAATTCCGGCTGGATGGATTGATAGAAGCTGGTGTTGATTTCGACCGCATCGAAATATGTGGACAGATCTTCCAGTGCGTGAAAGCCACGTGGCTTCAGCTTGGGATAAACAACCCCGTTCCAGTGTGGATAAGACCAACCGGAAGGGCCGCAATAGAGTGATCGGGGGAGGGACATGGCACTCTTTGGTTCTCCTTTTCTTCGCTTTCGAGTATAGGCGAATACAAGGCGAAAATCAAGAGGCACATTTAGCTCATGCTTACGTACGTTTACGAGACGAAAGAGTAGCTCGAAAGAGCCAGATGGAAAGTCGAAGAAATTTCGGCGCTCGCGTAACTTGACTGCTGCCGCGAGCGTTATCTATTCAAATCCCCGTTACGACGGCGGACGCTTCACCCTATCACCCCAAAAAGCGTCCGCCATTCTATTTCCCAAACCGGTTTTTTCCGTACAAGGCGCTACTCGCCGGAAATTCCTTCGAACAGCGGAGTGCTGAGGTAGCGCTCGCCGGAATCGGGCAAAACCACCACCAACATCTTCCCCTTCATCTCAGGCTCCTGCGCCACCCGTACCGCGGCGGCCACCGCGGCTCCACTAGAAATACCCGCGAGAATGCCCTCTTCCCGCGCCAGGCGCCGAGCCATTTCCATGGACTCCTCGTTGGTCACTTGCTCCACGCGGTCCACCACGGACAGGTCCAGGTTTCCGGGAATGAATCCCGCGCCGATCCCTTGAATCTTATGCGGTCCGGGGTGCAGCGTCTGTCCCCTGCGCGCTTGCGTAATCACCGGGCTGCCGGTGGGCTCCACGGCGATCGAGATCAGCTTCTTGTTGGTTTGAACGGACGTTATATAACGTGACGTGCCGGTAATGGTTCCACCCGTTCCTACGCCGCACACCAGGGCGTCGATGGCGCCCTCCGTATCGTTCCAAATCTCGGGCCCGGTGGTTTTGAAATGGATGTCCGGATTGGCCGGGTTTTGGAACTGCTGCAACAGCACATAGCGCCCGGGGTCTGACGCGACAATGTCTTCCGCCCTCCCAATGGAACCCTGCATACCCGCCGCGCCTTCGGTGAGGATCAAGTTGGCTCCGAAAGCCATCAGGACCTTGCGGCGTTCCACCGACATAGTCTCAGGCATGACCAGTGTAATGGGATACCCGCGCGCCGCCGCGACAAAGGCCAGAGCGATGCCGGTGTTTCCGCTGGTGGGCTCAATCAGTTCCTTGCCGGGCTGAAGCAGCCCTCGTTTTTCAGCGTCCCAGATCATGGATGCGCCGATCCGGTCCTTGACGGAGTAGGCCGGGTTTCGTCCTTCAATCTTGGCCAGGATGGTGGCGTGATTTCCCTGGCCGATGCGATTCAACTTCACCAGCGGGGTGTGGCCGATGCTCAGCGAATTGTCCTGATAGAACATCAAATCTCCCAGTTTGGAACGTACTTGGACTGCTGCTCGCGCCAGTTCCGGACCAATTCGGCGAACGTGGTTCGATCGACGACGTCGGAAACGGCTTGATCTACTCTACGCCAGGTGTCGGCAAACGGATCGGCGGAGTTTTGTTTGCGGACCGGCTTGGTGCTCTTGGCGCCCTCGACGTAACGCGTCACTTGTCCCACCGTGATCGCGTCCGCCGAGCGAGCCAGCAGATAGCCTCCCTCGGCGCCGCGGCGAGACTCGACGAAGCCGCCCTGCTTCAGACCGGCCAGTATCAGCTCCAGAAATTTCTGAGGGATCTTTTGCCGCTTCGCGATGTCGGCGATTTTGATCGGTTCGCCGAACTTTTGTAGTGCCAGATCGAAGATCGCGTGCAAGGCGTATTCGCCCTTGACGGAGATATTCATGAGCGCCGTTATCAATCTCCTTCGACCAACTAGAGATTGTAACCGGCAATCCTGCTCTGGCGCTAGCCGTGTTGAGGCGCGGGCCCTGTTACTTGTCGTCCCGCAAAGCACTTACCGATACGGTCATATGGTCCAGTGACTGCAGATTGAAGCGCGCCACCAACCCGGCCGCGCGCTTGCGCAATTTGCGAGACAGTGACTTGTTTCCTGCCCGCAGTGTGGCTGAAGCATAATCGAGGAGCAACCGGGCAGTGGCGGGATGATCCTGGCCCAATGTTTTGTCCTGAATGCTGAGAGACTGCTCGAAATAAGGCAACGCATCGACCGGGCTACCAGTGCGAGCCACGATATTGCCCAGATTCCGCAGGACTTGCGCGCGCAACACGGCATCGCCCGTCGGATGCAGCAGCTCCAAAGCTCGCTGTTCGGCTTGCCGCGCGTCTTCGATGCGATCCAGCCGCTGATACAACACGCCCGCGTTGGCGAGCGCGCTTGCCAGATCTTTTCTGGCTGGGGCGCCCAGGCGCTCGAAGATACCGACGGCCTGTTCGTAGAGCGGCCGGGCCGCCAAAAAGTCATTCTTAGTCTCCAGCACCTTCCCCAAATTGTTCAGAGTGACGCCGTATTCCCGGCTGGCTGTATCCGGGTTCTGGTGGTAGGATCGCAAAGCGGTGCGCAACAGCTCTTCGGCCTGATCTACCTCGCCGAACCGGCAGCGCTCGATCGCCAGATTGTTTTGCACAGAGGGCAGGCCGGGGGCATCGGCGTGGAATTGTTGGAGGGTCCTGAGGGCCGTCTCCATCAGATTGCGCGCTTCCCAATGCCGGCCCTCCGCGCGATAGACCTCGGCCAGATTGTTGAGCGAATAAGCTACCTCGACACTAGCGGCGTTGAGATGCTTCTGCCGCCATTGGAGCGCGCAGCGGTACATAACTTCCGCCTCGCGAAAACGGTCCTCGCGCTGATAGAGCGCTGCCAGATTGCTCGCGATTTTCGCTCGAGCAAGATCGTCCTCGTACCCGGCGCCCAGCGCGGCGCGATATAACTGCTCGGCTTCAGCTTCTCGTCCTTCGCGCGCCAGATGGATAGCTTCGTTGTTGCGCGCGGCGGCCTGCGACAACGAGTCCTTCCCGAGCGTTCTGCGCCCCAAGCATCCCACTGAAAAGCATCGCCAGAAACATCCATCGCCGGCCAACGCTCGAGTTCGCTCTCATAGCGAAGCTTATCGGCACGGACTACCGGAACTTCTCACTTTGCGCTGACAAATTTGGGAGGGCTGTTGACTTTCGCATAGTTCTCGAATAATCTCAGGCGCATGCGCCAACGAAATCCCATGCACGTGACGAACAAACTGATCATCCTTCTATTGGTATTGCCACTTATGGGCACCGAGCCCGCCGGCTATAAGTATTGGAGCGCGGCGGAAATGAAGAGCATGGCCAAGCCGCTTTCGAACAAAAGCAACACCAAGACGTCGTCCCAAAACCTGGGAAATTTTGGTGTGGATCACGCTTTGATGATCCATCGCGAAGGATCTGGGGTGGCGGAACTACACGAAACCGAAGCGGATGTGATGATGGTGGTTTCCGGAGAAGCCACGCTGGTGGTCGGCGGGACCATGCCCGGCTCCAAGAAAACGGCTCCCGGTGAGATGCGCGCGCCAGCGGTTGAGGGCGGCGAGCATCAGAAGATGTCGCCCGGGGATATCCTGCATATTCCGCCCAAGACGCCGCATCAAGTGATGCTGGAGCCGGGGACGCAGATCACCTACTTTACCCTCAAAGTGAAGGAGTGATCGGGCTCATTTCGGACACCCACGGACTGTTGCGGGATCAGGCGCTCGAAGCGTTGCGCGGCTCCGAACTGATTATCCACGCCGGTGACGTGGGCCAGCCGGAAATTCTCACCCAGCTCAGGCAACTGGCGCCGGTCATCGTGGTCAAGGGCAATATCGACAAAGGAGCGTGGGCTTCCGAATTGCCCGCGACGGCGATGGTAGAAGCTGGCCCGGCGACCATCTATGTGCTGCACGATATCCAGGAGCTGGACCTCAATCCAGTGGCGGCCGGGATCCAGATCATCGTGAGCGGCCATTCTCACAAACCCTCCAGCAGCGAAAAGTCGGGCGTCCTTTACATCAACCCCGGCAGCGCCGGTCCGCGACGTTTTCGATTGCCGGTTACGCTGGCACGCCTCGATCTGGCTGCCACGCCTTGGAACGTGACGTTCATTGATCTTCTGCGCGAATAGTTAGCCTCATTCGAGCACGCGCCTTCCGTCTTTACACGGACGCCTCATGATCTTCACTACTTTTCCGTAGAAATCGCCTTCCAAGGCAGCCAGCGTTGGGTGATCTATATCGCGCCCTTTTCCCATTTTGCTGGTCCATAATCCAGAAGCCTTCTGCCGCGCAACGTGCTCTGGTCCTTCGTTACCCGCATAGATGGCGATTTTCTCGTAAGACGGATCCAGGGTATCGTCGCCGCTTTCTTCATATCCGTGAATGGCGAACACGCTGAGCCATCCCTCCAAAGTATCTGCGCTCGGCTCCCCAGGGGGCCCATAGTAGCCTTTGACATTCGCGTCGTACCAGAAGTGGTTGAGGTCGCCTAAGGCATAGGCAATGCAATTGTATGTGGGATCGAGTGGACTGGTAACTTCGTACGCCGCCGAGACCAGTCCAGGAAATTCCGCCTCCAGCTCTGGGGCGCTCATCTATGTCAGGTAACCTTGTCTCCTGCCCCAATCGAGCCACGCGTTGACGGCCTCTTCGAAATTGCTGCCCACCGGCGCGGGATCAACTCCGGTAATAGCGTTCAAAGCCACTAGCCAGTGGTCCGGACGCTCCTCGAGCTCTCTGAAAAGGAGCGGCAAGACGCCCTGACCCATGCCTATGATCCTCAGGTAGGAAGGATGCGTGATCATCTTTGTAAGAGACGAGGTATGCAGTGTGTCCCGTCGCCACCGGTCCGACAGTGCCTTGAATTGTGAAGCCAAGCTCCCTCCGCGATCCAAAGCAGGTTCAATTGTCTGCGGAAGGGCGGTCTGGGCACGTTCTCCTGACGCCGCTATTTTCTCCCTCATGATTGGTCCCCGCTCCTCCACCATAGCAAAGCCCGATAGCAAAATATGCTACTCCTTCCAGAACAGCTCGGCATCCGAGCGCCGCACATAGTTGGCATCGATCACGGCGGGGTCGCTCGAGCGGCCGGCGGTGAATTCATCCCATGCGATGCGCCCAATCGCGGCGGCCAGCACGCGTGGAGCGCTTACGGTGGAGATCAATTCGCAGTCGTTCACGGGCAACGCCGGAAGCCACGCGTCTAGCTTCACCACCACTTCCGGCATTACCAACTCGAGCCGGCTGTTGTAAACCGCGGCGTAAACTTCCCCGCGCCGCGCGTCGATCACCGTGGCGCGCAGCGGCGCCGATCCGAAGAACGCCAGTGCTCGCAGATTGGACACCGCGACTACGCGTTTGCCGTTAGCTTCCGCCAGCCCTTTGACGGCCGCCAGTCCCACACGCACCCCGGTAAATGATCCGGGCCCCGACGCAGCGGCGAAGCATTCCATTTGATGCACCGTCGTCCCGTTCCTGTCGAGCAAATGCTGGATGTGGCCGAACAGCACATGGCCGAAGCCTTCCGGCGCGTCGAGCGCCAGCTCTTCGATTACGACGTTGCCTTCGGTAAGCGCGATACTGCCAGACCCGGACGTGGTGTCAATAGAAAGGATCACTGGGAGAGCTGGTACACGCGGTCCGCCGCGTAGGCCTTCCCGTTGGCGTTCAATGCCGTCAAGTGGATGCTCAGAACGGCGGGGAAATTAGCCGCCACCGATGCTGGAACCACGAAGGTGCCGGGCGATCCCGTTCCCAACACGCGCATGGCGCGGCCATCGGCGACCACTTCGCCGCTCCACAGGAACATCATCGCGCGCGTGGCGCGAGTCTGGCGCGTCAGCTTCACCGCGAACTGGGCGGGCTTACCCGCTTGGATTGTGTTGCCGGCCGGGGCGTCGATTACGAACGGAATTTTCTTCACGTCGGTCTCAATCTCCTGCACCGGCACCGGCCGCGACTCGAACTTGTAGGACTTCGCCATCCCTTCCTTATAGCCCTCCCGCGCGATATAAAGCACCCAAGGATGGCTGGCATCCGGAGCCTCGCCGGTGAAGTGCTCGCCGCTGTATTTCTTTTGTTCCAGCGATTCGCCAGTCGCCGGATTCAACCACTGTACGTCATAACCGTGCTTTTCGAGCGTCACTTCCACGGGCGGTCCTGGATGCTCGATGTAGTTCACATATTCCACATCCTCCAAGGCTACCGCTCGTGTTCCGTCGACATCGAAATACGGCTCAAGCTCCCAGTGACGCGTCTCGGCCATGAACTCGAACCAGGTTTTCGCGACGTTCGGGTCCCCGCCGCGAAACTCAGGATACTCTCCGTCCATGGTCGAGTTCCACAAATGCCGCGCATCGGTGACGCCCAAGAACGGCACCTGATAAAACTGATGTTCCACCGAACCAATGGCATCGTCCTCGGAGCCTTCGATGACATAATCCATCCAGCCATCGGCGAGCAGCGGTGACGAAGTGACTTTCGCGTTCGACGATCGCGGATGCTGGTACGGATCGAGCTTCTTCAGATCGAGCCCCAGTTCCTTCAACAACGCCCGGCCTTCGGCGTAGTCTTCGAATTCCTCCAGGCCTTGCCAGGTAATGTTGAACGCGGAGTAGCGTGCTACCACGTATCGAATGAAGCGCTCGCGCGCCGGCATGTCGGGAAATTGCGCCAGGATGGTTTCCGGATCCGACGCCAGCATCAAATCCGTGGTGATTCCACGCTTATGAATTTCCCCGATGCGCTGGTCGAGTTCGTCAAAAAAGGCCGGATTGGGCCGATCCGGACCTAGATAGACCCGCGAACGGTCGCTCAGGCCGCCCAGGATGGATCCACGAAAATGGGTGAACTTGTTTTGCGCGGCTTGATTGAGCTGCTGGTCGAATTCGGCGGCGCTCAGGAACGCAAAACGATCGGCGATGAAGCCCATCCATAAGTGCGCCTTCTTGTTGTCGGTGGCCCAATGATGCACGTTCGCAACGTTGACGAATCCTGGCGAATCGGACGCGCCGGCATTGAACATGCCTTCCTTGCCGTCGAAAGCGGCGATGTTGCCCGATATCTTGTAAGTCCATTGGCCGGCTTCAGTGGGAGTGAAGCGGACTATCATCTTCTGCCGGGTGCCATCCCAAAAAGCCGGCATCAGATAGGTCTTGAAATGCGGAGAGCGAAACTCGATCTGGAGTTGGACAGTCGTAAGCGGATTGGGCGGGGCCGTGGGCAAATCGAACGGCATCTCGCAGGGAGAGTAAGCGGGCGTTCCCTCACACGGCGTTTGTGCCAGAGCGGCTGCGCCGGAGAGCCACAGTACTGCCAGAAGCGGGAGCGCCGGAGACGCCATCAATCTTCAGTGTGCACCAATTGAGCTCCCATTAGCATCCAACAAGCTAAGGAGACGCATGGAAAGAGAGCATCGCGTGGTGATCCTGGGGGGCGGCTTCGGCGGGCTCTACGCCGCCCAGGCCTTGCGGAAAGCGCCGGTTCAAGTGACGCTGTTAGACCGCCGCAATTTCCATCTCTTCCAGCCGCTGCTGTATCAGGTGGCTACGGGTTCCCTGTCGCCTGGCGAGGTGGCAGCACCGCTGCGCTCGGTGCTGCACAAGCAGAAGAACACACGAGTGCTGCTAGGCGAAGCGGTGGATCTGGACGCTGAGGGCCAACGTGTGATTCTCAATGGCGGCCAGAGCGTGGACTACGACTCGCTGATCGTCGCCACCGGGTCCATGGATTCTTATTTTGGCCACGACGATTGGCAGCGCAACGCCCCTGGACTGAAGAGCATTGAACACGCCACTGAGATCCGGCACAAGATCTTTTATGCATTCGAGGCTGCCGAGCGCGAGACGGACCTTGAGAAACAACGCGAGTGGCTGACCTTCGTCATTGTCGGGGCGGGCACTACCGGCGTGGAACTGGCCGGCGCGCTGGCCGAGATCGCCCATGACACTCTGCGGCACGACTTCCGTTCCATTCGTCCAGAGAGCGCGCGCATCTTCCTGATTGAAGGCGCACCGCGTGTGCTGCCCACTTATCCGCCGGATCTGTCGGCCAAAGCCGAAGCGTCATTACGGCGCTTGCATGTGACGCCGCGCACCCGCGTGCTGGTCACCAATATCGATGAGCGAGGAGTGACAGCGAAGAATGCCGATGGAACGCAACTGAACTTCCCGGCGCGAACCGTGCTCTGGGCAGCCGGTGTTCGCCCGTCACCCTTTGGGGAAGTGCTGGAGCGGCGCGCGAATGCGCCTCGTTATAAAAATGGCCAGGTGATCGTAGACTCAGACTGCAGTGTGCCGGGACACCCCGAAATCTTTGTGATCGGCGATCTCGCCCGCTTCGAGGAGAACGGCAAGCCGCTTCCAGGCGTCGCGCAAGTGCCCATGCAGCAGGGTGCGTATGTGGCCAAGTTGATTCGAGCGCGATTGCGCGCTGAAACGGTCCCGCCGTTTCATTATTTCGATAAAGGCAATCTCGCAGTGATCGGGCGCGCGTCGGCAGTGGCCCAGATTGGCCCGCTGCATATGTCCGGACTGCTGGCCTGGCTCACCTGGCTGTTCGTCCACTTAATGTACCTGGTGGAGTTCTCCAATCGCGTGCTGGTGTTCGTGCACTGGGGTTTTCTCTACCTCACCTTCGATCGCGGCGCCCGATTGATTACGGGACCGGACTCGGACGGAAGTATGGCGCCATTAGAGGCCGAGCTCAAATCGGAAGTGCTGAAGACCTAGTTACTTCGGAGCCTTATTGTACGGCGACAGTAACGCCAGTCTGGCTGTCGATTCCACCGCTGGCGATTGTCAGGGGGACTGCGGGACCAGTGGGCGCATTCGCAGGAACAACAACATTGATCTGCGCCGCGCCAGATATGAAGCCCGGCGCCTGCCCGGCATACTGTACAACTGCGTTCAAATTGCCCACAGATGCCGTCACCGACAGAACGGGCATCGGCAAGCTACTCAAGTTATCGTTGTAGATTTCTCCATCGTCGCAGGCCGGCGATGTTTTTCCAAGACCTGTCCCATACACGATGATGGTTGACCCGGGAGCGGCTGGATTGGACGGTCCGTTCACTGAGTAGTCCTGATTCAGGACCGCGCCTTGGCCGGCTCTAGCAGCCAGGGCGAACACGCCGGGCGCTGCGGAGGATAGTGGAATCGTCACTGAGGTTGAAGGGACGCCCATGTACGTGACCACCACCGCGGTGGAAGCGTTCCCGGCCACGGCACAAGGGATTGCGGTGTTTATTTGGCTCGCGCCGGCGTACAGAATAGGGGCTGCGATGCCATCGAACGTCACCTGGGTCCCACCCGCCGAAGTGGTAACAAAACCGTTGGCATAGCTGGCCCCAACGCCCGGCGTCGGGCCTAGCCCAGGACCAAGTATGGTGATCAGCTGCCCGGCCGCGAAGGGCTGCAGCAAACTGGCCGCGTTGCCAACGACGTAAATGACGGGGCTGTCCTGAGTTTGGGCGCGGGGTGTCACGGTACTAGCCGAAGCCATCCCAGGCCGCGGCGCGAGCATCGCCCGATTGATAGCTTCCTGGTCCGCCCCGGCGTATGCGGTCGCAAAACTGACCGGCAAGAGTGCCAGGCACAAAATACCCTTGAGCCGGGAGACTCCAGGGACTGCCCGCGGGAAAAGGGACGTGGTTACCACAGATTCAAGTTATATCGTCGTCGCGCAAAACGCAAGCGATCATGCCGCGATTCACCCGCCTGGTGGAAGGAGTGCGTGGCGCACGCTCTTAGCGTGACGCGTTTACAATCGTGTGAACGCAATGAATGAAAGACCCGAGCGTCGCCATGAGTGGCGACGCGGCACCCACGAGTGCGTACGCCACAATATGCATCAACCCTACGGACGAGCGGTAGAATAATAGCGATGGCGGCGACTACCCTCCTCACGTCCGATCAGTTCCTGGCGATGCCCGAGGAATTCGACCAACACGGGAATCGGATCAAAGACGAATTGATCGGAGGCGAAGTCGTTCGGATGGCCCAGCCCTCTTACTTCCACGATCGCATAAAGAACCGTATCAACCGTTTGTTGATCCGTTACCTCGATGCGAATCCTAATCTGCCCTTGGACTCGGTGGTCGAAATTGGTGCTCAGGTAAGCGATTACGACACGTTCGTTCCTGACGTGGCTATCGTGAGAACCGGCGAACAACCCTTATCTTCGAGAATCTTCCGTGGCGCCCCGGACCTTGCTATTGAAGTTGTTTCGCCCAGTGACACCGCCAAACACCTAAAACGGAAGGTAGATGCGTACCTCGAAGGCGGGTCGAAATCCGTCTGGATCGTCTTTCCAGAAGCTCGTTCGGTGATGATTCACTCGAGCGATTCGGTCCGCGAATTGAAGGCCAGCCAATCTATCACCGATCCCCTGCTACCTGGCTTCTCTTCCCTCGTCGCGGCCTTCTTCGAGTTGACTTAGGCCCGCCCGTCGATGCGTTACTTCTTCACTCGCTCGGTCCCGCCGTTCTCGCGCGTTCTTCTCGTGGAAAGCGGCAGCCGCGAACTATTCGAGAAATTGCTTCCACACTGGTACCAGACCCATTCAGGCATGACCTGCGACCTGGTTACCTGTTACGGCAGCGCGCCGAAAAACTTTCGGCCGGACCAAGGCTCGGTCTACCGGGTGGCAGACTATCCTGCAGGCCCGGACCGGCAGCGATTTTACCAAGAACTCCGCGCCAACGGCTACAACATTGTCGGCATTATCTGCTCGGCGGAATCCATCATGACCAAATGGAAATGGATGCTGGCTGCGCGCATACCGGGCAAGGTATTCGTCGTCAATGAAAACGGCGACTACTTCTGGCTGGACCACGGGCACTTGGCCTACATTCGCTATTTCATTCTGTTTCGCGCCGGCCTCACCGGCTCGGGCGCGGTGCGCACGCTCGCGCGAGTGGTATTATTTCCGTTCAGCCTGCTATACCTGATTTTGTACGCGGCAGTGGTCCACTTCAGAAGGAGTCTACGAACACAATGAAAGCGGTCTTTGTCGAACAGCCCGGCGGCGTGGAGAACCTGAAACATAGCGACATACCCAAGCCGTCGCCTGGGCCCGGACAAGCACTGGTCAAAATCGCCGCGTCGGGCGTCAATTACATCGACATCTATTTCCGCAAGGGCGTGTATCCCGCTCCTCCGCCCGTCGTCCTGGGCAGCGAAGGCGCGGGCACCGTGGAATCCGTCGCACCCGACGTACAGAACGTCAAGCCAGGGGATCGGGTTGTTTACGCTATGGCTCGCGGTTCCTACGCCGAATACCACGTGGTTCCGGCCTGGCAACTGGTAAAGATCCCTTCGTCGGTCGATTTCGAGACGGCTGCGGCGGCGATGCTTCAGGGTATGACCGCGCATTATCTCACCCACTCGACGTATCCGCTCAAGCCCGGCGACTCCTGTTTGATCCACGCCGCGGCGGGCGGCACTGGAAGCCTCATTGTCCAAATGGCAAAGATGCTGGGCGCGCACGTGACAGGTACCGTGGGCAGCGAGGAAAAGGCGAAACAAGCCAAAGAGGCCGGCGCCGATGAGGTGATCATCTACACCAAAGAGGATTTCGCTGCCAAGGCCAAAGGCATGCACGTGGTCTACGACTCGGTGGGCCAGTCTACTTTTATGAAAAGCCTGGACTGCCTTCGTCCGCGCGGGATGATGGTGAGCTTTGGGAACGCGAGCGGCGCGGTGACGGAATTTTCTCCGCTCACTCTCAGCCAGAAGGGTTCGCTTTTCCTGACGCGTCCGACGTTGGCGAATTATTCGGCAACGGTGGAGGAATTGGATTGGCGCGCGAACGATGTGCTGAACTGGGTGGCACAGGGCAAATTGAAACTGCACATCCACAAGGTATATCCGCTGGCGGAAGCGGGCCACGCGCATCGCGATTTGGAAAGCCGCGGCACCACCGGAAAGCTGTTGTTGCGTGTCGGCTGATCGAGCTCACATTCCGTTCAGCGAGCTGAAGATCGATGCCATGCTCGTATCCGCTGCGCCCAACGTGCGCTACCTGAGCGGCTTCACCGGCGACAACGGCCTGCTGCTGGTCACTCCAGGTGACGGCGCCTATTCGCAAACGCTGTTCACCGATCCGCGTTTCACCATTCAGGCGGCCGAAGAATGCACTTGCGAAGTAAAGACCGTCACCAAGACTCCGCTCGATCAAGCCGCCCTGCAGGCCATTCGCAGGCGCCGGATCAAGCGCGTCGGATTTGAAGCCTCGCGGATGCTGTATGAGGTTCATCAGCGTATCGCGAAATCGCTTCCCAAGGGCACCACGCTCAGGCCGGTCGGGCCGGTGGTGGACCAGATGCGGATGGTAAAGTCGGACGACGAGATCGCCCGAATCCGGCGCAGCGTGCTCACCAACTCGGAGGCCTTCGAAAAGGCCGTGCGATCCATCCGGCCCGGCGCGCGGGAATCCACGATCGCAGCGGAGCTCGAATACCAGATGCGGCGGCTGGGCGCCGAGAAGGCCGCTTTTGAAACCATCGTGGCTATCGGATCCAGGTCCGCGCTGCCGCACGCGCAGCCGACGTCGAGGAAGCTGGCGGCCGACGAATTACTATTGATTGATATGGGCGCATGCCAGGATGGCTATATGAGCGACATGACCCGCGTGCTATTTCTCGGCACGCCTGGCCGCCGTGTCCGCACCATGTACAATGCGGTGTTGAAGGCGCAACTGGCTGCTATCGACGCGGTAAGGCCCGGTGTCACCGCGGCGCATGTGGATCGCGCGGCGCGGCGCGTACTGGACGCCGAAGGCTTGGGAAAAGAGTTCGTGCATTCCACCGGCCATGGTCTGGGTCTCGAAATTCATGAAGGGCCGCGCCTGGGCCGGCGCGACGCAACCAAACTTTTGCCCGGCATGGCGATTACAATTGAACCTGGCGCTTACGTTCGCGACTTTGGGGGAATTCGCATCGAAGACACCGTGCTCGTGACCAAGAATGGTTGCGAAGTTCTCACCCCCACTTCCAAGGAGTTAAGGCTGCTCTAGATGTCGAATGACGAAATCAAAGAACTGATCCAGCTGGTGACGCAAAGCGGAATCGCTGAGTTGGAAGTGCAGCGCGGAGACGCTCGCGTGCGCATTCGCCGGACGCAGGAACAGCCATCCTACGTGATGGCGGCACCGACGATGGCGGCCTCGGCGCCAGCCGCTATTGTGGAGACCGGCCAACCCGCCCATAGCGCCCCTAGCCAACCTCCTCCGCCCCCGGCGAACGAGCACATCGTAAAATCGCCGATCGTGGGGACGTATTACGACGCGCCCAAGCCCGGCGATCCGGTCTTCGTGAAAGTGGGAGACGTGGTGGAAGCCGGCCAGGTTCTCTGCATCATCGAGTCGATGAAACTGATGAACGAAATCGAGTCTGAGATCGCCGGAACCGTGGTCGCCAAGCTGATGGAAAACGGCCGGCCGGTGGAGTACGGAGAGGCTCTCTTCGCCATTCGTCCACGCTGATGTGGCCCACGTTGATGTGGCCCAGGTTGATGTGACCCACGCTGATGTGACCCTAGCTAATGTAACGTGATATGTTCCAAAAAATCCTGATCGCCAATCGCGGCGAAATCGCCGTTCGTGTCATTTGTGCCTGCAAGGACCTGGGCATCAAGACGGTGGCCGTGTATTCGGAGGCGGATCGCAACAGCCTGCACGTGCGATTTGCGGACGAGGCCATCTGCATTGGTCCCGCGAAAAGCGCGCGCAGCTATCTCGACATTCCCTCGGTGATCAGCGCGGCCGAGATCACCAATTCCGACGCCATTCATCCGGGCTATGGCTTTTTGAGCGAGAATGCCGATTTCGCCGAAGTATGCGAAACATCCGAGATCAAGTTCATCGGCCCCAAGCCCAGCGTCACGCGCGCCATGGGATTGAAACAGCACGCCCGCGCGGCGATGAAAGATTGCGGTGTGCCCATTCTGCCCGGTTCGGAAGGAATTCTCCAGAGCGCGGAAGAAGCTCTCGAAACCGCCCAGAAGATCGGATATCCGGTGATGCTCAAGGCTTCGGCGGGCGGCGGCGGGCGCGGCATGCGGATGGTTCATCAAGCTTCTGAGTTGCCGTCCCTGCTGACGCAGGCGCAACAGGAAGCCGGAGCGGCGTTCTCGTCGCAGGACGTCTATATGGAAAAGCTGGTGGTTGCGCCGCGGCATATCGAGTTTCAGGTGCTGGCCGACGAACATGGCAACGTGGAAGTGCTCGGCGAGCGCGATTGTTCTATCCAGCGGCGGCATCAGAAGCTGGTGGAAGAAGGCCCGTCGCCGGCCATGACGTCCAAACTGCGCGACAAGATGAAGGGCGTGCTTGCGACGGCTCTCAAGAAGATCGGCTATACGAACGCCGGCACCGTCGAATTCCTGATGGATAGCAGCGGCAATCTGTACTTCATCGAAGTGAATGCGCGCATTCAGGTGGAACACCCGGTGACGGAGTCGATCACCGGAATCGATTTAGTGCGGAGCCAGATCCTGATTGCCGCGGGCTACAAACTGCCCGAAATTATTCAGCAGCCGGTGACCATCAAGGGCCATGCCATCGAGTGCCGCATCAACGCTGAGAATCCAGAAACGTTCGCGCCATCGCCGGGACGCATCACCGCGTTCAATATACCGGGAGACATCGGCATTCGCGTGGACACCGCGGCTTACACCGATTACGTGATTCCCCCGTTCTACGATTCGCTGGTGGCGAAACTGATTGCTTACGGGCGGGACCGCACCGAAGCCCTCGCCCGCATGCGGCGCGCCCTGGATATGTTCGTCGTGGAAGGCATTTACACCACCATCCCGCTGCATCAGCGCATCATGCAGGATCCGGATTTTATTGCCGGAAAGTTCGACACATCGTTTCTCGCGTCGCACGGCGCGAAAAAGGCGTCATAGGGTCTCGAGCACCAGGTGCTCGCGGTGCCCGTGCGCTGTCGCAATTTCCAGCGCGAACGCCAGCACCCGGCGGGTTTGTAGCGGATCGATGAGTGCATCCACATGCCCGCGCGCCGCGGCGTAACGGGAATCCAACCAGCGCTCATAGTCCGCGCGTGTGCGCTCGATGCGGTCCTTCAAATCTTCAGGCACCGGTTTACCCTGCGCCTTCAACCGTTCGAGCTCTGGACCGTGAATCGCCTGTACCGCCGAATCGCCTTCCATAACACCGATGCGCGCCGTGGGCCAGCCGAACGCGAAAGTGGGATCGAATCCCTGCCCCGCCATGGCGTAATATCCGGCGCCACTTGAATGATTGAGCGTAAGTACAACTTTCGGAACCGTAGCGCATGCCATGGTCTCTACCATCTCAGCGCCGGCGCGGATGATACCTTCGCGCTCCGCTTCCACTCCCACCATGAAGCCGGAGACGTCCTGAAGATAGATCAGCGGCACACCGTTCCTTTCCGCGTTCTCGACGAAGTAGGCCACCTTGCGAGCCGACTCGGCGTAGACAATTCCGCCGATGCGCGGCCCGCCTTCGGTCTTGAGGAATCCGCGGCGATTCGCAACGATAGCCACCGGGCGTCCAAACAGCCTGGCGTCGGCGCACAGCAATTCCGGGGCATGGTCAGGTTGGAATTCCAGATAATCGTCGCGGTCGAATATTCGTTCGATGGCTTCTTCGATGCTGTAGGGCAGCCGATGATCGGCGGGCATCAGGTCATATAGACCTTCCGCGGGCTTGGCGGGAGGCGATCCATCAAGCGCGGGCGGCGGCGCGGGCAATGCTCGAAATCGTTCGCGGATCATTTGCAGACACGCGGCATCGTCCTTGGCCATGTAATGCGCCACACCGCTGGCCGTGGTGTGCATGCGGGCGCCGCCCAAAGACTCGGCATCCACAACTTGTCCCACCGCGCCCTTCACCAGATTCGGACCGCCCAGGCCCATGAAACTGGTGCCTTCCACCATGATGATCACGTCGCTCAAAGCCGGCAGGTACGCGCCCCCCGCGATGCACGGCCCCATCACCGCCGCGATCTGCGGCACATGCAGACGCCGGCGCATCAGCGAGTTGTAATAGAAGATGCGGGCCGCCCCATACTGTCCCGGGAAGATGCCATCCTGTAGCGGCAGATTCACACCGGCTGAGTCCACCAGGTAAACGATCGGCACGCGATTGCGCATCGCGATTTCCTGCGCGCGCAGGATTTTCGTGATGGTCTCTGGCCACCACGCGCCGGCTTTCACGGTTGCATCGTTGGCCACCACGATCGCCGGACGGCCTTCGATCTTACCCGCGCCCGTGACAACTCCGGCCGCGGGAGCTTGTCCTTCGTACTGGTCATAAGCGATCAGCAACCCGATCTCGAGAAACATGGCGCCGGGATCGAGCAGCTTTGCCACGCGCTCGCGCGCCGTCAGTTTGCCATCGCGATGCTGCTTCTCGATGCGCTTGGGTCCGCCGCCTTGCCGCAGTTTGTCCTCGAGCGTCTGCAGATCTTCCACAAGCTGACGCATCTGACCCGTGCTGGTGGTGGGCACCACTCTCAGAATACGACGCTAGGGCTTGCCCATGTGTGCGCGGTCCTTCTCGTTCTCGGCGCAGACGAATTCCAGAATGTCACTGTCCGGGATCAGATCCAGCCCAGTCTTAATGGTGAACGGCCGCGTGTAGTATTTCGGATCTTCGAAAGTTACTTCCAGATCCATGTGCCCGACATCGCGCCGGTGATACAGCTCGCGGATGCGCATTTGTTCGCTGCGGGGGTGTCCGCTGCCATCCAGCCAGCTCGCGTCGGTAAAGCCATTGGTTTCCACGGCGAGAGTGTCGCCTTCCCATTTACCCACTGAATATCCCATCCAGGAAGGCTGCGGATCGGAGGGAAGGCTGCGCCCGTCGGTATAAATCTGCCGTGGTGGATCGCCCTCCCCGAACAAGACAACGATCTCGCCAGGGGTTTGAATGGTCTTGAACGGGTAAAAGAACAGACCGGTAGGCACGCCAGTGGGGAGACAACGGGCTGCGGGAGGACCCTGGCTTGCCAGCTGCTTCATTCTCTCCACCGCCTCAGGCCGAAGCGGCTGCTCTTCGCGTTTCAGGCCCCAGAAGATGTCCAAGGCGTACTTGGATGCGTCGGTCAGGTCTATCTGCAAATCCGCGATGTTGTCGCCCAGAACGCGGGTAAACTCGCTGATCGGAGTTCGCTCCGCTTGCCAAACACCGGAAATATCCGGTTTGCCGTTCCTGCGCGGAGCGGGAGCCGTCAGGTTCGGCTGGCCGTCCTTTTTATGAGGAATTCGCGCGTCGGGATAGTTCAACCACTGCGCGGCCAGAGGCAGGGTTGCCCCGACCAGCAGCATCGCACTCAATTTCAGCGTCAATGCCGCCGTCGGCCGCAGATGTTATTCACTCCTCGGCAGAGCGGTAACTTTCTTTCCATATCCGACGTTCGAGCCATCCTTCGCTGGATAGACGTCCACCTTGACGCGGTCACCCGGCCGGTAGGTGTCGATCTTCCAACCGTTTATAATTTGCAGGTTCGGAGGCCCCATGTCCACCTCCCAAGTCACCTTATTGTTCGCATCTTTATTAGTCGGATCTTTGACTTCCAGATAGAGCCGCACATGTGGATTTCTCCAGTCAATCCTTTCGACTGCACCCGTCAGTGTGACCGTTTTCGCCGTATCGAACTGCGCGTCCAACTGATGATGCGCAAACATCGCCGTTGGCATGCACAGTAAACTCAGGCCCACAAGCAAGCCGGCTGGTTTCGGTCTCATCGCGATACCTCCCCGATAAAGTATGCGGCTGGTTTAGCTTAAGCCGCTGGTCCAGCGGTGTCAAGCATCGCTTCCATCAGGGGGCTTTTTATACTTTAAACGCTCAAGTAAAACGCGGCGCTCAAGCCGCAGAACAGACAACAGAGTGTGCTCGCGCCTCGAATGTTCCTGGTCCCTTCGACCATCAACAACACGATTGGAATCAGAGCCGGATAAATGAACCGGAAATCGTTATCGGCGGAATATGGAAGGTAGAAGCGGTGAGCAAAAAGGGACAGGAACGAGAGGAGCAGTGCAACAAACAAGGGCAATGAATGGAGATTTGGCCGGCGCAGGTTGCGCACAACGCCCACCCAGAAAAGAACCACTAGCGCCAGAAGCAATGGCGACATGACGAGGGCTAAAACCCGCTCCACCGGTTTGTGGAACCAATCAAAATCACCGAACATGCTCGATTTTAGGACGTAGTTCCAGAAGTACTCTCGTCCAGTGCCCGCGCGAGTCGAGTCTACAAAGGGCAACTTGAAGTAGGAAGCAGTGTCCAGGAGCAAGTACTGCCTCCAACTGTTCCCTACGTACGTCGATGGATCGAGGAACATCCAGTTGTTTCCGACATAAATCGATCGCCAATCGTGCCACGTCGCCGGCAAAGCCCCTGCTCTGAAGAAACTTAGCGCGACATATGCCGCAACTCCCGCGGCCATTGGCAGAATGGGCAGAACGTAGGAAGACCATGGCGCGCCCGTGCCGCGATCTCGAAGGATTCTCAGCAGTATCAGAATCCCAATGGTGCCGATGAGCACTATCATCGTCGCCTTGATGACGACGCCGCATCCGGCCACCGCGGCCGCGATGAGCAGGGCTCTGCGGCTGCCGGTTTCCCACCACCTGAGAACAAAATACAAGCAGGTTGCGAAAAACGCATAGAGAGCGATTTCGTTGCTGACTCGCGCGCTCTGGAGGAAGCCGCCAGGCCAAAACGCTATTAAAGCTACCGCAAGTTCCGCTTCTCGTTTCTGCGGAAGCCACAACAGGCAAGCCTTTGCGGACATCACGATGAACACCCAGAACCAGGCGAGCGAAAAGAACTGCAGCACCACGCTGGAATCGAAGAAGCGCATCGCCCGAGCCATCGAAAAGACAGGAGCCGCAGCTAAATAGTACAGACTTGGCTGATAACATTCATGGCAAAAGTTGGAAGGAGCTAGCGAGAAATGATCCGCGATGTACTCGACGTGTTGCAAATGACCGAGAACGTCGTACGTTCGCTCGACAACAGGGGTGTGCAAGAGATAGAGAACCTGGATAGGTAGCGCTCCCACGAGGATCAGAGAAACGGGTCGGCTGAAGTGCGACCGCCTCAGGGCAAGATAAAGCCCAGCTGTCAGCGTGGCGATGCCTATGAGCTTGAGCGCCAGAACAACTGGATTACCTGGCGGCGGTCTTACGCTTAGCCCAAAAATGTAATTGTTGCTGGAAACTTTCGCCTCTAAGTGGAGCAAGTTGCCTTGTGCGGCGGAAGTCCCTGTTGGCAGAGATATAGCGTACCCATTAACGTAGTCGCAGTGTCCCGACGGACCGGGTTCCTTGAACGTGAGCGGTTGACCATTGACGTTGGCGGAGGTCAGGCAAAGCGTTGGCAGAAGGACAAGCTTTGTGAACTGATACGAACGGCGATCGATCTCGGCGGTGACGCGATATTCTCTTATGGGTTCGCTCGTCTCTCTTATGAATGGAAAGGGAACATCTTCCAATCGACGCACCCCATCGTCAATAGCTACGTTCTTCAGGCGCGGTATCAGAATCTGAACGGTGGAGGCGCAAATCAAGGCAATCGCCAGCAGCAAAATCGGAAATTTCCACTTTTGGATGCCTTCCTGCACCGAATAACTATAACGGCCCCGGACCTTTGCTGTAAAATCGCCGCTCAATGCCGAACCCGGTAAAATCAGACCCAGTGGAATCTTGTTTCAGTTCGTTGGCCAATAGTTTCCTCATTGCCGCACTTTTAGTCGTAGGGGAACCAAAGGCCGCCCTCGCTTGGCAGTCCGTCGTGTTCCAGGCAGCGGATGTCCGCGATTGCCAGCAAGCGTCATGGAAAGCTCGGGGCGGCGGTGCAGTCATGGGAAAGCTTTTGGGATTGAAGGGCTGCTCAAACGAATCTGGATGGCTCGGCGACGGAACTCTGAGCGACCCCTATCGGTTGGCGCTGGATGGTAGCCACAATGCCGTCGATGTCGCGGGTATCGAGGCAAGCACGGGGGCCGACTACACCGTTCAAGTCTGGTTCCGGGTAAGAACCAGCGAGAAAGGCCTGGTCATGCTAGTGGATTCACGAACAGACCGTGCTTACGTCCCGCTGCGCATGATGATATCCAGCGGGAAGCTCCAATGCTCCATCGAAATGCCCTTCCCCGATAGGTTTTACATGACGTCACCTTCTGTTCCGATCGCGACGGACCGCTGGCAGAATGCCGCTTGCCGCTATCGCGCCGAGTCCCGTAAGCTATCTCTGTTCCTCAACGGCAGGATGATCGGATCGACGCGGGTTCCGCCAGGCACAATCCGGAGCAATCGCATCCGCATTGGTGGCGACCCAAGTGTGGATGGGGAGTACTTCGCAGGAGACATTGCTGAGGTCGTTTTTTCACCGAAGAGCGATGAGACGAGTGTGATTCTTGGGCGATGCAAGGAAGAGAGCGGTCGATTCCCCGGCGCCGAATGCAGAAAATAGGCTATTCACTCCAGCCTTTCACGCTATGCTAATGGCTTGTTAGGCATCGATCCCAAAGCCGCGCACGTCACTTGGACCGTGTTTCTGGTGGCGTTGCTGCTGGCCACGGCCTACGCAGTCCGCGAGACGCTCGGCGTATTTGTGATCGCCCTTCTGTTCGCTTATTTGTTGATGCCGCTGGTGGGTTTCGTGGAGCGTGTCACGCCGCATCAAGTATCTCCACGCATTGCCTTAGCGATCGTCTATCTGGCGCTGGTGGGCGCGATCATAACTTTGACTTTGACGCTGGGCTCGCGGCTGGTGGATGAAGCCGATAGTCTGGCGATGCAACTGCCGGCCTTGGTGAAAAATCCAACCTGGATGCAAAGAGTTCCTTTACCGGACTGGCTGGAGCCGGCGCGCGCCAGCCTAATTCAAAGGGTGCAGGACGAATTAAGCAGCGGAGGCGAAGAGATTTTGCCCTACGTCAAGGGCTTGGGCGGGCATCTCGTTTCGGGCGCCAAATACGCGCTTTACCTGGTGCTGATTCCCATTCTCGCGTTCTTCTTCTTGAAAGACGGGGCAGCCATTCGCGATGAGTTCGTCGCCGCGCTGGTGGAGGATCGCCGCCGGCCGATCGTAGACAACATTCTGGAAGATATCAATCTACTGCTTGGCCAGTACATTCGCGCCTTGGTTCTCTTGTCGGTGGCGAGTTTCGCTGCGAACAGCGTATTTTTGGCGTTCACCGGCGCGCCCTACGCAGTTTTGCTGGCCGGTGCGGTTGCGTTAGGCGAGTTCGTACCGGTGGTGGGGCCGGCGGCGGGAGGTCTCATTATTGTGCTGGTCACCAGCCTGAGCGGCTACAGCCACGTGTTGTTGTATCTGCTTTTTTGGGTGCTGTGGCGGATGGCGCAGGATTATGTTTTGTCGCCCTACCTGATGAGCAAGGGAGTGCAATTGAATCCCATGCTGGTGCTGTTTGGCGTGCTGGCTGGCGATCAGATCGCGGGCGTGCTGGGTATGTTTCTGTCCGTCCCGGTGCTGGCCATCCTGCGTGTGATGTTTGTGCGCCTGCGCCGCGTGCGCACTTTGGATCTAGTCTCTCCGCGGGGCGAGCTATGAAACGCTGGTGGCTGTTTCTGGGCGCGCTTCCGCTGTGCGCCCCGCTTCTCGGCCATATGGTGAGCATGAGCACGGGCGATCTGAAAGTGGATGGTGCACGCGCCAGCTTCGAGCTGCGCATGCCGATGTACGAAGTGGCCCATGTGCACGAACCGGAGCACACGCTGCTCGATCATGTTCGCTTCAAGGGCGGCGGCGGTTGGGCCAAGGTTTCCGGCCAGGCCTGCCGGCAAGAGCAGGACACTTACGTCTGCACGGCCGAATATCAGTTCCCTGCCCCCGTGGAGACCGTAGAGGTGGAGTGCACGCTGGCGTCGGTCACCGTTCCCAATCATGTGCACCTGCTGCGCGCTTATCGCGGCGATAAAACGGACCAGGCGGTCTTCGATCTTTCTTACACGCAGGCGGAAATCCGTTTTCTCCCGCCCACTGCGTTTGAAACGGCCACTCGCGAGATCTCCGCTGGATTCATGCGTGCGGCAGGCGGGCTGGCGCCTCTGCTGTTTCTGGTAAGCCTGGTGCTGGCGGCCCGCAGCCGTCGCGAGCTGATTGCGCTAACCGCCTCCTTCGTGGCAGCCGAGACGCTGGCCTGCGCCATTGCGCCGCGCATCGCGTTATCGTTATCGCCGCGCTTCATCGAAGCCGCCGCCGCGCTCACCATCGCTTATCTGGCATTCGAGATTATTCTGCTGCCGCAGTCCAGCATGCGCTGGCTGGTGGTTGCCGTGCTGGGCTTGTTCCACGGCGCGTACTTCGCGGCATTCCTTACCGAAAGCGGGTATCACTTCGCGACATTCTTGTCGGGCGTGATCATGTGCGAGCTGCTGCTCATCGCGTTGTTCGCCTTCCTTTTGGACCGGCTGGTGCGCCTGGCGTTCTTGCGCCGTGCCGTGCCGGTTGCCGCTTCGCTGTTGCTGGCCGTCGGTGTCGGTTGGTTTTTCCTTCGTCTGCGGGCTTGAGAGCATACCGGGGCTTGCGATTATGGTCACATGCGCAACTTCGACAGCCTGTCCGAACGTGAGATTCTGGCCCTCGCCATTTCGCTCGAAGAGGAAGACGAGCGCGTCTACTCCGAATACGCCGAAGGCCTGCGGCAAAACTTTCCGGCTTCGGCCGAGATCTTTGATGGCATGGGCGTCGAGGAGTCCGGGCATCGGCGTCGCCTGATCGAGTTATTCCGAAACAAGTTCGGTGAACACATCCCCCTAATTCGCCGCCAGGACGTGCGTGGCTTCGTGCATCGCAATCCGGTCTGGTTGATACAACCGCTCGGCCTGGACACCGTCCGGAATCAAGCCAGCGCCATGGAAGTGGAGAGCCGCCGCTTCTACGAGAAAGCCGCCGCGCGCGCTCAAGACGCTGGGATTCGCCAATTGCTGGACGATCTTGCGCAGGAAGAGCGTACGCACGAAGATCGCGCTTCCGAGCTGGAGAAGACCAAACTACAGCCCGATGTCAAGCATCAGGAAGATGAGGCCAACCGGCGTCTGTTCGTATTGCAGATCGTTCAGCCCGGCCTGGCTGGATTGATGGACGGGTCCGTCTCCACTCTGGCGCCGGTGTTCGCTGCGGCGCTGGCCACCCAAAGCAGCTTCGATGCCTTTAAGGTGGGGCTCGCGGCGTCACTTGGCGCGGGGATTAGCATGGGCTTCGCCGAGGCTCTGTCAGACGATGGCAGCCTCACCGGCCGCGGTCATCCATGGGCGCGCGGCATCGTTTGCGGATTAATGACCGCGGTGGGAGGCATCGGCCACACGCTGCCGTTCCTGATTTCCGATTTTCGCCTGGCGATGATCGTGGCCGCGTTAGTGGTGGTCATCGAACTCGGCGTCATTTCGTGGATCAGGCATCGATATATGGATACGCCTCCTGTATCGGCCGTGCTGCAAGTGGGGCTGGGCGGCGTCCTGGTTTTCCTTACAGGCGTTTTGATCGGCAGCTCTTAAAAACCATCTGCATGGACCGGTAACGCGTCGATACTGAGCCGTGACCGAAGGGAGCGGTTGATTGTAGTTTTCACACAGACCCATTATCAAGCGGCCTTACCGCAGCGAATTGAAAAACAGCTTGAACGCCTGATAGCTTTGCGCGCGGTATTGCGGGCGGAAGCCGAACAGCACGGCGCGGCCTTGGCCGATAGGCACGTCAAGTAGCGCGGCTCGGCCTTTGATATAAGGCTCGCCCAGCAGCCATCCCGAAGCCAGCAGATGATCGTCCGGATAGCGGATCACGATGCTGTCTTTGCTCCCGGCCGGAACATCCCAAGCGGGGCTCTCCTCGCTCCAGATGGCTATGTTTTCCGGCAACCCATTAGCGAGTGAGTTGTGCGTATCGACGATAGCATTGAGCAGCGATCCAGGCGAATAGAAATCGCGGTTCGGCACTCCCGCGACCACATTTTTCACATCCAGATGCAGGCGCTCGACGGCATAGTTGGCCGACCGATTCAAGAAAACCAGCGTGCCGCCTTGCTCGGCGAAAGCTTTCAAGTTGGCCGCAGCCTTCGCCCCTAAGCCGCCCGTATACTCCTGCGGCATGGTGCCGGGCTCGTAGCCGTTTGCGATTTGCGATGCCGGCTGATCCGGGAAAACTATGACATCGAAGCGCTGGCGCAGATTGCCGGCGTCGATGTCGGGATTCAGCAGGCTGGTGTAAGGAAACTTGAAGTCTTCGAGCAGCCAGCGGGTCCAGCCCTCGTCGATGGCCGGAACGAAGCTCTTGTAAAGCCCTATACGCGAGGTTTTCTTTACCGCTCGCCAGGCATCTACGTCGGTGAGAGGGTTGCCGTCAAAGTGGAGGCCGGACGGGCCAGCTCGCTCGGAACGCACGGTGAAGGGCGGGTCGATGGTATCGGTTTCGACGCCCATCAGGAGCGGCAAGGTCTGCGCCGTGACATCGTACGGCTGCTGCGGCGGACCGCCGCGATAGAGATGAATATCCGGATAATGCTGGCGCTCGAGCAGCGTCTTGGCGTAGCTCGAATAGGGCTGCTGCATGCGGATGAGGTAGCTGCCCTTGGAGTAACGCTTTCCGCCGGCTGAAAACGCATCGCCCGCCGCCTCCACTTCCACGCCTCCGAACTCGAGCAGGTCGAGCATTTTCCGCGCCGCCCCCGCGTCAGCCTGTTCGCGCGGGATGACGAACGCATAGGGCGATGTACGCGCCACCGCTCGCTCGCCCACTTGGTAGAAGTTTCGCAGCAAATCCACCCGGCGCACGGCGGCCTGGTAGAGCAAGCTCTCAAAGGCGATCAGTTGATAATCGACGATGTCACCGATCTTCCAGGTCCCGCCTTCCCACGGCTCCAGATAATTCCAGCTTCGCTCGCGCGGGTTGTAGCCCAGACCCGTGGCTTGAATCTGATCGGCCTTCACCTCGAGTGGCGTGGCGAGTGACGCGCTGGCGGCTTCGCTCAAAATACGAATGCCCGCGTGATACGCCATGTATTGACGCGCGGGCGCCCAAAAATCGTAGAGCGCGTTGGTGACCACGCCCTTCTTGCCGGCCGCTGTCAAATCCGACGCCACGGCCATCCCCAGGTAATTGCCTTCCTGCGCCAGCGTGGGATCGACATTGGGATCGATGGGGTTCAGCCAGGGCGGAACAAACATGCGCGATGCGTACGAACCTTGCTGGTGCACGTCATAAACGATTTGCGGATGCCAGGCATTCTGCAGCGACGCAGTGAGGCGCTGCTCCGGTTGGGTAAAGATGTACCAGTCACGATTGTTGTCGTGCCCCACGTATTTCTGATACAGCTCCGGCGGCGACGTGCCTTCATACGGCGTGCCCAATGTCTTCCGATACCAGCGCGTCACGATATCCAGGCCGTCCGGGTTCTGCGATGGAACCAGCAGGATGATCACGTTGTCGAGGATGGCGCGGAACTTGGGCGTATCTTGCGTAAGCAGGTTGTAGACGAACTGAATGGCGGAGTGCGTGGAGGCCACTTCGGTGGCGTGAATGGAGCAGGTGATCAGCACCACCGTCTTTCCTTCCGTAAACAGCCCGGCCGCTTCTTCAGGCGTGGTCCGCCGTGGATCGGCGAGCCTGGCTTGGATGTCCCGGTAATGGTCCAGGTTCTGGAGCGTTGCAGCAGAGCTGATGGTGGCGGCGATGAACGGCCGGCCCTCCGCGGTTTTGCCTAATTCCTGGAATCGAATTTTGTCGCTGGTTTTGGCCAGCGCTTGAAAATACGAGACCACTTTGTCCCAATCCAGTAGCTCGCGGTCGACGCCGATGGGATGTCCAAAGTGGATCTCCGGTTTAGGCACAGGCGTGGGCGCTTGCGCCCAAACGGCCAGCGACACCAATAGCAGGGCTGCGACGCGGGATTTCATGCGGAACCGATACTGTCAAGCTACAACGGAGGAGCCGCGCGAGTCTAGCAAAACTTGCTAACCGCTACGCCGGGCGAGCGCCTCGTCCAGAACATCTCGGGCCACATCCCTGAGGGGCTTGCGCGACTTGCGGCTCACCAAGCGCAGGTGGACGTGAGCCTGATCCTCCGACATTCCATAGCGGCTCTGCAGAATTTCCTTCGCGCGGTTGGCGAGTTCACGCTCCGCGATTTCCCGTTCAATCTCGCACGTGAGTTGCCCGAGGGCTGCTCCCAATTGGCCGGGACGAAGCACGCTCTCGGCGTGCCGGACAATGGTGTCGACGGCGTCGCGAGGCGCGGTTCCATTGGCCAGCAATCCGCGCGCCCGATCGGCAATCTTCGAATCGGTGAGCGCGGTTTCCATTTCACCAATGCGGGCCGCGTTGCGGGCGTAGGTTTCCGGAAGCAGCGACAAACGCCAAACTTCTTCCATCACCCGCGCGATTCGCCCGAGAGCCGCTCGTGCGCCGGGCGCAATTGCGTTCCTTCCAAAAACGAACGCGAGCGTCCCCGTCACTGCCTCGTGCACGCGCAGCGGGAACCAGAGCGCCGTCGAGCCCTCCACGGCCGGCTCCGGTACACTGGCTCCCCAGGCGAACTTCAATTCGCGCGCTTCGGTTCCCGGATCCAGCTGATAAAGGGCGCAGCCCTGCGCACCCACTTCGCGCACGGCGATCAGCGCGAGTGGCTGCAGACTTTGCAAGGTGTCGTGCTTCTGGATCGGCTTGGGGATCGACATCACTACACTAATTTAATATACTATATGACAATATAGGGATGGCGTCAATCACTGCAACGGGGTGCTTAGTATATTTATGAAATAGAATAGTCCCAGTGCTGGACGGGTGGGGCTGGGTCCTCAGGCGCTGCGCGTCAGCACGTAAGAATGTCATGGCGCCGGCTGGGCGGCGACAGGAAAGCCCTTTCCTATCAGCCACTCACCCTTTGGACCCTGCCGTGCCCTAATTCCAGCGAGGAGACTCAAAAATGGCACTGAAAGTCACCCGCCGTGAAGAAGATGGAATCTCGATTGTCGAGCTCAAAGGCCGCCTCACGTTTGGACCGGAAGATATTCTGTTCAACGACGAGATCCGGCACGCCCTGGCAGCGCGGAGGTTCCGCTTGGTGATCGATCTGTCCGGGGTGGATAAGATCGACAGCGCCGGATTAGGCACCTTGCTCTACGCGCGCGCGGAGTTGCGGCGAGCCGGCGGCGGGCTGGCGCTGGCCAACCTGCGTCCCGCTCATATGCAGTTGTTACTGGTGGCGAGGCTGGAAACGGTCTTCAATATATTCGGCAACGATCTGGATGCCATCAACAGCTTCTTCCCCGAGCGGAAAGTGCCGCACTACGACATCCTGGCGCTGGTTACATCCATGCGCCAAGCCCGCGAGCCCCAACTGACGCGGGCATCGTAAATCTAAGCGCGCTTGCCCAGTATCCCGACTTCCTTCTTCGGCAGCCGATCGAGCATCGCCTGGCTAAGCCCGAAGTTGGTGGTGAGCAGCGAATTCGGATTGCCGCCCAGCCAGTTGGTCAGTGAAATTTCCTGATAGAGACCGCTGTTAAACAGAATCAGGATTCGCGTGGGTTCATCGCCCACTTGTTCGATAAAGTGGCCGTAACCCTGTTTGATGAAGGCCACGTGGCCCGGTCCGAATTCCTCGGTCTTTACGCGCCCATGCGACCCGAAGATGGTCACGCGCCCGCGCCCTCTGACGTAGAACTGCCACTCGTCGGCGTGCGGATGCCAGTGCATCTCGCGCAGAGCGCCCGGCTTTAGATCCATGCGGACCGCGGTGAGCGTAGTCTGGATCGGAAATTCGTTCTGCGTGACAATCCGTTCTTCGCCGCCTTCAAACACCTTGGGCGCCATCTTTCCGATACGGAACTTATGCGCGGATTGGCTCGGCTGCAGATCCACATTGCGAACGTCCTCAATGGCAGGCGGAACTTTTCCTGGACCGATATACAGTTCCTTCCGCGGCATCTGGCTAAAGGCTGCTTCCGGAAGATTCAGATTGCGAGCTAGCACGTTGCGCGGCGTCGTGTTGATCCAATCCGTTATGCTGAACGTCCCGAACTCGGAGAAGTGACCGTTGTCGAATCCGAGCAGGAAGTGGCACTCGGTGTTGCCGGTGTTTTGGATGGCGTGCCCGTGGCCGCGCGGAAAATACCAGGTATCGCCTTCTTCGAAATCATCCACTTCGGCTTGACCGGTGGGCGTGATGACGGTGGTGCGGCAGCGCCCCGAGAGCACATAGGCCCATTCAGCGGCCAAGGCGTGCCAATGCAATTCGCGGATGGCCCCCGGCTCGAGCTTCATGGAGACGCCCGCGATGCTTTGCGAAACCGGCAGTTGCTTGACGGTGGCTTCCTTGGCTGATCCACCCGGGCCAACCCAGCCCTTTTCGCTCTCGATATCGTACTTGAACTCTTCCAGCTCCTCGGCCTTGGTCTCTTCGGCCGGAGCGGCCTTCACCTGCTCGGCAATCGCCGCAGTGGCAGCCAGGCCGAGTGAAACGCGCGATAAGGCATTAAACAAAGACCGGCGATCGATCCCGCGTTCCGCTGCGTTCGTAGCATCCGCCGTCTGGTCAGGCATGATTTTTCTCCTCTTAGCGAACAATCCTAACAGAATGCAGCCGTCACTGGTATGAGCCGGGCATGAGCCGCTGGTATCGGCCGGGTCAAAACTCAGCCCAAGGGTAGGGGAGAGCGGCCGCAGGGCGAAAACCCTTAGAAACCTAAGGTTAACTGCTTATCATTGGACCGCTAATAGGCGGAATTGCGTACAGTGTTTAAGCAATTCACTGCGTAGTAATTCCCATCCCTCGGACCTAATATGGAATCGGGTCAAACCTCATGAGGTGCCGCTACTGCAATATCGCACTCGCGACGTCCCGCAGTTTCGTCGACGGTGAATTCTGCTGCGACGACCATCGCCAGAGGTTTGAATTGGAGGAAGCGTCTGAGCCGGAGGCCATCGCTGGCACATCGGTTACCTCCAATTTCACCCACGCGATTTCGGCTGGGCTGCAAATGTTGCGGAGGCGTTTCGAGCGCCGCCCGGCAGCGGCAGACGAAATCGAATTCGCGCCAGCCGCGGAGACGCCCGCTGAGCATGCCTTCGAAGCTGAAGCCGTTTCCGAAGCCAGTGCGCCGGTGCTAGAGGGGATGGAAAGAGAAGACTCCGCGGAAGCTGCCGCGGCTCCTGGTCCCGATCCTGCGGGCGAAACAGCCGGCTCCTGGCGCTGGCTGCTTGCGGCCTGGAAGACTTCGCCGCGCGATCTCAAGCTGGTCAGCTTGCTGCTGCCCGTGCTGCTGGTGGTGGCGATTACCGGATCCGTCCCTAGCGTGCCCATCAAACAATTGGCGCCGCAAAATCTCGACCAGATGCAGGGCCAGTTACAAAAAGTGGTCGAGGATCACTGGAAGAACCTGAATCAAACCATCTCAGACCGCGCCGCGGTGTCGTACGCCGACGATTTTCGCTCCGGATTGGACGCCTGGGAGAGCCGTTCCAACCTCACCAGAAGTTGGTCCTATGACGCATCGGGCTTCGTCCGTCCTGGCCCGTTGGCGGTGTTCAAGCCCACTGTCGATCTCACCGATTACCGCTTCGAGTTTCTGGCTGAGATCGACCAGAAAGCGCTGGGTTGGGCCTTCCGCGCCGAAGATCTGAACAACTATTACGCCATGAAGTTTGTGGTGGTGAAACCGGGGCCGCTGCCGCTGGTTCACATCGTGCGCTACGCGGTGATCAACGGAAAAGAAGGGCCGCACGTCGACAAGCCCCTGCCGATGACGGTACGAACCGATATGCTGTACCGCATCCAGGTGAACACTCGCGGCGGCGACTTTACCATCCTGGCGCAGGGCCAGGTGGTCGACTTCTGGTCCGACAGCCGGTTACAACACGGCGGCGTCGGGTTCTTTTGCAATCGCGGCGAGCGCGCCCGGCTGCGCTGGGTGGAAGTTTCGCATCAGTATGATGCCTTGGGAAGACTTTGCGCCTATCTTGCGCCCTACGGAATCGAGGGCAGAAATGGAAATATCAACTGAATTATGAGCCAACCTACTTCTAGAACATCGTCGGTAGACACGGCCAAAACGGCCAGCCTGGCAAAGGCGGTTTCCCTTCACATGGAGGGCAAGCTCGACGACGCGCTCACAGAGATCAACCGCGTTCTGGAAAGCGGGGAGGGCTCGCTCGAGATCTTCTCCGCCAAAGCCCAGATCCAGTTCGAACTGGAGATGTACGAGGAAGCGGCGCAGAGCTATGCCAAGCTGCTCAGCATGCACCCCAAGCATGCCAACGCCAACCTGAATCTGGCGGTTTGCCTGGAACGCTTGGGACGCTGGCAGGAAGCATCCGATTTCTTCGAGAAGGCGGCCGAAGCGCAGCCGGACCGTCTGGACGCCCGTCTGGGCCTGGGAATCGCACTGCTGCATTTGGAGAAATCCGACGCAGCCGCGGAGAATTTCGAAAAGGTTCTGGAGCAGCAGCCCGATCACACCACGGCCTTGTTCGGCAAAGCCGTGACGCTGCAATTGCAGTGGCACTTCGATGAGGCTGCGCGCATCTACCAGTCCATCCTGGCCGGCAAACCGGACTTTGAAGAGTGCCTCATCAACCTGGTCACCATTGGCATGGCGCGCAAAGACCAGGCCATGATCGCGGACTATTCCGAGAAGCTGCTGAAGCTGCGGCCAAATTCGCAGACCGCCCTGGAGGGTCTGGCCACTTGCGCCTTCGGCACCGGCGATTATGAAGCTGCGCTGCGCTATTGCACCAAGCTCACCGAATATACGCCGGAAAGTTTCGACCGCTGGTTCAATCTGGGTGTCGCGCACCAAAAAACCGGCAACCTGGCGCAGGCCGCCAAAGCCTATTCCGAGGCGGTCCGTATTCGCCCGGACGCCAGCCAGGCCTACGTAAACCTGGGCGTCATCCATCAGGAATCCGGCGAGCTGCCGGAAGCCCGCGCGGCCTATGAGAAAGCGCTCGAGATCTCGCCCGATCTCTTCGAAGTGCTGCACAATCTTGCCGCCGTGCTGGATAAGCAAGGCTCCAAGGAAGAAGCCGAGCGCATCTACACCCGCATTCTCGCCAAGAACTCCGATCTTGAAGACGTTTGGTTCCGGCTGGGCTACCTGCGCCTGGAACGCGGCGACTATCGCGGCGGCGCGGAAGCCTTCCATGCCTGCGTCGCCAAGCGCCCAGACTGGACTGAGGCGCAGTTGAACCTGGGCATCTGCTGCTGGAACATGGGCGAACACGAGGGCGCGGCCAAGGCCTTCGAAGCGGTGCTGGCGGCCAATCCCGATTCGCTCGATGCGCTGCGGGGCCTGGCGGCTCTGGCGGTGGAGCACAACAATTACGATCAGGCGCTGGAGCATCAGGCGCGCCTCATCGAAAAAGGCGAGCGCAGCCCGGAACTGTTTTATAACACCGGGCTGTTGCTGCAAAAGTCGGGCCAGCTCAACGACGCGGAGAAGTTGTATCGCGAAGCGTTACAGGAGCGCGATCAGTTCCCCGAAGCGCTGCTGAACCTGGGCCACGTGCTCAAGGGTCTGGGCCAGCAGGATGAGGCGCGCGACTGCTGGAAGAAGGCGCTGGAGCAAAAGCCCGATCTCGCCGAAAGCTACTTCAGCAGCGCGAATTAAATCACAGCATCGGCTAAGCTGGAAGCTCGGGTGATTGACGTCCGCAGTTTCCAGCGCCGCAACCTCGACCGCGTGGTCGAAATCGAACGGGCCTCGTTCGGCAAGGACGCTTGGCCGGCTGAATCATTCCTCGATTATTGGAGCGATAGCCCCGAGCTGTTTCTCGTCGCGCGCTTCCGCCGCCGCATCGCCGGCTATAGCATCACGCGCACCAACTGGCGAGGCGCAGAACTGGAATCCATCGCCGTGGATCCCGGTTATCGCGGGCGTGGAGTGGCTCAAGCCCTGCTCGACGCCACACAAGCCTGCCTCGGCCAGGCTGGAACGCGCGCGTTACGGCTGATGGTCGAAACAGCGAATGTTCCCGCCCTGCGCTTCTACCGGCAGTATGGCTTCATACGAACGCGCCTGGTGAAGGGTTACTACGGCGCCGGCCGCGACGCCTGGCGCATGCGCCTGGAGCTTAGGGCCACAACAGCAGGCAGATAAACAGGCAGAGCCAGATGCCGGCCAGAAAATGCCAGTACAGCGCCGCCGCGGCGGTCCGGCTGCGTTGACGCCGAAAATCGAACAGGACCACTTCAGGCCGCCGGGAAGCAGTGACAACCAAACTGAACAGCGCGATCATCCCACCGAGCAGATGTATGCCGTGTGCGCCCGTCAGCACGTAAAACAGCGAACTGTGCGGATTGTTTCTCAGATAAATTCCCTGCTTCGCCAGCTCCCGCAGCGCGAACAATTGCGAAGCGAGGAAACACGGCTCCGATCGGCCACCGTCACTCCCAGCCAATGCGCGTACCGCTTACTGTTCTTGCGCTCCAAGGCGCTGCGCGCGATTTCGAGCGTCCAGGTGCTCGCGAGAATCAAGCCAGTGCTCAGCCACAGCAGAGGAGGAACGTAGATGCGCTGCCAATGCAGGGGCGTCTGCGCGCGCTCATGGTAGGCGACGCCGATGGTCACGAAAAGCATGCTGATCGAGACCAGCAGGAAGCGCATGGCAAGCAAACCGGCGCCGGGTACACCGCGCCCATCGCCCGAATGATCGTCTCCGCCGCCCCCGCCGCCGGGATCGAAAGGATCGTGATCGTGCGGACCGCCTCCGTTGGGGCCGCCGAGTTTGACGTCCGGATCGCCCAAGGTCCGAGGCGGATCGCCCAAGGCCCGAGGCGGACTGTCCAACACGGAAGGCATGCTCCTTCTAAGATAACGCCGTGAAAGCCGGACAACTTCGCTTCGTGGTATCACAGAGGAATGCCTGCAATCACCCGGAGACAATTTCAGAAGCAGTTGGGCGGCGCGGCGCTCATTCTGGGCGCTCGACCGCGCAGCGCTTGGGGCGCGAACACCGCCGGGATCGACCAGACCCTGCGCGCGTCCCTGCAGCAGCACAAGATCCCGATGGCCGTCGCCATGGCGTGCACTGCCGGCAAGACGACATATTCGGGAGCCTTCGGGAAGCGCGACCTGGCGTCCAGCGTGGACGTCAACGCCGATTCTATTTTCGGCATTGCGTCCATGACCAAGCCCATCACCTCCGTCGCAGCCATGCAGTTGGTGGAACAGGGCAAGCTGAAGCTGGATGAGCCGGCGTCCACCTACATCAAGGAACTGGGCTCCTTGCAAGTGCTGCAGGGCTTCGATTCGAGCGGCAAGCCGATCCTGAAACCAGCCACCAAAAAGGTGACCCTGCGCACGCTGCTGACGCACACCTCCGGATTCTGCTACGACACCTGGTACGGGGACATGCTGCGCTGGGAAAAAGCCAGCGGGAACAATTTTCCGCTCGGCACTGTCGCGCCGCTGACTCCACTGATGTTCGAACCCGGCTCGCGCTGGCAGTACGGAACGAGCGCCGATTGGAGCGGCAGGCTGGTGGAAACCGTGAGCGGATTGACGCTCGAACAATACTTCCAGAAAAACATCCTGGAACCGCTGGGCATGCACGACACCAGCTTCCTGCTGCCGGCTTCTAAGTTCGACCGGCTGGTGGCCGTTTCGAACCGGCAACCCAACGGAGCGCTCAAGGAAAATCCGCGTACGCAGCCGCAGCCTCCTAAAGCCTTCAACGGCGGCGGAGGACTCTATTCCACCGCGAACGACTATGTGCGCTTCACGCAAATGATCCTGCGGCGCGGCCAAGGGTCCAAGAATGAACAGATCCTGCAAGCGAAAACGGTCGACATGATGGCGACCAATCAGATCGGAAGCATCAGCGCGGGGAAACTGAAGACGGCGCGGCCCGAGATTTCAAGCGATGTCGATTTTCACCCCGGAATCAAGGACGGCTGGGGATTTGGCTTCCTGATCAATTCGAAAGGCTACGACGGCGGGCGCTCGGCGGGCAGCCTGGCCTGGGCAGGGATTTGGAACACGTATTTCTGGATCGATCCGCACAAGGGCATGGCGGGTGTAATCATGATGCAGTTTCTTCCTTTCGCCGACAAAGAAGCGGTCGCGGTGCTGGGCGATTTCGAGCGGGCGGTGTACGCGGCGTCGTAACTACCAAGCCATTCTTTGGCGCAATGCCGTGATGTGCGCCACATGATGGCGTCCATGCCAGGCGTACAGCGCGGCATTGTTCTCGAGTGTCACCGGTCCCAGTTCGGGATGGCGAAAGCTGCGCTTCCAATCGGCAGCGGAGAGCGAGCGTAGCAACGGCACCCAGCGCGCGTGCAGCGATTCGAGCAAAACCAGCGACGGTTCCACTGGCATGCTACGGGCATCCGGCAATTCGGCCCAGCGGCTCTCTTCGTACGGTTTGATCACGGGTGAGTCTTCCGTTAGAGCCAGGCGAAAGCGCACGTAGCTGTTCATATGGCTGTCGGGAACATGATGCGCGACCTGGCGAACGGTCCAGCCGCCGGGCCGGTAGGGTGTATCGAGCTGCGAGTCCGACAAACCGCCAATTGCGGCGCGCATGCGGGCCGGCGTCTCGGCAATGTGATCGATGAACGTCGCGAGTTCCTGAGAGCTGACTTCGGCGGGGAATTGAAAATTACCGACGGGGTAACGAAGATCTTCCATAAGCTATTTTACTTCACACCCTAATAAGTGCGCGCCGCCCGTGACCGCCAGACCATCGGCGCGTCCGGCGAAATAGCGCGCGTTGATTGCGTCGCAACCCAGGTCCTCGATCGATCCGAAGCCCCAGCGCGCCAGATCGCCGTTGAGCTGCGCGGGATCGAAGAAGAGCTGAAACGGTTCCCCGGCGCGAGCCACGCGAGCTGATAGTGCATCGAGCGCCAGTTGCTGTTGGGGGCTCAAGAGCGATCGTTTCAGGGCGTAATCGAATACCACGCCACTCGCTGCAGGCAAGCTCGCAATGAAATGCATGGTGGCATCGAAGGCGGCTCGTGAAAGATACGGTGTGACGCCGAGCCAGGAGAAGAACGCCGGCTGTTGTTGGTCGAAGCCAGCCTGTAGCAGGCCGTCGGCGAGCGATTGCCGTTCGAAGTCCACGGCAGCGAACGTCAGGTCTTCGGGAACGGCGATGCCGGCCGAGCGCAGTTGTTCGCGCTTCCACTCCTGCGTCGCGGGATGATCCACTTCGAAGACATGCAATCCGAATGCTTGAAAAGGATTGCGATAGGCGAACGTGTCGAGCCCCGCGCCGAGCACTACGTATTGGCGAACGCCGCGTTCGATGGCGACCGCGAGCTGATCTTCCGCATAGCGGCTGCGCACGGCGATGAAGGCCCGCAATGATCGCGAGTAAGGCTGCTGAGTATCATTCACCCACTCGGGTTCGTCGGCGATGGCCACCGCGAGCGGATCGTGGAAGACCAGCGGATCATCGACCATCTGGTGCGTGGCGCGCCGCAAGGCGACACGCTGGGCCGTGCGGCTGGGCTGGGCCTGAAGCATCAAACCCAATTTACCGCCATTCGCGGGCGCGTTTGCGGGTAGTACGCCCGCGCGCGTACCCCTTTCTGCGCGCACCGTAAACCGTAGGCTGGCCGTAAACCCTAGGATGGAATGATGAGCGAAAATTTTCTGACAGGCAAGACAGCGGTTGTGACTGGTGCGACACGCGGAATCGGCTTCGCTCTCGCGGGTGTACTGGCGGACGCAGGCGCCACGGTGGCGATATGCGGACGCAGCCAGGCGAGCGTTGACGAGGCTGTAAGCGGCCTGACCAAAGAGCGCAATCGTAAAGTGGCGGGAAAAGTTGCCGATGTAAGATCAAGCACAGACGTTGCAGCATTGTTTGAGTGGGTGGAACGTGAAGCGGGAGGTCCCGATATCCTGGTCAACAATGCAGGCTTGGGAATCATGCGAAGCACAGCGGAACTCACGGTGAACGATTGGCAGCAGACCATCGAAACGAATCTGTCGGGAGCGTTTTATTGCTCCCGCGAAGCGCTGGCGCGCATGAAGAATCGTGGCAGCGGCTACATCATCAATATAGGTAGCCTGGCAGGGAAAAATGCATTTGCAGGAGGCGCCGCGTACAACGCTTCCAAATTTGGATTGAACGGTTTCACGGAAGCCATGATGTTGGACCATCGTTATGACAACGTTCGGGTCACTCACATTATGCCTGGAAGCGTCGATACAGACTTCAGTGGCAGGTCGGCAAAGGCCGATTCGCCAAAAGCGGAATGGAAGATCGCGCCGCAGGATATTGGGGAGATTGTACTGATGTTGTTGAGAATGCCTGAAAGGACTCTGGTAAGCCAGGTTGAAGTCAGACCAGCAAAGCCACGAAAGTAAGGCTTTTACGGTGGTCCCACGGTATGGCATCCAATTTGCTCTTGGAAAGTATGGAGTGGTTGTGAAAGGGGCCCAGAAGAAAATGTCACGGGTTAATGTTCCTTTAGATCCTACGCGAACGGGGCGAGATGCAGAAGCCCTGGAGGGTAGCTTACGGCGCATGATCGTCGGCCAGGATGAAGCTATCCAGCAGATCGTCAACATTTATCAGATGAACCTGACGGGGATGACACCTTCCAACCGCCCCATCGGCAACTTCCTTTTCTTGGGACCAACGGGATCCGGCAAGACGCGCATCGTGGAAGCAACGGCTGAGGCTTTGGTGCGCAATCCTCGCGCCGTGATCAAAATCGATTGCGCGGAATTCCAGCATAGCCACGAGATTGCGAAGTTGATCGGCTCGCCTCCCGGATACCTGGGGCATCGCGAAACGCATCCGCTGCTGAGCCAGGAAGTGCTGAATCAATACCACACGGATGCTTGCAAGCTCAGCTTCGTGCTCTTTGACGAGATCGAAAAAGCCAGTGACGCGCTGTGGAACTTGCTGCTGGGAATTCTCGACAAAGGAACGCTCACCCTGGGCGACAACCGCAAGGTGGATTTCTCTCGCGCGCTGATCTTTATGACCAGCAATCTGGGCGCGACCGAGATGAGCGCTCTGATCAATCCCAAGCTTGGCTTCAACGCCGGCGAATGTGCCAGGCAGTCTCAGAACGGCACAGTGGACGAGAAGCTCGGCGCCAAAATGGCACGCAGCGGCGCGGACGCGGCACGCCGCAAATTCACGCCGGAGTTCATCAATCGTCTGGATAAAATAGTCACGTTTAAGCCGCTAGGCACTAACGAGCTCAGAAAGATTCTGGACATCGAGTTGAACATGGTGCAACAGCGGATCTTCAACACTTCGCCTGAGCGCTCGTTCGTCTTCAAAACCACCGATGAAGCCAGGGACTTCTTACTGAAAGAAGGGACCGACCTGAAGTACGGAGCCCGTCATTTGAAGCGCGCCATCGAGCGCCTGCTGGTGCAACCCATGTCGAACTTGATTGCTACCGATCAGGTGCGCGGCGGAGATTGCGTCAATGTCGATTTCGACTCCGCGGCCTGCTCCTTGACATTCGTCAAGGAAGCCGAGGGTCTGGCGGTGCACGCCATGGCCGATCTGGTGGACCGCTCCATCTCAATCCCGGCTTTTGCCTTGGCAAATGGCGCTTTCATCGAAGCCGCCAAGTCGCAGAGCGCCCGGTCGTCAAAACGAGCGTAAGACAACAACACGCGGCATGTGGCGCTAGTACACAGCTAACCGGCTAACTAGCGCACTCACCGCGGCCCAACTGCAGCGAATACTCCATGTCGTCGCCCCAGTCCCGGTACATCTCGGGAGCCAGCTCGGGCGGCTTTACCAGATCGTTGGTCATCCCGCGAAAGGTCTCCACCTTGTACCGGAGCACGTAGTCCCGGAAGCTCTCGCCGTCCTGCCGGTTCGCAAGGTAGTGGTTCAGCACACGCCGGACGGCTTCGGGCGCCAGGCGCGCCGGAATGCTCTGAATGGCCACGCCAAACCGCATTACGCCGCCGCCGTCATATCCGCCACCCAGGAGCATCAGATAATAGGGGACTTCCTTGCCGTCGATCTTGCGTGCATTGCCGTAGAAGCCAATATCGCCGATCCAATGCTGCCCGCAGGCGTTGGGGCAGCCACTGACGCGGATGCCGAGCTCGCGGACCAGCGGGTCGGAGTAATCCTTCACCACCTGGGCTAACGCCGCACCCAGATTCATGGACTTGGTCAGCGCCAAGTTGCAACTGTAAGCTCCCGGACAAGTGACCACATCCTCGATCTGGTACGCCCCGCCATCCGCCAACCCAACCTGTTCCAGTGCAGCATAAACTTGAGGCAATGCCCGCAGCGGTATGTAAGCCAAGACAAGGTTTTGATCTACGGTTACCCGCAAGAGGCCATCGCCAGCGCTTCGGGATATATGTGCCAGCTGGTGCATCTGCATGCCCGTGAGGTTGCCTTGGGGTACCTTCACCGTGACCATGGCGTAGCCAGTCTGCTTCTGCTCGCGAATGTTGGTTTCAAGCCATCGTTCGTAGGCCGGCCGGGAATGTCCGTTCGCTCCGCCGTTTGTCGACAGCACCGGCGGCAGTTGGGCGCCCGTCCCAAGCGGTGGTGGTGATGACTGAAAACCACCAAAGCCGTCCGGGACCGTCTCCGGTGTCGCGATACCGCCATTGGCCAGAATGTCCTGGTAATTCTTCTCGATCTCTTCCTTCACCCACTCCCAGCCACGTTCGCGGACGACAAACTTCAATCGGGCCTTGTTTTTGTTCTTGCGGTTCCCGTGCGTATTGAACAGCCGCAGCACAGCTTCACAGCGGCTGACGAGGTGCTCCACGGGCACGAATTCGTCGAGAAGATGCGCCTCCACCGGCAACGGACCCAACCCGCCGCCTACCAGCATGCGGAAGCCGCGACGGCCGTCACGGATCACGGCGCGCAGTCCTATATCGTGGATCGCGCCGAGCATGCAATCTTCCTTGCAGCCCGAAAAAGCGATCTTGAACTTGCGCGGCATACTGTCGGTGAGTTCCTTGTGCAGGAACGCGAACGCCACTTTCTGCGCGTAGGGATGAACATCGAACACTTCGTCGGCCAGCAGCCCGCTCAATGGGCAGGCAGTGACGTTGCGAACCGTGTTGTAGCAGGCCTCGCGCGTCGTCAAACGGAAATCGGCCAGTTTGTGCAACAGCGGCGCCACCTGCGGCAGGGGAACAAAATGATACTGAATGTTTTGGCGAGTGGTGAGGTGTCCCTTGCCCGCGCAGAACTCGTCGGCGATGCTGGCAAGCTGATCCATCTGAGCCGCGGTCATCGATCCGCCCGGTATCTTGGTGCGGATCATGTGGACGCCGGCCTGGCGCTGGCTATAAACGCCGCGCCGCAGCCTCTGAGCGCGAAACTCGTCGTCGGTAAGACCGCCAGCCATGAACTTTTCAGCATACGAGCGGAACAGTTCGATATCGGCTCGGACCGTGGCATCGTACTGTGCTTCCGTCTCGGCTTGGAGGTTGAGCAGATTCGCGGGTACTTCAGCGATCATAATTACCCTTATCTCTATAGAGATTACTATATTTGAGACTCATTTACAATCTGGAAGGTTTCGACCAACATAATAATCGATGCTCAAGCGTTGGGAACGATTCGTTGGGGGCAGGCATGTCATAGATACGGCAGCCCTGCCGGACAATTGGCGATCCAGCTCCGGATAGACGCGCCAAACCACCCAAGCCACCGTGAACGTAGCGAACAGCGCCACGGCCATGATTCCACGCTCGGGACGGACCAACGCGCAGATCGCGGCCAACGCCAGTCCGGCGAGAATGCCGGCCAGGGTGAAGTGAAAGGGCGTGTGCGAGAGTCCGTTCAGCAGGGCCTGTGGCAGCGCTTGAACCAGAGGCGGCGCGAAACAGAATAGAGCGCCGCTTGCGGCCAGCCAATAACGCGCGTGCCGGCTGCTCTCGAGCGCGATGCCGATCAGCACTGCAAGCGCCGGCAAGAGCGGCAGCAAATACCCCGGCAGCTTATTGCGCGAGATGGAAAAGAAGAGGAAGCCCCACGCGAACCAGGCGAGAAGAAACTGAGCGCGGCGATCTTGAAATAAACGCGCGCTGAACAGGAGTGCGAGAAGCGGCGTCCACGGAAAGAGCCCGGCTAGCAAAATCGGCACATAGAACCAAAACGGCTGCCCATGTTCCAGCGCGCTGCTGACGAATCGGCCGAAGTGGTGTTTCCAGAAGAAATCTTCCAGAAACGGCGCGCCATTGCGCAAGGTGACGAGCACGTACCAGGGTGCGGCGATCACGATGGCCGCAAGGATAACCAGAGCCAGATCGCGGATGCGATGCCGCAAGAACCAAAGAACCGGAATGAAGAGCGCCAGGGGAACCAGTCCCTTCGCAAGAACAGCGAGGCCAAGCAGGGCGCCGGCGGCGAGCAATCGACTGGCTGACGCGCGCGGTTCAGAAAAGGCAACAGCCAGCATCGCGGCGGCGAAGGCAGCGGACATCGGCAAATCCGTGATGGCGACGTGGCTGTAGGCCAGCCATCCCGCCGAGGTGGCCAGAATGGCCGCTGAATACCAAGCCACGCGATCCCCAAATTCGCGCCGCAGCAGGATGAAGAAGTAAATCAGAAACGCCACGCTCGCGAGTGCCACCGGCAGCCTGGGCGCGAGCTCCGCTCCCAGCCCGGATTTGAAACCCGTGGCCGTCATCCAATACAGCAGCGCGGGCTTCTCGAACCAGGCCTCGCCCCACAGACGCGGCGTGATCCAGTCGCCTGTAGCAGCCATCGCATGGGCGATCGCGGCATAGCGCGGTTCGTCGGGTCCAATGAGGCCGGTGCGAGTGAGTCCAAAGAAGTAGAGGAAAAATAGCCCGACGGCGGAGCCTGCCAACGCAGCGCCGCGCTTCATTCCGGACTGGGCTCTGCAAGCGCGACCAGTTCCGCCGGTTCGCCCCGACCGCCGACCGCAATCACGATGTACTGCCTGCCCTTCGCCGTGTAAGTCATCGGTATGCCCGTGGCATGCGCCGGCAGCTTGAATTCGAAGATGGTCTGGCCGGTCTTCTTATCGAGCGCGCGGAACGTGGACGCGTAGGAGCCATTCACGGGGGTGAGACCCGTTGCGTCGGCCGAAAACAGCAGCGTCTTGGTGGCGAGCAGCAGAGCGCGTTCCGGATTGCCGAACTTGCTGGTGTCGACACCCTTTAGCGCGGCGTTGTTCTTGATCTCGTCGGGCGGCTGGCCGTTGGGAACCATCCAGAGCTCATCGCCGGAATTCAGATCGTAAGCGGTAATGCGGCCGTAGGGCGGCTTGACGATGGGCACGCTCTTGTTGATCTTTTCGAGAATCACCGTCTTGGTGATGTAATTCATGTCGGAGTGCTCGGGATCGTGGACCATCGCCGCCACAAAAGGACTGGTGGCGGAGGGAACGTAGAGCACGCCCGTTTCCGGATCCGCCGCGGCTCCTTGCCAATTGGCGCCGCCAGTGGCGTTCGGCAGCATCAGAGTTCCCTTCTTGCCGTTGGAGTCGAAGACAATGGCGGGGGTGAATATGGGCCCCAGCTTGTACTCCGACGCGATTTTCAGCGCTTCGGCCTTGAGTTCTGGAGTGTAGTCGATCAAATCGTCCGGCGAGACACCCTGACGGTCGAAGGCCGCGGGCTTGGTGGGGAACGGCTGCGTGGGCGAGGTCTTTTCACCAGGCACATCGGACTGGGGCACCGGCCGCTCTTCGATGGGCCAGATGGGCTTGCCAGTCACGCGATCAAACACATAGATGAAGGCTTGCTTGGTTACCTGCGCCACGGCTTTGATCTTTTGTCCATGGACGGTGACATCCAAAAGAACGGGCGCGGCGGGATTGTCCCAATCCCAAATCCCGTGGTGGATAATCTGAAAGTGCCAGACGCGCTTGCCGGTGCGAGCGTCGACGCACACCAGGCTCTCATCGAAAAGATCGTCGCCGGGGCGATGGCCGCCGTAGAAATCTCCGGTCGGCGTCTCGACGGGAAGATACACGTAGCCCAGATCCGGGTCGGCGCTCATGGGCGCCCAAACGGCGGTGTTGCCGGTGTATTTCCACGAGCCGTCCTTCCATGTGTCGTTGCCGAATTCGCCCGGCTGCGCGATGGTGTGAAAGGTCCACAGCAGCTTGCCGCTGTGAACGTCATAGCCGCGCACGTAGCCCGGAACATTTTCCTTCGATTTTGGAGTGGTGCCAAGTTGCAAGGCCGACCCGACCACCACCGTGTCGCCGACCACGATGGCGGGCGAAGTGGCGCCGATAATTCCGGGCTGGATGTTTTCTCTGTCGAGCCCTACCAGAAGATCGACGATGCCATGGTTGCCGAACCCAGGCTCGGGACGGCCGGTCTTCGCATCCAGAGCCACCAGCTGATATCCGAGCGAGATGGTCAGAATCCGCTCGTCGCCGCGATTGTCGGTCCAATAAGCGACGCCGCGATTGTTGAAGCGCACCGCGTGATCGCCGCGCGCGCCTTCATCCAGGCGATACATCCACAGCGTTTCGCCGGTAGCGGCATCCACGGCCACGGTGTCGCGCCGCATTCCGGCGGTGAAATAGAGAACGCCATCGACCGCGAGCGGCGTCACTTCATAATTCGGATCCGCACGCGGGCCGAAGTTTTGCGCCTTCCAGGTCCAGGCGATTTCGAGCTTGCTTACGTTATCGCGATTGATCAGATCGAGCGGCGAATACTTGGTGCTTTGCGCATCGCCGCCGTAGTAGCGCCACTCGCCGTTAGCGGTGCCGGATTGCGCGAGAAGCGAAAAACTGGGGGTGAGAAACAGCAGCATGCGTGCGGCGTTGCACACGCGAATCTTCGGCATCAGATAGGAACCTTCGGGAAAAATCCTTCCAGCAAAATTATACATGCTGGGCGCCAGGCGCATTGACCGCGCCACGCTCGCCGGATTAATATAACCTGCGAAAGCCTGAGAGCGAAAGGTGGCATGACCATGTGCAGTCTGCGGTTCCTGTTGCTCGCGTCGGTAGCCGGCGCGTTGTGCGCCCAGCAGGGCTATAATCCCGCGGACGTCCAAGCCGGCAAACAGCTCTACAGTGTCAACTGCTCTCACTGCCACGGGCCGAAGGGCGACAACGTATCCGGCGTGGATCTAGGGCACGGCACCTTTCGAAGAGCGTCGACGGATAACGAAGTGGTCGACATCATGGTGCAGGGTATAAACGGGACTCCCATGCCACCGGCGAACTTGTCCGATCAGCAGGCGCACCAGGTGGTCGCGTACTTGCGATCGCTCGCGGCCGAAGCCGGCGCCTCAACGGCCAGCAAAGCGAGTCTGGCTCACGGCAGGGCGCTATTCGAGAGCAACGGCTGTCTCAATTGTCATCGCGTAGGGGACCATGGGTCGCGCGTGGCCCCGGATCTCACCAGCATCGGCGCGCGGCGCAAACCGGCCGACATCGAACGCTCCATCGTAGATCCGAACGCTGAGATTCTCCCGGAGAATCGTTACGTCCAGCTGGTCACTCGCGACGGCGTCACCGTCACGGGAAGAATTCTCAATGAAGACACCTTCTCGCTGCAGCTCATCGACACGAAGGAAAAGCTTCGGTCGCTGCAGAAAGCAGATCTGACCAAGTTCGAGTTCATGAAGAACTCCGCGATGCCCTCTTATCGCGATAAACTGAGCGGCAACGAACTGTCGGACCTGGTCAGTTACCTGTTTTCCCTGAAAGGATTGTGATTCATGTGTCGCCCCACCATTGTTCTGCTGCTCGCCGCGGCATCCCTCACCTTTGAGGCGCCGGCTCAGGTTTCGATGGATCGCCTGGTGCACTCCGGCGACACGCCCCAGGACTGGCTCAATTATTCCGGCGGATTTCTCAGCCAGCGCTACAGCGCGCTCGATCAGGTGACGCCCGGCAACGTCAAGAACCTGGAGCAGAAGTGGATTTTTCAGGCGCGGTCGCTGGAAAAATTCGAGGCCACTCCGCTGGTTGTGGATGGCGTGATGTATACGGTGCAAGCGCCCAACGACATCGTGGCACTGGATGCCGTTACGGGCCGCATCTTTTGGATCTATTCCTATAGCCCAGCGCCGCAAGCGCGCTTGTGCTGCGGGCGCGTGAATCGGGGCCTGGCGATTCTGGGCGACACCTTATTCATGGGAACCATCGACGCGCATATCGTCGCCGTGGATGCAAAGAACGGGCATTTGCTGTGGAACACCAAGGTGGCAGACCCATTGGCGGGTTACGCCATCACGCACGCGCCGCTGGTGGTGAAAGACAAAGTCATCGTCGGCACCGCGGGCGGCGAGTACGGCATCCGAGGATTCCTGGCTGCGTACGATGTGCACAGCGGCAAACAAGCCTGGCGCTTCAACAATATTCCAGGGCCGGGTGAAAAGGGGCATGAGACCTGGGCAGGCGATTCGTGGAAACACGGCGGGGCTTCGGTTTGGGTGACTGGCTCGTATGATCCAGATTCGAATCTCACTTACTGGGGCATCGGAAATCCTGGGCCCGATTGGAATGCGGATATGCGGCTCGGCGACAATCTTTTCACCGACTGCGTGGTCGCGCTGGACGCCGACACGGGAAAACTCAAATGGTATTTCCAATTTACGCCGCACGACGATTTCGATTTCGACTCGGTGCAGGTTCCGGTGCTGGCCGATCTGGATTTCAAAGGCATGCGTCGCAGAGTGATGTTATGGGCCAATCGGAACGGCTATTTCTACACTCTGGATCGCACCACCGGAGAGTTCCTGCAAGGCGCGCCGTTCACCAAAGTAACGTGGGCCAAAGGTCTGGACGAAAAGGGACGGCCCATGCGCGCCGCGAACATGGTGCCTACACCTGCCGGCACGAAGATTTATCCGGGAAATCAAGGCGGGACGAATTGGTACTCGCCCTCCTACAGCCCGCACACCGGGCTTTTTTACATTCCCGTCTGGGATAACTACTATTCGGTCTACGTGAAGGAGAAAGTCGATTTCACCGAAGGGCGCTTGTTTACCGGCCCGCTTCCGCAATCGCCCGTGCCTTTGATTCGTCCGCCACAGGTGGTGAACCGCGCCCAAGAGGACGGGTACGGCGCTATCCGGGCTTTCGATCCGCAAACGGGCCAGCGCAAGTGGGAATACAAGCTCACCGATGTTACAGACAGCGGCGTCCTGACCACCGCGAGCGACCTTTTATTTGTCGGCGGACGCGAAGGATATTTTATGGCGATGGATGCGCGCAACGGCGAGTTGCTGTGGAAGGCGGCGGTGGGCGGCCAGGTCTCGTCGGGGCCGATGAGTTATTCGGTAAATGGCAAGCAATATATCGCCGTCTCCGCGGGAAATTCTCTGTTCGTTTATGGAATGCGGTAAGGCCTACTTGAGGACGATGTGCCGCTCGGCCAGAATGGTTCCGGTGGCGAGTTGAAGTAGCGCGATCGCTTCGCTCAGATCCGATTGCGAGCGGCGCTCCTGGCTGCGGGCAGTGATCATCGTCGCCTGACGCTGCTGCACCAGGAACAGCGTCGACGTCCCAGCGCGGAATTGGCGCTGCTCGCTTTGATACTGCTCTTCGGCCGATTCACGCGCCACTTGCGCGGCCTGCAGCCGTAGCTGAGCCATTTGCAGTGTCTCCATGGCGGTGCGCACGTCGGATTGAATGTTCTGTTCGGTCTGCTGCATCTGATTCTTGATGCGCCGGGTCTCCGCCAGGGACTTTCCCAAATTTGCGTTCGCCGTCCGGTTGCGGATAGGCAGAGCTATACTCAGTTGAATTTCCGTGGTAGGAAAATCTCCATCCCATATCGTCGCCAGCGAATGCCCATAATTTCCCACCAGCACGGAAGGTACTGCTCCGCTTCCAAACGAAATTGCGGGAAGGCCCGGGATGCCCGCCAGCGTGGACAGGGCATTGATCTGATTCGTAAGCGGGCCGAACGCCAATGTAAATGGATTAGGACCAGGCGGCAACACCACGCCGGCCAAACCTGCGCGGCTATACTGCGCGGTCAGGTTCACTTGCGGCTTGGTCTGCTCGCGATAATAGCGAATATCCTTCTCATTAATCTCGCCGTTAATCTTTACCTCGGCGACCTCCGGCCGGTTGGCCATGGCTTCGGCGATGGCGTCCGGCAGCGGAGTGAGCGGCGCATTTACGTCCTCGGGCGTGGTCGGAATCAGGGCGCTGGACCAGGTGGAATCGCTGCGATCCGGCAGCACCAGTTCTTTCAATGTGTTCTCAGCGGCCGTCAGCGCGGATTGGGCCGCGTAGGCGCCCACTTCAAAATTCGCCAGCTGGGTCTGCGCCGCCACCACGTCGATGGGCGCGAGCAGCCCTTGTTCTTCCTGCCGCCGGTTGCTCTCATCCTGTTGGATGCCGATGCGCACTGCGTCTAACTGCACTTGCAGATTGTTGTAGGCATACGCGAGCTCCCAATAGGCCTGCTCAGCTTGCTGCACCACCGTCATGACGCGCTGGCGGAACTGCTCGTTGGTCAGCGTCCGGTTCTTTTTGGCGACGTCGATCTGGTGGCGGTTGCTGTCATAGAGCAAGTTGCGCCAAAGAGGCTGGGTGTACGAAAAATTGAGCGCAGTCTCATACTGCGGATTCAACGAGAGGAAGGTGTTGTTGGAAGACGCGTCCGCGGAGGATAAATCCGCCTTGAACGTTCCACCATACCAAGGCAAAGGCTGGGTGATGCCGGGGTCCGCTTGCCAGGTCTTGTTCAACAAACTTCCGGTTGCCGATCCGCCTAAAGAGGAAGCAATTGGTGTGATTTGCTGCTCCCAGTAACTGCTGACACTGAGCTGCGGATCGAAAGCTCCAAGCGCAGCCGTGAGCGTGTAGTCCGATTCCAAACGATCGATGCGGGACGATTCGATGTCCTTGTTGTTGGCGAGCGCCATGGCCAGCGTTTGGTCGAGCGAAATCTCCATCTGTGTTGCTACGCCAGTGCGCGGAGGCAAAAGGAACGGACGCACCGGCGGCACCAGTGTGCTGGGGCGCGGCGACGACATAGTGGCGGGAGGCAACGGTGGGGATGGAGCAGGCGCCTGTTGAGCCACGGCGAATGCAAGACTCAACGCCAGAGAAATGATTGCTCGCATTAGGCGCGTTCCCCTCCCTCGAAATGCATGGGCTGAGGCGCCACATCCAGGCCGGAAATCACTTCGCGTGTTTTTTCGCGTTTGCGCGAGAATCCGCGGAACATCGGTAACTGCTTCATATCGTCAAAGAGGGAGTAAAACACCGGCACGGCGAGCAAGGTCAGCAACAAACACAAAGTCTGCCCGCCTACCACCAGCACGCCGATGGAGCGGTTGCTGGCGGATCCTTCGCCATTGGAAAGCACCAGCGGAAGCATGCCCGCCACGAGCGCCGTAGTGGTCATCAGGATGGGACGCAGCCGGTCGCGATTGGCTTGAATGATGGCCTCATAACGGTTCATACCCGTGGAGCGCAAACTGTTGGTGTGATCGATCTGCAGAATCGCGTTCTTTTTCACGATTCCAAACAGCAACAGCAAACCGAGCCCCGACATAATGTTCACGCTTTGCCCGAACATCAACAGCGACAGGATTCCGAACGGCACGGCAATGGGGAGCGTCAGCAGTATGGTGAAGGGATGCAGGAACGATTCGAACTGTGCGGCCAGCACAATGTACATGAAGATAAACGTAAGCGCGATGGCGACGATGAAATAGTAAGCCGTGCGATTCAGTTCCTTGGAAGTGCCAAGCAGCTCGGTGCGATAGCCGGGCCCCATGTGGAGCTCGTCGGCATATTGATTTAACGTGGAAATGATTTTCTGTTGGGACCCGCCCGGTAATACGTTGGCGCTCAAGGTCACCTCACGCTGCCGGTCCAGACGCCCGATGCTCGAAGGCGCGTCGCCGCTCTTAATGCGAACCACCTGATCGAGCGGCACCCAGCCCCGGGTGTTGGTCGAAAAAACCGTCAATTGACGCAGACCTTCGGCGCTGGTGCGGAATTGCATATCGGCGCGCAGGCGTACATCGTACTCTTCACCACCGGATGGGAACGAAGAAACCACCTGACCGGCCACCATGGTGTTCAAGGCTTGCGCGATATCGCTGACCCGGACGCCCAGGTCCGCCGCACGCTGCCGGTCGATTTCTACTCTGAGCTCCGGCTTGCCGTAAACCAGCGAGGTGTCGGCATCGGCCACCATGGGAATTTGCTTGAGCTTGGCTAGTAAGGTCTGCGAATAGGAGTTGAGCCGGTCGAGATCCGGCCCGGTAAGTGTGAACTGCACATCGGCCTGGCCGCCGCCGGGGCCATCGGCTGCCTGCTCCACGCTGGTACGCAGGTCTTTGGGATAGTGCGTGAGGATCTCGCGCGCCTTGGCCATCAATTGATCCTGCGTTTCCTTGCGATCGCCGCGCCCTACCAGCTTCACGAAAATGGAAGCGCTGTTGGCCTCGCCGGCGCTCGAGCCGGTAAAGGATGCGGATCCAACGCCCACCGAGGTCAAAGTTGAGGTCACCCCCGGCAGTGCGCGAATATCGCGCGCGATGCGCTCGGTGATGGTGACGGTCGCGGCCAAGGATGTACCCTCCGGCGCGCGAACGCTGGCTTGAAATTCGGAGCGATCGTCCTGCGGGATGAAGTTCTTGCCCACCAGCATGAAGAGCGGCACGGTGCTCAGCACCACCAATACGCTGATAGCGACCATGGTCTTGCGATGCGTCATGGACCATTCGAGCATGCCGGTATAATGGCCATCCAGAAAGCGGAAGAAGCGGGAATCCTTCGAGCTGCGCGTTTTTTCACCCTCGTGTTTCGGAAGCACTTTGACGAAGCGCGACGTAAGCATGGGCGTCAGAGTGAAAGAAACCAGTAGCGAAACCGCGATGGCGAAGGAAGCAGTGAATCCAAACGACGACATGAAGCGGCCGACGATGCCGCCCATGAAACCGATGGGCAGGAACACGGCGAGCAACGAAAAAGTGGTGGCCATCACGGCCAATCCGATATCTTTGGTGCCTTCGATGGCCGCCTGATAGGGCGACATGCCCTTCTCTTCCATGAAGCGGTAAATATTTTCGAGGACAATAATGGCGTCGTCGATCACGATGCCCACCATCAGCGTCAGCGCCAGCATGGTGATCTGATTCAAATCGAATCCAATGGCGGCCATCAGAGCGAAAGTGGAAATGATGGACGTGGGAATGGCCAGCGCGGAGATTAAAGTGGTGCGGATGTTCGCGAGAAACGCGAAGACGATGGCCGCGGCCAGGATGCTTCCTTCAACCAGGTGTTCTTCGAGCGAATGCACCGTCGCTTTGATGAAGATGGATTGGTCGTTGATCACTTGAATGTGGATGTCTTTGGGCAGCGCCGCCGCAACCTGCGCGATGCGCTCCTTCAGCGCGTCGGCCGCGGCCACCGTGTTCTGACCGGATTGTTTGGACACCACCATGGTGACGGCAGGCTCGCCGTTCAGCCGCGCGGCGGTGGTGGGCTCTTCCTGCGAATCCTCCGCGTAGCCGATGTCGTGCAACTTCACCACATAGGCCCCGCGCGTGGCAATGGCGATTTCGTTGAACTGCGTCGGGTCCACCAAGCGACCCAAAGTGCGCACGGCCAACTCCCGCGCTCCCGCGTTCACGTTGCCGGCCGGCATCTCCATATTCTGTTGGCGCAAGGCATTGGCCACGTCCGAGATGGCCAGGTTGTAGGCGCGCATTTTGTCGGGATCTACCCACACCCGGATTTCGCGCTTCAGGCCACCCACCAATTGGATTTGTCCGATTCCGTTGATGTTTTCGAGCTGGGGTTTGATCTGCTTGTCGGCGATTTCGGTGACTTCGCGCAAGGGACGCGGCGAGGAAAGCGCAATCTGCATGATCGGTGTCGCATCCGGATCGAACTTCTGCACCACCGGCGCCTTGGCGGTGTCCGGAAGATCGTTTACGATCAGGTTCACCTTGTCGCGGATTTCCTGGGCGCCCACGTCGCCGTTCTTATCCAGTTCGAAGGTGATGACCACAGTTGAGGCGCCTTCCACCGAAGTGGAGTTAATGTTATCGATGCCGCTGATGGTATTGACGGCATCTTCCACTCGCTTCGTGATGTCGGTTTCCACCTCTTCGGCCGACGCGCCCGGGTTGCTCACCGAAACCGAGACGGTTGGCAAATCGATTTTCGGAAACAGGTCCACGCCCAGGGTGAAGAACGAAAAACCGCCCACGGTCATGAGGGCCACGATGAGCATGGTGGCGAAGACCGGCCGTTTGACGCAGAGTTCCGCAAGTTTATGCATGGGCTATTCTCCTTCTCCGCTGGCGACGGCGCCGGTCACGGCCGGGGGCGTTCCGGTATCCACGGGCTCACCGTCATACAAATCTTGAAGGTGGTTGCTCGCCACCACGAAGTCCACCGAAATGCCGGAGAGAATCTGGACCAGGTCGCCATCCACCGCGCCCAACTGCACCACCGCCACTCGCGCCTTGCCGTCGCGAACGAAGAAGACTTGCGAAGAGTTCGTGCTGGGATCGGTGACAATCGCGGCGCGGGGCAGAAAGATTCCATTGGTGCTGCCGTTCAGCAAAATGCGCGAGGTGGCGAACATGCCGGGCTTGAGCGCCAGGTCCTGATTCGCGAACTTCGCCTCCACCGAAACGGTACGCGAGTTCGAATCGACGGTGGGATTGATGGAGGTAACAGTGCCGTGGAAGGTGCGGCCGGGATAGCCCGGAACACTGGCTTCGACATCGGCGTTCACCTTCAACTGCGGCGCGTTCGATTCCTGGACCTGCAGCTCCAGCTTGAGCGGCGTAACTCGCACCAGCGTCGCGATTTTCGCGGTGAGCGCGACATATTGGCCCACCGCGACGGGGCGTGAGCTGATATAGCCGGTAAAGGGCGCCTTGATGATGGTGTCATCCAGCGCCTTTTGAGCGATCGCGGTTTGGGTGTGCGCGTAGGCGAGCGAAGCCTGCGCATTGATGACACCCTGGAAATTCTGGCGCGCGGAATTCAGCGACGCTTCAAAGAGCTGGCGCGAGGAATTGGCCTGCTGCTTCGCGGTGTCGGCCTGCGTCCGGGCCTTGTCGAAGGCGCTTTGGGACACGTCGCCGGTTTTGATCAAGGCGTCGTAACGCTCGGCATCGGCCTCCGACATCTTCGCTTCCGCCATAGCGGAATCGTAGGACGCCTTGGCAGAAAGAACTTCCGGCACGTTGTTGGCGTCGAATTTACCGCCTTTTGCCAGGCCGATTCGCGATTCCGCCTGACGGAGGCTCGCGTCGGCCTGCTGTTCGGAAGCGAGCGCCGCTTGCAAGCGAAGTTGCGCGTCACGGTCTTCGAGTTTGGCCAGGATTTGGCCCTCCTGAACAAAGGCGCCCACATCCACCGGAGTCGCGATCACCCTCCCGGCGGCGGGCGGCGCCACATCCGAAGATTCCTCGGCAAGAAAACTCCCGGTTACTTGCACCGAAGACGAGACTTGTCGCGCGACGGCGCGCACCGTGGACACTTTCAGCACCCTCGCCGGACCGGTAGCGGCTTCGGTCAGAGAGACATTCTTAGTGGAATTACTGCATCCGGCGGCAGCCAGCAGCGCGATTCCCGCCAGGCTCACCACCAGGGACTGTGAGATTGTACGGCTTTCCATGAGATTACTTCTGCTTTCCTTTTGCAGTACGGCTGGCGACAGGCCGCTGTTCCAAACCTGCGAGAATCAGCTCCACGAATTGGTCCACGATAAACTCTTCGTCGGACAAAAACTTCTTGGCGCCGAGAACGTGCCGGGCCATCGCATACTGGATGGTCGATCCGATTACAAACATCACGGCAACGCCCGGATCGCATTCCCGAAACGCGCCTTCCTTTTGCCGCAGGGCGATGTAACGCGAAAGAAAATCGCCCATGGGCAAGCCGAACCGCTCATGAAAGAGATCGGCCAGCAAATGCCCTTCAAGAGAAGCGTACAGCAACAAGCGATGAAAAGCCGCGTCTTCGCGAAAAGAGTAAATCAACTGCCGGGCCACATGTTGGAAGAGGCCGCGGTCGTCACGGTGCTCCGCCAGCTCGTTCATTTCGATAAACCATCGTTCACCACCCATGGTGGCTTCCTTTTCGTCCAAAATGGCGTGGTAAAGATCTTCCTTGCTGGCGAAGTGGCGGAAGAGGATGGCTTCGCTGACGCCGGCTGCCGCGGCGATGTCTTTGGTCTTAGTGCCGCTAAAGCCGTTCTGGGCAAAGCTTTCCACTGCCACCCGCAGAAGTTGCCGACGCCGGTCTTCGCCGGGCATGCGGGGTGGGCGAGGGCCAGTCTCGGGGGTTTTGGGCGGGACGGCGGGCGTTGGGACTAGGTCCATAAGTAAGTACTCACTCTCTGCGGATCGAAACCATAAGACGCGCTCCCCCGTGCCAAGGTTACGTTGCTTGATGTGATATGCTTTTCCTCCATGTGGTCAATCGCTTACCACATGGCTGCGTCCCGGTTAGCTACGCAGCCTGCCCGGTCCGCCGACGCCGGGAAGCATAGTTCCTTGCTCAGAAGGTCCGCAGCGCTGTGCGGGGCCCTGGTGATTCTTATCGGATCCCTGGTGCTGATCGCACGGGCCGTCCCCAATGTGCCTCCAATCGAGCCAAGCGCGGAGCTCGCGCTTGCCTTTAGCGGCCTGGCCCTGCTGGGGATTGTGATGCAAAGACCGCGATTTATATACGTCGGCGCTTTTATCCCGGCCATCCTGGCAGCCGCATCGCTCATCGAGCCTCTGTTCGGTACCACGCTTCGCGCCAGGGAACTCGCGGGTTGGATGTCACCCGCTGCCGCGCTCAGTTTCCTCGCGCTTGCCACTGTCTTCGTGCTGGCCCAAGTGGCGCCGCTGGGGACGAGATCCACAATTCTTGGTAGTGGCGGCGTCCTTTTTGCCGCGGCGGCCGCAGCCTCCGGAGTCCGCCTTCTGTGGGGAAGCGGAGAGACTCTTGCCCTGGGCACCTCGGACCGGACGGCGCTTCTCACGGCGGGCGGCCTTCTACTGCTGGGCCTCGGTGGAGTTGGCGCGGCATTGGACTGGAGCCTGACCGAGCTGCAGCAACCCATTTGGGCGTCCATCGGCGCATGCATTTTCCTGGCAGCCGTGCGAATCGCGTTGTTGCAGGAATTTTCGCCCAGGACCGAGACCGGGGCGTCGTTGACCTTGGCCTGGCTGGGAGCGCTGTCTGGCGCGGCAGCATTCGGAGTGTTCGTACATCTTGGGCTAAAGGCCCAGCTACAAGGCGCACTCCTTCGGACTGCGAACCGAAGACTGCAGGAGGAGATGATCGAGCGCGGAAAGGCAGAGCAGGCAACCTATCGAGCGAATGAGCAGCTCGAGGAAAGAGTGGAGGAACGCACCGCAGCGCTGGAGTCAGCCAATCAGGAATTGCGCAGGGAGATCGCCCAGCGCGAGCGCGTGCAGGAGGACCTGAGGCGGCAGAAGGAGATTCTCGAATCCATTTTCGATCACATCCCGGTCATGATCAATTTCGTCGACCGCGAATGGCCAGATCAAGCTGGCGAATCGGGAGTGGGAACGGACGCTGGGCTGGTCGCTCGAAGAGATCGAGCGACAGAACATCGACATCCTGTCGGAGAACTATCCGGACCCCGAGTATCGTGCAAAAGTCCTCGATTTCGTGGCGAATACCAACGCGGAGTGGGCTGACTTCAAGACCACGGTACGGGATGGCCGGGTGATCGATACATCCTGGGCCATGCTCCACCTTTCCGACGGCACCGGAATCGGCATTGGACAGGACATCACCAAGCGTAAGCGGGCTGAGGAGGCGCTCAGAGAGAGCGAGGAGCTATTCCGCGAGTTGACGGAAAACATTCGCGATCTGTTCTGGATCAAGTCTCCGGATTTCAAGCGGGTGCTTTACCTGAGCCCGGCGTATCGGAGTTTTTCGGGGCATTCTCCGGAAGAGCGATATGCCGAATACGGCTATGAATCTTTCCTCGACAAGATTGATCCCGAAGATCGCGAGAAAGTAGCGGCGATCATGGGGCGGGAAGCAGCCGAGTATGACGTCGAGTTCCGCATTCGACAAGCCGACGGAACGGTGCATTGGGTGCGAGACCGCGGATTCCCTATCCGGGACCAATCCGGCAGGATCTATCGGATTGCCGGTGTCGCGAACGATATCACCGAACGCAAGCTGGCCGAAGGTGCGCTGCGCGAAAGCGAGGAGCGGTTCCGCCAGCTCACCGAAAACATCCATGAAGTGTTTTGGCTCAGGTCCCCGGACCTCCAGCAACTGTTGTATCTGAGTCCCATGTATGAGAAGGTTCGCGGAAAAACTTCCGAAGCTATTTATGCGGCCGGGCTATATCTGGAGGGCGTCCATCCCGACGACCGCTCGCGCGTGCAGGAAGCGATGCAGAGTCGGGAGGGACAGGAGTTTGAGATTGAATACCGCATCGTCACCCAGGACGGCGCCGTCCGTTGGCTGCGCGACCGGGGCTTTCCCATCCGCAACCAATGGGGGCAAATTTATCGCATGGGCGGCGTAGCCGAAGACATTACCGACCGCAAGGAAGCAGGCGACCGTCTCAAGGCCAGTAGCGATCAGCTGCGCGCCTTATCGGCCAGCCTGCAGTCGGCGCGCGAGAAGGAGGCCACGCGCATCGCTCGCCAGGTCCATGACGAGCTAGGAGGCATTCTCACCGGCTTGCGGTGGGAGTTGGAAGCCTTCGAAAAAACCATTCACGAGCCGGCGGATCCGGCGCGCCTGAAAGCGATGCAGGACAAACTCGCCAGCATGCTCTCGCTCACGGACACCACCATCAACGTGGTGCGCCGCATCGCCTCCGAATTGCGCCCCAGTATTCTGGACGATCTGGGCTTGATGGAAGCCATCGAATGGCAGGCGGAGCAGTTTCAAGCCAGGACCGGAATCGAATGCCGCTGCGATTGCGCGTTGCAGAGTATCCCCCTGGGCGATTTCGAATCAACGGCCGTGTTCCGCGTAGTCCAGGAGGCCTTGACGAATATCATTCGTCACGCACAAGCGACTCAAGTGGGGATTTGCCTGAGAATTGAAGAAAGTTCGCTGATTCTGATGGTGACCGACAATGGCCGCGGAATCACACAAGAAGAGAGGCTGAACAGAAGTTCCTTGGGGCTGCTGGGAATGCAGGAGCGGGCCCATTTAATCGGAGCCCACATGGAGATTGCCGGACGGAAGGGAGCGGGGACCACCCTGCGCCTTTGCGTTCCTCTGGCGCTCGAAGGCGCGGGCGCTGCCATTTGATGCCAAGAGTTCTCATCGTCGACGATCACGAAGTGGTGCGGGATGGCGTGAAGAGATTGCTCGAAGAGCAGCCCGGAGCCATCACCTGCGGTGAAGCCGGAACCCCGGAGGAGGCCTTGCGGAGCGCTCTGGCTAGCGACTGGGACGCGGTGATCCTCGATTTGTCCTTCGCCAGCAAGAGCGGGCTGGAGGTACTGAAGGAGCTGAAGCACCTTCGCCCGCGTCTTCCCGTACTGGTGCTCACCATGCACTCCGAGGAGCAGTACGCCCGGCGCGCCTTCAAGGCGGGCGCCGCGGGATTCATTACCAAAGACAGCCCGCGCGCTGAACTCTCCAAAGCCATCCATAAGGTGATGGAAGGCGGAAAATACTTAAGCCCGGCCTTGGCTGAGAGGCTGATTATCGACCTGGAACGTGGCGCCGATTGCCCGCCGGATGAGACGCTGTCGGATCGTGAGCACCAGGTAATGCGCCTGATCGCGTCCGGCAAGACGCTGGGAGAGATCGCCGCGCTATTGTCACTCAGTGACAAAACGATCAGCACTTATCGTGCCCGCCTGATGGAAAAAATGGGCATGCGGACCAACGCCGAACTCACTCACTACGCCATTCAAAACAAGCTCGTGGACTAGGATCGCCGAGTCTCTGCATAGGGGATACCCCTATCTTCATGTAGTCCTACTTCGGACAAAAAAATCACATACATCCTGATAGCCACTTTCCTCGCCCGCACTTAGACTGGTATGTCAGGCTGCCTACGGGGTGGGGGGTTCTTGATGAACATAAAGTCGGATTTTGTCTCAAAGCCGTTGGGGAACGATTTGGGCGGGTCCATGCTGCTGGTGGATGCGCGGCTGAAGAAGCTGCGTCGGGAGCGCCGTCTGGTAGAGAGAGCCATCATTGCTTTGACAGAAGTCTCTCGAACGCGAGAGTCGCGAGAAAGACGCGCCACCCGTAACTAACCGGTCGGGTAAGGCCGGGAGGAATCGAAACGTGAGCCTCGACGACGCGGGCCCACGCCGGAACTCGATCAGCCTCCCAGCCGAGCTATCATAGCAATACAGTCGCTGGCGTGCTCTTGGTCGTTGTTGGGTCAGGACCCCGTCAGCCCCGTCCCTCTGTTCGCCCCGTCGGCGAAACTCTGGTTGTTCCATAACGGTTGTTCCAGGACGGTTGCTCCATAACGGCTCCGGTAGTCCCACTAATGCTATGTTGAAAGTGACCCGAACTTAAACCCATGCTTGCTACAAAACTCGTTACCAGCGAGGATCCGAACACACAAGAGACCAGCGAATGGCTGGAAGCTCTGGACGGCGTCGTGGAGGAGGGAGGGGCTGACCGTATTGCCTACCTGCTCGATCGCCTCACCGAACGCGCCGCTCTCTATGGCGTTCAGCCTCCGAACGTCCTGAAGACCCCTTATATCAATACCATCCCGGTGGACGAAGAAGTTCCGTACCCCGGCGACCGGGCCATCGAGCGGCGGATCAAGAGCCTGATCCGGTGGAACGCCATGGCCATGGTGGTGCGCGCCAATAAACACGATAGCGGCATCGGCGGCCACATCTCCACCTACGCGTCGCTCGCGACGCTGGCTGAAGTAGGCCACAATCATTTCTTCCACGGACGGCACGGCGATCAACCGGGCGATTTTGTCTACTTCCAGGGCCACGCCTCGCCGGGCGAATACGCCCGCGCCTATCTGGAAGGCCGGTTAAACGAAAAGCATCTGGAAAACTTCCGGCACGAACTGCGTGAGCATCCCGGGCTCTCGTCCTATCCGCACCCCTGGCTGATGCCGGACTTCTGGCAGTTTCCCACCGTGTCGATGGGAATCGGCCCCATCAACGCGATCTATCAAGCCCGCTTCATGCGCTACCTGGAGAATCGCGGCATCATCCCCGTGACGGCCCGCAAGATTTGGGCTTTTCTGGGCGATGGCGAAACCGATGAACCGGAATCCCTGGGCGCCATCGCACTGGCAGCTCGCGAGCAATTAGACAACCTGATCTTCGTGGTCAACTGCAATCTGCAACGGCTGGATGGCCCGGTGCGCGGCAACGGCCAGATCATCACCGAACTCGAAACTCACTTCCGCGGCGCCGGATGGAACGTCATCAAAGTGGTTTGGGGCAGCAACTGGGACGACCTGCTGGCCCGCGATACCACCGGACTGCTCATCAAGCGGATGAACGAGGCCGTGGATGGCGAGTATCAAAATTTCAAAGCCAAGGGCGGCGCCTACACGCGCAAGGAGTTTTTCGGCAAGTACCCCGAGCTGCTGAAGCTGGTGGAGCACATGTCGGACGAAGAAGTGGGCGCGCTGCGGCGCGGCGGTCACGATCCGCTGAAGGTCTACAACGCCTACAAGCGCGCCATGGACAATACCGGCTCGCCCACCGTCATCCTGGCCAAGACCATCAAAGGATATGGGCTGGGTGAAGCGGGTGAAGGCCGCAACGTCACGCATCAGCAGAAAAAGCTGAACGAAGACGAGATGATCTATTTCCGCCGGCGCTTCGACATCCCAATTTCGGAAGAAACCGTCCACACGGCTTCGTTTTACCGGCCTCCGGAGGATAGCGCGGAAGTTCGCTATATCAAGGAACGGCGGGAAGCGCTGGGGGGCAGTCTGCCGGCGCGGTCAGTGCCCAAAATTCACATTGAGGCGCCTGCGCTCGAGACTTTTGCTGAGTCGCTGTCGGGATCGCAAGGCCGTGAAGTCTCCACCACCATGGCTTTCGTTCGGGTGCTGACGCTGCTGCTCAAGGACAAGAACCTGGGCCAATATATTGTCCCCATCATCCCGGATGAAGCGCGGACGTTCGGCATGGAGTCACTATTCCGGCAGTACGGAATTTACGCCAGCCGGGGCCAGCTCTATAAGCCGGTGGACAGCGAGAATTTCCTGTTCTACAAAGAAGCCAAGAACGGCCAGATCCTGGAAGAAGGCATCAACGAAGCGGGTTCCATGGCATCCTTTACCGCGGCGGGCACGGCTTACTCCACCTACGGCGTGCCGATGATCCCCTTCTTCACCTATTACTCGATGTTCGGGTTCCAGCGCATCGGCGATTTGATCTGGGCTTTCGCCGACTCGCGCGGTAAAGGCTTCCTGATGGGGGGCACCGCGGGCAGAACCACATTATCCGGCGAGGGCCTGCAGCATCAGGACGGACACAGCCTGGTTCTGGCCAGCACCGTCCCCACTTGCCGCAGCTATGATCCGGCATACGCTTATGAAGTCGCGGTGGTGGTGCAAGATGGCATCCGGCGCATGTACCAGGAGATGGAAGATCGCTTCTACTACCTGACCATCTACAACGAAAACTATCCTCAGCCGGCCATGCCGGAGGGTGTGACGGACGGCATTTTGCGCGGTATTTACCGCTTCCAGGCAGCCGAAAACGGAAACGCGAAGGTCCAGCTATTCGGAAGCGGACCCATTTTGAACGAAGCTTTGCGGGCGCAGAAAATCCTGGCGGAGAAATACCAGGTTCCCGCCGATGTCTGGAGCGTCACCAGCTACAACGAATTGCGGCGCGACGCCCTGGATGTGGAACGTTGGAACCGGCTGCATCCTACCGAGCCCGAACGCAAGCCCTACCTGCTCCAGGCGCTGGAAGGCGTGGAGGGTCCCATCATCGCGTCTACCGATTACATGAAGGTGGTTGTGGATCAAATCGCGCCATGGCTCCCGGGCCGCTTGGTGACGCTCGGTACCGACGGCTTTGGACGCAGTGAGAATCGCGAGTATCTCCGAAGGCATTTCGAAAACGGCGCGGAAGCCATCGCAGCCGCTACCTTGGCGCGCCTGGCTCGCGACGGCCAGTTCGATAAGGAGCGCGCGAAAGCGGCCATCGTCGAACTGGGTCTGGATCCGGAGAGCCCCGATCCCGTGACGAAGTAGCCGGTCGAATGCTTTACCTCCACGAAGAGGACGTGCGCGAATTATTGCCGATGCGGGACGCTATCGGCGCCATGCACGGGGCTTTCCTGGCATTGTCCCGCGGCTTGGCAATCAACCAACCCAGGCGGCGTCTCATCCTGGATACCGGCGCCGTGCTGCACAGCATGGCTGGGTCCTACGGTCCTTACTTTGGGACCAAGTTCTATTCCACTCATCCACGCTACGGAGCGCATTTCTACTTCGTGCTCTACGATGCCCAAACGGGGGAGCCACTCGCGTGGATGGAGGCGAATCATCTGGGACAAATCCGAACGGGTGCGGCGGCCGGCTATGCCACCGATCTTCTGGCGCATCCGGAGGCGGAAACGCTGGGCGTCATTGGATCGGGCTTTCAAGCGCGCACGCAGGTAGAAGCCATTCGAGCGGTCCGGCCCATCCAGACGGTGCGGGTCTGGAGTCGAAGCCAAGAGAAGCGGAGGAAGTTCGCCGAGGAGTGCTCGGCCCAGGAGGCCGCAACCGCCGAAGAAGCCGTTCGCGGCGCTCAGATCGTGGTCACCGCTACCAACTCAGCGGAGCCGGTGTTGGAAGACGGCTGGATTTCTCCCGGAACCATGATCAACGCCATGGGATCGAACGTGGCTACCCGGCGAGAATTACCGGGTGAACTGGTTCGTCGCGCGGCCTTGGTGGCGGTGGACTCGCTGGAACAGGCGAAGACGGAAGCGGGCGATCTGATCTTGCCCGACAGTTGGGGGAATGTAGTAGAGCTTCAAAACGTGAAACAAAGCTTCCACCCGAGGGAAATAACCATCTTCAAATCGCTCGGAATTGCCGTGGAAGACGTGGCGGCGGGAGCTCTGGTTTACGAGCGGGCTCTGGTTGCCCGGAGAGTCACTCCTGAACGGTTTGCTGATCGGAATCGCGCCAGGCGCTGATCTTCAGCCGGCGGCAGACCCAGCACAACCCCTCCGTCGAGTTGGGTGCGCAAACAGCGCCGCAGACGGTGCACTTCTCCGCTCGCTTGGTCTGATCGGGCATCACGGAAAGCTTGGCCTGATCCAACAGCTTAGGATCGATCACAGGCTCCGCGACCGTGGGCTTAGAATGTCCCGCTGGCTTCCGTTTCATGGACTGAAGACTACAGTATCATGTTGGCGGCTACGCTGCGCGATCCATCCGCATGATATACGCCGGATCGAGAGCAGCCGAGCACCGGGAGCACTTTTGACCGGGTTTCACCTTGGCTGTTTTGGCCGTGGCCACCACGATTCCCTCCACCGTGTGCGTGCAGATGGGACAGTAAACAGATGCCTTGGTCTCGTAGTGTGGGATAGGCTGCTGAGTTTGGGGGCGAGTTTGAACGTTCATGCCTCCTCCTTCCTCAATGCATAAGACGCAAGTGGTGGGCCAAAGGATCGAAAAATTGTGTGACACTGAAATCGTTCTTATGAAGACCGCGTTTGTTTTCCCGGGGCAGGGCTCGCAGTTCGTTGGAATGGGCAAGAGCCTTGCGGAAAAGTTTGCCGCTGCCCGTACAATTTTCCAGCAGGCAGATCAGGCTTTGGGATTTTCGCTCAGCGCACTCTGCTTTGAAGGGCCCGCTGAAACTCTACAGCTCACCCAGAACATGCAGCCCGCGCTGCTCACCGTTTCCGTCGCGGCCTGGCAGGTGCTGGAAGAGCAAAACGTCCGGCCCGACTTTGTGGCCGGCCACAGTCTGGGGGAATACAGTGCTCTGGTAGCGGCGGGGTCCCTGGCCTTTGCCGACGCTGTGCGTCTGGTGCGCAAGCGCGGCCAATATATGCAGGAGGCCGTTCCGGTGGGAACAGGCGCGATGGCTGCGCTGCTGAGAATGCCTGCTGAAAAGCTGGACGCCGTCCTCTCGGAAGCGTCACAAGGCGAAGTGGTGACGGCGGCGAACTACAATTCACCGGACCAGGTGGTGATGGCTGGCCACACCGGCGCCGTTCATCGGGCGGTGGAATTGGCCAAAGCTGCTGGAGCCCGGCGAGCTATCCTGCTGCCGGTGAGCGCTCCGTTTCACTGCCCGCTGATGGAGCCCGCGCAGCAACGCCTGAAGGCGGATCTGGACGCCACCAAATTTCGCGATTTAGCCGTGCCGTTGGTGAATGGCTGGCAAGCGCAGGTAATTCACTCGGGCGCTGAAGCGCGCGAGGGGCTGTATCAACAAGTGCCGAATCCGGTCCGCTGGACGGAAGTAATCCAGAGGCTGGCTTCGCTCGGCGTCCATCGTTTTGTCGAAGTGGGCGCCGGTGGGGTTCTCACTGGATTACTCCGCAATATCAACGCCGAGCTGGAAGGTTCCAAATTTGGAGTCGCCGAAGATCTGGAGAAAGTACATGCGGCCAATGCTTAAGACCGGGTTCGTTTTTGCTGTTTTATCGCTTTTTGTAATGACGAGTTGCAAGCAACCGGCTGCGCCGGCGAAACCGGATCTCGGAAGCCTGACGGACGACTTTGTTTATGGCTCGCTGGCTCTCTCGCCGGTAAGCGCCACTTCCGCCGGTTATCACGAGCATAAGGGCGTGAAACTGGATGAGCAGATCGACGACTTCAGCGCGGCCGGCATCGACCAACAGCACAAATTTTATTCCGATTTTCACGCTCGCCTTTCGGCCATTCAGCAGGACGCGCTCTCGGCCGAAGACCGCGCCGACTTCGAGATCATCGATAACCAGATCAACCTCTCACTGCTCGAACTCGACAAGATCCAAAGCTATCGCCACAATCCTACGGTGTATGTGGAGTTGGTCGGCAACGCCCTCTTCAACCCGTTCGTGCTGGAATATGCGCCGCTCGATCAGCGCTATCGCCAGATCATCCAGCGGCTCCAAAAGATTCCGGCGCTGATGCAGCAGGGGCAGGCGAATCTTCTCGACGCGCCTGACGTCTGGAATCGTGTAGCGCGTGAAGAGAACGAAGGCAACCTGGACCTGATCGACAAAACCCTGCGCGCCAAGGCGCCGGACGCCTTGAAGGCGGATTATGATCGCGCGGCTGCGCCGGCACTGGACGCTCTGCGCGCCTTCACGAAATTCCTGAAGGACGATCTGTCGAAAAAGACCAGCGACTGGCGGCTGGGGAAAGAGAAGTACGACCAGAAGTTCGCCTATACTTTGGTTTCCGGGAAGAAGCCGGAGCAAGTGCTTTCAGAAGCCGAGGCAGCGCTCAAAGACGTTCGCGATCAGATGGCGAAGCTTGCGGCGCCGCAATCCGTGAAGGCCGCTCTGGATAAAATCGCGCAGCAGCACACCACGCCGGCGGCGTTCATGGATGAAGCCAAAAAGGATCTGGAAGAAGCCACCAACTTCGTCCGTGAGAAGCACCTGGTGACGCTCGGCAATACCAGCAACCTGCAGGTAATTCCCACGCCCGAGTTCATGCGCGGCATTTATTCAGTGGCCGGCTTCAACGCTGCGCCCGCGCTCGAACCGCAGCTGGGCGCCTTCTACTGGGTGACGCCCATTCCGCCCAGCATGCCCAAAGCCAGCGTCGATTCGAAACTGCGCGAATACAACCGTTATGGTCTGATGCAGATCACGATTCACGAAGCCATGCCGGGCCATTACGTGCAGTTTGAATTTGCCAACGCGCTGCAGCCGAAATCGCGCCGCGTGCTCCGCAGCATTTACGGAAATGGCCCGTACGTGGAAGGCTGGGCCCTTTACACGCAGCAGATGATGTCGGACGAAGGCTTCATGGACAACAGCAAGGAACTGCGGCTGTCGATGATGAAACAACTGCTGCGGTCCATCGCAAACTCGATTCTCGACATCCGGCTGCAAACCATGGGCATGACCGAGCAGCAGGCGCTGGATTTGATGATGAACGACACCTTCCAGGAGAAGGAAGAGGCCACCGGCAAATACCAGCGCGCGCAATTGTCGTCCTGCCAGCTTCCCATGTACTTCCTCGGCTGGCGCGGATGGCTGGACACGCGCGAGGATTACAGGAAGCGGAAGGGCGCGGCGTTCCAACTCCAGCAGTTCCACGACGCGGCTTTGAAGGAAAGCGCTGTACCGCTACCGGCGCTGGGATCGCTGTTGCAATAGCTGAACCGCGACCGTGACGAATTGGTTGTCAGAATTTCAACACGTGCCATAGGCTCGCGAAATCGTCCGTCCACGTGATGGGCGCGCGGCTGCTCCAATCCGAGGGATGGCGCGCCAGGCCTGACCGTTGGAGAAAATCCTGGTTCGCCGTCAGCAAAACCCAGCGCGAGCTGCTCTCACCGGTGCCGGCATCGTCTCTCGATACGATCTGCACCGCCGCCCAGCCTAGATGGCTCGCCATGCCCCGCGCCACCGGATCGAGGTCGAGGGTCCGATTGGATAGATGCAGGGCGAGCACGCCATCGGCCGCCAGGCGCTGCCGGTAGATGTCGGCGCACTCAGCCGTCAACAAATGCATCGGAATGGAATCGCTCGAGAACGCGTCTACGGCGATTAGGTCGAAGTCCCGCGAGCGTCCCAAGGCTAATTCCCGTTCCAGCTGCACCCGAGCGTCGCCCAGCACAACTTCGGTTTGCGCTTTCGAGTCACTCAAAAAGAAGAACCAGGTCCGCGCCAGGCGTTCCACATCCGGATTGATTTCGTAGAAGCGAAAAAGGTCGCCCGGACGCCCCCACGCGGCCATGGTGCCGGCGCCTAAGCCGACCACAGCGATGCGGCGGTTGGGCTTGTCCAACGCATTCAGCGCCATGGCGATGCCGCTATGCGGCCCATAGTACGAGGTGGGCCAGTCTTTCCGCGCGGCCTGCAAATATTCGAACCCATGCTGCGTGCGGCCATGTTGCAGCTCGCGAAAAGGACCGTTCCCATCTTCGCGCGCCGTCACGCGCAGCATGCCGTAGAAGTTTCGGGCGCTCACCACAGCGCCTTGTTTACCGGTGGTCATGCTAGCGGCCAGCGCGGCCGTTCCGCCGATCAACAGCGCCATCAGAGGCAGACGGACGGCGAAATTACGGCTGGTCCATTGAGCCAGAGCGCCCGTTCGCAGCCAGCCCGCGAAACCGAGCAAACAAGCAGCGGCCAGACCGATTGGATATTCAGTAAATTCGGTGAATATCCGAGGCGCGATGAGGGCCACAAAAACTCCGCCGATAGCGCCGCCCGCCGCGATGGTTAAATAAAAATTCGTGAGATAGCGCGGCGCTGGGCGGGATCGCGCCAGTTCGCCCTGGCACAGCATGCAGGTGACAAACAGCGCAATCAAATAGACCCCGAGTTGCCAGCGGAGCGAGAGGCCGATCGATATGCTTGGAAGCACGCAGGCGACCGGAGCGCAAAGCCCGGCGGCGATCGCGAAGGGAGTTCGCCGGTAGAATCGGTCGCTCTCGAACGCCAGCACGAAGGTGAGCAGGTAGATGGCAAGCGCCGCCACCCATAGGAACGGGCTGACGGCGATGTCCTGCGAGATCTGGTTGGTGGTGGCCACTAGCAGCGTGGAGCCGCAGGCGGAAAGCCCGAGCCAGAAGAGCACGGTATACGCGGTGGGGCGAATCGCAGATTCGATTTCGCTGCTCGCCGCCCGGGGCGCCGGCCGCACGGACCATAACCGCCACGCCGTGAATCCGCACACTACCGCAAATACCAGGTACAATCCGGACCATATCGAACCCTGCGTGCGCAGCCGCAGTAATGGTTCAAAAACGAACGGATAGCTCAGCAGGGCAAGAAACGATCCGAAATTCGAAAGCGCATATAAGCGCCAGGGCGATCTTGCGGCGGAGCCCGATTCGCTCATCACAAACCAACGCTGCAGCAGCGGCGCTGTCGCGGACAACAGCAGATAGGGACCGCCCACTGTCACGGTTAGCAGAAGGAAGATCCGGCCGGACGGATCGGCAGCGGAGACCGGCTTCCAAACCGCCGCGTTGGGATGAATCGGCAGAAACGCCAGAGACCCGAGCAGCAATCCGACGTGCACGCCCGCTTGCAGCCTCACGTTCCCGAGCGATCCCAGCACGTGGGCGTAGGCGTAACCCGCCAGCAGGCAGGCTTGGAAGAACAGCAGACAGCTGGTCCAAACAGCGGGCCCGCCGCCAAACCAGGGCAGGATGTAGCGCCCGATCATGGGTTGCACCTGGAACAGAAGAAACGCGCTCAAAAATATCGTGATGGGAAAGAGAACATGATACGTTGGGAAGTGAATTGAATCCAATCGAAGTATCGGAAAGCCCCGAAGCAGCGGCGCCGGAGGAGTCCCAGCCGTTAACGAGCCTGCTGGTGGAAGCGCCTCCCGGTCCCGTTGGGTTGGTTTCGTCAAATCCATCGTGGCTGCGTCTGGCCTATTCTGTGGAATTCATCCTGGCGCTGATCGCGATCATCAGTCTGTGGAGCGAAATTGGCGGAGAGGGTCATCTCGATCTCATGCCTTGGTACATCAAGCTGGGATGTATCCTGGGCTTGGCCTGGTGCTCGGTGCGTTTTACGGCAAGCATCGTGGAACAGCAAAAAGTTTGGACGCGGCGTACACTTGGCTGGTTCGCAGGCATCTTAGTTTTTTGCGCCGTCATGGGTGGAATCACGTATTATTATCACCTGCATGAACAGCCGGATGATGAGGATGACGATACCACCGCAGCCACGGCGAGCGTCAGTAGTCTAGGGATTTTCTTCTTGTGATGCAAACCAAAGAACTTGGCCTGCATTTCGAATTTGCTTCGTGGCGCGTTCCGCAGTTCTCGCGGGTGATCGAATACCCATTGGAAGTTATGGAAGAAATCCGGGCGTTCGCTTGTGACGAATTGTTACAACTCTCCCATGGCGGCGATGCGGTAGGCGGCGTATTGTTCGGGACGCGGCGCGAGGACCTGATCCGCATCCTGACCTGGCGTCCCATTGCTTGCGACCGCACGCAAGGTGAGGGTCTGAAGCTGTCGTACAACGACCGCATGAATCTGGCCGTACAGTTGGAGGTGGCTAGGCAGAATTCGGATTTGAAAGACCTCCGGCCGGTGGGTTGGTTCGTGTCGCATTTGCACGCCGGCGTTTCTCTGTCCCCTTCGGACTTAGAAACCTATAACGGCTTCTTTCCGGAAGCGTGGCAGGTGACACTGGTGATTTGTCCGCAAGAGCGGGGCCACGCACAGGCTGGTTTCTTTCTGCGCGAAGCGGATGCGAAGTTGCAAACGGAGGCTAGCTACCAGGTCTTCGAGTTAACGCCGCTGAATCTCCCCGCAGCCCCCGAACCCGCAGCCCCCCAAAGAGCCGCGATTGCTCCCGCTTCCGAACCTGCTCCGGTGGAAAAACCGCCGGCTCCGAAACTGCCGGCTCCAAGACTGAATGAGCCCGAAGTTGCCAAGCCGCGTCTTAGCCAGCCGGAGAACTTGCCGTCGCCCGTCTTCCGAGCGACACCGCTCGAAGCCCCAAGTTTTGAAGTTGAACAGGACCTTCCCGCGCACGAACGTTGGTTGTGGGCCATACCCATCGCGCTCGCGCTTGCAATCGCTGCTTTCATGCTGTATCAACGGCGCGATCCGTCGTCGAACGCATCCATTTCCCTGCGCGCCATTAGCGAAGCCCAGACCGTGCAACTGGCGTGGGATGCGAAGTCGCGCCTCATTCGCGATGCCGACCACGCTGAAATGGAAATCAACGACGGCGCCAAAGACTCGCACGTTAAGCTGACCAGCGATCAACTTCACGCGGGTAAAATGTCGTATCTGCCGCAGTCCAACGACGTTGGTTTCTCCCTGACTGTTTACCCGGCGAATGGAGAGCCCATTCACGACTCTGCAAGACTGGTGGCGCCGGTGGCGAATGCGCCGCAGGAACCGCCTCAATTACTGCAGTCAAGTCCGCCTCCAGCTCCGGCACCCTCACCGGCGCCATCCGCGGCTGAGAACGCAGCGCTCCAGCAGCAGGTCGAGCAATTGAAAGAAGAGGCCGGCAGGGAGCGCGCCCGTGCCGACGGATTGCAGAACCTGGTCCGGATTCTTGAAAATCGTCTGGGCATCTCATCTACTGTGCCCAAAACCAGCGTGCCCAAAACCGACCGCCGCCGTTAAGAGCCCCGTGGTTCCTCAGTCAACAAGCTTTCTACAGTCGACAAGCTACGGAGCGGCCGGTATCCGCTAAAATGGGGGAGCTCGTCTCCTAAAGATTAAGAGAGTTTGGTCCAAAGCACGCCCCGCAGCATCCAAGGACTTTCAGACTCAAAGGCTGTTCATGGTTGGTGATCGTATTTTGAATTCTGGGTTTGTCTTAGTCCTCGCACTGGGCGCTTACGCCGCGCTGTCCGGCTGCAATTCGGCAGCGCAAAACCAGCGTCCCGCCGAGCCTCCTCCGCAAGGCGTGGTGATCACCCAAGTGGTTGCGACCGACGTGCGGGTGATGTCGGAATACCCGGCGCAGACCTACGCACGCAATACGGTGGAAGTGCGCGGCCGGGTGGACGGCTATATCGACAAGTGGCTATTCCACCCCGGGCAGGAAGTACACGCGGGCGATGTGCTGTACGTTTTGGATCTGCGGCCGTATGAGGCAGCGGTGGAGCAGGCCAAAGGAAATTTGTCGCAAAGCGAGGCGGACCTTGAATTTGCGCGCAAGCAAGTAGCTCTTTTGCAAGCCGAGGCGAACCTGGCGGCCGCCGAAGCCAACCTGCTCAAGGCCCAGCAGGACTACGAACGTTTAACTCCGCTGGTGAAAGCGGATGCCGCGGCGCAACAGGAACTGGATACCGCTGTCGCCGCTTTGCACGCGGGCGAAGCCACCGTTCGGGCCAACAAAGCCAATGTGGACCAAACGCGTCTTTCCACTTCCACGCAGATCTCGTCAACGGAAGGCAAAATGGAGGCCCAGCGAGGCGCTTTGCGCACTGCGTCCCTCAACCTGGAATACGCGACAATTCGCGCTCCGATCAGCGGGCTGATTGGCGACACGCTGGTTCCGGTGGGCGGGTTGGTGAACGCGAACGCGCAGATGCCGCTCACCACCATTGTTCCGCTCGATCCTATCTGGGTTCGCTTCAAGGTCACCGAGTCACAATATCTGTCGTTCAAGAAGAACCCCACGTTGCTCCAATCCCCACTCGCGCTCATCCTGGCCGACAACACCCAATTTCCGCAAAAGGGGCGGATCGAAAATACTCTCAACCAGGTGGACCCCAAGACTGGCACTCTCGAATTACAGGCCAGCTTCCCCAATCCCCAGCACACGTTGCTGCCGGGACAATTCGGCAAGGTCCGCGTGGAGACCGAGCTGCGCCGCAACGCGATCCTGGTTCCGCAACGCGCCATCCAGCAACTGCAAAGCGTGCAAACAGTGCTGACCGTGGGCGCCGGCAATGTAGTAGAACTCCGCCCCATCACCACAGCCGAACGGGTGGGCGAGAACTGGATCGTTCAACAGGGGCTGAATCCGGGCGATCGCGTCATCGTCGAAGGGCAGCTCAAGGTGCGGCCGGGCGCGCACGTAACACCCACGCCGTATCACCCCTCGAGCGCCGCTGAAGGGCAGGGCCGTTAAACCGTCATGGCCAGATTTTTCATCGACCGGCCGGTCTTCGCCATCGTCATCGCGATTGTCATCGTCATCCTGGGCGTGGTGGCGATTCCCAATCTCCCGATTGCCGCCTTCCCCGAAGTTGTTCCGCCGGTGGTCCAGATCACGGCCAGCTACCTGGGCGGTAATTCGATCGATCTCGAAAAGACCGTCGCGCAGCCCATCGAAGAGCAACTGGCCGGTTTGGACGGCATGATGTATTTCCTTTCGAGCAGCGCGAACAACGGAAGCATCACCATCAATGTCACGTTCCAGCTCGGCACCAACCCCGACACCGCTACCGTTCAAACCCAAAACAAAGTGAATATCGCGCTGCCCCGGCTGCCTCCGGAAGTGCAGCGGCAAGGAGTGGTGGTGAAGAAGGTGTCGAGCGCGTTTCTGATGGTGATTGGACTGGTTTCGCCCGACGACCGTTACGATTCGCTGTTTCTGACCAACTACGCGCAGATCAATCTGCTGAATCAAATCGGCAGTCTTCCCGGTGTAGGCGATTCACGCCTCTCTTCGCAACAGGTTTACTCCATGCGCGTATGGGTGGACCCCGACAAGATGGCCAAGCTCGGGTTAACGGCCACCGACATCAGCGACGCAGTGAACGCGCAGAATCGGCAGAATCCCGCTGGCGCTCTCGGGGAGGCGCCCTCTCCGACCGGCACCGCCTTTCAGTACGCGGTCACCGCTCCCGGACGGTTGGTGGACCCCGAGCAGTTCGGCGACATTGTGCTGCGGGCACAGCCGGACGCTTCCCTGCTCCGCATTCGCGATATCGGGAGAGTGCAGCTCGGCGCGTTCACCTACCAAGGCTTCAGCCGCACCGGCGGCAAGCCTTCCTGCAATGTGATTGTTTTTCTCTCGCCCGGCGCAAACGCGGTGGACACCTCGAATCAGGTGAACGCGTTTATGCGGCAGGCCAAATTAAATTTTCCGGCTGGCGTGGACTACAAAGTCACCTACGATTCCACGCGCTTTGTGCGTGCTTCCATTCAGGACGTGATTTTCACGCTGCTGGCCGCGGTTGGCCTGGTCATATTGGTGGTCTTCGTCTTCCTGCAGAATTGGCGAGCTACCTTGATCCCGCTGCTCACCGTGCCGGTGGCCGTTATCGGCGCCATCGCGCTGTTCCCGCTGCTGGGCTTCTCAATCAATATCACCAGCATGTTCGGTCTGGTGCTCTCCATCGGCATCGTGGTGGACGACGCCATCGTGGTGGTGGAAGCGGTGCAGCGCAACATCGACGATGGGATGGCGCCGCACGAAGCGACATTACGCGCCATGGAACAGGTGTCAGCGCCAGTGGTGGCCATCGCCTGCATATTGGCCGCGGTGTTTATTCCGGTGGCGTTCCTGGGCGGAATCAGCGGCCAGATTTATCGGCAATTCTCATTGACGATTGCGAGTTCGGTGCTGCTGTCGGCCTTCAGCGCGCTGTCCCTGAGCCCGGCGCTCAGTTCGTTACTGTTGAAGCCGCATAAGAAGTCGCGAGGGCCGCTCGCGTTCTGTTTCGGCAAATTCAATCGTGGATTTGAATGGGCCAGAAATCGATATCTCGCCGGCGTTGCAATCATGATTCGCCGCTCGGCATTGGCGCTGGTTGGATTAGCCGTTTTCTGGGTAGCGGGCGCGTGGCTGTTCAAAATCTTGCCGTCTGGGTTCTTACCCGACGAGGATCAAGCAGCCTACTTTGTCCCGGTGCGATTGCCGGACGGGGCCTCCATCGACCGGACGGACGCGGCCGTGGCGAAGATCGAGCAGCGTTTGGCCAAGGTGAAGGGAGTGGAGAGCTGGTTCGTGATCGGCGGAAATGACTTCACCACCAACACCGCCGCCTCTAACGTGGCAACCCTGGTTGTAGTTACCACGCCCTGGGAGCAACGCAAGTCGAAAGACCTGCAACTCACCGCCATTTTGGCCGCCACCCAGCGCGCGCTCTCTGACGTGCCGGAAGCCTTCACCACTGTCTTCGGCTTTCCTCCCATCATCGGTTTGAGCAACACCGGCGGATTTCAGTTCATGCTGGAAGACCGCCGAGGCGGCGAGCTGGACCAGCTCAGCAATGTCGCCGACGCGCTGGTGGATGCGGCCCGCAAGCATCCTGAGATTGGAAACGCAGTGAACACTTTTCGCTCCAGCGTTCCCACCTACAGCATCGACATGAATCTGGACAAGCTCGAAACTCTGGGCGTGCCGGTCACCGACGCTTATAACACGCTCCAAACGTTCCTGGGTGGTTTGTACGTGAACGACTTTAATCGGTTCAGCCATACCTGGCAGGTGCTGATTCAGGCCGAGCCCGAGTTTCGCAATCAGCCTTCCGACATCGATCGATTCTACGTGCGCAGCGTAGATGGAAACATGGTGCCGATGGGCACGCTGGCGTCTGTCAAGCCGTCGTCGGGCCCCGAAGTTGTGTTCCGCTACAACCGTTTTCGCGCGGTTCAGATTCTCGGCGCGCCCGCGCCCGGGGTCAGTTCAGGACAAGCCATCGACACCATGGAAAAGGTGGCGGCGGAGACACTGCCCGCTGGTTTCGGGTACGAATGGACCGGCACCACCTATCAGCAGAAGCTGGCGCAAGGGCATGAAGGCGTAATTTTCGGATTCGCTACCGTGCTGGTTTTCCTCTGTCTCGCCGCGCTGTATGAGAGTTGGTCCATCCCCATGGCGGTGCTGCTCTCATTGCCTTTGGGGCTTTTCGGCGCGCTGCTGGCCGTGTGGCTGCGCAACTTTCCATACGACGTTTACACTCAGATCGGCATCGTTACGCTCATCGGACTGGCTGCCAAGAACGCGATCCTGATTGTCGAGTTCGCCAAGGAAAGCCACCAACGGGACCTTATGCCAGTGCGGGAGGCCGCGCTGCACGCAGCGAAGTTGCGGCTTCGACCAATTTTGATGACGTCGTTCGCGTTCATCCTGGGCGTGGTGCCGCTGTTTGTGGCAACCGGAGCGGGTGCGGCATCGCGCCGGTCGCTCGGCACCGCGGTGCTGGGCGGAATGCTCGCGGCCACACTGCTCGCGATCTTTTTCGTACCCGTTCAATATTTCGTGATCGAGACTTTCGTGGAACGGCGCAGCAAACCAGCGCGTGGTGAGAGGCGGCTCCAGGATCAAAGCAAACCACAGCCGGTCGAGGCCACGGATTGATGCGTCGTCTGTTCGCGCGTCGTCTGTTCGCGCGTCGTCTGTTCGCGCCCCTTGTGCTTACGCTCGGCTTATCGGGTTGCCTGCAAGGACCGAACTATCATCGGCCCACCACCAGCCTGCCTGGGGGATTTCCCGGCAGTCCCGCTACTCAGGAATCGATTGCCGATAAGAAGTGGTTCGATCTTTTCCAGGACGCAACCCTCAAGCAGCTGGTGGATACGGCGCTAGAGAAGAACTTCGATGTCCGCATAGCCGCTGAACGAGTTTTGGAAGCTCGCGCGCAATACGGAATCACGCGCGCCAACCTGTTTCCAACGCTGGATGCGCAGGGCTCGTACAGCTCGGTGAGGAGCTCTTCGATCGGCGCAGCCCCGTTTCTTCCGGCCGGCACGAATTTCGCCACCAGCTATACACAGGCCGGTTTACAGTTTGCCTGGGAGCTGGACCTGTGGGGAAAACTGCGCCGCCTGGATGAAGCCGCGCGCGCCCAATACCTGGCATCCGAGGAAGCACGCAACGGAGTCGTGATCTCGCTGATCTCCGATGTCATGTCGTCGTATTTCGAGCTGCGGGAACTGGATCTGGAGCTCGAAATCGCTCAGCATAACACCGACATCGGACGCGACAATCTGCGATTGATCCAGGAGCGCAAAGCTCGCGGCGCGGCCAACGGCCTGGAGGTTCAGCAAGCCGAGCAGTTCCTTTACACCACCACCGCAACCATACCGAGCGTCCAGCGTTCCATCGCGCAGACCGAGGACGCACTCAGTCTGCTGCAGGCCAACGCGCCCGCTGAGATTCCACGCGGCCAGGCGCTGGAACAGATCACAGCGGCGCCCGATTTACCCGCAGGCCTTCCGGCGTCACTCCTGGAACGGCGCCCCGACATTCGCCAGGCCGAGGACAATCTGATTGCGGCGAACGCGCAGATTGGCGCAGCGCGAGCGTTGTTCTTTCCCGACATTACGCTTACCGGTCTGCTCGGCAGCCAAAGCCGATCGCTGGCCGGCATGTTCAGCGGGCCCGCGCGCAATGAATCGCTGGCAGCGAATGCCTTGTTGCCGATTTTCCACGCCGGTTTGCGCGCGGGCGTCCAACTCACCGAAGCGCAAAAGCGCGAGATGCTGATCACTTATCAGAAAACCATCTATGGCGCGCTGCGCGAAGTTGCCGATGCCCTGGCCATTCATAGCAGAACGCGCGAGCAGCGTGCGGAGGAAGAAAAGCTGGTGAAGGCGCTGACGGAAAGCGTGCGGCTGTCTAATCTGCGCTACCGCGGAGGCCTGGACAGCTATCTGCAAGTCTTGGATTCCGAGCGAGACTTGTTCGCGGGGCAGCTTACGCTCGCGCAATTGCGGCTTCTGGAGCTGCAGTCGGTGGTGCAACTCTATCGCGCGCTCGGCGGCGGATGGCAATAGCACAGCCCGTTCCAATCGCCCAAAGGACGCGGCGGCGCATCAACCGGCGTTTGCTTCCATTCCTGTTTCTGCTGTACATCATCGCCTTCCTGGATCGCATCAACATCAGCTTCGCGGGCCTGGATATGACGCGCGAGCTCGGATTCTCGGATCAGGTCTTCGGGCTTGGCTCAGGCATCTTCTTCGCCGGATATGTGCTGCTCGAAATTCCGGGATCTCTCATCGTGGAGTTATGGAGCGCTCGCAAATGGATCGCGCGCATCATGATTTCGTGGGGCCTGGTGGGCTCGCTCACCGGATTGATTCACACTGCCCACCAGTTCTACTGGGCGCGCTTCATCCTGGGCGTTGCCGAGGCTGGATTCTTTCCCGGCATCGTGGTCTACTTGACGCATTGGTATCGCGAGCAGGATCGCGCCCGCGCGATGGCGGTGTTCATGTCCGCCATTCCGGTTGCGCAAGTAGTCGGTGCTCCCATCTCAGGCGCTCTGCTGAACATCCATTGGCTGGGTTACTCGGGCTGGCGATGGCTGCTGGTTCTGGAGGGCGTTCCGGCCGTAATCGCGGGGTTCGCGGCGCTGTTCTATCTCACCGATCGTCCACGCGATGCACGCTGGCTCGCGGATGACGAGCGCGCTTGGATCACAGGTGAATTGGAGGCCGAGTCTCGCGCTAAACAAGAACCGCGCAGGTCGGTTTGGCGAGCGTTCTGGAGCGTATTCAAAGACCGCGACGTCATGCTGCTCACCGCAGTCTACTTCCTGGGTTCGTGCGCGCAGTATGGCTTCACCTTTTGGCTGCCGAAAATGATTCAGAGGCTATCCGGGTTCGGTTCCTTCGAAGTGGCCATGATCGCAACCTTGCCTTTCCTGGCTTCCTGGCCGGCGATGCTGCTACTGAGCTGGAATTCGGATCGGACGGGCGAGAGGCGCTGGCACACCGCAGCGGCCTATGTCGCCCTGGCGGCAGGTTTAGCCGGGAGTGTGTGGGCGGGCGACCGCATCGTGCTCGGCATGCTCATGTTCTCGCTCGCTGGTATTGGCATTAATGCCCGTTTGCCCGCGTTTTGGACCATGCCCGCCGCCTTACTGGGAGGCGCCACAGCGGCCGCATCCATCGGCGCCATCAACTGCATCGGAAATCTGGGAGGATTGGTCGGCCCGTATTTGCTCGGCGTCCTGAGCACCACCACAGGCAGCTATACTTCCGGGATCTGGTATCTTACCGGCGCGTCCGTCCTGGCGGCCGTGGTGATTTTGCTGGTTCGGACGAAGCCTGAACCCCGAAAGCTTAACTGATTGCCAGCGAGCTCGTGATCTTGGAGAAAATAGTGCTGACGGAAGGCATAACGGCCGGCGGAAGAAAGCCAGCCACAACCACCGCAATGGTGGCCGCTAACAACGCATATTCGATCAAGTCCTGCCCGCGCCGGTCGTTTACGAGTAACAGCAGTCTGCGCATAATCTTCATCCGCCTCGATGTTTCCATATTGAACCAGATGCGGGTTACGAGCAACTAAGAAAAGACCGTAGGCGAGTCAGCAAACACCCTTACTGGTCGTAGACTATTGGGCCACCCGGAAGGAGCAGATAAGAGTGTCGCTGGTCTGTGGTACTACCGAGACAAAAGTAATGACCGCCCCGCTGAGCGTGTAGTCAATGCCAGGCGACAACCGCAGGCCATTTCGATAAACCGCCAGGCTGGCGGTGGGGCTAGGCGTTTGACCGAGCGTGAACACGCCATTCACGCCGTTGATGGCGCCGGTGGGCGTCTGTTGATCGACAAACCCTACGCCAGGAATGCTCACCGACAGCCGATAAAATGCCGCCAATACGTCGTTAGGCTGAGGGAAGGCGCCGGTCAGAAACGTGATGGCATTGGACGACAGCGTATAGTCCCCGCCCTGAGTCAGCAAGAGCCCGTTTCGAAAGAGCGCCAGGCTGGCCGGTGGATTGGGCACGTTGGCGAGAGTAAATGCGGCATTGGTACCGTTGATGGTTCCCGCCGGAACTTCGGCGTCGATGAAGGTGGTGGAGACGCTGGCGCATGGGCCTGAGGTTCCGTCCACGTGCAGACAGTCCGACAGGTTGCCGGCGGCCGCATCGATGGCGCCAGTGGCGTCTATTACCGCCGAGCGAGAGATGCCAAAGGCCGTGCCTTCGGGCGGCCGAACATTCAGCGCATTCTGCAGACCGGTTATGTCGCCGATGGTGATGATGGTCACCGCCGCGGGGGCCGATCCGCTGACGGATCCGGGAGGCAGCAGCACGTCGCGCACCCGAAAAGGAAGCGTGCTGGCGGGAGGAACGGCCCAAGCCTCGGTGGATTGCGTGACTCCGAAACTGGTGAATTGGACCGTATACACGGCGGCGGTATCTGCATTCGTGGTGGGCACCAGTTGGACGTACAGATTTCCGGCGTCGACCGTGACATTGAGGGTGCCTGCCGCGACATTGGAAGTGTCCGACGCCTCAAAGACGGGCCAGGTGATCACAACCACGCCGTTGAAAAACGTGCCGTCCGCGTTGAAGAGCGTATCGCTAATGGTGGTGAGGGGCGGAGTGGCCTCCAGTTTCGAGCTGAGCGCCCAGACGTACAGCGTAAGGACGCACAGCAGGCAGGATCGCAAACGGAACATTCGACCTCCAGGCAAAGCACGGATTCCGCCTACAGGTTAATCAGGAGGCGTGCGAACGCGGACGCCCGCGCACTGCCGGCAACAGGTCAACTTTCAGCCGCGCAAAGACTTCGGACGGGAGTAATTTTAGTGGAAGGTCTGTGACTCGGCCGTTAGACTATCGACACCCAGATAAGGACGAAGGACCTCGGGCACGAGCACGCTGCCATCGGCTTGCTGATAATTTTCCACAATCGCGACCCAGGTGCGTCCAACCGCCAGCCCGCTGCCGTTCAAAGTGTGAACGAACTCCGTCTTGCCTTTGCCCGTCTTGGTGCGAATGGAAGCACGCCGGGCCTGATAGGCTTCGAAATTAGAGCACGAAGAGATTTCTTTGTAGGCACTCTGGCCTGGCAGCCAGACTTCCAGGTCGTACGTTTTCGCAGAAGAGGCGCTCAAGTCGCCAGTCGACAAGGCCATGGTGCGGAACGGCAGCCCTAAGCGCTTCAGGATGTCTTCGGCGTCTGCGGTCAGCTTCTCGAGTTGGTCCCAGCTCTGCTCAGCGAGAGTAAACTTCACCAGCTCCACCTTCTGGAATTGGTGCTGGCGGATGATCCCGCGCACGTCCCTGCCATATGACCCGGCTTCGCTGCGGAAGCAGGGTGTGTAGGCGCACAGAGAAATGGGAAGGTCGGAAGCGTTCAGAGTTTCATCGCGAAAAAGATTGGTGACCGGGACTTCGGCCGTGGGCGCGAGCCAGAAATCCGTATTCTCGATCTTGAACAGGTCGTCCTTGAACTTGGGAAGCTGGCCGGTCCCAAACAAGCTGGCGGAGTTGATCAGGAACGGCGGCAGCACCTCGGTATATCCATGCTCGCGCGTGTGAACGTCCAGGAAGAAGTTGATGAGCGCGCGCTCTAGACGGGCGCCCATGCCCCAGTAAACGGCAAACCGCGCGCCGGTGACTTTGGTGGCACGCTCCAGGTCCAGGATCTTCAGCTCGGGACCCAAATCCCAATGCGCCTTCGGCTCGAAATCGAACTGGCGCGGCTGGCCCCAGCGCCGGACTTCGACATTGTCCTCCGCGCTTTTGCCGACCGGCACGGAGTTGTGCGGAATGTTCGGAACACCGGCGATCAATTCGCGGAACTGATCGTCGACAGCCCTGGCCTTCTCATCCAGCACGGTGATGCGGTCGCCCAAGGCGCGGCTTTCCTGCTGGACGGCGGATATGTCCTTACCCTCGGCGCGCAGTTTGGGTATCTGGGCGCTCAATTCGTTTTTCTGTGCTTTGAGTTGCTCGGCGTCCGTCAACGCGGCGCGGCGCTCCGCGTCCAAGGCTCGGTACTGCTCGAGGTCGAGCTGATACCCGCGCGTAGCCAGGCGCTGGGCGATGGCGTCCAGATTCGCCCGGAAGAAGGAGAGATCATGCATGTTAGGAGTCCCGTGTGGCGCACGCACTCCTGCGTGCCGTGTCGAGACTCATCTCGACACCTTCCCCGTTAGCCGGGCGTTCGCCCCTAGCCGAGCGCGGGCGTTCGCCCCTAGCCGAGCGTTCACACGAGTGTGAACGCGGCACGCACGAGTGCGTGCGCCACAACGACGGCACTAACGATCTTTGATCGGAATCCACTTCTCGCCCACCGGTTTGCCCGTGTAATCCGCCCGAGGCCGGATCAGGCGGTTGTTACGGTATTGCTCCAGCACGTGCGCGGTCCATCCCGACATGCGGCTCACGGCGAAGATCGGGGTAAACAGGTCGATCGGAATTCCCAGCGAGTAATATGTGGACGCCGAATAAAAATCGACGTTCGCGTTGAGCTTTTTCTGCGACTTGATGGTCTCTTCGATTTTCTTGGAAGTCTGGTAGAGATCCAGGTGGCCGGTGCGCTTGCCGAGTTCCTCGGACAAGACGCGCAAGTGCGTGGCGCGTGGATCTTCGGTGCGATAGACGCGGTGGCCAAAGCCTGGCACCTTACGTTTGCCGGACAGCATGTCCTGGACTGTTGCGAGCGCGGTTTTCTCGTCGCCCGCCTCGAGCAGCATCTTGATCACTTCTTCGTTGGCGCCGCCATGCAGTGGACCCTTCAGCGCTCCAATCCCAGCGGTCACGGCGGAATGGATATCGGATAACGTGGCAGCAACTACGCGGGCGGCAAAGGTGGATGCATTCAGTTCGTGATCGGCGTGCAGGGTCAGCGCGACATCGAAGACCTTCTCCATCAAATCGTCCGGCTTTTTGCCGGTCAGCGCATAGAGGAAATTGGCCGCGAATCCGAGCTTCGGATCGCCATCGAGCACGGGCTTGCCGTTCCTGAGGCGATCAAAAGTAGTGACGATGGTGGAGGTCTGCGCCATCAGGCGCGCGGCCTTTTCCACACTGGCCGGAACGGTATTGTCGCCGGCTTTCGGATCGTAGATACCCAACATCGAGACCGCGGTGCGCAGCACATCCATGGGAGTTCCCTTGGGAACCTTCCCCAGAAATTCGACTACTTCCTTGGGGATGGGCCGGTAACGAACCAGCTCCGCCTTCAACGCGTCCAATTCGGACTGGTTGGGCAGCTTGCCATGCCACAGCAGGTAGATCACTTCCTCAAACGTCGCGTGTTCGGCCAGAGTATGGATGTTAAAACCCTGGTAACTCAGGATTCCCAAATCTCCATCGATGAAACAGATATTCGACTCGGCGGCAATAATTCCTTCGAGCCCCGCTTGTGTGACTGCCATTGAAATCCTATAACTCCTGTAAGTAAGTGACGGCTTCCTCGCCGGGCCAACAAGAGTCGCGGCGTGAAATTTCATTCTACAGAATTCAGCCGATGGCTGGGGCTAGCCACTTAGAGGCACCATCCGAGGAGAGATAATCGATAAGAGATAACATTGAATTATGCATCGCTTCGTGCTGCACAACAACAACATTCTCGACGCCCATGAGAAAAGTCTGAGCGCCGGTCAAGTGGGGCTGCTCAACGGCTGGGGCGTTTTCAGCACTCTACGCGTGGCCGATGGAGTGCCGTTCGCGTTCGAGCGCCATTGGGATCGCATGCAGCGTGATGCCGCTAAAATGCGCGTTCCGTTCCCCACCGATCCCGCGGAGCTGAAATCGCGATTGCTGCGATTGGTGGAGGCCAACTCCGCGTGGAACGCGACGTTGCGCGTGATGGTGGTTCGTAATCGTGGCGGACTATTCGAAGGACCAGATCTGGAGCGGGACTTCGACGTTCTGGCGTTCACCAAGGATCTGAACCCGTGGGGGAGCAGCGTCCGGCTGTCTGTAAAGCCGAACGCGCGTTACGCAGCGAACGAATTCTCGGGATGCAAGATATTATCGTGGTCTCAAAACCTGACGTGGTATGAGGAAGCACATTCGCGAGGTTTCGACGAAGCGGTTTTGTTGAACGAACGTGGCGAAGTGAGCGAGTGCACATCGGCGAACATCTTTGCCGCCTTGGGAGGCCAGGTGTACACGCCACCGCTCGATTCCGGCTGCCTGCCCGGCGTGACCCGTGAGCTGCTGCTGGACGTGGTGCGGGTCCCGGGAATCACGCTGATCGAGCGGGCGCTAAAGCCGCAGGATCTGGAGCGCGCCGATCAGGTTTTTATTACTTCGACGACCAGAGATCTGTTGCCCGCGGTGGCCATCGAGGGACTGAACATTCGGAATGATGGAACCGTGGTAGACCGTCTGCGGAAAGCTTTGGAAGAAATTCGTGAGGAGTACGTGAAGCGAAACGCGGTAGCGTTCACACGAGTGTGAACGCGGCACGCAGGAGTGCGTCGCGCTAAAGCGTGCGCCACAATGTCGAGGTAAACCACCGCTCAAGCACCGAATCGAACGGAACCCGGTGTTGGGAAGGAAAAAAGACAAGAAAAAAAGGTTCCAAGTGACCCAGGCGGCAATCCGCTCCCCGGCCGGCATGCGCGGCCAGAGCATAGCATGCAACGTGGCGGAAGCCGTTATTCTCTTGCTCCCCGCAACCGTCTTTTTTCTGACCGGCTACGGCTCAGCGCTCCAGAATTCGCTCGCCTTACCACCTGCTAGAAGCCAACGTCTCGAAACGGCCTTTCGCTCGCCCGCAACGACTGTTCTCCTTCGAGAACCACCGCGGCGAGGTCAACGCTCCTGGCCTATCTCTTCGACGAAATTCTAAGCTTTTCTTCCAGCCCGTTCGATTTCAAGCTCCCATCCTCTGTCGCGCTCTTCACGCGGCTGGGGATGATCGTCGCTCGAAGCCCGTTGCCGTCTCGCAAGCCCAAAATTCTCAAACGTCCATCCAACTTTCGCTCCCCCTCGGGACTTGCATCCCTGCGGGATCGAAGCGCTCGGTCGGCGGCTCGATCTGAGAAGCTTACCTTCGTGCCCGGCCCGATTACCTTTCGCTCCCCGAACGCGTTAATTAGTCTTATTAACTAAGCGCGCTCGGATCACCGCTCCAGGTTCGCTACCGTTCACCAGGCTTACTGCTCTCTGAACCTCTTGGAACCAGGTCCATGATTGCGCGAAAACCTAAAGGAGTCAACTGTTAACTGTCGATTACAGAGCCTTTTCCAAAACTTTTATCCATCATGTAATCAATGACTTATGGGATTTCTACGGTGGACAAGATGTGGATAAAACAACAGCCGTATTGGATGTTTTGCTTGCTGTCCGCATTTTTGGCTCAACGAGCGTCGTCCACCAGCTTGAGGATCGCGCCGGTATCGGTGGCTACCCACATATGCGTGGCGTCCGGCGCCGCAATGAGAGCGCGCTGGGCCACGACGCGATAATCGACGTCCATTTCCCGCCAGACTTTCAGATTGGAGCTCTCGAGCATCTTGAGCTTTCCGGGAATCGGAACTTGCGTGGAATTTCCGGGTGGCTCGATGCTGGCAAGTACTGCGCCGCCGTTGCTCAACAGGGCAATATCTGTGGCAGCCCGGTCGCGCTCGGCGAAGATAACGCGCCCGTCCGGAGAACCGAAAGGTGTTTTGAACACAGCCGATGCCACGGGATATTTGGGATCCGAGTAGAGAATGAGGGACACTGCAAAGGTTTTGGAGATTCGCAACTGAGCGAGCTCGCCATCGACGGGGAGTGCGCCGTAAACCCACTTCTTTCCGCCGTCACGGGTTTCGAGCACCCCTATTTTTCCTTTTCCGGAAGGCTCGGGCGTGGGATCGAAGAAAACCGGCGCTGATCGGTCGGGTGTCCCAACGATGATGCCGCGGTCGCCTTGAAACGCGACAATGTCGTAGTTGAGAAGCAGCGCGCCGGGAGCTTTCGCACTCGCTTCCAACGCCGACCAAGTCTTGCCTCCGTCGGCAGTCTCTTGCGCCAGTCCCTTTAGTCCCACGATGTAGCCGCGATTGGCGTCCAGGAACCAGGTTTGTAGTATGCCTTTGCGCTGTTGCAATCTGATCCAGGCGCGTCCGCCTTCGACGGTGGACCAAAGTCCCCGATCAGTGACCATCCAACCCACGCTGTCGTTCAAAAAGAAGAGCGAAAGCGGCCGCTCTTTCACCTCGTATTGCGACCAATGCAGACCCCCGTCGCTGGTGACAACAACCGTCCCCGCCTCATGCCCCTTCTTGTCGTCGATCAGCCCGGCTGCCACGCAATGCTGGACGGTGGGACACTGGATATCCTCAATGGCGAAGTTGGAATCGGCGCGATCGTAATTGAACTGGATCTTCCAGCGTGGTGCGGCGAAGGCGAAAACTGCCGGCCACAGATATACGCACATGAACGCGGATAGTACCCTGGCTGCTAATCGGCGTTTGTCGGCGTGCATCGGCGGCCAATCAATGCTAGCGAGTGATCAGGTGAGCACTTTCATTCGCCGCGGTCTCGGTTTGCGAGAGCATCAACAAACAACCCAGTTGTTCGCCGACACTGGTAAGGAGCTCCATTTCAATTCCGGTGTGGGAATGAGGATCGCGATGCTGCACGTTGATGACACCTTCCACTCCCCGGCGCGAAATCACGGGCGCGGAAAGGAAGGCCTCGTAGGTGTCTTCGGGAAGATCGCTGAAAAACTTGAAACGAGAATCACGAAAAGCTTCCCGCGAGATGGCCAGCAGACGCTTCTCGCGCGCCACCCAACCCGTTAAACCTTCGTTCATGGCGAGCTTCACGTTGCCCACGGCGGAGGGATTATTGCTGGCCCTCAACACCAGCTCGCGATGATCGAGTAAGTACAACAGGCACGAGTCGCACTCCATGAACTCCACCACCAGCGTGACCACACCATCGAGAGCATCCTGGAGCTTGGTCTGTCGCACCAGATAGCGGCTGATCTTCTGGAGCAGACGCAACTGTTGCTCGGTGCGCTCCAGGCGCTGTTCTAATTCTCTTACCCTGGACACGACTTCATTATCCCACGCGTCCGGCGGAGGTCTGGCCTGAATTTAGCGCCAGCGGCAATTTGTTGGAACCGTGGCCTACGTGACAAGTACCAGGGTGACTAGCGACAGGTCACAAGCACCAGGTCACAAGCAAATGACAGAGTCCGGCCACCGTAGTACGATGGTTGCATCCATACGGGTAATACGATAGTGCAAAACGTTATCATTGAACGAGATTGAATCAAGGAGATCTTCCGAATGTGGAACAAACGGAAAGAAGAAGAATATCCGCCGAAATCGCCCGCGACGCCGGCAGCGCCCACAAGCCAGATTAAGGAGAACGCCCCAATGTCGACGAATCCCGCGCCCAGCCATCATCCCACCGAGTCCAGAGGACCGGCGGTCATCGGAAAGTCCGTCATGATCAAAGGCCAGATTTTTAGCCGCGAAGACCTTACCATCGACGGCGAGATCGATGGCTCCGTCGAACTGCATGAGCACCGCCTTACCGTCGGACCGAACGGCAAGCTGCAAGCCGGCGTGAAGGCGCGCGAAGTGGTGGTGCTGGGCACCATTCACGGGAATGTCGAAGCCTCCGACAAGATCGACATTCGCAAAGACGCCAAGCTGGTGGGCGACATCAAAACTGCCCGCATTGTGATCGAAGACGGAGCCTATTTCAAGGGCAGCATCGACATCGCGCGGCCCGAGGCGGCTAGACCTGCCGCGCCCGCTCAGGCCAAGGCGCAGTCCAGCAGTTCCACTACCTCGAATGCAGCCACGCCTGCCACGGCGGCTGCCGGCGATTCGCGATAATCGCCCCGTTGCGGGGAATGAATTCTAAGGAAGGAGTGGAGCTTTGCTGAAAGACCGGTTAAGATCAGAACCGTCTTCACCCTCGCTTCACTCACCACCGAGGAAAAACCCGGGACAAGCGCAAAATCGCGCGAGTAATGGCCTGGATCAATTTTTCGCTTCGTTACAGGATCAGGAGAGCCTATCCATCCTGGACTTCTCCGGCGCCAGCCAGGCCAATATCAGCTTCATCACTTCCATGGGGCATCGGATTTATTCCAACGATGCTTTGCGGACCATGGAAGAGGCGTTCGGCACCGGCGGCGACTTCATCACGAATCAATCCGATCCGGATCGCGCCGCTCTGTTTCTCAAGGAGAACCTGGAATTTCCGGATCGCACTTTTGACGGCGCGCTCATCTGGGACACGCTGCAGTTTCTGGCCCCGCCGCTGCTGCAGGACACCGTAGACCGGCTGTACCGGATACTGCGTCCCCAGTCGTCGTTACTCGCGTTCTTCCACGCCGAAGAGAAGGCGCAAACCGCGCCGCTTTACTCCTACCGGATTGTCGAATCGAAAATCATGTCGCTGACGCCGCGCAATCAGGTGCGGCCAGTGCAATATTTCAACAATCGCAGCCTGGAAAAACTCTTCCAGAAGTTTCATTCGGTGAAGTTCTTTCTTACGCGCGATCACCTGCGCGAAGTGATCGTCCGCCGCTGACCACGGAAGACCGCTCCCTCAAGGTCGTGCCTCCAGTTTTGAGCGGCGATCGCCGCTCTAGGGCAGCGCGTAGGTGATCCCCAGCGTCAACTGCACTGAATTCTTGCGGAAGGCGGGAGGGGGATTGTTCAGATACGAATCGATGAAACCGGCGGATGCGTTGAGCCGCTTGTAAAGCGGCATGCTGAGCAGCGCATTGAATGCCCCCGAATACGCGTTGGTGTTGTTCCAGGTCGGAATGAGAGTCAAATGCTGATCTAAGGTCAGCCGCTTGAACTTGCGATTGAAGGCTTCCGCGAAAATGGAGCCGATCAAGCTTTCATTGGGGGCGCCGGCGAATTGCTGGCTCACATAGCTCAAGCTGCCTTTCAGATCGAGCGTCTCATTGTCGCGATGAATTAGCGTCACACCAATGCCGCCGCTATAGGTCTGCTGCAGGTCTAAACCCTGCGAGAAATTGTGATCGAACTCACCCAGCCCGAAGACGTAAAAGCGCGGGCTGAAATACTCATCGCGTTCGGCGTCGCCGTGAAAGATCGCGGTCTTGATGCTGGGCGTCGCCGGCTGCGTCACTTCCCCGTAAGCCGCGCTGAGATCTAAGCTGGTCCGGTTGCGCGGTTCCAGCCAGTTCTCGGTGGGGATGGCGCGCACCAGCGCCACTGCTCCGGTGAACGACTCGCTGTCCTGGGTGGCATTCACCACGGCGGCGCCGATGGTAACGGTTCCCTTCCAGGCGTCGAAGAATCCGGGTTGGTGTGACAGAGCATTCTGGAAAGCCGCCTGATCGATAATCAGACCGGCGTCGGCGACAGGAATGGTATGCGGCGGCTGTGCGGCCAGATGCACTTGCTGATCCTCGACCGACAATGTCCCCTGAGCGATGGCCCAGCGTCGCCCGGTTTGCGCAATCGAACTCCCTTGGGAATGACTGCCACCTTGGCCGAGCTTTGGAGTTCTTTTACTTTGCTCCAATCCACCGTGATTTCACCGAGAGCATCGCTCTTGAAGGTCAGCGCGGACCCGGTCGATTTCACAAAGTGTCCGGTAAGCCGCTCTCCGTCAGTGAAAAGGAGAACATCGGGACGCTGCACGGCCTTCGGTTGACCGTGAAGATTCGTAACTCCAAACAAACTCAGGCCCAGCGCTAATTTCAGAGTGATTTGCATATTTTTGTGGGACGCAGAAATTCCCCAAACTGCTTCGCACTTATTTTAGCGGAACGGCCCGGACACATTCCCTGGCTGGACCGCATCTAAGGGCAGAGGTGGTGAACTGCATGTTTAATAAATTGACATTCGTTGCGGCAGGCGCCGCGGTTCTGGCGACAGGCTTGTGGGCGCAAGAGGATACCCCCGATCATCGGCTGCGTGCGGCAGCCAGCGTTTTTCACGAGATGCTCAGCGCTCCCGATCGCGGCATTCCGCGCGATCTTCTCGAAAAGTCCATGTGCGTGATCATTGTGCCGGGATTGAAAAAAGCAGGCTTTATATTCGGCGGTGATTATGGCAAAGGCTTCGCGGTCTGCCGCCATGCGGGCGCTTGGACCGGGCCCGCGGCTATCACTCTTGGCGGTGGTAGCTTCGGCGCGCAAATCGGAGTTGAATCCACGGACGTGGTTATGCTCGTGATGGATCGGAAGGGGATGGAGAAGCTGGCCAGCGACAAGTTTACGGTTGGCGCGGATGCCTCGGTAGCGGCCGGTCCCGTGGGCCGGACGAGCGCTGCCGATACGGACGCGTCCTTGCACGCTGAGATCCTGTCGTGGTCGCGCGCTCACGGCGTCTTCGCCGGAATTTCGCTGGACGGTACGGTAGTGAAGAAAGATGGCGGCGAAGATCGCAAGCTGTACGGCCAGGAAGTGAGTGAGCACGCGGTGCTGTATGGCGATGTGCCCCCACCGCCGGCAGGCAGCATTCTGACAGCCGAACTGCAACGGTATCCCCGCGAGCACGCGCAGCGTTAACTATTCCCGCATGTAGCGCCGCAGCTCCTCGGGACGGAAGCAGCGCGCCGCGGCAGTCTCACGGCTGATCCGTCCGGTGCGCACCATTTCGGCGAGGGATTGTTCCATGGTGATCATTCCCTCGCCGCGTCCCGTGGAAATCGCGCTGTAGAGCTGATGGTCTTCAGCCTTGCGGATCAAGCTGCGAACGCCACTGCTGGCCATCAGAATTTCCACGGCCGGGTAACGAGCGCCCTTTTCTCCGGGAATCAACTGTTGCGCTACCACCGCCAGCAAGGCCAGCGAGAATTGCTGACGGATTTGCGCCTGGTTGGCCGCCGGAAATGAATCCAGAATCCGTGACACAGCCTGCGACGTGTCGTTGGTGTGCAGCGTAGAGAGCACCAGGTGGCCTGTTTCGGCCGCGGTCAGAACGGTCGCGATGGTTTCCGGGTCGCGCATTTCCCCCACCAGAATCACGTCCGGGTTTTGCCGCAGGATGCTCCTCACCGAACTCGCGAAATCGGGTGCATCCCGGCCCACTTCGATCTGCTCGATAATCGATTGCCGGTTGCTGTGCAGAAACTCCACCGGATCCTCGATGGTGACTACGTGATCGTGACGATGTGTATTCACCAAATCGAGCAGCGCGGCGAGCGTGGAGCTTTTTCCGCAGCCGGTGGGCCCCGTCACCAGCACCAGTCCCTGCCGCGCCTCCGACAAGCGGCGCAGCAACGGCGGCAGGTTCAAGGATTCAAGCGTTGGGATCTTCTCGGGCAACAGCCGGAGACTCCCCGCCAAGGTTCCCCGCTGATAATGGATGTTCGCGCGAAAGCGCCCGATGCCTTGCCGGTGGAAACAGAGATCCACCGAGCGGTTGCGCTGCAGCTCCTGGGTCTGCGCGGGAGTCAGCACCGGGAGTAAAAGACTACGGGTGTCCTCGGCCTCGAGCGGCGCGCCGCCAGGTTTCGAAAGCTCTCCACCGATACGCAGCGTGACGGGTGCCCCCGCGATCAGCAGGAGATCCGACGCCGTTTGTTTCACGGCGTAGATCAACAATTGGTCGAGCGAATCCAAGCTTCCCGGCGTTTCCGGAGGCGCCGTTTCCTTGGAGTCCCGCGGCACCGGAGCGGCGCGATTCAGCTCCGCGACGATCTGCGCCAGCTCTTTTTCGTAATACGGCACGCTATCACCCAGCTCCCTGAGAACGGACTAGGTTAATGTTTTTAATGAGCATTAGGTACTCTGGATGTGAACCACCTGGAGCTTCGACGCGTCCATGGGTTGGGAGCAGTGGCAGGACCGGGAGCAATGGAAAGGACAACCATGAAGAGAGTCCGGGCAGTTTCAGGTTATCAAATCGCGCGCCAGTCAATGGCGCTGACGTTGTCGATTCTACTCATTCCCTTCGCATCGGGAATTCTGAACGCGCAAGGCGGCTATGCGCCTCTGGACGCGCCTGGCCTGGATCAATTGGTGGCGCCAATCGCTCTATATCCAGACTCACTCGTGGCGCAAATACTGACGGCTTCCACTTATCCCCAGCAAGTAAATGACGCCGACGCCTGGTCGCAGCAAAACGCCGGGCTGCCGCCGCAACAGCGGGCGGATATTGCCAACGGCATGCCCTGGGACCCAAGTGTCAAGGCACTCACAGCCTTCCCTTCCGTGCTGGACAACATGGCGCGTAACAACAGCTGGACGTCCGCGCTCGGCAACGCTTACTACAATCAGCCGGGCGATATAATGAACGCCGTCCAGGCCGCGCGTGTCCAGGCGCAGCAGGCGGGCTACCTGCGATCCACGCCGCAACAACGCGTTTATTACGATGGCTCCCAGATTCTGATTGCTCCCGTAAATCCCGCCGTGGTGTATGTGCCCTACTACAACCCGTGGCGCTTATACGGCGGATGGGTTTCGCCCTGGGGTGGCTTTTATGTAGCTCCTCCACCGGTTGGCCTCGCCATAGGTCTGGGACTGGGATTTGCCGCAGTCGGCATTTCCATCGGACTGTTTGCTCACTACGGTTGGGGTTTCAACTCCTGGGCGCCCAACTGGCGCGGCGGCCCCGTGTTCTATAACCATGCCGCCTATTTTTCGCGCAGCGCCACTGTGTTCAACCATGGCCATTTTGGCGGCTACAATCGCGGCGTTTTCGAGCATGCGGGCCGCGGGGTTCCGTCGAACTTCCATCCAGGCGCAACGGGCTTCGCGCGTGGACCGGTTGGGGAACGGCCTGGATTCAATCGTCCCGCCGCCGCGGCCAGACCCGCGGGAGGTGAGTTTGCAAACCGGCCCCTGGCGCATTCTCCGGCTGCGGCCGCACGCGCCGCGTCACCGGCCGCCCGTCCCGCTGCACACGCCGCAGCGCCGTCTCACGCCGCACCTCAGTCTCACGCGGCAGGGCCGTCACACGCAGCACCTCAGTCTCACGCGGCAGGGCCGTCACACGCAGCAGGCCCGTCTCACGCTCATGCCGCACCGCAAGGACATTCCTCGGGGCATGAGCACAAGTAGCTGCTGGGATCGCTTTTGATCAAGGCTTGCGAGTGAGCAACTCAAGCTCTTCGGGAGTGCGCGGCCAGTCCTCCCGCAAGAGACGCGAAAGAGCGCGATCGGCCAAGAGCTTTCCATTGGTTTGGCAGTGCGGGCAGTAGTTGGTCTCATTGGACGCGTAGCGGATGCGCTGGATCTTGGCGTCGCACCGCACGCATTGCTCCTTGTAGCGTCCGTGCACGGCCATGTTCCCCCGGAAGGCGGTCACCTTTTCCGGAAAGTCGCTGCCGGTCTCGGTGCGCAGCTCATCTACCCAGCGCGTTAGCGTGGAGCGAACAGCCAGGAACAAGCGCTCAATCTCAGCGCGCGTGAGCTTTTGCGTCAGGGCCAGCGGAGAAAGCCGGGCTTCGAACAGAATCTCATCGGAATAGGCGTTGCCGATGCCGCTGAACATCCTGGGATCGGTGAGCGCGCGCTTGAGCGTGTGATTGGATGAGGTAAGAACCTGGGAGAAAACATCGAGACCGGCGTCCAGAACTTCCAGGCCGCCCGGATCCAAAGCCTTGAGCGCCGCTTCGCCGCGCACCACATGCAACGACGCTCGCTTTTTCGAACCGGCCTCGGTCCACACCAAAGTTCCGTTGGAGAAATCAAAAGCAGCCAGGCCGCGCGGCCGGGAGACCTTGGCGCCGCGCTTTTGCCAGTGCAGCCGCCCCGCGATCATGAGGTGCAGCACCAGCCAGGTTCTGTCTTTTAACGGCTCATCGTCCATGCCAATTGCGATGCGTTTCCCTATCCTGCGTAGTTCGCGAACGGATTTGCCCTCCACGCTCGAGAGCGGCGGATCGACCGTGCGGAGAAGAAATGGGCTGACCACGCGGACCTTGTCGAGCACCTGCCCGAGAATGCGCTTCTCCAGCGCTTCGATATAGATCACGATGTCCGGGAGTTCGGGCACGGAGGGATAAACCCATGGTACACGCGCTTGGCAACGGTTGCCTCAGTGGCTTAGCGCGCCCGGAACAGCCCCATCTGCACCGCTTCCGAATCGGACTTCCTCAGCTCCAACTGCCCCGAGGTCAATTCGCGCGGCGACAGCGAGGCTTGCGTCACGCCGTCACTTCCGTGGTCTGATGTGCCGGCGACAATGTGATAGAGCTCGTGTGCCAGAACCCGGCCCATCGCGCGCCCAAGCAGAGCATTGGACCGTAGCGCATTCCCGTCGCCGATGGCGGCTTGCACCGCACCGCGCAGGTTTTCGCAGGCCAAGTCGCTGAAGGGGAGCACGGTGCCGTTCACTGCATTCGCCCAACCGAGCGGGCCAGGGACCAGATGTGCCGGCGACCCATCCATGTCACAACGGCCCACCAGCTTGACCACCACCAGAAGGCCACCAACAGCTTGGGGCGGCGCGCCGACACGTAAGCGAAAGGCAATGCCGGATTGTTTCAGAATATGTGCCGCCTCGCGACCCATTTCGCGCACGGCTAGTTTGGAGTAAGGGCCATCGGGAAGCACCACGGCAGTCACCGGAGTGGAAGGCTGGAGGGCCCGGACAGGGGCCGCGGCAAAAATGGCCGCGCAAAGCATCAAAGGCGCACAACGAACGTAGTTTAGCGTCATAACTCCCTCGAACATTGAGGCAGGAGCTTACGGAGCTCCGTGCTGATTATACATGCAATAATGATCGGTTGTTCGATGTCGGAAGATTACGAGTACTGGATCCTCTAGCCACCGCCAGCCGCTACTTCTGGATCCTCGCGACAATGGCCGCTATTCTCCTGCTCGCGCCGATCCGCGCCGGCGACCTGGCAGGCTATGACGATGCACGCTATGCATTGGTCGCCAAGCACGTCGTTTTGTCGGGCCATTGGCTGGAGATCGAGAGCAACGGAGGCCCGGCACTCGAGCATCCGCCGCTATTCTCATGGATGCAGGCGGCGCTGTTTATCCCATTTGGGCTTTCCGATCCACTCGCCAAGCTCCCGAGCGCATTGTGCGGGCTGGGAGTGGTGCTGCTGGTAGCGTGGCTGGGACGCAGAATGACAGGCGATCCCTTTACCGGCGTGCTCGCCATGTTCGTCATGGCGACCAGCATTTACTTCGTGAAATACGCCGCGCGCGCGATGACCGACGTTCCGTTCACCTTCTTCTTTCTCGCCGCCGTCTGCACCTGGCTGCTGGGCGAAGACGATCCGCGCTGGTTCCTGGCAGCCGGCGCGTTCGCAGCCATGGCTCAGCTTACCCGCGCGCTGGCCGGATTGAGCATCCCGTTGCTCTTCGCGGTGGACTTCATCGTGAATCGCCGGCGTCCGCCCTGGCGCTATTTGGTTCCAACGGCTTTGCTTGCTTTTGTTCCACCCGTCGCGTGGTACGCGCAGTGGATCTACCGCTATGGCGCAGAGTTTTTCATTCGCAATTCGATGTACATGAATCAGGAAGTCACGGGAGCGTTGTCGCCGGCGTGGCGGCGTTACACCGGCGCTTTCGAGTATATCTGGATGATCTCGAAATCTTATTGGCCCTGGTTACCCGCGATGATCGCGGGGATGGTCGTGGTGATTCGAAAGAAGGATCGCAAATTGAGGATACTGATCCTCTGGGTCGCGGTGGTCTACGTGCTCTGTGCCATCACGAAAAGCCGGGTTCTACGCTACATGTTGCCTGCGTATCCAGCCTTCGCGATTCTATCCGCCATCGGCCTCTTGTGGCTGCTGCCTGAGCGCTATGTGCGCAACGGCCTACGGGTATTGACGCCGCTGCTTGCAATTGTAGTTCTGGGCGTCGCCATCCGCCCACCGGTGAACATCCACGCCGCCGACACGCGGCCCATCGCGCTCGCCTCTACCGGCGCGACGGCTCCCGGCGAACTCATTACCTTTTACGACGACGGCGCGCCGCGCTTCGACGAGATGAATGAAATGCTTTGGTACGGCGATCGTTATTTTGTTGCGGTGTTGGAATCCGGCCAATTGCCCCTGGCGCTCGAAAGTCCTAAGACGCGAGTGTTCATCATGGACGTGCCTACGTTCCAGGCGCAGGTGGAATCCCACATCCCGAACCAGATTATCGCCCGCGCCGGCCACTTGATTTGCTTCCGGCTGCTGAAGACGTGAGCTGACGGGCGCTAATTATTTCAATTCCCGGTAGCGAAAGCAGCTCGTCAAATGATCGTTGACCATGCCGGTAGCCTGCATGAAGGCGTAGCAGATGGTGGAACCGACGAACTTGAACCCGCGTTTCGCCAGATCCTTGCTCATCGCATCGGATTGCTCCGTCTTAGCGGGCATCTGTCGGTGCCCTTTCCAGCGATTTTGTAGCGGACGGCCGCCGGTGAATTGCCAAATGTATTGATCGAAGGTGCCGAATTCCTTTTCGACCGCGAGAAACGACTGCGCGTTTTGCACCGCCGCGCGAATCTTGAGCCGGTTACGTACGATTCCGTCGTTGGCCAGCAGGAGCGCGATTCTGGCCTCATCATAGCGGGACACCTTGCGCGGATCGAATTCATCGAATGCGGCGCGATAGGCTGCGCGCTTCTTAAGAATGGTGATCCAGCTCAAACCAGCCTGCGCTCCTTCCAGGATCAGGAACTCGAATAGTACGCGATCATCGTGAACGGGCACGCCCCATTCGGTGTCGTGGTAAGCCACCGAGAGATCATCACTCGCCCAGGTGCAGCGTTTCTTAGTCGGTTTCTCAGTCAACGAGAGGTATTATCTCATCCCCGTTTCGCAGCGCGTTCCTGGCACGCCAGGCAGTCGTATTGTGGACGTTGCGCGAGTCGTACCTTATCAGGCCATGGCTGCTTGAAGCTGCACCGAAGGTGCGGAAGATCCCATTTCTACCTGGCGTTGAGAGGATGGAGGAGCAAAATGCGCCAGGCGACGGCGCAGCGTCTCATACGCGCGGAACAGGAGCGACTTGAGCGCGGGAATGGAACAGTCCAGAACTTCGGCGATGGCTGCGTAATCCATGCCTTCATACTTGTGCATCAGCACCGCCGCAAGCTGTTTGGCGGGCAGGCTGTCAATGGCGTCGCGAATTTCCCTGGCGTGGTGCTCGGCCAGCAGTTGCTGATCGGCACGCAGAGTCTGATCCGGCACCTGGATGCGGCGGGCGTCATAATAGAGCCCCGCGTCCAACCGCAGATGCGCGGTTTCACGGCGCGTGTCCCGGCGCCAGTTGAGCGCAACATTGGTGGTGATGCGAAACAGCCAGGTGCTGAACTTGGCTTCCGGCTGATATCGATTGCGGAAGCGATAGACTCGCAGGAAGACATCCTGCGCCAGCTCCTCGGCGATGGCACGGTTGCGCACCAGCCGGTACAGATGGTTGACAACCTGGCTGCGGTGCCGCGCGAGCAGGGTCTCAAAGCTAGGTTCGTGCCCTCCGCAAACCCTTACCATTAAGGCCGCATCCGGATCGAGAGCCCACTCAGACACCATGCAGTTTAGAACGCGTGGCGCCGCCGCTCCGTTTCCCCGGTGCTGTAACGATTCGTAAACTAAGGGACGCGTTCCTGATGCTCGGGAAAAACGGCGTAGCCTTCGGGCGGGGGGTACAAACTGTACAGCAGGCTGAGCCGCTTGCGCATGTGGCGGCTGGGCAACTGGCGCGGGCCGGTTTCCACGTCGATGTCGCAGCAGATCCCGTGCAGGTACAGGGTGAGGGTATCGATCAGCGATTGCCGCACGTAGTCTCGAAACGGCTTGGTTTCCTTGCGGACGTTCGTCTCGCGCCGCAGCAGAGCCTGCTTCATGTGCCAGCTCTCTTCGTCCACCTCGCCGTTTACGCGAGCGTTCATCTCCTCGCGCAGCAGCGAGCTGTATTGCAGCAAGGCTTCATCGGAACCATGATCGGCCGCCAGAGTGGCCAGCACGTGATAGAAGCGGTAATGATATTCCGATACGTCCTGGTCCTTGAGGGCGAAGACCAGCACCTCTTCTTTATCGAAGCGCACTTGAGTGGCCCAAGAGGCCCGGCTATCCGGCGGCTTTTCGGTGACGACGAATTCATCGCGCCGAACGGTCCCCTTTTCCTTTCCGTCCACGCGTTCCAGATAAGGGACCAGCATGATGGACACCTTCGGCAGCAGCGCAGAGATGGCTGGGGGCAGGGCGGCGATGGGCTCTTCCAGGTACTCCTTGACATCCTCCTCGCTCAACGGCACGGAGGCGCAGAAGTACGAAAAGGTGTTGCTGAGCGGAATCATGGCATCGCGGAAGCGCTCAGCGAACTGGCCAACGCTCAACTTAGAAAGATCGGGTTGCGCGGACATCGGGTGGTGGGATACGTCGCCTTCATTCTAACACGCGCGCTTAAGAGCGCCCTGCCGACGAATGGGAAGTGACGAATGGGACGGATTGGTCAGGGCGGGGCGATTGGAACGCCCGCCCCCGCGCCCAAGTTGTCTGGCGCGTCAAGCGCAGCAACGAAGGGACTAAGTAGTCATCTCTGACTTTCAATGGGTTTTGGAAGGGTCTGGATCTGTTCGGAAAGGAGAGTCCTTTGATCGGGAGACAGATCCTTCTTAACCCATTCAAAATAGCGTCGAAGCTCGCCGCTCCCGCTTAACGCATCCTCCATATCGCCATGAGCTGCCAGTTCCCTTACCTGTATCACAGCGCTCCTGAGAAAATCTGCTCGCAACCGCATTACTGTCTCGTCGGCGTTGGCGATCACGCAAAATACGAGAGCAATGAATGGGCCAGGCCGCTTGACGCTTGAATCTAATAGACTAGGACGCCTGCGTCGACGGGTTTCGGTCGATTCTTTCCTGTGATGAACGTCCCAAGCGAGGAAGAAATACGACCTAGCCAACGGGCTACCTATTCGTTACGCCACGTCGCTAGCCCGTCGCCCTATCAGTAACCGTCTTAGCATTCCTGGATCTAATTAGCTGAGGAACCGGTCAGCAAGGCGCTTCAACTGAGTCGTTTTCTCGCTTGCTTTTTCGGTTTACGCGGCGCTCGCTTCTTCGCCTTCGTGACAACCTTTGCACTTGGCTTTGGTGGCTCCTCGGCGCGTACCATGCCGGTCTTCCTGGCGAATGTGCCCAGCGCAGACCCTATTGCCTTTGCAGCTCCTTGCAGAACCTCCCCGACGCCCGCTTCCGTCTTTTGTACAGTTTTCTTTCGCGTTGCCATAGTTACCTAAGCTTATTACTTTTGATCCCTTGCATATCAAGAAGGGGCGTGACTTCTCGGGTCCCAAAAGTCGCGTGCTAAGTCCGAAAACGACTCACTGCTTTTCAGAACGCTGGCGTATCAGCGCTGCTACCTTCTGGGCGGCCGAGTGCGCGGTCTCGAGTTTCGGGAGAGTGGCAATGACCAATTCGGACAGTTCCGCGACGCGGCCACGTACCAGAGGCTTGCCAAGACCCGCCTCCTCCGCAAGCTGCTCAAAGCTCTTTGCTGTCACTTTTTCTGAAGAATATTCGTCGCCGATCGCATGGCCATGTCCCGGCTAAGCTCGGGATAGTAGACGGTACTGACGACATCGTAAAGCGGCGCGAGCCTGACCTCGAACTGAGTTATTAAAAGAATTGGTCGGGGCGGGGCGATTTGAACGCCCGACCCCCTGCGCCCAAGGAAGTAAAACCCTGTCTTAACTAGGACTATCGTGAACTATGGAAGGCTACGGTTTGGGAGAGATTTGGGAGAAAGTCTCGGCCAAAAGGAAGTTTCGTAACGAGGCTCTCACACTCCGATGTCTGGTGGCGGCACGTAGCAAACGGTCGGCTTTGCCCGTCTATGTGGACAATTGTGTGGACGAATCAAGACACGCGAATCTTCTTGGCAGGTGCGGTTTCGGTTGGCGATTGCACCAACACTTTCGGGCCGTCCAAAGCGGATACAGCGTCCCTCTTGGCCTGCATCCGAATATGTGAGTAATGCTCCAGCATATCGCGGCTAACGTGCCCCGCGATGGACATGAGGGTGTGGTCCGGTACACCGGCCTCCGCGAGTTTGGTAATACAGTGATGTCGGAGATCATGGAACCGGAGACCTTGGAGTTTTGCTTCTTTCGTCAGGTTGCGCCAAGCCGTGCGCCAAGACTGCATAGATTTGGTGAAATCAAAACCGGGGCCTCTCATCGGATCGGTCTTCTTGGTATGGCGGAACATAGCTGCTGGAAACAAGTAGTGGTTTGGATCGGTTGCTCCGAGTTTCTGGGCACGCTCCAGGAGCCTCACACAAGCCCACAACGCAGCGTCGTTCAGAGGAACGATTCTTTCTCCAGCATCGGTCTTCGTGCTGGAACGCTGGATAGAGAGGGTCTTCTCGATAGGGTTCACGTCACCGATCCTTAATCCCCTCAGTTCGCCGCCTCTCGCCGTAGTGTTGCTCGCTAGTAATGCCGCGTAATAGGCAACGTTCCAACCTGGCTTCGAAGATGCCACTTCAAAGAGCTTTCGTTCTTGTTCGGGGCTAAGAGCTTTTCCGGGCCCACGCTTGTTCTCTGGGAGTGGTTTGAAATCGTCCCCCAGACGGGACCACAATCTTGCACGGCGAAGAATCATTCGCAGCACTTTCGTCTCCAGGTTTACAGTACGGGGACTGACCTTCGCTACGCGCTTCGCTTGATACCCACGAACCATGTCGCTCGTGATTTCGCACAGACGTGTCCCGCCGAATGCTGTTTTCAGAGGGACAGTTCGTTCTTTGTCGATCCGCTGCGTTTTGGGAGCTACAGCGATCTTTCGTTCCTCCAACCAAATCACTTGAGCCCTTTCGAAGGTGAGCTTTGCAAAATCGGTTGGTAGTCGCCCTTCCTCCTGCGCTTGGAGAGCACCTTGACGGATATCGCGAGCTTCTCGGTAGTTGGTGGTCTTCGCAGAGACTTCTTTCCACTTACCCGCGATTTTGAGCTTGTAATGCCAGATGCCCCGGCGTTTATGAAGGCCGTCTTTGTCTCGACGCTTTGGTGCAGGGGAATCAGTTATGATCTTTTTTTCAGTCTGCTTCATTGATGCTTCCTTCCGCTCAAGGTATGCTTGTCTTATTCGTTTAAGTCACTATAACACTACTTCCGTGCCTTACAATAGATCCTTTGCGATGCCCCGAAAGAAAAACCCCCACGCCGTAGCCCTCGGCAAACTCGGTGGACCTAAGGGCGGACGGGCACGAGCCAAAAATCTCACCCCGGAACAACTGTCGGCTATCGCCAGCAAGGGCGGCAAGGTTGGTGGACCCGCGAGAGCAAAAGCGTTGTCGGCCAAAAAGCGCAGTGAGATCTCCCGCAAGGCTGCCAGAAAGCGATGGGATCGAAAATAGGGAGGGTGGAATCTTAAAGCCAGTGACTCCACCCTTTGGCTTGGTTCAGCGGTTGATCGAAGAAACGACTAGTTCTCCGGTATCAACGTGTCTGGGTTAGCGAGAGCGATCTGTTCTTCGCCCTTTTCATCGGTGTACTGGTCCGCAGGGCCCATGTACACCCCCCGACCCGGCACCCGTACACGCCAGGTATACCTTGCGTCCGGGTGGATGGGAAGAGCGGTCAACAACTCAACATGCCCATGCGGATCTCGCTCTCTGGAGTCAGCCAAGAGCTGATCAAACATTATTCCGGTTATCGGTATCATGATGAACCTCCTTTCTCCCCCATCCCGCGTCCGACACACGAGTAGCGTGGCGTCGGTGGGACGGCGGTAATTCGATCACAAACTCGGCGACAAGGACTGCCGCGTCTAACAAAAATGAACAGACTGAGGAAGGGGGGACGCTCAATGACTGGTCAAAGAGCGGTTTCGGATCTTCTTCTGTCTCCTACTGCACGGGTCCGGCGATCTCTGCGATTTCTAGACCTTTCCATGAGTGGCCGGCATCGGGCACGAAGGTAACGCCTAGGGGATGAAATCCCTGTTCGTAGTCCATCATCATCCCGACGAGCACGATCCAGCCGTTGTGGATCGGTTTACGAAAGTACGTGAGATTTGATATCTCGCTTTCTTCAAGTAACCCCAGTTTCTTAGCGGGTGTAAGCTTCATTTTTTACCTCCTTCCTCCCACCGCCAGAAGCTTGGCCGTGCTCCCGAGACGAAAGGCGATTTTGACTCCTAAACTCCGCTATAAGGTGAGACGGTTCGGGCAATTTAAGACCTACAACCACTCCAGCACCCTCGGATCGACGTTGGTCTTCGTCACGACTTGCTCCGGGCTGCCCACCAGCACCAGGCCTCCGGGGGTTCGGCATCGACTTAACGCCACGTACATCATCGACGGGCTGGCGAGGAAGTCAGAACCGAGATCAAGCTGGATGGCATCGAGGGATAGTCCCTGGCTTTTGTGGACCGTCGTGGCGTAAGCCAAGCGAAGGGGAACGTACCCCACCCATCCCGTGATCCACGTCGGATGCGGCTCGCGGAACATCACCACTTGGCGCGGAGGACCGCCGTTGGCTTCTGCCATGGCGTCAAAATCCCGTTCACGGTTGACCACAATCACATCCGCGTCTCGGATTCCCGCAGGCTTTTTCCTCGTAGTACGCTTGCGGATGATTTTGCCAATTCGCACTTCGGTGTTATTTCGTTTGAGACGCACCACAACCTGGTTGCCTTGGGTACCGACCACCGTCCCGCAGTCGCCGTTTACCCAGTTGAAGTGCGGGGTATCGTTGGAGAGGATCATCACGTAGGCTCCGATTTTGAAGTGAAAATCCTCAGGGATCTTTCTCCACTCCGAAGGTTCGCGACCATCTAGCGTCCATCGGGTGGATCGGGCCGCAATGATGCGGGAGTCATCTCCAGGTAGTTGACGTAAACGCCGCATGTTGTAGGCATCGACCACCGCGTTGGTCGCACAGAGTGTGGTGCCTTCGAATTCATCACTCAAACGAGGTTCGAAACGTACTCCGGCTCGTTGGAGATACGACATCGCTTCTTCCCCTCCCCCGCGTCGAGCGGCCTGTAAGGCGTGAAGAAAGTTTTCATCGTCTTGTCGCCAGATGCGGGTGAGCCGAGTCGTGTTGTCGGAAAAATGGGGTCTCCAACAATTCGCCTGAAATGCGTAGTTCCCTGTCTCAGGCGCCTCGCGGTCTGCGATGGGTGGGAGCTGGCAGAAATCACCCACGACCGTCAGGGCCAACGGGAGGTCGTTGGTGCGAGCGACTTGGTTCCAGGCCGAGTACAGCACATCCATCGCCGGACCGGAAAACATGGATATCTCATCAACGACTAGCTCGTGCATTCCGGCATCGACTAGCTCACGGATGTTCTGGTGAAGTCTACCGTCCTTGTATGCATCCACGAGGGAGTTGTAGTCGAAAAACTTCAACAGTGAGTGGACCGTGGTTACCTCCGGTCCGAGGTTCACAGCGGCGATACCGGTGGTTGCAGCGACGATCACTCCGTCAGGATCGTCTGCACGTCGGTTTCGAATCGCTGTGGTTTTTCCGGCACCGGCGGGACCGGTGATAAATTCGGTCGCCAAGGGACTCCTGTACGTGAAAACCTCGCCGACGCCGTAACCGTAGTCACCCGTGGGCGGTTCGTGTCGGGCTGGGAGTGGTTCCGCTAGGACTCGACTCGTTGTCTCTGGGTCCGCGCTACCGTCGGGATTGGGTTTTATTATTGACATATGTAGTCTCCTTAAAGAGTTAGTTATTGCAGGCGTCAGACGAATCCCCTGATGGCCAGCATGGGTGGATACCTGCCACCGACGCTGGTGCCTCGCGGCGACAAGGGTTCGGTGGCTAATGATGAACGGTCAAACAGAGTTGCTACTGGTCTATACAGCTCCTCCTTCGCTCACGCGTACTTCAGCCGCCGATTCACGCGGCACGGTTTGAAGAAGATTGTTAAAGAAACTTCACCCTGTCAGCGACACCAGCCGCTATCGACGCATCGCGGCCCTGGCAACCGCAAAGAATTGATTTCCCGCCCGCCCGAAAATCCCTCCCATCCATCCGCATCCCGGCGTGTGAGGTAGTAGGATTTTTCCTACTACCTCACGGAGCGGTCGGAGGCAGGACGGGGCATTACGAGTGTTTCCCTCCTACATCTCCCCTAGGGGACAGGGAAATCGGGAGATTGGGCCGGTTCGATCAGCGGTTCGGCCAGAACCCTCTCGGGATCGGGAACGTAGTAGAGCGTAGAGTTACCCTTTCCGTCCTTCCGTTTCCACGATCCTTCCGCTAGGAGGGCGTTGACTTTGTTTTTCCCCACCCGTCCCTTTGCGAAGGCCACAACCTCGGAAGCGTTGGAGCCGGGATGGTCGGTGAGAATTTCGGTGAGGATCTGGTTCTCGTCCGGTTTCCGTTTGGACAAACCGGACTGCAGGAACCCCTTCTTCGAAACGAACTCCATACCGAAGTCGGTCCCAGGTGCAAACCGGGATTTGAAATTCTGTAACTCCAGTCGATGGAGGCGATTTTCCTTCGGATGACCGTCCAGAAAGTACGCTGTATCCACGGCGGCTTTGATGTCCGTCGAACCACGGTATTGTTTCGACGTGCCGGATTTTCCGGTGTGGTGGAGGATCACGACCGTCGCCCCCAGGTGGGCCAAACGCCGGAAGTGTTTCATGAACTCCCGAGTTTCAGTGGAGGATTGCTCATCGCCGGTGTGGAATTCTACGAGTGAATCCCAGATCATCAGCCCGTGGTGTTCCATCGCGAAGGATTTCACAATCGGGCTGTCCGGCCCTGGAGGTGGGGATTCGTTCCATCCGCCCCAGATTCTCAGGTCAGCGGTCCTCCCGATGCCGAGTTCCTCCAGATTTCTCTTTGCGATTGCCAGTGGGTTCTCACCGTCGAGGTAGAGCACCGGTAGGCGGAGGGTTTTCAGCCCAATGAAATCGCTCCCGTGGGCCACGGCTCCGGCAAGTCCGTAGCTGACCCAAGTCTTCCCGGTGCCACTCTCCGCCGTCAGCAGATTCACGCTGCGAAGCGGAAACATCCCCTCGATCAGCCACTCCACCTGGGCATCGAGATCCCACACCGACGGTAGCTGGTCGACAGCGGTAATCTCCTTAGGCTGCGGAGGTGCGAAGGCGTCGTACCATTCGCCGTTCGCGTCTACGATCTTCGAAGTGACGATCAATTCGAGTTTCCCCGGATTTTTCATCGTCTGCCTCCCGTTTCCACACGGTGCGAGTCGAGGTAGGTGTTGAGATCATCTTGGCGATACCTTACTAGTCTGCCGATCTTTACATACGACGGCCCTTCCCGGAATAGCCTCCATTTTCTTAACAAAGCGACCGAGCAAGACAAAACATTCGCCGCCGATCGTTCATCGAACAGGCGGTCCACAGACACCTGGGGTGTCATACCGATCCTTTCTTCAGCTGGCAGGCGTGCGAGCGCAACGTTTACCAGCACGATTCAAAGTTTGGATTTGTTGCCTGTGGCGGGACTTACGCTCAAACGGTGCCTTGCGAGGGTCCCTCGACTTACCCGGACTTACCCGTCAGGTGCAATCCCCAGCGAGACCACGCCTGATTTGATTCGCGCTGGCCCTTATCGGCGTCAGTGACTCCCACGCTGGTGGAACGTCACCCTTTTACAGCTCCATAGTGACACCCGATGTGAAAGCTGTCGAGTGAGAAAACCGCACTAATTATCTCTTCTTGGTACCGGTACGAAGGATCGACCCAAACCGTTCCTGCCGACGACCCCTCATTCTGCACCTAGCTCCTGTGTGGCAGGTTGGGCGCACCCGCGTTGGCAGACGGGCATGAGTTAGTTGTTCAATTTCCTTTTCTACTTGATCGCCAGAGTGAGGGTATTTGACGGAGCGTCATCAAGCGTCATCTCAACACTGTTGTTCCCATGAAGGCCCATCGGAACACGAACGTTGATCTGGTACAACCCAACGAAGCCCGGTGCCAGACCCGACCACAAAACCGAAGCCACTTGACCGTCAATCGCTACGGTCGGTGGGTTCTTTGTAACCGCAAGCGGAGCATCTGGCGCTGGCGTACCATCTACCGGCGTGTTCGAGACCGCCCCCAATCCCGTTGCGTAAATCAACACCACTTCACCATCGACCGCTGGACGGGTGGACGTGACGGGGCTGTAATCGGCCCCGTGCAAAATGGGTGAGAACAATCCAGGCCAACTTGAAAGAACCGAGTTGGTCAAACTGAGATTCCAAACACCATTTGACACACTGATCGTAGCCATCTGATCTACGACCTTCCACGGCACTTGAAAGTTGATCTGAGACGCCGACACAAAGTAAAGTGGCGCTCGCACACCATCAACAAACACACTGACGCCGCCCAAAGAGTAGGGAAGGGTCGAATCGGTGGCCACACTCGTTGCCACTCCTGGAAACGTTCCAAAGATCGAAGCAGCGGACCCGGCAGTGGGCCAGCCCGTACCAGCGTTTTCAACTGTGTTGATGATCGGCACCGGCTGCGTAGTCACCACTTCGGTTACGACCGCCGATGTACTCGGGTTATCGTTCTGATCGCCGCTATAGGTCGCTTGAATGGAATAGCTCCCCACTGGCAGTTGCAGTTGAAAGAGGGCTGGGCTGTTACTCTCCAGCCCGTTCCAATAAACATCCCGCCAACTAATACCGACACGTTTCCTGTCGCACTAGCGGGTGAAACTGCCACTGTGATGCTGATGGGATCGGATGGATTGGCAGGGTTGGGTGAGACCGTGAGGGTCGTGGTAGTTTGCTGAGCGCTCAATCCGAACGATACCGCACAAAAGAGCACCGCTGTGGCGATCGATCTCATGGTATTTGATCATCGGCCTACTCACTTGATTTCTTTATTCACAAAACGCATATCAGGCTATCCGGCTGGCTGAAATGGGTGAAGACGGAAACGGATGAGAATCGGTCAGAAACGGCCCGAAAGAAGTCGGTTGGTTGCCGCCGAAGGTCACCGCACTGGTTAACTGCCTTCGGCATGCCCAGGCCGAGGCGACGAAGTACCTGGTCACATTGATCGGCACCGCTACGGTGGAAAAGAACTAAGTCGGTCTTAGTCTGCTCCCGACAACTGGAGCCATTTTCCTCGGTAGAAATACAAGACGACGGACGCCTTGCCGACGAACACATCATTGATCCCTTGGTGGTCTATCGGCGGGGGTTTAGGACCACCGTAAGCCGTGTAATGGTCGATGACGTATTGCTTCCCAACCGGCTCGATCTCTCTCGAATAGACCACCTTGTCGTCTCCCCAACCTTGGAGACCATCTAGGTCGTTCATCATTGCAATCTCAGCGGGTTTGATCTCGGACGCATTCCAGAAAATCAGAATGGTGGAGACTCGTCCGACCGAACAAAGGACAGCCCAATCTGCCTCACCCGGCTTTGCAAACTCGCCCTTGATAACGTTCTGTCGTCCTTTAATCATCGGCACCTGGGGGATCGTGCATCCGCGTCGCTGAAGTTCGGCAACCAAATTCCTCGGCAGTTGCGTAAAGGCGGTTGGCGGTAGTCGCAGAACCTGTCGGTCTGCGATCTCCCATTGTTTCTGGGAAATCTCTTGGGCGAAACATGGAGCGGCGACGGCTACGAGGGACAGGAAAGCCGGAAGCGAACGCACGACTTCAGTATAGATTCCGATTACAGCGCTCAGAAGCCCCTGTCTGCCGAATGGTCAAACTCGTTAATCGGTGTCCAGTCTAATCTGGTGATGGAATGAACCCTCGCCTCCTCTTACATCTTGAAAGCGCTGCCGTCCTTATCGTAAGCGTACTTGCCTACCACTGGAGCCATGGCAGCTGGCTTCTGTTCGCACTGATGTTCTTGGTACCGGATGTTTCGATGATTGGCTACCTCGCCAACGTGCGTGCCGGTACAGCCACCTACAACGCCGTCCACACGTATCTCGGTCCACTGTTGTTGGCGGGCTTCTCGGTCGGCATGGCTCACCACACGACCTTGCTGTTGTCGTTGATCTGGATCGCTCACATCGGCCTGGATCGAATGCTTGGGTTTGGGCGGCAGTATCCGACCCGTTTCAAAGACACGCATCTCGATCCTGAGCGTCACACCGTCAGATGAAATGGTTTGTCGTTGTCGTCATTGCCGTTGCGGTTCTCATCATCGGATTCTTCGTCTACCGACATCGCTACTCTGAGGATCGCTTGCAGGTTGATCCGCACGCCCGTCAGGAAATCGAAAAGGCCAAGAGGAGATGAGGTTCTTAAATCGTGGCCAGACACAACGCGCCGTCCACCGTTGCCTTCAGGCCATCGAACTTGCAACGGATGGCATGCTTCTTTACGGTTGCAAGCGATACGGACTTCTGAGGTCCAAGGGCGGTGTTCAGTGTTTGGACCGGCACCACGTAGAAGTCCCAAGAGTGAACATCGAGCACGTTTGCCTTTGTCCGATCTACTTCAGGGTGGCAACAGAAAACATAACAGTGTGCGGAACGAATGGGTTCACCTTCGTACTTACCGGTCGTATCGTTCCAGAACGGTGCCTTCCTGATGCTGAATGAGATGCGGGACGGTTTGGAATGGAACCATCGCTGGCAAGCGGCTGACGCCTTCACTTCGATTCCAAAATCGCCGTAGTGCAAGTCCACCGAGTCCCACTCAACTCTTGGCTGGTCCAAACAGCCGAGCGCTTTGCCGACCATGAACTCAGCGAAAACGGATCGGTTTCCATTCGACAGAACGTCGGAGTATGCCCAACGCCAGAAATCCACGACGGTGGTTTGCTCTAGCAGGCTGCTGAAAAGCTTCGCCGGAAAGTATCCAAAAGGACCGTGAGTTCGTCTTTTCCATATCCTTCCCACCAAGTCTGTTATCGCAGGTAGAATCGAATTGATTCGGCCTCCGCCAGTGCTAGCCATATATGGCCATGATTTCTGCGTTTTTGGACGAGAGCGGCAAGTTTGAAGACCGTTCCAGCATATCGCTTGCAGCGGTAGCCGGTTCCCAAGGAGACTTCACGGCATTGGGCAACTGCTGGCGACAGCAACTTCTCCTGAACGGCCTAAAGATGCTCACGATGAAAGAAGCACTCAATGCCCGCAGACCACTGAGCGAAAAGAATCCCTCCCTTGGTGTTGAGGAACGTATCAAGGCTCTACTCCCATTTGCTCTCTGCATTCGCAAACACGTGCAAAACGTCGTTGGGTTTGCGGTAGACGTGGAAGCGTTCAAGAGTACGCCGAGTCATCTCCGGCAGGTGTGGGGGGATGATCCAATCTTTCTCGCGTTTGCGAGGACGCTGGTCGCAATCATGGAGCCTCTCGCTCCTGAGGACTTCATCAGCATTATCTGCGACGACGAAGAAAAGGTCGCGTTGCCGATGTATAAGCTCTATCGCCGAATTAAAATTGTGTACAAGGACGCCAGACGGCGGCTTGGGTCTTTAAGCTTTGCGGACGATGAACATCTGATGGCGCTTCAAGCGGCGGATTTCATAGCGTCTTTGCTCCGACTAGAGAGTGACCGAACATTTCGGGGAACCGACTACGACTACCGGGTCTTATGGGAAATATTCAAGACGCGAGAAGGCACAGACCGGCTGTGGGGCTTTGGAGGCGCTTTTGTGGATGCCGATACTCTCAAGCGCATTTCCGAGGGCGAGTTGGCCCGCCATGAGGCAGCGAAAAGAGCAGGCTATAACTACGCGCTAATAGACGCGGACTCGTGAGAATGCACCGCCCGCACAGTGCCGGGAAAGAAAGGCAGCAGGGGCATCTTCGGGTTTCGGAAAGGGAAGGGGCTTAGGCACGGCTTACGCGTTCACCCGGCGCATCGACCTCCATATGATAAGCTGTCCGCCGTGGGAAGTGTGGGACGTCGTAGCTCTGACTGAAAGCGTCAATGTTAGGACTGGAAAGGTCGGCGTAGGCCGTGAACACAACGTTTCGGGTTTGGACACGAAAAGCGGAATTATTTCCCGAGGTGCCCAGATGGGGCGGCAGCGGAGTTAAGATTCTCAACGCCCAGAGCATCTCAGCAGACGGATGGGACGTAACAATCGCGAACTCCGATGCACCAGAATTTGAGAAATGGCTGAAGTCCCTGCAAGAGCAACAGCGGGTCACGGTCTACGAGAAATTGTCGGAAGATTCAAAGTAGCCTCTACCGACTGTTTTCCGCTATATAATCGTGTAAATGCTAACTAAACTGTTGGTTTTATCAATCCTATTGGCGGGCTCGGTGTTCGGTCAGTCCGACACGCCTGAGCTTACCGCTCAACTGCTCAACGGGCGTTTCTGGAAAGGCATACCAAAGGGCGTCAAGCCCACATACATGATTGCGATGGTAGATGTCGCTCAGTCTCTGAAGATACATCCTTTCGTGCTGACGGGCGAGCCAAACGAGCCTTGTTTAACATTACTCAATAAGATGGCGGACAGCATCATCGTTGCGCCGCTCACCACTGAGGAAACCGAAGCGGAGTTAGATAAGTTCTACAGCGAGCCGAGCAACGCACCTGTGCCTATAGTATTCGCGTTGTCCTGGGTGAATGCTAAAGCTCGCGGTAGTACCCGGGAGAATCTCGACGGTTTAGAGTCCACGCTCCGGGAGCTGGCCGTACGGATCGAAGAGCTAGCAGAGCAGAAGAAATCAGAGCACAAGAAATAGAGCTTAAGTATTGAGGGCCTGGGAGCAAATGCCCCGCCCGGCGTTTCTGAGAAGGGCTGCGCAAATGAATCAGATAATCCTTAACGTCATCATCGGTAACAGTGCGGTCTGGCAGGTGAAGGCAGAAGACACTGGCCTCGGCCCGTCACCGCTTGAAACACCGGATGTTATTTCCGGCAAGCTGGTCGGTCTAACGACTGACGATATTCTCAAAATCAAGTTCGGCGACAACACAAAGGTAGGCTTTGATGGAGGCCGCTATGAATTCACCTCATTGGAAAAGGATGGGACTTTTCAACTTCGCAGGGTAATCGGATGAGATTGCAGCAACCATGACTATCGCTTCGGACGACGGTCGCGAGCAAACCGTGCGGGACAGTCTTCCCTTGCATATCATCTTGCTCGGCCGCTATCGCACTAAGTCAATGCTTCTTGGGCTTTGCCATACGGATACACCGACCGTCCGGCGTTAAGTGATACATGATGGTCAGCGCCTTCTCCGAAATAATCGGATGGCCGAAGGGCAGGGCATCAATTATAGTCGGCGTGGTCGTCATCGCGATGACATAGGTTTTGGCATCCTTTTTGGCTTCCATGCCTGCCACTTCACAGAACATTTTGCTAACTGCGTATAGCGTTTCAAATGGCTCGTCGGGAGTATGTTCGTACACGCAGACGTAGCCGTAAAGGTCACGATAGTCGGATATGGGTTTCGTCGCGGAATCGGTCATGCCAGAACACTAGCGGACGATTTGAGGCAGAGCAAGGAACGGAATGGCGGCAAAGAAACTGCGTCAAACAATTCTGAAAACAACAGGAAAAAACATTTCCCTGTGTTTCTGCTATAACGTGTGATAAAGGCATTATCACACGTATGCAAAGTTCGGGGCTCAAAGATTTTCTGACGATAGGGTGTGCCGTACTCGGTGCGGTCTTAGGCGTCATCAATTACGTTTCCGCATTGAACGAGCGTCGCGTAAAGCTGCGCGTTATCCCCAAAATGGCGGTTGCACTTCCTACCGGCTTCTTTTCACACCGAACGGAGTTGCTTCCGAACAGTGCACCTGCTATCGAGGTCATCAATTTGAGCGCTTTCCCCGTGACGATTTCCGAGGCGGGTTTTACGTTGCGGCATCAAACCGACCGGCTCGTATGCCACGGGACTTCGCCTGTGGACAATAAGCCGTGGCTCCCTCGTCGTGTGGAGTCACGGGAATCGGTGACGGTGCATTTCCTGTTTGCGCCCTCCGACTTCCCAAAGAATCTACATCGGGCGTACGCAGAAACCGATTGTCAGGAACGGCGGTTTGGAAACAGCCCCGCGCTTAAGAAATTTCGCGCTCACTTACAGAGAGGAAGCTGATGGCCAGTACAGAAATCATCCCCTTCAAAGAACCACGTGCGCTCGCGGGTCTGGCCGTAAAGCCCCCTGCCTGTTCCTTCCGAACGAAAAAGCCTTCGAGCGGTTCTTCGGGTTCTTCACCGCGAACATCCGCAACAAAAACACGCGGCGGGCGTACTACAAGGCGGGTTGTCGGTTTACGCCGTGGGTCCACCGAACGGTTGGAAAGAAACCTCAAGAAGGATCGAGGTTCATGTCGCTCAAGGATGAAGCGGACGATTTCCTAACCGAGATCGAACAGTACCTGGAGGAGGAACGTCGCAAGGAACGTCCCGATTACCGCAACACCGTCTATTGCGACAAGCATCTTGGCGTGAAGATGCGGCTTGCAATCTCCTGGGGTTCTCACGAGTACGGTGACACGAGGGCTGATGTGAATCCTAACCTCCTGTGGTATTGCCCCAAGCCCGACTGTGATCGTCACTACGAACCCACGATGTTCGGCTACCACGTTAACGAGCCGGGACGCCGCTTACAAACGCACGGACCCAAGCAGCCTCGTGGCAACCATCCAGGGGTTCCGTTCATGTACATCGGCAAAGACGGAGCAGGCAGAAGGTACAAGTGTCCGCACTACAAGTGCGACGAACGAGGACCTGTTGTCGCCCTCTCGGTAGTCGATGAGGAAGTCCAATTTCCTGCAAGTCCACTGGACGACCTAAAAAGCTCTGAGAGAAAGCGCGCTTTGGAAATGCTAGTGTTTCTTTCGTTCGCTTCTGCGTCTGGCTTGCAGATTGACGAAGGATCGCCTGAGAACGGTGCCCAATACTTTCCAGACATTAGTTGCACGATCTGTGGTCAACGATATTGGTTTGAGCTTGGACGAATCATCAACAAAGAAGTAGCGGAGAAGTTGAATCCAAATCGACGCAAACAGGAGGGTGGGTTTTCTTACGACCAAGAGAAACCGTTCGTCGAGCTTATCAGCGAGAAGACCTTGAAGAAATACAAGACGGAAGGTGCGCCTGTGGATTTGGTCTTGCACTTCGACCTTCGGTTAGGAACTACGGCCAATGTTGCACGACTGGTTGAAAAACACCGAACGCTTCTAGAGTCGCTTGTTACAACCGGACCGTTCAGGCGGGTTTGGATTTACGACGAGTACACCAAAGAACTTGTGTGGCGCTCCAGGTAATGATTGCAGCAGCGCTCAAAATATCCATTCTGCTCGGCGAAGGGCGCTGATACTTCCCATGTGGACTTGGAACGGGTCGTGGGTCCTAATCGTCAATGCTCCGAGAACAAGAATCGAGCCACGTGTCGATTACCCTCCTCAAGAAAACCTCGATAGGTACTCCACCGCCCGCCGAATCCGTCCCGCATCTTCCTGGAACGTATTCACGCCCACCTTGCATCGGGCACACAGCAGACCTCGCACCGTGCCATCTTGGCGACGGTCGATTCTCATCGGATGCTCCGGTCCGAAGGTAGCTGGGCAGATCCCACACTTGCCCTTCTGCTCCCGCAGGAGTTTTTCAAACTCCTCCGCCGTTAGGCCCGTTCGGTAGAGACGTTGGGCCGCTCGCAGGCATGGCTTACACCACGCGGTGTGTCCGCTCTGGCGGCGTCCGTCGAAGTTGAACCAGGACACGTCGCGGAGGGTGTTACATTTTGTGCATTTTTCTGTTAATTGGTCCATAAGTATTTCGGCGTTTGTGTTACTCAGTCTCGATCGGAAGTTGAGGAGGACCAGCGACTTAGGTAAGTGATGGCTTGTAACCGCTTGATTCTACTAACTCCGAGATCGGCGAGATTTGGAAGTTGCTACTAATTCACTCGCGGGAGACTGGTAACTAGCGTTTGGGGCTGTCGGGCGAACCTGCTGCCACTTGCAGCGGATGACGCACTTTGTGACAGATGACGGACTTAGGGCCTCTTTTTAGTAACTTTCTATACAGCATGCTATAGAAGAAGTTAGTAAATAACCCTGAAAGTCCGTCATTGCGTCATAAGTCCGTCACATGGTCCAGCCAGGCGTGGAAGTTTTCAATCGCAACCCTTCCCGCCAGCGGCTAACGGCACTCCTCCCGGCCTTGTAGCCTTTCTCTTCGAGCCGAGAACCGAAGGCATTGGAAGCCATAATCGGCTCTTCTTTCCGCTGTTTGCACCACCGCGAGAACGCGTCGTAGAGATTATTTGCCGGCGTCTTCGCTTCGGCGTCTTTCTCGCAGCAATCGTCCACGAACTCCTGAACCAGATCCATCTCCCCGCGATACGCTTCACCTGCCTGCTCGACAGCGGTAGGGCTTCCGAGTCCTTCTTGTCTCCATTTCAAACAGCCCTCGACAACCCAGGCCAGGATTCCGGGTAGCTCCTCGCGGAGTTTTTTCCCGAGTTCTCTGTCTTGCTGGGGTTTTGGAATCGATACCGTGAACGGGATCAGTCGGATTCTATTCCAGATCGCATTGTCGGTGCCTCGAATCGTCGGTTTGTAGTTGGCATCGAGGAACAGTTTGAACTCCGGGTCAAATTCGAACGAGTTGGAATACAATCGTCTGCCGACCAACCGGCCCATCCCGGTGAGCCGTTTTATCAACGCCTCGTTGAACCTCTGGCCTTCCTCGGATTCACTGGCGGTGACGAACCGTTTGCCATGTAGGTCGGCAACGGCCCGTTCCTTCGCGGAGTCCAGGCTACGATGCATGAAGACATCGATCTCCGCAAGACCGGCATACTCGCCTAGCATCGCCCGGATCGTCTCCAGCAGCGTGGTTTTGCCGTTATCCCCGACGCCGTACAGCACGAACAGAGCTTTTTCCTGGACGCTACCGGTCAGACTGTAGCCGATGGCCTTCTGCAAAAACTCGATCACCGCCTGATCGCCGCCGAGGATTTTGTTGAGAAAGCTCAACCACAAAGGACATTGGGCGGTGGGATCGTATTTGACGGGTATCATCTTCGTTATTAGGTCTTCTTTACGGTGCCTAGCCAGCACGCCTGTCTTCAGATCAACCGTCCCGTTAGGACAATTGAGCAACAGTGGGTTGCGGTCACAATCGCCTGGCGTTATCGGAATCCCATCGAGGCACTTAGCGATATCGATCATCGCATCGAGTTCGTATTTACTCTCGCTGCGTTTGGCGAAGTCCTTGATGGCGCGAGTGAGATTGTCGTCGGCGATGTCTTTGGGTATATCGCGGATAATACTCCGAACTGTCTGATGCGCGAGCCGATTCACTTTGCCAGACGTGTCCAGACGCCACCGCTTGCCGTCCCAGGCCAACCACGATTTCCATGCGGAACAATACCGCAGGAACGCACCGTGATGGTGTACGAGTCTTTCGGCGTTGCCGAGTTGGGTGTGTTTGAAATACGGCCCGTGCTGCGTTGGTTTTGGCTGGCCGTTGGCGGTAGCGGCATCTGTGGGGGGAGGAACTTCCTGAGCGAGGTGGGGATTACTGCTTGTAGAGGGGTTCATAATTCGTCGGTCCGTTTCGTTGTGATGTAGTTTGTTTGATTTGCTTAATAAGAGCACGCAGGTGCCGATGCGCTTGGAAAAGTTCCAGCACAGAAATTTCAGCACCCGCAAAGTAGTTGTCCAAATCGGCGTGTGCCGATGGGTCGAAGGCGAATGTGACCAGCCTTCCCTGCGGTACAGCACGTAGCAGACGATGCCCGCGTGCCTTGAGAAACGCCGCGAGTTCTAACTCGTCGGTTGTGTAGGGTTGTGGTTGCATGTTGTGATCCGATGGTTGGCAGACGCAGCCAACGAGTGCGGGAGAGAGTGGGAACTCTCGTGAGGGTCGAACTGGGAAAACAAGGCTGGGACGATCCCCGGCCCGTTACGCGGCGGTACTGTCAGCGATGAACCGTTTCACATCCGCCAGCTGGTAGCGAACGGCCCGTTTGCCAACGCGGACGAACTTTGGGCCGGTGCCGAGCACACGCCATTTCTTCACTGTGGCGGCTCGTAGGTTCAGAAGGCGACTGACTTGGGTGGTATCGAGTAACTGGGAAGACGGGGATAATTGCATAACTCTGGAATGTGCCTGAATCACATCCTTGATTTAACTTAACGATCATTAATATATTAACATAATCCGGTTGGTCGGTGCTTGGTTACCGAGGTATGTCAAGGGTGATTTGCGGATATTTATGGAGAGTTCGTAAGTGATTAGTACTAAACGACTTAGAGTAGTACAAATTTGCAGGCATTGTCCCAGCTAGTCTTCAATAAGACACCACCGCATTGCATAAGACAACTACGGCCACACCAACCACGTACCGCGCGGACACTGTCCGCTGCTAATATCACGGTCTCTTTCCTTCCGTAGGGGGTAGCGCTCTTCTTGCCGTAATAAGTATTTGTTCGAGCTGAGCGTTGGTGAACTTACCCCCGAGCTTAATAGTGCAGTAGACGATAGCGACAGAGATCGGAATTCGAATGTTTTCTCTCTCGGCGTAAAGTTTATCGAGTTCCTTTATGTTGTCGTCCAACGTAGACTCGTTGGCGTGGTAACTACTTAACGCTTCCGCTACTTTGTCATCGTCGGAAAGCCCCCGCAGCCTATTCATTTCCTCCGCACCTACCTGTACTCCTGCGATGAACCCTGCCAAGTACATTTCCTTCGCGTGTGAAGCAGCACCCAATTCCTCCCACCATCGTCCGTTGAGTTCTCCGTTCGTCATCGATGGGTCCTGACCCGTGACATTCGCACCAACGAGGATCACAGCCAACGGCAGAAGTAGCCAGCGACGTTTGATCGGTGTCTGATCTCGTTTCTGCATGGGTGTGGTCTACTTTGCGGCGACCGCAATGGCGTTACGTTCGGTTTGTAGATACCTGTCAACCCCATCCTGGGGTTCTCCGCTGGCTCTCATACTGGCGGCTTTGATTGCAACCGGAATTATTAGGCTCTGGTTTTCTTGAGCGACAAAGATCTTATCCACTCCCTCCACGATCTCTTGCGGGTTCACCGGATTGGCGTGGGCGGTGTCTCCAAGTTTTGCGTAGCACGCCTTTTGCTGTTCGGCGTCATCGGTCACCGAAAGACAAGAAACCATGTAGCCCTGAAGATATGCCGCAACGTAGAATGCCCGGTCCGGGTCGGACATCGCCAGCCACATCCTGCCGTTGAGAAGACCTTGGGTGAAGTATTGGTCGTTGTCAGTGGGTTTGGTCGGAAGAGCCGGATGATCGGACGCCGGAGCTACTCCCCGGAACACCTGGCCGGAGGAATTCTTGATCGTTGGTCCGTTCGCCGCGAATTCGGCAGCCAGCTTTGCCCTGCATTGGTCTCTTTGGGTCGCTGTCAACTGCAAATTGCAGATCGCGGGGTCCTCAGGTGTGACCAGCACCAGAATTCCTTCGTGTACCGCCTTGAGAATCTCCAGATCGTTGGCCTGATCGTTTTGGGATTTTGTCTGAGCATCCTGGCGTGCCTCTACTTCACGCTGTTGTTGTTCGGCCTCGCGTTGTTGTTGTTCGATGAATTGCTGTTGCTGGCGCAGTTTTTTCTCTCGCCGCTCAGCGATGAAACGTTGGAGGGCTTGACCGAAGGCTTGACCGGATTGGTTTATGTAAGGCGGTGGACTGATGGTCTGGTCTGTGGTGGTGTTTGGCACAACGTTGATGGCTGGCTGGTCCACCCATGCCCAATGACAACGATTCGTCGATTCACACACGCACTGCTGGGTTGCGTTGGTGTGACCGAGCGGAGGAAGGTCTGTGATCGGCTTCAACATCGGGCAGGCTGGCGTGAACATCTGAGCCACGGATGTCCCGACTAACGTGGCGGTGAGCGACAGCAGCACGGCGAGTGTTTTCATCTCGGTGGTGGACCTCCTCACCGGGCTTATCGGCCAAAATACTGCTGTTGCTTATAGTCCCACAGGAGACAATTTGCCCTACCGGAAGGGATGTTGACTTCACTCCTCGAACAGATCCTTCAACCCCACCCGAAACGCATTCGCCAGTTTCACCAACGTCCTAACCGAAGGGTTCCGGCTCCCACGCTCCAGGTCGGCCAAGTAGCTCCGCTGTATCGATGCCCGTTCCGCCAGCACCTCCTGGGACCACTCACGGTCAGTCCGCAACTGCTTGATGCGATTGGCAAGTCGGTGTAGGGCCGTGGATTCCGATACGGGCAATCCCTAATGGTTTCTAATCGCCCGGTCGATAATTGTATGATCCGAGTGACATAGCGCAGCCTGGTCCGTTAAGGAAAACATGCCGGGCGGTTGTTATACACCATGCTTTGCAAACAATGCAGTACGCGAATCGGGGCTGATGAACTTTTCTGCAAAGACTGCGGCCACGAGGGGTACGAACCGTCCTTCAGTGATCACGATTACGCATCCGCCCTTGAGCGTGTCTGGTCTGAAGCTGAAACAAGACTTGGCCGACCGATGGCGGGGCAGCACTCGATTAAGACGATGGTGGATCTGTGGCAGTACGCCAAATCACGAATTGACCTCAAGTCCGGCGAGATAACAGCGGACCAAGCAGCATGGCGGCTTCTACACAAATCCACAAGGAACACGCTGCGTCAAGGTGATGCGGCTCTAATGGAAAAACTTGAGGATTTGGATCAACGAAGAGATGCGCTTCGAGTATTCGGGGAAGCGGTCGAAGCTGCAAAGCGTGCCCATCCTAATGATTATGGGTTCAAAGCGCCACTGTGTTTCATGCTTATTGGAGCGCTTTTCGGTTTCCTTCGTTCCCGAGAGATCACATCCGTACTGATCGACGGCACCGTTTCGTGGACCGTCGGGTTATTCGTCTCAATCTTCGTCGTCAACAGTCCCGCCGTGCAAATCTCGCTAGGATTTCGGCTGGAGGGCACGATGTTCACGAGGCTTGGCCGGTGGCTTATTTATCACTCAGTGAAGGATTACTCCGAGGGGTAGGGCTGTATTTATTCCGTGGAGCAGGAGATGAGACCTATGGACGCAATGCAGCTCCCCTTAAATCGATAATGACGTAAATCAAGTGACGCAGGACTGGATTACTTTCGGATCAGCAAATGGGCGCTTTTGGCACACGATGCCGTTGACCGACAAGCAGGCCTATTTGCTGGGTCTCACGGAAGGAGTCATGGCGGGCGCTCTAGAAGTTGCTAGATTGAACGGAGACTCCGCGAAGGACCGAGATAAAGCGATGGAAGCGAGACGGAGCTACTACGCCAAGGGAGTTGGTTTGACGGACCTAATCAACGAGCTTGATGGAGTTTACTCTGACCGCGATAGCATTTTGATTCCGATCCATGTTGCACTTGCCTATTGCGTTGATAAGCTCGGCGGTACGCTCACGAATGCCCAATACAAGCGACTGTTGGTTTTCATACAACGGAGCTTTTCGTCCGATCCCGAGAAGAACGTTCCCTGACGCAGCCCTGCTCGGTGAAATAGATGACCAAAGGGATAAACTGGTCGTGATCTCCAGAGAGTGGAGGTTATAGCAACTTGCATCGCGATTGATGCCGGACGCCGCCTCTAGCGACGACTCGCCGTCCACAACAGTCAAAGATCTCATCGACCCGGACTGGCCTTCAGGTATCGCACATGGCAAGGAAGCTCCGTGTGCCGGTGATGGAGTTGTTTGATTTCCGTGGGGAGGATCGAGTGTCCGTGCGAGAGAAGAGGTAGGCTCTGGGTGACCCTCGCTTGTTACCCCTGGCGTACGGTCTATGATGAAAGTGTCCCTTTTTCACTTATGCCGCGACTTTAACTCAAACATGGAACCCACGCCTTGGAGTCCGCACCATCAGAGCCAAAGAACGGAATCAGATATCTGACCGAGGAACACGAAGCTGAGCCACAATCCTGCATCTACACTCTACGATTCAGGTCTTCCGCTCATCATCCTTGGCGTTGACCATCGGGTACAAGGACTGACAGATTCCCAGAATGCTAACCAAGCCGAATACCGTCGAAGGCTAGTTGATATCGCTGACCAAGAAAAGCTTGACATCATTGGCGAAGAATACGACCTGACGAAGGACGGAAGTTTCGCACAGACCTTTTGCTCGAAACGAAGCATCACTTATATCAGTGTTGACATTTCTCCTGAAATCAAGAATGAACTTTATTACTCGCCCGCACAACAGTTCAACGAAGAGACTGGACAGTACGAGTATCGCTTGGAGAGCGACCCCTATGCGGACGCGTGGTATCTCGTGCGGGAGTATCACATGCACAAAGCGTTTATCGGACAACTCGGCAATTGTAAATCGGCACTCTTAATCTGTGGCGGAGCACACGTTAAGAACCTGCTGGCTCTCTTCGCCCGTTATCCACTCGTGTTTTCGACTATGCAAGCTGAATATTGTCCTAAAGGCATCGAGCAAATCCTGGGATTGGGGCGGTGAATCCGGTTCGTAATGACCTATTTAGCAGCCCTCTTCTTCCCCACCCAATACCTTCGCATCCTCGCAGCCTGAGCTTTCCGCTGAGCGGCGGTGAAGGTTCGTCGGCAGCACTAGCTATCGTGTACTACCGGACGCGTCTGGATGAAGTTTCGGCGCACGAAGTCTGCAACTAGCTAGCTCCTGATTATCCGGTTGTTTCAGCAAGCCACAACAGGTAGTATGAACGAGTGCCTCGGCCGGGATTTCCCAAAAGCCTGCGGGAGTTTCAATCGAAGTTTGCTACCGAAGAAGCATGCCAACAGTATCTGGCCGCCTGCCGTTGGCCGGATGGCTTCGTGTGTCCGAAATGTGGAAACCGACGCGCCTATGAATTAGCGAACCTCAGACGATGGCAGTGTGCCGGCTGCCGGTACCAGGTTTCGTCTGACGGCCGGGACAATCCTGCATAATACGAAAACGCCGCTGACGGTTTGGTTCTGGGCCGCGTACCTAATGACCACCGACAAGCGCGGGCTCTCCGCCTTACTTCTGCAGCGCCAGCTCGGTCTGTCACGTTACGAGACGGCGTGGATGATGCTGCACAAGTTCCGGCGGGCCATGATCAACCTGAAACGCGAACCACTGCGAGGCGATGTGGAGGTTGATGATACATGGGTTGGCGGTACCCAAGCCGGCTTGCGGGGCAGTCGCCAACTCAAGGGACGCAAGGCGGCGCTGGTGCTGGTGGCCGTCGAGAAGCGGGGGCGAACTACCACCGGGCGCGCACGCATGGCGGTGATCCCGGACTTCAGAAAAGAGACTCTGTTGGGCTTCCTTAAAGACAACGTGGAGCCAGGTTCCACTGTATACACCGACGGACTGAAGAGCTTTACTGGGTTGAAAGAGGCTGGCTTCCAGCACGTGCCTCGCATCCAACCGCTGCGAAGCGACCTGCGAAAGGGCGTGAAGTCGGTAGTGCCTCTGGCGGACCGGGCCATTGGCAATCTCCAGCAGTGGCTCCTTGGGACTCATCACGGCGTCAGCCGCGACCAACTCCAGGTCTACCTGGATGAATTCGTCTTTCGTCACAATCGGCGGAAGACGCCGATGGCTGCGTTCCAAACACTGCTTGGACTTGGGGCTGGGCATAAACCCACTAAATACGAGGAGATACGGGGTGCATCTGACCTAGGCGAGCCGCCATCTGAGGGCTGACCACTACCGCTAGTGGCTTGCTGAAACAACCGGATAAGCAGGAGCTAGCTAAGCCGTCTTCTTCGCTGCCTTCTTCCGTTTCGCCCACATTGCTTTCGCACGTTTTCGCGCAGCTTCACGCTGGGCGGGTGTCCATTTCGTCTTGACCGTCTTTGCGGCTGTGGTCGTCGGCTCCGCGACCGCCTCCACGCGCTTCATCCCTGATCCCGGCGGTCGGCCACGGCGTTTGGGGGTGGTCCCAGTCAAGATCGAGAGAGCGCTTTGAAGGCGGGTAATTTCCGCTTGAATGGCAGCGGCGATTGCGTTTGTGTCCATCAGCGAAATCATAACACCCAAACTTAACTGTGACCATTCGCCAACGAAGTGATAAGGCCTGGAAAGAGTTAGTGGGCCGGTTTGAATTCGGCGGTGGGTTCTTCTACCGCAAAATTACCCTAGCGAAACTAAACTAACTGATCCCGACCTGTCATGTTTCTAGCAACTTATCGGTACAAGTTCGTCTGTCACCTAGATGGTTGCTATATTGTCCCGCAGATTCAATACGTTAGCCTGCGGTGACAGGAGGATGCTTCTCGGTCCTGTAGAATCTGAATATCGCATCATGCTTGAGAGCGCCGAGGCCAGATAACGGTGCGCAAAAGGAGGAGCCCTTGAGAACACCAAGGAAAGCGAAAGCGCGGCTTGTCATATCGGACTGGGCGGGCGACTGCGCGAAACGAAGTCACAAGATGGTTGTCCTCCTGTTGTGCGGTCAAGTCGTTGCGTTGTGCCAATTAGCCCCCACTACACGGGGCACGATTGTTCGGGAGCCACTCGATCCAGGTGTCATCCGATTCTTCGCTGACGAACGTTCAAAAGAAGCGGCCGAGGTGTCGTACGCGGTGCTTAATCCATCCCCTCTTCGGGAATTTGCTAATAATGACTTTCCAATCCGGCCAATATTCAGAATCAGCCAAGGGAAACAAATTGTTACGATTTTGATCGAGGACAATACATCCCTCTATGGAACAGGCATGGTAGTGGGGCCGTTGTTGCGAAACGGCCAGATTGTACAGACCTGGAACACCGATTCCTACGGGTATGGGTCAGGCAGTCAGAACCTCTATCAATCTCATCCGTGGGTTCTTGCGGTTCGGCCCAATGGATCGTCGTTCGGAGTCTTAGCCGATACAACTCATCGCTGCACGATTGATACGATGAGTGCCATTACCTTCATCTGTCCGCCGTCCTTTCCTGTAATCGTCATTGACCGTCCGTCACCGCAAGAAGTTGTGCAAGAGCTAGCAAAGCTGACCGGTTACATGCCGCTGCCGCCCAAGTGGGCGCTTGGCTACCATCAGTCCAAGTACTCGTACTACCCAGCGTCGCAGGTCTTGGAAATCGCTAAAAAGTTTCGCGCCAGCAGCATTCCGTGTGACGCCGTCTGGATTGACATAGACTACATGGATCAGTATCGGATCTTTAGCTTTAGCCCGCAGGGTTTTCCAGATCCAAAGCACCTCAATGAACGGTTGCGTGCTATTGGATTCCACAGCGTTTGGATGATCGATCCGGGTGTTAAGCGGGAAAGTACTTCGGGAGTGACCAGAATCTACGATTCCGGTGTCTCAAATGATGTGTGGGTGAAGAGAGTTGATGGCACTCCCTACGTTGGCCGGGTGTGGCCAGAAGCGGTCGTGTTCCCCGATTTCTTAAATCCTGCTGTTCGGCATTGGTGGTCTGGCTTCTTTAAAGAGCTCGTGCGATTAGGAGTTTCGGGTGTTTGGAACGACATGAACGAACCCGCGCTCTTTAACGAGAGCACTAAAACCATGCCGGAAAGCAATGTTCATCACGGAGATCCCACCTTGCTCGATGACGCCGGCTATGAACAGGGCACTTCGAAGGCTATTGGCGATCACGAGCGGTACCACAATGTGTACGGGATGATGATGGCGCGAGCCACATATGAGGGACTGCTTGCGGCCGCACCGGACCGCCGACCCTTTGTGCTGTCGCGAGCTAATTTCATCGGCGGGCAACGATACGCCGCGAGTTGGACTGGTGACAATACCGCGAGCTGGCAACATTTGGCGTTTACGATACCGATGGTCCTGAACTTGGGCCTATCCGGTCAGCCATTTGCTGGCCCAGACATCGGCGGCTACTTATACGACAACACCTCTAAGCCATCCAAGGAAGAGGAAGGGAATCTGTTCGCCCGTTGGATTGGCATTGGAGCCCTGCTTCCATTCAGTCGCGGGCATTACAACAAAGGCTACCCGTGGAGCAAAGAACCATGGTCCTTTAACGATCAAACTACTCGGACGAGTCGGATCGCTCTCCAAAGAAGGTACCGACTGATGCCGTACCTTTACACCGCATTTGAAGAAGCGAGCCGGATCGGATTACCTATCGCCCGGCCGCTTTTCTTCGCCGACCCGAAGGATCTCCGTTTACGGGCAGTTGACGATGCCTTCTTGCTTGGTCAGGACATCATCGTCGCGGCGCAAGTACGGCCGGGGAGGCAGCACTCAAGCATTCTGCCGTTGGGCACATGGGAGAAACTTGCATTTCCCGAGACGGATACCGAGAACAGTCCTGCGGATGACGAGAACGCTGACTTGCCCCGGCTCTACATTCGTGGGGGCGCGATTGTACCGTCGGGCCCTCTCATGCAATACGTTGACGAGAAGCGTTTAGATCCCTTGACGTTGCTCGTATGTCTCGACAAAAATGGGGACGCTGCCGGAAGCTTGTACGAGGACTCGGGTGAGGGGTTCGATTATTTGGCGTTTGATAAGATCGGCAATCCCGGCAAGTCACAATATTTGCGAACCTCATTTAAGGCTCATCGCGACGGTCAACACGTAAAAGTAACTGTCGTCAATCGCGACGGTAAGATAACCTTCCAGCGCAGGAATATCAAGGTACGACTTTTCGCTGACAACGCGGAGTTCGACGCTGAAGGGAGCGATGAAGCGGCCATCGTTCTGTCGCTTGCTGGCAAGTGATGATGCAAGGGGCTCTCGCGGGGAACAAAATCCGCCGTAATAATTATTGTTTCGTGGGTGACAATCTTGCTACAGCCGGGCATCGAACGATTATGCAGGGTTTAAGGCGAACCAGCTAAGCTTGAATTGTACTGCTGTCTAAAAGCATAAGATATTTTTTTGCCTGGATTGGAGGGCCCGATGAGGACATGGGTTGTATGGCGTGTTCTTTTTGTATTCGCGGCCGTCTACTTCATTTGGCGAGGACCCGTTCGCGGCCTCCACGACGGCGGCGATTTTCTTGTCGTATTTTCAGCAGCGCGATGTTGGTTGCACGGCGAGAACGCCTATTCGCCGGGCAAGCTCGCAGCAAGTGCGCAGGCAGCAGGAGTTAATGTCGATGAGGCGTACTTCGTCGAACACCCTTCGCTATATCCACCAACCGCACTCGCGATCTTGGCACCGGTGGGGCTGCTCGATTGGCGCATCGCCCGCCCGGTTTGGATCACCGGACTCTTTGTACTTTCGTGGTGGTCAATCGTGGCCTTCGCCCGAATTTCGGGAGGTGCCGCCCTCCCGGTGGCTTGCTTCCTTTTCGTATTTGCCCATCTGCACACCGGCATAAGCCTTGGCCAGCCAAGTGTCTTGGTGTGCGGCCTTGTGTTTCTCAGCTTGTTCACATCTAACCCCTATGTTTCGGGGGCACTCCTCGGACTTGCGGTCCTCATTAAGCCACAACTTGCCGCCTGCTTTTTAGCGCTCGCAATCATCCAACGACAGTACCGGAAGGCAGCAGCAGCTTGTGCCGTGGGTCTATTCATTACCGGAATCGCTTTTTCATTCTCCGCCCAAGGATCGCTTGATAGCCTGCTCTCAAACCTTTCCCAGTTGAACGCACCAACCAGCCCGAACAGCAGTTCGCCGCACAATCCTGATCGTTACCAGCTGATCAATATTTCCACCCTAATTCCAGAACCCCTATATAAGCCCTCGATTCTCATCGGAGTTTCAGCGGCAATCATTTTACTAAGCTTCTTAGCCGTCCTACGACTGCGAGACGAAAGGATAGCAGTGGCTTTAATCGCCTCGGCTTCCGTACTGGTGGTGTATCACCACTATTACGACGCAGAAATTCTGTGGCTTGGCATTCCGGCGATGTCGGCCTTGAAGGGCTCTAAAACATCGCAAATCTTATGGGCGTTGTACGCCGTGTTCCTGGTGCCGGGCCAGACCATCGCCGCCCGTTGGTTTGGAGTGCGATCCGATGGCGCGGGATCGTGGCTGCTTTTAAACCACGAGACACTTGCAATCCTCTTCATCTGGATAATCTTTTTATGGATTTCGATACGTCTCGGAGCGGAATGTCGAGGTTCGATATTCCGTGAGCCAGCCGAGTCTGTTCTGGCGATGAGTTTACATTTGCGGGCGTGTCGGCTACCGTTCAAAATCATTCCGTCGGGATTCTTCGAGAAGCACTCATAGGGCTGAGGGAAAGCCTGCAAACCAACACGCAATGCACGATGCCTTACATCCAAGCTGGCTGCCGGAATTGAGCATCTGGTTCCTGGCCACGAGAGACGAACTGTGAACTGAACGACGAATCAACTTGCTTGCAGGAGGTTTTATTCCGTGGACTAGCAAAATCTTCCTCAAAGACGCCTTCAGCAAGCGTCAAGGGCCTAGAGCAGCCCAATGACCACGACAATGAGACCAACGCTCATTTAGATGCGGACTACCGGCGGGCCCTACTATCGCTTCGCCGCCTTATACTCAGTAGTGGATGGAAACTTTCGAGCGCCGGACCCGTGAAGTGATCGATCTGTTCCTTAACCAAAGCATCAACTTCCCGGAGTGTATCTCGGCGCTCGATGCTGCGCTGGCAGCCTTAATAACTTCACTGATGGGAGAACAGATCGAACGACTTCGCATTGTGATGTTGGCCAACAACGAAATCGTGATGAAGGAAATGGACCGGCGCGGACCTCCTTGCTAGTTAGCAGCCGTGCTCCTGCCGATGCGTGTTGAGATCGTCGAGCGCATCTTGGCACGCTTCCCGCGTTGCCTTGGTTGCTTCGCGCCAGGCTTCGCTCTTCATGTCGGCTATGTGGACGCCAGCGCGGGACAGTTCCACGACGGCGTCAAGGTAGATCTTTTCGAGTCTGGCGCGTTCTTCGCAAGGCATACGGGGCCGCTAGGGTTCAACGCTCGGGATTTCACAGTCGGGACCAGCGAAGCATACCACGAATTAGCGTGCGCTTTTGACAGCGCCGTATCGCGCTTCACCCTATTTGTTCGTCCCTGGGTTTGTTTTTGCTGCCCTTCGGCTTTAGGAAAGAGCCAGGCTACGCAATTTTGTCTTCTGCTCGGACGAAGCCTCCCAAACGCGGTCGCAGTCATAGCAGAAGAACGTAACGTTGCCTTTATCGAGCTTGGCTTTCAGCACCTTCTTCGCAAAGGTGAATTTTAGATGGTGTCCACGCGAACAGACGGTTTCATAGGTGATGAATTCCTCGCCAAAGGATGGATTCTTCCCCATGAGGCAAGCATCGCACAAGTCGATCAAATTCGGGCTATCGAACATCAGCATCGGCGATTGCATTCCCGCTCCATATTGCGTATCTTTGAGGCCATGGCTGCGGGACCAGAATCGTGTTCGGAGTAATCTCATGGGCATTGCGGCAATAGCAGCCAGCGCAGCGAATCGCCAAGGCTATCAAGGTGTCCGGCGTTATCGTCACGCTAAAAACCGACCAGTTTTCCACCCTCCTAATCCGCGCCAAGGACCCGCTGATTGTCGTTGCCGAGGGCGGCATCTTCCGCACCAACTATCAGTACTTGATGAGCTACAAAGGCCTCACGTTTTTCACCAAGTCCGACACACCTTTACAGCTGGGAAGCGGTGCCGAAGTCGTGACGGCGGATAGTATTTGGATTCCGGGCGGCTAGCCTCCCGGTTTAACTTCAGGCTTGGCCGTTGCCAGGCGTCTCGCCTTTGCCAGAAAGTTGGCCGTAGAACGTCAGGCTCCAGCCGAACGTGAACAGAATTTAGCTGCACCAGCTTGCGATGTTGTAGCCGCGCTGGCAAGTGCGGGGAGATCGGATCATCGCAGAGAAGGCAGCGACATGCTAAACCTTGACTTATGGGCGGCTGCGAATCTTCCATCAAATATTACAGCCTCGAACCGGTCGAGAACGACGGAACCGAAGAAACAATACTGTATCGAGTCTC
>CAWAHZ010000002.1:0-386004 GCA_963781905.1 Bryobacterales bacterium
TCCGGATTGGTTTGCTGCTCTGTAGGTCGCCGAGATCCGGTCCGGGAGTCTGCGCGGAGCGTGGCCGCAGTGGGCGGAAGCCTTTTCTGATCGTGAAGCCGGACAGGAATAGAAACTCTGCAGCTCCTCAACAATCCCTCCGGGCCAAAGGTGTTACCTATGTCTTAGGTATATTCTGTTACGCATCTGACCGGACCTGACAAGTTTGATGGTGGTCGGGGCGAGTGGATTGCTTGGCTTGACGACACCAGGCGGCTTTGCAAGCTCGGTTGTCTGTATACTAACGACAATTTAAGGCTGCGGAAATACTTCGATCAGCCCTCAAGTCGTCAGGCAGTGAAACCGGCGGCGGCGACAGAAGGAATGGCGCCAACATAATATTGGTGTGTATGACTCATGGTGAACTGCCGCATTCGTCTGGTTCCACAAAGCTCGTGATCCGCAATATCGGCCTCATTCTCAGTGGTGATTTAAAGAAGCCCATCCTGGATGGAGATGCCATTGTCGCGGTCGATGGGAAGATCGTTGGTATTTGTTACGAGAAGGACCTGGACACCGAAGGCGCGGGCACGCTGGTTGACGCGAACGGCACGGCAGTGGCTCCTGGTCTCATCGACAGCCACGTTCACCCCGTTGCCGGCGACTGGACGCCACGCCAGAACCAACTCGGTTGGATCGACAGCGCGCTTCACGGCGGTGTCACCACCATGATCTCGGCCGGAGAAGTACACACGCCCGGCCGTCCTCGCGACATCGTCGGCCTGAAAGCCCTGGCGATCACCGCGCAGCGCACTTTTTCGGCGTTTCGCCCAGGCGGAGTGAAAGTCCATGCGGGAGCCCCCTGCATCGAACCGGGAATGGAAGAAGAAGACTTCAAGGAGCTAGCGTCGGCTGGAGTGCGGCTGCTTGGCGAAGTGGGACTCGGCGGCGTTAAGGACGGACCTACAGCCCGTAGAATGGTGGCCTGGGCGCGCAAGTACGGCATCCAATCTACGATCCATACAGGAGGCCCATCGATCCCGGGCTCGGGTCTCATCGACAAGGATGTGGTGCTGGAAGCCGATACCGACGTCATCGGGCACATTAATGGCGGCCATACGGCACTCCCCGATGGCCAGATTCGCTGCATCTGTGAGGGCTGCAACCGTGGCCTGGAATTGGTACACAACGGCAACGAGCGAGCGGCTCTATTTACGTTGCGGATCGCCAAAGAGATGGGTCAGTTGGATCGAATCATCCTCGGCACGGATTCGCCGGCTGGCTCCGGGGTTCAGCCGCTTGGTATCTTGCGCTTGATTTCGATGCTCTCGTCGCTGGCCGATGTGCCTGCCGAGATCGCTTTCTGTTTCGCGACCGGCAACACCGCGCGCACCCGCTCCCTTGATTGCGGCATCGTCGAGGTGGGCCGTTCCGCCGACTTCGTGATCATCGATAAGCCGCAACATTCCGCCGGCAAAACCTTGCTCGATAGCGTCCAGCTTGGCGATCTCCCCGGCATCGGCATGACAATTATCGACGGTATTGTTCGGACCGGGCGCAGCCGCAATACGCCGCCGGCCACGAAACTACCCGAGGTGGTTGTTCAACGCTGATCAAAAGGTTATCTGAGTTTCTTTAGAAGCTTCAGGAAAATTGCGCGCTCGCTGGATGTCAGCGGCTGCAGCGTTTCCTCCGTGATTATCTCGGCGTTCACGAGGGCTCGTTCCGCGATTACTTTACCCGCTGGGGTGAGCACGACAACCAGGCGGCGAGCATCCTTGGGATCGAGGCGCGTCTCGACGATGCCGCGATTCGACAGACGGTCGACCACTCCTTTGATTGTCGCCGCATCCATCGCCGTCTGGCGGCCGAGCAGATTTTGCGAGCACGGCCCCCGTTCCAGTAGCTTGGCAAGCGTGGCCCACTGCGTGGGTGTGAGATCGTCTCCGATGCTGGCGGCAAAGATGGCGGCATGACGCTGGCTGACTTGGCGCAGGATGAAGCCGACCTGTTGCTCCAGAATATATTGATCTGTGCCGGGCTTAGTTCGACGTGTCTTTGCCGTTGAAACTACCATTTGGCTTCGCGCCCTCAGCGCAGTCCGTCGTCGCCCTTGATTTGATCCTTAGTCAGGCCGCCCACGCGCGGCAAAGGCCGCCCGCTATCGGTAACCGCAACGGCCACCATGATCTCATTCGCCCTGGGTGCGTCGGAAATGCGGACCTCCATGCCATCGAAGTGGCTTCGCACATACGCAGCATCCTTGTGGCCAAGTGGGATATCGAGTGTCACGCCCGGCCCTCCGCGCTTCTTCGACGACGGTATCAGTGCCGCACCCTTGCCGAGCACCTTTCGCAGCGGAGTTCCCAGTTTCGGATGGAGGATCGCAGCCGCATGCTCCAACTCGCCGTTCTCTCCAACCGCGGCAGCCTTGCCGTAGCTCTCGGCCCGCGGCCCTTCGATGCCGAGGGCGTTCACAGCGCGTTGCGCTAGCAATCCGCCAAGTTCCTCACCTATGTCAATGAGCTCCTGCAGGTCGTCCACGTAGCGTCCGGCAAAGGGATTCTCAATCACTGCGATGGAGGCCGCGCGCCGCGTGGGCGGATCCACCACTCGACCCATCTCGCTGCGGGTCTCCTCAACGACGGTAACGATTTTGCGGATTTTGGCTTTCACCTCAGGCCGTCCTCTCCCTTTACTTCGCTGGCCTTCAGTCCTCCGACACGGGCATGAATGCGCGGACCGGTGGTCATCACTAGTGCGAGAGCCATCTCATCGGCTTTGGGCCCGTCCGTCACGCCGATCTCCATCGCGTCGAAATGGCTGCGCACATAAGAAGCGTTGATGTGGGTGATAGGGACGTCGAGCCGCGCACCCGGGCCGCCGACTTTCTTGGACGACGAAACGATCGCCTTGGCTCCGCCCAGAATTTCGCGCATCGCGTATCCTCCCGGCACATGCCACAGTGCACCATGCTCAAGCTCGCCTGCGGCGCCAACAATAGCGCCTTTTCCGTAGCCCTCTATTGCCTCCGCGCCGCCGAGCGCGGCAGCCAAATCCCGAGCCATCTCAAGCCCAACCGGCTTCAATTCGTCCATGAAGCCGGCGATCTCTTCGACATAGCGCCCGGCGAATGGATTGTGAATGACGGCGACCAACGCCCCGCGCCTGAGCGGCGTCTTGGCCGGCGGGCCGCCCTCGTGGAAGATCTCCTCAACGGTGATAATGCGCTTTCGGATTGCAATGTCAGGCATGGGCGAGAGCTCGCTCCTCGGATTCCAGGTAATTGGCTGACAGGCCGATGACCCGTGTCTCGCCCTGCAAGTGGAGTGCTGCGGCCTGGATGAGGCCGGCCGCAAGAAGCCGCTTTGCGCAACTCATGCCGCACCCGAGCGCTTCCTGGATCTCGGCCGGATCGAGCCCCCCCACGTCCCTGGTCACCAGCCTTCGGCCAAGATCGCTGTCCTGCTGAAGCTCTTGTGCCGGCACGCGGACGACAGATGCGTGTCCAGGCAGATCCACCGCGTTAGCGACGATGGTAGCCGCCGCATCCGCTTGTGCAGCCGTGGCGGCGAGAATTGTCACTGCGTCGGCGATGCCGAACGAGAAGCTGCGCCCACGCCAGCCGCTGGTCGCGATCCCGCCTACGCCGTCGGCTGAGCGAAGCACCGCCTTGCCGAACAGGCTGGGCCGGTCAGGCCGATCCACCAGGCCGATGCTAAAACATTCGGCGGCTGCAGAAAGATGCAGCGCGATGTCGCCGCCGTTATTCACGTACGCCTTGCTGAGATTGGCGGCAGCGGTCATTGCGTCGAGGATTTCCTCGGCCACAGAGCCAGCCACAGCAGCCATCGGAGTGATGAAGCTGTCGGCAGCGAAAGGTGCCACCGCCGCATGCATGCGCCTGGCAACCGGACCCTGTAGAAGGCAGCGGTCAGGATGAGCAGGCATACGCAAGAGCGGAAGTTCGTCACACAGCTCGACGAGAACACCGCGGAAACGCATTGCTGCCGCGGCGTAGGCCGACCTGATTGCCTCCGGCGCTCCGAACGCTTCGCCGAAAGCTTCAACGATCAGGTCGATTGGCCCGTCCTGCAGATGCATGCGGCGGCCGTCGGGCAGCATTCGGATCTGTGGTGGCGTTCTCATACGTGGTCCAAAGGCCAGGGATTATCCGGATGCCACGCCAACTGCCGCTGCCCTGGCCGGTTGTCGAAAGAGGCCAGCGGACGCACATGGTCCATGTGACCTTTGAGGGCGGCGTAGTCGTCGAGCCGCAACGTGAACTCGATGGGCGCGACCAGAGCCGGCGTCGGCACATAGCCGAAGGCGTTCTCAGGAACGCGCGTGACGTCCACCATGAAGGTTATGCCGCCCCCGGGCCAGATGTAGACCGGCGCTCCACCGCACGTTACGTAAGTAAGAGCGTCTTTCACTGAGCGCGTAAGGCGAACGGGATTCTCGGTCACGCCAGAACGGAGCGACCCTCCGGCCCCAGCCATAAAGAGCACGGTGCAAAGCGCCGGCTCGCAGTTCTCCTGTATGCGCTCGACAGATTCCTTGAGCTCAGCCGGCAACTCGCGCTCCACGGGCGCTAGAGTCTCGTCCAGTTCGTAATAAGCGAACTGCTCGCCGGTGGTGGAGACCATGAGAAGCCTGAGGCCTGCCCACGCCTTCTCAGGGTTGAACGGTCCCAGGATGGAGAGCGGCTCGCGTATGTTCGTGCCGCCCCAACCCGTTCCCGGGTCCGCCACTTGGAAGTAGCGGCCGGGCGTGGAGCGCCTTCCTTTCATCTTGATGCCGGTATCGACGATACCCAGAAACTTGCCAGCGCGGTGTTCGGAAAGGACGCCTGTGATGTGGTCGTCAACCACCACCACTTCATCCACCTTGCCATGCCACTGCTTGGCGAACATTCCGATGGTCGCTGAGCCGCAGCCAACCCGCATGCGCTCTTCGGTAACGCCATTGACGATGGGCGCCTGGCCCGCCTGTACGATGACGGTGGCGCCACCGTCGATGCTCAGCTCCGCGGGTTTGCCGTTGCACAGGTGCAGCAGCGTCTCGCAGGTGACGCGGCCTTCTCTCTTCGAACCGCCGGTGAGGTGATTTACTCCGCCCAGCGAGAGCATCTGCGAACCGTATTCCACCGTCGTGACGTGCCCGACAGGCTCGCCCTGCGCGAACACCAGATTACGCTCGCCGCCGAGATGGCGGTCGGTGTCGATCTTCAGCTTCACTCCGCAGTAACTGAAGATCCCCTCGGTAACAACCGTTACCATGTCGACGCCGCGAACCTCCGATGAAACGATGAACGGCGCGGGCTTGTAGTCGGGATACGTGGTGCCGGCGCCGATCGCGGTTATGAACGTTTCCGGCTCCCGCAGAATTTCCCCGTCCCAATCGCCGGCCTTATCAAAGGGAACAACCGCGCCGCCCTGCGCCAGCGTTCGGTTCAGGATGACGTGCGGATCCACACGCACCAGCTCGCCGTCGCGATTGGCGTAGCGGTCGCACGCGCCCGCCCGGCCCGGCTTGATGTAACAAATTACCGGGCAGGCATCGCATCGGACGCTGTCGTCGACGGCCTTATCTGGAGGGAGCGCGTTTTTGATTGGACATATCAGCCCTGTGGCCTCTGCAGCGCGACACTCGACTGAAGTGCGACGATCGCCGCGCGCACCCGATCCGGAGTGGCCGGTGCGCGATGGACGCGTACGCCGGTGGCATCGTAGATGGCGTTGAAGATGGCCGGCGCGGTCGGGATCATGGAGTGCTCGCCGATGCCTTTGGCGCCGTAAGGACCGGCGGACGACGGATCCTCGATGAGGATGGATTCCACCGGCGGCATGTCTCCCGCCGAAGGAATGAGATAGTCATGCAAGTTCTCGCCGCGTCCGGGATGAAATTCCTCCATCAGAGCCATTCCCAGGCCTTGCGCCGCGCCGCCTTCGATCTGGCCTTCCACTAGCGTGGGGTTGATCGCGCGGCCAACGTCGTGCGCGGCGGTGATCTTGAGCGCCTTCACCGTGCCTAGCTCGGTATCGACTTCAATTTCGACCATGTGCGCGCCGAATCCGTATACGGCGTAAGGAATGCCCTGCCCGTCCGGGTTGAGCGGGCTGGTCGGCGGGTCGTATGTGACCTCGCTCGTAAGCACGTAACCGTGTTCGTCGAGCGGCAGATCGTCGAGGACGATCGAGCACGGCCGATCGACATCAGAGACGGTCACGCGACCTTCCTCGAAGGCAATCCGAGCGCTATCGCAGGCGTTGGCCCCATCCAGAATCGCCTTGCGTAACTCGCGCCCGGCTAGCTCTGCCGCTTTGCCGGTTACGAACGTTTGCCTCGATGCAGAGGTCTTCCCGCAATCGGGGGTGAGGTCGGTATCTCCAGAGACCAAGTCAAAGCGCGCGATCGGCGCGCCCAGCGCATCGGCGCAGATTTGCGTAATGATCGTGTTCGATCCCTGGCCGATATCGACCGCGCCTTGGTGCAACGACAGGCGGCCGTCGCGCTTCAGACCGACGCGGACGGTGGAGGGGTTGCTCAGCGATGTGTTGCCGCAGCCGTACCACATGGCAGCGACGCCGACGCCCCGCCGTCCCGGCCCGGTGCTCGCGGCGTTGAAGGCTTGAGCCTGGGCCCGCGCACGCTTCCAGTGCGGGCGAAGCGCCTGCAAACAAGCGACGATGCCGACACCCTCGCCCAGTACTTGGCCAGTGACCGTCGGTTGGCCCGCGACGAGCGCGTTTGTGATCCGGAACTCAAGCCGGTCCATCCCGAGTTTGTCGGCCAGTTCGTCATAGATCTGCTCCTGCGCGATGGCAGCCTGAGGAACGCCAAAGCCGCGAAAGGCTCCGGCGGGTACCAGATGGGTGTGCACCGCGCGCGTCAATGCGCGATAGTGCGGCACATAGTAGGGCCCTGAGGCATGTACCGGGACGCGATGCGCTACGGTGGGCCCCCAAGACGAGTAAGCGCCGGTGTTGAAGTCGGCGTGAAAATCGAGGCCGAGCAGCTTGCCATCGCGCGTTGCACCGGCCCGTATCCACATGTGAGCTGGATGGCGCTTGGTGGTCGCCATGATTGACTCGGTTCTCGTGTAGACCATGCGCACCGGGCGCTTGAGATGCCAGGCGGCAATGGCGACGAAAGGCTGGATCGACAAATCGAGCTTCGCGCCAAATCCGCCACCAAGGGCCGTCGGAATGATGCGCACGTCTTCGGACGCGATGCCGAGGATGGTCGCAATGTCGTTGCGATCCATGTAAGGCGCCTGGGTGCACGCCTGGATTTCGATGCGGTCGCCAACGCGGCGAGCAAAGCCTGCCTCCGGCTCGATATAGGCGTGCTCGACGAAGCCCGTTTCAAATTCACCTTCAACAGTAACGTCCGCCCTCGCCAGCGCGTTTTCGACGTCGCCTCGCACCACGCGACCGCGCACCAGCACGTTGCCGGGGCGGTTTTGGTGCACGAGCGGTGCCCCGTCGGCGAGTGCGGTATCAATTGTGATGTGCGGCGGCATCTCGGTCCAAGTCACTGGAAAATCGGCGAGATCGAGCGCCTCCATCGCGGCCGATTCGCCGACGATTGCAGCAACTGCCTCGCCGCGAAAGCGGGCCTCCTGCTCGGCGAAAACCGGCTGATCGGCGTACGGCGCAATGACACCGTAACGGTTCTCGCCCGGTACGTCTCCTGCGGTGAAAATGCGAACCACGCCGGGATGCGCGGCGACAAAAGCGTCGAGCTCTCCGAAGGCGAAGAGCGCGCGATGGTAGGGACTGCGAACAGCACGAGCGACGAGAGCGTCGGCCGGCCATTCATCAGCTCCGAAGATTTCGATGCCACCGACTTTTTGTGCGCCATCCAGGCGGGCAATTCGCGCACCGATCGCCTGGCCCGCCTCTACTTCTAGCGGTGGCTCGGTATCGGCGCCTGCATTGAGCACAGCCGCGATGATCTTGCGGTAGCCAGTGCAGCGGCAGAGCACGCCACCGATGGCGTCCATTACATCGGTTTCAGTTGGCGCCGTATTACGTTCCAGCAGCGCCGTCGCTGCCACCAACATGCCCGGCGTGCAGATGCCACATTGGGCCGCGCCGTGGCGCAGGAACGCGGCCTTGAGCCGTTCGGAATGAAGAGAATACTTGCGAAGTCCTTCGATGGTCACCACCTCGCGACCCTCTACCTGGCCCACCGCCGTCAGGCACGCGCAGATCGGTTCGCCGTCGAGGAGCACCGTGCAAGCGCCGCAATCGCCCGCATCGCACCCGACCTTCGTCCCCGTCTGGCCGAGCTCTTCGCGCAAGACTTTTGTGAGACGCGTCGTTGGTGCCGCCGAAACTTCCACCTTTTGACAATTCAGGGAAAAGCCGATCGTTGACGATGTTAGCGAGGAGGTGACTTGAGCCAGCATCGTCATGCCTCCGCGGAGCAGACGTCGAGAACGCGCCTGACAAGCGTCAGCGTGGCATCACGACGGTAGTCGGCCGTCCCCCGAAGATCGTCGATTGGTGAGAGCACATCGAGATGATCCGGCCTCGCAAGGGAGCCCAGACCCGGGCGCGCCGCCGCTCCCATTAAGTCGCGCTCCAACGCGTGGAGCCGCTGGGCCACCGCTGAGCAAGCACCGACGGCGATGCGCGCTTGTTTGACGGTCCCGCCAGGATGTATCTCGAGGATTGCGGCCACCATCGCGATCGAGATCACGAGATAGCGTCGAACGCCGAGCTTCAGAAACGCGGAAGGGCCATCGATCGTGCGCGGCACCACTACCGCCGTCAGGATCTCGTCGGCTCGAATGAGCGTCTTGCGGTAGCTCGCAATAAAGTCACGAAGCGGCAGGCGGCGATGTTCCTGCCGGGATGTGAGCTCGACTTCGGCGTCCAGGGCAAGCAGAGGCGGCACGCCGTCCGCGGCCGGGGAAGCGGTGCACAGATTGCCGCCCACGGTACCCATATTCTGAATTTGAATCGCGCCCACTTCACGCGCCGCGGCTTGGAGAGCGTTGAAGGATCGAGGCAACGAAGCCTCCGCTACCGTCCTCCAGGTAGTACAGGCTCCGATCCGAACTTCTTCGCTGCTGACGGTAATTTCGGAAAGGCCGCCGAGACCCGAGATGTCGATAACCGGCCCGGTCACCGGCTTATCACCCAGCGCCGGGAAGAAGTCCGTACCGCCAGCGAGAATACGTCCGCCATGGGTTGCCAGGGCCTGCAACGCCTCGTCAACAGTTCTTGGGCGCAGATACATCGTCGCTCCTGTTGCTCTGTGGCCGTCGTTCACGCTCTTCTTACGAACGTATCGGGCGTTTGTTTGTACTCAAACAATTTTCATCTGCGGGCGCCGACCTGTCAAGCTGCGTCGAACGATCGGGACTATATCCGATCCACGGAACAGCACCGGTGGACGGTGAAGCGGCTCTGCATCGGCAGGTGAAATCATTCGCGGAATATTTATCACCGATCCAGAACGCATCTCTCGCTGTCTAAAGACTCGCCGGAATCGCGGGTCGTGCAGCCGCCCGAACTCGGACGAATTTGTGGCGATTCCGCAAGTCGGCGGTCTCCACCACCGCTACGAGCGGTGCGCGGCCTGAAAAGGATGAGAGCAGTGATTGTCCTCGAAAGAGACGTGCACGGCGTTTCCCCGCATTTCACCATTCCCACTAATCGCCGAGTTGAATCCCTGTGTCCTTTGGCCTCGAGCAATGCTCAGAGTTCTTGACTTCCCTTCCCTTCCCTTCCCTTCCCTTGCTCGCATTCGAGAACCTTTTTGGCTCTGCACGGACTTTTCGTCAAGCACAGGATGCGAGCCAGTTCCCTGTTGTAAAATCGGGATCATCGGAGTCTAACGCGAAACGGTTTTTGCAGGCGGAGCACGATTAGAGTGATGGAGAATTGGTCTGCACGTTCTGAGCGATTGATCAGTAACATACCGCATCCCCGCTCACCTGCGGGAAGAGGGTTTGATTGGTCGTCGATCGGCTTGCCGCACCCGCTTTCGCGCGCAGGATGGGTCTTTGACTGGTTGCACCATGGATTGCGGCATCCCGATGCGCCGGCGGGCCGAAATACTTCCTTGAACGAGCAGGTTTCTCGATTGCAGGTGGCCCATCCGGAGGAGGAGGGACTGAAGCAGACCTGTGACGATATTGAAAAAATGCTGGAAGAGTGCTCCAGCAAGTTGCGCGAGGCGCTGCCGGACGAATCCCTTCGAACGGTATATGACTACCGGATCGTGGCCTTGGAACGGGCCTACAGCTCGGCAAAAGCATCCAGCACGGCAGATGACGCTGTGGCCAGTCTCCTGCACAGGCTGGAGAACCAGATCGACTGGTTTCGCGCCAAGATGCAACCGACGCCGGGCTCGGGATTGGATATCGGTGCCGGGCCGGCTATCGCAAAAGCCCGATCGGCGTGGGAATATGGCACGCTCGATGACAAGCAGGCGCAATTAAAAGAAATCCAGGATCTGGGTGTGCGCTTTTACGACACGGCAACGAAAAACATCCAGGAGCAATGGGCGGAGGCGGAGAGGCTGGGCGGTGGGAAGGAACTGATAGAGAGGTGGAGGCTGAGATTACTGCAAGACTTAGCTGTTTCGCGGTTCAAGAGTAAGGAAGCCGAGCAAAGCAGTTCCGGCACCCGTGAAACGCGCCTCACCAAGAGGTCTTGGTTTTCCGTCACGGTGGTAGAGCTGGTGTCGGGCGCCGAAAAAGTAGTCGAAGGCCTCACGGTAAATTGCCATTTGCCGGGGTTGGGCCCAACCAGCGGCACAATGTCCGATTCATCGCCGCACCTCCGCTACGACGATTTGGTTCCCGGCGGTCAGGGCGACGTACTCGGCACGTCTCACGACGAAGTGGCCTGGGAGGTTTCCACAGATATAAAATAAAGAACCTTCCATGGGCCGCGTTTTCCTCTCCCAAGCTGACGCCACCAACTACGCCCCGCAACCTGGCGAGACGCTCCGCAAGATTGTGGCACAGAAGTGCGAGGTAGCAGATCCTCCGATCACCCCCGATGAGGTTGCACTGTTCAATTGGGGGACCAAGGAGCCTCTTGAAGTGCAAAGGGCTCTGATGGAACTGGTGGGCTGCCGCAAACTGGATGCCGATCCTTACGGCTGCGAGCTCGACCCGGCGAGGGGAACTAAAGGCAAACTATTCCTTCCCAAGGTTTGGAAAAAAAAAGGCTTAGCGTACGAGAAACAGCATAAGCTGGTCGTCAAGCAGCACCAGCCGGCAACCGCCATCCGGATCACCAATCTGAGCCCGTGGTTCCTGCCGCAACACGAAAATTGCGATCTGGATTACGGTTTGGAAGGGCGGAAGGAAGCCGCGAACAAAGTCGCAATGGAAATTTGGGCCAGCAATTACTGCAAGGCGACTGCGGCGGCGGACAGCGGGTTGTTCAAGTATCAGTATTCGGCCCTCGACATCCCGGTGTTTCAGAAGGATCTGACTGCCGCCGGGCAAGCCGATGAACGGGCGACGCCGGCGGTGCCGGATTACCTCGGTGAGAGCACGGCCGCCCAAGGCGTTCTGAAAAAGCGCGCTCCCAAGAATCGCTATTTGAATGCGGCCAACTCCCCGTACACCTTCGTCCTGAAGTATTACAAGCTGGAAGCCGACAAGAAGGCCCACATCACGCTCGGGGATTTTTGGCCCCAGTTCACCGCGGCGGGCGCGGTGGATGGGACCTCGCTCGCGGTCAAGTGGAAAGCTAAGGATTGTTCGCGGTTACAATCCGGCCTGCTCGAAGTCTACGACGGAAAGAACAATTTGGTGTGGTGGAAGGGTCTGCAGGCCAGCGATTTCACAGCCGGCGACCACCAGTTCGACTGGAACACCTGGGTTTCGTCCAGCGGCTACAAGGTGACTCCCGCGAACATGCCGTACCGCGCTCAGATCCAAGGCCACACTTTGATGGACGAACCGAATGGCGCCGCCGTCGCCAGCATGCAGTGTGAAGTGCGCATGTTCCAGAACGACACCATTGGCAAGCAGCCCGCGGCGCAACGGTACACGGAGCCGCAATGCCTGGAGCTGTCGCTGGCCCCTTTTCTTCCGGTACGCACGGCGGATTCTCCGAAAAAAGATGTGCTGCCCGGCGCAGGCAGCAAGAAGTGGTACAAGCTGAAACTCAACCAGGCCGGTTTCCATGCCGGACCCTCTCACGAGGAGACCGACAGCGATCTTTTGAAGCTCGCGCTAGCCGAGTTTCAACGCTCGGTGCCAAAGAACGCCGCGGCGCCGTTTCAAAGGATGAAAGCGGACGGGGCAGCTTCTGGCCCGGCCCAGAGCGTTCTCAAGGCGGTACCCCCCGCGTTTCAACGGTCGCTCTTCGCAAACTCAGCGCGTGCGGACCAGACGCTGGCGCAAGCCGGGCCGGTATTGAACAAGCCCGCTTCGGATCTCATCGTTTGGATAGAGGATCGCCATTATTACACTAAGATGGACAATCCAACCAAGAATGGGCTGCCTGACAAGAATCTCGCCCTGGAGGATTACGGCGGGGACATGTCGATGACCGATGCGAACCGTCAGACCATGGAGGGCAAGACCGTCGCGCGGCCATGGATTCCGGTTCAGGTGAAGATCCCGCTTTTAAAGAAGGGCGATTCGCTGTTTGCAACTGGCGGAGCCACTCCAAACTATCTGCCGGAGATGCTCGATGCCACGGGACCCCTGCGCGTAGACTGGAAATTTACGGACATGCCTCCGGACTACAGCACCATCGATAGTGCGAACTACAATTCCGATGGCCGGAACGTCACCCGGACACGCCGTTTCATCCGCGAAACCATTACCACGCTGAACGGAGCGGCAACTCACAACGGGGTGCCTGTGGGAAACTGCCCCACATCGCAGGGTGGTATACGTTCCGGCACGTATCATCGCGAGCCTTTTGGAAGGCTTGCGGAAAGCCTCGCGCCCTGGCGCGCTGTCGAAGACGCCGGCCAGCAATCTGTTTGCACCCTGGTGCATGACGACCTCGAGCAAAAAAGCGAGAATCTGCATCCCACCCACCTCGGTTATGCAGGTGCGTATTTCCATCCGTCCCGCATCGCCGGCGATGGATACCGGATACAGGCGAACGTCAATCTTCAACCGCACCCGGACGGAGCTGAGGACCACCCTAATCGCGCTGTTTTAGCTCGCCGCTACACTCATCTGCCGCAGGGCCACTCATGCACCTTGCGGCTCTGGCGGAAAACCATATTCCGCGGATATTCGGAATGGTCGACGCCCAACCCGATTCCTTACGCTACCTTTTCGGCGCACACGGCGCACCAATATAGAGCCGCCTTCGTACATTTCGCGCATCAGTCGAATACGCCGCAGGTTCATGTACTCCCATTGAATCCCGCTGTCGCGGCGGACGTCGACAAGTACAAGAAGATTATCGAAGCTGGAATGACCCGCGGCGGAAAGCGAGCGTTCTATCCAGCGGGAAACAAGATGAGCCTTTCACGGGCGAACCACTGGCCTTTCCTTAATGAGCCTAATTACGGTCTCCCCTGGCGCAAGTACAATCTCACTCTCAGCAACTTCGATACCTTCATGGACAAGGTCAACAACCAGGCGCTCTATAACTATTCAGACAATCTGATGTTTGAGCTGCTGTACCGGATCGAACGGGCGACGGGGCATTTCAACGGCCATTTTTCGGTATTGTGGCAGGCCGTTCCGCAGATGTGGCTGCGAAGCTACGTGTGCAATGCAGCCGGAGCCCACGTGGTGCTGGCGCCGGAACGAACACAGGCCGAAAAGGCTGCCCTTGGAACCAAGTGCCCGCAGTGTGCGGGTATATTGCAACTCGGCTATGTGAAATGGTACGTATGCGCCAACGGACATAGCTTTCGCCAAACGGAGGCCACCCAGGCGGTGGATGCGAACCCTCCCTGCCCCACCGACGGGACAGCCTCAGCCAAGGATCCAGCTGCGCAGGTTCCTCCGCATCAGAGCGAAGATGTAGTTCGTTATTGGGGTCAGGGATTCAGCGAACCGGCGATCGGACAGGCGCTCGGAACGCTGTGGCTCTATTTCGACACCACGATGTTGGGCAACGGGAACCGGATGGCGCACGAGTATGGTCACAATCGGCATCTGGAACACACGCCCTCCGTTGACCCGACGTACGCTTACGATCCCAAACAGCACGACACGATGGTAAACAGTCTGGCGGCGTTTACTCAAAAACAAGTCAACCATTTGTACAATCAATGGGATCATCGCTGCATGATGAGTTATTGCCCTGACCCGACCCCGGGTGGGGATAAAGATCCGCTTCGCTACTTTTGCGGTAAGTGCGCTCTGAAAAATCGCGGATGGGCGGTGACCGGCATCGCGCCCCCGGCAGGTGGATTGGCGGACCCATGATGCGTGCGGGCTGGCGCTTCCGGCTTGTCGCGGCCGCAATTGTCACGATAGCTGCAGCCGTGCAGCTGGAATCTCAAGGAGGACTTCAGCGCGTGAGCGACATTTCCATTGAGTTGAAGCTGTTGCAGCCCCGCGTGCTGGTGCAGGAAAGCCTTGTGGCTACCACAACTCTTGTGAACCATGGGTCTGCGGTGGTGGCCGCCCCGGCCGCGGACGGCCCGTCTCCTTTCGTCTATGAACTGCGGCCCGCCCGGGAAAACCAGATTGTTCGGGTAGTATCCAGCCAAGGGGCGCGGGAGGCAACATCGAGGGGCACACCTCAACAAAGGCGGCCGCTCCCATTCAACCTTGGACCAGGTCGATCTCTGCCTCGCGAGGAGGATCTCGCCGCGCTCGCTGTGAGACCGTTTGCTCCGGCAATGTACACCGTGACGGTGCATGCCGATGCCCCGGAGGCAATCGGCCCCTCGGCTCCCAGTCGCGTGCAGGTGACGCCCCCGCGCCCAGCGGTCGTGTCCTCGGTCCTGGAGCCCACCTACGATCGGAGGCTCGCATTCGCCAACGCCGAGGATGACGGGACCTTCGGAATACTTGCGCTTGCCGACGACGCCGCGAGTCAGGGGTCGGCTGTCTTTTTCCGAGCCAATGCTCAGGATCGATTCCCGAAGCCCGAATCCATTGCAGTCAGCGTGCCCACATCCGTAGACGCGAACACCCGATGGGTGGCGTGGACTTCCGGGGGAACATTGTTCGCCACCAAAGACTGGGGAGTTCCCACGGCCCGCACGGTGCTGCTTCGCGCGGCGCTGCCCGCTCCCGGCGGGCGTGTCTTGTCACCTGGCTATTTCTTTGCCGATGATACGGGATTTTTTGTTGTACTGAACGGTTCGACATTACAAGCGTTCCGCGTGACCCCTGAGGCGCTGGTCAAAGCCTGGTCGGCGACCGTTAGTGCGGGCCTGGAACGGGTGCGGATCCGGTACGCGGGAGGATCGAGCGGCGAAGGCGTGCTGCAACTGCTCGCGATTTCGAACCAGCAAGGACGCCGGCAGTTGCGGCTCCAGGCGTGGAACGTAAAGGATGGCCGCGAGGTGGTCCCGATCCGCGACGTCGCAGAAATTCAATTACCGTTCGTCGCGTGGTCCCTGCCAGTGGCCGGAAAAGGCCGAGCCGATCGGTTGGAACTGCTCACCGGTCCAAGTCCCGACGGAAGATTCTTACACTCCTCGTTCGTGCTGGAGAAGAACACCGTAGGTGTTCCGGAACAATCGATTCCCGCTATCGGCGAGCCATCGGACGAATACGCGATGACGGTGGCAGGCAACGGCAAGATCTTTGTCGTAGCGCGCACCAACGCCGGACGAGTGGTTTCGTTACATTTACCAGGAACGGGATGGACAACCGTCTCCGACAAAGTGCCGCCCGGCCACCTCGACGCGTACGCCAATTACGACCGCGCCTGGGTGGAGTGGCTGGATCCAGACTTCGGATTCCGTCGCACTAGGCTCGACGGGGAGTAGCGTGGCAGCACGTCGCCTGTCCGGCGCCGTCATCGTTCCGCTTTCGCGGTGTGCGCGGCGTCCTTTTCGCGAATGGCAAAAATACTCATGCGCCTCGACTGTAGTATTTCAGCAACCCACCCAAGCGTTGTCGGTACCGGATTGCGCCCTGCGGCCGACTCTCACGGTCGTTTTGGGCAGGGAACAGCAAAACATTACCCTTGCCTTGGTGATTTCGTTCTCCGTGATAGTGCTCGACAAACTCGATCGATGCGCGGAAGATCGTGCACCTGTGCTTTCATCGCAGCTGCTCCAAGATTACGATCCATGCGGCTAGAGTGCCAATGCCGATCAGATACGTCGCGATTAGTCCCGAGCTCAGAATCTTCGGATTGGCGCCATAGCCTTTCCCGAAAACCGCGCCGAAGAAGCCGCAGGGTATGGCGTTGATGAGTGTAACAAAACGGATCTGGTCGATCGAAAGATGCATCAGCATGGCGATGCCAGAGCCAGCGCCGGCTGGAGAACGTTCTTGAGAATCAACACAACCAGGGTGTTTCCTCCCATTTCGAACCTCTGAGCCGAAACCACCAGACCGGTAAGCACGAGCGCAGAACCGTCTGCCGCCGTCCCGATGACGTCCAACGATCGATCCACGAACGAAGGAAAAGTCAAACCGGCAATGGACGTTACCAACCCCAGAAGCGGAGCCCACACACTAGGCCTCTTCAAAGAGTGAAGCAGCGACGTAGTGATGTGGCTCAACATGAGTCCGTCACCGGAACCGCCGCGATTTGCCTCAAGAATCGCCAGTGTTACTGGAGTAATAATGATCGAACCAATCCCAAGAGAGGCAGCGACGGTCACCGTGGCTTGCGAACCGAAAACCGAAGCGAGCACTGGCAAGCCTACAGCGGCTGAGTTCGGAAATGCAATCGTCAAGGCCACCACGGAGCTGTCCGATGCTTGAAGATTCATTCCATAGGTGGTCCACAAGAAACTGAGGGCATATACAACGGTGTAGCCGAGCGCGAAAACAAGGGCCGACGGGATTTCCTCTCGCAGAGCCGCGCGCGGTGCGGAGATGATCGACAGGAAAAGGGCGCAAGGAACCGCGAAGCTCATCACCAATGTAATCAGGGCCTGAACATTTTTGTCGTCCATGACCCCACGTAGCCCCGCGAAGTATCCCAGAAGCAGTCCCGCAAAAATAGGCACTAGCGCGTCGGCAAGGATCTTAATCACACGATTGCTCTCAGGGGCCTGCCTTCAGGCCAGTGCCCATTGCTCTTCCATGCGTGCACGAGCGGCGCGTCCCGCTTTGCGCCATTCGCGCGCGCCTTCAGGCTCAATCCGATTGCGGAGATCCGCTGATCCTGATCGGGTGTCCGTGATTGCGGCGATGAGTTCCTGTTGGACTTAGGTCGCCGTAATCGGTGATGGCGTATCGGGATTCTCTACGTGGAGCAGTTTATGGAGCAGGCCGAGCTTGGCGTAGTCCTGAGTGCCATTCGACTTGGGAAGAATCTCATGACCAAGTCGGTCTAATTCCTCGACCGATCGAAGCGTGATCCTCGCTGCTGCTTCCTTGTGCATTGGGCCGGGAGTATCCGTATTCCCGCCGTGGAGGTCCGGCGTGCGGTAGAAAACCCGGACTACCAAGTGAACACGCTGCCGCCACCGTACTCACCTCCCGAAACTGATTTGGCCTGCCCCCTGCGAGGTGTTTGATTCCGCCGATGGCGCCCTCGGATAGGCGCGTCAGGTGAGCCCAGTCCCGACGGTGATCGAAACATCGAACGGACAGCTTTGGTTCCTGACGACCAGCGGCATCGTGCGGATTGACCCTGAGCATTTGACGCGAAATCCGATCCCACCCTCCGTTTTCGTTCGATCGATCGATTCCAACGGCAAGGCGTATTCTTCGACGGGAATTAAACTTCCGGCTGGGACGAGAAACATTCACATTGAATACACGGCTACAAGTCTTTCCGCGCGTTTAGCGTTCCGAATCCCCAGATCTCCCCAGAAACAACTCCCTTAGCCATGTCGAACAGTGCTCGGCTGGTGTGGGGCTTGTATTTTGAGAAGTGCGACGCAGTTACTTCTGAACGAGGCGCGACCCTTGCGTGTCTGTTGCCGATCCGCGACACGAACTCTTTTCATGATGTCCTCGATGTCGGTCGCGATGCGCTCGACGATGACGTGTCGCACGCTGCAGGCAATCGCCTGAGATACGCCGCTCTGTGGTCCGGCTACTTGCCTTGGAACAGAATTGAAATGGTGCCGTTATTGGTGGCCACATCGGGCTTGCCGTCGCCATTCAGATCGGCTACTACCAAACTGGTAGGGCGTCCGCCGCTCACGCCGTAAACCGATTCAGTGCCGAAATGCCCCTGGCCGTCCCCTGGTAACAGGACAACAACCGACAAATTAAACATCGCGACCACGAGGTCCGGGTTACCGTCCCGGTTCATATCCGCAATCTGGATCGCCGAAACGGTATCGTCGGGCAAAGAAAACGGCTGTGGGCTGCCGAAGGTACCGTCGCCGTTACTCAGGAGCACGACGGGAGGAGTTTCCACCGGGAACGACGCTTGGTAAGTCAGAACTAAATCAGCCTTGCCATCTCGATTGAGGTCTCCCGCGGCGACGGCCGAGAGATACGTCGAAAGATTTGTTGCGACAGCATTCTGGAATGTTCCATCGCCGTTCCCAAGCAGAACCTCCAAGCTATTGCTGGAGAACCCCGATTGCTCCAAGAGGAGATCGGGACGACCGTCACCATTGAAATCGGCCACAGCAATTGCAAAGCCAGTGCTGAGCGGCGTTGGAGGCGAAAAAGCTCCATGACCTTTGCCCAGCAGGATATAAGCAATGTCAGTTGAATTTGCCGGGTTGTATCCATTTACAACAAGGTCGAGGATTCCGTCACCATTGAAATCGGCCCTGAAGATATTTCCCGGGACTTCTGGAAAGGAAAGGTCTGTCTGCGCCCCAAAGTAACCCTTGCCGTTGCCAAAAAGAAGATCGATTGTATTGTTCGACCCATCGCTGAATGCCAAATCGCGATTTGCATCGGCATTGAAGCGGCCGATGACGTAGCTACTAATCGAACCAGTAAACGCTGAGGCTAAGGGCGCCTGGAACGTTCCAGTACCTGTTCCGAGCAGAGTCAGCATTTGGGTTCCGTTAGTGGCCACAAAATCCATCTTTCCGTCTGCGTTCACATCACTTGCCACCAGTTGCGACCCAGGATACAGGCTTACGTTGATGTTGGTTTCTGTTTTGAACGAGCCGTCGCCCTGCCCGCTTAGCAAAGTGATGGACCCCGTGTTCCCGTTGTAGTTAGTGATCAGGACGTCTGCCCGGTGGTCGCCGTTTAGCTCGGCCACAATCATCGGCAAAGCCTCCGTCGTGCAGCACTGCGGGTCGGTGGGCGTCGTCGAAAGGCTCTCAAAAGTGCCGTCGCCATTGCCAGCCAGGACGGTTACCTGCTGTCGGTAGAAGTCGAGTATAGCCAGATCCTGCTTGCCGTCGCCGTTAAAGTCCGCGGCGCGGACAGAGTTTGGCAGATACACCCCGCTGAAGATTGATTGGGGCTGAAATGTCCCATCTCCGTTTCCTAACAGAATTGAGCCGAAGGACTCTTGATAATCTACCTGCGCCAGATCGGGCACGCCGTCACCGTTAAAATCCGCAACTGTCAATCCCGACGGTCCTGGACCGATTCCGTAATGCTTTACTGGCGCGAACGTACCATCCCCATTGCCCAATAACACGGAGATCCAACCTGGAGAAACGAAGACCGCGTCCCACTTGTCGTCTCGATTTAGGTCGGCCAGTTGCAGTATCGATCCTGATTTGCCAGCATCAACGAGACTGGTGGAGCCTGGCTGAAAGGTGCCATCGCCCTTGCCGAGCAATACGGTGAACGTGGTGTTCGACGCCGAGTTCATCACAAGCAGGTCCTGCCGTCCGTCCCGATTGAGGTCAGCGACCGCAAGCCCGCTTGACACTGCTGGCACGGGATAGGAAACCGCAGCGCGGAACGTGCCGTCGCCGTTTCCAAGCAACACCGAAACCGTTGCCGTATTTCCATCGGAAACGGCGAGGTCGTTGAATCCATCGTGGTTGAAGTCGCCCTTGGTTATCAAATACGCGCTGGTACCAGCGGTGTAGTTTACGGGTGGGAGGAAGGAGCCATCGGCAGCTTGCAGAAGGACGCTAACGACCCCATCGGCGACCGCAATGTCGGTGCGCCCGTCTCCGTTGAAGTCAGCCGTCAGCATAGATTCTGGCAGTCCGGGAACCATGTAGTCGCGCCGGCCGACCATTTGGATTTGCGCGGCAGCGAAGGATTGGCTCGCCAGTATCATGGCGACGAGCCATCCGCAGAGTCTTAGTAAGCTGATGCGATGATTCCTGATTTCCATTCTCGTTTCCTCTTTAAATCCCGAAGTGCCTGCCAATAATTCCACGCAAGCCAGCAAAAGCTGTGCAGTGTGCGCTGGCAGCGCCCTTATCCGGCTGTGCCGACGCGATTTCCACCTCAAATCCCCACGCCCCCAACGGCAAGAAAACGCAGAGCCGGCTTCTTGACCGTTTCATTTCGATCCATTGCAGGGTAACTTTTCCGCTAGTATACACTGAGTCGGACATTATCCCCATACAGGTTAGTTATGTGAGTAATGAATCTGAAAATCGTTAGCGCCATGAGCGAATGGATGATCCCAGAAGGTATCGATCGCGGCCTAGAATCACCAAGTCTGGAGTGCATAACCCCTGCGAAACGGTTGCCCCGTGCGTCCACGAATAGCAGGCACCGCGTCCGGACGGGTCCTCGCTTGCCGGAATTTCGTCGACGACGAGCGGAGTTCTTGTCCGATCGATTCGGCGCAACAGATCGCGTTTACGGTACTTATGTGTCCTCGAGATATTCAGGAGATTCGGCCCGCAGATTCATGTCATCCTTCTCGCAAGGGACGGGAGGACCACATGCAGGCCAAATGCACTTACATCGCCTTTTCATTATTGCTGACGTGCTGCCTGGCCCTCTTTTTGGCGAGCTGCCAGAATTCCTCCTGGCATCTGGCGGCCAACAAAAAGGGCGGCACCGTCGAGCTTTGCCTGTCGAACGGAGACGAATGCCCGCAGGCCGGCGGCGTATCCCCCAGCTCGATTTCCGTTTATCGCTGGGACAACATGCACGACAACGAGCTCGTATGGGACGCAGAGCCGAAAAATCCGATTACCGCTGACAATATAAGCGGCGTGGTCACCTACGGGGTGGCGCCTAAAGACTGGATCAACAAGCTGACGCCGCCCGCCCTGATTTGCGGAAAGGCATACCTTGTTAATCCGGGAGCCCATTACTTCGCGCTGAAATGCAACGGGACCGTCGTCGTATTCGATGATCCGCATCTGGAAGAGTTTTTCAGGGAAAAAACACCCGCAGAACCGGAGAAAATAAACTAAGGGCCCGGAGACAAGACGCACCACGGGCCGCATACCGAGCCACGATGATACTCTCTCACAAAAAGCCTCTGCTAACGCCTGCACGCCCTCGTCGGGATGGCGTTCCAATTTGCGAAACCAATACAAATGGGTTGTACGGTCGTAGTTGTTGGGCATCAGAATTTCCATCATCGCGCGTACCACACAACCGTTTAGTGCCGTGTATCCGATACGGGCTTCACAGAAGTTGCGAGCAGTTTCGAACGGATTACGCCGCCATTCGTACGATCGTCGGCGGCGCATGGGACTCCGACCTCGGTACGTATGGCCGACGATTCACCCGGAACGGCTCAGAGCGCTTCCGCGCGGGGGGTAGGGTGTGACAGCTCCTACGGGTAGCAGAATCGACCGAGCAATCGGTACATGGGTTCGATGCCACTCTCGTGTTAACCTAACGCCCAAGTCGTCTGATCTCTTCCTCGGCCCGATGCTTCGTGATCGCTATGGCGGCAATGTGTGTCGAGATATCGATCAAGTTCAGATGACTTTGGTTGGGGAGGCCAGGCGTGCGGAAGTACATGGCGAACGTCCCCAGTACACGCCCCTCCGAATCGAAGATGGGAGTGGACCAACAGGCCCGCAAATCGTTCTTGAGGGCCACAGCGCGATAATCGTTCCATAACGGATCAGTCGCGATATCCCCTACGATGACGGGCTTTCGAGTGAACGCTGCTGTCCCGCAGGAACCGGCTTGCGGGCCAATGGAGAGCCCATCGATAGCGCGCACATAAGATTCAGGGAGGTCGGGTGCCCCGCCGTGCCGGACGTGACTGCCATCCGGGTCGAGCAAGAGTATCGACGCAAGCATCCCTGGACACTGCAATTGGATTACTCTCAACAACGTGTCGAGCACCTGGTGAAGGGACCCACCCAGGGCAATCAGGTCCCGCACGAGGTTTTGACCTTCAATTAAGTCGCCTAGTTCCCAGGGGCCTTCCGTGTTCATCCGATGCCTCTCTCTCGTACCGACTAAACAGAACTCTACCAGAACCGGCACGCATAGGAGTCTAGCGTTGCCATCAGCGCGATAGAGGTGAATGGTAGCTAGTGATCATTGGCTGGGCCGATACCCATTTGTATCGGACGTCGAACTGCGATTTCCAGAGCGCTTCCAGCCAGACTCGCTCGACGGCCGGGAAGCGAAGTAGGTTCACTCTATCTCAAATATTTGTCGAACCACGTCAGCTCTTCATAAAGAACATGCTCCATGGTTTCGATCGCCCGATATCCGTGCGCTTCCGCCGGTAACATCACTAAGCGCACCGTTCCGCCGTTTCCGCGAATGGCCGCGTACATGCGCTCCGATTGAATCGGATACGTGCCGGTGTTGTCGTCCGCCTCGCCATGGATCAGCAACACCGGCGTTTTGATTCTGTCCGCGAACCAGAACGGCGACATTTTTGTGTACACATCGGGCGCCTCCCAGAACGTGCGGCTCTCCGTCTGAAATCCGAACGGCGTGAGCGTTCGATTGTACGCGCCGCTCTCTGCTACCGCCGCACGGAACAGTTTCGTGTGCGCTAGGAGATTCGCCGTCATGAATGCGCCGTAGCTATGGCCGAAGACTCCGATTCGCTCGCGGTCCGCCACGCCCATCTCCACGGCCTTATCGATCGCCGCTTGCGCGTCCGTTTGAAGCTGCTCAACGTACGTGTTGTTCACGATGTCGGCATCGCCCACGATCGGCATCGCGGCATTATCGAGCAGCGCATACCCTCCCAGGGTGACGAGCTGATGGTAGTTCAGCTCGGGAAACGACTGCGCGCCATGGCCGGTCACCTGCCCCGCCGTATCGGCGTTGGTGTACTCGAACGGATACGCCCAGACGATGGTCGGGAGCCGTTTGCCCGGCTTGTAATTCGGCGGAAGATACAGCGTGAACGAAAGCGGCACGCCGTCGGCGCGCTTATACGTCACGAGCTTCTTCTCGATTCCCGCGGCCTGCGGCATCGGATTCGGGTAATGCGTTAGCGCTTTCGCGCCGCTCTGCGCGCGGACGAAATAATTGGGCGGTTCCGTCGGGCTCTCCTGACGAGTCAGCAGCCGCGAGCCGCTGTCATCAAGCAACGCGATAACCGACTCATACCCGTCACCCTTCGCCTGGAACAAGCGCTCAGCTTTTCCGCTCGCCAGGTTGAATCGATCCAGGAACGGATGGTCGCCCGATGGCGACGCACCCACACCGCTCAAATAAATATCGTCGCCGGATTGAATCACGATCCGGCGCCCGTCGGGCATGGTTTTGAACACTGGATTGCCGGGATTGTGATATTCGTCGTGTTCATTCCGATGGAATATCACGCGCGCTTCGGCGCTCGGATGTTCGATGTCGATCTCAAACGTTCGCACGACGCGCTGCTTGCGTTCGTAATCTTCTACCAGCGCTTTGCCCGAAGCCAGCGGCCAAAGCTCGCGGAAACGCTCCGGCGTTTTGAACACCTCGCGCGGCGCGTCGTGAAACGGCGCCGCGGAGACCAGGATCTTGTCGCGATAAGGCGCTACTTCCTTGGGGTCGCCGTGGTCGAGCGCCTCCGCCCAGGTCAAGGTTGCTGGCGAGTCCGGCAGCCATTGAATGTCCCGAGGTCCGGTGCGCACGCCCGAGTACGGTACTCGTTCCGCCAGCGGAAGCGAAGCGATTTTACATTCGACGTTCCCGCTGTGGTCCCAAACCTCGATGTCTTCCGGGAAAAACTCATCCGGGAGTTGATAGGAGTAAGGCTTATGCAGATACCCGATCAGGATGTGTTTCTGATCGGGTGAAACACGGACCGCGACATAGAGGGCCGGCTTTCCGAACGGAATGATTTTGCCGCTGGCGGTGTCGACATACGCGAGTTGCGCGCGCGAATAGTAATCGAACAGATCCTCGTCGTGAGACGTGGCGAGCAGATCTTCGTAGGTCGGTGCCGGGCCGGCATGTCCGAGGCTTTCCTGCACGTCCGGGCCTTCTGGGATGGCCGCATCGGCTGGCGGCGCCTCTCGCCCGGCGGGAATCATACCGACCACCAATGTGCGATTGTCTCCCAGCCAGGACACCGGTCCCGAACCCTGGCGCCGGTCGCCCAGAGCGACTCCGTTGATCTTTACGCCATCCACGCGGTGCGCCGCGCCCGTCGCCGCAGTGCCGATCCACAATTCAATGCCATGCGCCACCGTATTGGTAAACGCGAACTGGCTGCCGTCCGGACTCCAAATCGGCGCGCCCAACTTCGCGCCTGCGGGCAGCGCGAGCTTGATCTCCTGCCCCTCGGAAATTCTCATCAGACTGAAGGTCGTGTAATAAGGCGCCAGATGCGCACCGTTCGTATTTACATCGATCCGGTTGCCTGCTAGCCGCAGCATGGGCTGTGCGACTTCGGCGATCGGCGGATAGCGGACAGGCTGCATGAAGACCGCATAGCCGCGCTGGGGACTAACCGAGACACTCGGTGTTGGAAGCGCCCGAAGCGCGTCGCGCACCACATCCGGCGGCTCGCGGTAACCCGAGTCCGTGGCGAAGAGGAATGCTGCCGGAAGCAGCACGGGAACAAGGAACCGTTGCGCGCGCGACATAATGTATATAACTTTAACGCGTTAGGGAGGAGCGCTCATGCAACGTATCGCGATCACGGCCGCGGTTTGGATTCTCCCCTTTTCTCTGTGCGCCCAATGGTTCAATCAACCCACAACCGGCATCCCGCGCACTGAGGACGGCAAGCCGAACCTCAAAGCGCCTGCGCCTCGCACGCCGGATGGCAAGCCGGACCTTTCCGGACTGTGGCGTCCGGAATTCAATCCATACAATCTCAACGTCATACAAAACGTGAAAGATGAGACGATTTTCCGCCCGGAGGCCGAGGCCCTCTTCCGGCAGCATCTCGCGGACTTTCATGCCACCGATCCCATCACGCATTGCCTCCCGGGCGGTCCTCTGGACGTTCTCGCCGCCGGCGGCATCGCACTCTATCGGATCATTCAATCCTCGAACATGGTGGTGCTGCTGTACGAGCGCGGCGTGATGTACCGGCAGATTTTCATGGACGGGCGTAAGCTGCCAAAAGATCCGAATCCGACCTGGATGGGCTACTCGGTCGGCCACTGGGACGGCGATACGCTGGTGGTCGAAAGCGCGGGTTTCAATGACAGAAGTTGGCTCGACAGGCTCGGACATCCGCATTCGGAGGATCTCCGTGTGACCGAGCGGTTCCGGCGGGTGGACTTTGGTCACATCCAATTTCAGATTACTTACGACGACCCCAAAACTCTGACCCAGCCCCTGACGTTTTCCGTTGCGGTCAACTACGCGCCGGATACCGAAATGCTCGAAAACATTTGTGAAAACGAACGTTCCACCTCGCATCTAGTGGGAAAGGCGGATGCGGGCGCGAAGATTGACGCATCTGTTCTTGCCAAATACGTGGGTACGTACCAGGTGCAGGCGGGGTCGCCGGGCACCATCGCCGGATTTTTCGGAAAGTCCCAAACCATTTCCCTGATCGACGGCCAATTGTGGATGAACGCCATTCCGTTGATTCCGCAATCCGAGACGCGGTTCGAGTCGGCCGCCGCGCCCATAGAGTTCTTCACCAACGCCCAGGGCGAGGTCACGCATCTGATGCTTCGCGCGAACGAAGGCGACGGGCGATACAATCGCCGACCCTGATCGGGCGAGCGCCTCTTTGACGGTCTCCGTACTCGATGCGCGCGTCCATCTTTGAGAAGACGTAATCCAAGGTATCGACTACGTAGTGCGCCCGCATCCTGCAGCTTGTGCCAGTGTTCTTGTGGCGAGCCAGGGGTCCGCTGCTCCGGACGGAATACGCGCCACTCGTAGAAAGGTCGCATTGTCAGCGGACGAGAGGTTCGGACGTGGGAGTTCGTCGGGCGCGAAGCTAGTGCCTGATGTCCAACATTATCGGCATCTATCTCTGGCTCGCCGGCTCCCGCTGAGCTCGGCGTCTGAAAGCTTGCGCAAATTGAGGGCGGATGGCCTCGCAATCAAATGTGCTTGTCGCCATCCTCCCAAGGTTCGTACACCATGGAATCGTAGCGCGGCGGAATTGCCTTTGATCGATCAAGCGCTCAGGAGTCTGTTCTCTCTGTGGCAACATCGCACGTTCAAAGGTTATCGAACGGGCAGGTGGGCGGTACCAACCCTGTTGCGACGGGGAAAAAGCATGTAGACTGGCGGAACGCATTTTGAAGATCAGAGGCAGAAAGGACTTCCCGATGTCACCGAAACCTCATCTATTTCAGTTCCAGCTGTTTCATTCAGGGCCCCTGGTTAGTCAAGCCCAAACACCGGTGATTGCAAACGCCACGGTCAACTTGGTCAAAAGCCATAGCTCCCTGGCGCCCCGCAATGTATACTTGCTCAGAAAATCACTCGGAGGAACGCTGTGAGTGTTGCAGCCCCGAGGCTGACGCTGGTCTTGCCGTTTCTTGCGCTCGGGTTGGCGGAGGTTGCCCTTGGCCAGACCGATCTGCTGGACAGCTTCAATGGAACCAACGGAGCTGAGCCTTTCGGAAGCCTGTTTCAAGCCACCAACGGATACCTGTACGGTACAGCGCAGGTCGGCGGCGCGAACAGCGAGGGGACAGTCTTCAAAATGACCCCGGGCGGCGCGCTGACCACGGTCTATAGTTTCTGCGCGCTTACCGATTGCGCGGATGGTCAACAGCCGTTGGCAGGACTGGTGGAGGCCACGAACGGATACTTTTACGGAACAACGTCCGGCGCCAGCCCCTCTTGTACGGCCAAATGTGGGACGATCTTCAAAATCTCCCTAAGCGGCGCCCTGACCACTTTGCATACCTTTTGCACTCTCTCCGGTTGCCCGGACGGCGCATTTCCGACCGGCACGCTGGTCCAGGCATCGAATGGCGATCTCTACGGGACAACAACGTACGGTGGCGCCCACGGCAGCTACGGGACCATCTTCAAAATCACACCAAGCGGTAGTTTTTCGACCGTGTACAGCTTCTGCGCGCTGGCGGGGTGCGCTGACGGCGCGGTTCCCTATGCTGGGCTCATTCAGACCGCGAGCGGCGTTCTGTTCGGGACAACCTACTACGGAGGGTCGAACGGCGCTGGGACGGCTTTCAAAATTACACCTAGCGGTACTCTGACCACCCTTCACTCCTTCTGCGCCGAAACAGGTTGCACCGACGGCCAGTATCCATACGGGGGACTGGTTCTTGCAACGAACGGAGACTTCTACGGAACAACATTAGTTGGCGGACTTAGCACCTGCAGTGCCGGAAGCTGCGGAACAGTTTTCAAAATGACATCCACCGGCACGGCCACCACGATCCACAAGTTCTGTTCCGAAGCCGATTGCGCCGACGGCGAGTACCCATATGGCGGCTTGGTTCAGGCTTCGAACGGCTATTTATACGGGACCACGGGATTCGGCGGATCGAATCAATGCGGCACCATTTTCAAGATCACTCCGAGCGGAACACTCACCACTCTTTCCAGCTTCACTGCCCAAGGCACTTGTGACAACGGAGGACCGTTCACCGGCTTGACCGAGGCTACCACCGGCGCCTTCTTCGGAACGACGTACTCGGGCGGGACGAACGACTACGGCACGGTCTTCAGCATGTCCACCGACCTCGCGCCGTTTGTCGAAACTCGTCCGACGATCGGGACGGTCGGCGAAGCGGTGATTATTGTGGGCTATCAGCTAACCGACACGACCAGCGTGACGTTCAACGGCGTAGCGGCAAGTTTCACGGTAGTGAGTGCAACCGAGATTTCGACCAAGGTGCCCGCCGGCGCAACCAGCGGCACGATACAAGTGGTGACGACAACCCATACGCTGCCGAGCAACGTGGCGTTTACCGTATCGCCGTAAATCGCGGTTCCGATTCGGCTGGCGCATTGTCGCACGAGGCTAGAGTATTCTGTGTCAATCGGTATTGACGGAGAGCCAGAGCAGATTATGCCTGGGATTTCACCTGTCAAGGCAATGCGAAAGATTCTTTGAATACGTCTTGGTTTCCATCGATAGGATTACAAAAAGGCGGCGACATCCTTGCGGAACTATGGGCTGGAATTCGGCGAGAAGTCGCAAGCCTGACGTGTCTGCAAACATCGGAACGATGTGGGTCATTATCGGTAGCTTCGCAAAAAGCCACTTTCGCCAATCTCCGGTTTGGGGACAGATCGATATCAGGAATCTAGCGAAGGCCGTTGCCTTGCAGAGCCCGCTACCCTGGGACGCGTCATCGCGCTCCAGCCTTGGCGGCGCTGCGTTTTATTTCGTCAAAGAAGTTGAGGATCTTAATGTAGTTGAGACGCGGCCGTCCTCCCTCGGCCTCTTTTGCGGGCAGCAGCGAAGCGATGCGGTTGGCTTGTGCAGAGATCGTGAAGGTCGGCGCGGCACCTTAGTCCAAAGAAGTCGACACACCTCCAAAAGGTCGCACCTCTCCTGGCACGAAGGTGTCCGCTTTCACCGAGTAGGAAGCGGCCCACAATCCGCCCTGCGAGCTGTTACTCGCTCTTTTGCTGATAAGTAACGCGCACCTACGCCGGTCGCCGCCCGGTGCGCCCGAGCTTAGGGCAGCACGTCAAACCCTACGTTACTGGTAAGCGTTGCCGTGGGAGTGACCACCTGAACAGGGCCAGTGGTGGCGCCGGAGGGTACGGTGGTTGTGATTTCCACGCTCGAAACCACGGTGAAGGCGGCCGCAGTACCGTTAAAAGTGACGCTCGTCGCGCCGGTTAGATCGTTGCCCAAAATCTTGACGGCCGCTCCCACCGTGCCGGAGGTGGGAACTGTTCTCACAAATGGGGCCAGCCCTGTGGACAGACGATAGATGGTTCCGTAGCCGTGGGCTCCGCCTAAATTCGTGGTCCCGTAGAAATTGCCGTTAGTTCCCTGAACCGGCGCCGCGTAGGGAGTCGATCCATTCGTATTGTCAAAGGTGGCCAGCGTGGTTAGCGCGCCACGCGGGGTGATTTGGTAGATCGTGCCGAAGCCGCCACTGGTTGTACCGTAAAAGTTTCCATCGCTGGCCAGGATCAATCCTCCTAGAGGGACTTGGCCGTCCGGGCAGCCAGTCTCGGTGCAAAAACTATGAAGGGTGGTCAGCGTGCCACTCGGTGTGATTTTGAAAACCGTGCCGTTGCTGTTGTTGTTGAGTCCGCCAGCCGGGGTTACTCCGAACAAGTTCCCATTGGGCCCGAGAACCAGACCGGCGTTGGGTCCTGAGCCGTCCGTGCAAGCGGAGCCGCCTTCAGAGCAGAAGCTATATAGCACCGTTTCCGCGTCACCGATGAGCTTGAATACGGTGCCGCAACCACTGTCGTTGCTGCAGTTAGCTCCGCCGTCCGTGGTGGTTCCGTAAAAAATCCCGTTTCCGGCCTGAATCAGCCCTGCACTCGGGTGCGCGCCGTCGGGACACCCGCTTGCGGCGCAAAAGCTATACAGCGTCGTCAGCCCGCCAGCCGGGGTGCTACCGAAAATTGTGCCGGAATTGTACATCCCGGCCTGATTGGTGGTTCCGAATAAACCCCCGCTATGAGCTTCGAGGAGCACGCCATAAGGCGCCCAGCCATCTGCGCACGATGCCAGATTGCAGAAACTGTAAAGCGTGGTCAGTTCGCCAGACTGTGTAATTCTGTAGAAAGTGCCACGGTTGTTGGCTCCGCCAAACAAGGTTGTTCCATAGAGATAGCCATTGCCGTCCAGTATGAGTCCCATCCTGGGTTGTTCGCCGTCGGTGCAAGCCGTGCCGCCCTGGGAGCAGAAGTTGTATACCGTCGAAAACACACCGGCCGGAGTGATTTTGAAAACCACGCCTTGGCTGTTGGCGCCGCCACTAGAGGCTGTACCGTAGAAGTCGCCATTGGCAGCCTGGACAAGCCCTCCCCACGGGTATGAGCCGTCCGTATCATGAAAGTTGTGCAGCACGGTGAGAGTCTGCGCCGATAGCACGCTCGCCGAGAAAGCACACAGAATAAGAGCGATCTTTGTCATTTTCCTCCATTTTAGAATCGACAGTGTGATTCCCGATAAAGTATCGCACTTCGTAGGTTTCCACGGGCCCAAGAATGGGAGTGGAGCTTTGGAGGGTGTCATTTGTGGTTGCTCCTTTATGGTTATGGTGCAACGACCATTCTTGGGTCATTGCCCTGAAAATAATTTAGTTTGGTAACCATCCGGTCGACGCTGCTCGGGTCCACGCAGGGGAGGAATGAAAGCAGCACATGCGCGGCTGACCGCGCAAGGATCTCGGCTAGCCCAGGCTCGAAGGAAAACTGATATCCGGCGCCATGGTTAAAGTACGTTGTGGCCGCCTGAAACCGTCCCCGGTTCTCTTCGAACATCGGAGGACCAATCGACGCGAGAACCTCGTAGGGTCCTAAGCGCGTGCCGGTGGATAAGGGCATGATGGTTGAATAATCTTACCGCATGCGCTGTTTTAGAAGGTTTGAGCGCCAAGTCCTGCTTAACGCGTTAGACGGAGATCGGCAGCCGTGGAGCCAGTCCGGTTCTTGGAAGTCTGGCGCAAGCGACTCACTCCCGTTGTGTCACATTATCGGCGCTCTGCAATGATGGCAGATCCGCGACCATTCGCGTATCCATCCGCGTGCCGAGTGCAGCGTAGTGTCAGGGCCGGTCTACGGCACCACGAATCCTATGTTGCTCAGCAGGGTGCCGCCGGGAGTAATTACCTGAACTTTGCCGCTTGACGCGCCGGCCGGTACCCTGGTCAAGATCTGCGTTGGCGAGGCGACAGTAAATGGCGCGGCAATGCCGTTAAAAGTAACACTCGTCGCCCCGCTCAGATCCGTTCCGAGGATTCTCACGATCGACCCCACCAGGCCGACGGCGGGCAACGTTTTCACAAACGGGCCAAGCCCGACAGAAAACCTGAATACCGTGCCGCCACAGGCGCCGGGAGTGCAGTTGGTTCCGGAGTTCGTTGAGCCATAGAAGTCGCCGTTGGTGTCCTGCGTCAGCGCAGCTCCGGGGTTGGCCCCATCCGTCCCATCGAAACTATGCACGGTCGTCAGCGCGCCGGTCGGAGTGATTTGGAAGATAGTGCCTTTGTCATTCGCTCCGCCGAGTATTGTTATCCCGTAAAGATTTCCATCCGAGGCCTTCAGCAGTCCGGCTTCGGGTTTTTGTCCATCGTCGCAGTAGCCGAGATCGATACTGGCGCAAAAACTGTAGAGAGTTGTCAGCGCTCCTGCCGGCGTGATTTTGAAAACCGTTCCCCAGTCGTAGGCGCCGCCTGAGCTGGTGGTTCCGTAAAGATCGCCGTTAGCGGCCTGTACTAGCCCACCGTTCGGGTAGGCTCCGTCGGTGCCATCAAAGCGGTGCAGCGTCGTCAGCACACCGGCCGGCGTGACCTTAAAAATCGTGCCGTCACCAGTGCTGCTCCCCTGATATTGGGTTGTCCCGAACAGATTCCCATCGCTGGCCTGCACTAACGTACCGTAAGGCTGGATTCCGTCTATTCCTTTGAAGCTGTAGAGCGTCGTGAGCGCTCCGGCTGGGGTGATTTGGAAGATCGAGCCTTGGTCGTTCGCTCCGCCGAACGTGGTCGTCGCGTAGAGATTCCCATTGGCCGCTTGCACCAACCCACCAGGGTCCGCTTGCACCAACCCTTCAGGGTTGGCGCTGTCGTCGTTGCTGAAGCTATATAGGGTTGTCAGCGCGCCGGCTAGGGTGATTGTGAAAATCGTTCCATAGCCGTTGGCCCCACCTGCACTCGTTGCCCCATATAAGTACCCATTGGTGGCCTGCACGAGCCCCGCGGGCCCGGCTCCATCCGTCGCGTCGAAGCTGAGCAGACTAGTGAACGCGCCGGCTGGCGTGATTTTGAAAATGGTACCGCAGCCGTAGGTGCATGTATCGGTATAGTTGGGCCCGCCATCCCCGGTTATCCCGTACAGATTCCCATCGGTGGCCTGGACAAGCGATCCGGGGTAAAAGCCGTTTCTTTTGTCAAAATTGAAAAGAGTCGTCAAGGTCTGTGCCCGCGAGACGATCGTCGTAGCCGCAAAGAACAAAAACAGGGCGCACGCTTTCTTCCAACACATAATACGAGTACTCTGAAACCGGCAGAAAATCAGGTTGCGGTACATACTAGCACGCAGTCCAGCCAGACTGCGCGCGGCTTCCGATAACTCGCCGCTATGTCCGTCCTGACGGTTTGTCGGCTACGGTTCCTTGTGGCCGGGTGCGAGTCTCATGGTACCCGCTGCATTTGCCCGGGGGCACATTCGGGACCGGCGGCAGGGTTCCAGAGGCGGGGCAGCCCAAAATCAGGTTATCGGCGCTTTGCAATAAGGGCAGCGAGCAGGAGCGCCGCTACCCGCGCCTGGCGATCGAAAAGGCTATTTGGTCAACTACGGTTTCCTGCCATGCGAGACCTGGCTCCAACAAATCGGCAATGCTTCGTCATGGTTGGATTTCTCCTCAACTTGATCGCCCAGCACACCAAGATGACTAGGGAAATCCTGACCACATCCATGTCGCCTGACGCGAGCCGAACCAAACACCGCAGTTTTGTTTGCGTCGCACGGCCACATCGTACGCGTCGCGGCTCGGTACTCTCCCTTGTAACCATCGCTCTCATGGACGAAGAATTTGACGCGACCAAGTTTATTGATCAGTTCCATCAAGGATTGTTCGACGGTCGGGTGCATGAGGAACTTGCGAAGCTAACCCAAGATCAGATATCAGAAGTGGCGCTACTGTTAGCGGCGCGAATTAAGGGACGGATGGACGCGTCCTCCTAGACCCACGGGAAGTAACTAATAACCACCGGATGGCTGCCATCCCTGTATGCCGTTTAAGTGCGCATCTGGTCGTTACGAAAGGGGACTCGGATTCCGTTATTCTGGATTGCCCTGACTTACTAACGAGTTAGTTTCATTAATGGTCTGCTGACGATTATTTGGATAATGGCGAGGCGTCAAAAATGGCGGGGAACGCGGCCGGATATCTGTGTTTGCAGGTGCCCGGCCGAGTTCATCTCACCATTATTCCCTACGGTCTCAGAGCGAATCGAGCCAGTTCAGCAACTCCACCTCGCGTTTCCATCGCGGCGGTTTACCGGGTCGAGCGGAAGGATCTACTTTCTCCAGAGCCTTGCGTTTGGTTTCCAGGCTGGCCCTGGCGTAGATGTTTGTCGTGTCGAGACTCTCATGCCCGAGCCAGTCGCGAATCACTGTTACGTCGACACCTGCCGCGACAAGGCTTACCGCCGTGGCATGCCGAAATTTGTGCGGCGAGACGCGCTTACCGGCCAGGGATGGGACACTTTGGGCCGCACCTGCCACGTATTTCTTTAACTTGAAGCGAACGCCGGAAGCTTTAAGCGGATCACCGTAGCGATTCACGAAGATCGGCTCGCTCTCCGCGAGGGGAGCGTTTCAGCAGAGCTCTGAGCAGCGCGACCGTCTCAGGCCAGAGCGGGCAGTGCCGCTCCTTGCGACCTTTGCCGAGCAATCGAACCTGGAAGGGCGACTCCCATCGAACAGACTGAGGACACAGGTCCAGCGCCTCCTGAATACGGGCGCTTGTGTTGTAGAGGACCGCCAACAGGACATGATCGCGTTGGCTCTCCGCTTTCGAGCGATTTGGTTGAGCGAGAATCGCACTGATCTCATCCTCGTCGAGTCCGCTGACTTCCGGTTTGGACATCTTACTTGTTAGGAATTCGCAGCACCGCGGCACATTGCGCCGCGGCCAACGGTTCGCGATCGGCAACGAAGCTGAAAAAGCTGTGTAGTGCGGCCAGTCTGCAGTTCCGAGTGCCAATCGAGGAGTTACGAACCTGCTCGATGTCATTGAGGAACGCGATCACATGGACTTCACTGAGGTCGCTCAGACCAAGCCGGGCGACGGATGTGGCCTCGCGAGCGGCCACGAACCGGAGAAACAGCCGCCAACTGTCCGGTAGGACAGGACTGTGTGGTGGGAGACGTTTCGTTGCTGCACGAGCCAATCGTGAAAAAACGCGTGCAGGAGTTGAGGGAATGAAATAGCTTTCATGCTTTTCCCCGTTCGGCGAGTCCTGCAGTACTTGGGCTCCACGCCTGCGGAACCTCTCGCTGGCTTGCTGAAGCAGTTCCTCGGTGATTGTGAGATACACCAGCGTCGAGTTGATATCCCGGTGGCCCAGGTAGGTAGCCAGGTAAGGAAGATGCGCCTGAGGATTAATGCCTCTCTGTACCAGGTAAGCATACGGTTCACGACGAAGGCATGTCTCAGATAGTGGATGAGAGGACAGCCACGTCCCGGCGCGGGTTTGAGTTTGGCACGGCGCAGAACGCCGGTCAGCATGCTCCCGGCTCTCACGATTGAGTATCGGCGCGCCGCCTGCATATGCCAGAAGAGCGCGGCGTCGGGACTAGTAGGTGCCACGCCTGATTGCGGACATGAAGGTACGATCGCAGTGCCGCCACAACGCTCTCCGAGAGCGGCAGAGCTTTGACTTGAAGAATTTCGAAAGGCGGATCTCAATGGTCCCGTTGTCGACGTCGAAGTCGCTCACGTTCAGACGCACGATTTCGCCGAGGCGGAGACCAGCGCAGTAGGCCAGCACGAGCATCATGTGGACCGTCCGGGGCCGCAAAGGTGACAGCGGGGACGGAAGATTGAGCGCAGTCTCAAGCATGCGGAGAAACTCCTGGTCGCTGAAGATGTATGGCAGACGGTAAAGTTGTCGCGCCTGTTGCGCGATTAGGTTGTCCCATGGAATGGTCTTGACAGTTGGGTAGAGCAGAGCGAACGCCATAGACAGTGTTCTGCCGGCAAGATGACACTCCAGGACGTGCTGCGGAGTGGAACAGGTGTTAGTCCACTAGCGAATCAGCACGGTCAACGGCTGTCCGGAGAGGTACGGTTCGAACTGAAGAAACAGGTACAGTCGGAGCAGGCGCTCTTACTGGTTGCTGTAGCGATAGCACATAGACTGCATCAGCAGCACATGGTCACGCATTACCGGGCTAAGAATGCTGCAGAAGCGTGGAAGTGGTCGCAGAGCTTAGAGAGCCGCTTCAAAGTCCGGTCGCAACAGGGCCTTTACGATAGGTCTGGTCGCACACTTTCCATATTCCCTTCTCAGTTCAGCTAATGGGTTTTTCGCGAGCAGGTTCTGGACGACATCCAGTCCAGGTAATGATCTAGAACACGAGCACGATCCGTCAGCACATTGAGCGGCTAAGCCTGATTTCGATCAACTAAAACTGCCGTACCGTTACCTGGGAAATGGATCGGTGGGTCGCCTGTTCAGCGACGAACAGATGGAATCCGTTCAGGAGACAGCGATAACTTCGGGAAGAGTGTCGATTGCGCAATCGCAGTTGTTGAACGTACTGCCGGGGTTACAGTGATGCTGATGACGTTGTCATAATCTCGCTCCGATCGGGATCTCCATGGCCACGGCACGCAGGTCTTCTGTCGCCAGTTTCAAATAGGCCAGCGTTGAGTCCGCTGAGCGATGCCACAACAGATCTCCGATTTGCTTCATGGGCACCGTTGCGCGCAACAGACTCACTGCTCGGGAATGGCGGAAAATATGAGGGCCGTGCTTGCCGCGGTGCTCACCCCGGCGGCCTTGAGCTGAACGTGGACTAACGAGTGCAAAGCTACGCCTCCCTTGAACGGGCGACACGGTGCCTTGCTCCGAAGGAGCATCTCCCGATATTGTGTCTTCGGACGGGATTTCTGCAGGTACTGCAAAACCGCTTCCCCCACTTCGGGCAGCAACGGCAGATGGGTTGTTGCACAGTCTTGCCGTGGCGAATCCGGACGGTCTCTTTGCGCCAGTCGACGTCATCAAGGCGCAGTGCGGTGATCTCTCAGGCAAGTACGCCATAGGTCGAAAGCAGTGTAAGGATCGCGTAATCGCGCAGACCTTTGGCTGTTTGGTCGGTTTTTGTCACCGCCAGGACTCTCTTCACATCTCGGCTCCGATGGCGCTAGGAATGATTTAGTGCGCATAGATAGAAGGCGCAATTACTGTTGGTGAGAGATAGAGGGTGGTATGCTCTGATATGTGCAGATACTGCAAAAAGCTCTGCATTTTACGGCTACAGTTTTGAGAGAAATATTTAGTAATGAGCTTGCTAGGTGCTTCATATAGGCATAGACATAGTGAAGAGTCAGACGAGAAAGTTCTTCTCGGGTCGCACGCTCTCGCAGCAGAACAGAAAAGAGCAGATCTCGTTGCGGAGGCACAATATAGTTGTATGAGATAATATAAGGAAAGAGACTCATATACAAGGAGTAGGCTTCACAGATTTATTGTTGCAACTTAGTTTCAGGAGTGATAGCAGATGAGACTGGCGGATATTGGCTATGGAAGACGCGCAAAAGAATGTTGAGAGGAGTAGAAAGAGAGTGACTGTAATATGGTGAATATTAGTGGCGGAGAGGATGCATATACGGCGCTGTTGAAGGTATCGGTAGATGTCCTCTGGTAGGGTAGCGGTGATCGCGACACTATGTTTGTTGAGATCGGATACAAAACGGCGCGCAACGCTATGTATTGGCTCACGGTCGCGCCGTATAAGATTCCGTGTCCATGTGACTTCTCAGCTTCGAAAGCCACGCATCGTTGTTAACGCTCAGGTCTGACATGTGCACCTCCCTGGTGACGCCCAAGGGTGCCACACGTCCAAATAATGGGAGACCAGCAGGTTACTCACCCCAACCGCACAATTTAGTGCACATTTTCCAAATCCGATTGATCACTCCTATTCGTAACACGAGTGATTGCCTGGCTAAGTTCGCGCTGATAGCGGCTTAGTTCAGCATTCCAAAATCGAACTGATAAACAAGCAAATACCAAGGAGATCAACAATGGCTAAGAGACGCATCCTGGAAGAAACGATTGCTGCTGCTTCGAACCGGCGTAGGTTCATGAGCACGATCGCCGTAGCTTCGGCAGGCGTAACGGCGATGGGCGCGGGATTGATGGAAGCTCAGACCTCCGCTCCAACCGACGCGGACATTCTCAATTTCGCTCTGAATCTGGAGTATTTGGAGGCGGAGTTCTACACCGTCGCCACAACGGGCATGACGATCGATCAAATGGGAATCGGCATCACGGGCACAGGCACACAGGGCGCGGCCACCGGTGGCCAGAAGGTGGATCTGACCAACAGCTCGTTCCCAACCCTGTCCATTGCGGACGAGATAGCAAACGACGAGCGCTCGCATGTAACATTGATCCGACAGGCCCTGACTGCAGCGGGCGCGCAACCTATCGCTCAGCCTGCTATCAACTTGAACGCATTGGGCATCGGATTCGCGAGTCTTGCCGAGTTTCTGACACTGGCACGGGCTTTTGAAGACATTGGCGTAACGGCTTACGCAGGCGCGGCTCCGCTGCTTTCGAGCAAGGCAATCCTCGGTTATGCTGCGCAGATCTTAGCCGCTGAGGCTGAGCATGTTGCCAACATTCGTCTCCAGGTTGCGCAGCTCGGGATTCCCACCACTCTGTTGGATGGCGTCGATATTTTGCCGCCGCCCTCAGGGCAGAACTATTTCTCTCTGAATACGGTCGGCCTGGCGCAGACGCGAACGCCAGGACAGGTTCTCTATATCGCTTATGGTGGTATGGCGAACGTGACGGCAGGAGGATTCTTTCCCAACGGCGTGAACGGTAACATCAACACGTCGTCGGCTGGCGTGTCGATCACCAATATTACTAATGCTGTTGTAACCCCAACGAGCCTGACTACGAGCCAGTTATCCGTCGTGCTGGATGCCAGCGCCTCGACCAGCGGATCGGGAAATTTGAAATATCTGTTTGTGGCGGTTCCCGGTGGTTTGCAACCGTCCTTGCTACAGACACCCGCCAGTCCGATGGCGACCGTCGACTTCGTGAATGGGCCGGGGCAATACCTCGTTCAGCTCGTCGTCACCGACGCGAGCGGCAACACATCGAAGAGTGGCGTCATAATGTTGACCTACCAGCCGTAGGTAAACGCCCGCCAATCGTAATCTCAGCCTAAGGAGTCGTACGAAACGACCCAAGCAAAGCGCCGACTTGCAAGAAATCATTCAGCTAAAGGCGGCGCTCTTGGCGCTCTGGTCCGGCCGTTGAGCATGATCAGGTGGCGGGAACCGCTATCGCCTTCGCCTCCCTGGTCCGGGCTGGGGGCTCGCTCCGGCCACGCGTTATCTACGCTGGCAGCCGTGCTCAGCGATGTGCGCGGAGTATTCTCTCTTGGCAGGCTGCGCCTTTTCTCGTGCGCGAATGGTCAAAAAACTGAAACGACCGGTGACCAGAGTCAGATAGGCAGTTGGCATGAGGAACAAGAAGTGGTTGCGACCGCTAGCGTACGTGACCGGATCGGTGAACCAGGAGCTTCTCCTGAAGAATGAATCTGAACGGTTTTGCGGAACGTTGGGTCCGCTCCGTCAAGCAGGAGTGCTTGTCGAGGTTGATCCTGTTCGGCGAGCGCGCTTTGTCGCGGGCCTTGGCCGAATTCAGCTCTCATTATCACGGCGAAAGAAACCATCAAGGGAAAGGTAACCAATTGCTTTTCCCAGAGCCTGGCCATACACCCAAACAGCGCGGCCGCACCGTTGAGTGTCGCCATCGGCTCTGAGCTCTACTGAAGTACTATGGCCGCGCCGCATGAGTTTCTTGACCCTACGACCAACCAGCCCTATTTCATTAGTTTGCGTCACACAAATGAAGCAACAACTTTAGGTCGGCTTCGGTCGTCAAGACTGAGCTTTGTGGAACACGTAAAAAAACACCGTCACGGCCACGGCAGCAAACGCTTGGATTAAAGACGACAACATCTTCGTTGCAGGAATTAGACCTCGTGCGACGTTGAGCACGTCGAGGATTAAACCTGCCACGAGCAGAATCGTGAGCAGAAGCGTTCCGATCAGTGCGAAAAGTGCCGCGTTCTTGAGTGTCATGATGGAAGTATGAGCGCACCGCATACCCGTCGCAACCATAGGGTTCGGTCAGGCAGTCACGTCAATCCCCCTTGGAGTAGGTAGGAGCGTGCTTTCAACGGAACACCAGACGAGGCCGGGTACACCAGAGTAGCCACCAGATCAAGAGCAATTGCAACGGCAGGCGTCCCCACGTGAGCACAGAAGGGATGGAAGCCGCGCCGGCATCGATTGGATTTGTGGCCATGTAGACATTGGCTGGAAAAACCGCGATTAGCAGCGCCACCAATCCCCATGCCGCCGCCCTGCGCGTCTGAGGGACAAGCAGCCCCAGCCCACCGAGGATCTCGAAGCCGCCGCTGATGCGCACCATCACCAGGTGCCAGGGAATATACGGAGGCATGATTCTCAAGTACGCGTCGGGCTTGATGAAATGCAGCGTGCCCGCGACGATGTAAAAGATGGCGGCTAACACTACTCCGATGCTCTGCACCCTGGATGGGCTTTTCAGAAGGGCCACGGCTGATCGTAGCAGACGGCGATTTCAGTGACAGATCGGGCGGAAACTCATCGAGTCAGATCGCCCTGGCTTCAAACTCGCACACTTCGTCATTCTTGACGGCGTAAAGCACTTCTATCGGACGGCAGCACACTTCGCAGTCCTCAATGTAGGTTTGCCTCTTCACTGAGGTATCCAGCACCATCGATATCCGTTCAGAACAGTACGGGCACGCGAAGAAATACTCCACTCCGATCAGGATAAGCGACTGGCCCGACCAATTGACAACCCGCTAGCGGAGCCAGTCGGTGGCCCGGTAGAGACATTTCCCGTAAACGACCAAGTCAGATCGAGCTGAGCGCGCACTCAGCCGTCCTTCGGCTTGTTCTTGCTCCCCGGCGGCCTGCCGCGACGCCTCACAAATGTCATCCAGGCCGGCGGACGGCCCCGGCGCCTTCCACGCCCGGCTGCGAGGCATTCCAGAGTGATGATTGCCTGTTCGAGGTTCTCACGCTCAGCCCGCATTTCGGTGACCATTTTTCCGATGTCCATGCTCGCAGGATCCCCTATCCTGAGTCAGGACATGTGGAACTGCCATCCCTGATTCAGCTACCACTTCCCCGCAGGGCCAACGGCCACACTGAGTAGCTATTCGTTTCCAGCACTTGTGCCGATGGAACTGGTGACCGCGACAGTCGATTCGGAAGTTGAGAAATGCCTTCATTCAGCTTACGGGCACTTATCCTGGTGGCGATTGCAGCGACTCTTATCCTCAGAACTGTTCGCAGATTCGCGGCAAACAGATCCGGCAGGGTTCCCACGGCCGCGCACAGCTCTGGAAGCGCCTTCTGCATCCATTGTGGCGGGCCGCTTGCGAGTGAGGGCCTATTTTGCGGTGGTTGTGGCGCACGGCGCAACTAGATGGGCCGCGCAGTTCCAGCTTGTTTCCTTAACGCACGAGTGCAGCCTGGCTGCGAGTTTGAGAACCGACCAGGCTATCGAACTGCATGATTGCGTCGAGCCTTTCTCGAACGACGGAAGCCCAAGGGCCGCACTGTTAAAACGCCGAAGCGAACTGAGGGCGCAAGAGAACACGCTCAAAATCACAATAGCTGCGCTGGAAGCAGGGTTGATCAGCAGTGCACTCTGTGGCTCTCGTAAATTCCAATCATTCTGGGATGATTGGGTTTCCGAGGTCCCCCAAGGTGACTGGTTGAGTCGATGTTGAGTGTCCTGTATCCGTTCCTTCCACACTGTGTTCAGTCTTCCGCTCGCGCATCGCCCTCCAGCTGGAGATCCTGGCGCTACGGCATCAGATCGGTGTGCTACGGCGCTCCGCCAAGAATCGGCCGAAGTTGACGATGGCGGATCGCCTGGCACCGCAAAGGCTTCCGTTTGTTTTGGACGTGGAAGGTTAGGCACGGAAGATCCGGAAGGCCCGCAGTCTCGTGCGAGGTCCGCCAGCTGATTCGAACGATGAGCCGTGGCTGCTTTAGCGAGGCGAGTGGGTTTCGCGACGTACACCCCGCCAAAAATAATTTCCTTCACTCCTCCAAGCTCTTCACACATGAGCCATCGCGATAGAATGCTCTCCCATTATCGGGACCCACTTAGACTTAGCTCTGGTCAGAAGGGAAAGATCAAGCGAGTTCGGTTGGCAGTCATATTGGCGTGCCAGAGCGAGGCGCTAGGAGAGGCCGTTAGCCAAGGCGCCATGGGCGCTGAAGCCTGCTCCCTTGCGATGCCGCCTGCCAAAGAGCTTTTGCAGAACATTCGAGCGGGGGCTGTCCTTGGGGAGTTCAACTTGCCGTTCAAGAAGATGATGCATTTCGGCTCCTGCCCGAAAGACGCCCTCAGACACTTGCCGGCAATGCCGAACTATCGCGAAGACAAACACGGATTCGGTCGCAACCGCGATTGGCTGGTCCGGTTCCAACGCGACAGGTAGCATGAGTCCCAGACCATCGCTTGAAATATCGACGATGGTCATGGCCACCGCTCCATGCGCGAGAAGCAGGGCAGCGGGAACTTCCACGGGAAAGCGCGGCGCCCTGCGCAAGCCAGTGGTCTCAGCGTCGTCGATCGAGATGTGTACTTCGAATTGATCCTGTCGCGGCCGGCAGTAGAGCGTGTGTCCTTCGAAAGTGAACGAATTCAGATGAAGCGAGACTATTCTCTGCTCGGACACGGCTTCATTGAGCAAGAGGGACACTTCGCCAGGCGTAAACCCTTCGAGGATTCCGTGGACTGCGTAGCTGGAGAGGAAATCAACCAGTCGTACTTCCAACCCTAGAGGCCAACGCCGGGGCACAATGGATGGGTCTTGTTCCGTATTCTTTGGGTCGATCGCAAGCTCGTTCGCTGGTACATCGTTGGTTACGTAATCTAGTTGTTCCATTTATTAACTCCACATGCCGCCCGAAGCCTAACTCACAACGTCTTTTGTGCAATTGTTTGTGTCTGAGCAACCGTTTGTGTCCCAGCGATGGTCGCGCATCTTCTCGCGTGCGCCGAGTCCTCGATCATCCGCAACATCAGATTGGAGCACTGATCACAGGACGCCACATGGCGTTCCACCAGAGCGGTCTTGGTTTCCGACAGATCGCGCCGCAGAAAGGCTGGCACGTCATCGATTTTGACGTGGCTTCCGGGTGGCCCTCTGAAGATTCTTCCTTGACTGAAGACGGCCTCTTCGTGTTCGAGAGTGGCAGAAATGCCCTTCGGGTAGTAGATGTCTTCAATCGCCACCCCCACCTGATAGCTTGGGACCTGGTGGCGGCAGTGACGCACCTCCCCGAAGATAATTGCCCGGTTGCGCAGGACGATTTCGAGGCTCGCACCGGGGTTCACCGGCACACTCAACTCCAGCCCTAATCCGCTTCTGGAAACGTCCCGCAAGATACCGTGCAGCCGCTCGCTCGCCATTTCGAGGACGCAAACTTCCACCACCTCACATGTTTCAAAGCGTTTTTCCTTCCGCTTCTCCACCCACGGATCTTCGAAGGGTGGAGTGGCGGAGCCAGCCGAAGCTCCCCAGTTGGCCGGCACCGTGGCTGTATGGTCGAGCTTCATTCTCAACTTCTTTTCGAGCGCTCTCCCGATCGCAAGAGTCATGGTTGTTTCTCCTCAGTAGCTGGCTAGACGGTCGGCGTAATCGCGATGTCTTCGATTACTCTCGAGAAGCTTTGAGCGCTCGCTCCAGCGGCCTTCGCCCAGAGCGCCGGATAGGGAGGGAAACGGCGCTCATCAGGGCATTCGGGTGCAGTCTCCGTGGAAGCGGCCAAAGCCGACGGAAACGCAGCCTCCAAGTGGATGTCCACGCAGCAGGCAACCATGCTGGTGGGAACCACGGCGTCCACCACGCCGAAAAGAGTCCAGCCATCTGCCTCCACGCGAGCCCATGCACCGGCACCGAGCATGGTCTTGCAGAGGATCGACAGATGACTGCTCCCGATGTCCAGCACATGGCCGCGACTCACGGAAAATGGCTCCTCCAGCGCCATGATGCTAGCCAGACAACCCACCGGGATCTCGGGTTTTTGGCGCGCGCAAAAGACGATTCCGAGTTGATAGACCTTCCCTCTCTTCAGGCAGTACAGCACCTCACCCAGAATTGCGCGGCAATGCGCGATCGTGATTTCGAGCAGGCAGCCGCGCCGCAGGGAAACGGGGCTGAGCACTTGAAGGCCACTGCGGGAGATGGACTTGAGCAGCCCATGCGCGCCGAATCCGAAGAGGCTGGAAAAGCGGACCTCAATGGTTGGAGGAATCTTGAGTACCGCTTCCACCAATCGATCTGGAAGCTTCGATTGTTGCCCTGATTGCGCACCTTTCGTGTCCACGCGATCATGGAAACCCGTCCCCTGCGTATAGAAGCACGAAATTTTTGTCGTCGGCATGCGTGAAATTAGTCCTCGCTTCCTTCCAAACTAAGGCAAATCCAATGTCTTAGCGAGCCCGATAGGTGCAAATTGGGCACCAATTGCGAGGCTGTTGAATCGCTTAGGGCAAGCTTCACACGGGACAGCGCCTGCCTGTCTCAATTTGAGATTCGCGCCTCAAATGAGCACAGTGCCGGACTCTGGAAAATTCGCAGCTCGGTTATCGATCCGCATCCAGGATTTCCCCGCATGTCTATCTCGTTGTAATGCCGATAGATCGCCACGCTGTGGAGTAGTCTCACCTCGACGCCGATAGAGAATAATTGACACTCGCCCAACTGGACGGATCGAATCATGCGAATTGAGATAACGATTCTTGGGTGTTTGGCCGCGGCAGCCTCTGCCATCGCGTGCTCGTTGTGGCAGACAAAACGTAAAATTGTGCTCCGCCTGGTTCGCCTGACGGCCCAATGCGAAAAGGCCGAGTCCGACAAGGCCGGCTTGATCCAGGCATTGTCCGTTCGCGCCAGTGAGGAGACCGAACGAATCTCCCGTTTAGAGCACGATATTAAATCCCCGTTGGGAGTGATTCTCGGATTCTCGACGCTGCTGCTGGAAGCGGCGGAACAGGATCAGGGAGACCGGCCGCTTCCTCTCAAGAACATCCAAGCCATTCGTCAATCCGCCACAAAAATCTTGCAAATCGTCGACGCCTTGGTCCAAGGCACCAATTCGCGCGCGAGTCAGGATGTCCTGGTAAATGGAAAGAATTAGACCGGCCGTGGAGCCCGCGAACCGCGTTGCGTCCGTCGAAGATCAACGCCCCGCCATCCTGGTGATCGACGACGACGATCTGACCATCGATTTCGTACGCACCGCTTTGGATGGCCGGCCGGTGGAAGTGTTGGGCGCCACCGATGCCGCATCCGGTCTGGCGGCTGTCCGGCGCCTCAGGCCTGGGTTGATTCTTTTGGATCTGGTGCTTCCGGACGCCGACGGGATGGACCTGCTGGAAAAGATACGCGAGGACGATCCCGAGAGTCTGGTATTGATCATGACCGGCCACTATTCCACCGAGTCCGCCGTAAAGGCGATTCAAGCCGGCGCGGACGATTACCTCAATAAGCCAGTCTCTCCGCAGATCTTGCGGGAGCGCGTCGATCGATGGCTTCGCGAGCAAGCCGAAAAGCAGCGGGCCGCCCAATTGGAGCAAAAGTTTCTGGATTCATCGACCTTCGAGGGAATCGTGGGCCGCGCCATCCCCATGCTCGATCTGCTGATCAAGGTGAGACGGATTGCGCCACATTTTTCAACCGCTCTGGTAACGGGAGAAACCGGAACCGGCAAGGAATTAGTCTCGCGAGTGCTCCACGCCTGGAGCGGCCGAGGCGGGCCGTTCGTGGTCTGCAACTGCGCGTCGGTGGTGGAGACGCTCTTCGAGAGTGAGCTCTTCGGCCACAAAAGAGGGTCGTTTACCGGAGCGGTTTCAGACCGGCAGGGGCTGGTGGACCTGGCGGAGAGTGGCACGCTCTTTCTGGACGAACTGGGAGAAGTCCCGTTGGAAGTCCAAGCCAAGCTCCTCCGGCTGCTCCAGAGCCGGGAGACCAGGCGGGTTGGCGAAAGCAAATCTCGAGAGGTGGATGTCAGGGTGGTCGCCGCCACCAACCGCGACCTTCGCCGGATGATTTCGGAAGGCTCCTTTCGCGAGGACCTCTTCTATCGTCTTTCCATGGTCCAGTTTGTGGTTCCGTCTTTGCGTGACCGCAGGGAGGATCTGCCGTTACTGATTCGTCACTTTCTCGAACTGTTCTCCACGCGCTATCGCAAGCCCGCGTTGCGATTGACCAAGCGGGCCGAAATGCTGCTCTGCCGCCATTCCTGGCCGGGCAATATTCGCGAGCTCGAGAATGCGCTTGGCTATGCCTGCATGCTAACGCAAAACGGAACTGTGGATATCGCCGATCTGCCCGACTTTCTTCTCGCGGGCGGAGCTGCCGGCGCGCCCAGTTTCCCAACTCTTGCGGAGATGGAATACGAATACGCGATGAAGGTATTGAAAGCCTGCGATGGCAATCGTGCTCGTGCGGCAGAAGTGCTTGGCATCGGCCGCGCTACTCTCTACCGCCTGATCGCACGCGAGAAAACGGATGAAGTTTCCGGGCCGTCCCTAGCCATCTAGTACTATATCTGGCCGATAGCGTTAATCCGATTCTAAAAAAGGAACGTGGACAAGAGAGCGCCCAAGCTTGCGCGAAATTAGGACGGAGGTCCGATGGCAACGCCGACTGAATCTAACGGTGACAACGATCAAGCGCTCACTAACTTCTTTGATTGTTTTCCCGAAATGCTGGCCATTCTCTCAGCAGAAGGCGACTTCTGCCGGGTGAATCCGGTTTTGCAGGATACCCTAGGCCAGCGCGGCGGCAGCCTGATCGGATGGTCCCTCTTTACCTTCGTTCATCCCGACGACGCACACGTCGCAGCTCAGAAATTGGAGAGAACCGTTCAAGTGGGAGACCGAGTCTCTTTCCGTAGCCGCTTTTGCGGGAGTGACGGGCGCACGCGGTGGATTCACTGGAGCCTGCGCCGGGCGCCCAATGCCCGCCAGGTCTACGCAGCCGCGCGGGACGTCACCGATCACTACGCCGCGGAGAAAGAGCTGGCGCGGGCCAATGAGATTCTCACTACCGTGCTTCTCTCAGCTCCCCTCCCCATATGGGCCAGCGATCCCGAAGGCAGGGTTCAATTCTGGAATGAGTCGGCCGAGCGGGTGCTCGGTTGGACTTCCGAAGAAGTGCTCAATGGAGCGCCGCCGGATACGTTGCCGAAATGCGGCGCGGGGAGCAGACTGGCCGGTGAGAAAATGTCCTGGCGCCGCAAGGACGGATCGTCCAGGGAACTGCGGTTTTGGACCGCGCCTTTGCACGAAAACGGGATCGCGTGCGGCACTTTAGGAATGACGGTAGACGTCACCAAGTACGATGCCGAACTTTACGGCGCACTGGAACAGGCGTATAACGACCTGCGTAACACCCGCGACGCGGTGATGCAGCATGAGCGTCTGCGCGTGCTCGGACAAATGGCCAGCGGAATCGCGCACGACATCAATAATGCGCTTTCTCCCGTGAAGCTGTACGCCCAAGCGCTGCTTCAGGACGAACCAGGTCTTACCGATCGCGGACGCAAGAATTTGAAAACCATTCGGAACGCGATTGACGATGTTACCGAGACGGTGGCACGCATGCGGGAGTTCTACCGCTTGAGAGAACCGCAACTCACTCTGGTGCCGGTGAACTTGAACAACCTGGTCCAGGAAGTAGTGGACCTCACTCGCGCCCGCTGGAGAGACATACCACAACGGATGGGCGTAATGATTGATACCGTCACGGAACTGGCGGAGAATCCCCCGGCCATTTTGGGGATTGAAAGTGAAATCCGTGAAGCCATCACCAACCTGATCTTCAACGCAGTGGACGCCATGCCGGGGGGCGGCACTCTCACGTTGCGAACTGGTGTTACCAAAGGAGAATCCCCTCTTGCGGAGGGTTCCGAGATCCGGCACGTCTACGTGGAAGTGGTGGACACAGGCTCGGGGATGGACGAAGAAACACGCCGGCGTTGCCTGGAGCCTTTCTTCACGACGAAAGGCGAACGCGGAACCGGTCTCGGCCTGGCGATGGTTTATGGGGCGGTTCAGCGCAATCACGCGGCTATTGAAATTGAGAGCGCGTTGGGCAAGGGGACGACCGTTCGTTTGCGATTTGGAGTGGCCGCAACCACTGCTGCTCAGTCAGTCTCGGCCAGCGTCCGGCACGTCAGGCCCTCGGCCATGCGCATCCTGGTGATCGATGACGATCCCTTGGTCACGGAAGTCCTGCGCGACACGCTCGAGAGAGATGGTCATCAAGTGACGGCCGCCGAGGGCGGCGAAGCAGGAATTCGTATTTTTCGGGAAGCTCGAGATCGCGGCGAAGCATTTAAGCTTGTGTTGACGGACTTGGGGATGCCCTATGTAGACGGGCGGCGCGTGGCCAGTGCCGTGAAGGCAGACTCGCCTTCGACCGGGGTGATATTGCTCACTGGCTGGGGGCGCCGTATGGTCGACGAAGGAGACATCCCGCCGCATGTCGACCATGTGTTGAGCAAGCCCCCCGATCTCAGCGAACTACGCGAGGCAGTGGCCTTATGTTCGGCCGTTGAGGGGTGACGGTCCGTTAGTTAATGCAGCACGGTGGCTGTAGTCAGCCGTTTTACGAGGGCCACCAACTTGGATGGTTCGATTGGTTTGGGCACGAATGCTGTAAACAGAGCTTCCGTTGCCCGCGCTTCTTCCAGTCTGTCGACAAAAGCGGAAAAGGCGACGATTGGGACATCTTCACGTCCCGGAAGGCTGTGCAAGGTCTGCGCCAAGGTCAATCCATCCATGTCCGGCAACGCCAGGTCCTGAATCACCAGGTCCGGTTGGTGTTCGGCCATTTTCGAAATCGCAGTCGCTCCATCCTCGGCTTCCACAATGCTGTAGCCGTGGGCAGACAGAGACAGCCTGATAATCTGGCGAGTGATTGCGTTATCTTCAACTACCAGTATTGTCACGGTTGAGCCCTCCTAGCTTTTATCCAATCGGCAGGCCAGGTATACGCCATTAGGGTAATTCTTCAGTTGATGGATGTAGGCTGGCTAGCGCTTCTCGTAGGCGCCTGCAGGCATCCTGCGCATTCGCTAAGTCCTCTTCGTGCACCGTGTTTTCGAGCGCAGAGGCCGCCAGGAATGCCTCCTTAGCCAGGACGGAAGTGATGCAGCCCCTGAGCGCCTCTGCCGTCCGGCATATGGTCTTCACGTCGCCGTTCCCGATTGCGGCCTGGATCTCGGCCAGCAATTTCAGGCTCTGGCTGACGGCGGAATCCGCGCTGTCCGGAGTGTCTTTCTCTCCAGCACGCAGCGTTGCGGTGGCATCTGTCCGGTCTATCTTCTTTCGCGCGGGACCCATTACTGACATTCTGTAGAGACGCGGCCAGAGATATAAGTTTCGGCCTTTTATCGCCGACATCTGATAAGTTATTCACCTTAACGCCTTCTACGTTCTCTCTTTTAAGCGCCCGCAGTACTGTAAGCCAGCCACGCATGCTTGCCCATCAAGGGCAAATGTCGGATCCGTTGGCTTTACCTATATGATCTAGGGCAAAACCTCTAGGATTGAACTAAAATCGCTGAGCGTACCTCAGACAAAATAAGGTTTGCCGGGACAAGAAATCAGTAGGACAATCAGCTTGGACGTGGGGCAATAAAAGCGAGGTTGTTCGATTAATGGTCTCGTCACATGGATTTATCCGTTCATTAAGAACCTGGACGCACGGCGTGGTCAAGCCATGCGCGTTCCTGGGGTTCGTACTTCTTTTGGCCGGTGGCGCATTCGCCAATAACTCCAAGATTTCTCCGGATCTCCAGCCGCTCCTGGCGAATCCTTCCAACACCGTCAACGTGATCGTGCAATACAACTCGCCGCCGCAGGCATGTTCTGGCGGCGGTTTAGTGGCAGGGCTGCTCTGCCCGACCTTCAACCTGCTTGGCGGCGTGGTGAAAGACGTATTCACGCTGATCAACGCCGTAGCTGGAACGATGGCAGCCGGGAACGTGGTTGCGCTCTCGAACCAGCCTAACGTGACCTACATTTCGCTCGACCGGCCGCTGGGTGCGACGCTCGACTACAGCACAGCCGGAGTGAACGCGCCGGTGGCATGGAGCTCGGGATGGGATGGCACCGGAGTGGGTGTCGCAATCATCGACAGCGGCATCTATTCTCATCCCGACCTTCTCTCCGCCGAGACTGGACAGTCGCGAGTGGTGTACCGGAAGAGCTTCATCGGCGGAGTTCAGAACGACGATTATGGCCATGGCACCCATGTCGCGGGCATCGTAGCCGGCAGCGGGGCCATATCCAACGTGCCGGGTACCGCTCATGTGCTGCGCGGAATGGCTCCCAATGCGAACCTGCTTGATCTCCGCGTGCTCGATCAAAACGGTTCCAGCCACGACAGCACCGTAATCGCTGCTCTCGAGACTGCGGTCAATCTGAAGAGCGTTTACAACGTGCGTGTGATCAACCTGTCGCTCGGCCGCCCGTATTACGAGAGCTGCACCCTGGACCCGCTATGTGTGGCTGCCGAGGCGGCCTGGAATAGCGGCATCGTTGTGGTGACCGCGGCGGGCAACCTGGGACGCAACGGCTATTCGACGGTGCTGTCTCCTGGAGACAGCCCGCATGCGATCACGGTGGGCGCGATGAAGACGGAGGAGACTTACCCACGGAGCGACGATCTGATAGCCAGCTACAGTTCGAAAGGGCCAACCTACATTGACCTGACGGTGAAGCCGGACGTCGTGGCGCCGGGCAACCTGGTGGTCTCGCTGCTAGCCCCGGGAAGCACCCTCGAGACCGAGTACCCGGAGAATGTTATCGGTCCTTCCTACTACAGTCCGTCGGCAACCGGGCCGGCTGAGTATATGCGGCTCAGCGGCACGAGCATGGCGACACCCGTGGTTTCAGGTACCGTCGCCTTGATGCTGCAAAAGAATCCGGCCCTGACTCCCGACACCGTCAAGGCCCGGCTGATGAAGACTGCCGGCAAGACCTTTCCGGTATCGAGCACCGCGACCGATCCAACCACGGGCCTGACCTACACCAGCTTCTACGACGCATTCACCATCGGCGCCGGCTATGTGGATGCCGCTGCCGCGCTCGCCAACTACGAGGAGACCTACTTCAGTAGTGTTTCGCCCACCGCGAGCTACAATCCCAGCGCCCAGCAGGGCTACTTCGTTCTTCCGTTATTCAGCATCTGGAAATGGTCGGCTCAATGGTCTACGACCGCCGTCTGGGGCACCACCGTGCTCCCGAACGATAGCATGGCCATTTGGAACGCTTCCTACGCCTGGGGATCGAGCAGCGAGTGGGGCACCAACATCGCCTGGGGCACCAGCGGCCCTTCGGCTACCAATATCGCCTGGGGCACCAGCGGCCAGGGAGAGCCTTAGGCCCGGATTACACTGGTGCGCGCGCACGCTTATGCCGGTAGCGCCAACCTGCGCGCGAGACTTGTGTCCGCGTACCTATGCGCAATCATCGCGCTGGGGTTCGTAATCTTTCTTTGGACGCTCTTCAATTGGCGCTCGGAAGATCCGCTCCGCTTTCTGACATTTTCCATCGCCGCGATCGTTGCATCCGTCCTGAAGATCCGGCTTCCGGGCGTGACGGAAACCTTTTCCGTTGGCGTGCTGGTGATCGTGGTCGCCATCGCGCATCTCAGTCTGCCGGAAGCGGTGGTCATCAGCGCAGTGGCCATGCTGGTGCAATGTACCTGCCGCACCCGCGCTAAGCCGCGCGTCATCCAGGTGGCTTTCAGCGTCTGTGTACTGGCCATCTCCGTCTGGGCGTCGGGCCTGGTCTACGGATACGTACGCACCCGCACCTTTGAAGTGGTGAGTGTGGGAGCGATCGCGTTCCTCTACTTCGCGACTAATTCGTTTCTGGTTGCGGTGATCGTTTCACTGACCGAAAACAAACGGCTGCTGGTGGTGTGGAATGGCAATCGCTGGGCCCTGGCCTACTATTGCGTGGGAGCTTCGCTCACCTGGCTGTTTGGGACCCTTCCGCCCAGCGTCCAATGGGCGCTCCCGATTATCTGTTCGCCGCTCGTGTACCTGGTGTATCGCTCCAATCGTATCTACCTGGTCCAGATGGAACATAAGATGCGGGAAGAGGGGCTGCTACGCTCACAGGAAGAGCTCGAGCGGCGGGTGCGGGAAAGAACGGCGGAACTGGTGGCGGCAAATACCGCGCTCGGGTTTGAGATCGATGCGCGCAATCGCACCGAAGCGGAACTCCGAAATGCGAAGGAGATTGCTGAAACGGCCAGCCGCGCGAAGAGTGAGTTTCTTGCCAACATGAGCCACGAGATCCGTACCCCCATGAACGGCATCATCGGCATGACGGAGTTGACGCTCGGTACCGATCTTACTAGCGATCAGCGCGAATATCTCAAAACGGTAATGTTCTCGGCTGGCGCAATGATGACGGTCATCAACGACATTCTTGATTTTGCGAAAATCGAAGCCAAGAAGCTGAAGCTCGATCCGGCCGAATTCAATGTCCCGGAATGCGTGGGCGAAGCGCTCAAAACTCTCGCGGTAGAGGCCCATCAAAAGGGATTGGAGCTTTCGTGCGCCTTCGGCTCCAACGTTCCCGAGACGGTGGTGGGCGATCGCCATCGATTGCGACAGATTTTGCTGAATCTTCTGAGCAATGCCATCAAGTTCACCGAAAAGGGCGAGGTGGTCATCCGGGTGGAAGCCGACGCGACCGCTGATCAGACCGTGGAACTGCACTTCCAGGTGAAGGATACCGGTATTGGCGTCGCGAAGGATAAGCTGAAGCTTATTTTTGAGGCCTTTTCGCAGGCCGACGGCTCCTGGACCCGCAAGTACGGCGGAACGGGCCTCGGCCTTACAATTTCTTCGCGGCTGGTTGACATGATGGGCGGACGAATGTGGGTGGAGAGCGAGAGCGGCCGGGGGAGTACGTTCCATTTCATGGCGATGTTCGGCGCCGCTGGCCTAACGGTGCCTGCCTCACGTCAGCATCCCGATCTCGGAGGCTTGCGGGTATTGGTGATCGACGACAATCGGACCAATCGCGACATCCTCGCCGAAGTGCTCACCGAATGCGGTATGCAGCCCTCGCTCGCAGACAGCGGAGAAGAAGCCATCGCAATGCTGCAGGCCCACCACGAATCCGGAGAGCATTTTTCGCTCGTATTGATCGATCAGGACATGCCCGGCATGGACGGGTTCACGCTCCTCGAGCGGCTCCGCAAGATTCCGTCGCGATGTGGCGCAACCATCATGATGTTGACTCCGAGAGGGCGTTCCAACGACGCGGCGCGCTGCGAGCAGCTCGGGGTAACAGCGAGTCTGTTCAAACCGGTCCTCCGATCGGAACTGATCGCGAGAATCGTGACGGCCTTGAGTGGCCAATCGCGCGAGAGCGCAGCGCTCAAGCAAAGCGCCGCGAAATTCTCGGCGGACGAGACCGATGCCCTGCGAATTCTGATCGCCGAAGATACGGCCGGGAATCGGGCGGTGCTCACCAGCCTTTTGAGCACGTGCGGTCACGTGGCCGAGGCGGTAAGCAACGGGCGAGAGGCGTTGGCCGCATTAAAGGCGCGCTCCTTCGACCTGGTGCTGATGGATATCCAGATGCCCGAAATGGACGGAGTGGAGGCCACGGCACGGATTCGAGCCAGGGAGAAAGCCTCCGGAACACACCTGCCGATCATCGCTGTTACCGCACATGCGATGCCGGGAGACCGCGAACGTTGTCTCAAAGCCGGTATGGATGAATACCTGTCAAAGCCCTTTCGTTCGCGTGAACTGCTGGACGCTATTGCGAGAGTTACGGCTGTCGGCTCCGTCGCTGAAAAACTGTTCGAAGAGCCTGGACAGAGGACTGGAAATAATCCAACCGATAGCCGGGAAATCTCGGCCCTCGCTCAAAGCCTGACCTCGTTAGAGGGAATCGAGACTGCGATAGCAGGTCGAGACTTCCAGGCAATTCGGGATAATGCGAGCGCCCTGAAGGGACCCTTAACTTCACTCATCGCGAAAAGGGCATTCCAGGCCGCCTCCATCCTGGCTGGGATCGGCGGTGAAGATGAGTTGGCTCGCGCTGAAGGCGCTTGCCGGTGCCTCTATGAGGCGCTGATGAACCTAACCGGGGCTGAAAGGTGACCCTGAGATTTTCGCGAAAGCGACGTTTCAGCTCCGGATCAATCGCTACCCCAACTGTTACCGTTGCTCGAAACCTGCCGCGCTGCAGCCAGACCTGTTCTATGAAATGGGACAGCTCGTATTGCACGTGCAGAAAACCAACGCGCCAGTCATTGACATGATCGAGACGCCGTCGCCAAACTCAATCAACTATTGGTTTCGCGGCCCATCTCGGGAAATACCTGCCGATTAAATAGGTATACGTTGCGCCGTTGAGGAAAGAACTTCTGGCAGTTAAGGCGAACCCGTCAACTCTTGTGAGGCGGGCGACTCGCACCAGTTTGTCTCCTACTATGACAAACACGGATCGGGACTATATGTTTCTGTATTTCTGACGCACTACACTAGGTATGGTTTTGCCGGTGTGCCGAAAACCTGTCGTCTAATTCAGAGCTTTGGCGTTGACGACGATTGAGGAACCAGCCCCTGTGCGAGTGTGCCAAAAACAGATGATGTTGTTGAAAAAGTCGCCGGGTGAGTAGCCTTACCCACGCGAAGGATCGGTGTCTTTGAGCTCACCTTTCGGGGCAAGCCTCGCTGGCGGCGACCCGTTTCGGCGGAGGCAGTGAATTAGTTCCCTTCCGAAGATGAATGGAGTCCCGAGGAGCCAGCAAAAAACAACGGCTAAGGCTGGAGCGCGCCATTGCCACGGCATATCAGCAACATCAACTCTTCCGAGAAACCAGATGAAGTAAGGGCCGAGCGCGATTAGCACCAAGTCGGCTGCTACTCGCAGTGGCTTCCAGGTGAAGAGAAGAAGCTTCTGCCAGGAATCTATGCTGAATCCGACTAAGCACCAAAACACGCCGACCGATGCGACGAACATCACGTTGTCCCATGGGTTATCTACGTAGTTGAACCAAAGCCTGCGCAGCATGGCTGCCGGGGGATTAATAAGCACGAGGAGGCCGAAGGCGGGGGTAGAACCACCCTTAATATGCGCGCCGGCCAGCTCTCGGAAGCTCTGCCAGATTAGAGCAACCGCCAGCGCCATCTGGGCCAGTGGTAACGCATACTTGAGCCTCACACGCACGTCGCAACAGTTGTAGCATGTCCCAACAGACTGGCACGCGACGAATAACAGTCGCTAAGCGCGGGCCGTCTAGTGAGCGAAGCGATTCTCCTGAAAGAACCGCTCTTCACAGGGATATTTCGGGTAGTTCCGGTGTTATAGATAACAACGGAGGAAGCGACATGATGGGACGGCAGAGCGCACAGGAGGAGTCTGTTTTACAGTTTCGGCTTGAGGCTCATGTTCCCGGCGACCACCTGTTGCGGCAGATCGATGCCGTGCTGAACTTCGACGGTGTGAGAACGTCGTTGGCCGGTCTTTACAGTCCCACAGGGCGACCCTCCATTGACCCCGAACTGATGCTGCGAATGCTGTTGATCGGATAGCCTATACGGCATCCGGTCCGAACGCCTGCTGTGCAGCGAGGTGCATCTCAATCTGGCCTATCGCTGGTTTTGCCGTCTCGGTCTGGAAGGGGCTGTTCCGGATCATTCAACCTTTCTCGAAGAACCGCTACGGGCGGTTCCGCGAGAGCAATATTTACCGAGTGCTGTTTGAAGATGTCGTTGGCCAATGTCGAAGTGCGGGGTTGGTTGGTGGTGAGGGCTTCGCCGTAGACAGCAGCCTGATCGGCGGCAATGCCGGGTCGCGAGCGCAGAGTTGAAGGCGTGGACGCGATTCGTGAAGGAGAGGCGGCAACGAGGCCAGTGCGTGAGTATCTAGAAGCCCTAGATGCCGGTAGCCCGGCTCATCAGGGCGACGCCCGGTATCTTTCGCCGACTGATCCCGCAGCCGCATGGAATACGAAGGAGGGGCGAGGCAAGTTCGGTTACTTCAACAACTACCTGGTTGATACGGATCATGCCGTGATCAGTCGAAGTCGAAGCCACGCCAGCACGCCTAGCACAGGAGATTATCGCGACAAAAGCAATGCTGGACCGAGTCGAACAAACGCACGGCATCAGACCCGAACGACTCGCCGCAGACAAAGCCTACGGTACGGGTCCGTTTCTGGGCTGGCTATCGGAACGGAAGATCGTCCCGCATATCCCGGTGCTCGATCGGCAGCACCAAACTGATGGCCTGCTTCCTCGTGAGGCCTTCACTTTTGATCCCGCGAAGAACCATTACATCTGTCCGCAGGGCAAGATTCTGAAGCATCGCACGGCGCGCGAAGAGAACCGCATTCACACTTACCGGGCGACAGCGAGCGATTGCAAGGCATGTCCTATCCGCTCGGAATGCACAAGAGGCACGAAGCGCGCCTTGTCGGTGCCGTTCGATGAGAACGCGAGACAGGAAGCCATGGCGCTTAGGGACACCGATGCTTTCCGACAATCACGCCGTTCGCGAAAAAAGGTGGAAATGCTGTTCGCCCACATGAAGCAGCAGTACCGATTCACTCGGCTGAAGCTCAGAGGACTTACCGGAGCTGCTGAAGAGTTCCTGCTGGTGGCAACCGTTCAGAATCTGCGTCGCCTCGTACGCCTGCGCCCACCCGTCATTCCGAAATCTCCGTGCCTATCGAGCGCGTGAGGAAAAAACAATGGCCCAGGCCCGATAAGTAGGGCTTCCACTCCGGACGCCCCACCGATATCGGGGAGTCGGGCATCAGCCCCTGGTCGATTCCGTTGAAAGTTCTTCGCGGGGCGAGGTTGAACCGATTCAGCCAGTGACTTTTTCAACAACATCAGATGGTTTCGACACTCTGCCTCTCGCTCTTTCGCATCCCGCCGCTGTCTAGGGTGCAGCCGAGTTCTCATTGCTAATCGGCCGCACCTTCCGGGGGGCCGTTTGTTGCCAAGGGAGTTTTACTGGCATCGTCCCGGACTTGGCCACGGTGCGCAGCGTTATTTACAATCCGATATCGTAGGCCCAAACGTGCGTCAGGCACTCCTGAGAATTACTGTGAGCTGAATTCCGGACGGCTCCAGATTCTCCACGGTGATCGAGCCGCCGAACAGCGAAAGAATCCGCTGCGCCACTGGAGGTCCCAACCCGAGATCCCCGCCGGGGGTAATCGCCTCACCGATCGAAAACACTTGGAAGAAATTCGCGATCGCCGATTCCGGAATCCGGCCGCAACTGCGAATCAAAACCTGAACGCAGTCCAGGCCTGGCTGACACTTCAGCCGCACCACTTGCCCCGCTTTTGAGAACTTCACCGCGGTTTCGATCAGCGCTTGAATCGCTTTCAGGAGCAAGTCCCGCTTGGCCAGGACGCACGCCGCCTCGCCCGGCTCCAATTCGATGCCGACTCCGCGCGATTGAGCGAACCCGGCAGCACCGTCGATCGCAGGGTGAAGCGTCGAGACCAGATCGGTGGCCTCCGAGGAGAACGTGTCGCTTGCGACTTCAATTTCCGTAAGCAGTAGCGCATCGTCCAGAATGGTCAACATCCTTTGCCGGGACAGCTCGAACATTTGGCGAAGTTCCGCGCCATCTTCAGACGTGCCGAGCTCCTCCAACACCAATTCTCCAACCCCCAAAAGCCCGTTGAGCGGCGAACGCAGCTCGTGATGGATCAGCCTCAAGAAGTCGCTCTTGGCCCGGTCGAGCACTCTCAACCGCGCCTGAGATTCGGCCAATTCCCTGGTGCGAGAAGCCACCAACTCTTCCAGATGGTTGGCGTGCAAATACAATTCTTTCTGTAACCGGTGCATGTTCAGGTGGGTCTGCACCCGCGCCTGCACCTCGTCCAATTGGAACGGTTTGGTGACATAATCCACACCGCCGCATTGAAACGCCTGCACTTTGTCGTTGACGTCGGCGAGCGCACTCAGGAAAATCACCGGAATCCTGGCCAGCTTTTCATCAGCCTTCAGCAATTCGCATACCTTGAAGCCATTCATCTCAGGCATGTTGATGTCGAGCAGAATCAGATCAGGAGGGTTTCGCGCGGCGGCTTCCAGCGCCAAACGCCCGCGCGGGAACGACCGCACGACATAGCCTTGCAGGCTCAGCAACTCTTCCAAGAGCTTCAGATTGGCCGGCTGATCATCCACGGCCATGATCTGGCTTTTGCCATTGATCTGCGCCATATTCATGAGCACCTAGGCGCGCTGCAACTCGTCAGCATACGAACCCTGCGGCGCCCGCACCTGAATTGGCTCGCGCACTCCGCGGGTCCTGGCAAAGTTTTGGATTCGCTCAATCAGGGTTACGGTAAGCGTGGTGCCCTTCGAAATAACCATCAGGCCGTTTTCAGTGACCACGTCGTCGTCCAATATCATTCCAGGCAACAATTGCGGCGAGGGCAGGCGCTTCACTTCAAAGTGAACGCGCGACGGAGCGTAGCCCTTCAACGAGTCCAGTAATGCACTGGGATGTTTTCCCGGCGTGGCGCGAAGTTGATCGCAAGCGGCCTGGAACGGAATCCCGCGCAAGGTCCGGCGATCCAACTCCTGAGTGGTCCGCAGCATACACGCTCCCCGTTCGGCAGCGTCGTGGTTGGCCCAGTTCGTAGTCTCCACCTGCTGCATGCGGATCATCTCGGCCACATTTTCGAGGCGAGGAATCCGCGAGAGTATACGGAAGCCGATGTCCGGGTGCGCTCGGTACATCTGCAACTCCTCGCCCGACGCCTTGTCGGCGACATAGGCGTGTTCAAAAGCGTCCGAAGGCAGAGTAATGCAACCGATCAAACACAACGTGGCGGCGAGTTCATACTGCCACACATCGCGCAGACGCAATTGGGCGGACATATGGACCACCATGCTGCGCAGCGCCCCTGACCTCTCGGTTAACGTGGGCGAGGTAAGGTGTGCCAGATCGGCCAAAGTCTTGACCGCGCCATTGAGAGTTCTTTCCAGAAGATCCCTCTCCACCTGGCGGGCGCGATAGAGCTGAAGATGTGTCTCCACCCGCGCGCGCACTTCTTCCACCTGAAAGGGCTTCGTGATATAGTCCACGCCCCCGGCGCGAAAAGCGTTGACCTTGTCGCGCGTCTCGCTGAGAGCGCTCAAGAACAATACCGGAATAGGGGCCAGCTTGTCATCGGCCTTCAGGCGCTGGCATACCTCAAACCCGTCCATCTCCGGCATGTTGATGTCGAGCAGAACCAGATCCGGAAGATTCCGTGAGGCTGCATCGAGCGCCAAGCGTCCGCGTGGGAACGATCGTACTGCGTGACCTTGCTGGGTGAGCAGTTCTTCCAGCAACTTCAGGTTGGCAGGCTGATCATCAACCACTATGATGTTGCTCTTGGGCTGCGCGCCTTCGACGCTGGGCTGCGCTCCCTGGGCCACGGCTGGCTGAGCGAGGGATGCGCCAGCATCGGCCGACGTGCTCTCTGCGAGCCGCTGCAATTCGTCTTTCACCTGCTCGCCTCCGTGCACTCGCTGGCCTCCGCCAGCAGGTTGGTCAGAGTATCGTATTCATATTTGTCCGCAAGGTCTTTTAAGGCGCCAGCGGAACGCGGATCTTGATTCGCAACGATCGCGATTAGTTCATCCAGACGATCCTTTTCTCCATCCTGGACAGCGATGCGCATTTGCTGAAGCAGCTCTGTTGGGAGCCCCGTTAAGTTTGTGGCTTCCGGCGTCCAGCGCAAAGCGCTGCCTGTCTTCTCGTCCGTTCGCACCATTTCGCCGGGCTGCTTCTCTGACTGGTCTCGCCGCAGCGTGCCTTCCAATAACTCGATAATTTGTTTGACGTCTAAGGGCTTGGTCAGATACTCGCGAGCGCCCGCTGCCTTGAGACGATGGATCTGACCAGGAGTGGCATCCGCGCTGAGGATGGTCACCGGAATCCTCTGGGTGCGTGGTTCTTGTTGCAGCGCGCGCAATACTTCTTCCCCTCCCAGGTCAGGCAAATGCAAATCCAGCAGAATCCAATCGGGCACGTGGGTGTTGGCAAGTTCCAGACCCAATTTACCCTGCATGGCTTCATGCAACTCCACGGCGGGATAGCGCGCCAGGATTTGCTGAATGAGGCGGATGTTTGAGAGATTGTCTTCGATGTAGAGTATCGTCCCCCGATAGGAAGCAGCCTGACTCAAAGATGTAAGCCCGCCGTTGGAATCGCGATCTACGATTGGTTCGGCGGCAGGCTCTACAAGCAAGAGCTCGAAGTGGAAGCGGCTGCCGGCCCCCATCGTGCTCTCCACGCCGATGGCCCCGCCCATGGCTTCGACCATGCGTTTAGACAGCGCGAGACCCAAGCCCGTTCCCCCGATGGCATTCCGATCGGCGCTCAGGCGCTCGAACGGCGTGAAGATTTTCTTGAGTCCTTCTTCATCGATGCCGGAGCCGGTGTCCGCAACCTCGATGCGCAGCCGATCATTCTGGGTCTCTTCGCACCTCAGGATTACCGTGCCGTTACTGCGATTGAACTTGATAGCGTTGGACAGCAGATTCAGTAATACCTGCTTTAAGCGCTGTCTATCGGCCTGGACGTACCGGTCGCCGTGAGCCGAGAAATCCGCGCTGAGCGTGATATTCTGCGAGCTCGCGATGGGCCGCACCAGATCCAGGGCTTCCTTCACGGCATCCTTGATCTGAACCGGCTCGGGCGAGAGGCTGAGCCGGCCCGCTTCGACCCGCGCCAGATCAAGCACTTCGTTAATCAATTCCAGCAAATGATATCCGCCTTTGAGAATCTGCTGTACATTGCTTTGATGCTGGACCGCCAAGTCCGCCAGAGCGAGAAGCTGCGCAAAGCCGAGGATCGAATTGAGCGGCGTGCGCAACTCGTGGCTCATGCGTGAAAGGAATTCACTCTTGGCTCGATTGGCGCGCTCGGCTTCCTCCTTGGCCTGCCGTAACACGTCCTCCGTCACCTTTGTTAGCGTGATGTCGCGAACCACCGCGACCCCGCCTTTGCTGTTGCCACTGTCATCTTTCAGAGGCCGTATATTAACGCTGACAAACATCCCGGCCGGTTTCTGCGGGTTTCGGATGTACAACTCGATCCCGTCCGCGGTCTCCCCGCGCATCGCTCTTGAAAGAGGCAATTTGTCAGCGGGATAGGGAGTGTCGGTTCCGGGGACATAAATGCCGAACCGTTCAACCCATTCCGACTGGTGCGTACCGGCCGCCCCGCGGCCCACCATTTGTTCGGCGGCTGGATTGAGCAGAACCATATCTCCGCTATCATCGGTCACCAGAACGCCGTCACCCATGCTGTCCAGAACAGATCGCAAGATTTTCGTCTGTTGGCGATAAGCCGCCTCCGAGCGCGCCAACGCCTGCTGTTGCTCCGCCACGATTTCCGCCGCCTTCTTCCGCTGGCTGACTTCCTTGGCGTAGGTGGCGGCCTTGAACACCGTTACTTTAAGATTTGCCGGCTCCCAGGGCTTAGGGACATAAGAATGGATCTGGCCGTCGTTGACCGCGCGAATCAGCGCGTCGATGTCCACGTAGCCCGTAATCAGAATCCGCGTGGCGTCGCATACCTCGCGTGCTTTTGCCAGGAACTCCCCACCAGTGAGATTGGGCATTCGCTGGTCCGCCAGAATCACGGCGACCTGCGCATTCTTCAGAAGCTCCACCGCTTCCATTGCGTCGGTGCTGACCACGACGTCAAAATCATCCTCCAGCAGGGCATGGATCGACTCCAGGATCTGCGGCTCGTCATCCACCACCAGCACTGTGGGCTTAGCGATCAGTTCCGTCATACTTCGCTCCCCATCGCAACGGGAATCTTCAGCGTGAACTCAGTGCCTTCGCCGGTCTTAGTGGAGAATTCCATCGACCCCTGATGGGCCTTCATGATTCCGTAAGAGATCGCGAGCCCGAGTCCAGTGCCTTGTCCTATCGGCTTGGTTGTGAAGAAGGGCTCGAATATTCTGTTGCGGATTCCTTCCGGTATTCCTTTGCCGGTATCCCGGACGCGGATCACAAAATGACCGTTCTGCTGCCCCGTGGCGATAGTTATGCGCCCCGGCCCGTCAGCAGCGTCAATCGCGTCGATCGCATTGGCGACGATGTTCATGAGCACCTGGTTCAACTCTCCCGCCAGGCACGTCAGCATCTCGACGTCACCGTAGTTCCGCTCCACTTCGATACGGCCTTCCATCTTATGCCGCAGGAACAAAAGAACGGACTCAATGCTTTCGTGGATGTTTATGGTCTTGACCGTTCCCTCGTCGAGCCGCGAAAAGGTTCGCAGCTTGGAAACCAGGTCCTTCACCCGGGTAGCGCCTGAATACGCGTCGGTGATCCTGGCCTGCAGTTTACTCACCCTCGAGGAGTCTTCTGGAGGCAATCCCGTGCCTCTCGATGCGAGCTTGTCCAGCCCCTCTTGCACAATAAAGATGTTATTGATCACAAAGGCCAAGGGATTGTTGATTTCATGAGCGATGCCGGCCACAAGCTGACCCAACCCTGCCATTTTTTCGGAATGAATCAAGTGCGCTTGTGTTTCCCGGAGTTTTTGGTTGGTTCGGCCGAGTTCCTCAACCAGCTCGGTTCGCTCGTTCACCTGTTGCTCCAGCGATGCATTTTGATTCTTGAGCTGAAGGTGGAGATGTCGGGTTTGCAGCAGATTCTTGACGCGAAGCTGCACCTCAATCCGATTTAGGGGCTTAGAAAGAAAGTCATGTGCGCCGTGTGAGAGCGCCTTCTCCTTCGCCTCGGACGTGTTGTCGCCTGTGAGCACCAGGGTTGGCAGATAGTCGTCCTCGGGGACCACGGTGGCCAGTTGATCCAGGGCGGCGAGCCCATCGACATGCGGCATATGAAGGTCCAACAGGACTAAATCCGGATGGAATTCCTGGAATATGGGGAGGAGTTGGCGCGAGTCGCTCAGGCAGGTAACGTTCGTGTAACCCGCAAATTCCAGTACGGTGGCTAGTACTCGGAGATTGGCAGTTTGGTCGTCGACGATCAGAATGCGGGAATCCGTGAGGTTCGAGACTCTCAAAGCCCTAATCCTTCCTACCTTCACCCCGCCGATTGATTGCAGCTATATATCCTGGCTATTCGCCTTAGATTATGTGCAATATGGATCGACATCTTTCTCGCGGCTCTTTATAGCCGTATAGTCTTCCCTCCCCTAAAGCGCAGCAAACACATAGCCGATAAGTGGAATGCCCTAAAGCCACTCTGTTCGCCGGTGATATACCCGCCAGGAAATGCGGGGAATAAGGAGGCCTCCAATGATCGGTTGGCTGTCGTTTGTAAGAAAGCTGTTCGTCACCGGCGCGCTAATCGCGGGCTTTGCCAATGCTCAGACCTCGGGCGGCGTGTTTCGAGGCGAGGTGCGCGATCCCGCTAGCGCGATCGTGCCGCTGGCTCAAATAACCATTCGATCGAACGAGACCGGCACCGAATTTGTCGCGGAGTCCAATGGCGACGGTCTCTACATTACGCCCACCCTGATTCCCGGTTCCTATACATTGAGTGCAACCAAGTCCGGCTTTGAAACTGAAGTATTCGGACCAGTGACCCTCGAGGTCAACCAGACGGTGCGTGTCAATTTTGCGCTGAACATCGGAGCGGCTTCTGAGTCGGTTCAGGTGGAGGCGTCCGGAGCACAATTGCTCTCCACAGAAAGCGCCGACGTTTCGCAGGTAATCGTGAGTAAAGAGGTTTCCGAAATCCCTTTGAACGGCCGGAGCTGGCAGCAGCTCATCGACCTCAGCGCCGGGGTGAATCCCGGAGCGCCCGGCGAATCGGGGTCGCCCAACCCGGTGAATATCAACGGCCAGAGGACCAAGGCAAATCTGTATCTGGTGGATGGGATTTCGACCACCTCGTCCACCGAGGGGCGAGGTAACGACTTCAACATCCCTCTGGAGGATGTTCGCGAGTTCTCGGTGCAGGCAGGAGCGTACTCCGCGGAGTATGGCGACGTGGCAGGCGGTGTGATTAACTTGCAGTCGAAATCCGGCACTAACAACTTGCACGCATCGCTGTTTGAGTTCTTTCGCAACGACGCGTTAGACGCGGCCGACTTCTTTTCGAACCAAACCGGGCAGCCCAAGAACCCACTTCGCTACAACCAATTCGGTGGATCGGTGGGCGGCCCCATCCGGCGCAACAAGACGTTCTTCTTCGCCGATTACCAGGGCACCGTCACTCACAGCGCCCAACCGATGGTCACAAGCGTTCCTCTGAGCAGCCAACGCGATGGCAATTTCTCGAGTCTGCTTGGCCCGGGTGGCACTCCAATTTACGATCCTTTCTCTCCTTCCTACACACGCACGCCATTTCCCAACAACATCGTCCCACTCAGTGTGATGGATCCCGCAGCCGTCAAAATCACGTCCCTGCTGCCGCTACCCAATCAATTCGATGGCCTTGGCAATGCGCTGCCGTTCAATAACTACGCGGTTACCCGTGTGGACACCTCCAACGTGGAATCCTTTGATGTTCGGGTGGACCACCAGTTCTCGACGAACAGCAATCTGTTTGCGCGCGAGTCCTTCCAGAATACCGGCGCTTTTGCACCCTCCATTTTTGGTCCGCCCTTGGGCGGTTCCATCGAAGGCGCCGGAGCCACTCGTGCGCGGAATCAAAATGCGGGCATCGGTTACACCTACACAGTTAGCCCCACCCTGCTCAACGACGTCCGCGTCGGGCTGAACCGCCAAACCACCGCGCTCACCCAGGAAGACTACGGCCAAAATCTCTCGCAGCAGTTCGGCATTCCGGGGACTAATGTGAGTCCGCAGACTTCCGGACTATCAAACCTGAATGTGGCCGGGCTCTTCGACATCGGCGACAGCCTGCTTACTCCACTCGAGATCAACACGACGGATTGGAATGTCACCGACAAAATCACGTGGGTGAAGGGCCGGCACGTCATTCATGTGGGAATCGACTACCAGCATGAAATGGGCAGCACAGGCTATCTGGTTTATGGGCGCGGCAATTATACTTTCTTGAATCTTTCCACCAGCTCTCTGGTCGGGCCGGCCGGCGGCAACGCGTTTGCCAGCTTCCTGGTGGGCGCGCCTTTTGAAATTCTGCGGGATGAGTTTCCTCCCGGCCTGGTAGGACTGATCTCCTATCGGGTGGGCTTCTTCGCGCAGGATGACATCAAACTCACGCAGAAACTCACATTCAACGTCGGCGCTCGGTACGACATCATGCCCTACCCGCGTGAGATGCATAACCGGCTGTCGAACTTCGATCCGGCGACCGGGACACTGCTGATCGCCGGTCAAAACACCAATCAACGGCTGGTGAACACGGACTATAAGGACCTGGCGCCGCGCGTTGGCCTGGCCTATTCGCCGACCAGCAAGATGGTAATTCGTTCCGGCTATGGTATCGGCTTCATCGATCCCTACGGCGCGGCAGGCGTGCTCAACAGCAACGAGTTCAACGTGCCGTTTTACTACCTCAGCAACATCATTGAGTTTCCGTTTTCGGCGCCCACCCATACGCTGAGCAGCGTGCTGCCCGGCCTGGTGATGCCATCGCCCAATGCACCCACGGGCAATCAGCGCTACATCGTCCCGACGGACGGTAATCAGTATTCGCAGACTTGGAGCTTCACGATACAACGGGCGATCAATCCAACTTTGATGTTCGAAGTGGGATACGTCGGCACCAGCGGGAACCGGCTGCTGACAGCGTCCGACATCAACGCAGCGTTACCTGGCACGACGGATCCTACTACTCGCCAACCGTACGGTCCAGCGCTCGGCGAGATCCGCGAGCTTTCGAACAGCGCTCATTCCATTTATCACGGGCTTCAGTCCAAAATCGAAAAACGCTTTTCTGGCGGCCTGTACTTCTTGGGCTCCTACACTTGGTCGAAGTCGATCGACAACCAAAGCAACGGAACGGACACTGCCATAGCGAGCGGCCAGTACCCGCAGGATCCCCTCAACGCGAACTTGGATCGCGGGCTCTCCAGTTTCGATCGCCCGCAGGTGTTGGTGGGTAGCCTCGTGTGGGAAATCCCGTTCGGGCGCGGCCCAGCCGAGCGGTCTCGCGCCAGGGAGCTTGTGAATGGCGCCCTCGGCGGGTGGCAATTGAGCGGTATATTGACCGCGCAAAGCGGAACGCCGTTCAGCGTGCTGATGTCCTGCGCGGACATCAACGCGCAGGGCGACAACTGCCGGCCGAATCGAGTCGCCAGCGGCGCCCTGCCTTCCGGCCAGCAGTCCATCAATGAGTGGTTCAATACCGCGGCCTTCGTGATTCCATCCACGCCCGAGTACGGCGACGCTGGGCGCAACATCCTTCGTGCTCCAGGGCTCAACGACATCGATCTCGCGATGTCCAAGTCATTCTCGTTGGGATCCGTCGAAACGCGGCGCCTGCAAATCCGATCGGAGTTCTTCAACGCGTTGAACCACACCAATCTGGGCGTCCCAGTGAACTCCATCGATTCACCGGCTTTTGGAACCATCACCTCGTCGCTTCCCGGCAGGGAGATTCAGCTCGGCGCCCGCCTGGAATTCTAGGCCATGCGCTCACCCAAATCAGTCGCGCGGTTTTTCGAAAGTTTGTTGAAACAGCCTGGACCTGTTATCAGGTACCTTCTGCCATTCGTCACCCTCTTCGTCGCGATCTGCATCCAAGCGACCATCGCTTTATTTGTAGGGAAGAACTCGGACTTCCCATATGTCTTCTTCTTCCTATTCGCCATCTTCGTGACAGCCTGGATTGGCGGCTACGTGCCGGGCGCGTTGACTTGCCTGATTACAATGGTAGGCATCCCATTGCTGGCAACTCCCGGCTTCCGAATTACCAGCGTCGATCCCAGCCGTTTGATCCTACTTATCGGGGTCTCGCTGCTGATCAGTCTGGTGGCTCAATCCCAGCGCAAGAAGCGCGATCAACTCCGCGAAGCCAATGATGAATTGGACCGGCGCGTGAAGACGAGGACGCAGGAACTGGCCAAGGCAGTAGAAGCCCTGGAGTTGGAAATCGTCGGACACAAGCGCACTGAACAGAGATTGCAAACGCAGTTGGAGCGGCTGAATTTGCTCGGCCAGATCACTCGCGCGATTGGCGAGCGTCAAGACCTTCGCAGCATCTTCCAAGTGGTGATTCGCAGTCTGGAAGACAGCCTGCCGATCGATTTCGGTTGCGTCTGCTTGTACGATGCGCACGCCGCGGAAGTCGTGGTCAATTGCGTGGGTGTGCGTAGCGAAGCGTTGGCCATGGAATTGGCCATGACGGATCAGGCGCACATCGGCGTCAATCAGAATGGCCTGTCCCAATGTGTTCGCGGTCGACTGGTTTACGAGCAGGATGTCAGCCAGATGGACTTCCCCTTTCCGCAGCGTCTTGCCCGCAGCGGACTCCGCGCATTCGTAGCCGCGCCGCTGTTGTTTGAAAGTCAGGTCTTCGGGATATTGATGGCTGCTCGCCGGGACGCCAACAGTTTTAGCAGCGCCGAGTGCGAGTTTTTGCAACAACTCAGCGAACATGTCGCTTTGGCGTCTCATCAATCAGAAGTCTACAGCGCCTTGCAGCAGGCTTATGACGATCTGCGCCAAACCCAGCAAACCGTCATGCAACAGGAGCGGCTGCGCGCGCTGGGGCAGATGGCGAGCGGCATCGCCCATGACATCAACAACGCTATTTCGCCCGTGGCCATTTACACCGAAATGCTGCTGGAGCAGGAGACCGGTCTCAGCAAGCGAACGCGCGAATACCTGGAGACCACGCAACGCGCCATTGGTGATGTGGCCCACACGGTGGCGCGCATGCGTGAGTTTTATCGCCAGCACGAGCCGGAGCTAGTTCTCACGCCCGTGGACCTGAGCGCTCTGGTGCAACAGGTGGTCGACTTGGCGCGCGCGCGTTGGTCCGACATGCCGCAGCAGCGAGGAATCGTAATTGAACTCAAGCTGGAATTGGGTCAAAATCTCCCGCCTGTCGCCGGCATTGAAAGCGAAATCCGCGAGGCATTGATCAATCTCGTGTTCAACGCCGTGGACGCCATGCCGGAGGGTGGGAAGCTGACCATTCGCACCAAAGCCACCGATGGCCCGGCGGGAACGCGACAAGTAGATGTTGAAGTGGCGGATAGCGGCGTGGGCATGAACGAAGAAACACGGCGTCGATGCCTGGAGCCATTTTTTACAACCAAGGGCGAGCGCGGCACCGGCCTCGGACTCGCCATGGTGTACGGTGTGACGCGGCGGCACAATGCGGACATCGAAATGGAAAGCGCGATCGGACAAGGAACTACAGTCCGCCTGCGGTTCCCGATGGCCGTGTCCAACGCGACCGACGCCCAGTCCTCTACACCGGACGCCATACCTCCACGTCTACGGATTCTGAGCGTGGACGACGATCCGCTATTGATAAAGTCGCTCCGCGACGCCCTGGAGGCCGATGGTCACGCCGTCGTGACGGCCAACGGCGGTCAGGCAGGTATCGACGCCTTCCGCGAGGCCGAAGAGCGGCATGAGCGCTTCGCGGTGGTCATCACCGATCTCGGAATGCCATATGTGGATGGGCGCAAAGTCGCGAGCGCGATCAAGAACGATTCGCCGTCCACGCCAGTTATACTTCTAACTGGATGGGGCCAGCGGCTCGTCGCGGAAGGCGACATTCCACCTCACGTAGATCGAGTGCTCAACAAGCCACCCAAACTAAAGGAACTTCGCGCCGCTTTGGCGGAACTGGCGGGCGCTACCGTGTCCGTAGACACTCAGGTTCAAAAGTAGGCAGAAGCCAGATAACGGATCGATTTTGACGGGCAGGTTGGTGTGTTGTTCGATCACCATCCGACGCTAATCGGCAAGAGCGATCTCCGGGTTGCATGGTCGCAGAAATCCACGCAAACGAAGCGTTGTTTTGCTCGGAGGCTGCCAATATCATCTGTTTTTGGCAGGGTCGCGGCCCGGCATTTAAGTCTTGCGGTTCGCGCGCACATTTGCCGAAACCGGCCGAACCTTTTTGGCAAGGGGCGTCGGCTGAGATTAGAACCCGCTATTGGGCATTGTGGCCAACAATCTCCGTTGGAAGCTGCCCAGAGAAGTGGGTGCGGCGCAAGAAACAGAGCGAATTGTAACGTTTGGGGGCGCGGATTCACTATCCTGCTAAGAAGTAGAACGGGAAATCCCACATTGATGGGGTTTCGGACTTTAAACGCCGATTAGGTGAAAGGCATTCTATGGAAAAAACTCCTGATAGTTCTCGCAAAGGCGGATCTCGGGCCGCCTCAAAAAGGGCCTCCGGGCCGAAGCATCCCTCTAATGACGAGGAAAAAGTTCTCACGCCGGGCGGCTGGCGTCCAAAATCCAAGGTGCACATTCTGGAGGATGGCCAGCACATCAGCGGCAAAGGCGGACGGCTCCAAATCATAGAAACGGCCACCGGGAAAGTCGTAAAGGATCTCGGCCCCACGTCGACGAAGAAGCGGCCGGAACATCTGCGGCGGACGGTAGAACAATCGAAATCGAGTTCACCCCACACGGTGCCGGCGATTACCGACAAGGGTTGGATTGAAAACACCCAGTGGCAAAATACCGGCGCTCAGCCAATCGTCTATTTCAGCACATCGTGGGTGGTACCCCCGGTTCCGTCTTCCGATGATGATCAAGTCATCTTTCTCTTCAATGGTCTTCAACCGGATGACGGCAGCCACATCCTGCAACCCGTCCTGCAATGGGGCGCAGCCAACGGCACCGGCAAAATCTGGAGCATTACCAACTGGTATGCCAACAGCGAAGGTGGCAGCGCCATCACCAAGACGCCCATCCAAGTCAATGCCGGCGACGTGCTCCAAGGCGTAATGACGCTCACTGGTCAATCCGGCAGCGAGTTCAGCTATCACTGTTCATTTGTCGGCCACACCAGTGTGGACATCGATGCAAATAACATTGATGAACTCACCTGGGCCTATGAAACATTAGAAGCCTACGGCTCGCAGGACGAAACAAAACCGGTGCCGCAATGCTCGGATTATCCGAACACGCCCCTTACCGCTTTTACCGATATTGAGATCAAGACCGGCTCGGACCTGGCGCACGGCACGGATGCCACCATCGACTGGCAGACGGAGACCACTTTTACCGATTGCGGCCAGCAGGTGGTGGTGGTCAGCAACGCGTCTCCGGGCGGCATCGTCTATCTCTATTACCAGAACGTGGCGCAAAGCCTGTACTTCGTCGTGGACAAAAGCACGTTCGGCACCGACGAAGTGAAGGACATGCTTGGCAACCCCTCCGCGGGGAATTATCAGGATTGTTTCTGGGTCATCCTCGAAGGATTCACTCCGAACCAACTCGGAACAACGCCGCTGTCCATTGCCGGAACTCTTCAGTCCTTTGCCGACATCGACTCTATTACGCAGGATGGCTCGCCGCTGTTCGAGAACCCCGCCGCGCCGGACCAGCCCCAGCGAATCCGATTTGCGTTCAATATCAAGTTCAACTCCACCAGCCACTTTCCAACCAGCCCCGGCTCGCAGTTGCAAAAGACGGTGACCGCGAACATAACCGTCGGCGGAACGTTTTTAACGGCCAGCGCTGACTTTGAGTTGATAGCCGGCGCGGATCCCTACTTTACCAACGTGGATCCAAACAACAATGCATTTTATCTGAGCCAGGATCTGCGCGTTTTCTCTGCGGCCGACGGCGATGTCATTCTCGGATCAACCACATTCAGCAGCGATCCGAATGACTCCATTCAGCGCCTGCTCAATCAATTGAATACGAACGACGCCTACACCGTGCCGTCGTCGTCCGATCCATTGAACAGTCTGCCGGGGCAATCTGGTTATGAAACGGCGGATTCTTCTGTAACCCCGCTGAACGGTGCCGGCAAGAAAAACAATAATTTTGCCATCGCCCGCGTGCGTTTGCAGGACGCGGGCGGCGCTTCCGCCCCGGACGTGCGCGTGTTCTTTCGGCTTTTTGTGGCGCAATCCTGTGACACGGATTTTCAGCCTACGACCACCTACCAGACCATCACGGATGCGGCTGGCAACCTCGTTCCCATTGCCTCCGGCGCGACCACGGATCCCTCGGGGCAAACGCTGCAGACCATTCCGTTTTTTGCCACCACCAGCGCCGACTCCGACTACGACGGTTCCAATCCCAACGGCAACATTCAGACGATTGATATTCCCATAGGCCAGCATTCCGCCTGGAAGTACTTCGGCTGCTTTTTGGATGTGTACGACAGCGCCAACCAATCGAAGTTTCCCGGCACGCATCACTGCATCGTCGCGGAGATCAACTACAGCGGCGCGCCCATCGTCAACACCAATGGGGTGACGGAGAGTCCGGAAAACTGCGACAAGCTCGCGCAGAGAAATCTGCAAATCACGCCGTCGGGCAACCCGAGTTTTCCCGACACGCACCGCATCCCGCAGACCTTTGACACACGGCCCAGCCCCGCGCCCGGCGGCACGGGCACGCTGCCCGATTCCCCGGACGAACTCCCAGACGAACTGATGGTCGACTGGGGCAACCTGCCGGTCGGCAGCGTGGCCTCCATCTACTGGCCCCAGGTAAACTCCCAGGATGTCCTGGACTTGGCGGAAAAGCTCTACCCCGCCCCAAACCTCTTCAAAGCCGACGCCAACACCATCAAATGCAGTGTCACCCAAGGCGTCACCTATATTCCGATTCCGCCCGGGCCGGGAAAAAACTTCGCGGGCTTGTTTACGGTCGATCTGCCAAAGGGAATTACGGCCGGCCAGGAATTCAATCTCAAGGTCCGCCGGATCGTATCACGGCAAGTCCCCGCGGTAATCACCATCGCCGGACCGAGCAAGAAGCAGAGGGGACGCCCCAGCGCCACGCACGGCCAAAGAGTCGACAACTGGCGGTACATCACCGGCACCTTTCAGGTGAAGATACCCGTGGCCACGGATGAGGCGCTCCTGCATCAGGAGGAAAACACGCTGGCCATCCTGAAATGGCGGCAGCAAAACATGTCGCCGGCTTACCGTTGGTATCCAGTCCTGACCCGTCTTATTTCGTACGTCAGCCGGCGCGTCTCGGGATTTGGCGGCAACCCGTCGGCCATCCCACCGTCGCAACTGGGCGTTCCCCCCGGATTGGTAACGCACCGGCCGCAAGAAACGCGGCATGACGGGAAGATATGCGAAGTCATCTTTGACTGCTTTGGCGACTTCGAGGGATTCATTCTAGAATCCTGTGCGAGCAAGGAGCGTTTTGTGACCTGTGAGAAAGCCATCGCGGAAATCTGTCTGCGCGCCTGCAAAGAGCGACTCGCCATGACCGTCTATGCGGATAAGAGCCGCAAAATCCAGAAGCTGATCATTCGCTGTGGCCCCTCTGCCGGGAGCGAGTGCTAGACGGAATAAGCCAGCCATCGGCAGGTTTGTGGAGCACAAATCAGCGAACCGGTGTTCGGCGATTGACTTGTTAACAAACTTCGTCGCACCAGATCTGCACTTTGCTTAGAAGAGTGTCGCACCTCGCGTTGGTTGCTTGCCGCGGAAAGGGCTTTCTCCAAGTCGGAAGGATTTTGATTGCAAAACACCGCCGATGTGAATTCCAGAGACCACGAAGTCAAGACCGCCGCGTTCTATGCGTCCCCAAAAATGTGGCAATGCGGCTTCTCGAAACCGCAACTATGAAGAGTAACTATTCTGAACTTACGATCCTCACTCTGGATCTTATCGGCGCCACAAATCAGAACATTGCGATTCGTTTCGGCCGAGCAGATCGTTCTTAAGTGGACGTTCAGAATCAGCGCTTATTGATTGAAACATAACGTTTTGATGCCTGCGGCACTTTTGGAACTGAATAAGAGTCTAGCTTCAGAACAACTGCGCAGGTGGGCGTAGTCACTATCTATGCAGCGATTACGGTCAAAAAAGAAAAGATCACTCCGTGATAAAACATATTGCCCTACGATGCGACTTTGGGGTAGACTAACTTTCTCTCTTGTTACGAAAAGACCGGGGCGCAATCCGGGCGATTGAGCGTATATACAAAAATAAAGAGGTTTGGGCATGATAGCGGCGTGCGCTCTCATGCCCAAAAGAGGTGATAATGCCAATGCCTTCGGACTCGCGAATCGCTGGAGCGGCTACCGCGGCGGTCTACAGGGTGTTTGGGTTTGGCCACAAGGGCGCATTGGAGATCAAGCGTCGAGCTTCGGCGGTCGTTCTGGTTCTGTTCCTGTTCGGGAATATTGCATCCATCGTTTTGGGGCAGACATGCGCAAACTCTGCATGCCAAGCGTGTAGTGCGGCTTATGCCAACGCCCTGGTCGGATGCGCTCTGTCAGGGGGATCGTGCGCGTCGGCCTACGGTTGGTATCAGGCCTGCTTGGCGGCCGCAGGAGCGCTTCCGATTCCTACACCCGCTCCTCCTTCACCGTCAACACCGTGTTCAAGCGGCGGTGGACTGGAGGCGCGACCAGCACGAGGGTCGCAGAGGAAGAACTCGTTGTCGCCCAGAGACCAGAGTTCGCAAGTTCCCTGCGTCTGGCTGATCGATCCCGTTGCAGACCTAATCGACCCAAATGGAATTGAGGTGATTCAAGACCCGGAACGTCTCGCAATTGGAGGGACGCCAGTCACGGGGATTGCGGCTGATGGCGCCGCCCGCTTAGTGGTTCTACTCTATGCTAACTCCCCCGGCGATCAGCTTACGGTCACGCTAACGCCGGCTGACAGTGTTCAAAATCAGAATGACCTACCACAACCGATCGGTACATTACAAACCATCCTTGCCTCCGATGGAACTCAATCAGGGACCTTAGTGACGGTGACTGCGGTCGACACAACCATCGGTGCCTTAGCTTTCGTGCAGTACTTTCCTCCGAGGGACTTTTCTCGAGGTGGACCGGACGATGCCTCGTCTTCCCGTTCCGCCAAGATTAGCGTTACGTCCTCGGCGAGGGCGGCCAACTACACCGCCAACGTAACGATATGGCGTCCGCCTGTCGTATTGGTGCACGGGATCTGGGGAACCCTAGATGATTGGGACCTATTTGCCTTCGATCCGCAGACGCTTCAGTCCTTTTCCCCTGCAATCGGGCAATTCTGGACAGAGAAAGCGCACTACAGTGATCCGGTCTCGATAGAAAGCAGCACCCCCCAATATCAACCCGTGCTGATAGCCAACGCTAGAGAGAACTCATTGGGATTTGCCTACAACGCTCAGATTGTACTACCGCAGATTGGTAGGGCAATAGCGGATTTTCGGCAAACTCGGCAAGCGGCCGCTGCTCAGGCGGACATTGTCGCTCATAGCATGGGTGGGGATGTTACGCTAACGGTCGTAGGACTCTCAGGCTATTTGAGTCCTCTATCGTTTGGAGTTGGTTCAATTCACAAGCTGATCACCATAGCAACGCCACACCTCGGTAGCCCAGTTGCCACGCAAATATTGAAGTCCCAGAACGCGTGCGTGCAAGGTGTGTTGGCCCTAGGAAAGAAGTTTCCCCTGTTGACCGCTGCCGTGGCAGGAGCGCCAGTATCTGGCGGCATTGGTGATCTTCAAGGTTGCCCGACCGGCAGTCTAATCGGCTGTGGTACGGACGTGCTTGGGGGTCCGATTCCGAGCCCAGCGCTTATGGGCCTACATTCCGATACTTACGCTGGTCCCGCTATTCCCGCAGCGTATACAGCCGGCCAAGAAAATTCGACGAATACCTCCGAACTCTCGGTTCTCCCCCCGCTGTTTCCAGTCGACCGTTTTCTAGCAGCCCTACTTCTACAAAACTGTTCTAGTAATCCCCTGGTGCAGGAGCTCACGCCTAGCGAATGGTCTTCCGTTTTTGGTTCCTTGGACAGTGACGGCGTCGTGTCCGTGGTAAGCCAGCTCAACGGAGGAAGCCCGGCAGGTCCGTTTCTCAACTATTTGGGGATCGGAGACATTCATTCGGAGGGATTGGAGTCGTTGGGCTTCCTTGGCCCTATTGAGCAAGAGGATACGGGCATTGCTACGGCCGTTCGCGGGTTGTTAAATTTGCCCTCTTCTTCGTTCGCTTTAATTCCCTGAGAAACAGTATGCTCCAGCTTCTTTCTCGCTTTGCCTCATTTGCAATAGCAGTGGTTGTGCCGGGACAATTAGTCGCGCAGGGGGAGCTCAGGATCACCGAACCCGCTGCAGGAACGGTCCTGAATCCCGGCCAAACCATCACAGTTAGTGTATCGGCCTCGGGGGGCCCATTTACATCGGTGGGAATCGTAGGGCCTGGGCATATGAATGGCAACTACATTCTCAAGTCCTCGCCCTACCAGTTCTCGTTCACCGTTCAGTCGAAAATAACGCCGGGCCTTGACACGATAGAGGCGATGGGTAGCACTGCCTCTGGGCCTGTCATCGCCGAAGTCAAAATTGACGTTGAGCGTCCCGACACGCCACAAAAGATCAGTGTCGATCATCCTCGACTGGAACTCCCAATGGGTGGCAAGCTGCCAATTGCGGTGTTTGGAACGTACGCTGACGGTTCAGTGGTCAATCTCAGTAGATCAACGCAAACAAAGTATCGGCTCGGCTCTCCTGACATCGTGTCCGTGAGCAATGAAGGACGGGTCACCGCTCTTGCTCCTGGGTCAACAACTATCATTGTTAGTAATCAAGATCACGAAGTCACAATCGGCGTGACAGTTACACGCGCTCTGCAGTGAGCGAACTAAAGGGCAGCAGATGAATTTTAGAACTGGCTTCACCTGGCGAGTAGCAAGCATCTTTAGCTTAGGATTCATGATGCTCGGGCACTCCGCACGGGCGCAAACTGGTCTTCAGATTACAAGTCCCGCTGCAGGAACGGTGCTGAATCCCGGCCAAACCATCACAGTTAGTGTATCGGCCTCGGGGGGGCCCATTTACATCGGTGGGAATCGTAGTACCGGGATATGTAAATGGGAGCTACGTCCTGACCTCTCCACCTTACCAGTTCTCGTTCACGGTTCCGTCGACAATAACGCCGGGACTAGATACGGTAGGGGCCATGGGTACCACAGCCTCTGGACCCATCTTCGCAGTGACCTCCATTGACCTAGAGCGGTCTGATTCCCCACAGACCATCGCTGTCGATCATTCGCAAGTAGAACTTCCGATCAACGGTCAAATTCCAATTGCGGTGTTTGGAACGTACGCTGACGGTTCAGTCGTTAATCTAAGCCAGTCCACGCAAACTTCATATTCGTCTCAAAATCCAAGTGTAGCCACGGTGAGCGCCTATGGTGTTGTCACCGGAATTGCACCGGGTTCGACGCAAATCATAGTGGACGGCAGTATAACTGTTGGGGTAATCGTCGATCCTCCAATCGCACTCATACCCACGCAGGCCACGCTCACCGCGTCTCAAACGTTGTCTTTTACAGCTCTGGTGAATGGCTTGCCAAGTTCCGCGGTTACCTGGTCACTCAGTCCAGGCCTGGGCACCGTGAATACCAATGGCGTGTACACTGCTCCACTGGCCGTTGGTACACAAGAAATCGATATTCTAACTGCCACCAGCGTGGCGAACAATACACAGACCGCCAGCGCGACCATTACACTCCTGTCCACAGCATCGGTGAGCATCCTGCCCGCTTGGTCGGTCCTTTACCCTGCGGAGCCGCAGCAGTTCACCGCTATCACATCTAATGCAGGTACCTCAGGTGTGATTTGGTCGATTAGTCCGAGTGGCGTCGGCGCGATTAGCGGTACGGGACTGTATACCGCACCTGCCTCAATCTCATCGACTCAGGCGGTCACCATAACGGCTACCAGCGCAGCTAATCCTACGATCTCAGGCAGCACCACGATCTATATATCGCCGCAACCGTTCTCAATTCTCCTTCAATTTCCTACACTACCGATCGGGCAGGGTACATCTATCGGAATGAGTGTTACGGAGCTGGCCACGGACGGCTTCGCCCATCCAGTGACATTTTCCGTCGCGGGATTGCCGAGCGGAGTGACCGCATCCTTCAATCCAGCGACTCTCGATGGTGGCGGCGGTCTAGGTCAAACTACCCTGACGTTCACCGCGAGCACGAATGCGGTCCAAGGCAACTACAACTTGACAGTTACGGGACAAGATACGGTCTATGCCGCTCTAAGCCAGTCCCAGTTACTTACTTTGACCGTCGGGCCTGGATATTCGCTTACGGTGAACAGCCCCACGATGACTACTGTACCCGGAGGCTCAGTTGCGGTGAACGTAACTGAATCAGTTACGGGCGGTTTCAGCATTCCCATCCTGCTCGAAGTGATCGTGCCTAACGGAATTACCGCCAGCTTTCCCGCAGTGCAGCAAGCCGTCGATCAGATAACCGGGCCTGGTAGCGCCGCTTTGCTACTCACCACTGCGCCTAGCTTGGCAGCGGGCAGTTACCCCATAACAATTAGCGGGCAAGTTTCCACATTGGGCGAAACCTCATCCGTAGGAATGACGCTGGTTGTCGATCCGATAACTGGACCAAGCGTCATGTCCATGTCTCCGAACCCTGGCACCCAAACTACGCAGATTTTGACGTTTACGTTTACCGATCCATCGGGCGGGGCGAGTATTACGACTGCGGGCGTGCTCGTCAACGCGTCGCAAAACACTGCGGCTGCCTGTTACGTACAATACACGCCGGGCACTCAGACACTCTCGTTGGGCAACGACGCCGGTTCGGGCTGGGTTGGTTCCGTCATGATCGGAACCTATGGCGAACTGAGCAACAGCCAATGCGTGCTCGATACTGGCAGTTCGCAGGCGAGCGTGTCCGGAAACACGCTTACGCTGACTTTAGTGTTGACGCCGGTAGTTCCGACTGTCGGAACCCAAAACGTCTATGCGACCGTCTCGGATGCCTCCTCGACAAGTGGGTGGCTGCAACTCGGCTTGTGGACAATTTCGCCGAATTCGTTGCCGAGTCCATGGCGCGACCAAGACATTGGCGCCCCGGGGGCGGAAACTGGATACTCGACTTACGCTCCGACCACGGGTACCTTCACGGTAAACGGTTCGGGTAGCGATACGAACGCACCGCCGGATCAGTTCCACTACACTTACCAACCGCTCGTAGGGAATGGAACGATTGTTGCTCAGTTGACGACCGTAGGAAACATATTCCAGTACACAAAAGCCGGCGTGATGATCCGCGCAAGCACAAACGCAAGCGATGCCTTTGTGTTCCTGAACGTTCAGCCGAACAATGGAGGTTGCAACGTTGGAGTTCGGACTACAGCTGGCGCCGTCGCGACTTACACACCGTGCACCTCCAATCTACCCCTATCGACCAACCCGCAATATTACAACCTTCCGGCCGGGTGGCTGCAGATCACTCGGCAGGGCAATACTTTTTCGTTCCAGATCTCACCTGATGGCGTCACGTGGACGAGCGTGAGCGCTCCGGTCACCCTCACAATGCCAACGAATGTTCTCGCCGGGCTCGCTGTTGTTTCTGACGGTGATATCAGCTCGGCTACATTCATTGACGTTGGCGTTACGCCGGCATCCGCAACGGCTTCGCCAACCTTCAACCCGCCCGCTGGGTCGTACGATTCCAGCCAGACCGTGGAGCTTAGCACGACGACATCAGGGGCGTTGATCCGTTACACCCTTAATGGAAGCACGCCGACCACGACGACCGGCGCGTTGTACAGCGGACCGATTACGATAAGTAGCACGACAACCGTTAATGCAATCGCTTATATCAATGGATTGACCAACAGCTCGATAGCGTCGGCTAACTACGCCATCACCGGTCCACCGGCGAGCATTGTCGCGACTGCGGGAAATCCGCAAAGCGCGGGCGAAGACGAGGCATTTACAACAGCTCTGCTAGCAACAGTGACGGACTCGGGTGGCCATCCTGTTAACAACGCGTCCGTGACATTCACGGCACCCAGTACTGGGGCGAGCGCTGCTTTTTCGGGGTCGTTGACCGCCACGGTCCCGACCAACAGCAGTGGCGTTGCGACGGCTCCTATCCTTACGGCCAACGCAACAGCGGGGAGCTATGCGGTCACCGCCAGCGTGCCCGGCGTGGCAACATCCGCCAGCTTCAACTTAACCAATACTCAGCCTCCTTGGATCGTGCAGAGCCCGGTGATTTCTGGTTCTGGACCGTTCTACAACTTCTCAGTCACGGCGAACGATCCGAATGGAGCCAATAGCATCCAGGCGTTGGACATGGGATTCTACTCAACAGTCGGAGGGACGACCAAATGCATTGTGGAATATGTCCCAAGCACGGCTGCATTCTATTTGGTCGATGTTGGCGATACGGCGGGCCCTCTCTCGTTGGGTAGCGCCTTGTCGATACATAATACTTCCTGCGTGCTGACCCAGCCGACGGTTTCGGTTTCCGGCAATCTGGAGACCATGAATTTTCTGATCACGTTCAAGTCTGGTTTTGCAAGCAACAATGACGTCCTGGCATTCGTACAGGATAACAATGGCTTGAACAGCGGATGGAAAGGAATTGGAACCTTTACGGTGTCGTTTGTGAATCAGCCTCCTACCATCACGTCAGTGAACCCGCCTTCGGGCCACGGCCTGATCCAAAGGCATGTTGGCAACCATGTCGGCGATTAGCGTCTCGCGAGCGTGCACGAGTTCGTCGAGCGTCACCGCTGCGTCATGCCCGCAAAGCCTCTTGCGAATTCCGCCCTGATGTCCAGGCGGGCCGGGGCGAGCACTTCCGCCATAGGCCGATTATGGCTGAGAATGTAAACGAGGAATGCTTGGCGCAAATCGTCATCGATGCCCTCATTGGCCAACAAATCCCGCACGTCGAAAAGATCACGAGGATGCTGGCGGTCGAGGGCGGCGACGATCTTACCGGCATAGAGGTCGGCGAAGCTGACAACCTGGATTTCAGCAAATCCAAACTCCTCTTCGACTCTGGCCGAAACACTTCGCACCGCCGGTTCATAAACGCAGCCGCGCAAGACCGGTGTCACCTCAATCTTGATCTGCGCACCGTCAGCCTCTACGAGCAGCTTGGTGACGCAATTTTCACCGGGGAGCTGGATGGGACTTACGCGCGCCCCCGAATCCCTTTCCGGACCCGCTGAGCAATCCGACACATCGCGGCATCGATCTCCATGAGCGAAGTGGTGCGATCCGCGATAGGCAGATAGGTCAGATCGATATCGACCGAAAGGCGCGGCATATCCCGGACGAAGAGATTGATCGCGGTCCCACCCTTGAGGGCAAAGCATCTCTCCTCGGCAACGAGCGGAATGGTTCTCACGAGCAGCGCGGCTTGGCGGCGGTACATTTCAGCCGCGGGCATCAAGGTTCGCCGGGACGGTGATGTTGAACTTCGTGTCGAGCTTCCCGCCCCGGACCAGCATGCGTTTGCCGCGGCCCAGATCGATGGCGGCGCGGTCCAGCTTTTTGAGCCAAGCGTGATTGTGACGCTCGGCGAACCAGAGGAATAGACGCTTCACTTTTATGCTCCGGCAGTCCGCGAGGAGCTGCTGAAGCCGCTTGGGGCTGAGATTGCGAAGTCCTTCCATGAGCACGTCCGCCTGATGGAACGTTTCTTTTTGCGGAACCTGTTCCAGAAGTTCAAGGATGGCGCGTTCTGGCGTCGACATCAGGAGCGGCCAGTTCCAGTGTCCCCAGGCCTGGCGCATGATCCCCGCCTGGGAATCTGCTACATCGGGAGCGGGTGTTTCGGGCGGGCGGGAGGTTTGCTTGCGCGAAGCGCGCCATCCAACAGCTGGCCTGAAGAGCTTTGTGTTGTTGTGAAAGACCAAACGTGCGTTCAAACGCAGCCGGAAGACCCAACTCGGCGGGTCCTCATTTGCGTAGAGATGGACCTCACGTGGTCCCGATGGGGCTAAGTAATGTGAGAATCCTTGCAGTTCGAGCGCCGTCCGGCCTCCGATCGCTATGGACTTGTTCATCAGTGTTTGAAGCGATATGACGACTTGCTCCCAGAGGAGATCTTGCACCTTGCTGCGGCCAGGCAGCGGGGCAGACGGCCGCCGGTAGACTCCCCGAGCCATCGGTTCGAGCCATCCCTTCGTTAGGTAGTGGTTTCTCAACGACCTCGAATATCCGTGGCTCTCCAGCCATGGTGCGTCAACAACCAGGCCATCGGGAAGGTTATGTTGGAGCCAGTTTAGCTTTCCGTGCTTTTGCATAGCTACACTTGACAAATGATACCATTGCCAAACCAGAGCGCAAGTTTAGAAACGGCGAGATATGCATAACCAGAACTATGCACATCCGCCCATCTATAAACTACCAACTGTGTTTCGCAGGCGTGGTGCATCTTGCGCAGTTCGACGCTCTCAAAAAAAGCGCGCCTGCCAACACAATTACCCAAGATTACCGAAATCATAGCGGCTAGAATACTGTTTATGTTAAGTCGCGACAGGGCCAACCATGAACTGGGATGAGCTGATACCCGAATTGAAAGATTGGGCGGTCCCTCAATCGCCGGAGGGACTTGCAGCTTGCGAAGGCAGGTATCCTCTCGCAATTGGGTACCTCTCCTTATTTTGGCCATTGTTTGTCGAATACGAAGGAATGGTCCTTCGGGCCGACGAAGTGGACGAGGCTTCGGCTTCAAAATGGGTTACTGCCACGGAACGCGACAGGCAAGCCGTCGAGGCAACGATCAATCATTTTCACGTTCTTGACATTCAACACCCCGGAATCTGGAAAGATGCGACGGAGGCTCAAGTGAGGTTCATCGGACAAACCCTAAAGGAAGCCTGGGCAGCAAAGCTAGCCCGTGATTTTCCCGAGAAACAGTTTGTCGTCGAGCTCATCGAAGGCACAAGTGAAAAGTTGGAAGACTATCAAGTAGTTTTCTACCAACGCTCACCACGATAAGCACCGGACTTGTCGCACACTATGTCGTTGTAGCTAATTGAGATGTGCAGCTCGACACATAGGTAACAGAACGTACCGGAGACATGGGTTACACTTTTTCCCCGTAAGGGGGGCGGGTGGGATGCCATGGAAGGAAAGTTCTGTTATGGACGAACGCATACGATTCGTGATTCGGCTCAAAGATGGCGAAAGTATGGCCGCGCTGTGCCGCGAGTTTCAGATTTCCCGCAAGACCGGCTACAAGATCTTCGAGCGTTATGAGGAATGCGGACTGGAGGGGCTCACGGATCGGGCCAGGCGCCCCCAGCGATATGCAAACCAACTGCCCGAGCAAATCGAAGCCGCCATCGTAGCGGCCAAGCGCGAGAAACCGAACTGGGGCGCCCGCAAGATCCGGGAGCGCCTCCTTCGAAGACTGCCGAGCGAAGTGAAAGTTCCGGCTCGCAGCACCATCCACACCATCCTCGATCGTCATGGACTGGTAGCCCGATCCAGGCGATCGCGCTCCCGCTCCGAAGGTACTCCGCTGTCCGAGGGCGCCAGCCCGAACTCGCTGTGGTGTGCTGACTACAAGGGAGAGTTCATGCTCGCCGATCGGCGCTACTGTTATCCGCTCACGGTCACCGATCATGCTTCGCGCTATCTGCTGCTGTGCGAAGCCATGGAATCGAATGCCGAAAAGACCGCTTTTACGGCCTTTGAGCGCTTATTCAAGGAGCGGGGTCTGCCGCAAGCGATCCGCTCCGATAACGGCGTTCCCTTCGCTTCGCCCAACGGGCTTTTCAATCTTTCGCGGTTGTCGGTCTGGTGGTTGCGGCTCGGCATCAGCATCGAACGCATCCGGCCCGGTCATCCGCAGCAGAACGGCCGCCACGAGCGCATGCATCTGACCTTGAAGAAGGAAGCCACTCGCCCAGCCGGCGCCAATCTGCTCCAACAGCAAGCCAAGTTCGACGCCTTCATCGAGGAGTTCAACAACGAACGCCCGCACGAAGCTCTGAACATGAAATGTCCGGCAGAAGTCTACTCTGCTTCCTGCCGCCCTTACCGGGGCATTCAGGAACTCTACTATCCGTTTCACGATAAAACGGTCGTCGTCACCAACTGCGGACGGCTCTGTCTGTACCGCAAGAAGATCAACCTAAGCACGTGTTTGGCCGGCCAGGCCGTCGGCGTCAAGGAAGTCGACGAAGGAATCTGGCTCGTCAGCTTCATGGATTACGATCTTGGTTATATCGATCTGGAGGAAAAAACTTTGCAGCCCCTCAACAACCCCTTCGGGCCAAAAGTGTTACCTATGTCTTAGGAACGATCTGTTACCCATGTGTCCGGGCCGGACAAAGAAATAAATGGCGGAGAGAGAGGGATTCGAACCCTCGATAGAGTTTCCCCTATACACGCTTTCCAAGCGTGCGCCTTCAACCACTCGGCCATCTCTCCGGGGTCTGCTGGAAGGACGGGCGCTCACGCCCGCGACCTTCAGTCTAGCATGCGAAATGCCTTAAACCACGTGACGCTTGGTTCGCGACAGCAGCTCTTTCGCACGCGCCAGAGCGCGGGCTTCGGCGTCCTCCCGCGTATCGGCCACAATCCGCGCCAGCGCCGCGCCGGGCGACACATTGTCCGCCTTGGTGTGCCACTTGCCACCCAGTTGGTAAGTGGTGAGATTCACCTGCCAGCCGTCCACTTCCACTACGCGCTCGCTGAAATTCTCCGGCTTCACGCTTGCCCCACGGCCTTGGCCGCGCCTTTCTCCACCGGAGCGCCTACCAGATTGCCCCACTCGGTCCAGGAGCCATCGTAATTCACCACGTTCTCGACGCCCAGCAAATACTTCAGCACGAACCAGGTGTGGCTGCTCCGCTCGCCGATCCGGCAATAGGCGATGGCCGTCTTGGATTTCACGACACCTTCGGCGCTATATAGCTTTTCGAGCTCCTCCACCGATTTAAAAGTTCCATCGTCATTGCAGGCTTTGCCCCAGGGCACGCTGCGAGCGCCGGGAATATGTCCTCCGCGCTGGCAGGTTTCAGGAAGTCCGGGAGGCGCGAGAATCTCGCCCGAGAATTCCTGCGGACTGCGCACGTCGATCATCACCGCGCTCCCGGATTTCTGCGCCTGCTGGACTTCCGGCAGAAACGCGCGCAGCGAATAGTCCGGTCCAGTGGCTTTATACCGTGCCGCGCCAGGCTTGGCTGTGGTTGGCGTGGTATCCAGATCGCGGCCTTCCGCCAGCCACTTCTTGCGACCGCCATCCATGATGCGCACGTCTTTGTGGCCATACATTTTCATCTGCCATAGCGCCCATGCCGCGAACCAATTATTGTTGTCGCCGTAAAGAATCACAGTGGTATCGTTCGCGATGCCCGACTGCTCCATCAAAGTTTCGAATGCCGCCTTCGGCAGAATATCCCGCACCACGGTGTCGCAGAGCTGCGTGTTCCAGGCCCAGGCGATGGCGCCCGGCACGTGGCTTTCCTCATACGCCTTGGCGTCCACGTCTACTTCCACCACGCGGACGTTGGCATCCTGAGCGTGCGACGCCACCCAGGCGGTATCTACCAGGACTTCCGGATGCGCATACGATGCGCTCATAAATGCTCCTTACCCCAGATCGAACTTCTCATGATGCAATAGCGGGTCCGCCTTTACTAACACCGGCCGGCGCAGGATTTCCTCCAACTCTTCCAGATGTTTGTTCTGGTTCGACTTGAGGAATTTAGCCACGTCGGGATGCACCCTGAGCAGCACGTCCTTGCCTTCGATGGCAGCCGCAATTTTGCCCGCCTCTTGCAGAATCTCGTTCACGATGGTCTGAACGCTCTTGACATAACCGGCGCCCTCGCAATGCGGACACGGCATACACAGCGCGCGCTCCAGGCTCTGTTTGACGCGCTTGCGCGTGATCGCCACCAGGCCAAAATCGTTGAACTGGAGAATCTTGTAGGGCGCCCGGTCCGAGCGCATGGCGTCCTCCAGCACCTGCATCACTTTCTGGCGATTCTTGCGTTCGTCCATATCGATGAAATCCACCACGATGATGCCGCCCAGATCGCGCAGCCGCACTTGCCGCACGATCTCCTTCACCGCTTCGGTGTTGGTTTTGACGATAGTGTCTTCCAAACGATTAGACCGTCCGACGTACTTGCCGGTGTTGACATCCACAGCCACCAGCGCTTCGGTCTGGTTGATCACGATGTAACCGCCCGACTTCAGCCACACTTTGGGCCGCAAGGCTTTTTCGAGCTCCGCGGTGATATTAAAGGCGTCGAAGATGGGCTCGGGCCGGGTGTACAACTTCACCCGGGTTACCAGGCTCGGCTGGAAGCGCTGCACGAATCGCAGGACGCTTTCATACAGCTCTTCGTTGTCCACCCAAATAGCTTTGAAATCCTCGGTGAACTGATCGCGCAGGGTGCGCTGGACGATATCCAGATCGTGATGCAGCAAAAGCGGAGCCGGCCTCTTTTCCGCCTTCTGCCGTATATCCAGCCAAAGATTGAAAAGGAAGGTCATGTCGGCCGCGAGATCTTCTTCGCTCTTGCCCTCGCCCGCCGTGCGCACGATGAAACCGCCCGGTATTCCGGCGGCATGGATTTGCAGGATGCGCTTCAAGCGCAGACGCTCGTCGTCGCTCGCGATCTTGCGCGAGACGCCGGTATGTTCGAGCGTCGGCATGTAGACCACGTATCGGCCGGGCAGCGCGATATGCGATGTGATGCGCGCGCCCTTTTGTCCCAGCGGCTCTTTGGCGATCTGGACAATGATCTCTTGACCTTCCTTCAACAGTTCGGTAATGGAAGGAAGCGGCGCCCGCTCCGGGCGGCTGTAGGTTCGCTGCTCGGGGCGCGTGACAGGTGACTCAGTGGATCCCTCGGCGGCAACAGCTTCGGGCCGGCGCTCCTCGCCTGGTCTGCCTTCTGGGGGCCTGAATTCGCCACCGCGCATTTTGCGACGCATGCGGCGTGGCATGCGATGCGGGAAACGCCCACCTGGTTCGCGGACCTGCGCCGAAAGCGGCGGGGCGCCTTTTTGCGGAGCGCCTGTTTGCAGTGCGCCTGTTTGCGAAGCCTCGGGAGATTCCGGCTCGGCCGAAGGCTCGTCCTCTAGCTCCATTCCGCCAGCTTCGATTTCTTCTTCCACCGACTCTTCGACGAACGTTTCGGTTTCGACCAGGATCTCGACATCCGAATCCGTTTCAGGCTCGAGCTCGGGATCAATGTCCGCGATCTCAACCTCTTCGGCGAGCGGCGCATCGTCAGGTTCCTCGATCGCCTCTTCGGCGATTTCGGCCAGCGTCTCGGACTCCACGACAACCGGGCTGGCTGCGGCTTCGGCGGCTTCCTGCAAATCGCGAATCTCATCTTCTTCTGCTTGGTCCAGCGGGTGAATATTGGAGCGCGTATATTTCGCGAGGGACTCGCCGGGGAGAACGGAGAAGTCGGTTGGGCCGGTGCCCGGCACAATTGGACTAGCCTCCACTGCCGGACCGGGCTCCGAAGAAGGAGGGATTATTTCGCGCGCCGCAGGCGCATCGCCCGAGCGCGAGGGTCGCGATGACTCCCGCGATGGTTCCCGCGACGTCTCAGAAGAAGCGTACTTGGAATCCGGGAATCCCCTGCCGCGTCCACGCCTGCGGCGGGAACGGCGCCCACGATCGCCACCTCTGTCTCCGCCTCGATCCCCACCGCGATCCGGACGCTCACCGCGATCGATGCGCTCCACCGGCGGGACTGCAGCGGACGCCGGCTCCGAAGATCCGGCAGCACCGGCGGATGCTTCCGCCTCGGCAACGTCCGAAGCCACGGGAGCAGGCTCAGGCGCCGGCGGACGGCCGCCGCGCGGCTCGCGGTTCACCGAAACGCGGTCAAAGTCCTCCTCGCCTTCTTCGGAAAAGTCCGATACGTACAGGAACGTATCGCGCTCCAGGCCCAGGTCGACAAAAGCCGACTGCATGCCCGGCAAAACGCGCGTAACACGTCCTTTGTGAATGCTGCCAGCGAGCGAGTACTCGTTGGAGCGCTGGAAAAACACTTCGACCAGTTGGTCGTCTTCGAGAATCGCAACTTTGATCTCGTGGCGATTTGCCGCGATCACCAATTCTTTGCTCATGAATGCTCCTACAGTTCATGGCGAGAACCGGAGCTCGAAGAAAGCCTGAGGGAGAACACCGTCAGCCCGATACGCCGGGTGATCCCACAGGACCGTTTACCCGGCGCGCCGGACTTGAAAATCTTTCAGCCCCCCAAGATGGAGATCGCTCTCAAACACCTTGGAAAGGCGCTCAACCCAACCCGCTGGTCTGGATTAGAAAACCCGGACGCGGACCAGAACCGGATGGAATCGAACTCGCTTACCCTCAATCTTCTTAAGAGCCGGCCGTCTCTCGGCCAAGTCAATTTAATAAATCGCGCACAACGCATCCCGCGCTGTGCGCTCAGTTTACAAATCGCCGGAGCCGGACGTTATTCACGAGCCCCAGCATCAAAAACATCGCTACAATATTCGATCCGCCGGAACTCATCAGCGGCAGCGGAATGCCCGTGACCGGCATCCGTCCCACCACCATTCCGACATTCACCAGCACGTGAAACAACAGCAATGCACCGACGCCCATGCAGATGTACATGCCCGCCTTGTCGGACGCGGTCTGCGCGTTCTGAACGATCTGCATCAGCAACAAAAAATACAACCCGAGCGCCACCACGACGCCCACGAACCCGTGCTCTTCGGCAAAGGCCGAAAAGATAAAATCCTTCTGCGGCACCGGCAGGAAGCGCCCTTGAGTCTGTGTACCCTTGGTAACGCCGCGCCCCCACAGCGCGCCGGAACCGACCGCTATTTTTGACTGGATCACCTGGTAGCCCGATCCCTTCGGGTCCTGACTGGGGTCCAGAAAACTCACCACCCGCTGCCGCTGATAATCCTTCAGCACCAGCCAATAGCTGATCGGCGCAATCACGGCGATAAGCACCAGGATCGCCACTGCATACTGCCAACGAAACCCCGCCAAAAATACGCCGATGGCGAGGATCGGAACAAACGTCAATGCCGTACCGAGATCCGGCTGAAGCATCACCAGGATCATCGGCACTCCCACCAGGCCCGCCAGCTTGAGCAGATCCCTGAGCTCCAACTGATCGCCCTTCAACTCCGACAGATATCGAGCTACCAAGAGAACAATCACTAGTTTAACGAATTCCGAGATCTGTATCGTGTACCCGGCAACGCCGATCCAGCGGCGCGAGCCAAAGGCCGAATTTCCGAACGCAAACGTAGCGATCAGCGTGGCTACCGAAAGGCAGTAGAAAACCGCCACTTGTCCGAGCAAGGAATGATAATCGATGAGCGTTCCGATCCACAAAGCGATGAAGCCGGCGAATATCCAGATGGCTTGCTTCCACCATGCCTCGGTAAAGTGGGTGTCCCGGGTGGCGCTGTAAATCTGCAGCACTCCGAGCGCGCAAATCGCCGATACCAGAATCAGCATCAACCAATCGAAATCGCGAAGGGAACGATGGGCCGGCATATTAGCGGAGTGCTCCGGAGGCGTTCACACGAGTGTGAACGCGGCACGCAAGAGTGCGTGCGCCACGATGCCTGATCGTCAACATCATGGATTCACCGAAGCCGTGGTTACGGGAAGCGGCGCGGGCTGACCAAACAGGCCACTTGGAATATGGGCGATCTGCGGCTGCGGTTGCGCCAGCCTGGCCTTTTTGTCGAAGTACGCCTTCATCACATCGCGCACGATGGGCGCGGCCAGTTGGCCGTGTTCGCCATTTTCGAACAGTGTCGCGACAACGATCTCCGGATTTTCACAAGGCGCGAATCCGACGAACCAGGCGTTGTCCTTGTGGGTGAGGCCGTAAGAGGTGCCTTTCAGCAAGTCGTTGGAAGCCAGCTGCGCGGTTCCCGTTTTGCCGCACACCGCCACTCCGGGAAGGTGAGCGCGCACTCCCGTGCCGCCGCCTTCATTCACCACACCGTACATTCCCGAGACCACCTTGCTGATATTTTCGAGGTTCACTTCGGAACGCCGCGCGGGCATCAAATGAACGGCGTCCTTCACCAGGTGAGGCTGAAACCACATGCCGCCGATCGCCATCCCGCCGATGGCCACTGCCATTTGTAACGGCGTCACGGTGGTGGCTCCCTGGCCGATGGCCACTGAGATAGTTTCGCTGGGATACCAGCGCTCGCGGAAGTTTCGAATCTTCCACTTGCTGGAGGGCACCAGACCTTCCGCCTCGTGCGGAAGATCGATACCGGTCTTGTGGCCGTAGCCCACCATTTCCGCGTACTGCGCGATGCGATCGATACCCAGCCGATTGCCGACGTTATAGAAGAACGTATCGCAGGAATGCACCAGGCCTTCGTGCAGGCCTACCGTCCCATGCTTGCCCCAGCACTTGAAGAATCGGCCGTAAAACGTGGCGCCGCCCGGACAGCTAATGTGGTAATTATCGTCGATCACGCCGGATTCCAGGCCCGCCAGCGCCATGATTGGCTTGAACGTCGATCCAGGCGCCTGTTGCGCCTGCACCGCTCTATTCAACAGCGGGTGATCGGGATTGTCCAGCAACACTTTCCAATCTTTCGATCGGATGCGTCCGGCAAAGAGATTAGGATCGAAGGCCGGGCGGCTCACCATCGCCAGCACTTCGCCGTTGCGTGGGTCTAGCGCTACCACCGCGCCTTTCCGATTTTCCAGAGTCAGTTCGGCCACCGCTTGCAGATCCAGGTCGATCGTAAGCTGCAGATTCCTTCCGGGAACAGCTTCCTTGTCGTCCAGGACATGCCGCTCGTTGCCGAAACTGTCCACTTCCACGCGCTTCTGGCCATCCACGCCCATCAGCTGATCGTTGTACTGGCGCTCGATGCCATCTTTGCCGATGATGTCTCCCTGGTGGAAACGCGCCAGCTCCGGGGAATCCAATTCCGATTCGCTGATTTCACCCACGTATCCGATCACGTGCGCCGCTAAGCCGTCGCGTGGATAAAGCCGGTGCTGCACCCGCACCACCTCCAGCTCGGGAAAGGTGCTCAGATCCTTATGCGAATCGACAAAGGCCAGTTCGCCCGGCGTCAGCTCTTCCTTGATGGGAATGGGTTCGTACTGCGGAGCGCCGCGCGATTGAAAACGGCGTACGCGCGCCACCAGGCTGTCGTAGTCCAGATTCAGGCCCTCGGCGATCGGCCGCAAGTGCTCCATCTTCAGGTTTTCGCGTGACAGATACAAACTGAACGAGGAGTGATTGTCAACAATCACGCGTCCGTCGCGATCCAGAATCTTGCCGCGCGGCGCGAGCACGGGAATGGACTTCACGCTGTTCTCGAGCGCGCGCTCCTGATAAACCTCGGGATTGCGAATCTGCAGGTCCCAGAAGCCGGTGATCAGGAACAGGAATACGGCGATGGTGGTGTATTGGAAAAAAGCGATCTTCTGCGCCGCGAACTTTGTGTCGTCGCGCAAGAGAGTGTTGGGCGAACTTTGATCGTCTTGGCGCGCGATGTACAGTTTCACTTTAGCCGGCTACTTTCAGTTTATCCAATACACGGAACAAGGGCAGGGCGACAGCGGCATTCAGCAGCCCAAAAATAACGGTTTGCTGCGAATCGAAGCCCAGCGTCTCACCCAACAGCGCACGCGACAGAACCCAATAGAAGAACTGATGGAAGAAGTAAAAGAAGAAGCTGAGAATGAAGGTGACCACCGGGTTCTGAACGTCGAATCGCATGCTGACGGAGGCGGCGAAGTATCCCACCAGGGTTTTCACGATGCCATACATACCTATCGGCTGATGCGACAACGAGTCCTGCACCAGGCCGATGAACATCCCGTAGAACAAGGCCGGAATCGGCCCGCCCCGGCTGAGCGCGAAATGCACGGTGATGAGCAGCGGCAACTCCAGATACGCCAGAAACGGGATGAAACGCGGCACATAGACCTGGGAGAGCACCGCTACCAAGGGGACCACCACCAGCCAAACAAGGCGAAACCGATCGGCCGCGGATTTGCGCGGAGTTTCGGCCAGCAATCGCTCGGTGTACTCGGTCATTGGTTGGGAGCTGGCGGATTGGGAGCTGGGGACGCAGGAGCCACCACCGAGGCTGGCTCGTCATCAATCCCCTCCGAAACGGGCGGTTTGGGCTTGGCTACGGCCGGCAGCGGTGGTTTGGGCGGCAAAACTGGCTTCGTTTGTCCAGTTTGGGCCGGCGCGGCTGCTGGCGCAGTCTGAGCCTGCGCCGGAGGGGTTTTAGCGGCGCCAGGTTTCGCCGTCGCTGCCGGTCCGGGGGCGTTGGGAGCAGCAGCAGCTGACCCAGTTGGCGGAAGCACCCCGTGAACAGAAGGGATCTTGGTGAAATCAGGCGGCTTTGACCCGGGCACGCCTTCGCCGTAGGTATGCTTCTGCTCTATGCCGACATCCTTATAGATGGCCCGTAAGCGGTCCGCATCGGTGGACAGAGCGCCGGGTTGCGGTGCACCCTCGGGCGTTTGAGTGGCGGCATCGCGCGGCGCGGGCAGAATGGTATAGGCCGGAGAAGCTATTTCCGCGCCCGGCACTTCCTGATGGACGCCCTGCAGCACGATCAGCACTTCTTCCACTCCGCCTTGCATGCCGCTGGGAGAGACATAAATCTCTTTGAATGTTTTGCCGTTGGGAGAGGCCGTAACCTGGCCGACGGGGAAGCCCTTGGGAAAGATGCGGTCATCACCGGAAGTGTAAAACCACTCGCCGATATCGACGTGTTCCTCGTTCTGTACGTAGTCCACCAGACACTCAGCGTGACCTTGCCCCTTGAGCGTCCCGTGCACGCGGTTCTTTTGCGAAACGACGCCAGCGGCGAAGGTAGGATCTGTAATCAGCATTACCAACGAAGCGGTGGGATATGCCTCCACCACCTTGCCGACGATCCCATCCGGAGTGACCACCGCCATACCGCTTTCGACACCGCTGGTCGACCCGCGGTCGACAAACACGACCTTCGAGTTGGCGCCCGTGCCGTTTCCAATGACCCGCGCCGCTACCGTCTTGGATGGCGACCGGGCCTGAAACACGCTCAAGGCGCGGGCTCGATCCGCCGTGGACAACTCCGACTTCAGGTAGTTGTTCTCGATCTTTAGCTGCCCGTTCTCGCTCCGCAGCTTTTCGTTTTGACTGCGTACACCCAGCAGGACGAAGTAATCCTCAACGAACCCCCAGGTGTAACGGCGAACCAGTTCCAGGCCGGTCTCGACCGGCGTGACAGCGGTAACCGCCCAGACGCGAATCAACGGAATATCTTTGCTGGTTTTAACCTGGTAGGCGATCAGCACCAACTGTGCCGTGATCACGATCAGCAACACCGTGAGATGGCGGTAGCGGCTGAGGAAAAAATCCATAAGTTACATCACGTTAGCAGGCCTACTCAATTGCCACTCTGCGGAGCAATTTGAAGTCCGTCAACATCTTGCCGGTTCCCAAAACCACACTGGCTAGCGGGTCCTCGGCGATCGAAACCGGAAGTCCAGTTTCTTCACGAATCCTCTTATCTAGATTCTTCAACATCGCGCCGCCTCCGGTCAAAACAATTCCGCGATCGCTGATGTCGGCACTCAATTCGGGCGGCGTGCGCTCCAAAGCAACCCGAATCGCGTTCATGATGGTCGCTACGCACTCCGAGAGCGCTTCGCGAATCTCACTATCGTCGATGGTCAGGGTTTTGGGAACGCCCTCAATCAGATTTCTGCCTTTTATTTCCATCGTCAGGGGCTTGTCCAAAGGATAGGCCGAACCCACTTGAATCTTGATCGCCTCGCCGGTTCGTTCGCCCACTAACAGGTTGTACTTGCGTTTGAGATATTGCATGATGGCTTCGTCCATGGCGTTGCCGGCCACGCGGACCGAACGCGAGTAGACGATACCGGATAGCGAGATCACGGCCACGTCGGTGGTGCCTCCGCCGATGTCGACCACCATGTTGCCGGAGGGTTCGGTCACCGGCAGCCCAGCGCCGATGGCCGCCACCATGGCCTGCTCCACCAGGTGAACCTCGCTCGCCTTGGCGCGATAAGCCGAGTCGATCACCGCGCGTTTTTCCACCTGTGTAATCTCACTCGGCACTCCGATCACGATGCGCGGATGAACCAGCACTTTGCGTCCGTGGGCCTTCAGGATGAAGTAGCTCAGCATGCGCTCGGTGACTTTGAAGTCCGCGATCACTCCGTCTTTCATGGGACGGATGGCTACGATGTTGCCCGGCGTGCGGCCCAGCATCTCTTTGGCTTCTTTACCTACTGCCTCCACCTCGCCGTTGGTTTTGTTGATCGCGACAATGGACGGCTCGTTCACCACGATGCCCTTCCCTTTGGCATAGACCAGGGTGTTGGCGGTTCCAAGATCGATGGCAAGGTCCGAGGAAAAGAGGCTAAACAGCGAGCGAACGTTCATGGAGAGACTTTTCGGGCTCCTTCACTAGTGGCCGTAGCACACGCATATTCCGGTTTTCAGAGGTTGTAACGGGAGGCGCTCGACGGTCCATCAAAAGCGTATCATAATTCAATCACTATCGTCACTTAAGAGCTATTAATTGTTGTAAACGGTCCGATGAGGAGCTTGAGAAACGGTGGGTGCGGCCAGCGCCACACCCGAAGACTATGTATTTCAAGCAGCCTCTCGGAACGCTGGGCGTCAAGCCAGTTGGTGGGGAACGAACCATCAGCGGTTTGTTGCAGAGTGCACTGGCCGCCTTCCCGGGCGACCGCGCCGGAGCCATTGCCGCCATCCAGCGCCTTCAATCCATCGACCGTATGGCGGTCGCCCATGCGGCAGTCCAACTGCTATTGTCCGCCGAGAAGATATCTCCCGGCTTGCAACACCTGGCGAGTTTGCCGGGAGCCGGAAACTTATTGGCGGAACTGCTCATGAATCAACAGGCATTGTCGCTGGAGGCAGCCGTGATGCTGGCGCGCAAGGTGGCGGGGTTCGAGCCCCGGCTGGATGTGCGCCTGGTCCGCACAGCCATCGCCAACGGCGAGCATGGCGTGGGCTCCATCACCGATACCGTGGCACTGCGAATGCTCCAGTTAGTGGATGCCATCTCAGACTGCACGCTGCTGGGCTCCTGCCTGATTCAGTTTCTGAGGCATCCGAGCGAGAAAGTGCGTTCCAAGGCAGCGCTGATGTTGGGACGGTCGAATTGGAATCCGGACCGCGTGGAAGTGCTCTTATCCTCAAACGATGCCCGGCTCCGGGCCAATGCAATCGAGTCACTGTGGGGACATCGGCAAGCGGACGTCCGAAAAATCCTCTTGCAAGCCACCGAAGACCCGTCTGGGCGCGTGGTAGTAAACGCGCTATTGGGTCTCTACCTGGCGGGCGACCGTGATGCAACTGTGCGCCTGGCTCAATTGGCCGACGCATTCGATCCGGCGCTGCGCGCTAGCGCCGCGTGGGCCATGGGCGAATCGGGCGATCCGTTCTTCACTGAAGCCCTCGACAAGCTCAAGGAAGACAGCGACGCCCGAGTGAGCACCATGGCGGTGAAGAGCCGGATGAGGCTGCGCGAGCCGGAACCCGTCAAATCCATCGAATCCCCGCTGCCCGTGGAGAGCGAAACCCCGGAGAGCGAGACCAAGGACGACGTGTGCCAGAATCAAGTTAGATGGATACCCGGCGAGCGTTCTTAGCAGGCAGTTTAGGCGCCGGAATCGCCGGCGGTCTCAGCGGCCTGATGAGCTGCGGCGGCCACAAACGCGCCACCGGATTTTCGGGATACGCCTTCATCGCAAACCAGGAGGGCGGCGCGATCGCAGTAGTGGATCTGGAAGTGTTCGCCGTGGCGCGCCACATCCGCGTGGATGGATCGCCGAGCGCCGTACTGGCGAATGCTCGGAGCGCGCGGGTGTATGCTCTCACCACCGAAAACGGCTCGGTGCACGAAATCCGCACGGCCAATCTCACCTTTGCGCGCAAGCTGCAAGTGGCTTCTACGGCCATCGAAATGCGGCTTTCGCCGGATGGTGACGCGCTATACGTCCTGTGCCAAGAGCCCCGGCAGTTGGTGCGCCTGAGTTTAGATCCCATGCAGGTGAGCTGGACTCTTCCGCTGCACGACGACGCAGCCAGCTTCGATATCTCGCCCGACGGAAACAGCGTGGCCATCAGTTCCGGCGCCGGATGCTCCATTACTTTCGTCGATCTCGGGAACCGGCGCGCATTTCCTCCGATCGGCACCAGCGGCGAAATCGGCCTGGTAAAGTTTCAGCCTTCGCACGGCAATCGAGCCCGCGCGCAGTCGGACTCACGGCAGTTGATCGCGGCCAACGTCAGCCAGCGCATGTTATCCATCTTCGATGTGCCGCGCCAGCGCCTGATGGTGGATCTGCCGCTCGCGGTGCGCCCCGACCATTTGTGCTTCAATTCCGACGGTGGCCAACTGTTTGTTACCGGCGAAGGTATGGATGCGGTGGTGGTGGTGTATCCCTACTTCACACCGCAGATCGGACAAACCGTGCTGGCCGGACACGGCCCGGGAGCCATGGCTGCCTCCGCGTCGCCAGGATATCTTTTCGTGGCAAACCCCAAATCGGCGGACGTAAGTATTCTGGACATCGTCACCAGCAACGTAGTGGCGGTCACTCCGGTCGGCACGGAACCCTCTTGCATCGTCATCACACCGGACGATCAATACGCGCTGGTGCTGAACCAGGCGTCGGGAGACATGGCGGTGATTCGCATTCCGAACGTTACGCGCGCCGCCACCGAGCAACGCCGTTGGAAAAAAGGTCCGCTCTTCATGCTTCTGCCAGTGGGATCGAAGCCAGTGAGCGCCGCGGTTGTTTCAATCTAAAGCGCGATCTAGAACGCGCCCCAGGCCGCGTTCACCACAGCCAGCGCAGCAAGCGCTGCTGTTTCGGCTCGCAGAATTTCGGGGCCGAGCGAAACCGGGCGCCAATTCGAACCGGCGATGTGCGCGCGCTCGCGGTCCGTCCAGCCGCCCTCGGGCCCCACCAGCAGCGTTACGGAATCGCCCGGCTGGCGATCGACGGGCAGAACCGAAAGCATCGCTGGCGCTTGGGCTTCTTCCAGCACGTATCGATAGGAAGCCGCCTCCGTCTGGAGCGCAGCGGCCAAATCGAGAGGAGCTCCTATCTCGGGCAGCCGCGCCCGCCGCGATTGTTCGCTCGCTTCCCGAACAATGCGGTTCCATCTTGCTATACGCTTCCCGACGGCCTGTTCCAAACCTCGTTCGCTGCGCTCGGCCTCCACCGGCACCACGCGCGCGACGCCCAGTTCGGTGGCCTTTTCGAGCATCCACTCAAAGCGCTCAAAGCGGATCAGCGAGGCGCAGAGCGAGGTGCGCACCGTGGGTTCCGGCGACGCCACTTCTCCCCGAACTGAAAACGATACCAGATCCTTGCGCGCGCTCTCTACTTCGGCCAGATACACGGCCCGATTGTCGGAAATTTCAAACTGCTGCCCCGGTTCCACGCGCAGAACTCGGGTCAAATGATGCGCGTCCGGTCCCGTGATGCGCGCCCGGCCGGACTCGACGGCATCGACAAAGAATCGGCGGCGGGCCATCAGTTTACTGTACGCCGATTCCACGCCCCGCCAAACCGCAATGTTCCGGGAACTTAAGCGGCTCGGCTGCGTAGTCTATTCCATGATCTTCCAAGAGATCCGCCAAGCGACCAGATTGCTTCTCAAGAATCCCGGCCTGACCGCCATCGCGGGGCTATCGCTCGCCATCGGCATCGGCGTCAATAGCGCACTCTTCAGCCTGACGGACGGCTTGTTGTTGCGGCCACTGGCCGTCGCGCGGCCGAGCGAAGTGGTGACCCTGGTTTCAGGCACAAACGCCTTTACGGGCAGCGGCGTATCTTACACCGATTATCAGGACTTCCGCAGAAATAGCCGGTCATTTTCCGGGCTGGCGGCCTTTCAGTTCAACACGGTGGGCCTGGCCGAATCCGCCAACGTCCAGCCGCAAATGCGCATGGGGATGCTGGTGAGTGACAACTTTTTCAGTGCCATGGGAATCGAGCCCATCCTGGGCCGGGCGTTCACCTCGGACGAAGGCAAAATTTCGGGGCGCGATGCGATCGTGGTGTTGAGTTACGACCAATGGGTGAATCAGTTCGGGCGCGACCCAGCCATCTTAGGGCGCAATATTCGCCTCAGTGGAATCGACTTCAAGGTCATCGGAGTCATGCCGGAGGGTTTCACCGGCATGGACCTCTATGTCCATCCGGCTTTCTACGCGCCGTTGACGATGATCCAGCGTCTGGGGGCCAGCGCCGCCAATCCTCTGGACGATCGCGGTAATCGCTTTCTACAAGTGAAGGGCCGGCTCGCAAGCGGAGCAACACGCGAACAGGCGCAAGCCGAACTGATGGGGATCGCCAAGAACCTGGAGAAAGAATACCCGGCCACGAATCGCAATCATCCCGTCCTGGTGCAAACCGAGATGCAATCGCGCTTCCAGCAGGATCCTTACGATAGCGCCCTGGTCACCACCTTGATGGCGCTCGCGGGCCTGGTGCTTTTGATCGCGTGCGCGAACGTCGCCAACCTGTTGCTGGCGCGCGCACGCAGCCGGTCGCGCGAAATCGCAATCAGGCTCGCGATCGGCGCTGGACGCTGGCGGTTGATGCGCCAGCTGCTGATCGAGAGCGCCCTTTTGTCATCCATCGGAGCGGTGCTCGGCCTGGGATTCGGATATTTGGGCATTCGCTTCTTCAAGACCATCCAGATCCCTACCGACTTACCCATCTCGCTCACCATCCAGCTCGACCATCGCGTTCTTTTGTTCAGCCTGTTCACCGCCGTGCTGTGCACGCTGCTGTTCGGGCTGGCGCCGGCCTGGCAAGCCGTGCGAACGGACCTGATTCCCGCGCTCCGATCCTCGGGCCTTACGGCGAGCTCCCGCCGCAGGACCATCGGCCGCGATGTGCTGGTGGTCGGCCAGGTGGCGCTCTCGCTGGTGCTGCTGGTAGCCGCCGGCATGATCCTGGATGGTTTTCGAAAATCGATGGCGATGAATCCGGGATTTCGCACGGACCACATCATGACCATGCAGTTCGACACCGCGCTCGCGCGCTACACGCCCGAACAATCGCGCCAGTTTTATCGCAACCTGATCGATCGGACACGCGCGTTGCCGGGTGTAAAATCGGCGACCCTGGCGCAGGCGGTTCCTCTATCGCCCAATCAAGGCACGCAAACCGTGGTTCCCGAAGGCTATCAGTTTCCCAAAGGACAAGACACAGCTTCGGAGTTTGGCGAGGCTATTGACGAGAGCTATTTTTCGACCATGCGAGCGCCCATGGTGCGTGGGCGCGCGTTCACCGCGTCCGATAAGGCCGAGACGCTTGCCGTAGCCATCGTCAACGAAGCTTTCGCGGCGAAATACTGGCCGAATCAGGATGCCATCGGCAAGCGCATTCGCCTGCACGACAGCAAGGGGCCGCTGCTGGAAGTGGTGGGCATTGCCAAAACGTCTCGCTATCTATTCATCGCCGAGCCGCCGACGCCCTTCATCTATTTGCCTTTTGCACAGCAGCCGAGCAGCCAGATGGCGGTGCTGGTGGAGACCAATGACGATCCGGCTACGATCGCGGCGCCGTTGCGGGATGTAGTCCGCTCGCTCGACGCCAACATGCCGATCTACAACTCGCGCACGCTCAGCAATTTTTACCAGATGCGCGCCGTTTCCATATTGCTGATCATCCTGGAGCTGGTCTCAGCGATGGGGCTGCTGGGCCTGGCGCTGGCACTGGTCGGCCTGTATGGCTTGATCTCCTACTCGGTCAGCCGGCGGACGCAGGAAATCGGCGTGCGCATGGCGCTGGGCGCCAATCGGGGCAACGTGGTCAAGATGGTCCTGCGGCAGGGGTTGGTCCTCTCGCTGGTAGGCATCGGCATCGGATTCGCGGCCAGTCTGGGCGTTCGCGGGGTTCTCACGCGCGGATTGATCGGCTTGGGCACCAGCAATCCAGCCGTCCTGATCCTGGTGCCGCTGGGGTTGCTGCTGGTGACAATCGCTGCCTGTTATGTTCCAGCCCATCGCGCCTCGCAAGTGGACCCGATCCGGGCCTTGCGCTATGAATAATTGAAATCCACGCCGCCGTATCTGCTACGCTGCTCCTAGGACCTGAGCATAAACATGGAGCTTCCCGCGAAGCTCTCTCGGAGCGGAGTTTGCGGCGAATTCGAAGACCCGACAGGTGGTATCTTGCCGGCGCTTTACTGATACTGCTGGTAGTCAGTTTCCTCTCTTATCGGGATTGGTCGGCCTTTCAGCGTAGCGCGCCTCAGGTGCAGCATAGCCGCGCGCTTCTGCAACAGATCGAACAAACGTTGTCTTCCATCCGGGACGCCGAGAGCGGCCAGCGTGGATTCGTCCTGACCGGCGATCCGCAATATCTGGATGCTTACAATGCCGCTGTCGCCGCGCTTCCCACCGAGCTGAACAAATTGCGCGAATTGGTGGCGGTTGAGCCCGCGCTGCGCACCCGCGTGGCAACGCTCAGCAGCTTGATTTCCGAAAAGCTAGCCGAGTTGCAGGAGACCGTGGCCTTGCGCCAAAACCAGGGATTCAAAGCCGCGCTGGCTGAAGTGGAAACCAACCGCGGCAAGCAAGCCATGGATGATCTTCGCCGGGTCGGATTGGACCTGCAGAACGAAGTCTACAGCGGCCTGATGCAAGGCATTCGCGGGCGCCAGCAGCAGGGCTCCACAACGCGCCTGACCACGGCCTTCGGAGCTGGGGTTCTGTTCCTGTTCCTGGTGCTCGCTACCATCGATATCGGGCGCACCACCGGGGAGCGCGATCGCCTGATTGTCGACCTGGATTCGGCGAATAGTCGCACCACATCCAGCCGCGACTTTTTGCATACTACTTTGACCAGCATTGGCGACGCAGTGGTGGCTACCGACGACGCCGGTAGAGTGACCTTCATGAACGGAGTGGCCGAAAGTCTGACTGGCTGGACCCAGGCGCAGGCCCAGGGGCGGCCGCTCCAGGAAGTATTGACTCTGGTGAATGAGCAAACCCGTCTGCCTTTGGACAATCCGGTGGACCGCGCATTGCGCGAGGGCTTGATCGCCGGTCTGGCGGATCACACCGTGCTGATTTCGCGCGATGGCGTGGAACGGCCTATCGACGAAAGCGCCGCTCCCATCCGTAATTCGCAGGGCGGAACCATTGGGGTAGTGTTGGCTTTCCGCGACATCACGGGGCGGCGGGAGGCGGAAGAACAATTGCGCCGATTGAATCAGGATTTAAGACGCACCAACCAGGACCTGCAGCAGTTCTCCTACGCCGCGTCTCACGATTTGAAAGAACCGCTGCGAACCGTTTCCAACTATTTGCAGCTCATTCGCAGCCGCTATTCGGGAAGGGTTTTAGATCAGGAGGCGGGACAGTTGTTCGATGTGGCCGTAGCCGGCGCACAACGCATGCATGCTTTGGTTGAGGCGCTGCTCGAATACTCGCGATCCGGTGAAGTGGGCGATTCGCCGCTCGAGCCGGTGCCCGTGGATAAGGTGGTCGGCGACGCCATCACCAACCTGCAAAGTTCCATCTCGGAATCGAGCGCCGACGTCTCGCTCGGTCCGCTGCCGGTGGTAAACGCCAACCCGCAGCATTTAACCCAGGTATTCGAGAACCTGATCGGCAATGCACTGAAATACCGTTCCCAAGAGCCTCCGCGCATCTCGGTGACCGCAGCCGAAGGAGCGCACGACTGGGTGATTTCGGTGGAAGACAACGGCATCGGAATCCCTCCCGAATATCAAACCCAGATTTTCGGCATCTTCAAACGTCTGCATGGCGACGAATATCCGGGAACTGGAATTGGCCTGGCTACCTGCAAGAAAATTGTGGACCGGCTTGGCGGCAGCATCTGGGTTGATTCGGAGCCAGGCAAGGGCGCGCGATTCTCGTTCACGCTTCCAAGAGCGGCGGCTCACGGGCCGGCCATGCCTCATAATCAATCTTGAAACATGATCGCCTTTCTGCGCGGCAAGCTGCTTGAGAAACATCCGAATCAAGTGATCGTCGAAACGTCCGGAGTGGGTTACGACGTGATGATTCCCGTTTCCACTTTTTCCACGCTCCCCGACGCCGGCGCCGAAGTGGCGCTGCGCATCCACACCCACGTGCGCGAAGATGCGCTGGCGCTATTCGGATTCCTGACTGCGGAAGAAAAAGCGCTGTTTGAAAAACTGATCTCGGTGAGCGGCATCGGCCCTACGCTTGCGATCAAAGTGCTGTCCGGTATCGCAACGGCAGCCATCATCGACGCTATTCGCGGCGGTCACGTGGAGCAACTGGTTCGCATCCCCGGCGTCGGCAAAAAGACCGCGGAGCGAATGGTGCTGGAGTTGAAGGACAAGCTGGAAGGCTTGGGAGGGGGCGGCGCGCCAGCGAGCATTTCCGCGCGGGCTGAACCCGCCCTCAGCGGGATCGAACAGGATGTGCTGTCGGCCTTGCTGAATCTGGGCTGCCAGCGTTCGGCCGCCGAGGCTGCCGTGCGAAAAGCCAAAGCCGCGGAGCCTTCTTCCGCCTTCGAGCCCATGTTCCGCAAGGCGCTGGAGCTGGTGCGTTAAGATGCGTGAGACCGGTATCGCGTCGCTCTCGCCGCTGGAGGGCGAACGCCAGTTTGAAGCCGCTCTTCGTCCCACGCGCCTGGCCGATTTCACCGGCCAGCCGAAGCTCAAAGAGAACCTCTCCATCGCCATCGAAGCCGCCAAGAAGCGCGGCGAGGCCATGGATCATGTTTTGCTCTACGGGCCGCCGGGCTTGGGAAAAACCACGCTCGCCACCATCATCGCCGGCGAATTGGGCGTAGATTTCGAACAGACCTCCGGCCCCATTCTGCAGAAGAAGCTGGACCTGACGGGCGTGCTCACCAACATCCGTTCTCGCCAGGTTTTTTTCATCGACGAGATTCACCGTCTGCTGCCTGACGTGGAGGAAATCCTGTACGCCGCGCTGGAAGATTTTCGCATGGATATTTTAATCGGCACCGGGCCCGGCGCGCGCACTCACTCCATCTCCATTCCGCATTTCACCGCCATCGGCGCCACTACGCGGCAAGGCCTGGTGAGCGCTCCTCTGCGGGGACGTTTCGGTCTGGTGCTGCGGCTGAATCATTACGGCGTTGCGGAGTTGACCGCGATCGTCGAGCGCTCCGCAAGTCTGTTGGGTGTGACGTTGGATCTGGATGGCGCGGAAGAGATCGCCCGACGCAGCCGGGGCACGCCACGCATCGCCAATCGTCTGCTGCGCCGGGTTCGCGATTACGCGCAGGTTCGCGCCGCGGGACACATCGACCTGCGCGCGGCGACCAATGCGCTGGACTTGCTGGAAGTGGACCGCTTCGGGCTGGACGAAATCGACCAGAAGATCATGCTCACGCTGCTCGAAAAATACGGCGGCGGTCCGGTGGGCGTGAATACCATCGCCGCTTCCATCGACGAAGAGGCCGATACCATCGAAGAGGTTTATGAACCTTATCTGATGCAGCTGGGGTTCATCGACCGCACGCCTCGCGGACGCGTCGGCACGCCACGCGCATTCGAATATTTCAAGATCCCTCCGCCTGCGCGTGGGCTGCAGAGCGGCCTGTTTTGAAGACCGCTTTCCTCGGGCTCGGCTCTAACCTGGGCGTTCGCGAAGCCCATCTGCGAGAGGCGGTGAAACATCTGGAATCGGACCAGGTCCGCGTCCTGCACCGGTCGTCGCTCTATGAAACAGCGCCGCAGGAAATGCTCGATCAGCCGTGGTTCCTGAACGCGGTGGTGCAAGTGGAAACCACCTTGTTTCCGATGCAATTGCTGGCGCGCGTTCGCCAGATCGAACGTGACATGGGCCGCCGCCGCGTCACTCCCAAGGGTCCTCGCAATATCGACATCGATATTTTGTTCTATGGACGCGTGGTGATGGCCACAGCGGAGCTCGAAGTGCCGCATCCCAGGATCGCGCAGCGCCGCTTTGTTCTGGATCCGCTGGCGGAGATCGCGCCGGATTTCCGGCATCCGCTGACGGGCAAGACCGCGCACGAAATGCTCGCCTGCCTGGAACCGCAGGGCGTGCGGCGGTTGGCGGTTAGCCTTTAGCCATTAGCCAGCGGCGGTCTTTCGGGCTCATCTTTTCTGCGGCTAAACGCAAAACCAGCCGCGGCGTCTGGGCTTTCCAGCCTGCGAGAAATTCCAGCACCTCGCGCGGCTTCGTCGGATAGGTCTCCTTGAGCAACCAGCCGACGCCTTTTCGAACCATGTCGTCGGTATCCTCAATCAATAAACTGCAAATGTGGAAGATTGTTTCGGTCTGGCGGCCGCGCTTGGCTTCGTAGACCAGCGAAACGGCGGCGGAGCGGCGCTTCCATCGATTCTTGGATTTCGTCCAGCCGGCCAGCCGATCCGCCAAACCCGGCTGATTCGCAATCGAAGCCGCAATCTGCCAGGTGGAAACGCCGTCGCAGTGGGACCAGTTCCTGACGTAGCGGTTGATCCATCGCTCGAACATGGCGAATTCACGCTCGCCGCAGGATTTTGCGAATCGCCGGTAAAGGTGGCTCACCAGCACGCCTTCCTCTAGCATTCCGCTCTTCCACAATTCGGTGACGAACCGGTCGCGGTCCCGAACCGGCCACGTCTTCACTTCCCTATAAGCGAGCCGCGCGAGCTCGCGCACCCGCGGAGTTCGGACACCATAGGGCTTCACCGGCTCCTTGAAAAACCAGCGCAGGCCAGCTTCGAACTTTGGATCCGCCGCGGCTGTCAACTGCGCCCGCACACTCTTCAAAAGAATTGCAACGTGCCCAGATTTCATTCCCTGCAAATTCCCCGCTCGCTGCTCTGAATGAATTTCACCAGATGCCGGGTGTGCTCCGTATCGAGCTCAGCCGTGATGCGTTCCAGGGCATCCTTGAGCTTCAATCCGGAGCGATACAGAATCCTGTAGGCCACCTTCAACGCCCGAATCTCCGGGTGCGTCAGACCGGCTCGCTTCAGGCCCACCAGGTTCAGCCCATTCGGCTTCACATTGAAATCGGTGTACAGGAAGAACGGCGGCACGTCCAGATTCACGCGCGAATTCCCGCCGATCATGGCCAGCCGCCCGATCTTCGAATACTGATGAATCACCACGCCGCCGGAGATAAACGCCTGATCTTCCACATCCACGTGCCCGGCCACCAGCGCGCAGCTCGCAATCACGGTATTGTTGCCGATCCTGCAATTGTGCGCGATGTGTCCCGACGTCATGATGTAATTGCCATCGCCGATTTCAGTCGCGCTCTCCGGCTGGGTGCCGCGCGAGATGGTATAGTGCTCGCGGATGATGTTGCCGTCGCCGATGCGCAAATAGCTGCGCTCGCCGGTGAAGTGCTTGTCCAGCGGATCGGTCCCCAGCACCGTGCCGGCCGAAATCTCATTGCGCTTGCCGAGCGTGGTCCAGCGCTTCACGTAGACATAAGGCTCGATGCGGCAATGCGCGCCAATCACGACATCTTCTTCGACGATCGCAAACTCGCCAATGGTCACGTGGGGCGCGACCTGCGCACCCGGATGAACGCGCGCGCTGGCGGCTACCGATGCGGATGGATCAACTGGCATAAGTTTGCCACATAAGTTTGCCACATAAGTCTGTATGATACAGGCTGAGGTGACACCGGTGAGGGTGGATGAGATCGCGCGACAGTTAAAGGCAACTTATGAGGGAGCCGGCGATCTTGACATCACCGGCGCCGCGACACTCGAATCCGCCGGGCCACGCGAAATCGCCTTCGTCGGCAATCGCAAAGCCGCCGCCCAAGCCGCTCAATCGCGCGCGGGTTGTCTTCTCGTTAGCGACGAATTCCCTGCCGACCGCACCATCATCCGCGTCGAGGAGCCGCGTGCCAGCTTCGCAACGGCGATCAATCTGCTCTATCCGCCGCCAGTGGTCACGCCCGGAGTTCATTCGAGCGCGGTGATCGCCCCCGACGCCGAGATCGCCGCTTCCGCCTCTATTGGTCCGCATGCAACCGTCGGCTCCGGGGCCCGCATTGGCGAGCGCACGTCGGTGGGCGCGGGTTCGAGCATCGGTGCCGGAGTCCGCATCGGCGCGGATTGTCTGCTGCACGCCCACGTTACCATCTACGACCGTGTCAGCATCGGCGATCGTGCCGTGCTGCACTCCGGCTGCGTCCTCGGCGCCGATGGATTCGGATTCGTGCGCGGCCCCAACGGTTACCAGAAGTTCCCGCAGATCGGACGCGTGGAGATCGGCGACGACGTCGAGATCGGCGCGAATTCTTGCGTCGACCGCGCGGCTCTCGGCATCACTCGCATCCGCGACGGCGTCAAGCTCGACAACCTGGTACACATCGGCCACAACTGCGACATCGGCAAGCACGTAGTGATCGCGGCGCAAACCGGACTCTCGGGAGGCGTGGTGGTGGAAGAGTTCGCGGTCATCGGAGGGCAGGTGGGTATCGGAGACAAAGCTCGCATAGAATCCGGCGCCGTGCTGGGCTCCGGCTGCGGCATTCTCACTTCAAAAATCGTTCGCAAGGGACAGGTGGTATGGGGAACTCCCGCGCGGCCTCTGAAAGAGCACCTGGAACAATTGGCGAATCTGGCCCGATTGCCTAAGCTGCGCGAGCAAATCGCAGAGATACAAAAACTGCTGCGCGATCGCGAAGCCGGCTGACTACCCGGCGACGTGGGCCGCTCTTACGCAACCTTTGCGCGCGGCAGGCACCGAGCGCTCCAGAATGGTGTTGGTTTCCGCCACCAGACGCTGCAGTTGCGACATATACTGGCGGGCTTCGAATTGTCCGGCCGGCAATGTCATTTCCAGATAGTAAGCGATGGCCTCGATAGAACTCAAAGGCTGGCGCAATTCGTGAACCAAATCGCGCAGGCGCTCCTCAGGCGAAGCTATCGCGAAGGAAGCTTCCACGTAGTGAGGAGTTTCAATAAGAACAGCGGCGGCAGCAGACATTGTCTTCGACAATTCCCTTTCGAACGTTCGCGGACCCAACCCCAGGACTGAGCGAGCGTTCAATTCAACAAGTGGGGGAATTCGTTTTATACCCCTAAACTCCAGCACGCGTCAAGAGAATCCAGAGAATAATTTGCGGAAGTTTCTAGCGTGAGTTGGCCGACAATTCCGGCGTTAGGAACTCGCGCGTTTCTCTCTCGCGATGGCCACCACGGTGGCGTGCCGGTGCAAGCATATTGTGGCGCGCGCACTCCTGCGTGCCGTGTTGGCAATCGTGCCAACACCACAAGCGTTCGCACGAATGTGAACGCGGCACGCACGATTACGAGTGCGTGCGCCACAATATGCGCCTACCTCTGACGGACGGATTACGGTCGGCGGGACGGGGGCCAAAGCCCCTTGCATGATATTCTAATGGGTTAGGCTCCCCGGCTATCTCGAAGCAACGCGCGAGCTTGAGGTATTCACCATGTCAGGACATTCCAAATGGGCGACCATCAAACACAAGAAGGCCGCCACAGACGCCAAGCGCGGGAAAGCGTTTACCCGCATTATCAAAGAAATCATGATTGCCGCCCGCAGCGGCGGTGGAGACCCGGATATGAATCCCCGTCTTCGCAAGGCCGTCACCGACGCCAAAGCCGCCAGCATGCCCGCCGACAACATCAAACGCGCCATCATGCGCGGTACCGGTGAGTTGGAAGGCGGTCAGATCGACGAAATCACGTTTGAGGGCTACGGACCGGGCGGCGCCGCCGTGCTGGTGAACGTGGCCACCGACAACCGCAACCGGACGGTCAGCGAAATCCGCCACGTGTTCTCCAAGAATGGCGGTAATTTGGGCGAACAGGGCAGCGTGGCCTGGATGTTCGAGCGCAAGGGCCAGATCATCATCGAAAAAGACAAAGCGGAAGAAGATCAGTTGATGAATCTGGTGCTGGAGGCGGGCGCCGAGGACATGCGCGACGATGGCGAAGATTGGGAAGTGATTTCGTCTCCCGAAGCGCACGACGCGGTGCTGGAGTCCATCCGCAAGGCCGGAATCACCACGGCGTCCGATGAAATCGCCATGGTGCCGAAGAATCTCACCAAGCTCGAAGGCAAGAATGCTTCGGCCATGTTGCGGCTCAGTGAAGCATTGGAAGAACACGACGACGTGCAAAACGTTTACTCCAACTTCGACGTCGACGAAAAAGAGCTGGAAGCAATGGCCTGAGCAGCGGCCGTGAGGAAGCGGGAGAAATAAGGGCCGCGTGCGCATTCTGGGCATCGACTGTGGCACTCAACGTACCGGCTACGGCCTGATTGAAAGCGATGGCCGCTCGCATCGCATGATCACCGCCGGGTCCATCCAAACCAGTCCCAGGCAGCCCTTGGAAGTTCGTTTGCTCGTCATCGCACAAGGCCTGCGCCAGGTGATTCAGGCGCACACACCCGAATCCGCAGCGGTGGAAGAGGTCTTCTACGCCCAAAATGTCAAGACCGCGCTGAAGCTCTCGCATGCCAGGGGCGTGGTGCTGCTCACCATGGCCGAAGCGGGGCTTGCGGTCGGAGAATACTCGCCGCTCGAGATCAAAACCAGCGTGGTGGGTTATGGCCGCGCCGAAAAGCAGCAAGTGAAGATGATGGTGCATTCCCTGCTGGCTTTGGAAACACAGATTGACTCCGAAGACGCCTGCGACGCCATCGCGGTCGCCATCTGCCACGCCACGCGTACCTCCACGGAACTGCGGCTTAAGGTGGCGCGATGAAGACCCTGGCCGCCTTCCTTTTGTTTGCGGCGACGCTATGCGCCGCTCCGCAGCTCTTCTATTCGAAATTTTTCAAAGGCAGCGTGCCCGAATACGTCGCCATCACCGTGGACCGCGACGGCCAGGCAACTTATCAGGAAGCCAAGGAAGACGACAATCCCATTAAGATCCAGTTGGACCGCGCCTCCGTTCAGGAGATGTTCGACCTTACTCAGAAGCTGGACCGTTTTCAACATCCCCTGGAATCCGGCTTGAAAATCGCCAACCTGGGGATCAAGACGTTTCGCTTCGATGATGGCGCCGAGCATCACGAGATTCAATTCAATTATTCCCAGGACCTTAGCGCGCAGGCATTGCTGGACTTCTTCGAGCGCATCACCGAAACAGAACAGCACTTCGCCAATCTGGACCGTACCGCGCATTTCGAAAAGTTGGGAGTGAATGACGTGCTACTCCAGATGCAGATCACCATGGAGCGCAACCGGTTAGTTGCCCCCGAGCAGTTTCTGCCGCTTCTAGACCGCATCGCCAAAAACGAAAGTTACCTGCATATCTCCCGCGAGCGCGCCGCGGCCATCGCCGAAGAAATCCGAAAATCGCCACAGACGCCGGAGAAGCCGCGCTAATGAGGTACGTGTTGTCGATCAGCATGCTGATCGCCTGGGGGGCGCTCGGGAGCGCGCAACCCCTCTCGCAGGAAGAACAGCAGAGCCTGCAAAGAGCGCTCAGCGAAGGCGGCAACAGCCGGAGCGAGTTTGAGCTGGCGATCGAAAATCACCTCAAGAAGTATCCCAATTCGCCGCGCCGGGCGGAGCTGGAACGCGCGCTGGTGAAGGCCGCCATCGAACTCAACGACGACGCCCGGCTGACGCAATACGGGGAAAGCGTGCTCTCCCGAGACCCCAACGACATGCAGGTGCTGGAACACGTGGCTACCGCGCTGCTGCATCAGGGCGACAAGGCTAGCGCTCAACGCGCGCTCGAGCATGCACGCCATCTGGCGGACCTGATTCAAACCGCTTATCAATACGATAAATTCGAGCCTGGCGGCGGAGCCGAAGAAGTAAAGCGCAAGGAAGAGTTCGATCGAGGGCGCGCCCGGGCGCTATTGCTCGAAGCGCGCGCCCAGGGTCTCATGGGCCACAACAATGAAGCCATCCAATTGGCGCAATCGAGTTACAACATTTTTCCAAGCGTGGAAGCCTCACACGAAGCATCGCGCTGGCTCGCGTCCGCCGGGAAGGATCAAGAAGCGCTCCAGTATCTCGCCGATGCCTTCACCATTGGAGGTTTACATTCGGCCGGCCAGGATGCGGCCACGGATCGCGCGCACCTGGGTGAGTTGTATCGCAAGCTGCATGGTTCCGAAGACGGCCTCGGCGATCTGATCCTGAAAGCCTACGACACCACATCCTCCGAGCTCGCAGCGCGCCGCGCGGAGTTGCGGGAATACGATCCCAACTCACAGCTCAAGGATCCAATCCAATTTACTCTCTCGGGTCTGGATGGCGAAAAGCTTCCGCTTTCTTCACTGCTTGGCAAAGTGGTGGTGATGGACTTCTGGGCCACCTGGTGCGGTCCCTGCCGCGTCCAGCATCCGCTCTACGAACAGGTGAAAGCGAAGTTCCAGGACTCGAGCGACGTGGTGTTCCTGGCCGTGGATGCGGACGAAGATCACAGCCTGGTAAAACCATTTCTCACCCAGATCAAGTGGAGCCAGAAAGTCTATTTCGAAGATGGGTTGCAGAGCTTGCTCCAGGTTTCTTCCATTCCCACTACCATCATCCTTGGCAAGACGGGCGGCGTCTTCACTCGCATGGTCGGATTTATTCCAGAACGTTTTGTCGACATGCTCACCGAGCGTGTAAACCGCGCTCTTGGCAAGCCCACATCGGGTATCAGTCCCGTGACTCAGCAATGACGCCCCCGTTCCCTCGCATCACCTGGATTGTGCTGGACAGCGTAGGCGCCGGCGAAATGCCGGATGCAGCCCAATATGGAGACGCGGGCAGCGATACCCTCGGGCACATCGCGTCCACCCGCCAGTTGCACCTTCCGAACATGGCGCAATTGGGCTTGGGTAATCTCAAGGCCCTGGCGCATGTAGGTCCCGTGGATCATCCCAGAGCCGCGTTCGGAAGATGCGCCCTGGCATCACCCGGCAAGGACACCACCACCGGCCATTGGGAAATGGTGGGCATTCATCTCGCGAAACCGTTCCCACTCTTTCCGCACGGATTCCCGCCCCTCTTCATGCAGGAGTTCGAGACCAAAATCGGGCGCGGCACACTCGGCAACTGCGCCGCCTCAGGCACCGAGATCATCGCTGAGCTCGGAGGGGAGCACGTGCGCACCGGCAAACCGATTGTCTACACGTCGGCTGACAGCGTGTTTCAGGTGGCAGCGCACGAGGAAGTGATCCCGCTATGGGAGCTGTACAAGATCTGCGAAACCGCGCGAGAGATGTTACGCGGGCCGCTCGAAGTGGGACGCGTGATCGCCCGGCCCTTCACCGGCCAGGCAGGCGAATTCACGCGCACCTCCAATCGGCATGATTACGCCGTCCCGCCGCCGCGCGGCATGCTGCTCGATCAGCTGCAAGATCACAAAGTGGAGGTCTTCAGCATCGGCAAAATCTTCGATGTGTTCCTGGGGCGCGGCATCGGCGAATACGAGAAGACCAAAAACAATACCGACGGCATGGCGAAGACGCTGGGCGCGCTGGACGAGTTGAACGCCGGGCTGCTATTCGTCAACCTGGTCGATTTCGATCAACTCTATGGCCATCGCAACAACGTGGAGGGCTATGCCAGGGCGCTCGAAGAGTTCGATGCCTGGCTTCCATCGCTTTATCAGAAGCTCAACGCGCAGGATTTGCTGATCATCACGGCCGATCACGGGTGTGACCCGACCACCCCTTCCACCGATCACAGCCGCGAATACGTTCCGTTGCTGGTCTACCGGCCGCGCCAGCCGGAAGCAGTGGATCTGGGCCTGCGGTCCACACTCTCCGATATCGGCCAAACTGTAGCTGAAAACTTCGGCACAAAAATAGTCGAAGGAACCAGCTTCCTGCGGTCGCTATCCTAACCTTATGCGACGCCCAATCATGGCAGGCAACTGGAAGATGTACAAGACGCCCCCTGAGACCACGGCCTTCTTCGAGAAGTTCCGTCCGCTGGTGACCCACTCCACCCATGACGGAAATCGTGATCTTCCCGCCCTTCGTGAATCTCGCCGCCGCCGCTCAAGGGGCGCGAGGGAACGCACATCGAGATCGGCGGGCAAAACCTGCACTGGGTGAAGGAAGGAGCCATCACGGGCGAAGTTTCCGCGGGCATGCTCCGCGCCTCCGGTTGTAAATGGGTGATTGTGGCACACAGCGAACGGCGCGAATACTTCGGCGAGACCGAAGAGACCGCGCTCAGGAAGATTTGTGCCGCATTGGATGACGGCTTAACGCCCATTTATTGCGTTGGCGAAAAATTGCACGACCACGAGGCCAATAAGACTGAGGAAGTGCTCGGCCACCAATTGCGTGGCTGCCTGGATCACCTCACTCCTGAGCAAGTGCGCGGCATCGTCATCGCTTATGAGCCGGTGTGGGCCATCGGAACCGGCAAAGTAGCCACGCCCGAGATCGCCGCGAGCGCGCATGCCTTCATCCGCGGGCAGATCCGTGAGCGGTTCGGATTGGCGGCGGCCGATGCGTGCCGCATTCTGTACGGCGGCAGCGTGAAGCCCGAGAATGTCAAGAGCCTGATGGCGCAGGATGAGGTGGACGGAGCGCTGGTGGGCGGCGCCAGCCTGGACCCGGTGTCGTTCGCAGCGATCGTAAATTTCTAAAGTATGCGATTGCGACTGTCCGTTCTGCTGCTCATTCCCACCTTGTTTGCCGCGGAGCCCGCTAAACTTCCGGAACCGTTTCAGTCCATCTGGGACCTGGCCGCCGCAGCGCCGCCCGAATTCACGGCTGACGCCCTGCTGCGCATTGTCGAATCGGGCAAGCTGGCCGATAAAGCCGCCCGCCGCGAATTGGTGGAGCATGCCTTCCAGTTGGCGGCATCCGCTAAATTTGCGGTGCAAATGCAAGCCGGGCAAGGAACTACCACCGACACTCGAGCCGGCTCACTGAGCGACGCCTATGCGCTCAAGCTGGACACGCTGTCGCTCCAGAGCCGCGCTGTGCGGGACATGTTACCGCTCGATCCTGCGCGGGCCCGCGATTTGTTCGGGCAAATAGTCAAGCCGGTGCTCGCGCCGCTCACCTGCGATGACGCGCTCGGCTACCAACCTTCCGGAGTTCTATCTGGCCTTGAGCGCGGTGGTGAATGGCAGCTTCACGCCCAAGGAAAAAGCCAAGGAGGAGCACTTCAACTTACTAGTGGATGCTCTTGGACAAGTGACGTCGCCCGCGCAGTTGGCGCCCCTGGCCCAGGCCATCGAAAGCGCGGGCGTCACGCCTGCCGAGCGTCAACTGCTGGCGGCCCGTTTCAACGGCCTGCTCGAAAACATGCAGCCGGACAGCCGGTCTTTCGCCGCTTCCCTGCCCGCTCTCTTCGCCATCAACACACCCGGCATCCAGCCATCGCTCGAAAAATATCAGCTGAAGAATCACGCATGCGATACCGACGCCGCGCCTTCTTCTTCGGCCTCATCAAAGAAACCCAGCACGCCGAAACTGGATCCATATTGGCAATCCGCAGCCTCGCAGCAATTGCTCGAGGCTGGAAGGAAGCTGCGTGCATCGTCAAGCATTCAACAATCGTCCGAAGCAGATCGCCCAGAATGGCAGCAGCAGCTTGCCGATTACTTGAACTTGATTGCCGGATGGACCCAGGATGTAGCGGAATCCGACGCCGTCTTCTATCACGAGAAGTGCATCGTATATACGGCTCTGCTGGATCTTGTTCCTCCCGGTCCCCAAAGCGACAAGATCGTGGCCGAGTACATCGATTTCATCGGCAATTCGGACCTCTATCAAAAAAGCCCGGCGGAATGGTACCTGGAACCGCACACCGTGCTGGCACGGTCTCACAGCATCTCCGCGCAGCGCGCCACGCTCGAGGCCTATCGAAATTCGGGCAATCCGGTTCTGGCGCTGGAAGTAGCGATCCAGAAGGTCTTCGGCGCCAAGTAGCTGTTCATCGGGCGTTCCCCCTATCTCGCAAGCCTCTGAAAAGGCCGATGGGTGGCATGTACCCCAATCCTCTCTTGTATGGATTCCGAACAGCCCAAAAGATCAGGCACGGCCTTCGAGTACTTCCTCTATACCGCCATCCTGGCGGAAACAGGACTGGCGGCGCTGATCTACAAGGTAATCTTCCGCAGCCCGGACTTCGCGCGCATGCGCATCTATTTCGCGATCTTCTACTTCGGATTCTTGGCCTGGGCCATCGCGCAGCTCAACATGCTGCACCGCAATCGCACGTCGAAGCCGGATTCCCCGGCCCAGTCACCCGAACCAGCCGTGGAGCCGCGCGAAGACACTCGTCCAGCGTTCGGCCTTACGGGAGCGCAATTAGCGATTGTGGTGCTGGTCTTCGCTACGGCCGTAGCGACGTTTAGCCTGGCCTTGCGGCTGCTATAGGGCGCTTTAAACCGCTGCCGGTTCGGGCGCCGGTGCGGGATTCTTTTTCAACAACCGGCTCACGGTATCGGATGGCTGTGCGCCGTTCTTCATCCAATATGCGATCCGTTCGTGATCGAGCTTCACTACCTGCGGCTGGCTGACAGGATTGTACAGGCCCACCACTTCCACCGAGCGGCTGTTCCGGGCGCGCTCCTTGTCGATAACCACAACGCGGTACGACGGCTTTTTCTTGGCGCCAAACCGCGCCATACGAATCATTAGCATGCTTCTTACTACTGTAGCATCGGCAGCTTCAATTTGCCCAGCCGTTTGCCCAGAAACCCTCCGCCAGTGATACTTTTCATCATCTTACGAGCCTGCGCGTACTGTTTCAACAGGGCGTTCACTTCCTGGACGCTGGTGCCGCTGCCCTTGGCGATCCGCCGCCGGCGCGCTCCGTTGATGATCATGTGATTGGCGCGTTCCCTGGCCGTCATGGAATCGATGATCGCCACCACGCGCGTGATCTCGTTCTCATCCACCTTCATGTTCTTCAGATCTTTCATCGGCCCCATCTGCGGCATCATCCCCAGCAGCGATTCGAGCGGCCCCAGCTTGCGGATCTGCCGCAGCTGATCGCGAAAATCCGCCAGCGTAAACTCATTGTCGATGAGCTTGCGCTGCATTTCCTCGGCGTCTTTCTGATCGATATTCTCCTGCACTTTATCGATCAGCGACAGCATGTCGCCCATCCCCAGGATGCGTTGCGCCACGCGGTCGGGATGGAAAGGCTCCAATGCATCGAACTTCTCGCCCACGCCCACGAACTTCAGCGGCTGATTGGTGATGGCGCGAATGGAAAGCGCCGCGCCGCCGCGCGCATCGCCATCCATCTTGGTGAGCATGACGCCCGTGATGCCCAGGCGCTTGTGAAACTCATCGGCCGATTTCACGGCGTCCTGCCCAGTCATGGCGTCGGCCACGAACAGGACTTCGGTGGGATTGAATTCGTCCTTCAACTGCTGCAATTCGAGCATCAGATCATCGTCGATGTGCAGCCGTCCCGCGGTGTCGATGAGCACCACATCGCGGCCCATTTGCCGGGCTTCCCGCAGCGCCCCACGCGATAGCTCCAGCGGCTTAGTCTCTTCGGCGACGCCGTCGTAAATCGGCAGCTTGATATCGCGGGCGATCACGCTCAGTTGCTGCCGCGCGGCCGGGCGATAGACGTCCACCGAAACCATGATCGGATTGTGCCCGTTCTTCGATAACCAGCGCGCCAGCTTCCCGGTAGTAGTGGTTTTGCCCGATCCCTGCAGCCCGACGATCATCATCACCGTCGGCGGCTCATTGGCCATCCGCAGTTTCGATTGGTGGCTGCCCAGCGTCTTAATCAGCTCATCGCGGACGATCTTGACCACCTGCTGGGTGGGCGAAAGCGCGGCCAGTACCTCTTCGCCTTGCGCCTTTTCCTTGATGGCCTCGATGAATTGCTTGACCACCCTGAAATGGACGTCGGCCTCGAGCAGCGCCACGCGAATCTCGCGCAACGCGGCATCCATATTCTCAGCCGTCAGTTTGCCTTCGCCGCGCAGGTTTTTGAAGACCCGCTGCAGCTTATCGGATAGGTTATCGAACATGATTTACTTCAGACGAGCACCCAAACGGGATAGCTGACCTCATTATACGGCAGGCTGGAAGACGTTCACACGAGTGTGAACGCGGCACGCGTGGGCGCGTGCGCCACAATTGTGGATTACACGACATCGGGCAGGTTCTTGGGAACCCGTCGCGCGACGATTTTACATGGAACGCACAGCCATCAAGGGCAACTGTGGCGACCGCCGCGACAAGCAATATAAGCCAAAGAAAGCTCAATGGTTCGCCAATAACCAAAGCGCGCCTAAACGACGGGTCGCTGAAACAGGTCCAGGCACTTATGTCAGCTAGAAACGAAGCTGTTGCAGAACTCGCAAACTACCCATCCTCCATTATCGGATCAGAGACGCGAGAATTTCCGGGATCTCAAACACGGCCCGATTCGTAATGGCCGCGGCGTTCGCGCGAAAGCGGGAGAAGTTGGCGGCGTCCAACAACTCCCGCAGCCCCTCGTCAATGGTCCGGAAGGATGGCAGCACCACGCCTACCTGCTTCTCGCGAATCCACTCCGTGTTGTAGCGCTCCTGGGGCAGCGTCCAGGCGTTACGCTCCACCACCACCGGAAGCCGCATGGCGATCGCTTCGCTGATACTGCCCGGCCCCGGTTTGCCGACGAAAAAATCCGACAGGTGCATGTAGTACGGGATTTCGCTGGTGAATTCTTCCACATATTTCGGATAGCTGGTCTTCATTCCTCGCAGACGTTCCGCGAGTTTTTTGTTGCGTCCGCAGATGAAGATGAACTGGGCGCGGGCCGTCACGCGTTTCGCGATCTCAGGCATGACGCTCGACCCTTGGCCGCCGAATAACACCAGGCCCGTCGGCAATTCCGGATCCAGTCCCAGCCTGCGACGTTCCGCCACGCGATCCGCCGTTACCGGCTGATAGAAGCTTGGCCGCAAAATCATCCCTGAAGTCCGAAAAATATGCTCATTTGGATGCCCCAGCGCGCTCGCCTGCTCGGCCGCCTTCTCGGTGCCGCAAATCAAATATTGGTCTTGTTGTTCGATCCAAAAGTGCGGGGGGAAATCCGCCAGGTCCGTCAGGATGGTCACCAGCGGCGTCGAGGGCAAACTTTCGCGCAGGCTGTCATGAAGTGCGCGGTTGAAGTTCGGGATCAGGGAAACCACCAGATCGCGTTCACCCTGCTTCCAGAATTCCTTCAGCAGCCGCACCTCGCCCCCGTGATAGAGGCGAATCAGCCCGTGCATCAAAACAGTTCCTTGCGCCGAGCCCAGCGTCCAGCCCTTTTGCAGCATGACGTTATAGACGTCCTGCATCCGGATACCGGTATATTTACGGAAAATATCCAGCGGATCCAGGATTTCCTGGAGATTTACCAGCCGGATCTCCCAGGACAGTCCCTCCTGCTCAATTACCGCCTTCAGGGCGTTTGCAGCGGATCGGTGCCCACCCCCGGCGTCAAAGAAAACGAAGTCTAAAAGGCGGTTTTGGTTAGTACTGGGCAAAGAACAGTTTGTCACAGTTACGTTTTCAGTCAAGATTTGAGTGAACCGAAATCATTTCTTCAACAGAATGTAACGGAGCCGGCAGTATATTCTGAAGTAGGATGGTGCGCAGCCTAATCACGAGAAGCGACTACAGCGTGATGCGCCGTGCCAACAATTGGGAGGCGCCGCGTTGGGTGCGTCTCTACAGCATCAGCGCCACGCGCGGCGGCGATGGCTGGCTGTGGTACGCCATGGGCCTTGTGATCCTGGGCCTGGGCGGCAAAAGCCGCTTTGAAGCCTTGGGCGCCGCTGGACTCGCGGCAGTCTGCAGCATCCTGCTCTTTAGCCAGTTGAAGCGCCTCACGGGACGCCGGCGGCCTTGCCAGATCGAACGGCACTGCTGGGCTACCCTGCTTCCGCCGGACCAATTCTCGTTCCCCTCCGGCCACACGATGACAGCCTTCGCGGTCGCCATTCCGTTGTCGTTGTTCTATCCCACCCTCACCATCGGACTACTATTCTGCGCTCTCAGCATCGCGATGTCGCGCATCCTGCTGGGCATGCATTTCCTGAGCGACGTGGTGGCCGGCGCGCTCATCGGGACCGCCCTGGGATACCTGGGCTATTTCGCGTTCCAGTAAATCGCCAGCGCTCCTCCGTCCTGGATTCTGTCTTCTGAATTCTGAATTCGTGTCTGCCCCTGAATTCTTGGCCCCTCATGCTATGATCGCATCGCCATCACCCTTCCAATTTCGATTGAGGAGGATCATGATGAGCACCCTACCGCATCAAGTTGCGTTGGTGTCAGACACCCGCTTGGTGAATTTTTCGGATCTGTCCACCGTGGCCGCCGCGTTGCAGAAGCAGGCGACTCGCGATTTCGGGCCCCTTTGGCAGGTGAGCCCGACAGTAAGCGCCTTCGACGCCCTGGAATCGGTCCCCGTGGATTATTGGCCGGTGATCATTCGCGATGACATTGATCAGCCCGGCGCGGCTGGTTATCACACCGATGACAATGGACAACCTTTCTCGCTGGTGCAGGCCGACGATCAGTGGCAGCTCACGGCGAGTCACGAAACGCTCGAGATGCTGGCCGATCCCTTCGGAAACCGCACCGTCGCCGGCTCGCCTCCGCCCCAGGCGCCCAGGCCTCTGTCCGCGCTGAGCCGTGTGGTTTACCTGGTGGAGGTCTGCGATCCCTGCGAGGATGCGCAATTCGCTTATGGCGTGAACGGCCAGCAGCTCTCCGATTTCATCACGCCGCATTACTACGATCCCAACGGCGCCACCGGCACCCGGTACAGTTTTCGCGGGAACATTCAGTCACCGCACACGGTGCTCGAAAACGGCTACGTGAGCTTCGGCAATCCGATAACCAGCGAGTGGTATCAGCTTGTCATTTCGAATGGCCAGGCGCAGGTGCGGGATCTCGGCAAGCTGAGCCGCGACGGCAGGAGCTTGCGCGAAACCATCGACGATCTGGTGCGCAGCGTACGGAAGACCGAGCATTACCGGACCAAGAAGCCGCTGGCTGCCGGCGCGGCTCGCGTGGAGGGCGCCATCGCCGAATCGAGCGGCGCGCGGGCCAAGTTCTTGCGGGGGGTTATTGATAGGCTTTGAGGGTGATCCCAAACCGCCCTGAAAGCCCCGCCAAACGCCCTCGGGAAGGCTTTGGCTTGACGGGGAGGAAACAAGCTCCCTACAATTGAGTTGTGTCCGTATAAGGAGGCCGTATGATCCGATCCATAGGCTTACCTGAACTGCTGGTCATTTTGGTAGTCGCCGTTCTGCTGTTTGGCGGAAAGAAGATTCCTGAAGTGGCAAAGGGTTTGGGCGAAGGCATCAAGAACTTCAAGAACGCCTTGAAGACAGAGGAACACCCCGACGTCGACGAAAAGAAGCAGGCATAAGGCTTCCTGGATTTGCTCGCACTCTGAGCGGACCTGAATCGAGTTTAGAAAGTGAAACCCCCGCGAGGCTACGCGGGGGTTTGTGCTTTTCGGATCGAAACTCTCTGTTGCGCTACTACTTCTTTTTGGGCGGCACGATCGCGTCTTTTACGGCTTTCGCTACCCGGAACTTCACCACTTTCTTAGCGGGAATCTTGATAGCTTCGCCCGTCGCGGGATTGCGTCCCATCCGCGCCTTGCGGTCTACGCGCACCAGGCGGCCGATGCCGGGGATCACGAACACGCCGTTCTTCTTGGTCTCACGAACGGCCAATTCAGAGAAACTCGTGACGAACTGCTTGGCTACCTTGGTGGTGGTTCCGGTGGAGCCGGCCAGTTCCTTGATCACTTGTGTCTGCGTCAATTTGGTTGCTACTGCCATGTACTTCTCCTTATCTGGTCCCTGTTTGGACTTGTGGGTCTGATTCTTTCGATTTGGTTCTTGCAATTACGGCTGCGGCGTCTAAAACATAACCGTGCTGAATTGTTTCCTACCAAATCATACGAGATGACAATCGGGTTGTAAAGAGAAGAATGCCTGAAATCCGCATTTTTCCTCAGCTTTCTGAGGGTAGCATGTCTCGGACTCCGATGGAATGGGCTTTTGGAGCTAACCTTGTGTCTCAAAGGACGGATTCACGCGGTCCGGGCGGTCTTCACCCGATCCGTCTGAGCAAGGTCTAACGCGCCGGCTGAGTCAGCGCCCGGAGCGCCAGCCGCGGTTAGCTCCAGGTGTCGGCGCAAATCCGCGTCTAAACGGTCCGCCACGGCGGGATTCTCCACCAGAAACGCGCGCGCCGTCTCGCGCCCCTGTCCAATGCGCTCGCCGCCGAAGCTGTACCAGGAGCCGCTTTTCTCCACCAGCTCCTGAGTCACGCCCAGATCCAGCAGGTCGCCCTCGCGCGAGATGCCCACTCCATAGAGGATGTCCACTTCCGCTTCGCGGAACGGCGCTGCTACTTTGTTCTTGACGATTTTGACCTTGGTGCGGTTCCCGACAACTTTTTCGCCGTCCTTGATGGCGGCCATGCGCCGCACCTCAGTCCGTACCGACGAGTAAAATTTCAGCGCCCGCCCGCCGGTGGTGGTCTCCGGATTGCCAAATACGACGCCGATCTTCTCCCGCACCTGATTAATAAAGATGAGCAGCGTGTTGGTGCGCGCCACTGTCCCCGTCAGCTTGCGCAGCGCCTGCGACATCAGCCGCGCGTGCAATCCCATATGACTGTCGCCCATTTCACCGTCCAGTTCCGCCTTCGGCACCAGCGCCGCCACCGAATCCACCACCGCGATGTCGATACCGCCGGAGCCGATCAGCGCGCCCACAATCTCGAGCGCCTGCTCACCGTAGTCCGGTTGCGAGACCAGAAGGTTATCCACGTCGACGCCCAGCTTGCGCGCGTAGCTCGCATCCAGCGCATGCTCAGCGTCGATGAACGCCGCTGCGCCCCCGGCCTTTTGGGCCTGCGCGATCACCTGCAAAGCCATGGTGGTTTTCCCGGAGGACTCCGGACCGAAGATTTCGACCACTCGTCCGCGCGGGAATCCACCCACGCCCAGCGCCGCGTCCACCGAAATGGAGCCGCTTGAGATCACCGTGACCGGCAGCACGTTGCGCGATCCCAGGCGCAGCACGCATCCCCTTCCGAACTGTTTGTCCATCTGGCTGAGCGCGGCGTCGATGGCGCGTTGGCGGGCGCCGTTGTCGACACTTTTCGTATCCAGGAGCGAGGTTTGATCTTTCACGGCCAATTAGTGCCGCGCGGCGGCCGATCATCTCAACGGAATCGTCGATACTGTTAGCAGATGAGCAAAACTCTTACCGCCATCCGCGCCCCGCGAGGCACTCAAATCTCCTGCAAAGGCTGGCAGCAGGAGGCCGCGCTACGGATGCTGATGAATAACCTGGATCCCGACGTGGCCGAAAAGCCGGAAGACCTGATCGTCTATGGCGGCGCCGGGCGCGCCGCGCGGGACTGGCCAAGTTTTCACGCCATCGTTCGCTCACTGCGCGCGCTCGAAAACGACGAGACGCTGCTCATACAATCGGGCAAACCGGTGGGCGTTTTCCGCACTCACGCCGACGCCCCGCGTGTATTGCTGGCAAATTCCAACCTGGTGGGCCACTGGTCCAACGACACTGAGTTTCATCGGCTGGAACATCTGGGCCTGATCATGTACGGCCAGATGACCGCCGGCTCCTGGATCTACATCGGGAGCCAGGGCATCCTGCAAGGAACGTTTGAAACCTTCGCCGCAGCCGCGGACAAGCATTTTCAGGGCTCGCTCGCCGGACGCCTGATCGTATCCGGCGGCATGGGCGGGATGAGCGGCGCGCAACCACTCGCGGCTACGCTCAATGGCGCTTGCTACCTGGGAATCGAAGTGGATCCGGCGCGGATCGAGAAACGGATGAAGACCGGCTATTGCGATCGGATTGCCTGGGATCTTGACGAAGCGCTAGCGATGATCGCCGAGGCGCGCAAGCAGGGACAGGCCATCTCGGTGGGTCTGGTTGGAAACTGCGCCGACGTGATTCCGGAACTGGCCCGCCGCGGCATAGTCCCAGATATACTGACCGACCAGACCAGCGCGCATGACCCGCTGGGCGGCTACGTCCCGAATGGCATGACGCTCGCCGAGGCTCTGGCGCTGCGCGCGTCGAATCCGGACGAATACACGGAACGCTCCATCGCCGCGATGGGGCAGCACGTAGCGGGCATGCTGGCGCTGAAACAAATGGGCGCCATAACGTTCGATTACGGAAACAACATCCGCACCCAAGCCAAGCGCGCCGGCGTGGCCAATGCTTTCGACATTCCCGGCTTCGTGCCCGAATACATTCGCCCGATGTTTTGCGAAGGCCGCGGCCCTTTTCGCTGGGTAGCGCTGTCGGGATCTCCGGCCGACATCCACACCACCGACCAGCTAGCGCTGGAGCTGTTCCCCGATAATGCCGTCCTCAAGCGCTGGCTGGGCCTGGCGCGCGATCGGGTCCAATTTCAAGGCTTGCCCGCGCGCATCTGCTGGCTGGGTTATGGCGAGCGCGCCGAGTTCGGCGTCGCCATGAACGATTACGTGCGGCGCGGAAAAATCGAGGCGCCCATCGTGATCGGGCGCGATCATCTGGATGCGGGCTCCGTGGCCTCGCCCTATCGCGAAACCGAAGCCATGCGCGATTCATCCGACGCCATTGCGGATTGGCCGCTGCTCAATGCCCTGCTCAACACCGCGGCCGGCGCCACCTGGGTCTCCATTCATAACGGCGGCGGCGTCGGCATCGGATACGCGCAGCATGCCGGAATGGTGGTGGTAGCCGATGGCACTGAAGCGTGTGCCAGGCGCCTGGAGCGCGTGCTCACCACCGATCCGGGAATGGGTGTGATTCGGCATGTGGATGCCGGATATTCCGAGGCTATCGAGGTGGCGCACCAGCGCGGTGTTCGCATTCCGATGGATCCCGGTTTGTGAGGATCGCGGTCACCAACTGCGCGCAACTGGTAACACTGGCGGGAGTAGCGGGCCCGCGAACCGGAGCTGCCATGCGCGATCTCGCGATCATCCCGGATGGCGCCATGTTGATCGAAGACGGCCGCATTGTGCAGGTCGGCCCGCGCGTTGCGATCGAGCGATCGATCACCGCGTCCGATTCCGTCATCGACGCCGGCCGGCGCATTGTGCTGCCGGGTTTCGTGGACGCCCATACGCATCCTGTATTCGCCGGAAACCGGGCGGCGGAGTTCGAGCTCCGCAGCGAGGGTGCCGCCTATGCCGAAATCGCAGCCCAGGGCGGCGGCATCCGGTCCACCGTGCGCCAGACGCGGGCCGCCAGCGAAGACCAGCTTTTCGATTCCGCCCGCCGCTACGTCGGCTGGTTCCAGGCCGGAGGAACCACCACTATCGAAGCCAAATCCGGCTACGGGCTCACGCTCGAAGACGAATGCAAATTGCTGCGAGTGATCAAGCGTATTCAAGATCTTCGATGCGTGCCGACATTTCTAGGCGCACACGAAATCCCCGACGAATATCGAACTCGCCCCTCCGCGTATACCGACCTCGTCATCCATGAGATGCTTCCGCTAATAGCCAAGCAGCAAATGGCCAAATTTTGCGACATCTTTTGCGAACCCGGAATCTTCTCCATTGAAGAAAGCCGCCGGGTGCTGTCCGCCGCGCGCTCGCTTGGCCTAGGCTTGCGAATGCACGCCGACCAGCTTTCCGATTCGGGCGGCGCTGCGCTCGCGGCCGAGATGCACGCCGCCACGGCCGATCATCTGGAACACACCAGCGCGCGTGGAATACTCGCGCTCCAGTCCGCGGGCGTGCAGCCGGTGCTGCTTCCCGGTTCGGTCTACGCCCTGGGCTCTACTCGCTATCCGGCGGCCCGCGAAATGATCCAAGCGGGCCTGGCCGTGGTGCTGGCCACGGACTTTAACCCCGGCTCGTCGCCCACGCCCTCCATGCCCATGATCCTATCGCTCGCGTGCACTCAGATGAAGATGACGCCCGCCGAAGCCATTACCGCCTCCACCATCAACGCCGCTTACAGCCTGGGGCTCGGAAACGAAATCGGCTCGCTCGAAACCGGCAAACAAGCCGACTTCGTCATTCACGATTGCGCCGACTATCGCGAAATCGCTTATTTTTTCGGCGCACCCGCTGTCCAGGCTGTCTATATTGCGGGGCTACCGGTCTGGACACGCCTCACACATCAGAACTAGCAACCGATAAGTACCAGCGTGGAGCCGTCCGCGAGCCAGATTGAGTTGCCGGAATGCGATCGCTGCTTTCGCTCCGCCTTTGCCGACGCTGCCATCGGCGTGGCAATCATTGATGAAAGGGGCGCGATTGTTTACGCCAACCAGGCGTTGTGCCGAATGGTTGGCTATCCGGAACATGAGCTTGGCCGGATGCAGTTCGGGAGCGGCGGCTCCACGCGCGAGCGCCGGTTGCTCCGCAAGGATGGGAGGACGGTGTGGGTCCGAACGACCCCCATCCCCAGCGGGCACTCCCAAACGATTACTTTCGTCGAAGACATCACGGAACGAAAAATGGCCGAGGATGCTCTGCGGGCGTCCGAGAAGCGTTTCCGCATTGCCGCGGAAAACGCCAGCGACATGATTTACGAGTGGGATCTCGGTAGCGGTGAGGTAGCTATTTTTGGATCCGCCCAACATCGCCTGGGTGACTGGCCAACGCCGCAGAGCTACGCGGCTTGGAAGGGCATGGTCCATCCGGATGACCTGGAGCGAGTGCTGGCCGAAAGCGCCCGGCACATCCAGAACGGGGAGCGTTATAGCGACGAATACCGGATCGTCGGACAGAATGGCAAGGTCTATCACTATTCCAATCGCGGGCAGGCCATCCGGTCTGCCTCCGGAGAGCCTTTGAAGTGCGTTGGTTTGTTGAGCGACATTACGCAAATCAGGCAGGCGGACGAGGCCATTTCGCGATTAGCGGCCATCGTGCAATGTTCGGAGGACGCCATTGTAGCAACCGACTCTACGGGCGCCATCACCACCTGGAACGACGGCGCGGAGCGGCTGCTCGGCTACAATGCCGGCGAGGCGCTGGCCCTGGGCATCGCAGCGCTGTTTGCATTGAGCGACGTGGGGCTAGAGGTTCTCGGGCAAATCCGGCAGGGACACGCCTCGCGGGCGGAAGAAGCGCTTTTCCGGCGCCAGGACGGCAGCCAGGTTCCCGTGCATTTGAGTATTTCTCCGATTCGCAAATCCGACGGCCGGATCACCGGTTCAGCCATCATCGCCCGCGACATCAGCGCCCGCAAGCGTGCCGAGAGGGAGATGGCGCACCGCGCCATGCACGATCACTTGACCGGGCTGCCGAACCGCTTGTCGCTCGCCGACGGCCTGGCGCACAGCATCGCCGCGGCCGATCTGGACGCTTCGGGAACAGCCGTCGTATTTGTGGATTTGGATGGATTCAAGTTCGTCAACGATACCCTGGGGCACGAGGCCGGCGACGATCTTCTGCTGCAGGCGGCCCGCCGGCTGAGCGCCGCGGTGCGCCACGGGGACCTGTTGGCGCGCATGGGCGGCGACGAGTTCATGCTGGTGGTCAACGGCGTGGATGACGACCAGGTAGCCTTGAGCCTGGCGAACCGTTTGGCGGAAGCGCTGCATGAGCCTTTCCTTATAGGCCGCCACGAGCTCGTCATCACGGCCAGCATGGGCATCAGCATCTATCCCCGGGATGGCACCGATGTCAGTGCTCTGCGCCGCAACGCCGACGCGGCGATGTACGATGCCAAACGCGCCGGCAAAGATCGCGTGCGCTTTTACCGGCCGGCGCTGGGCGCCGCTTTTCAGGCCCGGCTGGAACTGGAAGCCGATCTGCGCCACGCCCTCGATCGGGAGGAACTAAGCCTCTACTATCAGCCCATCTTCACCGCCGCCGACAACCGGCAAATCGCCTACGAAGCTCTGTCGCGCTGGCCGCATCCTGGCCTCGGTTTCGTGCCCCCCAGTCAATTCATCCCCTTAGCGGAAGAAACCGGTCTCATCGTTCGGTTGGGTGAGTGGGTACTGCGCGATGCGTGCCGCCAATGCCGCTGGTGGCAGGACAACGGCAAGCCATCGGTACGCGTAGCTGTCAATGTCTCCGCGTTGCAGTTCGACCGCGCGGACTTTGTCGAGACCGTCTTGGGCGTGCTCAGCGAAACAGGCCTCGGCGGCAATTTGCTGGATTTGGAACTCACCGAGACCATCGTCATGCGGGACATCGACAGCACGAGCCGAAAGATGGCCCGGTTGCGGGAGCGGGGTGTCCGAATCTCAGTGGACGACTTTGGCACCGGCTACTCGTCACTCGGCTACCTTCACGCGCTGCCCATCGATACGCTCAAGATCGATCGCTGCTTCGTGACGCGTATCACCGAGAACGACGCCGCCGCGCGGCTGATCCACGGTATGATCTCGCTGGCCCATAGCATCGGCAAGCGAGTGGTTGTGGAGGGTGTCGAAACCACCGCCCAGTTGGAAATTCTGCGCAATCTGCACTGCGACGACGTGCAAGGTTTCTTGCTGGGCCGTCCGGAGCCCTTCGCCCGTCGCGATCCGCGGCCGCAAGAGATAGCGGCCGAGCAACTGATTGCCTGAAACGTCCCCGGCAGTTTACCCCGCAATTCCCAAATACCGGAACCCGAAGCGTTCCAACCTGGCCCGATCCAACGCGTTGCGTCCGTCCAATACCAGCGGCACCCGCATCCGGCTGGCCATTACTTCCCAATTCAGTTCGCGATAGTCCTGCCACTCGGTAACCAGCACCAGCGCGTCCACATCGTCGGCTACCTCTTCGGGCGTATCGCAACAGATGACGCCGAAGCCGGGATAGTCCAGCTCGAATTTATGCATGGCCACCGGATCGTGAACTTTCACCTTGCACCCGCGATCCAGCAGCTTGCGCGCGATATCGATGGCCGGGGCTTCGCGCAAATCGTCGGTGTTGGGCTTAAAAGCCAAGCCGAGCAAACCGATGGTGCGGCCTTTCAGGATTTTCAGTTCGCCCAGTAGCTTCTCCACAACGCGATCGCGTTGCCGGCGGTTCACCTCTCGCGCGGCTTCCACGATCGGCATTCCGATGCTGTACTCCTTGGCGGTGGAAACCAGCGCCGCGGTGTCCTTGCCGAAGCAAGAGCCGCCCCAACCGATTCCAGCCTGCAAGAAGCGCGTTCCGATGCGCGCGTCCAGGCCGATACCCTTGGCTACCTGCGAAATGTCGGCGCCCACTTTCTCCGCCAGCAATCCGATTTCGTTGATGTAAGAGATCTTGGTGGCGAGAAACGCGTTGGCGGCATACTTGATCAGCTCGGCCGAAGCCAGATCGGTGGAAATCAGCGGTACCGCGCCCACCTCCTCGGGCCGCGGAAGATAGGGAGGTGGCGCAAAGGTCTGATCCAGAATAGGACGGTACAGCGAATACAGAACTTCCAAAGCGCGCCGGTTGTCGGAACCGATCACCACGCGATCCGCATAGAGGCTATCGTGCAGCGCGGTGCCCTCGCGCAGAAATTCCGGATTAGACGCTACTGAGAAATGCCCATTGGCTTTGCGTCCATGGTGCTGCTCGTAGGATTCACGCACGATGGAATCCACCCAATTTCCGCTGCCGATCGGCACCGTGGATTTGTTCACCACCACTAGAAAATCGCCTTGGTAATGCTCGCCGATTCCTTGCGCCGCGGCGCGCAAATATTTCAAGTCCGGGCTCCCGTCGGGAGAAGGCGGCGTGCCCACCGCGATAAAGATCACGTCGGCGTCCTTCACCGCTCCCGCGTACTCGGTGCAGAACTGCAGGTTGGGCTGCGCCGCCGCCATCAGTTCCGTCAGAAAGGGCTCGTAGATCGGCGTCTTCCCCGCCTGCAGCATTCCAATCTTCTTTGAATCGGAATCGATGCAAGTCACTTTGTGCCCCAGGTATCCGAGGCACACACCGGTGGTCAGACCCACGTAGCCGGTTCCAATAATCGATACTTTCATTTCCGTTTGATCTCCTTCACTACCGTAGCAAAGTACGTGCTGGCCGACCAATGACTCATAGTACCGATTTTGACGTCTTAAGGTACCGGAGCGTATATCCTAAGGTTGTTTCTTCTGAGATGGTTAGCGCCGTTAGTCGCTATTGATGGAGCGCTCGGTACTCAAACGTCCACTGCAGCTTCAGCGTCTGCGGGATGTAACACACCCGATCGTCGCAGGCCTGATAGCGCAGCGATCCATCCACCGTGAAGTGCCCTGAGCCATCCACGTCTGGCTTGATGGTGATGTCGCGTAGCAGGCGGAAATGGTTGCGGTACGCCGGAACGGTTTCATCGATGGCTTTCAGATACAACTTCTCGGCGCGAGGAAACGCCGGCGCAAGAACCTGGGCCGCGCCCGAATCCTCCATCTTCCAATCGATCGGGATGTAGCCTTCCACGCCCGGCGCATACACGTGCATATTGGGCCCCAGATCGACGTCGAGCGTCAGCGCCACCCGCTCGCCCGGCGCAACGCTGGAATTGCTGGCGCCGATGGTCGCAGTGAGTTGCTTGCCTTCGATCTCGCGAGTGTCCGGCGGAGTCCACTGGAACTGATGAACCAAGATGGCGGCAGCCGTGTAGCCGGGGTCGTACTTCGCGACGATGATGCCTTTGGCATCCAGCACGATCCAACCCGAGCCGGGTCCGGTCGCCGTGGCTTCGAAGCCCAGTTTACGAAAGGCCTCGTCACGTTCCTGCAACTCGTTCAACTGCGTTTTTGAACCATGTAGCAGGACCACCGCGCCCTTCGGCCCCATCTTGAGGCGGCCACCTGAGAAACGGCTTCCGATCCCTGGTTCTGCGTCGTTCGCGGCCAACGCCAGAAATGTGCAGAGTAGACTGAGGAGAGTGAGCCGCTTCGTCATTTGCCCTTCCGCTTTATTATTGCTCGCCTTTGGTTCCGCCGCTTCCGCCCTGGATTATCAAATCCAAGCCAACATCCATTACGACCATTATCCCGAGACCGTGCTCGATATCCTGCAGCCCGCCGCGCCCTCCCTGGCCGATCGCCCCGGCGTCATCTTCATTCACGGCGGCGGTTGGGTGGAAGGCGACAAGGAATCAAGATTCGAAACATTTTGCCTGCCGTTCGTGCGGCGAGGCATGGTGGTGGCGAACATCGAGTATCGGCTGGCGAATGCTGCGCCCGCGCCCGCCGCGGTGAACGACGTTTTGAAAGCCGCGCAATGGCTCCAGGACCACGCGGCCATGTACAGAGTGGATCGCAAACGGATTTTGGTCTCAGGCGACTCGGCCGGCGGACATCTCGCGTTGATGACCGCCATGACGCCCGCTTCCGCCGGTCTCGGACCCTCCGTCAAGATCGCCGCCGTGGTCGATTTCTACGGTATCGCCGACGTCGCCGATCAGATTACCGGCGACCATCAACGGCCTTACGCCGTCGCCTGGGTTCCCCAACAGCCTCCCGGTCAGCCGGATCGCATGGAGCTGGCGCGCCGCGTTTCGCCTATCACTTATGTGCGCAAAGGATTGCCGCCCATTCTTGTTTTGCACGGCGACATGGATGCCGTCGTGCCCTACGAGCAAAGCGTGGCGCTGGTGAAAGCGCTCAAGAACGCCTCCGATGACGCCGAACTGATCACCGTGCCCGGCGGCCAGCATGGTTTCACGCTCGCCGAAATGGACCAGCTCTGGCCGCGAATATTCCAATGGCTGAAAAAACGGAAACTAATCGGATGATCCTTTCGAAGCGCCTCCTGTCTGCGCTTATCTTTTTGTTGACCTGCTTCGCTGCGCCCGCGCTGCGCGCCGCTGATCCGCCGAAGCCGAAAGTCCGCGCCATCACTGGATTCATCACCATCGACGCGAAATCCTATCCGTCGCAGATTGAGGACGCGGTGAAGTTTTTGAGCCGCGTCCGCGAAGCCGTCAAAACCGCGGGATACGACGTGCAGGGAATTCGCATCTCGACGCAGCCGTTCCCCGATTACACACAGGCGCTGAGCCGCGCCGATGCGCTGAAGCTACTGCGGGGCATTGACGGCCTGGCGGCCAAGCTGAACTTCGCACCGAGCATCGGGCCGGCCATGTTGAGCGATTCCGATCCCACTGGCCCCGTCGATCTGCTGGCCGAAATTTTGGCGACGCCCGGGAATCGCCTGAACGCGAACATCGTTACCGCCGGCCAGGACGGCATCCATTGGAACGCGCTGCGCCAGGCCGCGCGTGTAATCAAGCTGGTGGGCGAGCGCAGTCCGCACGGCCAAGGCAACTTTAACTTCGCCGCCATCGCAATGCTGAAACCCTACGGGCCCTTCTATCCAGGCGCCTGGCACCCTGCGGGGGGACCTCCGAGTTTTGCGATCGGGCTGGAAGCCGCCAACGTGGTGCTGGACGTTTTTGCGCGCCAGCACGATCCGCGCACGGCCGAAAAAGCGCTCCACGACGCGCTCTCACTTCACGCGCGCGCAGTGGAAGCGGTGGCGATCCAGGTGGCGGCGGGCAGCGGATGGACTTATGCCGGCATCGATCCTACGCCTGCGCCCGGAGGACAAGTTTCCATCGGCGCTGCGATCGAAGCCTTCACCGGTGCGCCTTTCGGCTCTCCGGGGACGGAAACTGCCGCCGGCATCATCACGCGCGCCGTGCAATCCGTCGAAGTGAAACGGACCGGCTATTCCGGGCTAATGCTTCCGGTGCTCGAAGACGCAGTGCTGACGCGCCGCTGGACCGAGGGCACGTACGGGCTGGATTCGATCCTCGCGTATTCTGCGGTTTGTGCCGCTGGCGTGGACACCGTGCCGCTCGCAGGCGATACCAATGAAGACGCCATCGCGAGAATCATCGGAGATGTCGCTACGCTGGCATTCCGGTGGAATAAGCCGCTGGCGGCGAGGCTGCTGCCGTCGCCGGGAAGGAAGACCGGCGAAATCACCGAATTCGGCGGCGCACTCGCGAACGCGCTCATTCAACCGCCCATCGGCTCGCCACGAAGATAGGGCGTGACACCGCTCAGATGGCCACTCGCTTGGCTACTACCAGCGTGATGTCATCGAGCGGCGGAGCGCCTCCGGTGAATTCGTCCACCTTCTGGTTGATGCAGGCGATGATGGAATCCGCGCTCTGATCCCGCAGCGTGGCCAGAACCTGCGCCAGCCGGTCTTCTCCGAATTCCTCGTCGGCGTGGGGGCTAACCGGTTCGCTGACGCCATCGCTGAACAGCAGCAGCGCATCGCCGACATCCATATGGCACACGCCCTGTTGATAGGTTGCCATGGGCAAAATACCCAGGATCAATCCGGTGCCTTCCAGCTTTTCCACCGTTCCATCGGCATGCGCCACGAGCGGCGGATTATGGCCGGCGTTGACGTACGTCAGCTCGCCGGTTTTCGGATCCAGGACGCTGATAAAGAAAGTAATGAACCGGTTGGACGGGCAGTTGGAGGTAATGATGCGATTGAGGCGCGTCACCAGAGCCGCCAGATTTGTCGGATCGTCGAACAGCACTTGCACCCGCGCCTGCAAACTCGACATCAGCAGCGCCGCGGGCATTCCCTTGCCCGCCACGTCGCCCACCAGCAATCCCACACGCCCATCGGGATACGGCAGGAAATCGTAATAGTCGCCGCCCACCGTGTGGCACGCGGCGTTGTAGCCCGCTAAGTCCACTCCCGGCACGTTCGGAGCTTGCACCGGCAGTAAGCCGCGTTGGATCTCGGCCGCCTGCTCCAATTGTTTAGCATGCAACCGCTCGGCCTGTTCCACTTCCGCCAGGCGCGTGTGCTCAATCCGTATCGCCGCCACGTTGGCCATCACCGTGAGCAGGCTGAGGTCCTCTTTGGTGAACTCCTTGATGAAGTGCGGCGAGTCCAGGTAGATGAGGCCGATCACGCGATCGTCGGTTTGCAGCGGGACCGCCAGCATACTCCGGATCTGTTGCTGCACGATGCTCATGCGATCGGCGAAGGCTTCATCCAGGCGGGCATCGCGCACCAGCAGCGAGGTCTTCTCTTTGATCACGCGATCGCGCACCGTGTTGCTGATTCGAAAGCCTTCGCCCAGCGCCGCCTGCACCACCAGTTCCTTGCCTTCGAGCGTCATCAGCACGCCACGCGTGGCGCCCACCGCGTCCACCGAGAGATTCATGATCAGCTTGAACAGCTCCGCCAGCGGCATGTTCCCCGCCAGTTCGCGTCCGGCGCGAATCAGCGCGCGCATTTGCGGACCGCCCTCAATCTCCTTCTCCTGGCTCAGCACGCCCTTCAGGCTGGTGGCGACGGTAGTGGAAGCATTAGCGACCGGAGTAACGCCTTCGATGAAGATGACGGTGTGGTCGGAAACCGGAGGCAGCGAGTTCTCGCCAAAGTCGAGCGCAATATGCCCGGCCGTCACGCGATCGTTCTTGCCCAGCGGATAGGGGCTGGTGATCCGGGCGCCATTGACGAAGGTGCCGTTCTTGCTGCCTAGGTCGCGGACCACCCAGGTATCGCCATCCTTCTCCAATGCCAGGTGCTGGCGCGAAAGTCCGGCGTCTTCCGGGTAGCACAGCTCGTTGGCGCTCGAACGCCCAAGGGTATAGCGTTCACGCTCCAGAGCTAGCGGCCGCGTGGCCCCGTCCGGCGTATGGATCAGTAATTCTCTCGGTATGAATTTGGCTGCGACTCCAGCCATACCTATCTAGAGTAACTTAAATCGATGAAGATTTTGCTCTACTATGTCGGAAAGCCGCGCGATCCGCACGCCAATCGCATGGCCGAGGAGTTCATCCAGCGCTCCACGCGCTACGCCAAGTGTGAAATGCGCGAGATTGTTCCCGCGCGCTTCGACCCGTGGACCAAGCATCCGAGCGCCTCGAAAGTCCTGCTCGATCCCTCCGGCCAGGCCATGGATTCTCCCCGTTTCGCCAAGCTGGTGTCCAAGGCCGAGCAGGAAGCCCGCGACCTGGTTTTCTTGATTGGAGGCGCCACCGGCCTGCCCGCGGCTTGGAAGGGGAACGGCGGTCTGTCGCTGGCCCTTTCTCCCATGACCATGCCGCACGAGCTGGCGCGCGTGGTGCTGGCCGAGCAGATCTATCGTGCCTTCACCCTGCTGCGCGGGCATCCTTACCCGAAGTAGCGCGCAGAAGTCAAACGCCCGCGTGCTCTTATACTGAAGACTGGATGGCTTGGTTCACTCGCGACAAATCGTCGCTCAAACCCCAGGAAGGCGACAAGCGCGTCCGCACCGAAGGGCTGTGGCTCAAATGTGCGCACTGCGGCCAGATCGTGTGGCGGAAAGCCCTGGAGGACAATCAGCAGGTTTGTCCCAAATGCGGCCACCACGAGCGGCTGGACGCGCGCACGCGTCTGACGCTGCTGTTCGACCATGGGAAGTTTGAAGAGTTCGACCAGTGCCTGGCGTCCACCGATCCGCTGGATTTCGTAGATTCCAAGAAATATCAGGACCGGCTAGCCGCGTCGCAGGAAGCTACCCATCTGCGGGACGCCATCATTTCGGCGGCCGGCAAACTGAACGGGCGTCGCGGTCCACATCTGCGCCATGGAGCTGAAGTTCGTGGGAGGCAGCATGGGCAGCGTGGTGGGCGAGGTGATCACTCGCGCCATCGAACGGTCTCTGGCGCAAAAGGTTCCGCATCATCGTGGTCTCGGCGTCGGGCGGCGCGCGCATGCAGGAGGGCGCCGTTAGCCTGATGCAAATGGCCAAGATCTCGGGAGCACTGATGCGCCTGGATGAGGCTCGCATTCCCTACATCAGCGTCCTGACGGACCCCACTACCGGAGGCGTGACGGCCAGTTTCGCCATGCTCGGCGATTTGAACATTGCGGAGCCCGGCGCGCAGATCGGTTTCGCCGGCCCCCGCGTGATCGAACAGACCATCCGGCAAAAGCTGCCCGCCGGATTTCAGACCAGCGAGTTCCTCCTGCAGCACGGATTCCTGGATGCAGTAGTGAAGCGATCCGAGCTGAAGGACTATATCGCGACAGCCCTGGATTTCTTCTTGCGGCCCGCTTACTGACGCGCCACCGCTCCCTTCGGTCACGGCTCAGAACGGGCAATCCGTGTTGACAGCGCCTACAGAGCCGCGACCACAGGGAGCGGTTTATTCCGGTTTTTTGAAGAGGTTGTCAAACGCCGCGCGAGCGTCAGTGGGTGTGCGCGGAACCTGCTGCGGAGGGGCGGCCTGATGATGGTTTCCAGGAGCGGCGTCCCGGGCCACCGTCACGCGCGGCTTAAATAAATCGCATTCGTTGGCTTGATCCTTCACCGCGATCCGCACCGGCACCGGCTTCAAGCATTGAAATCGCGTGGACGGCTCAAAATGGGCGCACTGTTTGCAGCAATGTAATGCCGTTCCGCATTTGGGACATTTTCCCTTCCAATCGATGTCGGGAGAGAGCGCGGTGGAGCAACTGAAACAACGGGCGGCCACTACGTTTTGCAGCAGCCGGGGGAGGCGCGGGCCGGTAACGTCGATCGGCGGCCGGGGACCCATGGGTTTGGGCCGGTCGGGGAGTTGACGGTCTCTGGCTCCGCCGTTGGTGTCCATGTAGCCCCGTTGTCGGTACTTACGGTCGTCGTCCATGTATAAATTCGGCTCCTGGATCTTCGGGCTCTCGCAGCGTTACCTGTGGAGGTATTCGGCACAGGTCCACTGCTTGTGAGCTTGAGGATCGATGCGGAGGATAACTGCGGGAACGGGCTTAAGCTGGAAAAGACATTGTCCCGCTTGTGCCTAAATAACTATGTACCACGAATCAAGGCCAGAAGCTACTGAAATCTCACAGTGATCCGGTGACATTTGCATGTCAGTACTAAGGGTTTTGCGTACTAGCTTCCATCGGCGCTCCATTTCAGCAACGAGTTGCAAGGCCGGGTCAGGGGATCGTCGTAGTGATTCGGACTAATTCGGAGCGAATACCCTAACCTGCCTGTTTGATGCGGCACGAACTCTTTTAAGAACACAAATTCGTTACCGGTTTGCTCCACCGCTGGAAGCGTCATTACCTGAGTCTCTTCCAGGTTCCCGTTCACACCGATCCGCCCGATGACAGCTTCCACGCGCACATCCTTGGGCGAAAGCCCGGCCAGATTCACCACCGCCCGCACGGGGATAGGAAGCCCGGTGAGCACGGACAGATCGGGCCCCGGACCGATCTCGACAAAACTGACTTTTTCCCAAACCTCGCGCACCCGCTGGTTCCAACCCGCTCGATCGCGTGCCGGCTGGAAGCAATCGTGCGAAACCTCCAGGTAGGCCTGATGGGCAGGCTCATACAATTGCGAAAGGTATTCACCCACCATTCGTCCGGAATTGAACTGGTGGCTCAGATGCTTCAGGCTCTGCTTTACGCGGCGCGTCCACTCCACCGGCACGCCGCCCTCGCGATCCTGATAGTACATCGGCACAATTTCGTTTTCGAGAATGGAATAGATGGCGCGCGCGTGAATTTCGTCCTGGTCGTCAGAGTAAGGCTCCCGGTCCCCGATAGCCCAACCGCCGGAGATCTCGTAGCCTTCGTCGAACCAGCCATCCAGAATGCTGAGGTTCAACACGCCGTTGACCCCTGCTTTCATGCCACTGGTCCCGCAAGCTTCTTCGCCGCGCCGCGGGGTGTTCAACCACAGGTCGACGCCCTGCACCAGCTCCCGCGCCACTTCGATGCTGTAGTCTTCCACAAACACGATGTGCTTGGCGATCTCGGGCGCGCGGGAAAGCTGCACGATTTCGCGAATCAGCGTCTTTCCGGGAAGGTCCCGGGGATGCGCCTTTCCCGCGATTACGATCTGCACCGGCCGCTCGGGATTGGTGAGTAGCCGCTTCAGCCGCTCGAGGTCGCGGAACAACAGAGTGGCCCGCTTGTAAGTGGCAAACCGGCGCGCGAATCCGATGGTGAGTGTATCCGGGTCCAGCACTTCGGCCAAGCGCCTCTGCTCGGCGGCCGGCGCTTTGCGTCCCATAGCGGCAGCCACCACCCGCTCACGCACGAAGGACACCAGGTAACGCTTGCGGCGGCGATGTGCTTCCCACAGCTCCTGCGGCGGAATGTCCGCTACCAGATCCCAGATGCGCGGGTCCGAATTTCGCTCGCGCCAGTCCGGCTGCAGGTGCTGATCGTAGAGCTGCGCCAGGTCGCCATTCAGCCACGTCAGCAGATGCACGCCGTTGGTCACCGAGGTGATGGGAACTTCCCATACCGGCAGCTTCGGCCACAGCTCCTGCCACATTTCCTGCGACACCTGCCGATGCAGACTGCTCACCGCGTTGCGAAAGGCCGAGGTTTGAATGGCCGAGATCGCCATGGAAAAAGGTTCGTGATGATTCTCGGGACGGAACCGCCCCAAGGCCAGGAACTTCTCGAAGGGAATGCCGCTCTCGGTGCAATACTCGCTGAAATACTCGTACAGCAATCCGGGATCGAAGAGATCGATGCCGGCCGGCACCGGCGTGTGAGTGGTGAAAACGCTGTTGGACCGGCAGGCCTCATACGCTTCTTCGAAAGTGAGCTTGTACTCTTTGATGAAGCGGCGCATGCGCTCGATGGCCAGGAACGCGGAGTGGCCCTCGTTCATGTGCCACACCGTGGGTTTCAGGTTGAGCCGGTCCAGCGCACGCAGACCGCCGATGCCCAGCACGATTTCCTGCCGGATGCGCGTGAGATTGTCTCCGCCATAAAGTTGCGCGGTGATTTCGCGATCCTCCGGCCGCTCGTTCTCTGCGACGTTGGTATCCAGCAGATATAGCTTCACGCGTCCGACGTCGATGTTCCAGATCTTGATGTAGACCAGACCGGTGGGCAGCTTCACCGTGACCATCACTTCCTTGCCGTCTTCATCCCGCACCGGCCGCACTGGAAGCGTATAGAAATCGTTGATAGGGTTGCGTTCCTGTTGCCAGCCATCCGGATTGAGCGACTGTTGCAGGTAGCCTTTCTGGTACAGCAGCCCGACGCCCACCAGCGGCGCCGCGGCGTCGCTCGCAGCCTTCAAATGGTCGCCCGAAAGCACGCCTAATCCGCCGCCATAGATTGGCATGCATTCCACCAGCCCGTACTCCATCGAAAAGTACGCAATGAGCCGGTCATTCAACGATTCAGTCCCTGGCAACGATTCAGTCCCTGGCAACGATTCAGTCCCTGGCAACGATTCAGTCCCTGGCTCCGGCCGTTCCATATATGCTGAGTAGCGATCGCACGCCCGGCGATAGGCCGCCAGAAATCGCGAATCCGCGGCCGCCCGCTCCAGAGTGGCTTGCGGCACCCGCCCCAGCATGAGAACCGGATTGTGGCCGCAATTCTTCCACAGCGCCGAGTCTAACCGGCGGAACAAAGACCGTACCGTGTGGTCCCAACTCCACAGCACGTTGTAGGCGAGATCGCTCATGCGTGCCAGGGCCGGTGGGAGCGCAGGCCGGACAAGGAATTCCTTAACCGGTTGAATCTGAAAGGGCATGGACTAACGAGTGACTTTCAAATATAACATCGGCACAAGCGGCCCTAAGCTTTTGACGTACCTTCAGTCCTGGTCCGCTTCATTATCAACTAGATAAGCTCCATTAAATTCTCTTCAGCGCGCCAATCGGATGCCGCAGCGCGTTGCGATCGCGTCCTACCTATTTCATCGGCAGGACGTGGATTTCGCCTAGGGTGAACAGCGGGAAAGTCGGAAAGGCAGGAGTGATATGCTGGGCTTGTGGATCCCGAGTTTGAACAAGCTCTCGCGCAACTGGAGGCGCCCCTGATCTCAGCAACTGATGCCGCCGGGCCGGTATCCGAAGCTGGTTCCCAGGAGATTGGAGTACGACTCGAAGCCGCTATTCGCTATTGGGAGCGAGCTTTCGAAGCCCACGATCGCGCATTCTGGGTCGCGAGGGACCGGCTCAATGAACGCCTGCGCTCGATCGAACAGCGAGTGGCAAGGATCGAGCGCTACAGAAATTAGCGCTCCGCTACACATTTGTCAGGCCGGGGCGCGGTTACACCCACTTCCGCAAACGAGTCAATCCGCCGATCAGGAAAGTCATGCGGGCGATTTTCCTTTTGAGCATGTTTCCGGCTGTCGCAGCGAGTTGCTGGGCAGCAGAGGGGGTCGATGTAAAGATCACTCCCGCCATTCAGGAGTACTGCCACATCGTCCGATTCCCGCAGGGTTGGAGCATCACGCCCTACGTTAGAAACCATGACGTTCTGAACACGGTCCTCCCGTCGAGTACACCTACTGGTCCGACTATGAGTTCCGCGTGCCAGGCGTGCTCGGAACACGGTTCCTGGTGCGCGGCGTCGACAAGTCCTTAGGTAATCGCCACGACAACTATACAAAGAACGCCTACGAGTTCGATCTGTCGGATCCCAAGAGCATTCCTCGTCCTGCGAGTGAAGACGAATGGCAGTCTGGAACAATCGTGCCAGACAACAGGTTGACTGACGGCAGAAATTTCACCCAGATTATCTCCCGTTTGACGAACGGCGCATCCTTGCACTTCCGGGGGTTCCAGTTCGACAAAACCGGAAAAGTTTGGGAAGGCGAGTTTGCACGTCTGTCGCCCGACCAGAGCTGGATTGTGCTCCTCAGTTCAAGCGGGAAGATGGCCAAGCGGGACGACTTCATCGGGTTCGAGGGGCGGGACAAAGGCAAGCTTTTCACTGATGTCTACAACACGGACACTGGCAAAAAGCTACTTACGATAGTTGGCACGTACCTGAACATCGATCCACGAGCACTCAATCAGGCACTTTGGGTAACGGAGCGATATTTCATCCTTCCCCTCGGCGAGCAGCGCGAGCGTTGCCTCGTGTGTGATTTTGGCCGAGCGGATCGCGAGCGAGGGCTTAGGCCGTAGAATCGATTGCAGCCGCTTCAAGCGCTCAGATTGATAGACGCCGTACATTCCTTTGGATCAGCCGTGGCGTGCCCAATGCTAAAATACAATCCTTGTCGATGGAAGACCATTCACTAGCCGTCCTCGATTCCATGGTGACCACAGCGTTCACCCTGGATGGCTTCACCATCGAGCGCAATATTGGCATCGTCCGCGGCATCATCGTCCGCTCCCGTTCCATTCTTGGAACCCTGGGCGCCAGCTTGCAAACCATGGTGGGCGGCGACATCACGCTCTTCACCAATCTGTGCGAAGAAACCCGCGCCCACGCTTTCCAGCGCATGGCCGAGCACGCCGCGCAACTGGGAGCCAACGCCATTGTGGGTGTCCGTTATGATGCCACCGAAATCATGCAAGGAGTAACTGAGGTGCTTTGTTACGGCACCGCCGTGGTGGTGAAGCCCTCCCGGTAACGCGCACCATCCCCGTGAACGAAACCCGCTATCTTTGCATCCACGGCCACTTCTATCAGCCCCCGCGTGAGAATCCGTGGCTCGAAGCGATCGAGCTCCAGGATTCCGCGGCTCCCTATCACGATTGGAACGAGCGCATCACCGCCGAATGCTACGCGCCCAACAGCGCCGCGCGTATTCTGGACGCCCAAGGCCGCATCGCCAAAATCGTGAACAACTATTCCGGCATCAGCTTCAATTTCGGCCCTACGCTGCTGTCCTGGATGAAGGACAAGGACTTCGATACCTATCAGAAAATTCTGGATGCAGACCGCGCCAGCGCCGAGCGATTCTCAGGACACGGTTCGGCTATCGCCCAGTGCTACAACCACATGATCATGCCGCTCGCCAATGCGCGCGACAAGCTGACGCAGGTGATCTGGGGTATCGAGGATTTCAGGTTCCGCTTCGGCCGCCGCCCGGAAGGCATGTGGCTACCGGAAACCGCCGTGGATCTGGAAACGCTGGACCTGATGGCGCAGCACGGCATCCAGTTCACCATCCTCGCACCCTCGCAGGCCAAGAGCATGGATGGCGTCGATGTTACGGGCCAGCGGATCGACCCCGCGCGTGCCTATCGCCAGAAGTTGCCGTCCGGCCGCTCCATCCATCTGTTCTTCTACGACGGACCCGTGTCGCAGGCTGTGGCCTTCGAACGCCTGTTGAACGATGGCGGGCGTTTTGCGAGCCGCCTTCTGGACGCTTTGTCGGATCAGCGCGAGGGCCCGCAACTGGCCCACATCGCGACGGACGGTGAAACCTACGGTCATCACCACGCATTCGGCGACATGGCGCTGGCCTATGCACTCGATCACATCGAGCGAAGCGGGCTGGCGACCATCACCAACTACGGCGAGTTTCTGGAAAAGCATCCAGCCGAACACGGCGCCGACGTTCTCGAAAACACCGCCTGGAGCTGTGTACACGGCGTCGGACGCTGGAGCACCAACTGCGGTTGCAATTCCGGCGGACATGGCGATTGGAATCAAGAGTGGCGCGCCCCGCTGCGCGCAGCGTTGGACTGGCTGCGGGACGAGGTAGCGCCATGTTACGAAAAGATGGCCGCGCGCTTCTTCAAGAATCCCTGGACCGCGCGCAATAACTACATTCACGTCATTCTGGACCGAACGCTCGAAAGCCGCGAGCGCTTCGCCGCCGCCAATTTCCGTCGCAAGTCCATCAAGGGCGCCGATCGCGTGAACGTCTGGAAGTTGCTCGAGCTGCAGCGCCACGCGATGCTGATGTACACCAGTTGCGGCTGGTTTTTCGACGAACTGAGTGGCATCGAGACGGTGCAGGTGATCCAATACGCCGGACGCGTGGTCCAATTGGCCGAAGAGCTGTTTGGCAATCAAATCGAAAAACGTTTTCTGGAAAAGCTGGCGCTCGCCAAAAGCAACATTGCTGAGCACGGCGACGGCCAGGCGATCTACGAAAAGTTCGTCAAACCAGCCAGCGTGGATCTGCTCAAGCTGGGCGCGCACTACGCCATGAGTTCCTTGTTTGAAAGTTATCCCGATAACACGCGCATCTACGCCTATTCGGTGGACAACAAGGATTACCGCTTGAAGCGCTCCGGCAAAATGCGGCTGGCTTTCGGCAAGGCGCGCTTCACCTCCGAGATCACCCAGGATTCCGAGATGCTGACGTTCGGTGTTCTTCACTTCGGCGACCACAATCTGCACGGCGGCGTGGCGTTATACAGTTCTGAAGACGCCTATCGCGAACTCAGCAAGTCTACCCGCGAGGCCTTCAACCGTTCGGACCTGGCCGCGACCATTCATTGCCTGGACCAGGGATTTGCAGGCCACACTTATTCGCTCAAGAATTTATTCCGCGATGAGCAGCGCAAAGTTCTGACGGAGGTTCTGGAATCCACCGTGGAGCATTCCTTCTCGGTGGCGCGTGAGATCTATGAGGACCAGGCGCAGTTGCTGCAATTCATGAGCGACTGTGGCATTCCCATCCCCCGCGAACTGAAAGCCGCCGCCGAAGTGGCTTTGAATGGCCTGCTGCGCCAGGCGCTGGCCTCGCCCGACCTGGACCAGGCCGCAATCCAGACTCTGCTCGAAGAAATGCGGATCGCTTCCATTCCGCTCGATCGGGACGGTCTTGAAATCGTGCTGCGCCGGAATCTCGAAAGAGGCGCCGGGAGTTTTTTCGAGGATTCAGGAAATCTCGATCGGCTGACGAAATTCCGCGAAAATCTAGTCGCCGCGCGATCGTTGCCGTTTCCTCTCGTGCTGTGGTCGGTGCAGAACAGCTGTTACGAAGTATCGCAAAAGGTCTATCCTCAAATGCGCGAGCCCCAGATACATGAGGAAGACTGGATGGAACAGTTCCGCCAACTGGCGGCCCTGCTCTCCCTGCACGTTCCAGAACCGTAGCGTCCCGAGCCCCGATCGTAGACGAGCCGGTCTTCCTGGGCAGTCGAAACAGGCTGAGGCAGTCGAAACGGTTTAACATGAACATATGAGCGTGGACTGGACGGATTGTTCCGACACCGAAGCCGTAGCTGGCAAGGTGTCTGGAGTGCCTCTCCTCAAACACAGCCGCGTGCCTGCCGACACAATCGTGGAGTCAGCGGAACTTGGCGAAACCCCTGCGGAGATCGCATTCAATTACGGCCTGAAAGTCGTTGACGTGCGCCGTGTGCTCGCCTACGCCGCTAAGCACCGCGCAGTTCCAGCGCCTTGAAGGTCCTGTTCGACCAAAACGTTCCCTCCCATTGCAGAAGTATCTTACGGCGCACGATGTAAAGCGTGCCGACGAGCTGGGCTGGTCCGAACTGACGAACGGCGATCTTTTGAGATCCGCTGAAGACGCTGGGTTTGAGGCGGTCTTGCCAGGAGACAAGAAACTCCCCTATGAGCAGAACATGGCTGGCCGCCAGATCGCAGTGGTCTGTATGTCCGACAATCACTGGCCGATCGTCAGACGACGCATCCCCGCGATCGTCGATGCTCTTAAAGCGGCCCAGCCCGGAACCCTCACCACCGTCGATTGCGGCGCGTTCGCTCTGCGCAAGCGGTAGAAGCACCACCCTTCGAGCTGATGCCCATCGACGGAAAATGGAAGCAATGTAAGCGATAGACCCCTTCGAGGGAGTCATTCGGCGACGTTCACGTTCCTAAAATATTCGCGCGCCAGGTTTTTCAGGTTCTTCAACGTATCATCGCGGAGTCTAAAGCGAGAGCTGTATTGATCCAGTTCCTGCTCAGCGCCGGCCAGATCGCCGAGCCTGGCTAGGAGAATCGCGTGGGTAAGTGGCAGCTGGACGTAATTGTCGAATGGAAAGCAATTGGTCTTGCGCTCGCGAATTTCTCGAACCACGTCCAGCAGTCCGCGGATTGTTTCGCCATGCCGCCACGTTTCTTCGGCACTCTTTGCGGCGGCGGGCAACAGGCGATTGAGGTCGTCATGCAGTTGCGCAGCGCCATGGATAAAGCTCGGCCAAGGTAGAACCGATTCGCTCGGCTCAATGATCACGTCAAATATTGCCGTCGTCTCTGAGCGGTGCCAGCGCAACCTCCCTCCCGAGATATGAGGAACAAAGTCCAGCGAGAATCCCCAGCGCGCCCTCATTTTGCCGCCCTTAAGAATTATGAGGTCAAACATTCGCCTCACCGGAGGGCCGGATCCATCGACCCAGGTTCGGGGGCGAATCTCGGCGAGACCGAGTAGCGAGAGATGCTCGCGCAGGTGCAGTGCAACGATCGCGTCGCGCTCGGTGGCGCTGAGAAGTTCATGCCTCGGTTGCAGGGGTCTTACCAGCTTCCGCAGCTCCATTCGGCAACTCTCGGAGGGCCCCTAGGTTCAGGCCAATTGCGATCCCCAGTCTACGCTTCCTCCGGACGCAGCGAAGCGTTCGCCGCCAGCAGCGCTTCCATCTCCTCGCGCCGGCGCGCCGGTCCGTACACGTGCCCCTGCACCTTGTCGACGCCCAGCACTCGAACCAAATCCAGCTCGGCGCGCGTTTCCACTCCCTCCGCCACCACGCTCAGGTTCATGCTGTGCGCCATGCGTACGATGCTTTGGATCACCGCAAGCGACCCGTCCGGTTGATGCAAGTTGCGCAGGAACGATTGGTCGATCTTCAGCGAATCCACCGGCAGCTTGTTCAGGTAGCTCAAGGACGAATAGCCGGTGCCGAAATCGTCGATTGCGATGCTCACTCCCAGATTCCGGATCTGCGTCAAGCGAGCGGCCGCTTGCGGCAGGTCCTTCATGATGTAGCTCTCGGTCAGTTCCAATTCCAGCCGGTCGGGAGGCAGTTGGCTCAACGCCAGCGCCGCCGCCACCGTTTCCAAAAAGTCGCGCCGTTCAAACTGCAAAGCGGATACGTTGACCGAAATGCGCGCTGCGCCATGCCCCGCCTTGTGCCAGCTCGCCGCTTCCAGGCAGGCACGCTGGATCACCCACGATCCGATATCGATAATCAGCCCCGTTTCTTCGGCGATCGGGATGAACTGCTTGGGCGAAATGGTCCCATAAATCGGATGCCGCCAGGTGAGCAGCGCTTCCAGCCCCTCCACCTTTCCATTCATGCTCACCACGGGCTGATAGAGCAGTTCGAATTCCTGGTGCTCCAACGCCCGGCGCAAGGCGTTTTCCAGCCGCAGCCGCTCCAGGCTGGCGGTATGATCCTTGGTGCGAAACACCACCACATCGTTCTTGCCGCTGTTCTTGGCGTGGTACATCGCCAAATCCGCGTTTCGCAGCAATTCGGCAACCGTCTGGCCGTGCCGGGGGAACAGCGCTACGCCGATGCTGGCCGTGACGAACAGCTCGTTGTCCTCTATCTGATGCGGCGCCCGAAAAGCATTCAGGAATTCTTGCGACGCCAGCACCGCGGTTTGTTCATCGGGCTGGCGCGTCAGCACAATGGTGAACTCGTCACCGCCCATGCGCCCGGCGAGATCGTCTTCCGTCAGCAACCGTTTCAGACGCTGGCCTACCTCTTTCAGCAGCCGGTCGCCCATGGCGTGGCCCAGGATATCGTTGATCTGCTTGAAGCGGTCCAAATCGATAAACAGCACCGCCAGGCTGCCAGAGCGATCGCTCGCATCCCGCAGCGCCGCCTCCAGCAGCTCCATGAAATAGGATCGATTCGGCAGGCCGGTGAGAGCATCGTGCCGCGCCTGGAACTCCAGCCGTTCGGTGAACCCGCGCTGTTCCAGCGCCCGCGCAGCTAGACGGCCGGCGGCTTGCAATAGCTCAGCGTCGCTCTCGTCTCTCAGATGCCCGGCCTTGTAGTGCAGCGCCAGCATCCCGAGCAGCATCCCGTCCGCCGACGAAACCGGCGTGGATCGGCAGCTCTCGATGCCTAATTGCCCGGCCAGGTGCGCGCGGTCCGCCCAAAACGGGCATCCGCGGACATCGTCCCAGAACACCGTCCCGCGCGCCACTTCGGCCACTGCCAGACCCGCGGTGTCCCGCAAAACCCGGAACGGTTTCAACAGCCGCAGTCCTTCGGCTGGGAATCCCGGCGCCGTCGCCCAGGTGAGCATCTCGTCCTTCAACAGCAGCAGCGAGCACAGCGCTCCGGGACATTGCGCCTCCACCAGGTACACCACTTCTTCGAGTATGGTGGAGATACTTTCGTTCTCCGCCACCATTTCCAGCACCCGGTTGCGATTTCGCTCCAGGCTTTGCAGCCGGTCGCGCTCGGATTGAATGCGGTGCTCCAGCACCACGCGGCCCACGCTGCGCGCCATCAACTCGATCAGCTCGTGGTCGGAGTGCGAAAACACGCGGGGCGCGCCATCGAACGGTCCCGAGAAACTGAGCGTCGCAAACAATTCCGAGCCCAGCCACACCGGCGTTCCGATGTAGGTTTCGAATTCCAGCCGCGGACCGCTCGCCAGTCTCGTCTCGGAAGACGTTATGGTCCGCAGCCGGCTGGTTACCGTATCGGCGCGCGTCTGCCACAAAGGGATCCGGGCGCCACTCTTCAGACCCTTCCCGCCACAGGCTCGCAGCACTCCGTTGGTTCCTTCCACCTGCAGCAGGACGCCCACCGGCAGATGCAGCAGCCGGCAGCCGGTTTCCAAATGATCTTCGAGCGCCTGCTCAAGAGTCAGGTAGGTGGTGGTGCTCAGCCGGTGCAACTGTTTGAGTTGTTCGGCGAATCGGCTGGACGCGCCGGATTTCTGGGTGTTGGAATCCTCGAAAAACAGCGGCCCTTTTTCGGCCGGATCGTCCAGTACTCGCCCGGCATCCTGAACCGCCACCGGACGTCCACGTTCGAACAGCAGGCGTCGCACCATCGCCAGCCGCACCGGCCTGCCATTTCTCGCGATTGCGGTGAGGTTCAGCTCCTGCGGGCCACCTCCGCCTAGCTGCAGCAGAATCTGCTCGCTGGACCTCTGCCAGGATTCCGGCTCCAGCAGTTGCCCGAGATTCAGGCGCGCCGCTTCTTCTCTCCCATAGCCCAGGATTTCCGCCATGGCCGCATTCATCTCGATTACGTTGCCGTCCAGATCGTGGGAGTAAATACAGTTGGGAGAATCGAGCGAAATTCCGGGTTCCCCGGCAGGGACCAATGCAAACCCGGGCGAGATGGCCATGGCTATTTTCTCTTCCGTTGAACGATGCTGCTTTTTCACAAAAATGGCCGAGCTAGCCAATAGCTCTACTTTGCTCCCGGCGAATCTCTTCCCGTCCCACCGGCTTGCGCTTCACGCGCGTGATCGGCACGTTCAGGATGATCGAGAGCAACGTAAAGATCAACGACGAACTCTGAACCACAACCTTCATGGGGAGGTGACTTGGTACATTGTCCCATATGCCGCTGCCTAAGGTTCTGCCTCACCTCGCCCCCGGTGAGCCGCGAACCGCTGAACCCCGCTGGCCGTCCGTACTCGCGTTGCTGGCCACCGGCGGCCTGCATTTCGTCATTCCCGCGCCCCTGCGCTTCGGCCAGGAATGGCTGCTGCTGGCGGTTGTGACGCTGTTACTAATCCCGACCGTGGTGGCGCACCGGGTGGGCAAACTGCTGCTTAATCGCGTACTCAGCCACATCGTGCTGAGCGCTGTCACCGCGTCCATGGTATGGTCGCTCGGCTTGTTAATCCTCCGCCTGCCGCGCCATCTCGACCCTCCCCAGGAGCTCTTGCGAGCCGCTGCGGCGCTCTGGGTAGCGAACATCCTGGTATTCGCCTCCTGGTATTGGCGGCTGGACGCCGGCGGTCCGAATAAGCGCGACCTCCAGAATACGCACAGCGAGGGCGCGTTCCTCTTCCCCCAAATGATCACTCCATGGGAAAGCGACAAGAATTGGCGCCCCGGCTTCGTGGATTATCTGTTCCTCGCGTTCAATACCAGCACAGCTTTTTCTCCCACCGACGTCCCGGTCCTCTCGCGATGGGCCAAATTGATGATGATGATGCAGGCCCTGATTTCGCTGGCGACGGTTGCTCTGCTGGCGGCGCGGGCGGTGAATATTTTGTAAGCGGGCGGCAGTGTGAGGTATGCGGCGGGAGAGTCGCCTTAAGGAGTAGGCCGTGACACGTCAAAGTAGGATAACTTCCGAGTGGCCAGTTATTCAGGACTTGGACGCACCCTGATCGGCTAAACTGTATTGCAACCATCACATGTCACTTTCTGCCGGAGACAAACTCGGCCCGTACGAAATTGTTGCGCCCATCGGCGCAGGTGGCATGGGTGAAGTGTACAAGGCGCGCGACACGCGGCTCGACCGGATGGTCGCAGTCAAAGTCTCGGCCGCTCAGTTCAGTGAGCGTTTTGAGCGCGAGGCTCGCGCCGTGGCGGCTTTGAATCATTCCAAAATTTGCACGCTCCACGATGTCGGTCCCAATTACCTGGTGATGGAGTACATCGAGGGCACGACTCTCAAGGGGCCTTTGCCGCTCGATCAGGCGCTGAAGTACGCCGCGCAGATTTGCGACGCACTCGACGCCGCACACAAGAAGGGCATCACTCATCGCGACCTGAAGCCCGCGAATATTCTCGTGACCAAGGCAGGCGTGAAGCTGTTGGATTTCGGACTGGCGAAGTTGGGGACGCCGGGGCCGGCGATTAAGGCCGCCGAAGGCACCATGACCATGGCGCTAACCGGCAAGGGCGAAATACTGGGAACGTTCCAATACATGTCGCCCGAGCAAGTCACTGGACAAGATGCCGGACCGCGCAGCGACATCTTTTCGTTCGGTTTGGTGCTCTATGAAATGCTCACCGGCAATCGCGCGTTTGAAGGCTCGTCGCCGGCCAGTGTCATTGCGGCCATTATGGAACGTCCGGCGCCATCGATTGCCGATGTCGCGCCCGCGGCACTGGATCGCGTGTTGCAGAAGCTGTTTGGCGAAAGATCCGGACAACCGATGGCAGTCCGCGCAAGGGATTTGAAGGATGAGTTGGAGTGGATCGCAAGCTCGTCCGGCGAAGCGATCGTAAGCCCCACGCGATCACCGTCGCGGTTCGGAAGACTGCCGTGGATCGCGGCGGCACTGCTGGCGGTCGTCGCGGTGGGACTCGGGATTGTCGCCTACCGCGCGACGCGGCCCGCTCCGTTGAAGCCGCTGGTGCGTTTGGATGTGGATCTAGGAGCGGCAGTATCGCTCAGTTCCCAGGCCGGAGCAGACACGATCCTCTCGCCGGACGGCACAAGGTTAGTGTACGCTTCGCAAGGAAGACTCTTTACTCGCAGACTCGACCAGCCCAAAGCAACAGAGCTGGCGGGCACCGAAGGGGCATTCGAGCCCTTCTTCTCGCCAGACGGGGAGTGGGTGGCCTTCTTTGCGTCGGGAAAGTTGAAGAAGATCTCGGTGGAAGGCGGCGCACCTATTGCGTTGTGCGACTACTCCAACCCCCCGCGGGGCGGTAGTTGGGGCGAGGATGGAACGATCATCGCGGCGTTGGGCAACTATGACTCTTTGTCGCGGATTCCCTCCGCCGGAGGCGCTTCCGCACTGGTGACACAACTGGCGCAAGGAGAAGCCACGCAGCGCTGGCCGCAGATTCTGCCGGGTGGTAAAGCGGTGCTCTTCACCTCTCACACAACAGCGGCGGGATTTGACCGAGCGGATATCGAAGTGGTGACATTGGCTGACAAGCACCGGAAAACCCTGCAACGGGGAGGCACATTCGGCAGGTACCTGCCAGGCGCGAACGGGATTGGCTATTTGATTTACATCAACAAGGGAACAATGTTCGCTGTACCCTTCGATCTGGGAAAATTGGAAGCGCGTGGCGGCCCTTCGCCTGTGCTGGAGGGGGTTGCTATTAATGCCGCAATTGGCTCTGCTCAATTCGACTTTTCACAAAACGGGACGCTCGTATATCGCAGCGGCGGAGTGAGTCAACGCGATCTGGTAACCGTGCAGTGGCTCGATGCCGCCGGCAAAACGCAGCCGCTCCTAGCGACACCCGGTGTCTACGAGCGGCCACATTTGTCGCCGGACGGCGAGCGCCTATTGTTTGGCGACGGTTCCGATCTCTGGGTTTATGAAGCCCGGCGCGATGCCGTGACTCGCCTCACCTTCGATGGCACGAAAAACATCACTCCAGTGTGGAGCCCTGATGGCCGCTTCATCGTTTTCTCCGGGGATGGAGGCCTCTGGTGGGTTCGCTCGGACGCAGCGGGCAAACCCGAACCCTTGATCAAGAGCAACAATTCTCTCTATCCGTTTTCCTTCGCCCCGGATGGAAAGCGGCTGGCATACAACGAAGTGAATCCGACTACTACGTACGATATTTTGACGGCAGCTATCGAAAGTGACGGCGCCGGGCCGCGGGCCGGAAAACCCGAGATCTTCCTGCAAACTTCGGCGGACGAGCGCAACGCGGTCTTTTCTCCCGACGGTCGATGGCTGGCCTATACATCCAACGAGTCCGGGAAATATGAAGTGTACGTGCGTGCGTTTCCGGACAAAGGCGGTAGGTGGCAGATCTCGAACGCCGGGGGAGTGTACCCGGTCTGGTCGCACAACGGACAGCAACTGTTCTTCCGGGCTGACGACAACCGGATTATGGTGGTCCCCTATGCCGCGAAGGCGGATTCGTTTGTTTCGGGTAAGCCGGGAGTGTGGTCCGACAAGCGGCTGGCGGACTTCGGGACTATAGGTTTCAGCAACTACGATGTTGCGCCGGACGGCAAACGCATCGTTGCGTTGATGCCCGTGGACACACCGGAAGCGCAGCACACGCAAAGCCACGTGATCTTCCTCATGAATTTCTCCGACGAGCTGCGGCGCAAAGTGCCTGTGGGGAAGTAGCTCTTAATCGTCCGTGGCGCTGCTGGCGGCGCGGGCGGTGAAGATCTTGTAGTCCGGCTCGTGGAATTTGTTCCTCCCCCATTCCGACCTTATACTCAAGTCCATGGTTGCATTAGTCACTGGCGGTGGACGCGGCATCGGACGAGCCATCGCGCTTCGCCTCGCTAAGGAAGGATGGGCCGTCGCAGTCACCGCCCGATCCGCGGATCAACTCGCGGAAACCGTCAAGCTCGCCGAGGGCCGCATGATCGCGCTGCCCGCCGACGTCGCCGATCCCATTGCGGTGAAGGCTCTGGCCCAATCCGTGGAGCATCAGTTGGGGCCAGTCAGTTTACTGGTGAACAACGCCGGAACCGCCGGTCCGTTCGGACCCTTTTGGGAAAGCAATCCTGACGATTGGTGGCGCTGCGAGGAGGTGAACCTGCGCGGTCCCATGCTGTTTTGCCGCGAGTTGCTGCCGGGCATGGTTGCGCGCCGCGCCGGACGCATCATCAACGTGGTGAGCGGAGCCGGCTGCCAGGCGATCGCCGATATGTCCGCGTACGTCATCAGCAAGACCGCGCTCATCCGTTTCAGCGAACAATTGGCGCTGGAGCTGAAGCCGCACGGGGTGAGCGTCTTCCCCATGGGTCCGGGACTGGTGAGAACGGAAATGTCGGAAACAGCGCGCCATCAGCTGCCTTTGATTCAAAAGCTTCTCGATGATGGACTGGAAGTCCCTCCCGAGGTGCCGGCCAGCCTGGCTTTGGCCCTGGCATCTGGCATGGCGGACTCGCTCAGCGGCCGTTTATTCTCGGTTAGCGAAGATGTGGCGGAAATCGTTCGCCAGGCTGAACAGGTGCGCGACAAGGAACTTTATCTTTTGCGCGTCCGTCCGCTCGAGGGGAGCGCCTTCAATCGAAATCTGAGAGAAGCCGAGGCCGCACGTTGACGGCTATCTCGCTCCCGCCTTTGCCCGGATGTAGTATATACCTGGGGATTGCCCGACGGTATATAATTGGATCGTGAGCACTCTCTACATCAAGAACCCCGCCGCTCATGAACTTGCTAGAAAGGTCAGCAAGAAGTTAGGTGTCAGTCTGACGGAAGCGGTAATCCGCTCTCTGCAAGACCAACTGCACGCCAAGCCGCGCCCGATCGATTGGGACAAAGTGGATGCCATCTCCAGGCAGATCGCGGCACTCCCAGTTCTGGACTCTCGCACAGACGACGAAATCCTTGGATACGACGAATTCGGCATTCCTCGCTAAAAGCGGACCAGATGGTAATTGACACCTCCGCGCTGGTAGCAATCGCCCTGTTCGAACCCGCGAGGCCGGCGTTGCTGGCCGCCATCAAGAACGCTGCAACTCGAGAGTTGTGTTCTGTTTCCTTGCTCGAAGCCGGTATCGTCCTAAGAGCTCGCGGAGGCGCACAATCTGTTCCGTTTCTGTACGCGCTGGTTGAGGAAATGGACTGTGAAATCGTTCCGTTTGACACACTGCAAGCGAAGGCGGCGATCGGCGCATTTGGTCGTTTTGGCAAGGGCACGGGCCATCGCGCTCAACTCAACTTCGGTGACTGCGCGGTATACGCGCTGGCCGTGCTGCGCGGTGAACCTGTGCTCGCGACGGGCAGTGATTTTCGAGCCACCGACTTAATGATCGTGCCTCTTCGTCGGGCTCAAGAATAAGCTGTCCGACTTACTTCGCCCCCGCCGTTGACCGGATAAACGCAGCCACATCCTCGTGAAACTGCTTCAGCGCGCCCTCATTCACATACACCATGTGCCCCGACTCGTAGTAGTGGTAGCTGATGTTGGCCTGCAGGCTGTTCGGGAACAGGCAGATGATGCATTTCGAAGATTCCCTCAAAGTACGGCGTCGCCAGGTCAAAATATCCGCCCGCCACTAGCACCTTCATCTTCGGATTGGCCTTCATCGCGGTGGCCAGATCCGGGATCACGTTCGTTCCGCTGGCCGTAGCTGCCGCCGGCGGCCCTCCCGGAGATTGATGGCGCTGGTCCCATTGCACAAACGTCGGATCTGAGTCTGGAGAGATCGACGGCTTATAACTCTGGTCGGTGCCATACTTCAACTCCTTGCGCAGGTAATCGTTGATCGCCGTGGTGTAGGCCGCGCTCACTGCGTTGCTTTGCGGATCGTATTCCGCCTCTTCGCTCAGACGATTGTAATCGGGTCCCTGATAGCGCGTATCCAGCCGTCCGGTGGTGATGCCTTCTTCGTCGAGAAGGTTCTTCGAAAACCCGCCGACGCTTACGCGCAGGTTCGCTTTCAGCAGATACGCGACGGACAGGCCGGTGTATTGGTGCAGCTTCTCGGCAACGGCCTGCTTGCGCGTCTCGCTGAGTTCGCTGCCTTCGAGGAGCGCCGACATATACTCGCCCATCGCAAACTTCTCCACGGTTTTGAGGAACGGCCCCAGCGCCGCGGGCTGCTGCGGCAGCTTGTGATGATAGAAGGCCGTAGCCGCAAAAGTTGGCAGCGTCACCGCAAAAGGCTGTTCGATTCCCGGATTCCAGCGTGGTGCATCCGCCCAGTTGTCGAAGCTCAACGTGGCCGACAGCAGCACGATCCCGTTCAGATCCACATTGTGAAGCATCGCGCTCAGCACCGCGCTGCGCGGAGTGCCATAGCTTTCGCCAAACAGATATTTTGGCGAATTCCAGCGATCGAATTTCGTCAGAAACCGGCGGATAAATCGCTCAAAGGCGTGCGCGTCCTGGTCGGTGCCCCAAAAAGCCTTCTCTTTGTCCTTGCCCATGATCCGGCTGAATCCGGTTCCCGGAGCATCAATGAACACCAGGTCGCTCGCATCCAACAAACTATAGTCGTTGTTGGTGATTTTGTACGGCGCAGCGGGATCGTGCTGGGTGTCCGTAGTCGATACCCGCCGCGGCCCGAACGCACCCATGTGCAGCCACATGCTGGACGATCCCGGCCCGCCGTTATACAGAAACGTCAGCGGCCGCGCCTCGGAAGCGACACCCTTCTTGAAATACGCCACGTAAAACATGCGCGCCGTTGCCGGAGCGTCTTCAGGCTTCGTTGGATCGGGTGGCTTCTCGCCCGTATCCGGCAGAAGTTTCCCGTCCAGCCCCAACATCGCGTCCTGCTGATCGGTCCCGCCCACTGTCAGTGTTCCAGCCACCGCGCGATAGGCGATGGCCTGGCCGCCAACCGTCACCGTTCCTTCGGTCGTGGAGTCCGGTTGAACTGGAGGCGTCGGCGGCGCTGGCGCTAAGGGCGGGGTGGTCACCGTGGTCACCACCTGTGCGCACAGCGCCAAGCCACAGCAGCCAACTACTGCGCCGACAATCAACCATCGCGAAATAATATTCATTTCATCAATCGTACGTCACTCTAGTGCGCGAACTCGATGCCCCGGCCAAGCACAATGATGTAGCTGGCTCCCACCACGGTGGCCGCGATCCACCACCCGGGCGCCCGATCGACCACCAGATTCCGCTCCGCCGCAGTCTTCGGCATCCGGCTATCGGCCCACATCAAGCCCGATAATCCGCCGAACGCGGCCGGAACGGTAGAGAGGAAGAATACTTTCAGCCCCAGCGGATCCAGCGCGCCGGCCGCACAACTGAAGATGCAAGCGGCGTAATACGGGATGCGGCACACGGTGTTGTACGCCGCTTCGTCCGGGGCGAACGGGTGGACAGCGACGGCCAGTAGCCGCATCACCCAAAGATATAGTGCAGCGCCGAACAGCGACATCGCGATGCGTAGCTCCACCTGGTGCGGCAAGCCGCGGATCACTTCGTTCCAGTCTCCTACGCCGATGATCCCCGAGAACAAAAAGTATCCAGCGCCCGGAAGCAGGTTGAGCGCGGCCAAAATAAACAAGAAATAGCGAGCGTTCGCCCGGCCGCCCGCCCGGCGCGAAGCGATCAACAAGCAGGCTCCCACAATGAGATTGACGATCGTTCCACCTGCGTCCACCCAACGATCCGGCCGCACATCGGAGAGATGATTGCTCGTGAGCTCCGTCACAATATCTCCGCGTAGCCAAGCCGTCACACCATGACCGACGCCTTCGTGCAGCAATGTCGCTAATGCGGACGCGATCACGGCCATGCTCACAATGGTGGCCTTGCTATGCTGCTCAGGCATAGCTGCCACTGTAACATCGCTTTCTCGAGCCGCCTCAGGTCAATCTCTTAGCCGAAATCTAAGTATTTAGTTCTATTGATTGCTCGAACGTACTAGAACTACGATTGGCCTGTGCCTCGCAACCGACTAAAACTGACATTGATCGCGCTCCTCAGCGCGGCCTCAAGCTTTGGGCAGAATCCAGCTACCTCGGTGAGCGTGGACGCGAACGCCAACCGGCATGCCATCAATCCCAATATTTACGGCATCGCCTACGGCAGCGGCACCGACATGACCAACTTGAACGCTCCTCTGAACCGTTGGGGCGGCGACGCCACCAGCCGCTACAACTGGCAGATCGACGCGCATTCGGCGGGGGCCGACTGGTATTTCGAGACCTACCCGGACGGTAACGGCACGCCCTCGGGATCGGCCGACGCATACGTTACCACCACGCGCGCCAACCCAGGCGCCGAGCCGCTGTTCACCATTCCGATGATTGACTGGCTGGCCAACCTGGGTCCGAATCAAAGCACGCTCGAAGGCTTCTCGGTGAAAAAATATGGATCGCAGACCGCGACTGATCCTTATAACTCCGATGCCGGCAACGGTGTCAGCTCGGCAACCGGCCAGGACATCACCGGCAACAATCCCACCGACACCGGCGTGCCGAACAGCACCGCCATTCAGCAAGGCTGGCTGCAGAACTTCATTTCCACCTATGGCTCCGCCTCAACCTCCACCGGCATCAAATACTACATTCTGGATAACGAGCCGTCGTTGTGGTATCAAACCCAGCGCGACGTGCACCCCATCCCGGCTGACTACGCCGAGATGTACAACAAAATCGTGGCGTACGCCAGCACCATCCGCGCCGCGGATCCGGCCGCGAAAATCGTCGGTTTTGAGGAGTGGGGCTGGTGGGCCATGTATGCCAGCGGATTCGACCAGGCCAATGGGTTCAGCGCGTCGAACTCAGACTACAACACGCACAATCAAACTTACTACTATCCCTGGTTATTGCAGCAGCTTTACGCTTATCAGCAGCAAACCGGAACGCAGCTTCTGGACGTCCTGAGCATTCACTGCTACAACCAGATTCCCGCCTCCAACGACGATTCTGCTTCCGGCCAGAAGACTCGCAATCAGGAAACACGCATCCTGTGGGACCCGGCGTTTCAAGATCCCTCCTGGTACGGCGACATCGGCATCAACGGCCGAGTGATCAACTGGATTCCCACCATGAAGGCCATGGTCAGCCAGTATTATCCGGGCCTCCAGATCGGCTGCACCGAATACAACTGGGGCGACGAACCGAATCTGAACGGCGCAACCACCCAGGCCGACGTGCTCGGAATTTATGGGCGCGAAGGCTTCGACCTGGCTACGCGCTGGACTGTCGCCGAGAACTCCAGCACCACGCCCACCACTTACTACGTCACCTATCTCGCGAGCCAAATCTATCGCAACTACGATGGCAAGGACTCCGCGTTTGGCGACACCAGCGTGGAGGCCACGGTGGCCGATCCGGACAACCTTTCCTCGTTCGCGTCGGTGCGAACATCCGACGGCGCGCTCACCGTTATGGTGATTAACAAGCAGCAAGGCAGCACGCCGGTAACGGTCAGCCTCGCGAACTTTTCAACCACCGGGACGGCCCAGGTTTGGCAAGTCAACTCGGCTTCGCAAACCTCCATCGCACAACTGGCTGACTTACCCGTCGCGAACAATGCGATATCGGCCACCGTCCCCTCCCAGAGCATCACGCTGTTCGTCATCGCAGCCGGCAGCGTGCTCTCGCCTCCCACGGCGCCCACCGGACTTACGGCCAAGGTCGGAAACGATGCCGTAGTCCTGAGCTGGAATGCCACGGGCGGCGCAACCAGCTACACCGTAAAGCGCGGCAGCGTGAAGAGCGGTCCATTCACCACGGTCAGCACGGTGGCGGGCGCCAAGACCACGTTCACCAACACCGGCCTCACCGACGGAAGCACTTATTACTACGTCGTCACCGGCTCCAACTCGGCTGGATCCAGCCCCAACTCCGCTGTAGTTTCCGCCACTCCTCTAGTGCCGCCGACCTTTACTTCTTCGGCCAGCGCGAATCCCAACCCTGTCACGCAAGGCGTCTCAACCACCATTACCGCGCAAGTCCACGACACCGCGAACACATTGACCAATGGCGCTGTGTATATTTTGATCCTGGATCCCACCGGCGCAACCGCACTTAAGCAGAACTTCACCGGTCAGAACTTCACTTCCGGCCAGTCACACTCTTATCAGCTCAGCCTGGTCCCCGCGCTCGCCGGCACGTACACAGTGGAGATTGCCGTGTTCAGTTCCACCTATCAGTATTGGAATTGGAATCCCTCCGCCGGAACAATTACCGTCAACTCCGATGTCACCTTTAAATCCTCCGCCACCCCCACGCCATCCACCTTCGCGCCCGGAGCCACCACTCAATTTGCCGTCTCTGTCACCGACACCGGCACTGCCGGGCTCTCCAATTCCATCGTTGAATTGCAGGTCTTCAATCAATCGGGAGCGGCCGTGATGACAACCTATTGGACCGGTCAGAACTTCACGTCGGGCCAGACTCTGGAGTTCAGTTACACCTGGAACTCTCCCACCAGCCTTCCCGCTGGCACTTACTCGGTGGACATCGGCGTCTTCAACTCAACCTGGGCGACGAATTATTACTGGAACGGATCGGCGGGTTCCATCACCGTCCCCTAAGCCTTTCATTTTCAATGGGACGGCGGCTTTTCCACAATCCGTTCGATGAGTGATATCCCCGTCGAGACTGCAAATCGGCCTGTTTAACCTATTCGTGTAGCCTCGTTAATCCACCTGCCGTATACTCGGAATCACCCAAAGCGCTATGCACAAGCCCATAAAGTACGTCGAAAAAGCTGTCACTGTGGCTGCCGGAGCCGCCTGGTTTGCGTTTGACAAACTCAACCAAATCAACCAGAACGCGTCCTTCACGCCAGCCTGGTCCGACAAGCCGCTGCTGAAAAGCTACGAGAAGCAGAAGCCGACGCTCGGCTGGCCGCGCGAGACCGATTCGCTGTGCCCACGCTGCGTACCGGAGATCCGCCAGCAGATCGTGGACGGCAAACTGCCTCACGAGATCCTGCTCAATGAAAAGGTCGGCGAAATCAAAGCCACCATCATCGAGCGCGACGGCCAGATCTTGATGGTGAAGGAGTGCCCCAAGCACGGCCGCTTCGAAGATCTGATGTCGATGGATCCGGCTTTCTTCAAGCACCTGGAAGACGTTTTCCCCGGCCGCGACATCCGCGCCCACGCCGACGAAAAGCTGCACAATCACGGAACCAGCACCATCAAGCACGGCCGCGGATCGGTGCTGACCATCGATCTCACCAACCGCTGCAACATGATGTGCGATCCATGTTTCATGGATGCCAATCAGGTCGGCTTCGTGCATGAGCTGAGCTGGGAAGACATCCAAACTTTGCTCGATAACGCCATTTCGATCAAGCCGCGCCGTCAGATGTCGGTGCAGTTCTCAGGCGGTGAGCCGACGCTTTCGCCCTACTTCCTGGACGCCGTCCGTTATTGCCGCAAGGTGGGCTATAACAGCGTGCAGGCTGCCACCAACGGCATCGAGTTCGCCAAGGACCCCGAGTTTTGCAAACAGGCCGCCGAAGCGGGCCTGCGCTACGCTTATCTGCAATTCGACGGTATCGGCAACGAGGCGAATTCGCATCGCGCCGTCGGCAACTTGTTCGACGTGAAACTGCGCGCCATCGAGAACCTGTGGAAAGCGGGCGTCGACATTGTGCCCGTGATCACCATCATCAACGGCATCAACAACGAGCAGGTGGGCGCAGTGGTGCGCTTCGCTCTCGACAATCCCAAGAAGATCCCGTTCTTGAGCTTCCAGCCCGTTTCGTTCACCGGCCGCGACGAGGCGGTTACCGACGAGCGCCGGCAGGCCCAGCGCTATACGCTCTCGCACCTGGCGCATGACGTGAAGAATCAGACCGGCCTCGGCGAACCCGTTCGCGATTGGTTCCCGATCTCCTTCATGAGCACGTTCTCCGATTTCGCCGACCTGGTCCACGGGCCGTCGGCCGATTGGGGGCAATTGAGCTGCGGCTGCCATCCCAACTGCGGCATCGGCATGGCCGTGATGTGCGACAAGGAAACCAAGGAAGCGGTGCCGGTGACCGCGTTCCTGAATGCCGATCGCCTGGCGAAAGATATCGCGCGCATCAACGATGCTGCGCGAACCAGCCGTTGGATGAACGTGATGGGCGTCAGCCTGGCGCTGCTGCACAACTACAATCCGTTCAAATCGCCTACCCATTTCAAGCTGACCGACCTGATTGCCAAGTTCGACAAGTGCTTCGGTATGACGCCCAAGGCGCAGAGCGGCGGCTACGGCAAGGTAACCGGCGACCGCACTATGGAAGACATCACCAAGCGCCGCAATGACCGTTGGAACTTCCTGTTCGTGGCCGGCATGTGGTTCCAGGATCTGTTCAACTACGATTTCCGCCGCACCGAGCAATGCATCATCCCCTACGCGACGCAGGAAGGCGAAATTTCCTTCTGCGCTTACAACACCGGCGTGGGCTGGCGGAACATCATCGAGAAGATGCACATGACCGCGACGCTCACCAAGTGGTACGAAGAGCATGGGCGGCATGAAATCATCGCCGGCGGCAAGAGTTTGAACCTGGCGAGCAAGGATCACTCGCTGGTATTGCGCGCTGAAGACGTGAATCACGCGAAGCAGCACGATCTGGACGATCTGGGCATCGCCAAGACCGCGCGCGAGGAGAAGAAGCGCGCCCGCGACGAGAAACAGAAGCAAGCCGAAAACGAGCGCATGGCGAAGCTCTATCGCGAGCAAATCCTGAAGGAAAAGCCGGCCCCGGCCGACCTGGTGCAGATGATCATGCCGGCACAGCCGAAGCCGGTAGCGGATAAAGAAGAAGCGGTGGGATCGTTCGGGGATTAATTAAACAAAACAATAGAATCAGAGGAAACGGCCGCCCGAGCAGTTGGGGCGGCTTTTTTATTGGTATATACTTCCCGCATGGATGGGAATTTCGCAATTCCGAATCCGTGCACAAAGAAATGGACGGATTTAGCGGGCGATGGCCGCGCCCGCTTCTGCAGTACTTGCAATACGCATGTCCACGCAATAGCTGACTACTCGCCCGACGAATGGAATCGGGTCTGGCAAGAGTCGGGTGGGCACGTGTGCGGATTTCTCTGCGGTGAGTCGCCGACCCCGCCGCGCAGCCGTCGAGCGATCCTGGTTGGCGCGTTACTGACGGCGGTCTCGCCCCTCTTTGCTGCCTCCGGACGCGTTCGGTTCCGGGTCATTGATCTAAATGGTGATCCCCTCCCGAAGACCAACATTGAATTGCTCGACCCCGACAACAAGACCGTCCAATCGGTCGAGACCGACGACTCCGGGCAAGCCGTTTTGATCGGCATTCCGTTGGGAGATTCGCGATTCGGTTAGCGAACCCCGGGCTCCAAAAACGGCGAGCTAACGCTGACGTTTCGTAACGATAAAGAAGTCAAGGTCGAGGTGCACCTCTGGCCCCCGAGTCGTGGGTACCACCATTGTCCGCTAAGCCTAAGCCGCCGCGGAAGCGCAACGGCTGGCTCCTCTACTAGCTTCTATTCCGAGGGAACGAGATATGGTGGGTCGTCCGGGGGACGTGTGTCATAATTCCTTGCTCTACGCAAGCGATCACCGGCTCGGAGTTCGCGAATGTACTCCTCCGTCTCCGGAAGATCAGTCCGATCTTTCCACAGTCCGATGGCGGCGAGAAGTGCATGACGCCTCGCGGAATCCTCTTGGCTGGGTTTCATGGCGGTGAATCTGTTTCATGGCAGTGCATCTGGATGATACCGCGTGCGCTATATTCAGGGCATGCGGCCCGCGGTTCTGTTTGGAGCGTTGCTGCTGGCCGGCCCCCTGCTTTGGGGGCAAACCGGTACGCTGCGCATTCACGTTGTAGACGCCAACGGGTCCGCGATTGCAAAAGCCAACGTCGTCTTTGTCGAACAATTGGAACCGAACCATACGAACGCTCACTACGGACGCTGCGGGCGAGGTTCTCTGGAAAAACCTTGCGCTTGGCGAGTGGAACTTCTCCGTTGGCGTCCCGGGCTTTTACCCCTATCGATTGCCGGTCAGCGTTTGCGATAACCACGAAAAGACGATCGTGGCGCGGCTTCAGCCCGCCCCCGAGCAAAGACCCGAGGAGCGGTTCTTGGCGGAGGGGCCAGGTTGGACGGTGGAAGCCAGGCCTGCGGCTTGCTGCCAAACGCTGGATCTCCCTTCCCTAGCACAGCAAGCAAAGCCCGCCAAACACAAGTAGAAGTGCGCGTGCGCTATATTCAGACATGCGAACGTTCTGCCTCCTTCTTGTCGTCCTCTGCGTCTCCTTCGCCCAAACCAAATCGGTCACCGATGCCGAAGTCCAGCGCGTCCATCGTTCAGCCCTCCTGATCGACACCCATAACGACATCACCAGCCGCACCGTCGATGGCTACGACATCGGCAAGGCCAAGAACGATGGACACACCAACGTCACCTCGCTCAAGGAAGGCGGCGTCGGCGCGCAGTTCTTCGCGGTCTACGTCTCCTCCAGCTACGTCAAGGACAATCGCTCGGCGCACCGCACGCTTGAAATGATCGACACAGTCCGGCACGGCATTGTGGAGCGATACCCCAACGATTTCGTGCTGGCCACCACGGCCGACGATATCGAGCGCATCCACAAGCAGGGCAAGATCGCCGCGCTCATGGGCATCGAAGGCGGACACGCCATCGAAGATAGCCTGGGCCTGCTGCGCGATTACTTCGATCTCGGCATCCGCTACATGACTTTGACCCATACCAACACCAACAATTGGGCGGATTCTTCGGGCGACATTGACAAGCCCGGCGTCCATCATCACAACGGGCTCACGCCTTTCGGCAAGCAGGTGGTGCGCGAGATGAACCGGCTGGGCATGATGATCGATATCTCCCACACCGCCGACAAAACGTTTTTCGACGCACTGGCGGAGAGCAAGGCGCCCATCATCGCCTCGCACTCTTCATGCCGCGCGCTCTGCAACGCCCCGCGTAACATGACGGATGAGATGATCGCGGCGCTCGGCAAGAAAGGCGGCGTGATGCAGATCAACTTCAATTGCGGTTTCCTATCGGAGAAGTCCAGGGCGGCTGAGAAGAACGTGCAAGAAAGCACGCTGCCGGGAGCGGCCGGCGAGGATGCCACGATCGCCGAATACAAGAAGAAAGTGCCGCCCGCGACGCTCGAAGACGTGGTTGCGCACATCGATCACGCGGTAAAAATCGGAGGAATTGACGCCGTGGGAATCGGCAGCGATTTCGATGGCGTGTCGTGCACGCCGACAGGCCTGGAAGATGTTTCCAAATTCCCGAATCTCACTCGCGCGCTGCTCGAGAAAGGTTATTCGGCCGAGGACATTCGCAAGATCTACGGCGGAAACACGCTACGCGTGATGCGCGCGGTCGAAGCCGAAGCCCGGCGCGAACGGGCAAACTAGAATTCGTAAACCGGCGCGGGCTGATCGGCTCCCACAGTCCCAATCGTGACTTTCGCGACGTAATAATTTTCCGGACGCACCGGCGCGTCGGCCAACCGCCGCAACAGCGCGATCTGTCCCACGTGAGTGAACGCGTCGGCTACGGGACCTTGCAGCAGCGCCTCGGGTGTCGCGTGCAATGGCTGGTCCGAAGCCAAATACGCATCAAAAGCCGCGAGCGCGCTGAAGAATCGATCCATTTCCTCGCTCCAACGAAGCGGCGTAGAACTGTGCCAGCGTTCTTCGCCGCGCACCGACGAGAGCGCCCAATCGAAAAGATCGCCCATGTGCGCGAGAATCTCAACCGGCGTACGCGCATCCGCGGACACTTTCAGCTTGCAAAAATTATCCGGCGCGTCGCGCAGCGGCTTGGCGGCGCGATAAGCAAGTGTTGCAACCATATGTCGAAGAAGTTGACGCGCTGAATCCATCTCCTTAGGCTACTACTTCACTTGGCCTGCAGCGGCTTAATCCCAAACTCGATGTGCAGCCGGATGGATTCCACCCACACTGGACCCCGATCGTGATTGTACGCCGGGTTGTTGTAATGCTGCGCATCGAAGGTCGCGTAGAAGCCGCGCACCACGCGCGCGGTGTAGTAAGTTTCCCAAAGATATTCAGGCGCATAGTTCAGCGCGCCGTCGCCGATCAGGAAGTCCGATCCGCCTTCGGCAAGGTAAACCGCGTGCACGCCTGAAATTCCAGCGGCCGCGAAGGCCGTCGCCACAACGTCGTCTTTTCGCTTCCAGCGCGTCCCCTTCACGGATACGCCGCCTTCCGCCAGACGATCGATGGCGGTGAAAGCAAAATCTTCGGTCTTGCCATTGTTCCAGCCCAGCCGCGAGAAGACTCCCACGTCCTGAGAAACTTCCTGGTCGAAGCTGATGCCACTGCCATACTTGAGCGTCCCAGGGCGGGTGATCGCGGACACGCTGGGTGTGGTCCCGGTCTGCTCCGCCAACTGGACCGCCTGCACGTAGCTTCCAGATCGCGAGCGATTCAAATATTGCAGCCATCGGATGGCGCCCGGGTGCTTCACGATCGAATATCGACGCTCTTCCTCGAAAGTTTGGCCTTGATCCACCAGGAGCCGCCGGTCAAACCTGGGGCCGTTCGCGGTGCGAGGCTCGGCGGCCACTCCATATCGAAAGGACCAGTTCCTGGTGTGAAACTCATTCACGAATCCCCAGGTGTAACCGCGCGTGTCCGCCGGATAGTCCCAGGCCCCGTTGTACATCAGCCCCCACGCCAGGAACTGGGTGCGAGGATCGTGGGAATAAGCGTTGTCATCGAAAAAATCGCTATCGGAAAATCGGCCCACGGAGATGGTGTCGCGCACCACCGGACGGTCACCCGCCAATTGATTCTGGTCGCTTTCCACATGCTCCAGCGCGTCGCCGAAACCGAAGTCATGCGAGAGGTAGAGCCGCGCGATGTACGGTTTGGGAGCGGCGGAAGCCACCCGAGGCAGTTCGCCATTCGGAGAATCGGCCAGCCCGTTCACGCCGCTGAAGCCCCTTCCCCCGGCGATTTCAGGATCGAAGATAAGCTGCGTACCCGCGCCGAGGCGAAGAGCAAAGAACAACGTCGTGGTGAGAGACACGTCGCGTTCCGGATAATTCTGGAGACTCAGCGGACCTTCATAGGGAGAGTTGAACGTTCCATGCTGGTCTCCAACCGACGTGGCTTGATAGTAGAGATTCCAATTCTCCGCCGCGTCGTGAGCGGGTGCATCGGCGGTTTGCGCCGAGACGCCCAGCGGAAGCAGCAGTGCCAGGGCTAGATTAGAGCAAGTCATCCAGCACCAGCGATCTAAGATCCGGCACCGCGATATCCGGCTCGTGCGATTGCAACTCTTCGAGCGAAACCACCCCTGTCCCGACCGCAATGGAGCGAATGCCGTTGGCCTGGGCGGCGAGCACATCGTTGGAATGATCGCCGATCAGCGAGATGGCGCTCTGGCGGCCGATCCAACGCTCCCGGCGGGCCTGCCGGATGGCGATGCGCACCAGCCCCGCACGATCGCTGGCCTGTTCGGCGAAGGCCCCAAAGCGAAAATACCGGCGCAGTCCCGCGCGCTCCATCTTGCGCCAGCCGATGCGCGAGAGATTGCCGGTTACCAGGCCCATCACGACGCCGCGCACGGTCAATCGGCGCAGCAGGCTGCGAACACCCGGACATACCTTGCGTGAAATGTCGGGCACGCGGCGAACATAGATGGATTGCGCACGAGCCACCACTTCCGGCATCACCCTTTGGATGGCCGCGCGTGGCATGCCCGCCTTCTGCATCATTACCGTCAGGATTTCGCGATCCAGCATGCCCGCCACCGGAACGCCCTCGGTAGTGGTCTCAACGTGCGCGGCGCGCCGGACGGCCTCCACCAAGGCTTCGCGATGATGGGGCCCGGCTCTGCGGATCAGCGTGCCGTCGATATCAAAAAGCACAAGTGCATCGAATTGTTTCAACCTTCACTATACCGTTCGCCCGCCAGACAGGCGGCCTACTTCTTCAGGAAATGTTGGATCCCCTTTAAAGCCTGGCGTGTCCGGTGCTGGTTCTCGATGAGAGCAAAGCGTACGTGCCCTTCTCCCAGCGGACCGAATCCGATGCCTGGCGACACCGCCACCAGCGCTTTTTCCATGAGAAGCTTCGAGAATTCGAGCGAACCTTTACTCTGATACTTCTCCGGGATCGGCGCCCAAACGAACATGGTGCCTTGGGGCGGCGCTACCGGCCAACCCGCGCGATCGAGCCCCGTGATCAGCAGGTCGCGACGCTTCTGATAGATGCTGCGAATCTTCTCCGTATCCTTGGCGCACTCGCGCAGCGCGATGATGGAAGCGATCTGGATGGGCTGAAAAACGCCGTAATCGAGATAGCTCTTGATACGGGCCAGGGCCCCGATCATCTTCTTGTTCCCGAGACAGAAGCCCACGCGCCATCCCGCCATATTGAAGCTCTTGGACATGGAATAAATCTCGACCGCGATTTCCTTAGCCCCTTCCACTTGCAAAATACTAGGAGGCTCGTAGCCGTCGAAGCCCAAATCGGCATACGCGAAATCATGCACGATCATGGTGCCGTGCCGCGCCGCCAGCGCCACGATATCGCGAAAGAACTGGAGGTCCACGCAGTGCGTGGTTGGATTGTGCGGGAACGAAATCAGGATCATCTTCGGCTTGCGGGTGGAAGTCTGATACAAATCCTCCAGGCGATTCAGAAACTCCGCTGGCGTTGGCATGGGAAGCATGCACGCGTGCCCCTCCGCCATAATCACGCCGTATTGATGGATGGGATACGCCGGATTCGGAGAAACCACGGCGTCGCCCGGACCAATCACCGCGAAGAGCAGATGAGCCAGCGCGTCTTTGGCGCCGATGGTTACAATCGCTTCGGTCTCCGAATCCAGTTCGACGCCATACTTGGTTCGATAGCGCTTGACAATTTCCGCGCGCAATCGCGGAATACCGCGCGACAGGGAGTAACGATGGTTGCGGGGATTCTTGACCGCTTCGATTAATTTCTTGACGATGGGCTCGGGCGTGGAGCCATCCGGATTGCCCATGCCGAGGTCCACTACATCCTTCTGCGCCGCGCGCGCTTTGGCCTTCATCTCGTTGATGACGGCGAATACATAGGGCGGCAGTTTCTGGATGCGATAAAACTCTTCGCCCGAAGGCGTTGATGAGGCCATAATTAATTCTAGGAAATGCTAACCGACCTCGTCCAGATCAAACGCCTTGGAGAGCAACAAAAGGAAGAGAACTCGCGCTTTCGCGCCTATCTGAAGAGCCACCGGCATTCGGATCGGCGGCTGCGCCGGTTCGGCGAAGAGATCGAAGCTGAGATCGATTGCACCGAGTGTGCGAATTGCTGCCGTGTTACCGAGGTCGGCATCACAGAGAAGGATATCGAGAAGCTGGCGAAATTTGTGGGCGCGAGCGAGCGTGAGTTCGTCGAGCAATTCACGGCACTCGATGATTCGGGCGCGATGATCCTGAAGCGTGATGAAAAAGGCTGCGTGTTCCTGGAGGGTAATTTGTGCAGCGTTTATGCAGCGCGCCCGCACAATTGCGCCAACTTCCCGCACGTGGTGCGAGGTACGGGATCGATTGCGAGCCGCATGTGGGAGTTCCTGGATCGCGTCGGTTACTGTCCCATCATCTATAACTGGATGGAGAAGGTAAAGGACGACATCGGATTTCGATGAAGGAGGCGCATGTGCGATTGTTGATGATGTTGACGGCCTGCCTCGGGGTAGCGTCCGCCCAGGACACAGAAGCCAACATGTCTTGCGTTGAGCGACTGGAGATGCCGGTATATTCGCCACTCGCGCATGCTGCCCACGTTATGGGCGTCGTGACGGCAACCGTGGCTGTGTCCGCCGAAGAACAAGCTCACGTAGCTATTTCGCCAGGCGCCCACCCCCTCCTCGCCCCGTCTGTCGGGGCGGCACTTCGAGCGTCGGCGTTTAAGAAGAGCTGTGCTGGAAAATCGATCACAGTCGTTTACAAATTCGCGATCGACGAAGCTATCCAGACCGGCACCTCTTCGCAGAGAATTTCGTTCCGGTATCCCAACCAGTTTTGGATTTCAGTTCCGCCCTCGCCGGTCTTCGCGCCCTAGCTCGACTCAATCCAGGCGTTCGGTAATCGTCACCGAATCCTGCACGCGGAAGCTGACCCGTGTCTCCACCGGGATCTCGGCAGGCTTGCCGCGCGTCAGCAACACATCGCCCGCGCCGGCCGCTCCGCCCGCCCCCGCTCCGATACCCGCGCCTTTACCGCCCCCCACAATCGCTCCGATGATGGCGCCCAGCGCTGCGCCTCCGCCGATCTTGGCTGCGTCGGTACCGGTGGAAGCCGCACCGTCCTTCACATATTGTTCCGTGCGGATACGGATGTTCTGGCCATCGGCCGTGGCCAGCCGCACGATGGAAATTCCCAGATGCGAAACGCCTTTCACCCGGCCTGCCGGCGTGGCGTCGATTACCCTGCCCTCCACGCGAGCGCCGCGTTCGGCGATAACCCACCCGTCGATCACCAGCGGCTGGGTAAGTGTGGCCAGGAACGTATCGCCCGGCTGATTGCGCGCAGACGAGAGCGCTTCACCGATGCGAACCGGCAGCATGGTTCCCGCCGCCAGCGTCACCGTATGCGGGACGCGGGCTTCGGCGGCTGGGGCTGGAAGCGAGACATTTTGAACCGGGACATTTTCCGGTGGAGCTGGCGATGCCGCGGGAACCGGAGCCTGGGGTGGTGCCGGGGGGGCTTCCGCTACTGGCGCCGCAGGCGAGGCTCTGGCGTATGAATAGCCGGCGTGTTAATCGCGATTAGGGCTTCCTGCTGACGCCGCACCGGAGGCGGCATCGGCGAGGGCTTTTCGCGGACGGGCGCGCGGCGGATCGGCTCTGGCAGGTGCGCCACGGCATGGGGCACTGGTGCAGGTGCGGGTGCGGGTTCCTCGGCTGGAGGAGGAGCGATCGGGTTCGTTTCGGCCGCTGAGGTTGTTTCCGGTTTCGGTGGCGCGGCTCTGTGGACTTCGTCTTTGCGCACATCATCTTTACGGAGATCATCCGGCTTGACCGCTACATAAACGATCAGGGAAGCGAGCAAGGCGCCCGTCGCAAAGGCCGACGCCAATTTCCAATTCAAGTTCACAGCTCGTCCTCCTGCGCTTATTAGTTTAAACGCAAAGGCGGTCATTTACGTTTCGGACCCTGAACCGTTAAAATAGCTTAGGATGTCAGGTTTTCCCAGCGAATTTCATATCGGTGAGACCCGCATAGCGCCTGCCACGGTGCTGGCGCCCATGGCCGGGGTCACCGATACGGTCTTCCGCCGGCTGATCCGTAATCAGGGCGGGTGCGGCCTGATCATGACGGAGTTCACCAGCTCCCACGGTGTGGTGAATTCGCTGCGGGCAGGCAGGAAGACCACGCGGACCTTTCGCTACCTGTTTTTCGAGCCCGAAGAGCATCCCATTTCGGCGCAGCTTTTTGGCTCCGATCCGCAGGTGATGGCCGACGCAGCCAAAGCTTGCCAGGATTTCGGATTCGATATCGTCGACATCAACTTCGGTTGCCCGGTGAACAAAGTAGTCAAGTGCAACGGCGGTTCCGGTTTGCTGCGCGATCTGCCGCTGGTTGAGGAGATTCTGAGCAAGGTGCGGGCGGCCATCTCGATTCCGTTCACCATGAAGTTTCGCGCTGGATGGAATGACCAGGAACTGGTGGCCGTAAGAATGGCTCAGCTGGCCGAGGATTGCGGACTGCAGGCCGTGGCCCTGCATCCTCGGACGCGCGAGCAAGGCTACAGCGGCAAGGCCGATTGGACGCGGATCGCGGAAGTGAAGGCTGCGGTGCGGCACATCCCGGTGATCGGCAACGGCGATATCGTCACGCCGGAGGACGCGCTTCGGATGGTGCGGGAGACGGGCTGCGACGCAGTAATGATCGGACGCACGGCATCCTCCAATCCATGGATCTTCCGGCAGATTCAGCAGTTTCTCGCGACGGGAAGTTACGAGCAGCCCACTGAGCGCCAGCGCTACGATCTGATGCGCACTTACTATGGAATGCTGTGCCATCGCGACCTGCCCGATACTGTCGGCAAAATGAAGCAGTTTGCCACTTACTTTACGCATGGCGTTAGAAATGGGTCGAAGCTGCGCGTTGAGATTTATAAGACCGCCGACGCCGCCCAGATACTCGACCATGTGGATGCGTTCTTCGAACGCGAACTAGCGGGAGTTCCCGCCTGAAGAAGGTCTCTCTGATCACAGACGGGGCGTGCATCGGCAACCCCGGCCCTGGAGGATGGGCCTGCATTCTGCGCTTTGGCGACAAGACGCGCGAGATGTACGGATCGGAGCGCGAGACCACTAACAATCGCATGGAACTGCAGGCCGCGGTGGAAGGGCTGCGGGCGTTGAAGGAGGCCTGCGAAGTGGAGATCGTGACCGATTCGAATTACCTCAAGAACGGCATTACCAGCTGGATCCATAAGTGGAAGATGAACGGCTGGCGCACGGGCGACAAGAAGCCGGTGGCGAATCAGGATTTGTGGCACGAACTGGACGAACAGAATTCACGGCACAAAACCACTTGGTCCTGGACGAAAGGCCACGCTTCGCACGCGGATAACAATCGCTGCGATGAACTGGCAACGGCGGCCGCGCGCGGACAGTTGAGCAGCCATTGAACCTGCATGCCGCGGAACAACCTCCTGACGGCGCTCACAGGCGGTGATCGGCGAAGCATCGGCCAGGCTGACCGTGTGGCCGCGAGGGTGTCCAAGGACGCCAGACTGTTTCCCGAGTTGATCGCCGGCATGTGGAGCGACGATCCGTTGGTTCGAATGCGCGCCGCGGATGCGGCAGAGAAGGTAACGCGCGGAAATCCCGAACTGCTCCAGCCCTTCAAGAAACAGCTCTTGAGCTTGATGGCCGAGACTTCGGAACAAGAGCTGCGCTGGCATCTGGCGGCGATGGTTCCACGGCTACGGTTGAGCACGAGGGATCTCGAAGCCGCTGCGTCTTTGATGCACGGTTATCTGGAAGACCGCAGTTCCATTGTCAAGACCTCCGCTCTGCAAGGGCTGGCCGATTTGGCCCGGCATGACGCGAGCCTGCTACCCAAGGTGATGGAGCTGCTTCGCGAGTCAACCCGGAGCGGCACGGCCGCGATGAAGGCTCGGAGCCGCAAGCTGCTGCTTCAGCTCGAAGGACGTTGACGCCTGGCCAGTGAAGCGCGCGCACACGTGTGTGACGCCAGAGGCAGCGGCTCGCGGACGCCAGCGTTGACTTACTTCGACTTACTCACTGGGCACTGATTTGCACAGTCGTGTACATGCCCATCGCCAGGTCGCAAGCGTTTTCGCTCGGGCTGCACGTCCTGCTCATGCTGCTGTTGCTGGCCGCGGCGCGGACCATTCGAGAACCGCTGGAGCGAAGCACGGCCGTTCACGCTACACCGCTCACGTTCTTCCGGCCACCGAAAGCTCTGGACTCGCGCAATGGAGGAAGCAATCAAACTGTGCTTCCGGCCAAACATGGATCGCCTCCACCCAGAGCGACTCGAACCTTTATTCCGCCAACCTCCAGCGACCATCCCTCGCTCGCACTGCCCATCACCATCGCATTCGACATCCCCTTGGAGCCAGCCGCCTCCAACAGCATTGGCGATCCTTTGAGCCGCTTGCCGAATGGCGGACTCGGCGCGAACGGAGTGGGCGGCATTGGAAACCATGGCTGTTGCCGGGGAATCGGCGAATCGCAATCGGGGCCGCCCGGATTGACTGAAGTGCATCGGGAGCGCGGCGTGACGCCGCCTCAACTGGTCTACAAAGTGGAGCCGGAATTCTCGGAAGAAGCGCGCAAGGCGAAATACCAGGGCGTAGTGGTGCTGACCATCGAAGTGGACCCCAGCGGCAACGTGCGCAACATTCACGTTCGCCACAGCCTGGGCCTGGGGCTGGATGAAAAGGCCATCGAGGCGGTATCGCATTGGCGATTTCGTCCGGCGATTCTGGATGGCAAGCCCGTCACGACGGAAGCGGTGGTCCAGGTGAACTTTCAATTGCTATGAACCTGTCGGTCTGCATGCAAAACATGCGTGCAAGCGCGCTAAATGCTGCATAGACGATTCGGCTTGTTTCGGGCCATGCTGTATCAAGCTGTGGGCGGCGCTGCGTCCCCAGAGCTCGATTGTCCGGTTCACGCTCCCGGCCCATCAGGCTATTGCAGCGCCGCCGCGCGCTACCTTCGCGATCATTCTTTGGGTCCGATGCCCAGCGCCTTCATCTTGCGATAAAGATTGCTGCGCTCCAGACCCAGCAGTTCGGCGGTTTTGGTCACGTTCCCTTTGGTTTCATCCAGGGTCTTGAGGATGTACTCGCGCTCGGCCGCGGCGCGAACTTCATGCAGACTACCCAGCCGGTCCGCGGCACGCTCGAAGACCGCGCGCTTGCCCGGAATGAGCGGAATATGCCGCGCGTCGATACGGACCTGAGGGCTCATGATCACGATGCGTTCCATCAGATTGCGCAGTTCGCGTACGTTGCCCGGCCAGCGATGCTCCTTCAGCACCTCGTAGGCTTCCGCCGTCAATTCTTTGGGACGGCGTCCGTAAGCGGTGGTGAATTCCTTCAGGAAATGTTCGGCCAGCAGGGGAATGTCTTCCACTCGCTCGCGCAGCGGCGGAACATAGAACGGAATCACGTTCAGGCGATAGAACAGGTCCTCGCGAAAATTTCCGCGCTCGATCTCTTCTTCCAGATTCTTATTGGTGGCCGCCACCACGCGCACATCCACCTGAATGGAAGTCTCGGCACCCACCGGCTCGAAGCGCTGCTCTTCGAGCGATCGAAGCACCTTAGCCTGGGTCTTCAGGCTCATGTCGCCCACTTCGTCCAGGAACAGCGTCCCACCGTCGGCCTTCTGCAGTTTGCCGGTCTTGTCTTCGGTGGCGCCGGGAAAGCTGCCTTTGCGATGCCCGAACAGCTCGCTCTCGATGAGATCTTCCGGAATGGCGGCGCAATTTACTTCGATGAACGATTCGGCGCCGCGCGCGCTACTGTTGTGTATAGCGTGCGCCACCAGTTCCTTGCCGCTGCCGCTTTCGCCATAAATGAGCACGCGGCCGTTGGTGGCGGCCATCAGGGCCAGCTGCTGCCGCAGCGCCTTCATCGGAACGCTTTCGCCGATGATCTGCAACTCGCGCCGTCCGTCTTCTTTCAGGCGCTCTACCTCTAATTGGAGCTTGCGCTGCTGCAGCGCGTTTTTCACCACCACCGTTACCTTTTCGATGGTGAGGGGCTTCTCCAGAAAATCGAACGCGCCCAGCTTGGTGGCGCGGACGGCGGTCTCGATGGTCCCGTGGCCCGAGATAATCACTACTACCGGACGATTGGCGAAAGAGATTTCCTGTAAGCGGGCCAGCGTCTCCAATCCATCCATCCCGGGCAGCCAGACGTCCAGCAGGATCAGATCGTAGCTATCGTGCGCGAGCTCGGCAAAACAGTCCTCGCCGGACGCCACGGTGTTGGTTTGGTACCCTTCGTCTTCCAGAACGCCCGCCAGCGACTGGCGGATCAAAGGTTCGTCATCGACAATCAGAATCCGCGCCGGCTTCACGAACGGATCTCCGCCGACGCGGCGGCTTCCACCGCCTTTGTTCTGGCTTCGGCGGCTTTGGCTTCCGCTTTGGCTTCTGCCTTGGCTTCCATCTCGGCGACGGTTCGGACCGGGAGCTCGATGATGAAACGAGCTCCAGTGGGCTCATTATCCTCCACGCGGGGCGTACTTTCGTGATCCGCCAGGATGCGATTTACAATCGCAAGGCCCAGCCCGGTTCCCCGCCCCTTGGTCGAAAAGTACGGCAGGAAGAGCTTTTCTTTGTCTTCGCGCGATACGCCGCAGCCGGTATCGGCCACGATCAGCTCCACCACGTCGGCTTCGGTGGAACGCGTCCCGATATAGAGGCGCTTGACGAGCGAATCCTGCATGGCTTCCGCCGCGTTGTCCACCAGGTTCACCACTACGCGCTTGAATTGTTCGCGATCCACCTGCACCCAGGGCAGGTCCGGCTCCAGATCCTTCTCCACGCTGATTCCATCCAGCCGCCCTTCGAACACCGCCAGTGCATTGTCCACTATTTGATTCAAATCCGAAGGCACCGGCTGCGCAGCCGGGAAGCGCGTGAACTGGGAGAACTCATCCACCAGCGTGCGCACACTTTCCACTTCGCGCGCGATGGTGGCGGAGCATTCCTGCAGGATGCGGCGCGTATCATCGAACTGTGGGGGGAACTGTGCGGGGGTCTGTTCGGCACGCGCCAATTGGCGCCCGATACGGTCGGCACACAAGGCGATGGGCGTCAGCGGATTCTTAATCTCGTGCGCCACGCGACGCGCTACCTCGTGCCAGGCAGCGGCCTTTTGCGCGCGCAACAGCTCGCTGGTATCTTCCACAACCAGGACGAAACCGGAACTGCGCCGTTCATCGAGAGCGGCCACGGTAAGCGACAATTGCAGCACGCGCCGCTCGGCTTTATACTCGATCTGCGTGCCCGCCACTGCGGTGCGGCGGGCGCGATTCATCAGGTAACGGATCTCGGCGGTGTCGTCGCGTGAGAACAGGTCGCTCAAGCGAGCCGCGCGCGCCACTTGCTCCTCCGGGAAAATTCCCATCAGTGCGCGGTTCACGCGCTGGATGCGTCCATCGGAGGTGAGCGAGATGACTCCGGTGGGAATGCTCTCGAGAATCGCTTCGGTGAAGCGGCGGCGCGCTTCCAGTTCCTTGCTGTTGGTTTCGAGCGCCTCCGTCATTTCATTGAACGCGCGCACCAGCGTAGCCATTTCGTCGATGGCGTCCACCCGCACCCGGTAGCTCAGATTGCCCTTGCGAATCTGTTCGGCGGCGCGCAGCAACGCGGTGATGGGCGTGCTGATTTGTGCCGCCATATAGCGCGCGATCCAGATGGCGAAAAATAAAATGAACAGCGTGATCAGGAACAGCAGCAGCAGGTACTGGCGGCGAACGGCCTTCTTGTTCACCGATAGCCGATCGTAGTCGGCTACCTCGCGACTGATCTCGCGCTGCTTGGCGGCCAGATCCAAAGGCATTCGCGCCGCAAGGATCAGCTTTCCTTCCTCGGTGCGGATATTGGCGCTGTAGATCTGGCCTCTACCGGCCGGCGAAACCGAACAGAGCATCCTGCGGCTGCCGTCGGCGTGTTCCACCTCCGCCTTTTCGATCAGGTTCTCCTGGCAGAAGCGCTCATAGAAATCGGCACTCTGGGCTGGTTCGGAGGCCAGCCAGTGAGCGAGCGCCGTGAGTTTGTCTTCTTCCTCTTGATTGAGCGCGGCGGCGATTTGTACCAGGTCGATATTGACGGTTGTGGCCGGCCGGCTGAACCATTTGTCCAGGTTCAGATTCAGCACCGAGACGCTCCACAGGACCAGGAAGAAGATAGGCAGCACACTGAGCGCGAGCGCACCGCCGATGAGCTTGGATTTGATGTGGGAGCCGGGACGATTGGTCTGCCGCTCGATGTACAGCTTCACCACGCTGCGGAAGAGCATGAAGCCGAGAGTTACCGTCAAGATGAAGATCAGCGTGGAAACAGCCCAAAACAGGTAGGTTTGCTGGAGGGTAGAGGGCGCGGGAGCGAAAGCGCCGAGGTTGAAGGAGCCCTGCGAGACGACGAGCGAAACCAGGATGCTGAGCAGCACCACCGCCGACCCGAACATCACTCGTTTTCGCATGATCTAGAGCAAAGTGCCCTGTACGAATTATAAGGAGTTAGGGACCCTAAGCGGGAGAGCAAAGTTGGGAGGCCCCTGGGACATAGACCCACGTTCCGATTGGTACTGTTCTTCCAATTATGGGAATTCCAATTGTGGGAATCAAAGAGGCGCTTTACAAGAACACATATTAGTTAATCGCATTATGGAGTGCTAAGTCTATGTAATGAAATAATCATTTTTATTATGAGATCGGCCCTTTGAATTGGACTCGTGAGTGCATTGCAGGCCTCGAATACGTTCGCCAGACGGAAACCGAAAGGACAAAATGCGAAAACTCACGTTGATTTTTTGGGGAGCTTTGCTGCTCGCCATGGCATTGTCTTGGAATCTAGCGGCGCAGGAAACGGTCGCGCATATCCGAGGGATGGTAGCCGACCCTTCGGGCGCCGGCGTTCCTGGCGCTGAAGTCAAAGCGACAAATTTGCAGACAAAAGTCTCCGCCACCGTGCCATCCAAGGACGACGGCACGTTTGAGTTCCTGAGCCTCCCGCCCGGCACTTACGATGTAACCGTTACCAAGACGGGATTCCGCACCTTCACGGCCCACAACATCTCTTTAACCTTGAATCAGGTCTATAACCTCCCGATTGCGCTGGAAGTCGGCCAGGTGACCGAATCGGTGCAGGTGGAAGCGAACCCGACGCAGGTGGAAACCAGCACCACGCAACTTGGCACCGTCATTGACGGCAAGCAGATCGTGGATTTGCCGCTCTTGGGAAGAAACTGGACTCAACTCCAGCAGCTTGTTCCGGGCGTAGTGGGCGGTAGCGACCGGTTCGGTTCCATGGGCAATTACTCGACGAATGGTAGCGAGAGCCAGCAGAATTCGTTCCTCATTAACGGCGCCGACAGCATGGATCTTGCCCTCAACGCGCCGCTCATTATTCCCAGCCCGGATGCGATCGATCAGTTCAACCTCATCGAGAGCACCATCAATCCGGAATATGGCAGGAACTCGGGCGGCATACTGAACGCGATCATCAAGAGCGGCACCAATCAGGTGCATGGCAGCGCGTTTGAGTTTTATCGCGACACCTTCATGAACGCGCGAAACTTCTTTCAGACCACCGCGCCGGTCTTTCATCAGAATCAGTACGGCGGAACGGTCGGCGGCCCGATCATAAAAGACAAAACCTTCTTTTTCCTGTCGTACCAGGGAACCAGAAACCGGGCCCCGGACGCTAACGAAATTTCCAATACGGCCACGGTTTTCACTCAGTCTCAACGCGATGGGCTTTTCCCGGATATCGCCTCTTCCGCCAATGTCTCGCCAATCGCTCTAATGGGCTCGAATGGCGCCACCTATGCGGCAGGAACCAAGTACAGCACGCTATTTCCGAACGGCCAGATTCCGACCGCGGACTTCAATCCGCTCGCGGCCCAGCTGATGACCAAGTACATTCCGCTGCCGAACTTCGGAACCAACCAGTTTTCCTTCAATCCCATTGAGAGCTCAGATCTCGAGCAAGGCATAGCGCGCATTGATCACACGTTCGGGAACAAGGACAGCATGTGGGCCAGCCTGTTTTTCGAGAACGACAATGTGCTCCACTCCTTATCCTTCGAGCCCCAAGGCATCTCTCTGCCAGGTTTCGGTGAATCGGATAACGATCGCCAGAAGCAATTCATCGCGCAAGAGACTCACACGTTTAATCCAACCACCCTCAACGAGTTCCGCGTTGCGTTCATCAGATTTATTTTTCCGGGAGTTTCCCCCACCAACTCCGGGTCTCCCGCCTCCTTCGGCTTTGACGGAATTACGCCACAGTTCAACGGCAGCCAATCCAGTATGCCGTTCACCAGCCTGACCGGTTACTTCAACCTGGGCTTCAGCCCCTACGGCCCTCAAACCAGGCGTGAGAACACTTACCAGCTGGATGACAACCTCTCGAAGGTGGTGGGAAGCCACACGCTGAAATTTGGCTTTGACGGACGCCGCTATGAAGTGGATCAGATCTACGCAGCCTTTAACAACGGCGATTATTCATTCGGCGGGGCCGGCCCATACAGCACAGGCGATCCCGGCGCCGATTTTCTGCTGGGAATCCCGGACTCGTTTGCTCAGGAGAGCGGCGGGGTCCAGACCTTCCGCAGCTATGAGTATTACCTGTACGCGCAGGATAGTTGGAAAGCCACCAGCAAACTGACGCTCAACTATGGGGCGGGTTGGCAGATCGATACCCCGCTAGTGAATCATCGCTTCAACAATGAAGATATCAACTGCTTCATCCCCGGCGAGCAATCCACCCTCTTCCCCACGGCGCCCGCTGGCCTGGTGTTCCCTGGCGATCCGGGTTGCACATCGTCCGGGTATAAAACGCACTGGGATAACGTCGGACCTCGTTTTGGGTTTGCCTATGCGCCGTTCAAGGACGGTAAGACGTCTATCCGCGGCGGTTTCGGAATCTACTTCAACCGCACGGAAGAAGAGCTGGCTTTGCAGCAGCTCAGCGCCTCGCCCTTTTCAGCCACGTCCTTCGGCGCCAGCAGCATCGGCGGACAACCCGGCTTCACCAATCCTTATCAAAACCTTCTTACCAGCCAAACGGTGACAAGCCCGTTCCCGTATACGCCTCCGAAACCGGGATCTGCCGCGAACTTTTCGGCGCTTGAGCCACTTGAGTTCAACGCGATCAGCCCGCAGTTTACCGATCCCTATGCGATGAACTATAACCTGAACATTCAGCACGAGCTCCCCGGTGCAATGGTGCTGCAGGTTGGCTACGTGGCTTCGCTGGGCCGGCACCTGGAGCTGATCACGGAAGGCAATCCGATTTCCCCGGCCGGCACGGCAGCGTGTGCGGCAAACCCCACCTGCGTCTCTGAGAACGTCATCCAGGCGATCGCTTTTCCGACCCACTCGCTGTACGCTCCGGGAAACGAGATCGCCTCTGTTGGCCTGCAGGAAAGCCTGGGTGTTTCCAGCTACAATTCCCTTCAAGTACAGCTCAAGAAACGGCTTACCCACGGGTTGATGTTCCAGGCGTCTTACACCTGGAGTCATGGCATCGGCGACACCGCAGGTTATGAAGGCAGCGGCGCCGGGCCTGGTGGATTTATCCGTATCGACGATCCCTATAACTTTGCATTGGATCGCGGCGACCTAAATTTCGATGCGCGGCATCGATTTGTCGTCAACTACAATTACATCCTTCCGATCCCCAAGTGGAACAATGCCTTTGGGAAATACGTTTTGGACGGTTGGCAGCTTACCGGTATCACCACCCTGCAGACGGGCTTTCCCGTGATCATTGGCGATTCGAACACCCTATCGCTCCAATGCCCCGGCCTGGGCGTTGAATACTACGGTTGTTGGGATACCCCAAACGCGGTAGGCTATCCGAACATCTATAATCCCCGCAACGCAAACCTTAGTTTCGGAAGCAATCCGGCTCTACCGAATTACTACTTCAATCCGAATTCGTTCGCGGCAGAGACGCCGGGGATGCTAGGGAGCGAAGGCAGAGGCAACTTCCATGGGCCAGGAATCAACAGCACCGATCTGGCGCTCTTCAAAAACATCAGGTTCACTGAGTCGCGCTCCATTCAGCTGCGTCTGGAGACATTCAATGTATTCAATCATACTCAGTTCCTGTTTTCCAATTCCGTCACCGCTTTTGAAGACTACAACGCGGCCAGCACGTTTGGCCGCGCCACTACGGCTTATCAGGGTCGCGTGCTGCAACTCGGCGCGAAGATCTACTTCTAGTTCTCACCGGACTGCCGGGGAAAAGGGAGCCTTCGGGCTCCCTTTTTTTCTTTGGATTCAGACACTTCCAAGGCGCCTTCCTCCTTCCATTTTCAGTAGCTTAGGCCTCATGATCTACCAAAAGATATATTGCGGATTGCCCTAAAGATTATGCTATCCGGCTACTAGATTCCTGGTATATAATTAACGAGTTTGTTACCCCAGGCGACTGTAACATTTGGTAACGGGGACGCCGTTGATCGGCGAGTGTAGTTGCCTGCGGGTCTTGGTTTGTTGGGTTCCTTAGAATCGCCACGTCAGCATTCGGGTCGTGATGACCCCTGGTCGTTTTTTGCGGCTTCCCATAACCGGGGGAATGTCCGCGCATAAAGGGTAGGTGTACACCGAACTGGTGTACCCAAATGAGGAGATCAAGGAAGAATGAGATACACATACAGATTTTTGGTATTGGCGCTTTGCGTACTGGCTTGCCTGCAAGCGCAGGACATCACCAAGGGAGCGATCACTGGCGTAGTTCGCGATGCGAGCGGTGCGGTTGTACCGGGCGCCCCGGTGAAACTGGAGTCGCCATTTGGCGACCGGACCACCACCACCAATGGCGGAGGCGCGTATACGCTTCTCTGGCCTGGTGGTCGGAAATGGCTATAGCGTTACCGTGAGCCAGCCAGGATTTTCCGCCGCGTCACAGCGGAATCTACAGGTGGGCATCAATCAAACCACAAACGCTGACATTAACCTGGAAGTCGGTACGGCCGCCCAGTCGGTAGACGTGACGGCGGCCAGCAATTCCATCGACACCACCTCCACCACCATCGGCGCCAACCTCGACGACAATTTGCTTAAGAATGTTCCGGTCGGCCGAAACATTGCATCGGTGATGGCCATGGCTCCCGGAGTGGCGGACAGCGACGGAGCGGGCAACTCCAATCCTTCCATCAATGGCGCATCCGGCCTGGAAAACGAATACGTCATCAATGGCGCCAACGTTACCGACCCCGGCTTCGGCGGTTTTGGCACCTACAGCCGCGTGTACGGCTCCCTCGGCAACGGCATCAATTTCGACTTTATCCAAGAAGTACAGGTGCAAACCGGCGGCTTCGAAGCGCAGTACGGAGAAGCGCTGGGCGGCATCGTGAACGTGGTTACCAAGAGCGGAACCAACCAGTTTCATGGCGACGTCTTCGGTTATTTCCAGCCGCAGCAGTTTGAGGCCACGCGCACCAATGCCAATCCCCTGCTGGTAAGCAAGACCGATTATCTGGTCCATCAGTCATCCATCGACTACGGTGCGGACGCGGGCGGCCGAATCCTCAAGGACAAGCTGTTTTGGTATGGCGGCTTCAATCCGCTGATCAACGGCACATATAAAGAAGCGGACCCGTTCTACGCGAACTACGCCTTGGGCGTGATCGACCGGAAGCTGACCACCTACGATTACACCGGCAAGCTCGATTGGAATCTCGGCACCAAGCATCAATTCGAAGGCTCCGTGTTCGGTGATCCGTCGGGCTCACCCATGACCTTTAACTCGCCACTCAGCACCGTTCCCGCCCCTGGTCCCGTCGATACTAGCGTCGAAAGCAAATTTAGCTACGGCACTCGCACTTGGACCGCGCGATACAACGGAACTTTTACCCCGAACTGGGCGGTGACGGTGAACTACAGCAATTTCTATAACAGCTTCACCAACACGCCGCTTGAAAACGGATACCAGATTACCGACAATACCGCGGTGCAGTTGGGTACGGGCGGCGCCATCACTTACGGCGGTATCGGCTTCAATGAAGCCAGCGTGTCGAAGGTAAATCAGATGGCTGTTTCAAGCAACCACATCTTCCGCTTGTGGGGCGGCCATAACATCACTTACGGCTACCAGTTTGAAGACGATATCTACAATGACATCTACCGATACACGGGCGCATCTTTCCAACTTCCCAATTTGCCTGAACTTGGTCCGGCAGCCGGCCAGACAGTCACTGGTGCGGCATTCACCCGCGAGTACGAAGGAACGCCTGGTTCTTCGCCCATCGTTCTGAATTTTACGCGCGGCAACTATTCCCCGCCCACCGTTGCCACCGATACGCGCTACAACTCCGGCTATTTCCAGGACTCCTGGACGTTCGGACGGCTCACCATCAAGCCCGGTATTCGCTTCGAGGAACAAAGCCTGATCGGCGCGAATAATCATTATGATTTGACTCACAACTGGGCGCCTCGCATCGGGTTCATCCTGGATCCGTTCAACGATCGCAAGACGAAGATTTATGCCACCTGGGGCCGCTTCTTCGAGAAGGTTCCCCTGGACATCGCGGTGCGTTCCTTGTCCGACGAGACCAGCATCACTGGAGCGCTTTACACCGATCCTGGCCCAGGCCAGCAGCCGAATTTGTCGCCCAGCAACTACATTCCCGGCGGCAATATCGCCTTCCAGGGCGGCGCAGCCAACCTTGAGTCGGTCGCAGCTGGAACCGGCGCGCAGTACCAGGATGAAGTAGCGGCGGGTTACGAGCACGAATTCGCTCACAACCTGACGTTCACCGGCCGATTCGTTTATCGCGATCTTCGCCGGATCATCGAGGACATGTCGGGAATCAACGTCACTCAAGCTCTGGCCGGCGTGCCGCAGATTTATGTGATCGGCAACCCCTCTAAGACCCTGGACATCTTCCAGAACGTGTCGGCGTGCTCGAATCCCGGCGTAGGTAATTGCACCTCATCCGGCTACACGGCGTTTGCCAACGGAACCACGAACCCGATCGGTTCTGACGGCATCGCGGACGGCTTTCCGAATCCGTATCGCCTCTATAAATCGGGCGAGTTCATCGTCAGCAAACGCTTCTCGAACGTTCAGTTCTACGGAAGCTACGTGTTGTCCAAACTGGACGGCAACTACCAGGGCTCATTCCGCAGCGACAACGGTCAGAACGATCCCAATATCAGCTCCATGTTCGATTTCACCAATTCCGATGGCCGGCTGACCGGTCAGGATGTTCCAGGCCTTCTGGAAACCGATCGAACGAACCAATTCAAGCTGTTCGGCAACTACATGTGGCGGAATTTCTCAATTGGGGCGAGCTGGCTTCCCACCTCGGGTACGCCCATCACCGATTTGCTGGATCACCCCGCTTATCTGAACGCGGGTGAGGTTCCGGTCTGCCCCAATCCGGTGGGAACGACACAGCCGTTGTCCACCACCATCACGGCGGCGTCGTTCGATTGCCCAGGAGGGCCTCGTGGCGCCTTGGGCCGCACCGCCTGGACCTTCCCCTTCAACCTGCACGGGGAGTACACCATAAGATTGGGCGAGAGAATGCGATTGAAGTTTGTCGCCGATCTGTTCAATTTGTTCAACGAGCAGAAAGTGACTCGCGTGAATCAGTTCGGTGAACAGGGCGGCAGCCCCGGCACGGCCGATCCGGATTTCCTGAAACCGGCTCTCGGCACGTTCGCCGATCCCTATGAGATTCCGTTCCAGGCACGCCTGGCGGCCCGCTTCGAGTTCTAACCAACTCGCACCATATCATCGGGGAGGTCTTCAACGGACCTCCCCTTTTGTTTTTGTAGGAAAATAGAAACAAGCAACATGTATCGCACTTCCCTCGCCGTGATGGCGCTCTTCTTCTCCCTCCAGCTTTGCGCCGCCACCAAGAAACCTGAGCTGCCCGCGCAGTACAAGAAGTGGTTGAACCAGGATGTGGTTTACATCATCACCGATGAAGAGCGCAAGGCCTTCCTGGACCTCACCACCGATCCCGAGCGGGACAAATATATGGAGACCTTCTGGGCTATCCGTAATCCTTCGCGCGACCCGGAACACAATCCATATAAGGACGAGCACTACGCCCGGATCGAATACGCCAACTCGCACTTCAATCATGAGTCCAGCACGCCCGGCTGGATGACCGATATGGGGCGGGCCTACATTCTATTTGGGCCGCCCACTTCGCGACATCCTTTCGTCGGCTACGGCCAGATTTATCCCATGGAACTGTGGTTCTACGACAACAAGACCAACTCCACCGCCCTGCCCTCGTTCTTTTATCTGCTCTTCTACATCAGCGGCGACATTGGCGACTACAAGTTCTACCGTCCGTTCCTGGATGGACCTATGAAGCTGGTGCGCGGCAGCCAGTTCAACAGCAATCGCGATGTATACAAGTTTCTGCAGCCCATGGGAGGCGACGTGGCGCATGCCATCATGTCGCTGGTGCCGAGCGAGCCCGTCGACACGACAAATTATCAGCCTGACATGTCGAGCGACATGCTGATCGCAAGAATCGAAAACTTCGCCAACGTCCCGTCCAATGTCAGCAAGCTCCGCGAGATGCGGTCCCTGCACGCCAAAGTGGACTCGTACTTCCTGGTAAATCAAGACAAGCCGATCGAGATTACTTCCCTGGTTCTGGCCGACCCCACCGGGAAATACTGGCTGGATTTTGGCGCTCTGATCGACGATCCCAAATTAGGGCAGCCCGATGGCTCCCAGTTGAAGCTTAGTATCGGCTACCGTCTTACCACCGCATCCGGAGAAACAGTTCTCGAAAACTCGGAAGAGCGCGCGTTCACTGCGTTTGATGAAGGCGCCGCGGGCGAGAAGAAATTCGCGCCCTTCCAGGTGGCCGATCGGATACCCATCGAACCGGGAACCTACAAGTTGGCGGTGGAAGTCACCAACCGGCAGGCGCAGCAAACCTACAAGGGCGAGGCCGACGTAACGGTGGGCGCCACCAAGCAGATATCGTTCGCCGGACCGTTGGTGACAACGTCGGTGGAGCGCGTGGCGCGGCCGAATCCGTTTCAGCCGTTCGAATATTTTGGAATTCAATTCCATCCGGCCGCACGCCATGAAATCCATCACCCGGATCCGCTCCGGCTGTTGTTCGAATTGCACGAACCGGCGGGCGCGACCGCTAATTATCAGATGGAGTACATCATTACCCATTTGTTGGACAAAGAAGGACGCCGTGCCAGCACGGAAGACGTCGCGCAATCCGAGTTTAAGGACGGCCGTTTGCTGAAGTCAAAGACCATTGCCGTTAACGACCTGGAGAACGGCGATTATCGGCTCATCGTCAACCTGCGCGTGGCCGGTTCCAGTGAGGTTGTTGCGTCGGCCAACATGCCCTTGCGGATTGGGGCGGCCAAGAGCGACCTTCCACTGTATTTTCTGTCGGACAACCAGGGTTTAGGACGGCCGGGCGTGGCAGCCTATATGCGCGCTCTGGAAGCTATCTCACAAAAGAACGATTCCGCCGCTGCGGATTACTTCCGCGTGGCCCTGGATCAAAACCCCGCCAACACGTTTGCCGGCCAATCTTTGGTCCAGCTTTACTTCAACGAGCGGAAGTACGGGCCGATCGCGGACCTATATAAGCGTGTCGGAATGGCCGCCTTCAAAACCTCGCCGGTGACACTGGCCCAGATTGCTCTGAGCTTCCGCCAGAGTGGCGATGTTGAGCAAGCGCGCGGCGTCATTACGGCGGGCCTGGGGATCTACCCGGGAAACGCTACACTCTCCGCCCTACAAAGTCGCGGCCGGTAACGGCTGGTTTCTGTAAATAATTGTTTGGCTTATCTTTCGGCCATATGGATAGTCGCAGCTAATTCCGCCTTCTTCTTCCAAATTCAGTAGCTACAAAAATACTATTCCTGTTAAGATCTTCATAATCAATAGCCGGCTGAATGCCGGTCCCGTGGCACAGTTCGTGCTAAGAACCGGCGGATAAACAGGAGCTTAGCCGTGAAAAGCTCAACAACCCAGGCAAGACGCGAAGGAGAAAGAAACATGAGCGCAACTTTGACTCGGATGATTACGGAGTCGGCGATACCGCTGAAACACGCCACCAAACTAACCGCAGCGGCTTTGATCCTCTGCGTGTGTTTTTCACTCCAGATCCTGGTCGGTCAATCCACGACCACGGGCGGAATCGCGGGCACGGTGGAAGATCCTACTAGCGCCGCAGTCACGGGCGCCACGGTTACCTTGCATAACCTGGATAACGGCAGCACCCAGACCGCAACCACCAACGATACCGGCGCCTATCAATTCGTTTTGCTGAAGCCGGGCAATTACACGGTGCAGGCAACCTTCACCGGTCTCGCTTCGGACGTGACCAGAATCAACGTTCTGATCGGCGCTGCGCTGAATGTGAATCTTGTGGCCAAGGTTCAATCCGTATCCCAGACAGTGGAGGTCACCGAAGCCCCCACCGCCGTGCAAGCCGAAACTGCAGACCTGACCACCACACTGAATACCACCCAAGTTATGGAAATGCCCTTGCCCGGCGGCGATTTAACCACAGTTGCGTTCACTATCCCGGGAATCGCGATGAGCACGGGCGGCGGCTACGGAAATTTCAGCTCGCATGGCTTGCCTGGCACTTCGAACCTGTTCACGATGAATGGTGACGACTATAACGATCCCTATCTCAATCTGAACAATTCCGGGGCGAGCAACCTGCTGCTTGGGCAGACCGAAATAGCCGAAGCCACCGTGACGCAGAATGGTTACAGCGTGCAGTACGGCCGGCAGTCTGGCGCACAGGTGAACTATGTCACCAAAGGCGGAACCAACGACTTCCACGCCGATCTGTTGTTCAACTTCAATAACCACCTGATGAATGCGAACGACTTTTTTGCGAATTCAACCGGTACGGCCAGGCCCTATGCGGTATCCAGGCAGTGGGGCGCCGACATCGGCGGTCCCGTGATCAAGAACAAACTCTTCTTCTTTTCAGACTCCGAAGGGTTGTATTATTCCCTGCCCGCCTACTCGACGGTCGTCATACCCACCCAGGCGTTGCAGACGTACATTCTGGACACCGTAAATCCCGCTTCGGTTCCCATCTACCAGAAAGCCTTTGGCGTGTACAATCTCGGATTCGCAAAAGGGGCACAGAACATTACCACCGGCAACGGAGCGCTTCAGGACTCGACTGGCAATCTGGGTTGTGGCGGCACTCCCGCGGCTGCCAACGGCCTAACGGGGATTGCAGCGCCGGGAGGCGGAACGTTTGGCGTGAATGTCGCCTGCGGCGCCGCCTATGGAGCGAGCGGCTTGAACACCAATAAAGAATGGCTCGAGACGCATCGCGTGGATTGGAACATCAGCGATAAGCAGAGGATCTTCTTCCGCTTCAAGGGCGATCACGGGTTCCAGCCAACTGGCACGAATTTGCTCACGCCCGCGCTGAACGAACAGAGTGTCCAACCGCAGTACGAGGGTCAGATCAACCATACCTACGTTGTCTCCCCCACTCAGGTGAACAATTTTATTATTTCCTTCCTCTGGTACAGCGCGATTTTCGGCCCAGCCAATGTCAGCACTGCCGAAAGCACTTTTCCGGCTTACTTCGGTATCTACGGCGCGGGCGGCGCCAACACCGGCGGGTTCTACGCCATGGGCGATCTCTGGCAATATTTCCCGCAGGGCCGCCACTCCGGCCAGGGGCAAATCGTCGACGATTATTCCTGGATCCACGGCAAGCACGCGTTTAAATTTGGCGTGAACTACCGCCGCAACCGTGTCAGTGATTATACCTACCAAGAGGGCCAGGTCGGCTCGTACTACTTCAACAACCTGGGAGACTTCGCCAGTGGAGTCACCAACGGGAACACCGGCAGCGAGTACTATCAAGTTTTCGCCCCGCTGCAGGATGCGCACATCCGTTTCTACAACCTTGGCATCTATGCTCAGGACGAATGGAACGTGAAGCCGAATCTGAAGATCACGCTCGGCCTCCGGATGGATCGCACGGCGAACCCAACCTGCCTGGACAATTGCTTCTCAAACCTCACCTCTCCCTTCGTCGGCAGCGGGTTCCAGACGGGAGCAAACATACCGTATAACCAGTCCATTACCACAGGCGGCGCCCACCCCTACTACAGCATCGATCCCATCGTTCCGAATCCTCGTCTGGGCATCGTTTGGAGTCCCAAAGGCACCAGCGGCACCGTCATCCGGGGCGGAATCGGGTTGTTCGCCGACTTGGCTCCCGGGGTTCTCGTGTCTGACGTGTTCACGAACGCTCCCTATCCGTTTACCACCAATATTGCGGACGGCTCATTCGTAGGCTCTGCCACCTCGCCTGGAAGTTCTGCCTATGAAGCCCAGAGCCAGTACAACGCGTTCAAGACTGGATTTTTCAGTGGAGCCACGCTAGCCCAATTGAACAACAGCATCCAGGGCGGTTTCAGTCCCATCAAATACTTCTCCGTCCCCAAGGACTTTCTTACCCCCGAAGTGATCGAGTGGAGCTTCGAAATCCAGCAACCGTTCGGTCGCAAGAACGTGTTTGTCGCAACCTATAGCGGCAACCATGGCTACAACCTGCTTATTCAGAACGGCTTCGCCAACGCCTACGTGAATACGGCTAATTTCCCCAACGGATTTGGAGGGCTTCCGACGGCTGCGCCCGATCCCAGATTCGCTTCGGTGACTCAGATGACCAATGGCGGAATTTCGAATTATAACGGCTTGTCCCTCCAATACCGCAGGGCTTTCAGCTATGGATTCCAGGGCCAATTCGGCTTCACCTGGAGCCATGCGCTGGATGACGTATCGAACGGAGGAGCCGGCGAGTTCTATTCCAGCTGTTCTGGCTGCTCCTTTGCTTCGCTCGCGAATCCGGTTCTGTCGCAAAATTACGGCGCTGCCGATTACGATATTCGCCGCAGCGTCCAAGCCGATTTAATTTGGGACATGCCCTTTAAGTTCGGCAACAAAATTCTCAACAACACGGTAGGAGGTTGGACGCTATCGGGCACCTTCATCTTTAGAACCGGCATGCCGTTCACCATCTTCGACAGTAACCTTCCGGGCTTACTGGCAGGCACGAACATTTTCAGCAGTATCGGGGCCGCGTGCATATTCTGCACGGAGACAGGCATGCCAGCCACCACAACGGCTGCCTATCTGCCGTCCAGCTGCAGTTCCGGTGCGGTGAACACTCCCTGCTTTAATGCATCCCAATTCGTGCCGTCAGGCTCGGAAACAACCTTTGGGAACGTCGGCAGGAACTCGATGTTTGGGCCCGGCTACCAGGACATCAATCTCACCCTCCTCAAGAGCTTTAGGGTCAAGGAGCGGCTGAAATTCTCGGTCGGCGCCAGCGCCTATAATCTCTTCAATCATCCGAACTTCTGGACTCCAAACGCCAACATCGCCAATCCCACCGGGTTTGGAAGCCTTACTTCCACGGCCATTGCCCCCACTTCCGCTTACGGCTCCTTCCAGGGTTCGGCCGTCTCCGGCCGTGTTCTGGTTGTCACCGGCCGGTTTAACTTCTAATCCGGGTTCCGATCGAACGGGCGCTGGGATCTTAACAATCCTGGCGCCCTTTTCTTTTTTCTACGGCCCTCACAGAATATTCACAAAATTTCCGCGGAACAGAACCGCTCCTACAACGTATGAAGACTTGAAGTTACTAAGTTTACGTTGAGGAGTTACAACAATGATTAAGAATATTCTATTGGGATTTGCATCTATTGCCCTGGCTGTGGCGAGCGCTGCTTCAACCTACAATATTACGTTCTACCAACCCGTTATGGTGAATGGGTCGGAGCTGAAAGCGGGGGACTACACGCTCGAACTGAAAGACAATAGCGCACTGATCAAGCAGGGTGATTCCGTCACCGAGGCGCCGGTCACTGTTCGGACCGCGGGCAAGAGCTATGATCGAAACATAGTGCGCCTGGAGCACCGACGTGTGGAAGAGATCGGTATCGCCGGCACGAACACCCGCATACTTTTCGACAAGACACCGAACGCAGCCACGAAAGCGTCGAACGCCGCGAGCAAATCCAACTCTACCAACTGAGTTCAACCGAATCCTGCCGGCTCCATTGCAAATCGGGCGGCCGAGAACGAGCGTTCGTCTCTTCTCGCCGCCCGCTTCATTCTTGAATCTATTTAGCCAAATTAGAACAAAAGAAACATAATCCGGCTTCGCTCCAAAGATTGTAAGCCATTAACATAGCTAGAACCATATCAACCAAGTCGCTGCGCTGGAATGAGTTACAAAGCTACTACCCTATGGATAGCAAGAGCGGTTTTAGCGATTTTGTTCCAAATTCAATAGTGTAACGTTACAACTTCGCTGTAAAGTTGTTCAAATCTCAACCTGCAGGTAAATGGCAGATCCCGTGCATTGGAGGCCGCCGATGTTCTCTACTCTCAGGAGCTCACCGATGCTGCGAAAAACATTACGGACACTGTTTGGCCTTGGGCTGCTTACCGCATTGACCGTTCAGTCCCACGCTCAATCGATTACTTCCGGCGATGTCACGGGAACCGTGACTGATCCAACCAATGCCGCCATTCCCGGCGCCATGGTAACTCTGACTAACGTCAATACCAACACCTCTCAGAGCTCGACCACAAACGCCGAAGGGAGTTATCGTTTTGCATTCGTCCCTCCGGGCACCTACCAGGTCAACGTAACCGCCAACGGCTTTCAAAGGCAAGAGCGAGCGGGGGTGATTGTCTCCGCCGGGCAGCCCACCACGGTTAGCCTTCAATTAATGGTGGCGGGTGCCACCCAAACCGTAGACGTGGTGGAGTCGGGAACCGCGGTGCAGACCCAAAACGCGGACGTAGCAACCAATTTCAACCAGCAAATGATCGAGAACCTGCCCAATCCCGGCGGCGATATCACCTACTTCGCTCAAACCGCGCCGGGCGTGGTGATGAACACAGACGGCGGAAACGGGAATTTCTCGGCGCTCGGAATGCCAGGAACATCGAATCTGTTCACCATCAACGGAATGAATGATAACGATCCCTTCCTGAGCGTCAACAATAGCGGCGCTTCGAACTTGATGCTCGGATCGAACGATGTCGCGGAAGCGAACATTATCAACAACGCCTATTCAGGGCAATACGGCCAATATGCCGGCTCCCAGGTAGCCTACATCACCAGATCTGGAACCAATCAGTTCCACGGTGATGCCATCTACAATTGGAACGGACGAGCACTCAACGCCGACCAGTTCTTTAGCGATTCAGTTGGGCAGCCGACCCCCTTCAATAATTTCAATCAGTGGGCCGCCGGCTTCCATGGCCCCATCATAAAGAACCGCACCTTCTTCGACGTGGATTACGAAGGTCTTCGCAATCTTCTCCCTGGAGGCAGCACGCTCACGCTCATTCCCAGTCCGGCATTCCAGACAGCCACCCTGGCGAATTTAACGGCGGACGGCAATGCCGCGGAGATCCCCTTCTATCAGAAACTCTTTGCCGTCTATAACAACGCGCCCGGCGCTGGTAGCGCCACTCCGGTTGCGGGCGGAGGCTGCGTGGATTTTACCGGGTTAGCGGCCAACGTTCCCTGCGCACTCCAGTTCCGAAGCACGCCGCCCGACATCAACAAAGAATACCTGTGGTCGGCCCGCGTGGATCATGTCTTCAATGACAATGATCGCGGTTACATACGGGTTCTGCGCGACAACGGATTCCAACCCACGTTTGCCAGTCCGTACGGCGCCACCTTCAACGAGCAAAGCAACCAGCCGCAGATGCAGGGCCAGGTTTCTGAGACGCACGTGTTCAACGCAAACACGGTGAATCAGTTTAATGCCTCCGTGCTGTTTTATGGGGCCGTGTTCACGCCATCCGACGCCAGCGGCGCGCTATCGGCGCTGCCCACTTATGTCGCTTTTGCCGGAGGTGCTTTCTCGCAAGTTGGCGCATTGGGCGAACCTCCCGGATTCTTCTTTCCGCAGGGCCGGCGCGTATTCCAATATCAAATCTCGGACGATTTGTCGCACATCGTCGGCAAGCACACCCTCCGCGTGGGCTTTACGTGGGTGCATCAGACCGTGACCGATCTGGATTTCGCCGCGCTGGGTGGACCTGTCAATGGAATTATCGCCACGGATCTGACGGACTTTTACAACGGCGGCGGACAAAGCACCTCGCTCACGCAGGCTTTCCCTTCATCGCCCGAACAGGGAATCAAATTCAATACTTTGGGTGGCTATGTTGCCGACGATTGGAAGGTGACTGACCGCTTGACCGTTTCCTTGAACCTGCGCATGGAAAACTACGCGAACCCGACCTGCGATACCAATTGCTTCTCGCGGCTGGCGAATACCTTCAACGGCTCCGCTGTCCCCAACGCTCTGAACACGCCGTACAACCAGTTCATCGTATCCGGCCTGCACAATGCTTACCCCAATACTCAGACCGTCGTCTGGGAACCTCGCATGGGAATCGCCTGGAGGCCGTTCCATAGCGACAAAACTGTGATCCGCACCGGCGCGGGCATCTTTTCCGATACGCTGCCGGGTGGCCTGGCAGAGGATGCTGCTTTCAACGCTCCCAGCCTGAATGCTTTCACCATTCCCAACGGAACCATCGCCCCCGGCGCCCCCGGAAGCTTGTTCACTACGGCGTCGGCGGCCAATCAGGCTCTGCTCTCACAATTCAAATCCGGTGGGAGTTTTAACTCTATTTCGCAATCGGTTCCCGGATTCGCGGCGCCCAGCTTCGATTCCTTCCCCGGTCTGTTTAAACAGCCGAGATATTATAAGTGGAATTTCGAAATCGAGCAGTCTCTTGGCGAAAAGATGTTACTGAGCGTCAATTACTCGGGCATGCATGGCAGTTACATTCCGGTAGGCGATTTCGGTCTCAATGCTTATTGCCCGACGTCGCTCTGTACGAACGGTTTTGCCGGTCTGCCGTCAGCCGCTCCCAATCCAGCGCTCGGCACCGTGCTGCAATATTTTTCGGCGGGTGACTCCAATTACAACGGACTAACTGTCAGCCTTCAACGGCGCATGTCCGCGGGCTTGACTTTCACTTTGAATTACACCTGGAGCCATGCTTTGGATGACGTCTCCAACGGCGGCGTTGCCAATGAAGCCTTTGGCATTTTCCAAACCGACGCGGATGTATCCACTCCGCAGAATCCATTTAACATCCGGGGCAATTATGGAAGCGCGGATTACGACGTTCGTCACTATCTGAGCGCGAATTTCCTGCTCACCGACATGTTCCGCCACGCCGGCTTCAAATGGGGTCCCAACCAGGTGTTTGGAGGCTGGACGCTTTCGAGCAACATATTCCTGCGTAGCGGCATGCCATTCACAGTGCTCGACCTCAGCGCGACAAGTGCTCTGGCCGGATACAATTACGGCGCCAGCCCCGGCGGCGGAATCTTCGCTTCACCCACCGCATATGTGTCGGGAAGTTGCGGCAGCGCCGCGGTGAATTCGGCTTGCTTCAACACATCGCAATTTGCCCCGAGTGCCGCCGCCAACGGTGGCGTTCCGACCGGTTTTGGAACGGGGACGCGCAATTCGATCTATGGGCCGGGGTTCTTCGATATGGACCTCGCGCTGATGAAGGACATTCGCATTAAAGAACATCTCACGTTCTCATTCGGAGCACAGGCGTACAACCTGTTCAATCATCCGAATTTCGACAACCCGGTCAGCGACATCTCTAACCCGCTGTTTGGCACCAGCGTCGCCGAAGTGGCGCCGCCCACCAGCCTGCTCGGCGCTTTCGTACCGGGCACGGCCGCTTCGCCGCGCTTTGTCGAGATCAAGGGCGTCCTTCGGTTTTAGCCGGCTTACCGCCCGTTTCCACGGTACCCGGCGCGTAGTAACCGCGCCGGGCTGAAACCCGCAATCCAGGCGGTAGAACCTTCACCGCCAGTTTGCGAAACTTCCCGTCGCGCAATTGATTGACAGGCAAGTAGCCGATGGCATACTGGCTGCGAAGCTCGTCCTCTATAGTTTGATAAATCTCGCCCAGGGATTTGCTCTTCTTGCCCGCGTCGAACATGCGCCCGCCGGTAGGTTCGGCGAGAGCCTTCAGGAAGTCGCATCCGAAGAACTTTTGGTCGTAGCAGATGGCATAAACGATGGTGTTGGTTTCCTGCGCCGCCTGGAGCGCCTCCTCCATATGCATCCGGCTGCCGTTGTCCAGCCCGTCGGAAACAATCAGCATCATCTTGCGGCCAGACACGTCCTTTAGCTTGCCCATGGCCGTTTGATACACGGCGTCATAAAGCAGCGTGCCTGGCATAGGCTGGCCGATGGGCGGCAGCCCGCGGAACGGAACGGCGTGCAGCTGGGCCAGCGCGTTGCGAAGGCGCACGGTGGAAGACGTAAAATCCTGCCATAACACCAGCGTGCTCGAGAAGCCCAATAGCAGCGCATGATCCGTGGGACGGATGACGACGTCGAAGAATCTTCCGCTTGCCTCGCGCTCCGCTTCGATGGCCTGCCGCACACTGCCGCTCACGTCCATCAGCATGGCGACGGTAAGCGGCAGATCGGTGTCGCGAGCGAAGTACCGGATTTCCTGCTTGCGTCCATCTTCGCGAATTTCGAAATCTTCCTTGTGCAGATCGGTGATCAGAGCGCCGCGCTTGTCGGAGACCGTGCAGAGGACGTTCACCACGTTGACGTCTACGCGGATGGGTTGCTCGCCAGAGGCCTGAGCGAAAATCGGCCTGGACCAGGCGATCTGAGCTAGCGCCAGTGCGGCCAGACTAAGGACGCGCGGCACTGGATCGGTCACACCTGCCATGTCGAGCCATTATCAAATCATGCTATCGGATTCTCAAAAGGACTGCAGCGCCTTGCCATCCCCGAGCACCACTTGAGTGCAGCGCATGCGTGCTGAACCGTCTTTGGCGCGAGCGCCGGAGCAGGTAATCTTGTCGCCAGGTTTCAGGCTGTCCTTGGACCAGCCTAAACGCTCCAGCGCGTGCGGGCTATCGATCTCAATGACCCAATGCTCCATGGCGCCATCTGGAGCGGCCGCGTCCAGATCAATATGTGAGTGAGGATTGGCCCACTCAAAGCGCGTTACCACGCCAGTGGCGCTGGCGGGGCGCGTGAGATCGTAGTCGGCGGTGGAGTGGTGAGCAGAAGCGGGGGATACAAGGAATACGAGGAAGACGAGGAATACAAGGAATACAAGGAATACACGGGATACAAGGAATACACGGAAGGGACCGTTACGGTCCAGGCGTGGCATAATCACAGTTTGGCGCACATTCTTCCACTCAAACAAGCGATCCAGGAAATGGTTCGCGACGGTGATGTAGTGGCTTTGGAAGGCTTCACACACCTCATTCCTTTTGCCGCGGGGCACGAAATTATCCGCCAGGGACGGCGCGATTTGACCTTGATCCGCATGACTCCGGATTTAATCTACGATCAACTGATCGGTTCCGGGTGCGCGTCAAAGCTGATTTTTTCGTGGGGCGGCAATCCCGGTGTCGGGTCGTTGCATCGTCTGCGCGATGCCGTGGAGCAAGGCTGGCCCAATCCACTGGCTCTCGAAGAGAACGCGCATGCGGGGATGGCCGCGGCTTATGCCGCCGGCGCGTCGCATCTACCGTTCGGACTGCTGCGTGGATATCTGGGAACCGATCTTCCGAAATACAACCGCGTGAAGTTTATCGAATGTCCGTTCACCGGGGAGAAGCTGGCAGCCGTGCCTGCCATTCGGCCCGATGTAACCGTGATTCACGCGCAGAAGGCCGATCGCAAAGGAAACGTGCTGATATGGGGCGTGGTGGGCGTGCAAAAGGAAGCGGTGCTGGCAGCCCAGCGCGTGGTCGTGACGGTGGAAGAGATCGTGGATGCGCTTGACGCGCCGCCCAACTCCGTGGTGCTGCCTTCCTGGGTGGTGGGCGCGGTTTGCGAAGTGAAAGGCGGGGCGTTTCCGTCTTACGCGCAGGGATATTATCCGCGCAACAATGCGTTTTACAAGCAATGGGATTCGATCGCGCGCGAACGCGAGACGTTCCAGGCCTGGATGCAACGGCATGTGCTGGGCACCAAAGATTTCGATGAATTCAAGCGCAGCCTGGAAGAAGTGGTGACGCATGCCTGAGACGAAATACACCGCCGATGAAATGATGACCATCGCGGCGGCGCGCATGATCCGCAATGGCGCTTCCTGTTTTGTGGGCATCGGGCTGCCGAGCGCGGCCGCGAACCTGGCGCGGCTGACGCATGCACCGGATACGGTGCTCATTTACGAATCTGGATGCATCGGAACCAAGCCCACGGTTCTGCCGCTTTCGATCGGCGATGGCGAGCTTTCCGAGACCGCCGACGCCGTGGTTTCCATCCCGGAGATCTTCGCGTATTGGCTGCAAGGCGGGCGCATCGATCTGGGATTTCTGGGCGCCGCGCAAATTGACCGTTTCGCGAATATCAATACCACCGTGATCGGCGATTACTATAAGCCATCGGTGCGGCTGCCGGGCGCGGGAGGAGCGCCGGAGATTGCGGCGTCCTCCAAAGAAGTGCTGATCACGCTGCGACAGAACAAACGGGCTTTTATCGAGAAGCTGGATTTCGTCACTTCGGGTGGGCACTACACGGGCGGCGACAGCCGGGAGAAGATGAATCTTCCGGGCAAGGGTCCGACGGCGGTGATCACCGATCTGGGCATCATGACTCCGGACCAGACTACCAAGGAGCTGACGTTGACCAGCCTGCATCCGGGAGTGACCGTCGAAAAAGCGATCGAGTCCACGGGTTGGGCTCTGAAGGTTGCGCCGAAGCTTGCGACCACCGAGCCGCCCACCGAAACCGAGCTGCGCGTGCTTCGGGACCTGAACGAACGTACTGCGCGCGCTCACGCCGGACAGGCCTGATTGCAAGGCATGCCGCTCGCCTTCATCTACGACATCCTGCCCTCGCGTGTCGTGTTTGGCGTCGGTTGTCTAGAGAAACTACCGGAGGAGATCGAGCGGCTGGGGGCCACCCGGGCGCTGGTGCTGTCGACGCCCGAGCAACGCAAAGAAGGACAACTGATGGTGGACCGGCTGGGGGCGCGTGCCGTCGGCCTGTTCGACCAAGCAGTGATGCATGTGCCGATCGAGATTGCAGAGCAGGCGCGGGAACAAGCTAAGGCGCTAGGCGCGGATTGCTGCGTGGCTGTCGGGGGTGGATCTACAACGGGCTTGGCGAAAGCCATCGCGCTGGTTTCGACGCTTCCGATTCTTGCGATCCCGACCACTTATGCGGGATCGGAGATGACGCCCATCTGGGGCATCACGGAAAACGGATTGAAGAAGACCGGCCGGGATGGGCGCGTGTTACCCAAGACCGTGCTTTACGATCCGACGCTGACCGTCACCATGCCGCCCATGCTTTCGGCCACCAGTGGCATGAACTCGATCGCGCATTGCGTGGAAGCGCTGTATTCGAAGGACGCGAATCCGATCATCTCGATGATTGCCGAAGAAGGCATTCGGGCGCTGGCAATGGGACTGCCGGTGGTGGTCAAGGATCCAACGAATCTGGACGCTCGTTCCAACGCTCTGTACGGCGCGTGGCTGGGCGGTGTGGCGCTGGGAGCGGTGGGGATGGCGCTGCATCACAAGCTGTGCCATACGCTCGGAGGAAGCTTCAATCTTGCCGCACGCCGAGACGCATACTGTTGTGCTGCCGCATGCGACGGCCTATACGGCTTCCGCGGCTCCCGAAGCGATGTCGCGCATCGCGCGAGCGCTTGGGGCGAAATCGGCAGCGCCAGGGCTCTACGATCTCGCCGCTTCCCTCGGCGCGCCAACATCGCTGGCTGCTTTAGGACTGAGGGCGGGCGATCTGGATAGAGCCGCCGACATCGCGGTCCAGAATCCGTACTACAATCCGCGCCCCATCACGCGTGAAGGCATCCGTGCATTACTGCAAGATGCCTTCGAGGGAAAACGTCCGCAATAACTGGTTCACGCGCTTAACGGTGCCAGCCACGTCCGTAATAGCCACGGCCGGCATAGCCACGTCCGTAGTAACGAGGAGCGACATAACGGGGACCGTAGTAACCACGATGACCCCAGTAACCATAGCCATAGCCAACCGGCGCGGGAGCAACATAAGGAACAGCGGGCGCGACATAGCCCGGGCCCACTCCAACACCGACGCCAACCGGCCCAACACCGACCCCAACCACGACACGCGGTGCAGCGAATGCGGCACTGCCAACCAGGAACAAGAGAGCAAGCAATTTCGTTTTCATTTGATTTTTCCTCCTACGACCTTCTCACGCACTTGAACATGCACTCCCCGTGCCAATCGCGATCCCGTGCGAATTCTTGAAGTTCCGGGCGATTGGCGCGCGCTGGCGATGGCCGATAACCACCAACGGGCTCGATTTCAGCCGGTAGAATAGAAGGCGCGTGCGGCGACTACTGATGCTCGCGCCTCATCTCGAGATTGGAGGCGCCGACAAATTCAATCTGGATCTGATCGCGTGCCTGCAGCGCGATCACGGTTACGAAGTGTCGGTGGTGACCACTCGATCGAGCCCCCACCGCTGGCGCGAACAGTTCGAACGCCTGACGCCGGATGTGTTTTTGCTGCATCAACTGGTGCCGGTGGAGGATTATTCGCGATTCATCTTGAATTTGATGGACACGAAAAAGCCGGATACGGTACTGATCACCAATAGCCGGATCGCGTATCAGTTGCTGCCAGGCTTGCGAACCGCGGATGGTCCGTCTTTTGTCGACTATCTCCACATGGAGGACTCGGACGACGAAAGCTTTCCCCGGCTGTCGCTGCGATACGCGCCGTACCTGGATTGCACGATCGTTTCGTCGGAGTACCTGAAGAGGCGGCTGGTCGAAGAGGGGGGCGACGCGAACCGGATCCAGGTGGCGACAACGAACATAAACCCAGAGCTCTGGGATCGCTCGCATTGCGACCTAGCTTCCATCCGGGCGAAATACGGCGTGAGGGAAGGTGTTCCCGTGATCGCCTTCGTCGCTCGACTGTGCCGGCAGAAGCAACCTGACGTGATGGCGACCGTGCTGAAGAAGATTCGCGACGGCGGCCTGGCCTTCGTGTGCCTGGTGGCGGGCGAGGGAGATTACCAGGGATGGCTGGAGAAATTTATCGCCAAGCACAGGTTAGATCAAATCAAGCTGCTGGGCGCGATTCCAAGCGAACAGGTGCGCGAGTTACTCGCGATCAGCGATGTTTATTTCATGCCGTCGGAAAACGAAGGCATCGCGCTGACCCTGTTCGAAGCGATGTCGATGGGTGTTCCGCCGTTGGCAGCCAATGTTGGCGGACAGGCAGAATTGGTAACAGCCGATTGCGGCGTATTGATCCAGCCGGGACCGTCGCAAGTAGAAGAGTACACGAATGCCCTGCAACGATTGCTAGCGGACCAGCAGTTGCGCGCCGGGATGGGAGCGCGATCGAGAGAGCGGATTCGCGATCATTTTTCGCTCGACAAAATGGGCAACCGGATGGCGGAGCTGTTCGAGTGTGCGGCGTCGACCAGCAGCTTTATTCCCAAAGCTGCACCGCAGGATCCGGTTCCAGCGGAAGAGCCGCCCAGACGCTTGCGAGGACTTATGAATACCGCAGGATTGCTACTGTCCCCGAGGAACTTCGGCCTGAAGCTCAGGAACTTGAGCCTGCTGGGCAGAGTTCTCCTGAGCCGCGAGAAAAGGCTTCAGCTTGCCGGCCATTTCAACCCCCGATATTATCTGTCGCATAATCCCGATCTCAGGGCCAGCGGCGTTGCACCGCTGATACACTACGTGGTGCAAGGTTATCGAGAAGACCGGCTGCCAAGCCCGCATTTCGACGCGGCCGGCCGTGGCGGGATCAATCCAATGCTATGGAGGATAAGCCGGCGTGATTAAATATTCGCTCATTGCCGCTGCTCTGTATCTCGCACTCACGGGAAGCGCTTTCTCCGCGCTGAAGCATTGCGATCGCGCATGCATGACCGCGCTCACCGATCAATATCTTGCGGCGCTGGTAAAGCACGATCCTTCCGGATTGCCGTTGTCGCGCGGAGTTCGGTTCACCGAAAACACCGCGGAGATTCGCATCGGCGACGGATTATGGGTGGGTGCGTCGGAAGCTCCCAGCACGTTCAAGATCTATGCCGTCGATCCGGCGTCGAACCAGGTGGGCTTCTACGGCGTAATGAAAGAGAACGGCCGGCCGCTGATCGCCGAGGATTGCGAACGTCACGAGAACGGCCCCCAGACTACACACAACCCCCGATCCGTCCCCTGGCCCGTTCCGATGGGGTCGCCCGAGGGCGATCGCGCCATGGCCATTATCGGCACCCTAAGCTGCAGCCAGCAGCTCGATAGCCAGGTGATGAGCTTCATCACGCGCCTGTGGCCGCGGCGCTTGGGGCTGGTGGATGAGGAGAAGGGGCGAGAGATCTTCAAGATCCGCGGCGGCAAGATTCACGAGATCGAGACGGTTGGAACGAGTTTGCCGTATGGGACCAAGAGTGGCTGGGAATAAACGGCGATCCGCATCAGTTGGTGATCTCCAGTATTTTGCTCGCGAAATAATCGGGCGCATCCAGCATCGCGCCATGGCCTTGGCCTTCCAGAACAACGAGGCTACAACCGGGAATGGTGTCGCGGACGAAGAACGCGGCGTCGCGCAGCAGGCCGACCGATTGACTGCCGAGTAGCACGGTGGTTCGAGTCTTCCAACTCGCGAGCGGTTCGACGGCCAGGCGGTGGGTGTTCACTTCGCGAGACTCACGCGGGAGCGTAGGAGCGATGTCAAGCACGGTTGGAAATATGGGCGACGATTTCAGCGCGGCAATACCCTCGGGCGGCGCGCCGATCTGGTCGCGCAAAAACGCCGTCACAACCTCCGCGTGGTCGGCGGCTTCGAGCGCTCGCTGCATGTTCGCAACAGCATCGGTATCGCGCGGCTTCAAAGTGACCGGCGGTTCATAGAGGATCAAATGGGATACGGACTTCAAGCGATCGAGAGCGACGAGCGAAGCTAGCGCGCCGTAGGAATGCGACAGAACGATGACCGGGCCACCGATGGCGCCGACAACGGCAGCAATGTCGTCCGCCTCTTTAGCGATCGAATATTCCTGGGCATCGCCCGATGGGGCGCGCCCTCGCCGGTCCATGGCATAGACGCTGAATCGCTCCGCAAGCCGGGACATTACCGGTGCCCAGGAGAGCGTGCCATTGAGCATCGCGCCGTGGATCAGCAACAGCGCGGGACCGGTGCCGACTTTTTGGACGGATATGTCGACGCCATCTTTGGAAGGGACGGTGAAACGTTGGGTTGGCATTAGAGATCCAGAAGCCGGAACGAAGGACCGCAGACACGTATCGCATCCAACCTCCGCTTGGTATTTATATCAGTTATAAGGGTGGCGCGGAGCTACACTCATCGTTTGACACCGGTTCTTCCAGGATGCCATACTGTAGATACATAGTGTATACAGGAGGATTGAACGATGAGAGTCGCGGTTAAGAAATGGGGAAATAGCGCTGCGGTTCGGATTCCGGCGGCGGTGCTCGAAGCCAGCCAATTGCAAGTCGACGAAGAAGTGGATATCCGCGAGGAGTCCGGCCGGATCGTCATCGAGCCTGTGCGCGAGAAGAAATACAAACTGGATGATCTTCTCAAGGGAATCGCCAAGAGCAATATTCACGAGGAGGTTGATTTGGGCAAGCCGGAAGGCAAAGAGGTCTGGTAGTGGCTCGTGGCTTCGTGCCGGATGCGGGTGATATTGTGTGGCTGAACTTCACGCCCCACGCGGGACATGAGCAGGCAGGACACCGGCCGGCCTTGGTCGTGAGTCCTGCGGCCTACAACGATAAAACGAGTCTGATGCTCTGTTGTCCCTTAACAACACGAATCAAGAACTATCCGTTCGAGGTGCCGCTTCAAGGTAGCCCTTCCTGTGTCGTGCTGGCGGATCAGGTCAAGAGTCTCGATTGGCGATCACGAAAAGCCGTTCGAAAAGGGAAGGCTTCCGCCTCGGAGCTGGCTGAGGTGCGAGCGAAGATTGGCGCCTTGATCGGACTGCCGTAATCCGAGTTTCCTACTTCATCGGTGAATAGTCCGTTGGGCCCGCGAAAACAGTTTCAATCTTGGCAACAAGCTTGCCGTTGGCTTCCGTCTCCTTCTTTACTCTTTGCCATTCGGGATCTTGGCGAAACGCGTCCCACGATTTTTGGGCGGCTTCACGGCTGGAAAATGCCAGAATGTAAATCAACGTGTCTTTCGAAAGCGGTTCGTCCGTAGGCGCGAAGTAACCCACGGTGGTCATTCCGTGTTTCTCGAAAAGCGGAGCGACGTGGTCGCGAAAACGGGCATGCATGGCGTCCAGCTTTCCTGGCTCCGCAGTATAGGTTCGGATTTCGAAAACGCGGTTGGCTGTCATCCTAAAAGAATATAGCATTGGTTTAGGAAACGAGAGTTACGGAGAATGAAGCACGTCGCGCTGTTGCGAGGGATTAATGTCGGCGGCAAGAATATCCTGCCGATGAAGGATCTGGCCAGGATGTTCGGCGAAGCAAAATGCACCAACGTGCTCACCTATATCCAAAGCGGCAACGTGATTTTTGAGACGCCGGCCGGGGCGCCGAAGATCGCGGAACTGGTGCAGGCCAAGATCGAAAAACAGTTTGGCTATCGAGTCCCCATGGTTCTGCGGACGCGCGAGCAATTGCTGAAGACCATCCGCGACAATCCATTTCTCCCCGCGGTCCCAGACCACAGGTGGCTGCACGTCTACTTTCTCGCCGGTCCGCCGAAGGCCAGTTCCATTGCCGGGTTGGATCCCGCCCGTTCCGCGCCCGATGCCTTTCAGGTGCTTGGACAAGAGATCTATCTGCATCTTCCCAACGGAATGGCGCGCACCAAATTGACCAACGCCTACTTTGATTCGAAGCTCTCAACAACGTGCACCGCGAGAAACTGGGCCACTGTGCTCAAGCTATCGGCGATGATGAAGTAGTGATTTCGTTTTCCGCTATCAACAAGCAGTACGGCAAGCAGCTGATTTTTGTCGAAGCTTCGTTTCAGTTGAACCCCGGTGAAAAGGTAGGTCTGGTTGGGCCCAACGGCTCCGGCAAGACCACGCTCTTCCGCATGATCGTCGGAGAGGAAGAAGCTGACGACGGTTCGGTGACGGTCCCCAAGCGGCTGCACATCGGTTATTTCCGCCAGGACGTGGAGGAGATGCAGGGGCGATCGGTTCTGGACGAGGCGATTGCGGGTAGCGGGCGCGCGGGCGATCTGCATCATGAGCTGGAAGAGCTGCAACGCGCGATGGAAGATCCCGCGCGGGCGGACGAAATGGATCGCGTCCTGGAGCGCTTCGGGCACGTTCAGGAAGAGTATGAGCATCTGGGTGGGTACGCTCTGGAGGCGCAGGCGCGGGAAGTGCTGCATGGGCTGGGCTTTGAAGACGATCAGATCGATGGCGACGTGGGAGCGTTGTCGGGCGGCTGGAAAATGCGCGTGGCGCTGGCGCGGGTGCTGCTGGGACGGCCGGACGTGCTGCTGATGGACGAGCCGACCAATCACCTGGATCTGGAATCGATTATCTGGCTGGAGGGGTTCCTCAAGTCGTTTCAAGGCGCGCTGCTGATGACGTCGCACGACCGTGAGTTCATGAACCGCATTGTGACCAAGATCGCCGAGATCGATTCGGGCGAGATCGTGACGTACTCGGGCGATTACGAATTCTACGAGCGCGAGCGGGCCATTCGCGAGACGAATCAGCAGGCGGCCTTCGCGCGGCAGCAGGCCATGCTGGCCAAGGAGCAGCGCTTCATCGACCGATTCCGGACGCACGCCGCCAAGGCCGCACAGGTGCAGAGCCGCATCAAGGCGCTGGACAAAATCGAGAAGGTGGAACTGCCCAAGAAGCGGCATGTGGTGAAGTTCGAGTTTCGCGTGCCGCCGCGCTCGGGCGATCAGGTGGCGGTAATCGAAGACCTTCACAAACGTTTTGGCGCACGCGTGATTTACGACGGTTTTAGTCTCACGGTGCGCCGGGGTGAGCGCTGGGCTGTGATGGGCAAGAACGGCGCGGGCAAGACTACGCTGCTCAAAATGATCGCGGGGGCGACTGAGCCGGATTCCGGCAGCGTGCGGCTGGGCGCGAGCTTAAGCATGGGATATTTCGCGCAACAATCGCTGGACGTGCTGGATCCCGAGTTGACCGTGATCGAGCAGCTGCAGAAGGATTTTCCGCAGGATGGTTTGGGGTCGCTGCGATCGCTCGCGGGCGCGTTTCAATTTTCAGGCGACGACGTCGACAAAAGCATTCGGGCGCTTTCGGGCGGCGAGAAATCGCGCCTGGCGATGGCCAGGATGCTCTACAATCCGCCGAATTTTCTGGTGTTGGACGAGCCGACGAATCATCTGGACCTGGCCACTAAGGAGATGCTGGTGGAAGCGCTCAAGGAATTTGAGGGCACGATGATCTTCGTGTCGCACGACCGCACCTTCCTGCGAGGGCTGAGCTCGCGGGTGCTGGAGCTGGGCGGGGAAAATGGGCGGGATAAGAACCCGCATGTGTATTTGGGATCGTATGTCGAGTACGTGCAGAAGACCGGGCATGAGGCGCCGGGAATATACTCATGATGGAATGCGCGTAGCTCCGCTTGCACTGGTAGCTCTCGTGGCCATGGTCGCAAGCGCGCAAGAGATCGATCTGCCGTGGGGGCCGGTGAAGCGGGTGGCTTCTCCCGACGGCGCACTCATGCTTTACGCGAACTCGACCCTCAAGAACCCGCAATTGTGGATTGAAGACGTACACACGCACCGTCGCACCAAGCTGTTCGACATCGGCGGCACGCTGAATGCGGCGTGGTCGCCGGACGGCCGCGCGTTTTATGTGAACGATCATTGGGCGAGCGATCGCGAAGCCTCTTTCATTTACGATGCCGTTGCACTGCAACGCCTGGATATTGCCGCTTGCATCCAGACCGCGGATCCCCGCGCTCGCGGCTTTGCCAGCGGTCACACTTACTACCACATCGAACGTTGGATCGGCACGCAACACGTGGCGGTGCGGTTCTCGGGTCACACCGACACGCCGCCGGTGAGACTCTTCGAATTTCGTTATGCGGTCAGCCGGGCAGGCGCGGTGGAGAAAGTCGGCGAGCGCATTTCTCGCCCCTAATTGGAAATGGTATGAACGCGGCTCAAGTAGGTCTCCAGATCTTCGATGCTGGACCGGACGCGCGCGGCATCGCCAGCGAGGGCGGACTCTTCGAGCAGGTTGCCGATTTCAGTGATCGGATCGAAACCGTAGCCGCCGCCGGTGCCGGCCATCTGATGGCCGAGGGTGCGGATGACGGCATAGTCGCCGCGATCGAGGGCAGCGCGTAGTAATGCTACATCGCCCCGGCGCTTTTCAAGATATGGGCCTACTACGGGCTTGAGCCAGTCTTCCACCGCAACCTGGATTCGATGATTGGCGGGAGCATATTTGTTAATGGCTTCGATGAGAGCGGCCTTCTTGATGGGCTTGGTCAGATGTTCGGTGCAACCCGCTTGGAAGGCGCGGTCGCGCGCGTCACGGAAGGCGTGAGCGGTAAGTAGGAGAATGGGCGCGGAGCCAAGCGCCCGGATCTCGCGAGTAGCGGCGTAGCCATCCAGGATGGGCATCTCGGCATCCAGGAGAACGATGTCGTAAGCACGTTGCTGGAACTGCTCAACCGCTTGCGCGCCGTTCTCCACTTCATCGATGATGCAGCCGGAGCTCTTCAGGTAGCCGCGGACGAGGAAACGATTTTCTTCCGAATCGTCCGCGAGAAGAATGCGCAACCCGCTCTTGGCGATGGCGGGACTTTCGCTTGCGGCTGGGATGTGCTCCGAAATAGAGGCGAGTCCGAATTGCGCGGTGAAATGCATTGTGCTGCCGGCGCCAACCGTGCTCTCGGCCCAGATTCGTCCGCCCATTAATTCCACGAATCGCTTCGAAATAGCGAGGCCCAGGCCAGTGCCCCCGTACTGGCGCGTGGTGGAAGCATCGGCCTGCGAGAAGCTTTCGAAGATGGCGGAAAGACGATCGGAGGGAATCCCAATACCCTGATCGGAGACTGCGAAGTGGAGAGTGGCGGGAGCCGAATCCAATGCGACGCCTAAAGTGATGTCGCCCCGTTCCGTGAATTTATTGGCATTGCCGAGCAAATTGAGCAATATTTGCCGGAGCCGTCCCGGGTCGCCAATCAAGCGCGCCGGGACGTTGGGCTGAATGCGGCTGCTCAGCCGGAGACCTTTGGCGCGCGCGCGGACGCCCGCGATTTCGATGACCTCCGCAAGAACACTCGCCAGATCGAATTCGATGCTCTCCATCTGGATCTGGCCGGCCTCGACTTTAGAGAAATCGAGAATATCGTTGATCACGTTGAGAAGATTGTCGCCGGCACGGCGGAACACGCGCACGTACTCGCGCTGTTCGGCGTTGAGTGGAGTTTCCGACAACAACTCCGCCATTCCTAAGAGTGCATTCATGGGCGTGCGGATTTCATGACTCATGCGAGCCAGAAATTCGGTCTTCGCTTGGGTGAGCTTGACAATTTGATCGCGCGCGAGCGAGGCCTCATGTGCGTATTGGACGACGTTCTGTGTCTCACGGAACCTTTGCCCGGCGCATTCGATGAGCAGGAAGTTTTGTTCTCCCGCAACGGCGATCGCGCAGAAGTGCAGATCGTTCTGCTCCCAAAGGTCGGAGTAGAGCGTGGAGCGAACGCCGGGAGCAGCCCAGAATTCTTCCGCATCGGGGAGAAAGACTTCGAGGAATGGAAAGGCGTCCGGTAAAGCTCCGGTGGGGAGCCAATCCGGCGCAGGGCCCGCAAGGTGCAGTGAGCCATCGCCCGAGCGCTCAAACACCGCGTACCCCAGCGCCGCCAGGACGTTCATCCGATCAGCTTCCCTGCAAGCGCGAGAAACATTTCCTCCACGCCGGTGCCGGCCTTGGCGCTGGTTTCAAAAGTGGGCCAGCCGATTTCGGCGATGGCTTTGCCTTGGACTTCCCACCGATTGCGAAGATCGGCTTTATTTACCACCAGAACGAAAGGCAGAGGACCGAGCTGGTCGGCGATGCGCTTTTGCAACTCGACTGCCTTGGCGAGTGAAGCAGCCCGGCAGCCATCGGCAACCAGGATATATCCGGAGGCGCCGCGGAGATGAGAGACCTTGAGCTGGGCAAGATCATCCTCACCCGCCAGATCCCAGAGCATCAGCGTGACGGATGCGGACCCGACGGTCACGTCCTTACGATCGATTTTGACGCCGATGGTAGTGAGGTAACGTTCGTCAAAGATGCTGTCGACGAAGCGGCGCACCAGGCTGGTTTTACCGACGCCGAACTCGCCCACCATGCAGATTTTTTTCTTCAACATCCAGAGACTAAGACCATTCCCTGGCGCCTCGGCGGAGAATCAGGGTCGCAGCTCAGTAACTCGAAAAGAGGCGCTGCGGCAAAATAAACGCTCTTCTTCCTTGACGGCGGAACAGGTTTCTTTCTCGAGATCCTCCGGCACCGCAGTCAAGCGCGCGGCGGGAACGCCCAATGCGACCAGTGCGGCTCGAACGTTTTCCGCACGCGAGCGCGCGAGCGCTGCATTAAATTGCTCGGTGCCAACCGGATCGTGATTGCCACGCACCTGGATCTGGATGCTCCGGCCCAAGCCCGTAGCGGCCTGGATCAGCAGGATCATTTGAGAGCCCACATCTTCCAAAAGGAAACGCTGTTCGGGCGGGATCTCGGCGCTGCCGGTCATAAAACGAAAGGCACGCTTCTCTAACTCATCCTTTAATTCCTCCAGCCGGCGCTGAGCGGCAAAACGCGGAACCAGCGAATGATAATCCTCCCAATGGAATTCGACGTTATTGCGTGACAAGTTTGCGGGTAAAAGCGACGCTGGATCGGCTGCCAGGGGATCGCGCAGCCCAGCGAGGTAGAATGTCGAGCCGCGTTTCTCAGTATGCGTGAGCACAATGCCTGGTTCGCGCTCCACGCGGCGCGCGAAATCGTCGAAGCGGCGGTCGATGGCGGCTGAATAGATCCACCAAGCAGCGAGAGCGGCGAGCAACAGCACCGGCAATCCAAACACAAGCGCACGCGCACCCCAGGAAGCAGACTTACGCTTATCCGGCTTGCCTTGGCCGAGCAGACAGGCCTGAAGTTGCGGGCGGCAGGAATCGAAGCGCGAGGTGTCGCCGGAGAAAGTATGCAATGCTTCGGCTTTTTTGCGCTCAATGGAATCGAGAGTGTCCTGAAACACGCGGCTCAGCTTGCGGGGCGCGACGCCACGAACGAAACCGGCCAGGATAGCGTCCGGGCCGTAGGCCAGCAGCATTTCGATATCGCCCATGCGCACGGTCTCCAGGTTTTCGCCTTCCGTACCAGTGACCGAATCGCGCACGAAGTCCTGAATTGCAGCGAGCATACTGGAAACCATTTCCGGATCTTTTGTTTCGGTGGATGCGGCGGTCACATGCTGCAGAAGCAAACCAGACTGGCGATGGATGAGGAACACCTGCTCGACGCGATACAGCAGGCTGCGCAGCACCACAATCTCGGCGTACGGCTTGCGGGTACTGAAAGATTCCCAGCGCCATTGCACGCTGCGCCAGGAAAAGCTTTGTTCGAGAGTCTGGCTGAGGGACTGGAGCATCCCGTCCAATTCGGATTTGATGGCCTTGCGGATGGCTTTACCGAAAATGGGGAACAGCGCGTCCGCCAGCATGCGCGGATTGGATTGGACGGAGAGCTGGAGCGCTTCTTCCAAGAGCGGTTGCAGCGCGCGGCGCAGCTTGATATCGGATCTAAGCCGCACCGCTTCGGCGAGGACGCTGGCGACATCCTCGGCGCGACGCGACGGATTGTCCAGCCGCTGGCGCATGGACTCCCAAACCACCCGATCGGGACCGAGCAGGATGGCGCGAAGCTCGGCCAGTGGCTGGTCGTCGCTCGATTGGCTGGGCTTGGCTCTTCCGTCTGAAGGCATGAAACTAGTCGGCGCCCGTCACCCGGAATTGGTCCGTGAGCCGGAGCGCTACTTCATTGAACAATCCGGCCAAGGCGGCGCGATCGGTCTTAGAGTGCTGCAGATCCTGCGAGCGGCGCTCGAGCAGCGAGATGATCTCTTCTCCCTTATTGCGGATGGCGTCCGTCAGTTCCTTGGATTGCTGGAGAAGATCGTTACGGATTTCGCGCTTGGCCTGCGCTTCGAAATTTTCCATCTCTCCGATTTTTCTAAAGATAGAGGTGGAAGCGACAGCAAGATCAGTAGCCAGATGCGCATGGCTCGCGGAACGCTCGTCGCGCTCGGCATTCAGACGCCCTTCGAGCGCCGCCAGCTCTTTGTGGACGAACGCCTCCAACGATTCCAGATGGCGGCGAGTGGTGTCACGCAAATCCGAAGATTCCTTCTTTAACGCTTCCTCCAGATGCGCGAAACGCAACTCGTAGTCGCGCATGTTGGAGCCGAAGAGAATATCGCGAATCTTGTCGATGTTACCGGCGCCCGCTTCGGCCGGAGCTTCTTGAGCCGGGGGCGCGGGCGGGGGTTGAAAGCTGGATTGAGGCTGATAATCCGTAGATTGGAATGACGGCTGCGCCGGGAAATTCTGGTTGTTCTCCGTGCCGCCGTCGGTGTAGGCTGCGTTCATTGGGTGTCCCTCCGTCTCAAGGTTCAGAGATATTTTATGAGAATCACTTCGTTGCCCTTCGCGCTGTAGATCAGTTCGTCGGCGAAGCTTTTGGTCATCAGTAGTCCGAATCCGCCTGGGCGGATGCCGAGTTGACGGCGCAATTCCATGTGCCGGAATGGCTCCTCATCGGTGTTGGCAATGGCGGCGTGGGCCAGTTGGTTCATGGAGAAGCCTTCGCCTGGATCGCGGATGTAATAAACGATGGTGCGGGCGGTGCGGATGTAGCTCAAGTCAACGGTCTTGCTGGGGTCCAGATGGCCGCCGTGTTCCACTGCATTCATGAGCAGTTCGCGGAAGGCCGTGGCGATCTGTTCGCGCAGATCGGGATCCAGATCGCTAGGCAGTTCGCGTACGAACTGAGTGAGACGATCGGCAGTGGCGATCCGGCAGCGGATTTGCAGCGATATCCAATCCGGTTTGTCGGAGAGGATCTTGATGTCGTCATCGGGGACCGCGTTCGACAAGGCGTTATTGATGGTGGCCAGGAGCGTGTCGCGCGAAAACGGCTTGCTGATGTAGGCGGCAGCCTCGCGCCGGAGCGAGCCAAGGACGTGCTCGGGCGTATTCTTGACGGTCATCATGACCACCGGCAGGCCGGGGTGATGCGCGCGGAGCTGGCCGAGAAGCGCGAGACCGTCCAGGCCCGGCATCAAGATGTCGGTGAGCAGCAGGTCGTAGGAGTGAGTTGCCAGGCGCGCGAGGGCTTCTTCGCCGTTTAAGACGCTGTCGGCATTCCAAGCCGCTCCGGCAAGCATGGCCTGGATGAGCTCATGGATGGAGGGGTCATCATCCACGATCAAAAGCCGATGCGGCCGTTGGGGAGGCATTAGAGACCTTAGATAAGGATACATCGGGGCTGGGGATTGGGGGTTGGGGATTGGGCGCTAGGGGTGGAAAAGCACACGTTCGATGTGACGCGATTCGTTTATGCGCTTTAAGCGTTGCGCGAAAGCTATAAGCGAAACCATCATTGAGGCCTTTTACTCTTGACCAGTCGCTCGAGATATGCGCAGAGCATGTCGCCCATCGCTACTGCCCAAGTGTCCACCTCTGATTTCGAGCGAGCCTCCACGGAAACACTCTTCCCAACTGCTGAGATGGTCGTCATGACGAAGGCGGCAGCAAACGCACGCTCCTTGGCGGAAACCTCGGGCAGCGCCTCATCCATGAACGTAAACAATCGGCGCATGCCAGTATCTCTGTGCTTCCGTACTTCCGGCGCGTCACGATAGAGCGGCGCGGCGTCCTTGAGTGCCGTGCGCAACGAAGCCTCTTCCCGCTCGGACTGGAAAAATGCGCGCACCATCGAGCGTAGGCGATCCAACGCCGGCTCATCCGATGCGGCCAAGATGCTTTCCAGAAGCGCGCCTGTCTGGTCCCATTCGTCGGACTGGAGCCGAAACAGGATCGCTTCCTTATTCGGAAAGTACTGGTAAAGCGATCCGACGCTCACGCCAGCCTCTTCAGCCACCCGCGCCGTCGTAAACCTTCGAGCGCCTTCGCGCGCCAAAACGCGAACAGCCGCTTCCAAAACATCGGCCACAAGCTGCGCTGAGCGCTCCTGCCGCGGGCGTTTTCTTGCAGAAATCACAGGGGGGTTCCGGATCTTCATAGCAGGCCCTTTCGAATGCGACTAGTCAATGCGACGAATCATTCGTATTCTATAGGAGTGCGCATCTTGCGCGCCATTCCTATCAGGAGATCCCCTATATGACAACGCTTACAACTCCACCCCTCGCAACTCTTCTACCAAAACTATTAGCCGACGCGGAGGCCACTAGTAAACAAATGACGCAGCTCTCACCGGAGGAGCGCGAAAAGCTCAGGACCAGCCCCACCGAGTATCGGGCGCTCTATTCCCGCATGAAGGACTTTCACCTCGCCGTGTCCAGGGAAACCGGCGTACTGCTGTACATGCTGGCCCGCGCAACGGGAGCGCGTGCGATCGTAGAGTTCGGAACTTCCTTTGGCGTTTCAACGCTCCATCTGGCCGCTGCGCTCAGGGACAATGGCGGCGGACGGCTCATCAGCACGGAGTTCGAACCGTCGAAGATCGTGCATGCGCGCCAGAATCTTGCCGACGCAGCCTTGTCCGATTTGGTCGAGATTCGCGAAGGCGACGCCCTAGAGACCCTCGCGCGCGACCTGCCGGACACGATCGATCTGGTTCTTCTGGATGGAGCGAAGCCTCTCTACCCACGCATTCTTTCGCTGCTCGAAAGACGCTTGCGCGTGGGCGCGCTTATTGTCGCCGATAACGCCGACTGGTGCCCGGAGTATCTCGCCCAAGTTCGTTCCCCGGCCGGAGGATATCTCTCCGTGCCCTTCGCCGCGGACGTAGAGTTGTCGATGAAAATCGACCCGTCTTAGGTAAGCGCAATGATGGTTCACGGGATTTGAGACGATGAAAGCATAGTCCGGCCTTTGAATTCTGTTTATGCGTCTGGGAGTTTATGCTGGTTTCGGTTGTGTTGACTGCCACGGTGGCGATGACTGGCTGTCTCATCAGCACGCGTCGGTGGGGTTTTCGGTCCTGCTAAACGATTTGCTAACTCTAGCGGGGCCCGACGCTGCCGAATTATCCCAACTAGACCCGCCTCATATACGGAGTTGGGGCGGTTGGGGTGAGGTGAACTAATGAAACTCTGGCTTCTTTCACTTCTCGTGTCCGCTCCAGTTCTCGCCCAGACGTATGACGTCGTGCTGGCAAATGGACGCGTCATCGATCCGGAAACCAATCTGGATGCAATCCGAAACGTCGGCGTCAATGGTGGAAGGATCGCTGCGATATCGGCCTCGCCGTTAACAGGGCGAACAACGGTTGATGCGAAGGGACTGGTGGTGACGGCTGGGTTTATCGACCTGCATTCGCACGGCCAGGACGCCGAGAACTACGCTTATAAGGCGCGCGACGGTGTAACAACGGCTCTTGAATTAGAGGTTGGTGTGAATCCCGTCGCATCCTGGTACGCGGCGCGAGAGGGCCGGGCATTAGTGAACTTCGGGGCAACCTCAGGTCACATTCCAGCGCGAATGGCGGTAATGCACGATTCAGGCACCCTGCTTCCGCGCGATGCAGCCGCCACTCGTTCCGCCACCGCGGGTGAGCGCAAAGAAACTTATGAGCTGGTTCGACGGGGTCTTGACGAAGGCGCGCTGGGAATCGGCATGGGTATCGCGTACACTCCCAAAGCCAGCCGGGAAGAGATCCTGGAGATCTTCGAACTGGCGGCGCTAAGGCGTGTTCCCGTTTTTGTACACATACGAAACAGCGGACCGGCGGAGCCTGGCGCCGTGGATGCGCTGCAAGAGGTGCTCAGTGATGCCCTCGCCACTGGCGCGGCGTTACACGTGGTGCACATCACCAGCATGGGACTGCGCCAAACGCCGGTGCTGCTTCGAATGATTGCGGGCGCCCAAAGGCGCGGACTCGACGTCACAACGGAAGCATATCCCTATACGGCGGCCATGACGGACTTAGGGTCGGCCGTTTTCGAGGAAGGCTGGCAAACTCGACAGGGAGATATTACGTTTGGATCTCTCCAATGGGCGCTAACCGGCGAGCGCCTCACTGCCGAGAGCTTTGTGCGTTACAGGAAACAGGGCGGTATGGTCATTATTCACTCAATCCCTGAGGAGATTGCTCGATTGGCGATCGCTGATCCAAGCGTAATGGTGGCAAGCGACGGAGAAATTGATCATGGCAAGGGCCATCCCCGGGGCGCGGGAACGTTCGCCCGGGTCCTGGGACATTACGTTCGCGAAGAGCACGCTCTGACACTCATGGATGCACTGCGCAAGATGAGCCTGATGCCGGCTCAACGGCTTGGAATCCAATCCAAGGGCCGGCTACAGGTGGGAGCTGACGCGGATATTACAGTTTTCGACGCCGATCGGGTAATTGATCGAGCGACGTTCGACAACCCGGCGCAGTACTCTGATGGCATACCTTACGTACTCGTAAATGGTGCTTTCGTCGTCAAAGACGGACAGTTGCAACAGAATGTAGCTCCAGGCCGTGGATTACGGCGTTGAGCCCGCCGGTTTGACAAAACTTTCGCTATCGAACAAAGTGTTGAATATCTTTGTTGTTGTCCTGGCACATGTACTCGATCATCTCTGTGTCTACCATGGGCTTCATGTGCAGTTGCACGGTCCAAGCCTTCGTAAACACTTTGGGGTCATCAATGGTGACATCAATATCCAGGCTTCCGAAGTTGGGGCGGCGGATGCGTTCGGTGACGCGCGCCTGGCTGGAGAAGAAGTTGCCCTGAGTGTCTAGCCAGGAATCGTCGCGATAGCCCGCCGATTCCACCACCAGCGTGTCGCCTTCCCAGCGGGCCACGGAGTAACCGTTCCAGGCCGGCGTCATGTCTTCTGGAAGCTTGCGTCCGTCGAAAAAGATCTGGCGGTAGCTGGCGTTGAATTCGTGCAAGATGACGAGTTGGGTGGGCGTTTGGAAAATCTTCTGACTTTCCGGGTAGGCCCAGGCCCGCGGATAATTGATGGGCATGCAAAATGTGTGGGGATCGATGTACCCGGCCTCCTTGGCACGTTTCTTAACCAGCTCCGCCGACCAGGGTTGATAGGGGATGCCGCCTTTCAGATTCATCGCAAAATTGCCGAGTTGCGGAGTAATGGGCAGTTCCGAGCATTGAAAAAGACCGATCTTAGGATCGCAGGGGCGCTCGTCGCGCGGAACCCACATCCCGGAGAAATCCGGCTTGCCGCCGGAAGTTTTGGGCGCCGGAGCGCGTAGATCCGGTTTGCCGGCAGGCGTGCGGGGGATTCCCGGTGTTGGTAGGTTGATCCATTGCGCGGCAGCAGGCGAAGCCAGAAAATGAGCGGCGGCAGGCAGAGCCAGAAAAAGAGCAACCTTCAGAGCGTTCATGGCTGCCGATTGTATCGATCGGGAAGGATGAAGTCAAAACGCTACGCGGGATCGGCGCAAAGTGATAATGTCCTATTTGCGCAAAGTAGAAATGTCCTATTGACGACCTCCAGGCTGGGGAGGTGGCAGAAGGACAACTACTGATGACGCAAGCCGAGCGGGACCGGCTGGTGGCCTTGAAAAAGGCCAAGAAGAAACTGATTACGCAGAAGCAGGCGGCCGAGGAACTGGGCATCACCGAGCGGCATGTGCGGCGTCTGCTGCGGGCACTGAAACGGCGCGGGGATGAGGCTATGGCGCACGCGTTGCGAGGGCGGCCATCCAATCACAAGATGGATGCCGACCTCGAACAGGAGGCAGTGGCCATTCTGACGCGTCCGGTGTACCGGGGATTCGGTCCGACGCTGGCGTCGGAATACTTGGCCAAGGAACACAACATCGCGGTGAGCCGGGAAACGGTGCGGCAGTGGATGATTCATGCCAAGCTGTGGCGAGCACGCAAGCAGCGGATCGAGAAGATCCATGAATGGCGTCCACGTCGCAGCCGCTTTGGCGAGTTGGTGCAGTGGGACACCAGCGATCACGATTGGCTGGAAGGACGTGGGGACGAGATTTTGCTGATCAACATGATCGACGATGCAACCGGCCGGTGGTTCGCTCGATTTGTGGCCAGCGACTCGACGATGGAAAACATGAACCTGCTGGAAAGCTATGTGAAACAGCACGGGCGGCCGCTGGCATTCTATACCGACAAGGCGAGCCTGTTTCAGACGGCGGAGAAACACAGACGTGATGAGCCCGGAGTGGAGCAGGACGCCGTGGAGATGCCGCCGACTCAGATCGGCCGGGCGTTGCGAGAGTTGGCCATCGCCTGGATACCGGCGCACAGCCCGCAAGCCAAAGGGCGGGTGGAGCGCGGATTCTTGACCGCTCAGGACCGTCTGGTGAAGGGGATGCGCGTAGCTGGAGTCACAACGCTGGAGCAAGCCAACCACTACCTGGAAACCGAGTTTCTACCCTGGGTCCATGCCACTCTGGCGGTGGCGCCGGCCAGTGCCGACGACGCCCATCGGCCGCTGGAGAAGCAGCACGATTTGGCGGCCATCCTTAGCCAGGTGGAAAGCCGCCGCGTGAACCAGGACTACACCATCCAGTTGGATCGCAAGATCTATCAGATCGCCCGCCCGGACATCCGCACCGGACTGCGAGGCGCTGTGGTGCGGGTGGAAAAGCGTCGGAACGGTTCGGTGGCAGTTCGATTCCGCGATCACTACTTGGGGATTTCTATCTGCCAGCAGCGTCCCAAGCTTCCAGCATCGAAGCCGAGCGGCCCAGCGCGGCGTGCGCTGCGACCCCGCCAGACCAGTGAGTGGTGCAAGAACTTTGATCTGAAAAAGTCCCCCAAGGTATGGCAAGCCGCGGAAGGTTCCGGCGCCAACCCGGAGTCGCTATGAAAGCGCGCCAAAAGACCCAAGGAAGGCCGGGCAAAATCAGCCCGGCGGCTTCGCGCTGTATCTATTCAAGGCCTCCGCTCCGAGACTCCACCCAAGTAATCAGAGATTCAAAATCAAAAGCAAAACCCTCGGAGGGTACCCCGCAGGGCCCGGTTGACCGAGGGTTTGCCGCCGATTACTTCGGAGCCAGCCCCGTCGCATCGGCCTTGAATCTTCCCCGGGAGCGCGACTCCCCGGAGAATCGAAATCACACTAACATGCACTCTCCGCCAACCGCGTCAAAACCGGACATTTCTACTTTGCAGGGAATAGGACATTTCTACTTTGCGTTGACAAACGCTACGCGGGATAAGTCATCCGACGTTTGGGCGTCAAACTAGTGACCCGCTTCCCTACTGAAAGTGGGCCGTTCCGAACGTCACGCCGTTTCCGGCGCGATTGATTTGCATCAATAGAAGCCCCGGGCCGCCATCATTTGTGATGACAAACACAAACGTCTGGACACCTTGACCACCCTCCGCCGCGAGTGTGATCGTGCCCATGGCATTCTCATTGACGGTATACGTCCCTGGGTAGCTTGCACTGCCGACGCTTGGACCTGTGCCGACGAATGTAAATGCCATCGTCACCTTCCCCGCACCGTCGAAGGTGGCCACGCCGATCGCACTAAACGCCTGCGGCGAATAATTGAACTGGTCACCGTACGAGCCTTGCAGCGCGGCAAGAGCATTTAAGATTTCCGCCTTCGCATGGACCCCCACTCCGCTGAGCACACTTGCCGAGAGCTCGATACCTGCTGCGCCGGTACAACTGGTCGCAATCAATTCGAGGCTGCCGCTATTGGCGATGACCATGGCGAGCGTAAGAGCGATTCCGTGGCTCAGTGTGATCGAGATGCTGCCGGTGCCGTCGGGATTACTGGAATACGTCCCGGAAAAGGTCCCTGTTATGGTGGTCGCCGCCAGCGGACCTCCAGAGCCATACTCCAGGACGAAGGGTCCCCGCACGTTGCCTGCCCCATCGAAACGCATCACTCCGATGATCGCCGCTCCGCCTTGGTTGGTCGGATCGGTAAACGAGGTGTTCAGCAAGAAGCCGAAAGAGCCACTCGGAAGTACGGTCTGGGCGGCAAGCGCTCCCATCGAAACGAGCAGAAGAACCGATATCGAGGCCAGACGTGAGATTGATCGCGCGTGAAAATTCATTGACGCCCTCCACGTGATTTAAATTCCAACGAGCAACAACCGGATGGGGACGCCTGAGAGGCTAACCCCCAACACCGTGATCCTTGTCATTGGTTATCCGCGCATTATATACTGGACCGCCTTCGCGGCCGCAAGCCGGCGCGAGTGGAAAACTACCAGTACGTTCATCCGGGCTGGAGGTGGCTTGTCCGGTGCCTGAACTTTGCGCACGGCCGCAGCCGGCAAGAACCATACGCGGCGGATCGGCTCGTCTTTGACAGCTGCCGGGATAATCGTTCCACAGTGAGCGTCAAACGGATGCCTGCTCCCCGATTACTGCAAGTTAGTCATAATAGTAGTGCATATGACCACTGCGACTACAAACATCGCTCGGGATCTCTCCCAAGCCTTGAGCAGCAACAAGCATCTGCTCAGGTGGGTGGAAAAGATGGCCGAGCTGACCAAGCCGGACAGCATTCATTGGGTGGATGGTTCCGAGGAAGAGAACAAAACGCTCTGCGCCCAGATGGTGGGCAGCGGGACGTTTATCAAACTGAATGACGATCTTTGGCCGGGCTGTTACTACGCACGCTCGGACGCGAGCGACGTGGCTCGTGTGGAAGACCGGACGTATATCTGCTCGCTATCCAAAGATAACGCTGGGCCGACGAATAATTGGGTGAATCCGTTTGAGATGCGTAAGACGCTGAAGCGGCTGTTCAGCGGCTGCATGCGCGGGCGCACCATGTACGTGCTCGCGTTCAGCATGGGACCCATTGGATCGCCGATGTCGCAGATCGGAGTGCAGCTCACCGATTCGCCGTACGTAGTGGTGAATATGCGCATCATGGCGCGCATCGGTCTCAAGGTGTTCAAGGAGATCGATAAGGACGAAAAGCGCGTGGTGCCGTGCATGCACAGCGTCGGGATGCCGCTCAGCGCCGGCGATCACGATGTGCCCTGGCCGTGCAACGAAGAGAAGTACATCGTGCATTTTCCGGAGACGCGCGAAATCTGGTCCTTCGGATCGGGCTACGGCGGCAATGCGCTGCTGGGCAAGAAGTGCTTCGCACTGCGGATCGCGTCGAACATCGCGCGCGACGAAGGCTGGATGGCGGAACACATGCTGATTTTGGGCGTGGAAGATCCCAAGGGCGAGAAGACATATGTTGCGGGTGCGTTTCCGAGCGCATGCGGCAAGACGAATTTCTCCATGCTGGTGCCGCCCAAAGCATTCGACGGATGGAAGGTTTGGACGGTGGGCGACGACATCGCCTGGATTAAGCCGGATGAGAACGGCCGGCTGCGCGCGATCAATCCGGAGGCGGGATTTTTCGGAGTGGCGCCGGGAACGTCGGTGAAAACCAATCCGAACGCGATGGCCGCTCTCGCCAGTAACACGATTTTCACTAACGTGGCGCTGACGCCCGAAGGCGGCGTGTGGTGGGAAGGCATGACGGACGAGCCGCCAGCCGAGTGCACGGATTGGCGCGGGAACCGCTGGACGCCGCAGATCGCGAAGGAGACAGGCGCCAAGGCGGCGCATCCGAACTCACGGTTCACGGCGCCTGCTTCACAATGTCCGACCATCGATCCGGCGTGGGAAGATCCGCTGGGCGTACCGATCAGCGCGCTGATCTTCGGCGGACGGCGCGCCACTACCATGCCTCTGGTCTATCAGGCGTTCAATTGGAGCGCGGGCGTGTACGTGGGCGCAACCATGGGATCGGAGACTACAGCGGCGGCGACGGGCGGCGTGGGCCAGGTGCGGCGCGATCCGATGGCGATGCTGCCGTTCTGCGGCTACCACATGGGCGATTATTTCCGGCATTGGATCAAGATGCAGCGGTCACTCAGCGAGACCCCGCGCATCTTCCATGTGAACTGGTTCCGCAAGGATGCCAACGGCAAGTTCCTATGGCCGGGATTCAGCGAGAATATGCGGGTGCTGAAGTGGATTGTGGATCGCGCGCGGGGACGAGCACTCGGCAGAGAGACTGCGATCGGCTGGATACCGCGCTACGAAGACATCGATTGGAACGGGCTGGATTTCTCCAAGCAGCAGTTCGACGAACTACAGGCCTTCGACAGGACCGCGTGGAAATCGGAAGTGATGGCGCACGAGGAGTTGTTCATCACGCTGCACGACCATTTACCGCCCGAGATGATCTACGAGCGGGAATTGCTGATTTGCCGGCTGTAGAGGCCAGGCCAGCGATGGAAAAGGTCAATATCGGCGAGAAGCTGGCGCTCATTTCCGATCATTGGAATCCGCGCGTGGCCGGGGAGCTCAACGGCCAGCACGTCAAGCTGGTGAAGTTTCAAGGCGAGTTTGTGTGGCACGATCACGCCAACGAAGACGAGCTGTTCCTGGTGGTGCGCGGCAGTTTCCGGATGGAGTTTCGCGACCGGAGCGTGACGCTAAACGCAGGTGAGTTTCTGATTGTTCCGCGCGGCGTGGAACATCGTCCGGTGGCTGAGCAGGAAGTGGAAGTGCTGCTGTTTGAACCGGCCGGGATCAAGCACACCGGGGATGTGGAGAGCGAGCTGACGGTGCACGCGTACGAACGAATCTAGAACCGGTTCGGCAAACTCAACCGTCAGAATGAAAACTTCATCGCCAGTTGTACGATTCTCGGATCGAGCGCGCTGGTGATCTGGCCGAAGGTTGGCGTTCCGTAGGTCAACTGGAGGCCCGACGCTCCAGCCAGGTTGCTCGGAAGCGAAACGCCGGCGCGGAAGCTGTTGGTGATGTTGAACGCCTCCGCCCGGATCTCAAACCGGTATCCTTCACGGATCGGAAACTCGCGGGAAAGAGCCATATCCAGCTGGAAGAATGACGGACCAGGAATGTTGTCGCGGTTCAAACCGCTGAGCGTGCCTGGCGCGGGGGTGGTGAAAGCCTTGGGATTGATCCAGCAGCTCGGCCTGGGATTGGCGCACAGCGGATCGGGCAGTATCTGAACCGGCCGCTCGGTACCGGAATCTCCGTTCAAGGCGATATCGGTGGAGAGGATGGGCGTAACCCAATAGGCCGACAAGTAGTGGTAAATTCCCGAGACTTTCCAATCGGAAAGCACCCGGTTCGCCCAGGCGTTCGCGAGCTTCGGCGCTTGATAGACAATGTTCAAATTGAAGATTTGCCGCCGGTCGGAAGAGAATGTGCCGCCGATTTCGTTGGATTGGCAGTTGCTGCGATCATACGCGCGGTTATTGGGAATGGCCAGACCCGCACCAGCGTTGCCGGTGCTGTCGCCGATGGAGAGATCGCCGATACAGTGCGACCACGTGTAGTTGGCGAAGGCGCTGACGCCCTTGCTGAAGCGCTTCTGAACCGATAGGATCAAGCCGTTATAACTGGAAGTGGCTCCGTCGTCCAAGCTCTCGACGTCTCCGAAGCTTGGCGTCACCTTCCCGTTCAGCGTCTCCAGCGAGTCAGGGTATCCGTTCAGCACAAACATGCGGCGATAGTTCTGGTTCGCTGTACTGGAGCATGGCCCAGGGCGTGCCAGGCCGTATTGTCCCGCGGCGCAGGCTCCGGGAATATACACGGCTGGGTTCACCTGATAAGAGTCCCACAGATGCTCGCTTTCACTTCCCAAGTAAGTGGCCGACACCAGCCAATTGGTGGCGAATTGATGCTGGATGGTCAGATTCCATTGGTTGGTCGAGGGAGTTTTCAGATTCGGCGGCAAATAAATGTAGACACCACCGGGAGCGAACGGAGCACTGGAACTGACCGTGTATGGGTAGATGGCTCCGCCCGGAAGAGTGGCGTAGGGATTACTAAATTGGCCCGACCAGATCTCGGTGCCGCCGTAGGGCGGAGCGTCGGCGGAGTTCACCATTAACTCACCAGCCACGTAATCGTAGGAGATTCCCCAACCGGCGCGGATCACCGTTCTGCCGTCGCCCTTGGGGTCCCAAGCCAGCGCCACACGCGGCGCCCAGAGATTCCACTGGCTTTGCTCACCCTGCTTGCCGATGAATCCCGGATCGCCCGGATACGAGAGGCCGGGAGGCGCATTCGTAAATTGCGTGCTCTTCACTCCCGCGATCAGATTCGGGAGGTTGAAGTTGTACACCGAGCCGTTGATCTCGGAGGGAGGCAGGAATGGTTCCCAGCGCACTCCGGCATTGACGGTGAAGTGCGAAGTGACCTTCCAGGTGTCTTGCACATAGGCATTCACGAACCACTTCTCCTGCAGCAGGTCGTTCGGCAGCGACAAAGAATTGGAGCTGAATTCTCCCAGCAGGAATGCGGGAAGGTTGTTGAAGGTCCAGTTGGTTTGCGAATAGACGTTCCCGTAAAAAAGCATTTTGGACACTTCTCCGCCGCCGCCGAAGTTGATCTGATGGTTGCCTTTCACCCAGCTGATGTCGTCGTTGAGCTGCAGCGGCGTAGTGTGATTATGAGCCGGGCCGCCGGTGCCGGGGCCGATGGTAAATGCACCGGTGACAGTGAAGCCGCTCTCGTGGGGCACATAGCCGCAATAAACCGGCACGCCGACATCGCAGGCCGACACATAGGGAGGCTCATTGCGAAGCACCGCCGAGCCGGTCGACGGAAGCGCGGAACTGATTCACCAGCGTGGGGCTGAACAAATACGTGTCGCCCGCTACCCAGGACTGGTCGGAATCGTCCAACTCGCCTTGGGTGGTGGTGAGCAGGTTGGTCGGAGTGAACGAAAACGAGGCTGGCCGGAAGTAGTGAGTGCGAATATATCGTCCGAACAGCGTGTTCTTGGCGCTGGTCTGCCAGTCGCCGCGGCCGACATACTGGTTTTCGTTGATGCGCGTATATAATCCAAAGCCGGTGTTGCCACAAGGGGAGTTGGAGACCGGCGCCGGCAGCATGGACGCCAGCTTGAGCGCGGCAGGATCGAAGAGAGAAGCCGGGATTACGTCGTTGTGAATCTGACTGGAAATGGCAGCGGGGAGACCGGCCAGAACCGCGGGGCTGAGATCCTGCGGGCAGGCGCTGAAATTACCCGCGATCATCGCTGGCGTCGGGACAAATGTGGCGGCTGTATTGGCGGTTGGATCCTGACGGGTAAGGGTGTTCTGGTAGCCAAAGAAGAAGAACAATTTATTCTTGATCACCGGACCGCCAATGGTGCCGCCAAACTGATTGCGTTTGAGGGTGTCGCGAGTAGGCGCGAAGAAATTGCGGGCATTCAGATCGCCGTTGCGCAGGAAGTCGAAGGCATCGCCATGGAAGCCATTGCTGCCGGATCGAGTGACGCCGGTGACGGTACCGCCGGCATGGACGCCATTTTGCGCCGTCAGCGAACTGGTTTCAACCTTAAATTCGGCCAGCGCGTCGGGGAAAGGAAGCGGCATGTTCGACAGGTCCCACGGGTTGTTGTACACGCTGCCATCCAGCCAGAACGCGACGCCGAAGGCTTGTCCGCCGGCGATGACGAACTGCTCGGTGCCGGGGTAACCACCGTTACCGGCGACGCCTTGCGGAATCACGGCTCCGGTGTATTGGATCAAGTCGGTTGCAACGCGGCCGTTCAACGGCAGTTCGAGAATGCGCTGAGTCTCCATCACATTGCCCACTCCGGTGGCTTGCGTTTCCACCAACGCGGCGTTGGCTTCCACCTGCACCTGCTCGTTGACGGCGCCGATTTTGAGCGCCACGTCGATGGTGGGGTTGGTCGCGACCTGCAACTCGATGCCAGTCTGAACGTAGGTGCTGAAGCCGGACCTGCTGACTTCGAGGCGATAAGGGCCGATGGGAAGATTCGGCAGTACATACACGCCGTCGGCACCGGTAGGAACCGTACGCGTCACACCGGTGGCGGTTTGGGTGGCCTTGACCTCGGCGCCGGGGACGGGCGCTCCCGAAGCGTCCTGAACCGTTCCTTGAATCTGAGACGTGTTTTGCGACTGAGCCCACGTTACGCCAACACTCAGTGCGCACACCAACAGGGTGGAGATAATCCTCATAGAACCTCCTGGTTCCTTTGGGCGAAACGATATCACAGACATTGATGCAGTGCAACTCGATCCATGATTCGATCCATGATTCGGCCAGTGTTTGGCGGGGATGGCGCGTAAGTCGCCACTAAACTGCTATGGCAGTGGCTGGGACAGGCTTAGTGAAGAGGGACATGAGATTGCGGCCCAGTATAGCGGAGGCAGTCATAACACCGCCGAAGAGAGCACCGGCGACCCCGAGCGTAGCGACGTCCTGGCCGGTGAGGTAAAGATTCCGGATGGAAGTATGAGGCGTGAGGGAGCGCAAACGGAAGCGTTCGGGCGTGGCTGCAAGTCCATAAGCTTCGCCTTGCGGATAGTTCATAAAGTGGCGCGTGGTGAGCGGAGTGGACAGCTCCGCGTGGTCGATTTTGCTGGCCACGGCTGGGACGTTGCGCTCCACTTCGCTTTGGATTCGCGCAGCTAAGGACTGCTTGAACGCATCGTAATCGGCAACGCGGCGCTTCCAACGCGAATCCTCCCAGCGTGCGAACCATTCGTAGGGCGCAAAGACCACGGCTTCGAGCGTCGCCCGGCCGGGATGATTGCGTTCGAACTCGGGATCCTTGGCGGATGGGAAAGAAATGTAGACCACGGGGAACGGCGCCGACGGATCGCGGAGGAAGCGGGCAAAATTCGCGTCGTGATTCGGAGCTGCGTTCTCGGAAGGTGGAAAGATCCAGAGATTTGTGCCGCTCAGGCCGAGATCGCGCGCGCTTTGTTTCACGCCCATGTACAGGCTCAGGTGGCCGAGAGAACCGGGAACACGTTGTAAGTCGTCCAATATCGGCTGAGGCTGGCGGACCAGGCGTTGGAACGTGTTGCGCGCTCCGGCATCGCTGATGACGAGATCGGCGCGAAATTCGCGTCCGTCCGCCATTTGAACGCCGACAGCGCGTCCATTTTGCACGATGATTTGCTGAACATCCGCGCTGACGACCACTTTCCCTCCGGTGCGTTCTATGGCTGGAAAGATGGTTTCGGCGATGCGCGACGCGCCGCCAACCGGATAGCTAGCGCCGTCGAAATAGTGCGCGGCGAGGATGGCGTGCATGCCGAAGCTGCTTTGCGCGGGAGGGAGCCCATAGTCGCCCCACTGCGCGGTGAGAACAGCGATCAACTCTTCGTTTTGGGTGAAGTGGTGAAGGACATCGAGCGTCGTTTGAGAAGCCCATCGAAGGAAAGGCGCGCGCAGGAAACGGCCGGCCAGACGCGCAGCGGGACGAGGGATGGCTTTTTCCGCGAAGTAGAGGCGGCTGGCTTTTTGGGCGGACTGGACGGCGGCGATGTAGCGGTCGATGGCAGCTGCTTCGGCAGGGAAATAGTCTTTCAAGCGAGCACGCAGCCGTTCGCGTCCGGTGGGGAATTCGAAAGTACGCCCGCCGATAATGACACGATCGTACACGTCGGGCATGGGCGCCCATTCCAGTTGGCCTCCAGTAAGGTGATCGAAAGCGGCACGCAACGGGGACGCGGGATCCTGCAGATCGCCAATGTAGTGCACGCCGACATCCCAGGAGTAGCCGGGGCGGTTGAAGCTATGCGTGTAGCCGCCGGCGGCGTAGTGGCGCTCGAGCACCAGAACTCTTTTGTTGGCGTGTTTGGCAAGCAGTGCGGCAGTGGTGAGGCCGCCGATGCCGGAGCCGATAACAATGGCGTCCCAGCGATCGTCGAGGGGATGCTGTTTATAGGAGATCATGTTGACACCGTCCACATTCAATATAACGCCTGGATGTTGTGCCCGTCAACATCTTCTGTTACAAAGACAGCAATGGCAGCAAAACGGCCGTATCATCACGCGAACCTGAAGCAAAGCCTACTGGATTCGGCGCTGGGTCTGATTGCAGAGGTGGGACCGCAAGGCTTTACTTTGCGCGAAGTTGCGCGGCGCGCAGGGGTGTCGCACAACGCGCCGTATCGCCATTTTCTCGATAAGGACGATTTACTGGCTGCGGTGGCGGCGGAGGGTTTCGAGAGATTAAACGAATCGATGACGAAGGCCATGCGCAAGGGGCGCACTGGAGCGGAGCGATTGCGTTTGGCAGGGCGTGGATATGTGGAATTTGCGGTGCGATCGCCGCAGCATCTGCTGGTGATGTTTGAAGGGCCCAGGTCTGCTGAACCAAGTGCTGGTAAACCGGGACCCGGGCATGCCGAGCCAGCGCGGCGAGCGTTTCAAACGCTGCTGGATGCTGTCATGGCGGCGCAGGCGGAAGGCGATTTACCGCAGGGGGATCCGTACCGATTGGCGCTGGTGGCGTGGTCGGGAGTGCATGGGCTGGCCAAGCTGGCCATCGGAGGGCAGCTTGCGTTCAACGCCAAGCAAACCTTTGAATTTGCAAACTATCTGACCAGGGTTCTGATGCGCGGCATGCTTTCCGGGCCGTGACCGCGAGGGAGCGGTTAATGGTGACCGGCTGCGCGGATAACAATCTCGCCATGGGGCGCTTCCACTTTTGGTTTGCGGGCCATGGCTTTCTCATTGATGCGAGCACGCCGTTCGGCTTGTTTCGATGCGCCCGCGAGATCGCGATCCTTGAACTCCGGCAGTACTTCTTTCGAGAAGAGCTCTATCGAAGAGCACAGCAGATCGTGAGGGATCTTTCCGGCCTGCGAGATGCAGAGCACCTGATCGATGCCGGCCTGCTCGAAATCGCGCAGGCGCTCGCGCAGCATGGCGGGCGTACCGACGCAATCCTCTATACGCCCTTCGGGAGGCGCGAACTGCTTGGGGTGGTTTTTGTACTCATCCCAAAGGTCGGTCTGAGCGGGACGGTGCTCGCCGAAAAAGCTGTAGTGGCCGAGTCCGTAAATAAAGAATCCGTAGCTTTCAGCGCCGATCTGCTCCACGCGATTCTGATCGCGGTCGCACAGGAACGGCGCAGCCACCGCGAAGTTGGGATTGACGGCGTAGCCCAGGGGCTCGCATTCGTTTTCGATTACTTCGTAATAGTCCTTCACCCACTGGCGGGCTTCGTCCGGCGACACAAACGAAAACGTCAACGCGCCCATGCCGAGCCGGGCGGCCTGCAAGATGGAGTTGCGGTTGGAACAGGCCATCCACAGCGGCGGATGCGGCTTCTGCAAGGGCTTGGGGACCACGTTGCGTGCCGGCACTTTCACGAACTGGCCCTCAAACCCAGTGAAGGGAGTTTCCACTAACATGCGGACGGCCACGCGCATGCCCTCCAATTGCATGTTCTTCTTCTCGGCTTGCGGGACGTTAAATCCGCCAAGTTCCGTCTCGGTTGCGCCGGCGCCGGTGCCAAACTCCACGCGGCCGTCGCTCAACAGGTCTAGCGTGGCGATACGCTCGGCGATGCGGGCCGGATGATTTATATCGGGCGGCGTTTGTACGATGCCGTGACCGATGCGAACATTTTTGGTGCGCTGGCTCACGGCCGCGAGAAATACTTCGGGCGCCGAGGAGTGCGCATATTCTTCCAGAAAATGATGCTCAGTGGCCCAAACATAATCGTATCCGCATTGATCGGACAGAACGGCCTGTTCGAGCGCGTTCTTGAGCTGGGTATGTTCGGAGTCGCTGGCCCAGGGCCGCGGGAGTTGGTGTTCGTAAAAACCGCCAAATTTCATGGGAGTTAGTGCTGCCGTCTTCCAAAGCTATTATTGTATCGGAGCATGTCTGATTATCGTCCGTACATCGTTGGGATCGGAGGAACCACACGCCCGGGATCGTCCTCGGAAAAGGCGCTGCGTTATGCGCTGGCACTCGTGGAGGCGCAAGGCGCGGATGTGGAACTTTTCGATGGCGCAAGTATTAATTTGCCGATGTATGCACCGGAATCCCCCGCCAGAGCCGAAGGCGCACAAAGGCTGATCACCGCCCTGCGGCGCGCGAATGGAGTGATTCTCTCTACGCCGTGCTATCACGGATCGATCTCGGGTCTGGTGAAGAATGCGCTGGACTACACAGAAGACATGTCCCACGATGCGGAGCCCTACCTGGACGGGCGCGCGGTGGGGCTGATTGTCTGCGGGCACGGCTGGCAATCGACGGGGGTGGTCTTGTCGGCGTTCCGATCGATCGTGCATGCATTGCGCGGATGGCCCACGCCGATGGGCGTCGCGATCAACACGCTGGCGGAGCGGTTCGATGAAAAGGGCGCGGGATTTGGGGAGCAAGCGGCGCGGCAGATGGGGATCATGGTGGGGCAGGTGATCGAATTCGCGCGGCTGCGATCGCTATTAACGAGTTTGACCAACGAGGGTGTGGCGGCGTCTTAGAGGCCGGCTACATTTGACACCGGCTTGCGCCGAATGTAGGATCGAAGTCACTCAATATGTCCTGGCGAAATGAACTTCGACTTTTCTTGCTCGGCGCATTTGCCGTGGCGGCCATGGTTTCACCGGCAGGCGCGCAAGCTCAAACTTACAAAGCGCCCCGGACCGCCGACGGCAAGCCGAATCTGAACGGCATCTGGCAGGCCATGAACACTGCAAACTGGGATCTGGAAGGCCACTCGGCGCAAGCCGGTCAAATTGTGGCGCTGGGCGCGACAGGCGCCGAACCGCCTGGCATCGGCGTAGTGGAGGGCGGCGTGATCCCCTACCTTCCGGCCGCGGCACAGAAGAAAAAAGAAAACTACGCGAACCGTCTGAAGCTGGATCCGGAAGTGAAGTGCTACCTGCCGGGAGTTCCGCGCGCCACTTACATGCCGTTTCCGTTTCAGATCGTGCAGACCGGCAAGGTGATTCTGATCTCGTATGAATACGACAGCGCGGTGCGAACCATCTACATGGATAATCCTGGAGAAGCTCCGGTGGACAGTTGGATGGGCTGGTCGGCCGGGCATTGGGACGGCGAGACCCTGGTGGTGGACGTGACCGGCCTGAACGATATGACCTGGTTCGATCGAGCGGGCGATTTTCACAGCGATAAATTGCACGTAGTGGAGCGCTATACGCCGGTCTCGGCAACGGTCTTGAACTACGAAGCCACCATCGAGGATCCCGATACGTTTTCCAAGCCTTGGAAGATCAGCATGCCGCTGTACAAGCACCTGGAAAAGAACGCCCAGTTGTTAGAATTCAAGTGTGTGGAGTTTGTGGAGGAGTTGATGTACGGACACCTTCGCAAGCAACCCAGCAAGTAAGTTTCAGCGGAGGTTAGCTATGCGGCTCCGGGTGTTGGTCGTGTTAGTCGCCCCGATTTGTCTCTCTGCTCAAGGCCTGCCAGTCGCGGCCAAGCCGGCTGCGGCCAAGCCGGCAACATCAGCGCCTAAAAGCTGGAGTGTCCCGCACACGGCGGACGGCCAGCCGGATTTACAGGGCGTGTGGACCAACCCCACTCTGACCCCGTTGGAACGGCCCGCCGAATTGGCCGGCAAAGAGTTTCTCAGTGAGCAGGAAGCCGCCGATTTCGTGAAGCGGACGCTCAATCAGGTGAACAGCGATCGCCGTGACGGCGGCGCGCAGACCGACGTCGGCCGCTCCTACAACGAATTCTGGAGGGACCGTGGAAGCAACCTGGTTTCAGACCGGCGAACTTCGCTGATCGTGGATCCGCCGGATGGAAGAATACCGCCGCTGACGCCCGCCGCCCAGAAGCGCGCGGAAGAAAACCGAGCCTGGATGCGAGACCACGCCACGGATGGTCCGGAAGGCCGGTCGATGGCGGAACGCTGCCTGACTTGGACGACGGCGGGTCCGCCCATGCTGCCGGGACCGTACAACAGCGATTTGCAGATCGTCGAAGCGCCGGGCTACGTGGTGATTCTCAATGAAATGATCCATGACACGCGCGTGATTCCTCTGGATGGACGTCCGCACGTGGATTCCGGCATTCGCGAATGGATGGGCGATTCTCGCGGCCACTGGGAAGGCAACACGCTGGTGGTGGACACCACGAATTTCAACAGCGAGTACAGCTTTCGCGGGTCGGACGCGAACCTGCACCTCACCGAGCGCTTCACCCGCATCTCGCCCGAAGTGATTCAGTACGAATTCACCGTGGACGATCCGACGGCATTTACCAAGCCCTGGACCGCGCGCATCCCGTTCAACAAGACATCCGAGCGGGTGTACGAATATGCGTGTCACGAAGGCAACTACGCGCTGACCGATATTCTGGCTGGGGCGCGCGCCGCCGAAAAAAAGCGGTAGCTCCAAGGTCCGCGCGCCGGGCTTCTTCGCGATAGCGAACGGTGTATTATGTGGACTACGGCGGGACCTCCGATGCTCCCGGATAAAACACCTGGATCAAATAATAAGGAGAGGAAGGGATCACAATGATGCATCGGCTCCCATTAGTTTTGCTCGCGACTCCGCTTTTTTGGGTGCAGGCAGGTTTCGCGCAGGCGGATCTGCAAGGAATCTGGAGCAACGCCACCATTACACCGCTGGAACGGCCGGCCGATCTCGCCGGGAAACCGACATTTACTCCGGAGGAAGCGGCGGCTTACGAAAAGAAAGTGGTGGAACGCAACAATGTCGATCACCGGACGGGAAACGCCGACGCCGACGTGGCCAGCGCGTACAACCAATTTTGGTACGACCGCGGCACCAAGGCCGTGGGCACGCGGCGAACATCGCTGATTGTGGATCCTCCCGACGGGCACCTTCCCGCGCTTACGCCGGAAGGGCAAAAACGAGCGGATGAGAAGCGGGCCTGGATGCAGGAGCACGCGACCGACGGTCCGGAGGGCCGCTCGCTCGGTGAACGCTGTATTCTGTGGGCCACGGCCGGGCCTCCAATGCTGCCCGGCCCATACAACAATAACTTCCAAATCATACAAACGCGCGACCAGGTGGTCATCCTGAACGAAATGATCCACGATACGCGCGTCATCCCGCTGGACGGAAGCCCGCATGTGGCAAACAATATCCGCGAATGGCGGGGCGATTCGCGCGGCCATTGGGACGGCAAGACACTGGTGGTGGATACGACGAACTTCTCCGATGAATACTCCTTTCGCGGGTCCGACCGGAATATGCATTTGACGGAGCGCTTCACGCGCACTTCGCCCGACACTCTGCTTTATGAATTCACGGTGGACGATCCCACGGCGTTTACCAAACCCTGGACGGCGCAAATTGCGGTGACCAAAACAAAGGGGCCGATTTTCGAGTACGCTTGTCACGAGGGGAATTACGCGATGATGGATATCCTGGCGGGGGCGCGGGCTGCCGACAAGAAAAATCCGAAGTAGAGTAGAGAGCATAGGTTTTACAACGAGGGATTTACAACAAGGAGAAATGCCATGCGAACGAAGCTAGCGATGGCGATGGCCGGATTGGGATTGCTGGTGAGCGCGGCGCCGATGTGGGCGCATCATGCGTTCGCAGCCGAGTTTGACGCCACCAAACCCCTGAAGCTGCATGGGGTGGTGACCAAGATGGAATGGATCAACCCGCACGCCTGGATCCACATCGACGTGAAGAACCCTGATGGCACGGTGACCAACTGGATGGTAGAGGGTGGAAGTCCAAACACTTTGCTGCGAAATGGTTTTACCAAGAACTCACTGCCGGCGGGAACCGAGATCGTGGTGGACGGCTACCAATCCAAGGACGAGAGCAACAAAATGAATGGCCGCGACATCACCTTTCCGGATGGGCGCAAGCTCTTTGTCGGATCGGCGGGCCAAGGCTCGGCGCCGGATAGCAAGTCGGACAAATAGCAGCTCCTGTGGCGCACGAGCGGGGTCGCCGCTCAGATCATTCTATGAGTTCGCAAGGGTGCGAACACGGCACGCATGAGTTGAGTGCGTGCGCCACAAATTAGCAGGGCGCGCAGCTCGTCCCTCGCCGCGCGGGATGGCCCGGTTACAATCACGAAAATTCCCTCTCCCTTGTCCTTTACCTTTGACGTAATGCGTAATCGGAGATATGCTCGTGGATGATCGTTGGATATTCGGACAAGCGCACCAGGGATTTCGCTGCCGGGAAGAGGTGAAGGCTTTCTCCGGGATTCAACGTTCAGCGCGCCTGAAACTCGACCGGCTGGAGGCAGCGGAGGCGCTTCGGGACATTGCCGCTTTACCCGGCAATCGTTTTGAAGCATTGGCCGGCGATCGTAGGGGAAAGTACAGCATTCGCATCAATGATCAGTGGAGAATCTGTTTTGAATGGCCAGCCGGGGCGCAGGGGCCGTCGAACGTAGAGATTGTTGACTATCACTAGGAGGATGTCATGGCGATCACCCCGATATATCCAGGAGAGCATCTGGCCGAGGAATTGAAGGAGCTCGGCATGAGCGCCGCGGAACTGGCGCGCAAGCTGGACGTGCCGACCAACCGTATCACGGGCATATTGAACGGGCAGCGCGCCATCACTGGGGACACTGCGTTGCGCCTGGCCCATTTCTTCGGTACGAGCGCCGAGTTCTGGATCAACTTGCAAGCCTCTACGAACTCCGGCTAGCGGAAAAAAAGTCGGGCAAATCGATCCGAGCGCTTCCAAGGTTGAAACAGCCGCAGCGCATTTCTGCCTAAAAGGAAGCGGCGCGCTACAGCGGCGAATCGGGACGCGCGATCGAGCGCCACATGTGCGCCACCGGGCTATTGTCGAAGCCCAGCCCTTCTTTCGGCTGCTTGAAGTTTCGTCCAATGATGTCGAGAAACTGATCGAGCTTGGGGTTAACGTTCGGATCGAAAGCGTAGAGATCGTTCACCGTCACCATGCGCGGTTCCAGGTACCACTTGTGGTTGCGGACCATCTTGTAGGTAGCTTCGATATACGGCTCAGGCTTGTAGTCGGAACCGAACATCCGGCGATAGAGGTCGGGATATTCGTAACCGTGCTCTTCATCCGCATAGAAGCGCAGCGCCTGGTGATAGCGTATAGCGAACGAAACCTTCTCGGAAACATAGGGCTCGTACATTTGCGCGCCCCACCATCCGTGATCCACTTTGATGAGATCCTGCACCGTGTCGTGCAGCAGGCAGGCCAGGATGATCTCTTCCGACATGCCATTCTCCATCGCGCGATTGGCGCTCTGCAGGCAATGCTTCGAGGTAGCCATGAAGCGCAGCTTGTAGAAATCCACCAGCGTGGGCCGTTCCGGCAATGGCGGGAGCTTCTTCACATTGCCCACGCGGGAGACGAACAAGTTTCCGGCGCCCCGGCGAGACGGTTGCGTTTCGATCTGCGCCTCCACTTCGGCGGCGGTGGGAAACTTCTTCGCAGTCCCGGGCTGTGCCGCGGCCTGGTTGGCGACATTCAGTTGCAGCAGCAAGTGATGTTCCAGCGCTTCGGCCTTGGCCTCGTCAGCCATGGCAGCCACGGCGGCCACGCCGCCCAGTCCCGCGAAAAATGCCCGCCGGTCGATTTCCATGGTTCCTCCCTCTCGCAACAATAGTATACTGACCCAGCATGAGAATGTTGCTCGTGTTGACGATGGCGTGCGCCTGGTCACTCACAGCGCAGGCGCCTGAAACATTTAAGACGCGTCTGTCTCCGGTGCCGGTGGACGCGAAGACGCGAGCGGACATCACGGGGGTGGGCTCAGTTACGGCCACTCTGGCGGGCGCGAAGCTCTCCATCACCGGATCGTTCGAAGGGCTGCGATCCCAGGCTTGGGACGCCAAGCTTCATCAAGGGCCGGCGACCGGCGTGCGCGGGCCTGCCATTCTCGACGTCACTGTTCCGCATGCCACCAGCGGCGCGGTGAGCGCTTCGCTCGATCTGACGCCGCAACAGATCGAGAGCCTGAAAAAGGGCCGGCTCTACCTTCAGATCGACAGTGAAAAAGCTCCCGACGGTAATCTGTGGGGCTGGCTTCTGCGCTAAGTGGCTTATGCGCTAAGAGAGCTCAGGCGCTCCGATTTGATAAGATGACAGCGCCGTGAAAACATGCGCGTTTTTGTTCCTGCTCGCCGCCGGTTCGCTCCTGGCGCAACAAAGCCCGGGCTCCGTGTCGTTCGACCGCATTCTGCACGCGCAGAATGAGCCGCAAAACTGGCTTACGTATTCGGGAACCACGTTTGGAGAGCGGCATAGCCTGCTCACGCAAATCACGCCGGAAAATGTGGACAAGCTGGAGCTGCAGTGGGTGTTTCAAGCCAAGTCGCTCGAGAAATTCGAGGCCACTCCGCTGGTGGTGAATGGCGTGCTCTATACGGTGCAGCCTCCCGACGATGTCTTTGCGCTGGACGCCGCTACCGGACGTATTTTCTGGACCTACGCTTATAACCCGTCGCCCAAATCGCGCACTTGTTGCGGGCGTGTGAACCGGGGCCTCGCCATCCTGGGCGACACCCTGTTTCTGGGAACCATCGATGCGCATCTGATTGCGCTCGACGCGAAGACCGGACAGGTGATTTGGAACACCACGGTGGCCGACGTCAACGAGTTTTACTCCATCACGCACGCGCCGCTGATTGTGAAGGACAAGGTGATTGTCGGCACCGCGGGAGGCGACATTGGGATCGGCGGTTTGCTGGCCGCCTACGATGTCCACACCGGCAAGCAGGTCTGGCGCTTCCACACCATCGCGCAGCCGGGCGATCCGGGCCATGAAACCTGGGCGGGCGATTCGTGGAAGCACGGTGGCGCAGCCATCTGGAATACCGGGGCCTACGATCCGGAGAGCAATCTCACGTTCTGGGGCACTGGAAATCCCGCGCCCGACTGGGATGGCAGAGAACGCGGCGGCGACAATCTCTACAGCGATTCGGTGGTGGCGCTAGATGCGGACACCGGGAAGCTGAAGTGGCATTACCAGTTCACACCGCACGACGAAGTGGATTACGATTCGACGCAGGTACCCGTGCTCGCCGACATCCAATGGCAAGGCGCGCCGCGAAAAGTGATGCTGTGGGCCAATCGCAACGGCCTGATGTATGTGCTCGACCGCAACACCGGGCAATTCCTGATGGGTAAGCCGTTCACCACGGTGAACTGGATGAGCGGGTTCGACGAGAAAGGCCGGCCCATGCGCGTGCCGGGCAAAGTGCCGACGCCGGCCGGAAGCACGATCATGCCGACGGTTCTGGGCGGTACCAACTGGTATCCGCCTTCCTACAGCCCGCGCACCGGTTGGTTTTACATTCCGCTATGGGAGAACTCGGGAACCATTGCGGTTGAGGGCGGACGTCCGAAAGCTACCGGAAACACTCCCATGGGCGCCGTGAATTTGCAGACCAACCTGAAGCTGGAAGAGGAAGGCTACGGCGCGGTGCGGGCCTTCGACCCCAAGACGGGCGAGCGCAAGTGGGAGTTCAAGATGAACGACATCACTTGGGCTGGAGTGCTAACCACGGAATCCGATCTTCTGTTCAGCGGCGGACGCGAAGGTTATTTCTATGCACTGGACGACCGCACGGGTAAGCTGCTGTGGAAGGCGTCGCTTGGGGGACAGATCAACAGCGGGCCTATGAGCTACGCTCTCAATGGCAGGCAATACATCGCGGTGTCGGCGGGCACGGCGCTGTTCACCTTCGCGCTCCGGCAGTAGGCGCAAGCGATCAGGCACTAAGCGCAAGCGATCAGGCACTAAGCGCTAGCGATCAAGCAGAGACGGTTCGGACGGCCTTCAGGCGGTCCAGCATATCCATCAGGTCATGTTGGTCGAGCGGCTTGCGCAGAAAGCCGGAGCAACCGGCTTGGGATGCCGAACGCATTTGCGTATCCAGATCGTCGGACGACAGAACTACGATCGGTGTCCTGGCATTGCCGGTTTGCGTTTCCCAATCCCGCATGCCGCGGATGGCCTTGTATCCATCCAGGCCCGGCATGTGAATGTCCATCAAGACGACGTCGAAGCGGTGCGTCTTCATCAAGTCGAGCGCTTCCAAGCCATCGCGCGCACGCCAGACCAGTTCCTTTTGCAGAAGAATTCCGGTGAGCACAAAGCTCTCATCGGAGTCTTCGGCTACCAGGACGCTCAGGGACGCGCGATCCTGCTGAGAAGCCTCCGCCGGCTCGTCTTGATCGGTTCCGGTTTTCCAGGGAAGCGTGACCGCCAGCGCCATGGGCGCGCGGGCGTCACTTACAAATTCCACCGTCCCCCCGAGCTCACGAATGCGCTTTCCGGCCACCAGCGTGGCCACGCCGTAGAGCACTTCGTCGGCGTCTTCAAAGTTCACGTGATCCGCATCGCTGTTCAACCAATCGGCCACGCGTAGCGCGATGTTGGAGTTGGCGGGTATAATTTCGAATCGGACGCCTTCGCCATCGTCGGCCTGCGCGGCACTGACCAACGCCTCGCCTTTGTGGCCGAGTTTCGAAACCGCGACCAGAACGCGCATGAGCGCTTGCTCCACCGCGCGCCGGTGCTGGCGCACCGTGACGGGCCGGGCCGCCGATGCGAGGATCAGCCGGCTGGCGCTGCCGCCCGAGGCCAGGTTCAGCACTTCGATGATTTCTCCCAGGCACAGCGTGGTATCGAACTCCTCGGCCGGATCGAGAGCGGGTGTTTCTGTCGCCAGCAGCTCCCGGATGTCGTCGATACAGCGCAGCAGCCGGTCCGCGCCACATTTGCTGTTTTCGAGGCAGCTCTGCCAGGCTGGATCGGGCGCCAGGGAGGGACAAAGCGCCATCAGGCCGAAGCTGGCCTGCACGGAATTGCGGGCTTCGTTGCACAGGTAATTCAACAGACTGAGGATGGTTTGGTTGGTCATATCGGTCTCCGATGCTCGGATTCAAGAGTCGATGTCGCGCGCCGCGCTGATGGAAAAGTACTCCACGAAGCGCCGCACGACGCTGGGTTTCTTGGTGGATGGGCGGGTGGCGGCCATCTCAGCCGCAATGCGCGCAATGTGCTTGCCGAGCCCGGAGGAAGCATCGAGGACGGCCCCTTTCTGGACAGCGCGCGAGATCTCACCGGCACTGGCCGGCAGCAGATGGCGAACCGGCAATTGAATAATGCGTTGGATATCTTCGACCGACAGCGTGTTTCTTCGCTCCACGCAGTTGAGCACCACCGACACCTTGTCCGTCAGGCGAAGATCCTGCAACCAGGTGGCTTTGCGGCGCGCCACATGCAGAGCGCCGATATCCGGCGTGACCACCAGATAGATCCGCTTGCATCGGAGCAGGGTCTCGCATTCCTGATCCTCCATGGTGCCCGGCAGGTCTACCGCCACCAGCGAATAGCGGCGCATGGCGAAATCCAGCAGTTCCATGAAGCGCTCGGTGGAGACGTGGCGCGAAAAATCCATGGGGCCCGATCCGAGCAGATGCAGGTTCTTGATCTGAGAAACCAGGCTGGACCACAGATCCAAATCCAGATGATCGGATTGCAGCAGCGCATCGACAATGGTGTGCGCGCCTTCGGCCTTCAGCAGGAAGGAAGTGACGCCTAAACGAATATCGAAATCGAGCAACAGGGTAGGCTCGGTACTGAGTTGCGCCGCCATGGCGGTAGCGTAGGTAGCAAGCGTGGATCCCCCGCAGCCCGGCTTGGCGGGGATGAAGGCGTACAGCTCGGCCAGCAGTTCGCCGGAAGAGGCGAGCGTGGAAGCCGCGCGTGCGGCCGCTTGCCGGATCTCGCGCTCGGTGAAATTGGGAAGCACTTCGCGAACTCCGGCTTGCATCAATTGCAGTAGTTCGTCGCGGCTGCCCCCGCCTCTTACCGCGATGAGGGCGAGTTGCGAACGGCCGTCGACCGCGCGCGCCACCGGCATCGCCAGCCGCAAATCGGCGAAATCGACGATCAGGATGCATTGCAGCTCCGGGCCGATGGTTCGTAGCCGGCTGGCGTCCTGGTAGCTCAGGTCCCACGCGGCTTCAAATCGAAGGTGACCGTCGAGAGACGCACGCACGTCTTTATGAAAAGCCGGATCCCCGGAAACCGTAGCCAGAATCACGGTTCCCTCCGCCAGCATCGGGCGCCATCGAGCGGACCCCGACTGTTTTCTTGAGCCGTGCTAGGCGTCCCGGGCCCGCTGCCGCTCGATTGGATGAGAGTGCTCACGCAAGGCTTATCGGTAATGGCGGCGGGGACAAGAGCGGGGGGAAGCGTTCAAGGTTAGGCTGGCTTTGCCGATGAGCGCGCTATGGCCAATGAGGTGTTCGAAAAAGCACTTCGATGCCCGCCAGACGTGGGGCGTGTGAGCGGAAAAGTGCTGGTGGTGGATGACGACGAGCACTTCCGGGTGCTGGCGCGCGCCATTCTGGAACCGGCGGGATTCGACGTCATTGAATCGGAGGACCTTGATCATTGCCTGCGGCAGTTGCGGTACCACGCCGTGGACGCGGTGATTCTCGACATGGTGATGCCGGTACGCGACGGCATCGAGGCAGTGCGGGAGCTCAAGCAACTTTTTCCCGAAGTCCGGATTGTGGCGGTGTCGGGAGCCGAGCAATCCGCCCTCTATCTATCGGTATCCGCGCATCTGGGGGCGGACGCTTCGCTCGAAAAGGCGCGGGTCAGCGCGCTCTGTCCCTTGTTGCGGGTAGTTCTGGACCGCTAGCTTATGCCACTCGGAAAGCTTCCGCGCTGGAAAAAATGGCCGGACCTCTCTCTCCGGAACAAGTGCCTGGTGCTGATCTCATTCCCCGCGGCGGCCACGGTTTTAATGTTCGGCGTCGCAAATATACTGGCGGAGCGCAACGCGGCGGGCGTTGAGCAGGTCGACCGCGCCCGTGAAACGGCGGAAGAGATCCAACGCTTGCGTCTGGCGGATCTGGAGACCACCGCCGAGGCGCGCGCCTATATCATCACGGCCCAGGAGTCCTTTGCGAGCCAGGCCCGTGCCTCACTGGCGGCCTTTGAATCCAGTCAGCACAAGCTTCTCAACCTCACCGCCGATAGCGCCGAGCAACAGCAGCGCCTGTGGCAGGTGGCCGCGCTCGAGCACGCTCGCGTGGAGCGGATGTTTGGCGATTTTGCCCGCTTTCGCTCGGGCGCTCTGCCGTGGGATCAGTTCCGCGGCGCGGTGAGCCAGGTGGAAGCTGAGCGGCGCCAGAAGGAGGATCTGCTCCAGTTGATGGAACGCGACAACGCGCGGCAACTCGATCTGTTCCGGGGCAAGGTAGCACGGTTCGGAGCCGAGCAAGGCGCTATTACCGGCATTTGCCTCTTTTTCGGACTGCTGGGAGGGGCAGCGACCACGCTGCTCTTCGCACGAGGCATTACCAGCCGCATCGCCCATCTGCAGCGCAACGTCGCGCAGTTGGCCTCAGGAGCGGCGCCGAGCCAGCTCGCCGGGCAGGACGAAATTGGAGCGCTGAACGCGGGGCTGATGGGCGTGGCCGAGACGCTGCGGCGCAAGGGGGTGGTGCTCGAAAACGCGCTGCATGGCATCGCCGAAATCGACCCAGCGGGGCGCTATTTGTGGCTGAACAGAACTTATGCCGAGATGGCGGGCTGTTCCCAGAGCCGTAAGCCGGCGCATATCGCCGCCACGGTGCAAGAGGACGACCGGCCGAGAGTAACCGCGGCCATCGCACTGATGCGGATGAACGGGCGGGCCGAAATCGCCGCGCGCATGGAGTCGTCGCACGGCGCCGGCGCCGATGTTGGAATGACTTTTCTCGCCGCGTCGGAGGATCCGGCCTCCAGCTTCTACATCTTCCTACGCGATATCTGGGCCGGCAATAGGGGCGACGCCGCGCTGATCCGCGCCAAGGACGCGGCCGAGGCGTCTAACCGCGCCAAGTCCGAATTCCTGGCCAAGATCAGCCACGACATCCGCACACCGCTCAACGCCATCCTGGGCGCGGCGGACCTGCTTTCGCAAACTCCGCTCAGCACCGATCAAAACGAATATGTGAGCATGTTCCAGCGCAACTGCCGCCGGCTGGTGGCCCTGATCAACGACTTTCTGGATTTCTCCCGCATCGAAGCGGGAGCGCTGCGCGTCGAACGGGCGCCCTTCCGCATTCGCGAGACGGTGGACGATGCAGTGGCCACCTTCCGCGACACAGCCGCGCGAAAAGGGATCGCGCTCGGAGTGGAAATCGATCCAGCGGCGCCCGCGTGGGCGCTGGGCGATCCCTTGCGAATCCAGCAGGTAATGGTCAATCTGCTGAGCAATGCCTTAAAGTTCATCATCGCCGGACGAGTGGATGTGAAGGTCAGGGTGCTGAGCGCCGCGAGCGCGGGCGACCGGCTGGGATTCGAGGTGTGCGACACGGGCCCCGGCATCCGGCTGGAAGATCAAGACAAAATCTTCGCGCGGTTTGTGCAATTGTCCAATCAGAGCAACGGCCAGCGCGGAACAGGCTTGGGACTTACGATTTGCCGCGATCTGGTGGAACTGATGGGAGGAGAAATCGGCGTGGTCAGCCGCGAGGGCAGCGGAAGCACGTTTCATTTCAGCCTGCCGCTGGAGGAAGTGGAGCCCGCTCCCGGAGATACGGTTGCCGCCGAGCCCCGGCCGGCCGAACTTACCTCCGGAGATCCGATCCGGATCCTGGTGGCCGAGGATACCGAAGACAACCGGCTGCTGCTCGAGCACTATCTGCGCAACGAGCCGGTAAAGCTTCGCATCGCTCTGAACGGCCAAGAAGCTTTGGACGCCGTTCGACAGGGCGAACGATTCGATCTGATCCTCATGGATATCGACATGCCCGTGATGGACGGTTTGACGGCCACCAAGCGGATTCGGGAATGGGAACAGTCGCAAGTGCGGCGGGAGCCCGAACGGGCGTTGACGCCGGTGGTGGCACTGTCGGCGGACGCCATGCGGGAAGCCGTCGCGGCCAGCATGGAGGCCGGCTGTGTGGCGCATGTCGCTAAACCAATGGACCGGGAGACACTCATGAAAACTATCTACCACTTCGCGCCGGCCAAAGCCGCGCCAGCCGCGCGCAGCATCGCCATCTCCGAGCAAGTGATGGCGCTGGTTCCTCAGTATCTGGCGTCCAAAGAGAAACAGATTGAAGAGGCGCGCGCCGCCCTGGCTTCTCGCGATTTTGCTCCCATCCGGCGCTTTGGACACAATTTGAAAGGCACGGGACGCGGCTACGGATTCCCTTCCATCGAGGAAATGGGAACCGAGATCGAACGGGCGGCTACGCAAGCGGACGGAAGCCGCATCGCTATGCAATTGGATGCGCTGCACCGGTTCGTCACCGAATCGGCAAGCGCGCTTACAAAAACCTAAGGGGGTGGTGTCTAGCGGAAGGCCGGTGTCTAGCCGAAGGCCGGTGTCTAGCCGAAGGCCGGTGTCTAGCCGAAGGCCGGCGTCTAGTGGAAGGCCCAGAGCGCCGCGGCAACCAGGACGATCAGCCCCACCATCGCCCATCCGATGATGACCTGTTTCCGGCTCAGCGTGCTCGCCTTGCCGGCGGACTCGGGCTGAGCTAATTCAAGATCAGCTTCCTCCACATCGGCTACCGGCTCGGCTTCTTCGGTTGGGTGGGCGGATGCGAGCAGCGCGAGAGTCTCTTCGGGAGGGGCCCCAGTGGATTCGGAGCCAAATTCGTGAAGTCGCTCTTCGATTCGTTCGCAGAGCTCCGCAGGATCCTGAGCCAGGCGTGCTCGTGCCTGCGCCGGCAAGTGCGCGATCACATCGCTCGGAGTGGATGGAACGAGCGGCCTTACGATGTCATAACCCAGCACGTCGGCCAGGCGGCAGGCCACGTGAACGATGCGCAACAAGCCCAGCTCCATGCCCTCGCAAGGGTCATGATGGCGGCCTGCTATGAGGGCCATTTCGGATGGCAATCCCCAGCTCTCGGCCAACAGGCGGCCCGCTTCGGCGTGGTGCGCGCCGAACTCCTCTTCCTCAAATTCGAGCACATCCAGGCAGCGCTCGGCGGCGTAGCGGATCACCCGTTCGTACTCCTCCGGATACGCCACCAGCAAACCGAGCCGTCCGATATCGTGCATGATGCCGGCGGTGAAGGCGACGCTCGCGAACGCGTCACAGGCCTCGGCAATCTCTTCGGCCAGAACCGCGGTTGCAACCGTATGTTGCCAGCAACGCCGCATGGTTTCAGTTTTCAGGCCGCCTTGCGCGTAGGCCGCGGTGGCGTGCGCGAGCGTGATTTGGCGCGTGGTATCGAGGCCGAGCAGAGCGACGGCGCGCCGGACGTTGGTGATATCGGATATAAACCCGAATTCGGCCGAATTCACGCGCTGCAGCAAGCGCGCGGTGAAAGTGGCATCGCTACCGATCAGGTCCGCCACTTCGTTGGTATCCACGGCGGGGTTAGAAAGCAAGCTCAGCAGCTTCACCGCTACGGGCGGAAAGGGTGGCACCTTTTTCAAGCTTGCGGAGATGGCCGCGGCAGACCTTTGCATGTTCAGTTCAACCCGTCAGGCTACTTATCTTCGTTCTACTTCTCTTCGTTCTACTTCTCTTCGTTCTACTTCTCTTCGTTCTACTTCTCTTCGTTCTACTTCTCTTCGTTCTACTTCTCTTCGTTCTACTTCTCTTCGTTCTACTTATCTTCGTTCTACTTATCTTCGTTCTACTTCTCTTCGTTCTACTTATCGTCGGTTTGGCATGACGCCATTAGATCCTTTAGTTTCAAAGTGTTTCGACAGACGCCCCAGCGCCCGGCTTAGCGGGTTGCTGAAAAAAAACGGCAGACTGAAGTCCGCCCTACACAGGCACAATTGTGTTATCGACAGCCCTTGTAGCGTAGGCGCCCACGCCTGCGGTTCGCGTATGTGGAGGGGCTTTTTCAGCAACACTAGCGGGCCAAAGCGTCGGCCAGTTGTTTGAGGCGCAGTTGAAACTTGGCCAAATCGGAGCCGGGGCTGAATTCGATGACGCCTGCGCGGGGGGTGAAAACGACGGAATGCGTTCCGCCCTGGTCCTGTTCGAGGAAGTTCTCAGAGAGCTTACGAACCACCTCACTCGACATCTCGATCGCATTTCCGGGCGCGGTGCTCAAAATGGCTGCGAACTGATCCTTAGCCCAGCGGCCAACAATGGCCGAAGAAGGAAGAATGTTCTCGAAACGCGCCTGGAAGCCACGCAAGGCGCCGTCGATGACAGCAGCCGAATAACAGTTCTGCAGCCCTTCCAAATTGCGAACCACCACCAACAACACCGAAAAGGGGCTGCTCTTTTTGATGAACTCCTCCATGCGGCTGGAGATGCGCTGACGGCTTTCGAGCGACGGGTCAGCGGTCTGTGAACGCCGGGCCGACTGGACCTCCTGGTGCAGCAGGCGAATCTCGTCTTTCAGCTGCGCGATGGCCAGTTGATTGGAGGACCGCATCTGCTCGATGCTGGTGGCTATCTTGGCGGTGGAGGCGCGGATGGCGCCGCGGATCTGAAGAACGTCGTCACTCAGGGCGCTCTGGTTGAGAGCATTCAGCTCTCGTTTGAGGCCGGACTCGAGATTGACTTCACTTTCGGTAATGGAGCCGGCAAAGGATTCCACGGCAGCCGCGGCAGCCTGCACCTCCCGGCGGAGCCGCTGGACCTGATCACGAGTCTTGTCGCGGTACTCCTTCAGCTCGTTTTCGAAAGAGGTTTGGACCGCCTCCAGTTCGCTCGCGGCCGCGTCGGCACGCAGTTGGTCGCGGAGCGTCTGTAACTGAGTGCGAAAGTGCGAGACTTGAGCGCTATCCAACTCAATGGCGTTCTGCCCGGTGGATCGCAGCGCCTGTGAATAGCAGTTGACGGCGGCGCGATGAAGTTCCTCTAAGCGTTCGAGTTCGGTAGCGGTTTTGCGCAGTGAAATCATGAGTGCGGCGGATTCTTCCCCTCCCTTATCGAATGAGGCGGCCTGGGTTTTAACAATTTTTTCAGGGCTCTCGGGAGGATCTTCTCTTCGGCGCCTTCACATGTATACTGAACGGATGTTGCGCTCGCTCCCTGTGGCAGCCCTCCTGTGCGCCAGCTCTACGCTGGCTTTGGCCCAGTGGTTCAACGTCCGGACGCCCGGGACGCCCCGGCTGCCGGATGGGACGGCGAATCTATCGGCGCCCACGCCCAGGACCCACGACGGTAAGCCGGACCTGGCGGGCATCTGGAAGCCTTCCCCACCCTACATCGGCAATATCGCGTCGGATCTGAAGCCCGGCGATGCTCCGTTCCAGCCCTGGGCGGCGGAATTGTTCAAACAGAGACGCGCCACCGAGAGCAAGGAAGATCCTACCGGCAACTGCATTCCGGGCGGCGTCCCGCGGTCCGACGCAGTTCCCTACCCTTTCAAGATTGTCAATAGCGAGAAGATGGTGATCATTCTCTATGAGGCGGTGCATAGCTATCGCCAGATTTTCACGGATGGCCGCGAGCTTCCCAAAGATCCTAACCCGACCTGGCAGGGTTATTCGATCGGGCATTGGGAGGGAGATGATTTCGTGGCGCAAACCGCGGGTTTCAATAATCAGGGCTGGCTCGATAACGACGGCCGTCCCGCCACCGACGCCCTGCGCGTAACCGAGCGCTTCCGGCGCAAGGATTTTGGAAATATGGATATTCTGATCACCATCGACGATTCGAAAGCTTATACCAAGCCCTGGAATGTGACGCTCCCGCTGAAGCTGCTGCCCGATACGGACCTGCTCGAATACGTCTGCAACGAGAACAACAAAGATCTGCAGCATTTGGTAGGTAAATAAAACATGAGCCAACTTCTCCCTTTTACAATCGCGGCGTTCCTAGGCGCTGCCTCGCTGCCGGCCCAGAACAACCCCATCAGCGCCGACGCCAGGCAGAGCTACGCGCTGGTGAAAGACAGTCTCCTCAAAGCGGCAGATAGAATGCCGGCGGAGAACTATTCGTTCCGCACCGTTCCCCAGGTGCGCACGTTTGGCGAGATGATCGCGCACGTCGCGGATGGGCAGCTATTGATGTGCCAGGTGGCGAAGGGCGAGAAGACCACGGCCGATGCGAAGTTTCCGCCGCCCAAGACCGCCAAGGCCGATCTGGTGGCTGCGCTCAAGGCGTCGTTCGATTATTGCGACCCGGTGTACGCATCCATGACCGACCAGGCGGGTATCGTTCCAGTCAAATGGTTTCGTTGGGACATGACACGGCTGGGATTGTTGAATTGGAACATCGCGCACGATAACGAAATGTATGGGATTATCGGCGCCTTTTTGCGCATCAAGGGACTGGTGCCTCCATCGAGCGACCGGCCGTGAGCACGCGGCCTTGCCCCAAAGGCGGACCGATCTCTTTCACCACGATCTCCACGTGAGATCCTTTCACCGTAACTGCAACGTGGCCGTAAAACCAGCCTTGGTCGAATCCCTGGCCTTTCAGTTTGCCGCCGGAACTGGGCGCCTCGATATACGTGACGCCATCCAGGCGTTCGTGAACGTATTGATGCCCGTGACCACTCACAACGAAGTACACACCGTACTTCGTGATCAGTTGATGAAAGGCGAAGCGGCCGTTCTGAAATTTCACGGGGATGAGCCAGAGAGGCTTGTGGAAGAAAACAAACTTGGGATCGCGGTCGCGATTTTGCTCCAAATCGCGCGCCAGAAACTCCATTTGGTCGTCGGGCAGGGTGTTACTTAAGTCGGGGGCAGCGCTGTTGTCGAGCATAATGAAATGCGCGTTTTGGTAGTTGAAGCTGTAGAACCTCTGTTGTCCCGTCTGCTTGTAATACATGGCAAGAGACGCCCGCGACCAGATGTCATGATTGCCCGGCGTCAGGTAGAGCGGATAGCGGTAGCGGCTCCAGAGCTGACGAAGCGCCAGCCACTCCGACGCGGCGGTAGAATCGTTGCCGCCCTGGATCGAATCGCCCACATTGACCACAAAATCGGGGTGCTCGCCGTCAATCTCTCGCCAGACCTGCTCGTAGACGCCGGGCTGAGCGTCGCCGGTGCGATCGCCGAGGATGGAGAAGCGAAAATCGTTCCTGGGGGACTCGGCGGCCGCCACCAGAGCGACCATCGCGAGCCCGGCCAGCAGTAAGCGTCGCGGAGCACCCATGCGCGCGATTGTAGCAGTTGACTGTAGAATGAAGTCATCTACCGAAACCGAATGTCCCGTATTTTCCCCGCCGTCACCGGCATTCTGCTCGTCCTATGCGCGTCCGGTTGCAAGCGCGCCGTATCGGACAACGTGGCGGCCACGGTGAACGGCCGCCTGATCACTTACGCGGACCTGGATAAGCAATATCAAGCGCAGTTCATGTCGTCCAGCGAGAAGCCCAGCAACGACCAGATGGAGATACAGAAACTGGAGGTGCTACGGACGCTGGTGGACAACGAGATCATGCTGCAGCGCGCCGAGAAGCTGGGCTTGATGGCCACCGATGCCGACGTAGAGTCGAGATTCGCGGAACTCAAAGCGCCCTACACGCAGGAGGAGTTTCAAAAGCAGCTGGCGGCGCGCAAGATGACGGTGGACGACATGAAGGCGCAGTTGAAGCGCGACCTGAGCATCACCAAGCTGTTCAATAAAGAAATTACATCGCACATTTCGATCTCCGACAAAGACGTCACCGATTTCTACAACTCTAATAAGAGCAGCTTCAATTTTCCGGAGCCGCAAGTGCATCTGGCGCAGATTCTGGTGTCGCCGATGCCCGACCCGAACGTCCGGAATCTGAAAAACGACAAGGCGCAGAACGACGAGCAGGCGCGCAAGAAGATGGAGATGCTGGTAGCGCGGCTGAAGCAGGGCGAGGATTTCGTGACGCTGGCGCAGAATTTTTCCGAGGACCCCACCACCGCCCCCAACGGCGGAGACCTGGGATTCGTGCCCGAATCGGCGCTGGAGAAAGCCAATACCGGAGATTCGCGCCGCGATTCAGACCGCGCCGGCGGGCCAGGTGACGCCGGTGGTGAAGACGGCCGAGGGTTATCGGGTATTCAAGATTTATTCCAAGGAGCCGGCCGGCCAGCGCGAGCTGACCGATCCACGCGTGCAGCAGAACATTCGCGAAACGCTGATCAATCGCAAGGATCAATTGCTACGCGCCGCGTACTACGAAGTGGCGCGCGATGAAGCGCAGGTGGTGAACTACCTGGCGCAAGCGGTGGCGCAGACCAAAGACGGAAAATAGACCCGGTTCATGGCACTAAAGGCTGTCTCAATACGCTGCTGCCTGAGGCGGTGGTGCTTCGTAGACCTGCTCCGGGCGGAGTTCTGTAGGTTTAAAATCTCGGGCTACACTCAAGACACCCTCCAGCGGCTTTCTAAGACGCTCTTTCAAGTCGTGTTGCAGGTCTTCGGAGTCGATCATGAAGGACGAGGTCATTTCACGCCTGGTGTAAACGTCATCCTCCGCGACCAAATAAAGTTCGACCAACCAACGTCCTTCGTTGCCTTCCGCGGCGGTTAGCGCAATCGTGACAAAGCGGTTTAGTCCGTTTTCTTCTTTCTTACAGAAAACCGTTTGAACGCTGCCATGCCGTTCCGCAAAGGGGCTACGGAGCGAAAATCCCGTATCGCTCATTAGCTCGCTGGTTTGCTGGTCAAGTTTTTGAAAATCCACGGCACCCATAACGATACTCCGATCAACTCTCACTTCAGCTCAAGGGCCCATCTAAACGCCAAGGCGCTTTGTGTAAAACCGCGGGGCAGAAGGTACTCTATTCCCCGGCCTGCCTCCACCCATCTGGGACCCGAAATCTCATCGATTTTCAGTGGATCGAGCAGCAACAAATGCCCTCTCCTCATGGTAGGTTCGGGAAGCGCCACGAAGGCAACACAGTCAGCGGCCGAGTATGGAGTCGGCGTTACAAAATGTCGAGCGGCATTGCCGTAAAGATACTGATTCACTTCCGACCTCCGCAGATATCGAATCAGAAAGCGCCCACCTAACTCATCTGCAACCTGGGCTCCCGTCTTGACGGCCAGCATCGCGTCTGGCGTATTGCTTTCTGCGATAATGCATCGGTACCTTAACTGGTAGTGTGATTTAAATTACGCCCTTGGGCGTTTTACCGGAGCGTCCGTTCAGCGGCACCACGGCTGGGAACCACCACCGGCGATGGTTGAAATTAGCCCTCGAATCAGCATTTTGTCCCATCAGGCCACCTTCCTGGGCGCCAGCCGCGCAAATCTCGTGGGGCCTACGTTCGTCGCTCATGATTAAAATGCATTCGTAGGTACATGCACAGGTTACTCAAATTTGCCACGAGCCAGTAAAATCTCAATTATTTAGATGTTGTAACTCTAAAGTCGGTTCTTCGACACTTTGGGGCGGGACGGCGCTCAGCCGTACGACCTAGACAAGCCAGACCAGGCGGACCCACTTACGGCAGGCCCGATGGCGTAGTCCTGGTTTTCGTATCCGGCGCCGCGGAAGGCTTTGCATCCGGCGTGGCTTTGCTCTTCGCGGCGGGCAACTTGCGCACCTGCGCGAAATATTGCTGCACGTATTGCTGATACGCTAGAGGCACTTCGTCGCGATTGATTTCCCCGCCCGCTTCGGTGTGCGTGGCGTTTTGCTGGGAATACTGGGTCTTCAACTGCTGCTTGCCGGAGGAAACTTCCACCATCACTTCGCCTGAGATATTGGCGGCGCGCTTACCAATGATCTCGCTGAGCTTTCCCATGGCGGCCAATTCGGCGGCTTCGCGGGCAGCCTTGTCGCCATCCTGTTTGCCGATGCCGCTCTTGCCATCGGGCGAATTGGGCTGATTGTTGCTCTGTCCTTCGCTCTTGCCCTGCGAGGCTTGCTGGTTCCCGCCCTGCTGCTGCTCGCCTTCCGATTGCGAATTGGCGCTGGCGTCGGCCTGCTCCTGGCCCGGAGACTTGGAGTCGCCCTCCTGCTTCTCGCCTTGCTGGGAGGACTTGGAACTCGCCGATTGCGAAGAATCGTTCGGCTTTCCGCCACCTTGTTTGGATTGCGGCTTCATTTTCGCGAGCAGATTGGACAGTGCATCGCGCAGCTTGCTTCCGAGACTGGAATTGTCGCCGGAGCTGCCGGACTGGTTGGGGTCCTTGGAATCCTTCGCGTCTTTGGAACCGTTCTGCTGGTCGGATTTCGAATCGGCGCCCGGGGACGAAGTGGGGTTCGCATCGCCCGGCTGTGGCGAATCTCCCTTTTCGCCGGAGTCCAGCGGATTGGTGCCCGGCGGCAGCTGCTGGGTGTTCTTGGCATCGGCTTTAGCGGAGCCGTCCGGAGAAGTATTGGCGGTGCTGGGATCGGGGTCCGCGGCGGATTGGAGAGCAGCGTCCGCGGCAGGATCCAGATCGCCGGTCTTTGCGTCCCATGGATCGGGCGGGGCGTTTGGATCGCGAGGACCGCCGGCTTCTCCCGGCAGCTTGCCGCGGCGAGCATCGGCCACCTGCGGCGAATTGCCGAAGAGACCGTCGAAGTTGATATGAACCAGGGGCGAGCCTAGATCGAGGCTGCGGTGGATTCCGTAGCGCAATCCGAACATGCCGAACGCCACCGCCACCAGGGCCAGATTCACGTAGGCCGTGCGCGGCGTTAAGAACGGCAGGCCGAGCCGGATGTCAGCCGATCGCGCTATCTCTTCGGCGCCCTGGCGCTGCTCGCCGACGAATTCGGGCGAAGCCGCGCGATCCGGATACTCGCCGAAATAATACGCGGTGGAGAGTGCGTCGTGGAAGTCGAGCTGGCGGTCGATGGATTGCGCCACCTGATAGGCCGAAAGCAGTTTGGCGCGTGAGCGATATGCGCTGGCCGCAAGGCTCCCGGCAAAGAGCAGGACGATCCAATACCAGTCGAGGATTTGTGCGCCGACAATGAGCAGCAAAATCGCGCCGCCCATGGCGACGACGGCTGCAAAGGACGCCGCGTGGATCACTAGATGCGTGGCTTGACGGACCCGGCCGCGCCGGATCAGGTCCTGCAATGCACTACGCTGGTCACCCACTTAACAATTATTACAGACCCGAGGAGCAATTTGCGCTCCCAGTTGGCGCAGAGTTAGCGCCACAGCTCCTTTTGGACTCGGGTGAACTGCTCGACGATTTCTCCAGCCAGCGGATGGCGTCCGTCGCGGAGGATGAATTTGCCCCCCACCACAACGTCGCGGACCGCGCTTCGTTCGGCCGAGAAAACGATGTGACTGAGCAGGAAATCGGGGTTGGCGTCGCCTGGGATGGCCATGGACGGATCGTCCAGCGCGATCGTGAAGAAGTCCGCGGAACGGCCGGCTTCGAGACTTCCACCAGGGGCGCACAGGCTGTGAGCGCCGGCTTCCGTGGCGCAGGAAAACAGCTGCTTCGCGGCCAGCACTGCGCGCTCCAGCTTTTGCATGCGGAGATGATATTCGAGCGAGCGGGCGTCTTCGAGCAGATTGATTTGCACGTTGCTGTCGGAGCCGAGCGAGATGCGAGCGCCCGCGCGCGTATACTGGTCAGCCGGCAGCGTCCCGTCGCCTAGATTGCGCTCGGTGGTGGGGCAGGCGCAGACCGTGGCGCCGCCACGCGCGAAGGCCGCGATTTCTTCGCTCGTGACGTGAATGGCATGCACGGCTGTGAAGCGGGAATCGAGCAGGCCGTTCCGGTCAAGCAGGTCAACGGGGCGCAGACCATGTTCGGCCGTGCAACTTTGGACATCGGCAGGTTGTTCTGAGACGTGCATGTGCAGCGGCATCTGGTGCGCACGGGCATAAGCGGCCACATCCAGCACATAATCGATCGGGACGGCACGCAGGCTGTGAGGCGCAACGCCCACCCAGACGCGCTCTGCGTCTTCTTTTATTCCGGAGCGCAGCGCTTCGGTGTCGGCAATAAAATCTTCCACGCGCGGAGTGAGAAAGCGGGCCTGTCCCGGGTCGGGCGGCTGGCCCCATCCCGAGCGTGCGTAGGCGGTGCGTAGGAGCGCGATGCGCAGCCCCAAGTCCCGCGCCGCGCGTATGACCTGCCAAGCCAGCTCATTTCGATCGGCATAGGGCGTTCCGTCTGGACCGTGATGCAGATAATGGAATTCACCGACGGTTGTGATGCCGCCCAGAAGCATCTCCAGAAACGCCATGCGCGACGCGTGATAAATCCCCTCGGGGGACAGCCGGCCGGCGGCCTGGTACATGCTCTCGCGCCAGGTCCAAAAGGAGTCGCGTACATGGGCGGTGCGATGCTCGGTGCGCCCGCGCAGCACACGCTGAAAGGCATGCGAGTGCCCGTTCACCAGGCCTGGAAGAATAGCCTTTCCAGATAGCCGCTGGCAATTTGCAAGATCTTCGGGAGCGGAAGAAAATCGAGCGATGCGGCCGCGGGCATCAGCAAACATCGCGAGCCCGGATTGAAATGTTCCTCCGGTGTAAATCAGGTCCGGTAGCCAGCCGGTTTCAGGAGTATTCAAGCAACCAGAGTAGCGCGAGGAGGCTCGGGACTAAGCCGCGAAACGCAAGCTTTCGAGCGACCCGGTGCTGTTCTGGCGAATCTCGGCCAGCGCGTCCATCGAAATCCCCGCCAGCCGCGTAGCAGTATTCAGGCGGACGAAGGAGGGAAGGTCTTCCTGCGACTCCGTCACGAACTCGGCCAGGTAGAGCAGCGAAGCCAGCGGCAATGAGGAACACTCGGGACGATGGTGCCAGCGTACAGCCTGGATGATGTCCGCGGGAAACTTCCATTGAGCCAGAGTTTCGGCGCCCACTTCACCATGGCAACGCCCGGAAAGGCACATTTCCACTTCCACCGGCGGGCAACTGCCATCCGTGAGGCGTTGAAAGCGTTGCTGGAACGCCGGCGGCATGATAGCGAAAGCCAGACGGCCGATGTCGTGAATCAAGCCAGCCAGAAAGGCATGCGAAGGATCCATGCTGACCGACGATTGGATGGCGAGCAGTTCGGCGGTCTGCGCCACATCCAAACTATGGTTCCAGAGCCGGTGCGCTTGCGGGGACGAGAAGTTACCTCGGATGGCCGCGGCCAGCAATACGCGGCGTGCAGTCTCGGTACCGATATAGGAAACCGCATGAAAAACCGTTCCAATGGGCTGGCGCGGACTGTAGTAAGCCGAGTTCGCGGTTTGAATCAGCCGTCCCGCGAGCACCGGATCGAGCGACGCCACGGCCTCCATTTCGCGCGGCCCCGCATCGGCATTCGACACCTGCCGCACCACCTCCCGAGCGGCACGAGGGAACACCGGCAGCCGGTCGATCACCCGGCTGACATCGGCCCGGCTGGTGACCTGCAAGTAGGTCATCATGGCCTCGACGGAGGAGTTCGTGCATTGGTCCTCGGCGCCGGCATCCAACAGGGGTTGGGATTCGAAATACTGATCGAAATCGTCGCTGATTTCGAGCACAGCCACGATCTTGCCCATGGCGGGATCGGCGATGGGACGGCGTCCCCACAGAGTCTCCAGAACGGCACGCACCTGGTCTGAGATGAATGGCTCCTCGCCCTTCGCTTCCAAATGCATTTCAGCCAGTAGCCGCCGCCGGGCTTGATCGTCCACCAGAATCTGGGGAATGTGATGAACAATCGCGGCCTGTTCCACCAGATTTCGATCGGACTCGGAAAGGCCGATGGCGCTCGCCAGTTCGCTCGACCAGGTTGCCACGCGGAGACAATGCGCGCGGATTGCTTCATCGCCGCGTCCTTCGATTGGTTCGACACCGCCGGGGGTCATGGAACTCTCATCGACCGGGCTTTTCGAAAGTGAGGAACTCGCCGGACCATCGCCTTCGGTCTCCTCTTCTTCTTCCCAAGCCCAAGCCATTGATACGGTTCGCCTCACGCGCCTTATCGATGATCCAAAGACGCAATTCAAGGAATCTCACCCTAGTCCACGTACAGGAAAACGGCTGATTCGTGGGTCAGGACGAGCGTTTCAGCGGCAGGGAATACCAGAAAGCCGGTATGGGCTGGCTTATATGGAAGGCTCGAAAGCTCCGGAAAAGGCAGGCTGCAGCCCCTCTGAGCGATAGGCTTCGAGCAACGCTCCGATGGCGGGGCCATAGACCGGTGGCATCACACGTACCCCCTCCTCGGAGGCCATCCAATTTCGGAATCGGCCCAGCAGAATCCGGCTGCCGAATACACCGCCTGAGTAAGTAACGAGCGCCGGCTTTCCGCCCGGAAACAATTGTCCAGCAACGGCAATAGCCAACAAAGCCAATTCGCGAGCGGCTGTATCCAGAATTTCGAGAGCTGCGGGATCGCCGGCTTCCGCCACATGATTTACCAGAATGGAAAGGCTCGCGACACGCGGACGCGGGAATTCGGGTGTGTAACAACGGTGCAGCAAGTCATTGATGTTTCTCGCGCCGGTGGCGTCCAGCAGCCTGGCGCGCAAGGACGTAGGCAGTCCCCAACCTTCCTCCCAGCGCCGGGCTGCCCGGATGGCTTGGCGCGCGATCCAGAAAGCGCCGCCTTCGTCTCCGAAAAGATAACCCCAGCCGCCGGCTCGCGCAGTAAGGCCCTCCAGATTGCGCCCAAATGCGATGGAGCCTGTTCCAGAGATCACCACTATTCCTGGTTCACCGGCGGTGGCGCCCGCCAGCGCAATGAGGGCATCGTCGGTGACCTGCATACGGTCGACGGGAAAAATCTGACGCAGAAGCGTTTCCTTGTCGGCTGGACCTCCGCTGAATCCCAGGCAGGCGCTAGCGAAGCGAATGCCATCCACATCCAATCCCGCCTGTTCACAGGCGCTGCGCAACGATCCTCGAACGGCCAGGAGCAGCTTGCCGGGACCTTCCTCTGCGCGGACGTGATTGGATGGTCCGCCCCGGCCAACGCCAAGTACGCGCCCGCTTTCGTCGCCAATGATGGCAGTGGTGCTGGATTGTCCGCCATCAATGCCCAGAAAGAAGCGAGGCATCACTTGATGTGGTAAAGCCGCACGTCGCCGATGGATCCAGCCACCTCGAGCCCCCAATAAGCGGGATAGCGCCGCAGGTCATCGGCGCCGGGATTGTCGGGCTTGATCAGGAGGTAATGGATGCCGCGGGCTTTCAGCTCCGCCGTGGCGGCCAGGCGCAGGCTATAGTGCATGGCTTGCCTGGATTCCACTGGATGATCGGACAGCGTGACCCAGCCTTCGTCGGTACCCATGCCTTCGAGCTTCAGTTTCACCGCTCCGGAATCGTTGGACGACTCCACCAGCACGGAACTGACGTTCTGAGACCGGCCGAAATCGACCTCGATATACATCCCAGGCTCAGCCGGTTGCCAGCTTCGCCAGCGCGTGACTGGACTATTGTCAAACGCCAATTGGACATCCCAGGGATTGGGATGAGCGGTAAGCCGCCAGGCCGGATCGCGGGCCAATTCGTTTGGTCCGGATGCGCCATTGGTAAAGACGCGCAACTCCCCAACGGACCATTGATTGTCGGGCAGGTCGGCGGTTTGAACCACTCGTAATTTCCGCAGCTCACGCGGCGCAAAATCGAATTTGAACAAACGCGAGGGCTGGGCGTCGCGAACCACCGGCATCCATAAAGTATCTTCCAACACCTCATTCGAGGCGCTTTCGTAGCCGGTCAAGAGCTCTCGCGGTAAATACGATTGCGCGCCCTGGCTAATGGCAAAGACCGGCTGGCCGGGAGGAACCACGGCTCCGATCATGCGGACGACTTTGTATTCGGGATCGAGACTGAGATACGCTTCCTCGCTTTGCAGGCGAAGCGCGGCACGGAAGGGCACGCTCTGGATGCTAAAAGCATAAGGAGCACAATAATATTGATAGACAGCCGGTAAGCAACTGATAGCGTGCGCAACCACCAGCGCCGCCAGGAGCCACGGAATGCCGGCGACGGCCATGGCCAGGGCGAGCGAAACGAAGGGGACCACAGGAATCAGGAAGCGCGTGCCGATGTTGCTGAAATAAGACGCTCCGAAGATCGCGGCCGCCAGCAGCACCTGACGCCCCGGGCGATAGCGGAGCGCGAGCAGAGCAAACGGGGCGAGCAAAAACAGCGGTCCGACAAAGCCCTCCAGTTGATCGCCTTCGACCGTCACTTGCAGCGGAATTCGCCACCGGGTGTCCAGATGATAGGTGCTTAGATACTGACGCCAGCCATCCTCAAACGAAATGTGCACATAGGGATTCGGGAAGATCCGGTTGGCGAGCGGCGAGACCGGATTCGCCACTTCGATCCAATCCTTCAGCATCCACGGAACGATGCAAGCGACCGCGATGAGCGAAACCACTAGCACCGGCCGCAGCACCGGCTTCCGCTCCCGCCACAATTTCCAGGCCACAAAGCCGACGGCATAGGGCACGGCGACAATCGCGGTGTATTTCACTTCGTAGCCGAAACCGGCCAGCAGGCCGATGGGCACCAGCAGCTTCGGATCGCGGTTTTCGTCCCAAATCTGGAGCAAATAAAATAACGCGAACAGATCCGCCGCGAGCGCCACGTCGATGTAAGCGATGGAGGCGTCACGCAGCACAATCGGGCTGGCGAAGGTGAACAAGGCCGCCGCCGCGCCAACTTCCGGACGTCCGATTCGTTTGCCATAAGACAGAATCAGAAATACCAGCACCACCAGGAACGTAAAGTGAACCAGGCTGGCCGCCGAGTAGCGTCCAAAATCGACGGCGAAAAGATACAGCAGCTCGATACCTTGCGACAAGTTGGCGTAGAGATCGGTGGTGATGCGCAAGAATCCGTGAGCCTGCTGATACTTGAAGACTTCGTTCAAGTGATAGGACATGCCATCGGAGCTGTGCTCGGGCGCCAGAGCATTGAAAAATCCTATGTAAGCGAAGACGGCGAAGACCACGCCGAAGATCCACTGCCACACTGGCGGGAGCGGCGGGAACGATTTTCCGGACACGCGAAAAGCTCCGGAATATACGGCGTAGCCGATGATCGCGATGGCTAGAGCGAGCAAAATTCCACGGCGGACCAGCCGCGTGGCGCTCAAGATGAACATAATCGCGCTCAAGCAAGCCGATCCGGTGACAAAGGCGAGCAGGCGCTCTTCCCAGGCGTGCAAATCCAGCGATAAGCGACGCAGCAGCAGCATGCCGAGCGACCAGGCGGTCACTACCGTGAAAAGGCCTCCAAAGAGAACCGGTATCACGTGGATCATTTATTTAAGCCACGCTCGCGATTGAGTGGCGCTCTCACTGTTGCTTCAATCCCATGCGCACCAGGATCACACCGAACTTGACGCCGTCCTTAGGGGCAACGTAGACCTTGTCGACGAACATCGAGAGAGAGCTGTCGGAGTCCACCGAGAGCCAGTCCGGCGGAACCGGCTTTTCAAAATGCTTGACACCAGGCGTGGTGTAGCTGACTTTATCGAGCGACTTGCCGTTCACCAGGTACTCAATCTGCACCGGACCGGTGGCTTTGAAGCCTTCGTTCCAAATAGCAAAGTCGGCATCGAACTTGAGATGTTCGGTGGCGAGCACCAGCAATTGCACGGTGGGGTTCTGGGAGGTCCAACGCCAGGATGGATCGGTAGGGCCATAAATATCTTTTGCGATATGTAGACTCGCGTCCGGGTCGCTCATTTCAACCATCATGGCTTCGGGGCCCGGATTGTAACCCTGCACCGGATGACGTTGCTCGGGTGGAGCATAGGTTTCAGGAAGACGATCGCACGCGGCCAGGCACAACAAGCAGCAGAAGAGCGAAAAATATGCGCCGCGCCGGGTCAAGAACATATTATGCCAGGGCGTTTGAGGCAATAGCGAGACAAACCTTTACAGGGATAGCGAGCGTCCTAATTTCCTGCTTGGTGTTGTATCGGTCAGGGGCTATCCTGAATTATGCTGGTTGCGAGTTAATCAGGTTTGCTGTGTCCGCGCGAGTTCTTCTTCAAGGCATCAAGTTCTTCAAGGCGCCGAGCCTGGCCTCCAATGCGATCCATGACAATTAAAACTACTCTTCTTGTGTTTCTTCTTGGCGCGTGCGCCTGGCAATGTTCCGCTCAGTCTGAGACTGGCTTTGATTCAAGCGGCGACGGGATGCTGAATGGCACCTATTACATGCGGCAGGCATTCTACGTGATCGACGTTCAGACCGGCGCCATGGTTCAGAGCTTGAACGTACAGGGCAACATCACATTTGACGGGGCCGGGAATTATACTTTCAGCGGCGCGGTTGAGAATACCGCCTCCACACCCAGCTCGACGGCTTTGACCAGCGGCGGCAGCTACGCGATCTCGGGCAGCGGCGCCGGCTACATCAACTCGGTAAATCAAGCGTTTTCGACCGATAACATCTTCGGAACGGTATCCCAAGGCCTTTTCATCGGCACCTCGACCTCCACCGGCAGCGGTTATAACGATCTGTTCATCGCAGCGCCGGTGGGTTCCACGGCTACGAATTCAACGCTCAAAGGAACCTACGCCGTGGCCTACATGGATCCGACGTTCCCCGGGGATGCAATGTTCACCATGAACGCCGACGGGCAGGGTAACATCGGCAGCGTCAGCGTAACCGGCTACACCGGAGCCAATACCACCGCGACCACCCAAAGCCTCAGCGGAGTAACCTACTCTTTCGTCAACGGCGCCGCACAGGTGAAGTTCGGAGGCACGCGCAATACCTCTACTCTGGTGGCGGGAACGGAAGTGCTGTACATTTCACCGGACGGCAACTTCATTTTTGGCGGATCAGCCAGCGGTTACGATATGTTCGTCGGGGTTCGCGCAGCCACCAGCGCTCCGTCCAATTTCGCGGGTCTTTACTATCAGGCCGGCCTGGGGATGGACGAATTGGCCGCCGGCAAAGGTTTGTCCGTATTAGATAGCTACTACGGCGCGTTCGAGGCAAGTTCAGGGAAGATCATCGGCCACCAGCAATTCAGCACTGCTTCGCTGCTGAACTATCGGTCATTGACTGCGCTGTCCATCTACGGCGGTGCGAGTGATTTCACCTATTACGATTCCTATGCTCTGAACAGCGACGGCAGTTCCGACGACACGGCCTTTTCGCAGCATTATGTGAGCAGCATGGATGGAACCATTCGCATTGGATATGGCATCGGCCCTCTTCTCTCCCTCAACGTAGCGATTCAAGCGCCCGCGGTTAGTGGCTCCGGCGTCTATCTCAGTCCCATGGGCGTGGTGAACGCGGCCAGTTCCGCTCCGTTTACAGCGCCGGTGTCAGACGGTGAATTTATAACGCTGTATGGCAGTGGCCTGGCCGATACCACGGACAGCGCAAGCTTGCCGTTTCCCACCGTCTTCAACGGAGTGAAGGTGATGATCAACCAGGTGGCCGCGCCAATCTTTTATGTGAGCCCCACGCAGATCTCAGTGGTAGTTCCCTTCGGCACTGAGTCTAGCCCGGTGGCGCAGATTTATGTGATCAACAACGGCACGCAATCGAATCTCGTGACGGAATATACGGGAACAACTTCGCTGGGGGTCTTTACCAACAATCCGGAAGGCGGCCTGGGGTATGCGGCCGCTCTGCATCCCGACTATTCGGTGATATCGGAATCGAGCCCGGCCAAAATAGGCGAAACGGTAGCACTGTATCTCACCGGGATGGGCCAGGTGGCACCCCGGGTGCAGAACGGAGCCCCGGCTCCGAGCAGTCCGCTCAGTTACACGACGTTTACTCCTCTGGTGTTCCTGCTCGATGCATCGGGCCATTACTTATCGGCCAAGGTAGGGTTCACAGGCTTGGCTCCGGGGTATGCGGGCTTATATCAAATCAACTTTACGGTACCCTCGGGCCTGGCTTCTGGAAAAGCGTGGCTCGAGATCATTGGACCGGACTCAGATACCTTCCAGGCGATACTTCCTCTGACTAACTAACGCACGGCGATAGTCGCGGACTGGCTGGTGAAGTCTCCAGCGGAAATCGCAATCGCGATGGCCGGGCCTACAGGCGCGTTCTCGGGTATTTGAATGTTTACCTGCGTTAAGCCGGCGATCAGGCCGGGGGCTTGGCCGGCAAACGTGACCGTTGCATTGAGGGCACCTCCGATAGTGGCGCTGATGGTCGCCACTGGGGCCGGGAACGGCGGGCTCAGCGGACCGAGCAAGCCATCGCCGAGCGGAGGACTCAACGCGCCTACGCCGGTGAGGTAAACCGAAACGACGGAACCTCGCGGCGCGGCGTTCGAAGCTGAGTTCACGGTGCCATCCTGATTCAATACGGCCGCCTGTCCGCTGCCGCTGTCACTGGTAGTGAAGATGCCAGGCACCGCAGCGACCACGGGAAGTTTGATCGGTCCAAGCAACTGGCTCCCCGATTGAACCGTTACCAGCGTCGCGATACCCGGATTCACTTCGAACGGAACCACTGCATTGATCTGGCAGTTGGAGGAATAGAGAACTGGCGCCGTGGAGGTCCCAAAATTCACAGTTGGGGTAGAGGTTCCGAAGTCCGTGCCGAACAGAGTAACGATCTCACCCGGCGCTACCGCGCCTTTCGGAAGAACTGTGGCGTTATCGGGAAGTAAGCTGGCAGCGTTGATTACCGAAGCGATGTTTGGCCCAGCCGGCTGCGAAAAATCGACTTTGGCGGCGAAGGCGTCGGAATCGCCACCAGCGTACTGGGTTTGAAAGGCGCGCGGCGTGGAGAAGAACACGAGTGTAAATGCAGTGCCCGCGGAATAGAGCCCACCCTGGCCATCCCAGGCGAGATAAGGGCCCGGAATGGGAGAGCTGCCTGTCAACGCGGAACCAGCGGAGTTGAGGACTAAAACAGCTTGATTCGCAGGCCCAGCGCAGGTGGGTTGGATCATTGGGCCTCCAGCGCTGACGTAGGCCTGACCGGTGGCATCGACGACAAGCGGCGTGGGTATGCCGGTTATGAGCCCGGTGAGAGTGGAGTAAACGAGGTCGCCGGAGTTATCGATCTTCGTTACAAAACCATCGCCGCCGTAAGCTGGCATTTGGTTGGGGCTGTAAAAGGGGTTGGTGGTTCGGTACGCGCCGGGCGTAATCGGGAAATTATTCGATTGCGTGCCGCCGGCCACGTACGCCGCGCCGGATGAATCCACTGCAATACCAGACGCTTCATCCGCCTGGCTGCCCCCGAGGTAGGTGGAATAAAGCAGAAGACTGCCCGTTGGATCGAGCTTGGAGACGAAGGCATCCCCGAAGCGTAGCGGCCCGACATCGAGTTCGCCGCCGAAAGTATGAGAGATAGCGTTGGAAGTGGTCGGAAAATTCGGCGAAACAGTTTGTCCTGCAACCCAGACGTTGCCCACGCTGTCGACCGCGATGGTGTGGGCGTCGTCAGGGCCGGTGCCTCCCAGGTAGGTAGACCAAGCCACGCTGCCCGAAGGCGACAGCTTGGTGATAAATGCGACGCTGCATGGCGACGGCGGAGCGTTCGTTTCAAACGAGCATAGTCCAGCCGGGGATTGTGGCTGATAAACGCCGGAAGTGGTGGCAAGCCCCGGTCCGGCTGTGCCTGTTACATAAATGTCGCCGGCTGCATCCAGCGCAATCGCTTCCGGATTGCCGATAATCGGGGTGGTGAACAGAATGTTTTGCCCGGTTGGATCCAATTTCACCACCGCAAAAACCGAAGAATTACCGGGATACGCGGTCGCGGCCACCAGATACATATTGCCGCTGGCGTCTAGTGCGAAAGCAATCGCGTTTAAATTGGCAAGGCAAATGGAAAAATCGATGGCGGTGCCCGACGGATTGAATTTCGTCACGAAGGCACAGTTGCGGGTGGATGGCGTGCCGAGGCTGGTGGACGTGACCGGAAAATCGGGCGATGTGGTGTTTCCCGCGACATAAGCGTCGCCCGTGGAATCGACCGCAATGCCAACCGCGGTGTCGGTGTAGGAGCCGCCCAGATAAGTGACGTAGTCGATGAGCGGAGGAGCTTGGGCTGACAGGCGCAACGCAACTCCACAAAACAGAGCGATTCGCAGCAGCATGAGTACAGTTTACCGCTCGCCATCGGGCTACACCGGGGCCAGCAACGACAATCGCGACCACGGCCGATGCACTCGAACGCGGGCGTTGGTTAAACCCGCACGCACCGCGAGCGCCAGCATTTCGTCCTTCTTCAGGGCCGCCGCCACCGAAATCTGACCGTCGCTGATGGTGATGTCGTGCCAGCCGAATAGCCAGCGCGTGTTGGGAAGGAAGTGATAGGCCAGCGGACCACGATCGAGATCGATGGCCAGCACAGCGCGGCGAGCCAGGCAGCGGAAACTGCGGAAAAGGTCCACGATCTGGTCATTGGTGAAGTGATGCACGAACAGCGAGCAGAACACGAAATCGAAACTTCCCGGGCGGAAAGGCAAGTGGAACGCGTCGGCCACCAGCTTGGGAGCGGCGGCCTGAGCCAGGTGCTGGCGTTGGTAGTCGAGCGAAGTTACCCGAGCGCGCGGGTAACGTCGGCGGATGGCCGCGCCCATGTCGCCCGAAGCGGCGCCGATGTCGAGGACTGAAAAATTGTCAGTAGGCTTTGCAACCGCGCCAAAAAGCCTGCCTAACACGTAGTAACCGCCCAAAAAGCGGTTCACCCGCGCCAAGTCCCGCAGACTGGCACGCGCCACATCGGGAGGCGCATGATCCAGCATCTCCGGCTCAATCACGCGTTCGCGATGCAACGGCACGAACCCATGATAAGATGCGGCAGTTACGGAATGGATATTGTCACCGGTAATTTAGGCTGGATCGAAGCGATTTGCGGTCCCATGTTTTCAGGCAAGAGCGAAGAGCTGATCCGGCGGCTGCGGCGTTCCATGATCGCGCGCAAACGAGTGCAGGTCTTTAAACCGCTACTCGACGACCGTTACTCCAGCGACGAAATCGTTTCGCACAACGATCTGCGAATGAAGTCGCAGGCAGTGCAAGGCGCCTCCGAGATCCTGCCAAATCTGGATTCCCGGACGGAGGTGGTGGGGATCGACGAATCGAACTTCTTTGGTCCGGAACTGGTGGAGGTGGCCACGCATCTGGCGGACAGCGGAAAGCAAGTGATTATCGCGGGCTTGGACACCGACTACATGGGACGGCCGTTTTCGCCCATGCCCGATCTGCTCACCCTGGCTGAATCCATCACGAAAACGCTGGCCATCTGCATGCGCTGCGGCAATCCAGCGAAGCACACGCAGAGGCTGGTGGAGTCCACCGACTTGATCGTGGTAGGCGCCGGCGGAATGTACGAGGCGCGCTGCCGCCGCTGCTTTGAGCCGGGCATGCCCAAGCAAACATTCCTGGAGTTCGCCGTCCCGAGACCGAAGCCCGGCGGGCGTTGACAAAGAAACACAGGACGGCTGAAACCGGCGGTCCGAGCCGCCCATCCAACGGGTTATATAACTGGTACTCTACGGATCAGAGGTCAAATGTCCATTTTCCCCAACCCCAGCCCAGGATCAGGTTCCGAGCCCCCGTATTCGCCTCCGTCAGCTCCTCCACCCGCTCCGCCTCCACCGGGAGCGCCCGCCTATTATGCGCCCCCGCCGCAATATTACGCGCCGCCTCCGCCACCTCCCATGCCGGCGCCATCGAGCGGTGGATTGGGATGGAAACTGGGGATTCTGTTTGGAGTGGTGGTGGCGCTGATCGCGGCCAATGTGTACCTCTACATGCAGCTGGATAAGGTGAAGAAGGATCTGGTGACGGCTAATGACGCGGCACAGTCCCGGATCGACAAGCTGGAGGAAGCTGCCAACGTAAACACGCGCAGCAACCGCCGGACAGTGGATGAGTTGCGCGACCAATTGGAGCGTGCGCGCAGACAAGCCAGTCTGGCCGCGGGACAGGCCAAGGATGAGGCGATTAAGAAAGTGGACGAGACGCGCGCTCTGCTCCAACAGGCGCAGGAACGCCAGGAGCGCGACAAGCAGCAACTCACCTCGGATATCTCCAAAGTGAAGGAATCCGCGGATTCGCAGTTCAGCCAGGTTGGCAACGAGGTGACTTCTGTAAAGGGTGACGTGGCAAGCACCAAGTCGGAACTGGAGAAGACGGTGGCCGATCTGAAACGAGCCACCGGTGAACTCGATGGCCACAGCGTGCTGATCGCGACCAACGGTAAAGAACTGGCGGCGTTGCAGGCACTGGGCGAACGCAATTACGTCCAATTCACGATTCAAAAGGCCAAGCAACCGCAGAAAGTGGGCGACGTGATGATCCGCTTGACCAAAGCCGACCCCAAGAAGTTTCGCTACACCATCGAACTGACCGCCGATGACAAGACCACGGAGAAGAAAGACAGGACCGTCAATGAACCGTTGCAGTTCATGACGTCGAAGGCGAAGCAGCCCTATGAAATCGTGGTGAACGACGTGAAGAAGGACACCATCATCGGCTATGTCTCGATTCCAAAGGTGCTGAACACCAGGAACTAGACGCGAACGTAGGCCAGAGCCACAACTTTATCCAGCGCGGGTGAATAGGCCGCCGAGGTGATCTCGGCGTCGGCGCCATCGATCTGCAATTTCGTACCGGGCGCGGGCGGCTCCTTCGTATCCAGAACGAGCGGCTTGAGCACCCGATGGATCTGGCCGCGGGACCGGACACGCTCCACGATCTCCTGCCCCAGATAGCAGCCCTTACTAAAATGCAGGGCGTGCGGCTGGTTCGCTTCCTGGGCAAGAAACCGGTCGCTGATATCTTCCGTGTAACGGGGCTTGCCATGTTCCAGGCGGACCACGCGAGCGGCCTCGGCGTCGGCAGCTTCAGCGCCCGCAGCTTCCAGCCGCGAGATCAACGCGGGCTTTTCAGCGACGGGCGCGAAGAGAAAGAATCCCGTGCTGCCGGTGGAGTTGAGACGAGCGATGAGCGAATCGCCCCAATCCGCACTAGAGAATTCAGCTTCGGGAATTGGCGCGCCAGCGCGCTCCATGACCTCGGCTGCTTCGGGACCTTCCACAGCGATGGTCGCCGTCCACTCGGTTGCGTCTTCGAGCGTGACATCGTCGGCGATGATGAAACGGTCCAGATGCTGATAGAGAGGCACGCGCGCCTCCGGTTCAACGTCCAGCAAGAAATAATCGGGGCGGCACAGAATGTTCGCGTCGGTGAGAACCCGGCCCTTGTCGTTCAAGAAAAATGCGTAGCAGCCAGAGCCTGGCGTAAGCTGCTGAATGTGATTGGTGGTCATCGCATGCAGCAGGCGCGCGCGATCCTCACCGGTGAGTTTGATTTTACCGCGCGAGGAGAGATCGATCCAGGCGGCGCGATTGCGGAGCGCATCGTAACCCGTCATTTTCAAATCCGTTGTCATCGGAGTGACAAGTGCCGCAAATAGGCAGCGATGCCGACGACAACCAGCCCGGAAATCGCGATGCTCAACTCTGTTCGGTTGCGTTTGGCCTCATTCGACTGGCGAACCGAGTAGAGGATCGCTGACGCCGAGATGTGCAGAACCAGCAGCAGCTTGATCCCCATCCACATGTGATAACCCGGCGGATAGCTGCCTTTTGTCGCGTAGTTGTACATTCCCGAGCCCAGGGCTGTCACGAGAACCGTAAACAACAGCGGGCGGAAGCTCGAGGCCGCCTTCGAGCCAACCTGTTCGCGCTCGGAAGTGGGAAGCGAAGCCAGCGCCGGCGCAAGCACGAAACGCGCGTAGATGAAGCCGCCGATCAGCGTGACGACGGAGGCGATGTGAATCCATCGCATGCACACTCCGAGCACAGCGCTGAGGGTTGGGTCCATAATTCGAGTATACGATTATGATTCGCGAGATCCCTTCATGATTCATGAAATCCTGCCTGTGGGCGCGCTGCAATGCAACTGTTCCATCTTCGGCGACGAAGCGGGCGGCGAAGCCATCGTAATCGATCCCGGCGACGAAATCGGACGCATCACCGCCGTTTTGGAGAAGCATCAACTGCGCGTGAAGGCGATCATCGTGACGCACGCGCACATCGATCACATTGGAGGCGCACAAAAGCTGAAGGCGCTTACCGGCGCTCCGGTCTACATGAATTTCAACGATCAGGGACTCTACGATCACATCGATATGCAGGCGCAATGGCTGGGCATGCGGACGCCCGAGAAGACCAGCATCGACGTGAACGCGCAGGAGGGTGAGAGCTTGAAGCTGGGCGCAGCCGATTTCCAAGTGCTGGATACGCCCGGGCATACGCAGGGCAGCATCAGCGTGTGGATTCCGGCCGAGAATAAACTGATCGCAGGCGATACGCTGTTCCTGGACAGCATCGGGCGCACGGATTTGCCGGGCGGCGATTCGAAGCAGATCCTCAGATCGATTCACGACAAACTGCTGCCGCTGGATGACACGGTGGTGGTGATACCCGGGCATGGCCAGAACACAACCATCGGACGGGAGCGGCTAAGGAACCCATTCCTCCAGGGACTTTAGCCGGTTGGCTTGCATGTCACAACGAAGTGGTTGCATGTGCCAATGAAGTGGGCTATGCTAGTTAACAGAGAAGGCCCATGACATCCACCAAGAGAGCACACATCGTTCTGCCAGAGGATCTGGTGCAGGAGATCGACAAAATCGCCGGCTCGCGAGGTAGGAGTGCATTTCTGGCAGACCTCGCCAAGCGCGAGATCAAACGGCAGCAACTGCTGGAGATCTTCAAGAGCAAAGAGCCAATCTGGAAGGACGAAGATCACCTGGAGCTCAAGGGCGGAGCTTCGGCTTGGGTGCGCAAGACGCGCGCTGAAAGCGAGGCCCGTTTCGAGAAGATCCAAAAGCAACGCGATCCCGAATAATGGCGATTTACCTTCTCGACACGTCCGTCATCATCGATGCTCTCAATCGGAAGCAGGGGCGTTGGGAAATGCTGGCGTCCATGGTTGCAGCAGGCGACACGCTGGCTTGTTCCGTGGTGACGCTCACCGAGATTTTTGCGGGCGCTCGACCCAAAGAGATCCCGCTTACCGAGCGCTTTCTCGACGCTCTGGAACATTATCCATTGGATTCGCAGCTGGCGCGTGCCGCAGGTTTGCTGAAGAATGAATGGGGCAAAAAGGGGCGGACGATGGGCGTGGTGGATATGATTATCGCGGCTACCGCGCTGGCTCATAACCTGGTGTTGATGACGGACAATCGCAAAGATTTTCCGATGACCGAACTCGCGCTCTACCCTTTGCCTTAACAATCATGGCCTCAGAACCCGTCACCGGCCAACAGCCGCCTGATCCAGACAAACCGCCCGGCTACCAGCCCAGCACCGGCCGCAAGCTCTTCATGATCGGGCTGTGCATCGCTGGATTGATCTTCGTCTGGACCTATTACTTCTTCGCCAGCCGCGCGCACTGATCAACTCGCGGGCTGTGATTTTCGCTTCAGCTCGCCCATGACATCCGCCACCAGTTCCTTGGCGTCGGTCAGGCACTTCGAGATCATTTGTATGTCCATGGCCGGCTTGCCAGGCTGGCGCGCGCTCTGGCAGTAGACCCCATGCTGGCCCACCAGCACCAGCGCGTCGGTCAGCAAATCCATTGTCACGGACAAGCGTCCGCGCTCGGTACCCATCATAAACTCTTGCTGTTCCAGCTCTTCGCGACGCTCGTCATAGACGGACATGTTGTTTCCATTGTAATGTGGGGGCCTAAAGTCCCAGGACTCGGCGGTCGATAGTACTCGCTAGAGCGCTCTAAAGGAGACCACAGCATGTTCGCAATCCGCCAGGTTCTGATATCAGCCATTGTTTTTGCAGCCGTGCCACCGGCTGCTGTCCTCGCCGCTTCCGATGCCGTTCAATATGTTGGGGGAACGGTAAAGTCCATTCCGGTGAATTCGGGTGGCGTGTTCCATTTTGAAGATGCCAAGGAGTTCCGTTTCACGTATAACGGATCGATTTTCGCGCTCCCCTACGATCAGATCACGAGCACCGAAATCGAGAAGGCGGATGTCCGGCGCGTCATGCACGTGTTCCCGGCGATGTCGCCGATCGCCAGCCATCGCAAGCAGACGCTAGTCATCAATTACACCGATGCCACCGGCGCGGCTGGAACGCTAAACTTCGAACTGGCTGCTTATCGGGCTCTCGACGCGCAGGAGAACATCGCGGCCAAGAGGTCACCAGTAGCGGCTGCCAACCCGGCGACCGCTGAATGGTGGGGCGACAAGTATTGGAAGACTACTCGCAACAAAGCTACCTGGGACGCTCAAGCCGCCCAAAACGCGTTGGCTGCCGAGAAGGCTCAAGCCTCCGCACCGGCCCAGCCTGGGCAAGTTGCACCCGGAACGAAGTAGGCACGTCATCGAGAGACAACCGGAAGTCGGCACCAGGGCAACCTCGTGCCTGGCCTCTAGGCAGAAACTGAACTGACATTTAGCTAACTCCCGTTTTGGCGATACGGATGCTAGTCTGATATTGCGTAGCCGGAGGCTAGCATGTCGAGCGTCCCCGTCATCAGTAATGCGCTGCAGGAACGGCTGGATTCTGCGCGCCAATTAACCGACTCAATCTTCAGGCTTCTCACGCCGGATGTGCTCTACTCGCGTCCCATCCCGGAGCGGCATCGCCTGATCTTTTATCTGGGGCATCTGGAAGCTTTCGACTGGAATCTGATCTGTCGAAAGACGCTGGGTGTCAGCTCATTGAGTCCGCATTTCGACACTCTGTTCGAATTTGGCATTGATCCACCGGTGGGACAGGCCGCGACGGATCAACCGTCCGATTGGCCGGGAGCGGAGGAAGTTCAAGCCTACAACCGGCGCGTCCGAGCGCGTATCGACGAGCTGCTGGATCAGGCGCCGGAGCAGATTGTTCAGGTTGCGTTAGAGCATCGGCTCATGCACGCCGAAACGCTGGCGTATCTTCTGCACAACCTGCCTTTCGATCAGAAGGCGCCGAATGTGGCGCCCGTGGCATACTCAACGCAACGCCTCGCGAACCCGATGATCGAAATCGCGCCGGGCGTGGCCACGCTTGGGCAGAAGCCGGGTGAATTCGGTTGGGATAACGAGTTCGACCAGCACCAGGTGCACGTTCCGGGCTTCCACATTGGCAAGTACAAGGTTACAAACGGCCAATATCTGGATTTCGTACGAGAGGGCGCGAAGGCGCCTCATTTCTGGACCCAACACGGCGATATCTTCATCTATCGCGGTATGTTCTCGGAAATTCCCTTGCCGTTGAACGCACCGGTCTATGTGACTCACACCGAGGCGAACGCCTACGCGCGTTGGGCGGGCAAACGATTGGCGACCGAAGCGGAGTTTCATCGGGCCGCATACGAAACAAGGGATGGCGGCGAGCGTCAGTATCCGTGGGGCGAAGCATCGCCCGATCGAACGCATGGCAATTTCGACTTTCGCCATTGGGACCCTGTGGATGTCAACGCGAATCCAGCGGGCGACAGTGCCTCGGGCGTCTCTCAACTGGTGGGGAACGGCTGGGAGTGGACAGCCACTCAGTTCGGTCCATTTCCGGGATTCCAGCCCATGCCGTTCTATCCAGGATATTCACAGAATTTCTTCGACGAGGAGCATTACGTCATGAAAGGCGGGTCGCCGGTGACGGCTGCCTGCATGCTGCGCCGTTCTTTTCGCAACTGGTTCCGACCCAACTATCCCTATGTCTACGCAAGTTTTCGGCTGGTCGAAGATTAAAGGTGAGGCCGACGCCGCCGTGCGCGAGTTCGCGTCCGACGTGTGTTCGGGCCTCGCGAAGCCTCAGAAAGAGCTGCATTCCAAGTATCTCTACGACGAATTGGGAAGCTCGCTTTTTGAGGCCATCACGCATCTTCCAGAATACGGACTCACGCGCGCGGATGAGCGTTTGCTCCGGCGCCACGCCGGCGATATCGCGAGCCTGCTTCCCTCTCCGCTGGCGGTGATCGAGCTGGGCAGCGGGGTTGGCCAGAAGACCCGGCATTTGCTACAGGCCATGGGTGGCGGCGTTCGTTATTATCCGATCGACGTGTCGGGGGATGCTCTGGCGCGCTGCGAGCGGGATTTGTCCGACATCGCCGAGGTGCATCCGCTGGAGCAGTCTTATCTCGACGGGATGGCGCGCGCCACGGCGGAAAGGCAATCGGGCGAATCGTTCCTGGTGATGTTCCTCGGCAGCACGATCGGCAATTTCGAGCGAAAATGCGCACATACGTTCTTGCGCGACCTGCGCCGGGCGCTGCTTCCGGGCGACATGCTGCTCATAGGTGCGGATCTGGTGAAGGAACGGGACCGGATGCTCAACGCTTACGACGATCCTACGGGCGTTACGGGCGCATTCAATCTCAATCTCCTGGGGCGCATCAATCGTGAACTCGGTGGCGATTTCCAATTGCGGGACTTCGAGCATCAAGCGCGCTGGAACGAAGAACAGCGCCGCATCGAAATGCACCTGCGGTCGCGCATGAATCAGACGGCCGTGATTGCGGAAGCCGATCTGACGGTAACCTTCCGCGCCGGTGAAACAATCTGGACCGAGTCCTCCCACAAGTTCCAGCTTCCGGAGCTGGACGCGATGGCGGAGCAAGCTGGCTTCAGCGTGCAGGATCAGTGGATCGATCGGGATTGGCCGTTCGCGGAAAATCTCTGGACCGTTTCTTGAGTGCCGCCGCGCTTGAATTTCGCGACGTCTCCTATCGCGTCGGCGGCAATCTCATCCTCGATAATCTAAGCTTTCGCATCGAGCCGGGCCGCACACTTGTCCTGCTCGGCCGCAGCGGATCCGGAAAAACTACCGCATTGAAGATGCTGAACGGTCTTCTTTTTCCCTCCGACGGCAAGGTGCTCATTGAAGACCGCGCCACCCGCGACTGGGATCTGATCCAGCTTCGCCGCAGCATTGGATACGTGATTCAAGAGATCGGCTTGTTCCCGCATTTCACCATTCGTGAGAATGTCGGCTTGGTGCCGCGATTGAATGGCTGGACGAGGGAGCGCGTGGCCGCGCGGGTGGCTGAGCTGCTCCATCAAGTGGGCCTGGAGCCGGCGCAATTTCTCGATCGCTATCCGCGCCAGCTTTCCGGCGGCCAGCGACAACGCGTGGGCGTGGCACGAGCATTGGCCGCCGAACCAAAGCTCCTGCTTTTCGATGAACCGTTCGGCGCATTGGACCCGGTAACACGTGTGGAATTGCAGGATCAATTCCTGGAACTGCGGGACCGGTTGCGGATAACATCCATCTTCGTCACCCACGACGTGCGCGAAGCTCTGCGCCTGGGCACCGAAATCGCCCTGCTGTGTCGTGGCAGACTGGAAGTGCTAACTACGCCAGCCGAATTCGTAAAATCGAGCGGTCCGGAAGCGTGCGCTTTCATGTCTACGCTATGATTCCTCCTTATCTGCTGCAGGAGATGGCGCAACTCACCGGCGAACATTTCGTCCTGGTGCTGAGCTCCATGGCTATTGCGGTCGGCGCCGGTCTACCGCTGGGGGTTCTGTTGACGCGCCGTGCATCGTTACGGACTCCGCTGCTGGGCTTCGCCAACGTGATGCAGACCATCCCCAGTCTCGCGCTGTTTGGCTTCCTGATCCCGATACCATTCATCGGGGGCATCGGCAAAAGGACCGCGATTGTTGCGCTGGTGCTGTATGCGCTGCTTCCGATTCTTCGCAACACGCTGGCGGGAATTTTGGGGGTTGACCGCGCGGTGCGCGAGTCTGCCATCGCGATGGGGATGACTGGCCGGCAACTGCTGTGGGAAGTGGAACTGCCGCTGGCCGCGCCCACCATCATCGCCGGCGTTCGAATCGCCACCGTCACCACCATTGGGACAGCCACCATCGCGGCCGCAATCGGAGGCGGCGGGCTCGGCGTATTCATCTTCCGTGGCATCGCATCGGTGGACACCACGCAGATTCTGGCGGGAGCGATTCCCGCGGCGCTGCTCGCGCTACTCTCGGACGGAGGGTTCAGTTGGATCGAACGGCGATTCTCTCACTCGTAATCTCGGCCGCGCTTCTCAATGCCTGCGGCCCGCGCAGCCACATCGTGGTGGGCTCCAAGAATTTCACCGAGCAACTGATCCTGGGCGAGATCATCGCACAACATATCGAAGCGCGTACGCATCAGCCCGTAGAGCGCAAGCTGGACCTGGGTGGAACGCTGCTGGCGCATCAGGCGCTGCTGGCAAAAGACATCGACATGTATCCGGAGTACACCGGCACCGGCTTCACCAATGTATTGAAGCGCAGCGGCGTCACCGATCCCGCGGTGGTCCTGGAACAGGTGCGCGCTGAATATTCAAGCGGCTTCCATCTGGACTGGCTAGACCCGTTGGGCTTTGAAAACTCGTTTGCCATGACGATTCGGGGCGAGGATGCACGCGCCCGGCATCTGGAAACATTGAGCGATGCAGCAGGCGATCCCATGGGCTTTACCCTCGGCGCAGGCTATGAATTCCTGACGCGCCCGGATGCATATGGCGCCTTGAATCGAAGTTATTCGATCAAATGGAACGCGGCTCCCAAGAGCATGGACTTAGGGCTGCTCTACCAGGCGCTCGAACAGAAGCAGGTGAGCATGGCCGCCGCCAATACCACCGACGGCCTGCTGAACAAGCTGGATGTCACCGTGCTCAAAGACGACAAGCACGTGTTTCCGCCTTATCAGGCCTGCATTGTCGTGCGACAGGAAACGCTGGCGGCCTATCCGAATCTGCGTGCGATCCTCAGTGAGCTGTCGGGAAAAATCTCCGACGTCGAGATGCGCAATATGAATTATGAAGTGGACGCGCAGCATCGCGCGGCGCGAGACGTGGCGCGGGATTTCCTACAGCGGGCTCGGCTCAACTGACGCCGCCGCTTTCTGCCGCACCCTCGAAATAGCCCGCACCAGCTTCCGATAGGGCGCCTGATCGAGGGCGGGAAAGCCGATCCACTCGCCGTCGCTCCAGCTGGAATAGCGCCAGCGAGCCAGCAACGCCAGATGCTCCTGCTTTTCCGCCAGCGGCGGCGTCACCGGCTGGATGGATGCCACCAGTTCCCGCAGGCGGTGATCGAGCGACACCAGCGAAGTGAGCGGAAATTGTATCGGCGCCTGCCATGCACCCTGGCAGATGAACCACAGTTGCACGCTGTCTGCGAGCGAGCCGGGCGCCACGGCCACTCCGTACAGCCGATCGATATCGGACACCAGATCTCCGCGCAATGCAAGCACGGATTGGATGCGCTCCAAACGCTTGTGCTGGCGTGCAGCCTCTTCGAAGTTCATCTCTCCGCTCAGGCGGTCACGCGCTGCCGATGCGACACTGATGAGCGCAGCCCCGTTGCCGGTGAGGAATTCTTCGACGCGCTCCACCTCGCTCAGATATTCTTCTCGGCTAACCACCTGCTGGCAGGGGCGCAGGCAGCGGCTCATCTCGCCGTAGATGCAACCGGGGTGCTGAGGGCTGGGCTCCAGATTTTCCTGGCAACGACGGATCTGGAACAAATCCAGAAACTGGTCTTCGAACAACTCGGCCGCCGCGCGCGATTGGAAGGGCCCATAATGGATGGCCCGGCTGGCGCTCAGCCTCGAACTCACCTGCGTCCGCGGAAATTCGTTCGCGAGAATCAGCTTGACGTAGGCCGGCATCCGCAGTTTGACCATGCGCAGATAATCTTCCGGGAAGTACCGCCGGGCGAGCGCGTAGTGCAGCAGTAGCGATTCAAAGCGGGAAGCCGTGGGCCAATATTCCACGCGCGTGGCCACCTCGCGCAGATTGAGCGATCGCTTGGGCGCGTCGGCGGGCTTGAAGATTCGCAGCAACCGGCGCCGCAGCATGCTGGTCTTGGCCAGGTACGCCGAGCGATCGCCAGCCCAGACCACAAACACTGCATCCGCGTTCGGAACCTCGCCAACGCTGGCATCCAAATTTTCACGCTCGATGATGGTTGGATCGGGAACCTGCATCCGTACTTAGTGTCGCGCGTCCGGCCGGCAGTTTTTCGACCGGCGTGAAGCCGATGTTCACCCGATTGGTGGAAGGAGTGCGTGGCGCACGCTGTGAACGCAATGAATGAAAGACCCGAGCGTCGCCATGAGTGGCGACGCGGCACGCAACGAGTGCGTGCGCCACAAATACGTCCAAAACGCCGCGTGGTGTGTAACTATAGGAGCGAAGTGCCCAAGGGCAACGGCAGTTCTCAACGAACATGGATTTTGCCGAGCAAGTAAAATCATCCGTCGACATCGTCAAAGTCATTGAAGAATACGTGCGCCTGAAGAAAGTGGGCGGCTCGCCGCGCTACTCCGGGTTGTGTCCGTTTCATACTGAAAAGACGCCCTCGTTCTCGGTCCATTCCAGTCACCAGTTTTACTACTGCTTCGGCTGTCACGTTACGGGGGACGTCTTCAAGTTCGTCATGGAAATCGAACGCATCAGTTTTTTTGAGGCGCTCAAGCTGGTGGCGGAACGCAATGGCATGACGATGCCCAAGCGCGAATACTCGGACCCTGACGCGAAGCTCCGCACCGCACTACAGGAGATGCATGAGATCGCGGCGCGAGTGTTCCAAAGCAACCTCACTGGTCCGGCGGGAGCGCAGGCTCGCCAGTATCTGGCTGGCCGCAATGTATCTCCCGAGCAGATCGCCGAGTTCGGCCTGGGCCTGTCGGAAGCCTCCGGCAGCCAGTTGGTCCGGCAGTTTGAATCGCGTTTCTCGCCCGAGCAATTGGAACAATCCGGATTGGTGGCCAAGCGGCAGGAGGGTACCGGTTTCTACGATCGTTTCCGTGGCCGGCTCATGTTTCCGATTCACAACCCAGCCGGCAAAGTGATCGGGTTCGGCGGCCGCGCGCTGCGAGCGGGCGAAGAGCCCAAATATCTGAACTCGCCCGAAACCGCGCTCTATCGCAAAAGCTACGTGCTGTACAATCTGCATCGTGCCAAAGAGGCCATTCGCAACCAGGAATATGTGGTGCTGGTGGAAGGCTACATGGATGTCATTGGCGTCTATTCGGCGGGCGTTCACCATGTGGTGGCAAGCTGCGGCACATCCCTAACCAATACGCAGGTGCGCGTGCTGAGGGGCCACTCCGAGCGCATTGTGGTGAACTTCGATCCCGACACGGCGGGAGCCAACGCAGCGGAGAAGTCGATTCAATTGTTGCTCGACGAGGGATTTCGCGTGCGCGTGCTGGAACTGGGAGGCGATCTCGACCCCGACGAATACGTGAAAGCTTCAGGAGCGGAGGCGTATCGCCAGCGTTTGGAAAAAGCGCCGGTGTACTTCCATTGGCTGGCGGACCGGGCGCGACGAAAATTCGACATGCGAACCGTGGAAGGACGAATGGACGCCTTCAAGTTCCTGGCGCCACGCATCCAAAGCATCGCCGACCGGCTGGAGCGCTTTGCCGTGGCCAACGATGTAGCCAATTACTTAGGCGTGGATGAGAAGCTGATACGCGACCATTTCAGCAAGGGAGCGGCGGAGCCAACGCCGGCGCCGCGGCGCCCACTGATCCCGGCTACCGAGCGGCTACTGCTCAATGCGTTACTCGCCAGTGAGGACGCCCGAGCGCAGGTGATCCCGGAATTGAGCGGCTTGGCGGCGATAAACCAGTTCGTGTCGAAAAGCGTGTTTCAGGCCCTATTTGCAATGCATTCCGATGGGGAACCGTTTCGATATTCGGACCTGGAAGGGCGCCTTTCCGACGCCGACCGGGATCTATTGTCGTCGACCGTTTTTGCCGATGACAGATTAGAAGAGCAGATGGCTCAGAGGGTAGCGGTGGACTGCCTGGAGAAGTTCAAAACCCTGGAGTCTGAATCTGAGGTAGCCAGTATCCGGGCACAGGCCAAAGCGGCCGAGCAGGCCGGTGATATTCAGGAGGCCATGCGCCTGAACGCACTGATGACGCAACGGGACGAGTTCCGCAAACGCAGCCGAAAAGCCGTGGGCGGTGTTGTACACTAATGAGATCAGGGCTCAGCGCAGAGGGTGCGGCGCGCACCAGAAAATCATCCGCGCCGGACTTCGTTTTGCGCGGGTATAGGGTTCGCTGGTAAGCGGGGCGCCAGTGGCAACAAATGAAAAGTTCGGCCGGATAAAGCATCTCATGGAAGCGGGCAAAGAAAAGGGATTCGTTTTGTACGACGAAGTCAATGACTTGCTCGCCGAAGAATTTCCTTCTGGCCGCGAGTTTGAAGACCTGCTCACCGATCTCGACAGCGCCGGCGTCGAGATTCTGGAAGAGCCCAAGCTCGACTTCGAGAAGTCCAAGGAAGAACCCGAGGACTTCGGCGATCTGGAGCTCACCCCGGAAACCGGCGACAAAACCAACGATCCCGTCCGCATGTACCTGCGCGAGATGGGCACTGTGCCGCTGCTCACGCGCGAGGGTGAAATCGAACTCGCCAAGCGTAATGAGCGTGGCCAGTGGTCCGTCCGCAAGGCACTCTCGCGCTCGGCGCTGGTGATCCGCGAGATCATCCAACTGGGCGAGGATTTGCAGCGCGGCGTTACCAGCGTCCGCGATGTTCTGGTGCTTCCCGAGTTCGTCATCACCGATGAGGATTTTACCGGGCAATTAAACGATCTGCTGGCCCAGATCGGCGAAATTGAGAAGTACTACAAGAAGAGCCTGCAGTTCCGCCAGAAGCTGCAAGCCGTATCCCGCCAGATGAAACCCAAGCAGCATCGCGGCCTGCGCTACGGCCTGGCGCGCAACATGGTGCAGATCTCCCGCATCATCCGCAACGTCGGGTTCAGCACTTCGGTGCGGCGCAGCCTGGCCGGGCGGCTGCGTTGTTCGGTGGAAGAGCTGAAGCCGCTGGAGCGGGAAATCGCCAAGATCCAGCGTAAGCTCGAAGAACCCGCCAACGGTACGCACCCCGCGCGCGATCTGCGGAAGGAACTCCGCCAGTGCGGCCAGCGCATACAACAGTTGGAAGAAGATTGCGGGGCCAGCGCCACCGAGCTGCGGCGGACCCTGCAAATCGTCGAGCGCGGCGAGCAGGAAGCGGAAACGGCTAAGAAGCAACTCATTGAAGCCAACCTGCGCTTAGTGGTTTCCATCGCAAAACGCTACACCAATCGCGGCCTACAGTTCCTGGATCTGATCCAGGAGGGCAACATCGGCCTGATGAAGGCCGTCGACAAATTCGATTACCGGCGCGGCTACAAGTTCTCCACCTACGCCACCTGGTGGGTGCGGCAGGCCATCACGCGCGCGATTGCCGATCAGGCGCGCACCATCCGCATTCCAGTGCACATGATCGAGACCATCAACAAGCTGGTCCGCACGCAACGCATGCTGCAGCAGGAACTGGGACGCGAACCAACCACCGAAGAGCTGTCGGTGAAGATGGAGCTGCCGGTAGGCAAGGTTCGCAAGGTGCTACGCATCGCGCAGGAGCCCATCTCGCTCGAGACGCCGGTGGGCGAAGAGGAAGAATCCCACCTGGGCGATTTCATTGTGGACCGGCGCGTAGTGTCGCCATCGGAAGCAGTGATCAATCTGAACCTGCGTGAGCAAACCGCGGAGGTGCTGAAGACGCTCAGCCCGCGCGAGGAAAAGATCATCAAAATGCGCTTTGGCCTGCAGGATGGCAGCGAGCACACGCTCGAAGAAGTGGGCCAGCACTTCGCCGTGACGCGCGAGCGCATCCGCCAGATCGAAGCCAAGGCACTCAGGAAACTGCGCCATCCCAGCCGTAGTCACCGGTTACGCGCGTTCTTAGACACGTCGCTTCACGAGTAGATTTCCTTTACCCGCTCCTGAATCCCTTGCGGCACCAGGTGTTCCCAAGGCTCGCCCCGCGCAATCCTCTCGCGGGCTTCGGTGGACGATACCTCTTCATATCCGCTCCGCACCGGCAACGCGTGGATCCGGTGGCGGTATTCCACGGGCGGCGAAAAATGTCCGCCACGCGGCGCAACGAGAAGTTCAAACTCGCCGAGCATCTGCTCTACCACGCCCGGACGCCCATAATCCCAATGTAGAATCCTCTCCGCCGCGTCCCTCCCGCAGACGAATGACAACTTGACCTGGCCGCCATAATGCTCGTGGCACTCGCGGGCAATGTCGATGAACAAGCCTTGCCCTGTGGACGCAATCTCATGCGGGATGGCGGGTCCGGCGGCGTCCAGCATTTCTATTCGCTGATCGAGCGTCGCGCCAGAATACTCCTTATGGGGGAAAACTCGCGGGACCGCGAATAAGATCAAATCGACGCAACGGCTGGCGGCAAGCGCCAATTCCAGATGGGCGATCGTAGGCGGATTAAAGCTCCCCGCCAGTATCCCGACCTTATGCGGCCTGAGTGAAATCTGGCGGTAGAACTCCAAGCCCTTTCAGTATAGAGTCTTACGTGGCAATGTCTTTAGGTGCCGTGAGTTAGCAACCTAAGGCCCCTCTTAGAACAAGGTAGGGTGAGTCACCGACAGATATAAAAGCACTTTGGTTCTAGAGTGAATATATATGCTGTACTGGATTTGTCCTGAGTGCGGGCACGAATGCTCGCCGGCCATCCGGGAATGTCCGACATGTACGGCACCGCCCTCAGAGCAGCCGAAGGCGGCCGAGACAGCCGTGGAACAAACCGCGGCCGAGTCAACCGGTAGCGCCAGCCAGGAACTGCTCTCGTTCGCCAAGCACGTTCAAGCGGCTCCTTCCACCGCTTTGTTGGCGGCTCCTCCGCAACGCCAACTGCTCACGTCCGCAAACGGACATGAAGCGGCGCTCAAGCATGAAGCCCCGGTCAGACATGAAGCTGCGGCAGTTTCCGTGGAAGAGGCCCCTCGGGAACCAGCGCTGTCCACCGAACTAGCGTCGCTCGATGACCTTGCCGTGCGTCCAGCTCGCCCAGGTCGCGTGGAACCAGCCAAGCTGTCGCCGGCGCCGGTGCCGGCACGCTTGTCGTCTCCGTCGGCTTCCATCGTTACGGCGCCAACCCGGGCGAAATTTGGCCTGGCGGTGGCCGGCCCCACACCAGCAGGCGAAATCAGTTTCGAGGGCGCGCGAGGCAAATCCGGAGCCATCGGTCAGTCCGCCGAAGCGCTGCCATCGCGCCGTCAGTCCATCGCGTTTGTGCGCGCGGAATTAGCAGGGACAAATCACAGCGGCCTGGCGCTCGGCAGTCTTTCCAAGCTGGACCCCGCTCCGCTGAAGCCAGCGGTTCCGTCGGGCGACGCCCGGTCCATGAATGGTGCTTCCGTGGCGCTGGCTTCGAAGCCAAGCCAGCCCTCGCTCACGTCTTCCGAAGTAAAACTAAGCGGGGCATCGCTGGTCGAACTGCTGAGCGCGCTGCGCGCCAGCGCCGAGGAGCTCGATCGGGCGGCCATCGACGCCATTCACGCTTCCTTCCGCGAAAAGCCCGCGGCATGCCTGCTGTCCGCTCCTTCGGAAATCGTCAGAGCCCCAGGGCCTCCCGCCGACCAATGGATGCGGTCGCAGAAGTTTCAATTCACCGCAATACCGCCGGAGCGCGTGGCGCGAGCAGCAGTGATCGCCGGACCACAGCCGCCGACGCTGGCCGGTCCCAGCCTTCCGCCGCAGCTTCTCAACTTTCACCAAACTGCGAGCTTACCGGGCAAGAATAAGCGATGGTCCTCCTGGCTGGTCAACCTGATCGTGGCCATCGTCGTCATCTTCGGCGTTGTAAGTTTGCTGCAGTACCTCATGCAGGATCGTGATTCGAAGACCGGCGATGCCAAGGCGGCTTCCGTAGCGCCGCCGGTGGCAACCGTAAAAGCCGCACCTTCGCCTCGCGCCCGCGTGGTGGAAGAACACCCAGCCGCCAGGTTCGTGGAAGTGGCGGGCGTACGCATCGTCCTGGGGCCGAGCAAGAGGCCGCAAGTTCAGTACATTGTCATCAATCACTCAGCGAGCGAACTCACCGGCTTGAACATTCGCATCGCGGTTCGCTCGGTGGAAGCGCTGGAGGATCCGCCGCTGTTCACGGTCTCTAGCGCAGTTGCGTCTCTAGGGCCTAACCAATCGAAGGAAGTCCGCGTGGAACTGGACCCTTCCATCCAACCATCGGCCATTCCAGATTGGCAGTCTCTGCGCACCGAAGTCCTGGTGGCCCGTCAATAAGCCCCACGCTCCGTGCGATGATAGCGGCGTGCCCCAAAAAGCCACGCCGCAAGCAACCCCGCCGAAGCAAGTTCCAAAACCCAAAACCGCAGCCGAACGCGCCACGCGCCTGAGCAAGATTCTCAAGATCCTGGATGAAATGTATCCACATCCCACAGTGCCTTTGCAGCATCGGGATGCCTGGCAACTGCTGGTGGCCACCATCCTGTCGGCGCAGTGCACCGACAAGCGCGTCAACGAAGTGACGCCTGGCCTGTTTCAGAAATATCCCACTATCCAGGACTTCGCGTCGGCGCACCAGGCGGAACTTGCCGTCGAGATCCGTTCCACGGGATTCTTTAACAACAAGGCTAAGTCGGTAATTGGCGCCGCCCGCAAAATCCTGGCCGATTTCGGCGGCGAGATCCCCAAGACCATGGACGAGATGCTCACCATTCCGGGCGCCGCGCGGAAGACCGCGAATGTCGTTCTGGGCGGATGGTACAAGGTCCAGGAGGGGATTGTGGTGGACACGCACGTTCAGCGCAACGCGCAACGGCTGGACCTCACCCGGAACACTAACCCCGTAAAGATCGAGCAGGACCTAATGAAGATCATCCCGCGCGAGAAATGGTTCGAGTTCCCGCTGCAACTCATCTATCACGGCCGCGCGCTTTGCGTGGCGCGGAAGCCCAAGTGTTCGGAATGCAAACTGGACAAGCTATGCTACGCGAAAGACAAGACCATCTGAACCGCCGTCGTTAGCAAGCGTTTACAGATTTCGCTTCAAATACGAACATATGTGATAGCCGTCGATGAACTTGAAGGGCGTTTCGCCGAGCGTATAGTGGCCGCAGGGCAGCACCACCACTTTATGATCCACGTCGAGTTCCTTCATTTTGGCTAGCACCGCACGCGAGAGCTCGGGAGGGAAAGTAGTATCGTACGCAGTGTAAATAAATAACGATTTGTGCTTCTTGGCCACGAACTTTTCCAAGTAATTCACCGGCGCCACGGCCATCCAGGCCTGCCGCAGCCCATCCAGATCGATATGTTCTTCCAGGCTCTGGCGAATATGCTGGGTGGAAAGGCCGGCCCACACAACGTCCGCCGGGTGCGTGGAGCAATGGTTGAACACGTTCACCGAGATTCTCGGGTCGTGTGTGGTCGCCAGATAGGCGTAGGCCGAACCCAGGCTGGTGCCGACGATCCCCAGCCGGTCGAAGCCCTGCTCTTCCAGCCAGTCGAAACAACAGCGCACGTCGATCACCGCCTGCCGCGTCGCATCCATGGTCCGGCAGATGTTCGAGGAAACGGCGTAGTCGGCGCGGGTCAACTCGGCCGGCATGCGGTAATCGTGATAAGGCAAGCTGATGCGGAGCGCGGAAATGCCCAGGCGCGCCAGGCCGCGGCAGAGCGCATTATGCGCATCGACAGGCGCGTTCCAGTGCGGCAGCAGGACCACGGCCTTCTTCGAGTTGGGCGCGGGAAACCATTGCGCGTGCACCAGGTTGTTCTCCGGATAGGGCGTCGGTACCGGCGAATGAAAGCGCAGAATGCCGTCGCGCAGCTCAAAATCGGCGGGGCGCTCATATCCATAGAACTGGTCGCTGTCTTGAATCGCCAGGTGGTTCAGATGAGCCACGTAGTCTTCCGGAGTGTGGCCATTCTTGGGATTGAGACGGGCGCAGGGCCAATCTCGCGTCCACTCCAAACCCCATTCAAAATTGCGCACCACCCGGTTGGTGGCGCGAAAACAGAGATACTCTTCGCGCGCGCGAATCCATTGCTCGTAACGTCGTGTAATTGCTCTCACCATTCAGCCCTTTCAGGATAACGGGCGCGCCGGAAGCCGGGCAAACTAAATCATTGAACGGCGAATCGAAGGCTGCGACCAGCGGCGATCTGGCGGCATCGGCTACCATAGAGGCAGTTCCATGACATCCGCTGAATTTATCGATTGCAAGAACCTGACGCGCGGTTCTTTCATCGAGGTGGAGACCGCGAGCCGCCATTACCGGATTGAATGCCTGGGCGGGAGCGCAGTCCGCATTTCCGGACACCCGGACTACTGCCCCCATCCGGTGCCGGCCGAACTGCACGGTTCCGTGAATGAAGAAGGCTCATTGGAATTGGGCCTGATCGCGCGCGGAATGCGCCTGATGTTTGTGCTGAACGAGCGCCGGCCGGTTACTACGTCGCGGGTGCTGCACGTGCGCGTGGACCAAGCGCGGTTCGCCCGGCCGAAGTCGTCCCCGAGCGTTCACTAAAACATCATCTTTTGACGATTTGGCGCGGCACCGCGCAATAATATAAGTGACCCATGCCTAGCGCGATTCGACGCCGTACGCCGGAAGAGTTGCTGCAACAGGTGCAGGCGGAAGAAGACTACGAACGCCGCGGCCGGTTGAAAGTGTTCCTGGGCTACGCTTCGGGAGTCGGCAAATCCTATCGCATGCTGGACGAAGGGCGGCGGCGCAAAGAACGCGGCCAGGACGTGGTGGTGGGCGCCATCCAGCCCAAGACCTCGCCGGACATTGAAGCGGTGCTGAGCAAGCTGGAAGTTATGCCTCTGCGGGAAATCGACGGCGTGTACGTGATGGACACTCCCGCCATTCTCAAGCGTCACCCCAGCGTTTGTCTGGTGGACGGATTGGCTTACGACAACCCGCCGGGATCGCCCCACGCCAGCCGCTGGGAGGATGTAAACGCACTTCTCGACGCGGGCGTCTCCGTCATGACGTCCATCAATATTCAATACATCGACGACCTGCGGGAGCGCGTGACGCGCATCACGGGCAAGCATGTGACGCAAACCGTGCCGCGCAGTTTCTTGAATTCGGCGGATGAGATTGTAGTGGTGGATGCGCCGCCGGAGATGTGTATCGCGCGGGACGGCCAGCTGGGGAGTGGGTCGGGCGGACCGGAGCAAAAGCTTTCCGAACTCCGCGAGATCGCGTTGCTGCTGGCGGCCGACGTAGTAGACAAGCAGCTCGAAGCGTACCTGCAGCGCAACGGCATTGCACAGACTTTTGGGGCGCAGGAACGGATCCTGGTTTGTATCACCCCGCGAGCCAACGCCGCGCCCATGATCGCGAGCGGCAAGCGTAATGCGGACCGGTTTCATGGCGATCTCACGGTGGCCTACGTGCGGCAAGCCGAAATTTCCACCAGCGATCAGGAGGCGTTAGAGCGCAACCTGTCCATCGCGCGCGCCGCCCACGCCCGCATCGAGATTCTGGACGGACAGGACCCCATCGAGACGCTGCTGAAGTTCGCGCATGAACACGGCGTCACACAGATTTTTGTCGGGCACAGCACGCGCGAGCAATGGTGGGAACGGTTCACCGGCACGCCGCTCGACCGGTTGATCCGTGGCGCTAACGACATCGACGTGCGAGTGTTCCCCCACTGAAGTTATCCAAAATAAACCATGCCCGATCGTCCTCCAGCTGGAAAACTTAAAATCTTTCTGGGCTACGCCGCGGGCGTCGGCAAAACGTATCAGATGCTGGAAGAGGCGCAGGCCGCGAAACGCGCGGGTGTAGACGTGGTGATTGGCTACTTCGAGCCGCACGGCCGCAGGGACACCATCGCCAAGACGGATGGCCTGGAGGTAATTCCGCGCCGCAAGATCGATTACCGTGGCGGCCTCTTCGAAGAGATGGACACCGACGCCATTCTGCGGCGCCATCCTGAACTTTGCGTCGTCGACGAATTTCCGCACACCAACGTGCCGGGTTCGGACCGGCTGAAGCGCTGGCAGGATGTGCAGACCTTGCTGGACGCCGGGATCGATGTTCTCACCACCATGAACATCCAGCATTTGGAAAGTCTGAACGACCAGATCTGGAACATTACCGGGATTCGCGTTCGCGAGACCGTCCCCGATTGGGTGATGCAACAGGCCGACCAGGTGGTCATGGTGGATCTGACGCCGCGCGCCCTGTTAAACCGGCTGGCTCGCGGAGTAGTCTACTCGCAGGAGAAAGCTCAAAAGGCGCTCGAGAATTTCTTCCAGGAATCGACGCTCGTGGTGTTGCGCGAACTGGCTCTGCGGCAGACGGCGCACGAGGTCGAAATCCGGCAAGTGGATTACGACGCTCCCGGATTTGAACCGGAACCCGGGTATCGCGACGAGGCGGAGGTAACGTCGGACAACGGCGATCGGATTCTGATTCTGGTGACGCCGGAGCCGTCCACCGCCATGCTGATTCGCCGGGGCAAGCGCGTGGCGGACTACCTGCATGCGGACTGTTTCGCCGTGGCGGTTTCCCGCGAAATCGATTTGCATGACGTGCCGCCTCAGGAGCGCGAAATGGTGGAACATCACTTGAACTTCGCGCGCAACTTGCACATCGAGACGCGCATCCTACAGGGGCAGGACGTGGCCAAGACACTGGTGGAGTTCGCACACTTAAACGGCGTCACGCACCTGTTCCTGGCCCGGCCGCAGCCCAGCCAGTGGCCGGCTTTGTCGCGCAGAAGCCTGGTGCAGCAAGTGGTGCATCTGGCGCGCGACATGCAAGTGACCATAGCGGCCGACCGGGCCAACCGGCAGCATGTGCAGCCGGTGTAGGATCAATCATGCCGGATAAGAAAACAGTTTTCCTCTTCGACGTAGACAACACGCTGCTCGACAATGACCACGTGACAGCGGATCTTAAGCGCCATCTCAACGCGCAAGTAGGCCCCGAACGCAACCAACGGTATTGGCAGCGCTTTGAAGAGATTCGGTCCGAACTGGGATACGCCGATTATTTAGGTGCGCTGCAGCGTTATCGCTTCGATTATCCCCACGATCCAAATCTGCTGGCAGTTTCGTATTTTCTGATGGGCTATCCTTTCGCCAATCGCCTGTTTCCGAATTCAGTGGATGCGGTGCAACACGTGGGGCAGTGGGGACAGCCTGTGATTCTTTCGGATGGCGACGTTGTTTTTCAGCCGCACAAAGTCTATCGCTCGGGGCTCTTCGAACTGTTCGAGGGTAATGTGCTGATCTATATCCACAAGGAGCAAGAGCTAGCGGACGTGGAGCAGCGCTATCCGGCCGATCATTATGTCCTGGTGGACGACAAGCTGCGAATCCTGGACGCCATCAAGCAGATCTGGCAATCGCGCGTGACCACTGTTTTCGTACGGCAAGGACATTATGCGCACGATCCCGAGGTGTTCAAGAAATACCCGCCGGCCGACATCAGCGTGGAACGAATCGGCGATCTACTGAATTACGGTGCGGAGAGTTTCAGCTCGCCGGCTCCCAACACCGCGCCCACCATGGCCTGAGCTTCTTCCTGAATCTTTTTCAAGTGATCGGCCCCGAGAAAACTCTCAGCGTAGATCTTGTAGACGTCTTCGGTGCCGGACGGCCGTGCCGCGAACCAGCCGCTTTCGGCGATTACTTTGACGCCGCCAATGGCATTGCCATCGCCGGGCGCGGACGTCAAAATGTTCTGGATCTTCTCGCCGGCCAGCTCGGTGACGGTAATGTCCCGAGCTGAGAGCTTGGCGAGCGCGGCGCGCTGATCTGCGTTGGCCGCCGCGTCGATGCGTTCATAGGACGACACGCCGAACTCATGCTCCAGCTCAGCGTAGATTTCGCCCGGGTCGCGGCCCACGCGAGCAGTGATCTCGGCTGAAAGCAGCGCCGGGATGAGGCCGTCTTTATCGGTGGTCCATGGCGAACCGTCGCGGCAGAGGAAGGAAGCGCCCGCGCTCTCCTCACCCCCAAAGCCGAGCGATCCGCTGAGCAGGCCGTTCACGAACCATTTGAATCCGACCGGGACTTCGTACACTTTCCGGCCGAGCTTCCCAGCCACACGATCGATCATGCTGCTCGAGACCACCGTTTTACCGACTGCCGCATCTTTACGCCATCCAGTACGATTGGCGAAAAGGTAGTGTGCGCACACGGCGAGGTAGTGATTGGGCGGCAAAAGGCCAGAGCTGCGGGTGACCACCCCATGCCGATCGGCATCGGTATCGCAGGCAAATGCAACATCGAACTTGTCCTTCAAGGCGATCAAGCGGCGCATGGCGTAAGGCGACGACGGGTCCATGCGGATACGGCCATCCCAATCGAGCGTCATGAAACGGAACGTGGGATCGACGGCTTCATTGACGACCGTCAAATTCAATCCGTATCGATCGCGGATGGGTCCCCAATAGTGCACGCTCGCGCCACCCAAGGGATCAACGCCCAAATTCAACTTCGCGCCACGAATCACATCGAAGTCGATGACCTTGTTAAGATCGGCCACGTACTCTGACATGAAATCGTGCGTTTCCGTGGTGGACGCGCGCAGGGCCTTCTCAAAGAGAATGCGTTTCACTCCGTTCAAGCCGTTTTCCAGCAGTTCGTTCGCACGCTTCTGGATGAAACCCGTGATGTCGGTGTCGGCCGGGCCGCCGTGCGGAGGATCGTACTTGAACCCTCCGTCCTCTGGCGGATTGTGCGACGGAGTGACCACGATGCCGTCCGCTAGTCCCGTTTTTCTGTCTCGATTGAAATTAATGATGGCGCGGGAAACTGCGGGAGTGGGCGTGTACGCGCCGTTGGGAGCGATGCGGACGTGAACTTCGTTAGCCGCAAGCACCTCCATCGCACTCGCGAACGCGGGCTCGGAAAGCGAATGGGTGTCGATGCCCAGGAACAGCGGCCCGTCGATTCCCTTCTCTTTGCGATAGGTGCAAATGGCCTGCGTCACCGCCAAGATGTGCCATTCGTTGAAAGGCGCGATGCAGCGCAGATCCGCGATGGCCCGACGTGCCGAACGTTACGCGCTGCTCGGGAATTTTCGGATCAGGACGGTCCTCGAAATAGGCGGTGACCAGCCGCGGAACGTTGACCAGGTTGCCCGGCTGCGCCGGCTGACCAGCGGCGGGATTGATTGCCATTGGCTCCTCCGATTCTAGGGTGACACACCCGCTGCCGATTAGAGACCGCTAACGGTGGGATGGTGACGCGCCATTTTGGACGCCGTTTTGTTCGACGACGGTTTCTACCGCATCGCGAACCGCTTCCTTCACCGCCTCCTTTACGGTCTCTTCCACCACAGCGCTGTCGAGCTGCATATCGACGGTGTCGCCCGCGAGCTCCCGGACTAATACACGGAGCACTGGAGTTACCGGTGGAAGATCCTTGGCGATGGCCTTCGCCACTCTTTTGGCAACTTTCGCGGATGGATCCTCTTCCGGTAGCGTTAGCGGCTGAGGAACCCGCTCGATGGCATCCCAATCCTGGTGGAAGAGCTGGGCGAGTTTTTCAGCGATCTTCTTATCGCGGAAGATAATTCCCAGCTCGCGGCGGGCGCCGAGCTCCATCTCGCGCAGGCTCTGGCTGCCAATGAAAGCTTGTGTGCCATCCCGAATAATAGTGCGGGTGTGCAGGCGCATAGACAGCTTGCGAACTGCCAGCTTGGAGTCCGCCTGGCTCACCCGGCCAATCACCTTGATATCCACGCCGGCTTGCGCTCGTGCGCCCAACAATCGCAACATAGCGGGATCGCTGATTTCAGGGTCGTAAATGAGCAGCTGCTTTTTCGCTCCCCGCAGAAACGCCGCCAGCTGCTTGCGCGCGTTCACAGGACTAACGACGAAGGTCGATAGAGCGGGCACGTAAGCCTGGCGCTTGGTGTCGGCTTCGAAAAGTCTCACGGCTTCCGCGACTAGTTTTGCGTTGCTGGTTACCAACCCGAAGCAGCGGCTGTGATCGATGTCTAAGTGCGTAAAGTTAAAAGACAGCAGAAACAGCTCCCGGCGGTCGACAATCAGAAACTTGTCGTGGTAACGCGCCAGGTCGTCCGCGGTGCGTGCCACAGTGATGCCGGCCTCCAGAAGCCGCATTTCAAGTTTTCGAAGATTCCTCTCTCCGCCTCGATTGGTGTACGCGATCAGGGCGTGCACGAAAACGCCCCGGGCCGCGGCATTCGCCAAAGCCTTTTCGATCTCCCAGCGATCGAAGCGGAAGATGGCGATCTCTACGCGGCTCTTGGCCCGGTCAATGGCGTCCACAATGGGCTCTACCCCGTCGCCGGGTTGCACCAGAAGTTTCAATTTGCCTGGCATCACTCTTGCTTAATCAAGATGAAGGCCATTTCAGGGGGTGGGCCGTTATGAGCGTTAGCGCAAAGAGACTTACGATGGTTTGGGTGGCCGCGGTGGCGGTGACAACACCGGCGGCAATCGCGCAAAAAAGTTACATCGCGGCCGGCGTGGCAGGAGAAATTACCGAGAAGTCCGTTACTTCCCTGTGGCGCGCCCCGAAAGACATTTCCGCTGAAAACCTGTTCTATGGACGAGGCGGCCAGGAGCACGCGCCGCACGGCCCCTTCACCTTTGAGAGCGAGGACCTGAATGGCAGCAATCCCAAGTTCGACGTTCGCGATCCAGACGGCGTGAAGTGGAAAATCAAGCTCGGAGTGGAAGCGCGGCCGGAAACAGCCGCCTCCCGTTTTGTTTGGGCCGTGGGGTACCACACCGACGAAGATTACTTTCTCGCGAACGTCCAGGTGAACGGGCTGCCGGCACACCTCCATCGAGGTCAGGACTTAATCGAACCGGGCGGGGTGATGCGCAACGTGCGGCTCAAGCGCGAGGAAGGGAAGAAGGTGGGGACCTGGAGCTGGCGCGACAATCCGTTCGCCGGCACGCGCGAGTTAGACGGCCTGCGCGTGATGATGGCCGTCATCAACAATTGGGATCTGAAGAACGAGAACAACGCCATTCGGGACTTTAAGAAGGGCGACGAGAACGGTGACACGCGCGAATACGAGGTGAGCGATTTGGGCGCGAGCTTTGGCACCACGGGGCGCGAGCTTTCACACACCAAGTCGAAGGGCAATCTGTACTCCTACGCCAGATCGACCTTCATTAAGAAAGTCGGACCTACCACCGTCGATTTCGACGTGCCCAACCGCCCCGAAATGATTGTGGCCTTCGATCCGCACGAGTACTTCAGCCGGGTGGGCATGCGGTGGATCGGCGACGACATTCCTCGTCAGACAGCGCGCTGGATCGGCGATCTGCTGGGCCAATTGTTGCAGGACCAGATTCGCGATGCGTTTCGCGCCGCCGGATATGAAGGACTGGATATGGACGAGTTCGCAGTCGAGTTTCAGAAGCGAGTCAAAGAGCTGCAGGGCCTCTGAATACACTGCCCTCAGGCATGCGGCTCAGTGAGCACCGGCTCTTCGGATTGAAACTGGATGTGGTGCAGCCGGGAGTACAGTCCCCCCGAGCGCAGCAACGAATCATGCGTCCCACGCTCGACGATGGTCCCGTCATCCAAGACAAAAATGGCGTTCGCACGGCGAATGGTGGAGAGCCGATGCGCGATCACGATGGACGTCTTACCCTCCATCAAACGATCCAGCGCCTCGAAGACCAGCTTTTCCGAAGCCGCGTCCAGGCCGGAGCTGGGCTCATCGAGGATCAGTATCGGCGTATTGCGAATGATGGCCCTTGCGATGGCAATCCTTTGCCGCTGGCCGCCGGAAAGAGTGACGCCGCGCTCACCGAGAATGGTGTTGTAGCCATCGGGGAGCTTGTCGATAAATTCGTGCGCGTTGGCCAATTCCGCCGCTCGCAGTATCTCGGCGCGTGTTGCTTCGGGCTTTCCGTAGGCGATGTTATTCCAGATCGGACCGTGGAACAGCAGCGTTTCCTGGAGCACGAAGCTGATTTGCTGGCGCAGGGATTTCTGCTGGAGGCGGCGAACGTCCTGGCCGTCGACCTTCACCACGCCAGACGTTGGATCGTAGAAGCGCGGGATCAGGCTGATGATGGTGCTTTTGCCGGCGCCGGTTGGGCCAACCAGCGCTGCCACTTGCCCTGGCTCGATTTGGAAAGTGACATCCTTCAGGACCGGCGTGGCGGGCTCGTATGAAAAACTCACGTCTCGAAAATCGATCGCGCCCCGGAACCGCGGTGCGCGGCGCGCCCCAGGCATATCTTTGATCTCATTGTCAGTGTCGAGAATCTCGCGGATGCGTTCATACCCGACCACCGCCTTGGAATAAGCATCCGTCATCTTGGAGAGCTGCTGCATGGGCTTGTACATCTTGCCGAGATAGAGAATAAACACCACAAGCGATCCCGCCGAAAGCGCTCCACTCAGCACCATGCGCGCACCAAACCACAGCACCAGGCAGGTGCCAATCGCTACCAGCACTTCCACCAGCGGGGCCAGCTTGGCCTTCAGCGATCGCGCCCGCAATCCGATCTCGACGCCTTCCAGGCTCTCTTCTTCCAAGCGCCTTTGCTCGTAATCCTCGCGGGCGAACGCCTTGACCACGCGGATGGACGACAGCACCTCCTGCATTACGGATACAATTTCGCCCTCTTTCTTGCGGACCTCGCGCGAGGCTTTCTTGATGCGCCGGGTGTAGGAGAAAACCACGAGAAATAGAAATGGCGCTACCGACAGCGCGATGAGAGTGAACCTCCAATTCAGATACAACATCACGCCCAGCATGCCCACCAGCGTGAGGCTGTTGATCATGGCATCCAGAAGTCCGGAGACGATGAAGCTTTGAATGGCGTCGATATCTCCGGTGACGCGGCTGATGAGATCGCCCGTTTGTTTGTGATCGTGATAGGCCAGCGAAAGACGCTGGATGTGCGAGTAAAGCGTCCGGCGCAAGTCGTGCGTCACCCATTGGCCGACGCTGGTGGTGACGTATTTCTCGACGTAGGAGCAGCCCGCGCCCACTATGGCGATAGCCAGTACGGCCAGCGCGGCGAACTTCAGCACACCCAGCTTGTCATTCCCAAATGACGACAAGATCCAAGTGTTCAACCAGCCCTGAGTGGGTTTGGAGCGGAGCACGTTGTCGAGAACCACTTTTAGCGGCCAGGGCTCCAGAAGGTTAGCCAGCCCCTCGCCCAGCACTCCCACGAAGCCGATCGCGAGCAGCTTCCAATGAGGTCTGAGCAGGCTGGTAATCTTGAACCCAGAGCTTTTTTGCATATCCATTGGGTTAGACGCGTGGCGGCGATAGAGTTCTATCGGGATTGTTGAAACGGTTAGGAGCAGGAAGAATTTTCCCGCAGCGCGTCTAAGCAGGTACTTTCTATACGATCTGCTGCCGGAATTATGCGAAATTGAGCGGCCATCCGCTTGCTTCCAGATTAAGTAGCGTTAAGATCGCGTGCCGGGAACCGCGTCCCTGGTGGGAGGGATTGGTGTCGCTGCACGTACTACTTCTACCGAGGGACAAGGAGTCGGTCAATGTCGGCAAAAAATAGGGTTGTGTTCGGCATATACATAAGCCAGTTGGACGCTGAAAACGCGGTTCACGGATTGAAGCTGGCTGGGTTCCGCAGCACGGATATATCGATCCTGTTCCCAGACAACACGGGCACCAAGGATTTGGCTCTGGAGCGGAATACGAAAGCTCCCGAAGGCACAGCGGCGGGCGCGGGAGGCGGCGCCGTGGTGGGCGGCATTCTGGGCTGGCTCGCTGGAGTCGGCTTGCTGACTATTCCGGGCTTGGGGCTGTTCGTTGCCGCCGGTCCCATCATGGCCATGCTGAGCGGCATTGGCGTGGGCGGCGTGCTGGGTGGAGTGGCCGGCGCGTTGGCCGGGTTGGGAACTCCCGAGTATGAGGCTAAGCGCTATGAGGGCCGTATCCGCAAAGGCGGAATCCTGCTTTCGGTGCATTGCGATGATCGCGAGTGGGTGAAGTCCGCCCGCGAGATCCTGGTCCAAACTGGCGCTGAAGACGTGTCCGCGACCACGGAGGCGAAAGCCGATTTTGCCATCGAGCGATCGCCCGAGATCGCGAACCATTGCCTCGAAGGCGTAACGCCTTCGGCGTGGGCATAGCGCCTTCGATGGGGATTGGCGGTTAGGGATTGGCCAGAAACAGGCACGCGCTGGAAGGTGCGCCAGCCTCCAGCGTCGTCGATAACGCAAGCGTGGCTCGATCGAGATCAGGTTCCATGCGCGTGTCTGAAAAGTTGCACAACAATGTAGCTTGGCAGCCTGATGGATCGGCCCGGTGGATGCGTAGCCACTTGGCATGTGGGTCCACTTCCACGCGTGTCAGATCCTTGCGGCCATTGTGAAGGCACGGCCAGCGTTTGCGCAATCCGATGAGTTCGCGATACAGATCGAGAATCCCGGCATGACGCTCGCCAGCCGCTAAATTCCAGCTTATCTTCGACCGTTCGAAAGCTTCGAGTGCCTGAGGGTCAAGGAATTCGCCGGACACAATGAGCTCTGCATATTCGTTCCGGCGTCCTTCGCTCACCGCTCGCGCCAGGGCACCGTCGCCATGGCTGGTGAAATATAAGAATGGATTCGCTGCGGCGAACTCCTCACCCATGAATAGCAAGGGCAGGTAGGGAGAACACAACAGCAGCACGACCGCGACCTTGTATTGATCGAGCGAGACCAGCTGAGACAAGCGGGCGCCCTGGCTGGTGTTTGCGATCTGATCGTGATTCTGAATGAATGCGATAAAACGGTGGCCCGGCAGCGCTCGCGAGGAACTTCCAAAGTGGCGCTTCCGGAACGAGGAATAACAGCCGTCATAAACAAAGCCATCCGTGATGGCTTTTTGAATATGCCGCAACTCGCCAAATCCGGCGAGGTAGGCGCGATGCGCGCCGGTCAGATAAGTGTGCACTGAGTGATGAAAATCATCCAGCCATTGGGCATCCAAGCGGTACCCTCCCGATGGGCGGGAGTTCAGGACGCGAACATCGTTCAGATCGCTCTCGGCGATGACCCACGCCTCTCGTCCCAAGCGCGCGGCTTGTTCATGAAACCGGTCGCGAAGTTCAGACAGAATATGGCGCGCGCTGAAGTCGAAGATCCCGTGGATGGCGTCCAATCGAAGCGCGTCGATGTGATACTCGGTGAGCCAATAGAGCGCGTTCTCGATGACGAAGCGGCGAACGCCATCGCTGCCTGGCCCATCGAAATTCATGGCGCGGCCCCACGGCGTGCGGTATTGATCGGTGAAATAAGGCCCAAATTCCCCGAGGTAGTTGCCTTCGGGACCAACGTGGTTGTAAATAACATCCAGGACCACGGCGATGCCGGCTTGATGGCAAGCGTCCACCAGAGCCTTCAACCCGTCCGAGCCCCCGTAGGCCGAGTGCGGAGCGTAGAGATCCACCTGGTCGTAGCCCCAATTTCGCGTGCCGGGAAATTCGCCGACCGGCATCAGTTCGATAGCCGTGATCCCGAGATCCTGCAAGTGACTGAGCTTCGAGATGGCGCTCGCGAAGGTGCCTTCGGGCGTAAATGTACCGACGTGAAGTTCGTACAGTATGTAATCGGAAAGCGCGATGCCCTTCCAATCCTGGTCGGACCAGACGAAGGCATCGGGATACACCACCTGAGACGGACCGTGAACGCCGTAAGGTTGCGAGCGCGAGACGGGATCAGGGCGCAACCGGCCGTCGTCAAACAGGAATGAGTAAGTGTCGCCCGGCTGGGCATCGGGAACCGACAACTCAAAATCTTCTCCAGCGCGGTGCATCGCGAGCGGCGGTCCCGCGGACAATTGAACAGCTAGTGAACTCACGTCCGGAGCCCAAACGCGAAACTCGACGCCTCCGTTTTTGAGAGCGTTTGCGCCGTGCTCCATTAACCCGCGCGCTCCGCGAACAGGAGTGCGACCGGGCAGCGCGAGAAGACCTTGCTGACTGGGAGAAACAAGCCGCCTTCGCGCTCCTCAGCGGTAATGGTTTCGCCGCTGAAAATATCTCGAAAGCTGCGGTGCTCACTGTTCAGGGGAAGCGCGATGGCTGTGTTGCCCCAAACATCTCCGACGGGCTTGCTGTGAGAGTTGCACAATTTCAGAAAGAAGCGGCCGGTGGCGGCGATCAGCGTTTGATGCGCTATGGCACGCGAGAATGCCACCACGTGGCGGGCGCGGCTTCCTTCGGCGGAGAGGGCCGTGTAGGAGCCTTGCGCGAACAGAGCGCGATGCTCCCGGCGGAAACGCAGAGCCTCGCTGGTGATGTAAAGTTTGATGGCTCCATCACACGGATTCTCGCGCAGCCGATCCACCAGCGCGGCCCGATCCCGCTCGGCGGGCGCGCGCAAGCTGGACAGCATCTTGCGGCGCACGGCATAATCGACGGGACGCCGGTTGTCGGGGTCCACCAGATCGAAGGTCCAAAGTTCGTTGCCCTGGTAGAAATCCGGCACGCCCGGCGAGGCGATTTTGAGCGCTAGCTGCGCGAGCGAATTCCACATTCCAGCCCTGGCAATGGGCGCTTGAAACTGGCGTAGCTCCTGCAAGAACACGTTGCCGGGTGAGGGATCGAGTACGCGCTCTACAAACTTGCTCACCGCCCGTTCATACTCGCTGTTGGGATTCACCCAGCTGGTATGGACCTTGGCTTCGTGCAGCGCCTTCTGCATGTAGCTCTCGATTCTTCGAACGTAGACCTCGTGCTCCTCCGGATTCATCGGATACAGGGGCCACGTCCCCAGCAGCGTTTGGTACAGCAGGTATTCTTCATTGGCGTCCGGCGCGTGACGGTCATCCACCTTGGTTTTGGCAGCTCTATTCAGATCCCGCCAGCGGCGAATGGCTCGGTTCCATTCCACCGGAGTCTCCGAGAGCACATTGATGCGCGCGCGAACATCTTCGCCGCGCTTGGTATCGTGCGTGGAACTGGCGCTCATGCCGCTAGGCCACATCTCGCGGCGAATCAGATTTCGGCGATGAAAGGCATTCAATGAAACTCCAAAGTGCCCTGGAGCGCCGCCCACCTCGTTCAAGGACGCCAGCGGATAATATCGATAGAATGCCGTGTCCTCCACGCCCTTGGCCATGACGGGCGAAGAGAGTTGCTGGAACCGCATCACGAACATTTGCCGCTCGGCTCGCTGGGCGTCGTCTACACCGTTGGGATGCTCCAGCAGCAGCACGCTTTGGATAAAATCGAACACCGATTCGCTGATGGCTGGATTTCGCAACTTGGCTTCCCGAATGGCGATATTCACCTGCCGCCGGTCCTGCGCGTCCACCTCTTTCTGGTCGCTGCGAACGTAGGTGCGATAGACCGGAAACGCCGCCAGCACTTCGCGCAGCCCATCCCGCAGGCTCTCCAGCGTAAAATCGCGGGACCAGCGATGGTGTTCGGAAATGTGATCCAGCCGCCGGGCCAGAACATTCAATTCGCTCGACATGGCCACTTGCAGGATGAGCCGCTTACTGTCGCACACCAGATCGTCGAAGGGCATGCTCCATCCGGTGAAGCGGCGATAGAGCTGCTGGAACGCCTTCTCTTTGGAGTGATCCACAAAGAGGCCGTTCACCAGGTTCAGAAAGCCGTAGCCGGAGGTGCCCTCGAGTGCCCACGTAGTTCGCAGGGGTTCATTGCCGGTTAGGATCTTCTCGGCCACGATGTAGAATGTCCGCTTGTTTCCGTCCGGCTTTCTCTGGCCGTTCTGAGTATGTCCGTTGGAAGCGGCGGCGAAGGCTCGGCAGGCATCCTGTAAATAGCGGAAGTATTTCTCGGGCTCGAAGAGCCCATCGGGATGATCGATACGAAGCCCTCGGATGTGGCCCTGGCGCACCAGATCGAAAATCAGCGCGTGCACCGCGGAGAAAACCTCGGGATCCTCCACGCGAATGGCCGCCAGATCGTTGATGTCGAAGAAGCGCCGGTAATTGATTTCGTCCATCGCAACGCGCCAGAAGCTCAGGCGATACGCTTCGCTCTCCAGCAGCCGCTCCAGGCGATCGAAGCTGCGGGGTTCGCCGCGCCGTCCGTTGATTTCGGCCAAGGATGCGTCGATCGATTCCACGGCTTCCTGGCTTCGGTCGAGCAAACCCGACAGCCTGCGCTTGACGATCTCCTTCTCCCGTTGCCGCTCGCGAATCTTGGCGTCGTCGGTTTCCGTGTGGCCGGGCAGATGGCCCAAAGCGGTAACGATGCTTTCCATCTCGGCGACGTGTTCATGATCCGCGCCCAGCTTCTCGCGCAGCTTGGCTACGGCCGGTTCCAGAAGCATGATCCAGGTTCGCGGCGCGAGCGGCAAGGGGAGATCGTAAACGGATACGTGAAACTGCCCGTCGCCGTACGCGATCTGGATCTCCTGATTCTCCAGCACGCGGCCGTATTGATCGCCGAGCAAGGGCAACAACACTTTGTTGACCAGTTCCTCCTTGGGCGGATGCCAGTCAATGTCGAAATACCGGGCGAACGGACTGCTGGGGCCGTTCTCCAGCACATCCCACCACCATGCGTTGGAGGGATGCGTGATGCACATATGATTGGGCACCACGTCGGCGATCAACCCCATTTTGCGGGGCTCGAGCGCGGCGGAAAGCCGCAAGAACGATGCCTGGTCGCCAATCTCCGGATTGAAACGCGACTGATCGGTAACGTCGTATCCGTGACTGCTTCCCGGCCGCGCCATGAGAAAGGGCGACGCGTAGATGTCCGTGATCCCGAGCTCCTCCAGGTAATCCACCAGGGCTGTAGCGTCGTCGAACGTGAACCCCTTATTGAACTGCAGGCGATAAGTGGCCGAAGGCGTGTAGACTGGTTGCGTTTCGCGGCGCTTCATAATGTAGTCCACCCCGAAGGATGTCGTCCACCCCGAAGGATCAAAGTCCCCTCTTCATTGACTCCCAACAGCACAGAAGATTTCAGGCCGCCGAACAGCTACGGAAGCGGCGATTCTAAAATTCGCAGCAACATCCCAAGAGGCACTCGCACCCAGTCCGGCCTTTGGCGAAGTTCCCCACTCACTCCATCAATGGCCTGCTCCAGAAGACAATGGTCCAGAAGCATCCGGAGGTCCGCGTCGTTGGCCGGAATGACTGCGCTTTGGCCGAGGGCGTCGCCTTGGCCAGGAGCATCGAGATACCCTTTCAGAAATGTAGCCGACACCCAATCCGCCCAGTAGCGCGCCCAGAATTCCAGTGCGCCGGTGTTTTCGGGGCGCAATGTTACGCCGGGAAGCTGATGTAAGAAGACAGCCTGGGCCGCGTAGTGGAACGACAGCAGCATGCTGGCGACATCGCGCAGCGGCGATCGCTTGATCCTGCGCCCGCCCAGGGTGCGATCGGAGGAGCCATCGAAGCCGATGAACACGAAATCCTTGCCGGTGTGCAGCACGCGATTCAATCCCAGATCGTCGTGGATGCGGGTGCGCAGCGAATTGATACGGCGTTCGGAGATAACGCGCGCGCGGGCGCGAAAATCCTCGCGGGCGTCCAGCACCTTTTGCGCGTCGGCCTGCGTGGAAGCCGGCAGCGACTTCAGGCGCTGCCGCAAAAGCTGAAAGGCCTCCGTCGAATGACCCATCAAGCCATGGAATATGGCGTGTCGATAGTGGTCCGTGAAAGGCTCCGGCGCGAACCGCGGATCCACGGGATCCGAACTGAGCGCCCTATGCAGATCCGCCACCCGGCGGCCGAGCAGATGAGCCGCGTCCAGATAGCTGCCGATGGATTCGTGCGCGTGCGCCGGAATCTCGACATTGCGCAGGTCGAACGGATGATGGCTGCCGTCGGGACCGGAGAACTCGCTCTCCTTGCGGGCCAGCGCGGCTTCGAAAAACTGGCTGAGTGAGTCCAGCGTGAAGTTCCAGGCGTCGCCTTGCTGATCCTGCACGAAGGCGTGGAGGGAGGCGATGGTGATGGAGTCGTCGTTGTTGGCCCGGTATTCGATGATTCCGGTGAGCGGCGCGCTGTAAGGAAAGTTTCTCTCCGTCAGGAACGTCCCCATTTCCACTTCCGGATGAATACCGGGCTCCACGCGACGATAGATCTTGAGAATGAAACGATTCCCAAAGGTAATGGATGTGTTGGATTGTTCCGCCTTTAGCACAGCGGGTCCAAGATCGGGATGGCTCTCACCCCAGGCGGCGCGGAAGGCGCGCGTGTGTGAGCCCACCAGTTCGCCGGATCGGCCGCGAAAGCGTCTCCGCCGCAGAATAGCGCTGAACAGCGCACTGCCAAACGCGGGATCGAAAATCGCGCTGTAAAGAACGCCGCGCGTCCCGTCCTCGGCGTGCAATTGCGCGACGGAGACATCCGACAGCTTGTCTTTCACGTGCTCGGCAGCCTCGCCGGTGGCCACCGACCCGGGCATGACGTAGATCTCCGGATCGCCGTCCGTGTATTCTACTTGCCCCAAGAGCATTTGAGCCGATGAATCCGGGATCGGAATGGTATCCACGACATCGATGGTTCGAATAGTTCGGTCTTTGCCCCGGAACCAGCGGCGGGTTCTCAAGTACGCGGGAAGCCGGCGCAATAAAATCGCGAGGCTGCGGCCTTGAAACACCTGGGCCCACGATTCCACGACGATGAGGGGCAAACCAGACGGTGTGGCCGGCGTCTGGATGCTTTCCTGATGCGCATGCCTGGCCTGAAAAGCAAACCAATAGAAGCCCAAAGAACCGAGCGTCACCTGATAGGGCTGATCGTTCACCGGCGGAAATTCCGCGCGGCCGAAGATCTCGATCGGCGTCATGCCCTTCATATCGTCGAGATCGAGCTCCACGTGCTGCGGAAAACGCGACAGATTCGCGATCACCAGTACGATCTGCTCCTCATACCGGCGAACAAAAGCCAGCACCTTACGATTCGACGGACGCAGAAATTCGAGCGTTCCGCGGCCCAGAGCTTTGAACTGCTTGCGTTGCTCGATCAGGTGCTTGGTCCACCACAGCAGCGAGTGCGGATTGTTCTGCTGGCCTTCCACATTGATGGCCTCGTAATGATAGGCCGGGTCAATGGTGATGGGCATGTAAAGCTTCTGCGGATTGGCGCGCGAAAAACCGGCATTGCGATCCGCGCTCCACTGCATGGGAGTGCGCACTCCGTTGCGGTCGCCCAGATAAATGTTGTCGCCCATCCCGATTTCGTCGCCATAATAAATAACCGGCGTGCCGGGCAGCGAAAACAACAGGGCGTTCATCAGCTCAATTTTGCGCCGGTCGTTTTCCAGCAGCGGCGCCAGGCGCCGGCGAATCCCGAGATTGATCCGCATCCGGCGGTCGTGCGCATAGACGCGGTACATATAGTCGCGCTCTTCGTCGGTGACCATCTCGAGCGTGAGTTCGTCGTGATTGCGCAGGAACAGCGCCCACTGGCAATTGGCTGGTATGGCCGGCGTCTCCTGCAGAATCTCCATCACCGGAAAGCGATCCTCCATGCGAATAGCCATGAACAGCCGCGGCATCAGAGGGAAGTGAAACGCCATGTGACATTCCGAGCCGTCGGCAAAATAGGCCACCGCGTCCTCGGGCCATTGGTTGGCTTCAGCCAGCAGAATACGGTCCTTGTATTTCGCGTCGATGTGCTCGCGAAGTTGTTTCAGGAACCCGTGAGTTTCCGGGAGATTCTCGCAGTTGGTCCCTTCGCGTTCGTAGAGATAAGGCACCGCGTCCAAGCGGAATCCATCGACGCCCAGATCGAACCAGAAGTCGATCACCTCCAGGATCGCCTCGCGCACCTGCGGACTATCGAAGTTCAGATCCGGCTGGTGCGAATAGAAGCGGTGCCAGTAATACGCTTTGGCAATTGGGTCCCAAGTCCAATTGGACGTTTCGAAATCCTTGAAGATGATGCGGGCGTCCTGATACTTTTCCGCGGTGTCGCTCCAGACGTAAAAATCGCGCCAGCGTGTTCCGGGCGCGGCGCGGCGCGAACGCTGGAACCAGGGATGCTGGTCGGAGGTATGGTTGAGCACCACCTCCGTCAAAACGCGGATGCCGCGGCGATGCGCCTGTTTCAGGAAACTCTGGAAATCCCGCAGCGTCCCGTAGGCGGGATGAACATCGTTGTAGTCGGAAATGTCGTAGCCATCGTCGCGCCAGGGTGACGGGAAAAACGGCAGCAGCCAGATGGCAGTGATGCCCAGGTCCTGCAGGTAATCGAGCTTCTTGGTAAGGCCGCGAAAATCGCCCATCCCGTCCTCGTCGCTATCGAAGAAGGCACGGGCATGAACCTCATAAATGATCGCGTCCTTGTACCACAGCGGATCAGAATCTGGAATGGTAGCGGGGCTCGTCGTGGACACTCTTCCTCCAGTGTGACCGACGAACGGGCCAAGATGTTTCTCGAAACGTTAGGTTCTAAGGTGTAACGCTGACCTTGGCGGAATTACTGGATTGGCCGTCCACGCTGACCACCAGCGGGAGATCACCCTGGGTGACACCCATTGGCACCTCGATATTCACCTGCCAAAGGCCGACAAAATCCGGAGCCAGCGCGGCAGACGACACTGTGGCGGTTTGTCCTCCGATGGTAGCGGTCACGGTGGGGGTCACCATGGATACTGGGCTCGATCCGGCCGGGGCGCCATCGGCGGGTTGCGGGCTCACCGCGCCTGCACCCGTGAGATAGGCAATAATGATCCCGCCCGCTGCAGCCGGATTCCTCGAGCTGTTGAGAGTGTAGCCGGGGTAATTCTGCGCGATCGCGTGAGAGCCTTGTTCAAACAGAGCCGGTGCTGCCGTTTCAACCTTAACGCTCACTTGATTCCCCTTGACGCCGTTGGTGCTGACGGCTACGGTCGCCGTTCCGGTCTTGGTCTCCCACGGGACCTGGAAGTTGATTTGTTTAGAGCTTTCGTAGAGCACCGGAGCCGCAACGCCATTCACTTGGACGGAAACCCCGCCTAAACTGGACGGCAGCGGGAGCGAGGGGGCGATGGCGTCCAGACCAGTTCCCGTGAAGTTGGTCCCGAATACGGAAGCGAGCGCGCCGGGCGAAACCTCGGCGGCATAGCTCGCGGCGTTCACCACACCACCACTAGTGATCGCTGGAGCCACTGGTTGGAGCAAGCGGACTACACTGTTTTCGGTATCGGAAAAATAAACATTTCCGGACTTATCCACGACAATGCCCCGCGGGAAAGAAATCAGCGCGCCGGCTGCGAAACCGCCGTCACCGTAGTAGCCCGAGGTTCCCAGTCCGGCGATGGTGGTGATGATTCCTTCAGGCGACACCTTTCGAATTCGGTTGTTGTCGGTGTCGCAGATGTAAAGATAGCCGTTGGCGTCTAACGCGATGCCGGAGGGCTCGTCCAGCGCGGCGTCCGGGCCCGGTCCGTTATCGCCGGAGGAACCGATATATCCGTTGCCCGCGAGAACAGTCAGATTCCCATTGGAATATTTCAGTACCCGATAGCCCCTCTGGTCCGAGATGTAAAGGTTGTCGAACTTGTCGACCAAAACCGTTTCGGGATCGTTCAGCAATTGTGGAGAAAAAGCTCCTACGACCGTCATGATGGTGCCTCCCGAAACCTCGCGGATCACGTCATTCCCTGAATCCGCAATAAACACGTTTCCAGAAGCATCCACAGCGACGCTGGTCGGCAAATCCAGTTCTGCGTCAATGGCCGCACCACCATCGCCGCTATAGCCGCCTGTGTTGGTGCCCGCGAAGGTGGTGATGGTTCCGCTGGTGTTCACCATGCGAATGACATGGTTGCTGGTGTCCGCGATATAAAGATTGCCCGATGAGTCCACCGCCACGCCCGCGGGGCCCAGCAGTTCGGCGCTGGTAGCAGCCGCGGTGTCGCCGGAGTAACCACCGGTTCCGTTACCGGCCACTGTAGTAATCGTGCCGCCGGATATTTTGCGGATGCGCTGGTTAAATGAATCGGCGATGTACAGATTACCGGAGGAATCGAACGCCAGGCCCAGAGGCAAGTCCAGCTCGGCACTGGTGGGAGCGCCAGCGTCTCCGGCAAAACCAGCAGTCTGGTCGCCGGCGTAGGTGCTGATCTTATACTGCTGGCTCCAGGCACAGTTCGCGGACCAACTCAAAGAAAGAACCCCTAACGTGAGGGGCGTAAAAAATTGCCGAATTGTCATAATGCGAATTTGAAACAAACCCCCGCGAGACAAGCAAGTTCTGCGGATACCCTAGGATGCCATACTGGAGTGGCCGCTGGCAGTGGTGAGCCGCATTCACAGTGTGCCTTTGACGCACAGGACCGAATCGCGCGAAGATTCTTGGTGGGAGAGGGAAGATGATAACTAAAATTACGATTGTTGCCGCGGCCGGACTCATGGCCGCAACCCTTCAGGCTGCAAACAAGCCCATTACCATCGAATTGAAGGACGCCAAGGGCCAGAGCGTCGGCACTGCGATGCTCAGCGATAGCAAAGGTGGAGTGAAGATCAAGCTGGATCTTAAGAACCTGCCTCCGGGCGAGCATGCCATCCATTTCCATCAAGCCGCGAAGTGCGAGCCGCCGTTCACCACGGCGGGCGGTCACTTCAACCCCGACATGAAAAAGCATGGGCTGGATAATCCTGACGGTCCGCACGCCGGGGACATGAAGAATTTCACCGTCAAGGCCAACGGCACAGCCAAAACAACGGTCATGGATGAACGTGTCAACCTGGACGACAATGCCCACTCCGTCTTCGCCAATGGCGGAACGGCGCTGATGATCCATGAAAAGGCTGACGATCTGAAGAGCGATCCGGCGGGAAACGCAGGCGCGCGCATCGCTTGCGGTGTGATCACCAGGTAGTCTGTCGGCCGCGGAGCTGCGCTGTAATCGCCGAGAGTTGCAATCTAGTATCCCGGAGAGTTGCAATCGAATCCCGGAGAGTTGCAATCCAATATTGATTTGAGCGCAACGCTCCTGTAACATGCGGATGCCACTCTAGCTGTTTCCTTCATCATGGAGAAGAAGCGTAAGAAAACGGCGCCACCGCCGCAGGCCGAACCGCCGCCGATCGCTCTGAACGATCGAAGCCTCTACATCAATCGGGAGCTCGGCCTGCTGGCTTTCCAACGGCGCGTTCTGGAAGAGGCGGAGGACCACCGGAATCCGCTGCTGGAGCGCGTGAAGTTCCTCTCCATCCTGGGCTCCAACCTCAACGAGTTTTTTATGGTGCGGGTAGCCGGCCTGGTGAGCCAGATGGACGCAGGCATCACCGACGCCGGTCCTGACGGAATGCCGCCCCGCGCGCAGTTGATTGCCATTCGCCGGGACATCAAGCGCTTGGTGGCCGATGCTTACAAGTGTCTGGCCGGCCTGCAACCGGAGTTGGATAGAGCGGGAATTCGAATTCTCGATTACTCCGATCTCAACGAAGTGCAGTTGCGCGTAGCCAACAACTACTTCACGGAAACGGCGTTTCCCGTTTTAACGCCTCTGGCATTCGATCCGGGACGTCCCTTTCCGCACATTTCCAATCTCAGCCTGAACCTGGCTGCGTTGATCCGCGACACCCAGGGTAACGAACGCTTCGCGCGTATCAAGGTTCCCGATTCCCTGCCACCGCTGGTTCCCGTGAACCGCGCGGCCGCGCCCAAGCAAAAGCGCAGCCGCTCGCAATCCCATCTTGAATTCGTCTGGCTGGAACAAGTGATCGCGGCTCATCTGGGTTCGCTGTTCCCTGGAATGCAGGTGCTGGAAACGCATCCCTTTCACGTCACCCGCGACGCCGACATGGCGATCAAAGAACTGGAGGCGGAGGACCTGCTCGAAAGCATCGAAGCCGGCGTGCGGCAGAGGCGCTTCGGGAGTGTGGTGCGCTTGATGGTGGGCGAGGATATGCCACCGCACATCCTCGAGATTCTCGTGAACAATCTGGAGGTGGAGGCCAGTGAGATCTATCGTATCGACGGACCGCTTTCCCTCAGCCGTCTGATGCAGCTGTACAATCTGGACCGGCCCGATCTGAAGGATGCTACGTTTGTTCCGGCTCTTCCAGCCGCACTGGCGCAAGCCGGGCCCGACGAAGATCTATTCGCGCTGATCAAACAACAGGACATTCTTCTGCATCACCCCTACGAATCGTTCCAGCCCGTGATCGATTTCCTGAAGAAGGCCGCGCACGATCCCAACGTACTCGCCATCAAGACCTGCCTGTATCGAACCGGCCGCAATTCGCCCATCGTACAGGCGCTGCTCGAAGCCATCGAAGAAGAAAAGCAGGTGGCCACGCTGGTGGAGCTGAAAGCGCGCTTCGACGAGGAGAGCAACATCGAGTGGGCCAGAGCGCTCGAAGCCGAAGGAGTACACGTGGTGTATGGGCTCATCGGCCTCAAGATCCATTGCAAGGTGGCCATGGTGGTGCGGCGCGAGGGCGACCGTATCGCGCGCTATGTGCATCTTTCCACCGGCAACTACAACGCCGTCACCGCGCATCTGTACACCGACATTGGGATGTTTACCGCCAGTGAGGAAGTCTCCGACGACGTCTCACACCTGTTCAATTACCTGACGGGCTACTCGGCCAAGGCCGATTACAAGCGGCTGTTGGTCTCTCCGGTGAATCTGCGTTCGCGCATGGAAGCCATGATCGAACGCGAAATCGAACATCAAAATCACGGACGCCAGGGCCATCTCATTTTCAAAACCAATGCGCTGGTGGATCCGGAGATGATCCGGTTGCTGTACCGCGCGTCGCAAGCCGGCGTGCGAGTCCAGTTGCTGGTGCGGGGAATCTGCTCGCTGCGGCCCGGCTTGCCCGGAATCAGCGAGAACATTGAAGTGACCAGCATTGTGGGACGCTTTCTGGAACATAGCCGGATCTACTATTTCCACCACGGCGGAAGCGAAGAAGTCTATCTCGGCAGCGCCGACCTGATGCCTCGCAATCTGGATCATCGCGTGGAGATCCTGTTCCCTCTGGCCGACGGCAAACTGGTGGCGCGTGTTCGCGATGAAATGCTCGGATGCTACCTGAGCGATACTGCGAACGCGCGGCGCATGCTCTCCGACGGCGCCTACGTGAGGAAGAAGCCGGCCAATGGAAGACCCGCCGTCAATTGCCAGGATTCCTGGATCCCGAAGCGGCGTTCGGTGGAGTCGCACGACAATGCGGAAACGCTGGCGTTCAAGCGCGACGCCGACGACTAGGTCTTGCGGCGCAGGTCACTTTTACCGGCCTTCTCCAAGTAACGTTCCAGTCACCCCTCCCTAAGTAGCTGCTGTGCTTCCGCAATATCTGACGGGCAGGAATTTGCTCCTCTCGGACACCGAGGAGGTGCAGGCATGAGTGGAGGTGCAGGCATGAGAGCGATACTCTTGGCCGGGCTGTTGGCGGGCGTGGTGTACGCGCAACCGCCAGACCCGCAGCCGCTCTATCGGGTGACAGTTATTTCACGCAGCTTGGAAGCGGTGAACTATGAGCATCGGGGTGGCCCCTCGCCGCTCGACTTTCAAGGCACTGTTCTGCTTCCTCACATGAAGGGCACGGCCATTGTGGAGAGCCAGCGCGGCAGCGTGGCGATCGACGCAAAATTCGAGCACCTGGAAGCGCCCACGCGCTTTGGCCGCGAATACTTGACCTATGTGCTGTGGGCCATTTCGCCGGAAGGGCGGGCCAGGAATCTCGGTGAGGTGGTGGTGGATTCATCCAACAAAGCGCATGTAAAGGTGACCACGGATTTGCAGGCTTTCGGGCTCATGATCACGGCCGAACCCTACTTCTCAGTGAGCACCCCCAGCGACGTTGTGGTTGCCGAGAATGTGGTGCGGCCCGATACCATCGGGGCGCGTGAAATGGTGAACGCGAAATACGAATTGCTCCCCCGCGGCCAGTACACAATGAACCTTCAGGCCGCTCAGCTGCGTTCCATGGAAGGCGGGGAAAAGCTGCCTTACGACCGTTACGAGGCCGTTTTGGAGCTATATCAAGCGGAGAACGCGGTTCAAATCGCGCGGTCGCTGGGAGCGGATCGGTATGCGCCCGAGTCCATTGGTAAAGCCACGACGCTGCTAACGCAAGCCGAGGATATGAACGCTCGCAGAATGGATACGCACGCGGTGGTGTCTGCCGCGCGCGAGGCCGCGCAGATGGCTGAGGATGCCCGCACCATCTCGGTAAGGCGCCGGGATGAAGATCGCATCCACGAGCAAGTCCAGCAGTCACAGAATCAGGGCGAGTTGCGGCGCAGAGCGGAAGAAGACGCCGCGCAGGCGCGCGCGGACGCACAGGCGGAAGCCCAACAAGCCGCTCAAGCCCGTGAGGATGCAGCCGCGGCGGAGGCTCAAGCCCGGCTTGCACAACAGGCCGCGCAACAAGCCGCTTTAACGCCACTGCCTCCTCCGCCGGTACGAACGGCGCCCGTGCAAACGGCGCCCGCGGCAACTCCCGACACCTCACGGATGCAGTTTCGTGCGCGGCTTCTGGCCCAGCTGAATGGAACGTTCGCAACGCGCGATACGCCCAGGGGCTTGGTGCTGACGGTCACAAATTCCATGTTCGACGGCGACGACCTGCGCTTCGAAACTGGCCAGCGGCTGGCCAACGTAGCGGCAGTTTTAGCGTCGCACCCCGAGTTGAGCGTGCGCGTGGAAGGCTACGCCGACGAGGGCCAGGCGCTCTCACAGGAACGGGCACAAGCGGTGCGGGCTGCGCTGGTGGCACAAGGAGCGCGTCCTGGCTCAGTGGCCGCTATTGGATTCGGCGACTCCCGGCCAATCGCATCCAATGCAACCGCGGCTGGGCGCGAACAAAACCGCCGCGTAGAAGTAGTGGTCAACGGCCCTAGCATTGGAAGCACGGCTCTTTGGGATCGTCCGTACCCGCTACGCTCCGAGCGCTAGCCCGACTCGGTTCGGAGCTGCTCCTGGTTCCTGCTATCCTCGAAATCATGCTCCGCCGTGCTCTTTTCGCTTTCCTTTTCGCGGCCAGCTTAGTGGCCGCACCGGCTCGCACAAGCCAATCCGATCCGCGCCTTTCCAAGGCGTTTCGCAAGCCGGACCTGAACGGCTGGATCTTCGTTCACCTGGAAGGCACGCCGTCGGAAATCGGATTTCAGCACGGCTATTTGCTCGCGCCCGAAATCGAAGATGCACACAAGGTGATCGTTCTCGGCCTGACCCACGACAGCCGCAAGCCCTATTCGTTCTTCCGCAACGCAGCAGAGAAGATGCTGTGGCCGCGCGTGGAGCCTCAGTATCGCGAAGAGTTGAAGGGAATTGCCGAGGGCCTGAAAGCGCGGGGCGTGTCGCTGGATCTATGGGACGTGGTGGCGATGAACGGGTGGCTGGAGCTTTCGCCTTACTATACAGACTGGTACGACAAGCAGCATCAGCTCTCACAGTTGTCGAGACCGGTGCCTGAGCACTGTAGCGCGTTCGTCGCCGTAGGCAGTTATACACGCGATGGCAAGGTAGTGATCGCGCACAACAACTGGACCGAATATAAAGACGGATCGCGCTGGAACATCATCTTCGACATCGCGCCGTCGGAAGGCTATCGCATTTTGATGGATGGCATGCCCGGGCTGATTCATAGCGGCGACGATTATGGCGTCAATAGCGCCGGTCTTGCCATCACCGAGACCACCATCGGCCACTTCAGCGGTTTCGATCCGCAAGGAATCCCGGAGTTCGAGCGTGCGCGCAAAGCCATGCAATACGCCGCCAACATAGACGACTTCGCTCGAATCATGCAGGAAGGAAATAACGGAGGCTACGCCAACGCCTGGCTCCTCGCCGATTCGCGCAACAATGAAATCGCGAACCTGGAGCTGGGGTTGAAGCACGTAACGTTACAGCGCACGCACGACGGCTATTTTGTGGGATCCAACTTTCCCGCCAATCCCGAACTCATCCGGGATGAGGCCAGCGATTTCCCGGTAGGCGATCTCAGCATCAGCGCGAACGCGCGTCACGTGCGATGGGAGCAGCTGATGGCGGAGAACAAGGGCAAGATCGACGTCGCGGCGGCTCAGCGGTTCCTGGCCGACCACTACGATACGTTCGCGCATGTAACCCAACCGAGCGAACGGACGCTGTGCGGCCACGTGGATCTTTCTTCGCGCGGGTCTCGCCCCTGGCAGCCGCCGTTCGGTCCCGCGGGCACGGTGCAGAACAAAGCCGCCGATGCTCGAATGCTCACCGAGATGTCATTCACCGCCGCCATGGGCCACGCCGATGGAATCGATTTTAAGGCCGCCGAACATCTAAAGGAACACCCGGAATTTGCCTGGCAGAAAGGCGCACTGCGCGATCTCGATTCGCGCCCCTGGACTACGTTCCGCATCGCCCAGTAGCGCACATGACCGCTTAGCGCCCGCCCGTGTTAGACGCGAGCTGCGCTTGAAACTTCTTGGCCTTGTCCGGCTCATGCAGCGCTTCGTAGACCGTGACCAGGTCTTTGCTCGCATTCTGGATGCGGTCCGCGGGCGGGCTCGGTTGTTTTACAAAGGTCTCGTACCCTATCAATAAGTGGCCTTCTGCTTCCTTGTATTGCCCCTCCAACACCAGCGTGTGCCCCAATTTTATTTCTACGATCGCGGTGTTGGGATGCCCGGGTGGCAACTTTTCGGTGAATCGCGAAAGGGCCTCGCGATAGAAATGCTCGGCACGAGTGAGATTCTTCTCCTCTAAATATACTTCGCCAAGATTGAGCAACGCGATTCCGACGAGATAATGCCGGTCGTCATATACGGCCCGGTTAATGTCGGCCATGCGATTGAAATCCTTCTCCGCCTCGGCGAAGTGTCCGCGTTTGAGTTCGAGCAATCCCAGGACGTTGAGTCCCATCGCCACCTGCGGATGCACTTTCCCGAAGATCCGCTCCTGAATTCCCAGCGCGTCCTGTAGGATGCCTGCCGCCTCATCGTACTTGCCCTGATAAATCAGGGACTGCCCTACCGCCGCCATGATCAGCGCCGTGTCGGGATGCTCTTTGCCATACCAGGATTCTTTGATCGCGAGCGCTTGCCGGTAATCCTGTTCAGCCTGGCGGTTGTTGCCCAGATCGTGCTGCACCAGTCCCATGTCGTAAAAATCGTCGGCGACGCGAGGATGCACCGCGCCGTAAAGCTGGCGGTCCATTGCCAACCCCCGCCTGTAAAGAGAGTCCGCCAGGGCCAGATGGCCCAGGTAGTAGTGCGCGGTCGCCAGTTCGTTGATGCTTTCGGAAAGGTCCGTCGTATTTTCGTTATTGGCGGATTGAAGCCGAATTGTTTCGTCAAGAGTCTTCACAGCATCGTTGTAGGCGCCGCGCTCTTCCTGGATCCGTCCCAATGCCGACTCGGCCTTCGTCCTGGAGGGATCTTGAGGAGACAATCGGCGTTGATCAATGGCCAGGCCCTCCCTGACCAGTCGCTCCGCCTCGGCCAGTTGGCCTTGATCCAGCCGTAGCGCGCCGAGCGAGACCAGGCCCTGCGCGACATCCGGCGCTATCCGGTCCGGCGATGGACTTGCGCCGGTCGAGCGACGAACGCAACAGCGAATCGGCCTGGTCGTACTTGCCCAGCTTCTGATACATGTTCCCGAGCGTTTGATACAACTCAGCCTGTACCGCCGGTTCCCCGTTCAATGTCCGCGCATTCTGGACACCTCTGTCGAGCAGCGCCACCGCCGGTAAACTGCCGGACGGGCCGACCGTCTTGTCGCCACCATCGAACAGATTCAGCATGAAACGTTCGATACGCTGCGTCCGGGTGGTCTCGGCCAGCGCGGCCGTGCGTGCCCTGGCCAGACGGACCACGAAGAACACCACCAGAGCGATGAAGATGCCGCAGACCGCGGTGGCCAAGGTCAGAACGCGCCGGTTGCGCCGGACGAATTTGCCCAGCCGGTAACGCAGGCTGTCCGGACGGGCTTCCAGCGGTTCGCCTTTGAGGTAATGATCGATATCGCGGATCAATGCTTCGACGGAACGATAACGTCGCTGCAAATCCTTGTGCATGGCCGTGAGGCACAACACATCCAATTCGCCCCAGGCGGATCTCGGCAACCGGCTGCGCCTGGCGACGGCGGAAGGGGGCTGCGGTTCCCGTTGCAGGATCAGCCGCTCGGCTTCGCCCGTGCTGAGGTTCGAAAAATCGAAGGGCAGCTGTCCGGTCACCAGCTCATAGAGAATCACTCCCAACGAATAAACATCGCTCTCGGTTCCAAGCGAATCGCCGCGAATCTGCTCGGGCGATGCATAGGGCAGCGTCATGGGGCGGAACGCAGTGCGCGTCTGCTCTAACTGCTCGTCCGCGTTTTGCAACTGCTTGGCGATGCCGAAATCCAGCAGCTTCACCGTCCCATCGGCCTTCACCAGAATGTTGGACGGTTTCAGATCGCGGTGAATGATCGCCTGGCGGTGCGCGTACTGCACCGCTTCGCAAACCGAACGAAAAAGCCGGAGACGCTGGTCCATGGAACAGGCACGTTCCCGGCAATAATCCGTAATGCGGCGGCCCTCCACGTACTCCATGACGAACCACGGAGCTCCGTCATCCAGCGTTCCAGCGTCGTGAATCTGGGCAATGAACGGATGCTGCAGCTTGGCCAGCGTCTTTTGTTCACTGGCGAAGCGCCGCCGACGATCGGGTGAGAGCAATCCGTCGCGCAGCAGCTTGATAGCCACCAGACTGCCGATATCCTCGCGCCTGGCGAGATAGACGATGCCCATGCCGCCCTCTCCGATGGGCTTGACAATCTGGTAAGGGCCGAAATCGCTCTCCGGTGACAGACCCTGCGGACGGTCCAGCAAGTCCTGCGCTAAAGGTGGCAAGCCGCCGTCCAGTAGCGAGCTGCTGTGTGCGTCTTTCTCCAGCATGGATTCGATCTCGGCCAGCAGAGCATCGTCGCCGCGGCAAGCCGTCCGCAGGTAATCCTGCTGGTCGGAAGCGGATAGATCGGAAACCTTATGGAAGATTTCCTGAATGCGTTCCCAGCGCGCGACGTCCATGGCGCAATCACCGCCCTCTGGCGATCTCGGCTTCGAGCCACGCCCTGGCTACGCGCCAGTCGCGATCAATGGTGCTTTCTGAAACCCCCAGCACGTTCACCATTTCGGTGACATTCAGTCCACCGAAGAAACGCAACTCAACCGCTCTGGCTTGCCGGGGATTCAGGCGCGCCAGTTCGTCCAGCGCCGCATCCAGCGCAATCACATCCCGGTTACGCGAGACCGACACACCCAGGGCTTCATCGAAGGTGACAAAGAGAGCTGCCCGCTTGGATGCGCCTCGCCGCCGGGCGATATCGACTACGATTTGCCGCATCGCTTTGGCAGCCACGCAGGTGAAATGCAGCTTGGATTGCAATTCCAGCTTGGAAGAATTGACCAACTTGAGCCAGGCTTCGTTGATCAGCGTGGACGTGCTCACGTTCACATTCGGGCCGGAGTGCTGTACGGAAGCCGCAATCCGGCGCAGTTCCTCATAGGCCACGCTAAACATAGCGTCGAGCGCTTGCCTGCGTTCCCCGTCGAGCTCAGTTCCTTCACTCATGCGTAACAGTCATGGGATTCGCTGGATCTTTCCGATTTTAGCAAGTGAGCATCGCTCGCACTATAATCGGGTAATGTCCTAAAGGACACCACCAACTCTTTGACTTGTGGTACTAAAGGGGCTCAGCCCCTCTCAGTGATAAAAGTCAACTACGCGAAGAGGCACGGCGTTTTTCGTAAAGAGGGGACGACCGGCGGGAAGTTGAGCGGTAAGGCTCGGATGGAGAAGATGACACCCGTGCAGCGCAAAGCGGTGGCTAAGAAAACGGCGGCTAGCGCGAAGGCGCGCAGCGCCGCCCTCTCCAGTCTGAACTGATCCCCAACGCGCCGAAAATTCAGTTCGGCGCGAGACGGACGAAGGCGATGTGGTAGGAAAGAGGAACGTGTTACATGAACCGTGGAGTGTCATTTCTCCTGTTCATCGCCATCGGATTCTCCCTGGCGAATCTAAAGGCCGATCCCGTCTCGATCTCTTGGACCGGATCAACATCGATAGTTTCCGCCGAATGCGGAGGATGCTATAGCTTCAACCCGTCGATCACCCCCAGCATGAACGGTTCCCAAGCGGATTTGGAAGTCGATTATTACGACTCTGCGTCGGCCTACGGCGCGGGATCGGATTCCGTCATAAACGCCCAGTTCACGCTCTCTGCGCCAGGCGAAATCCTCCTCGGCTTATCGGTCGTTGACTCGATATATGGAAACACCTGCAACCCCGGCGCCTGCGATGATCCCTACCCCACGTGGGACTTCAATGCGGGATTTACGGGCAACGCCACTATCTCGGGGCCAGGCGGACTGGTAGTACCATTTCAGAGTTCGACATCATTCCTTTCTGACGACTGCAACGGCTATCTCTGCGAGGCTTCGATCCTGCTGAACGATTCAGAATCCGGGATGGCAGTGCTCGCGGCGGGAACCTACACGCTCTCAATCGCATATTCTGATTCCAATTCCGCGAGTGGAGAGAGCTGGGAAGAATCGACGGTACATGCCTCTTTGAGCGATCCTCCTAGTCCTATACCAGAACCTTCTCACGTTGTTTGGATTGCTTTGCTTCCACTTGTGTTTAGCACAAGGGAGCGGACACGCGGAAGGTGGAGAAGGCTCTGAGGAAAGCGGGCCCACGGCAGCATAGCAAGCGGTCGCTATTAGCGGTTTTCGCCCTTCACGCACTTTTTGGACATTGCCTATAATCGTATTACCGTTTTCATTCTTACGACGTATTTTTAGGAGGACTGTTTTGCGCAAACGCTCCAGGAGCGGGTTCCTGAGTCTAGTGCTGGGTGTGCTTGCCTTGGGAATCGGCACCATCCCTTCGAACGCGCAGGTGAGTGCGTCCATCTCGGGAAGACTCACCGACGAATCCGGCGCCGCGGTCTCTGGCGCCATGGTCACCGTGAAGAGCGTCGAAACCGGCGTCTCGAGGTCCGCAATCAGCAACGACTCTGGCGAATACACGGTGCTCGGGTTGCCCATCGGACCGCAGGAAGTGACAGCGGAAAAGCCGGGCTTCAACAAGATGATCCCCGCGAAAGTCACGCTGGTGGTTGGGCAGGAGGCAGTCGTGAATCTGACTCTCAGGGTTGGCGTGGTGATCGCGCGGGTGTCTGTCTCCGATCAAACTCCCCTCGTCAACGCCACTACTTCCTCGGTGTCCGGCGTGGTCGGTGAGCAACAGGTGAAGGACCTGCCGCTGAACGGCCGGAGCTTTGATAACCTCATCGCCCTGAATCCCGGAGCGGTCAATTACAGTGCGATGAAGAGCGCGGGAACCACCACCAGCGACGGCAACACGTTTACGGTGGACGGCCGCCGGACGTACGAGAATCTTTTCCTGATGAACGGGATCGAATACACCGGCACCAGCCAGCTCGCCATCAGCCCGGGCGGTGTCAGCGGAGAATTATTGGGAATCGACGCCATCCGCGAGTTCAACGTGCTGACGGATACCTACGGCGCCCAGTACGGTAAGCGCGCCGGCGCGCAGATCAGCGTGGTCACGCAATCGGGAACCAATCTGCTGCACGGCTCGTTGTTCGAGTTTCTGCGCAATAGCGATCTCGACGCCCGTAACTTTTTCGACCAGGCTTCCGTTCCACCGTTCCGGCGCAACCAGTTCGGCGGCGCGCTAGGCGGGCCGGTCAAGAAAGACAAGTGGTTTCTGTTTGGCAACTATGAAGGATTCAGGCAAGTGCTGGCTGAGACCAGCGTGAGCGAGGTCCCCGATAACGAAGCGCGGCTAGGCTTGCTCCCCAATGCGGCAGGCGTCTATGTGCCGGTGCCGAAGCTGAATACCGCGATGCTCAAATACACGCAGCTCTGGCCGGCCGTCAATGGTCCGGAACTTACCGTGGGCGGGCTGCCCAGCGGAACAGCGCTTTCCTACAACAATCCCAGGGAAACCATTCGCGAGGATTTTGGCACTCTGCGCACGGATTACATCCTGAGCGAACGGGACACTTTTTCGGCCGCGTACACCATCGACGATGGGGACGGTTTGTTTCCCCAGGCGGACCCGCTGTTTGGTGGATCTGAAACCTTGCGCAGCCAGATTGCCAGCCTGGAAGAGACGCATGTTATTTCGCCCGAAATCCTGAACACGTTTCGCGCCGGATTTTCACGCGCCGCCTGGAGCTTTGCACCCACCACGCTGCTTTCTTTTCCCGCCAGCACGTCGTTTGTCACCGGATTGGATCCTGGCGGCTTTGTGATCGGCGGCGGCGTGACCACCTCCAGCGGCGGCGCCATAACGTCGGCTGGGCCCAATAACGCCTCCAACGTCTGGAATCGGCGAAATCTTTTTACGTACACCGATGGCGTGCAGATCATCAAGGGACGTCATCAGATCACCGCCGGCGTCTGGTTCCAGCGCGTGCAGGAAAACGAGAACACCGCATCGCGCCAGCTTGGCCAAGCCAGTTTCGCGAGTTTGACCACATTTCTGCAAGGTACGGTGACATCGTTTCAAGTGGTGCCGGATCCGAACGAGCTCGGCTGGCGCAGCGTCTTCGGCGCGGCGTATTTCGAAGACGCGATCAAATTGCGTCCGAATCTGACCTTCCAAGCCGGCCTGCGCTACGAATTCACCACGGGCTGGAACGAAGAATCGGGCAGAGCCTCCAACTACATCACGGGTTCCAATGGAATTCTGGAGACCAATCCGCTAGTAGGCAGCTCCGTTTTTACGCAGAACAATGCCACCCACCTGCTGGGCCCCCGCGTGGGCCTGGCCTGGGATGTTTTTGGAAACGGAAAAACAGCCGTTCGCGCCGGTTACGGGATGTATTATTCGCTAATCGATAATTTGAGTTTCCTGCTCAACTCACTCCCGCCCTACAATGGCTCCGTTTCGCTCAGAGGATCTCTGCCCGCGCTTGTTCCGATTATTCCCGGCGTGCCTCCAGGGCCAGGCACGATCTACGCTCCGCAGGGGGTGCAGCCCAACGCCAAGACCCCAACTGTCCAGGAATGGAATTTCACCATCGAGCAGCAACTCAGCCACGATACGGTGCTGCGCGTGGCCTATGTTGGTTCTTTCGGTTACCACGGGCTATTGAGTGTCGATCCCAACGCTATTGCCCCACAGATTTGTTCCGCTGCGGCTGGCTGCTCGGCGGGCGGCAACGGCGCCGTCGCGGGCTTGGTGCCACAGGGCGCGCAGTACATTCCAGGGCCTCATGCCACGCTGCCGAATCCCAATCTAGGCGCGGGATTTTTCTGGTACACCGAAGGCAACACCAGCTACAACGCGCTGCAAGTGGACGTGAGCCATCGCTTCAGCAAGGGATTCCAGTTTCGCGCCAACTACACCTGGTCGAAGGATCTGGATTTCAACTCGGCCCTCACCGGCGCGCAGTCCTCGAATCAAGCGCAAATGGTGCTGGATACCTACGATCTGCATCGCGATTGGGGACCGTCCGCGTATAACATCCCCAATCAGGCAAGCATTTCGGGCACATACGAACTGCCGTTTGGCAAAGGCAGAGCATTAGCCAACAGCCTCGGCGGCGTCGGAAACCGCCTGGTGAGCGGCTGGCAGCTCAATGCCATCGTCACACTGCTGGACGGCTTTCCCTTTACGCCGCAGATTGGATCGAACAGATCCGGAGACGGCGATACCAGAAATCCCGATCGGCCTTCGCTCAATCCCACGTTTTCCGGCCCAGTGGTATTGGGCAACCCAAATCAGTGGTTTAATCCCAACGCGTTCATGCTGCCCACGGCAGGCACGTATGGGAACCTGGGGCGCGGTGTCTACAGCGGACCAGGCCTGGCCGATGTCGACTTTTCAGTCTTCAAAAGCACAGCGATCACCGAACGGACCCATTTGCAGTTTCGCGCCGAGTTCTTCAACATCGGGAATCGCGCGAATTTCGGAACGCCGAACGCGACCGTGTTTTCGAACGGCGCCATCAGCCCCACGGCTGGCTTGATCACCAGCACGGCCACCACGTCGCGGCAGATTCAGTTCGGCCTGAAGCTTATTTTCTAACGTGGCGCGGCTGCCTTGGGGCGATGCTCGAAAAACACGTCGGGAGATACGTTGAAGCGCAGGCTCAATTTTTCGATATGCGACTTCGCCAGATCCCGCTTGCCGCTAAGAACTTCCGAGACCGTACTTTCAGCACCGAACACGTCGACCAGATCCAGCTGGCGGAGCCCGTTCGACTCCATGAGATGACGCACCAGATCTCGCGGGGCAGCTCTCTGGATAGCATAGTTTTTCTCCTCGAAGTTCTCGATCAATAACGTCAGAAGCTCCACCATTCGGCTTTCTTCCCGCGTACGGCCAGGCTTTGCCAGCAGCGCCTCGAGAGTAGCCGTGTAGCGTTCATTCTCCGCTTCTGTATGAATGACGTGCGGCAACATGTCCGCCAGCAATTTTGCATACTCGCGTTTGTTTTCTATCTCGGGCGCTCGGGTCATTTCTTCCAGCTCTCCTTGTCATATTCGGCGTGCGTTAATGCGTGACGGACGAGAACCGTTTGGTCTTCAAAGAAGATCTCGGCGATCAATCTGAAATCGTCGCCACCCACATTGAAAACGGTATAAATCCGTTTCCGCTCGCCCTTCCCAACGCTGACGCCATCTGCGTGCGGATAAGTCCGACGGATGTCCTCTAAGCTTCTCCATTTAGCCGCTTTTGCGACTCGGTACCAACCGTCCAAGGCGCTCTCCAGCTTTGTCCCGTGCTTCTTGCCTGCCTCCAACAGCTTTTTCCGGCTGATGATGCGCAATGCCTTTGACCGGCTCCAGGACCAAGGTGTTACCTATCCCAAGCCACATCTTCGCAAAACGCGAAGTTGCTGTCAAGCGGGCCGATAAGCTCACAGAACGCTTGGGCGCGTACCTTATTTCGACGCCGCCTCCGCGCGATGTCCGAAAACCTGCACGTCGATATCGGAGCTCTTGTCCCATCCGGCGCCCTTGCCATTGAAGGTGCTCTTGAACTTGCCTCCGGACGTGAACAGCAGCATCTCGCCATCGGCGCCGTCCTGCTTGGCGGCGGCTAGCTCGGAGTTGGATGCCGCATTGAACCAGGCATACGTCTTGCCGGCGTTCTTGCCCACCGCGTTCGGCATCGGACGGCCCAGCCCCCACGCGCCGAAACGAACCTTCATGCCACCTTCCACCGCAAGGTTCAAGCGAGTGAAATCGATTTGCCAGACCCGCATGTTCGTTCCGAAATCGTCATAAGGAACAGTGCCAGCCGCCGTTGCGTCCCGGATCACGATATCGGAATTGCCGGCTTGGTCGCTACCGGGCTTGAGCAGCCCTGTGACGAGCGGCGTGAGGCCGCCTTCGGCGCCACCAAAGTACAGCCGGACGTCCTGATAGAAGTCGCCCAGATGAGCGGGATCAACTGAATTGACACCCGGCACGGTCCACACCCGGATGGTATCGATCACCCAGGATTCTCCGGCCGCGCCAACCGAGAAATCGTCGCCCAGGAATCCGCTTTCGTACAAGCTCCAACGGATGTTGCTGCGGTAGTCGCCGGACGTGCTGTTCAAATTCGCTTGCGGCAATCCGCGATCCACCACCAGCGCCGGCCCCGCCGCGAATACCGGCCAGGTGAGCGCGAGACAAAGAGAGCAGGTCTTGAATCCACTGAGAGTGAGCATAGATTTCTTTTTTACCTTAGTTGGGTCGAAAATGGAAGAGGCTTACTTCTACAGTGGCTTACTTCTGCAGTTCAACCGGCTCCGGTTCGGGCGTCAGTAAGCGCACGTTGCTTCCGCCCAGTTCCCATCCCGCTTCCGCCAGCCGTTCGGGCGACGCGCAGAAGACAATCTGAAAGACGTCCCGATCCTGCGATGCGGACAGCTGCCTGCCCTGCCTGGGAGAAACGATCGCCAGGTACTTCAGGATGGTGTAAACATCCGCCTCCTCGGGAAGCTGCCAGTCCACATCCTGCGTGCAAAAGCGGATGCGAGAACCGCGCTGGGAAAGATTCCACGCGAGAAATGCGCAGCGGTCCACGGCGGATTCGAACCACACGGCCTGGGAGCCAGGGACGTCGAGATCGAGAAAAAACGCGACGGCTTGCTCCCGTTCGCGCGCGAACTCGCGGACCTGCAGGTCGCCGGTGTGAGCGGTGGCTTTCCAATCCACATGGTGAGCGCTTTCTAGCGCCTCGTATGGGCGAATGCGATAGAAATCGTTTCCCTGCCCGCGATAGAACGACGCGATCTCGCCTTGCAATGAGATCAGCAGCTCCTCGAACCCGGGCTGGGGATCGATGGATGGGTACACGATGATGTCGCGCAGCAGCTGCACGTTGATGCGCCGCTCGGCGAATCCAAATGGGAATCGGGTGGAAAAACGAAAGCTGTTCTGCCGGTAGGCGCCGCGGCGCGCGAAGAAAAGTTCCACCGGCGCTTCGATTCGCGCCCTGCCGGGAATCACAGGGAAATAAAGCGGCTGCGAGAGGCCGCTCTCGCTCGATCCGGCCACGTGGATCGAGAAGGACGCCATCCAGCGCTTGGTATTGCGGATCACGACGCGCCCCATCAGCTTCCGCCCGGCGCAGAGGTGCTCGGGCAAGAGGAAATCGAGTTCCAGTCCGGCGAGCGAAAGGCGGCCGATAAATCCAGACACCATCCAGGTGGCGAGCAATAACGCCAGAATCAGAAACAGCAGGTTGTTGGCGGAGACGAACGCCGCCAGCGACACCAGAACGCACGTCAAGGTGAACAACAGGCCCAGGCGCGTCACCTGCTGGCGGGTGCCGTGGTCGAGCGCGGAGCGAAGCCAGGGCCAGGGTTTCAGCACTTCTTTCAAGATCCCACACCAGCGGCGTCCACAACCACGGCGGGGCAGATTCCCCCTAAAGCCCAGGATAAAATCGGCCGATTTCTCATTAGATATCTTCCAGCTCATGTGCTTCAGATGCAAAGAGATACACGAACCTTGGCCCACGGACTAGGCCACTCATGGAAACCTCTTTAACGTCGCTGGCTCAAAATCTGGAAGCGGGGCAAACCAAGTTAGAGCGTCTGGAGTCACTGCTCAACGCCAGCCCCATCGCAATTTTCATCTGCAAGCCGGGTGGCGACTTCGCGACCGAATTCGTAACTGAAGGAGTCCGGACGCTGTGGGGTTATGAGCCCGAGGACTTCTTGCGCCAGCGCGGATTCTGGGGCGACCGTATCCATCCGGAAGACGTCGCTGCGGCACATGGCCATTTGGCTAAAGCGATGGAACACGGTGCGCACAGCTGCGATTACCGTTTCCGCACCAAGAACGGAGCATACCGCTGGACGCACGACGAACTTCGGTTGGTGAGGGACGCCACCGGCCATCCGCTGGAGATCGTCGGTTACTGCTTCGATATCACTGAACAGAAACTTGCCGAAGCGGCCCTGCGGGAGAGCGAAGCGCGGCAGAAGGTAATTTTCAATTCCACTTCCGACCTGCAGGCGCTGTTCCGGGTGGAACCAGGCAATGTCTTCGTTACCGAGGCTGTCAATCGGGCACTCACGGAAAATTTTGCGACAAGAATGGGGAAGAACGTTGCGGATTTCCTGGGCTGCGACTTTGGCGAGCTGCTGGCCGCAACCGGGCTGCCGCCGGACCAAATCGAAGCCAGGCGTTTGTTCTACCAACAAGCGATCGCTGAGAATACCACCCTGCGTAGCGAATTGCCTCAGTCGGATCTGCGCGACGCGCTCGAGGTGTCCATCTATCCGGTATTGGACCAGCGCGGAAATTGCACTCATGTGCTGTGGAATGGCCGCAACATATCCAAGCGCATACTGGCCGAGGCCGCGCGGCGTGAGAGCGAGGAACGCTATGCCCTGGTCACCGAGGCCATTCACGAAGGTATTTTCGATTGGGACATCGTAACCGGCGCTTACTATCTGTCCCCGCGTTACAAGGAGATTCTGGGCTATCGCGACCACCAGTTGCCCAACGCCGCGGAATCATTCTTTGGGCGCATCCATCCCGAAGACAGCGCGCGAATGGCGGAGACCAGAGACCGTTACAACCAGGACCCCACCAAGGACCGGTTCGAGGACGAGCTCCGGCTCATGCACCGTGATGGCACGTATCGTTGGGTGGTTTCGCGCGGCCGCATCGTCCGTGACGATCAGGGCACGCCCATTCGCATCGTCGGCGCCATTGGAGACATGACGGAGCGTCTGGCGTCGTCCGCCAAACTGGCCGCCGGCGAGAAGAGGCTGCGCGATATCATCGACTCACTGCTCGGGTTTGTCGGCCTTTTCACGCTGGACGGCAAACTCATCGAATGCAATATCGCCGCCATCGAAGGCGCCGGACTCAGGCTGGAGGATGTGCTGGGCACGCCGTTCTGGGAAACGGTTGGCTGGAGATACAGCCCGGACGAGCAGAGCCGGGTGAGGCACATGATGATGCGCGCGGCTCAAGGCGAGGTGGTGCGTTTCGAGACCCAGGTTCTCGATCAACGTCACCAGCCGATGATCATCGATTTTACGTTTCAACCGCTGCGCGACGCGCTGGGGACGGTGTGTAGCATGGTGGGCCATGGTGTGGATATCACCGCACGCAAGCAGGCCGAAGCGGACTTGCTGAGCGCCAAGGAGGCGGCCGAATCCGCCAGCCGCGCCAAGAGTGAATTCCTGGCCAACATGAGTCACGAGATTCGCACGCCCATGAATGGCATCATCGGCCTGACCGAGGTTTTGCTGGATACGGGTCTCGATGCCGAGCAGCGCGAATATCTGACTCTGGTGCAGAGCTCCGCGGCGTCCCTACTTACCATCGTTAACGACATTCTGGATGTCTCTAAGATTGAAGCCGGCAAGTTAACCCTGGAAATGCAGGAGTTCGATCTGCGCGATCTGGTTCTCGACACGCTCAAGGGCCTGAAGGTGCCGGCGGATTCCAAGCGGCTGAGTCTGGTGTGCGACGTGGGGCCGGACGTGCCGGCGCGGGTTTTGGGCGATCCTGGACGGCTTCGGCAGGTTCTGATCAATCTCATTGGGAACGCGATTAAGTTCACCGAGCGCGGCGGCGTCTCAGTCGCGATCGAACGTTCACCCGAGGAAGGGCAAGCGCTGCACTTCTCCGTGCGCGATACAGGAATCGGGATTCCAGCCGAAAAACAAGCGCTGATCTTCGATGCGTTCACCCAGGTGGACGGCTCTTTCACCCGGAGATTTGGCGGCACTGGTCTCGGTTTGACCATCGCCAGCCGTTTGGTTCAGATGATGGAGGGACGCATCTGGGTGGAGAGCCAAGAAGGCCAGGGCAGCGCGTTCCATTTCACCGCGCGGCTGGAGCCGGTTTCCCCGCAAGCGCTGGCTGACCGCGTCAATGTATTTGGGCCTGCCGCACTGTAAGCCGGTTTCTGTACCCTCCTGGGTTGGAACCCAAAAGAGCGGCAGTCATTCCTCTGGGCAAGGCATTACTGCCAAGCTCTAGCAACCTACCCGGAAGTCGAACGGAGCGGGCCGCTCCTCCTCCCCTATTTGGTCTTGCTCCGCATGGGGTTTGCCCTGCCAGACGGATCGCTCCATCCGCGGTGCGCTCTTACCGCACCTTTTCACCCTTACCGAAAACCGAGCTTGCGCCCCATCTCCGGCGGTATATTTTCTGTGGCACTTTCCGTGAAATCCGCTTTGAGCGAACCCCCCCGGCCGTTAGCCGGCATGCTGCCCTGTGGAGACCGGACTTTCCTCCCGCCAACCAGTTTCCCGATCCGCGAGCGACCACCCGTACGACAGGCCCGACTCAATTGTCGCAGAAAGCCACGGGGCTAATATCGCGTGAGGACCTTCCACCGATGGATAACAGCACCGCTTGGATAACAGCACCGATCAAGACACTTTGTCCTGGCGGCCGAGACATCCTGTCTTGCCGACCCTTTGGTTTTCGTCAACGTGCTTTTTAGAATCATCAAGTTGCATTCTTGCGGTAGTTGGTATTGAGCATGCATTCGGAGGGAACATGAAAAGTAGGGTTCTGTGCTCGCTGTTCGTTTCATCCTTGGCCTTCGGAGCGTCCCCGAAATTGTCGCCCGAGTTCGAACATGCCGACCCAAATTCCACGGTCGACGTGATTGTGCAGTACAAACAGGCGCCCGGTCCTAGTCAGTTCGAACGGATAAGGAAAAACCACGGTGGCCAGCTTCGACACGCATTGACGCTTGTGCGAGCGGGTGCCTACAGCGGCATAACCGTTTCGCATCTGAGCGAAATTGCTAACGATCCCGAAGTGGAATATATCTCGCGCGACAATCCCGTTATGGGCGCCCTGGATAATACCGCCGGCGCCGTGAATGCAGCGGCTGCATGGAACATCGGCCTTTCAGGCAACGGAATCGGGATTGCAGTCATCGACAGCGGCATTGCAGCCGAATACTCGTACGCCACGGCTTACTCGCAAAGCTTCGTGCCGGGCAACAGCAGCACGGCGGACCAATATGGTCACGGCACTCACGTCATTGGAATTCTCGGTGTTCCCAAAACCACCATCGCTGGTAGAACTTTTACCGGGATCGCAAATCAGGCCAAGAGAATCAATCTTCGCGTACTGGATCAAAATGGCAACGGCACCGACAGCGCCGTGATCGCCGCCATCCAAGAGGCGATCGCACTGAAAAGCACTTACAACATCCGCGTGATCAATCTTTCGCTTGGCCGTCCGGTAACCCAGAGCTATACGACGGACCCCTTGTGTCAGGCGGCGGAAGCTGCCTGGAAGGCGGGCATAGTAGTGGTAGTGGCGGCAGGCAACAACGGCCGGGACAACACGTACGGCGAGAATGGCTACGGCACCATCACCGCCCCTGGCAACGATCCTTACGTGATAACGGTAGGCGCCATGAAGAGTATGAACACACCCAGCCGAACCGACGACCAGATCGCAAGCTACAGTTCCAAAGGCCCAACCTCGATCGACCACGTTGTGAAACCGGATCTGGTGGCTCCCGGCAATCAGGTGATTTCGGCGTATGCGCCCGGCGCTTTTCTCGAAACTACCTATCCCGCCAACGATCCACTGCTCGGCGGATCGGCATCCCCCTACTTCTTCACCTTGAGCGGCACCAGTATGGCGACGCCGGTTGTGAGTGGGGCCGTGGCGCTGATGCTTCAGCAAACTCCCGGGATGACTCCGGACCAAGTGAAAGCGTGCCTAATGAAGACGGCCTACAAATCCTTTCCAACGAGCACCATCGCCACTGATCCGACTTCCGGAATTCAGTACACGTCTTACTACGACATCTTCACCGTCGGCGCCGGATACCTGGACATCTCGCAGGCGATACTATGCTCGAATACATCCAGCGGACAGGCCCTTTCACCCACCGCATCGTTCAACGCCGCTGCCAACGCAGTCACGCTTTCTGGAGTCACGGGCAGCAACGTCATTTGGGGAACCAACGTGATTTGGGGCACCAACGTGATCTGGGGAACCAGCGTGTTGAGCGGCTCAAACGTGATCTGGGGGACCAACGTGATTTGGGGCACCGCCAGCGCAGCCGCAACCAACGTGATCTGGGGCACGAACGTGATCTGGGGCACGGGCGTGGCACAAGGCGAAACGTCTAAGGTCGCCATCTACGGCGAATAACAATACTAAATTGTCGGTACCGAGCAGGTGCCTTTCGTTATCCAGATAGGGCGGTCCGGGAGGCACAAACGACAGTCACGAAACAGCCGTAGCGGCGCGCTCCTGGCCTGCATCGGCGGACGGCTCGCCACGGGATTCGTGGTAATCCATTTCCGTGTTGACAGCCCAGATATTCGTCTTATCGCGTCGGCCGGCGATGATGTTGTCCACCGCCGTCATCGCCGTCAGCATGGAATGGTCCTGATTGTTGTACTTGTGCATGCCATTGCGGCCGACCAGAAACAGATTGTGATAGCGATCCACGAACTCGCGAACGATAGGAAAGCGATCGTACGTCCCGAAGTACGCCGGATAGGTCTTCTCCATGCGGATGACGGTGGCATCCAAGCGATCGGCGCTCGAGGCAATCCCCATCTTCTCCACTTCACCGAGCGCCAGCGCGATCATGTCTTCATCGGACTTGTTCCACAGTTCATCGGTGTCGTTGCAGAAGTACTCCAGGCCGATCCACACTCTGTCCGGATCGCCCACCATGTAGGGGCTCCAGTTGTTGAAGATCTGCATGCGGCCTACCAGCACATCGGGTTCCTGGATGTAAATCCAGTTGTCCTTCAGCAGCCGTTCGCCTGGCTCGCTCCGTTCAGGATCTTTGATGTTGAGACGTTTGAGCAATAACCCCACCGTGATAAAGTCGCGATACATCAGGCCGTCGCTCACCTGGGACACTTCAGCGGGAGGCGCTGTATCGAACGCTTGCACCAACTCCTTCACCGGCATGGTGGAGAACACATACTGCGCGGGAAAAAAGTGCTGTTCGCCGCTATCGCTGCGTGCGGTAACACCCGTCACGCGCTCTCCCGAGGTGTGAATGCCGCACACCGTCCACCCGGTAAGAATCTCGCCGCCACCGGCACGCACACGGCCGGCAACTTCTTCCCACAGTTGGCCGGGGCCCAGTTTCGGGTAGAGGAACTTTTCGATGAGCGAGGTCTCGGTGTCTTTTTGGCCGATTCCGTTGGAACCGCCGCCGATGAGCTTCTTGAAATGGTGCAGCAGAGCCTTGCGCAGTGAAAGGCCCTTGATGCGCTGTGCGCCCCATTCCGCGCTGATCTGTTCGCAAGGCACGCCCCACACTTTCTCGGTATAGCTCTTGAAGAAAGTTCGATACAGATGCCGGCCGAAACGGTTAATGAGAAAATCCTCGAGCGTCTTCTCCGGACGGATAGGCCGCACGGCGCTGACCATATAGCTGATGCCCGCCTTGAAGGCGCGCAGCGCGCCCAGATTTCGCAGCGTGGTCGCATCCAGCTTGAGCGGATAGTCGAAAAGCTTTCTCAGGTAAAAGATGCGTGACTTGCGCGGCCGCACCAGCATCACCAGATCGTCGAACTCCGGGTCCGGCGCCGGCCCATTCACGCCCGCCTGTGCGGCAAATGCGCGCTCCTGGCTTTGATAGACCAGACGATGGTTGTCTTCGCTGGTCTGCTCCACCGGCAGCATCGAAGTCCACCAATCCATCACGCGATCGGACTTGGAGAAAAACCGGTGCCCGCCGATATCGATGCGATTGCCGTTGTAGGCCACGGTGCGCGAGATGCCGCCCATGTAGGCGCTCTTCTCCAGCACCAGTGGCTTCACCCGGGTTCGCCGCAGCAACTCCAGCGCAGCGGTCAGACCGGCAGGTCCCGCGCCAATTATGACTGCCGTTCCTCCAGGGGTCTCTATCATCGATGAATTTTCAGCGGGCGTACTGGCTTCGCGGGCAAACTACGGCTTCCCTCAATCTAACCATAGAAGCGATCCATGGTGCAAAAGTTTCGAGATATCTTGGTAACAGGTCCCGACAATTCTTCGTCTAAGAACAAATCAGCCGGATGGACTCAGCCACAGTTACACAAAGTGAGGCCTCAGCAGAAGCGCGCGAAATTTCCACGCCTGCGAACGCTCGTCATTACGTGCTCGTCTATGGGGCCCTGGCCGCCTATGCCCTGCTGGTGGCCGTGACCATCCATTTTCATGAGCCCTGGGCCGACGAAGCACAAGCCTGGTTGCTCGCCCGCGATGCCAGCCTGGCTGATCTTTGGCACAACCTGCTGCATTACGAAGGCTCACCCGGGCTATGGCAAACCTTGATCCATGCATTGCTTCGGCTCGGCCTGAGCTATTCCGCTTACAATTTTGTATCAGCCCTCCTAGCGCTGGCCGCCGTGTTTCTTTTGCTTCGATACGCGCCCTTACCGCTTTTTATTCGGATCCTGCTGCCCTTCACTTACTATTTGTGTTACCAATATGCAGTCGTTGCCCGCAGCTATGCTTTAATTGCACCTTTACTATTTGCAATCGCGCTTATTTATAGAGAAGCCCCGCGCAAGCTCAGCTTGATTACGGCGCTTCTGTGCCTGTTAGCGGGCATAAGCACCCACGGCTTCCTGATTTCAGCCAGCCTCTGGGCGGCCCTGTATGCGCCATTTGTTTTGGGCTGGAACCGCCTGCACGCTCCCGAGCGCTCAAAGCTCGTGATGGCCGGCATCGCATACTGGTCCGTCCTGGCGTTTTTCATACTTTGCGCTTGGCCGGCCAAGGATGTGGCTTTCGCCGAGCACCGGGGCTTGGGCAATCTGCATTTGCTCCCCGATGTCGCCAAGGCCACCATCGCCGGAGCCTTCACCGGCCAGTGGATGGTGTCGCTCATCTTGATTGCCCTCTCAGTGCCGTTCTTGTGGCGCGGCGGCGGGCTGTTCTTCTTTGCGCTGGCAAGCGCCGCTTTCATCCTTTTCGGAACCATCGTCTACGCTCAGTTGTGGCACTTCGGCATTCTGTTTTTGGCCTGGCTGTTTGCGATCTGGATCTCGGCGTATAAGACCCGGGTGACTGGGCTCACTCTTTTCGCGCTGCTAGGCATCATAGGATTTCAATTCTATTGGACTGCCTTGGCCCTCCGTTACGATTGGCGTCATGCATACTCCGGGAGTCTCGCCGCATCCCAATATTTGAAGCAGGATCTTGGCCCCAACGGCCAGGCGCCCGGCGGACTCTACGCCGTAGGTTACTCATCCACGGCGATTCAGCCTTATTTCTCTCGAAACATATACTCCGACTTTCACCAGGCAGATCGCCCCGCTTACTGGGATTGGTCCAAACGGAACACCGCCAATGATCCCGTCGCGCTCTTCGCGTCGGACCGGCGTGAGCGGGTTCTGGTGGGTTATAAGAACCCATTCGAGAAACAGCATTGGGCCGATCTTCTCGCACTCTTAGGCTACGGGCTCACGCGGCACTTCGATGGCAACACCTTCTGGCAAACTGGCGTGTTTGAATCGGAGGCTTTCGATCTGTATCGCCAGGTCTCTCAGCCGCACGCGGCTAGCAGCGTGAATACCAACGATCTTTCCAAAGCTGCGCAATTGCTGGACGGATTCTACGGCATTGAAGGCGGACAATGGCGTTGGACCGCAAGGAATTTTTCCGTCCTGCTGATGGCGCCCTCCGGCTCAGACCGAACTGGAGCCCAACTGTCGCTCAATTTCTATCTTTCCGAGGCGCAGGTTCAGAAATCTGGCGCTATGACCGTGAGCGCTGAAATCGGCGGCCACAGCCTGCCCGCGCAAACCTACGCGAAGCCCGAAGTCTCCACCTATTCGGCTCGCGTACCCGCCGACGTCTTACGCTCGGGCCTGGTCGCGGTCGATTTTCGACTGGATAAATCCACCGCCGGGCTCAACGGTGACGGGCGCGATCTAGGAATCGTGGTCACCGCGATCAGTCTCGACCCAGCGCCCCCGGCGCAATAGAACCCTCCGGGCGGCGGCTCGAATTTCGCGACAAAAGAAAGAAACGCCCGGCCTGGCTCACAGTGGCGGTGTGCGTGCCGCCATCGGAACCCACCGCAATGCCGCGCAGCGCGTCTGGAATCATGAAATCACGCTCCGCGCTGCACCGGATCAAAGCGGCTAACTGGGAAGCTGCTCCGCTATCGATGAGCGTGGCTTCCGGATGCAAACCATCGGGCAACTTCCAGGCTCGAAGCCGCTGCTCATAAACCGGCAGCAATCGCGGAAGCGAGCAGAACTCGTCGCCGCTCACGATCATGCCCAGGCGATAAAAAAACTCGGACGTTTTTGTCGCGTCCAGAGGCGTGAGATATACATAGCGGATCTTCGGCAGATCTACCACGGACGCATAGAACTCATCCTCCGGCGAGACGATCAGCAACTCATTGGCCCGGCGCAAATGGCTGTACTTGTCGAGCGCGGAGGCGGAGGGAGCGGCTCGGGGGCCATTGCGGAGCATCGATATTTCATCGCTTGCCGAAATTCCGAATCCCACGATGACTACCGCGAACCCGAGCCAAGTCAGCCTGCCGCGCAACAGCGGAGAGAACTGGATGGTCATCAACACCAGCACAGGCAATAGCGGCATCAAATAATAAGCTGCGCGTGTTCCGAACACCAGCAGACATGCAGCCTCAGTCAAAAACCACGCCCCGAGCAAACGCGTCTCCCTCCGCTTCCACCCCATCACGATCCACGGAACGCTCGTCGCCCACAGCGCCAGAAGGATGGGGTCGGTTCCGAGCAGCGTTCGGAAGTAAAACCAAAGGTTGGTGTCTCCGGTATATCGCGACGGCGCGGTCAGGCCAGATCCGAGCAATTGAAATCGGACGTACTCGGCAACGAACCAATCTCTGTGAACCACAAATTGATAGACGTGCCACGGCGCGGCTACTATCGCCGCCACGGCGAACGCCACCAAAACCTTGCTCCACGGCGGACGCTCCTTCGATCCCGCGACAATCCAGTAGACCGCGACGATCAGCATCGGCAGCAATCCCGCCGCGCTCTTGGTCATCACCGCGGCGCCCGACAACGCCCCGAATAAGACCACTGTACGGCGCCGTTCCCAGTGCGGATCCAACAGCATCACAAACATCGCCGCGACGACGAACAACGTCAGCAGCGCATCGGTCATGAATTTTCGAGACATGGACGGGAATATGGACGTCCCGAGCAGCAGCATCACTCCCGCCAGCGCAGCCAAGGCCGGCTGCGACCGCCTCACCCACCCATAGACCAACACGCAGCACAGCACACCCGCCGCCAGAACCGGCAATCGCAGCGCCAGCGGATTGATCCCCGCCACGCGCATGCTCGCCGCCCCGGCCCACATCAGCAGGGGCGGTTTATTGAGCATGAACCGGTCCAGGAATATGGGCGTCATCCAATCGCTGGTTCGGACCATGCGCGCCGCGGCGTGCCCATAGACCGCCTCGTCCTGCGCGCCGGCGTGCAGAAGCGGATCGACATAGCCGCTCGCCAGACCAGCGCCGTTGATGCCGAATCCCAACGCAATCGCGGCCATCACTCCGATAGCGGCGAGTTCAGCGGTCATGCGGTTCGGAGCGCTCACGGATTTGATATTGTAGCTCTGCGGTACTTAGGAGGTTGTCTTGGCACGTACTTTGATCCTTGCGCTAGCTTGCTGCACTGCCGTTTCGGTCGCGTTTGGTGACGATCTGGGCGGGGCACAGGTCCCCGAAATCCCCTTTGAGTCGGTTCCCAATTTCCTCAAGCTTCCACCCGACCTGTACCTGGGTGAGGCATCCGGCGTAGCCGTGAACTCGAAGCATCATATCTTCGTCTTCTCGCGCGGCAACACCACCGGACCCGCCTATGCGGCCGCCGCCGCGCAGATTCTTGAATTCGGCCCGGATGGCAAATACATTCGCGAAATCGGACACAATCTCTACGCCTGGTCCTTCGCGCACGCCATCCGCTTCGACAAAGACGACAACCTTTGGGCTGTCGACAAAGGTTCGGACATGGTGATCAAGTTCAATCCCGAGGGCCGCGTGGAAATGGTCTTCGGGCGCAAGAAGGAAGCCTCTGACGAGGGCGCGGAGGCTTGGAAGCATCCGAGGCCGCCACTTCCCGCCACTAACGGCCAGTTCCGCCAGCCCACCGACGTTACTTGGGACACGCAGGGCAACATCTTCATCAGCGATGGCTACATCAATTCGCGCATCGCCAAATTCGACAAGAATGGCGATTGGGTGAAGCAATGGGGTTCTCCCGGCAGCGGCCCCGGAGAGCTCAACACGCCGCACAGCATCGCTTCCGATGCGCAGGGAAACATCTATGTCGCCGATCGCGGTAATCGGCGCATCCAGGTGTTCGATCCCGATGGAACTTTGCTGCGCCAGATCACCATCGATGTCCCCGTTCCCCCGGTCGTCCACATGTGGATGGGCAATCCTCCAGCCGCCGCTCCACCCGCATCCACGGTCGGAACCGCGCCGCCGAACGGCACCATGCAGAGCGGATCTCCTTGGGCTATTTGCATCACTCCTGGTCCGACGCAGTATCTTTACAGCGCCGACGCCTATCCGGGACGAATCTATAAACTGACGCTGGACGGCAAAGTGGTCGGCGTTTTGGGCAGCATGGGCCACCAGTTGAAGCAGTTCGGATGGGTTCATGAGCTGGCCTGTCCGTCGGAGAACGAAATCTACACCGCCGAAATTCTCAATTGGCGCGTACAGAAGCTGCTCCTTAATGGCGCCACCGAAGCGCCCGTGAAGAAGACCAAAACAACGCACGTGCGCAAGAGTTAGCAATACACAGATTCATTGCCCGCGCCAACTCCTTCCGTAAGTCGTGGCGCGTATTGTGGCGCACCCACTCCTAATGACAGACGACACTCACGATCCAAATCTGACCAGTTGGGTGGAATCCGCCAATCGGCCAGACACAGATTTCCCGATTCAAAATCTCCCGTACGCCAGTTTTCGAAAACGCGGTGAAGAGCGAATCCGGACCGGCGTTGCCATTGGCGACATGCTGCTGGATGCCACGGTTGCTTTGGGCATCCCGTCCCTCAGCGCCGTGATGGCCATGTCCCGCCGGGAGCGTACCAGCCTGCGCCGCCAGATCAGCGACTTACTAGCCGCCTATGCTTCCGCCACGGAGCGAGCCATCCTGCCGATCTCCGAAGTGGATCTCCTGTTGCCCTGCGACATTCCCGACTACACCGATTTCTTCGCGTCCATTCATCACGCCACCAACGTCGGAAGTCTGTTTCGCCCCGGCAAACCGCTCTCACCGAATTACAAGTGGATTCCAATTGCCTATCACGGCCGCGCTTCGTCCATCGTGTTGAGCGGAACCCCGGTGCGCCGTCCGAGCGGTCAAATCCTGCCTAGCTCGACGGACGTGCCCGTTTACGCACCGTCCGAAATGCTCGACTATGAACTGGAGCTCGGCGCGTTTCTGGGTCCCGGGAATGTGATGGGCCAACCGATTCCCGTTACTAGCGCCGAAGATCATCTGTTCGGTGTCTGCCTTTTAAACGATTGGTCGGCGCGCGACATTCAGAGCTGGGAATACCAGCCTTTGGGACCGTTCCTCGCGAAGAATTTCGCCACTTCCATCTCGCCCTGGATTGTGACGCTCGACGCACTGGAGCCTTTTCGCGCGCCCACACCACCCCGCCCCGCTGGGGATCCGCAGCCGCTGCCGTATCTCCAAGGATCGGGAGATGGAGCTTTTCGAATCACGCTGGAAGTCTGGCTGCGCTCCGCGAAAATGCCCTCGCCCGTGCGCGTGAGTCAAAGCGATTTCGCATCCCTGTACTGGACGCTGAGCCAGATGATCGCGCATCACTCGAGCAACGGATGCCCGCTCCGTGCGGGCGATTTGATTGGCAGCGGAACGGTCTCCGGTCCCGAAAAACAAAACCAGGGCTGTCTGCTCGAACTCACCCATCGAGGCGCCGATCCGCTCCAGCTTTCGAGCGGCGAAACCCGGGGCTTCCTCGAAGACGGCGACGAAGTGATCCTCAAAGGCTGGTGCCAAGCGTCAGGTTTTCGTCGCATTGGGCTGGGCGAGTGCCGGGGCCTGATTCTACCGGTTTTACGGGCCTGAAGAGCTCATTATCCAAAGAAAACAGCGCTTGCTACCGTCGAATTTTTGGCGCGCTGCAGGTCTGGCTGGATGCTGCATCAATCACTTCCAATTGGACCCTGGGATGCTCTGGATGTAACCCAGGAGACTTGTATTGGCTTCAACTCAGGCGGCTCTCACCGAACAAGTGCGCGCGTTCACGGCGGAGGATCGTGCACTCCCGCGCCGCCGGATCGACCTGGTTTTTGTACTGGGGCTGGTGGTCGCGCTGGGAGCGATCATTGCCGGAGTGGCCGCGGCCGGAATCTCGGTCACCTATTTCTTTCAGCCGGCCGGCGTCCTGATCGTGGTGGGCGGCACGCTGGGCGTGATGCTCGTCACCACCCCGAAACGCGCGCTGGGGCACTCGTTCCACCGCGTCAAAGACCTCATCTCCTGTCAGGAAGTCAATCGCGAAGCGTTAATCGAAGAGATCATTTTCTACGCCCGAACGGCCCGCCGTAACAGTTTGCTGGCACTGGAACCTCTTGCGCCGCAGGCTTCGCATCCCTTTCTCGGGCAGGCTCTGCAGCTGGCTTTGGATGTAGGCAATCGCGCCGAATTACAGACGGTGCTCGAAACCGAGCTGCGCATGCGTGAGCGCCAGGGCGAAGCCGACGCCAAGACCTTGGAAGTGGCGGGCGGCTTTGCGCCTACCATCGGAATCATCGGGACTGTGGTGGGCCTGATCGAAGTGCTGCGCCACTTTGCGAATCTGCAGTCGGTCGGATTTGGCATTGGCACGGCATTCGTCTCTACCATCTATGGCCTCGCGCTGGCGAACCTGCTTCTGTTGCCGGCCGCGCATCGCATTCACGCACGGGTGGCCGAGAACTTCGAGATTCAAGAGCTCATCATCGAGGGAGTGCTTTCCGTGGCCGACAATGTGCATCCGGCGCTGATTCGGTTGCGCCTGAGCGCGTACCTGCGCCAGACCAACGCAGAGGTCCCCGAATCTGCCGCCCCAGTAACCCATGAAGCCTAAGCCCAGGCCTAAGTATCTGGAAGCCGACCAGGGCGGTCAGCGGGAGCGCTGGCTGATCAGTTACACCGATTTCGTCACCATTCTGCTGATCCTGTTCGTCGCCATCGCGGCGCAGGGCTTACACACAGCCCAGACACCGCCAGCCTCGCAGCCCAAGCCAACCCTCGCAAAATCGGAAGCCAAGCCCCAATCCGTTGCTCAACCCCAGCCAGAGACCAAGCCAGAACCCAAAAAAGAAGACCCCCGCCATGTTCTTGCGGAAGCGGACCAAAAGCTGAAGCAAGAAGGCTTGGATTCGCGTCTCGAGAAGCGCGGGCTGGTCATCAGCCTGCCGCAGGCCATTTTGTTTCCTTCCGGCGAGGACCATATCCTGCCTGGCGCGCTTCCCATCGTTTCTCAAATAGCGGCGGTACTGGCGAGCGTTCCCAACAAAGTCGCGCTGGTGGGACATGCCGACGCGGTCCCCATCCACAACAAACGGTTCCAGAGCAATTGGGAGCTCTCCGCCGCTCGCAGCGTAAACCTGTTAGAGGTTTTGAGCACGCGCTATGGCATCGCCGAATCGCGGCTGTCGGTGCAAAGCTATGGCTCGAACGACCCTAAGGATTCCAACGATACCGAGGCTGGCCGGGCCGAAAATCGCCGCGTTGAAATCCTGTTATTAGACGAATCCGCTCAGTAACATCGCTCCGAGTTCCGATATCGGCAACGCTGAGGTATCTTAAGAGCAGTGCTGCAGAGCGCCATTTTTTTCGAAACGCCTGAGGAAATCATCACACGCGTTTTTCGCGAGTTGAAGCCCCGCACGCCCGTTCCAGCGGTTCACCTGAGATTTTGCAAGTTCGCCAACGCCAACAGCTCGGTTCGATGGGACCAGTCGGGCCTCGAGTTTAAGGTAACGGATGTGCTGGAAGGCGCTCCCTCGGCCATCCTCGAATCGCTGGCGCATATTCTGCTGTCCAAGCTTCTGCGCCGGCCGTCGCCGCGGACGCACGCCGAGCGCTACCGCCGCTATCTCAATCGCAAGGAGATGCGCCGCAGCCTGCAATTGGTGAAGCAGACGCGCGGGCGCAAGTTTGTGTCAGGTCCGAAGGGCGATTTCTACGATCTCCAAGCCATCTTCGACGATCTGAACCAGGCGCACTTCCACGGCCTGATGGCGCAACCACTGCTGGGCTGGAGCCGCCGTCCCTCGCGCGTCATGCTCGGGCATTACGATCCGTCGCACAATGCGATTATCTTGAGCCGCCTGCTGGATAGGTCCAGCGTCCCAAGATTAGCCGTGGAATACATTTTGTTTCATGAAATGCTCCACTTGTGTTTCCCGGTCGAGCATCGGGGTGCGCGCCGTTGCGTGCATACCCGCGAGTTTAAGGCAGCGGAACACCAGTTTCCGCTGCTCAAAGAAGCCAAGCAGCTCCTAAAGACTGTGTGCAATTGAGCGTTTAAACGCCTTCGAATTGGGCTTCGCTGGGGGAGGCGAGCAAACGTACCTGGTCGCGCAAGGCGGTGATGGTCGCAACCAGACGATGCGCATCGGCTCCCGCCCATCCCAAAGGATACAGCGCCAACTGCAGCCGTACCGAGTAAACTGCCGCGTAAAAGCGCACCTGCTGGCGCCACAAGCGGCGCGCGAATTCCTCCCGGTCTTGAGTGGAATAGACAATCATTAGCTTTCCAATCCCGACCAACTGATTAAAGTCCTGGACCAGGCGCCCAAGATAGGCGGCAAAAATCCTGCGGCGCTCGGCCATCAGGCGTTTCGCGATTTCCGGACGGTAGCCGGCTTGCGACGCCAGAAACAAGACGTCACTTTTTTCCAACAATCGCTCCATGGGAGCATAGCTCTCCAGAGAAAAATCGTCCAGCCAATCGGCTGTACAATGCGTCGCGTCAAAACGAGACGCGAGTCTCCAGAATAGGCCGGCAAAGCAACCGGCCAGCAATATGAGGACGAGTGCAATGGGGAGCATCAACTGTAAATGCACATTTCCTCCTAAGTCTCCCGCTAATCATAGCCGATCATTCCAGGCAATGCAAATACATTTGTGTCTTGTTTTGCTCCACGATCGATGGCATTACCCCTTTTGCCGAGCATCTATTTTTCCGCGGGATCGCAAAAGACTATCATTGACTGCTTCCAGCTGGGCCAGTAATCGCTGCTCGTCGCCTCGATTCCACTGATGTCCCACTACCATCAGCTTTTTCTCCCCCTGCCGGCTGAGCGTAAGCAGCCAAAATACAATGCAAGCCACGGAAACGCCCATGTTAAAGTCACCCCCCTGACGGTTCCAGAAATAGCCCAGATTGTTGATGAAGGCGACGGTGGCGCTGGTCAGGAAATAGACGGCATATCCCGTCAAGTAAACGATTACGTTCCGCCCCAAAGGCACCGGATAATAGACTAGAAAGCCGCTGATCAAAAGCATGAAGGCCACCAGACTTGACCGGATGGGACGCTCGAACATGAAGAGATAGCCAGTGAGGGTATTGGGCGTCTTTTCGAGAGCTAAAAGCAGCAGGGACAGGAAGATGGCAAACACCAGGGTGATCTTGATGTAGTGGCGCGCTACGCTCGAAATTCCTTCAAGATTACGCAGGATGACAGAGTAGAGCTCCAGCACTACCAGCGCGTAATAAGCCACAATCAGCGTCTGGCTAACTACATAAAGGTCCCGATACAGCCGGCTCTCAAGCGGCGCAAACAAAGGAATAAGGGCCTGCAAAAACTCCAATATCAGGTATCCAAAGAAGTTACTGTACACCCTGTGCAGCCCGGCCAGCCACATCCGGACACACAACGCCGGCAGCGCCACGATTTCGACGATCAGCAGAATCTGTTGCTCGGGCGGGAGCTGGTGCATGGATCGAAATCCAGTCTACCACCAGCTCCCGGCGAGGCAGTCCCGGCCAGGGAGACGAAGGCTATCGGGCTGTACCAGTGCTCACCAGACAAGGGTTGCAGGGAGGGATGGGAATGTCCGCGGAGGCCGCGATGACGAAAGCGAGTGCAACGCCGGTAATCAAAAAAATCTTCTTCAACATGCTCAAATCTCCTTGGGGTTTTTATTTGGAATTCGATCACTTGTCGAATCCTTCCGAAGATTAAGCGTGAAGAGCTGCGATAAGAGAAAAGAGCGAAAGGCTTTCGGAAACCAGAACACCGCCGGAGAGTTCGTCCGGAATGAGCCGTCTTTTCTTAAAGCGAGATCCGGTGTATGATTTCAGGTGTTTGGTATGAAGAGCGAAAAAGTCGCGGGCTTGACGTTCGACCGAAGTGCTGCCGCCGATCTATGGCGGAACACCATCTCGCAAATCCCGTCCGTTTTTGGAAGGTTGGTCTACCTGGCGTCCCTGCGCAACCCCAACAACGGCAGCTACGAACATCACGGGTTAGCTCTTGTGTTCGGTGAAGATGAGGCGAATAAGGCCCTGAAGACCAGCCACGCCGCGGTATTCGCCGAGTGGCTGACGTTCAACCTGGAGCAGCAGAAGGCGGACTTGGATCTCTACATCTCGGCTTTGTTCGAGGACAAACGCGTGGTGATAGAGAACTGGATCCGGTTGACCCCCTACCGCAACTTGCTTCCCGCTTCGGTGCGTGGAGTGGAGAGACGGCTCTATATCGCGGACTTCACGGCGCTTTTGGAGCTATTCAAAGCCGCGTACGGCGTCGCCGTGCCTGATCCAGACGCATAGCGATCCCTGAGACCTGGCCGATCAAATCGATGTCGGTGGGATATTTGTAAACCTGGGGACTGCATGCCGACAGGGGGTGGGAGATCAGAATCAACTGGTCCCCGGTCAGGCTGGCCCATCCACAAGCAAAACCCTGGCGGTGCTCGAAGAAGTAGATCGGGCGTTCGAACTCGTTGTTCCAGCCTGAGTTGGCGATCTTACGTTGCGTCTCGTCGATGGAAACAAAAGTCCCGGGCTGCAGCAGAGGGGACATGAACCAATCTTCGGTACCGACCAGGGCGTAGCGTTGTTCCTTGAGGTCCAGCGACTCAAGAAATAATAGTGGCATCTTACCCCAGCGCTGAACCATGCGGGTAAGATAAGTTGTGCGCCGAGGATCGAACCCGGGATCGAGCGCCAGCGGTAACAACACGCCGCTTGAGACGGTGCTTTGAGCCGTCTGGCTGCCGAACGACAACATGTGCGTTTGCGGGACATCCACACTTGCGGCGTCGGAGGCGAGGGTGCCCAGCGTTATGCCGTACCATTCGAGAACCTCTTGAAAATCCAGGCGATAGATCGCGCACAGCGAGTAGAGTTTGTGAATGGTCGGAACTAAGTTGCGATTCTCGATCTCCGATACCCGGTTGATCAGGACCGCAAAATCGTCGTTATGGTATTTATCCGCAATCTTTAGGCTGGCCAGTTCCACGTCCCGAACCCGCAAATTGAGCCGTTCCCTGATGCGCCGAAGTTTCTGTCCAGGATCCTCCATGGTATGATGCTTTCCCAGCGCAATAGAGAATCGCCAGGGGTAGCGGCTTCAAGATCGAGCTCTTTCGTGAGACGTTCTACAGCGTCGAATTATAGCGGTCAAAACCATAAAGAGCAAGGCGGAAGGGAGCGCTTTGTTCGGTTTTCCGAACAGCCGCCCGACATTACAACGGTTTACCGTTGACAAAAGGGTGCCCAGAACGGTCGGCCTGATCGGTTTTGAGAAAAACGCTGCTATCGAAAGAAATACGTGGTGATCGAAAGATAGGTGACGGAGCTGGCTGAGTACCTGAAAGCTTATAAAAAGGGTTGTGAACACCGGCGCGATCGACAGGGGAGAAATCGATGAAACCGCAACGAACAGGTATCCAGGGTGAATTGGGAGCCTTCAGCCAGGAGGCTACGCATCAACTTCTGGGCTCGAAAGCCAAAGTTGTCCCCTACCCTACATTTGAATCCGTTTTTGGAGCCTTGGGCGCCGGAAAGATCGACTCGGCGGTGATCCCAATGGAAAATACCCTGGCCGGTTCCGTCCATGAAAATTACGATCATCTGCTCCATTTCGACGTTCGAATCGCCGCGGAAACCAACGTCCGCATTGTGCACAACCTGATTGCGCCGCCGGGCGTCCGCTTCAAGGATCTCCGCAAGGTCTACTCCCACCCCGTGGCGTTAAACCAGTGCCACAAATTCTTCGCCCGTTATCCAAAGCTGGAGCGCGTTCCTTTTTATGACACCGCCGGCAGCGTCAAGATGGTCGTGGAAAAGAACGGGCCGGAGGCGGCCGCCATCGCCTCCGATGTAGCCGCTAACATTTACGGCGGAACCATCCTGAAGAGGTCCATTGAAGACGACCGGCGAAATTTCACGCGCTTTTTCTTGCTATATCCCTCGAAGAAGCTGCCGCCGCCGCGGCGGGCGAAGGAATGGAAAACGTCGCTGGTATTCACCACGCGCAATATCCCTGGCGCTCTGTTCCGCGGCTTGAGCGCGTTCGCACTGCGTGACTTGAATCTCACCAAGATCGAATCCCGCCCATTGCGCGGCAAACCCTGGGAATATTTGTTCTATCTGGATCTTCTCGGCCGGGAAAATGAGCCCCGAGTGCAGAACGCTTTGCGGCATTTGAGTGAGATCGCGGATTTTTTGCGCGTGCTGGGAAGCTATCCGCCGGGACAATAACGCCCAACCCGCCGGCATCGAACAAATGGCCCCCCTGATCCGATTCAGCAGTCTGGTGCGCCGCGGCCTGCGTTTTCGCGAGCATTTCGAGCAGGCCAAGAAAACCGCCTCTCCCCCCAATTTTGCCTGGTATCCATATGATTCATTTACCAACCTGTTCCCCATGGAACGGCTACGCCGCGAAGCCGGGCTCACCTTATCCGAGATGGCGGGATCGAAGCCGCTGCTCGATCTTGGCACCGGCGATGGTGCGCTAGCCTTCCTGTTCGAGTCGCTCGGATATGCGGTCCACGCCTGCGATCATGCCGGCACGAATATCAACCGGATGGAAGGTGTGCGGCGCGTGGCGGCTGCTCTCAGCTCCCAAGTAACCATCGAGGACATCGACCTGGACGCCGGATGGGGTCCCGTGCGCGATTACGGGCTGGCTCTGTTCCTGGGAACCCTTTATCACCTCAAGAACCCTTTCGCCGTGCTGGAGCAGCTATCGGCGCGCGCCCGATATTGCTTCCTGAGCACGCGCGTCGCAAGCTGGAGCCCGGACCACACGGTTGAACTCGGCCGCGTGCCGGCTGCGTACTTGCTCGCGCCCGGCGAGTGCAACGGCGACACCACCAATTATTGGATATTCTCGCCGCCCGGCTTAGTGCGTCTTGCGGAACGCTGTGGATGGCGCGTTCGGGCCTCGCTGAGTACCGGCGGGTACAACTCCGATCCAACCACGGCTGCCGGCGACGAGCGGCAGTTTCTGCTCTTGGAGAGTTCGCGCTAACTGAATCGCGCGCTCCACATCCCTCCCCACAATCCGACTGCAATGAGCAGGCTGGACCACTCGTCGGGATCCGTTGGCGCGCCTGGAACGCCGTACAGGCCAAGCACGCGCGGCAGATGCAGGGTCACCACCCAAATGCCGAACATCAGGCCCATACCGACCGCGGCCGGACGCTCGAGCACTCCAATCGCGAAGCCCAAGCCGGCGGCGATCAACGCTGCGCCAAAGAACGCGACCCAGAACAGGTGAAATGGAATCCAGGCCGGTATCAACGACCCGATAGGCGTCAAAGCCAGGAAATGGTCCACGCCAAAAACTATCAGAGAGAGAGCCAGCACATAACGGCTTAGGCGCGTGAGCCAGAGCGGCAGGGCTCCGCGATCCTCCGGCACGAGCCAGGCGAGACTCGCCAGTGCCAAAGGCTCAAGCACCACGGTGCGCAACCCCATGCTGGCGAGATCGGCCGCATACTTCGGCGCAACCAGCACCAGGGCGCCCAAAAACATCAAAGCTCCCAGGATGACCGCGGCCACCCGCCTGGTGCGTGTGAACAGGATGCCCACGCCGCAGGCCACAAAAATGACGCCGATGGCGTAACCCAGCCAGGGAATGGCTGGCAGCCAGGGAATCACAGGAATCACTTGATACTGCGGGCCAAGCGTGTGACTGGCATAGCGGGCGCACACCAAAGTCTCGATGCCCACGGCGACGGCCGCCAGCGAAAAAACGAAGCGCCCGGGCGTGGACACCGCATTGAGCGCCTTCTCAAACATGCAGCCCTAACCGAGCCAGCATTTCGCGCCGTCCCAGAGGAGTGACGCAAAGCGCCCGGTTATCGAGATCCTGCGTCACCCATTTTCTTTTGAGCGCAAATTTCAGGAGCGCCGCACCCAGCGCGCCGCCCACATGAGACCGCCGCTCACTCCAATCCAGACAAGGGAATGCGAACCGGCGGCGTAGCGTGCGAGCGGCCTCCACATCGATGCCGAGCGTCCCGAGCGCCTGGATGCCTTTGGGCGTGAGATCGTACGCATTGCTGCCAGCCGAATTCGGAGCAAGCCAGCCCAGTGTCTGGATTCGATCATGCAGCAGGACGCCCAGAGTGCCCGCCATGTGGTCATAACATGTCCGGGCGGCGCGCAGCCGGTTGGGAGTGTTGGGCACGAATGTATGGTGCGAACCGCCGGCCAGGACACTCAGCCCTTCCAAAACCGTGGCCACCTCCGCTCCTTCCAGACAATAATAACGATGCTTTCCCTGCACCTCGACCCTAACCAGGCGCTCGGTCTTCAATCGATTCAGGTGCACACTGGCAGTGGATGGACTCACCTCAGCCACCACCGCCAGTTCAGTGCTGGTTCGAGCGTGGTTGTCCATCAGGCAATAAAGCATGCGGGCCCGCGCCGGCTCGCCGATGGCCGAAGCGATTCTCGAAACCGCGTGGTCCGCGTGATTGTCGACATCCATACTTTGACGATAGACGAAGTGTGGCTGCCTGGCAAGCTGTATATTTCCCAATATGCCACTGAGCGAGCACCCGATAGTCTGCTTCATCCGATATCAGATCGATCCGTTCCAGCGCGACGGATTCAAGACCTACGCCCAAAACTGGGGCCGGGTCATTCCACGCTGCGGCGGGCGCTTGATCGGCTATTTTCTTCCTCACGAAGGAACCAACGATGTCGCCTGGGGGCTGATTGCATTCGACAGCCTGGGCTCATACGAGTGCTACCGGACGCGCCTGAAGGCTGATTCGGAAGGGCGTGAGAATTTCCTCCTGGCGCAAACCAAGCGCCTGATTCTTCGCGAAGAGCGAAGCTTCCTGGAAGTGGTGGATGGAACTTTTGGACTTTCGCCAAAGTCGTCTTAAGAAAGACGATGCCATGAAGAAGATCGGAATGGTGGGCGGGGTGGCATGGAAGTCCACTGTCGACTATTACTCGGCGATCTGCCGGCGAAGCGAACATTGGCACCTCGCGAGCAACCTGCCGGGCGTGCCTTCCATACCAGAGATGAGCATCGAATCGTTGGACATCAATAAAGCCATTGCATACTTCGGCGCCGACGGCGACGACCGATCCTGGTGTCGATTTGACGAGTACCACCGCACGGCGCTGAAGCGCCTGGAGGCTTCTGGCGCGGACTTCGCGCTGATGGCGAGCAACTCGCCCCACCATCGCCTGGAAGCGATCGTACGCGGCGTTGGGATTCCCGTGCTCAGCATTTTTGAAGTGTCAGCTAAGGAATGCGCTCGAATGGGCGCCCGAGAGGTCTTGATTTTAGGAACATCCGTGACCATGAACTCGCCGGTTCTCCGCGAGAAGTTTGCCAAATACGGGGTGGAAGCATCCGGCCCGCATGACGAGACGGCGAGAGCCAGCACTACCAGATTAATTGCGGATTTGCAGCTCGGGAATCTGGAAGGGGCCGCGGAGAGACTGGCAGGCATCGTGAAGGCTTCCATCCAAAATCAATTCACCTCGCAGCCGCTCGTTTGCCTGGCCTGCACGGAATTGCCGTCGACATTCCAAGAACTAAAGACCCTCCCCACCTTCGAAGTGCAAGACGTCTGGTACCTCAACACGAGCGTGGTGCACGCAAACGCAGCGTTTGATTTCGCGGCCAGCAAAACGCGTTGAAAAGTTCGCGAGCGCTGGATGGAACCTAGTATTCTAGTAAGTGCGTGCTCCGAAGCCTCCTCTTGGTGCTCTCCCGCCAACCGTGGCTTCGTCATTGGATGGAAACTTCACCGGCTGCCGACCGGCTGACATCCCGTTTCGTCGCCGGATCGACGATCGAGCGCGAAGTGGCGGTCTGCCAAAAACTGAACGCCGACGGATACCTGGCCACGCTCGATCATCTGGGCGAAAGCGTCACGTCGCTTGAAGAAGCCGAGCAATCGCGCGAGGCCTATCTGACGGCGCTGGACCGGATCGCAAAGCTCAACCTGGAAGCCACGGTGTCGGTGAAACTCACCCAGCTGGGCCTCGATTTCTCGGAACAGGCGTGCCTGGCCAACGTCGAATGCCTGGTGGCGCGCGCGAAATCCATTGGCCAGATGGTGGAAATCGACATGGAATCGAGCGCCTATGTCGACCGCACGCTGACATTGGTGTCCGATCTGCACGCCCGCTACGGGAGCGTCCGCGCGGTAATTCAGGCCTACCTGTATCGAAGCGAAAGCGATATCCAGAACTTATGCCGGCTCTCCATCCCCATCCGGCTGTGCAAGGGCGCGTATCGCGAATCGTCCGATGTAGCTTTCCCACGCAAGAAAGACGTGGACGCCAACTACGTTCGATTGATGCTCGAATTGTTCGATCGGGGTGCGTTTCCGGCCATCGCATCGCACGACGAACACATCCTCAACCGCGCGCTAGCATATATTCAGGAACGAAACATTGCCGCGGACCGTTTTGAATTTCAGATGCTGTATGGTATCGGCCGGGAGCTGCAGCGCCGCTTGGTAGGGGCCGGTTATCGCCTGAGGCTCTATGTTCCGTATGGCAATGCGTGGTATCCCTATTTTATGAGGAGACTGGCGGAGCGTCCGGCAAACGTTATATTTTTGGCCCGCAATCTGCTGAAGAGTTGACGACGGACCGATAAAATAACATGAGCGGGAACCCGGAACGCGCGAAAGGAATCCAATGATCATGAAGTATTGGGGGTTTTTGCTACTGAAGCTAGTAGCTGCCGCCTTGGTTTTGCGTGTCGTTTGGGCCGCCATCGTTCTGGCTTTCCAGAATCAGGCGCGGTTTGCCGGCCTCGCACCGTTCGGTCACGATCTTGGCTTTACCAGCGCCATGCTCGTATTCTTCCTGGCCTGCTTCGGCGTGGTTTATTTGATCGTCTGGGACCAACGCTATCGCTGCCGCTCCTGTTTGCGCCGGCTGCGCATGCCCGTCAGCGCCGGGTCATGGCCCAATATGCTGCTGTTCGGACAACCTCGCACGGAATACATTTGCTTGTATGGACACGGCACGCTGAAAGTGCCCGAGTTCCGGGTGACGAAAAACAGTCACGACTGGGAAAGTCACGACGACGATATCTGGAAGGAACTGGAAGCGCTCGAGGAAAGCAAGCGGTGAGTGAGCCAGTCTCCTGCAAATAAACTCGCGCGGTTGATCGCCGGCTGCGCGGTGCTCCTGATCCTGGTGGTTCTCGGGGTGCTGTTGACGCCGCCCTACGCATCCAATTGGCGGCTTCAGAGCTACATCAACGATCTGGCGGATGATCCCGCGACAGTAAAAACGTCCGTGCAGACGGTTCGAACCGAGGTACTGAACCGGGCAGCTGGTTTGGGCTTGCCCGTCCATAGCGACGATGTTCGCGTGGAGGTGGCTCAAGGGGCCGTGAAGATCGACGTGCTTTACATAATACACGTAGATCTGGCCGGCTACACCATCGATTTACACTTTCGTCCGGCTGCCGGCAGTTAAACGTTCCAGGCTGCTTCCGCCGGCTCGAATTCCTCCACGGCAACCGAAAGCACGTGGACGCGCTGTCCCTCCCGCAACTGCTGCAAGAGCGCCTGCCGGCAGTTCTGGAAGCGTACCGCGTCCCGATAGGTGTTCACCTCGGCGGTGGTCTCGACGAATTGTACTTCCTCCGTCTCGCCGATATGCAGTTCGCGCTGCAAGCTTTTGGGAATGTCCCGCAGAACCAGCCGGGCGCCGGGCGGAACACAAACGGCGGGAACTCGTTTCTCCGCTTCCCACTTCGGGTTGTGCCCTAGAACCCAGCCCTTCGCTCGCGACCACAAGGTGCCGCCGGCCGCTTTGCCCGCCGAAATCACCGGCGCAAGATCCGCTGGAGACGCCAATCCGAGCGATCCCGCACCGAATCTGTGAACCACCAGATCTTCCCCATCGGTAGCCAGCCGATTGGGATAGGTATGCAGCGAATAGTCACACATCGTCTTACTCCTGCGTCTGAGACGTTTCTGCGCTGGCTTCGGCGCGCGAAGTAACCGTGACTCGGCTCGAAGCGGAATCCCCAAAAAAACTAAACCCGCCTCATCCACGGGGGAACGAGGCGGGCATCGGATAGCCCTCGGAGGAGTGAGCTATTTCCTTTAGTAGTTTCGCTCTTCTTCTACCTGGTTGCAACCCAATTTTAAAGATTCTCGGCGCTGAATGCGATTACATTTCTTTACAACTAGCGGCCAAAGAGAGCTTCCACTGCGCCGATGACAATGCAGATCACGGCAAACCCGACTGTCCCATATTGAATCCACGATCGGGTGGCGCGAATGATTTCGACCCCGGCTTCTTCCAGCCACAAAGCGTCGATCAGCGAGCTTGCCGGCGCTTCACTTAGCCCTTCCACAGACTGTTGTTCAGCCGACTCTGTTTGTGGTTCGGGAAGCGGAGATGGCGGCGCATCCGCCGGAACAACGGCTAGCTGCTCTGATTCTGGCTCCAAGCGCCTTTATCTTGGAGCAAGGCACAAATACAGCTAATAGGAAATCAGAGCTTTTGTACCGGTACAGCCCTAGCTCGGTACTGAACCGATGTCGGACCTTTTACTTCGATGACGTGGGAGACGATACCGAGGTCGTCTTGTGATAATTCGGGAACGGCGGATGATGATATTGCGGCGCCGGATGCGCCTCCAACTCGGCCATCACCACTTGAACCGCTTTCTCTAACTGCGGATCGTGACCGGCGCGGACCAGTGCGGGATCGTATTCCACTTCGATGTCCGGCGTGACCCCATGATTCTCCACGTCCCATTCGCCCTTCAGATTGTAGAAAGCGAGGTTGGGAGCGGTTACCGTGCCACCGTCGATCAGCTCGGGGAAGCCGAATATCCCTACCAGCCCGCCCCAGGTGCGCTTGCCGATGAGCGGCCCGATGTTGCGCTGGCGAAACAGCCAGGGCATCGCATCGCCGCCTGAGCCCGCATATTCGTTGATGATCATGGCCTTGGGTCCGAAGATCGCTTCCTGCGGAGTGGTGATGGGCTGTCCGGCGCGCGTCATGAAGAAGTTCGTGAGAGGCCGGCTGAGATTGTCGATGATATAGTCGGCGATTTGGCCGCCGCCATTGAAACGCTCATCGATAACCGCGCCTTGTTTACCGACTTGCGCGAAATAATAGCGATTGAAATTGGTGAATCCACTGTCGCCTGTGTCGGGAAGGTACACATAAGCCAGCCGGCCGCCGCTCAACTGATCCACTTTGCGGCGATTGTCTTCAATCCAAGCCAGGTTGCGCAGCGCGCCCTCGTTTTCGACTGGGACGACGGTCACTTCGCGCGACCCGGCGCCATCCGCATTCGGGCCGACGCGCAGCACGACAGACTTGCCTGCAGTCTCCTCGAAAAAGCTGTAGAGATTGGCCGGCGGTTGCACGTCGCGGCCATTCACCGCCAGCAGATACTCGCCCGCGGCGACGTTGACGCCAGGCTGCGTGAGCGGAGCCTTCATCTGTGGATTCCAGTTTTCGCCGTCATAGACTTTGGCGAAGCGGTAGCGGCCGTTTTCGATTTTGTAATCGGCGCCCAGCAAACCGCCTTTCACGCGCTTCACCTGCGGGAACGCGCCACCGCGCACAAAAAGGTGCCCGACGGTCAGTTCGCCCAGCATCTCCTCGAACAGGTAGTTCAGATCGCCGCGGCTGGCGACCGATTCCTCATACGGCTCATACTTCTGCTCGGCGGTCTTCCAATCCACCCCGTGCAACGACGGATCGTAGAAGAAATCCCGCTCTATTCGCCACACCTCGTGGTACATCTGCTTCCATTCGGCACGAGGATCGATGCGCGCTTCCATTCCGTCCAGTTTCAGCGCGCCCTCGCCAGGCTTGGGAGGCGTGCCGGCAGCGGAGATCACCCAATTGGCGCCCTGCCGGTACAGCATCTTTTCGCCATCCTGTGAGACGACGAAGCGCCGAAGGTCTTCCAGGACCTTGTCTGTCTTACGCGTCTTCAGCTCGAACTTGTAGAGAGTTGCGGTCTCCCGCTCGTCGGGCGCCGCGGCCGGATTTTGCACTCTTTCGGTGATGAAGAGAATGCCGGTTTTTCCTGCGTCCAAAGAGACGTAGTCGCGTGGAGGAATCGGCAGGGCGAGTGTCCTTTGGTCAATTCCCGGGAGATCAATTCTGACTTCCGGATTCTGAATTCTGGCTTCTGGATTCTTGCCCTCCTTTGCTTCGCTATCGGCCTTCTTCGCCGTCTCCTCATCACTCTCGGGCGCCAACGGCGACCCGTCTTCTTTCTTGAGCACCGTCACGTAGACGTTGCGCGACGTGGGACGATCGTCACTCGACATGTCGAGCCAACCGGTGGTAAGGCCGACGTTGGTGCTGGCGGTGAAGTACAGATACTTTCCGTTCTTGTCGAACTTCGCGAATTGCGCGTCGCTCATACCATCGGAGGCTTGGTGCGATTGCCCGTCTTCGAGCGAATACAAGAAAACAGCACGCAAGTGGTTCTTCAGCAGTTTCGTATAGGTGATCCATCTGCTGTCGGGCGACCAATCGGGGTTGAGGCCCCGCTCCGGCGTGACATAGGTATCCTGATCGATGCGCACCGGCATCTTCTTTTCCAAATCGATGAACCACAGCTGCCGCTGGCTATCCTGGTATGCAATCTTCTTGCCGTCTGGCGACCAGGTTGGGTCATAGTAGAACGCGGGCGGAGTGCCGAGGCCGATCTTGGTCACCTGGCCCAGGCCGTTTTGATCGCGCAAATGCAGCATATATTCGCCGGATTCATCCGAGAAATAGGCGATCTGTTTGCCGTCGGGCGACCATGCCGGGTTGCGCTCGGCAACGCCCGGCGTGTTGGTCAAATTGCGCACATCGCCCTTGTCGGCCGGAACGGTGAAGATTTCGCCGCGTGCTTCAAAGACGGCGCGCGCGCCGCTGGGCGAAAGACCGGCGTTCGAAATTCGCGACGCCAGCTTTTCAAAGGAAGGCCGGAGCGAAGGAATATCGCCCGACACGTTGATCTCGATAGTCTTCGCTTTACCCGATTTCAGGTCGAACAGATGAATGGAGCCGAACTGTTCGTACACAATGGCGCCAGGCCCCGCACTGGCGGACTTGATATCGTAGCCGTCGTTGTGGACTAAGGCCGAGACCTTCTTGGTCGCGGTGTCATAAGAGAACAGCGATACAGGCCCCGAGCGATCGGACAGGAAATATACTTTGTCGCCCAGCCAGATGGGATTGAAATCGTTCGAATTCTCGCGCGGAATCTTTTCGAGCTTGGCATCCGCGAGATTGGCTAGCCAGATGGGCGTGGTCCGGCCGCCCCGATAACGCTTCCAAGCTTCGAACGCGGGCGTAATCGGCATATAGGCGAGTTTGGTGGCATCGGCAGAGTAGGAACCGTCGTAGGCCATCGGCAAATCCACCGGCGTGGGGAAACCACCGTCCACTGAAATACTGAAAAGGCGCGTGAAGCGCGAATAGCTATCGCGGTTGGAGCGGAACAGAATCTGTTTGCCGTCCGGCGACCAAGCGACCGGCGCATCGGCGCCCGGATGATATGTCAACCGCTTGGGAGTGCCGCCGGCGGCCGCGATGACGTACACATCCTGATTGCCTTCGTATTCGGCTTGGAAAGCGATGAGCGATCCGTCGGGCGAAAAAATCGGATCGGTCTCAATGCCCGGGCCCACGGTGAGCCGTGACGCTTCGCCTCCATCGCGCGCTACGCTCCACAGATCGCCGGCGTAGGAAAAGACAATCTGGGTTTTGCTGACAGTGGGTTTCTGGAGCAATAGCGGCTGATCGGCGGCCAACGAGACGAGAGCGCTCGCAAAGAGCAAAACGGGCAGGAGAATGCGATACATGTGGCCCTCCTCGAGGGGTTTCTTCTTATGTTAGTTCGGCGGTGCGTTTCTTGCCGTAGAGGAAGTAGATGAACAGCCCGATCACCAGCCATACGAAGAAGCGCAGCCAGGTTTCGAGCGGCAGGCTCAGCATCAACACCATGCAGCAGAAAATTGAGATCCCGGGTAGCAGAGGAACCCAGGGCACGCGAAAACCGCGCGGACGTTCCGGTTGCTTCTTGCGGAGCACGATCACGCCGGCCGACACCAGAATAAAAGCGAAGAGCGTTCCGATGTTCGAAAGGTCGGCGAACCAGCTTACGTCGAAGATGCCGGCGGGAATTCCGACCACAAAGCCGGCCACCCAGGTGCTGATGTAGGGCGTTTGGAAGCGAGGATGTACGCGTGAAAAAATGCCCGGCAACAAGCGGTCGCGCGACATCGCGAACCAGATGCGCGCTTGCCCATATTGAAACACCAGCAGCGACGAGAGCATGCCCAGCAGCGCTCCAGCGGTGACAATCAGCCGCAGCCGGTTCATGCCGATCATCTTGAGCGCGTTGGCTACCGGCGCATCGTTATTGAGCGTGCTCCAGTTCGCGATGCCGGTAAGCACCAGAGCGACGGAGCCATAGAGCAGGGCACAAACCCCAAGGGTCACGAAGATTCCGGTCGGCATGTCGCGCTGCGGGCGTCCGCATTCTTCGGCCGCCGTGGAGACCGAATCGAACCCGATATAGGCGAAGAACACGATGGCGGCGCCGGAGAGCACTCCCGAGTAGCCGTGTGGCATGAACGGATGCCAATTGCCCGTGTTCACCGCATGCGCCGCGCCGAAGACGAACAGCAGAATGGCGACTACTTTAATCAGCACCATGGTGTTGTTGGCCTGCGCGCTCTCGCGAACTCCGCGCACCAGCACCCAGCTCAGCAGCATGAGCACCACGAACGCGGTCAAATTAAAATACGCACCGGTGCGCTGCCCTTCTTCAAAGATGGGCTGCGACAGCTGCATCGGCAAATGGAAGTGGAACAGGTTGTCGAGCAGGTCGTTCAAATAAGCCGAGAACCCCACCGCCACGCTCATGTTGGAGAACGCGTATTCGAGGATCAGATCCCAGCCGATGATCCAAGCGAAGATTTCGCCCAGCGTGGCGTAGGAGTAGGTATACGCGCTTCCGGCGATGGGAATCATGGAAGCCAGCTCGGCGTAACAGATGGCCGCGAATCCACAAGCGATGGCCACCAGCACGAAAGACACCGAGATGGCTGGACCCGCGCCCAGCCGGCCACTGAGCGTGGACGCGTTGCCGCCGTTCAGCAATATGTCGAAGACCGTGGCTTTGAATATTGACTTGGCTAAAAAATGTTCGCCCGCCGCGGCGGTTCCGGTGACGGTGAAAATGCCGGAGCCAATTACCGCTCCCACACCCAACGCGATCAAGCTCCACACTCCCAGCGACTTTTTCAGCCGCCGGTCGGGCTCTTCGGAAGCCGCAATGAGAGCGTCGATGCTTTTGGTACGTAGGAGCTGGTTCATCGGAGGAATGCGCTAATTCACTAACGCTTCCTCTGGCCCTTCGTCATGTGCTGCACTTTCTTCTTCATGGAGCCGCGCGCGACTCCGGATGCCCGCTTCGCCTTGGGGGCGGCTTTCTTGCGGGCGGTGCGCTTCACTTTCTTGCGCTCTGCTCTATCTGTAATCGACTTGGTGTTCATTCTTTTTGAGTTTGTCTTCCTCTGGAAACAATCAGTCCTCTTGGATTCCTGCGTACTTTTCCACCAGCTTCTTCAAACCGTAGCCGGGAAAGCTTACCGTGAGCTTAGCATCCTCGCCATCGCCTTCGCGACGCAGCACCGTTCCCCGGCCGTATTTGGGATGCCGGATCATGGCGCCAGCGCGGAAGCCGCGACGTCCGGCGGGTGGGCGCGCCGCCTGCGGTGGCACAGCGGGATTAGGGGTTGGGGGGCTGGGAGTCGGGAGCCGGGGTTGGGGATTGGGGGTTGGGGAACTGGCACGCTGTACCGTCTCAGCACCCTTGTTCCGATCCTGGAAGTACTGCTGAATGTTATCGACGGAGTTGTAGGTTTTGCCAGTGAAGAGATTGGGCCTGGCGGTCTCACGGGCCTCATATTGCGGAGCGCGTTGCCGCGCCTGGCCCAGATCCTGCACCAGCGCCTTGGGCACTTCGCGAAGGAATCGCGAAGGGATGGTAGCTTCCTGCTGGCCACCGCCAAAACGCCGCCGATAACGCGCCGAAGTCAGGAACAGCCGCTTTTCCGAGCGCGTCATGCCGACGTAGCACAGACGCCGTTCCTCTTCCATGGCCGCTTTCGAATCGAGCGAGCGAACATGCGGAAAGAGCCCCTCTTCCATCCCGGCCAGGAACACGATCGGGAATTCGAGCCCTTTGGCGTTGTGCAGCGTCAGCAGCGAGACCGGCGCACGTTCGTCTAAACCATCGGAATCCGAGACGAGCGCCGCGTGATCCAAAAATTCGGCGATGGTCTCGCCGCGCTCGGCCGCTTCCGACGCCGCATTCACCAGTTCATTCAAATTGCCCAGGCGCGATTCCGCTTCCGGATCGTTGTCGGATTGGAGCATCCTGGCGTAACCGGTTCGTTCCAGGATTTGCCGTAGCAGATCGTCTGCTTTTCCTTCGCTCGCCGAGGCGCCCAGCTCTTCCATCAGCGCCTAGAAGATCCTGCAGAGCCGATTCGGCGCGTCCTGTAAATTGATTTTCCTCAATCATGCGGCCGATGGCGGACCACACGCTTAACTCGTGCTCCAATCCGTATTGCTCGATCTGCTCGATGGTGCTCTTGCCGATGCCGCGCGCGGGCGTGTTGATGATGCGCAGCAGGCTGACCGAATCCTGCGGGCTAATCACGGCTTTCAAATACGCCAGCGCGTCCTTCACTTCGGCGCGCTGATAGAAGCTGAATCCGCCCAGGACGATGTATTCGCGGTTGTAGCGCCGCAGTGCTTCCTCGATCTGCCGCGATTGGAAGTTAGTGCGATAAAGCACAGCCACGCGATCGCCCGGGCTGGCGGTCAGCAGCTTGTCGATGGTGTCGGCGATGAACAGCGCTTCCTGCTCGCCATCGAAAGCTTCGAACCGGCCGATCTTTTCGCCTGCGCCGGATTCGGTCCAAAGCCACTTGCCTTTGCGCTCGGTGTTATTAGCCACCACTGCGCTCGCGGCTTCGAGAATGTTCTTGGTCGAGCGGTAATTTTGCTCCAGGCGGATGACCGCGGCGTTCGGGAAGTCACGCTCGAAGTCCAGGATGTTGCGGATATCGGCGCCGCGCCAGCCATAAATCGATTGATCCTCATCGCCCACCACGCAGATATTTTTGTGCGCTTCGGTGAGCAGGCGCATCAGTTCGTACTGGCTGCGATTGGTGTCCTGATATTCGTCAATCATCACGAATTCGAAGCGGCGATTGATCTGGGTGCGCAGGTTGGCATCATGAGCCAGCAGGCGCACCGTTTCGAGCAGCAGGTCGTCGAAATCGAGCGCATTGGCCTGGCGCAGGCGGCCTTCATATTTCTCGTAGATGGAAGCCAGCTGCGTTGTTTTCTGATCGGTGGATTTCCCGTACACCTCTTCGGGCGTTTCCTTACGGCTCTTCTTGTGGCTGATCCAGGATGTCATGGCGCGATACTGCATGAACTTTTCGTCCAGGTTCATGCCGCGAAAGATAGACTTGATCAGGGCCACCTGATCGTCATCATCGTAGATGGTGAACTGGCGCGTGAATCCATTGCGGATTTCAGCCAGGCTGGCGCCGTCGCGGCGTAGCAATCGCACGCAAAAAGAGTGAAAAGTGGAGACCAACGGGCCGTCGCGGCCCACGCTGCCGATCAGGTTGTTTACCCGCGTTCGCATTTCTTCCGAGGCTTTGTTGGTAAACGTCACGGCCAGGATGCAGGGACCTGGGACGCGGTGCTCCTGCATCAGGTGCGCCATGCGATGCGTGATCACACGGGTCTTGCCGCTGCCGGCGCCGGCCAGCAATAAGAGCGGACCTTCGACGTGAGACACGGCGGCTTGTTGTTGCGGATTCAGGCCCTTCAGAAAATCCATTGGCTAATCTGCGAAGCGACGCAGTGTCGGGGGGAGACAAAGCGATTTTAGCATGGCTCCGCCGCGGACCAACCAGGCCGGATCTGTCAGGGTCATGTTCACCATCAGTTTCCATGAATGCCCTTTTTGCACCTTCCGTCCCAAGCTATTGATCCAGCTGAAATTACCTTACTCCGCCTCATCTACTGACTTTGGCAGAAGCCTGGGTTGCGAAATCCTTTGCTTTCCGCTCCAACCCCTTGTAACCTAACAATTTGCTGGTACGCCTCTATTTTTAAGCAGGCGACTGGCTTCTCTAGAGCCTGCATGCTGGTTGAATTTGAGCTGATTCAGAGAGCCCAGAAGGGCGATGATGCCGCGTTCAACCAAGTGGTGGTTGCATACAGGAAGAGAATTCTTGGCACGATCGCACGGTTGATCGGGCGGCCGGAAGATGTGGAGGACGTTGCCCAGGAAGTTTTTCTGAGACTGTACTATTCGCTCGATCAACTCAGGACGCCGGAAGTATTTGAGCCATGGTTGTACCGGCTGACGGTGAATGCTTCGTATGATTATCTGCGAAAGCAGCGCCGGCGCAATGAAGCCAGGATGTCGGACCTGAGCGAGCAGCAGGTAATGATGGCGGACGCGGCCGCCGGAGGGAAGGCCTCTGGCGAGGAACAGCGTCAAAAGCAAGTCAAAGAATTGGTCGATTCGCTGCTGCAATCGGTTTCGGAGCAGGATCGAATTCTGCTGACACTGAAAGAAGTGGAAGGGCTGTCGCTGAAAGAGCTTGAAAAGATTTATTCAGTGAACGAAAATGCATTAAAGGTTCGGCTGTTCCGGGCGCGTCAGAGGGTACTGAACGCGTATCAGGCCTCCCGCAAGGGCAAGGGCGGAAAGCCCGGAGAACAGTAGGGCTAGGTTTGGGGTTAGAATAGTCGAGAATAGCGAGGAGGCGCCGAGACGCGCATGGAACAGAATACAGAGCTTGACCAACTGTTCGCTAGTTACCGGGCTGCCGTGCCAGACCCCGAGGCGGGTGTCAACTTCATGCCTGAAATGTGGCGGAAGATCGAGGCCCGGCAATTCTTCCTCGTGCGGTTGAAAAAGCTGACACAGGTGTTTGTCGTCGCCGCCGCAGCCATCTGCCTGCTCTTAGGAATCGCCCTGCAAATCCCCGTCGCGGACCGGTCCGCTGTCAGCGCCAATTATGTCGACGTGCTGGCGAACGCCAACCCTACCGAGAACCTTTCCACGGTAGGCATCCCGGTGGACTATACTGAACCGAACGGAAGATGACGCGGAAGATCATACTGTATTTCCTGCTCGTATTCGCGAGCGGAGCAGTGGTGGGAGCGCTCGGCTATCGCACCTATAATCCACCAATCGCACGTACAGTGAATGGGCCAGTTCCACCAGGCGATTGGCGAAAACCCTATATGGACGAGAGCAAAGCTCGTCTGGATCTCACGGCTGATCAGGTTGTCGAGCTAAAGGCGATCCTGGATGACACGGAATCCAAGTTCCACGATGCGCGCGAACACGAGAACCAGGAAATTGGCCAGATCCGCGACGAACACATCGCCAGAATCAGAAAAATGTTGACTCCTGAGCAGCTTCCCAAATACGAAAAGCTGCACGCCGAGCGGGAAGCTAGAGCGAAACAGCAGAATCAGAAGAAACAGTAGCGCGCTCTCGCACGCCCCCGGTTAACGCACTCCGACAGGCTGCTTCTTGCTGTCCTTTAGTTCCTTCTTATCTTTCAAATCTTTCGATTTGGCCATTTTCTTCTGGAAGCGGTCGACGCGTCCTTCGGTGTCGACTAGTTTCTGACGGCCGGTGAAGAAAGGGTGGCAACTGGAGCAGATTTCCACGCGGATATCGCCCTTGTGGGTGGAACGGGTCTTGAAGGTGTGCCCGCACGCACAGACGACGTTAATCTCTTCGTAGGCGGGGTGAATAGCGGCTTTCATTCGAGCAGAATCCTTTCGAACTTTCAGTGTACCGCACCAGTCAAGTACCTGTAAAAATACAAACCCCCGCATCACCTTGACAGGAGGATGCGGGGGTACGTTACTATTTTTCGCGCAGGGAAGCGGCCGGTCCACAGGAGCAGCGGCTTCGTCCACTGAACGAAACCTGAACGTTCAACAGGTCGACTTTAACAGTCGGCCACCTCGCGCGAATTGATTCTACAGTCACTACATATACCCATGTTAGACTGGACCACCTCCTTTCTCAGTGATGAGACCATCATAAAACTGAGATGGAAATCTGTCAAACACTTTCTAGAGGCATACAACATCTAGAAACGGCTAGAGGCGGAAATACTATCTGTTGATTCGCCCGCAAAAATGCCCCGCTTTTATGGCGGGGCATGGACGAAAACCAAGAGGCAACTCCCGTAGCCTGAAGAACAACCCTACAAGCTCAAAGTGCAATTCGTACGCCACGGGGACAATGTGTTAAGTAGTTCATAACTCGGGTCCGAACGGCGCGCAGATCCTATTTCTGGTAGATATCGGGCGCATGGGCCTACGGGAATCAGTAGGACTGGCGGTACAATGACCTCTGGATGTCGAGCGTTGCTCAGTTGCAGCTTGACCCGGACGGCGAAAAGTCGGCGGCGCGTGACGCATGGCGCTCCATGGCGGCTTTCCTGGTCTCGGGAATACTTATGTCATTCCTGGGCGCTATCTTGCCCGCCTGGGGCTATCATCTGCGACCCAGCTTCACCGAGGTAGGCGACTATTTCCTAAGCCTGGCGTTTGGTCTGCTTTTGTCGGTGGTCGCCGCTCATTTTCTGCTTCCACGCCGAGGGCTGAAGTTCGTTTTGGTTCTGGCGAACCTGCTGGCCTGCGGCGGATTCCTCTTCCTGGCGCTTTCTTCACCGCCGGCTGCCGCGACATGGCGTCTGGGCGGCGTGCTGTGCATTGGATTCAGCACGGGATTGCTAAACGCGGGCGTATTCCACGCCATCTCTCCGATTTATCAAATCGACCGCGCCGCCACCGTGAATTTCGCCGGCCTGTTATTCGGATCGGGCAGTTTACTGACGGCCCTGATGGTAGCCGGCACCTACTACGTTTACACCGTTCCCAGCATTCTCATTTTGTTTGCCGCCCTCCCGGGCCTGTATGCAGTGGTCTGCTACAAGGGCAATTTCTCCGGCCATCCCGTGGTTCAAACACTGCCGCTTTCCCAGGTGCTGCGCGACTTTCGGAATCCAGGGGCCGTGCTGTTCAGCTTGCTGCTGTTCTTCCAATTTGGGAACGAATGGTCGATGGCGGGATGGCTGCCGCTGTTTCTGATTCGCAGGCTGGGAATCAGCCCTAACGATTCCTTGCTGCTGCTGGCTCTGTACTGGGCGTCGCTGCTGGTGGGCCGCATCATCTCGCAATTTATCCTGAAGCGCGTGAACCGGGCTCTGCTGCTGGGAGGCTCTATCCTGTCGGCGATGCTCGGCATGATAGCGCTCGCGTCGACCAACAATCTGTTCGGCGCGCTGATGGGCGTTCTATTCGTGGGCGCCGGCTTCGCATCCATTTATCCGCTGGTGGTGGAGAAGATCGCGGGCCGCTTTCCCTATTACCATCCGGGCTTCTACAACGGCCTATTCTCGCTGGCGATGACCGGCGGATTCCTGGCGCCCTGGTTGCTCGGCTACTTCGCGGAAGCCTGGGGGATTCAGGCCGTCATGATTCTGCCGTTGCTCGGCACGTTCATGGTGTTCCTGCTGCTGCTCCTCATCATGCTCGAAGCCAAGCTGAGCAGCCTGTCCGAGATCACGCGAGCCGGATCGTGATCCTGGCGCCGCGCATGATCCGCACCACCTTTCTCGCTGTTCTCGCCGTTCTTCTTTTGGCGTTGCTTGTTTCGGCTGCGGCGCCAGAAGCGCGCTGGGCTGTTCTGAACCGGGCAGCCAGCCAGGCCATTAAAGCAAAAGATTACGCCAAGCTGCGCGAGACGTTGCGGGAATTGAAACCGCTGATGCCAGGGAATCCGCAAATCGTTTATAACCTGGCTGCGTCGGATGCGGCGCTGGGAGATGCTCTGGCTGCGCTCGCGGAGCTGCGAAATCTCGCCGCGATGGGTTTGATTTATGATTTCGCCGCGGATGCGGATCTCTCTCCCCTTCGTAAATCGATCGAGTTCGCCGCCATCCTCAAACAAACTGCCGGAAACAAGAAGCCGGTGAGCCATTCCGCTCTAGCCTTCCCACTCGCTGAACCCGATCTGATTCCCGAGGACATCGCTTTCGACGCCGTTACGCAGCACTTCTTTCTCGCGAGCGTCCGCAGGGCGAAGATCATTCGAAACGACGGCCGGAATTTTGCAGTGACGGACTGGCCCGTGCTGGCGCTGCGCGTGGACCCCCGACGCCGTATCCTGTGGGCCGCGACGGGCTGGGTGGCGCACTGCGCGCAGTGCAAAAAGACCGATGTGGACAAGACTGCGCTGCTGGCATTCGACCTGGATTCGGGCCAGCTTAAGCAGCGCATCGAGTCGCCCGTCAAAGGCCTGCTGGGCGACATGACCATCAGCCGCTCCGGTGAGATCTACGTGTCGGAGGGAATCCACGGGGCCGTTCTCCGTTTGCGGCAGGGCGCCAAGGAACTGGAGCGGCTGGATGTTCCCGGCGAATTTCCGTCTCCACAAACTCCGGCGCTTTCCTCCGACGAGAAAACCCTCTACGTGCCGGATTACGTGCGCGGCATCGCGGCCATGACGCTCTCCACCCGCCACGTGACCTGGTTGAAACCTGCGGACGACATTGCGCTGAGCGGCATCGACGGGTTGTATATTTATCGCGACTCGTTCATCGCCGTCGAGAACGGAACCTCGCCGCCTCGCATCATGCGATTCTCGCTCGACCTTCGCAGACAGGAAGTGCTGGAGGCCAACACGCCGGAGCTGGGCGAACCAACGCATGGAACCATGGTGGGCGACACGTTTTACTTCATCGCTAACACCGGTTGGGATCAATACGACGATGACGGGCAGAAGAAGCCGGCAAGTAAACCGGTGGAATCCACGGTTCGCAAGCTGCTTCTCCCGAGTTCGCTCTAAAATAACAATGAATGCGCGCGCTGCTGGCATTGTTGTTGGCCATCCCGCTTAGCGCGGCCGATCTGGGGTCGCGGCTGGATCAAATCATTGACACTGCGAGCGCCTTATCGCACGCCTTTGTTGGAATGCGCGTAGTACGTCTCAGCGATGGGCGCGTGCTCTACGCGCACAATTCGGAGCGGCTGTTCGTGCCCGCGTCCAACATGAAATTGTTTACCACGGCACTGGCGCTCTCCAAGCTCGGCGCCGGGTATCGGCTATCCACCCAGATCGGCGCCGAAGTTCCCATTGACGCCGATGGTGTATTGCAGGGCGATCTGGAACTGGTGGGTGGAGGCGATCCCAGCTTGTCGGGGCGCGAGTATCCATACCGCAGCCACGCCGCCCCGCTAGCGGTCTATTCGTTCCGCGTGATGGATGAAATGGCCGATCAGCTGGTCGCCCGCGGTTTGAAGCGCGTGGAAGGCAATATCGTTGGCGACGACAGCCGCTATGTTTGGGAACCGCAGCCCGGCCCATGGTCTTCCGACAGCGCTTCGCGAGAATATGGCGCGCCGGTGAGCGCTCTCATTCTCCACGACAATACGTTCGTGTTGACGCTACGGCCGGGTGCGCACGCCGGGGACTTGGCGCGCATTTCGCTGACGCCGCCGTTTGAAAATTTCGTCATCGACAATCACGTCGTAACGTTGGAACGCGGGGCGCGCAAAATCGAGTTCTATCGCAGTGCCTCGGGTCGCGAACTGCACGTATGGGGCACAATCGGGAAGGGCGACCCCATAGATGCGCAAGAATTAGCGATCGGCGATCCGGCGCTCTATGCGGCCGAAGTGCTGCGGGACGCGCTCGTGCGGCGCGGCATATCGATCCGAGGAGACGCCGTCACGCACCATCGGTTCCCGGACGAAAGTGCGGAAGCGGCATCTGCGCCGGGCGTGGTGCTGGCCGAGCATCGCTCGCCGCCGCTAGTCGATCTGCTGCAGGTAGTAGACAAAGTCAGCCAAAACCTACATGCGGAAATGTTTCTGCGCGAAATCGCGATTGCCTCCGGCCGCGTGGGCAGTCGAGAATCCGGGCTCGCGGCCATGGATGAATTTCTAACCAGCGTTGGCATCTCGCATGACGAGTATCAATTCACGGATGGCTCCGGCCTCTCGCGCGACACCCTGGTCTCGCCCGCGGCCATCACGAAGCTACTGGCGCACATGAACCAGTCGCCCCATCGTGAGGAGTGGCTCAGTCTGCTGCCGATTGGCGGCGAGGATGGTACGCTCGGCTCGCGCTTCGCGGGGCATCCGGAAGCACGCGTCATCCGCGCTAAAACAGGAACGCTCGATCACGTGAAGACGCTATCGGGTTATGCCGAGACGACGGCTTACGGCCGTGTCGCGTTCTCGCTGCTGGTGAACAATTTCGAAGAACCTGGCCCCGGCGTGACGAAGGCGATCGACGAACTGGCGCTGGAATTGCTTCGGTAGGAATGCGTTACGGACGCGGCACGTAAGCTACGCTCAGCCCTTTTCCCACCGGGATGATGGTATGCGAGATGCGCTGAATCTCCTCAATCCGAGCGAGATAACCGGCGATCTGATCGGGATGCGAAATCGCATTGTCGGCCAGGAGCAATCCAGGCAGCGCTAGCTTGGGTAACAACAGCTCAAGCTGTTTCGGAGCGCTGATGCGGTCCGCGTCGAAGAACAGGCAGTCGAACGGACCCGTGAGACGCGCCGCGATCTCCGTCGCGTCGCCAAGCCGCAGATCGACGTAGCGCAGCAAATCCACCGCAGCCAGATTTTCGCGTGCCAGCGCGTGTTTCCGAGGATCTTTGTCGATACTGGTGACGCGTCCGCCCAATGGCCCGATGGTTGCTGCCAGCCAAATGGTGCTGTACCCATTCGAGGTCCCGATCTCCAAAACCTTCCGAGTGCCGGCGATTTGCAACAACATGGCGACCACTCCCGCGGTGGCAGGTTCAAGGTTGAGCAGTTTTCGCGAATGCTCCGTTTCGGCGGAGTCGTGCTTCAGCCCTTCCGCTTCCAGGCGCTGCAGCAATTTGCGAACGTTGGCGTCCATGAGTGTGCCGGGTATGCCTTAAGATCATAACTCTCCCCAGCAAGGATGGCCGGCTCCGGCTGGCGCGCTCAAATGTCCCATCCTTTGCGCTAGAATTAATAAAACGCACGACCCGGGAGCCCAACGAAAATGCCGATTTACGAATATATCTGTGACGACTGTGGAACCAAATTCGAGAAGCTGGTCCGACGCGACGAATCGGCGACCGCTTGCCCCAGTTGCGGCGAGTCGCACCTGAAGACCGCTCTCTCAACCTTCGCCGCTCATTCGTCCAACGGAAAAGCGCAGGCGTCCAGCCAGTTCCCCTCGTGCGCCGGAGGGATGTGTCAGACGCCGGATCTGTGCGGACGGAATTAGCAGCCGACTTTTGAGGATGATTGGAACGTCCCGCTGCGGCGCTAGGTTAGTTGTTCGGTTGACTTCCGCCAACGGCTCCGCTATAGTGCTGAAGTGCTGATGTATCAACGGTTTGTCGGCTGGTAGAGCTGGTTTGGGAACGTCCGAGGTCACTTAACCCTGTCGTTTTGAATCTGACCCACTTACCCGTCTATCGGTCCGCGTCCGTCGTAGTTGCTGAATCGGGAGTTTGGCATGGCCAGCAAAGCAGATGAGCAAAGTTTGAATCCGCTCGTATCCGATGAGACGGATTACGAGCAGCTCATCGACGATTACACTCATTTTGCTCCGCCACACGATGGCGAATTGCTGCAAGGCCGCGTCGTGAAGCTCCACGATAAAGACGTCATCGTCGATTTTGGCTACAAGTCAGAAGGTTTAGTCCCCATCGAACAGTTTGCGCAGCCGGATGGCAGCGTTCACGTGCAGGTGGGCGACCAGATCGATGTGATGGTGGACCGGCAAGGGATCCAGCCGGAAGGTTACATCCTGCTGTCGCACCAGAAGGCCAGCCGGCTGCGATCCTGGGAGAATTTGGAGAAGGCTCATCGCGATGGTCTGGTGGTATCGGGCCGCGTGACGGGCCGCATTAAAGGCGGACTCTCGGTGGATGTGGGCGTTCCCGCGTTCATGCCCGGATCGCAGATCGATACGCGCCCCTCGCACAATCTGGATTCGCTCCTCGGCCAGGACATTCCCGTCAAGATCGTCAAGCTGAATCGCCGTAGGGGCAACGTGGTTGTATCGCGCAAGATGGCGGTGGAGGAAGAGCAGCACTCGCGCAAAAGCGCCGCGCTGCAGGTGCTCGAAGAAGGCTCCGTTGTAACGGGAATCGTCAAGAACCTGACGGACTACGGGGCGTTCATCGACCTGGGCGGGATCGATGGCTTGCTGCACGTCAGCGACATGTCCTACGGGCGCGTGAACCATCCCTCCGAAGTAGTGACGGCCGGCGACGAAATCACCGTCAAGGTGCTGAAGTTCGACAAGGACAAGGAACGGATTTCTCTGGGGCTTCGGCAACTGGTTCCCGACCCATGGGAAACCATTCAGGAACGATATCCGCAAGGTGCGCGCGTGATCGGCCGCGTGGTGAGCGTAACCGATTATGGCGCCTTCATCGAGCTGGAGCCGGGCGTCGAAGGATTGATCCACATCTCCGAGATGACCTGGAGCCGCCGGATGAAGCATCCGAGCAAAGTGGTCAAAGTTGGCGATCAAGTGGAATCGGTGGTGCTGGACGTAAAGCCCAGGGACCGCCGCGTTTCGCTCGGCATCAAGCAACTGGAAGCCGATCCGTGGACAACAGTGGCGGACCGTTACTCGCCCGGCTCGGTGGTGGAAGGCCGCGTGCGCAAACTCACCGATTTCGGCGCATTCATCGAGATCGAAGAAGGCATCGATGGGCTGGTTCACATTTCCGATCTTTCCTGGACCAAGCGCGTGAAACATCCCTCCGAAGTAGTGAAGAAGGGACAGCTGGTACAGGCCGTGATCTTGCAGATTGACGCGCCCAACCGCCGTCTATCGCTCGGAGTGAAGCAATTGCAGCCGGATGCCTGGGAGAGCTTCTTCCGGGCGCATCAAGTTGGAGATGTGGTGCGTGGAAGGGTGTGCCGCGCCGCGAATTTCGGAGTGTTCGTGGAACTGGCTCCAGGAGTGGAAGGCTTATGCCACCGTTCCGAGATCCCCGGCACGTCGGAGCATCGCCACGACGAATCGCCCTTGCCCATCGGCGAGGAAATGGATTTCAAGGTGGTGCGTCTTAATGAAGCCGAGAAAAAAATAGGCCTGAGTGTTCGCGCTCTGACCGACGACGAGGAACGAACCCGGCTCGAAGATTATCAGCGCCATGCCGCCGCAGCGACCATGACAATCGAAGAAGTAATGAACATCAGAGTAAAGGGTGAAGGCCGGTAAAAACCGGACCGAAAAGGGAGAGAAAGCACACATGACGAAGGCCGAGTTGATCGAGGAAGTCTCCCGGGTTGTGGAAATGACCCGCAAGGATTCTGAAGTAATCGTGGAAGCCATCTTCGACAGCATCGTAAAGTCTCTGCGCGGGGGAGATAAGATCGAAATCCGCGGGTTCGGCAGTTTTCGCACCAGACAGCGGCAACCTCGCGTGGGACGCAATCCCAAAACAGGCACTCGCGTGGAAGTGCCCTCCAAACGCATCCCTTACTTCAAGCCGAGCAAGGAACTAAAGGATCTGGTAAACAACTCTGCATCGGCCGATGGAGCCGCGCCCGCCGATCCCGCCGCCGGCGGAGAAACGTCGCACACTTCGTAAGCGCGTTCCCCAATTTATGGACCACTTGTGGAGTCCGTGGCGCTACCAGTACGTTCAAAAAGAGAAGACTGGTGGCGGATGCGTATTCTGCCTGGCCGCTTCCTCCGAGCGCGACGATGAGAATCTGGTGGTGCATCGGGCGCGCAAGAACTACGTCATTCTGAATCTGTATCCCTACAGCACCGGCCATCTGATGGTGGTTCCTTATCAGCATGTGGACAACTTGCCAGAAGCGTCGAGCGAAACGCTGGAAGAGATGATGCTGCTGGTGCAACAGTCAGAGCGCCACTTGCAGGAGATCTACCGTCCGCCGGGATTCAATCTCGGCATGAACCTGGGCGAAAGCGCGGGTGCCGGAATCGCCGAGCACATCCACATGCACGTGCTGCCGCGCTGGCCGGGCGACACCAACTTCATGACCACCGTCGCCGAGACGCGCGTATTGCCGGAGGATTTGTCCAGCACCTGGCGCAAGCTGCGCGCGGCATTCACGGGGCGCGACTAGCACGGGGCGCGACTAGGAAACCACGGGAACCCGGCGTCGCACTGCTTCATATCGCTTGAAGACAAGCCAGCCGGCGGCGGCGAGAAACAAGCTTCCGCCCACCACTTTGAGCTCGAATATCGGCGTGGACGATGCCTCTTGCGGCGGTATGGCGGCAAATGCGATGGCGATTAACGTCACCACTAATCCGGATACGGCCGCGGTTCGGTTCGCGAATCGGAACCCGGCGCAGAAGATATATATAAACGGGATGAACGTCGCAATCAGCGTCATATCCACTGTGATCTGATAGGCGGCCCGCACGCTCTCGCCTTGTTGAGCCATCAGCAGGAACAGCGTGGCAGCCACGGCCTGCACAAATAACGACACGTAGGGCGTGCCCCAGCGCGGATGAATCCGGCCAAACGCGGCCGGCAGATAATGATCCAGCCCGATGGCATAGGGCAGGCGCGTATTTCCGGCGATCCAGGTGTCGAGCTGCCCCGCCAGCGCGATTCCGAGCAGCGCTCCGAGCAAAATGGCGATGGCCGGTGCGCCTAGCTTCAGCGAGGCGGACGTTCCGGCTTGTGCCAGACCTGTCATGGGGCTGATCTGCTCTGGCTGCAGCACCACCAGCAGTGCCGCGGTCATACTGATATAGAAAGCCGCGGATATAATGCCGCTGATAACAGCGGCGCGCGGGAGATCGCGGCGCGGATTCCGGATCTCGCCGCTCACGATGGGCGCGAGCTCCAGTCCGACAAATGCAAATGCGATCTGGGACCAGAAATTCACGGTGTTGAGATCCGCTTTGGGCAACAGCTCGAATTTCGTCGCAATGCCGGATTTCAAGACTGCGCCGATCGCCAGCGCGCCCAGCACTCCTCCGATGATGAAGGTGGAACTTCCGCCGAGCGCTGAGATCCACTTCGCTACCTTCATGCCGTAATAATTAGCGGCGAAAGCGGCCCACAGCACCGCCAGCGTGAGGGGCACTGCGAACGCGCGGTCCTCCGCGAAGCGCTGGCCCACACCGCCGAACGCATAAGCCGTCATCGTCACGCCCGCCAGCAGCAGAGACGGGAGATAAAGAACATTCGATATGAAATAGAACCATCCACAGAGAAAAGCATGCTGGTCGCCAAAAGCGCGCTTGGTCCAAATGTACAAACCGCCTTCTTCGGGGAATTGCCGCGACAGGGCCGAAACCGTAATCGCCGAAGGCAAAAAGAAAAAGATGGCGGCAACAATCCATAAGACAAATGAACCCGAGCCGGCGTGCGCGGCCGCAGCCACCCATCTGAGGCTGATGATGGCGCAGATGTCAAAGAAGACCAGGTCTCTCAGCCGCAGCTCGCGCTTAAGCTCCGCCATGTCCGGGCCCCTCGTCCCGTCGGAGAACCACCTGATCGAAGGCGTGCAGCAGCTGCTCACGGCTGGAGTAAGGACCCGGCGTATAGGCGCGCGATTGAATGCCCGCTTGCGAGAGTTCCACAATGCGCCAGTCTTCGCGGTTCGTGATATCCCAGAATTGAATAGCATCGTCGGCGACGAAACCCGGCTTCGCCAGCTCAGCGGGATGGAAATACCATTCGCAGACGATTTCAGTGCGATCCACGGCACGCGGCCAAAGCGTGTGCGTCATCATGTAATCCGGATGCAGGCTGAGCAACAGATTGGGATAAACCACGTAGTAGCAGACCTTCTGGCGCTGGCTGTCGTTCAGGCCCGGCAAATAATCGCGCCGGCGCCGGCCATCCAGGCTCATGGTTTCAGCGTCCCCCTTGAATCCCATGGAACCGCCCAGGTAAGTGGCCGCCGCTTCGTTATCGGATCCCAAATAATCAGTCAGCCGGTTCAACGCCGGGTGCAACACTGGACAATGCAGGCACTCGTTGTAGTTCGCGACCACGAGCTTCCAGTTGGCGTGGACGTCATAAACGATGCGCTGGTGCAAGCGCAGGTCAGCCATCGACCAGGGAGCGAAGCGCGCGGGCAAATCGGAAAGCTGAGCCATTAGCGGCTCGGGATGCGGATGGGCATTGATGAAAATGTGCCCGTCCCAAACAGCGGCGTGAAGTTTGTGGAGTGGATAATCCTGACGCTGGAATAGGGAACTATCCATGTGCGGCGCGCCAAGCAGGCGGCCATCCAGCCCGTAGGTCCAACCGTGGTACGGGCATTGAATTCTTCCAGCGAAACTCCCTTCGGGAGAGGAGCACAGGCGCGTCCCCCTGTGACGGCAGACGTTATAGAAAGCTTCCACACTGCCTGCGTCACGGCGAACCACAATCAGGCTTTCGCCCGCGATCTCGCGCAGGAAATAGTCGCCGGGGTTGGGAATGTTATCGGCGCGTCCGGCGCAGATCCAACCTTCAAAAAAGAAACTCTCGATCTCGCGGCGGAATAGCGAGACATCGGTGTAGTAGCGCGCGGGCAGTGTTTTTGGAACCGTGCTCAATGCCTTACATGTTAAGCCAAGCAGGGCGCGGTGTGCCGGCGCGCTCGCCCTGACCGGATGAAGCCGAGCCGGAAAGAAGCTATAGTGAATGTGCTTTGCGAGTGCTCTGTCTATTCGCCGTTCTCGCTGCTTGGTCCGCGTTCGGACAGGTGCCCGCACCGCGTGTAGTCGCGGTATCCGTAACAGGCGAGATCCATCCTATAACCGTCGAAATCGTCAGCCATGCTATTGAACAGGCCCAGTCTGAAAACGCCGCGCTGCTGCTGGTGCGCATCAATACCCCGGGCGGATTGCTGGATGCCACTCGAGAGGTGATTCAAAAGCTGGACGCATCGCCCGTTCCGGTAGTCACTTACGTCGCTCCCAGCGGAGCTCGCGGGGCATCGGCTGGATTCTTCGTGCTCGAAGCGGGCGATGTCGCAGCCATGGCGCCGGGGACCAACACGGGCGCTTCGTCACCGGTGATGATGGTCGGCCAGATGGATCAGGTGATGCGCAGCAAGGTGGAAAACGACGCGGCGGCGATGCTGCGCAGCATGATGGCGCGGCGCGGGCGCAATAGCGACGTGGGCGAACAAACCATCCGGCAGGCGAAGTCCTTCACCGAGAAAGAGGCGCTGGATCAAAAGCTGATTGAATTGATCGCAAATAGCGAGCAGCAGCTTCTCGAGCAGTTGGACGGCCGCGAAATCACGCGCTGGGATGGGCGCAAGCTGACCTTGCATCTGGCAGGCGCAAGCGTGACGGAAACGCCGAGAACGTTGCGTGAGAAGGTGATCGTTGCCATCGCCGATCCGAATATCGGGTTCATCCTGCTGGTTCTGGGAGTTCTTGGGGTCTATGTGGAATTCACCTCGCCGGGATTGATTTTCCCGGGAATTGCCGGAGCCATTCTGGCTCTATTGGGACTCTCGTCGCTCTCCATACTTCCGATTAATTGGGCGGGCGTCGGATTATTGGTCCTCTCGCTCGCGCTCTTCGTGCTGGAGGCGAAATTCGCTTCGCACGGCATGCTGGGCATCGGTGGAACCGTCTCGATGGTGCTGGGCGCGCTGCTGCTGGTAAACGGACCGCCGGATATGCGCATTCATCTTTCCACCGCGCTCGCGGTGGCCCTCCCGTTTGCGGCGATTACGATGTTCCTGGTTTCGATGGTGATCAAGGCTCGGCAGAATAAGGTGCTCACCGGCGCGGAAGGGATGATCGGACAACTCGGCGTAGCGCAAACCGCACTTCAACCGGAGGGGCAAGTGCTGGTGCGCGGCGAATATTGGGACGCTATCGCGCGGTCCCATGTCCTAGCCGGCGCCGAGGTTCGTGTCAAAGGTGTTAGTGGCCTGAAGCTCGAGGTCGAAACGACCGTGGCAGCACGGTGAGCGGAAGGTTCACGCGATACTGTTGATTCGCGCCGGACAATTCGAACGTGCCTCCGATGCTCGGAGGACCGTCCTGACCACCTAGAAATGTTACCGAAGGCGCCGAAACCTGCCCGCTCAGCATCTGGCCCTCCCGCGACCAATGCCACTGGCCGGTGGCGAGCGTGGTCGGCGATCCGATCGCGAAATGCAGATCGAGAGTCAGAATCGATGAGCTATCGCTCACTAAAACTCGTGCGTTCAGATGGTCGCCATCGCGCACGCCAGTCACGGACTGGATCTTGAAGCGGGAAAGATCCTCATGGCCGGATAGATCCTGAAGTGGCGGCTTCTCGTGACCTCCGCAGCCAGCCAGCAGAAGGCAGAGCACGGCAACTCGGGTATTATTTGCCGGCATTACTTGCTCCAATGTGAGAGTTGTCCCTTTCGTTTTCGGCGCAGAAGTACTCCGTGACGTCGCTGTCCGGTTGAAGAAGTTCGGTGAACTTCACGGAGAATGCTTTGGTATAGACCTTGGGATCGTCGATGGTCACCTCAACGTCCAAGTGGCCGAAGTCGCGCCGGTGGAACCGTTCCGTCAGGTGCAAGCTCTCGCTGTGCGGATGGCCCATACCATCCAGCCAGCTCCTATCGTTGAATCCGACAGTGTCCACAATAAACGTGTCGCGCTCCCACTTGCCGACCGAATATCCCAGCCACAACGGCTCAGGATCGGCGGGAGCTTTGCGGCCGTCGGTATAGATCTGGCGAAAGGTATTCTCGTATTCATTGCGAATTAAAGTGAGCCTCGGCGCTTGAATAATCTTGAACGGCCCCGGGAGCAAGTCGTCCGCCGGAATTCCGATGGGCAGGCAACGTGTGAGGGGAGTTTCCTTTCCGCGGCGCTCGCTCACTACGTGGGCGAACTCCGGCCGGAGGGGCGTCTCCTCCGGCTTGAAGTCCAGGAGGATATTGACCAGATACTTGGAGAAAGCTGAGGAATTATCTCCCAGCGCGCTGTCGGAGCTCAGATCGCCGATCACCCGCTTCATCTCCTCCGCAGGCGTTGGTTCCACCTGCCAGACACCGGACAGGTCCGGTTTGCCATGGGCCGCGCGAGGAGCGGGAGCGGTGAGATTCGGTTTGCCATCGTGCGTGCGCGGCGTCCCCGGCGCCGGGTAATTCAGCCACTGGGCTTGAGCGCCGCAACACGCTGCCAGGAGCAGAACGGACGCTTTCACATTCATGTGACATAAATCTTAGCTTAGTCCGCTGTGGCATCCAATCATTTAAACTCAAAGGTGTTGCCAAAGGTATTGCTAGCAGTGCTGGCGCTAGGCGCGCTGATTCCCCAGGCGTCCGCCTTGAACCCCAGCCGCGCGCTCACACAATACACCAGGACCGTCTGGACCCAGGAACACGGACTTCCCCAGGACACCGTACGAGCCATCGCGCAAACCAAGGACGGATATCTTTGGCTCGGCACCGACGAGGGGCTTGCGCAATTTGACGGTTATGACTTTGTGGTCTTCAACAAAGAAAATGGCGCGCTGCCCAGCAATAGCGTGGGAGCGCTGTGGGCTGCCAAAGACGGAAGCTTGTGGATCGGGACGCTGGGCGGTCTCACACGCTACCACAACGGAAAGTTCACCACCTTCACCAAGAAGGACGGCTTGGATGACACGTCCATCAACTCCATCACGGAAGATCCATCCGGCGCCATCTGGGTAGTTGCCGGCATCTACCTCAACCGCTTCCAGGACGGAAAGTTCACGAATTATAGTCCGCGCCAGGGTTTGCCAATCCAGGCATTGCGCACCCTCTATTGCGGGCGCGACGGAAGTATTTATGCAGCCGGTTTTGGGGGTGTGGTCCGCCTGGAAGGCAATCGATTCGTCTCCGTGCTCAGTCCGGTGGGCGATATCGTGGTTTCGCTCCTTGAGGACCGGCACGGCAATCTCTGGGTAGGCGGCAGCTTCGGGCTCCTGACGCGTAGCCCCAAGGGCGATCTGCGGCATTACACCGTACAGGAGGGGCTGCCGGATAACTACGTTCGGACCATGTGGGAAGATCGCGACGGAAACCTCTGGGCTGGCACGGACGGTGGGCTGGCGCGTCTGGAGAATGGGCGCTTTGTCAGCAGCTCTTTGGCAAGCTCGCACGAGCGCGATTGGGTGCGCTGCATTTATGAGGACACCGAAGGCAACCTCTGGGTGGGCATGAACAGCGGTCTCAACCGCCTGCGGAACGACCTGTTCAGCATGTACGGCGAATCGGAAGGGCTGCCCAGCGACGAGCCCACCACCGTTTACCAGGACCATCGCGGAAGAATTTGGGTCGGCTTTCACGACCGTGGTCTGGTGCAATTGGTGGATGGCAAGCCGGCCCGGGTATATACCCAGAAAGACGGACTTCCGAGCAACGAGATTTTCTCGATTCGCGAAGACCGCGAAGGGGACCTGCTCATCGCCGCTCGCGGCGGACCCAGCCGCCTGCACGACGGTTATTTCGTCAACCCTGTCATGAGCGATCCGCTCAATCGTCGCGTGGCTTTTGATTACTTCCAGGATCGGAACGGCAAGCTTTGGGTGGCAACTCCAGCCGGTGTGATCGAACTCCAGGGCAGGCGCTCTCATACCGTGATTCCGGGCGGATCGCAGCTCAACAATGATGCCGTGGTGTTGTGCGAAACCCGCGATGGCAGCCTGTGGGCAGGCACCTACGGGGACGGCCTGTGGCGGTTAAATAACGGACAGCTGCGTCTCTACACGGTGGGCGATGGCTTGTCGAGCAACGAGATCCGTTCTCTGGTAGAGGGTACGGACGGAACGCTGTGGATCGGCACGTTCGGCGGCGGACTGGACGCGCTGCGCGATGGCCAGTTCTATCACATAACCGCTCGCGACGGCCTATTGAGCGACAACGTCTCGCACATCGAGGATGATGGCCGCGGGTCCCTGTGGCTGAGCACTACGCGCGGAATCTGTCGCGTCCGCAAGCAGGACATTTGGGATCTGGTCCATGGCAAGATCAAAAAAGTGGAGCCGGTAAATTACGGCGTAGCGGATGGGCTGCGAAGCGCGCAATGTGCACCCGGATATCCCACCAGCCGTGGCGGCACGCGCACCAGCGATGGCCGCCTGTGGTTTCCCACCAGCCGCGGCTTGGCGGTGATCGATCCAAACGACCGCCGGGCTGCTACGGCTGCGCCCGTGGTGCATTTGCTCGAAGTGGCGGTGGACGGCCGTGCCATCCCGGTGACCCAGGGCACCCGAGTCGCTCCAGGCAACGGACGCATGCAGTTCCGGTACACCGGCATCTATCTCAGCGCTCCGGAGCGCGTGCGTTATTCCTATCGGCTGCAGGGCCTGGATGGCGAGTGGATCAGCTCCGTTGCGCGCCGCGTCACGAACTACAACAGCCTGCCGCATGGCCACTACCGCTTCACGGTCCGCGCCGCGGTTCCCAATGGCCCGTCGAGCGAAGCCTCGCTGGCGTTTGAGCTGCTACCGCATTTCTACGAGACCGCCTGGTTCCGATATTTTTGCGCCGCCTTGGCCGCCGCGGGCATTTGGGGTGTTTATAACTTGCGCCTGCGTCAAATTCGCCAGCGATTCTCTCTGGTGCTCGAAGAGCGCGGACGCCTGGCGCGCGAAATACACGACACGCTGGCGCAGGGCTTCGTGGGGATCTCGTCGCAATTGGATGCAGTGGCGCTGACCCTCAACGGACACCTGGACCTGGCGCGTAACCATTTGGATATCGCGCGCAAGATGGTGCGGCACAGTTTGACGGAGGCTAGGCGGTCCGTGATGGATCTGCGCGCCTCGGCTTTGGAAGGGCAGGATCTGTCTGCCGCGCTCTCCCAAGCGGCTCACCAATGGACCGCGGGCTCACCGGTCCAAGTCCGCGTGAATGTCGAAGGCGAGAGCCGTCCGCTGCCGGAAGAGACCGAACAACACCTGCTGCGGATCGCACAAGAAGCCGTCACCAACGCAGTGAAGCACGCACGCGCCAGCCACGTCAGCATTCATCTCGAGATGGCCAGCCGGGAACTGAGTTTGCGCGTGGCCGACGATGGCCTGGGCTTTGAGCAGGATGAAGCGTTCTCCGAAGTGGGCGGCCACTTCGGCCTGTTGGGCATGCGCGAGCGCGCCGAGCGTTTGGGCGGCGAACTTCGCTTGCATAGCGAATTGGGTCATGGCACGGAAGTCGCCGTTACGGTGCCCCTATCGTAATGGCAGACCACCCCATTCGCATTCTCATCGCCGAAGATCACCTGATCGCGCGCGTGGGCGTGAAGACCATTATCAACGCGCAACCCGACATGAAGGTGGTGGCCGAGGCCGCCAATGGATTACAGGCCGTGGAGCTGTTCCGCAAGCACCGGCCCGACGTCAGCCTGATGGACGTCCGCATGCCGGAGATGAGCGGCGTGGAAGCCACGCAGGCCATACGGGCTGAATTCCCCGACGCCCACATCATCGCGCTAAGCACCTATGGCGGCGATGAGGATGTCCGGCGAGCCTTGCTGGCGGGCGCTCGGGCGTATTTAACGAAGGACGTGCTGCACGACGAGTTGATCCGCGCCATTCACGCCGTGCATTCCGGCGAGAACTATCTGCCACCGGGCGTGGCCGCCGCGCTCGAATCCAGTTCCTTGCCGGCGGGTTTAAGCGCCCGGGAAGCGGAGGTGCTGGCGCTCATCGTCAAGGGATACGGCAATAAACAAATCGCGTACGCCCTGGGCATCGCCGAGCACACTGTCAAGAACCACGTAAAGAGCATCCTGAGCAAGCTGAGCGTGGACGATCGGACGCAGGCGGCGACGGCCGCCATTCAGCGCGGGATTATTCATCTGTAAGATTTAAACGTCCATGATTTCGATGGCCTGATTCAGCATCTGCACGCCATCGCGCCCCGGACTCAACTTGTATTCGTGCGCGATGTAGCCCGTAAAACCCAGTTCGGCGATGGTCTGCGCGACAAAGTGGTAATTCAGCTCCTGTGTTCCGTCGATCTCATGCCGTCCCGGCACGCCGCCCGTATGGAAATGCGCGATCCACTGGAAATTGTCGCGGATGGTCCGGCAGATGTCGCCTTCCATGATCTGCATGTGATAAATGTCGAAGAGCAGCTTGACGCGCGGTGAGTTCACGCGGCGGCACACATCGACACCCCAGGCGGTGTGGTCGCACATCTGATCCTTGTGGTCGATTTTGCTGTTGAGCAGCTCCAAACAAATGGTCACGCCTTTGTCTTCAGCCTGGGCTTTCACGCGATTCAGAAACGCGACCGAATTGTCGGCGCCCTCGGCGTCCGACATACCGCGGCGGCTGCCTGAAACCGTGATCAGATTGGGACATCCGCCGGCGGCGCATTCGTCGATGGCCGGCCCCACCGTTTTCACCAGCTCATCCTGAACATCCTTGCGATTGATGCCGTCGGGAATGCTGACGCCGGTGTTGGGAAAGCGCATGGTGGGGCGCAGCCCGTACTTCTTCAGCATCGGCCAGTTTTGTGCGGGAACCAGGTCGAAGCCCTGGCAGCCCAGACGCGCGGCTTCGCGGCATACGTCTTCGAAGGGCATGGCGGAAGGGAATACGCCTCGAGTGAGGCATTGTTTTAACCGTCCCTTGCGCGGAACCGGAGCCGAGGTTTGCGCAGAAGCGAAAGTGGAGAGCCCGGGGGACGCGGCCAGGCCGGCGACGAAATTTCTGCGAAGCATTAGTAGATTTTAGCGCGGTACCGGTTTATACTGGCCCGTTTCTAAGAACCCCTTTCGCTCGGCTCCGTCGGATCTCTCCATCCCCGCTGGAGTCTGCCACCGGCCGCTCCGGCGCTTACCCGGAAAAGACCTTCACTTGTTAGAAGAACGCGTCTTTCGGGACGCACCATGAGCGCACTATACACGCCTTCAAAGCTTCGAGCAAGCGCAACGTGTATGGGTGGGTAAAGTGGGTGGGCAGTTTCTACTTCATCTATCCTCCGGCTCGATCGAGATTGGGTCCCGAGATGCTTGGAACCCGCGCCGCTGTGAGCAAGAAGTCTGGCAACCGTGAAACGAGGTGCCATTGATTCCCCGGACACGGCGTGTTCACGCGCGTTACAATGTCACGATAGCCGGGTCGAGCACACTCCCAATGGTGTCGGTTGGCGGCTCCTAACCAATCGTAAGCGCGCCAGCCTGCCTTCATTTGAGGTGTGTGACACGATGTTTGCGTCTACTTCCGAGTCCTGCGGGTTCGCGTTCATGGGCGAGAAAGTTTAGCCTCAGCTTCCGTACCGGCGCGTAACACGGCAACTTGAGCTATAACATCTTGTGGAGGCCGAGGATGTGAATATCTTCTTTATCAGACCGCGCCCTGAGCTTCGACCTTATATCGAGTCTTTTTGGGTGTTGGAGAGTCCCACTGGCCTGTCCGCTAGAGCCGCTAGCATCGCCGCTCCTAACGGGTGCTCCAAGCTCATCATTCCTTACGAGAACTCCATTGTTTCGGTAGCAAACGGGCGAACCCAGACGAGCTACGCCCACTGTATGTACTTTGTCGGCAATCGCGATAGTGCCACCCTAATTTCGTCCAGCGCCCAGAAGACGGGCTTCATCGCTGTCGAGTTCCGTCCCGAGGGCGCGTTCCCCATCTTTGGCGTGCCGATGTCAGAAACGTCAAACCAGCTTTGGGAAACCGAATGCATTTTCGGCCAGTGGAGCCGGGAGGTGCAGGCGATTCTCAACGATCTGGAAAGCCTGGACAGGAAAGTCGCCTATATCCAGGATCGGCTGATCCTTTTGTTGCGCAAGAATCGCTGCGACGCGGGAGTGGTGGGCTACTGCGTCGGAGCGCTTCGATCGGCCGATGGCCGAATTTCTATTCAGGAATTGCAGCGACGAACCGGCTATTCGCGCCGGTATCTTGACAAGCTCTTTCGGCAGCACGTGGGACTTTCCCCGAAGGTCCTGGCGGAGATCTTCCGGTTTCAACGGTTCTACCGCAAATGGGCGGAAGGACTGTCATTCGACCTGTTCAAGGCGGAACTCTACGATCATTATTATGACCAGGCGCACTTCACCAGGGAATTTCGAAAAATGACCGGACACTCGCCAGGAAAATTCATTCGCGAGGTGCCCAATGAATTTGGCAGGCGCCTGGCGCGCCACCAGGCCTGATCACCTGGAGCGTACTGACTCGACTGGCCTGGGACGTTTTCTCCCGGCCTTTCTTTCCGGTTCCTATTTTTACAATACTCTGCGCTATCGAACGGAGAGAATGTGATTACTGAATCAGTATGACAACAACGCTCTTTCTCCGCATCGCATCCGTCATCTCGTTGATCTTCACGCTCGGTCACAGTGCGGGTGGCCTGCAGAAGTGGTCACCGATGGGCGACAACGAGGCATTGAGGGCCATGACGGCTTTTCGTTTCGACACGATGGGGGCGCATCGATCCTACCTCGACTTCTTCATGGGTTTCGGCTGGTCGATTTCCGTGGCCATGGTCATGCAGACGGTGCTCTTGTGGCAGATGGCTTCCCTGGCCAGGACGGACCCGGCAGGCGTGCGGCCGATGATCGCGGTAATCGCCCTCGCCACGGTTGCTAGCGGCGTTATCGCCTGGCGCTTCATCTTTCCGATACCGGCGCTCTTCTCGAGCGTGTTGGCGATCGCGCTGGCGGCAGCGTTCGTCGTAGCGCGCTAATGCGAGACCCGCGGCCTGTTCAATCGGATGATTGCGCGGTGCTCAACCTTTCAGGCGCAGTATCCCTGGTGCGCTATTTGCATTCGAAATTGGCCGCGTCGTCCTGGGAACCCGTTCCACGATAATGGGGAAACTCAGGATATGCGCACACCGGCCTGCTCACGCCCGGAAAGGATTTACCCTTCGCCACCATGTGCTCGGGCGCTTGATCTTTCTCCGCCCACTCCACCAGCGCGGTCAGCGGATCGAAATCCTCCAGCGCCGGGCCGCCCCCGCAGTGATTCATCCCGGGCACCTCGAAGAAGCGCATCCAAGACATGGTTTTATCCAACCCGCCGTTGTCGCGCACCACGCGCTGGTAATAGCGCGCCGTATCGTAGGCTGAAAAGAACGGATCGCTCATCCCGTGAATGAGCATTAGTTTGCTGCCACGGGCGGAAAACGTCGAAAGGAACGTCAGCAACGAGTCTTGCAGTACGCTGGTGTCATTCAGACGCGCCGGGTCCGTATCGAAGTTGAACTTCATCAGATCGAACTGCGGGTCAGGTGGCGTGAAGAAAAAGCCTTTTAGTCCGCTGAACATCAAGGTTACGTCCGCTGAATTGGGTGTTGCGGTTTCTGAAGTCCCCAGCTTCAGCGCACGCCAGCCTGGAGCCGCAATACCAGTGTCATATGGCCAGTCGGAATACAGCGCTTCGCCGCGCGAATTCTTCGGGCCCGCAAACACTTTTCTCAGGGTCTCCACCTGTTTCGCGGAAAGACACGCGTCAGTCTTGCGATCCTTGCAAACCAGCTCCCCCGGATCGAAGTCGCAATCCTTGGTGTTGAAGATGAGGCCGTCCTTAACGCCGTCCTTCGCATCGCAAGCGCTGGCCACTGCTTTGGCCAGCAGCGTCAGGTCGCCATTAGAAAATGCCTTGGATAGAATCGCCCGTCCCGCAGAATCCTTGGGGGCGATTTCAGAGAACGCGATGGTCTCCCATACGGAGCTGATCGTGGCCGTGCCCACGCGGGCGGCCGGGGCCACCGACATAACGCCGTCAAAAGCGAGCGGAAAACGCTGCGCAGCCAAAAGGGCTTGCCGCCCTCCATTGGAACAACCCATAAAATAAGACTTCTTCCACGGCTGGCCATAGTAGCTGGCGGTCATCTGCCGGGCCAGCTCGGTAACCGCCATGAAACCGCCGTAGGCTTGATCCACCCGGGCTTGCTGATCGATGCCGAAGGAGGCATCCGCCGCGGCACCCATCGGTCCGCCTTGCCCTTGATGCCCTGAGTCCGTGGTCGCTACCGCAAAACCGCGCGCCAACGCAGGCACCGCAGTAGATCCTGAAATCGGAATCGCGCCCGTTGCGGGCCGCACCACGCCATCCATGCCGCCGCCACCTTGGAATAGAAAACGCTTTGTCCACGCATCCGGCAGCCGCAGCTCGAAGCCGATACCAAACTGCATCCCTCCGGCCCCTATTCGTTTATTGATCGTGCCCTGCACCAGACAATACGCTGGTAACGCATCGCTGGCAGGGATGGACTCGGCTTTCGAAAACTCGACGCCCGGAGCGCTAAACTCGAGCAACTGTGTGCAGGGATGTTTAGGCGAAACGGTTTGTGCCTTGCACAGCAGGGCCGAGAACAGCAGTACAACTGCGCTCAGCATGCATCTATTGTGCACAGACGTATGATCCAGCATTGCCAGGTAAGCCTCCTACGTATTTCGGATACAGCGGATAGTTACACAACGGAAGGCTGCGGCCGGCGCCGGTTACCGTCAATTGCTTCGGCGGCGTCATCTTCTTCTCTACCCAATCCATTAGTATTGGGAGCCTATCATATGTGTTTGGAATGGGCGCAGCTTCGATGGTCTTTCCGTCTCCGTCCGTTGCATAGTTCATGAAGCTTAATCCGTGGTTGGTTTGCGGAATGACGAAGAAGCGGGCGAACTGGTCGACCTTTTCCCGCCCCATCCGTTCGATGACCGATTGAAAGTAGTCCAGCTGCGCTCCCGGGGAAGCCTGGGTGTCATTTGTCCCGATGGTCACGACCATCTTGCCGCCCCGAGCGGCGAATTTGCTGAGGTCCGGGTTGGTCGCATCCAACCATTCCGACAATTCACTTCGGCGCTGGTTCCAACGGCCGCCTTCGACGTAGTCGAGCGGATTCGCGTCCGGATCCTGCATCAAAAAGCCCGTGACGCCGATCACTCCCAGATGTCGGTGCATCGGCGTGTCGGCAGCGAGCGCCTTCCTGGCCGCGAAAACGCCCCGGCAAGATAAGCCCCGATCCGCTGGGATCGGTATTCGGCACCCACATTCCAAACTGTTTCACGCTATTGGCCAGCGGCGTGGCAAACCGATAGGGACTGAAAACCATCTCAAGGGTCGAGATCTGGCCGTCGGTCAAACATGCCTTCGCGCTCGTATCCGCGGGATCGGGATCGCGGTGCCAGAGCAGCGTTTGGCGGCCCAGGGATCGCGTCCTTTCTTGCCTTGTTTGATATCGAAAATCGCGTGGCAAGCCATGTAATTATTGATGATCCCGTCGGCGAGTCCATCCAGTTTGTCGCACTGCCGCATGAATTCGCCGCGGATGGCGTTCACTTTGGCGGGAGTTACCCAATTCGCCAGTGGTTTTTCCTGAATTCGAATCAGCTCCGGGGCAAGCATCAGCGAAGAGAAGCTCACGATCGGCACGTTCGCGATGATGCCGTCGTAATCGGCGGGATACCGCTGAGCTACGGTGAGGGCCTCGCGGCCGCCTTGTGAAGTTCCGAAGAAATAATTAAACCGAGGCTTGCATGCCGTAAGCGCGCTGGATCAGCACCAGCGCGGCGTCGTGAGTCTTTTTCAGTTGCATATACCCAAGGTTCTTGATGGATTCGTCGCTCAGCGCCCAGTCGGTAGCCGCCATCCCGTGACCCGAGTCGCTTCCGTAAGTGGCAAAACCGCGCTCCAGCAGGCCAGGCCCGGTGGTCACACCGAAGGCCATTGTGAGATTAGGTATCATGCCGTTCATCCCACCGCCGCCCAGTTGAGCGGCTCGCTCGCTCCACTCCGATGGCAACAAGACTCGGAAGAGAATCGGCTTCGCCTTTCCGCTGGTCTCGACCGGCGCCATCGAGCCGTCGATGCTGCAAAACGCAGGCAGTGGCCCCGCCGCGGTTTTCCAAACCGGGCTAGTCAAAGCTACAGCCGCGACCGGCTCGCCGATCTGTTCTACCGGAATTGAAGCGCCCAATCTTTCCGCTGTGCAATCGGTCTCGGCGAGCTTTTTTTCACCGGTCTGCGCGCATAAGAATCCGGTGGCAGAGCAAAACGCCAATATCAGCCGCAGCTTCATGAGTTTCTCCTAACCTCGCTTTCCGAGATGGTGATCGAAGAACTTTACGATCACGTCATAGCAGTCGCGAGATTCCGGCACATCGGGATTATAGAAGAATCCGTGAAAGAGCGCTTCCCAGACGTGCAGTTCCGCGTCGACTCCCAACTTCACCAATTGAGTGTGGGTATAAAGGGCGCCGCTCATCTCGAATCCGCGAGTGGCTGTGATGATCAGCGTTGGAGGAAACTTCGCCATGATTTCCGGCGAGTTGATGGGGGCTACCAGAGGATCCTTCGGATCGGTGCCGTCAAGGTAGCCTAGTCCACGCGGCGCTTGGTTTGCGGGACCGTTCTGTTTTGGCAGCGCCGCCATTATGCGCGCTTCGCCCAGACGGCCCGGCCGTGTACGCTGCGTCACCACCGAAGCCCGCGCCGGTGGGAGAACCAGCACCGGCACAAAAGATGCCAACTGCACCGGGCCTGGGTAGATTGTGTTTTTCAAACCAGGCAACCGACATTGCAGTCAACATACCCCCGGCGGAGCAGCCATAGATGCCGATGTTCTGCGGGGCGTGGTCTTTCAGGAGCTCTTTATAGACAACGGCTACATCTTCGCTTGCGGCGGGAAACTTGTACGTGGGCCCCTCGCGATAGTCCAGGCTGATGACGCGAATCTTGCCCAGGGCGGCGATCGGGATGGACTCCAGTTCGGCGCAGGCCGGCCAGCACCCGGAAAAACCCCCGCCGTGGAGATCAATCAGGACGCGATTGCGGTTCGCGGCTGAGATCCCCGCCTTGGGCGTGTACACGTATGCGTGTACGCCTGCAATCTTGGTGTCGTCCCGATCCACGGGATAAAGAACCTTCTGCCGCTCCAGATATCCCTTCATGAAACGCGGTACGCCGTTGTCCTGCGCCAACATGTGCGGGTCCTGCATGTCCTTGAGATGTTGCGTGACGTAGGCTTTGGCTTCCGGGCTGAGGAAGCCGGACATCGGCACGACTTGAGCTGGGACGTGAACCGTGCCATCGTCGTCGATCACCACGGTATTCTTGGCAGCCCGGTCCTGGGCTGCGAGCGGCAGCAGGCTCAGACTCAGGAACATTAAACCAAATCGAATTTTTAATCGCATGGATCTTCCCGCGCGCTCCTATTTCAGAAAAGTTGAAACATCAATCGCGTCCGCCATGGCCTGATTCCCGGCGTCGTTCGGATGCACATGGTCGCCCGAATCGAATTCCGCCCGCAGCCTCTTGGGATTCGCCGGATCGCGCGTGAGGGCGTCAAAATCGATAAGCGCGTCAAACGCCCCGCCGGTCCTGATCCATTGGTTCACCGCTTGCCGGACCGTCTCCCCGCTCTCGGTATAGGTAAGCACTCCTTCCACCGGCATGATAGTCGCACCCGCCACCTTGATACTGTGCAGGTGCGCTCTCTCGATGATTTCCCGGTATCCCCAGATCAAGTCCTCGGCTGTCACGGTTTGGCCAGGCGGAATTCCCGGTATGGCCGAAAAGGTAATGTCGTTGATTCCCTCCAGCAGAATCATCCAGTGCACACCGGGGCGCGCGAGCACGTCGCGGTCGAAGCGCGCCAGCGCGTTTGTGCCAGCCACGTCACGCAGCACCCGATTTCCGGAAATTCCCAAATTGAGTACGCCCAGCAGCGCGGTGGACTTGCTGGATGCCAATCTGACGGCTAGCAACATTGGCCACGCCCGATCTTGATTGGCCGTGGTCGCAAAACCGTCCGTAATGGAGTCCCCGAAAGCCAGGATTGCCGAAGCGTTGGAAGGCGCCAGGACGTCGATGCCCGAGAGCCAGAAATAGGCGGTCGTCGCCGCGGACGGATTCAACGTCGAATCTGCGGTTACGTCCCCACTCGCAATATAGGTGGTGTGGAGGCCCAAAGGGTGCACCGTGGGAGGGCCGGTATCTTGCGGAAGGTAGAGCGAGATGGCCAGGTCCGTAAACTTGGGCACGACCAGATCCACCGGATCGCTCACAACCAAGGCTCCCGGAGGAATGGAGAGCGACGCTCTACCGCCGAACGTGAGGACGCGATCCGATGCGGGAACGATAGCAGCGTCTTTCTGGCGAATTGCAATATGCGCATCTCCAACCGCGAGCGCTGTGTTTCCCAGAGCATTCGAGAATTGCACTCGTACCCGCCGCCCGCCGATGCTGGTCCGCACCACCATTCGCACCGTTTGGTTCTTGAATGTTTCTGGAATTGGTCCGATCGGCGAAGGCCGAGCTGGCGCTGCCTGGGGACGTGGAGGAGGAGCGCCAAGCGGTGCAACGGGGGCCAGAGCCTGAGCGGTGGCCCAGGTGGCGACCCAGTGTTCTTCTGGCTGAGCGACAGCAAGGCACAAGCAGAAACTGAACAACCACAGGATCTGTTTCATGTCTTATTTGCTGAAGTGCCGATCGAAGAAGCGCGCGATCACGTCGTAGACCTCGCGGGATTCCGGCAGGTCGGAGTTGTACCAAAACGCGTGCGGCAGTCCATCCCACACGTGCAGTTCGGCATCCACTCCCGCCCGCTGCAATGCGTTGTGCGAATTGATCGCAGAGCTGTACTCCATTCCGCGGGTGCTGGTCACCAGCAGCGTGGGTGGAAATTGCGCGACTAGCGCGGGCGAATTGATTGGATAGGCCAATGGGTCTTTCGGATCGACGTTGCTCAAATATGCCGGACGAAACTGCGCCGGACCCTCAGACCCTGCGCGGCCGGCCGGAGTCGCGAACCCATTGAGTGGCGCAGCAATGAAGCTTGCATCGCCCCCTGTTAGCTCACCGATCGATGCGCACAGAACACCGATCGCCGCCGGATTCGGGAGGTGGTTTTTCTGGAACCACGCGATCGACATGGCCGCCAGCATTCCGCCTGCCGAGCAACCATACAAGCCGATGTGCTGAGGCGAGTACTCCTTGAGCATCTCCCTATAGACCGCCGCGACGTCCTCACTGGCTGCGGGAAATTTGTATTCCGGCCCCATCCGGTAATCGATCGTGATGACCTTGATCCTCTCTACAGACGCGACAGGTACGGCTTCGACCAGCGCCGCGGTCCGGGCGCCCGATACAAAGCCTCCACCATGGACATTCAAGAGAATTCGACTTCGGTTCCTCGCCGCAACGCCGTCCTTAGGCGTGACGACATCCGTGTAAATCCCCGCGATCGTCTTGTGCTCTACATTCACGGGGTATCGGTCGCGAATCGGCTTGAGGAACCAATTCATGATCTCGTCCTGTCGCGCGCGGTACCCCTTAATATCCTGGGCAGCACTCGGGCTTCCGGCAAAAAGCTGGTCCCGCAGCAGATGGAGCATGTAGGAACGGGCTTCCGGACTCAGGAAGCTCGAGAGCGGAACGGAGAGGCGGCTGACGTGTAATGTTCCGTCCGGATCGACCGCCTCACCTTTCACGTTGCCCGCGAGTTGGGGTTTTGCGACGTTAATACTTAAGAACGCCGCGGTCACCAGAGGGAATACGTATCGCTTCATCGTAACAGCAGATGAAATATATCTTCGCCCGTGAGCGCCTGTCAAGGATATTTTACATTTCCACCCCCAACCTGTATTATCAGGCCGTGAACCATCCATCTTCGCTTCCGAAGCACGAAAGGGTTCGGCGAACGCTCGCGGACGCAATCGCATCCGGCCAGTACGAAGCGGGTCAGCGCCTGCCCAGTGAATCGGAGCTGGTAAAAACTTTTGGGGCATCCAGGCCCACCGTGAACCGCGCGCTGCGCGAGCTTCAGTTAGCCGGCATTATCGAGAGACGCGCCGGATCGGGCAGCTTTGTTCGTATCGATACGGCGGCGCGCGGCTATACGTTCGGCTTGTTGATTCCCGAACTAGGGCGTACTGAAATTTTCGAGCCCATTTGCCGGGGAATGGCGAATGCTCAGCACAACGGTCCTCACGTCCTGCTCTGGGGAAGTTCGCTTTCGGACACCGCGGACGTCGAGCAACACGCTTCGCAGGCCTGCCGGCAGCTGGTGGCCAAGAAAGTATCCGGCGTTTTCTTTGCGCCGCTGGAGCTGACGCCGCGGAAGGACGCCATCAACCATAAGATCGCGACGACATTCGACAAAGCCGGTCTCCCGATCGTGCTACTGGATCGGGACCTGGTAGCCTATCCGGCACGAAGCCGGTACGACCTGGTGGGAATCGATAATCGCCGGGCCGGATATACGATCACCGCTCATCTGCTCCGGTGTGGGTGCCGGCGAGTCATGTTTGTTGGCCGTCCCGGGTCGGCGCCCACCGTTGACGCACGCATCGCCGGGTACCGCGAGGCCCTGGGAGAAGCGCCTGGAAACCTGGAGCCCAGCATCTGCCGCATCGATCCACAAGATAAGGACCAGGTCAAATCGGCACTCTCTAAATCCCGTCCCGACGGCATTGTGTGCGCCAACGATTTCACGGCGGCCCACCTGATGAAGACCCTTACCGAGTTGGGAGTGAATGTGCCGGGGAAAGTGCGCCTGGCAGGAATCGACGACGTAAAGTACGCGAGCCTGCTATCCGTCCCATTGACGACGATCCATCAGCCCTGTGCCGATATGGGTGCGATTGCCGTGAGCACCATGCTGGAACGCCTGCGCCATCCGAAATTGCCGGCACGAGACATCTTGCTCGATTTCCGCCTCGTGATTCGCGACTCTTGCGGCGCTCGAAAAAAGAGTTGACAGCTATTTCACGGCCAACCATACTGGCTGTTGCCCAATGGGTGACCTGACAAAGTGTCGTAATCTGTCTTTACAGGATGGCGGCGGAGCGCATTCGATTCTTGTGGTCGGCGAGGTGTTATGGGACTTGTTCGAGCATTCGACAGCCCTGGGAGGGGCACCGCTAAACTTCGCAACTCACGCCATGCGGTTAGGATTCAACCCGCTGCTGATTAGCGCCGTCGGCGCCGACTGTCTCGGCAAGGCTGCACTGCAGGATATTGCCGGTCTCGGTCTTGACACATCCTTTTTGAAGACTTCACGCCGATACCCAACCGGCACCGCTCGCGTTGAACTGGGACCGGAGAATCGAACGCGCTTCATCATCGAACGTCCGGCGGCATACGACGCGTTGCGTCTCCGCGAAGAGCAAATCGCGCAGATCGCGCATCGCGCCCCTGCGAGCTTCTATTACGGGACATTGTTTGCATCTACGCCTGAAGGTAAGGCGCTGATCGACAAGCTCTTGGATGCGCTGCCAGTCGCGACTCGCTTCTACGACCTCAACCTCCGCCCAGGCAACTATTCGATGCAGCTTGTCATCGAGCTGTTGGAACTGGCCGACGTAGTCAAGCTCAATGAAGAAGAACTCCTCAAAGTCCACAAGTTTACGCGGCTGCCATCGGAAATCGAGGCGTTCTGCCGCGAAGGATCGAAACGGTACGGGTGGAAAGCTGTGTGCGTTACGCTTGGCGCACGCGGCTGCGCGATGCTGTGCGGCGAGGAATACATCGAGGCCCCCGCGCACACGATTGACGTCGCCGATCCTGTAGGTGCGGGGGATGCGTTTGCCGCAGCGTTCTACGGCCTCATCTCCGATTGGCCCGTGGCCAAAATCGCCGTGTTCGCCAATCGCTTAGCGGCGCTCGTCGCCAGCCGGCACGGCGCTATCCCGGAATGGACTGTGGAAGAGGCCGTTGAGTCGTGAGAACGAGCGCCACTGCGGCCGGAAGAACGACTGGTCCGTCAGTCAATGGATACTTGCTGCGCGGTTCTCTGGTTGCGGCGTTAGGCGGACTGCTCTTCGGATTCGATACGGCCGTCATCTCCGGCGCGACGAAAGCGCTGGGTGGAACGTTTGCACTATCGCCGTTGATGCTCGGCATTACCGTCTCCAGCGCGCTCTGGGGGACGGTCCTCGGTTCATTAGGTGCGGCGGTACCCAGCGATCGATACGGACGGCGACGCTGCCTTCGGGTGCTAGGCTGCTTATACCTAGTTTCTTCCGTCGGTTGTGCCTTCGCTTGGAGTTGGCTTGCCCTGATCGTCTTTCGCGCTATCGGGGGACTGGCTATTGGCGCATCGTCCGTGATCGGCCCGATGTACATAGCAGAACTTTCACCGGCTGCCAAGCGTGGACGTCTGGTCGGGCTCTTTCAGATGAACGTGGTTGTAGGGATTCTGCTGGCTTATTTGTCGAACTTTCTCGTGGCATCCGCCGGATTCGGCGAATCAGAGTGGCGCTGGAAATTCGGGATGGTCGCGATCCCGGCGGCCGGATTTCTGTTTGCCCTTTTCGGAATTCCGGAAAGCCCTCGATGGTTGATCGCGGCGGGCCGGGCCGAGGAAGCCCGCGAAGTATTTGAGCGCGTGGGTCAACAGGACCCAGAACACGCTTTGCGCGAAATCGCCGAAACACTCCAAAGGCAGAGCGGAGCCCGAAGGGAGCCGCTATTCCAGTCGCGTTACCGCAAGCCGATTTTCCTTGCGATATCGATCGGCATGTTCAACCAGCTCTCGGGAATCAACGCGATTTTGTATTATCTGAACGACATTTTCGAACGCGCCGGATTCAACAAGGTTTCAAGCGATATGCAAGCGGTTGTCATCGGCTTCACCAACCTGGTGTTCACGCTCATCGCGATGAGCATGATCGATCGATTGGGACGCAAGAAGTTGTTGCTGGCGGGAGCGGTGGGAACGGCGGTCTGCCTGGCTGGGGTCGCCATGATTTTCGCAACCGGCAAGCAACCGAAACTGCTGCTGTGGTTGTTAGTTGGATTCATCGCCTCTTTCGCATTCTCCCAAGGCGCCGTCATTTGGGTCTACCTCAGCGAAGTGTTCCCGAATTTGGTTCGCGCCAAAGGCCAGAGCCTCGGGAGCTTCACGCATTGGTTCATGAACGCTCTTATTTCCGCTGTGTTTCCCGTCATGGCTGCCCGTTCCGGGGCTGTTCCGTTTGTCCTGTTCGCGACGATGATGGTTGCGCAATTCTTCGTTGTAATGATGCTCTACCCGGAGACCAAAGGTGTAAGCCTGGAGAAAATGGAGCAGCGTCTGTGAAAGTGTCTCGGCCATGAACAATCAGGGGCGGCCATGAAGAACCAGGTTCAGCTCATCGCTTACGTCGATCGTCTTTCGAGCGGCGGTTTTTGCGAGCTTCAGTCGTTACTCGGTGACGGGCCATTGGGCGGACTGTTCGGCAGCGTTCATCTGCTGCCATTCTTTTGCCCGATCGATGGCGCAGATGCCGGCTTCGATCCAATCGATCACACCCAGGTCGATCCACGGCTTGGCTCATGGGGCGATGTACGCGCGCTGGCCGGGCGCACGGATCTGATGGCCGATCTGATCGTGAATCATATTTCGAGCCGATCTCCCCAATTCACTGACTTTAGAAAGCGTCGCGACGCGTCGGCCTACGCATTCATGTTCCTTACCTATGGGCGTGTTTTCGGGGATGGCGCAACCGAAGCGGAGCTATTGCAGATCTATCGCCCGCGGCCGGGGCTTCCCTTCACGAAAATGCACCTGGACGATGGAACCGAGCGGCTCTTATGGACTACGTTCACCTCGGAACAAGTGGATATCGACGTCCGTTCCCCGCAGGGCCGAAGGTACCTGGAGGAAATCTTGAATCGATTTCAGGAGGCAGGCATTCGGTCGATCCGCCTCGACGCTGCCGGTTACGCCATCAAGAAGCGCGGCACCAGTTGTTTCATGATTCCCGAGACCTTTGAATTTATCGGCGAACTCGCGCGTTGGGCGCACGAGCGTGGAATCGAAGTGTTGGTCGAAATCCATAGCCACTATCTCGAACAGATCGAAATCGCCAAGCAGGTGGATTGGGTATATGATTTCGCGCTCCCGCCGCTTGTTTTGCACGCGATCTATACCTCCGACGCGCGTCGTCTGAAAGAATGGCTGGAAATCAGCCCGCGCAACGCCATCACTGTGCTCGATACACACGACGGAATCGGAGTAATCGATGTCGGACCGGATCGAAGGTGTCCGGATGGCCCGCCCGGATTGCTTACTCCGGAGGAAGTCGACAGCTTGGTCGAAACGATTCACGAACGGAGCAACAGCAAAGCCGGCAGGCCACCGGAGCAGCCGCCAGCAACCTGGATCTGTATCAGGTCAATTGCACCTTCTACGACGCCCTCGGCCGGCGGGACGAGGATTACTTGATCGCGCGCGCCATTCAATTCTTTGCTCCGGGGGTGCCCCAGATCTATTACGTTGGGCTTTTGGCGGGGACGAATGACGTGGATCTGCTGCGCCGCACCGGAGTAGGCCGCGATATCAATCGCCATTACTTCACGCAAGCGGAGTTACACGAGCGGCTAAAAGCCCCCGTGGTTCGTTCTCTTCTGGATCTGATCCGCTTCCGCAATGTTCATCCCGCATTCTCGGGCGCTTTTCAGGTCCACCAGCTCTGACCACGGCTCACTTGTCATGGAATGGCGTAAGCATTCCGACTGGGCTCGGCTTGATATCGATCTTGCCGCACGACGAGCGGTGATTTCGCATTCCGATCCCACGGGCAATCAGACCAAGGCCCTAGTTACATGAGCGGTATCAAGGCACTCACCTTCCTCATGTTCATGGTGTTTGCCATGACAACGGACTCGGTTGGGCTCATTATTCCGGTGATCATCAAGACATTTCGCCTGAGTCTGACGGCCGCGGGCACGTTTCAGTACGCAACCATGGCAGGGATCGCCGTCGCTGGATTCCTTCTGGGCCACATGGCTGATTCACTCGGCCGTAAGCCCACCATCATGGTGGGCCTCACATTGTTTGGCGTCGCCTCGTATTTATTTGCCGCCGGAAATTCGTTCGTGTACTTCTCAATTCTGCTGGCGGTATCCGGCATCGGCATTGGCGTATTCAAAACCGGTGCTCTCGCGCTGATCGGAGATCTTTCCAAATCGACAACCGAACACACTTCGCTGATGAATACAGTGGAGGGGTTCTTCGGAGTCGGCTCCATCATCGGGCCGGCGATTCTCGCCCGTCTGCTGGCGACAGGCGCATCGTGGAAGGGCCTGTACCTTCTCGCAGGGACAATATGCGTAGTTCTGATCTCGATCGCATTGCGCGCGGAATATCCCCGTACGCTGAAAGCCAGCCCCGAAAGCAAGGACCTAAGGCATACCGTCGCGGCAATGAAGAACCGATATGCACTGGCGTTTTCGCTCGGCGCGTTCCTTTATGTCGCAACAGAAGCCGCGGTGTATGTCTGGATGCCGACGTTGCTCGCCGGCTATAAAGGCTCGGCGGCCGCGTTCGCCGCCTACAGCATCTCGATTTTCTTTATCCTTCGCGCCGCTGGGCGCTTCGTTGGCGCCCGGATGTTGGAACACGTTTACTGGACCAAGGTGCTCGCGCTTTTCAGCGGACTCATCCTGATCTGCTTTATCAGCGCCGTAATTTGGGGCGCCGGCGCGGCGCTTTATCTGTTGCCCGCTTCGGGACTTTTTATGTCCGTTATTTATCCCAGCATCAATTCCAAGGGGATTAGCTGCTTCCCGAAATCGGAGCACGGCGCCGTCGCTGGAGTGATTCTCTTCTTCACTTGTCTCTCCGCTGTCGTCGGGCCGTTAGCAATGGGAGCGGTCAGCGATGCGATGGGCCACCCGAAGTACGGATTTGTTCTGGCCACCGGGTTCGCAGGCCTGCTTTTCTTCGGATTGCTGCTGAACTGGGTGTTCGATCCGGCACGCGAGTTGCTCAGCCGGCTGGATGAGACAGAGTATCGCTAGCGATGGCTTCACGATATACAATGTCCAGTGCACCCCGGTGGACTGCTCATGCCGCTGACGAGAAGAGGAGCCTGATGCTTTCCCGACGTTGCTTTTCCAAATCCATCCTCGCCGCACCCTGGATTCTGCGCGCGCAGCAAGGCCCGTTGAAAGCTCGTGTGAAGATCGATACGGAACGAACCATTGGCGATATCGATTCGAAGCTGTACGGCAATTTCATTGAGCATCTGGGACGCTGCATCTACGGCGGGGTCTTTGATGAGAAATCTTCCGTGTCGGACGCCAACGGTTTCCGCCGCGATGTTCTGGAGGCGGCCAGAAAGCTCGATGTCACATTGCTCCGCTGGCCGGGCGGAAACTTCTCGTCCAATTATCACTGGCTCGATGGCATCGGCCCGCGCGATCAGCGCCCGCCGCGGCTCGAAATGGCCTGGGGCACGGTGGAAAGCAATCGCTTCGGAACCCATGAGTTCTTGGATTACGCAGAGAAGCTTGGAGCTGAGCCGTACATTTGCGCGAATCTGGGAACCGGTGCCTGGGAAGAGGCCCAGCAGTGGGTGGAGTACTGCAATTCCGGCGAAGACACCGCCATGACGCGGCTGCGCAAACAGAACGGCCGCGCCGATCCTTGGAAAGTCACCTACTGGGGGCTGGGCAATGAAATGGACGGCCCCTGGCAAATGGGCCATCGCAGCGCCGAGGACTACGGCAAGTTCGCCTTGGAAGCCGCCAAGCTGATGAAGTGGACCGACCCAACATCAAGCTGATTGCGGCCGGTTCCTCGAATTTCACCGCCGGCTCGGATTGGACGGGCTGGAACCGGACCGTACTCGAGTTCCTGAAGAACCACGCGGATTACCTCTCGCTCCACACCTACGTCGGCAATCCGCAGAATGACTATGCGGATTTTGTCGCGAGCTCGCTCGAGCTAGCGTCGCGCCTCAAGACCGCCGAAGGCATCATCGACGCCGCTCTTTCCGGCGTCCGCAATCGCAAGATTTATATCGCTTGGGACGAATGGAACGTATGGTATCGCGCGCGCGGCGACGGACAGCGCGGCCGGCGCATCCTCGAGGAACAGTACAACCTGGAGGATGCGCTCGTGGTGGCGACATTCCTCAACGCGTTCGTGAACCATGCGCATATTGTGAAGATCGCCAATATGGCGCAGTTGGTCAACGTAATCGCGCCGATCTTCACCAATGAAAACGGCCTCTTCCTTCAGACCATTTATTATCCGCTTCAACTCTTTGCCAACAACACCAAGGGGAAGGCGCTAGAGCTGTTTGTCGATAGCCCGAAGTACAGCAGCCGCCGATTCGACGACGTTCCGTACCTCGATGTCTCAGCCGGCTACGACCACGGCTCGCTTGTCGTGAACATCGTGAACCGGCATAAGGACCAGGCGATTGAAACCGAGTTCGAGCTGGAGGACAAGCAGTTCAGAGGCGCCGTAGAGGCAACCGAAGTCAACGGCCCCGATATCAAAGCTGTAAACAATTTCCAAGGTGTACTCGTGAAACCCACCCAGCGTTCCGCGCCAGCGCAGGGCAAAACTCTGCAGTACAGCTTTCCGCCGCACTCGTTTACAATGCTTCGGGCGAGGGTGGCGTAGCCCAGGGGAAGGATGGATCTTCGATGACACCCAGGCTGATACGAACTAGCTCTGTTGCTTTGCTCGCACTGCTGACGTTTAGCCGGCACAGTGCGGCTCAAAACCCCGGAGGCTCCCAGCCCCCCGGGACCACCCCAGGATCAGGCCCCTATAAAGCCGTCATGGAAATGGACGCGGGCTTACCGGATCACACCATCTACCGTCCGGAGGATCTGTCGGCACTGAACGGAACGAAATTGCCGGTAGTCGTTTGGGGCAATGGCGCCTGTGTCAATGCCGGAAACGCCTTCAGTAGCTTCCTTACCGACATTTCGTCCTACGGGTATCTTGTGATCGCGCTCGGCCCGATCGTCCAACGCGATCCGTTTGGATCCGCGCAGCCTGCTCCCCAGGCTCCGGCGGCGCCGCTCCCGCCCCAGGGTGCTGACTCTAGCGAACCTCCTCGCGGTTTACCGCCGGCAGCAACTCATCCATCCCAGATGATCGATGCAATCCAATGGGCGACTGCAGAAAACGATCGTGCCGCCAGCAAGTATTACAAGCGCCTCAATAGCGGCAAAATCGCGGTGATGGGCCAATCTTGCGGCGGCGTGCAGGCCATTGAAGTCGCCGCCGATCGTCGTGTCTCCACCGCTGTGATCTGGAACAGCGGGCTGTTTGGCAAGCCGACCAACCTCGGCGGCGGCAAAACCCTGAGTAAGCAAGACCTGGAATCGATTCACGTTCCCGTGGCTTACATCAGTGGCGATCCCCGGGACATCGCGTTCAAGAACGCGGAGGCCGATTTCGATTACCTGACCAAAATCCCGGCGTTCCGCGCCTATGAAAAGGGAGTGGGGCACGGCGGCACCTATCGAGAGCCGAATGGCGGCGAATTCGGCGGCATCGCGGTGGCCTGGCTGAACTGGCAGCTGAAGGGCGATCAGCGTGCAGGCTTGATGTTTCGGGGTACGGATTGCGGCCTGTGTGTCAATCCTAAATGGGTTGTGCGGACGAAAAACATAAAATGAGATTCCTTCTGCTGCTAATTTCGATTGCAGCGTTTGGACAGTCCGCGAAGTTCGAGCCGCCCCGGCAAGCCGACGGACACCCGGACTTGCAGGGAGTTTGGCGCAACGCCTCAATCGTCGCCGCATTCAACGTCGAAGGGCAGAAGGCATACTATAACGAGCCGGGCGGAGCCTCAGTTATTGTCGACCCACCTGATGGGAAGCTCCCCTATCTTGCGGACGCACTCCAGAAGGCGAATGACAATCACGCCCATCGCGAACGCGATCCCACCGGACATTGCCACACGCATGGAGTGCCGCGTTCGCTGGTGCCTCCTTTTCCGATTGAGATCGTCGAGGACAGCAATTACGTGGTCCTGCTTTCAGAGACCGAACACAGCGTCCGAATCATTCCGCTGGACGGGCGGCCGCACTTGAAGAACTATCACGCCTGGGCCGGGGACTCGCGGGGCCGCTGGGAGGGCGACACATTGGTAGTGGACGTGACCGGCTTCAACGGCAGAACATGGCTGGATCAGTCAGGAAATTTCGTCGACGAGAACGAACACGTGGTGGAGCGGTTCACGATGACGGCACCCGACACGATCGTTTATGAGGCCCGGGTGGAGGATCCTACGGTGTATTCCCGGCCTTGGACTCTGCGCGTTTCTCTGCGGCGTCAGCCCAAAGGCACCGAGTTGATTGAATACGACTGTATCGAGGGAGAGCGTGACGAAATTCATTTTCCCGGCGCCGCGAATCAAAAACATTAGGTGCGGTTTGGTTTTGGCGGTTGTGTTCACCGCCGCCAGCGGCTGGTCCCAAAGCGCCGCAGCTGACCTCCGTGGCATCTGGATGGCTGAGAACAAGGCCGACGCGAGCCTTGAGCGCGCGCACGTGATTGTCGATCCGCCAGACGGCAAGATCCCCTATCGTCTCGAGGCAACTGCCCAACAGAAGCAGAATTTCGCCAATCGGGAGACCGCCGATCCGGAAAAAAGATGCTTCCAACCCGGAGTGCCGCGCGCCGCGTACCTGCGATCGCCTTTTCAGATCTTCCAGAACGACCGCGCTGTGTATATCGTTTATCAGGACGTTCATGCCTACCGCGTCATCTACTTAGATGGAAGCCCGCATAATGAGGGGCTCGGGTATGCGATGGGCGATTCGCGCGGCCATTGGGAGGGGAATACCCTGGTGGCTGACGTCACAAGCTTCAGCGATGCCACGTGGCTGGACGCCGCCGGGAACTACCATAGCGACGAATTACATGTGGTGGAGCGCTACACGCGCAAGAATCCCGACGCCCTTGCTGTACGAAGCCACCATCGAAGATCCGAAGGTGTTCACCCGGCCGTGGAAAATTCGGATGCCCCTTCGGCTGCAGAAGGGAATTCAGATCTTAGAGGACGAATGCGAAGAAGGCGACAATGGCCGGCGGCACCACGTGAGCCTCTTCAAAGAAGCGCGATAGGAGCAACGGATGAGATCACGAATATTAGGCATGCTGTCCGCATCCATCTTGACGATTGGCGGAATCGCTCAGGCCCAGACACCTCCCCCGACCGCGGACGGTTACATCACGGCCGCGAAGGTTGCCGCAGGGACCGACTGGGCCGGAACATTTGTCCGCATGTGCATTCCCCCGCCCCCAGGCGCAGGCGGCCCTCCTCCTCCAAGCCGAACCATCCCCGCCCGCGAAACATGGTACGCGGAACCGGCCAAGGTCGCTGATAACTTCTATTTTCTCGGGACCAAGATCCATAGCGCCTGGGCTCTGGTCGGGAGCCAGGGCATCATCATTATCGAGGCGTTGTTCGATTACGCCGCAAAAGACGAGATCCTTGGTGGCCTCAAGAAGCTGGGTTTGGACCAGAGCAAAGTGAAGTACGTGATCCTTTCGCATGCTCACGGCGATCACGACGGCGGGGCCAAAATGTTGCAGGATGCGATTCCAGGCGTGCACCTCATCTACGGAGCGGAGGATTGGGACGCCATCGACAAGGCGGCCACTCATATGGGTGGCAAACCGAAACGTGACATCACGGGCGATGACGGAATGACGATCTCAGTCGGCGATGCTTCGCTGCGCATTGTCACCATGCCCGGCCACACGCCCGGAACGCTTTCTTACTTGTTTGAAATCCGTGATCACGGCAAGCCGCTCCGAGTCGCCTATGTGGGTGGCACAGCGATTCCCTTTAATGCCAATGCGGAATACTATGACCGCTACATGGCCTCTTCGAAGAAAATGGCGAAGGAGGCTGCCGATTATGGCGCGACCGCGTTGATTACCAATCACACCGAGTTCGACAATGCTTTCTACAAGGCCCACACCGCAGCGGACCGCCGGAACGGCGAAGCGAATCCGTTCGATGTCGGCGCTGATTCCGTAGGTCGTTATTTTGCAGTGGTTCAGGGCTGTACGGCCGCCGCCAAGTTGCGGGTGGCGGGCAAATAGGAGCAAATATGAACCTCAAAACAAATGTTTTAGTGACCGCTCTTGCGGCCTTCTGCACGATTGGGCTACTGCTTCCTCGAAGTAGAGCGCAGAATGCAAACGAGACGAAGAAAGGCTCGTGGGAGAAGATCAAAGTCCACGGCAAGTCGCTCGAAGGGAATCTGGAAGGTGACTCTCCGGATCGGGACGTGTTCGTATATGTTCCTCCGAGTTATGCCACGAGCCCCAATCGGCGCTACCCGGTGGTTTACTTCCTTCACGGCTACGCCGCTCACGCCGAAAATTACTGGAACATGTTATCGGTTCCCGCCGCCGCTGACTCCGCGATCTCGAACGGATCGTCTCGTGAAATGATCGTGGTGCTTCCAGATGCGTTTACGGTCTATAGCGGCGGTATGTTTTCGAATTCGCCCACCACAGGCGATTGGGAGGCATACGTATCAGAGGACTTGGTCACCAATATCGACGCTCACTATCGCACGATCCCCGATCGAAGCGCCCGAGGCCTCGCCGGGCATTCGATGGGCGGATACGGAACGGTGCGGATCGGCATGAAACATCCGGAGGCCTTCGCCGTGCTCTACGCGATGAGTTCTTGCTGTCTGATGAACGATCCCCAACGGCTGCTTCCGGGGGCGGGAGCGAATCAGCCCCCCACGGGTGTACTCGCCAAGGCGCTCTCCGCCCAAGCCGCCGCGTGGGCCCCGAACCCAATGAACCCGCCGCAGTTCTTCGACCTTCCTACCAAGGATGGAGAGATCCAGCCTCTGATCGCGGCCAAATGGGTTACGAACTCGCCCTTGGTGATGGTCGACCAGTATGTGCCTAGCCTGAAGAGGTATCACGCAATCGCGATTGACGTCGGCACCAAGGATCCTTTTCTAACCACAAACACGCAACTGGACCAAGCACTCACGCGCCTCGGAGTCAATCACAAGTTCGAGACCTATGAAGGCGATCATGGAAACCGAATTGCGGCTCATTTCGGCGCGAAAGTGCTGCCCTTCTTTTCCGAGAATCTCGCCGCAGCGAGGTGAGAAAGTCAGCCATGAAGCCCGCCGTCCTGCTCGTCATTCTTACTTGCGCGCTGGCAGCCCAGCAAACTGGACCCATCCCGTTCGGTTCGGCTCTGGATGCCGATCGGCAAATCGCCGAATCGCAGCACCTTGCAAAAGAGACTACGGCACCCCAGCATCCGGCCAAAGGAGATCAGCACCGAACGTATCACTTTGCGGCGGCGAAAATTGACATGCCGTATCGGTTGTACGTGCCGTTGACCTGGGATGGCCAGTCCAAGTTACCTCTGATTGTGATGCTGCACGGTGCGGGAGCTGATGAGAATCGGTATCTGGACATGAATGATCATCAGATGCTTCGATTAGCCGAGCAGCACGGTTATGTTCTGGCCTCACCGCTCGGCTATAGCCGGCTGGGCGCCTATGGCACGCCTCTCCGGCTGCCCGCAGTCTTTGGACAACCGGAGATCGCCGCGAAGCAGAGAGCGGCGGTAACGCCCGAAGCGGAGCACACTCTCGAACTCAGCGAGAAGGATGTGATCAACGTCCTAGAGATCGTGTTGAACGAATATCCAATCAACCGGTCTTCGATCTTCCTAGCAGGACATTCCATGGGCGCCGGTGGAACGTGGTACTTGGGAGCGAAGTACTCAAAATATTGGCGAGCAATAGCCCCCATGTCAGGGCCTTTCGTCGACCAGGCGAATTATCCCTGGGACCGGATTCGTTCCATGCCGGTGATGATGAGTGAGGGCACTCTGGCTCTACCATCAGTCCAAGGCAGCCGCCTGATGCGAGACTGGATGTTTCAGCAGGATTTTCCTTTCGAATACTACGAGGTGAAAGCCGATCATCCCGGCATGGTGCCCTTGGTGCTGCCGGCCGTTTTCGACTTTTTTGACCGATATCGCGACAAGTAATCGTTTAAGGCAC
>CAWAHZ010000003.1:0-662334 GCA_963781905.1 Bryobacterales bacterium
TTACAGTTTTTTCGTGCAGTGGAACGAGCCATCCATCAAACCTGCGAGAGACGACTTCCAGAAGGCAGGTGAGCTGAATCCTAAATCGGCGCTTCCGCCCTTCTTCAGCGCCGCTGCTGGCGGAAGAGCGTACTCGATTAAGCGTTTGGGCCTGTCCGATGCCCAACGCGACGACCTGAACCGTATGTTGCTCAATGAGCTGAATACTGCGTTGGCGCTCGACCCGGCCCTTCTACCAGCCTTGGCCGACCGCGCGGAGGCGTATTTCGAGCTGAAGCAGTTTAGCCAGGCCATCCCGGATTACACCAAAATTATTGCCTTAAACCCATCGGACGCTGGAGCCTATAACGACCGCGCTCTGGCGAAGCTTCAACTTGGAAATACGTATGAAGCCGTCTCTGATTTCGGCGAGGCCATCAAATACAAGAAGCGCGCGTTACAGGAGTCGAGCAGCTACGAAAATCGCGCCGATGCCTACATGAAGACCCAGCAATGGGACTTGGCAGTTCAAGACCTCACAACGGCAATTTCTCTCCAGATTAGCGCCGTTGCGATTTTGGGCAACGTTGAGCAATTTCGCTCGCTCTATCCTGAGTACAAACCGGCCTCCGATGAAGCGGTCGCACGTAAGCTGAACCAAACGTTCTTCCCGAACATGACGTATGAGGACTTCTCAAAAGGGTTCCTGCACACCAATCATGTGTTTTCCTCCACGATAATGCCGGATCTGTATATGAAGCGCTCTGACGCCTACCTGAAGGCCGGAAACTGGCACGGCGCGGCGGTGGAATACAGGCGGGCCACAGACGGGTTTGCCAGCTATGCCGACAGCATAGAGCGGTGGCGTGAAATCGGGGCGCAACAGAAGGAGTCAGTGACGTACATCGACCTGAAAACTTTCGATGACACCCGGCGAGATTCAGCCAACTTATGGATAAAAGTAGCCCCCAAAAGTTCTAACGACAGCGACACCCCCTACTTGTCGAGCAATATGAAATGAACTGTGATGCGCGGCAACTTCGCACAGCATCGTTTGTAAATTACGATAGCGCGGGCAACGCTCTGGCCAGCCGCGAAAGCGACAAATGGACGAGCGTAATACCTGACACGCTCGGGGAAACGCTGTTCAACAGCATGTGCCGCAACCACTAGCCTTCATTCTTCGTTTGGCTCATGAAGGGAAGGAGTCCCTTCCCCAGAGCTGAAGCCATCCTGGCTTTCCGCTAGCATAGAAGGCCCGGAGCTGCTCAGCCTAGAGCGGCTTCGGGCTTCTTGCCTCACGCAGCAACAATGCTGCATTAGCGCAACACAGCCCCTGGATTCCCGTCCGAACGCCCATTATCGACTTCATCCAGACGGTGCACTTGTGCACATTTGCAGAAAGGAGATTGTGCAGATGCGAAAAGTTGCAATCACGATTAACAAGGGCGGCGTCGGAAAGACCATGTTGACCAAGAGCATAGGGACAGCGGCGACGGCTGCCGGATTCAATGTGCTGCTACTGGATATGGATACCCAGCAGAACACGGCAAAATGGGGAAAGCGCCGGGCGAAGAAAGGCAAACCCCTGCCGCTCGCAAACTCATTACCGAAAGCGATCTAAGTGAAGAACTGCAAAGGGCGGAAAAGGCGGGGTGTGACCTTGTTGTGTTAGATACGCCGCCCGGCCGCAGCAGCGAAGCCCCTGCGGCAGTGGAAGCTGCGGACCTAGTCTTGATTCCGTTCTGGAACGACCAGGATTCATACGACGGCGTAACGATAACGGCCGGGCTGGCGCGACGTATGGGCAAGCTAGCCTATGGCGTCTTGAATTTCGCCACGCCGAACAGCCGCACCCACGAGGATACCGCGCGGGAAGTATTACAACTCTTGGCCTTCCGATGGTGGACGTGGTTCTGCATCGCTATGACGCGCATCGACTCGCAAACGTCGAGGGGTTGACGGCGCAGGAACTCGACCCGGACGGCGTAGCGGCGCACGAAATCGGGGCCTTGTGGAGTTGGTTAAGTGCAGCCTTGCAATTGGGCAATGGTCCAGATGTGCACAAGAAGGGGGCGGCATGAAAAAGACGGTCGACCACCGATTTCTTGCAGAACATGGCACCGGCCGAGCAAGTTGCCGCGCCGGATGCTACTGCAAGCGGAGGCAGCCAAGGGCAGTCGGCCAGCCAAGAGCGCGACGGCCTGAAGCATATCGGCGGCTATCTCAGCGCGGAAGCCGTGGAGAAAGTTGCCATCCTTCGCGCTCGGCTCCGTCTTGATAATTCGCAGTTGATAACGCTTGCCATCAATGAACTTCACGCAAGTTATAACGCAAAGCGGGCTTTTGGCGATAGTTGAACAAATGCACTTTTGCACTTGTGCACGAGTGCAGGGTTATGGATTCACGCAGAGTCGGGTGCGGGGAGGGCAGGGGCGGCAACCGCCTCAAGCTGAAGCTCAAGCCCAGGCAAGGTAGGCTGGTCTTTTTTCAGCTTGTAGCCTTTCACAAACGCGAGCCTGTCTCCGTTGAACATAAACCGAATGTTGACGAAGAACGTCCCGTCATACGGGCTTCGGAACAGGAACTCTTTCTCCAGAAGTTCCCGGAGTCCGCTATAGTAGGCCGTTTTCTTCATTCCCGCCGTCAGGAGCGAGAGCGTTATGGTGTCCTGCCCGGGCTTGCTCTGAAGCTGGTTATACACCAGCTCAAAAACAACGAGGCCCGCCTTTGAAAGCCCAGCCGCCTGCTTCAGACCAGCGAGATAAAGCTTTACAAAACGCTCCTTGTCTACTTCCTCCATTCATAGACCATCGCGCCGCCACGTCCGAGAACCTCTCCGCTGCCGTTATCGACTACCAACCCCTTCAGCTCTGTCCCGAGCCGGGTACGTTTTGGCTTTCTAATCTCATCGGCGGAGGGTACGCTTGGATTCTAGGTGTAGATCGGCACCCCTCTCTTCTCCGCCAGAACCCCCGCCGTATGTTGAACTTCATTCCGCATTTGCCGCCCTTAAATCGGGAATCGAGTTTCGCACCCATGAACCAAAACTCCGCGTTTTGCAACCGGAAACGCGGAATTTTCTCGCGAAATCGGGAATGCAGTTCGCGAAACGCGAACTCCCGATTCTGCTTTATCAATCGCTTAGTGGCTTGCCCTTTCTTATATATAAAAACACCATGTCGAGTTATCCATGCCCGACGCCGCGCAATCCCATTGAGCGCCGTAGGCGGCGGGGGTGGGTAACTCAATACCGCAATGAATGCTCCGTCCAGGCAGAAGATATCAACCGAGCGTTCCTTATTGGCGTGTTCAGGGCATTGAGCCCTTCACACGCCCAAGGAAAGGGAAACCCCTTCCTTGACCATCCCCACTCGGCAATGAAAGCAGGTTGCGAATCCGGCAACCAAACGCTACAGTCTTGCGCCGAATAGAACAACGGGGCGGGGGCATGGTGGACAACACCGGCAGCACGGCACAATCCGAAGCGCAGCGCATGCTGGATGCGTTCGCCAGTGTCGGAGTGCAGCAATTCGATATCGCCCATACCAACATCGACCAGGAGAAACGCGGCTATCGCAGAGCGCAAAACTTGCGCCAGGCCAAAACCTCCCTGCCATATCTTCTGGATTCTGCCCCGCGCCGCCAGAACAATGTCATCCTCCGGCCGCACCATCCCCCCGCCGTTGTTCTCGTGCAGTTGGACGACCTCAAACAGGAGCAGCTTGACCGTGTTCGGTCCGCCGCCTTCCTGGTTCTGCAAACGAGCCCCGGCAATCATCAGGCATGGGTGGCGGTCGAGAACGGCGACCGGGACTTTGCCAGCCGTCTTAAAAAAGGGAACCGAAGCCGACCTTACCGCCAGCGGTTCGGTGCGCGTTGCCGGAACCTTTAATTACAAGCGTAAGTACGCGCCGAATTTCCCTATGGTGACGATTGAGGAGGCACACCCCGGCCGTATTGTTACGCGCGCGGAACTGGAGGGCAGGGGCCTTGTGGCACCGGCCCCGCCGAAACCGGAAGCGCCAGCTTCCCCCCTTCGATGTTCTGACCGGCCGCACCGGCTGGCATGGCCCAGCTACGAGCGCTGCCTGGACGAGGCGCAAAACCGGGGAAGGAAGCGCAGCAGCGCCGATTTTACTTTCTGCTGCATCGCCATTGACCATTTCAAACGGACCCCGGAGGAAACCGCAGCGAAGCTCTTGGAGGTCTCCGGCAAAGCACGGGAGAATGGGGAGGCCTACGCCCTCGACCAGGCCATGAACGCCGCCGCGAAAGTGGCCGCCAATCCCCGCAGCCCGGCCCGGTAGGGCGCGGAGACGGGGTTTGACTGTTTTGGATTCGCGGCGTATCTTGAGGGAGAATTAAGGAAAGGCTATGACCATTCAACTGAAGCCCGAACAGGAACACCGCATCGCGGAGGCGCTGCGCTCCGGCGCTTACAGCAGCTCCGATGACGTGATTGACCGCGCGCTCGAAGTGCTGCACGAGCAGGACGAATGGCTGATCGCCAACCGCGAGGCGAACGACGCGAAGATTCGCACCGGGATTGCGGAACTGGAACGCGGGGAGGGTATCCCGGAAGACGAGCTGGACGCCTATCTTGCACGGCTGAAAGCTCAGCCTGAATGAAGCGGCGCTATATTCTAGCGCCGCAGGCAGCCCGCGATCTCGTACAAATCTGGCGTTACATCAAGAACGAAAGCAGCCACGAAACCGCCGACCGCGTGGAATCCGTGATCCGCAGCAAGTTTGCTTATCTGGCGGATTTTCCGGGAGGGGGACACTGGCGGCGAGACCTGACCGCCGCCGAAGTCCGGTTTCTCGCCGTCTATTCGTACCTGATTGTCTACCGGCCGGAAACGAAGCCCCTGCAAATCGTTGCCATTCTGCACGCGCACCGCGACGTGACAAAGATTCTGCCGAAGCGGGTATAAGCGCTGCTTGCGGCGATTGAACCTCGCCGCAACTTTTTGATTGCCGTTTTCCGGGTCTGCGCTACTCTCCGCGAAGTGTCATATGCCCGCCCGCATCATTTCTCCTCGCACCCGCACAGCTCCCGGCAATCCTTCCACGGCGCTCGGGTGACGCTGGGCGGCATCAAGTATGTGGCGGCCGGATTAGCGATGATGGCCCTTGCGGACACAGTTAAAACGCCCGCGCAGCGTTACTTTCTGGTTGCGGCCGTCGGTATGGCGATAGGCATCATTGACGGCGCATGGCGCGAACGCATCCACGACGAGCACGGGCAACGCGAAGAAAAAGCGCTGCGAAGGTAGGACAGAGGAACAATCCTGTGCGCTTTCAACCCACCGAAATCGAACGGAGAGGCACCGCAGAGAACGTTTCGCAAAAAACCACTACCATGCATAGCAAATTTCAAACAACGTCCTGCGGGCTTCTAATTGAGAATGTTGGCCTAACGAGTGGCGGACCGCGAGGGTATGCGCGTCCGCAGACGCGCGGCTTGAAGGAGTGATTCCAACACTCCACTTTCACTCACTTAAGGGGCGGATTCGTTGCGGAATAACGGAAGTTGCTGATATGCTTGCACCTGGATGAACCGCCGTAGACGCCGTTGTCGTTTATTTTCAATCTACGGTCATTTTCCCAAGCTGGACGTCGCCGGTTCGACCCCGGTCTCCCGCTCCAACTTTTCAATTACTTGCGCGATCATCTCGATTGTGTGCTCCGTTTATACTTGCTGTGCGGCTTTGGGTAAACTTCCCCCAACGCGAGCTCGCAACGAGGACCACTTGTACGAGTAGCGCGTTAGGACAGGCTTCCCAGGAGTCATTCCCCGCCAGCGATTCGCCTGCCTGGGCCATGAGCACGGGGCCTATCGACGCAGGCCGGGCAAGCTCGTCCTCATCCACACGGAAGTCCCCAAGTCAACGGCGTCGATCAGCCGCCGGATCTCATCCTCGTCCAGGTCGATCTTCATGCGCTCTATTATGTTCCTGCGTGCCGCGCTTTCCGCTATTACGAGGCTTATTTACACTAGCAGCAGCGGGACGAGAAGAAGTTCCGCGAACTGCTCCTGGGGCCTGCTTGTGGCAAAAAATCGCGTTCAAGGGAGCGAAATTCTGTACAAATTGCGACGCACCGTGGTATTGACGTAAGCGAAATGTAAGAGATCGTTGCCGGGCACCAATTCGGCCCGCTCAATCCCTTGGGCTCCTGGAATAACGTTCGAGTCGGACTCTGGTCCAACTCCGTCCGGCGGAAATTCCGGCAGTGTTTCGCCTGGTCCAACCGGGATTGCCAAACTACGCCCGGGCGTTTGCCGCGATTGCGCCTCGACGGAAATATAAAGAAACTTTCCATTTGGCGACCATTTCGGCAAACAGAAGCTCGCGCAGAGAACGCGGATCGGCCCACCTTCTGTCGGAATCGCCGCTTCCTCGGCTCCCTTGCCGTCCTTGCGCGAAAGCATTGCCATCACCCATCGGCGCCTTGGAGAGATGGCTTGAACCTGATTGATCGGGTAATTTAACACTCTCGAACGGCCTGAACCATCGGGATTCATCCGCTCCAGATAATTGACATTCCCCTCGGAGATACTAAACAGAATCTTCCCGTCCAGACCGAAATACGGCGACATTCCTCCGGAATCACCGATTCGTTTCGGTGTGGCTTCTCCGTCGACGGAGGCGATCCACAATTGCGAAGCCTTGCTACCCTTCCCTGTAGAATAGACTACGTGTTTCCCGTCTGGCGATACATCGTATCCCGTGATAAAGACGCCGGGAAACACTACTTCACTCGCGCCCGAGCCCACATTCATGCGCCAAAGCTCGGCGCCGGAGCTCGCGATTGTGCGGCGCAACAGATAGTAGAGAGTCTTGCCGTCCGCGCTGAAGGCAGGCGGAGGGTGGGCGATCACTTCGCCTTCCGACGACATCGGTCGCTCCCCGTGTTCATCGTGAATCCAGATGGTGCTCTCGTGGACTCCGAGCGACGTGATAATCGAACGCCCGTCGCGCTCCACCGCGATGCCCTCTTCTTCGGTTGGACCGAATGTGATTTGCTCCGGCTGGCTGTTTCTGTTTGGAAAGCGCTGACGCCACAGATGGCTCTGCGCGTCCGTGGCGGCGGTAAAATACATCCAGGAGCCGTCGGGCGACCAACCCGCGGACGTACACGTGCCATCGGGCCCAATCGCTCTTGGCTGAGACTTGCCGTCCATGGAGATGAGCCGGCACGCCGCCCAACCCCCTTTTTCATTCATTTCTACTACCAACGCCCAACGATGATCGGGTGAAGGATACGAATAATGCGCCATGCCTCGTTGGTGAGCGGGGAAATAGATTTCGCGAATACCCTCCTGCGTCTCGGTTCCGGTGAAGACGCCCAGATGCTGACCGGAGCGGATTTTGGAAAACAGGAGATGGTGCTGATCGAGCCAGCTCAGGCCGGCTGCATGATCCATGAAGAGCCGAGTCTCGCCTCCCAGCACCGGAACAATGTAGGTTGCCCAATCGGGAGATCGCAGAACCGTGTAGGCGATTTGAGATCCATCCGAAGAAAATGCCGGGTTGTATTTCAGTCGAGGATCGTCGGTCAGGCGCTTGGGCTGGCCGTTCGGGAGCATTTTCACGTAGATCTGGTCGGCGGAAAGGAAAGGTCCGCTGCCGCGGATGAAAGCGAGCATGCGACCATCGGGCGACAAAGCCGGAGCCATCGCTGAATCGGTGAAATTAGTGAGCTGGGTGAACCGCACCGGCGCTGGACGGGCACGGAAAAATGCATAAAAGGACAGCGCGGCGATGGTCAGAATAGCGCCGGCCAGCGCCGCGAAAATCCATCTCCGCTCTGGCACCGCGGGACGCGGCGAATCGCGCGTCGGCGGCTCCGCCGCTGGCCTGCCAGTTACCTGCGCGATGAACCGGTAGCCCTGCTTTGGCAAGGTTTCGATGTACAGAGGCTTGGCGGCATCGTCCTGCAGCGCAAGACGAATCTGACGAATGCAATAGTTCAGCCCTTGGTCGAATTCGACAAACGTCGCCTCGCCCCAGATGCTCTCGCGCAGTTGTTTGCGTGAGACAATCTGGCCAGCTTGCTGGGCCAGGATGCTCAAGACTCGCAGGGGTTGCGGTTGAATTTTGACGGGTTGGCCGTTGCGCATAAGCCTTCCCCAGTGCGAATCGAGTTCGTACTCGGCGAACCGTAGCCGGCCGTTTGCATGCGCCTCCAAAACAATGTCCTTTTAAGAAGGAGTTTACACCCTCAGGCGAGCTGAGCAAAACCCTCATCGAGAACTCATGCCGCTTTGGGCCCGGCTGCTGCTAGTTTCATTGGAGTCCGGCAGCAGCCGGGAAAAAAGCCAGCAGGAGGATAAATGACGTTGAAACAGTTCGTTAAACCCGCCACTGCCGCAACCACATTAGCCGCGGTAGCTCTCGTGGGAATTGCGTTCCATGGCACGCGCGTGCGCGCCGATGATATTGGAGACGATGCCTCGAGAATCCAGCAGGGTTTCGCAATCGCGCCGGTTCCGCTGAACCTGAAAGGGAAAGACCCGGCTTTAGTCGGGCTTGGGAGCTACATCGTCAATGCCCAAGCCAGTTGCAACGATTGCCACACGCTCAGCACGCAGGCGGAATACTCGCCCGGCGGGATTCCCTATTTCGGCCAACATCCAACCATCGTCAATCCGGCCGTGTACCTCGGCGGCGGCCGCGATTTCGGGCCGGTAGCGGGACCGGGGACCCCGGACATCGTCTCGCGCAATCTGACGCCCGACAAGACCGGTCTACCGGAGGGCGGTCACACCTTCGCGCAGTTTGTCGACATTATGCGGAACGGTACGGACTACGACAACTTCCATCCCACCTGCGTCAACGGCGTGCTCACCGGTACCTGCCTGCCCGCTCCGTTTGACGGAGCGCTGCTTCAGATCATGCCGTGGCCCATTCTTCACAATATGACCGACCACGATCTCCTGGCCATTTATGAGTACCTAAGCGCCGTGCCCTGCATTGCGGGTCCCCCCGCCCCCAGTATTTTGCACAACGATTGCACGTAGCCCCCGGCAAGGCGGGCACGATGAGCCATCCTGATCCGCCTGAGCCCAATTCCAGCGTGTAGCTGCCGTTTACGCCTCCCGACTTATTGAAGTCCGCCAAACCCAGCATGGCGGCGCCGCCCTGATTAGACGGATTAGTGTAGGACGCATTTAGCACGAAACCATAAACGCCGTTCAAGGTTTCGCTTTGAGCGGTTATTCTGCGCGGAGGGCGGCGACCGGGTCGATAGACATCGCGCGGCGCGCAGGGATCAGGACTGCGACGACGGCGACGAATATCAAAACGGCCGCTACGCCGAAGAAGCTGAGCGGATCGGTTGGTTTGACGTCGTAGAGGAGGCTTTCCATGAGCCGGGTGAGGCCGAAGGCTCCGGCCAATCCGGCGATGACTCCGATAAGAGCAGGCGTCAGACCCTGGCGCAGGATTAATAACAGCGTCGTGCTCTTGTCCGCTCCCAGGGCCATGCGAACCCCGATTTCCTGGGTTTGCTGCTGGACCGCGTAAGCCATGAGGCCGTAAATGCCGATGGCTGCCAGAATCAGCGCCGATCCGGCAAAGATGGAGAGCAGGAGCATGTTGAAATTCTGGCGCGAGAGGCTCTCGGCAAGCATGCTGTCCATGGTGCGGACGCTCGAGAGCGGCAGACGGCCGTCCACCTGTTGAATTGCTTTCGTGACGGCGGCGGTGAGCGACTTTTCATCCAGCCTGGAACGCACTTCCCAGGCCAGTGGCGCCGAAGTGGTGGCGAGCTTCGTCATCCCTTGGGGTTGCTGGTACTCCGGGACGTACATCACCGGAACTTCGCCGCCAACAAGACCGGCCTCGCGAACATTGCCCACCAGTCCGACGATCTGGCGCGGGGCATAGTCAGTGAACGGCGGACCGAGAGCTTTGCCAATCTCAAGGGTCTTGCCGATAGGGTCTTCACCCGGAAAGAACTTCTCTCGAAACGCGGCATTGACGATGGCGACTGCTGCGCCGCCGGCGTCGTCATGTTCAGTGAACACGCGGCCACGCAGAAGCGGGATGCGCAAGACGCTGAAGTAGTGAGGAGTGGCGGAGCGCCATTGTTCCTCGCCGTTGTGTTCCTGGCCGGGAGGAGGGACTTTGCCGGGGATGTCAAAGTCCAGCGAACCACCCCCGAAAGTGATGGGAAGGAACATGGAAGTGGAAGCAGCGTCAACGCCGGGAATGGATTCAATGTTCTGAAGAGCCCGTCGACTGAAGCGGGCCAGGGCCTCCGTGGTTTGATAGCCTTCGCCGGTGAGCGAAGTCAGCGCGGTGAAGACGTGGTGAGAGTCAATGCCGGATTTCGCCGAACTGAGGCTGGCGAAGGTGCGGATGAGAAGAGCGGCGGAAGTCAAAAGGATCAGCGCGAGGGCCATCTCGACGGCTACCAGAGTTTTGCGAGTGAAATTCTGGCGCCGGCTGGTGGACGCGCGGGTCCCGGCCTCTTTGAGTGTGAACGCCAGGTTGGGATTCGAAATCTGAAGAGCCGGGAAGAGGCCGAAGAAGATGCCCGTCAGCAGGGAAATGCCGATGGTGAAAGCGAGGATTCGCCAATCGAGGAGCGCGAAGGGATTGTTGAGCTGAGCCGGATCACCCAGGCGCGGGATGTCACCGGGGACAAGAAGCAGGAGCGCGCGAACTCCCAGAACTCCTAGCAGCAGACCGAAGACGCCGCCTAGGGAAGAAAGGAGGACGCTTTCGGTGAGTAATTGACGAACGATTCGCTGGCGGCTGGCTCCCACGGCAGCGCGAATGGCGAATTCACGCCGGCGGCCTGCGGAACGCGCCAGCAGCAGGTTGGCAACGTTGGCGCACGCGATCAGAAGAACGAAGGCGACGGCGGCGAGCAACACGTAGAGAGCTTTCTTGACGTCACCCACGATGGCGTCGCGCATGGGCACCACGGCCACGCTCTCATCCCGATCCATGCTCTTCGGATAGAGGCGGCGGAAGCGTTCGCCGGCGATGCGCATTGCGGCTTGTGCCTGAGAGATTGAAACACCGGGTTTCAGGCGGCCTGCGACGGCGAGGTAATGGCCCTGATTCTGGCTGGCGGGATCAGCCTGCAGCGGTACCCAGATATCTACGTCGGGATTTGCGACGAAACTGGATGGGATCACGCCGACGATCGGGTAGGGCAAGAAGTTGAGAGAAATGGTGCGATTGAGGATACCGGGATCGGAGCCGAACAGCCTTCGCCAGAGATTTTCGGAAATAAGAGCGGCTCCGGGGCCGTTGGGAAGATCTTCGCTTTGGGAAAAACCGCGGCCCATAATGGGCGAGACGGCGAACACCTTGAAGTAGTCCGCTGAAACATGAGCCCCTTTGACTTGTTGAGGATGATCGGTGACGCTGACGTTGAAACCGAGGCCCTCCTGGTCATAAAGCGAAATGGATGAAAAGACGTCGTTATTGCGCCAGACCATGTACTTGGGAATGGAGTTGGTGTATAGGACGCCGGCGGGATATTTGGGCCCAAGCTGAACCAGGCGTTCGGAGTCCTGGTAGGGGAGCGCCTGGAGCAGCACCCTGTTGACAACGCTAAAGATGCCCGTGTTCGCGCCGATGCCGACGGTGAGGGCCGCGAGTGCAACTAGTGTGAAGCCGGGATTCCTGCGCAGGGCGCGCAGGGATTGGCGGAGGTCGGCGAGCAAGGTTTCCAATTGCAGCCTTTGCATTTCCTGCCTTTGCATTTCAATGACAGACGGAGGTTAGGCGGCGTTTGTTCCATCCATTTGAAATTATCCCTTCGCCGGACAGCTCGACCTGGCGCGGTTTGCGGCTTCTGAAAGTGTAGCTAGACCAGCGAAGAACCTCGTACTGAGACACTTCACAAAGTGACACACCCGACTTCATCGCTGGATACCATTCCAGCGACAATTAGATCGGCCGCCAAAGCTGGAGAAGCGCCGGAGTGCTCTCTACTTGGCTCCGGTCAGCGAGGAATTGAAGACGGGTCAGCGCAGTCCGGTAATTCCACAATGAAGCAGCAGCTCATGGGACGAATCTTCGTTATCTTACTAGTGGCCGCAGTTCAGAACGGGTTCGGCCAGAATCGCCCAAACGGGGGCGGTGCCGCCAGACTGTCCGGCTTTTCCGACGAGGTGACGGAAAAAGATGGCAAGATCGCACGCCTCGATATTGAGGTAAAGATCGACGTTTTCGTTGCCGGTACTTACCGGCTCACCCTCGATCTCGTCGCGGCTAACGGAAATTCTCTTAGCGGTCACGCGCGGGCCGCCTTGGGGCAAGGCAGGCAAATACTCACTGCGTCCTTTAGCCCCCAAGAGCTGATCAATTATCTAGGCCAGGATGGCCCTTACAGGATATCCGACGTCAGACTCGCCAAGGGCGCAAATTCCACTAGGCTGTACGCCGATCGTATGGCCCTAGCGGGCATTACGCGCACTCTTCACCTGAGTGATCTCTATGCCGTCGAATACTACTTTACAGGTGAGATCCAGGCCGCAGGCGCTGGAAGGATGCCCTCGGGCAAGTTCGCCAGCTTGAATGTCAACATCGGCGTCGTCACTCCGGGGGCCCGCTGTTCGGGTTGGGGAACTCTATCCGATGAGTCTGGCCAAGGGCTCGACTTCGAAAATGCCGCCTCTGGACAGGACTTGCCCCCAGGAAAAAGTATGTTCAAACTCCAGTTTCAAGGCGCAAAAATAGCACAGCGCTGGGGGAATTCAGCCTTGGCCGTTAAGGGTTTGGCGATTGTCTGTTCCGGGAAGACCATCGGAGATGGCCACGAGGTCCATTATCCAGGGAAACTTCGCATGAGTGGTTTTTGGTCCAGCGATTTCGACGATTCTCAACCTGATTTCGAACTGCTGGCCCCGGACCAGCCGGTGCGAATCGCAGCCGGCGATGCGACCTTCCTGAAGGTCAAAACGCGCATCGTCGGGGGACTGGAAACGCCGATCGAAGTGACTGCGCACGTGCCCGATCCGCGGATTCGTATCGCCGGGCTGGAACAACCCATTCCCTCTTGCCAGGGTTTTCCTTCTTGCTGGCAAGATGGGGCGCCCTTTTCTGCTCCCATCACGACTGCCGCCGAACTTCCCGTGGGGACATACCGCATCCAGTTCGAGGGGCGGGCCGCGGGCAAAGAACACACAGCCGAGTTTGATCTGGTCGTGGACGCGGAGCTAACGCGGCGCAAGCGACAGAACGCGGCTGGAATCGCGAGGCTTATGACGGAAGACGCCATACCTCCGAGCGCCCCTGCCGCCGCGCCGGCTCCATCACCCATCCCCGAAGAGTTGCAATCAGCCGCGAAGTTCTCCGCCGACGTTGCTTTGCGCAAAATACACGCCGTGCTCGTGTTGCAGCGTTCTGGCTCGATGATGAACACCTGCCAATTTATGTTGGCGGCGGCAACCCGGTTCTCACGCCTGTTCGCAGAGGGCCGGGATTCTCTGGGTGTCATCAGCTACGGCTCAACGGTGCAGTTGAGGATGCCATTGACGGATCACTTCTTCATGGATGCGCCAAATCGGATTTCGCAAATCGAATGCTTCGGCTCTACCAACACCGGAGAGGCTCTCGAAATTGCTCAACAGGAGCTAGCGCGCCACGAAGATCCAGAAGCGCTCAATGCCGTGATCCTGATCACGAACGGGCGGCTGCGAGCCATGACGGCCGAGTGGCCGATTCAGGCTCGGCCAGCCGACGAGTGCAGCAACCCCACGGACCGGTGCACAGCCCCGCCGGTGGTCTGCACGGAAGTTCGGGACGGCATACTGCCGGCTGTCCTGCTACCGATCAACAGTGGGGCGAGTCCATACCGCGTGGCTTTTATTCCCGCAGGATGGTCCGAAACAGAAGAACGGCACCTCAGCGCATTTGACACCAAAAGGAATTCCTGCTTCGGGATGGCAGCTTTCGCGAGCTATGCGTACATGCCGGAGCATGACCTCCACGGCGTTCCGTTCACGGGAACGAAGCCATTGGAGCGTTATCCTAGCGGACCGTATGCTGGCAAGATACGGGTTGATGTCATGCAGAACGTCATGAATGCCGCCGTAAATCAGGTGGACAACGCAGCCCGGGAGCTGCGGTCCGTTCCAAAGAATGCGCCCCTGGTCTACGTCATCGGAATCGCGGACAACAACGGTGCTTCGCTGGATGATTTGAGGCGGCTCGCCAACGACCCGCGAGGATCTTCATACGATCAGAATCAACCGTCAGGAATGGCTATCCTCACGAGTTCGCCCGACGAGTTCTTTCCCGCATTCTGGAGCGTGCGACAGGATCTCATCCAGCACGCCACGGTGAAGTAATTGCTCCAGTTCCACCTCATAAAAAACAACGGGTTCGCGAGGGGATCTTATGGATGATGAAATGATCTGCGACGTCGCGCATCCAACTCGTGGGGCAATGGGGCCAGAACGTCACATCTTTCTAATCGAGGATAACGCTGGGGACATCCTGCTGATGCGCCAAATCATCGAGGAGCAGTCCTTGGCGATCCGGGTCCACGTCGCACGCGACGGCGATCAAGCGATGTTGATGCTCACCGAGCGTCAGTTTGAGCCGGATCTAATCGTTCTCGATCTGAACCTTCCGAAACTGTCGGGCGGCTGGTTTTTGGCGCGATCGAAGCCTACGGCTCCCGTGGTTGTCTTCAGTTGCTCCGAGAATCCAGCCGACATCGAGGGCTCCCTCAAACTCGGCGCTAAGGAATTCGTTCACAAGCCGACTGACTTCCAGGAATACGCAAACCAGGTCTCCCGAATCGTGCGGGAATGGCTGCCGAGTGAAGAGGCCTCTAAGACGGATGGATCGCGAGGACAGAGTAAAGCGACGCTCCCTCCGGCGGCCGCTGGCATGCCGCGCCGGGTCACACTCCGGCGGGTCGCTTTGATACCCAGCCGCGGTGCAGCACGATCCCTCGCCAATTTCTTTCTTAATAACGCGCAGAGCCATCGATCCGCGGCCTGGGCCGTGGAAAGATTTTTCAACGAGCATCCAGATCAAGGGGAGTGGAACGAAAGGATGCGCGTTCTGGTTGGCGAGGAACTGGAAATACTAAGTTGAACTCGGACCCAACGAACCCGCGCCCCTAGGATGTTCGACGAAGCGAATCGCGCATTCCGCTTGGGCAGCCCCATTCTTAAGGCCCGACGAAATCAACGTTGTTTTATGATGGGGTCCGGACGCGTGGGCGATCAACCAGACATCGTGCGCCGGAGGCTACTTTGTTAAGCACAAACCCGTTGGAACTGGATTATTTCCGGTTGATCAGCATGTTTAAGAAGCTTGATTCCGATTCCGAAGCGCATAAAGAAGTGCTTAGGGTAGCGCTCCTCGCCGACGCGGCCACACAGCAGCTAGCCTCTCTCTTGAAGGTGCTGTTCTCCAAGCAGGGGATTCGGGCGAACATTTACGAAGGGCCGTTCGACGCCATCGAGCTTCAGGCCTACGACGCCAATTCCGAATTGTATTCGTTTAAACCCGATGTGGTGGTAATCCTGAACGCAGTGCAAGCCCTGCGGTCCCGATACTACCGCCGCGGTTCCTCCGGCGACGAATTTCTAGATGCCGAGTACGGGCGCATCAGTGCCATCTGGGACGCCATAGCTTCACGGACTTCGGCGTCGATCGTACAGAGCAATTTCGTTCTGCCCGTGGAGCGGGTGTTTGGCAACTTCGATCACAAAGTGCGGGGCTCGTTGTATTCTCTCGTGTCGGGATTGAATCAGAAGATAGCGGAAGGGTCTCGGGCCCGGCCGCAGGTGTATGTGAACGATGTGGAAGGCGTGGCGTCCTATGCTGGCCGCCGCAACTGGTTCGACAATCGTTTTTGGAATATGAGCAAGATGTTCTGCGTGTTGGAACATCTACCTCTGGTGGCCCAAAACGTCATCGATGTGGTGCTCTCCATTCGCGGGCGCGGCGTGAAGTGTGTGGTCCTCGATCTCGACAATACCCTGTGGGGTGGGGTAATCGGCGACGACGGAGTACACGGCATCGCGCTGAGCGCGCATGGCGACGGCGAAAGCTTTTATGAATTTCAATCCTTCCTTCTGGAGCTTCAAAGGCGAGGTGTTCTGCTGGCTGTATGCAGCAAGAACGAGATGGAGAATGCCTTGAAGCCATTTCTGGAGCATGCCGACATGGTGCTCAAGCGCGATCACATCTGCGTTTTCACCGCGAACTGGAACGACAAAGCCGACAACATCCGCCAAATCCGCGACCAGTTGAACATCGGTTACGATTCCATCGTTTTTCTGGACGACAATCCGTTTGAGCGGAATCTGGTGCGCAGTCTGCTGCCGGAGGTGATGGTTCCGGAACTGCCGGAGGAGCCGGCGGAATATGTCCGCGCCATCTGCGAGTTGAATCTTTTCGAGACCAGTTCGTTTTCCGCCGAAGACAGCCAGCGTACGGAAATGTACCGGCAACGGGCGGAGTCCGAGGTCACACGGTCGGCCTTTGCGAATGTCGAGGAATACCTGCAATCTCTCGATATGGAGATCACGGTACGCCGTTTTCAGAAAGAAAAGATCGGACGCATTGCGCAGCTATTCCAGCGCAGCAACCAATTCAACCTGACGACCAAGCGCCCTGGCGAGGCCGAGTGCGAAGCGCTGATGCATGACCCGGATTACTATCCTCTTTACGCGGAATTACGAGACAAGCTGGGTGATCATGGCTTGATTTCGATTGTTGTGGCGCGCCATGGCGAGCGCGAGCTGGTGCTCACGGATTGGCTGATGAGCTGCCGCGTATTAACTCGGGGCGTGGAGCAGTTTCTAATGAATCACTGCGTGGAGTATGCCGCTGGGCGTCAATACAAGTGGCTGGTCGGTTCCTACCGGCCAACCGCGAAGAACGGAATGGTGAAGGATTTTTACAAGCAATTCGGATTTACTCCGGCTCCCCATGCCGATGGCAGCACGGAGTGGCGCCTGCGGCTAGATTCCTACCAACCGTCGAGAGTTTATTTGCGCTCCACTGGTATGCTGGACGCGTTGGAAAGCATCGGATAGCACGTATGGAAGAGTCTCAATTGCGCTCGCGGCTCACCAGCATTTTTCAGGACCTCTTCGACGACCCCGTGCTTGAAATCAACGATGCAATGACGGCCAACGACGTGGAAGCATGGGACTCGTTGACGCACATCAATCTTATTGTGGCTGTGGAAAAGGAATTCAAGATCAAGTTTACGACCGGCGAGGTTAACCAATTGCGGAATGTGGGCGAACTGGTGGCTTTGATCCGGCGCAAGGTGGCGTGATCAACGAACGCTGCCATGAACTATCTTTCCGTCCAGTTTGCGTTCTTTCTGGTCGCGGCAGTGCTTGGCTTCCACCTTTGTCCGAGTCGATACAGAGCCCTGTTTCTTTTGCTGGCTTCCTACGCGTTCTACGTACTTTCCAGCCCCCTTGCTGCCGTTGGTATGGTGGTCGCCACCGCGTTTGCCTTTCTATTCGGCTTCCTGGCACGGCCCGCCCCTGAAACCAACGGTCTGGACCGAAAGGCCAAGCTCGCGATGGGCGTTGCGGTTGCCCTACTCGTACTTTACTTGAGTCTGTTCAAGGTTCTTAACTCGGCGGCACTCGGCCCGCGGTTTATTCTGCCGCTGGGAATCTCTTACTACACTTTCAAGCTCATCAGCTACATCATCGATATCTATTGGGGCACGATCGAGCCGGAACTCAATTTCGTGAATTTCGCAACCTACGTGGCGTTCTTCCCCCAGATTGTCGCTGGCCCCATCCAACGAAGCGGCGACTTCCTGCAACAGATTCACAAACCTTCGCCCACTCCGGAGATGATGACCCGCGGCCTTCGCCGTCTGCTGATGGGATGTTTCAAAAAGACTGTCGTGGCGGACAATCTCGGCGCCTTCATCGCGCAGGCGTACAGCTCCCATCCCGCTCCCGGTGCAGCGCTGTTGGCCTTTTACCTTTTCCCTTTTCAGCTGTATGCGGATTTTTCCGCGCTGACCGACATCGCAATCGGTGTGGCGCTTCTCTTCGGCATTGAATCACCCGAGAATTTTAACGCTCCGTTCTCCGCCAGCAACATTAGCCAATACTGGCGCCGCTGGCACATGACTTTGACCAGTTGGCTGGGCGACTACGTGTTCATGCCGCTGCGGATGGCCACGCGCGGGTTCGGAAAGTTCGGGCTGGTGTTCAGCCTGATGGTCAACATGATTTTGATCGGCCTCTGGCACAATCTAAGCTGGACATTTTTGATCTTTGGCGTGCTGCACGGGATTTTTTTGAGCGTGGATGCGTTGACCGCCAAGACGCGCTCGAAATTCTTCAAGTCGCACCTCGAGTTGGACCGGGCCGGAAACCTGATCGGCGTGGTGTTTACATTTCATCTGGTGGCGCTAGCCATGGTCTTTGTTCGCGCCGATTCGTTGTCCAATGCCTGGGATGTGCTTTCCAGGGTTTTGACGCCGTTTTCTCACCTGCCCGGCTTAATGCTTCAAAGCAGAGAGACTACTTATGGCTTGGCTGGCCTGGCGGCTTGGGCGATTTTCGAGTTCCTCCGCCGGCGTAACCTTTTGACTATCACCGCGACGCACCTGCCGGGCCGCTGGGCGTTCTATTACAGCGTAATCGGAATCATCGTCAAGTGTGGGCACAATGCCGAAGGGTTTATCTACTTCAAGTTCTAACGCGTTAACCCGGTTCAGCATCCGCTGCGCTCTATTCTTCGCGCCGCTGGCCGCACTGTTGGCAGTGGCAACTGGCTCGCTTTACTACGCCGGGGAACTGACGCCAGTCGCCGATGTGGTCGAAGCTCAGCGACGCTCGCCCGCGCTGTACGATCCCGTAGGCCATCCCCGATCGGTAGTGCCGAAATTCAAGTTGCTCAGTGCAATCGCGCGCCGTCCTGAAATTCTGGTCTTGGGAAGCTCGCGCGCCAACTCCCTGCGCGGCGAGTTTGTCCGCCCGCCGTCCGATCGCTTCTACAACGCCGCGGTCTGGTCGGCGGAAAGCATCGGCTTCGCGCGACAGTTTCTCCAACATCTGCCCGAGGATTGCCTGCCCCGCCATTTGCTGCTGGATGTTGATCCATGGTGGTTCTTCAAGGGCGTTAAAGTCCAGCCTGAGCCGGATTTCTTCCGTTCGTCGACACCGGTCGAGATTATCGACTTCTCGTGGCGCACTGGATTGTGGTGGGCCACCCAGCGCCAGGCCTACACCAGTTCAAGAGCGAAAATCGGAATTTTGGCGAAGGAGTACGATTCCGGACTCCGGCCGGACGGAAGCTATCTGATGGGCGACAGGCTGTTTGCAATTCGGGAGAACCTCGAGAAAGACCAGCTCCAGATGGTTGAACAGGGCACGGACCAATGGTTTCCTAGAGTGAGCGCGCAGCTTTCTGACGATGCGTTGGGTGAATTGCGGCGGCTGCTCGACTATTGCGCGGCACGCCAAATTGCGGTCGTCGGCTATATGTCTCCCCTGAACCCCGTCCTTTACGACGCCGTGCGGCGCCACCGGCGGCTAAGTCTGAGCCTGCGAGTGCCGTCTTCGCTCCGGCCATTATTTGAGCAACGAGGATTCGTGCTTTTGGACCTGGAAGACCCGGCCCTGCCCGGCTGCACGGCGAGCGAATATATTGATTTGGTGCACGAATCGGAAGTGTGCGGCGCGCGAAATCTGGTTACCATCACACGCCTGGATCCAGCGTCGCGATCCTTCCTCGATCCCGAGAAACTCGAATCTCTTCTCACAACACGGAAGTCGGATTGGCGCTTCGCGTTTTGACGAAACGACACACTGGCTGTACGGAGGAGTAACGAGCGAACTCGGTAACTATTGTTAAATCGCCACCGTCGCCGTCGGGATCGTAAAGTAAAACGTCGAGCCCTTTTCAGGTTCGGATTCCACCCAGATTTTGCCTCCATGCCTTTCGAGGCTGCGCTGGCAAATGGCCAGACCCATGCCGGTACCGGGGTATTCGGATTGGCTGTGGAGGCGCCGGAAGATATCAAAGATCTGCTTTTGGAATTGAGGCGCGATGCCGATGCCATTGTCGTGCACGGAAAAAACCCACTCTGCGCCTTGCCGCGACGCGGCTATGTTTACGCGCGGAGGCGCACTCGATCGATAGCGAATCGCGTTTGCGATCAGGTTCTGAAAAATGTGTTCCAGTTCGAAGGCGGGCATTCGGACACGGGGAAGGCCGGCAACGGTGATGGAGGCGCCGCTCTCCCGGATTGCCACGTCGAGATTCTGAAGCGCTTTCTCCACCATTTCGCCGGCGTCTATCTCTTCCACTTCGGGCTCGCGGTCGGCGGTTGAAATTTGCAGGTAGACTCTCAGGTCGCGCAGCAAATTGTGCATGCGAGCCGAGGCTTCCGAAATGAAGTGGACAAATACCTTGCCGCGATCCCCGATTTGCTCGCCAAGGCTCATTTCGAGGAGCTGAGTGTAGGCCGTCACCGTGCGCAGCGGTTCCTGAAGATCGTGCGAAGCCGCATATGCAAACTGTTGCAGATCTTCGTTGGCCTGCTTGAGCGCCGCCTCCTGCTGTTTCCAAGCGGTAATGTCACGCACTACTTTCGACGCGCCCACAATCCTGCCTTCCGCATCCTTCATGGGAGAGATGGTCAAGGAGACATTGAGCCGCGAGCCGCCCTTGGTGATGCGAACGGTCTCGTAATGGTCGACGCGCTCGCCGCGCCGGAGCGAAGCCAAGATGCGCGTTTCCTCCTCAATCCGTTCGGGCGGAATTAAAATCGTGATGGATTGGCCCACGGCTTCGGCCGCTGTATGTCCGAACAGACGTTCGGCGCCTTTGTTCCAGCTTGTAATGACGCCGTTGAGATTCTTACTGATGATCGCGTCGTCGGAAGATTCCACGATCGCGGCCAGCAGTCGAGCGCTGCGGTCGGCCTGGTGCATGGCTTCAGCCGCCTCCCGGCGAAAGCGATACTGCCTGACATGGGATTGCACCACAGCGAGCAACTCGCGCGGGCTGAAGGGCTTTGTCAGATAATCATCGGCGCCGGCCTGCAGGCCTTCAATCCGCGCTTCTTCTCCTGCGCGAGCCGAAAGCAGGATCACGGGGATCTCCGACAAGCGCGGGTCGGCGCGGATCTCGCGAAGCAACGCGAAGCCGTCCAAACCGGGCATCATGACATCGGCCAGCACGAGATCGGGCTGGTGTGCGCGCGCAGCATCCAGCGCGGCTCTTCCGTCGGGTACGACCTCGACATCAAACCGGCCACCCAATAAACGGCTGACGTAGGCCCGCATGTCGGCGTTGTCGTCGGCCCAGACAACGCGCCCGTCTTTTTCGCTGGCGGGCTCTCTGGCCGGCTCACTGGCCGGCTGTTCTTCGCCAACGGTGAGGCGGGCTGCCAGCGCGCTCTCGTCAAAAGTCATCCGGGCAACTTGTGGACGACGCTCGTCCGGCAGCCAGCGCATGGCTTCCACGACGAACGCGGCGGAGGTTACGGCATTCAGCGCGACTTCGGGCGAGTCGACGATCCGATCCGGGTTCAGGTGCTGCTTTCCGAGCGGGATGGCCAGTTGGAAAGTGCTGCCCCGTCCCAGGACGCTTTCCACGTTTACCGTGCCTCCATGGAGCTTGGAAAGCTCTTGCACCAGCGCCAAGCCAATACCCGCGCCTTCCTGCGTTCGGCCCCGGCTGCGCTCGATCCGATGGAAACGCTCGAACACTTGGGGAATTTCTTCGGAGCGAATGCCGACGCCCGTGTCGCGTACCGTGAGCACGGCCTGCCCGCCCTGGGCTTCGAGGCGCACTTCGATCATGCCCTGAAGCGTGAACTTGAAGGCGTTGCTCAGCAGGTTGAGTACGATCTTTTCCCACATGTCGGGATCCACGAAGGCGGGCTCCTCGGGCCGGAAGTCCGCACAATGAACCTCGAATTGCAGCCCGGCTCTTTCGCACAGCGAGCGGAAATTGCTGGCGAGGTCGGCGGTGAGAGCCGCGAGATCGACAGGCTGGTAGGAAGCTTGCATGCGGTGCGCTTCGAGGCGGGAGAAATCCAGAATGGAATTGACGAGCTTGAGAAGCCTGAGGGCGTTGCGATGCGAAATTTCGAGGGTGACGGCGGCGTCGGCCGGAAGCGCGCCGTGCCTGGCGGCCAATACATCTTCCAGCGGACCCAGCAGCAAAGTGAGAGGCGTCCTGAATTCGTGGCTCACGTTCGAAAAGAAAGCCGTTTTCGCCCGGTCGATTTCGGCGAGTGCTTCAGCGCGCTTCCGCTCCTCCTCATACACCTGCGCGTTTGCAATCGCCGTCGAGATCTGAGTGTCAGCAAGCTCAACGAAATTCTGATATCCCTCGTCAAATTGAAGTCTGGAACTCAGGCCAGCAATCAAAAAGCCGACGGTTTGGTGAGCAACGTGAGAACGGATGGGCATAATGGCCGCGCATTGCGGCGGATCGGACCACGGTCCGGGCGGGACTGAAACGAAGCGTGAGGACAAATCCTTGACCACCTGCATTTGTCCCGTGCGATACGCCACAGCAAGGGGCCAAGGCGAGCTGTCGTTGCTTAAGTCATCAAGGCGGATGACAGGCGGCCTTATATCCACGCCCTCGTCCACTCCGCAGGAAGCAGCAATACGGGCCTGAGTGCCCGAGTCATCGACCAAATAAAACAGAGCGAACGGAATATCCTTGATATGCGGGCGCAGCATTGCAGCGGAGATCACACAGGCTTCCTCAGCGGCCCTGGCTTCCGCCGTACGCGCCCCGAGGTCCCGCAAGACAGTGATGCGCCGCTGGCCCACCACCTTCTCAGTGATTTCATGCACGGTGGCGAGCACGCCGCCAATTCCGCCGGCTGCCGTTTCGTCGGGCACGGCGCTATAGGCAACCGTGAAATGCGTTTCCTCGATGAATCCAGCACGATTGATCTGAAGCTCAATATCTTCGCTCCATGTCGCCGGACCGCCCTTAAATGGCGTGTCGATCAGAGGCTTCAGGATGTCCCAGATTTCCGACCAACAATCGCGCACCGGTCTTCCGAGGCCCCAGGGGTGTTTGCGACCCAGAATCGGGCGGTAGGCATCGTTATAGATCGAGATATATTCCGGCCCCCACCAGAGGAGCTGGGGGAAACGGTTCGCTAGCAGGATGGGCACCATGGTACGAAGCGCGGGCGACCAGGTCTCTGGCGCGCCCAGAGGCGTGGCTGACCAGTCCAGCGCGCGGACCAGTTCGCCCATCTCGCCGGCCGCCAGCAGCATATCGAGCGCAGGGCTTGTAGCACGGGCGCCCGGCATTACCTGTCGCTCCGCGCTCTTTTCGGTGCCATTCCCTTAAGATACACCTGACTTGCGCATGAATCATTGCGCACTGGTATTGGAAGCGTGCATCCCAGAACGGCGCCCTGGGAATCTCTACGGGACTACAACTTGGGTAAACCGGCGCCGCTCTCCCAAGCCTGCATCAGAATCGGTTTCACGATTTGGGAAAACTCCTGGTATGCGGTCGAGTCGGGACGGAAATGGAGCCGGTCGGGCAGAAACAGGTTCTCCCGAACGTTATTGCGGCTGTCGAACAAGACAGAATTGAGATCGATGTAGCCAACGTGGGAAGCTTCCCGGCTGTAGCGCTCCATTTCGCGGTTCACCGCCTCCACCACATCCCAGCGCGCACGCTTTTCGGGCGCCTTTTGGATCGAGGTGTAGAAGAAAAAGGTGTTCGGTGATTTCTCGTGAAGGATTTCAATGTATCGCTTGGTGCGCCCGACGATGGAAGCGGCGTCCTGGCCGGTACTGATGTCGTTGCTGCCGCAATAGTAGACCACGATGCGCGGCTGATGCGGCAAAACCAGCTGTCCGATGCGGTTCAGCATATCCTCGGTGACGGTGCCGGCGATAGCTCGATTGAGCACCGGTAGCGGAGCCATTTGTTCACTCAGGTGGGTCCAGTATTGGAAAATGCTGCTACCGGTAAACACAATGCCTCCGTGTTCCGGCGAGGCTACCGTAGATTTGGAGGATTCAGTGACTTGCGCCGGAGCCGGCATCGAGAGGCCCGCGCATGCCAGAAAGAGACCCACGGCAATGCCGACGCGAAGAACGCGAACTTGAATGTTCACAGACAAAACTCCCTAGGGCCGGGCCCCGATCCCTGACTGTCGCTCGATACCCGCTCGATTCCGCCGTCTTGGAAGGATGCGAGCCGTCCCGCAAAGCCTGCTCGATCACCGATCCTACTTCTGGCGTTCGTATTTGTAGTCACCGGACACATGGCCTTCAATAATGTGGGTCGCAACACCTTGACCGTCCCGCAAGAACCGGTACGTCAGTCCAGTGCCGGAAAAGTTGGTTTCCGTCTGAGGGAAGATGGGCTGCTTCGGCCCTCCGTTCAGGGCGACGAACAACGTACCTTTGGAAAAAGTAACCTCCACCGTGCGCGGCCCTCCGATATATTGCCCCTTGTAGACACCAACGTACTTGGCCAGGATTTCGGGAGCGACCTTTATACTCGATTTCTCGGCGTCTGAGACCTTCCCTACCCAGTGCTCTTGTCCGCTGTCGGCATTTTCATTGCAGACCGATTCGAGCATCTCCGTATCGGCCGCCAACCGCGCGCTCACTGGGACCGTCCAAGCCTTCGAATAAGCCTTGGGGTCCTGGAATGTAACCGCTATTTCCAAGTGGCCGAAGTCGGTGCGCCGGTAGCGTTCCGTCATGTGCAACGCTTCTGTGTGGGGATAGCCATCATGCAGCCAGGTCCGATCGTTGAATCCCGTGCTCTCCACAACTAGCGAGTCTCCGTCCCAGTGCCCTACCGAATATCCCATCCAGCTCGGGTTGGGATCGGATTCCAGACTGCGGCCGTCCATGAAGATCTCACGGTAAGTGAGATCCTCGTTCAAGATGGCGATCATGGCCGGAGTCTGCAGGAACCTCCTCATCCCTCCGCTGGTGCTGTAGCCCGGACCCTGGGGCAGACATCGATACCGCGGGTTGTCCTTACCGAAGGTCTCAGAGTGCTGCTGAAGCAACGCCCGTGCCCAAGGCTGAACTTCGTCGGGCTTGAGATCCCCTACATTGCGGAGCGCGACATTGCCGACCGCCGTATCCACCGGGACCTCCCACAGGCCAGTGAAGTCCGGTTTGCCATCGGCTGTGCGCGGCGCCGGCGCTGAAAGGTTTGGTTTGCCAGCGGCTGTGCGCGGGATGCCGGGCGTTGGATGCTGCAACCATTGCGCCGCGAGAGGTGTTACGAATGGAGCCAGGATGATCGCGGTCAGGAAGAACTTCATAGGCCCGAATATCTCCTCGCAGCCACTATACACAGAAGAATTTACGGATGCCATCGGTGTACCGATGCATGGGCCCGTGAGATAGCCTGCTATTTTGCGGGCGCCAGACCCCCTTTTTCCGGATAAGACGGATCAGATTGTTTCCAGCTCTTCTTCGAGCAACTGTTTCTGATACAGGTCCGCATAGTAGCCGCCGCTTTGAATCAACTGCGTGTGCGTGCCCTGCTCGGCAACTTCACCATGTTCGATGACGAAAATCCGGCTGGCGTTCTGGACGGTGGAGACGCGGTGCGAGATCAAGATGGTGGTGCGGCCGCGCATCACATTCTCTAACGCCTGGAGAATGCGCTCTTCGGTGAGCGTGTCCACGCTGGCCAGTGCGTCGTCGAGGATCAGAATCTTTGGATCCCGCAAGACGGCGCGCGCGATGGCCACGCGTTGCTTCTGGCCGCCGGACAGGGTGATGCCGCGTTCGCCGATGATAGTGCCGTACCCTTCCGGGAAGCTCGCGATGTCGGGCGCAAGCCCAGCCAGCTCCGCGGCGCGCGCGATGTCGTCTTCCGTGGCATTCTCGACGCCCCAGGCGATGTTTTCGGCCAGCGTGGCGCTAAACAGGAACGTCTCTTGCGGCACGAAGCCAATCTGGCGGCGCAACCATTCCGGATCGAAATCGCGCACATCGATGCCATCCAGAAACACGGCGCCACGCGTGGGATCGAACAGGCGCGGGATCAAACTCACCAGCGTGCTCTTACCGCTGCCGGTATGGCCCACGATGGCGACGGTTGCGCCGGCGGGAATATCGAGAGTGATATTCTTCAGCGCGTAGCCGGCCGAGTACTTCATTTCCACGCCGTCGAAACGGAGCCCACCTCTTACTTCCTTGTATTCCTTGTATTCCTCGTATTCCTCGTATTCCCTATCTCCCTTGTCTTCCCTGTCTCCCTTGTCTTCCCTCTTCTGGATACTCGGCTTCTCGCGCATCAGCTCCATGATGCGGCTCCAGGACGCTGTGCCGCGCTGCATGAGATTGACCACCCAGCCGAGAGCGATCATGGGCCACACCAGCACTCCCATGAAAGTATTGAACATGACGAAACTGCCGAGCGTAATGCGGTGCTCGAGCAACTGATAGCCGCCGGCCAGCAGCACGATGAGAAAGCCGATTCCGATGAGCGCCTGGAGCAACGGCATGAAAAGCGCCGAGAGCTTGGCGAGCCCGATGTTTTGCGCAACGTAATCCTGGTTGAGGAGCTCGAACTTGCGGATCTCGGGCTCTTCCTGGGCATAAGCCCGAATCACGCGCACGCCCGAGAGATTCTCCTGCATGCGGCTGCTGATATCGGAGAACATCTTTTGGATGGTTTCGAAACGGCTATGAATGCGGCGGCCGAACAGGATCACCGCGGCGCTGATCAACGGCGCCGGAATGAGACAGAACAGCGTGAGCCGCCAATCCACCTTCAGCATCACGCCGATCAGGAAGAGCGCGGTGAAGAAGGTTTCCGTGAAGTACATGATGCCCGGGCCGAGCATCATGCGGACGGCGTTCAGATCGTTGGTGGCGCGCGCCATGATGTCACCAGTGCGGTACTTCGCGTAGAAGTCCTGCGACAGCGTGACGATGTGAGAAAACAGATCATTGCGGAGGTCGAACTCGATGTCGCGCGACAGGCCGATGAGGATCACTCGCATCCAGTATTGGAAGATGCCTTTCACCACCGAGAGCAGAACCACCAGAGCCGCGAACTCGAAGACCAGGGAGAGGCGAAAGCCCTTCATCAGCGAATCGATGCCGCTGCGGATGGCCAGCGGAAGAACGGCCTTCATGAGGTCGTTCATAAGGAGCGCGCCCATTCCGAGCGCCATGGCGCGCCGGTATTTCCAAAGGTACGGCCAAGCCGACTTCAGTATCGCTTTGCTGTTCATTTGGAACGTAGCTGTCATGATTACATGCCGAACCAACTGGAGACTGTCTTCATCCATTCCAGCAGAAAAGTCTTCCGCCCTTCTCGATTCTTCCACCAGCCGTCAGGCGAGAAATTCAGGTCGGGAGCAGCCACCATGTGGATTTCAAGGCCGGGAGCCAGAGCGCGATAAATGTTGCCGGCGCGGCGGGTGTGATAGTCGCTGGTGACGATGTCGATGCGGCGCGCGTGCCGTTTGTTCAAATCGGCGAGAACGTCCGATGCTTCCTCCCGCGTGGATCGGCCGTCGTTGGGAAACGCGACAAAGTAGGACTCGGGGTAGCCGTGGCGGGCTGCAAACGGAATAGCGAGATCGGTCTCGTGGAGTCCATATTCACCGGACGTCCCGCTCACCAGCGCTTTGGGCGCGTATCCCTGCCTTACCAAATCACCGGCTTTGAGAATACGGTTGCCCGAAAAATCGCCGGCCAGAACGACGATCATGTCGGCGGAAGCGGGAGACTCGGAGCGCACCAGGTATGCACCGAGAGCAGCCATCCAAAAGTGAGACGTGACCGCGAGCAGAAGAACCAGAAGAATCGTGTACGCCAGCCAGCGGAAAGGATGGCGGCGGGAATTACTTGTCTTCAGAGGAGGTCTTCTGATCCAGATGGCCCACCGACTTCAGCCGCTGGAACATGCGCTCCACCTCAGCTTCGTCGTCGGGGAGCAGCAGCGGATAGCGCGGCGGCGGCAACTGCTTTTTCGCGATGGCGCCTACCGTAGCTTCACCCCAGAACTGGCGGTAAGGAACGCCGTCGATCAACGCTTCCCTGGCGTGACGGCGCAAGCTGCGCAGCAAGCCACTGGACGAATTGGGATCGCCGGGATAAATCACCAGGATGCGCGTCTTGTCGGCCAAAGTGAGCCGCACCACCAGGGGAAGGCTGGCGCTGCGATCCAGCCGGCGGATGTGACGCCAGGGGATGGCATGGTGCCCGATCTTCACGTGGCTTTCGTAAATTTCAACCGACGGACGCGTACCAAGATAAAGCACGATAACAGCACCCGCCAGCGAGAGGCCGGTGGCGATCCAGAACAAGGGCCAGAGCAGCGCAAACCAGAAGGAAAAGCCGGTCAGAGCCAGTGCCGTCAAACCTGCCCAAAAGTACAGGCCGGGCACTCGATAACGCGTAATGGGCGCTGGCACTCTTTCAGACTACTCCGGCGCGCAGCGCACGTCAATGAGCGGTTTGCCTCAACAAAACTACGGCCCTCCAAACGTAATGAATGCCGCTGACAATGGTTCCAAGCACCATTAAACAAAGGGCCAGCGTGACCGGCGCCGCGATTCCGGCGCGCGCTCCTATGACCACCAGTGCGGCCCCAATCTGAAAGAAAGTGCTGATCTTACCCCACACGGACGGAGGAAATTTTCGCAGTTTTGTGAATACCAAACCGTAGGCTGCCATGGCGAGAATCAGCACGTCGCGGCTAAACACGACGGCCACCATCCACCAGGGCATAGCACCCGCGAGACCGAGCGAAATGTAGATAACGCTCAGCAAGATTTTGTCGGCGATGGGATCGAAATAGGCGCCAGCGGGCGTAGCGGTCTGTAATCGCCGGGCGAGGAAACCATCGATGACATCGGTGAAGCCGGCCGCGAAAAGCAGGATGATCGCGCGGTCATAACGTCCGTGTAGAATGTCGGCGGCAATAAAAGGAGCGAGAACCAGGCGGGCAAGCGTGAAAAGGTTCGGGAGATTGAACAAGAATCAGGATACTAGGCCGGTGAGGGCGTCGCGCCAACGCCCACTACGGGCACGCTGGCGATCGCTAGCCGACTCAATGCGATTGTCCGTCCACAATGACCTTCAGATCACTGATTGCCCGGCAGCGCCCGCCCATAGAAAATTTGTTCTTCCATCAACTCCAGCGTGCTAAAAGTATCTGAGCTTTGGCTCAAGCATGCCGTTGAGAACGCTGATAGTGGACGACGAGCCGATAGCGCGGAAAATATTGCGCGAGGAACTCGGTTCGTTCGAAGAAGTCGAAATCATCGGCGAGGCGGATAATGGCGCTATCGCTCTGGAAAAAATATTCGCCGACCATCCCGACCTGGTGCTGTTGGATCTTCAAATGCCGGTGATGGGCGGGCTTGAGGTAGTCCGAAATCTGAAGCGTGGGACGCACATGCCGGTGATTGTAATGGTCACCGCTTATGACCAGTATGCCCTGCAAGCATTCGAAGAGGGCGCGATTGACTATCTGCTTAAGCCCGTGGGTGCGGAGCGTCTAGCGGTGGCGGTGGAACGGGCGAAGAGGCTCAGTGCGAGGGAAGCTGCCGAGAGACTGGCACAGCTTCAGGAGATCGCCGAAAAGCCCGCAGTTCTTCAGGTCAGACGGATCGTGGGAAGAGTTGGCGAGGAATATTTTCTTCTCAGTGCCGACGAGATCTACGCATTCCAAGCCGACGGGGAGATTGTGTGGATCATCACCGCGAAGAAGAAATACCTCGCTACCCAGACCCTTAAGGTCCTGGACCAGCGCCTCAGGAACACCAGCTTTCGAAGAATTCATCGAAGCGCATTGGTGAATGTCAATCACGTCCGGAAGATGAGTGCCCTCAGCAGCCAAAGATGGCTGATCACCCTCAGCAACGATCAGGAGTTCATTGCTAGCAAAAGGCAGGCAGGTAGTATTCGCCAACTTCTGAACGGGTAGTTGGTTTCGCGACTACATGTCCCTACGCATGAGCCCCAGCCGCAAGGCGACCCGGCGGGCGCTCGCTTATGCGGCATCCATACTCCTTACGGCCGTGTTTATTTGGGCGCTGGCGGTAAGAACCGGCATAGAAGACTTTACCCACCGAATTCAATCGCCGCCAGTCCTTTTTCTGGTGGTCGCATTTCACATCGCAGCCAGCGTTCCATCAATTTGGATAAAGCGGACCCAGAGTTATGACTGGATGTGGGCCACGACCCTGCTTCCGGCGCCGATCGCTTGGCTCTTGCTTCTGGAAACAACGCTTCTGTCTGGGCAGGGTGGGTGAGCCACTGGCTGGCAATGTGCGCCCTTCCAATCGCGTTTTCGCTAATTTGACCGAATACCCGTCAGTTGCTCATGGTTCTGTCCGCTCATACCGCAAATTAGATCGTTGATGCTGGCGATCAGGCCGATCACGAAATTGTTTTAGGCGCTTTAGTGCCGAAGACTCAGAATCGAGAAATATGAGAATCAGCCGTCTCGCAACCTCTCTGATTTTTCTTGCACTGTGCCTCGCTTCGCCTGTTACGACGTATGCGCAATCCAGTAGCGCCAATGCCGGAACGGTCCGTGGATCGGTGGTGGACCCCTCCGGCGCGGTCATCATGGGCGCGACAGTGGAAATCCAGAACCCCGTTTCCCGCTACGACAAGAGCGTCCAGACCGACGCACAGGGAAACTTCGAATTCGATAACGTGCCTTTTAACAACTATCACCTGAGCGCCTCGGCGAAGGGATTCCAGGGCGGCGAAGAAGATGTCAACGTGCGTTCGCCTCTGGCCGTTGAAGCAAAATTGTCTCTGACCATCGGCGCTGGGACGCAAAGCGTGACAGTGACAACGGGGACCGATCTGGTGGAGACCGATACAACCACTCACACCGACGTGGATCGCGAACTTTTCGACAAACTGCCTCTTGAGAGCCAGTCCTCGTCGCTCAGTTCACTGGCGACGCTCGCTTCGCCAGGCGTTTCGGCCGACTCCAACGGCCTTTTCCATGGATTTGGCGATCACGCTTCCAACTCTTTCTCCATCGACGGACAGCCGATTACGGACCAACAGAGCAAGGTCTTCTCCAATCAGCTCCCCGTCGATGCAGTGCAGTCGATGGAAGTCATCGAAGGCGCGCCGCCCGCCGAATATGGCGGAAAGACCAGCTTGGTGCTGGTAGTGACAACCCGTTCGGGTCTTGGGTCCACCACGCCTCACGGTGATGTCACGACTTCTTATGGCACATTCGGAACTACCAACAGCGGCTTCGATTTTACGTATGGGGGGCAAAAGTGGGGCAATTTTATCTCCGCCAATGGCCTGGATACCGGCCGCTTCCTGGATGGCCCTGAGTTCCAGGTTTTCCACGATCGCGGCAACGAAGAGAACATATTCGACCGGGTGGATTTCAAGCTTTCCGACAAGGACACCATCAACCTCAACCTTCAATTCACCCGCTCCTGGTTCCAGACTCCCAATTCTTACGACGCCCAGAATGCCACGGGCTGGAACGGCCTGCTGGTAAATAACGGCGGCCTGGGGCCCAATGGCGTACTGGTCGGCTCCGCGGATCAACGTTCAAAGATCAGGACGTTTAATATCGCTCCGGTCTGGACTCATCTTCTGAATCCCAAGACTGTATTCAATTTCGGCGCTTTTGTGAGGCAGGACCAATACAACTATTATCCGAGCGCTAACCCCTTCTCCGACCTTACGCCCGATCTCCAGTCAGCGACCGTCGGTCAAAATCGCCGGCTCACGAATGCCGGCGCCCGTGCGAGCGTGTCATACGTAAGTGGCATTCACAACATCAAGGTTGGCGTTCAATATGAGCATACTTTTATTACGGAAAGGGATTCGTTCGGCCTGGTCGATCCAACGATAAATGCGCCTTGTTTGAACGCCGATGGGAGCCCCGATACGGACCCCACGTTGACGAACCCCAACGGCTGCTCGGGAACGCTGCAGCAGAATCCCAATTTTCTTCCGACTCTAGCCTGTTACGACCTGACCAGAACCTCGCCGCTGCCTGCGTCCGACGGCTGTCCGAACAGCACCAGCACTCAGTACCAATATTTTGGGCATGCCGACATCCGGGAGTTCGCGTTCTACATTCAGGACGCAATCAATGTCCACAACTGGACGTTCAATCTTGGTCTGCGCGTCGACCAATACGATGGCATCACCAAGGCGGCGCAAGCCGAACCACGCTTGGGAATCGCTTATAACATCAAGCCAACCAGCACGGTTCTGCGGGTCTCCTACGCCCGGACCATGGAATCCCCGTTCAACGAGAACCTGGTAATTGCAAGCTTGGGATGCCTCGACCCGGCGATCGTCGCCTTCCAGAGCTTTGTCGCCGGGGCCCAATGCGCGTCACAAGTGCCGCTTAGCCCCGGCCACCGCAATGAATTTCATGTGGGTCTTTCGCAGGCCTTTGGCAAGTACCTGGTTCTGGATGGCGAATACATCTGGAAGTACACTCACAACGCGTTCGACTTTAGCGTGATCGGCAATACACCGATCACTTATCCGATTGAGTGGGCCAGCTCGAAGATTCCCGGATATGCAATCCGTCTCACGATGCCGAACTTTCATGGGTTGACGGCGTTCTTGGTAACGTCCAGCGTGGCAGCACGCTTCTTCGGTCCGCAGGTCTCAGGCATTGGCGCTACTCCGGGCGCAATCAGTGTATTCCGTATCGACCATGACGAGCTTTACAATGCAACCGGGCACCTGCAATACCAGCCGTCCAAAAAGCTTCCGTGGTTCAGTTTCAACTGGCGCTACGATAGCGGGCTAGTCGCGGGTCCGGTGCCGTGCGCCGGCGGAAATTGCGCCAATGGGCCGAACGGGACCGATTCCATCGTGGATGTTTCCGGCATCACGCCCGACCAACAGTTCGAAGGCGGGCTCTACTGCGGGAACGTCCACGCGACGCCGACCATGCCGATCAGTCCAACGGGTCTCTGCCCAGCGAACCTGTACGGTTCTAACTTGGTATCTATCCCAGCCGCGGGCGCCGAAAATGACGACCACAACCCACCCCGCATCGCACCCCGCAATCTGTTTGACGTTGGCGTGGGACACGACAACATCTTCCACAGCGAGAAGTATAAGATCAGCGCCCGAGTGACCGTGGTGAACCTGGCGAACTCCTATGTGCTATACAACTTTCTTTCCACGTTTAGCGGAACGCACTATGTTTCGTCACGCGCGATAACTGGAACCATCGGATTCCATTTCTAGGGGGATACACTCGCACGCAAGCGAGCGTTCCCATCAGCCGTTCGGGAATCCGAACATCAACCACGATTGGTTGGCGACCCAATGCGGGTAAAGCTCCGTCATCTGATCGAACAGCTCCTCGTCGGACTTCGCGGTCTGCTGCAGCCGATCAAAGTCCAGTAGATAGCGCTTAGTGTCCTGGATCGCCGAAGGCGAGTCGGGCGCGCCAGGCTTCTTGTGACCGGCAACAACCATCGCCGGCTTCAGCGCTGCCAACCGGTCCAGCGCCGCGATCCAGTTCTTCCGGCTCTCGGGGGTGGTGTCGCCGACGTACATGTGGCACTGGTTGTACACCACGTCGCCAGCGACCACCAGGCCGATCGATGGAACGTATAGAGACGTCGTATCGGGACTATCGGTGTGGCCCTGCTCGATGATGCGCAATTCCTGGCCCTCGAGAGTGAACGTGTCGCGCTCATAGGGCTCAGGTGCAACGAATTTAGTGGCCAGTTGCCCAGGAAACAACCGGCGGGCTAACCGCTCCACTGGGGGAGTGAATGACATCTGCATGGCGTTCATCGTCTTGGGCGTTGCTATCGCCCGAGCACCCGGGAAACGGTCGAGCAGAATGCTTAGACCGTAGAAGTGGTCGAAATGGCCGTGCGTTATATAGATGGTCTCCAGGTTGCGGTTGTGCAGCGCAACCCAATCCGCCAGAGCCTCGGCCTCAGCCACCGTGGTCATTGCGTCTACCAGCACCGCGTCGTACTCGCCGAAGATCAAAGTCGACGTCATCGGGTCAAAACCGAGCGCTTCGCCGAAGGGCTTTGGCCGCTCGCCAACCATTACCTTTCCCGGGGCGGTAAAGACGTTCACACCGAGCGTGTTCGACGCGATGGGGGCGGTCATGTGCGTGGTCTCCTCAAGTTCACCGGGTCGAGCGCTAACCGTACTTGAGGGCGGTGCTCTGTCCGACCTCGATAATGTAACCGTCCGGATCGCGGATGTAGCAGCGCGTCTCGCCGTACTTGGGGATCGGCTCGGTGATGAACTCGGCTCCCCGACTTTTCCATAATTTGTAGCACGCTTGAATATCCGCAACGCGGATATTCATGAAGCTGCTGATCTTATCCGGGTCGGCGAGGACGCTCAGCGTTACCGACGGCTTGTCGGGGGTCGGCCCGCCCCCAACGTTGACAATGAGCCACGTATTCGCGATCTGAATATACCCAGGCGCGCCCTTGCTGTCGCCTCTGCTCAGAGCGCGGCCGCCGAAGACCGTTTCATAGAAGCGAAGCGATCGGTCGATGTCGGCGACGGTGAGAAAATGTGCGACGGTGAACCCGTCCCGCGGCGGCATCTCATAGTTCTTCTGTTCGATTTGTACGCTGCTCATTGACGACTCCGATCCGACCATGCTGGATGCAACTCGTGCGCCACGAAGAAGATAGAGAAACGAAAGACTGAAGTAGAGACCGTCGCACACTATTGTTCGCGGACCGACTCAGCGGGTCGACACCATCCGACTTTCGAATCGTTTTGGGTAAGTTGCGGTTCATAGGAAACCGCCCTGCGTCAGGAAACCAATGCGTGGGCCACGCGCGTGGCGAGTTGGTCGAAACTCAGGATCTCATAGAGCGAAGGGTCGGACATGATGCGCGCCACGAGCGCGGTATGCATCGCATGTCCGGCGCGCTCCGCGATCACGTGACCGAGCAGCGGCTTGCCGATCAGCGCGAGGTCGCCGATCAAATCCAGCGCCTTGTGGCGGCAACACTCGTCGCGGAAGCGCAGACCCTGGGGATTTTGCACACCTTGACGATCGAAACAGATGGCGTTGTCGAGAGCAGCGCCGCGAATTAGCCCCATGTCGCGCATCTGATCCAATTCATGAGCAAAGCCGAAGGTTCGTGCCGGGGCGATCTCCTGCGCATAGCGCTCGGGAGTAACTTCCATGTCGAGAGATTGTTTGCCGATCATAGGATGATCGTAGAAAACGTCGCAGGTGAGCAGGAAGCGGTCCGACGGCAGAATGGTGATGCGCTTCGATCCGGCTTCCACGGTGACCGGGCGGCGAATGCGGAGAAAGCGCTTCCGCCGGCGGTAGGATTTCAATCCCGCGGCATTCAACAACTCCACATAGGGCGACCCGCTGCCATCCAGGATGGGAACTTCCAGGTTGTCGATCTCGACGAAAGCGTTATCCACGCCCATGCTGTAGAAAACGCTCAGCAGGTGCTCGGTGGTGGAAATCAGGACGCCCTGCCGCATCAGGCTGGTCGCATAGCTCACGCGGGCCACGTAGCGCCAACTCGCCGGGACCGGGAAATTGTCCAGATCAGTTCGGAGAAAGACGATACCGGTGGAAGGAGGCGCCGGGAGGATTCGAATGGATACCGGAACGCCGCTGTGAAGTCCAACTCCCTTGGCTTCTACCGGCCGCTGGACGGTGGTCTCAAACCGCAATGCGGCTTCCTCTGGATGGTTCAGTAGGTAGTTCTGTTCTGTCGATTCGCACGCTGCTAATCCAACTGGATGTTTCATTTTACAAGGGACTAACACCCACCGCTAGCTGTTTGATTCAAAAAGCTTTGTAAAGTTTAGTGTGTTGCATGAAAGCCACACATTGTAACCGGAGCTGTGTCGGAATCAGGTCAAGACAAGGTGCTTTTTCGAGCCTTTCGTGGCCGGACAGGCTTTGTCGTGTTCCGCGACAGTGCCATCCCACAAGAGAACTATCAAGGAAGCTCACGGCAGATTCAACAACTCGTAAGTGCGGACAGCTAAAGCGATTGGAACAGAGGACAGCAGCGGAAATAAAGATGCAAGTGCAGACCAACATTTTGGGAGAACCGGTGTGCACACACTTCTGCAAGATTTGAGCTACGGATTACGGACGCTGGCGAGCAAGCGCGGCTTCACCCTGGCGGCAGTGTTGTCGCTCGCGTTGGGAATCGGTTTGAACACCGCGATCTTCACGCTGGTGAACTCGATCCTTCTGCGATCTCTGCCCTATCGTGATCCGGACCGGCTGGTGATGCTCTCCAGCACTCCGCCAGACCATCCCGATCAGTTGAATGGCGCATCGGTACCGGACTTCTTCGCCTGGAAGCAGCGGGCGCGGTCCTTTGAATTCGTCGGCGGGCTCTCCAATAGCGCCGTCGATTTCGGAGCGGTGGAAAATGGCATTCCCGCCGCACGCGTGCAGGGCGAGTTTGTGACGCCCGGGATGATTGAAGCGTTGGGCGTGCGGCCAGCCAGGGGACGCCTGTTCACGGAGGCCGAAGACGAAGTGGATCATCCGGCGCGCGTCATGGTGATCAGCCACCGGCTTTGGATGCGGCGATTCGGCGCTGAAAACGATATCCTTGGCCGGCAGATTCTGATTAACGGCGAAAATACGGAGATCGTGGGAGTGATGCCGCCCGACTTCCGCTTCACCGATGAGAATAGCGATTATCTGGCGCCGCTGCCGCTGAACCATTTTCAGCTCCGCGGGTCGGCGCGATTCCTGACGGTGACCGCCAAGCTGAAACCGAGTGTCACTATCGAGCAGGCGCAGAGTGAGATGGACGCCATCGCGCGGCAGCTGGCGGGCGAATTTCCCGCGCGCGACATGGACCACGGAAAGGCGTGGGCTATCCGTCTGCAACCGATCCATGAAGCGCTGTTCGGAATCTTAAGCCGCCCGCTATTGCTGCTGCAAGCGGCCGTGGGATTTGTGCTGTTGATTGCATGTGCGAACGTGGCGGCGCTGCTGCTCGCGCGGTCGGCGTCGCGCTCCACCGAAGTGGCCATCCGGGCGGCGCTCGGAGCCAGCCGGGGCCGCATCTTCCGCCAGTTCCTCACAGAGAGCCTGTTGCTTTCCACTTTTGGCGGAATACTGGGAGTTGCGCTGGCCTGGGAAGGCGTGCGGGTGCTGGTTGCGATGGCGCCATCGTGGCTGCCGAGGCTCCACGCTATTCAGTTGGACGGGCGGGTTCTGCTCTTCACCACTGCGATCTCGGTGCTCACCGGCTTGATTTTCGGAGTGATCCCCGCGGCACAGGCTTCCAAGCTGACGCTGGCCGAATCGCTCAAGAATATAACGCGAGGTGGAACGGCGGGAGGAGCGCGGAACCGGTTGCGCGCGGTGCTGGTTGCCGCGCAACTTGCCATGGCGCTGATGCTGTTGATCGGCTCGGGGCTGTTGATTCGGAGCTTTCTGGCATTGCAAGGAGCCGACCTGGGTTGCCAGCCCAAAGGCTTGCTGACCTTTCGCTACACCTTCCCGGAGAAACGCTTTGGCAGACCGGTGGGCATGTATCAACAAGTGCCATTGTGGGAGATGAGCGCGAAGCCGCCGGTGGCGATCCAGCAGGTGTTGGAACGGCTGCGTACCGTGCCGGGCCTGCGCTCGACAGCGGGCATTGTGTATCCGCCGATGACCGGCAATTACCCTATGACGTTTACTATCGAAGGGCGAACGGTGGCAAACGCCGACGACCTGACGGCGGACTTCTTTCCAGTAACTCCGAATTTCTTCGCGACCATGCAAATTCCGATGCTGCGCGGCCGCGACTTCACCGATCGCGATGTGGCCACCACGCCCTGGGTCGCGATCATCAATGAAACCATGGCTCGGCGATTTTTTTCGGATGAGAATCCTATCGGCAAACATATTCGTGTGGATTTGTCGCCGGAAGATCAGACGCGCGAGATCATCGCAGTGGTAAAGGATATACCCGCGAGCAATCCGCAAACCAGGCAAGATCCCGCGATCTTCACTCCTTTTCTGCAGGCGGCGGTGCACGTCACCGGGCCCAATACCGGGCTGCATCTGGATATGACGTTCCTGCTGCGGACGGTGGGCGATCCGATGAGCGCGCTGCCCGTGGTGCGGCGGGCGGTAGAGGAAATCGATCGTAATCAGCCGCTGATCGATCCACGAACCGAAGAGTCGTACCTCGCCGAGCAGGCCCAGTATCCGCAGTATTACTCCATGCTCCTGGGCCTGTTTGCGGTGGTGGCAACCGGGCTGGCCGCGGTGGGGATCTACGGAGTGATGTCGTACGCGGTGGAGCAGCGGACGCGGGAAATCGGAATCCGCATGGCGCTCGGCGCCGGTGCGCGCGAAGTGCTCAGATTGATCGTGAGCGAGGCGGCGCTGGTGATTGGGAGCGGGACCGTGGTGGGGTTGGCGGGAGCGATGGCGCTGAGCCGATTCCTAACGTCTCAGATTTGGGAAGTGAAGGCGGATGACCCAGGGACCTTCGCGGCCTTCACTCTGCTGCTGGTGGCCATCGCGGTGATCGCGTGCCTGGTTCCGGTGCGTCATGCGCTGCACGTGGATCCGAATATCGCGTTGCGCTACGAATAAGCAGCCGCGTCGGAACGAAGCCGCCGCGGAGTTTGGCGTTATCCTGATCTCTGGATGCCACCTGCAGCGGAGACTAAGGAAGCCAGGAAAAGCGCGAAGCACCGTCCCCGCCTCTTTCTGATCGACAGCTACGGGTTTATTTTCCGCGCTTACCATGCGCGGGCACGCAGCGGCGCGCCGCCCATGCGTACTACCACCGGGATCTCGACGGAAGCCGTTTTCATCTTCCACAACATGGTGCGGAAGCTGCGTGAAGCCTATAAGCCCGAGTACATCGCCGCTATTTTCGAATCGGGAAAAACGTTCCGCGAAGAAGCTTACGCCGATTACAAGGCGAATCGCACGGAGATGCCGCCCGACTTGGGCGAGCAGATTCCGTACATCCGGCGGTTGCTCGAAGCGATGCGGATTCCGGTGCTGCAATATGCGGGATTCGAGGCCGACGACGTGATTGGCGCCATGGCGCGGCGGTCAAGCCAGGAGTTTGATGTCGTGATCGTGTCGAGCGACAAGGACATGCTGCAGCTTGTCGATGAGCGCGTGCACATGTACAACCCGGTGAAGGAGGACGTTTGGTATGACGCGGCCACCACTGAAGAATTCATGGGCGTGAAGCCGGCGCAGGTGGCCGACCTGCTGGCGCTGAAAGGCGACTCGATTGACAATATCCCGGGCGCTCCGGGCATCGGCGACAAAGGCGCGCGCGATTTGATCGTGCGCTTCGGCTCGGTAGAAGGCGCGCTCGAGCACGCCGCGGAAGTGGAACGCAAGATGTATCGCGAAAGCTTGCAGAATAATCGCGAACAAATTCTGCTGAGCAAGCGGCTGGCGACCATCGACACAACGGTGCCGGTGGAATTTGAGATGGCGAACCTGCTGACGCAAGAGCCGGATATTGGCGAACTCAAGAAGGTTTATAAGGAGCTGGAGTTTTATAGCCTGCTGAAAGAGGTGGGGCCCACCGAGGACGCGCACACGCGCGATTACGCCAGCATTCTGACGCGAGAAGAATCCGATGAGTACGGCGCAGAGCTAGCGAAGCTGGATCCCGCGAAGCCGATTGCGTTCGCAATCGAGTCCACCATGGATGGCGGTCTGCCGCTGACGATGATCGGCGTGTCGCATGAGCCGGGAGTGGCGCGGGCGCTCTCGATCGATTTTATCGACGCGCTGAAGCCGATCCTGGAAGACGAGCGCCGGACGAAGATCGCGCACGACGTGAAGGCGCTGACGCTGACGCTCGCGAAACAGAACGTGGAAGCGCGCGGATTTCGGCACGACGTGATGCTGTACGCTTTTCTGCTGTGCGCCGATCCGTCCGCTTGCTCGCCGTCCGTGCTGGCGGAGCGGTATCTGGATCGCAAGCTGGGCGCGGCGGCGGAGCAGCACGCGGATTTGGCGGTGACACTGGCGGAACGTCTGGCGCCCGGAGATCGATCAACAGGGTTTTCGCGAAATCTATGAAAGCATCGATCTGCCGTTGGCGGGCGTGCTGGCGCGCATGGAACAGATTGGCATCCGTGTGGACCCGGCGCAGCTTGGCTTGCTTTCGAGCCGGCTGGACACCGACATCCAGCGGTTGTCGGCTGAGATCTACGAGCTGGCGGGAAAGCCGTTCAATATTAATTCGCCTGCGCAGCTCGGCAAGATTCTGTTCGAAGACCTGAATCTGCCCGCGCCGGTGAAGTACGGGAAAGGCAAAACAATCTCGACCGCCGCCGACGTGCTGGAGGGACTGGCCGCGGAGCACGAGATCGCTCGAAAAGTGTTGGAGTATCGCCAGCTCTCGAAGCTGAAGGGAACTTACATTGACGCTCTGCCCGAATTAATCGATCCTCGAACCGGCCGGCTGCACACCACGTTCAATCAGACCGGAGCGGCCACCGGGCGGCTGTCGTCATCGAATCCGAATCTGCAAAACATCCCGATTCGCACCGAGCTCGGCCGCGAGATTCGCGCCGCGTTCGTGCCGCGCGCAGGCTGGAAGCTGGTGGTGGCGGACTACTCGCAGATCGAGCTGCGATTGCTGGCGCACATGTCGCACGATCCGGTTTTGCTGGACGCATTTCGGCGCGGCGAGGATATTCACACCCGTACCGCGGCCGAAGTTTTCCGCGTGCCTCCGCTGATGGTGACTTCCGACATGCGGCGCAACGCGAAGGCGGTGAATTTCGGCATCGTGTACGGGCAGACGCCGTTTGGATTGGCCACTTCGCTCGGCATCGATCGCAAGGAAGCGGAGCTGTACATTCAGACTTATTTCGAGCTGCACGCGGGCGTGAAGAAATTCATAGCGAAGACCATCGCCGAAGTGCGCGAGAGCGGATTCGCGCCCACTCTGTTCGGCCGCAAGCGTCCGATCCCGGACATGCACAGCCGGAATCCGAACGCGCGCTCGTTTGCCGAGCGCACGGCCGTGAATACGCCTTTGCAGGGCACGGCGGCGGATCTGATCAAGCTGGCGATGATTCGCATCGACGAGATCCTGACGCGAGAGAAGCTCGAAACCAGGATGCTGCTGCAGGTGCATGACGAGCTGCTGTTTGAATCACCGCCGTGCGGAGGCCGAGCAGGTTTCGAAGATGGTGAAGCGCGAAATGGAGAACGTCCGCAAGCTGGACGTGCCGTTGATCGTGGACGTGGGGATCGGCGAAAACTGGCGCGACGCGAAGTGAATTCAACTCCGGCATTCCTAGTCTTCCTGCGTCTCCCTGTATCCTGAGCTTTCATCATTTCGGCTCGGCCAGCCTCGCGGGAAGAAACTCATCTCCCGCGTGCCAGGTCGGCATTTGCGACTGATTCGCCACCGTCATTCCGATCAGGAAGCCGAAGTGCGCCGCTTCTTCCATCCCTGAGAAATCCCAGTCGTCATGATATTCGTCGGACGGCTGATGGTAGTGCTTGTCGTTGTACTCTTCGAAAATCTTGTCGCCGTAGCCTGCGGGCTTGCCGTAATATTCGGTGCCCAGGTCGATGGAAAAGGCCGGGACGCCGGCGTGCGCGAGTGAGAAATGGTCGGAGCGGTAGAAGTGCCCCTGCTCGGGTTGAGCGTCGGGCTTGATGGTGAGTTCCATGCGATGCGCGGCTTCTTCCACCACCGGCCACACCGTGGTTCGCTCCGCGCCAGTGACGGAAACGTCTTTGGTCCGGCCGAAGGGATAGAACGCGTCGAAGTTGAGATCGAGCGCGGTTTTCGCGAGCGGGATCACGGGATGCGCGGCGTAATACTCGGTTCCGCGCAGCCCTGCTTCCTCGGCGGTTACGGCCATGAAAATCGCGGAGCGTTTTGGCTTGTGCTCCAGCGCGGCCCAGGCGCGCGCCATTTCGATGATCATCGCGCAGCCGGTGGCGTTGTCCACCGCGCCGTTGTAAATGGTGTCGCCGTTCACGGCCGGGCCAATCCCCAAATGATCCCAATGCGCGGTGAAGATGACGGCTTCCGACTTTTGCTGCGGATCGCTGCCCTCCACCTTCGCGATGACGTTGTTGGATTGAATCTGCCGGATCTCGGTGGGGATGTTACCGCGGATATGGATGCCGAGCGGGATGGGTTTGAAATCGCGCGAATTAGCGGCGGTGAGCAGTTGGTCGACAGTCTTGCCGGACAAAGCCAGCAGTTTCGCACCTGCGCCCTCTGTCACCCAGCCGGCGAAAGCCAGCGCGGGCTGTCCGGCGGGAAGCTTCAATTGCGGATCTTCCTTGCCCCAGCTGCTTTTCACCACCTCGTAGCCATAGCCCGCGGTGGGCGTGGTGTGAATGATGATTACGGCCTTGGCGCCCATGCGCGCGGCTTCTTCATATTTGTAGGTCCAGCGGCCGTAGTAAGTGAGTGCGCGGCCTCCAAAGAATTTCGGATCTTCGGAAGGCGGTTCATTGGTGAAGAGCACCAGCACCTTGCCCTTGACGTCCACGCCTTTGAAATCGTCCCAATGAAATTCCGGTGCCACGATGCCGTGACCGACGAAAACCGCCTCGGCGTCGAACGAATCGGTGGGTTGCTGCAATTCGCTGACGCCGACGAAATCGTCCAGCCATTTGAACGTGACGGTTTGATTCGCGCCTACCGCGCTGAGCGTTGCGCCCTCCGACGTAGTGGCGCCCACCATCGGTACGCGCTGGAAATAGGTGCCGTTTTCGCCGGCAGGTTTCGCGCCAGCCAGAGCGAATTGCGCCGCGATGTATTCGGTGGCCAGTTCGCCGCCGCGCGTTCCCACGCCGCGTCCTTCCAACAAATCGCTCGCCAGGAACTTTACGTGCGCGCGCATGCGTTCGCCCGAAATGTCAGACTGCGCGCATGCCAAGGCGGTCACCAGCAGTACTAATCCGAATTTCCTCATGACCCCAGTGTTGATTTTTTCCTCCAATGGTGTCAAAACCAATGTGTATGCCAATCGCGACTATCAACCCAGCCAACGGCGAAACGGTTCGCACGTTCGAGCCGCTTTCGAGCGCCGAAGTGGACGCCAAGATTCAAACTGCGCACGACGCGTTCCGTGCGCTTCGCCGCACTTCGTTCGCCGAACGTGCCGCCAAGATGCGCAAAGCCGCGGACATTCTGGAATCCGAGAAGGACCGTTGGGCCCGCATCATGACCCTGGAGATGGGCAAAACGCTGAAGTCGGCGGGGGACGAAGCTTTGAAATGCGCGCTGGGCTGCCGCTATTACGCCGACAACGCCGAGAAATTCCTGGCCAATGAAGAAGTGGCGACCAATGCGGGGAAAAGTTTCGTCGCATACCAGCCGCTCGGAGTGGTGCTGGCGGTGATGCCGTGGAATTTCCCGTTCTGGCAGGTGTTTCGATTTGCCGCGCCCGCTCTGATGGCGGGCAATACGGGATTGCTGAAACACGCATCGAACGTTCCGCAATCCGCGCTCGCCATCGAAGAGATCCTGTGCCGGGCCGGTTTTTCAAACGGCGAGTTTTTGACGTTGCTCATTGGATCGTCGCAAGTGGCGCGGGTGCTGGATGACAAGCGAGTGGTGGCGGCCACGCTTACCGGCAGCGAGCCGGCTGGCCGTGAAGTGGCCAGCCAATGTGGGCGGCAGATCAAGAAGACGGTGCTGGAACTGGGCGGGAGCGATCCGTTCATCGTGATGCCGAGCGCCAATTTCGAGGAGGCGGTGCAGACGGCGGTGAAGGCGCGCTGCATCAACAACGGGCAGAGCTGCATCGCGGCGAAGCGATTCATCGTGCACGATTCCATTTATGCGGAATTCGAACGGCGATATGTGGAAACGATGAAGGGGTTGAAAGTGGGTGACCCGATGGACCCGACGACGGACGTGGGTCCGATTGCAACCGCACAGGGCGCGAGCGAATTAGAAGATCAAGTGCAGCGCGCGGTGGCCGGCGGCGCGCGTTTGCTCACCGGAGGCAAGCGGATCCCTGGCCCCGGCAATTTCTTTGAAGCCACTGTGCTCGCGGATATTCCCAAGAGCTGTGCCATGTATTACGAGGAGATTTTTGGCCCGGTGGCAATGCTGTTCCGCGCCAAGGACATCGACCAGGCAATCGAGATCGCCAACGATTCCGATTTCGGCCTGGGGTCGAGTGTGTGGACGAACGACGAAGCGGAGAGAGCGCGTTTCATCGCCGACATTGAATCCGGCTCGGTGTTTGTCAACGGCATGGTGGCGTCCGATCCGCGGCTGCCATTCGGGGGCGTGAAGAATTCCGGGTACGGGCGAGAGCTGAGCGAATTCGGGATTCGCGAGTTTTGCAATATCAAGACGGTCTGGATTAAGTAAGGGAGGAGACCGCTCCCTTTGGTCACGGCTCTGTAAGCCAAAACTGAGCCGCGCCCAGAGGAAGCGGTTTTATTTCGGAGCCATGCGAATGGCGCCGTCCAGCCGGATTACTTCGCCGTTCAGCATGGGATTCCCGATGATGTCGCGGGCCAGTTGCGCGTACTCAGACGGACGGCCCAGGCGCTTGGGAAAAGGGACCATGGCACCGAGCGACGCCCGAACATCGTCGGGCATTCCCGCCAGCATGGGAGTGTCGAAGATTCCGGGCGCGATGGCCATCACACGGATGCCGACGCTCGAAAGATCGCGCGCCAGCGGCAGCGTCATGGCAGCGATGCCGCCTTTCGAAGCGGAGTAAGCAGCTTGCCCGATCTGTCCGTCGAAGGCCGCCACGGAAGCCGTGTTGATGATAACGCCGCGCTCGCCTTCGTCATTGGGCGCGTTGGGCGCCATCAACCAAGCCGCGAGACGGGACACATTAAACGCCCCGATCAGATTTACGCGGATGGTTTTGGAGAAGCGCGCGAGATCGGCGGGACCGGTCTTGCCAATCACGCGCTGGGCGTCGGCGATGCCCGCGCATTGCACGGAGATGTGCAACGCGCCGAAGGCATCCATCGCGGTCTCGACGGCGGCTTGGGCTTCGGCCGCGTCGGCCACGTCGGCACGAACGAAGCGCGCCTTCGGCCCCAGATCCTCGGCCAGCGCTTGCCCCGCTGGCTCATTCAAATCCACGATGACGACGTGGCCGCCTTCTTCCACGATCATCTTCGCCGTGGCCGCACCCAATCCCGACGCGCCACCGGTCACTACCGCAACTTTGCCCGATATCTCCACGAGTCTATCTCCGCTTCTCGAAAAAGTTTTTCATCAGCTCCACGCACTCGGCGGCCAGCACGCCTTCCACAATCTCCACGCGATGATTCAAGAGCTCGGAATCAGCCAGATGGAATTTGCTGCGCACACCGCCGAAGCGCAAGTCTCGCGCGCCAAAAACCAGCCGCTCGATCCGCGCGCCAACCAGCGCCCCGGCGCACATCACGCAAGGTTCCAGCGTAGCGTAGAGCGTGGCCGCTTCCAAACGGTAATTGCCTAAGCGGGCGCAGGCTTCGCGCAGCGCAAGGATTTCTGCGTGCGCGGTGGGATCGGATTTGGCGATGGGCGAATTGAAACCGCGCCCGATGATCTCGCCATTGAGGACCACGACAGCGCCGACCGGGACTTCGCCGTGCGCTTCAGCTTCGCGCGCCAGTGTGAGAGCCTCGCGCATGAACAGCTCGTGCTGGCTCATGCGCCGGCGTGAACGGCCAGCAGGCGCTCAAAGATGACGGGCCTGGCCGCGAACGTCCCCAAAACCAAGGGGCGCAGGCGGGGGAAGCGGTCGAGCGTCAGCAGGAGTTGAGCCATCAACGCCGGACGGCGCGCCATGCTGCGATGAGCCGCTTGATACGGCTCCAGATTATTCGCGGCCAGCGCATCGGCCAGCACGATGGCTTGTCGAAAGGCCAGGCTCAACCCTTCACCGGTGATCGCATCCACGGACCCGGATGCGTCGCCAATTAACACCGTGCGCCCGAGATAGATGCGCCTCAGCCGGCGTGTGACGGTGACGGCACCGCGCTCCTGGCTGATGGTTTCCGCTCCCCGCAGCCGTTTCGCCAACTCAGGAAAGTGATCGAGCGATGCGTTGACGCGTTGACGGGAGTGGCGTGTAAGCAGCGCGGTTAATACTTCATCGCCGCTCACGGGCGTCACGTACATTTGACAGCCTGGGCCCCAGTAAACTTCCATAAAATCGGTCCAGGGGCGGACGCGATAATGCCGGCGGAAGCCGTAACGCATCGATTCATTGAGAATTGCATCCAGACCGGCCCAGCGCCGGACGCGGGAGTTCGCTCCATCGGCGCCGACGATCCAGCGGGTGCGGATGTCGTCCATATCCGCTATGTGGGTGCCCCACAGGAGCTTCACGCCTACTTCTTCCGCGCGATCGATTAAGAGCTGATGCAGCCGGATGCGCCGCACCGCGATGCCGGGATCCGCGGGAAAATCGGCCGCGACACTGCCACCGTCGCCAATAAAACGGATGCCGCGGAATGCGAAGGATTGCTCGGGATCGAATGCGATCCCCAACCGGCGCAAGGCAGCATGCGAGTCCGGCATCAGGCCTTCGCCGCAAGCCTTGTCAATGGGCGGGTGTGCGGAGTCGGCCACGGTGACATCGAATCCTTTGAGGCGCGCCGCGATCGCAGCGGCCAATCCGGCCGGCCCACCTCCAACGATGAAGACGTCGGTCAAATTACCACCTCAGCAAAACAAGTTCGGAACAGAAGCCGGGACCCATGGCAGCCAGGATGCTGTAGGTCCCTGGCGCTGGACGGCGCTTCATCATGACTTCTTCGAGCACCAGCAGCACGGATGCCGACGACAGATTGCCGGTTCGGCGCAGGCAATCCCAGGACGCTTGAAGCGCCCCTTCCGGCAACTCCAGCGCCGTAGCTGTAGCCTCCAGGACACTTGGGCCGCCGGTGTGCAGCACCCAGGCTCCGATGTCCGCGCGAGACAAGCCTTGCTCTTCGAGGAACGCGTCTACATCTACCGCCAGATGCTCCTGCACCACCATCGGCACTTCGCGCGACAGCACGATGCGAAAGCCTTTTTCCGAGATGTCCCAGCCCATGACGTGCTCGGAATCCGGATAGAAGATGGACTTCGTCGCCAGAATCTCGGGGCCGTCGGCCTTGCGCTCAGCGCCCGCCACCAGCACGGCAGCCGCGCCATCGCCGAAGAGGCCCGATGAAATGATGTTCGCGACCGAGATGTCTTCCTGCTGCAACGTGAGCGAGCAAAGCTCCACCGACAGCACGGCCGCCACTTGTTTGGGATAGGCCAGCACATAATCCGCCGCGCGTGAAATGCCGGCGGCTCCGGCCACGCATCCCAGGCCGAAGATGGGCACGCGCTTGATGTTCACGGGAAGTTTCATGCGATTCACCAGCCGCGCATCGATGGACGGACTGGAAATGCCGGTGACCGAAACAAAAAAGAGCGCGCCCAGATCCTCGGTGGAAAATCCCGATCGCGCGAGCGCACAGCAGAGCGCCTTCTGGCCGAGGTCCTGCGCCACCTCGATCCAGTGGTTGTTCGCGGCGCCCCAACGCGTGAGCCCGTAATATTCTTCGAGCGGCAGAGCCAGGTGCCGCGTCTCAACCCCCACGCGAGCCTGCAGGCGCTCCAGGAACACCGGGTTATCCACTTTAGGGCCCCAATGTTTTTGCAGGGCCTGGAGCAGAACGCGCTGATCGTATTTATGCTGAGGCAACGCGCTGGCAACACCGGCGATGGTCATGAGGGTGCTCAGACTCCTTGAGGGTATTCTACAAGAAGAATTCAGAAGTCAGAATTCGGAAGTCAGAATTCAGAAGACAGAATTCAGTGCAGCTGAGCCAACTCCTGCGCATAGAGCCGGTTGTGCGGGAACTCGCGAGCCAGCGCGGCAAGCAGGTCGCGGGCTTTGGGAATATCCTTATTGCGCAGGGCCGCCACGGCGAGCAGAAGGCGGGCGTAGGGCGACAGATACTGGCCTTTCTCAGCGGTCAAACGCAAATCCTGCACTCCCTTATCGCGATCGGTTTCGCCGCCACTAGCCTGCAATATCCAACGCACCGGCGCAGGCTTCAGACTGAACAGATAATTTTCGACGCCGACGGCCAAATACGCGTCGTAGTAATTCGGCTGGATGGTGAGCAGCTTTTCCGCGGTGGCGCGGCTGTCCTTGATCACCCGCAGGGCGTCGAAATCGCGCCGTTCAATCAGAGCTTCATAGTCGGCGCGCAGGCCGAGCGTAAGAATTCTTGCGAAGAGCGCGGCGGCATCGTCGGGCTTGCCCGCCAGGATGGCATCCGAGAGCTTTCCGGATTTTCCCAGTTCCTGATCGAAGGCCTGGCGAACTTCGGCGTCGGGCGTCACCTTGGGCCTGCGGTGGAACATGCCGTTGTCGACAAAAAACTCGGAGTGGAGAATGTTCAACCGATCGAATTCAGCGAACAGAAACGCCGCCGCGTTCGAAACGGGGCCGAGCGGGTCTTCTGGGTGATCGCGCTCCCATTGCGCGAAAGTTTTGTGAGCGTCCTCGAAGTTGAGATTGTACATCTGCCGGTAACCGCGATCGATGACGGGGTTAACAATGGGTTCGGTGACGTTGGGAGCCGCGATGCTTCGAGCAACGGCGAGAATGGCCAGGGCGGCCAAGCGAATGGTCATTTCAACACGGCTCTTTTCGCCAGGCCCAGCGCTTCGCTCCAGAATGCCGTGGACGAATGCATGATCTCCACCACGTCCCGGACCGCGTGAACGAACTCGTCGGCTTCACGTTCCTTGACCACCAGCGGAGGCGCCACTTTCAGCACTTGAGAATTATTGCGGCACATTTGCGTCAGGAAACCATGCCGGAACATCTGCATCATTATCACCTGGCCGAACACCCCGGGATGAATTTTACCGAAAGCTTCAAAGGAAACGCGTAACGCGAGTTTCCGCGGGGGTTGAAATTCGATCCCATTCAATAGCCCGAGCCCCCGGACTTCCCTCACCATTTCATACCCCGAGAGTGCCTCGCGCAAGCGGGTACGCAGATAATCGCCCGCGGCCAGGGCGCGCTCTCCCAGATGCTCGCGCTCCAGTGTTTCGAGCGTGGCGAGCCCCGCGCGCAGGGCCAGCGAATTTTCACCGAATGTGGAGGTATGGACCATCGCTCGCGCGCTGGATCCATATACCGAATCGTAGACCCGATCCGACATCAGCAGCGCGGCGCTCGGAATAAGCCCTCCGCTGATGGCGCCCGCCAGCACGATCATGTCGGGCTCGACGTTAAAGTGATGCGAGGCCAGGAACCGGCCAGTCCGGTAGAAACCGGTCTGCGCTTCGTCGACCACCAATAGAGTGCCGTGACGCCGGCAAACAGCCTGGACGCATTCCAGATATGCAGGCGGCGGAACATGCACGCCGCCCTCGCCCTGGAGCAGCTCAACGATGAAAGCGGCGAATCGCCTGGTGGCGAGTTTAAGCTCCAGCGCGGCGAGATCCCCGAAAGGCACCGCTTCGGCGCCGGCCAGCATCGGGCCGAAATGCTCGCGCCAGAACGGATCGCCCATGATGGAAAGAGCGCCGCAAGTGAGGCCGTGGAACGCGCCTGCGGCATAGAGCAGACCATTGCGGCGCGTATGGGCGCGAGAGAACTTGATGGCGGCTTCAATGCCCTCGCTCCCGGAACTGCAGAAAAACGCCTTCTTCACGCGTCCGCCCGCGCGCCAGCAGAGCTTGTCCGCCAACTCGCCTGCTAGCTGGGGAGCGTGGCCCTGTAGCATCGCGGGGCCGCGCCGGTCCAATTCGTCTCGAATTGCGTCGATGACGGCGGGATGATTGTGTCCCAGATTGTGAACGCAATGTCCAGAAAGAAAATCGAGAATTCGCCGGCCGTCCTCGGTGAATAGCTCCGTTCCTTCCGAGCGCGTATAGCGCGCGTTCATTTGAAGAACGTCGAGCAAACGAACCCATTGCGGGTTGACATGCTCCTGGTACGAAGTGTCTTTATTGGTGACGGCGCTGACGCGGGTGCGGGTGGTGGCTAGCACTATGCTTACGGGACGCCCTTGGGGAAGGCGTGGTTTCGCAAACCTCTAGCGTCTTCTCACGGCGTTCAGCCCGCGGCCGGAATCTCTTGTCCCATCTCGGCGCCTACCTGAACATCGGGAATCTCAATGCCGGTGCGGGTTCCCTCGCCCGGTTTGCTGTCGATCCACATGCGGTAATCGGGCCCGTACAAAACTTTCATACGCTCATTTACGTTACTCACGCCGATGCCCTGCTCAAAAAGAGTAGCTAATCTTGTCTCCGGGATCCCGACGCCATCGTCCTCCACAACCAGGTGCAGGCGGCCGTCGGCCAGGTAGCTGCGCACGCGAACCATTCCGCCATCCACTTTAGTGGCCAACCCGTGGCGAATACTGTTCTCGATCAGCGGTTGCAGCAGCATGCTGGGAACCAGCCGGTCCAGCGTCTGAGGGTCGATTTCTTTGATGAAGCGCAGCTTCTCGCCGAAACGCACCATCTCGATGGTCATGTAATTGTCGATGAACGCCAGCTCCTCGCGCAGAGGCGTCAGATTGTCGGTCTTACGCAGCAGCCGGCGCAGAATACTCGAAAGACGATAAACCACGCTGCGCGCCTGCTCGGGATTGGTGCGGATGAGCGACGACACGGAATTCAGGGTATTGAACAGGAAGTGCGGATTGATCTGGCTGGTGAGCGCGGCGAGACGCGCTTCGTTCAAGCGTAATTGCTGCACTTCCAGCTTCTTTTCGTTGCGCGTGTTGTTCCAGATCTTGATCGGAATCATCACCGCGAAGACCAGGCTGGCATATGCGCCAAGCCCTTGCCATCCCGTAGCATGCCAGATCGGCGCGACATATACAGGGTTCCCAATGGGGAGCGAATGAATCTGATCGCGCAAAAGTCCGCTGAAAATGATGCTGAACAGGCAGCCTATCTGGAACATCAGGCGAAGCTGGTAGGGCCGTTGCCGCCAGCGGCGCGGGCTCAGGGTGAAAATCCACATGGGGGAAAAGCGCCATACGTCTTCCTTCTCAGGCGCCAGGTCGCGCAGCAATCCGCCTAACACACCGACTCCGGCGAACAACAGCATGGCGGTCAGCTCGTGCCGCACCAGCACTGCAGGAATCGAAATCAAGATGCCCGAAAGGAGTCCTGTGACATACCCACCAACCAGACCGGTGAGCAGGCTGCCTTCCAGGCCCAGATCCACGGCGTCATATTTGCTTTGGCTCAGCACGCGAAACAGGACGCTCACGCCGTAAACCGCCCAAAACATGAGTGCCAGCTTGACGCGCTGCACCAAAGTGCGATCCTCGCGCATCAACATCCTTTGAAACGCTCCGAAACGCGAAAGGATGCTGGCCAGCGACGCCGCCACCGCCACCCGCAACAGCAGGGTCAACCAAAGTTGTTGGGATTCCATGGGGGCGCCTGGGGTCATTATAATGAATGTACTCAGTCCTCCTCATTCCGAACCCATGCTCAGTAAAGTCGCCGAAGCCAATTTCCCGAGCCGATTCGGCCATTTCCGCATTTATGGCTTCGAAGGCTCGTATGGCCAGGATGTGGAAGAATGCGTGGTGTTGCGGCTGGGAGACATCACTTCCGGCGACCCGCCTCTGGTTCGCATCCATTCGCAATGCCTGACGGGCGACGTGTTTCACAGCCTGCGGTGCGACTGCCGGTCGCAGTTGGAACTGTCGCTGAACCTGATCGCCGAAGAGGGCCGCGGGTTGCTGATTTATGAGCACCAGGAAGGCCGCGGCATCGGGCTGTTGAACAAGCTGCGGGCCTATGAACTGCAGGATGGCGGCGCCGACACCGTGGAAGCCAACGAGCGCCTGGGGTTCGAAGCCGACTTGCGCGATTATCGGATGCCCGCCGATATTCTGCAATATTTCAAGGTGAAAAGCGTGCGTTTGTTGTCGAACAATCCCGACAAAATTGCGGCGTTGGAGAACGCCGGGATTCGGGTAGCCGAGCGGATCCCGTGCATCATCGCGCCACACGAATCGACAGAAGGATACCTAAGAACAAAGAAGCAGAAGATGGGGCATTTGCTGGATTAGCGAGCTTTTCATCTCACTCATTCCGAAGGGCCACTGCTGGATCGACGCGCATCGCACGGCGTGCCGGAATCAGGCAAGCAAACAGAGCCACCGCGATCAGGACGATGGAAGTCAGCGCGTAGGTGGCTGGGTCTGTGGGCGACACCGAGAACAGCTGGGACCGGAGCAGGCGATTGAATACCATCGAGGCTGCCAGCCCGGTGACCAGACCCGTTGCAACCGGCAGCATTCCCCGCCGAAGAACCAGCAGGCGGATATCACGCGCCGTAGCTCCAATCGCGATGCGAATTCCGATCTCCTGGGTAGCCCTCGATACCGAATGCGCGATAACGGCGTAGAGCCCAACGGCGGCGAGGAGCAGCGCGATCACCGCAAAAGTGAGAAACAGGCCGGCATTTACGGCTCTGGACCAATAGCGAGCCGTCCTGAAAAGCTCGCTCAGAGGAAGGGGACCCTCGATTGCTCCTCCTCCGGTGCCTGCTCCAATGTCCAGGTCCGAATCCATTGCCTTAAGCTCCCGGCGGACGGATACTGCGAGACTACTTGGAGGGACGCGAGTGAGCGCGAGGATATTCATAAAGTTAGGGGACCTTTGCCGGTAGGGGACATACACGATGCCAGGAGAGCCGCCGAGCGGGCTGGTCTGGACAATATTGGACGTCACGCCGACAACCGTCCGCCAGGCATCCGCATTCCGGCCGTAGAAGAGATGAAGGCGCTTCCCCAACGCGTTGACTCCCGGCCAGTGTTCGCGCGCAAAATATTCGTTGACTAGCGCGACGGGAGGCGTGGACGCTCCGTCGAAATCATTGAAATTCCGGCCGGAGATCAATGCCGCGCCCACGGTCCGAAAATAATCCGGCGTTATGGTGATTGCAAACGATATTGGACGATGCCGCTCATCCACGGCGGGCGATCCCGCAAGTTCGTACGGCAGGCGGGAGGCAAAGACCCCCGGAAGGTAGTCGGCTAGCGCCACGGCATCCAGGTCCGGGATACTCTTAAGCTTTCTGATAAGCCGGTCAAAGAAGGCCATCGTCGACTCGGCGTCAGGATAACCCCTGGCCGGCAGTCCTACAGAGGCCACGAGAATGTTGCGGGTGTTGACGCCGATGTCTTCCGTGTAGATCTTAAGAAAGCTGCGGACCATCAATCCTGCGCCCGCGAGCAGTACGATCGTGACAGCAATTTCAGCCGTGACCAGAAGCGCGGACAAACGTTTGCCGCTCCTGCCACCGGTTGCGCCGCGCCCACCGTCCTTTAGCGTGTTGTTGACATCGAGCATCGAAAGCCGAACGGCAGGGGCCAGACCGAACAGGAGCCCCGCGAAAATCGAGACTGCGACCAGGTACAGGAGTACGCGGTAATCCAGAACGTAGTGGTATTGGTCGTAAAACCCCGGCGGAGATTCAATGCGCTCATAAATTCGAACGCCGGCCAGCGCGATAAACCAACCAAGCACGGCTGCGAGGGAGGAGAGCATCAGGCTTTCGATCAGGAGCTGCCGGATGATCCGCCACCTTCCCGCTCCCAGAGCGATACGCAGAGAAATCTCGCGGTAACGGCCGATCGCACGGGCCAACAGGAGGTTAGCAAGGTTGGCACAGCCGATCAGAAGCACGAATCCGACGGCCCACCATATTGCGCGGTAAAAAGCCATCGCTTGCGCACCGATGAAGAACTCGCCGAAACTGAACACGCGCGGACGAAGATCCCTGTTGGTGAATGGATTCGGGCTTTCCGGCGGAAATCCGATGGTATCCATTTCCGTCTGGGCACTCTTACGTGTGGCTGTTTTCGCCAGGCGGCCGAAGACGAACCAATACGGGTGGAACCCGGGATCCGGGACAATCTGAATCCACAAATCCACACGCGGAGTCGGAAAACTGAGCCCCGGCGGCATCACGCCGATAACGGTAACGGCCTTTTCAGCGAGGCGGAACGACTTTCCGATCACGGAGGGGTCCTTGCCGAACCGCCCTTCCCAGAATGCGTAGTTGAGTAAGGCCACGGATGGGGCGCCCGGCACGCCATCAGAAGGAGCAAAATCCCTTCCGACAAACGGCCTCTGACCGAGCAACTGGAACGTATTGGTGCTTACTTGAGTGGTGTCGCAAGTCTCCGAATTGCCAGAGTCGTCCTGGAGCACAAGACGCAACCCGCCGTCCTCAACCGCTGCCATTCCGCTAAATGACTTCGCCCGCGCTTTCCAGTATTGAAACTCGGAATTCGACTCGGGCGCCTCAATGTAGGCGATACGGTTGGCGGGATCCAATCGTGGGTAACCCCCAAAAAGCACGGCGCGAGCGATGGTAAAAACGCCAGCGTTGACGCCGATGGCAACTGCCAGGGTCAGCACCGCGACGGTTGTAAAACCAGGCGAACGGCCCATGCCCCGGAGCGCGTGACGGATATCATCGAGAGGGAACTGAAGGACGAGAATGGACTGAAGGGCCGGAAATCCGCGCCGAGCTGGTCCCATTCACATAATGTGCCACTTTTTGAAGCCCAGAGCGTAAGGAAAAACATAGTTGCCAGATAGTCCAGATAGTTTGACATCCAAAAATCCCCGTGTTAACAGTAGAGGCACTCCTCGCGACCGCGTAATTGAGAGCTGCAAGTTTGCTGGGTTCCGTTCTCTCCCTGTCGCGAGCGGCGTTGCCTTGTCGCATTACCCCCGTCGATCCGAATTTTGTCGATTCAGTTCGTCCAATCGGGAGGAAACATGCGATACGCTCTGCGGGCTCTCGTTTTATCTTTCGCGCTGGCGATAATCTGCTCCGCGCAAAACTTTCGTGGAAGCATCAGCGGACTTGTTACGGACCAAAGCGGCGCTATCGTGCCCGAGGCTGCGCTCAAGGCCACCAATCAAGCGACGGGCCTGGCGTACTCGACAACCGCCTCTACCGTCGGCGAATTCGCTTTCACCGATTTGCCGCTCGGCTCGTACACGGTGGTGGTTACCCGGCCCGGGTTTTCCGTTCTTACCATCAACGCCGTCAACGTATCGGCCGGGTCCACTTACAACCTGCCAGTGAAGCTGGAAGTGGCGCAGGTGGCGTCCACGGTGGAAGTGTCGGCGGCGGCGCTGGCCGTGGAATCCACCGAGACAACCCTCAATACGACGATTGCCACTCAGACCGTGCAGGATCTTCCGATCAACGGGCGGGACTACACACAAATGATCGCGTTATCGTCCGGTTTCTCCGGATACGCCGCCGGCGCCAACGGATCTGTGGATGGCGCCCGGTCCAATCAGGTGAACTGGCAAATTGAAGGAACCGACAACAACGATCAGTGGTGGAACATCATGGCCGTGAACCAGGGCGGGATTCAAAGTATCCCGGGTGTGCTGCTGCCGCTGGACTCCGTCGAGGAATTTTCGCTCCAGACGCAAGGCGGCCCGGAATCCGGACGTAATCCGGGCGGCACCATCAACCTGATCATTAAATCGGGAACGAACCAGTTGCATGGCAGCGCCTACTATTACAATCGCGATGAGGCGCTCGCCGCGCAGTCGCCTTTCGCGCCTCCCGATACCCGAAAAATGAACTGCGCAACCAGCACTTCGGGTTTTCGGTGGGCGGCCCGATTATAAAAGACAAGACTTTCTATTTCGTCACCTACGAAGATCAGAGATTCGTGATCGGAAGCCAGGCGCTGACCACCACGCCCACCGCGGCTTATCAGCAGGAAGCATTGCAGCTACTGAATCAGTACAACGTGCCGGTGAATCCGATTGCCGCGCACTTTACTCAACGCCCTGTATCCCGCAAAGCGCGCTCTCGGGCGCCGGCGACGCCGAACAACTACTTTAGTCCGATTCCCGAGTACCGGCTTCAGCCACAACGGTTTGGTCAAACTGGATCATAGCTTCAACAGCAACAATCGACTTTCGTTCCGCTGGTTTGTGGGGCAAGGAATCCAGGTGGCGCCGGTGGGTTCGTACGTCCCTTACTACTACCAAGTGGGCCCCATGCACGTCCAGAATTATTCGGTGATCTATAACACCGTCCTGACGCCCACCATGTCGAATCAATTGCTATTTGGCGTCAGCTACTTTAAACAGGTCTTCTCCGACGCAAACACCGCGATCAATCCGACCGCACTCGGTCTCAATACAGGAGTGACGGCGCCGGACCTGGTGGGAGCTCCGTTCATTTCGATCGGTAATTTCGCTTTGACGGGACTCACTCCCGATTCTGGGCGTCAAGATATCACCGGTCACATTTCGGATGCCTTGTCGATGACCAAAGGAGCGCATCAGTTGCGCTTTGGAGGCGAATTCCGGAAGGCGCAAATCGATTCGATGTACACCACCGGCGGGCGCGGCGGTTTCTTCTTCAACGGCGCGCAGGGTCCCTGGAGCGGGCTGTTGAACAACCCGAATTTCGATTCCAATATTGCGTCGCTGGCCGATTTTATGGCCGGCTATGTTTACCAGTCCATCATTATGCAAGGCGACCAGGAGCGCCTGGTCAAGATGAACAGCTTCAATCTGTTCGCGCAGGACTCCTGGCAGGCAACGCGTAAACTGAACGTGAATCTTGGGCTGCGCTACGAATATGAAGGTCCGCTGCACGACGGGAAGGACGATCTCTCGGTCTTCAACCCGGCTCTCGGTGGACTGGCGGTGGCTGGCCAGCAGGTGGCCAATCTGTATCCTCAGTATTGGAAGGCGGTGAGCCCGCGCGTGGGCCTGGCTTATCAGCCGGGCAAAGGCGACCTGGTGATTCGCGCGGGATTCGGGATATTCTTCGATACTCCGGCGATCGTTCCGTTCATGGACAATTCCTTCAGCCTGGCGACGCCGTCCACCAAGAACAATGGGCCAATCGGCGTGGAAGGAAATCCGGCCGGAGCGAATCCCGTCTATCTGATTCAGGAGAACAACTACACCATCACTCCCGGCCAGCTTTTGTTCCCTTCTTCGCTCTCACTTACCGGCAACAACGTGGTCAATTTGTTTTCCGTGAGTCCCAATTTCCGGCCTGCCTATGACATGAGTTACAACCTGAATATCCAAAAGGGGCTGGGCAAGAACGCGGTTCTTCAGGTGGGCTATGTCGGCATGGAAGCCAGGCGCTTGCTGGTGGTGACGGACATCAATGAGGCGGCGCGCGGGCAGCGGCTTCATTTCGGGAACCGACGCGCAAGGGCTTCACTTATCAGCAAGCCAGCCGGCCTTACTTTTCGCAATACCCCAATTTCGGAGTCATCAATCAAATTGCGAGCTCGGGGACATCGAACTACAATTCGCTCCAGGTGACGTTCCGGACCAAGAGTTTGGCACGGAGTGTCGCACGCAGTTCAATTACACCTGGGCGCACAGTCTGGACGAGATCACGGCCTACGTCGGCGCGATCCCGCAGGACAGCACAAACTTCAAGAACGATTACGGCAAATTCAGATTTCGACATCCGGCACAATTTCAGCGGATATATCGTTTACGATATTCCTGGAGCGCACTGGGGGCCGCGGCTGGCTGACGCACGGGTGGGAAATGACCAGCAAGATGCAGTTCCATACCGGCCTGCCGTTCACGGTGTTCGCCAGCTACGATACCAGCGGCACCGGCGAGAATACGACGCGTGGCGACCAGGTGGGCAATCCGTACACGGGCGTGAATCGCGCGCAGGTGCAAGGCCAGCCGGTGCAGTGGATCAATCCGGCGGCGTTCGTGGATCCGGCGCAGGGCAGCTTCGGATCGGTGGGCCGTAACACCGTGCTTGGACCGGGCTACGGCGACGTGGATCTCGCGTTTCTCAAAAACATCCCCATCAAGGAGAGGCTGCACGCGCAATTTCGCATGGAGCTGTTCAACATTTTCAATCGCGCCAATCTGGCGCCGCCCAGCGGGTACAATCGGCGGCGGATTCGGACAGTCTTCCGACACCATCGGCGATTATAACGGCTCTCCGGGTATCGGTCCGGGCGAACCATTCAACACGCAAATCGCCTTGAAGATCATTTTCTAGCCTGGAAGATTATTTCTACGTGACGATTGTTTCTAAGTGATGAGGGAAAAGTTCTGCATTCTTCTGGCGGTAATCGCCGTCTTCGCCGCCGGTTGTTCGCACGCGCCGGCTTCTTCGCAGGAAGGGATGGATCGCGACCTGATGGAGGTCACCATCCCACAGTTGGAGCAGTTGTATCGCGACCATAAATACACCGTCACTCAAGTTGTGCGCGTGGCACCTGGCGCGCATAAACAAATACAACGGCATCTATCGCGCCATGGAGAAGGTGGACACGGATGGTGCTCTCGACCTCGCCCGCGCGCGAGGACGCAGCGAGGCGGGCGGCGCTGATTTCACTCGCGGTCCACTGTGGGGCGTTCCGATCGTAATCAAGGAAAACACCAGCGTGAAAGGCTTGGTGACCACGCGACGGATGGAAAGGCTACACCATTCCCGGTCACGAACTGGTGGCGACCAAAGATGCGCCCATCGTGGCCAAGCTGCGGGCCGCCGGCGCGGTGATCATCGGAAAGACCAACATGCCCGATTTTGCGGCCAGCGATACCAATCGCAGCACGGCTTTCGGGCGCACCGGAAATGCCTATGATGTGCGCTTCAGCCCCGGTGGATCGTCCGGCGGCACGGTCACAGCCGTCACTTCGAACTATGCGGTGCTTGGCAACGGAACCGACACCGGCAATTCGATTCGCATGCCGGCTGCCACCAGCGCGGTGGTCGGCGTGTTCCCCACCCGCGGTCTGGTGAGTATCGCGGGCATCGCGCCGCTCGACTGGCTGCTCGACAATACTGGCCCCATCGCACGCGACGTGACCGATGCCGCCATTGCTCTGGGCGTGATGGCCGGGGAAGATCCCTTGGATCCGCGCACCGCCGGTTCCAGCGCCAAGGCCCAACCAGGTCCCTACACGCAGTACTTGAACGCAGGTGCACTCAAAGGAAAACGCTTCGGCGTCCCTGTCATCGTTATGGATGGAGCGGGCATTCCGTTCCAGGGCATTACGGCGTCGGAGTCAGCCGCGCAAATCAAGAAAGACACGGACGCCGCTCGCCTTCCGCTCAGGCCAGAGACACGGGAGGCCTTTATGAAGGCTCTGGACGGGCTGCGAGCCGCTGGCGCCACTGTGGTCTTCGATGACTCCATTCTCCCCGACAGCTTTGCAGTGACCGTGGCTCGCGTCGGGCACCATTCCCTACATCCGGGAAGGAACCGAAAAGTTTCTGGCTGAGTTTGGCCCGGCGCAGTACCATTCGGCCGAAGAGTATCAGAAGGTGGTTGGGTCTCCGTTGCCGCCGACCATTATTGGCGGCAAGGATAAGGATGCGCCGAAGGATCGCCCGGTCTTGATTCAGGCTGTCTTCGAGAGCGATCCCAAAGCGCAAGCCAACGTGGTGGGGCCGCGCCAAAAGGCGCTCGACGAATACAACGCCACTCTGGACCGGCTGCACCTGGATGGCTACGTCTACCCTGCGACGCAGATGCCGCCTCCCGATGAAACCATGGAACAGGACGGAAAGATCAGCGGAGGCCCGCACAGCGCCACGGGCTGGGTGAATATGATCGGCATTCCCGCGATCGTGGTGCCAGGCGGCTTCTATCCGAACGGTCTTCCATTCGGCCTGGAGATATCGGCCCGGCCTTGGAAAGACGGGGATTTAGTCGGCTTCGCGTACGCCTATGAGCAGGCTACGCATCATCGCAAGCCGCCGGTGCTGGTGGAAAAAGGACTGCTCCCGAACGCAAGATAATGGGCGCGGTCTCTGTGTTAGGGTATTAGGCCCGTCCGAATTCCCTCGCGAACACGGCTTCGAGCGCGCCATCGCCGCGCTGTTTAATGATCCCTTCCACGCGCGTGAGCACGGCTTCATCCCGAGCGTAGAACGCGAGGCCGGCCAGCGCATCGGCTGCCACGGGGCCGCTTTCGTCCCCTAATCGGCTCAAAAGGAACTCGAGCGCTTCATCGTTTCTGAGCATCGCGATCGCCACCAGCAGCGTGCGCCGCTGTTCCCCCAGCCCGCCCCGTTCCCAAGCCTCGCGCAGCACCTCGAATGCCGCTGCCAATCGCGATTCACCCAGCGCCAACGCCGCCTGTTCGCCGATGCCTTCGACGCTGGAATTCAGGAACTTCGCGACGAACTCCACTGACCCACCCGGGTCCAGGCTGAGCAGCCCGCCGAAACATTCGCCCGTAACCTCAATCTCCTGGTCGCCCAACAAGGTTTTCAACCTCAACAGCAGCACTCCGTCCGGACGCCCCGAGTCAGTGACGGCGCGAACAGCGCCGGTGCGTGCTGCAATCTCGGAATCGGCCAGCAGCGTGACGCATTCGAGCAATGCGTCGGGGTGCCCCATCCGGGCCAGACCGCGTGCGCACAAACCGCGCAATGGAGCGGCTGCGTCCACCGGCGGACCGTAGCTGCCTTCCTTCTGGACGTGGCGAATTCCGGCGAAATACACTCTCGCGGCGGGGTCCTCCAATTGAATCAGGGCCTGCGCGATGGCTATGGTGGCCTTGCAGCCCTGGTCCAGTTTGGCCGGATCGCGCATGAGTTTCTCGAAGGCCTGGATCAAATCCGGCGCGAGCGCCACTGCTTCCATCTTTTCCGCCGTAGCCGCCGCCGCTGCGATGACGTGGTTGCTCTTGTGGCGCAGAAATGGGGCCAGGTCTCGCTTTGGATCGCAGTTATCGGGCGTCTGGCGGATGGCATGGATGGCCGCCAGGGCATCCTCAGTGGAGGGCGGTTTGGGCACACCCCATTATGGCGATAGAATCGAGAAATAGCCTATGCCTGCCTCCCTCACCGATAGCCTGTCGCATCCGGCCAATCAATACCCTCCGCGCAAGCGCTGGAGCCGCGCCGAGTGTGAAAGGCTGGAAGGACTGGGCATTTTCGACCAGCAGCACGTCGAGTTGATCGAAGGGGACTTGATCGACAAGCTCGGCAAGACGCGTCCGCATGTGGATGCAGCGGCTTTACTGTTCGGCTGGCTGATGCCGGTGTTCGAAGGGCGGCGCGTGAACCATGCGGCTCCCATCGACGTGGCGCCGGAAGACAATCGAAGCAATCAGCCGGAACCGGACTTGATTGTGCTCAAGCGGGACTACTCGGAGTCGAGCGGGTATTGGTCCGCCACGCCGCAGCCCAAGGATCTGGATCTGGTGCTGGAGATCGCGGACCGGACGCTGGCTTTCGATCTCACCATCAAGGCCGCACTCTACGCTCGAGCCGGCATCGCTGAATATTGGGTGTTGGATCTAACGGGACGGCGGTTGATCGTACTGCGTGAACCTGAAGGCGGCCACTACATTTCGATCACGTCCTATAACGAACGGGAGAGCGTCGCGCCCCTGGCCGCTCCCCAATCGAGTTTCCCGGTCCGGACCGTTTTTCCGGCTTAGCCCTCGCTGAATCAGTAACTTACGGACGTTATACACATTCGGCGCGGTTTTCGCGTCAACACTGTTGTGACCCGAATTGCGCTCTTGGTGTCCTTGGCCATTCCGCTGGTGGCCGCCGAGCCCGATCTCAATACGCTTTTGAGAGGCGTGGAGCAACACTATAACCGGGCGAAAACCCTCGAAGTGCATTTCGTCGAATCCTACAACGTCCAGGGCCGGGCGCGGAAGAGCGAATCGGGTGAACTGACGCTGCGCAAGCCCGGGCGGATGCGCTGGGATTACTCGGCGCCCTCGGGAAAGCTTTTCGTATCGGACGGCAAGGACGTTTACCTCTACACGCCGGAAGCGCACCGGGTAGAGAAAACCAAGCTCAAGGCGAGCGACGACATGCGCGCCCCGCTGGCGTTTCTGCTCGGCAAGCTGGATTTCGCCAAGGATTTTCGCGACATCGAGTTCAAGCCGGAAGGTACGAACTACCTGATCACCGCCAAAGCCAAGAACGATAAGTTTCTCTACGAGAGAGTCCAAATGCTGGTGACGCCGGATTATCAGATCCTGCGGCTGGTAATCAACATGCAAGACCTGTCGCTTCTCACCTTCCAGTTGGACGGCGAGAAGCTCAATCCAGCCGTCGACGATACCGTGTTCCGGTTCCAGATGCCGGCCGGCGCCACGCTGGTGGACGCCGGAGGGAGCGACTAGATGGCGGAATTCGTTTTGAAGTACGCCGACCCTCGCGGCGAAATGCACCAGCAGGTGGCCGAAGCCGGATCGGAAAGGGAACTGCGCGACCGGTATTCCCAGCAGGGCTTCCTGATTTACTCCATCAAGCCACGCCGCGAGATTGCGGGCATGGCCATCGGCGGCGGCAAGAAGAAGATCAACCTGGAGAAGTTCCTGATCTTCAACCAGCAGTTCGTCACGCTGATCCGGGCCGGGCTGCCGATTTTGAAGGCTCTGGACCTGCTGTCCGAGCGCCTCACCGATGTCAAACTCGCGCCGCATATCAAAGCGGTCCGCGAGGAGGTGAAAAACGGATCGCTGCTTTCCGATGCGTTCGCGCGGCAGGCAGTGTTTCCGCCCATCTACGTCACGTCGGTGCTGGCGGGCGAGAAGAGCGGCGCGTTGGGTGAAGTGCTGGACCGTTTTATCACCTATCAAAAGCTGGCATTGGGAGTGCGCAAGAAGCTGATCCTTTCGCTGGTCTACCCGTGCCTGTTAATCGTGCTGGTGATCTGCCTGATGGTGTTCCTGATCACTTTCGTGGTCCCGAAATTCGCCGAGCTGTACAACAGCATGTCGGCGCAACTGCCGGCGGCCACCCAAATCCTGATCGCCATTGGAACCACGGCTCGGAGCTATATCCTGCTGGGGGTTGGGGCCTTGATCGCCGCCGCGGTGGGGTTTCGCTTTTGGGCCAAAACCGCCAAGGGCGAAGAGCGAGTGGATCGCTGGCGGCTGCGGACGCCCGTGGTGGGCGAGATTTGGATCAAATATCAGGTGGCGCAATTCGCGCGTGTGCTGGGCACGCTGCTGGTGGGCGGAATTCCGCTGTTGCAGGCGCTCGACACGGCGTCCAGCTCGTTGGGCACCCGGCTGCTGAAAAACAGCCTGGCGGAGGCCGGCCAAAGGGTGAAGGAAGGCCAGGCGCTATCGGGGTCACTGCAGAAAACGGGCATCTTCCCCGGGCTGTCTATCGACATGATCGAAGTGGGCGAATCCACCGGCGCGCTGCCGCAAATGCTGGCGAGCGTGGCTGAATTTTACGAGGATGACGTCAACACCCGGATGACGGCGACGCTCTCCCTGATCGAGCCCGCGATCATGCTTTGTATGGGCGCTTTCGTGACGTTCGTATTGGTTGCGCTCTATTTGCCGATCTTCTCTTTGGCGGATACGTTGAAATGAGAAAGACAAGAATACAGAATCCAGAATCCAGAATCCAGAATGGGGAAGAGACCTCACGGGCGCAGATTCTGAATTCTCGAATCCTGAATTCTGAATTCTCTTGGAGTTTCCATGGCCGCTAGAGATACCCTCAAAATCATCCAGCCGGCCGACGAAATCGCGCAGGCCAAAACACTGGCTACACGCTATCGCTGCGATTTTGTCGACCTGCGGGAAGTCCGCATCGATCATGACCTGTTTCACTCGGTGCCGGTCGACCTGATGTTCCGCTACAACTTCGTGCCCATCAATTCTCAAAACGGGCATCTGGACATTGCGCTGGCCGATCCGCGTAACCTCAACCTGATCGACGAACTGGCCATCCTGCTGCAAAAGAAGCTGCATGTGAAGGTGGCCACGCTCTCTCAGATCTCCGATCTGCTCAAGAAAACCGAGCAGTCGCAGCGCGTGCTGGAAGAGGTTACCGAGGGCTTCACGCTGGACGTGATCGGCGAGGAAGAGAACCAGGACGAAACCCTTTCGATCGACAAGCTGACCGCCGACAGCGACATCGCGCCGGTGATCAAGCTGGTGGACACCACCATCTTCAATGCTCTGGAACGGCGCGCCAGCGATATTCATATCGAGACGCGCGACCAGGAAGTGGCCATCAAATACCGCATTGACGGCGTGCTGCATTATGCCATGCCGCCTATTTCGAAGGACTGGCATTCCACCATCATTTCGCGCATCAAGGTGATGAGTGAACTGGATATCGCCGAGCGCCGCACGCCGCAAGACGGCCGTTTCCGGGTGCGCTACAAGGGCCGCCTGATCGACTTCCGCGTTTCCATCATGCCCACCATTCATGGCGAAGACGCCGTGCTGCGCGTGCTGGACAAAGAATCGATGAGCGAAAAGTTCGCCAAGCTTTCGCTCGACGTGGTCGGCTTCTCGGAGGCTGACCTGGTGAAGTTCCGGCGCTATATCAAGGAGCCCTACGGGATGGTGCTGGTCACCGGCCCCACCGGCTCGGGCAAGACCACTACGCTCTATGCCGGCGTGAGTGAGATCAAGAACGACGAAGACAAGATCATCACCATCGAAGATCCCGTCGAATACCAGATCAAGGGCATCACGCAAATTCCGGTGAACGAGAAGAAGGGGCTGACCTTCGCGCGGGGCCTGCGCTCCATCCTGCGTCACGATCCGGACAAGATCATGGTGGGTGAGATCCGCGATCAGGAGACGGCGCAGATTGCGATTAACGCCGCGCTTACCGGCCACCTGGTGTTCACCACCGTTCACGCCAACAACGTGCTGGACGTTCTGGGCCGCTTCCTGAACATGGGCGTGGAGCCATACAACTTTGTCTCGGCGCTGAATTGCATCCTGGCGCAGCGGCTGGTCCGCGTGATCTGCGTGTACTGCAAAGCGCCGGTGCAGTATCCCGATTCTTATTTGATCGAGAGCGGCCTCAACCCCGAGGAATGGCGTGACGTGACGCTATACGAAGGCCCCGGTTGCTTTGAATGCGGCGGCACGGGATTCCGCGGCCGCACGGCGATTCATGAGCTGCTGGACCTTAGCGAGCACATCCGCGAAATGATTCTCGACAAGCGCCCGGCGTCGGAAATCAAACGCGCGGCGCGCGACCAAGGCATGACATTCCTGCGCGATCACGCCATCGACAAGGCGCGCGAAGGAGTGACTACGTTGAAGGAGATCAACAAGGTAACCTTCATCGAAGGCTAGGCACCCATGAGCGCTCTCGCCAATCTGTTGCAGGATCCGCCGCCCACACACGCCTTCGAGTTGTCCGAAGAGGGCTTGGCCTTCGCGCCCGTGTCTGAGCCGAAGCTGGCGGAATTCGCGCGCTTCGAACCGGGCGTGCTGCTGGTTTCGCCGCTGCACGACAACATCCAGCAGCCACAAGTTCTGCTCGATCATATTAAGTCCCTGGCGCCCGGCAACGGCAGCCGCAAACGTCGCGCCGCGGTTATTTTGCCCGATTACTGTGCGCGCGTGGCGGTGCTCGATTTCGACACTTTCCCGACCGATCCGGACGAGCAGCAGGCGCTGGTGCGTTTTCGTCTGAAAAAGAGCGTACCGTTTGAAGTGGAAACCGCGATGGTGAGTTACGTCCTGCAGCCTCGCTCCCATGGCTCAAAGATTGAAGTGCTGGCCGCGGTAATCTCTTCCGACATCGTGGTCCAATATGAAGCGCCCTTCCGCGCGGCCGGCTTTCATCCCGGCCTGGTGACCACCTCCACGCTCGCGGCGCTCAATCTTCTGGCTCCGGACGGCATCACTTTGCTGGTAAAGCTCAGCGGACGGGTTCTCTCGGTGCTGGTGCTCCAGGAGAGCTCCGTGAACCTGGCGCGCTGCATAGAAATGGAGGGCGGGCGGCTGGATGACATTGAATCCGTTCTGCATCCCACCATCGCTTATATCGAGGACGAGTTGAAAGGACGTCCGAAACAGATTTGGCTGGCGGGATTCGGACCGGAGATGGAACAATTAGCGCCACGCTGGGAGCAGGAGTGGGGTGTGGCTGTCGAAGCGGTCCGCTCGCGTTTTGGCCAGCCCGCAAAGAGCAACGTCGGGTTGCTTGGATACTTGGAATCGGTGGCTTAAGCAATGGCGTTGCGCGTACCCATCAATCTGGCAAGCGAACCGTTCCGGCGAGACCGCGCGTTGCTGGTGGGCTCAGCGGCGCTAGCCGTCATACTGAGCGTGCTGCTGATTTACCAGGTGACCGCGATACTGGGGGAACGGCATCAAGCGGCCGACATCCGTATCACCATCGACCGTCAGAACGCGCAGCTAAAGGCCATCGCGGCGCAGCAAGCCACGTTAAACGCCACGCTCCGCAGGCCGGAGAATGCAGAGGTGCTGGAGCGCAGTGTGTTTCTGAACACCCTGATTGAACGCAAGGCCATCAGCTGGACCAAGATCTTCGCGGACCTGGAGAAAGTGATGCCGTACAATGTACGGCTGGTCTCGGTGCGCCTTCCTGAAGTGGATATGAACAACCAGGTTCTGCTCGACATGGTGGTGGGGGCCAAAGACGTTCCGCCCATCCTGGACCTGTTCCGTAAGCTCGAAGGCTCCCCGCAGTTTGGCAACACCAGCGTGCAATCGTCGGCGCCGCCCTCGCAAACCGATCCCTTCTATCGCTATCACTTTACGGTGACCTATGCCCAGAAGCTCTGATGTGAGGAGACGCTTTAGCGCCTGGCCCGCCAGCAATCCGCGCACCTTGATCCGCGTGGGGCTGGGTGTGTTAGCAGCGGCGAATCTTGTGGCGTTATATTTTGTGATTCGTCCCATCGGCGGTTCCGCGCAGGAATTGGCGCAACAGTCGCTCGATATGCGCTCGGCCATCCGGCAGCAGCAGGGCGTGCTGGAACGGACACGGCTGCTGGCGGGCAAGATTCAAAGTGGCCGCGGCGAAGGCGACAAGTTCATGGGCACTTACTTCCTTCCGCGCCGGACCGCGTACTCCACCATCATTGCCGAATTGAACGATTTGGCGGGCCAATCCAAGATCACTCCGCGCGACAGCGCTCTGGCTCTGGAGGCGGTAGATGGAAGCGATACCCTGGATATGATGCAGATTTCGGCGAATTTTGAGGGCCTGTATCCGGACGTAATCCGTTTCATCAATCTGATCGATAAGTCGGACCGGCTGCTGATCGTTGAGAGCCTGAACGCAACGCCGCAACAATCCGGCGGGCGGCTGAATGTGATGCTGAAGCTGGATACATTCGTACGCGAGGACGGTTCGGCGCAATGAACCTGGTTCCGTCCAAGGTAGGGGCCGACCCCAAGAAGATCGGGTTCCTGGCGGGCCTGGTAGTGGTCGCGGTGGTGGTCTATTTCTATAACAGCAACTCGAGCGGAAGCACGGCTTCGGCGCCGATCGTCAGCCGCGCGCCGGTTGCAACCGCAGCGAGCGCAGGTCCGCGCGTGGGCGCTCGATCCACATACCGCGACGTGCAGCAGACGGCCGGAGGCGCCAGGGAATTTAAACCGTCGCTGAAGCCCAAGAACATCGATACCACCAGCGTGGACCCGACCTTGCGGCTGGATCTGCTCGCGAAGCTAAGAACGGTGGACGTGGAAGCCGGGACGCGCTCGCTTTTTGAGATCGGCGCGGCGCCGCCGCCCGAAGCCGCCAAGCTCGGCAAGGAACCGGATAAGATCGCAATCGCCCACCCCTTCGTCGGTCCGGTACAGCCCAAGCCCGTGGAACCACCGCCCGAGCCCAAGACGCCGCCGATTCCCCTGAAATTCTACGGCTTCGTCAACAAGACCAAGGTCGGGGACAAGCGCGCGTTTTTCCTGGATGGAGAAGAAATTGTGATCGCGGGCGAAGGCGACATGATCAAGAAGCGCTACAAGATTGTTCGCATCGGCGTAAATTCGGCCGTGGTGGAAGATACGGAGTTCAAGAACAATAATCAGCAAACGCTGCCACTGGAAGCGGAGTTGGCCGGATGAAACGCCCAAGGCAAAAGACCGGCGAGTCGGGTTTTGCGCTGCTGCTGGTGTTCGTGATGGCCGCGGCCATCGCCATCACGCTATACATCGAAGTGCCGCGCATCGCGTTTGAATCGCAGCGGGCGCGTGAGCAGATGGCTATCGATCGCGGCCTGCAATACAAGCGCGCCATCCAGCTCTTTTACAGGAAATATCAGATCTACCCGCAGACCCTGGACGACTTGGAGACCAGCCGTAATATTCGTTTTCTGCGCCACCGTTACCTGGATCCCTTGACCGGTAAAGACTGGCGTTTGCTGCATGTCGGGCCGGCAGGACAGCTCACCGATTCACTGATCCAGCCCCCGGCTCCGCTCCCAGGCAGCAGCACGGGAAACGGTCCGAATGCGCAAAGCTCGCCGTTCTCGCAAAACTCCAGTTCCTCGCAAAACTCCAGTGCCTTTCAGAACTCCGGTTCATCGCTGAACTTCTCTGGGCAAGCGGCTAATTCGTCGCAACAGGGAGGGACTCCGAATCCGAACGATCCCAATGCGCAGCCGCCGGATCCATTGAATATGGCGTTGAGGAGGCCGAGCGACCGCATCATTGGCGCAGGCGGCGCAGGCGGAGTGCCTGGGGGGTTCGCGCCCGGTGGATATCCTGGCGGCGATCAGCCTCCGATCACGGAACCCGAGCCCGGTCAGCCCGCGCAACCGATCCAGCAGCCGGTTCCAGGACAGCCTGGATTCCCGGTCCAGCAGCCAGGGGATCCCAATGCGCCCAACTCGCCGAACGCCCCGCTAGATCCAGCGCTGCCCGTGGTCCCAGGGCTGCCTGGGGTTCCCGGAGATCCGAATGTGCCAGGGCAACCGATTGACCCGTCGCAACCGTCTCCTTCACAACCGGCTCAGGCGCCGCAGCCTCCGGTGCAATTTCCGCCGGGGCTGATTCCTCAGCAGCCGGGATCGACGCCGGGATTTCCGCCGACTCCAGGGCTGCCGTCCGGGCCGTCATTCGGACAACCCGTAACGCCGCCCCAGGGCGCTCCCGCCCAAAGTGCTTCCAACCTGATCCAGCAGATCCTTACTCAACCGCGCCAGCCTCCCTCGGCCACGAGTGGATTTACCACCGGAAACACGGGCGGAATCGCGGGCGTGGCCAGCACGGCGGAAGGCAAAGGAATTCACGTAATCAACGATCACGCTAAGTACAAAGAGTGGGAGTTTGTTTACGACCTGAAGAAGGACAAGACCGTGGTGGGCGCCGCGGCAGTGAATGCGCAACAGAACGTCCAGCAGCAAATGCAGCAGAATCAGAACGGGGGCGGGCCACTGAGCGGTAGTCCGTTTGGAAGCAGTTCCACCAGCTCAAGCCCGTTCAGTTCCAGCCCAACCAGTTCCCCGAACTCAGGCGGAACCACGGCTCCCACCACCGCGCCGCCTACGCAGTAGCTTCCCCCAACCAAGTCAAATGAACATCTCTTCGTCGCTGGTGGCCCGGTCCACCGTCGGACGGTCTCCACGCGCCAGCGCGCCCAACGCCGCCCGCACACCAGCCGCGATGCCGTTCAACTCGCGCAAGGGCCGCATAATGCCATCGTGGACCACGGCTACCGTCTCGTGGGCGCGGCTCAGCGTGTCGTCCAGCACCAGCTCCACGCGCTCCATTTGCACCTTGGCGCGCCCGGCGGCGTCACCCACCACGTCCTCCACAATGGCCAACTGGCGTTTGGTGGAATCCAAAATATCGTTGGCGCGCGTAGTGATCTCGGTGATCTGGCGGCCGCTCTGCTCCACGGCCACATTCGTCTTTTCGACCAGACTTTCCACCTTCGGCAGGAGCGGATTGATAGCCTCCTGCAACGATTTGGTGGTCTTATAAATCCCCGCCAGCATCCCCGCCTGGACGCACAGCGCGATGGCGGAGATGATGACGAAGGCGGTCATCACATATAGCAGAGCAGTCTCACTCATGGTAGGCCTCGGACGGAACAACGTGCGTTCCGCGTCATTTCGTTAGATGTGTTCCGCGTCGTTCGGAGTGGTGGTTACGGCTTCGCGATAAGCCTGCTTGCCAGCCTCTACCGCCGCCGCTAAGTTGTCGCGCTGGCGCGTGACGGTCGATTTGCCGCGTTCGATCGCGTCCGTCGCCTGATCTCGCACTTCGAAGCTCCGCCGCTTCAGGTATTCTTTTCCCTCATCGGCTTTGGACCGTAGAAGTTCCCTGGTCTCCGGTCCGGATTTCGGAGCAAACAGCAATCCTGCCGCTACACCCAGTCCCAGTCCCAGAAAGAAATACGAAAACTTGTTGTCATCATCCATGTTGGACGTCCTTTCTTTCTTACAACATCAGACTCACTTCTACAATAGCAGTCTCGAATCTGCTAGCGTAAGCCTGTAATTATTTGTGTAGCAATATCATGGCCAAACGACAGCCACAGTTGTTAGACCGCGATAAGCTCCTGAACGTTGCATTGCGCGCTCTGGGTGGACGCGCGCATTCTTCGGGGGAGCTGCGCGAGAAACTTCGCCGCCGCGCGCAAAACAACGAGGACGTGGATGCGGTCCTCGCAAAACTGAAGGAAACCGGTTACTTGAACGATCGCCAGTTCGCGGAAAGCTACGCCTCCGCCCGGCTTCAAAATCAAGGCTTGGGAAAGATGCGGGTGCTGCGGGACTTGCGCCAGCGGCGAGTGGCTCCCAAGCTTGCCGAACAGGTGACCGAGCAGACTTACCAGAAAACCAATGAAGGCGATCTGATCGAGGATTTCCTGCGCCGCAAGTATCGCGGGAAAGATCTGAAACAATTTCTCAGCGAGGACAAGAATCTGGCTGGGGCGTTTCGCCGTCTGCGCTACGCGGGATTTTCGGCGGGGCAATCCATTCGCGTGCTGAAACGCTTTGCCAATCAGCCGGAAGTGGCCGAGGTGCTGGACGCGCTTGAGGGGGAGGAGGCGGAAGACCAATAATCGTTCCCCGTGCGCGATAGGACGGTGAAGAGCTCGACGGCGCAGAATAGAATCCAGACTGCCACTGTAGGGCTGAAGCTAAGCATCAAAACGCACAGGCCGGCGCCACCCTCAAGAATGTCGGCAGTCACGATAAGCGCTCGCGACGGAACTTTTCGACGAAGGAGCAACCACGCCGTTATTAAGTGAATGCCGCCTAGAACGAGCAACGCCGGAAGCACAAGCATCACAAACATTAGTTCGACGAACAATCCGGCGAACCCGTCGTTGGGAGGTTTTGACGCGAGGATTTTTCGTCCGAAGAATAGGAGCACCGGAGCTAGGTTCACCAGTGCTTTGAATCCTTCCATCCACAGCAAGGCGGTGAATCTCGTCCCGGAATGCCTGTCGTCGCCCGAGGCGCTCACAATTGTATGGTCGGCAGAATTCCGCCGTCACTTCACGAAAACCGTCACTAGCACGCCCGTTACGATCAAGCCTGCGCCGAGCACATTACCCAGGTGTGGCTTCTCGCCCAGGAAAATGAAAGCCATCGTAACCGCCAGCGCCACGCTTAGCTTGTCAATCGGGGCCACGCGCGAAGCCTCGCCCAATTGCAGAGCTTTGTAGTAGAACAACCACGAAAGGCCGGTCGCGATGGCGGAGAGAAAGAGGAACAGGAATGAATGGCGCGAAATGCGAAACAGGTCGGAGGCATTGCCTTGCACCATAACGATGCCCCAGGCGAAGAACACGATGATCGCCGTACGGAACGCCACCGCGAGATTGCTGTCCACGCCCTGGACGCCGATCTTGCCGAAGATCGCTACCAGCGCGGCGAAGAACGCAGAGAGAACGGCGTAGGTTGCCCAATTCATGCGACCCAATTCATTTTGCGGGCGCCATCACCGGCTCTGCGTTCTTGCTCCAGCCCGACAGTTTGATCTTGCCTTCGGCATGCACCACGCCGTTCAGCATGCCGGTGGTGTTGAACGGCGTCGCGACGTTGCCTTTCGGATCCAGCGCGATCACACCTCCGTCGCCATTTTGTTCCACCAGCTCTTTCATCACCACGTCGTTCGCGGCCTGCTCGAGCGTGACGTGCAGGTAGCGCACGCGCGCGCAAATGTCCGACGCCACCACGTTGCGCATGAAATATTCGCCGGTGCCGGTGGCTGAGACCGCGCAGCTTTGGTTGTTGGCATAAGTACCGGCGCCGATGATGGGTGAGTCTCCCACGCGTCCCGGCATCTTCAGCACCGTGCCGCCGGTGGAGGTGCCGGCCGCCAGGTTCCCCGCCATATCGAGCGCGACCACTCCCACGGTGCCGTGTCCGCTGGGAGGCGCCTTCTCTTTCTCGGCATCCTGAAAGCGCTTCCATTCGCGTTCGGTGTAAAAGTAATACGGCGAGACCAGCTGGATGCCTTGCGACTTTGCGAACTCCTCAGCGCCGTCCGCCACCAACAAAACGTGCGGGGTCTTCTGCATCACCAGGCGCGCCAGATGGATCGGATTGGCTATATGCTTCACCGACGCGACGGAGCCGGCCTGCAACGATTTCCCGTCCATGATGGCCGCGTCCATCTCCGGCACACCGTCCCTGGTGTAGTAAGCGCCGCGGCCCGCGTCGTACAGACCGGAGTCCTCCATCACCTTGATGGTAGCTTCCACCGCATCGATACTCGCCCCGCCGCGCACCAGAACCGCGTATCCGGCTTGGATGGCCTTGACCATGCCAGCGCGCCGCGCTTCAATGGCCGCGGGGGTCATCTTGGTATAGTCGCCGGCCCCGCCATGGGCCACCAGCACGAAGTCCTTGGCTGCCTGTGCCGACACCGCGAGAAGAAAAAACGACGCAAGCGTGATGGTTCTCATGGAGACTATTGTGGCTCTATTCGGGCTGGCTTATTTGGGCCGAAGGATACGGGTTTGGGTTCCCGAGTCGGCGTTGATTGGCTCCCTGAAGCTGTATCGAAAGTGGAAGCTGCACCGAAAGTGCGGAAGATCCCATTATCATTTGGCAGCGGCATTCGCGGCGCGTTCCTTGCGTTAACCATGGCCCAGCATATAAAATGGCGTCTGCTTGCGAAATAGGGAGACGATGCGGAGACGATCTGTTCTTTTTCTGAGTCTTTGGGCGATCTTTGGAATTGCGGTTGGGCTCTGGGCGCAGGAAGGACATCCGCTGACCGGTTCGTGGCACGGTGAATGGCATCCCAACGGCGGGCAGAAAATCCCCATCCTGTTGTACATGAAGTGGAACTCCAAAGCCATTGAAGGCGCCATTAACCCAGGCCCGAAGGCCGTTCCACTGAAAGTGGCAGACCTGGATGCTTCCAATTGGACGGTGCACTTCGAGGCCGAAACCAAGGATCAGAAGCATATCGTGATCGATGGCAAGCTGGACAATATCGGCTCCTATAACCGCACCATCACCGGCACCTGGACGGAAGGAACGGTGAAAGGCGATTTCAAGGTTACCAGGGACTAAGCTGGATGCTCACAAGAGTAGCGATATCGATGGCAGCTGCTCTTTCGCTAGCGGCGGCCGGGCGGAACGGAACTCAGGCCAAGGATCGCGGGCGCGAACTGGTGGAGGATGTTTGCACTTACTGCCACAATCTGGATCGGCTACGGGGCCAGGAGCTGAGCCGGGAGGAGTGGCGGGGGTTGACCAAAGGAATGATTTCCGAAGGGGCGCCGGTGACTGACCAAGAGCTTTCCATGATCCTCGATTACCTGGCTAAGAATTACGGCAAAAGGCGGACCGAGTGAAGCCGGGCAAGCTTGTAATTGCCGCGGCGTGCATGGTGGTTGCCGCGCTGCCTCTATTGGCGCACCACGAGCTTCGCGCGGAATTCGATGAGCATAAGCCGGTCACCCTGCGCGGAATCGTCTCCCGGTTCGACTGGAACAATCCCCATGCCTTGCTTTACGTCGACGTGCGGGACAACGGTGGCGAGCCCGTCAATTGGGCCGTAGAGTGGGCCAGCCCGCTGGATTTGCGCACGGCCGGCTGGACCAGAGATGCGATCAAGGTGGGCGATTCGGTAACCATCGAAGGCTGGCTCGCACGCGACGGCAGCAAGCTGGTAAGCGGAAGAACCTTGGTTCTGGCCAGCGGCAAGAAGTTGTCGGAAGCGCCGGATACGGAAGCCGCGCCAAGCCGCGGACAGGCTAAGCCAACGCCACGCTGGCCCGACGGCCATCCGCGATTGGGCGTGGTGCCCGGTGAAACGGGCTATTGGGCGCATCCGAGCGCGGCCAGCCTGGTTGAGTCCACGGCCGGGAATATCAAAATGGACAGCGACGGGCTGCTGGCGAACCTGGACGACGCGGGCAAGATAGCGCCGTTTCAGCCCTGGGCCAAGGGCCTGTACGAGTATCGCCAACAAACGTTTTTGAAAGACGACCCGATGCTCAGTTGCCTGCCACCGTCCGGCCCGCGCATGTTTCAAGTGGCGCATGGCATTCAATTCCTGGAGCAGCCCGATCGGAAGCGTGTGTTCGTCATGTCGGGCGGCGGGAACCACAATTGGCGCCTGATTAATTTGGACGGGCGCGCGTTGCCGCAGAGTGAAGACGTGACCCCGACATACTGGGGCTATTCGTCGGGGCATTGGGATGGCGACACGCTGGTGGTGGAATCGGACGCTTTCGTCGAACGCTTCTGGTTTTCCAACGGCGGCCTGCCGCATACCGAAGCGCTGCGCCTTACCGAGAGATTTTCACGCCCGAATTTCAACACCCTGCGCTACGAAGTGCTAGTGAATGATCCGGGGACCTACACGCGGCCGTGGTCGAGCGGCTGGACACTCAGTTGGGTGGCCGATCAGGACGTGCCCGAATATTTCTGTCAGGACAATTCGAAGGACGAGCCTCACATGGTGGGACCGGGCAGAGCGCCCATCCGGTAAAACTTCTGCGCCCCTGGCTACAGATATGCCAGTGACATATAATGAATCTCCATAGGAGAGCTTCGATGAGATCCAGCGCGTTCGGTCTGTTGGCTGTGGTTTTCGGTGGGATCATGGCGGTGACGCCGCTTCCGGCGCATCACGCCTTCTCGGCCGAGTACGACAGCAAGAAACAGGTGCAGCTGAAAGGGGTGGTCACCAAGGTGGAGTGGATGAATCCGCACGTTTACTTCTACCTGGATGTTACAGACGAAAGCGGGTCCGTCACTAACTGGGCGCTCGAAATGGGTCCGCCGAACGGCCTGGAGCGCAGCGGCTGGACGCGCAACACCATGAAGGTGGGCGACGAGGTGACCGTGGAAGGCACGCTTGCTAAGGATGGCGCGAAACAGGCCAACGCACGGAGCGTCACCATGACGGCGACCGGTAAAAAGCTGGGCGCCGCTTCGAGTGAACGAGGCCCTCAGTAATCCCTGACCGCCAATCCCCAATCCCGCATGCCGGAACAACGACGAAAATTTCGATGGGCTAAAATTGGCGCTGCCCTTGTATTCACTGCCCTCACACTCCCACTCGTGGCGCAGGATCAACCACCCGCGGGTCTCAACGGTGGACGCCTGGATCGTCCGCGTAACACCCAGCCGCCGCGTCCCACTCCGCACTGGCCGGATGGCCACGTCAACCTGGGTCCGCTGCCTGGGGAAAAAGGCGTGTGGGAAGGCAATGCCGGCTCGACGCTAGCCACGAATGCCCGCGGCATCGACAATCCGCGCATGAACCTGCCGACTAATATGAAGATCAGCGAGGTTCCGTTCCAGCCGTGGGCCCGGGCCCTCTATGCTTACCGGCAGGGCACCACCACCAAGGACGACCCGCACACCAAGTGCCTGCCATCCGGCGGACCGCGGCTATTTCATACTCCCTATGGTTTCGAGTTCGTCGACGTACCCGAAGAGAAACGCGTCTACATGATCGAGGTGGGCGGGCCGCACACCTGGCGCATTATCCACATGGACGGCCAGCCGCATCCCAAAAATCTGGACCCGAGCTTCTTCGGCCATTCCACCGGCCGCTGGGAGGGTGACTCGCTGGTGGTGGATACCGTCGGCTTCAACGAACGATTCTGGCTGACGCGCGAGGGGATTCCGCACACCGAATTCCTGCACCTCACCGAGCGCTTCACCCGCACCGACTACAACACGCTGAAATATGAAGCCACCATCGACGATCCCGGCGCTTACACCAAGCCATGGACCGGAGGGTGGCTCATCCGATGGCAGCAGGATCAGGAAATGTATGAATACCTGTGCCAGGACAATAATAAAGACCCCAAGCACATGTTTGGCGGCGAGCGCTAGCCGCGAAAGCTCCTCGATCGCGCCTTACTTAAACCAGCTCACTTAAACCAATCGTCGCGCCAGTCATTACGCGCCGCGCGCCGCACCAGCCGGATGCTCTCGTCGATGTGATGAAGCGCCCGGTCCCGCCAGGCACGGGCCGCTGGGTTATCCTCTTCGCGTTCGATGTCGCGCCTGGCCGAAAACAGAAACTGCCCGATGGCGCGGAATCTTCCGGGGCGATCGGAATAGGTATCTATCGAGGGATTCTCGAACACGTCCTTGCGGTCCCACAGCGCGGCTGCATCCATTTCGCGGATGGCTTCATGCGCTTCGTGCCCGGCAGCCGCCAGATCCCGCCGCACGTTGGGCTCCTCAGGCGCCTCCATCAATCGCTCAGCTCGGCGAAGATCGGTGCGCGCATGCAGGTAGGCGGGATGTCTTCCTGGCGTATCGGCAGAGCCCAGCGCAGCCGTCAAAAGCATCGCGGCGCCCAGCATTGAACAACGAATGATCGAACAACGGATCAGTTTCAGGTTCATGGTTCCTCCACATACAAAAAACCGGGGCGCAGCGTGGAGTTGCGTGCGCCTTACTCCGTTGACGGCCGTTTAATCAAACCATAATCTGAAACGAACTTCATCTGAAGATCCTGGCTCTCATTACTCCGGCGCGAATGCCAGCAGGACATTGCCCGCGATGCCGCCATTGCGCGCGTAGCCTGAATTCACGAACAGCATGCCGCCGATCAGCACGGGACCGGCGCCATCGAGCGACCCACCTCTGCCTCGCGTTCCGTTGACGGTTTGATATTCGCGCACCGTGTCAAAGTCCCACAACACGCGTCCATCCTCGGCGGCGAAAGCGCGCAGGTGTCCGTCGTCCGACCCGGAAAACACGGCGCCCGGTATGGCCGTCAGAGCCGCGGGCTGCGCGGGACTGCACTTGGGCGTCGGACCACAGGGCTGCGGGGCCGCGTACCAAACCTTCTCACCGGTCGCGATTCGAAGCGCGGTCAATCCTCCGCCTTGTGTTGGATCGGGCGGCAATCCAACCAGGAGAACCGTACCTGGAGGGGCCTTCCTCGCCAGATCCGAAACGGCGGCGTAGACCTGTTTGCCGTCGCTTGCCATGCCCCATTGCACACCGCCGTTGGTGCCGCCCTTGCCCACGCGAGTCTGCCACAGGATGGCGCCCTTCTTGTCGGGGTCCAGCGCGTAAACTACGGCCGATTTCTGTCCCGCCAGCAACACCTCATGGCCATTCGGAAGTTTCTCCATGACCACCGACGATCCAAAGTCATAATCCGGCCCGGGACACCCCCCGCCGGTGCACGCGCCGCCGAATATGTCGCCTGGTGTCATTTGCTTCCACCATACGATTTTTCCGGTTTTGATCTCCATCGCTACCACCGCATCGCTCATATCAGTGGCAGGCGTTGAGTAATTGTCGCCCGTCGTGATGTAAAGCAATCCGCGCTTGGCATCCAGTGTCGGCGATCCCCAAACACCCGCGCCCGACGGCCCAAAGGTCCCAACGGTTCCCGCACCTTTCTCAATTGCTCTCGGCTTCTCATGAATGGTGTAGGTCTTCCACACTTCGGATCCATCCTTTGCGCGCAACGCCGTCACGCTGCCCCGGAACGTGCAGCACGGATACTCCGGATTGCCCGAGCGCGTCTCTTCCCAGGAAGCGGCCGGAATAAAGACCACGCCATCATGGACAGCAGCCGTGCCCGTTAACCTGGTGGATTCGTGCGGCTCCGGCTTCTTCTTCCACAAAAGTTTTCCGCTTTCCGCTTCCACACCGTAGGCCCATCCAGTAAGATCGGTGAACACCAGAACGTGCGTCTTGCCGTTGGGCACCGCCACGATGGCGGACCGCACGGGCCCACTCGCCTGGTACACCCAGTGAACGCAGCCGGTGTCCGTGCTCAGCGCCTGCACCGCGCCGCCGGCGCTGCCGATGAACAGCGTGCGTCCCAGCACCGTGGGTGCGCCAAACGCGCTGACATCGCCTTCAAATGCGTAGGCCCACTTCAGCTTGAGCTTGCCCACCTGATTCAGCGTGATGCCGCTGGTGGTGGTGTAGCGCGCGTTCGTCAGATCGGGCCCCCAGCCGTTCCACACCGGGCTCGGCGACGCGCCGATGTTCACCGTGCGGTCTGAGCAGTACGCTTGCGGGGGCACCGTAGCGTCATCCACTCTGTTGACGCCCAGATAGTTCGCCACCGCTTCGCGCTCTTCCCGATTCATCACGTTGGCGACGTTGATCATGACGCCAAAGTCCAGCGTTCGCAAAATTCGCGCGACGGACAATTGTTTCAGCGCGTCGCGAGGCGGAGTGGTTTCGGTGGCATGGTCGTGGCAGGCGGAACAGCGCCGTTGGTACACTGCTTCGCCGGAGACAGCCGCCGCGCAGGGGAGAGCCGCGAGGAGCATTAACAATGTCAGGGTGGGGAGAACAGGCCGATCAATCACGCGGCCATTTTACATGAATCGGACCCGAGCCCTCATCGCCCTGCTCGTCACCCTTCTGGCGCGGTGTGCCAATATTGGACCGAGATGAGGCTGGCTTGCGTGCTTGTGGTTTGCATACCACTGCTTGGTCAAACACCCCAGGGATCGCCGGTTACCAAAACTCGCGGAGACAAAGTTACGCTGGAAATCTCGGCCCAATCACAACCCGCGCGAGCTCCCGTGGCCCTGAAGTGGGAGGTCTACTTCCCGGCCCAATTGATGGAAATAGAAGCCGACCCGGAACCAGGCGGCGCAGCCAAGGCTTCGGGCAAAACGCTCATCTGCACCGCGCGCAGGCTGTATGCGTACAGTTGCACTCTATCCGGTGGCCAAAATCCCATCGCCGATGGATTGATTGCGATTTACCACTTCAAGATCAAGGCCACGGCGGAGGCGGGGACAACTCGTTTCAAGATCGAACAGGTTCGATCCACCACGGCGGATACAAAAGAGACCATCTTAAACAGCACCGAGGCCGTCGTGATCATTCACTAATGGCTGCTCTCAAAATCCGGGAGGCCGCTCGGCAGCTACGTTGAAGCTCTGTTCCAGAGCCAGCCCCACGCGTCCAATAGTGCCTTCATCGAAGAGCCGGCCGATCAGCGTGACGCCGTGCGGCACTCGCCGCGGTGGAGAGAATTTGGGAAGCGGGTGCGCGGGGTCCGGCGCCCAATCGCTTCGCGCTTCCGATACTTCAATGAATCCGGCGCGAAGAGTGATGGACGGATGACCGGTGAAATTGCTGAGGGTGAGCATTTCATCGCGCAGCGATGGGACCAGAAGCAGATCCACCTGAGAAAAGATGCGAGCCATTTCCTGGGCCGCGCTGCGTCGAAAACGGTCGGCCTGGACGAAGTCGACGGCAGATAGGAAGCGAGCCTGGCGGAACGAGTTGGGCCACGCGTCGGGAACCTGCACCTTCAGTTGATTGAGTCCGCCGGAAAGCGTGAGTTCCTCGAAAGCGGCCCCAGCTTCGGCAAATAAAATCAGTTGCAGCGAATCATAGGGCCAATCGGGAAGCGAAACCTCGGTGGGAAGCATGCCGAGTTTCTTCACGGCTTCCAATGCGGCGCGATCGACGTCGGTAGCCGGTGCTTCCTTCATCCAATTGGGGAAGTATCCGACGCGCAGTCCGGTGACGGGCGCGGAAGCATCGAAGTCCAGGTGGCTCGGAACGCTTGAGACATCGCCAGCATCGGGGCCTGAGATGGCCTGCAAAACGAGCAGCGTGTCCTCTACGCCGCGCGACATGGGCCCGAGTTTGTCGAGCGACCAGCACAAGGTCATCGCGCCGGTACGAGCCACTTTGCCGAAAGTGGGGCGTAACGCGGAGACGCCGCAGCGCATAGCGGGATCTATCAGGCTGCCTCCCGTTTCGCTACCGATGGCGAAGCCCACCAACCCAGCGGCGGTTGACGCGCCTGGACCGGCGCTCGAACCGGCCGACCCTTCTTCGAGCAGCCATGGATTCACGGTCTGGCCGCCGAACCAGATGTCATTCAGAGCCAGCGCGCCGAGGCTGAGCTTGGCAACCAGGACAGCTCCCGCGTCATGCAGTCGCTTCACGACGACGGCATCCTGCGCAGGCACGCGATTGCGATAAGGCTCGGCGCCGTAGGTGGTGGCAATGCCGGCCGTGTCGAGAAGGTCCTTCGCGCCCCACGGGATGCCATGCAGAGGCCCGCGATAGTGTCCGGCGGCAATCTCGCGATCGGCCTGTTGGGCCTGCGACATGGCCAAGTCGCTGGTGAGTGTGATGACGCAATTCACCTTGGGATTGAAACGCTGCAGCCGGTCCAGATAGATGTGCGTGAGGCGCTCGGAGGTGAGCTGGCGCGTTTCCACCCATCGCGAAAGCTGCCATAGCGGAGCGAAGGAGATGTCCTGATCATTCGTCGGCAGTGCGGCCGGATCCTTCTTCGAACGAATAAATCGATCGCGCGAGGGCGGGGCCGGTTGGCCGGGTAAGATGGGGTTCCATTGTGTAGCCGGAGCCACCGACGATGGCGGAAAGAACTTGCGAGGACCGGTGCGGCGTTCGTAGAGCGCAGCCATCGACCTGCGCCAATTCCCGGCCGCTTGTTCGCGCTCCGATGGGGTGAGCTCGAATTGCACCAGCTTTTCGGCTTCGGCGAAGGTGGAAGCGGAGACTACCGGTCCTGCTTCGGGCGAAGTTCCGAACGCCGGCGGCGCGCCTGGCGTCGTGTTGGGCGAGACCACTGAGGCAACACCCCCGGAGCTCGCCGATGGCCTTCGGCAGGCTGCCAGGGCGGTCATGAGAAGGGTGGATGCGCGGCCGAGAAATCCCCGGCGTGAGTTAGGCATGTTCAGCCTTATTCCTTCTTCTTCAGCGCCCCGTCATTGGCGGCGATGAATTTCCGGATCTCATCCGCCATCGCCAACAGCTTCTCCCATTGCTCTCGATACAGCGTGACCGGAAAGCGTCCCAGGCCGTAAACGGAGAGCCCGCCCTTCTCGCTCACCTTCAGGGACATCTGCCCTCGCGCGGGTTTCTTCAGTGTTTCGTTTTCGGTCCGCAGCCGCTCGATCTCTGCTTTCAGTTCTTCTTCCGATGCCATGTGTATCACTGATAGCACAATCGGCGAGGCCCAGGCTCAGCGCCGCCAGCGCCCGCGTTCCACTGCGCTGAAAAAATCCCCTACCGTGCGATTAAAGGCGGCGGGCTCTTCAAGGTTGATGGCATGACCCGTGTTGGGGAAAATCCAAAGTCCAGCGTTCGGAAGTGTTTTCTTGAGCCACAGAGTGGTCTCGAGACAAGGTTCGTCCTCATCGCCGGCCATCAATAGAACCGGGGTCTCGAGGCCCAGGAACTGGCTTTCAAAATCCTGCAACGAGGGTCGCCGCGCCTGATACCCCACGAGTGTCCGAGCTTTGCCGGCGGGGGAATGCTGGCGCAGATGCGAAAGAAATTCGTCGAATGCACGAGGGTCTTTACGTTGTAGCTGCACGCGCGTGGGTGTGCGGCCGGCCACTTCAGCGACCGCAGCCGATCCGTGTTCCAGATAGGCTTTCGCCGTGGCCTCGGCTTCCGCCACCCACGCCGCCCGATTCGCGGAAGGCGAACCGGATCCCACACCCGCTACCACCAGCGATCTCGCCATTTCCGGATACATCCATCCGAAATGCAATGCGGCATATGCGCCCATGCTCAAACCCACCACATGCGCTCTCAAAACGCCCAGGCCTCGCAGCACCGCCGCGATGTCATCCACCACGAATGGCATGCCGTACAAACCGGGGTCTTCCGGAATATCGGAAGGCGGATAACCGCGCGCGTTGAAGGCGACGCACCGATAAGAACGCGAGAACCATCGGACTTGCGCCTCCCACTCCCGAGAATCCGCGTTCAACTCATGAACGAAAACGATCGGCTCTCCGGTTCCCGTTTCTTCCACGTACAGCCGCACGCCGCCGGCATCTACAAAACCCAAAGTTGTCGCGCCCTCGCTCAAGATTTTACCGAGCTTTCACAGTTCATGCGCCGCCCCCGGAAAATTCGGTCTAATGGTTAAGTAACCAATTGACGGAGGAGATGGTCCCATGGCACGTCCGCATGCATTGAGCGCTCAGCTATTGTTGCTAGCCTCATGCCTGGCAGCCCAACCACAGGCGTTGCCGCCGAAGCCCGCCACAGCGTTGCGAGCGGGCACCTGGAAATATCACATGAGCCTGTTGGTGGGCGATCAGACCGTATCGATGACGCGATCGACGACCATCGCGGAATCGAAAGACGGCTGGACCGTCGTAGACACGATCGACACGCCAGGGGGACACTCGACAGACTCAGCCACGCTGGACAAGACCACGCTGGTTCCGAGCCGGCGCACTCTGAAGCAGGGCCAGAACACCATCAGCGTGGAGTTTGCCGGAAATAAAGCTACCGGAACAATGGACACCAACGGCAAAACCACGCCGGTGGCGGTGGATCTGGCCGGCTCGCTTTTTGCGGATGGTCCCGGTGCGCCGCAGGAGATCGCGTGCCTGCCGCTGGCCGAAGGGTACAGCACCACGTTCCGCAATTTCGACATGCAAAAACAGAAGTCCAAATTGATGCGGTTAACCGTGGCCGGCTCGGAACGCGTCACCGTTCCCGCGGGCACCTTCGATGCGTATAAGGTGCAGCTCTCCTCCGAGGGCGACGCGAGCAAGATAACATTCTGGATCGCCAAGAAATCGCCGACCGTGGTGAAGATGGCTTCCTCGGCGCTGGGATTGAGAGGACCGACCGTGACCTCGGAGTTGCAGCCGTAGTTAGAGATGAGTGTTCTTCGCCTGGAGCGCGTCGGCAAGCATTACATCACGGAGGGAAACCCGGTGGTGGCGCTCGAAGACATTTCTCTGGAGTTCCAGGCCGGCGAATTTGTTGCTCTGGTGGGACGCAGCGGTTGCGGCAAATCCACGTTGTTGAACCTGGCCGGCGCCATGGATTTTCCGACATCGGGAACCATCGCACTGGACGGCGTGGTTACATCCGGGCTTGGCGACGCTGCACTCACCCACCTGCGGCGTGAGAAAGTCGGGTTCATCTTTCAGTCCTTCCAATTACTCCCGACGCTGTCGGTGGCTGAGAACGTGGAACTGCCGTTGCTCCTGGCCGGCGCGCCCAATGCCCGCAAAACGGCGATCGAGCAACTGCGATGGGTTGAGATGGATGGCTACGCCAGCCGCATGCCGCATCAACTTTCCGGCGGCCAGGCGCAACGAGTGGCCATCGCACGCGCCCTGGTTCATTCCCCCCGTTTGCTTCTCGCCGATGAACCCACCGGCAATCTGGATGACACCACCAGCGACCTGATCCTGTCTCTGCTGAGGACCATTGCAACCGAACAAAACACCACCGTCCTGATGGCGACACATAGCGCGGAAGCTTCCGCCATGGCGGACACGGTTGTTCATCTGCGCGATGGACGCGTGACAGAGTTGCTACAACCAGCCTCCCGCGTGCGGCTCAAGTGACGCAATTCAAGCTGTTCTACCAAATGATTCTGCGGCCACTGCGGCAAGAACGCCTGCGCACCGCAGTGGCGATTCTGTCAGTCGCATTAGGCGTAGCGGCCGTTTTAGCGATCGAACTTGCAGGAGATGCCGCGGCAGGTTCGTTCCGTTCTTCGATGGAAACGCTTTTGGGCGACGCGGCATTTGAAGTGACCGCGGGTGGCGGCGTACCTCCGGAAGCGGTGGCGCGTTTGGCGAGGCTGCCTTACGCCATCAAGGTGCATCCGCGAATGGAAGCCTACGCGATGATTTCCGAAAGCCGCCGGGCGGTCCCGTTGATTGGGGTGGATCTGGTAGCAGAGTCGGCAGCCATCCCGGAAGGCGGTGCGGAAGAGAATGGAGATTCTATTCTGGTCGGGAGCGGCTTAGGGTACAAGGCGGGAGATCGCCTGCAGCTGATCATCAACGACACATCCGCTGAGTACACGGTCCGTGGCATTCTGCCGCCGGGAGCGGGCGATATCGTTCTGATGGATCTTGCCGCGGCCGCGCGGGTGCTTGGTAACGCCGGAAAGCTGGACCGAATTCTGATCGATGTTCCCAAAGACTCCGGCACGAATGTGGACGCGTGGGAATCGATACTTCGCTCTGCGCTTCCCGCCGGACTTACCGTTGCGCGCGAAGGAACGCAAACCGACGAGAACCGTCGCATGCTGGCGGCTTTCCGCTGGAATCTCCGGGTGCTGAGTTATGTTGCTCTGGCCGTCGGCGCGTTCCTCATCTTTAATACCATCTCTGTCTCCGTGGTTCGCCGCCGTTTCGAGATCGGCATTCTGCGAGCGCTGGGCGTAACACGCGTTGGAATCCTCACTGGATTTCTGGGCGAAGCCGCGGCCTTGGGTCTGGCTGGCGCTCTGGCCGGCATCGGGCTGGGAAGATTGATGGCGCTGGGCGCGGTGCAGATGGTGGCTGCAACCGTGGAATCGCTCTACGTCAGCAGCCAGCCGGGTGCGATTTCACTTTCTTGGACGGACGCGTGGATCGCCATCGCAATCGGAGTGGGCGTCTCGGTTGTCTCGGCATTCTCGCCCGCTTGGGAGGCATCGCAGGTTTCTCCGGTGGAAGCGATGGCGCGCGGCCGGCGGGAATACCAGGCCAGAGTGCATAGCGGGCGCGACTTGATCTTCTCCTCTGTGCTCGCCGCAGGCGCCTGGCTCGCGTCGCAACCAGGGCCGGTGGAGGGCAAACCGATGTTCGGTTATCTGGCGGCGTTACTGCTGATCGGCGCATCCGCGTTAGCAATTCCAGCTTTGGTTTCGGGACTCTCGGCGGCGCTGGCTGGCGCGATGCGGGCGATATTCGGTGTGGAAGCGTTGCTCGCTACGCGCGGCCTGGCGAGTTCCTTGCGCCGTTCTTCGGTGCTGGTGGGCGCTCTCTCCACCGCGCTCGCGATGCTGGTGTCGGTGGGGATTATGGTGGGCAGTTTCCGTCAGACCGTGCTGATCTGGATGGGCGATCGTTTGCAGGCTGATCTATACGTGCGCCCGGCTGGGCCATTGGGGACCGATCGGCATCCCGTCATGTCCGCGGATATTCCACGGGATCTCGCCAAGCTCCCGCAGGTGGAAGCTGTGGACACGCTGCGCGCGTATGAAATTAGCTATCAAGGTTTACCTGCCACGCTGGGCGGTATGGAGGCGCGGCTGGCGGGACGCTACGGAATTCGGCCGCTGCTTTCTGGAGCACAGCCCGCATCGGTCTGGCCGCAACTGGTGGGCCGCAATGCGGTGCTGGTCAGCGAGCCTTTCGCCAACAAACACAATGTTCATGCCGGCGACACGCTGGTCTTGCCTTTAGGAGACGCGCGCATTCCGTTTCGCGTTCTGGATGTGTATTACGACTATTCGAACGAACGTGGCTTCATTCTGATGGATCGCGGCACGCTGCTCAAATACCTTCCGGACGCCGGTCCTTCGGACGTTGCTGTGTATTTGAAGCCCGGCGTGAACCAGGAGCAAGGGCAGAGCGCGGTGCAGACTGCGCTGGCGGGACGCAAAGTGCTGGTGGCTTCCAATCGCGTTCTGCGCCGGGAAGGGATTCGCGTATTTGACCGGACGTTTGCGATTACGTATGCGCTCGAAGCTGTCGCGGTCTTTGTCGCGATCATGGGCGTGGGCGGCGCCTTGCTCGCTCTGGTGATGGATCGCCGCCGGGAATTCGGGTTGCTCGGTTTTCTAGGTGCGAGCAAACCCCAATTGCGCCGCATCATTCTTTTCGAGGCTGGCCTGTTGGGATTGTTAGCCAACATCGCCGGCGTGATTCTCGGCTTCTTTCTATCATTGCTGCTCATCTTCGTGATCAACAAACAGTCTTTCGGCTGGACCATTCAGTTTCACTGGCCGGTGACGGTGCTGCTCAGTGGATTGTCCATCGTGTACCTGGCGACGTTGCTCGCGGGGATTTACCCTGCGCGAATGGCCACTCGTTTGGTGCCCATCGAGGTGATTCATGAAGAGTAGCCTGGCTCTGCTGCTGGTGTGGCAACTGGGCGCCGCCACGAGCGAACCGTTCCGTCTGGCTGAGCCGGGCTACCGTTATGCCTTCCCTCGCGACAACTTCAACCATCCCGAATTCCAGACGGAGTGGTGGTATTACACCGGGAATCTTCGGAGTTCCACGGGCCGGCGCTTTGGTTTCGAACTGACCTTTTTCCGCCAAGGTGTGGACCGGAGCGCGACTGCACCTGGAGTCTGGGACATACGTGATCTTTGGTTAGCTCACCTGGCCCTCAGCGATTTGGATGACGGGCGTTTTCTCTACACCGAACGCCTGAATCGCACGGGCGCCGGTATCGCGGGTGCCGATCAGGAGCAGGCACGCGTGTGGAACGGGAACTGGCAAGCGCAATGGAAGCTGGATCCCGAGGCGCCGGGAGGAATGGCGTCACAACGATTGCAGGCCGTGGCCGATCGCTTCTCGTTCGATCTCACGATGACGACATCGAAGCCGCCCGTTATTCATGGCGAAAACGGCATCAGCCAGAAAGCCGAAGGGCCGGGCCGAGCTTCGCACTACATTTCATTTACGCGCCTCGAGACCAACGGCGTGATCGTCCTCGACGGGCAGCGGTGGAACGTGGAAGGGCGAGAGCTGGATGGATCACGAGTTCTTCACGCACCAACTTGCGGCCAGCCAAAGCGGCTGGGATTGGTTTAGCGTTCAGCTTTCCGATGGATCCGAAATCATGCTGTTCCAGTTGCGCCGCAAGGACGGAACGCTCGATCCATTTTCCGCTGGCACCTATATCGATCCACAAGGCCGATCAACGCATTTATCCGCGAAAGACTTTTCGCTCGCGCCGGGGAAGATCTGGGCCAGCCCAAACTCCGGCGGCCGTTATCCCATCGAATGGAGCATTCGAGTTCCTTCTCTCGATCTCAACGCCCGGCTCACCACTCGCTTGCCACAGCAGGAACTCGCGGGCAAGACACGCGCCGCACCCACTTACTGGGAGGGTTCCATCCAGGTGAGCGCATCGAAGAAGGGCCGCGCGCTCCAGGGCCTCGGCTATCTGGAAATGACCGGCTATGCCGGACCGGTGCCCATGTCAATTCAGGAGCCGGCAATTCAGTAGCCGACTACTTTTCCGAGCGCGGCCCATTCCTTGCCGTCGAACTGGATCAGAAATAGCTGCTTGATGGGTTGGTAGTCCGTTGCGCTGGTCTTCACTCTCACACCTGGCCGAAGCATACCGATCTCCAGATCCAGCCTGGCAGCTTGCTTCATCACGTTGGCGCGCGTGAGCGTGTCGCCGCATTTCCTCAGCACTTCCACCACGGTCTCAGCCACTTCGTAGCCATACACATTGTTGGCATCGCGAATATCGGCGTCGGGGTTATATTTTTTCATCCATTCCAAAAACGCGCGAACCCCGGGGTCGTTCTTAGATTGCGGCCTGAGCCAATTCTTGGAGCGCGCATTGGTGATGATCCCCGCCGATTTCTCCAGACCCGCGGGCTCCAGAAATGCTGCGACGGACAGCGATGCATTCGGAATAAACTGCAACGGATGCCAGCCCATCTCATAGGCTGTTCGAATCGCGCGTGTCGCCAATCTTCCCACCGCCAGGTTCATGAAAACGTCCGCGCCGGAGGCTTTGAGCGTGGCGATCTGAGCATCCAGTGCATCCGCATCGGAATACTCAAAAGCCGCCTCCTTGACGATCATCCCCGCGGATTTTGACCCCAAGCCGTCGCGAATCCCAAGCAGCCACTCATCGCCGTCCGCGGCGTGCGAGTAGAGGATCGCAATCTTGCCATTCGGCTTGTTCTCGAGGATGTACCTGGCGTAAACCAGCCCTTCGGTTCGCTTGGTGGGTTGAAATCCCATGGTCCAGGGAAAATGCGACGGATCGTCAAAAACCGATTCCGTGGCCGCAACGAAAAGCTGCGGCACCTGCTTGTCATTCATATAGGAGCGGATCGCCAGATTGGCGGGCGTGCCCCAGTTGCCGGCGGTGAACAAAACCTGATCCTGCTCCACCAACTGGTGCGCCAGGGCGCTGGCTTTCGTTGTATCGGAACCGGAATCCAGGCTGATCAATTTGATCTTGCGCCCATTCACACCGCCGCGATCGTTGATCATCTGAAAGTAAGCGGCCTCGGCACGCCCGGTGGAACCATATTCGGAGAACGCGCCGGTATAAGGCATGATGTTCCCGATTTTGATCTCCGTATCCGTGGCACCGGGGTCATACTTCTTCTGCCCCATCGCCAGCGGTGTGGCGAGCGACAGAACGAAAAGCGCTGTAGAAAGAGCCGCTCTCATCCCATCCACTCTACGAAATTTTTCTCCCGCTCGCGATGTATCATGATTCGGAGGATTGCTCATGCCCGAAACCATAACCCGTAGCGAACGCTTGCACCCGGAGGTGCGCGCATTGTTGGAGATGATGGACGCCCAGGGTGCGCCACCGCTCGAAAGCCAGGACCCTGCGGAGGCCCGTGGCGCCCGCGTGGAAGGGATGAAGCTGATGGGCGGCGAGCCCATCGCACTGGAACGCGTGGAAGATTTGTCGGTGCCGGGTCCGGGTGGCGACATCCCAGTACGCGTTTACGCTACCGGACGTGGCGGGCTTCGTCCGGCGCTGGTCTATTTTCATGGCGGCGGATTCGTGTTCGGCAATATCGAGACGCACGACGCTGTGTGCCGCGCCTTGGCGAAGGAATCCGGAGCGGTGGTGATTTCCGTGGATTACCGGCTCGCGCCCGAGAACAAGTTCCCGGCCGCAGTGGATGACTCACAAGCGGCCACGCTCTGGGTAGCTGCCAATGCGGAGCGACTGGGCGTGGATGCGCATCGCATCGCCGTGGGTGGCGACAGCGCCGGCGGTAATCTGGCTACCGTGGTTGCCATGCGCTGCCGCGATGCAGGCGGGCCGAAGTTGGCAGCGCAAGTGTTGATTTATCCGGTGACCGATTCCAGCTCTTTCGAAACCCAGTCCCATCGGGAATTGGCCGAGGGATATTTCCTCACCGGCTCGGCAATGGAGTGGTTTACCGGCCATTACCTGACATCCGCCGATCAAAAGCGTCATCCGGAGGTTTCGCCTCTTCTTGCGCCAAATCTCGCGGGGCTCCCGCCCGCCATCGTTATAACCGCCGAGTTCGATCCGCTGCGCGACGAGGGCGAAGCCTACGCACAGCGCCTGAAGCAGGCCGGCATACCCGTTACCATCAGCCGCTATCCCGGGATGATTCACGGCTTCGTTTCCATGCACGGAGTGCTCTCCGGCGGGCGCGCAGCGATTCAGGAGGCAGCGCAGTTTACGCGGTCGATGCCAGCGATGGCTTGAGTTGAGCGAAACCAATACAGTTGAAGGCCGTCGCACCGGACGGTGGGGACAGTGGCTGTGGCGGCCGAAGACCACCTGGATTCGAAAGCTCGTTTTCCAGCTGCATCTGTGGTCGGGCCTGCTGCTGGGCCTCTATGTAGTGATCGTTTGCGCCAGCGGCAGCGCGCTTGTCTTTCGAAACGATATCTACGATTGGCTGGAATCGGGCGGCAAAGCCGTCTGGTACAAGGCAGCGCTCTACCATTGGCTGTCGTGGCTCGGCAAGCTGCATGGCAGCCTTCTTATGGATAGCGCCGGCATGACCGCAAACGCCATCGGAGGTTTTCTCGTGGCCGCTTTGTGCCTAACCGGAATCATAGTGTGGTGGCCCGGTCAGGGGAGCTGGCTACGCAGCCTGACCATCCATTTCAATGTGGGCTGGAGACGGCTGGTATTCGATCTGCATGGCGCGCTGGGTTTCTGGACTTTTGCCATCTTGTTGATGTGGGGATTGACGGGTGGATATTTCGTCTTTCCGCAACCCTTCCGTGCCGCGATCGAACTCTTTACGCCGATCAATCCTCCTCGATTGGTTCAGTCCAAGTCTCAGAGCTCAAGCGGCGCCCCCCTCATGAGTGCCCCGAAACCCCTCCCGCGCCGGCGTCCTTTAACATTAGGCGCTCGCATCCTGCGTGTATTTTCGTTCGCTCATTACGGCAATTTCGGCGGCTGGGGAGTGAAACTGTTGTGGGTGATTCTGGGCCTCGCTCCTGCCATCCTGTTCTCGACCGCCTTGGTGATGTGGTTCAGCCGGGTGCTCGCGCCCGCCATGCGACGCTTCCGAAGGCGTACCTCCGCGACTTTCTAATTGCCCGCAGCCAGGAACTTTGCGATGTTCTCATTCAGAAACTTCGCGTCCGCTGGATTGCTCGCCGCGCCGGCTGTGTGTCCCCATAATGAGGGGATCGGCATAAACGTAACGTGCGGAATGAAAGCTTGTTCGTAGCGAGCGTCGTTAATCGGAAAATAGAGATCGGTCTCCGAGGGCATATCGAGGAACGGCGCATTGATGGATCGAAGAGCTTTCTCCACATCGCCGCCGAAGCCGGGCGTGGTGCCCACGTTGTGTTTCTCCCAGGTGCGGGCTTGCAGGATATAGTCGTTAGCGTCGGCCGAGAAGCGCGTGCGGAATCCATTCATTACCTGTTCGAACGTGGTGCCTGGCGCCGCGCCTTCACGCCACAACTCCTTGCGCCACCACTCCTGCGAATACAGCCAGCCCGCCCACACCATTCCAAACGCAGCTAGCCCGTTTTTTGGCGGAGACGTATAATCGCCATTTAGAAATGCGGGATCGGTGGTCAGGGCGGCGATCTGTCCTTCCAGCCGCACCACACCGTGCCCGTAAGTCTTAGCCGTGCCCGATGTCGCCACAAAGCGGCTGGCGAAATCCGGATAACTCACGGCCCATTGGAAGGCTTGCTGCGCTCCCATGGAAAATCCAATCAGCGCGCGCAGGTGAGTGACCTTCAGATCTTCGGTCAGCAGCCGGTGCACCGCGTCAACGTTATCGCGGATGGTCATCACGGGGAACCGTGGGCCGTGAAACGGCTCCGGCGTATTGCTGGGCGATGACGAATTCCCGCTGCCGAACAGTTCAGTGGCAACCAGGAAGAGCTTGGCGGGATCGAGCGCACGATCTGGTCCGATCAGCCAGACATATCCGTGATAGTTCGCCAGGTAGTGCGACGGGAGCAACACTACGTTGTCCTTGGCAGCGTTCAGATGTCCCCATGTTCCGTAAACGATTTTCGCCTCGGGCAGCACCGCGCCGCTCTCGGTGTGAAAATTCTGGATGACGAACTCGTGCCGGACACCGTCATCCGGGCTCTGCGCGAACAAGCAACACTGTGCGACGAAGAGGAGCGGAAGCAATGGTCTCATGTTCAGTTCCCTGCCGCTACGCGGGCGCTGGCGCATTCTTCAGCGACCTTCAGAAAGTTCAGCACCTTGGCATTACCCACGATGTATGGATTCTCAGTGCCGGGCGCGCGATGGGCCAGCATCGGAAGATTGATTTTGGACCGGTCCCAATCGGTATGATTGGCCAGGATGATATCCGCTCCCGCCTGCTTCACGATGGCGCTGAAGCGCTGCGCCGACTGGATGTAGGTCTCAACGCGTTCCTTATCCGGATTGAGCCCCACTCCGCCCCACAGAGCCGCAAGGTGCGGCGTCCCATTGTCCTTCACTGGAAACAAAGTGGAGATGGTGCCGGGCGTATGGCCTGGCGTGATGTAGAGCGTCAGCGTGGTGTCGCCGAGCGTGAGCTTCTGGCCGTCGGTAGCCTCTATGTCCCGTTTGGGTTTTGTGCCGATGGTTCTCTTGTCGAGCACATCCCAATCGGCCGGCGACATGATGACTCGCGTGCCGTAATGATCCTGCAGGAACTTCGCGCCTCCATCATGATCGGGATGCGCATGGCTGACGACGGCATATTTGATGTTGGCCGGATCCAAACCGAGCTTCTTCATCCCGCCGGCAACTTCTTCCTCGACTGAATAATCGAAGATGGTGTCGAGGACAATGATTCCTTGTGATGTCGTTATGGCCCACACGGCGTACTCGGACTGGCCGAAAAAATAGAGGTTGTCGAAGACCTTCACCGGTTCGGTATGCCATGTCGACCGGTCCGGGGGACCCGGTGGTCTTGCTCCTGCGGGGCGCGGCGTTCCAAGTGGCGCGCGGGGACCTCCGGGACCAGGGCCGTAGCATTGAAACTCGAACAGGTTTTGGAAATCGTCGCCCGCCGCTGCTTTCGCGCGAGCGATGTGTGCATCGGGTGTATCGGTTTGCGCCGACAGAATCGAAACGGCCAGCAGCAACAGAAGCGCGATCCGCATAAAACTCATTGTAATGATATGATCCGTGTTTAGATGATCCAGCGCATTCTGGCTTTGAGCGCGATTACTGGCAGCCTGCTCCTGGGCCAGGCAACTAATAGCTGGACGCCGCCCAAAACCCCATGGGGCGAGCCTGACCTGCAGGGTATCTGGCCTCTCAACCATTTGATCGCTACACCATTCCAGCGGCCGGAGAAGTACGGCGACCGCCGGTTGATGACCGATGAAGAATACGCCGCTGCGCAGAAGAGCGCGAAGGCCCGGAACGACCGGTTCGAGTCTGGCGCCATCCCTCAGGCCGACTCCGGCACCGAAGTGTTAAGGCTGACGTCGTTGATCAGCGAGCCGGCGAATGGGCGCTTCCCCGCTTTGACGCCCAAGGGCAAAGAGCTATACGAGAGGATGCACGGCAGCTACAAACCCGGCCAGACCGTATTCGATAGCCCCGACGATTTCGATAGCTGGGACCGCTGCATCACGCGCGGCATGCCAGTCTCCATGTTGCCGCGCAATTATAACAATGGCATCCGGATCATGCAGTCCCCGGGCTATGTTCTTATCGTGCTCGAAATGGCTCACGAGGTTCGCATCATTCCCACCGACGGCCGCCCGGCGCTCGATCCATCCATCAAAGAGTGGTTAGGCGAATCGAGGGGCCGCTGGGAAGGCAACACGCTGGTGGTGGAAACGGCGAATTTCAACGGCAAGACGGACATGACCAATGCCGGCGTTCCGGGCTCTCCACCGCTCAACCCGACCACGGAAAACCTGCGGATCACCGAGCGCTTCACGCGCACCGACAACGAAACGATCGACTATCAAATGCGCGTCGAGGATCCGGATGTAGTGGTTTCGCCGTGGGCGGTCGCCTTTCCATTAAAGCTGGACAACAAATATCAGATGTACGAATACGCGTGCCACGAAGGTAATACCGCCATCCGTGGGTACATCGAGACGTCGCGCTTCGAACGAGCGCATCCCAAAGCGAAGTAAGGAACACGTACGCTGCTGGTTTAGGCTAGGCCGGCACGGACGGGGCTTGGACGGGAGGCTTGTGCAGCGAGACCAGCCTGTCCCGGATGGCGCGATTCAGGGCGCTGGTGATGGCGTTCAGCGAGGCAGTCAGAATGTTGCGATGCATGCCGGCGCCCATCACCGCATCGCTCTCAGCGGCTCGCAATTCCACAAAACAGACGGCGGCGGCATCGGCGCCGCTTCCCACCGCGTGCTCGTCGTAATCCAGAATTCGGATCGCGAGATCGAAGTGTTTGTTCAGCGCGTGGACAAAAGCGTCGATTGGGCCGTTGCCTTCGCCGAAGATAGCGTGCTCGGCGGCGCCGTCGCTCACCCTAGCCCGCAGTTCCCCGCTCTCGCCTGTCGAGTGCTCGGAATGTTCGAGAATCCTGAGCGGCGTTAGCTGGTCGAGATATTCCGCTTTGAACGCCCGCCAGATTTCCGCTGAAGTGATCTCGCGGCCCGTCGCGTCTGTGATCTGTTGGATCGCGCGGCTGAATTCGATCTGCATTTTTCTCGGCATCTTGATGCCGTAGTCGCGCTCCAGCAGAAAAGAAACGCCGCCCTTGCCCGACTGGCTGTTCACGCGAATAATCGGCTCGTAGCTGCGGCCGAGATCCTTCGGATCGATTGGGAGATAGGGGATGGCCCAAGCTTCACCCGGCTTCTGAGCGGCGAAGCCTTTCTTGATAGCGTCCTGATGCGAGCCCGAGAACGCGGTGAAGACCAGGTCACCCGCGTACGGATGGCGCGGATGAACGGGCAACTGAGTGCAGAACTCAGCGCACTCGATCACGTCATTGATGCGCGAGAAATCGAGGCCAGGGTCGAGGCCCTGCGAGTACATGTTTATGGCCAGCGTAACCAGGTCCACGTTGCCGGTGCGCTCGCCATTTCCGAACAGCGTCCCTTCCACGCGATCGGCTCCTGCCAGCAGGGCGAGTTCGGTGGCCGCCACCGCGGTCCCGCGGTCATTGTGCGGGTGCAGGCTCAGGATCATCGAATCGCGCTGGGATGTGTGGCGGCTGAACCATTCGATTTGATCGGCGTAAATGTTCGGCGTGGACATCTCGACGGTAGCCGGCAGATTGATGATGGCCTTACGCTCGGGCGTGGCATGCCACGCGTCCATCACGCCCTCGCATACTTCGACCGCGTAATCGAGCTCGGTGCCGGTGAAACTTTCCGGAGAATACTCGAACACCCATTCGGTTTCCGGATATTGCGCGGAGCATTGTATGACGCTGCGGGCGCCATGCACCGCGATGTCCTTTATGCCCGCGCGATCCAATCCGAAGACCACGCGCCGCTGCAAAGTGGAGGTCGAATTATAGAGGTGAACGATGGCGCGGCGGATACCCTTGACAGCTTCAAACGTGCGCTCGATAAGCGGATCACGCGCCTGCACCAGCACCTGAACGGTTACGTCGGATGGAATGAGATTCCGCTCGATCAGGTCCCGGCAAAAGTCAAAGTCGGTTTGCGAAGCCGACGGAAAGCCGATCTCGATTTCCTTGAAACCGACCTCCAGAAGTTTGAGGAACATGCGAGTTTTGCGGGCCGTATCCATGGGCTCGATCAAGGCCTGATTGCCGTCGCGCAGATCGACGCTGCACCACACCGGTGGCTTCTGGATGGTACCGGATGGCCACTGACGATCGCGCAGCGGAATTGGCTCGAATGGTCGATATTTCTTGGAAGGGTCGCTCATCATAAGAATGTCGCCGGGATTTCGGAGCGAATGATTCTAGTATAGTCGTCGGAGGAGAATTCGATGCTCACTCGTCTGTTCGCCGGCGCGCTGCTGCTTGCGTCCATCGAGCCGCTTGTCGCTCAACAGGCGTGCTCTAGCCTCTCAGCTCTCAGCCTGCCGCACACCACGATTACGTCCGCCGTCAGTGCTCCTGAGGGCGCAATCCCATCGGCGGGCCCAGGGAACACCGCTCCTGTTACCGCTCCCGCCCATTGCGACGTGCAAGCGGTGGCGCGCCCCACCAAGGATTCCGAGATTCGTTTGCAAATCTGGCTTCCAGTTTCCGGATGGAATGGAAAATATTTGCAGGTAGGCAATGGCGGCTGGGCCGGATCGATTGATCAAACAGCCCTGGCTGATCCTCTCCGCCGCGGGTATGCCGTGGCCGCGACCGACGATGGACATCAGAGCGCTGGCCCGGTGCCGGGCGCGCCCTGGGCTGTCGGCCACCCGGAAAAGCTGATCGATTTCGGTTATCGCGCGGTTCACGAAACCAGCGTCCAGGCCAAGGCCATCCTGCGTGCCTATTTTGGACGCGAAGCGGCGCGGAGCTATTTTAGCGGCTGCTCCGATGGCGGACGTGAGGGCCTGATGGAAGCCCAGCGATACCCGGAGGATTTCGACGGCATCATCGCCGGAGCGCCTGCGAACAACTGGTCCCACTTGTTCACCGGGTTCATCTGGAATGAGCAAGCGCTCGCGGAGACCCCCATTCCCCCTGCCAAGCTCGCAACCATCCAACATGCAGTAGTGGCCGCGTGTGACGCGTTGGACGGAGTGAAAGACGGCCTGATTGAAGATCCGCGAGCTTGCCATTTCGATCCGGCTTCCTTGCTCTGCAAAGCCGGCGACGCAACTGACTGTCTGACGGAAGGGCAGGTGGCCACACTGCGCAAGATTTATAGCGGCCCGAAGAATCCGCGCACTGGCAAACAAATCTTCCCTGGATATCCGATGGGCACCGAAGCCGTTCCGGGCACGTGGTCGCCCTGGATTGTGCCGCCTGGCATTCAGGCAAGTTTTGGAAATTCCTATTACGGACAGGCCGTTTTCGAGCAATCGAACTGGGATTTTCGCAAGCTGAATTTCGACACCGATGTCGAGTTTGGCGACACGAAGGCCGGCCCGGTGCTGAATTCCACCAATCCCGACCTGCGCTCGTTTCGCGATAACGGCGGCAAGCTGATTCAGTATCACGGCTGGGGCGACGCAGCCATTTCGCCGCTGAATTCGATTGATTACTACCAAAGCGTGCGTGCCTTCTTCAGCCGTTTTCCCGATGCCCGCCACTCCAATACAGACCCGATGGATTTTTATCGACTGTTTCTCGTTCCCGGCATGGCGCATTGCGGCGGCGGCATCGGCCCGAATGATTTTGGCAATGGACGCAATCCCACCCACGCGGACGCCGATCACAATGTCCTGTCGGCGCTCGAAGCCTGGGTGGAACGCGGCGCGGCTCCGTCGAAAATTATCGGATCGGGAAAGGCAGTGAACGATCCCTCAAAGACCCTGACGCGCCCGCTATGCCCGTATCCCGAGACGGCGCATTATCGCGGGAGCGGTGATCCGAACGACGCGAAGAATTTCGCGTGCTCCATGCCGGCAGATTCGAAATAGTCCGGCGCGCGATTATTTCGTAGGCTCTTCCTTGGTTCCCGAGCCGCCGAGATCCATTTTCCTGCCGTCCGGGAACTCGATGCTGCGCGAACTGCCGCGCAGTGAGCCGTCCTTGGCCTGGAAGGCGACCACTTTGATTCTGGTCCCGGCGGGGAGCGAATTTCTGTTCCAACCCAGGCGCAGCAGCACCGATGGCGATCCGCCTTCGATGCGCCACCTCTCCACCGTTCCGTCGGCCTTCGTCACATCGATGGTCAGCCAGGAATGCGGATTCACCCACTCCATTTGGACCACCTTGCCCTCGAGCGTGAGCGGCTTGGTGGAATCAAACTCCGCGGAAAAAGAATGATGCGCCGCGAGCGGCAATGCTGCTGCCAGCAGCAAGATCGCTCCAAGTGGAAACAGTTTCGAACGCATGGCTGGCTCCTTCTTTCATCTTACTGTTTCGGCTGAAGCAGGTCGTGATAGAGCAGCATATCGGTGAACGGGACACACTTATGCTCCAGCAGTTGCGCATTGTTATCAATCAGGCGATATAACGGCATCTCGATGCTCCAAGCCTTGGCGAATGTCTGCGGATCCTCGATCGTGGCCTCATACCAGATGTGGTTCGCGTCCAGAAGCTTGAAGCGCTCGGTAACCTTCAACTGATTGCTCGCAAAGTTTCCCGCGCGATCGAGCCACGACTGGCCGTTCTGTGACGTGGTGGTGACCACCAGAACGTCGCCTTCCCAAGTTCCGTTGGACTTGCCCATCCACGAATCCACCGGCAGATCCGAATGATCCTTCATATAAATGATCCGGTTCGTGGCGGCGAACGGATAGACCATCAGAAGATCGCCGTCACCCTGAAAAATCTGAAACGGAAAATTCTGGTAGGTGACGCGCGGCACGCCCAACATATAGCATTTGGCTTCCGGGTCCGCCGCGGGCCATTTGGAACGGTTTTCGTCGCGCTTCTTGAGCGCTTCTGGAAGATAGGGGATGGTGCCTCCGCCCTTCAAAACGCTTTTCCCGGCCGGAATGACGCCAATCGCGCCGAGCTGCCAAAAATCTTTACTCAATCCTTCCACGGAATGGCTTTCCAGGTTCCAATAGGCCGTGTTCAGGGCCTGCCAGATTCCGTTGAAGTTCGGATGCCCCGAAATGGTTGCCGGACGATTCACTTGCTGGGCTTGAACGGCAATGGGAGCGAACCATATTGCCGCCGCCGTTGCGATGAGAGCGAAAGCTTTCATGAGCTACTGTTTGGACTCAAAGAGCTCGATGTTCAGTCCGTTTGGATCTTCGACGAAAATATTCCGGATGGTCGGTGAGAACTGCACCACTTCGCCGCGCAGCGACGTGACTGGAACACCAGCCGCTCTCATGCGCATCAACAGCCCATCCAGATCTTTCACGCGTAGCGCGACAGCGGGCGCGCCGGGATCGGGAACGCGCAGATGGAAAGGAGTCCTGGAGACTCCTTTGTATTCGTAAAACGCCATCAGAGCTTTGGTGCCCGGAATATTCCCGACCAGTTCGCGCGATTGCGCGTGGGGCGCGCCTACCAGATCTGAGATCAACGGATCGCTCGAGAAGTCAGGCTTACCGTTGAGATCGAACCCGAGCAGCTGGTGATAAAACTTCAATGTGCTTTCGCGGTCGGCGATGGTCAAGCCAACGGAGGCATCGTAAACATTGCCTTCGGACGTAACTCCGGCGGGCGGCGTGGACTGTGCCACCTCAATGAAGTAACCATCGGGGTCTTCGATGAGCAGCGCTTGAATGTTGCCCCGGGGAGTAGGAATGGTGACCGGTGCACCCGAGGAGGTGACGATCCGGTCTTTTCTCTTTTTGATGGCCGCCAGCACCGGCGCAATGTCCTTGACGCGCAGAGCGAGCAGCGCGGCGCCGGGATCGGTGTGCTTGGGACGGCCCGGACGGCGATCCACTCCCGAGAATTGCGTCAGCTCAAATCCAAAGCTCTCGTTCGGCAATTTCAAAGTTGCCAGCCGCAAAGATACACCCGGCGAATTGGTCAAAGCCGGAACGCCTGGATTGGGAAACGGCCGCGGTTCACCTTTCAACCCGAAAACGTCGTTGTAAAATGCCAGCGTTGTTTCGAGATCGTTGACGGCATGGATGTAGTTCAGCATGCCGACCACGGGGGCGGCGGCAGGCGGTGTATCGGCCTGCAGCATCAAAATCGCGGCGAATAGTGCGAAAGAGATGGTCTTCATTTTGACTCCGCCTGGGCGGCTTTTGCCGCTTCTTGCCGGTCCAAAGCGCGAGCGGCGCTCAGACGATTGTGCATCGCATGGTTTCCTTCATGGCAGGCGTATTCAAAGATCTGATAGCCCGGTTCATGCCGAATGGGGAACTCAACGGTCCAGGGCGCGGTGAAGGTCTGTGGATCGTCAATCGTGATTTTGTAGTCGATGATGTCCGGAGCCACGCGAGTGAAGCGCTCCGTCAATTTCAGATCTTCGCTATAGGGGACACCACCCACGTCGACCTTTCCGCCGATGAAGTTCGTGGTTTCCACCACCAGCGTGTTGCCTTCGAAATGGCCGCGTGGATCGCCCATATAGGAGCGCAGGCCGGCGCTCACGTGCGGACGCCCATCGAGGGGAATGATGCGGGTTTCATGGACCATCTCGTAGCGAATGGCCACCTCGCCCGGCATCTGGAAAATCTGCGATCCGTTGCCATAAATGGACGGGAAGAACGACCCAGTGACGCCGCGGGTGATGCAGCGGTCGTAAGTGCTCAAATCCTCCCAGGATGCCGGCCGCATGTCGTAATACTTCGGCTGAGCGGCGCGGCGCTTTTCACCCTCCGGCGTGAGCGGCGGTATCCGGCCATTCGGAGGATCCACGACCAGCGATGTCAGCTGGGTGGCGTGTTTGGCGTACTCGATCCACTGCGCGGGAGCCGCAGCCGCATCCACGCCCCCGTCCTTAACCAGCGCCCAGAATCCAGTGGTGGGACGTACACCGGTATCGATGGTGGTCCTCTCCGCTTTCACTTCTTTCGCGCGTTCGGCCAGCTCCTGCTCGGTAAGAAAGCGGCGCGTCCCGTACTTGGCGTCGCGCTGCATCGGAACACCGTTCAGATCGTCGGTGGTATAGACGCCCTGTAAATCGGGATCTCCCCAAGGGGTTTTGGGAGCTTCAAATGCGCTCTGGCCAAAGGCCAACGAGCCAACGGCGAAGCTGGATGCCAGCAGCCATGATTGAGCTTTCATCGGGATCTCCTATTTCGCTTTCCTGCGAACGTCGCCGTACAGCAGCTCTTCGGCGAACTCCACGCACTTGAATTCGGTTAATTGGGCGTTCTTCGCGATGTTCCGGTACAAGGGCAGGCTGATTTTCCAGGGCCGCGTGAACACCTGCGCATCCTCGATCGTCGCCTCATAGTTCATGTGGTCGGAATCGATCAAAGTAAAACGCTCCACCACTTGCAACTGATCGCTATGAAAGTCACCGGCGCGGTCGAACCAGCTTTGATCGTTGAAGCCAGTGTTGTCCACCACCAGAGTGTCGCCTTCCCAACGGCCATTTGCCGTACCCATCCAGGTGTCGACCGAAGCTTCCACCGGAGTTTTCGACATATTGATGACGCGATTCGCGCTGGCGTATTCGTAACTCATCAAGATGGACTGGGGTGTCTGGACGATTTGAAATGGATACGGCATGTAGTTCGCGCGCGGGATGCCAGCCATGTAGCACTTGATTTCCGGATCGTCTTTCCAGCGATTCTTGAAATTTTCCTGCTTCTGCTTCAAAGCTTCGGGCTTGTAAGGAATCTCGCCGCCTTCCACAACTCCCTGGCCGGAAGGGGTGGCGCCAACTGCGCCGAGCTGGAAGAACGGGCCGGCCTGCGCCGGGTGATCCTGCAGGTCCCAATTGGCGGTGCTCATGGATTGCCAGATCCCGCTGAGATCGGGATGGCCATCGAAAGTGCGCCCTGTGGATGCTGCGGAAAGGCCGATAGCCCCGAGGACCATGGCGAACGCGGCCAAACAAAACGCCGTTCTCATGATGCGGACATTCTATCGCACACCGGAAGCAACCAGATGCGCCATCGCGGGCCCGTGCAATCATGAAGCAATGGGGTTATTTTGAGTTGAGCGGGCGATTCTGGTGGCTGATCGTAGCAACTTTCCTGGGTTTTTTGGGGTTCGGGAGCGTTTTACCGCAACTGGCGCCGCATGTCCGGCTTGACCTGGGCGGGTCTGACCGCACGGTTGGATTTGTCATCGGGACATTCTCCGTGGTCGCTTTGTGCAGCCGCGTCATCGCCGGCCGGCTGGCAGACCGAAAGGGGCGCAAACGGGCGTTTCTCACCGGGCTTTCCAGTTGCACACTCGCGGGCCTGGCGTACCTTTTGCCGTTGGGCCTCGGCGGCATCTACCTGGCGCGCGTCTTACAAGGGTTTGGAGAAGCCTGTCTTTACACCGGAGCCGCGGCGTGGGCCGTAGAAGTTGCGGGAGTACACCGCAGTGCCCGCGCGCTGGGATACGTGAGCAGCGGCATATGGGGCGGCATCGCGGCCGGCCCGTTGATCGGCCAGTTGCTCGGCTCATTCCAGAACGCCGCGCGCTTTCAGGTGATTGCTGCGCTCAGCGCGGCCGCTCTGCTCACGCAGGTGCCTGAGGATTACCAGCCATCGCACCACACTCGCCGGCGCGGATGGTTGCGGCGTTCTATCATCCCGGCCGGCATCGCGGTTGGATTCGTCAACGTACACTACCCGGTGATCACCGGTTTTCTGATTTTGTTCCTGGCGCGTCACGGCAATTCTGGACCGGCTGCGTTCTCCACCTACGCCGGGTTCGTCTTGTTCTCACGTTTCTTCCTGGGCGGATTGCCGGACCGCATCCATCCCCGGATTACGTTTTACACTGGCCTGGCATCCATGGCGATGGGCTTGGGAATCCTGGCCACCGGCCCTGCATTCACTGGGGCAGTGATCGGAGCGGGGCTACTGGGATTCGGCTTCTCCTTCCCGTGGGCCTCGGTAGCATCCACCGTGCTGCGTGCGACGCCAGATGGTGAGCGAGGGTCCGCCGTTAGCGTGCTGAGTGCGTTCTACGATCTGTTTGTCGGTACCAGCGCGTTTTCCGCGGGCTTCATCGCCAATACCTTCGGGTATTCGGCCACCTTCCTGATGGCGATTGCAGCCGTGGGCGCCGCTGCGATCGCGGGGCGATTCGTTTTCGCCGCCAAGGAGCCTGCCTTGGTTCATGTCGCCACGGCGGTGATCGAGACTGCTCCAACCTCGGTGGCGACAGAAATTCAGGATTGAAATTACGTTTTCAGAATGGCCCCCCTCGTGCATGCTTTCTCCTCTTGTGAAAGCAACGCTTACGAAGCCGGTATTGGTTCTCGAGGAACATACCGGCGTAACTGAAGTTCTTCCGATTGGAGCAGAGGTGGAATTCACGATTACGCCCAGCAGCAATGGCGTGATGATTATCGAATGGAATCACCATTGTTTTTCGTTGTTCCGCGAGGATTTGCTGGACGCTTGCACGGTAGACGATGCGGGCCGGCTGGGCTGGTATTGAGTGTGAGCGCCGGCGAGCTGGGCCGTTAGACCGCCACGATTTATCGCGGCGCAACCACGATGGAGAACGGTTTTCATTTCCCAACAAGGAGAGTGTGTAGTTTTACGTGCGGCACCCGAACAAAGACGAGTGGTCGAAAATATGGCTGGTGGTAGCTATTTTGCTCACGCTCGCCCTATTGGTGGCGGGCATCTTCGAAGCAATGCGCCGCTAATATTGCGAGCTCGAGTATATGGATCCCAAGCAGCATCACAGCCAGTGATCCCAATCGAGTGTTGCAATGGGACAATGGAATGTCATGGCATTGAGGCGTTCTTTTGCGGACCTCCCCGTGAAAACTTCCCCGGTTCCGATGGTTCCCACGCTCAGCGACGACGCCATCGCGATTGCTGCCACGTTCACTGCGGAACCTGTTGCTGAGTCCTTACGCTTCTGGCTAAATTTGCTCAATCTCCCGATTAAGATCGAATTTGCTTCCTACAATCACGTCATTCAGTCCCTTCTCGATAGCAAAAGCGTTTTCGCTTCGAATAAGCGTGGCCTCAACGTCGTTTTGATTCGCCTTGAAGACTGGGAACGGTTTCGCACCCAGACTGCCCCTGGTGGCGATAATGCTGCGCGAATGCAGATTAGAGACCTGATCGCAGCCCTGAGGGGAGCGACGGCCAGCGGCGCATCGCCGATTCTAGTTTGTATCTGCCCTCCTTCGCCGCAGGCTCTGAGCGATCCGCTAAGAATGCGGTTCTTACGCCAGTCGGAGCAAGACCTTGAAGTGGGGATTGAGGGGCTGCCGATGATTCGCTTTCTATCTACGGCTCGACTGCTCGAACTTTACCCAGTAACGAACTATTACGACGCTTCAACAGATAAGCTCGGCCATATCCCCTATACGCCTGAAGCTTACGCGGCGCTGGGAACGGCGATCGCGCGGGTGTTTCACGCATCAAGGCGACCTCCTTACAAAGTTATCGTGCTCGACTGCGACAACACGCTGTGGAGGGGTATCTGCGCCGAGAATGACGTGCGCGGCATTGTTCTCGACGCGCCGAGCCGTGCGGTTCAGAATTTCATGAAGGCGCGGCAAGAGGAGGGAATGTTGCTCTGCGTCTGCAGTAAGAACGCGACGGAAGATGTTGAACAAACTTTCGAAGCGCATCCGGAGATGCCGCTCAGCAGATCGGATTTCGTCGGCTGGCGTGTGAATTGGCGGCCGAAATCGGAGAACATCCGGTCGCTTGCGGCGGAATTGTCTCTCGATCTCGACTCGTTCATCTTTGTAGACGACAATCCCATGGAGACGGCGGAGGTCGAAGCCGCCTGTCCCAGTGTCCTCGCTCTGACTTTGCCTGCGGAGAGTGCCCTCATCCCCCGATTTCTCGATCACGTTTGGGCCTTCGATCGGAGCGCGATCACCGCTGAGGACCGGAGACGCTCGGCCATGTACCGCGAGAATGCACTGCGCAACGAACTGCTCGCCAAATCCTTCTATTACGCTGATTTCCTCGCTGGACTCGAACTGGATGTTGAAATCCGTGAATTACGGGACCGGGAGGAAATCGTGCGCGCGGCGCAGATGACGCAGCGCACCAATCAGTTCAATCTGACAACGCGGCGGTACACCGAATCGGAAGTGCGTGTGATGCTCGGCAGGGGTTCGACGCAGGTTCTGACGGTCTTCGTACGCGATCGCTTCGGAGACTACGGACAGGCCGGGTTGCTGATGTATGAGGCAGCCGAAGACGTGCTGCGAGTCCATAACATGCTTTTGAGTTGCCGTGTTCTCGGAAAAGGAGTCGAGCACGCTATGGTGGCGCGGCTAGGACAGATAGCAGTGATGCAATCGCTCTCCGCTATCGAGATTGCATACATCCCAACGCCAAAGAATACTCCGGCAGGCAATTTTCTCGAGACGTTTCAGTCCGGCCATCGCGAAGACAACGGTCAGGAAGTGCTCTACCGCATTCCGGCTGATGCTGCCGCAGCACTCGAGTTCTCGCCAGCCCAAAGCGAACCGGCTCAATTCACGTCTCATGCGGACCCAGACCTAGTTTCGCAATCATCGCCTCTCCACACTATTGCCGATTTTGCGCGTATCGCGACACACTACTGCGATACTGCTTCGATTCTGCAGGCCGTGAATGACTCTCAGCAAATCCGCCTGGCAGCACCGGTTGCAGTTCCGCCGCGGGACGAGCTGCAGAAACGGCTTTCGGGAATTTGGCAACGCGTTTTGCGAATCTCCCCGGTAGGAATTCATGACAACTTCTTCGAATTGGGTGGTGACTCACTTGCGGCGGTCCGGATACTGTCCAATGTGGAAGCAATCACTGGTTGCAGCTTTCCGCTAGTGGTGCTCATTGAAGCTCCTACCATCGCGGAATTAGCGGAACTAATGAGAGATGCGCGCTCTGGACGTCTCGGTAAGTGTCTCGTACCTATCAAAAGCTCGGGCGCGCGCCCGGCTTTTTTCTGTGTGCATGGAGTTGGCGGCAACGTTCTCGAACTCATAGATTTGGCTCGTCACATTCACGCCGACCAACCTTTTTTCGGAATACAAGCGGTTGGGTTGGCCGGTAGAACGCCCGAGCACAAACTCACTGTCGAAGAAATGGCCCAACATTACATCCGCGAAGTGCGCGAAGTTCAACCAGAGGGTCCGTATTTCTTAGGTGGGTCTTCATTTGGGGGGCTGGTTGCATACGAGATGGCGAGGCAACTGGCAGCTGTAGGTCAGCCAGTCGCGTTGGTTGCCCTCTTCGATACGTCTGCGCCCGGACGTCCCCTGCGCTACACGAGTGCCTGGCGGCACCGAATGGACAGCCTCTTGTACCGCGTTACTCTCCATTGGAAGAACCTGCAACTGCTCGGGCCGCGTGAACGCATGGCTTACATCCGTCAAAAGGCAAGACGCTTCGCGCGGCTAGCAGGCTATCATGCCGCGCCGTTTCGGAATCGGTTCCGATCGCAAGGGCGCGACAGCAGCGCGTTCGGGGTGGTTCAGGCGGTGAATGACGCAGGACACTGGTCAGCTGCGGATTATGCTCCAGCCGAGTACTCGGGTGGCATCACTATATTCCGTGCCACTGAACAGCCGCCTTGGATGATTTCTGATCGGACCCTGGGTTGGAGAGATCTAGTCAAGGGCGGGATTGAAATCTACGATACACCTGGGCATCATGCCGATCTTGTCCGGGACCCACGGGCGCGCGTGCTCGCTGAACAGCTTGGCAACGCCCTCGCCAATGCTCACGCCCAGTGCAGGATCGAGAGCGGTCGAGCGGCACGGGGCAACGCCACGCCCAGCTGCACTTGACTGACGAGCATCGCCGACACGCTTGAGCGGGTGATCATATGATGGAAGACTGCAAGCGCTCGACGCATGGAAGCGATCGCCTCAGCAGCGCCCTGCGCCGGAACTATGTCGGAGGAGTCGAATGCGAAGAGCGGAAGATCGCCCCGCTTAACATTGTCGGCATCGTGCGGGCGTTATCTGTCAAACCGGCGAAGCTGCTCGAACCAATCTCCTAGGAGACTCGTCAGGGGCGCTGGATTTACGCACAGCAAGTTTCTATATATCGTTTTTGGTATACTAACCCTTTGAGCTGGACGGTAGAAACGCTGAATGAAACCGTCGACGCGGAGGTAGAGGCGCTACCCGAGGACATGCGAGCGCGGCTCGCGCGAATTGCTCTGCTCATCGAAGAAAAAGGGGCTGGAACGCGTTCGGGGACCGCACGCCAAGCATATCGAGGGCCAGCTGTGGGCGGCCCAAGGCCAGCGCGTCGTGATTTTGCGGGTCTTCGTGAAGAAAACGCAGAAAACACCGCGTCGTGAAATGGATCTGGCGTTGTCTCGTCTGAAGCTCATCAAACCGGAGGAGAAAAAATAGCCGATGGCACGCATTACGGACCTTCACAAGAAATGGATGAAGGAGCCAAAGTACCGCAAGGCTTACGGAGCGCTTGAAGGGGAATTCGTGCTCGCCTCAGCCGTCATTGACGTCCGCAACCGAGCGGGACTCACGCAAGAGGAGCTGGCTCGTAAAATGGGTACGACGCAGCCCGTCGTCGCACGATTGGAAAGCGGTCGTTCGCGACCGTCAATGCGGACGCTGGAACGGCTCGCGGACGCTACCGGCTCCCGTCTACTTATTAGCTTCGCTCCTCGCACCGCGAAGCGAGCCTAGGATGACTCATGCGTTTTCGCGAAAGCCGATCCCGTACACGTTCGTGGAGGCAGGTCTCGAACCTATTTGCCAACCAAATGCTGGACGTCGCGATTGTTTTCCTGGCAGATGTATTCCATCAGCTCGCCCTTCAACATGACGGGGTGAGTGGTAAAGCTCCAGGGCTTCGTGTAGGCTTTGGGGTCGTCGACCGTGTTCACAATTTCCAGGTGCCCCAGGTCCGTACGACGAATGCGCTCGATCACGTGCAGCGATTCTGTGGTCGGCAGACCGGATTCGTCCAGCCATGACAGGCCGTTAAGCCCGACCGTGTCCACCACCAGCGTGTCCCCATCCCAGTGTCCGATGGAGTCACCCAGCCAGGTGGGATCCGGGTCGGCCGGATGCGGGCGCCCGTCCATAAAGATTTGCCGCCAGACGTGAGCGCCGCCTTCGTACACGATAAGGATCAGGTTTGGTGTCTGCGCGATCCGGAACGGATAAGGAGTGGTGGTCATGCGCGGGACACCGGGAGGCAGACAGTGACCTTCCGGATCATCTTTGGAAAAATTCGCCTTGCGCTCCAGATAGACCTTCTCGGCCCAGGGCTGAAACGGAATGGCGACGCCTTCCGCTTTCAGGGATGCGCGCAAATCCACGTTCTGCCGGATTGCATTGGGAGCCCACGCGCCGGTAAGATCGGGCTTGCCATCCACAGTGCGAGGCGTCTGGCCCTTTGGCGGCCAGCCGGTTGGCTGGGGCCGGTCGCGGACAGGACCGCTTAAGGAAGGGCTAAAATCGGCCGGTGCCGGGGCAGACGGCGCTTGGCCGAACGCCGGCGCCCAAGAGGTCACCAGCAAGATCGAGCAAGCCATGATGTCGCGCAGACTATTTGAAACTCTCACGCTTCCTGGTTTCATTTGCAACTGATAATATCAAAACTTGCGATATCTGATCCTACTGCCGGCTGCGTTGGCGTTCTTCATAGGTTCCTTGCAGGCGCAACTCGCAGAGCCGCCAGCAGGCGTATCGGAGGGTCCGCTCAAGGAATTGACTCGCCCGTGCCCGGTGAATTCCGAACTCGGCAAACTCGACGCCTCACCTTTTTGGTCCGGCTGGGGCGGATCAGGTAACGCCCGTTTTGAAACCAAATCTGCCTCCGGCCTGACGCCGGCCGACGTACCCAAGCTGAAGCTCAAATGGGCCTTTGGACTTCCGGGTGGCGCCAGTATGTATTCGCAACCCGCGGTGGCATTCGGCCGGGTATTCGTGGGGAATGACAACGGCGTCGTGTATTCGCTCGACGCCAAGACCGGCTGCGTTTACTGGGCCTACCAGGCCGATATGTTTGGCCGGTTCGCGCCCATCGCCGCTCCCATCACGGGTCACGCGGGAACCAAGTACGCCATCTTCTTCGTCACCCGCTCCACCAACGCCTACGCCCTCGACGCGCAGGATGGCAAGCTGCTCTGGAAATCCCAGGTCCGGAGCGGGCTGAATAACCTGAGCGCAACGGCGGCGTATCATGACGGACGGCTCTATGTGCCTATGTCCGGCACCGAGACGCTGATCGGGGCAGATACCAAGTACGAGTGCTGCCGGTCCCGCGGCGCCGTGGCTGCGCTGGACGCGAATACAGGGAAGGTGCTGTGGCTCACGCAGAGCATCCAGGAGCCTTTGCGCGAGCTGGGAGAAAATGCCACAGGCAAGCAACGCTGGGGACCCGCGGGCGCTTCGGTGTGGAACACGCCGACCGTGGATGCCAGGCGTGGCCTCATCTACGTCGGAACAGGCAACAACTTCGGACGGATTGCAGCCGCCACCAGCGACTCCATTCTGGCTCTTCGCATGAAGGATGGCAAAATGATGTGGCATCACCAGGAGTTCGAAGGCGATACGTTCATGGCCCGTTGCCAGGCGAGCAACCCCGCCGACTCGAATTGCCCGGAGAAGCTGGGGCCGGATTACGATTTCGGTGGTTCTTCGGCCATCCTCGAAACCGTCGCTGGCAAGGACATCCTGCTGGCTGCGGGAAAAGGCGGCGTGGCCATCGCACTGGATCCCGATAAGGAGGGCAAACTCCTGTGGCGCACCCAACTGTGGGAAAGCCAGGCCCCTTCAGCCTCCGGCTTAGTGGTCTGGGGTGGAGCGGCGGATGGGGAGCGCGTGTATTATCCACTGCAGCAGCCCGGCGGTGGTTTGAAAGCGCTGGACATCAAAACCGGCAAGGTGGATTGGAACGCCGCCATTAACGCCGACCGCCGAGGCCAGGCCGGTCCGGCCAGTGCCATTCCCGGGGTGGTCTTCACCGGTGGATGGGATGGAATTTTGCGTGCCGTCGGTACCAGCGGAGATACGGGCGGAAAAGTGATTTGGTCGTTCAACGCCGTGCGGGATTTTGAGACCGTCAACGGTGTGCCCGCCAAAGGAGGGTCTTTCGGCTGTGCCGGTCCCGTGGTGGTTGGCGGCACGGTCTTTGCCACCTCCGGTTATTTAGGAACGCTGCGCGGGACGCCGGGGAACGTCTTGCTCGCTTTCGGAGCGGAATGAGAACGTCTTAACGCTTGACATCAATGTAGCTTCCCGATAGCGTCTGTGAACATGACCACGCGTCGACTATCGCGATTCTCTGCCGGTTTGCTTCTGGCTCTTTTCGTTCAGCAGTTCCCCACCCGCGCGCAGGATGCTCCCCAGATCCTCGATTCTAAGCAGGGCAAGATCAGAGTGGCGCCGGTCGCCACAGGCCTGTTTCATCCCTGGAGCCTGGCGTTCGCCGACGCGCGTACGCTTCTGGTGACCGAGCGAGACGGACGGCTGCGCGTGATTCGAGACGGTGCGCTGCTGCCAGAAGCCGCGTGGACTTCGCCCACGCCTCCCGGCGAGAGTCAGGATTCACTGCACTTCGTGGCAATCCATCCGAAGTTCGAACAGAATCATTTGGTTTATGTCTCCTACCCCAAGCGTGATGGCGAGCGCATCACTCTAGCCGTCGCACGCGGGCGTCTGAGTGGCGCGAAACTCACCGATGTTCAGGAAATCTTCGTAGCGGATGCCTGGGAAACCGGCGGTAATCTCGCGGGCAGAGTCTTTTTCACTGGGGACGGCTCGCTGTACGTGACGGTCGGCGATCGTGACCGCTTGTGCTGCACCGGCACCGAAGACAACAGTCTACGCATGAAGGCTCAGAGTCTGGAGAATCATGTCGGAAAGACGCTGCGGCTGCGCGACGATGGCACCGTGCCCCCTGACAATCCCTTTGTCGGACGTGCCGGAGCAAAGCCTGAGATCTACACGTATGGTCACCGCAATGGGTATGGCTTGGCGGTGAATCCGGAAACGGGCGAGTTGTGGCAGGCCGAAATCGGACCCATGGGCGGAGATGAAGTGAACATTCTGCTCCCCGGCCACAACTATGGCTGGCCGCTGGTGTCCACTGGGCGCAACTATACCGGTACGCTGGTTTCCGACCAACCCTGGGCGCGGCCTGGCATGGACAATCCGCGGATTCACTGGGTGCCGTCCATCAGCCCGTCCAGCATTATCTTCTACACCGGGGACAAGTTTCCCAAATGGAAAAACAACCTCTTCGTCGGCGCGCTGACCACGCAGCAGTTGATTCGCATCGCGTTTCACCAGCCATCCCAAGCCGAGCAGCGCGAGGGATTGCTCATTCCTCTCCAGCAGCGGATTCGTGACGTGGTCCAGAGTCCGGATGGCTATCTCTACGTGGCCACGGAAAAATCCATTCGAGGCACTACGGCTGATGGCACGGTGCTGCGAATCGAGCCGGCGGATCATTAGCGGTTATCCACTCTAAGGTGTTGGCCTGAATTCGACAGTACCCCAGGGACAGTACCTCAGGATCTTGCGGCTGACGAAGAAAAGCTGCAAATTTGGAGTGGGAAACAAGATGCACTGCCTGTACTGCAAGAAGCGACTCTGGCTGTTCTTCTCCAAGGAGCGGCTGTTCTGTTCGAACCTGCACGAAGCCGCCTATTATGACGAGTTGTCGGCGATGAATCGTCTGGTGGAGTTCACGGTTGCCGTGGAGCCGCCGCCGAATGGTCCCGCGACCGCCGATCAGAAACGGACCCAGAGGGAGCGCGACTCCAGGGTGCCCCTGATGACGTCGATGATGAATCCGCCGCTATGCAACTTCGTCGTCGAGCGGGGCCGGCCGCAGCCGGTTCCATGCGATCTTCCCGCCACTGCTCCAGCGCTCGAAGCCAAACTGTTCGCCGGGCAGGTCCAATTTTCATCATGTCAGTCGCTATCCGCCAGCACTACCCGAGAGATTACGCCGATAGAGATTAGGCCGATAGAAGATACCTTCTCTGCCTGCCGCTCTCGTTAAAGCGGAGCCGCAGGGTTCCACCGCGCAGTCCTGCCGCATTCAGTTTGCGGACACACCGGCGACGGGTGCGATAACACGCGGCACGGCGGTCGTAACCGTTACTCAATCCGTTGTTGAACGGAACCTTATTTTTTCCAATCTCATCTTAAAGGTTAGGAGGCCACTAAGGCCCATGACGAAGAGGGAGAGGAGTCGCGTGATCTTCGTGTCTGGTGCATTGACCGCACTCACAGTCACGTGCATCGTTCTTTATAGCCTGGTGGCAGACGTCGGCTTGTCTCAGACTTTGCTGTTGCTGTTTGGCTGCTTGCTGGTGCTTGGGGCTATGTTGTTCACTTTTTTTGAGATCCAACGATTAGTGAGATTTTCGAACCGTGGATCGGGTCCCAGCGTGGAGGACGCGAGACCCGGACGCTACTCGCATCGTGGTGATCGACCCGCCGACAGGGGAACCATATCCGCACCACGAGCATCACACGGGAAGCCCGGGTCTGGATCAGGGCCAACTTACCTCCCAACTTCCCGATTCACCACCTTGGAATCTTCGCTATTTCTGGACCCAGTGGATTGCCGGACGTAAAGATCTGCGATCTCGCACTGACCATCGACTCTAAGTCCGATATCCGATAAACGAAACCTATCGGCACTCGAAGTTCGCGGCATCGTTCGGATCGCCCATTCCCTTGTAGTGAGCCGTCTTCGGATAAGAACACAGCGGCCGCGTGCGATCCACCTTTCCGGCCGTGACATGCGATGCTAACACTTGCTCGGGCGGCTTTCCATCTTCCACCCACTGGCTTAAGGCGCTCGGCATGCTGAACACGTTGGGGCCTTCGCCACCGCCGCAGTGGTTCATTCCAGGAACCATAAACAAGCGAACTGATTGGGCCGCCTGGGACGCGCCTCCCATCTGGGCGGTTACTTTATCGAAATACTCGACGGTTGCGGCGGGAGTAATGTTGGTGTCGGTCCAGCCGTGATAAAGAATCAGCTTTCCTTTGTGCGACACGAATTGCTTCAGATCGGTGCTGGTGGCATTGATAGTGCCATTATCGATACGATCCGCCAGGGTTGCGTCGCGATCAAGATCGAAGGTGCGCCAATCCCAGTCGGGATTTCGGAAGACCACGTATTTGAAGTAATCGTTGGCGGGGCCGAAGGGCGCCGGACCTCCGGCGATGGCACGCCATCCTAATTCGCTGCCCGGCTCAAAGCGCGGAGACAACTGTTCGCCAGTGCGCGGATTCATCGCTGGCTGGTAGATCTTGCGGGCTGCTTCCACCTGCGGGTGCGTCAGGCATTGAGCGCTATCGTCCGCCTGGCATTCGAGCGTGCCTGGGTCGAAACGGCAACTCTGGGGATCGCCGATGAGGCCGTCCTTTAGCCCGTCACGCTCGTCGCAAGCGGCGACGGCCGCCCGATGAATCAGAGGATATTTTTCCGCCGGGATGTAGCTAGCCGTATCCTTCAATGCGGCTAGCGCCACCCACAGAGCCTCGATAGAACGATGCGTCCAGTTGAGCACGGGTGCGCCGGCCACAATGCCGTCGTAGTCGTCCGGAAAGTTCTGCGCCTCTTTCAACCCCTGTTTGCCTCCCGACGAGCAGCCCACCCAATAGGAAAACTTGGGATGGTCGCCGTAGTAGGCTTTGATGGCGGCCTTGGCTTTGATCGTCATCTCGTGCTCGGAGCGCCACGCGAAATCGATCAGTTTCTCCGGATGTCCCAGCGCGAAACTGCCGCTGCCGCCGATGTGGCCGGTGTCTGTGCCGCTGGTGGCGTATCCGTTCATCAGCGCCTCGGCCATGTTGGCGTAAGTGATGGAGCCTGCCCATCCGCCATTTCCCACGGCCTCATACTTTCCGTTCCAGTTGGTCTCAGGCATCCAGATTTCCAGCTTGATGTCGGAGTCAGGCGTGGGCTTCAGGGTTGCTGCTACCCGGCAGAACGAGGGGAGTTTCATCAGAACACCGGCCGCGGGCCTTACTCCGGGGGCATTCAATTGGTCCGGCCGAAGATCCGCTGGGAGTGTGAATTCCCCGGCCGGCACGGCCTGCGCCAGGGTGATCGAAGTATCGGGCAAAGTGAGCTTGGAGAGCGCCTCACATGAGGATGGTGCGGCATCCATGAATTTCGGCAGCAATAGCAAGATGAAAGGCGCGGCGGTCTTGGACCCGTGAAACTGCATTCTCATAAATGAGATCCTCCCTTGTAGTTCCAGCGGTACACGCGCCGCCCGGTATCCACTTCTCCCAGGTAGATGTTGCCTTTCGAATCGCTCGCGATGCTGTGAATATGCGAGAACTCGCCCAGGCCGTGTCCGCCATAACCACCGAAGAAACCCACTACTTCCATGCTTCCGCGATCCACAATGTGTACTTTCTTATTCGTCCCGTCGGGCACGAAGAAAAAGCGCTGCTGCTTGTCGGGCGAAAAAGCCAGGCCAAAGCCGGTGCCGAAGCGCGCTGAGGTTTTGCGTTCGATGAACACCTCTTTCACGAAGGTTCCATCCAGGCGGAAGCTCTGAATCCGATTGTTCACCCGATCGCCAACGTAAACCAATCCATCATTGGAGACCGCGATGCCGTGCACGGTACTGAATTGCGGCGGTCCGGGACCTTCATAAATGCGCGTAAACGGCGCGGCGTCGTCGGGCTTGTTTCCGTAGGCGCCCCAATGCCGCTTGTACGCTCCGGTATCGGCATCGAACACAATCACACGGCGATTTCCGTACCCGTCCGCAACGAAGACCTCATTGGAAGGTGCGTACACCGCAATGCCCGCCGCCTTGTTCACGTTCGCGGTATCGTTACTTCCGCCGCTTGTACCGTGGCGCCCGATCTGTAGCAGGAATTTGCCGGACTTGGTGAATTTGAGAAGGTCGGTATCTTTGGCGCCATTGCCGGAGATCCAGACGTTATCTTTCTGATCGACGAAAATACCGTGCTCGGTATCGGGCCAATCGTATCCTTGCCCTGCTCCACCCCAGGATTGGACCAGATTACCGGCCTGGTCGAATTCCAACACCGGCGGCGCCGGCGTACAGCAGTCGGCAGTCTTGTCGCGCAGATAATTGTCGTGCTCATCGGTGGTGCGGGGACGGTGAATCACCCAAATGTGGTCATGGGAATCCACTGCAACTCCGGAAACTTGCCCCAGGATCCAGTTGTTGGGAAGATGCTTGGGCCAGTAGGGATCGGGCTCAAACTTCGGCAGGTCCGCGGCGGAGACTGCCATTCCAGAACCCCATGCAATAAACCCCGCCACTGCCAGGGTCGCAACAGCCTTGAGTCTCATCAACGTTCCTCCCGGTGATCCACACCTATAATGACCTCTGTGCCGCCAGATGAATTTGAACTATAGTCTCTCGACAGCCGCACTGCAAGCGCAGCTGGTTTCTCCCAACGCCAGCGGCGACGCCATTGGGCACATTCACCTGAACGTGAAGGACGTCGATGCGCATGTGAGTTTCTGGACCCCGGGCGCGTTTGCGGGCGGCCTGGCTATAGTCGCTCTTCAGTGCCCGCTGGATTTACTTGATTGCGACGGCGTTGGGAGGCGATGCGATTCCGCCTTCCACATTCAAGGGAGCCGAAACCACCATGCAGTCATAGCGCCGGTCGCGCGCGCAATCTTCCGCCAGCGGCGCCAGGACAAAAAGCTCGCCGAGCGGCAGTCCCAACAAGGGCAGAGCGCGATAATGCAATATTCCTTCGTTGGTAAAGTCGGAGGGAAAGGCTTCCACTGCCGGGCAATCCGTTCCGATGGCCGCCACGCGATGGTTCCACATCCACGCGACAATCTCGCGGCTGGCCTCGATACCGGCCGATCGCATGTTCTCCATCGGCGCGATGGCCCGCTTTTCTTCGGCACTCAGCTTTTCATAGGTCTCCATCCATCCAGTGCGAACCAAGAGGATAGTGCCCGGCTTCAGCGTGCTGCCCTGATGTTCCATCGCCGCCTTCAATTCCTGGAGCGAATAAACCTCGCGGTCCAGCGGATTCACTGCAATGCCCTTGGCCTTGCGATAACCGAATGCGTCGATCAATAGGCCGCGTCCCACAAACTTGCCGGCCCAATGATGAATCCCGAGCGTGGCGTTTCCCCCGCGCACTTCCTCGACGGTCACGTTGCTATAGAACCGCTCGTGCCGGACGTGCCCGACATGCCCCAGGCCGTCCCATTGGCTGCCTTCCTGTGTGTTGAAATGTACGAAGTCGTCGTTGGCCATGGGAGCGAGCGGCGACACGCGATGCTCGGCCGGAGCGCGTCCGAACAGCGGCGGCTTCGCAAATCCCATGCGCGCGTCCAGCCGAAACACTTGGCCGGATTTCACCAGCCCGGCAGCTTCCACCACGCCTTCCGGAGTCAAGAAGTTCAAACACCCAAATGGATCGTTGTCGCCGAACACGCCCCAGGAGCAATCGGCCGGCAGGTCTTTCCGTATGGGTAATTCTTCAAAGGTTGGTATTTTCATTCTGTGCCAGTATATAAGGCCGCTGCGCCTGCCTGCCATTGGAATCCCCGAGTCCAGTGCCCCGGCTATAATTCCTATGGCGGCCTCATATAATGGGCAGGCGATAAATGTCACGGCAATACGCGGATCTACAACTTCTGATTGGCGGCGAATGGACGCCCGAAGCCGGTTCTGGGAAGGACGGACGGGAGCACGAACCGGTAATGAATCCGGCCACTGGCGAATGCATCGGCGTGCTGCCCCACGCATCCAAGGCAGACCTGGATCGGGCGCTGGATGCGGCGGAAAAAGCTTATCCAGTTTGGCGCGGCATGTCGCCTCAGGATCGCGGAAAGATTTTGAAACGCGCCGCGGATCTGATGCACGAGCGCGCCGAGCATATCGCGCGCATCGCTACTGTCGAGCAAGGCAAGACCATTCTTGAGGCTCGCATGGAGACGCACGTTTCGGCCGACATCCTGGAATGGTATGCCGAGGAAGGCCGTAGAGCATACGGAAGGGTTCTTCCACAAAGAGCGCCGGGCGTGCGCATGACCGTCCTGCGTGAGCCAGTAGGCCCCGTGGCCGCGTTCGCGCCCTGGAATTTTCCGGTCGGCAATCCGTGCCGCAAGTTGGGCGCAGCGCTCGCCGCGGGATGTCCTTGCATCATGAAGCCGGCCGAACATACCCCGGGTTCGGCGCTCGAAGTGGCGCGCGCGCTCATGGACGCTGGGCTGCCGAAAGGCGTGCTGTCGATGGTTTTTGGCGTTCCATCCCGGATCTCGACGCACCTGTTAGCCTCGCCGGTAATCCGAAAGATCTCCTTCACCGGATCCACGCGCGTGGGCAAGCAACTCATGAAGCTGGCGGCGGACGGCATGAAGCGCACCACCATGGAACTGGGCGGCCACGCCCCGGTGATCGTGTTCGATGACGTGGATGTGGATCACGTGCTTGATCTTTCGGCGGCGTCCAAGTTTCGCAATTCCGGCCAGGTTTGCGTGTCGCCGACGCGCTATTACGTTCACGAAAATATCTACCAGCGATTTGTTTCCGGATTCGCGGCGCGCGCCAGCTCCTGGACCGTCGGCGATGGACTGGTCGAGACCAACAAAATGGGCCCGCTGGCGCATTCGCTGCGATTGAACTGGATGGAAGACATGCTGACCGACGCGAACAAACACGGCGCGCACTTCGACGCGGGCGGATCGCGCATCCCGGGCCCTGGCTATTTCTGGGAGCCCACCGTGATATCGGAAGTGCCGAACGAAGCGCGCATCATGAATGAAGAGCCCTTCGGACCCATCGCTATCATCAATCCGTTCTCCGATTTCGACGACGTGATCCAGCAAGCCAACCGCTTGCCCTACGGCCTGGCCGCTTATGCCTTCACGCGGGACAATCGCACCGTGAATCTGCTGAGCGATCGTCTGGAAGCCGGTTTGATCGGCATCAACAGCTATCTCATCTCCGTTCGCGACTCGCCATTCGGCGGCATCAAGGAAAGCGGCCACGGCAGCGAAGAGGGCATGGAAGGCCTGGAGGCCTGTCTGGTGACCAAGTTCGTCTCGGAATCCTAATGACTAATTTCCTTCGCATTGCAACTGAGGAGGCCTTCGCTCCTCCCGAATTGATAGCGCGCTATCGCAAACTTCTTGACGACGGCTACGACGATCCAGGATTCCGCAGCCTGTGGGGTTTTTATTCAGGCGCAAGCCCTCGCGCAACCGCCCTGGCAGAGCGCATTCAAGACTTGGGCGAACGGCGTCTGGGCGACATGGATGACTGTGGTATCGCGATGCAAATCCTTTCGCTCACCGCTCCCGGCGTGCAAGTCTTCGACGCGCCCGAGGCCACCTCGCTCGCGCGATCCTTCAACGATCAACTGGCTGACGCCATTCGAAAGCACCCGGATCGGTTTGCGGGTCTGGCAGCGATAGCTCCGCAGGACCCCGCGGGGGCAGCCAAGGAGCTGGAGCGCGGCGTCCGGCAGTTGGGACTCAAAGGCGCCATCGTCAATAGCCACACGCGCGGCGAATACCTCGACGATCCAAAATTCTGGCCGATCTTCGAAGCCGCTGAGCATCTGAATGTTCCGGTCTATATTCATCCCACAACGCCACCGAAATCGATGATCGGACCTTTTATCGAGCGTGGCCTGGACGGCGCCATCTTCGGCTTCGCCGTGGAAACCGGCTTGCACCTGTTGCGCGTCATCGTCAGCGGTGTATTCGATCGGTTCCCAAAGCTCCGCATCGTCGTCGGACATTTGGGCGAGGGCCTTCCCTATTGGCTTTTCCGCATCGATTTCATGCATCGCGCCATGGTGAAAGCCAATCGCTACGCGACCGTTCAGAAGCTCGAGAAGCAACCGAGCGACTACATCAAAGAGAACGTTTACGTCACCACCAGCGGGATGGCCTGGGAACCGCCGATTCTTTATTGTCAATCGGTGCTGGGCGTCGATCGCGTACTCTACGCGATGGATTATCCGTATCAATTCGTGCCGGAAGAAGTGAAGGTCACCGATAATCTCCCGATCAGCGATGCCGACAAAAAGAAGCTCTACCAGACCAATGCCGAGCAGGTGTTTTCTATATAATGTGTTAGGCTATGCGAAGCTGTTTTGTCACCGCGATTGCCGGGTTACTTCTCTCGGCGCCTGTGTTCGCCCATCATTCGTTCGGGGCTGAATACGACGATGCCAAGCCGGTGACCATCACCGGCGTTGTTACCAAGGTGGATTGGGAGAACCCGCACATTCATTTCTACATGGACGTGAAGGACGACTCGGGCATCATCCCTTGGAAGTTTGAGGGCTTCCCACCCAACATGCTGCGTCGCCAGGGATGGACGCGGGAAACGATGAAGATCGGCGACACAGTTACGGTGTATGGATGGCGTGCGCGCGACGGATCGAACTTTGCGCATTCCCGCGAAGTGACCTGGGCGGACGGCAAGAAAATGACTTCGGGACCTCCCGCCTCTACCGGCGGAAACTAAAGGACGCGAGCGCTTGCGCGCGCGAACGCCGCGGCTTGCGCTTTGGATCGCTCGTCGACAAACACGGCTGTCAAACGATCAGTCTCGAAGTACGCCAGGTCTTCGGCGCCCACGGAAGCCTGTCTTACTGACCCGTCAAATGGCGAATCCGACCCGCGCGGCCGCAGATAGACCGAGAATTCTTCACCGTCCTTGGTATAAACCAAATGCAGGAAGATTTGCTTCTTGAGGAAGCACAGCCGGGCGCGTTCCAGGCCATAGCCGGTGGTTCCAAGAGCTCGAATCGCGGACCCCGGCACACCCTGCTTCTCCGCGAGAGACTGGATCGCGGCGATCTCGGTCAGCCACGGCCGCGCTTCACCCTCTACGATTTCGCGCCGATGATCTTGCGCAGCGGCCACGCAGAGCGGCGGAGTTTGCGGACGGAAGAACACGGCGATCAGGATCGCGATGGCGGCCGCAACAGCAACAGCCCATCGGGCCAGCCGGGGCCTCCGCATGCGCTCGCGGAGGGAAAATTCCAATGGCGCAGTGTTGACTGGTTCCCCGAGCACTGCGTCCCGTACGCGTTGATCTAGTTCTTCGTCAGTCATCTTCTTTTTTCGTTAATCACCGATATGCTTCTTTCGCCATTGGCGCTAAACTACTTCGCAATTCCTGCCTCGCCCGGCTGAGGCGCGACATCACGGTGCCGATCGGCAAATCTAAGATCCCCGCGGCCTCACGGCAGGTGAATCCTTCTACTACCACGAGCAACAGAACGGTTCTCTGCTCGATGGGCAAGGCCCCCAGCGCCTCCGAGATCTCAACGGCTTCTTGCAGTCCGGGGTTGATCGCTCTGGAACTGGGCGGTGCCGGAACTTGCTTCCGGCCCTCGCCATGAAATGCATTGAACAAAATGCGAAACAGCCACGCCCGCGCATTGCTGCCGGTCTGAAATCCACGGAACCCGCGCCAGGCCAGCAGCATGGTCTCCTGCACCAGGTCTTCAGCCGATGCGGGATCAAACGTCAAGCGTCGGGCCACACGCAGCAGGGCCGCAAGATGCGGCAGGGCAATCTGCTCGAACTGTTGCTGCTCGGTGGGCACTTCGCTTCATTTTAAGCCAGGCCCAGCGGACCGGCTTCAATCACTCTTTTTTTGCAAGTCGTCCAGGGCCGCGAGAACGTCCTTGCTATGCGGATTCGGATCAACCTTAACATAGACCTTGCGAATGGTGCCCTTGGGATCGATCAGGAAGGTGTTGCGCGCGGCCACCGTCATGGTGCCGAAGTGGCTGAGTGAACCGTATTTGTCGACCACCATGTGCTCGGGATCGGACAGCAGTTTGAACGTCAGGTTTTCCTTGGTGCAAAATTGCACGTGCGAATCCACGGTATCCAGGCTGACGCCGACAATCACCGCGTTCTTTTTGTCAAACTCAGGCTGATCGCGCTGAAAATTGTGCGCTTCAATGGTGCAGCCCGGTGTCATGTCTTTGGGATAGAAGTAAAGCACCACCCACTTGCCTTTGAAATCCTTGAGGCTGACTTCTTTGCCTTCCTGCGATTTCAGAGTGAACCCGGGCGCCTTGGCGCCCTCGGCCGGCGGTGCGTCGTCGGCGTACATTGCGGCCCCAGCCACCAACATCATTGCGCTCATACCGAGCAGTAAGCTTTTCATTCTGGAATTACCTCCACTAGCTATAATGCGCCATGCCGCCGATTTCATCCACCGTGTCGATGAAAAAGCAAATACAATCGGAAGGGAAGTAAACAGGAGAGCATGGCGCAAAGTTCGATACAACTTGGGCGCGTCGGAATCTGGACGCGACAATTGGAGGATCAGCCGGCTTCGAAGGCGCAAGAGGCGGCGCGCGAGCTGGAAGAGCTGGGCTACGGGGCGTTGTGGTTTGGCGAGGCGTTTGGGCGAGAGGTGCTGGTGAACTCGGGACTCCTGCTGGCGGCGACGAAGCGGATGGTGATTGCCACTGGGATCGCAAACATTTATGCACGCGATGCGGTTGCCATGGCGTGCGGGCAGAAAACGTTGGCTGAGGCGTATCCCAATCGATTTCTCCTGGGGCTGGGCGTGAGCCATATCCCGCTGGTGGAACAATTGCGTGGCCACGTTTATGACAAGCCAGTGGCCACCATGCGGGCGTATTTGGATCTCATGGACAAGGCGCCTTACGGTTCCGTTCCGCCGGCCACCAAGCCGGCGCGCGTTCTTGCGGCGCTGGGGCCGAAGATGGTGGAACTGTCGGGCGAACGAGCGGATGGCGCGCATCCTTATAACGTGAATCCGGAACATACGGCCGAGGCACGGAGGATTTTGGGTCCGAAGCCATATCTGTGTCCGGAGCAAGCCGTGGTGCTGGAAGCCGACGCCGAAAAAGCCCGGGCGATTGGCCGCGCGTTTCTGGGATTCTATCTGACGCTGCCCAACTATGCCAACAATTTTCTGCGGCTTGGTTTTGACGAAGGCGATTTCAAGGATGGCGGGAGCAACAAGCTGATCGACGCCATCGTTGCATGGGGCGATCTGGACGCGATTCGAACGCGCATCGGCGAGCATCACGCGGCGGGTGCCGATCATGTTTGTGTTCAGGTGCTCACTAAGGATCCGAAAGCGTTGCCGATGCCGGAGTGGCGGGAACTCGCCGCTGCTCTGTTAACGAAATAGGTCCTGGTCCGGTTTGCGGAGCAACGAACGCGCGGTGCTCTCTGACGGCTGAAAATCGAAGCCGCGAATCAGCGCTACGGGACATCCCTCGGCCTTCCTCATCGCCAGGCCCGCGGCGGCCGCGAGTTGATCGGCGACCGCGACGATGGTGCTCGATAGTTTACGACCGTGGCGATCGGTGTGTCCACGCAAATCTTCCAGCGGATCCAGTCCCGCGACGCCGATAGCCACGTCTACCAGGCCTTCGCGCCAGGGCCGGCCGAAGGTATCGGTGACGATTACGGCTCCGCAGTTGAGGCTCGCGCGGAGACGGCGGGCGGAAGCATCGGGATCGATGGGCAGGATGGTCGCGAAATGGTCCCCGGGCACGTTGGATTGATCGACGCCCGCGTTGGCGCAGACGAAGCCGTGCTGCGTTTGCGAGATGATGACGCCGCGATCCATTTTCACGATGCGTCGCGATTGCGACAGGATCAGCTCGATCAGGCGCGGATCTTTCTTCCATTCTTCCGCCCAGGATCGAGCGAGCACGGATGGTTGGATTTCGCGTAAATCGACGATTGCCCCTTCTGATTTCGAGACGACCTTCTGCGCGATCGCAACAATATCGGATCCGTTCACGTCTTTGATGAACGCCGCGAGATCGTCACCCGGGCGAACTTCCGCGATGCCTGCGACTGTTACGATTTCAACGCGCATGCGGCTCGCAGAAAAGTGGAAGCTTCACATTCATGGGAACTGGCCAATAACTCAGCCACGTCCTCGGGCGTATCGATGTCGAACATTAAGCCAGGAAGGCGGAGCACATCTGCGGGCACACCCTTGGAAAGCGCTTGATCCAGATGCGCGCGAAAACTGCCCGGTCCAAAGCGGCTCCGAATACAGTCGGGCGGCGTACGCACCAGCGCGTTGGTTCCGGTACCGTCGGAGGACGGAACCACGATGAGGCCGGGACGCGACGCAGCAGCGGCGAGTTGCGTGAAATCCGCGGGCGTGACCGTGGGAACATCGATGGGAACCAGCAACGCCGTGGATGCTCCCATTTCCATCGCACGCAAGCATGCAGCGTCGGCGGATACGCTGTGGCTGACTTGCTCGTTTTCTTCAAAGACGATAGCGCCCGAACTGCGGGCGTATCGGGCGACTTCGACATCGCTGGTGGCAACCACCACCTGATCGATCCCTTCGGCCTGGCACAGTGCAGCCAGCGTTTGCCGGTATAGGATGCGAGCCAGAGTTTCTCGCTGTTCCACTGCCAGAAATCCCGTCAAGCGCTGCTTGGCGTTTTGCGGGCTCTTCACGGGCAGGATGGCGAAGATCAAGGGTGCATCCCCAGTTCGCGCGCCACAACCTTCGCCAATGCATTGCGCTCGCGCTGTCCGCTCATGATCGTGTTTGTGACCACCGGGCGCATGTCGAGTGCCGCTACTTGTTCGGTCTGTTTGCGATCCAGTTCGTCTAAGACAAAAATGCCGCAGAAATCCGCGTAGAGCTTGGCCACTTCCGCTGCCGTCGATCGCTGCTTCAGGCTCTTCATCATTTTTGCGGCGGGACCTTTGAGCGCGCGGCCACCGACGATGGGGGAAACCGCGGCCACTCTATCGCGTCTCCGCTGCAGCGCCGCTCGAATGCCTGGGATCGCGAGAATCGGGCCGATGCTGATAAAAGGATTCGATGGACAAAGGATGATTGCTTCGGCGTTTTGAATCGCGTCTAAGAGGCCGGGTGAGGGCAGAGCATCAGAAGCGCCTTCGAAGCGCATAGCGGTCACCCGGTCGCGCGCGCGGCGCTTCACGAAATAAGTTTGAAACTCCAGTTCGCCCGAGGCGGTACAAATGCGAGTCCGAACGCGTTGGTCCGACATGGGAACCAGGGTTGACCGAACCTTGAGCGCGCGAGTAATCTGGGACGTAATTTCGGAAAGCTTCGCGCCTTGACGCAGCCGTTCGGTACGGAAGATATGCGTGGCCAGATCCAGATCGCCCAACTGAAACCAGGTATTGGCGCCCAGCCGTCCCAACGCTTCGAGAGTTCGGAAGCTGTCACCCCGAATACCCCAGCCGCGCTGCGGATTCGCCAAACCAGCCAGAGTATAAGTAACCGTATCGAGATCGGGCGAGATGTGAAGTCCGTGAATCTCGGCATCGTCGGCAGTGTTGCCGATGATGTAGACGCGCTCGGGCGCGATCACTCGCGTCAAGCCGTCCAGGAAACGAGCCGCTCCCACGCCGCCCGCGAGCGCTACTACCGGCCTTCGTTTCACAGGCCCGTGAACCTCATTCCGGATTCTTTTACCTTGTGGCGCAGATTCAGCGAAATGAGGAGCGCCGCCGCACTTTCGAGCAGACGCGCATTGTCGAGTGCGCCGGCGTCGATGGCTCGCACTCCGGGGATCATTTCGGCCAGCTTCATCACAGCGGCCTTGGCTTCCGCGTTGTCGCCGCAGATCAGCGCATCGGAATCGAGAGGATGATCGACCTTCGCGAGCGCTTCCGCGCTCAATGCATGAAACGCCGCGATCACGGGCACGCCGGGCAGAAGCCGGGCGGCTTGTTGCGCGGCCGAGCCATCCCACAGCGTGAGTATGCGCGAAACACGGCCGCCGATGGCCACTTCGAGCGGAACCGTGGCGTCTACCAGAATTGCTCCCGGTGCCAGGCTGGCGCGAATTGATTTGAGCGTCTCCACTTGCGCGGAGAGCGGAACGGTCAGGATCACGGTTTGCGCTTCGGTAACGGCGCCGGCGTTGGTATGGCCGGTTGACTCGCCTCCGATGAGCCGCGCGGTTTCTTGCGCTCTTTCCAAATTACGCGAGCCCACGCGCACGCGCGCGCCAGCCTTCGCGAAACGAGCGGCCAGCCCGCTGCCCTCCGCCCCAGTGCCGCCTACAATGGCGATAACGTTCTGCACGAATACTCCTCGCTTGATGATACATTCGGAGATGAAGAGGAGACCACTGTGGCATTGATTCCTGAAAAATACCTGGACCTGACCGAGAAGAAGGCATTTGCGCAATTGGCTACGCTGATGCCGGACGGCAGCCCGCATGTGGCGCCGGTCTGGTTCGAGTACGATGGCAAGCACATTCTCATCAATTCGGCCAAAGGGCGAGTGAAAGACAAGAACATCCGGCACGACCCGCGGGTTGGCATCGACATTCTCGACCCCGATAATCCGTATCGCCACCTATCGATTCGAGGCAAGGTGGTTGAGATCACCGAGCAAGGCGCGGACGATCATATCGACAAGCTGACGAAGAAGTACACCGGACAAGATAAGTATCCCTATCGCGGGCCAGGCGAAGTGCGTGTGATCTACAAGATTGAGGCCGACCACAGCCACGCGATGGGTATGATCAAGGCGCGGTGATCAAGGCGCGGTGATCAAGGCGCGGTGATCAAGGCGCGGCTACCGGCTGGGGGCGGAACGCACTAGCCGCTACGCGAACATCGGCGCGCGCGATGGCCATGGATGCGAGCAGCATCCACACGATCAGGATCGCGAGCGTTTCATGACGCAGGAGCAGCCACGACCACGGATCCCCGGCTCGTGTGCCAAACCGCAGGGCTGCCATGGTCTGTCCCGGAATAAGAAAGACAGCGTAACAGGCCCACAAGTATCGCGAGAGGCGCTGGTGCGTCAAGAGCAACATCGCGGGGATGGCTAGCCAGAGTATCTGGGCATCGTAAAAGCGGTGATATCCAACCAGCACCGTGGCGGACGCGATGAGGGCCGCAGCCATCTTGTCATCCCCCACTCGCGCGATGGCGAATGCAGTGACCAAAATGATGACGGCGTAAGCGATGATTTCAGCCGGTGTGCGGTAAAGCGCCTGAGGAATCAGGATATGCAGATTAATGAGCTGATACCACGAAGTGGGATTCAATTCGTTGAGGCCAGACGCACCGCCGACAATCTCACTTGTGTTTACGATAAGCGCGGGAAACCAACCCGGTGCGATAAGGACCAATGCAACCGCGGTGGTGGCTAGGCCAAAGATGCAAGCCACAATCAGTTTTCGATATTCGCGCTGAAACAACGCCAAGAGCAAAAAACCCACGACGAGTTGAGGCTTCATACACGTTGCTACGCCGAGCATGAGGCCGGCGGCATAAGGGTTCGGCGTAAACATGCTGAGACAAAGCAGGCCGCAAACCAGCACGCTGGGCTGCCCCTTCCCGAGACCGGTGTGCAGCGGGGCGAATGAGAGAAGGAGCGAAGCGACGGGGAGTTTCCATGCGTCCGCGTTCCGCGCCAGCAGCGTGATGCTCCACAACGAAAGAGCGAGCAGGCAGGCCAGCCACAGCGCTTTTGCGACGCTCCAGGGCAACAGCGCCAAGGGCGAGAGCAGCGCAAGGGCGGGAGGCAAATAGACCGATGGGTTGGTGACAAAATGCGCGGCGGTCACCTGAATGCCGGCGGCTTGCGCGGCGACCGCAAGATCGGCGGGAGCATAGGGGTTGGCGCCGTGCAGCCAGCAGCGGGCAGCGGTGAAGACCAATAGAAAATCGCCGCTGTCGTGGATGGCGCGCCAGGGCCCGCGCACCACAAAGTAGAGGATTGCCGCGAGGAACAGGACTCGCCAGAGCCAGCGATTCTTTATCCACATGTTCAGCCACATGTTAGCGCCAGGCCGCATATTCATACAGTCGGAACTTTGCGGCCGCGGCTACAGGCATCAGGTTGTTGCTGTTTGCGCCCGCGAAGGCATGGTGCCCGGGGTGGGACTTGAACCCACACTCCCGTTGCCGGAAAAAGGATTTTAAGTCCTTTGCGTCTGCCGATTTCGCCACCCGGGCATGCTGATTTTAGGGGCTTCGTCTTGCCCCGTGAGTCTCATTATAATGAACGCGTCCGTTGCCCGTTTCGTGAAGAAGCTTGCAGAGCGGGCCGGACACGCCAGCCTATTCCGGGAGAATAGCGCTGGCAAGCTGGGGTTGTAGCTGCTCGTCACTCGCTGCAAACTCTCAAATCGGAACCATTACGCACATTACTAAGTCGGGCGCATGACGGCTCGGACGGGTAGTATAGTCAAGCGTCGTGCTCAATCAAGAAAATGAGTATTAGGAGGTGGCTAGTGCGTCGCGTCATTCTCGTCGTGATGTTAGGGTCCTTGGGATTTGCGGTGGGCATTGCGTCCGCGCAGACATTCACAACGCTGTACAGATTCAATGGCACGGATGGCGCAAACCCGGCAGGCTTGGTCCAAGCCACCAATGGTTATCTCTACGGAACAACACAAAGCGGTACTGTTTTTAAGATCACTCCGACGGGCACGTTTGATACGACCCCTATTTCTTGTACAGAGGGATGCTCCGGCCTAGTGGGCGGCGCCATTGGCGACTATCTTGCTACTTTAGGCGGCGGGGCAAATAACGCGGGCACGATTCTTGAGATCGGTACCAACGACACGCTAACAACGCTGTATAATTTTTGCTCGCAAATTGCATGTGAGGACGGTTCTTCACCTTATGCCTTGGTTCAAGGCGCGAATGGCAACTTGCACGGAGCGAGTCATTCTGGAGGGACCTGCTGCGGAGCCACGATTTTCAAAATCACCCCTAAAGGAACGTTCACGACGCTCTACAATTCTTGTGTCGAGGCAGGGTGTCCGACAACCGGCCCGAGTGGATTGGTTCAGGCTGCTAACGGTGACCTGTATGGAACAACTCCACAAGGGGGGGAGTCAATTGTGCCCGGGCGGATGCGGGACGGTCTTCAAGATCACTCCGGGCGGAACGTTTACCCCCATTTACGACTTCTGCGCTCAAACTGATTGCCCGGCGGGTACCCCATATCCAGTCGGCGCGCTAGTGCAAGCCACCAACGGGTACCTGTATGGCACAACAAATTCCGGCGGAGCGTACGGTGAAGGTTCGGTCTACAAAATCACTCCAAACGGAACGCTAACGACGCTTTACAGTTTCTGCGCAGATGCAAACTGCTCTGACGGTGGAAAGCCGACGGCGGGATTGGTTCAGGCGACCGATGGGAATCTCTATGGAACGGCGACCTGGGGCGGGCTTTACGGACCTGGCAGCGTTGGAACGATCTTCAAAGTTACACCGGAAGGAACTCTTACGACGATTTACAATTTCTGCCAGAGTGGATGTGCCGATGGCGAATACCCTCAGGCTGGGCTAATCCAAGGAACCGATGGCAACCTGTACGGAACCACCTTATACGGCGGAACCGGCGAATCCGGCTATGGCACAGTCTTCAAGTTGTCCATCGGTTTGGTTCCCTTCGTTGAGACCCGACCGACTATTGGTATCGCGGGCGAAGTGGTCTCCATTGTCGGATACGGACTGAAGGGCGCAACTAGCGTAACCTTCAATGACATCCCGGCCACGATTCTCTACGCTGCGCCGACCGTGATTTACGCCAAGGTTCCGACCGGCGCTACGACTGGCAAAGTTCAAGTGGTCACGTCGAGCGAGACGCTCACGAGCAATGTGGCGTTCGAAGTCCTGCCCTAACTGGGCTGGTTCTGGTGGTTACCCCGACCAAAGAACTCGCCGAAGGACAAGTGGACTACGAACTTCAGGTGGCAGCGCACCGCTGCCTGAAACGATTCAGTAACCCGGTCGTCTCACTAGTGCGAGGCAGAGCGAATGCGGCTGATTATTTTAGCGGTTGGTTTCAGTTTGTTGATGGTGGGGTGCGGCCCCACGCGGGTTGCGGTGGCGGTACCAGGCGGTCCCCCGGTTTGTCCTTACGGATACTACGAGGCTCCGCCGTACAACTGCGCCCCTGACGGTTACTACGGGCCGGAGTGGTTCTCAGGCGGCGTGTTTATCGGAGCCGGCCCGTGGTATCACGGGCAGGAACATTTCTACGGACACGTGGATCACAAGCTCGACTATCGCAAGGGTTATCGCGGACCTCTACCGCAGCGCGGCGCGCGCCCTGCCGAACAACGTGCGCAATTTCACGGTCAAGCCATGCATGACCCTCGCGGCCACGAAGCGCCTCGTAATGTAAATAGGTAAGCGACCACTCTAGCGTTCGACGCCGGGATCGTTGTACCCGGACAATCCGGACATTCCATGGCAAAATGATACGCTGGAAGGTTCACTGACCTATGAGAAAACTGAATCGACTTTCCTTGCTCTCCCTCGCCATGTTCGCGGTTGCGTCGTTTCCCGCCTCGGCTCAGGACAAACAGGCCGGCGGCCAGAGCGCCGTCGAACGCGGCCGATACATTGTCGAAAGCGTGGCGATGTGCGAGCTGTGCCACACGCCGCGTGACGCCAACGGCAATCCTGACAAGGGGCGCTGGCTGGCGGGTGGTCCCACGCAGTTGAGGCCCGCGTATCCATCGCCCTATTGGACGCAGATCGAGCCTCGCATCGCCGGCCGGCCGCCTGGCACCGACGCCGATTTCATCAAGCTGCTGACCACCGGGATCTCGCGCACGGGCATGCCCCCGAACCCGCCCATGCCGCCATTTCGCATGACCCGCGCGGATGCCGAAGCGGTGCTGGCTTATTTGAAGACGCTGTCCAAGTAAGATGGAACAGCTCGCCCTGACCTGGGGGCCGGTTCGCAAGACGTTCACGGTCGCCGAGTTGAATGCGCGCATCCGAGGACTGCTGGGCGACGAGTTCGACGACGTCTGGGTAGCGGGCGAAATCTCGGGATCGAAAACCGCCACCAGCGGGCATTGCTATTTCACGCTGAAGGACCATGACGCGCAATTGCGCTGCGTGTGCTTTCGCCAGAACCTGCGCTATTTGAAGGTCAAGCCGCAGGACGGTATGGCTGTGCTGGCGCGCGGCCACATCGATGTCTACGAAGCGCGCGGCGAGTATCAGCTTCTGGTGGAAGCCATCGAGCCACAGGGTCACGGCGCGCTGCAATTCGCCTTCGAACAATTGAAGAAGAAGCTGGCGGGCGAAGGCCTGTTCGATGCGGCGCGCAAACGGCCCATCCCCAAGCTGCCGCAGCGCATCGGCATCGTAACTTCACCATCGGGCGCCGTGGTGCGCGACATCACTGAGATTCTTTCACGCCGGTTTCCCGGGCTGCATTTGCGCATCTATCCTGCATCGGTGCAAGGAGAGGGATCGGTGGAAGCGGTCTGCCGGGGAATCGACTACTTCAGCACTTCGGGCTGGGCGCAGGTGGTGATTGTGGCGCGGGGCGGCGGGTCGCTCGAAGACCTGTGGACATTTAACGAAGAATTGGTAGCACGCGCCATCGCGGCCAGCTCCGTCCCGGTTATTTCCGCTGTTGGGCACGAGACGGATTTCACCATCGCCGACTTCGTTGCCGATCTAAGGGCCGCCACACCGTCGGCGGCAGCCGAGCTTGCGATCTGTCCGCGGGAACAAATCTTAGATCAGCTGACGGTATTCGATCACAAGCTGTTGCAAAACAGTCGTTATCGGCTGGCGATGGCCACGCGCGCGCTTCATGAACGGGGAGTGGAGCGGGCCTCGGCCGTCTTGCATCGCAACGTGGGACGCCTTCAACAGCGTGTGGACGAACTCGATTACCGGATGCGCGGGCGCGCCCAGAGCGTCGCCGCGGCCAGGCGCAAACGGCTGGAGGATCTTACGGCCAGGCTTCGCAGACAGGACCTGCGTTTGCGAATGGCCCGCGCGCGACAGAGGCTGCAGGCCGCCGATACGGCTGCCGCCCAACTGATTCGCCTGCGCTTGACGCGGGCCCACGGAGCGCTGAATCCGTTGCTTGCGCATCTCACCCAACTCAGCCCGCTCAAGATCCTGGAACGAGGTTATGCCATTGTCACCAATGAGCGAGGGGTAATCGTGAAGCAGCCGGTGGACGCGCCGCCGGACTCCAAGGTTGACATCCGGATGGCCCAAGGAAGAATGGCAGCCCGCGTGCTCGGAAATGAGTAGGTGGGAGGTGGGTTTATGGCGGAAGTCCATATACAGGAAGCACAAACGCTCGAACGCGCTCTACAGCGTTTCAAGCGAAAAGTGCAGCAAGAAGACATCATTGCCGAGTTCAAGCGACACTCTGTCGCACCGAAGCCGGGCGAAAAGCGGCGGATTAAGAGACCTGCAAGCTCGCCGGACAATAATTAACCGCCCGGCGTTTTCTTTGCGAATTTCCCGATCCGGCACGCACTGAGCCGGTATGAACACAGCTTTTCCCGCTTTGGCACTGCTGGGGTGCACGCTGTCCCTGTTGGCCGGTCCGCCGCTCACCAAGTCGCACAGCGAAGGCAAGTTTAGCGACGCTGAAATCGAAGCCACCATCAAAGCCAAACTGGCGAAGTCCAAGATCGGCAAGGACGGCTTCCAGGTTCACGTTAAGGATCGAGTAGCCACCTGGACGGGCTCTACCACCGTGATGCAGCACAAAGGCGCGGCCACGCGAATGGCGAAGGCCGCCGGCGCCATTCAGGTGCTCAACAACATCAAGGTTTCCGACAACGCCGGTTCGCCGCGCCGCGTTTCCGTGAGCGCTGGGCAGCCCAAATCCGGGCCCGCTGACGCGCCATAGAGCGGCCCATGCCCCGCATGATAAACTGAATGCTTCCAGCTCTTCGGAAGTGTTCAAAAATGAAGATTCTCACCATCCCTTTCCTATTGTCCGCAGCATTATACGGCCAGGCGGCCGGTCAGGCGCCGGCGCCCGTGAACGTTACGCCCGGAACGCCCGCGGTACAACCTCCCGGAGCGGCTAAACCTCACGTTCCCGTGCCGCCGGATACCGTTGTCGCCGAAGTGGACGGGAAGAAGTATACGGCTGCCGAGGTTGACCGGATGATCGACGCCCTGCCTCCCCAATACCAGATGGCCGCTCACTCCCAGCCCCAGATCCTCAGCCAGGTTTTTCTGATGAAGCGGCTGGCCGAAGACGCGATAAAAGCCGGGCTGGATCAAAGACAGCCCTTCAAGGACCAGTTGGAAATGTCACGGCTGCAGGTGCTGTCCACCGCGGAGCTATCGGACATCGACAATGCGATGCAGATTAGCGGGGAAGAGCAGCAAAAATACTACAAAGATAATCCGGACAAATTCAAGCAAGTGAAGGTCCGGGTGATCTACATTGCGTTCAATCCCAATCCCAAGGCTCCTCCTCCCGCGGATGGCAAGAAGGTGGTCACCGAAGCGGAAGCCAAGGCCACCATCGAAGATCTGGCGAAGCAGATTCAGAATGGCGCCGATTTTGGCAAGTTGGCGCGGGATCTTTCCGACGACAAGCCCTCCGCCGCCAAAGATGGCGACTTCGGCGTGGTGAAGCAAGACAGCAGCTATCCACAAGCCATCAAGACCGCGGTGTTCGCTCTGAAGCAAGGCGAACTGAGCGCGCCTATCCGCCAGCCGGGTGGGTTTTACCTGGTTCGCGCCGAGGAGATCACTCAGCAGCCGTTCAACGATGCCATCATGGAAATTATAAAGGCGATGAAGCAAGAGAAATTTAAAGAGTGGCTCAAGGGCATGCAGACCCAATACAGCGTGAAAATTGAAAACCCGGCCTATTTTTCTCCGCGGGTACCCGCGCAACTGCAGCAAGTCCATTAACGCCATAGAACGGCGGCTGGCGGCGCTCAAGGGTCGAAGTATTTATCTTCGCTTCTTGCCGGCGCTGACTGCCGACGGCCGGCGCTTATATTCCAATCGTCCGAATGGCCAACCGGTCTACGCGGGCTCGTTCATTCGCAAGCGGCAGATTGTGCTGGACCAGGAACTGCAGCGCCAGCCCAGAGAGCTGGCACGCATTCTGGTGCATGAGCTGTTTCACTTCGCCTGGGTCAGGCTGGGAAATCCAGCACGACGTTCTTATGAGGAACTGGTGCGCGCAGAGTGGGAGCAACGCGCGCGTGGAGAGCTGGGCTGGTCGGCCGAACTGCGGAAGCGGGCTCTATTGAAGAGTTCACCAAGAGTGAAGAGTTCGCCAAGAGTGAAGAAATCAAATCCAACCGCCTCTGCTCCCTGGCGCGACTACCTTTGCGAAAGTTTCTGCGACACCGGCGCCTGGATTTACTCGGGAGTGCGAGCTCATCCCGAATACACGCTGGCCGCGCGGCATCGCGATCGGCGGGCGGAATGGTTTCGCGGCGCGTTCGGTAGCGGCTCGATCCCGATATAATGATGGGGGAGAGATCCGGTGTCGAAGACTATCTTGGGTGTCTGCGTTACTTTGGCCCTTGCCGGTGTGCTTGTGTGGACCGGTTGCGCGAAAAAAGTCAGGAGATCCTCGGCCAAGCCCGCGCCTGAGTTCAGCCTCAAAGACGCGAGCGGACAAACCGTCCACCTGGCCGACTATCGAGGCAAAGTGGTGCTGCTCGACTTTTGGGCCACGTGGTGCGGCCCCTGCAAAGTCGAGATTCCATGGTTCATGGAATTCGAGAAAGAATTCAAGGATCAAGGTTTTGCCGTGCTGGGCGTCTCGATGGATGAGGACGGATGGAGCGCGATCAAGCCGTACGTCCAGAATATGAAGATGAACTATCGCGTACTGCTCGGCAATGATGCGATCAGCACGGCGTACGGCGGGCTGGACTCTCTGCCCACCACGCTGCTGATTGACCGGGGGGGCGGTATCGCATCCACCCACGTCGGCGTGTCCATGGGAAAAGAGGAATTCAAAGATGCCATTGTTAAACTGCTCGAAACGACCAGCGTCAGCGCTCCTGTGGCTCCTCGCGACACCGTGGCCGTGCTTGCTCGCCCAGGCTCCCGGTAGCGCGGTTCTCAGTATCGCGCCGGCGACCAAACTCACCATCCAGCGCGGCGCCACGGCGGACTTTGCGGTGAAGGCCGAACTGCAGCCAGGCTTTCATGTGAACAGCAACATGCCGGGCGACGATTATTTAATTCCGATCAGGCTCACCTGGAACAAGGATCCCCTGGAAGCCGAGCAGGTGACCTATCCCAAGCCGCAAATGGAGAAGCTTTCCTTCTCGCCCAATCCGATTTCTGTCTATACCGGGTCTTTTGAGATCGGGACTCGTTTCAAGGCGCCCGCGAACGCCATGCCGGGTATGGCCTTTATGAACGGCAAGCTCCGCTACCAGGCCTGCAACAACAAGGAATGCCTGCCGCCGCGGACCGTGGATGTCCGGGTGACGCTCGATATTCAATGAGTTCCGTGAAAGCTGTGAGCGTTGAGCTCGCGCGCTTGGCCGACACAACCGAGGCCAGCCTTCTCAAGATCAGTGAAGCCGCGAGCAGCGCACCGCTTCGTCCCGGTGGATGGTCGCCGAAGCAGGTGGTGGGGCATCTGGTTGACTCGGCATCCAACAACCACCAGCGCTTCGTACGAGCGGTTATTCAAGGCTCTCTCGAATTTCCAGGTTACGATCAGGAAGGCTCGGTGCGCGTGGCGGCCGCTCAGGAAATGCCTTGGCCGCTGCTGATCGCGCTGTGGGCCAGCTACAACCGGTATTTGGCGCATATTCTGGCGCATCTACCGGAGGATTCGTTTGAGGTGCAGTGCCGGATCGGATCGAGTGAGCCGGTGACGCTCGAGTTCCTGGCCGAGGATTATCTGGTTCATCTGAAACATCACCTTCAACAACTGCGATAAGTGGGGCCCTCGCCGCACTAAGTGAGGGATGGGAATTTCATGGAGCAGTGCGCGTAAGCCGGCGGTTTTCGGATTGCTGCTGGCGCTGTTCCTGCTGCTGATCACCCGCAACGTCTCTTCGGAGCCGTATGTCTACGACGAGGCCGATTACATGTACGCCGCGTCGCTGGGTTTTGCGGCCAACTGGAGCGACACGCCGTCGATAACACTTGCCGACTTCGCGCGAGCCGGGCACGATGGGCAAGCGGAACTGTCCCGCCGTATCCGCGATAGCAACGACGTCTTGTTCTATCGACATTTTCACGGCCCGCTGTTTTATTACCTGCTCATGCCGCTCGCCGCTATGGGCCTGGGGGAGCATGGGGTCCGCACCGTGTTACTGGCCATTCCATGCGCGAGCCTGGCAGTGGTTTATTTCGGTACTCAATCGTGGCTGGCCGCGCTTCTGTTCTTGTGCAGTTATTCGGTGACCCGGTCCACCGAACTTGCGCCGCATCAGCTGTTCGCGTTGTTCACGCTCGGGAGTTTGATTCTCCTTCTCAAGGCCGTCCGAACGGCCGATCGACGCTATTGGTATGGATCGATCGTGCTGGCTGGGCTTGCATTCTGCACGCTCGAGGTCGCCTTCGTGCTTCTTGCCACTCTCGCCATCTGCTGCTTCGTCGAGCGACGCCGCTGGAGTGCGGATGGCTGGTTCATCGCGAAGTCGGCCGCGCTGTTTCTGGGTACAGTACTCGCGGTCTGGCCGGCCGCTCTGCTCCGTCTGTCCTTCGTCAAGGCTTATGCGGTGCTGGCCTACCTGTCTTTGTGGCGCGCAAATGCTTGGGGAAACGAAGGTTTTGCAGAGGCATGGCGCAGCCGCATCTTCAGCTCACCGGCGGAATGGATTCTGATCCTGATAGGAACGATCTTGTATCTTCGAAAGCGCCGAGCGATTTATCCGTTGGGCGTGTTCGTGGTCTTCATGCTGGTGGCGACGCTACGCGTGGTCACCGTCACGCCGCGATATTCGCTGGCGTTCGTGCCGGAGTTGGATCTGCTTGCTGGCCTCACGCTGGTCCCTTCACTCGGTCCTTTGCGGAGGCCAGCCAGCTTTGCCGTCGTAGCTCTGGCTGTTGCGGGACTCTGCGGCAACGCCTGGTATCAGACGATCCACCGGGCCCACAATCCAAATCCCCGTTCGGCGGCGGTTGTGACATATATACACCAAAACAAACTGGAGAACAAGGCGGTACTAGCGCCGCAAGCCGATATTCCCACTTTGCACTACTATTTTCCGGGGATGCGGCTGCGGGGCGATAGCGGTCCATCGCCGGGGCCTATTCGGGAAGCAAAGTTCTGACGCCGCCCTGCCCGGCAACGATGACCTGTGTAGCCATGCGGAGAAACAGCCCGTGTTCCACCACGCCAACGATGCTGTTCAATTCAGACTCGAGGTTGGCGGGAGACGCGATGGGCCCAAAGGAGCAGTCGACGATATAGTGGCCGCCGTCAGTGATGAAGGGCTTTCCGTCGGGGCCGGGGCGCAGCACCGCTTTCGAGCCGAGCGCTTCCAACCTACGCGCAGCCGAGCGCCAGCCAAATGGAACCAGCTCCACGGGAAGCGGGAAGTGCGCACCCAGGCGCTCCACCAATTTGGATTCATCCACGATGATCGCGAGCCGTTTACTGGCGCTCGCCACAATCTTTTCGCGCAATAGCGCGCCACCGCGGCCTTTGATCAGGTTGAGCGGGCCGATTTCAACTTCATCGGCGCCATCGATGGTCAATGCGATTTCGGGATGCTCATCGAGCGTCGAAACGGGTATCCCCAGGGACCTGGCTTGCTGGGCGGTGGCTTCCGACGTCGGGATTCCGATGATGCGCAGCCCGCCGGCCACACGTTTGCCGAGCGCATCCACGGCCAGCTTCGCCGTGGAACCGGTGCCAAGCCCGAGGATCATCCCGTCCTCGACCAGGGCCACGGCGGATTCAGCCGCGGCCTGCTTCCACTGCTGTTGCGCGTCCACCACTAATACCCAATGGTAAAGCGCTGCTTGGTGTGACGCCCCTGCTCCACTTCGTCCACCAGCGCGATGGCGTAATCTTCGGCCGAGATGGAGCTGTTGCCCTTATCGTCCGATACCAGAGCATCTTTGCCAAGGCGAAATTTGCCCGTGCGCTCGCCGGGTTGAATCATCATCGCGGGGCTGAAGTAGGTCCAGTTCAGATCGCTCTCGCGAAGCACGTAGAACGCATCGCGATGCGCCAGCGCGATCGGCTTGTAAGCGTCGGGGAAGGTGGGCGCGTCCACGATCTGGAGCCCGGGCGAGACTTCCAGACTGCCCGCTCCACCCACCATGATGATGCGCGGAGCACCCGCTCGACGGACGCCCGAAATCAGGGTGCGCACGGCGTCCACCAATTGACCTACCTTCGCAGGATCGGGACCCTGCGCGCCGGAAGGCGGCCCGTAGGAGCTAATCACTACGTCCGACCCTTTCGCCAGCTTCGCGATGCCGTCGGCGTCCAGCAGGTCGCCTTTTTCGATGGTCAGATTGTTCTGCGCCTTGAGCTTCGACGGGTCACGCACTACCGCCGTTACGGTGTGCCCGCGCGACAGCAGCTCCTGCAAAATCCGGGTTCCAACCATGCCGGTCGCGCCATATAAGACAACTCTCATTCCGTTCTCCTTCGTCGGATTGCTTCGGATGCAACCTCAGGCTTGATGATACAGAAAGACTACTTCGGTTGCGGGACCAGCCGCAGGTAAGGCTTGGGCGCTTTCCAGCCATTGGGGTATTTCTGTTTGGCTTCCTCGTCCGATACCGCCGGCACGATGATCACGTCGTCGCCCTGCTTCCAATTCACCGGAGTGGCAACCTTGTGAGTGGCGGTGAGCTGAATGGAATCGAGCACGCGCAACACTTCATCGAAGTTGCGGCCGGTGCTCATTGGATAGCTCAGCATCAGCTTGATCTTTTTGTCCGGACCAACCACGAATACGGTGCGTACCGTGGCGTTGTTCGCCGCCGTGCGGCCGTCGGAAGTGGTTCCCGCGTCGGCCGGCAGCATGTCATAGAGCTTGGCGATTTTGAGCTCCGGGTCGCCAATCATGGGGTAGTTGACGCTGTGCCCCTGCGTCTCTTCGATGTCCACGGCCCATTTCCCGTGACTCGCCACCGGGTCCACACTCAGCCCGACGATCTTGCAGTTTCGCTTGGCGAATTCGGGTTGCAATCCCGCCATATAGCCCAGTTCGGTGGTGCAAACGGGGGTGAAGTCTTTGGGGTGGGAAAACAGGATCGCCCAGCCGTCGCCGATCCACTCATGGAAATTGAGCGGCCCTTGGGTGGTCTCGGCGGAAAAGTCAGGCGCGTTGTCATTGATGCGTAAGCTCACAATTGATCTCCGAAGTGGGTTGGTTAGAAGTGCGGGTAATGCAAAATTAGTATACAGTACGCCCGGACGCGCTCAGGTTCCTGAAACCACCGGCAGTTTGGCCGCTTCCCATGCCGCCAGGCCGCCAGCCATCTCGATCAAATGGGTGATGCCATATTGATGCAGAATGCTGGCGGCGATGGAAGAGCGGTAGCCGCCGGCGCAATGGACGGCGATGCCGCGGTCGCGGGGAATTTCGGCGATTCGCTCCTGCAAATGATTGAGCGGGATATTGACGCTGCCCGCAATATGCTTGGTTGCCCACTCGCGCGGGTTTCGGATATCCAGCAATAGCGGGGGATCCGCGCTGGCCAACTCCTGGGCCACCATCGGGGCGGTGACGCGTTCGGTGGGCCACACCAGATCCTCCCGGCCGGCGAGCGCTTGCATGCCTCCCCGCAGGTAGCCTTTGACGTGATCGAAACCGATGCGGCCCAACCGCAGCGCGGCTTCCTGTTCGCGAGCGGGCTCGGCGATGATGACGATGAGCTTGGCGCGGTTGAGCACCGTGCCCGCCCAGGTGGCGTATTGTCCGCCCAGTCCGATGTTGATGCTGCCGGCCAGGTGACCCTTGGCGTACTCAGCGGCGTCACGCACGTCGAGGATCTGAGCGCCTTCGTCTCCCATTCGAAGAACCTCGTCCAGATCAATGGGCTGGAGCACCTGTTCGAGATTCTTGTCGAGCGTGGCGCGCTCACGGGTATTGAGGATCGCATCGTAAGTGAAGTAGGGCGGAGCATCCGGCTGGTCCGCCGTGACAAGTCTGATGAATTCCTCCTTCGACATAGGCTGGAGGGCGTAATTCAAGCGCCGCTGATCTCCGAGCGACGAGACGGTGTCGGAGGAAAGCTGCTTGCCGCAGAGCGAGCCGGCGCCGTGGGCGGGATAGACCAGGGTTTCGTCGGGAAGCGGGAGCAGTTTGTGGTGCAGCGAGTCATACAAGTGGGCGCCGAGATCGTTGGCTGTCCAGCCGAGCGAAGCTCGCAGGTCGGGACGGCCGACATCGCCGATAAACAGGGTGTCTCCAGTGAGAACGGCATGGAGTTTGCCAGGGTCCTGCTCGAGATCGAAGACCAGGATCGAGATGGACTCGATGGTGTGGCCGGGGGTTTCGAGGACTTGGAGGCGCAAGCCGGGGAAGTCCATCGTACCGCCGTCTTTCATCGGCTGGAAGGCGTACTCCGGCTGCGCACGGGCGCCGAGGTGTATCGTCGCGCCGCAACGATCGCGCAATTCCAGATGGCCGGCTACAAAATCGGCGTGGAAATGAGTGAGGAAGACGTGACGGATCTGGAGGCCGAAACTTGCGGCGTCAGCCAGGTATTGCTGGATGTCGCGCTGGGGATCGACGACGATGGCGGTGGAACTAGCCTCATCTCCCAGCAGATAAGACGCGTGTGCCAGACAGCCCAGGTAATACTGTTTCAGGATCATGGAACCTAACGCAGTTTACCCCACCCCTGGGACAATTCGGCTGGAGAGCCGTTAGCCCACAGTCACCTTATCGCTACAAGCATGGCGTGGCGCACGCACTCGTGCGTGCCGTGTTCGCACTCTTGCGAACACGTTTTGCTCGGCCCCGAAGGCGTTCACACGAGTGTGAACGCGGCACGCGTGGGCGCGTGCGCCACGTCTTACGTACGGACTAACCGGGGATAAACATGCGTACCGCGGCCGCGCCCATGACAGCAGTTGCGATCCATCCAAGGATCACAATCGCGCGGCGCTCGGTAAAGCGGCCCATTACCGACTTTTTCGAGACCAACAGGATAATCACAATCATCAGCGGCACGGCCACCACACCGTTGATCACCGCGCTCCAGAATAGCGCCTTCATCGGACTGATCGGCGAGTATTGGATGACCAGCGCCGCCAGCACACTGACCGCAATCACTCCGTAAAACCCGCGGGCATCGGTGGCCTTCCGTTCGAGACCCCATTTCCAATCCATCGCTTCGCAAAGCGCATAAGCGGCAGAACCCGCAAGCACCGGCACACCGATTAGTCCGACTCCAAGAATACCGAGGGCGAAGAGCAGAAAGGCGAAATTGCCGGCGAGCGGCCGGAGAGCGCTGGCGGCCTGAGCCGCTGTCTCGATGTTGGTGACGCCTTTTACGTGCAGCGTGACCGCTGTGGCCAGAATGATGAAGTATGCCGTGATGTCGGAGTAAAACATACCGCTCCAGGTGTCCCACCCAATGCGGCGAAGTTCTTTTCCGGCAACACGCCCATCGCGCACCAGCGGCTTGGTCCCTCGTGTTTCCAACATGTCCTCGACCTCTTCGGACGCCTGCCAAAAGAATAAATACGGACTAATGGTAGTTCCAAAGACGCCAACAACCACGGCCGCGGTACTTGAATTGAATTTGAAGTGGGGCCATACCGTGCGTAGCGCCACCTCACCCCAGGGAACGTGAACCGCGAACAGGACCCCGACGTAGGCTAGCAGGGAGACCGTAAGCCACTTCAAAAAGACGACGTAGCGGTGATACGGGACGAGAATTTGCAGGAACAGCGTTCCGAAAACAATGAGAGTTGTCATCAGATGCCGATTGATGCCGGTGACGAGCTCTCCTACTTCGCCCATGGCGGCCACGTCCGCCGCAATGTTGAGCGTGTTGGCAACCAGAAGGAGCAGCACAACCGCCTGCAGGACAACGGGCGGGAACGCCAATTTGATGTTGGCAGCCAGACCCTTCCCGGTTACACGGCCGATGCGGCCACACATGACTTGGATGGCGGCCATCAGAGGGAAGGCCAGAGGCATGGTCCACAGAAGATTCAGGCCGAATTGAGCGCCGGCCTGGGAGTAGGTCGCGATTCCGCTTGGATCGTCGTCGGCAACGCCAGTAATCAGCCCCGGTCCGACACGCGACAGGGGGTGCTCTTTCAGGCGTTTCCAGGCGATCTGGAGGGTACTGTGGCGGCGCGATCCGATAACCCATTGTGCGGCATTTTGATGGCCGCGCGGGGCGCGTCCTCCCCCATGTCCGCCCGCAACACGCTTCCTACAGGCGATAATTAGATTGAGCCAATGACTACCCTTGAATTGCCGGGGGCGAACCCGGCCGCGCCATCCACGTCTTCGTTCTCGCCGGATATGAGCTGGACCAAAAACATTCCATCCGCAAAACGGTTGGACTGTGTCACGGTGGCGAGCGAGGTGTTCACGCTGGCCGAGCGCAAACTGAGCCAGGTGGAGCGGACCGGATTAGACCGGGAACGGATCCGCGTGGCGGCCTTCATGCCGCGCCTGCCCGATACGCCGGTGGATCGCGGATCGCGCCGCTACGCCAGCTACATGAGCAAGACCTTCCGCCAGCACGGTCTGGACTTTCGAGTGGAAGAAGCCCAAAGCGCCGACGCATTGGAATTGCTGCTGATGGGCGCGCAAGTCAATGACAAGATCCACGGCACCTTCATCTTTTTCCCAGCGCCGTTCGACAAAAGCGAGGATTATTTTTTGCGCCGCGTCCGCCCGGAGAAAGACATTGAGGGCCTGACGGTGGAGAACACCGGCCGCATGGCGCTCAACATCCGTACGGTGGACGAAGAAGAAAAATACGAGGGCGTGGTGCCGTGCACCGCGCGCGCCATCCTGACCCTGATTTCGCAGCACAACTCCATCAAGAAGATGTTTCCGCGCGACCTGAGCCAGCCAGGGCCCACCGCGGTCATTTTCAACAGCTCATCGCGCATCGGCATTCCGCTCCAAAGCATGCTCATGCGCATCGGCGCAACGGCCGTGATGGTCCATCCGCAGACCAGGTTCGAAGACCGGGAACATTTCCTCGAAACGGCCGATATCGTGGTCGCGGCCTTTCCGGCGCTTTCGGAAGCCGACTTGATCCGTAATATCAAACCTGGGGCCGTCGTGATCGACTGCTCCACAGACGGCAATCTGCATCCGGACGTAGCCGAGCGCGCGTCCTATCTATCGACCAACGACAATCATCTGGGACAAATCACCACGGCGCTAGCGCTATACAATACGGCCTTGTGCGCACTGTGGCAATGTGGACTGAACGCATAGGAAAATCGACATGGCCCCCAATGAAAGAAGCGAAAGAAGCGAGATCGTAGAGCATTTGGAGCGCAGCCGGCAGGAGTTCCTGGAAGCGGTAGCCGGAGTCACCGAGGCGCAGGCCAAGGAGCGTCCCCATCCGGAGCGCTGGTCGGTGCTCGATTGCGTGGAGCACGTGGCTACAGTGGAAGTGCGGTTCCAGGGCTGGCTGGATGGGGCCAAGAAACTGGATGCTCCGCGGGTGGACAAAGAGAAAGAGGCGGGCCTGATGACGCGGGTCCCCGATCGCTCCACGCGCGTGAAAGCGCCTGAGGCGGTGGTGCCCAATGGCCGATTTACGACGCTTGCGCAAGCGCTGGAGCAATTCAACACTGGACGCACGCGCAGCGTTCAGTTCGCCGAGGAGCGCTCGGACGATCTTTATTGCCTGGCGGCCGAACATCCACGTTTCGGAGCGGTGAATGGCGTGGAATTGCTGATCATCACCGCGGGACACTCCGGGCGGCATGCGGAGCAGATCAAGGAGACGCGCGCCGCGCTGAGACCATCGGCTTCGGCACAATCGTAAATGGACTCTCGCCGCAAATTCATCGGCGCCATGGCCACCGGCCTGGCCTCCACGCTGGCCTCGGCATCCTCGGGCGGTGTGCTCGGCGCGAACGATCGCGTGCGTGTGGGCATCATCGGCGCGGGGCAGCGCGGCACAGAATTGGTTCATCAAGCGTTGGCTTGCCCCAACGTGGAGATTGCGGCGTTCGCCGATGTGTATGGCAAGCGTTTAGAGGATGCGCGCAATTTAGTGCCGGGGGCGGCCGCTTACAACGATCATCGCCGCCTGCTGGACGAGCCAGGGATTGACGCTGTCATCATCGCCACGCCGCAGCATCTGCACGCGGAGCACTTCGTCCACTCACTCGAAGCGGGCAAGCACGTGTATCAGGAAAAAGCGCTGGCCTTCACGCTGGAGCATGCCAAGCGGATGCGCGCGGCGTACCGGCAGGCTCCGAAGGCGGTGGTGCAGATTGGCCATCAAGCCTGCTCTTCCGGCCAGCTTCGCGATGCGGTGAACTTTCTTTCGAGCGGCCACGTCGGCAAAATCACCGCGATCCGCATGCACTGGTACCGCAATACGCCGCGCGGCAAAGCGCAGTGGGCGCGGCCCGTGTATCCCGATATGACGCCCGAGAACATCGTCTGGAACTCGTTCCTGGGGGATGCGCCGCGGCGGGATTTCGATGCGCACCGCTTCATCAATTGGCGATTCTTCGAGGATTATTCCGGCGGCAACGTCTACGAGAACCTGAGCCAGCAGCTGGCGTTTTGGTACCAGGCGCTCAATCTGCAAATCCCGCAAACCGCTACCATGACCGGTGGGTTGTATCTGTGGAAAGACGGGCGCGACGTTCCCGATACCATGAACGTGACGTTCCAGCAGGGCGAGCAGATGCTGGTGAGCTGGGATTCGGGGCTTGGCAACAGCCAGCTCGGCATCACCGAAGACGTGCTCGGATCGGACGGAACAATCTCACGCAATTCGGCCGGCGTTCGCTACCTGCCGCAAAAAGTGAATCGTCCCGAAGGCGCGGAGATAGCAGGTAAAGTGGTCAGCTTTCCCACCGCGCACATGCAGAATTTCGTGGACTGCATCCGCTCGGGAAAAGAACCCCACTGCCCGTTTGAGCTGGGCTATCGCGTTTCGATCGCATGCCGCATGGCGCTCGAAAGTTTTCACCAGGGGCGCACGGTGCGCTGGGATGCGCGGACGGAAACGGTCACTTAGGTTAGCCTCGCCATCACGGCCTCGAATAGTTGCCGGCAATGTTCAGCTCGTGTTTGCACTTTGTGAGGGTCGAGCTTTTCCAACAGGAAAGGTGCGTGCTTTACCTTGTGGTATTCGCCTTTACTGGTGTTCCGTGTCGCGCGCTTTAGACGGTTCAGGACGTCCGCTTTTGGCACTCGTTCAACGTCTGCAGTGTTGCCTATCGTATTGCTGAGAAATCCTTCGCCATAATAGTCAGATAGAGTCTCGGGATGTGCGAGGAACCACGCTTCCATGAGCTCAACCATCCAGAAAGTGCCATCTGCACGCTGAGACGGCACTGGGTCCCTCGCTGTCCTTGAGCAAAATATTCCAGGCTTCGGGGTGAGTCCGTTCCGCTTTTCGGTACACGCCAGGCCCGTCTTTGGCAGCGATAAGTTCAACAGTTGAGCCCGATTCGCGAGCGGAGGTCCTGAGTTCGGCGAAGAAGGATTCGAACCCGCCTCGAAGAGCTTTGTTTCCCTCGAAGTAGATTCGAATCTCCATTAGCGTTTCGTGCCGCCGATCTCCCCTCGTCTCCAAAGCTCTCCGAGCGTGTATTCATCTAGCCATTCTTTGAGCTGTTCCCGCGACAGGCGCCGGAACGTAGTGCTCTCATCGAAATCTCTTTCGCAAACGACAACATTCTCGGGTTCATCCGTGAAGCGGTCAACTAGACGCGTCGGAATGCGTCGTCACGATCAATTGGGTTCTGCGTTGAGGCTTCGCGCAAAGCGTTGCCAACCAGCGCCAACGCATCGGGATGCAGTCCAGTCTCCGGCTCTTCGATGCAGATTAGGGGCCCAGGATTCGGGTCGAACAAGATCGCCATCAAGCAGAGAAACTTCAATGTGCCATCGGAGAGCCTCGTCGCCGAGACCATCCCTGCTCCACGCTCTTGCAGATACAACTGGGATCGGCCACCTTCGGCCCGGACCTTGATGTCTTCGAACCGATCGGACAGCTGGTTCAGATAGCGCTTCACTCCTGGAGGGCGCCTTGAAAATCCAACTCCTGCAATGTCAACGCCAGGTTCGAGCCGTCTTCTTCGAGCGGTCGTTTGGGTCCCGAGGAAGAAACGCCGATTCTCGCGTCGTCCCGCGTCCCCGTAATAAAATCCCGATAGATACGGATACCGCCGAACGCGCGGGCGGCAACCGTGATCCTCGCATCCTTAGGATTTCGGTAAGCCGAAAGAGCTGACTCGGCCAGGGGAACTCCCGGACCGTTCGACGGTCTCGGGCGGGCCCTCGCCCCAAATGTTCAGATCCCTCCCAAGACGGATAAGGTAAGGCAAATCTGCGATCGACAACCGCTCTGATTGGATTGCAAGGACGCTCTCCACAGCTGTGAATACTATCTCGTATCTTGGTGATTCCTTTCCCAGCGCTAGTTCGGCCCGGATAGTTGGTATTCCAGTTCCACGTGTACCTTTCCAGATCCAGCTCTCGGGGCCGCCTCGGTCATTGATGTAGGTGCTGGCGCTTCCCGGAAGCGCTCGGAGTAATCCGATGCAATCGATCAGATTCGATTTCCCTGACGCGTTCGCGCCAATAAAGATATTCAGAGGCTTGAGCTCCAGCGGCCCAGGCTCGCGAAACGAAAGTACATTGCTCAGCGTCAGCGATCGGATGAACATTGGAACAAGGCCCATTCTAGCCGACTCGCGGTTAGCGCCCACCGCCGATTTCGAGAATCGTTCCCGTGGTGTAAGAAGCCGCGTCTGAAAGCAGCCACAGCACGCCTTGCGCGATCTCGCCGGGAGTGCCTGCCCGGTGCATCGGTATCGTAGGATTCAGCCGCGCGATTCGCCCAGGTTCCCCATTCGCGGCGTGCAAGCCGGTGTCCACCAGGCCCGGAGCGACGGCATTTACCCGAATCCCCTCGGCGGCCACTTCACGCGCCAGTCCGATGGTGAAAGTATTAATGGCGCCCTTGGAAGCCGCGTAGTGCACCCACTCGCCCGCGCTGCCGGTTCTGGCCGCAATGGAAGAGATGTTCACGATGCTTCCGCCGGAACCACCGCGCTTGGTTGACATTCTGCGCACGGCTTCCCGAGCGCACAGCATGGAACCGGCGACGTTGACGGCCAGCATCTCGGTCAGAGCCGCGCTATCGATGTCCTGCACGCGCGCAAAGCCGCCGGTGATGGCAGCGTTGTTCACCAGCGCGCGAATGGGACCAAGCTCGCGCTCCGCGATCTCAAAGAGGCGCAGAACGTCAGCCTCACGCGAAATGTCGCCCTGGATTGCCACGGCTCGCGATCCGGCGCTCGTGAGATTCGTTAACACCTCTCGTGCCGCATTGACATCGTTGGCATAATTCACCGCGACGCTGTAGCCGCTGGCGCCCAGCAGCCTTGCAATGGCTGCACCAATGCCGCGGCTTGCGCCTGTAATCACTACCGCCGGTCGAATCGTCGTCTGCATGTATCCAGCATACGGTTATGGCCGTTTACACTGGCGATTCGCAGTGATAACGTAGGCCAGATGAGGACCGTACTTCTCCTGGCTTGCGCCATGCTGCCGCTCGGAGCGCAGCCAGATAGCCGCCTGGCTTGGGCGCCCGTCCCGTTCAGCCTGCCACCTGGGTAGCGCCCGAACCGGCCACTCTGGAAGCTCGCCGACTTGCTCGCGCAGCACAGAGGCCAAGCGAATTGGACCCAAACCGTGGTGAGCGATGCGCTGCTGCACGCGGACTATATCTCGATGGCGCCCGGCGCGAAAACGGCCCGCCGCTTTCGCCCGGACACGCGCGAATGGTGGATCGTGCAGGACGGCCAGATCCGCTTCAGCATCGAAGGCCAGCAGCCGTTCGTTGCGTCCAAGGGCTATCTGGTGCAAGTGCCCTACCGCACCGTTTACAGCCTGGAAACGGTGGGTGACAAGCCTTCCCTGCGCCTGGAAGTCAACATCGCCGGCGCGCAGACCATGTATCCGGTGGATGAAACGCCAGTGCCGCTGGATGGCACCAACTTCGTGAAGGTGCGGATCGAAGGCCGGGGCAAATACGATCAAGGCAACAAACCATACATCGATTTCAACGCGGTGGTCGCGGGAACCGAGAAGCAGCGGCGGTTCATCGCGGACGATCGCGCGGTGGCCAACATCATCCTCGGCGATCCGAAGAAGCAGACTCCGGTGACCGAAGCGAACAAGGGCCATTTCCACGAGGAATCGCCCGAATTCTGGTTCATCCTGCTGGGCCAGATGGAGTACAAGATCGGGTCGTTGCCGATCTTCATTGCCGACCAGGGCGACATCGTGTACACGCCCAAACAAACCTGGCATCGCGCGCGGTTTGCCGGCTCCGATCCGGCCTGCCGCCTGGCGATGAACGGCTACCAGGATCTGCTGCACAACTACCAGCCGCCCGATTAGATTTCGGCCCAAGAAAACTGCGTAAGAACCCGCCGTGATGGTTCTGTCTGGCGATGCGGTGTTGGTGTATGTGCTGGCGGAGAGCGGAGTGAGGGGGCGGCTCACTGCGGGCCGAATTGAACGCAATCCAGCCGGCGAATTGGACGTTTTCGATGCACAGGGCGACCGATTCGAATATCTTTCGGGAAACCGAACGCGGAGTTGGTGTGTCCTGGGGCCGAGGGGAAGCCATCGACGGATGGCGGCACATTCTGCCGGAGAATCTCAACAAGATCGTTTGCTAAGTAGAAAGCCCGGTCTGCGTCAGGCCACTCAGGCTGCGCGTATTCGCTCAGATGCCTTCACTCAAGTGACTTTGGCCAGGTACAGCTTGGTACTATTGGACTAGGGATGCCTCCCTACCCCCATGGAATTTGACTTCACGCCGGAGCAGATTCAGCTTCGTAAAAGCGTCCGCGAATTTGCCGAGCAGGAAATCCGCCCGCACGTCCTGGAATGGGACGAAGAGGAGATCTTCCCGCTGGACGTGATCAAGAAAGCGGGCGAGCTGGGGTTCCTGGGCGCGATTTTTCCCGAGGAACTCGGCGGCGCCGGGCTGGGCTACATCGAGTACTCCATCATCATCGAGGAACTCTCGCGCGTGGATCCCTCGGTGGGCATGATCGTGGCCGCGCACAATTCGCTGTGCACCAATCACATCTTCAATGCCGGCAGCGAAGAGCAGCGGCGCAAATACATTCCGAAGCTTGCTACGGGCGAGTGGATCGGCTCCTGGTCGCTCACCGAATCGGAATCCGGGCTCCGACGCCGCGGGCATGCGAACCAAGGCGTGTGAAGGACGGCTCGTGCTGGGTGCTGAACGGGAGCAAGGTATTCACCACGAACGCCGGTTACGCCAACGTCTGCGTGGCCATGGCGGTGACCGAACGCGCCGCGTCGCAACACGGAGTTTCCGCGTTTATTCTCGAAAATGGCGTGCCCGGGTTTCAGTTCGGCAAGAAGGAAAACAAGCTCGGCATGCGCGCCAGCGCCACCGGCGAAGTGATTTTCACCGATTGCCGGGTGCCCGAATCGCAACTGCTCGGCAAGCAAGGCGAAGGATTCGTCGACAGCCTTCGGATTCTGGACGGCGGCCGCATTTCGATTGCGGCGCTTTCGGTGGGCACGGCGCAGGGCGCTTACGAAGCGGCGTTGAAGTATTCCAAACAGCGCAAGCAGTTCGGACGGCCGATCTCGGAGTTTCAGTCCATCCAAAACAAGCTGGCGGACATGGCGACCGAGATCGACGCTGCGCGCCTGCTCACTTATCGCGCGGGATGGATGAAGGATCATGGGCAGCGCGTCACCAAAGAATCGTCCATGGCGAAGCTGTTTGCCTCCGAGATCGCGGTGCGCGCCACCAGCGAAGCGGTGCAGATCCACGGTGGCAACGGCTTCATCAAGGACTATCCGGTCGAAAAATTCTATCGCGACGTCAAGCTGTGCACCATCGGCGAAGGCACCAGCGAGATCCAGCGCCTGGTGATCGCGCGGCAGCTCCTCAAGAGCGACGCCTGACCGGCAATGACGGAATGGGCGCAAAAAATTCTGGCTGGCGACCTGCGATCGCTCGCGCGCGCAGCCACTGCTGATCGAAAATCGCTCTCCCGCCGCTGAAGCATTGCTGACGGAATTGTTTCCGCGTACCGGGCAAGGCCAAGCGTGATCGGCATCACCGGCGCGCCGGGCGCGGGAAAAAGCACGCTGACGGATCGGCTGGTTCAGCGGAGCTGCGGCGCGAGGGCAAGCGGTTGGAGTGCTCGCGGTGGATCCCACCAGCCCTTACTCCGGTGGCGCGGTTCTGGGCGACCGCATCCGCATGCTCGGCCATCACGCCGACTCCGGGGTGTTCATCCGTTCCATGGCCACGCGCGGGCATCTCGGCGGGCTGGCCGCTGCCACTACCGACATGGCGCTGCTGCTGGATGCCGCCGGCAAGGACGTGGTTCTGGTCGAAACGGTCGGCGTGGGCCAGGATGAAGTGGAAGTGGCGAAACTCGCGGATGTCAACGGTAGTGGTGCTGGTGCCCGGCATGGGCGACGACGTGCAGGCCATCAAAGCCGGCATCATGGAGATCGCCGACGTGTTCGTGATCAACAAGGCCGATCAACCTGGCGCGGATCGCCTGGAGCGCGAGATCCTGGCTTTGCAAAGCCTGTCGACACGAGCTGACGGTTGGGTTCCTCCGATTGTGCATGCGGTCGCCACCGAGTGTCAGGGGATCGTGGAAACGCTGGCTGCGATTCGCGCATTTCTCGATCGTCGCCGGCGACCAGAATCGCGCCGTGGCCAATTGGACCCTGCGCCTGCGGGAGATGCTGCGCGAACGATTGCTGGAGGAATTTGCGAGCATTGATTTTCAGGCTGCGGCGGAAGGGGTAGCGGCGCGCCGATTGGACCCCTACACGATGGTCCACTCCTGGATGAAAACTGGATCCAGCAAATTCGAAATTGATCACTTAGGCATCGCCGTGCGGTCTTTGGATGCGGCACTGGGTTTTTATGAGAAGCAACTCGGCTTCGCGGTGAGCCTGCGCGAAACGGTGGAGAAAGAAAAGGTGAATGTCGCGATGTTGCCCGCCGGTGGTCCGCGCATCGAACTTGTTAGAAGCGTCGGAGCCGGATTCGGTGATCGCGAAGTTCGTCGAGAAGCGCGGGGAAGGTCTGCACCATGTGGCGGTGAAAGTGCCGGACCTGGCTGCTACAGTGGAACAGCTCAAAACGCAGGGCGCGCGGTTGCTGAACGAGCCACGCGCCGGGGCGGGCGGGCATCTGTATGTCTTCGTCCATCCCTCGTCCACCGGCGGCGTTTTGCTGGAACTCATTCAAAGATGAAGAAACCAACAATTGGAATTATCGGCGGGAGCGGGCTCTATTCCATGCCCGGCTTCACCGCGCATGAAGAGATCGTGATTGACACGCCGTGGGGCAAGCCGTCGGACCCATACGTAGTGGGGCAACTGGCGGGCAAGGAAGTGGCATTTCTGTCGCGCCATGGCCGCGGCCATCGACATTCGCCGTCGGAGTTGAATTTTCGCGCCAACATTTATGGCTTCAAATCGCTGGGCGTGGATCGCATCTTGTCGCTCAGCGCGGTTGGATCGCTCAAAGAAGAGCACCCGCCGCTGAAGTTTGTGATCCCCGACCAGTTTTTCGATCGCACGCGCGGGCGTGTCTCCACGTTCTTTGGAGAAGGATTGGTGGCGCACGTGAGCTTCGCCGACCCGGTGTGCCCGCAGCTTTCCGCGGCGGTGCATCAAGCCTGCATCGCAATCGGCGTGAACGTGGGACGTGGCGGGACGTATCTTTGCATGGAAGGTCCGGCGTTCTCCACCAAGGCGGAATCCAACGTTTACCGCAGTTGGGGGATGGACGTGATCGGCATGACCAATCTGCAAGAGGCTAAACTGGCGCGCGAGGCGGAACTCTGCTACGTCACGATCGCGATGGTGACGGATTACGATTGCTGGCACGAGGAGCACGCCGCGGTTACGGTGACCGATATTTTGGCGAACCTGAAACAGAACGCCGACAATGCTTGCAAGGTGGTGGCGGCCACGGTGGCTGGCATGCCGGACGCGCGCGAGTGCAAGTGCGGATCGGCGCTGGCGCACGCGTTGATGACCGATCCCCAGGCCGTTCCCGAAGCCACGCGCAAGAAACTGGAGCTACTGGTTGGAAAATACCTCGGCTGAGCGCCTGGCGGGCGAGTTGCTCGCGCACTGTCTGGAAGCCCGTCCCTGGCCGGAACATTTGCTGACGGATTTGCTGGCCTGCGGTGGCGACCGCGAGCTTTTCCGCATCATCGTCGAACGGCTGGGGGACCTTTTTGAGCCGCGTCTCTGCAGCGTTTACGCCGAACTGTTTTCCGCAGTGATCGCGCGCCGCACCGGACTGCATGCCGAGCATTTGATCGCGCGTTACGAACGAGTGCGGCGGCCACGAGTGCTCGATCGCGATCCCGATTCCATCCAGAATGTCTTTGTACTTTCGCGTGTAACGCTGGGCGCGGACGTGGCCGTCACCAGCGTCATTCTGGATGCCGCGAAACAGCGCTTCCCGAACGCCACCATCTGGTTCACCGGTCCCAGGAAAAGCTGGGAGCTGTTTGCCGCGGATCCGCGTCTGCGGCATCTCGCGATCGGTTATGGACGCAGCGGAAGCATCGATGACCGGCTGGCCGTTTGGCCGCAACTGCGCGAGGCGGTCTGCTTGCCGCGCAGCATCATCCTCGATCCGGATTCGCGTTTAACGCAGCTTGGCCTGCTTCCCATTTGTCTGGAAGAAGATTACTATCTCTTCGAAAGCCGGTCGTATGGCGCGGATGGCGACGAGCAGCTCTCCGTACTAGCGCCGCGCTGGGTTCGGGAATCGCTCGGCGTTGCGTCCGCCCGTGCCTATATTTCCACCGGCCTGGACGCCGCCGATTTTGCCACAACGGTCAGCTTCGGAGTGGGCGAAAACCCAGCCAAGCGCGTCGCGGATCGGTTCGAGGAAGAACTGCTGCGGCGTTTGCCGCGGCCGCTGCTGATCGATAAAGGCGCAGGCGGGGAAGAAGCCGAGCGAGTGGAGCGCGCCGTCGCAAAGGCCGGCGGAGAAGACATCGTGATGTGGGATGGCTCCTTCGCCGGTTTTGCGGCGCATATCCAGCGCAGCAAACTTTATGTGGGATACGATTCGGCCGGCGGACATGTCGCCGCGGCTTGTTCGGTTCCAATGATCAGCATCTTTGCGGGCGCCGTTTGCGAGCGCATGTTCCAGCGCTGGCGTCCGACGGGGCCAGGCAAAATCGCGATCATGCGCCCGGACAGCATGGGCGTAAACGAAGCGCTGGCTACTTTTGAGGCTTGTCTTCGGACGGCTTCTCTTTAGTTTGATCTTCCGGGAGCGCATCCGGGGTCTCAAACTTGATACTGGATTCGGTTCCGAACTTCCGATACAGCCGGAATTCGATATCGTTCTTGGTCATCTGGCGATCGCGTTTAGACGTCAGGACCGACTTCAGCGGCAGCATATACTGCTGGTCTCCGATGGTCTCGAGGTCGTAGTCGAGCGATGAGCTGATATCGTGGATGGGGAACGTGCTCGGCATGTTGTAGGGCGTCATGACGATCTTCACCACCGTTCTCGAATCTTCGTCGATGTACACCAGCCCGCGATAGGCCGGCATGATGGACAGTTTGTCGTCGGCCTCTACGCGATAATGCGAGAACTCCTGCTGCACATCGTAGGCGAAGACATACGCCTTGTGGCCACGCAGCTTGCCCCAATGATCCCAGGAGAACTGCGTATGAGTGTCCGGCTCGAAGAGCTGGTCCAGCATGCTGGCGAATTCGCCCTCGGACGTTGTCCCGCCAAATTGCCGCATGTCTTTTCCATTCGCCACCGGCTCGTTGTTGTGCAGGATCACTTCGTAATTTTCGGTGCCGTTATAGCTGAGCCGCGCGGTGATGGTGTCGGAGTGATACCAGTTATTGCCATTCCCAGTGGGATCGAAATCGCGACGCGTCACCTGAACGCAGATGAAATTGGGCAACTGCTTGGTGTAATTCAGCGCGTATTCGCGGGCCTGTTGGATGATTTTTCCCTGCTCCTCGGAATCCGGCGGCGGAGGCGGAACGTAGACCGGTTTGGGCGGAGGCGGGGCGGCGGTGGGGAGACTGGCGGATGCATCTCCGAGCTCGCGCAATGCAGCTACAGTTTTGGCGCCGGCTCCCTGGCTTTGTAAATCCTCGATAGTTCGATCGTCCAGCTTATCGGTGAGCTTGACGTGGCGCAAATACTCGGCGACTTTGACGTCGGGTTGCTTGAGCTGCACCGACGACCTGATGAACATGACCAACTGCGCAACGGTCATACTCATCTCGCCGGCGGCGATGAGAATGGCAGCGGTGACGAAAAGAAGCAGACAACGCATACTATTCTTATTGTCTCTCAGGTTGAGGCCGACCAGGAGATTATCCAGCGCAGCCTGCAATTCGGGGTATTGGAAGCGGAATCCGGAGGATTTAGCCACGGTGGGAAGCACCCGCTGGCTGGCCAGCACCATCTCGGACATCTCGCCGAGAGCCAACTTCAAGGCGAAAGCGGGGACCGGGAAAATCGCGGGGCGATGCAGCGTGGCAGCCATTCGATCTGTAAATTCGCGGTTGGTCACCGGGTGCGGCGCAGTAGCGTTCACGGCGCCGTGGATGGAAGGCAAGCCCAGGGCGAAAAGCGCCAGATTGACGGCGTCTTCCAGGTGAATCCAGGCCATCCATTGGTGTCCGGAGCTGAGCCTGCCGCCCACGCCAACACGGAACAGAGGGAGCAGTTTGGCCAGCGCGCCACTGCTTCCCAACACCATGCCGAAACGCAGATGAATCACGCGAATGCCCAGCGGCTCCGCAAGGTCCGCGGCTTCCTCCCAATCCACCACCACGCGCGCCAGGAAGTCCGTACCTGGGGACGAGGTCTCGGTAAGGATCTGGTCGCCCCGCGAGCCGTAGTAGCCGACTGCGGAGGCGCACACCAGAACACGCGGACGCCGGGAAACCGCGGACATCGCGTTCACCAGACTGCGAGTGCCCTCCACGCGGCTATCGTGAATGCGTTTCTTCACAGCCTCGGTCCAGCGCTGGCTCACAGGTTCTCCGGCCAGGTGAACCACGGCGTCGGCCGAGGCGAGAATCTCAGCCAGCGCGGAATCGCCGGCTGCGCGTGAAACAGGAAGCGCCATATGGCCCGTCTCCACCACGCGCTGGCGCAGCCGTTTGCCGATCATCCCGCTGGCGCCCGTGATGGCGATGTTCACTGTAGACTATTCTATGCCGCGGACGTAAGCGTCGACATCGGTTTTCCGGCGCATGCCGTCATAGGACATATAGCGGACCTGGCCAAATATCGGGCGCTCCACCCAGGGGCGGTCATGCAGTCCGAAGCACCAAAGGATGTTGGTGATAGGAATTCGGATCGCGTCCGTCCAGAGCGTAGCTGTCGTTCAGATAGATGGCGGTGGCCAGCGCTTCTTCGGGTGATGGGGACCACTCGATGATCTTCTTGCCCCAATACATACGGTAATATCCGTGGATCTTGCCCGGTGAGCAGCAGCTCTTTCTGCGCGGCATTCCAGAGTGGGTCATGCGTTTCGGCGCACTCGAACTGGTCGCGCGAGTAGACGGGATCGCGTTTGTCGCGTGAGTGTTTCTTCAAGCGTCTTGCGGGCCCAATCGGGCAGCGCGTCCAGGGATTCGGGATGTTCGGTGAAGCGCGCGAAATTGAAGGCCAGCTCGCGGCGGACGATCAGCTCTTCCAGAAATTCGTCGGGCAGGAGCTTGTGCTCCCGCGCGTAGTCTTGGACAGCGAGTGCCACTTCGAGCGATGAGATGTGGCCGAAGTGGAGATAGGGGCTGAGTCCGGAAGTGGCGTTCTCCGACGGCTGGTTACTTGAATTCGCGTAGCGATGCAGGCTTTGCTTCAGAAATTGGCGGAGACGTTTCTGCGCGGCTGACCGAGCCGCCGGGAAATCCGCCGGAAGGCTTAGACACCGCGAACTCTCGCCGCTCGTCCCGGAAACTTGTGCCGCACGCGCAGCGCGGGCATCGGCCGCAGATATTGAGGTAGCAATTTTCGAATCTTGGGCCGGATGGTATACGCCGCGTACTCGCGTTTATCGAAACGGGACATCGGCACGATGCAACTGGAATCGACGGCATAGTAAGGAACGTCGAGCTTCGGAGCCACGCGGGGATTGAAAACGCGCGCAGGCCATAGCGGGATAGTCGTCCGTCACCACCGCCGCCGCGTCTTTGGCCAGGCGATACAGAACGTCGTTCGGATCCGCGCGCTGCTGGCGATGGTAGAAAACGTAGCCGATTCCGAGCCGCTCCAATTCCCTGCGCGTGTCGCATACGCCGTCCAAAACGAACTGGTCGAAACGATCACTGGCGTAGGGATAATCGAAGGTCAGTCCTTCATAGAAGAGCACGGGAAGGCCGGCCTGGTTCGCCAGTTCCACGGCGTGCGCCAGTCCATGATTCCAAGTCGCGCGGCGATTTACCTGCGCCCAGTAAAGAACGTACTTCGCGCTATCGCGGAAGGGCGCGGCATTCAGCAGTTGGACCCTGGCATCGGTATTCTCGATAATGAAGTCTGTTGCCATGAGGGCGGTTAATCGGGCGAAACTACTGTGGGGCTACCTGCGCCGGAAGACGGCGCTGAACGCGCTTCCCGTGGAATACATCGTCGAGACTACGGCGAAGTGCAACCTGTATTGTCCCATGTGCCCGCGCGAGACTCACAAGCAGCCCAAGGCGGACATGGCGGACGAGATTTTCGAGCGGCTGGTGCGCGAGTCGGGCCAAAGCGCCGAACACATGATGCTGATCGGCCTGGGCGAGCCGTTCATGGACCGCAAGATTTTCGAGCGGATCGAATACTGCGAGCGCCACAACATTTCAACACTGCTATCGACCAACGGCACCTTTTTCGACGAGAAGACTTGCGCGCGATTGCTGGACACGCCGCTCGAACACATCACTCTGAGTTTCGACGGCGCCACCAAGGAATCGTTTGAGTACTATCGCAAGGGCGCGAATTTCGAGAAGGTGCGCGACAATTTTCTGCGCTTCGCCCGCATGAAGCACGAGCGCAAAGCCAAGGTACAAGTGGTGGTCCAGATGGTGCGGATGGAGCGCAACGCGGGCGAGGTGGACGATTTCGTACGCTTCTGGAAAGATGTGCCGGGCGTGGATCAGGTGCGCATCAAAGAAGACGAAACCAACGTTCTGCAGCCGGAGGCGCGCCACGCGGCGGAGGATTGGAAACATCCCTGCCACTATTTGTGGCGCGGCCCGATGTACGTGAAGCAGAATGGCGACGTGTATCCGTGCTGCCAGAGCTACACGCTGGACGGCGGCCCGGTGGGAAATATCGGCACCCAGAGCCTGCCGCAGATTTGGAATTCCGACGCGATGCAGCGCATGCGAGAGCTGCATGTTTCCCGGCGCGCGGGTGAAATCGATGTGTGCGCCCGCTGCTGCACCACCATCCCCAGCGGAGCGCTGGTGGCGGGAAGCTTGCTGCTGCACGGACGAACGGTACGAAAGCTGCTGCCGTGGGTGGAACGGCTGGTGTATTTCTCAAAACTGCCGCGATCGTTACTGACGCCGCCCAAGAAAAACGCGAGCGAAAGTGAACTGGTGCAGATCGACGGAGCGCGCAAATAGCGGCATCGTCAGTCGCTACCAAGTCTCCGCCAGACGCACAAACGTGCGCAGACCCACGCCTGTCGCGCCTTTCGCCATGTACGGTTTAGCATCGTCCAGCCAGGCTGTGCCCGCGATGTCCAGGTGAATCCAGGGCGTTTCGTCGACGAAATCGCGAATGAACCAGGCTGCCGTAATAGATCCACCGGAGCGGCCGCCGATGTTGTGGAGATCGGCGAAGGAGCTCTTCAGCAGCTCTTTGTATTCTTCGTCCATGGGCAACTGCCAGGTTTTTTCGCCCTCCGCCTTGGCGGCGGCCAGCAGCTTTTGGAGAAAGGCCTCGTTATTGGTGAATGCGCCGACGTTAACGCTCCCGAGCGCAACTACAATCGCCCCCGTCAATGTTGCGGCGTCCACCAGATGAGTGCAGCCCAGACGCTGGGCATAGGTGAGGGCGTCGATGAGAATGAGGCGGCCTTCGGCGTCGGTGTTCAGAACTTCCACGGTTTTTCCAGACAGCGATGTGACGATGTCGCCAGGCCGCTGGGCCTTGCTGCCGGGCATGTTTTCGACGGTGGGTACCAGCGCGGTCACGGGGATGGATGGTTTGACTTGCGCGATGGCGCGCATGGCGCCGAGCACCGCCGCGCCACCGGCCATGTCGTAGCGCATCTTCTCCATGCCTTCCGACGGCTTGATGGAGATGCCCCCAGTGTCGAACGTAACGCCTTTCCCAATGAGACCGAGATGATCCTTTGATAACGAGGGTTTTGCGGGCTTGTAGCGGATGACGATGAGCGCGGGCGGCTCGGCGCTGCCTTGCGCGACGCCCAGCAAAGCGCCCATCCCGAGCTGGCGCATGCGATCCTGATCCAGAATTTCGCACTCCAGGCCGAATTCCTTGGCCATCTGGCTGGCTCGCTCGGCGAGCAGGGTGGGAGTTAAGACATTGGCGGGTTCGTTGGCCAGATCGCGGCTGAAGTTTTGCGCTTCGGCGAGGATGCGCCCCCGATCCACCGCGGATTGCGATCCACCCAGAACCGCGAAGGAATCGACGCGCTTTTCGTTCTTTTTCGGATCGGTTTTATAACGGTCGTTTTCTACATCGGCGAGAACCGCACCCTCCACCGCGGACGCCACAAAATCGTCGGAGCGTTGCGCCTCATCGAGCGCCAGCGTGATGCTGTGAATGCCCTTGGATTTCAGTGCGCGGACCACGGCGCCGGTGAGTTTGCGAAGTTCGGCCGCATCGAATTTCTCGCTCTTGCCGCCGCCGGCGAGCACCAAGCGCTTGGCCTTCAGACCGGCCGGGCGATGCAGGATCGCGATCTCGAGCGCCTTTCCGCTGAACTCTCCGGAATCATACAGCTCTTTCGTTTGGTCGGCAGCGGCAGCTTGGGGCGCCGCACCTTCAAATCCCACGACGACCAATGCATCCGAATCCACGTCCCCCAGCTTCTTCGGTTCCAGCCTGATCTCCATTGATCCTCTTGTCCCCTTTTGTCTTCTTTGTCTTCTTTTTTATCTTTTATCTGCTTTATCTGTTATCTGCGTTTTCCGATGGCAGCGCGGGCTTCGGCTTCCATCTCCCGCGTCCGCTCAGCTTCGCGCTTGTCGTGCAGCTTCTTACCCTTGGCGACGGCCAGCTCTACCTTGATGTGACCGCTTTTCAAATACATCTTGGTGGGAATGAGCGTCAACCCTTTTTCACGCGTTTTTCCCAGTAATTTGTCGATCTCTTCTCTATGCAGCAGAAGCTTGCGCCGCCGGGTAGGCTCATGGTTCTCACGATTGCCATGCGAGTAATGGCTGATATGGGCGTTGAGCAGCCACGCCTCATTGCCCTGCACCTCGGCAAAGCTGTCTTTGAGTTGAATACGGCCATCCTTGGCGGCCTTGACCTCTGTGCCAGTGAGGGCGAGTCCGGCTTCAAAGCGTTCGAGCAGATGATAATCATGCCCGGCATGACGATTATCGCTCAAGATCTTGATACCAGGCTGCGCAATTTTGATAGCGGGCTCCGCAGGTCTTTTTTTCTACTCAACGCCAGGAAAGCCAGCCGCGTCAAGCGTTTATGTGGAAGTTTCCGGGTCCAGACTCAGGCTTATTGTAACATGCGGCCTTCCTAGAGAATAAGATGATTTCTTTCAATAGGTTACGCGCCATAATTCCGCTCTGCGTGGGACTATTACTCCTGCCGACGCAAGGCCTAGAGGCTCGCACCCGCAAGGGCGACAAACTGTTCAAGCTGGGAACGGAAGCCGAAGCTCGCAAGGAATTCGACAAGGCGCTGGAGTATTACGAGGAGGCGCTGAAGACCGATCCGCAGGAAACGATTTATGAACTGGCGACGCGTCGCGTCCGGTTTGAGTCCGGCCAGGAGCACGTGAAGGTTGGGAAAAAACTGTTGGACGCCAGTGACCTGGAAAAGGCCTTGGCGGAGTTTCAAAAGGCGTTTGCGGCAGACCCGGGCTCGATGATCGCGCTTCAGGATATCCAGCAGACCAAGGAGCTGCTGGAGCAGAAGCAAAAAGGGCTGGTTCCGCCGGGCGAGAAGCCGATGACGTCGGTGGAGAGGGCTCAAAAGGACAGCCTGGCAATGATCGAGTCACTCCAGTCGGTGCCGGAGTTGAAGCCGGTAACCAACCAGATCAGCCAGCTGAAAATGAACAATCAGCCGCCCAAAGTGCTGTATGAAACGGTGGGCAAGCTGGCGGGGATTAATGTGCTTTTCGATCCACAGATGCAGGCCGGAAAGAATGCCAACCTCGATCTGAACAACGTTACCCTGCAGGAAGCGTTGGATTACGTCGCGCTGCTGACCAAGACCTATTGGAAGCCTGTGAGTGGCAACGCCATTTTCGTCACCGAGGACAACGTGACGAAGCGCCGGGACTACGAAGACGAGGTGGTGAAGGTGTTCTATCTGAAAAATCCCACTTCGACGCAGGAGTTTTCTGAGATGGTAACGGCCGTACGGTCTGTAACGGACGTGCGCCGGATGTTCCAGTTCAACGCGGAGAACGCGATTGTGGTCCGCGACACCGTGGACAAAGTGATGCTGGTGGAAAAGCTATTGCACGATCTGGACAAGCCGAAAGCGGAAGTAGTGGTGGATGTCATTGTGATGGACGTGGCGAGCGACATCAGCCATCAGATCGGCGCCGGGCTGGTCTCCAACGGCACCAATGGACTGAGCTTGCCGATCCAATTTTCGCCCACCAATCCGATTACCTCTTCTACCACCGGAGCGAGCGGGACCGGCGGCACGGGCGCCACCAGCACCTCCACCACTGGCACCACAGGCAGCACAACGGCCAGTTCCACCTATGTTGCGCTGTCGCAGCTGGGACATTTGGGCACCAGCGACTTTTCCACTAGCCTGCCGGGTGCGACGTTGCAGGCCGTGATGTCGGATTCGCGGACCAAAATACAGGAATCGCCGGAGGTGCGTGTTTCTGACGGCCAGAAGGTGACGTTAAAGATCGGCGAAAAATATCCATATGCCACGGGCAGCTTCCAGCCGGGTGTTGGAACGGTGGGTGTCAGTCCGCTGGTGAGTACGCAGTTTCAGTTCGTCGATATCGGCGTGAACGTGGAGCTGACCCCGCACGTCCACGGGAGCGACGAAGTGACTTTGCACGTGAGCGTGGATATTTCCAACATCGCGAACACGCTCAATCTGGGCGGCCTGAGCCAGCCGGTGATCGGACAAAAGAAGAACGAGGCTGATATCCGGTTGAAAGACGGCGAAGTGAGCCTGTTGGGCGGGTTGATGTCGGATCAGGACACCAGTGTCATTGGCGGAATTCCAGGCTTGGTGAATATACCGATCCTCGGCAAATATCTGTTCGGCAATGTATCGAAAGACAAGCAGAAGGAACAGTTGATGATCGCGCTGATTCCGCATATCGTGCGAAAGCCGGACATTACGGGGATGGACATGAAGGGCATCGCGGCGGGAACGGATGCGACGGTGAGGCTGAGTTATGGTCCCAAAGTTGAGGAGAAGGCAGCCCCGCCGGCTCCCGCTCCCAGTGCCAGCGTCGCTCCTGCCGCGGTAACTCCGGCTGCGGTAACTCCGGCCACTCCGGGCGGCGCGGCCGCATTGACTTTCAGTCCGGCGAAGGTGACAGCGCAGTTGAGCAGCCCAGTGAATATCGTGCTCGAAGCCACGAACATGAGGGATCTGGCGACCGTGCCGGTGAAAGTGCGCTGGGATCCGAAGATCCTGCGGTTGGAGATGATCTCGCCGGGCGCGTTGCTGTCGCAGGACGGCAAGATCATCGCGCCGAGTTTGGATATTCGGAATGACTCCGGCGACGCGAGCATTAGCGTAAGCCGGGTAGCCGGAGCCCCCGGAGTGAGCGGCACCGGTCCGCTGTTGCAGCTCAAGTTTACAGCCGTGGGCAAAGGAATTGCCACGGTAAGCGTGACGGACGCCCCGCTCAAGAGTTCGAGCCAGCAGCCGATCGCGGTGCAGCCGCCGTCGGTCTCCGTCACCGTGCAATAAGGCTTATGATGCGGCGCAAGACACAGGGCGGCCTGACGCTGGTGGAGCTGATCGTGGCCTTCACCATCATGATGGTGCTGACCACCATGGCGGTTCCCTTGGCCCGTTACAAAGTGCAGCGCGACAAAGAACGCAACCTGGAGCAGGCGCTGCGCGAGATCCGGAACGCGATCGATAAGTTCAAGGACGATATGGACGCCCAGAAAATCGGGCCGGCCAAGCTCGATTCGGACAACTATCCCGAAAGCCTGCAGCAACTGGTGGATGGGATCAAAGCCACCGGATCGGTGGATAAGAAGAATAAATACCTGCGCCGCATCCCGAAAGACCCCATGACCAATTCATTCGAGTGGGGTTTGCGGAGCGACCGCGACGATCCTACGTCGCAGAGCTGGGGCGGGCAGAACGTATTCGATGTGTACACCAAGAGTATGGATAAGGCGCGAGATGGAACAGCATATTCTACCTGGTGACGTTCAGAATCGGCGGCGCTTCGGATTTACATTCATCGAACTGATGATCGTGATGGCGATCATTGCCATCTTGATGGCGGTGGCGTTGCCGATCTACACCCGGTCCATCCAGCGCTCCAAGGAGAGCGTGCTGAAGAACAATCTTTTCACGCTCCGCACGGTGATCGACGAATACACCTACGACAAGCAAAAGGCGCCGCAAACACTCGACGATCTGGTCAGCGACGGTTATCTCCGGCAGGTACCCATAGATCCGATCACCGGCAACGCCACCAGCTGGAGGCTGATCATGGAAGATGCGACCAACACGGTGAATCAGACCATGCCCGGAATTTTCGATGTGCGCAGCGGCGCGGATGGGACTAGTCTGGAAGGGACGCCGTACTCGGAGTTTTGACGGCCAGGCGTGTCGCCGCGCCTTTGGGCGCAGCTTGTTTCCACACGAAAAACCGGTACGACATCAGCACCGCCAGTATCGCGCCATACATCAGCGGCAGGCGCACATCGGATTTTACCAGCCAATAGTAGTGAATTACGCCGGCCAGAGCGATGAAGTAAATCAGCCGGTGTAAGCGCTGCCATTTCATGAAGCCCAGACGGCGCACCCAGCCCGCGGTGGACGTGACGGCCAGCGGGATCAGCATCGCCAGGCCGAGCATACCCACCGTTATGAAGCGCCTCTTCAGAACATCGGCCCACATGTCGGACAGGCTGAACGATTTGTCCAGGATGAACCAGGTCATGAAATGCAGGCAGACGTAGAAGAAGGCGAAGAGGCCGAGCATACGGCGGTAGCGTGCCAGCCTGGGTTGATTGAGGATCCTGCGCAACGGCGTCACCGCCAGGGTGATGAGCAGAAAACGGATAGTCCAGTCGCCGGTTTTGTGCGTGATGAACTCAACCGGGTTAGCGCCCAATTCAGGCGCGTTGCCGGTAGTCAAGAGCTTCAGGAATGGAATCAACAGCAGCAGGAACGGGACCAGGCAAGCGGCGAACGCGACAACTTTCGTCCAGCGGCTGCCCAGTATCTTGCCTAAAAGCTTGTTCAAGACAGGTCTAGTAGTATTTGCGAAGATCCATGCCCGCGTAAAGGCTGGCCACCTCGGGATACCCGTTGAACATCAAGGTATCGCGATTGAACAGTTCGCCCAAGCGTCGTTCCTTGGCTTGGCTCCAGCGAGGATGATCCACCTTCGGATTGACGTTGGAATAAAAACCATACTCGTTGGGCGCGGAGAGATTCCAGGTGGTCGGTGGCTGCTTTTCGACTAAGCGAATTTTCACCAGCGACTTCGCGCTTTTGTAGCCGTATTTCCAAGGCACCACCAGACGGATGGGCGCACCATCCTGATTGGGCAGCGTGTCGCCATAAAGTCCCACGGCCAGCAGCGCCAGCGGGTGCATGGCTTCGTCCAGACGCAGGCCTTCTACATAAGGAAACTCGATCCCGGCCCAGCGGCCTTTGGGCATCTGTTTAGGATCGTAGTAGGTCTCGAAAGCAACATACTTGGCCTTGGGCGTCGGCTCCGCTTGCTTCAACAGCGCCGCCAACGGAAAACCGATCCAAGGTACAACGATGGACCATCTTTCCGTGCAGCGGTGACGGTAGATGCGCTCCTCAAGCGGTGCGATCTTGAACAGGCCGTCTAGATCGAACGTCAACGGTTTCGCAACATCGCCTTCCACCTTGAGCGTCCAGGGTGAGGTCCGGAAATTCTTGGCGTTCTCGGCTGGGTCCGATTTATCGGTGCCGAACTCGTAGAAATTGTTGTAGTGCGTGATGGCTTCGAGCGGCGTCAGCTTGTCGCCGCCCGCGTCGTAAGAGCTCTTCTTCACGTCCGATAGCTTACCCGCCCGAGCAGCGCCAGCCAACGCGCCCAGTGCCAGGGAGCCCGTCAGGAAGCTGCGCCGGTTAATATACATCTGCTTGGGTGTGACGTCGGAATAACGGAGATCGGCGGGTTTTCGAATCAACATAGGCCTGCTCTTATGGTAGCGCTTCCGTGGGATTAGCGATGGGAGGTTCGCCAGCACGGCCTACCTTCCCGACGATCCGAAGCCCCCGGCGCCACGAGCTGAATCGGCGAGATCGCTGCCTTCCTCCCACTCCACGGCATCGTAAGGGGCCACGATGAGCTGCGCGATGCGATCGCCCTTTTCCACCACGTAATCGGCGCGGCCGAGGTTGAACATCACCACGCGGATTTCGCCCCGGTAGCCGGGATCGATGGTGCCGAAATTCACCGTGACCGAATGCTTGAGGGCCATGCCACTGCGAGGGCGCACTTGCGCTTCATGGCCGCGCGGCAACTCGATGGCGATACCGGTGGGCACGGCCTGCGCGGTGCCGGGGGTGAGCACCATGCGCTCCAACGCGCGCAGGTCCATGGCGGCGTCCTCATCGGGGCCGTGGGCATAGCTGGGAAGAATAGCGTCGGGATGGAGCTTCTTGATGCGGATCTTCATTCAGGATTTAGTGTGGCACGCCGTGGTTTCGAGCGCCCGAGCGAGGTCTTGCACTCCACGCTCGATTTCGCGCGGGTCCACGGCGGCAAAGCCCAATTGCAGCGCTTCCTGACTGGATTGAAGACCGGCCGCACGGCCCCGATGGTACCAGCTCAGCGGGATCACCTCCACATTGTGCGCAGCCGCAGCGCGGGTAGCCGATTCGCCGGAAATCCCCCTGGGCAGCCAACCCACCGTCTGCAAGCCAGCCTCGACGCTTGAGATATCGAGCAATCCTGCCAGCCTCTCGCGCGCACTCTGCAATAGAACCGACAGCCGCTCCGCGTAAACGCCGCGCATGCGCCGCAAATGCCGTCCGAAGTGTCCTTCGGCGATGAAGTCGCACAAAACGGCCTGATCGATCAGTTGCGCATGCCGCGTGGTGATGGATTTCGCGGCCGCAAAGTAATCCAACAGGTCCGGTGGGATCACAAGATATCCGAGACGCAGCGACGGGAACAGCACTTTGCTGAAACTTCCGGCGAAGAGTACCGAGCCGCTACGATCCAAGCCTTGCAACGCCGGAACCGGCCGGCCCGAGTAGCGGAATTCGCTGTCGTAGTCGTCTTCGAATATTAGCGCGCTGGATTTGCGCGCCCAATCCAGCAACTGCAAACGCCGCGCAAGGCTCATGCCGATGCCGAGCGGAAACTGGTGGCCGGGAGTGACATAGACCAAGCGGGCTCCGCGCAGGGCCGGTGCGCGCAACTGGATGCCTTCCTCATCCAAAGCCATAGCAATGATCTTCGCGCCCACGGATTCAAATACCATGGCCGCGCCGATATATCCCGGATTCTCCATGCATACACGATCGCCCGGGTCGAGGAAGATGCGAGCCACCAGATCGAGCGCTTCCTGCACACCCGATACGATCGCCACCTGTTCGGGCGAGCAACGCACTCCGCGCGAAGTATGCAGGTAATCCGCCACGGCCTCTTTGAGCGGCCGATATCCCAGGGGATCGCAACCCCGGAGAAAATTAGTGGAGGCCTGCCGCCAGCGGCGAGTGGCAAGCTGCGTCCAAAGCCCGACGGGAAACAAATCGAGCGCCGGTATGTTGGCTCGGAACGCGCGCGGCGGGCGGGTCTCGAGAGCCGGGAACAGCCTGACGCGCTTCGCGTACCCCGACATTCGCCGCCGCGGTTTGGGCTGCACCGAAGGCTGCCGGTCGCCCGCGCGCCGTCCGTCGCGTTCCACGTGCAGCAGATCGTCGGGCAGCACCTTGCTCACATACGTTCCGGATCCGATGCTGCCATCCAGGTAACCCTCCGATTTCAGCAGTTCGAAGGCGGTCACAATGGTGCCGCGCGACAGTTGATACTGCCGCGCAAGATCGCGGGTAGCGGGAAGACGGGCTCCCGGGCCCAGCCGGCCGTCTAGAATCTCGGAACGCAGAGCCTGGTACAACCGGCGATAGGCGGGGGTTTCCGCGTCGCCCAGCGGAAGCGGCAGATCGAAGGCGGTGGTCCGTTTCGGCATCGAAGTGGTACAGCAAGAAGAAGTGGTACAGCAAGAATACCGTAAATGGATCTTCTCCACTGGCCCACTTCAGTTTAGGGTAGTTAATGAGGAGCGACGTATGATGGTTTGGAAAAAGTGGGTGGGCGCCGGCGCGGCGGTTTTGTGCATAGCGACGATTTGCCGTGGGGAAGCGGCGCGAATCGTGTTTGCACACGCTCTGCCGGTGCTGGACGGCGGACGGCTGCAGGCCAAGGTGGTGGAGGTGACTTACGGCCCCGGCGAATCCTCCGCGCCACACAGCCATCCTTGCGCGGTGATCGGCTACGTAATCGAGGGCGCCGTTCGCATGCAGGTGAAGGGCGAACCAGAGGCCACCTACAAGGTCGGCCAGAGTTTCTACGAAGCTCCCAACGGCGTCCACGCTGTCTCGGCGAACGCGAGCAAAACAGAACGCGCGCGATTCCTCGCGTACTTTACCTGCGATCGCGACGCGCCGCTGACGGTGCCGGCGCCTAAGGAGCCTGGTCATTGACGGAGAGCAGCCGGTGGGAACGCTGGGGCTTCCTGTATCTCCGTATCGCGTTAGGCGTCGCTTTTCTATCCGGGATCGCTGACCGCTTCGGCCTGTATGGCAAAAATGTCGGCTACGGAAACTTCGATGGCTTCATGCGCTACACGGCCCAAGTGAACTCATTCATGCCGGCATTCAGCATTCCGTTCCTGGCATGGGCTGCCACATTTGCGGAATTCGGCTTGGGGGTCGCGCTCATCATCGGCATCTGGCCGCGCTGGGTGGCGCTGGGCAGCGCGGTCCTGCTGGCGCTGTTCGGCATCGCAATGGCGATTTCATTCGGGATCAAATCCCCGCTGGACTATTCGGTGTTCTCGGCATCGGCGGGAGCATTGGTTCTGGCGCTACACCAGAGCGCCAACTGAAAACAACTAAAACAACTTGATAGGAGCGACAAATGCAAGCACGATTGAATTACGCGAAAACGGCCCCGGGCGTCTATGACGCGATGGAGGGGTTGGAGAAATACCTCGAACAGTGTGGCCTGGAAAAATCCCTGCTGTTTCTGGTGCAACTGCGCGCGTCTCAACTGAACGGCTGCGCCTACTGCCTGGACATGCACTGGAAGGACCTGCGCGCGATTGGAGAAAAGGAGCAGCGTTTGTATTCGCTGGATGCCTGGCGCGAATGCCCGTATTATACCGATCGCGAACGCGCTGCCTTAGCGTGGACCGAAGCCGTCACGCTGATCGCGCAAGGCCATGCGCCGGATGTGGTCTACGAACAGGCTCGCTCACATTTCAACGAGAAGGAATTGTCCGATCTGACGCTGGTGGTGGCTTCCATCAACGCTTGGAATCGGCTGTCGATTGCAGCCCGCATTGTGCCCGGGGGCTACCAACCTGCCCACCTGTCAACAGTTCCCGAGTCTTCGTTGCAGGCGAGTTCCGCCCGATAGCTCCCCAGTCGTGTGCGGGCAAGGATGCAGGAACTGATTTCGGCAATCACCGGCTATCCCGCTCTTCGCGTATGACTTCGGCTGGAGAGCGTTTGTACTTCACCGGCGGCAGACTGGCGAGGCGTTCCATGATTTCCACATTCGTCGGAATCTCCGCGACGTGCTCCATCTCTCTCAAGAGAAAAGCGGAAAGCGAAAGCCCTTCCCGCGCCGCCTTGGATTTCAGTTTGCGGAACAGGGTGTCGGGGACGTTCCGCAATTGGATCGTCTTCACCATGCTCTTACGGTACCGCACGGCACTACAATGTAATTGATGGCTAAGCCGAGCGGGACAACCACGGCGCCGGTCCGAAAAACGCTCAGCGGCATCCCTGTCGAACCGGTTTACACGGCCGACGACATCGCCGGTCTCGAAGTCCCACGGCCGGGCGAGTTTCCGTACACTCGCGGCATCCACGAAAGCATGTACCGGGGCAGGCTCTGGACCATGCGCCAATTCTCGGGATTCGCGACGCCCGAGGAGACCAACCGGCGCTACCTGTATCTGCTGAGCCAAGGGCAAACGGGGCTCTCAGTGGCGTTCGATCTGCCGACGCTGATGGGCTATGACGCCGATCACCCAACGGCGGAGGGCGAAGTGGGCAAATGTGGCGTGTCCATCAGTTCGCTCGAAGACATGGAGATTTTGTTCCGCGGCATTCCGCTCGGCGACGTGACGGTTTCGATGACCATCAACTCGCCGGCGCCGGTGATGTGGGCCATGTACCTGGCCGTCGCGGAGAAGCAAGGCGTCGATTGGAGCAAGCTTTCGGGCACGCTGCAGAACGACATCCTGAAGGAATACATCGCGCAGAAGGAATATATTTTCCCTCCGCGGCCTTCCATGCGGTTGGTGACTGACGTTATCGAATATTCCACGCTGCAGGTGCCGCGCTTCAATCCGATCTCGATCAGCGGGTATCATATTCGCGAAGCAGGATCGACGGCGGTGCAGGAGCTGGCGTTCACGCTGCGAGACGGCATGGAGTATGTGGAGTGGGGCGTCGCGCGCGGGCTTTCCGTAGATAGCTTTGCACCCAGGCTCAGCTTCTTTTTCAATGCGCACAACGATTTCTTCGAAGAGATCGCGAAGTTCCGAGCGGCGCGCAAGATCTGGGCGGAAACCATGCGGGATCGTTACGGCGCCAAGGACGAGCGAAGCTGGAAGCTGCGTACGCACGCGCAGACCGCCGGGTGTTCGCTCACCTGGCAGCAGCCCTACAACAACATCGTGCGGACCACGGTGCAGGCGCTGGCGGCGGTGCTGGGCGGGACGCAATCGCTGCATACCAATTCGCTGGATGAGGCTTATGCGCTTCCGAGCGAACACGCGGTGACCATCGCGCTGCGGACGCAGCAGGTGATTGCGTACGAGAGCGGCGTGCCCGAAGAACCCGATCCCTTGGGCGGCAGCTATTTCGTCGAAAGCCTGACGGCCGAGATGGAGAAGCAGGCGCGCGCGTATATTCGAGCGGATCGATCAAATGGGTGGGATGATTCCGGCCATCGAACGCGGATTCCCGCAGACCGAGATTGCAAACGCGAGTTATGAATATCAGCACTCCATCGAGACCGGCGAGCAAAAGATCGTCGGTGTGAATGCTTTCGTCGAGAAGAACGAAGAAGCGATCGAGGTTCTGGAGATCGATGAATCGGCCGGGGCGCATCAGTTGGAAAAGCTGTCGAGGCTGAAGGCGCGACGCGACAACGCAAAAGTTCACGAATGTTTGGACGCGTTGCGTCGGGCGGCGAAAGGCTCCGACAACACGATGCCCTTCATTTTGAACGCGGTCCGCGCCTACGCCACGGTGGGGGAAATTTGCGACGCGTTCCGCGAAGTTTTCGGCTCGTATACGGAAACCAGCGTTCTGTAAGGCAGCGCGCGTGCGCGTAGGAGCCCTGACCCGAAGCCTAGAGGGCTCGATTACCCCCCGAGAGTAACTACGACCGTAAATAGCTAATCCTTACGGACTGCGTTTAGAATGGTATATCCGAATGAAAGCGCGCTCGCAGACCAACCCGAGGCAGATTAGAGCAATAAAGGTTCACCAGTGGCTCAACGAATGGGAAAAAGTCCATTTTCAGTCCAAGAAATACAGAGCGAAGCCCGAGCCGTATTTTTACATATTTTCTCTGGACGCTCACGAACTCAAAGCCTTGTCGGGGATCGAGCGCCGAGCAACTTCCGGCCGGCTCGGTAACAGCGAGGATCTCGGTATCCAGCGACGGCATGATCCCGCTCGGTCCGAGGAGATCCGGCGCTTTGTTGAATTCGGTTACCCCTGGTCGGAGCTAAGTGAATCCAAACGGAACTCAGGCGAATACAATGATCTCCGCAAGCCGGGCTGGCTGCCTACCGCAGTTGTTGTCAACATCTTGGGGCGTAACGACCGGAGGCGAGGACGAAGCGTCAATCCAAATGACCTTATTACTGTCCACGATGATACCGAGTCCTCCGCGTTACTTGTATTGCCTTCCAGCTTCAGCGGCCCGAAGTGGTCGCCTTCGGAGCTTCCCCCATTAGAGGTAATCGACGGGCAGCATCGGCTGTGGGCCTTTGGATCCGAACCCTCTGCGGGAAAGTTTGAAATTCCGGTCGTCGCATTTTCCGGACTAGACCTCAGTTGGCAGGCCTATCAGTTCTGGACCATTAATATCAAGCCCAAGAGAATCAACCCGAGCCTAGCTTTCGATTTGTACCCCCTCCTCCGCACCGAAGATTGGCTTGAGAAGTTTGAAGGCCACCCGATCTACCGTGAAACACGTGCACAGGAACTTGTTCAGCACCTCTGGTCGCAGCCAGAAAGTCCGTGGCACCAACGAATCAATATGCTCGGGGAGTCGGGCTTGGATCGGGGCATGGTCAGCCAAGCGTCCTGGATACGCTCGTTGATGGCGACGTTCATAAAGTCAAGCGACAAGGCAAGGATCGGTGGTTTGTTCGCTGCCCATTCGACCTCTGAGGATGACGTGCTTCCCTGGAGCAGGACGCAACAAGCCGCATTCTTGATCTTCATGGGTAGGGCTGTTCGGGACGCTGTGAAGAATGTTCAGGCTGACTGGGCCAAGCAGATTCGCAAGGCTGAACTTATTTTGTCCGCTAAAGCCAGAGGAGATGATCCAGCATTCACGAGTGTTGTTTCGTTATTAACCGCAGATGTTGGGATCCGTGGTCTCTTGTACGTGACAAATGACCTCTCATGTCTTGAATCGACTGAGCTTTCTCTCGCCACATGGAAAACCGACGACCCTGCGGAACCCGATCAAGAAAGCATTACCGCGGCAGTTAAGTCCCTGTCGAAGACTGACGCAGGAGGATTCCTCGAGCGAATGGCAGTGCGACTGGCTCTATTCGACTGGAGATCGTCAGCCGCCCCCGGGCTTTCGGACAGCGAAGTCACGCTCAAGAAATCGCTGCGGGGAAGCGGCGGCTATAGGGAGATGCGACGACTTCTACTCGAACATCTTTCCAAAGCCAAAGACGACGTCGGGTCGTCAGCACGTACCGCAATGAAGATACTGAAGCCGTCCTAAGACGACCGATGCCAAACTGGCAGCCATTCGCGGCGCGTGCTTCGCGGACTGCAACTGAGAGTCTAGTAGGCCAGCTGCAAGCAAACTTTACGAACCATACATGGCTGGCACCGACTAACCGGTACGCAATCGATACAATCAATCGCCTCAAGACCGATACCGGGAATCCCCCCGCATTGATCGGAGCGGACCTCGCTGAATACGTTGCCGCTTCAGCTCCGTTGCACCTACTAGACGGCTGGGCATTTCTCGGCAGGGCTGTCGATGCATCACTGCGTGGCGATCCCGACACAGCAAGGCATCTGGCCTATTATGCGGAACTCCGGGCGGCGATGGCCCTTCTGGCGAGCGAGGGCCTAGGCGTCTTTGACAAGAAACATTTTGTCATCGAAGCGTCTAGGCTCCCGTCGGCAATATCGCCTAATGCCCCAACCCATCAGATCGTTTGGGAGCTTCTCGAAGCTTGGTGCCAGTTGCCTAAGGCTGCGGCGCTAGTGGGACAGGTCATTGTGGTCGCGGGAGTTTCACTTGTTATATGGCTGAGGCATTTCGGAATGGCCGCCGGAAACGCGCTGCAGCCCGTTGCCGCAGACTGGCTTACGACGTGGGGACTTGACCTACGACAACTCAGCGACGATAGACAGGCACGAAATGAGTCGAGCTATCGCCCCTCCGGCATGGTTTACAGTATTCCAGCGACAGCTAAAGACTCCTTCGAGACCATTCGGGACCTGTGGAGAGTATTGGAGCCCGCTTCCACCGGTAGGTTCGAGGTGCTCGATTCTTATCTGCTCCGATTCTGTATAGAAGCGATTTTCAAATCCGTAGTGCCAAACACTACGGCTAAGACCCACCAACAGCGCTTTCGTCGGGAAGTGCGTCGAATGATCACCAGTGTCAACGCAAGCGGCGATCCGAAGCGCCTCGGGGCGTTCCTGCTTCGGCGGGAAGAGCGAAGTGATCCCGAAGTGCTCAAAATGGCGCAGAAGACTGACCTCCCGTCCGCCCCCAATCACCACCTCCAAGTTTTGAGTAGGGCCGCGCTGCTTCTCCGAATCGCAAGCGGCTCCAGCGCATTGCTGCTCCAAGCTGGCGGCACCTCGCTCACACAACTGCGGTTTTGGTGGACACATCTCGGCGAGGCACGCGGCTGCTGGGAGCAAGGTTCGGCACCTCAAAACGTGACCGATCTCTGGGCGGATATTGAGGATGCGTTGGAGCAGCTCGAATCGAAACGGGCAAGCCTAGGAACGGACAAAAGCCTACTGAGATGGCGACAGGAGTTGCCAACTGAGGTTGGCGTTCTCGGAGAATGCGAACGAATCGGCCTGTGGGGTATTAACGTCTGATCGAAATCAACGAGAACAAGAACCGCAAGCCCTTCCTCAAGTGGCCCGGGGGAAAGAGGTGGCTTTGCCCTAAGCTCTTGCAGGTGATCGCTGGCCTCGAGTATGGCCGCTACTTCGAACCATTTCTCGGCGGTGGCGCATTTTTCTTTGCCCTCCGGCCACCCACAGCTATTCTCTCTGATGTCAATCCTGACCTGATCAACCTCTACCGGCAGGTAAGGAGAATCCCACACAAGCTGATCGAAGACCTTCGAAAGATCCCGGTCACGGACGAGACATATAACGCGCTTCGCGCCGAGACGGCATGCGGAAAAGTGAGAAGCGCCGTGCGGCTCCTATTCCTTAATCGGACCGCGTTCGCAGGCATGTATCGCCTGAACCGAAACGGTCAGTTCAACGTGCCCTTTGGCGGCGGACACCGTCGCCCCGATGTCTTATGGAAGAATAATTTGATCCTGACCGCAGCCGAGGCGCTGCGCGATGCGCACCTGCACTGCGAAGATTTCGAGACTGCTCTTGGGAGGGCCCATAAAGGCGATCTGGTCTATTGCGACCCAACGTATACCGTAGCGCACAACAATAACGGCTTCATTCGATACAACGAAGCCAATTTCCGGTGGGCCGACCAGGTACGACTGGCCAGCGTATGTACACGTCTCCGGACCAGAGGCGTGACAGTTCTGGTAAGCAATGCTTTCCACCGGGAGATTAGATCTTTGTATCCCGACGCCCTTACTTACGTGGCCGAAAGAGCCAGCAACCTCTGCCCGTCGGCGGAGAAGCGTCGCGTCACAAAGGAGTATTTGTTTGTGCTGCAACCGTAAGGAGGGCCGACGCTTCAGCCGTTATCGATCTCGCCAAAGGCGCGCTGCACCACGATCCTGCTACCATCAAGATATATATGGATCCCCGCATCCGGGTGCTGGTCGCCAAACCGGGTTTGGACGGCCATGACCGGGGAGCGAAGGTCATCGCGCGAGCTTTGCGCGACGCGGGCATGGAGGTGATTTACACCGGCCTGCGACAGACACCGGAAATGATCGTGAATGCGGCGTTGCAGGAGGACGTGCAGGTAATTGGCCTGTCCATCCTGTCGGGCGCCCATAACGCGATCGTTCCGCGTATTATGGATTTACTGCGCGAAAAGGGCATGGACGACGTCCTGGTCCTGGTCGGCGGTATAATTCCTGACGAGGACGCCGCCGAGCTAAAGAAGCTGGGCGTCGCGGCTGTATTCCAGCCAGGGGCGTCACTCGAAGCGATCGTAGACTTCATCAGGTCTGCTGTAAAACAGACCGCGTGAAGCAACCGCGGGACGAGAGCCCGCTAAAATTGAAAACAAAACAAGGGCCGCTGAGCGGCTCGTGTACAACAAAACCTAAATGCAAGAAAAACTGAACATCGCCGTGTTTGTCGACTACGACAACATTGAAATCGGCGTGAAATCGACTTTGCGGCGCGAATTTGACGTATCGCTGCCGTTGGATGCGCTCAAGGAGCGCGGCGACCTGGTCGCGAAATTTGCCTATGCCAACTGGGGGCGCCAGGAAGGCGCGGCCCGGTCCATGGCGGAAAATGCCGTGCAGATGGTGCAGCGCCTGCCCTCCCCGCGCGGGGACAAGAACGGCGGCGATATCAATCTGGCGCTGGATGCGCTGGAGATGGCTTTCACCCATCCGCACGTGAACGCGTTCGCCATTGTCAGCGGCGACAGCGACTTCATCCCGCTGGTGAACAAGCTGAAAGAATACGGCAAGACGGTGTTTGTGGTGGGCGGTAAGGCCTTCACCAGCACCATCCTGCAACAGAACTGTCACGAGTTCGTGAGTTACGAGTCGTTACTGTCGGAGGATCGTGGCCAGACCCGCGAGCGTGCGCCGCGTCCGCAAGGGCTGCCCGGGGAACAATTGGCCCGGGATAATCGCCCGCCAGGCGGACAGCGCAGCCGGCCTGCTCCGCTGGATCTGGCGCAGGCCATGCCACTGGTGGAGCGCGCGCTGCAAGTGCTCGAACGGCGCGCTGTGCAGCCGCAGTTGGGGCTGCTAAAGTCCACCATGTTGCAGCTCGACTCGGCCTTTACGGAAAAGGCGTACGGCGCGAACAGCTTCTCGGATTTTGTCGAGAAATTGAAAAAGGCCGATTACGTAAATGTCAGCGGCCAGGGTGGACGCTACATCATCGAACGCAAGGGCGCATCGTCTCAATCGGAGCGGCCGACACCCAAGCCGGAAGAGGCGCTGCCACCGCTGCGCGACGTGTTGGAGACGCATCGCCTGGAGATGGAGAACGGCGTTCTGCTGGACGACCTGGCAGGGTGGGTGCAAACCGAGGTCCCGCAGTTCTCCGCCGCGGCATACGGTTTCCAGGAATTTTCTGAGTTCCTCAACTATGCGCAGGACAAGCTGGTGGTGCGCGTGGAGCCGGATGAAGAGAAGGGGCCCATCGTGTTCATGGGCGCCGAGTTCTATCCGCCCGCGGAGCCGGAGCGGCCGCCCGAGCCGCAAGTCGAAGAGGAAGAGGACGAGAAGCAGCCGATCGTGGAAGGCCAGCCTTCGCTGTTGGAGCCGAATCCTCCGCCTGTTAAGCCCAAGCCAGTGCGCCGGGCAAGGAAGCCCGCGGCATCGGGCAATTCGACCGACCGGCCGCGCCGTGGTGGCGGTGGGACTCGCAAGAAACGTCCACCAGAGCATCACGGGCCGATGCAGTAGAGGGCCGCTTAGGCGGCCCGAATACCGGACGCCGGGGACGGCGTCCGCTGGAATACATGGCTGCCAAAGCAGCCGGAATTCAAGGAATCCGTCCTGCGGAATACATGGCTGCCGCGGCAGCCGGAATACTAGGAATACAAAGAATGGTCTCGGTATTCCTCGCATTCCCTGTATTCCCCGTATTCATGCCCTACGATGCTTGCTCGGTGAGGCACCCGGCTTCGGTCGCAAGGTATCCAAACGCCACTACCGCCAGGAACATCGTCAAGACTTCGCTGTCACCTAGATTATTTTCGGCGAAGCCCTCGGCGAGGATTGCCAGGATCACGGCGATTGCTCCGTGTAAGACGAAGCGGGCTTCTGGAGCTATGAGTTTTCGGCGCAGGGCCACTGCGAAGTCCCACAGGATTTTCACGATCAGCCAGAGAAAGATCGCAAGCGTTGGCAGACCGCGCTCCGCTGCGTACTGCAGGTAGATATTGTGCAGGTGGCCGTAATAGCCGACCGGTAGTGGCAGTGCCGAAGCAGGCACCCATCGATCGAACTGATACTTCACTTGTTCGGGCCCAAGCCCCAGCCAGGGATGCGCGCGAATGATAACGGCTCCAGTTTCGCGCAGGATAGCCCGGTGACGGTTCGAGTCCACTTCACCGTGCGGCTCAACCACGGAAATGAGCCGCTCCTTGAGAGCGTGCGGCCCAAGGAAGAACACGATCAACGCTACCGCGGGCACGGCAGCCACCAGCCATTTCTTCCAAAACCAGAGCAGATAGAGCAGGCCGATCGGAAAACCGAGAAGAAAGATGCTGCGAGTGAAGCCCAGCACCATGGAACAAGCCAGAATCGCGGCGCAGAGCCATCCGGCCTTCTTCCACCGCGGGTAGCTTGAGAAGAACAGGAACGACGCCAGCAGCAACAGCACGATCATCTCTTCGCCCCCGAACGTCATCCAATGGCTCATGAATCCGGTGATTCGCGATCCGACGTAGAAATCGTAAAAGCCGATGTGCTGTTGCTGGGACTGCTGGTAGATTCGCCAGAATTGGAACAAGCTGCGCGCGGCCGAGAGAGTCGCGATTCCGGCCCACAGCAGCACCACGGCGCGAATCTCCCAGATCTGGCGGAAGGTGCTGTAGGCCACCAGCAAAATAAAGAACACATAGAATTTGCGAATCTGCGGCATGCCCTGCTGGATGTGGCCGGAGGCCAGGAGCGAGATTACCGTTCCGGCCACAAAAAGCGTCAGCGGAAGCTTGATGGGCGGTAGCCGGATCTTCTGCGACGAAAACAACAGCGCCGCCAGTGCGAGAGCCAGAAGAATTTGGGAGGCGGCAATCGAGAATAGAATAGAGAGGAGCGCGCCGCACGTGAGATAAAACGCGCTGCGGTCGAGATAGGGTTTCAATCCAGTAGGCTATCAGGAATGGAAATATATATCCTCCGGCATGGAGTTGCCGAAGAACCGCAAACCGGCCAGCCCGATTCCGAGCGTGCGCTGACGCCCGACGGCCGTAAGAAATTGCGGAATGTACTGCGCACTGCGGCGTCCGCTGGGGTGGCGCCGTCGCTCATTTTGACCAGCCCTTATAAACGCGCGCTGCAAACGGCTCAGATCGCGGCGGAGATTTTGGAGTACAAGGGCGAACTGCTGCGCACCAAAGCGCTGGAACCTGGCGCCGCCCCAAAAACGGTTTGGGACGAGATCCGAGTGCATAAAGACGAGGCGCGAATTCTTCTGGCCGGGCACGAGCCGCTCTTCAGCCGCTTAATGGCGTATCTGCTCGGGTCGCCGAATCTTCAGGTGGATTTCAAGAAGGGCGCCATCGCCTGCATCGAGATCGAGCGGTTTCCCACCGACCCGCATGGCATCCTGCGCTGGATGCTGACCTCAAAATTGGCGGGACAGTAGCTAAACGTCGCGGCGCTTGCGCTCGTAGGGCTGCTTCAGATATTTCGCTGCTTCTTCCTGCGCGCCTTGCGTGTCGTCCTTGGTGCGGATGGCCTGGTTGTATTCGTTCACCGCACGATCGCGCTGGCCGGAGACATCGAAGATGTTGCCCAGCTTGATGTGGGCCCACACCGCCGTCCACTTGGGGTCCACGTCGCCATTCAGCGCCTCACGGTATTCGTTCGCGGCCGACTGGTAATTGTTCTGCATGAAGAAAACATCGGCTACGCGATAGTGCGCCAGTGAGCTGTTGCGGTTCACCTCAATGGCTTTCTGGTATTCCTTCAGCGCGTCCCCGAGTTCCCCGATTTCAGCGAACTGCTCACCGCGCTTGATGGCCACGGCCACGCGCATCGCGGGACTCCAGCGCAGCACGGAGCCGGTAGAATCGATCGCCACGGTTTTCGGCTTGCCAAACGTGTCCACGGTAAACTCGGACGACGTGCCCACCACGTCGATGCGCTTGGTTTCCGGGTTGCCTTCCGTTTCGATTTTCAGATCCACCGGCATCTGAAAAGTATCCAGGTCCTGGTTGATCTTGCCCATCACCCGGAAACCCTTCTGCGTGCGGAAAACCGTGTACTCCATCTTGAACTCGGGCGCTCCGCTGGACTCCAGCCACTGGACGAAGAAATATTGCAGGTTCCGGCCGGTGATCTGCTCGGCCAGTTTGCGGAAATCGGCCGTACTCACCGATTGCCAGCTATACTTCTCCGTGAAGCTGGACAGCACCTTGTTGAAATTGTCGTTGCCGATCACGTTGCGAAGCATGTTCAGCACCGCGGCGCCCTTTCCAGCCGTGAGCGCCCAATACTCAGGGGAGTAATCATCCAAGCGTCCGGCTTGAATCATCGGCGGATTGTCCACCGTCAGCGCTTCGACGTACGTATCGTGCAGATCTTGTTCCATCGCCGCCGAGCCGTTGGCATGCTCATCCCACAGCAACTCGGCATAACGAGCGTTTCCATTCTCCAACCACAGATGATCCCGATTGATGGGCGATACCAGCGTTTCCCACCATTGGCGCGCAAGCTGGTTCGCAAGCAGCCGCCCCGCCGGCTTATTGCCGATGCCCCGGGGCGAGAGGAAAATGATTCCCGGCGCGGAGTATCCGTTCGGCGTGCCGTCTTCGGTCTCAACCAAGGTGATATTCGCTTGTGGCGCGAGCCCATAGACGCTGGTCAGGAAGCTCAGCACTTTGCCGGTCTCTTCGCCATAAGCGTTGGCCATGTTCTGCTTTTGGCGGAAATAGACCGACGTCGTAATGCCCTCCGAATTCACCTTTACCGGATCGCCTTCGACCACGGCGATGCTGCCCGGGAACGAGGGCTTGGTGAATTGAAAGGTGAAGGCGGTTTTACCAGCGCCCGCCGGCTGCGAATTTCCCAGGCCGCTCGCGATCACCTGGTATCCGGTGGGAACGGTTATATGGAGATTCGAGGTGAATCGATCCACGCTGTAGCCGTTGACAGGAAACCATCTTGAGGGGTACATCAGGTACGCGAAGTCATTCTGGATGGCGGCGAACTTGATGCCGAAGACCGGCGATTCTTCCTGGCCGGTTAAGCGGCCATCATAGCTGAACGTAACGGTGGTGGCTTTGCCCTTCGCCAGTGGCGCGGGAAAGCTTAAGACCACGGCCATGTCCTGGCCCGAACGCGACGCGGGAATCTGGTGGCCGGCGTCGTCCACAACGCGGGAAACGCTGAGTGCGGGGTTCAGCTCGAAAGAGGCTGAGGACACATCGTTATCCAGGGCTGAGAACCGGACCTTCACGCTGGCAGTAAGCGACTGGGTGTGCGGATTGATTTCGGCGTCGATCGCGTAGTTATCCACGTCGATACGGCCCGACTTACTTCCTCGGTCCTGTGCGGCCAGCAGCGGCGCGAAAGCGACGGGCGCCAGCACCAGCGCTGCCAGCAGAAGCTTACGAGACATGAACCATTTCCTCTTGTGTTAAATGCTTCCCGGCCAGATGCTTTTCGACCAGAGACGCCGCGAGTTCCATGGGATCCTCGGGGCCCCAGAGCTTTTGAGCGACTTCGGCCAGGTTCCGGCGCATACCTTCCCGCTTATCGTCATTTTTGAGCAACGCCAGCGTTTCCTGAGCCAGGTTTTCCGCAGTCATTTGGTCCTGTATGAGTTCGGGCACAATACGCCGCTCCGCCACCAGATTCACCATGGAATAGAACGGCACGCGAACTAAAGCCTTTCCCATCCACCAACTTAAATTGTTTACCCGATAAAAGGTGACCATGGGGGTTCCCAGCAAGCACGCCTCAATGGTGACCGTTCCACTGGCGGCGAGCGCTACGTCCGCGCAGACGAGCACATCCCAGGTTTTTCCCTCAAGCAGTTGGATGGACGCCGAAGAAATCCGTTCCCGGAATCTTGATCCCGTCGATACCGTACCGGGTGGGACCGCCAGGATGAAGCGCGGCGCAGGTTTGGCGGCAGCCTGAAGGCGTTCCACCGCGTCCAGCAATACAGGCAAATGGCGTTCCGCTTCGCCCGTTCGGCTGCCGGGAAGCAGGGCGATGAGCGGCGTCCCGTCAGGGATCTCCAAGCGCCTGCGCAGTTCGGCGCGGCTGGCGGATGGTTTCACCAGCCGAGTGAGCGGATGACCAATGTAAGTGGCGTGGATGCCATGTCGGGCGAAGAATTGCGGCTCGAAAGGGAAGATGCACAGCAGTTTATCGATGACGCGCCGCATCAGCGGCAGGCGGCCCTTGCGCCAGGCCCAGACTTGGGGCGCCACCAGGTAGAAAACGGGGATGCCAAGCCTTTTGAGCCGGCGGGCCACACGCAGGTGGAAATCCGGGCTGTCGGTCAGGATGGCTACGTCCGGGCGCTCGGTGCCGGCGGCCAGCAGCAGCTTGCGGTACTCGCCGTAGATGCGCGGGATGTGAGTGATCACTTCCACCAGGCCGACGACCGCTAAACTATGCGCGTCCACAACCGGGCGAACGCCGGCCTTCTGCATCCGTGGGCCTGCGCAGCCGAAGAACTCGATATCGGGTCGATGGCGGCGGAGTGCGTCCACCAAGGCGGCCGCATAGAGATCCCCCGATGCTTCGCCGGCCGAGATGAGAACTTTGGGGGCCACTAAATATAAGTCTAACGCTAGCGGGACTGTTTCTCAGCGATCCGGCTGAACAGCCACAATATGGCGATACTTGCGGCCAGGATCGCGAAGAACACAGGGAGGTTGAGGGTTATAGCGAAAGCAGCCACCGCCAGCGCGCATCCCCAGCACCAGAATTCAGCTTTGAATCCGTCCATCCAACGACCCTCGCGTCCAGCCGATGCAATGCGCGGACCGAGCGCGGGCCACAGACGCGGCACGGCATCGCGGTAGCGATCATACTGCTCGCCCTGCCCAGCCTGAAGTTCACTCTCCTCCCGGAATATCAGCCGGTAGCAAAACACCAGCATCAAAACGATCGCTACGACGAAACCGGTGCGGCTCATCATGGCGCCCAATCCGAGGGCCAACAATACGTTGGCGAAATACAGGGGATTGCGGACGCGCCGGTAAGGCCCATCGGCCACCAGCGATGCAGTCTTCACTTCAGCCGCGTATACCACGGTTGCATTCAGATACGACGATGCCCAGGTGCGAGTGAGAGCCGCGACGATGACTAAACCGGCAGCCAGAGCCAGCAGGAGCCGGGCGGCCAGATCTGCGTCGATGATGTGAAGCCCGTCGCCCAGCCAGTTGGCTAGCGCGGCTGTGGAATTCTGAGGGTCGATGACATACACGCTGAATGCGAAGCCAAAGATCAGGCCGAAGACCAGCGCCCGGTTGGTGAACTCCCAATTGGTGGCTCGCATCGGATTCGCTAGAGAATACTATACTCGGCGCGAGCTCCCCAATTCCGGGCGAGGGAGGTCGATATGTTTCGCACATTGAGGTTTTGAAGGGCATCGCCTACATATCAAGCGCGACAATGACAAGAATCTCAAGCCCTCGCATGTCGAGATCCTGCGCCAGCCGGACGGGAAAGCCACCTTGGTCTATCTGTTTCCACGCTCCAAAGAAATCGCCAAGAAAGACGGAAGGCTGGAGTTTGTCGCGCAGATTGGCCGGCTTTTTGTCTCGCAATATTTCTACACCTTCCAGATGCAAATCGACGGACAACTGGAGCTCTGACGTTACAATTCGGTTGTGACTTTGCCCGGCGTTGTTAAAGCTAATACATTTATGCTTGTCCACGGCTCCGTGTAGAGTACACTATTCAAAATGGCAAACGATTGGCGCCGGGCTGCGCTGGCTGCCGCTAATGGGGCACTCAGCGCATGATGACCACCTTGCTCAGTGTTTTGCTATCGATTGCCTCATTGACCAGCCGCCCGCTGCCCGGGGGCACGCAGCTTCACATTCGACTAACCACTGCGGTGGGGTCCTATGCGAGCACTCGGGGATCGGCCGTTAGCGCGGTTCTGATTGCGCCAGTAATTGTGGATGGCGAAACCGTATTGCCGGCCGGGAGCACACTGACGGGGCGCGTGAAGGGCGTCACTCGGGTAGGCTACGGCGTGCGCCATGAAACTGCGGGGCTCGATTTGGAGTTCAACCAGATCACGCCGGCAGAAGGAGCAACGGCTCCGATTTCGGCGCAAATCGTGAGTGTGGACAACAGCCGCGAGCGCGTGACTCGCGATGGCCGCATTCAGGGAGTACGCTCCACCGGCAGCCTCTGTTACCGGGTGAGCGGCTACATAAGAGCAGCGCTACTGTGGGAGGTGCACGCGCAACTGGCCGAGTGGGCCATCCGATCGCTCCTGATGGAGCTACCGGAACCCGAGATTTACTATCCCGCCGGTGTTGAACTCACCCTGAGCTTGACCCAACCGCTGCTGCTCGAAGCGCCGCTTCCATCCGAACAACCGGCTGACCGCGAAATCACCGACGAGGAGCGCGAAGAGCTGACGCGCATCGCCGCCTTGATGCCTTATCGTACGCACGTTCCCGCCTCAGACCGGTCCTCGGATCTTACCAACGTTCTGTTTATTGGCACTCACGACCAGATTGTGACGGCGTTCGATGCCGCAGGCTGGACGCAACCGAGTGCCACGTCCTTCCGCGATCGTATCCGTTGGATCCGCGCCGTCGCCGAGCTCCGGGGCGATGAAGCGGCGCCCATGTCGTTGTTGTTGTTGAATGGCGCCGAGCCGGATATGTCCTGGGAAAAAGGCCTGAATGATGTTTCCAAGCGCCACCATATCCGAGTCTGGAAGGCGGCCGGCACATGGCACGGACGCGAGATTTGGGTAGGAGCGGCTACCAGGGATGTCGACTTTGCGTATATGCGGCCCGGAAAAAAGTTGTCGCACAAAATCGAAGAGGACGTCGACAACGAGCGCGACAAAGTAGCTTACGATTTGGCGTTCTCATCCTGCGGGAATCCCTTGGTCTGGACCGAGCGGCCGGATTTTCCACGCTTCGCCAGCAATGCCACGGGCGATCCCATCGAGACAGACGGACGGATGGCCGTAATCGAACTCAACGATTGTGATGCGCCCAGGCTTTCCACCGAAACTATCGACACCACGCCGCTGCGCGAACACGGCGATTTACTGCAGCGTTTCGCACGTCGCGAGGTGTTGGGCTTTCGGAACTCGCTGCTCCGCGCCAACCCCTATTGGCGCGCTTTTGAGGCCAGCCGCTGGCTGGTCTATTCCATTCGGCAGCGCCACCATCCAACTCCGGAACCGGAATTCCCGAGTGGGTCGCGGACAGCCTGGCTGGATTTCAGACAGCCACCTAATTAGGCGACGCGCCAGGCGGCTAAAGTGGCCAGGGCTTCGTTGTGCGTTAGATCCGGCTTGATAATCAATTCCACCGTCGATACGCCATCCAAATTGACTTCATAGTCTTCGAGCTCGCTGGTGGATCCCGCGGGGCTAAAATTCCACTGCTGCCGCACGATCTCCTTCAGTTGGCCGCCGTCCGCCGCCGACCATCGAACGGTAAATTCCTGCAGACGGTCTCGCGTGGTCTCCAGGAAATGCAGTTGTATGCGATGCACGGCCATGGCCTGGTCGAAGATGAGGCGGATTTGCTGCTCGCCCTTTTGGGCCGCTCGCCAACCCGCACCGCTATCGGGTTGAAAGACGGATTCGATGGGAAAGCCCGGATCCTCGGAGGTGACTTCGACGGTCGCGATCTCTCCGAGATCCATCCAGCGCGGGCCGGGGCCTGGTTGAGCAACCGGCCGGTCCGAACCGACAATTCTCTTTCGCACGTTCTTATTCTCGCTCATCCAGCCGCCGCAGCAAGCTCCGCAGTTTTTCCTGCTCGCTCGAAGCGAGCGGACTCAGCATGGAGCTAACCAGACGCAGATGATCGGGAAGAGCGGCCGTCACCAGCTTCCGGCCGGCAGCCGTCAAACGGATCACGTTTGCGCGGCGTCCTTTCCGCGAAGGAACGCGTCTGACGAAACCGCGCCGGCTAAGACGATTCACCAAACCCACCATGTTCCCCTTAGTGACAGCCAATTTGTCAGCCAGCTCCTGCTGGTTCAGGCCCTCCAGCCCCAGGAGCATTGCCAGCAAGTCGAATTGCGCGAGGGTTAGTTTGTGTTTCTTGAGCGAATCCTCCACCTTGGACTGCAGCGTCCAAAAGGTCCGTATCATCTGCAGCCAGGTCTCTAACTCGAGTGGGAGGACCTTTCCAATTAACGCGCCGTGCACGGCTCAGGGTCCCAACCGGAGGCGTCGGCGAGTCTTTTGAAATGGCTGGTGGTGACGAACGGAACCGCCAGATATGTTGGATCGTTCACCACGGTCATCACCATCAGCCAGGTATCGGCATTCGGCTCGCTGAACAGGTCGTAATACTCTTTGAGAACAGTCTTGTCGCTATAGGGAACGCCGTTCTTGCGCAGGTAACCCGCGCGCAATTGCGTAGTGGTCACTTCCAAGGAGCGGGATCGCGTGCCAAGCCGGGGCGCCAGGCCGAGACCGAACACCACGGGAGGATTGACGGTTGGCATGGGTCCTTCCCATTTTGCGGCCGAATATCCTTGCCAGGATGGCGCGGCTCGCGCGCGGAGCTTCGCCCGAGAAATGCAGCAAGCGAGTCTGCTGGCCGGCGTCGGTCTCAATCTTGAGCGTGGTGTCGTCTTGCCACGTAATGTGCAGACGTCCGGGAACGCGCATGATGGCGGGCGCGCCATAGGCCTTGCATTGGAGACCGGCGGCTTCATCTTTCGCCGGATCCCAGGCATCGATTACCTTGCGGGCTTCGGCATTGGTGGGAACGCTGGCCGCGTCACCCTTCAGCGGCGTCACCATACGCCAGCGCCAGTCTTCCGTAACATAAGCCACCCAGTATCCAGTGAGATCGACGGGCGCGCCCGGCTTTCCTGGCGCGGGAGGAGCGGGGGGAGGACCGAACTGGGCGCAGAGTCCGCTCGCGATGAGCAGCATGAGCGAAAACAATTTCGATGTCACCTTGCTGGCCCTCCTGGCTCGGTCGCGTGCGAGAGACTCTTGTAAACCGCTTCCACAAAACGGTCCGCGGTGACGAAGCTGCCTCTGGTCACGTACTCGGTGTCATAATCCAGCGCGTCGGCCTGGCGGCCTTTACCTGATCGAGCGTCATATTTTTCTGGATCATGTTTCGAATGCGATCGCGAACGATAACCACCATGTCGCGAAATTCGACCACGTCGGCGTCGTCGCAGATTCGGCCATGGCCAGGCACGATATAAGTTCCGCCTTCCTGCGTCCTGGCTGGGACCGCGAGCTGCAAGATGTGGTTCAGCGCCGCGAATCTCTCCTTGCACGCTGCCGCCGCGTTCGATGTCGAGGAAGGGATATCCGTCGGGCGTGAAAATATCGCCGGTGGTGATGACGTCGGAGCCTCGAAAAAGAACCAGGCTGTCGCCATCGGTGTGCGCGTTCGGCTCGTGATAAATGACGATGGCCTCACCGTTGAAGTGCAAGTTCTTGGTGGGCGTTCCGTACTCGTCAATCGGGAGGCCCGCCTCGGGAAAAGCGCGGCTGTCCAGCAGCGGTGGCCGTCAACCGGTTGAGCACGTTTTCCTGCGCGATAATCTTCAGCGGCAGCGCCGGATCGGAGCCCGCGAGTTTCGCAATGGCGGCATTCCCGCCGACATGATCCGGGATGCACGTGCGTGTTGATGATATAGCGCAGCGGCCCTGGGGAAAGTTTGCGAATCGCGGCCATCAGTTTGGGCGCCAGTGGCGCGAATTGTGTGTCAACCATCAACACGCCTTCACTGCCCACCTGCACGGTGGTGTTACCGCCCGCGCCCACCAGCATGTAAATGTTGTGCTGCACGGGCTCGGCGTGAATCTCGACCTTGTCGAAATTCTGCTGTTGGCTGTTGACAGTTACGGCACAAAGCAGGAAAAGAGGAGCGAAGCAGCTCAAAGGGCGCATGGGTGTTTACCGTTTGGGAGGAGCCGACGTGGGACTCAGACAAACTTGACCTTCAGCCCCGCAGGAGCAATAGCGCTCGCAGCGATCGCGGGGATGCTCCGGCTTCTCCATCTTCTTGCGATACTCGGGATACAGCGTCTCCGCCCCGCCCCGAGTTGCTTCGTACGGCAAACCGTACCAATCGGCAACCTCGTGCAAAAAGGGATTGGTTCCCGGTAAGTGATTGGGCACGTAATCGGCGGCCTTCGGTACTTCGGAGACGGTTTCGCAGATGTCCCTGGCGATTACTTGTCCCGGATCCAGAACCCAGGTTTGAGTCCGCACCAGCGGCTCGGTCATAAAAACCGGATCGGTCACCACGGTGGCCACTGTCAGATAATCCCCATGCCGCACCCAGTGTTCCGTGAAGGTAGCTTTGTCGCTGCGCGGAACGCCGTTGCGCTTCAGGTAGCTTTCCTTGAGGTGCGTGGTGAAGACGTCCAGCATATTCTCTTCCCACGCGCCGGTGGAAAAGCCCTGCCAGGTGTGCGGCGCATACTCGGATGGATGCGGGCGGCCGTCCAGCCAGATGGTCCGCTCCATCTCCTGAAAGGTGATGCGAGTGTGGAACGCGATGGCGCGCTGGGTTACCGGATCCCGAATCACATCCACGCGCATGTTGGCGAGACCCCGCATGGAATAATCCGCCGAGTGCGGCCGGCATTGATACTCGGGCACCACCGAAATGCGATCCGCATCGTAGCTGTCCGCCCGCAGGCGCGCGGCTTCGTTTAGCGGGAGCCCCAGGTAGTCGCCCAGTTCGGGCCCGGGAATGCGATCCGGCAGATCCTCGTGGTACAGGGGCGCCCAACTCCCCGAGAAATCCACCTGCGCGAACAGGGGTGCGCAAACCAGCAGCGCGGCGAAAACAATCTTCATGGTTTTGGTGTCCCTGCTAATTTCTTTTCTTCGGCGCGCGCTCCAGAGAGCATGTCGGCCATGGCGTAATTCCCTTCGTGGCACGCGTATTCGAAGAGCCGGCCAGTGCGCCTGGACATCGAAATCTCTACCGTCCACGGTTTGGTATAGACGGTGGGGTCGTCGATGGTGGCCTGATAAATGATGGTGCCGGGATCGGTGCGGTGGAAGCGCTCCACGACATGCAGATTTTCGTCCGTCATACCATCCAGATAGCCGACACCGAAGCGGCTTTGGTTGTTGAATTTGAAATTGGTGGTGTCCACCACTAGCGTGTCGCCATCCCAATGGCCGCGCGAATCGCCGGTCCATTGGCGAATCTGGAGCGGAAGATGCGGGCTTCCATCCACGGGAATCAGCCGCATATCGTGGTTCATCTCCACCGCGATAGCCACCATCCCGCGGCTCTGGACGATCTGATAGTTGTTGTTGTACGGCTCCGGCAGCATGGGCGGGCCAGCCGCGCCAAAGAGAATGCAGCGCTCGGTCAAGAGCCGGTCTTCGGGCCCGTCGGAGGGATGCAGCGCCAGGTACGCATGAAAATCGTCATACCTCTTCTGCGCTTGCGGCGTGAAGGGCGGAACTCTTCCGTCGGGCGGATCTATGACCAGAGAGGTACGCATGGTGCTGCTGACGCGGGTTCCGCGATCGGTCCAAAAATTGTTATATGCGCGGCGCGCCAGGTCCGATGCGCCACGCGGACCTTCCACCAGGTCGGCGTTACCTTGTTGGACGCGCTGCTTCGCGAATGCAGCCGCTTCATCGGCGGTGAAAAACTGCTTGGCGCCGAGCTCCTTGGGACGCTGAAACGGCGTTACGGTAGCGTTCGTCCAGACACCCTGCAGGTCGGGATGGCCATCGGGAGTGGTCTGGCTTCGAAGAATCAGGGACGCAAGAAAGACCGCGATCAGAATTCGTGGCAGTTGCACCAGGCCCTCCACAGGTGAGTTTATGTATAAACCAAGGCCACCTCGAAGTCAAGGGATGGGCGCGGATGTGTCAACGCGGATGTATCGACAAACGGCGCCGTAGGCCAGCGCTTCTACCTGAGTCCGCTGCTACGGCTGAGGCGAGCGCCACGCGGCGCCATTGGTTTCGCTGCCCGGACGGCGTGGAGCCTTCTTCTTCTGCGCCGCCAGAGCTCGCGCGGCGCTGCAATTACTGGCATGCAAACGCATCGCGTCTTCGGTGAAAGTAAGCGCGTTCTGGGCGTCCTCTTCTTCCGGACCTTTCTCGCGGCCTTCTAGAATTGCCCGGCACATGAGCGGCAGCTCCTGCAGGCGAATGCCATACGTCCGGCTCAGAGCCAAGTCCGCCCGAACGGTAAACGGCGTCCGAACCCGGTCCGCGTTGATCCCTTCGAATGCGAATACGCGGAATTCCCGATCCTGCGTAAATCCAGTCAGAATGAACTGCATCGTAAAGGCTCCTTTGGTCTGGTCAGACGGCATATGGCTCCCTGGAAGCAGGTACTTTCTTGGCCCGATCCGCCACCAACCGCAAACGCTCAATCAGCTTCTTGCCAAGGCTTATCTCCGCGGGATTGAACTTGTTGCCGGGCATTTTGGGATCGATAAATTCCCTGCGGAATAGTTGATCGGAAGCTAGAGTGGTCAGAAGTCCCAGTTCTTGTTCGGTCAGTTTGAGGGTGATCTGTGCCATGCGATTGGTTTGTCCTATGAATTTGAGTCGGCAGGTGTCGGCAAAGGGCGGCCAGCGAAGGTCGGAGACTCGAGCACGCAACCTCCTGGGTTGTCGGATGGCCTAAGAGAAAGGAATCATACCGCCCGACTTAGTTCAGGCGATTTGCGAGTGGGCGGAAGCGCTCAGACATTTACCATTATCGGTTAATTTCCAGGCCCAGTCAAGGCTGGGAGCTTAGAAATCGATGGTTGGTTTACTTGTGGCGGTTAAATTGGCAGTGGTTATGATTGGTGGACAAGCTGTTACTGAGTTAACCTATACCAACATGAGATCAACACGGCTCCCTCTGCTGCTGACACTCGCTTGTGGCTGTTGTTGGGCGCAAGCACCGCAGCCCGACGGCGGCGGTGTCCGGCCGGGTGAGCTTCCCAAATCCTGGCGCACCGGCGGACCCACCTGCGACGATGCGCCCGAATGGGAGATTCACGCCTACAATTCCGACCTGTACATTCTGCGGGAAAACGGGTGCGTCAATTATGAGAAGCCGTTCCTCTATCTTTTTTTCGGAAGCGAGAAGGCTTTCCTGATCGACACCGGCGCGGGCGAAACGCATGTGGCTTCCGCGGTATCGGGCGTGATCGACGAGTGGGCCATGCGCAATCACCGCCAGCCGCCGCCGCTGATGGTCGGGCACTCGCATTCGCATGACGATCACATCGCCGGCGATGCCCAGTTTCGCGCGCGCGCCAATACAACCGTGGTTCCACTCACCGTTGAGGCGACGATGAAGACCTTCGACATTGCGCACTGGCCCGACGGCGTCGGCAAGATCGATCTGGGGGGCCGCGTCCTGGATGTTGTGCCGATCCCAGGCCACGACGTGCTGAGCGTGGCTTACTACGATCGTCAGACCGGCATCCTGGACGCGGGCGACAGTCTCTATCCTGGCCGGCTGTACGTCCACGATTTCCCGTCGTTCGTCGCCAGCACGCAGCGCCTGGTTGGTTTCACCGATGGCAAGATCGTCACGCACATTGTTGGCTGCCACATCGAGCAGGCTCGCACGCCGTATCTGGATTACAAAGTGGGCACCAAGTATCAGCCCGACGAACACTCGCTCGACATGGGGCGGGGCGAACTGCTGGAGTTAAACGACGCTCTTGCGCGCATGAAAACGCCGGTGCGAATGGCATTTCGCGATTTCACCATCTGGCCACAGTAGGAGTGTTAGCATGGGACTTGGACGAAGCGAAAGGTGGATCGGCATGGATGCTGAGACGATTTCTACGTTGAGAACGGTATGCACAGCGGGACGCGCCAGTTCAGGATTCAATGGAGACTCGAATGCGCGGCTGGAGCAACTGGCGCAGGACGGATTTCTGGTTGTGGTAAATGTTTCGAAGAAGAAGGGCCCTCCGAGCGCGTATAAGCCAACGGAAAAGGGCAAGGAACTGTTCCGGCAGCTCAGTCTCAAAGGCGCCGCGTAATCAACTCCGTCTCAGGATGAAAGAGCCAGGCACTCCTTTTTGCCATAGGTGTGCACCATATCCAGCAAATCGCTAGAGTGGATCGGCTTGGAAAGATAGGCATCCATGCCCGCCTCGCGGCATCGGTCCTCATCGCCTTTCATGGCGTGCGCTGTCAGCGCGATGATCGGGATGTGGCGAGAGGTACGTATCTCACTTTCACGAATGGCGCTGGCCGCTTCCAATCCGTCCATCCCGGGCATTTGAACATCCATCAGGATCAGATCAAAGGCGCTGTCTTTGAGTACCTCAGCCTTCAATGCGTTTAGGACTTCCAGGCCATTTCCAACCACCACCACGTCGTGCCCCTCTTTTTCCAGCATGCGCTGAACCAGGCGTTGGTTCACGAGATTGTCCTCGGCAACGAGGATACGCGACGTAGAAACGGGCGCCGGCCTAGGAGTGGAATGAGGCAGCGCTCGGATACTCCCAGTATCCTTTACGGAAGCAATCTGCTTGCCGAGAGCCCTTGCGATTGCATCCCTCAGTTCTTCCCTTCGCACCGGCTTGAGCAAGTAGTTCGAGACGCCGACCCGGCGGGCACGGTCCAGGTCCCCGGGATGTTCCCCTGAGGTAAGCATGAGAACCATAGCTTCCGAGCGGTAGCGCGACTGGCTGAGCTTCTCCGCCAGCTCTAATCCATCCATGCCCGGCATATGGACGTCGGTAATGATTAAGGCGAACGGATGGCCTGCTTCGAAGGCTCTCTCGACTGAGGAGATGGCTTCCGAACCACTCGTGGCGGCTTCCGGCCGCATGCCCCAACGCTCGAGAATGTCGGTCAAAATACGGCGATTGGTAGCGTTATCATCCACTACCAGTACGGACCGCCCTTCCAGGAATTCAGGTTCTTCGACCAGTGACGGCTGTGAAGCGGCCCCAAAACGCGCGGTGAAATGGAATGCACTCCCTTCATCAGGCACGCTTTCCACCCAAATCTTTCCCTGCATCGCCTCCACCAGGCACGCGGAGATGGTCAGCCCAAGCCCTGTGCCCCCGTACTTTCGTGTCATGGAGCCGTCAGCCTGGGAAAAGGCGCCGAAGATCAGCTTCTGCTTCTCGGGAGCAATCCCGATGCCCGTATCGCGAATGACGAAATGCAGATCTGCCTGCTCGTTGGAGTCCGCGTCTAGCGCCACTTCCAGGGCAACCTCTCCGGTGTGCGTAAACTTGATGGCATTCCCCAGCAGGTTCACGATGACCTGGCGAATCCTCACCGGATCGCCGACCACGTAATCGGGAACGTCCGCCTTCCATTCGCACAACAATTCAAGACCTTTCTCGTGCGCGCGCACGGCCAAGGTTCGCAGCGCTTCGTCCAGATTGTCGCGCAGGTTAAAGCGAATCGGATCCAGCTCCAACCGCCCGGCCTCGATTTTCGAAAAGTCCAGGATGTCGTTGATGATGGTGAGTAGCGAGTCCGCCGAGCTCTTCACCGTGCTGAGATAGTCCCGCTGCTCGTCCGTAAGATCGGTGTCGAGCACCAGCTCGGTCATTCCGATCACGCCATTCATCGGAGTCCGTATCTCATGGCTCATGTTGGCGAGAAATTCACTTTTGGAGCGGCTGCCGGCTTCCGCCTTTTCCTTGGCGGATGACAGAGCGGAGTTAGCGGCCACCAGCTCCGCGGTCCTGGAAGAGACTTCCTGTTCCAGCCGGCCTTGATGGCTCAACAACTCCTGGTCCCGATGCTGAATCTCGGCTAACATGCCGTTGAATGTGTCCGTAAGTTGTCCCAGGTCGTCATTGGCGGTCTTGACGGCGCGCACGCTGAAATCCTTCTGAACCGAAACGGCGCGTGCGGTGCCGGCCAGGCGGGCGATTGGCTCCGAGATCACGGTCTGCAGCTTCGCCGACAACAGGAAGGCGAGCGACAGCGCGACGGTCAAAGTGACAATCACAATCAGTGCGAACTCGCGCAGCTTGGAGTTGACGTCGCTCAGGTCCGATTGCAAATAGATTGCGCCGATCGACTGGCGCGCCAGCAGAATGGCATGAAATATCTCGAGACGCTGGTTGGAGAACGAGGCTCGCTCCTGATTGATCTGAATTTGAGCGTCGGGGGGAGCCTGAGTCGCCGGGTCGCGCCGGTAACTGGCGAAGATCCGGCCATCGGCGGAATAAATGGCGGCGGTCACGATGGAGCGTTCCGCTCTCAATCCCGACAGTAGCTCGGCGGCGGTTTTCCGGTCGCCAAAGCTGAGCGCTGCAGTGCTGTTGTCGCCTGTGATCTCCGCCAGCACGCCGAGATCGCGCCGCAGCGAATCCCGCAGCGTGTAATCGTGATAAATGAGTACCGCCCCGCAGGCCATGATCAAGGCCGCGCCCACGGTAACCATGACGATGAAGTGCAGCTTCTGGCGAATGGGAAGGTCGCGATAGCGCGTGTTCAGGCTCATCGGCTTTTCTCCGATCTCACGATTTGCGCCAGGCTTAAGAGCTTGGAACTGATATGCAGCTGCTCGCGTTCGGCGGCATCCACATTGATCTCGAAGCGCACGCGGCCGTCGTCCAGCTTGAAATTAATCACTCCGCCATCGGTGGCGAAACCATCCGTTTCACCCACGGACAAAATGCCTGTGACTTTCAAACTGGGGCAGAGCGAGCGGAAGTGTTTCCTTTCCGCCGTTGCCACGAAAAGAATCTGGCAGGCGTTGGCGCCTTCGGCATCGGAAACCTGGCGAAAGACAAACGACCGGCCCACCATCGGCTTGCTATGAATCACTTCTTCGAGGGCCTTTCCCAGGGGCGTGTGCCCGATGGCGCAGATGACGATCGGATCGTTGGGGGTTTTGAAGGCTTGCGCCGGCCACTCGATGAACTTGGCAAAGTTAAAGACGAAGGCGGCTTTCACCTGGTATTCGTCCATCGCCTGGCCACTCGCGTTGGCAGCGAGACAGCCTCCCAGGAACATCACCGTGACTAATCGATCTGCCATAACGGTGCTTGCACCTAAGTCAAAAGCGCCAGGTTATTTTCCCGAAGGCGCTGCGCTCCACAACCGTGCGATTCAGCGAATCCGTATCGAAATACTCGACGTGCCGCGGCGTCAACAAATCCTGTCCTACGATGCTGAACTCGACGAACTCTCCCATTCTCCAGCCCAGCCGGCTGTTCAGCCGCGGATATCCCGGAACGCTTCCAACCGCCAGTTTGCTCACATACCCGGCGGTGTTATCCCATTCCAGATGGTGTGGAAGGTCGAGCAGCGACCGGACCTGAAACTGATGGTTGGGTGACGTGCCCGGCGGTATTTCCAGAGCCGACGAATCCCCCTCGACGTCGATATGAAAGTAAGAGTAGCCTGGGCTGATCCGCCAGTGATTCGTCACATTCCAATTCCCGAAGAATTCGACGCCATAGGTATGAGCCGGTGGGCCGTTGACGAGAAGCTCTGGCACCACCAGGTAGGGAACGCCTTGCTGGGTGCTGGAGAAGTACGGCGTCTCGGCGGCTGCCGACTCCAGGTTCCTATAGAGGCCGACGAAACCTGTCACGTCCAGGGACACGCGTTTGCCGGCTTGGGCACGGTAACCGGCCTCAAAATCGCGGAGCTCTTCCGTTTTCATCATCGGGTTTCCGAGTGCTCTGACCAGCGCGAAGGAAGATCCGCTCGGAAAACTTTCTACATCGTCTCGAACGTCGTCATCGGTGGGACTGGGCTCCCGAATGGCTCGTGCGGCGGACACCCAAACAGTTTCCTTCCCGGTGGGCGTCCAGACCAGTTGCGCGCTGGGCTCGAATGCAGGACCGGTAAAGTCGTTGTGCTCGGCCTTGGTGCCCATGGTGAGTGAAAGGCTACCGGTGAGCTTCAGTTGATCCTGTACGAAGGCGCTCCACAAGCTGTCGAATCTGTGATCGGGAACAATGGAGACGGCGTAACCCGCGCTATATGCGCTGTCGATGAAGCGCGTTCCCAGTCCCCACACAACGTCATTCCGCGACCCCAATGCAATGTGATGTTGAAAATCCAGATCCAGCGTGTTTTCAACATTCGTGAATCCCAGATCCAGGTGCCGCGAGGCATCGTCGTACATTTCGAGCGACATGCTGGATCCATTCGCCAGTGTGTGATTCCAGCGCGCCAGTATGTTGCCATCCGTGGCTGTCACCGGATCGTTGAAAGTTCTCGAGAGCGGCAGGGCGTCGGAGAACAATGTGGTGATGGTCTGGCTCTCGGCCGTTTTGAGGAAATCCCCTTGAACGGTCAACGTGTCGCGCGGGGAAAGATCCCAATCGGACCGGAAGCCGGCTTGACCAGCCTGCCATCCGTCGGACGCCTGCTGGCCGTTCGGAAACACGGAGCTGCCAATGTCGAAGTAGTTTCCCGTGACACGATAGGAACCCGTCTGGCCGATGCCGCCTCCATACTGCATCAAACCGTCCGCGTGTTCCTGCGATCCCGCGCCTGCCGATATCAAACCTCCTTGAGTGGTTTTCGAATTCTTGGTAATGATGTTGATCACTCCGTTCACTGCATTTGCGCCCCATACCGTGCCGCCCGGCCCGCGGATCACTTCGATCCGATCGATGTCCTCCACCGGCACGTTCACCATGTCCCAGAAGACTCCCGAAAATGAGGGACTATACATCGATCGGCCGTCGATCAGCACCAGCACTTTGTTCGCGAACAAATCGCTGAACCCGCGTATGCTGATGGCCCATTGATTCGCGCCGACGCGCGCCACGTCCACACCGGGCGCCAGCCGCAGGAGGTCGGGAATGTTGGTGGCCCCGGACCTTCGGATATCTTCTTGCGTGATTACGAAAATCGCCGCGCCGGCCTGGGAGAGCTTCTGCTCCTTCTTCGAGACCGAAGTCACCTGAATATTCATCAAATCTTCTAGACTGGCCTGGGAGAGATCAGTGGACTGTTGGGCCAAGCTCGGCCCGCCGGTGAGCATGGCTAGCAATGCGATCGATCGGGGATATTTGCGCCCGATGATCGCAGAATGATTGCGTTTGTTAAGGATATAAGCGAACATCTTCGGCCTGCATCTGGTGGCAAGACAACGCACACACCTTGCCATCCTGTCTCGGCTTATCGGCCGAGCCGGAGCGCTCTTCGCTATATTGCTCTGGCGGCGTGAGTTTAGAGGACGGCTTGTGGCATTCGGATGCCAGGCTTAGGTCGGGTCTCCGATTAGCGCCCTAGCGGAACTAAGGTCAATGATTTACCCGATGTGCAAGGTGTTGAGGTATAGCGCGCAGCCCTCGAAGGTTCTCGACGATTTCATTTGCGTGATTTAGCGCGGTCCACACCGCCGCTGTGCGAACCATAGGTCCGCGAGTAGACTTTCGTGAACTCCGCTCCCAGAAAGAAAAGCTGCGCCGAATAAAAGACCCACACCAAGGACAGCACCACCGTCCAAGCGGCTCCGTATGTGGATTCAAAGCCGACTCTTCCCAGGTAGATCGCGAGCAACTGCTTGCCGATGGTGAATAGCAGCGACGTGACTGACGCTCCCATTATCACGTCGCTCCATCGAAGGTGGACATCGGGAAGGAGCTTGTAAATGGCTCCAAAAAGCAACGTCACCACCATGAAGGACAGAGCAAAGGCCGCCAGATGCAGAACCCATTCCGATGTCGGAAGGAGCGGGAGAAAAAACTTTCCGATGGCGGTGATGAAGACGCTGGCAATCAGGGAGATGAGCAGCAGGCATCCGGCCGCCAAAACTATCAACGCAGAATAAAATCGCTGCTTGATAAAGGCGAAAATATTTCCGAGCCACCAGCCGGGGTCGGATTCCGCAACGCCCCAGATCAGGTTCAGCGCGGAGTGCAGCTCCAATACCACCGAAGACGCTCCCACCATGAGCGTCGCAATGCTCAGCAGCGTCGCAGTGAGCCCGCTGGTCGGCCGATGGGCGCCCCGAATGACGGCTTGGATGGCTTGTGCGGCAGGGCCACCGACCAGCGTTTGAATTTCCCACGCCAGTTGCCCCTGCACGGCTTGCTCTCCAAAAACGCGATCGGCCAAGGCGATCGATATGACGAGCAAGGGAGCCGAGGAGAGAATGGTGTAGTAGGCGAGCGAAGCGGCCAGGCGTGGGACATCGTCGCGCGACCATTCATCGAAAATCTGCCCGAGCAAAGAGGCCATGCGCCGATATAGTGCCACCTTCTTTTTTATAGCTCGTTCCGGGGCTTCTTATAGCTCGTTCGGGGGCTACTTGCCGTCCACCGAAAAAGCCAGCAGCACGTTCCCCGCTTTTCCTCCGACGAACCCGTAACCGCTGGTGGTAATCAGCATGCCATTGGCGATGGCTGCTCCGCCTCCATCGAACGATCCGCCATGCGCCGGCACATGATTGAGGGTGTCGAAATCCCGCAGGGCATCGAAATCCCAGACGATTTCGCCGGTCTTGGTGGAGTAGGCGCGCAGGTGTCCTCCCCAGGACCCGGAGAACGCGATGCCGGGCATGGCCGAAACCGCGGCCAGCGCAGCCTTCACGCCGGCTCCTTCCGGCGCGGGCGTACTCCACAGCTTCTCGCCTGTGTCGAATCGGACTGCGTACATTCCCGGCATTCCCTTATCGCCCTTGTTGAGGTCGGAGACGGCGGTATAAATGGCGTGATCGTCGAATGCCCCGCCCCACAGGACGCCGCCCTGCGCGCCGCCCGCACCCACGCGAGTCTGCCAAAGGATTTTGCCGCGCTGATCGGGATCGAATCCGTAGACCAATCCCGCCTTTTGCGTTGCCACCAGAACCTGCTTGCCGCCGGGCAAAGTCCGCAACACCGAGGAGCTGCCGAAATCGAGGTCGTCACCGGGATCGGCGGGGCAATTCGGGCCCTTGGGGCAGCCCACCATCCAGTTGTCGCGGGGCGTCGCTTGGATGGACCACAGCAGGCTTCCGCTGGCGAGATCGAAAGCGAGAATCGAATCGCTGGTTGGAACGTCGATGCCGGTGAACGAATTCCCGGTGTTCACGTACACGCGCTGGCGCTTTTCGTCGATGGTGGGCGAGTTCCACATGCCGGCTCCCGCGGGGCCGTAGAGCTGAGTTCCGGCCGAGTTTTTCTTGTAAGCCTTGGGCGGATCGGGAACGGAGTACGATTTCCAGATTTTCTGGCCCGTTTCGGCATCCAGCGCGAGCAGGCTTCCGCGAAAAGTGCAGCACTCATATTGCGGCGAACCGCCCACCAGCTCCTCGGAAGAAGCGACGGGAACATAGAGCCTGCCCTTGTAATACGTCGGCGATCCGACAATGCGCGCCGCGGGGTGATCGTCCACCTTCACTTTCCACAGCGGCTTGCCGGTCTCGGCGTCCACGGCGTGCGCCCACGCGTGATAGTCGCCGAAGTAGGCGATCCAGCGCGAGGATTTTGGCGATCGAACGATACTGATCGCGGTTCGAACGATGCCCACTGCGTCGTAGGTCCAATAGACGCAACCCGTGGACGCGTCCAGCGAGTACACCGTGCCGCCGTTGCTTCCGACGAAGAGCCGCCCGCTGACGATGGTCGGTTGCGCCGCGGCTTGGGTGTCGTCGGGAAATCCGAAAGCCCACTTGAGCTTCAGCCGGGAGGCATCCTCCGCTTTAAACCCAGGATTGGCCTGATAGCGTGCGTTGGACAGATTTACGCCCCATCCGTTCCAATCGCCAGGGCCGGGCGTAAACTTTGGATTGCTGGTGCATCGCCCCGCGGCTGGATCGATGGCGGCGCTGGAGAGGTTTTTGCCCGTAACATACAGCGCCACCGAGCGGACTTCACTAGTGGCCAGCGCGGCTCCTTGCATCGTCATCTTGCCGCGCAGCAATGCGTTCATCACCTGCTCGGGCGTCAAATTGCCAAGCTCCGCGCGGGTGGGGGTTCGCGAGCCGGTCTCGGTTTGATGGCAAGTGGCGCAATGGCTCTCAAAGACGGCCGCACCATCGGGAGGAGCGGCGGACACCGCCATTGCAAAGGCAACCGCGAAGAGTAATCGCATAGGATCTCCGCGGCAGTGTATCATAAACCGAAATGTCAGCCACACGTGCCGCGGCGGTTTTTATCCTGGCGTCTGTTACAACCTGCGTTTTCGCGCAGACACCGGCCGAACCGGGCGCCGTGGTTGGCGTGGGAGGCTTCAGCCACATTGTAGATAACGTCGAAAGGTCGGTGGCGTTCTATCGCGATGTTCTCGGCCTCGAAATGCCCAACCCGCCGCGCGCGTTCGACAGCACGCCTTGGATCAGCGACATGGGCAACACGCCTGGAGCGCAATCCAGGCCCGCGATCCTGCATATTCCGGGTTCGCAATTGGGCGTGGAGCTGATCGATTACAAAGACATCGACCGCAAGGCCGTGCATCCGCATTTCCAGGATCCCGGCGCCGCGAGTTTGATTCTAACTGTGCGCGACATGGATGCGATGATGGTGAAGCTGAAAGCGGCGCATGCGCACATCAACAGCAAAGGTGGCGAGCCGGCCACGCTCAAGGGAGCCAACGGACGCACCGGCCACGTGGTGTTCGTGCAGGACCCGGACGGCTTTTTCATCGAAATTTCACAGCGCGACCCAACGCCGCCCACCACCGCTCCGGCATCGAGCAACATCATCGGCGGCGCATTCGAAACCATCGTCGCCGACCTGGATCAGACGCTGCACATCTATCGCGACATCCTGGGATTTCAAACCGTTCCGCCCACCGCCTGGGATGGCACCAAGCTGATGATGGACACCGCGGGCACTCCCGGCGCCCAGTTTCGCCGCAGCGCCGCCACCATCCCTGGAACGTCGGTGATGATGGCTTTCATGGAATTTAAAGATATCGACCGCACTCCCTTGCACACCCGGATTCAAGATCCAGGCACCGCGATTCTGCAAGTGGGCGTGCGCGATATCGATGCCACGGTGAAAGCGCTCAAAGTCGCGGGCGTCACGGTCATTTCGAAAAACGGCGAGCCGGTAATGAATGGGGCATCGGAGTTTTGCATGGTTCGCGATCCCAATAATCTCTACCTGGAGCTGTTCCAGCGAGGCTCGCGAAAGCAATAGTAACCTAGTAACGAGCATCCTCATGATCGCAAGCCAACCCTCAGTCGAAACGGTATCGTTCTATATCAACGGCCAATGGGAGAGCGCCGGAAACCGCAAGCTCGCCCCGGTCACCAATCCCGCCACGGGCGCTGAAATCGCGCAAGTGGCTTATGCCACGGCGGAAGACGTGGATCGCACGGTGCGTGCCGCGCACGCGGCGTACCTCAAATGGCGCGACGTGCCGGTGGTGGAACGGATGCAGCCGCTCTATCGCTATAAGATGCTGCTCGAAAAGAACCACCACGAGCTGGCGTCGACGCTGACCACAGAGAACGGAAAAACGATCGACGATGCGCGGGCCGAAGTCCGCCGCGCCATCCAGATGGTGGAAGTGGCGTGCGGCATGCCCAGCCTGATGATGGGCGATTCGTTAAACGATGTTTCCGCCGGCATCGATAGCCATACAATCCGGCAGCCTTTGGGCGTTTGCGCCGGCATCACGCCGTTCAATTTCCCCGCCATGGTGCCGATGTGGATGTGGCCATTCGCCATCGCCGCGGGCAACGCGTTCATCTTGAAACCATCCGAAAAAGTGCCGATGACGCCGGCGCTAGCTGCCAAGCTATTGCACGACGCGGGACTGCCGGCCGGTGTTTTCAATTTGATTCATGGCGACAAGGTGGCGGTGGATGCATTGTTGCGCCATCCGCTGGTGCGCGCGGTCTCATTCGTCGGATCGACGCCGGTAGCGAAGTACATTTACAAGACGGCTGCGGAGGAAGGCAAGCGCGTGCAGGCGCTGGGAGGCGCGAAGAATCATCTGGTGGTGATGCCGGATGCGCACCTGCCGAAGACCGTGGAAAACATCATCAGCTCGGCGTTCGGCGCCGCGGGCGAGCGCTGCCTGGCGGGAAGCGTGCTGGTTCCAGTGGGCGATGCGGCCGAACCGCTGCTCAAGCTTTTGATCGAAAAGGTCAATGAAATGCGCGTCGGCGATGGCGGCGAAGAGGGCGTCGGGATGGGGCCGCTGGTGACCAAGGAGCACCGCGATCGCGTGGCCGGTTATATCGAGAAGGGTGTGGCGGAAGGCGCGAAACCGCTTCTGGACGGGCGAACTTCCAAGCCTAAGGGCGACGGCTTTTTCCTCGGGCCAACCATCTTCGACGGCGTGCAGCCGGAAATGACCATTGCGAAAGACGAAATCTTCGGGCCGGTGTTGTCGGTGATGCGGGTGAAGACTCTCGAAGAAGCCATCGAACTGGTGAACCGGTCGCCCTTTGGCAACGCCACTTCGATTTTCACCGGCAGTGGAAAAGCGGCGCGTGAATATTCGGCCCGCGTTGAGGCCGGCATGGTGGGAATCAACGTGGGAGTGGCCGCGCCCATGGCCTTCTTCCCGTTCGCGGGCTGGAAGAACTCGTTCTTTGGCGATTTGCACGCACACGGCAAAGACGCCGTCATGTTCTACACCGAGCAAAAAGTTATGATGACCCGGTGGTTCTAGTCTCTTCGGATCGACAGCCAATTCATGTTGTTTACGGCGGCGCTCAGCTTTACAAAGCCGAGACTCCCGCGCGCTTGGGCACGCTCGCGCTGGAACTGATTCGCAACTACACTCCCGACGCGTCTTCATTCTCCGAATGCCTGGGATTGCCGCGCGAACTTGCGAATTCGGTCTTCGAGCGCACCGTCGCCAAGCTGGAGCGCGAGCCAGTGGAGGATTTTCGAATCGATTTCGAGGACGGCTACGGATATCGGTCGGACGCGGAAGAAGACGGGCACGCAGCGTCCACGGCGCAGTTGCTGGCGCGAGGGATGGGGAAGCCGGGCTTTCCGCCTTTCATCGGAATTCGAATCAAGCCGTTCACCGAAGCGCTTCGCGCGCGGTCGGCGCGGACACTGGATCTGTTTCTGACTGCGCTGTTCCAGGAGTCGAGCAGCCTTCCGGATAATTTCGTGGTCACGCTTCCGAAGATCACCGACCCGAAACAAGTCAGCGAACTGGTTGAACTTCTCGATCAGGCGGAAGCTCGTTACGGCCTCGAAGCAGCGGGCGATAAAGATCGAGTTGATGATCGAAACGCCGCAGAACATCATCGATTCTTCCGGGTCTATTGGCATTCCGAAGCTGATCGAATCCGCGCAAGGGCGCTGCCGCGGCTTGCATTTCGGCCCTTATGATTATTCGGCGAGCTGCAACATCGCCGCGGCCGAGCAACGATTGGATCATCCGGCGTGCGACTTTGCACGTCACGTTATCCAGGTGAGCGCGGCCGATCGCGGTGTGTTTCTCTCGGATGGTCCAAGCACCATCTTGCCCATCCCGAGGCATCGCGGGCCCGCGTTAACTGATGAGCAAAAAGCCGAGAATCGCGCGGTAGTCCATCGAGCCATGCGCCATCACTTCGATCTGGTGCAGCGCTCACTCGCGCACGGCTATTACCAGGGCTGGGATCTGCATCCCGGACAAATTCCCACGCGTTACGCGGCGGTGTACGCATTTTTCCTCAAGAGCCTGGACGCGGCGGCGACGCGGCTGCGGAATTTCGTCGACAAGGCGGCGCAAGCCACACTGGTGGGCGATGTCTTTGACGACGCGGCAACCGGACAAGGCCTGCTGAACTTCCTACTGCGCGGCGTGAATTGCGGCGCGTTCACGGAAGCCGAAGCAGCGGCATCCGGGCTCACCATCGACGAGTTGCGCGGCCGGTCTTTCCACAAGATCATGGAAAGCCGCCGGAAGCCTTAAATCTTTCCGCCGTTTTTAAGCGTTCATCGCCAGCAGCAGGAACGCGTAGTCGAATGCCGTTTCCTTGATGCCTTCATACCGGCCGGACGGACCGAAATGGCCGCTGCCGAGATCGGTCTTGAGCAAGAGCAAGTTCGAATCCTTTTTCAACGCGCGCAGTTTCGCAACCCACTTGGCAGGCTCCCAGTACGACACTCGGGGATCGTTGAGACCTGCTGTAACCAGCATCGTCGGGTACTCACGCGGCGCCACATTATCGTACGGCGAATAAGCCCGGATGTAGTTATAGTATTCCTTGTCTTCCGGGTTTCCCCATTCCTCGTATTCCGCTATGGTGAGCGGAAGTGTCGGGTCGAACATGGTGTTCAATGTGTCCACGAATGGCACCTTGGCGATAGCGGCGTGAAACAACTCCGGCCGCATATTGAGTACCGCGCCCATCAACAGACCGCCCGCGCTGCCGCCCATGATCGCAAGACGATCGCTCGAAGTGTAACCCGCCGATATCACATGCTCCGCGCACGCAATGAAGTCGCTAAAGGTATTTTTCTTCTGAAGCAGCTTGCCCTGATCGTGCCACACTTCGCCCATCTCGGCGCCTCCGCGAATGTGGGCGATGGCAAAGATGAACCCGCGATCCAGCAGGCTCAAGCGATCGGAGGAAAATCGCGGATCAATGCTGTGGCCGTAAGCGCCGTAGCCATAGAGCAACAGCGGGCTGGTTCCGTTGCGCTCAAAACCCTTGCGATAGACCAATGAAATCGGCACTTCCACTCCATCGGGTGCTTTGGCGAAGATCCTCTCGGATTCGTATTGCGACGCATCGTACCCGCCGCGCACTTCGTATTGCTTTTTCAACTCTCGCTCGCGCGTTCGCACGTTGTAGTCAAACACCGAAGCAGGAGTTACGAGCGATGTGTAGTTAAACCGCAGCAGATTGGTCTTGTATTCGGCATTACCGGCCGCGCTGACGGTGTAGACTGGCTCCGGAAATTCGATGTAATGAGAAAAAGCCCCGGAACCGTCGCCGGATGCAGATCTTCTCCATTCCCCGCTCGCGCTCGTAGATTGCCAGATGATCCTCGAATGAATCGATGCCTTCTATGGTCACATCGGCCCGGGCTGGAATCACTTGATGCCAGTTTTCGATGGACGGGTTCGCCACGGTGGTCCGCATTAAGCGAAAGTTCTTGGCTCCATCATTCGTCCGAATGTAGAAGTATTCGGCCCATGTGCGACGCGTCATACTCCACGCCCTGCCGCCGCGGCAGCATTACGCGGAACTCGGCGCCTGGCTCGTTCAGCTTCCAGGTAGCGCAGCTCCGATGTGAGCGGGCTGGATGATTCTATGAAGACGAATCGCCGGCTGCGTGTCTTCGCCAGTGCCACTTCGAAACGCCCGTCGGATTCTTCATAGACCAAGCTGCCCGGCGCATCTCCGAGTTCATGCCGATACGCCCGATACGGACGCTTCATCTGGTCCAACACTGTATAGAAAAAGGTTCGGTTATCGTTCGCCCACTCGAGAGTGTAATAAGTGTTCGCGATCCGATCCGGCAACAGTTCGCCGGTTTCCAGATTCTTCACGTAGATGGTGTAGGTCTCGTCCCCTTCCAGATCGGTGGAATAGGCGAGCAGCCGGTGATCCGGGCTGACTGCGAAGTTTCCCAAACGAAAATACTTCTGCCCTTCGGCCAAGACGTTCGAATCGAGAAGGATCTCCTCGCGTGCATCCAGACTCCCGTGCTTGCGGCATTGAACCGAATACGCCTTGCCTTCCTCGGTGCGCGTGTAATAGAAATAATCGTCGCGCTTCACCGGTACCGAGAGGTCCGTCTCCTGAATGCGCCCGAGAATCTCACGATAAAGTTTCTCCTGTAGCGGTTGAGTCGGCGCCATCACACTCGCGGTGTACGCATTCTCGGCTTCGAGATAGGAAATCACATCTGGATTGGAACGGTCGCGCAGCCACGAATAATCGTCGCTACGCGTTTCCCCGTGACGACTGACTTCCCGTGGATCCACTCTTGCAATCGGCGGAGTTATTGGCTCTCCTCTTTCCCCATATACAGTTCGCTGACGATCTCGCGATGATTCTCCAACACTCGATTTCGCCGCACTTTCATGGTGGGAGTCAGTTCGCCGGTTTCGATGGAGAACTCGCGCTCAATGATGCGAAACTTTCGTATCTGCTCAAATGGCGCCAGCCGGCGGTTCACGCGAGCCACCGCTTTCTTGACCTCCGCTTCCCCGGCGTTGGCTCCTTCCACGGCGTTGACGGTCACCAGCGCCGTGACGTATGGCAAACGATCGCCGATCAGCACCACTTGATTGATGATCGGCTCGGACTTGAAGAGCAGCTCGATGCGCGCCGGATAAATCTTCTTGCCGTTGGACGAAACGATGAGTTCTTTCTTGCGGCCCGTGATGTAGACGTAGCCGTCGGTATCGAATTCAGCGATGTCCCCGGTGTGCAGCCAGCCATCGCGCAACACAGACTGTGTGGCCTCAGCATCGTTGGGATATCCCGAGAACAGTGTCGGGCTCTTCACCAGCAGTTCTCCGTCCTCGGCCAGCCGTAATTCCACGCCCGGCATTCTTATGCCGATGCTTCCGGATTTCGGACGAGCAACGGGGTTCAAACAAACCACTCCACCCTCGGTGAGTCCGTAACCTTCGATGAGCGGCATTCCAATAGCTGCGTAGAAGCGCGCCAGCTCCTTGCCCAACGGGGCCGCACCCGAGGCAGCCACTTTGATGCGGCCGCCCAGACGCGCGCGAATCTTCGAGAACACCAGCCGGTCTGCGATTTTGAGCATGGCACGCATGGTTCTTGGAACGGGTTTACCCTCCTCGCGCAGGCGGCTCACTTCGGCGCCCAGTCCGACGGCCCCGTGAAACATCTGTCTTGCGGCCGCACTTTTCTTCTTCACCTCTGTGTGGACGCTAGCGAAGATGCGCTCCCACACTCGTGGCGGCGCCAGGACGAAAGTTGGCCGGATGCTCTTCAGTTCGTGCGGCAATTTGGCGATTCCTTCCGAGAACCACACAGGAAACCCGAAACGAATCGGAAGAAACTCGATGACCACGCGTTGCGCGATGTGCGCGGATGGAAGGAAGGCGATGGTGGAGTCGGCGTGCGTGAGCGGCAGCACCTGGGGCCCCATGTCGATGTTCGATGTGAGCGCTGAGTGGCTAACCAGGCCCATTTTCGGTTCGCCCGTCGCGCCGGAGGTGAGATACAGGATGGCTGCATCTTCAGGGTGCACTTGCGCACTAATTTTCGCGAAGGCCTGCGGATCTTTTTTGAGCGCCGCTCGCCCGGTAGTCCGCAACTGCTCCAACGTGATGGCATTCTCCCCTTCGCCGGTGAGCAGGATCCAATGCAATCCGGTGAGCGGATCGGGCCCGGCCGCATCCATGAGCGCCTGCATGCTCTTCGGATCTTCGATGAAAATGGCTTTGGCATGGCTGGCGCGCACGTTCTTCGCTTGATCGGGAAATGGATAAGTGGTGTAGAGCGCAGCCGCGATGGAACCATTCGTCAGAACGCCCAGGTCTGCGAGATAAAATTCCGCGCGCGTCTCGGAATGAAGCGCCACCGTGTCGCCTTTGCCGATGCCTAAATGGCGCAACCCGCATGCAATTTCTTCCGCCGCGCGCTTGTACTCCATCCACGTGTACGTTCGATAATTGCCCTTACCGGTGGGCTGATGTAAGGCCGCCGAGTTGCCAAAAGTCCGCGCGGTTTCTTCCAGGACCGCATACATGGTACGAGAACCCATTCGCCTATTGTAGACGTGCTACGGTGTGGATTGTGTTAAAGGACTGCGCTCGTGAGCACCTGGTCTAGAGAGCTGGAAGTGGCGGTGGAAGCAGCCAAGAAAGCGGCGGAACTCGCGCTGCAGATTCAACCGACCATTGTCGCTGAAACTAAGCCTGATAAATCTCCGGTGACGCAGGCGGATCGCGAATGCGAGCGGATGATCGCCGGTATGTTGAGCGCAGGCGTTTCCCGACGACGGCATTCTGGGCGAAGAAGGCGCGCGCGCGGAAACTCGCAGCGGGCGGCGTTGGATTATCGATCCCATCGATGGCACCCGGGATTACGTGCGCGGCAATCCGCTGTGGGCCAATCTGATCGCGCTCGAAGCGGATGGCGATGTGGTGGTGGGTGTTGTGAATTTACCCATTCTCGGCAAGCTCTATACGGCGGCCCGGGGCGGTGGAGCGCATTCCAACGGCACTCGCATTCATCCTTCGTCCAAAACGTCAGTGGAGGAATCTGTTCTCTGTGTGAACGGGTACGACAAGGTGGCCAAATCGCCTTATTACGGCCGATTGCTGGATTGGATGACGGGATTTTGGGCAGTGCGCGGGCTGGGTGGGGCCGCCGACGCGATGATGGTGGCGTCAGGGCAAGCCGAAATTTGGCTTGAGCCCAGCGCGTCCCCTTGGGACTTCGCGCCTCTCAAAGTGATCCTGGAAGAGGCCGGTGCGCGCTACCTGAACGTGGATGGCGGTTCCACCATATACGCCGGAAATGCCATCGGTTGCGCACCGGGGCTGGAGCAGGAAGTCCGGCGCTTTCTTAACGGTTAAATTTCGTGTGATCGGATTTTAATGGACGCTCGCGAGAGTCCGCTGCCCGAACTGCGTTTACAAGCATAGGAGACCGACTATGAAAAGCTTGTTTCTAACGCTGGCAGTAACGGGGATGATGATGAGCGCCATCGCGTGGGCGCAGGACGGGGAAATCCACCAGCGCAAGGAGAACCAGCAGGATCGTATCGCGAATGGAGTGGCCAACGGCTCACTGACACCGCATGAAACTGCGAACCTGGAAAACAAAGAGGCGCGTTTGAATCATGAAACCCGTCATGATCGCCGTCAGAACGGTGGCAATTTGACGAACAACGAGAAGGCGCAAGTGAATCGCCAACAAAATCGCCTGAGCCGCAATATTTATCGCGACAAACACAACGCGGCGCGGCAATAACGAACCACCTCAGAGGAGGAGCGGAGCGGAAGGCGCGCACTTACCGCAGGAACAGAGTGAGGCGCGCCATGGCTTCTTCAAGAATCGGACGATCGGCGGCGTAACAGATTCGTACCGATCCTTCGCCGCCGGTGCCGAATGCAACACCGGGGGCAAGACCTACATGCGTTTCGAGCAACAGCCTTTTGCAAAAATCGAATGAATCGGCGGCGCCTGCGATCTTGGGGAATAAGTAAAACGCGCCATCCGGTTTAGGGACGGTCACCCCCGGCATCTTCGCCAGCGCAGCCATACAAAAGTCGCGATTTTCCTTCAACCGCACCAGCATTTCAGCCAGTGCGTTCTCGCCCCACAGCAGCGCCGTTTCACCCGCGCGCTGCGTAAAGGTAGGCGCATGCGACACCACGAACTCGTTGAGCTGCGTGGCGCGTGCCGCCAGATCGCGGCGCGTTACCAGCCATCCAAGACGCCATCCGGTCATGCAATAAGCTTTTGAAAAGGACTGCACGACAATCACGGCGTCGTCGCGAGTGGCCAGCTTTAAGATGGTCGGCGCGGGAGTGGTGGGCTTGGGTCCCGTGTAATTCAGGCGCTCGTATACCTCGTCAGCCATCAGCCACAATCCATGCCGGCGCGCAAATTCCAACAATTGACGTTGCTCGTCAACCGTCGCCATCCAGCCCAGGGGATTGGAGGGCGAGGTGTAAAGCAGCATGCGCGTGCGTGACGTAACCGCGGCTTCCAAAGCCGCGAAATCGATCTGATAGCGATCGCCCACCAAGGGTTGCGCAATCTCGATGGGCCGGGCATTGGCCATCGCGACATTGGCCGCACCGTTCGGCCAGGCGGGAGTCAGCACCAGCACTTCATCGCCGGGATCGAGCACGCAACGAACCGCCAGGTGCAGCGCCTGCACGCCGGACGCGGTGACCACTATCTCGCTCGCGGCGTCGATTTCCACCGCGTGCAGCTCCTGATAGTACCGCGCGAGGGCCTTGCGCAACGAAGGCAGACCGGCGTTTTCGGTGTAAAACGTGAAGCCGTCCGCCATGGCCTTTTGCGCGGCGCGCTTAATGAATTCAGGCGTCGGGAGGTTGGATTCGCCGAAATAGAGTTTCAGCACGCCATCCATGGACATGGCGATTTCGGCCAGTTCGCGAATACGCGAATGCGGCACTGCCAGCGCCGAAGCGGCGACCGCAGGACCCAATTTTGTGATTGGACTAGACACCCTCGAAGATCGCCGATGTGGAAACGCTAAAGCCGGGAAGGTTCCGATCCACGAGGGGCTGGCCGTCGAGGAATTTTCTCAAGCCGCCAGAAGCGTCCTCAACGCGGACCATGCGCTCCGCCGGATAAATAGCCCAAACCGATTTGCCTCCGTGGGCCAAGTATAGTTTGATCTTCCGTTCCAGGCGGGCGGCGGGTTCTGAAGAAACAACTTCGATCGCAACTTCAGGAGCGCTTTGGAAAACACCGGTTGTTCCCGGCACTAGACGGCTTGAGGCAATCAAGCTAATGTCCGGAATGAGACAATTTCGTTCAGTAAGTTGATAGGCCGCTTCGCAGAACACTCTCAGCGACGGATTCTGAAGAGACCACGCGGTCAAAAGGCGATTTAAGTTGGACTTGGTGACCTCGTGCGGATAACCGGACATTGGCATGCTGACAATCTCGCCCCCAATCAGTTCCAGACGATCGCCTTCGATCTCAGGCAGCGCAAGGAACTCTTGGACGGTTACCAGCGTCGTGGTTGTGCCCATGTCTTGATTGTACTCTTCAGACTAACGGCGGGTTCTGGCGGCGACTAATTCTTCGATCTGCACCAGCGCAGTAGGATAATCGCCCGTGTAGCAGGCGTAGCAATATTCGTCTTTGGTGTCGGATACGGCTTTTCGCAGGGAACCGAGCGAGAGATAAGCCAGCGAGTCAGCCTCTACAAACTGGCGGATCTGTTCGATGGATTGATTGGCGGCAATCAACTCGCTTTCGCAAGGTGTGTCCACGCCATAGAAGCACGGTGAAATAGTGGGAGGGCACGAAATGCGTAGATGCACTTCCCGCGCGCCTGCATTGCGCACCATGCGAACGATTTTGCGGCTGGTGGTTCCGCGCACGATGGAGTCGTCGACCAGAATTACGCGCTTGCCTTCCAGCTGATGGCGCACCGGATTCAATTTTAGCTTCACGCCAAAATCTCGAATAGCCTGCGAAGGCTCAATGAACGTGCGGCCTACATAATGATTGCGGATCAGCGCCTGCCGAAAGGGGATATTGGACTCCGACGCAAAACCAATGGCCGCCGCGACACCCGAGTCAGGCACTGGAACCACAACGTCCGCGGGCACGGCCGATTCGCGGGCGAGCAACCTGCCCAGATTCTCACGAGACTGTCCGACCGAGCGCCCGAACACAATGGAATCAGGCCGCGAGAAATAGACGTGTTCGAAAACGCAGTGCGCTTGCGGCGCGGCCGGCGCCCAGCGCTCGCGCGTTAAGCCTTCCGGACCGGCGCACACCATTTCGCCGGGTTCCACATCATCCACATAATCGGCAGTGATTAAATCGAACGCGCAGGTTTCAGAAGCGAACACATAGGCCGTTCCACCTTCCGGTGCTGGCATGCGTCCAAACGCCAGAGGGCGAAAGCCGTGCGGATCGCGCGCCACGATCACTCGATCCTTGGCCAGAAAGACCAGCGAAAACGCGCCTTCCAGTTGCAGCAGAGCTTCCCGCAACGCTCCGGCCAAAGTCCGTTCCCGCGAGCGCGCCACCAGGTGCAAAATTACCTCGGTGTCGCTGGTGGCTTGAAAGATGGATCCCTCGCGCTCCAGGTCACGCCTCAGTTCTTTGGCGTTGGTGATGTTGCCGTTATGCGCTACAGCGATCTGCCCTTTGTTGCAGTCCACCAGGAACGGCTGCGCGTTCAGCAAGACGGTGTCGCCGGCGGTGGAATAACGCGTGTGGCCGATCGCCATATCGCCAGGCAAGCTCGCTATCTGTTCCGGCGTAAAAATGTCGGCGACGTGTCCCATCGATTTAGAGCAGCGGATTTCGCGATGGTCGCTGGTGGCGATGCCCGCGCTCTCCTGGCCGCGATGTTGCAGCGCGTAGAGCCCGAGATATGCCAGGTTGGAAGCTTCGGGATGACCGTGAATGGCAAAGACGCCACACTCCTCGCGGAGCTTGTCCAGCTGGATCTCGCCCAGGGGGATTTTTGTCACTGCTGGTGCAGCAGGCGTTCGAGTGAAGTTTCCCAAGGTTGCCTCAACTCCGTCAGGTCGCAATCCAGCAAAGTTTCCGAACCGCAATCGATCCGTAACCGCTCTTTCATCGTAACACCGATACGCAGCGCTTCCACCGAATTTTTGCGCGCGATTTCGAGAACATTATCCAGCCGCGATGTCGCAACCAAAATTCGCGACGGACCCTCGTGAAACAGCAGAAACTCGGGCCGCATGCCGGTTGGAATCTCGATGCGCGCGCCAATTCCCGCAACCCCGAAGGAGCTTTCGCACAGGGCAATGGCCAAGCCGCCGTCGCTGATATCGTGTGCCGCCCCAGCCAGATGGCCTGACAGAATCTCACGGATCGCTTGCTGGACGCGCTTTTCGTACGCCATATCCAACTTGGGAGGCAAACCCCAGAGCGATTCGAGAATCACCTTAGCGTATTGCGTTCCTCCGAAATGCGTTTCATCACAGTTCCCGAAGCCGCCCAAAAGTACCAGGTCGAGGCCGGCTTGAGGGAAGTGAACCGGCGTCGGCTGCGCGGTCTTCATCAAGCCGACAATCCCCATTACGGGCGTCGGCCAAATGGCTTCGCCCAGCGTCTCGTTGTAGAGGCTGACATTTCCACCGGTGATCGGCGTTTCGAAAAACTCGCACGCCTCGGCCATGCCTTCGATCGATTCCACCAGTTGCGCCATGATCTCAGGCCGCTCGGGATTGCCGAAGTTCAAATTGTTCGTGGCGGCCACCGGAAGCGCGCCGGAAGTGGATACGTTGCGGCAGCATTCGGCGACCATCAGCTTGGTCCCTTCACGCGGATCGAGCGCGCAATAGCGCCCGTTGCCATCGAGTGACATCGCGATGGATGTGCCGGTCTCTTTGATACGGATAATGGCCGCGTCCGACGTTGGTCCGGCGAGCGTGTTGCTACGCACCAAATAGTCATACTGCTCCCAGATCCAGCGCTTAGAGCAAAGATCGCCCGAACTGAGCAGTGCGATGAGATCGGCTTTGATCGCGGCGGGAGTTGAGCGATCCGCGATTGGCGGGGCTTCGAGCGGCGCGAGCGCCGCGGGCTTGGTGTACGGCCGATCATAGAGTGGAGCTTCATCGGCCAGCGCCCGGTTCGGAATCTCAGCCACCACCTTGCCGTGATCCTTCACGCGCAGGATGCCGTCGGGCGTTACCTGGCCCACCGTCACCGCATCCAATCCCCACTTATGGAAGACCGCGAACACCTCAGCTTCCCGGCCTTTATCCGCCACCAGCAGCATGCGTTCCTGGGATTCCGAGAGCATGATCTCGTATGGCGTCATCCCGGTTTCGCGCTGCGGGACGTATTGCAGATCGATTTCGACGCCGGTGCCCGCGCGGCTTCCCATCTCGCAGGTGGAACAAGTGAGACCCGCCGCGCCCATGTCCTGAATGCCCACGATGGCGCCAGTTTTCATCGCTTCGAGACAGGCTTCCAGTAACAATTTTTCCAGAAACGGATCGCCCACCTGTACGTTGGGCCGCTTTTGCTTCGATTCCTCGGTGAATTCAGCGGACGCCATGGAAGCGCCATGGATTCCATCGCGCCCGGTTTTCGCTCCAACGTATATTACCGGATTGCCTACGCCTTCGGCCTTGCCGTAAAAAACATCATCTTTGCGAAACACTCCCAGCGCGAACGCGTTCACCAGCGGATTGCCGTTGTAGCAATCCTCAAACACGCACTCGCCGCCCACCGTGGGGACGCCAAAGCAGTTCCCATAATGGGCGATACCGGAAACAACGCCTTCGAGAATTCGTCGATTGCGCGGGATATCGAGAGGCCCGAAACGAATGGCATCCATCACCGCGATAGGCCGCGCACCCATGGTGAAAATGTCGCGCAGGATGCCGCCTACGCCCGTGGCCGCACCCTGAAACGGCTCAATAAAGCTCGGATGATTGTGCGATTCGATCTTGAACGCGATCGCATAACCATCACCGATGTCGATGATCCCGGCATTTTCGCCAGGCCCTTGCAGCACCAGCTTGCTGCGCGTCGGAAGCTTCTTCAAGTGGATGCGCGAGCTCTTGTACGAGCAGTGTTCGCTCCACATCACGCTGAAGATGCCGAGCTCGGTATAGCTGGGCTCGCGGCCGAGCAGAGAGACAATCTTGTCGTACTCCGGCTCGCTGAGCTGGTGGGCTTCAATTACCGCGGGAGTCATGCGTTAGTGTGCTGCTACCAATGGCGCGGCCATGCTTTGACAAATCATGGACTCAAAGATCACAATGCCATCGCTCGATCCCATCAGAGGCTCGCTAGCGTCTTCTGGATGCGGCATCAATCCCATGACGTTGCGCCCTTCATTTAAGATGCCCGCGATGTCGCGCATGGAACCATTCGGATTCTCGATATACCGCAACGTGACGCGGTCTTCTGCTTCCAGTTGATCGAGCGTTCGTTCGTCCGCGACGTAACAACCTTCGCCGTGGGCTATCGGGACCACCAGGCGTTGCCCGATCTTGGCTTCCGAAGTAAACGGGGAGTTGGTGGTTTCCACACGTAGAGGCACGTGCTTGCAAATGAACTTCAAGCCGCGATTGCGCACCAGCGCTCCCGGCAACAGTCCGCTTTCCACTAGAATCTGAAATCCGTTGCAGATGCCCAGCACCAGGCCACCCTCGGCAGCGAACTTCCGAATACTCTGCATTACGGGCGAGAACTTGGCGATGGCTCCGCAACGCAAATAGTCGCCATAGGAAAAACCACCAGGCAGGATCAGGGCATCGACGTTGCCGAGGTTGGTGGCATCGTGCCAGATGATTTCGCAGTTTTGCCCGAGAATCTTCGAGACGGCATACCAAGCGTCGTGATCTCGATTGCTGCCCGGAAACACGACGACGCCAAACTTCATCGGGATGTCTCCATTATATCAGACAGCGCCGATTTTCCTCGACCGATTTTGCGGCCTCTATTCGCCCATGACAGGCTCGTACGCTTCGTCCGGCCTCGGCCGCAGATTGGGATTGCGCATTAAAATTCGCGCGCAAGTGTTCCAGCGCAGGATCGCGTCGTCATTGCCCGGCGGGCGCTGTTCAATCGCATCTTGATAGCACAACATGGCCTGGATCAGGCCTTCATAGGCGCTGAATGCAGCGTTGGGTGCGCCCTTGCGGAGCTGCGCGTGGGCGGAGCGCTCCCAAATGATGCCCGCGAAATAGACCTGCTCGTATTCGCTCTTCAGCCGCGGCAACAGTTCGCGCGCCTTGCCTACCGCGGCACCCTGGCCGAACTGGTCGGTAATCGAGAGCAGCAATGTTACCAACGCCCGCCTGTTCTCGGGTTCAACTTCGAGCACGTCCAGACAAATGCTCTCAGCGAGCGAAGGTTCATTCAGCAGCCGGTAACGTTCCGCCCGTTTGAGCGCCTCGGCAACTCCGGCCTTGGATATCGGCTTCAGCTCGAATTGCGGAATCGCACTTTGGCGAAGGCGAGGGGTGTCCATATCGACTGATAAGTGTATCGCAAGCCGCGCAGCGGCGGCGGCGTTATCGGATTACAAGATCCAGGCTGGAGATATTACGGAATGCGTGGAAGTCGCGGTCTCGTGTAAGCAGCGGGACTCCGCGATCAAGACAGCTCTGAGCGATCAGAGCGTCGCCCAGACGCGCCTTCTGCCGTTTCGCTAAAGCCTTGCCTCGCAATGCGCCGGCCCGTTCCCAGTAACCGTCGGTAACTTCGATTAGCGGTATTTCTAACAGGGTCGCCGCTACAGCGGAAGGAAGGTGAGGGGCGCTCAACAGTTCGGTGAGCACAGCAGGAGCCATCAGCACTTGCCGTTCCTGTAGCGCTTTCACCAGAAGCTCTGAGTCCTCGCCGCTGTCTCCTTGCAGGAAAGCAACCCAGGTGCTGCTGTCGACCGCAATCACCGATCATCCTTCAGCTCTTCCCAGGTTAGGGAAAACTTAAATTTGCCCCGAAGTTCCAGTAGCCTGTCATAGGCCTGCGATGCGGCAACCAACTGCAGCCCGGTGCGGACCGTTTGGGTGATGCCCAAGCCGGTGGCTTCCTGGGCCTTTTCTAAAAGCACTTCCGGTACATCAACGGTGATCTTTCGAGCTGGTCCCATAACGTTCTTAAGATACCATAATTGATACCAGCATTCAATATGGTATACGGGGCCAGTCCGTAACTATTTGGAACCAAACGCTCGGAATAACTTGCCCAGGGGATCGAAAAAACGATCCACCACGCGTTCCTTCAAGGGAATGATCGCGTTATCGGTAATCGTGATGTTCTCCGGGCAAACCTTGGTGCAGCACTTTGTGATGTTGCAGTATCCAATGCCGTGCTGCTTGCGCAAATCCGGCAAGCGATCCTCGGTGTCGATCGGATTCATCTCCAGTTGCGCGGTGTAAATCAGGAACCGCGGCCCGATGAATTCATCGAACAGTTGGTGATCGCGCAGCACGTGGCAAACATCCTGGCATAGGAAGCATTCGATGCACTTGCGAAACTCTTGCGGACGGTCCACATCGGCCTGATCCATGCGCCAGCTTCCGTCGGGTGCGTCCGGCTTGCGCGGCTTCAGTTTCTTGATGCCCATCTTGACTGTGAAGTTCCAGGAGACGTCCGTCACCAGGTCCTTGATGAGCGGGAAAGTCTTCATGGGCTGAATCGTGACGGGTTGATCCAGCGGCAGCGTGTTCAAACGCGTCATGCACATCAATTTCGGCATGCCATTGATCTCGGCCGAGCAGGAGCCGCACTTACCCGCCTTACAGTTCCAGCGCACCGCCAGGTCGTTGGCGTGTTCGGCCTGAATATGATGGACAGCGTCCAGCACCACCATGCCCTCGGAGATTTCGGTGTCGTAATCGCGGAACTGACCGCCCGACTTGTCGCCGCGCCAGATTCGAAAAGTTGCGTTGGCCATCTCCTACTTCATCTCCTCGATGATCTGCTTCTGCTCTTCGGTCATCGGCGGCAGCGTCTCCTGGTCGATCTTCATCGCACCGTCCGCTCCTTTGTTGATCACGAAATTGAAGGCTCCGTAGGCCGGGTCCTTCTCCGGATAGTCATCGCGAAAATGCGCTCCGCGGCTCTCCTTGCGATTAAGCGCCGCCAGCGCGATGGCTTCCGAGACCGTGAGCAGATTATTCAAATCGAGCGCAGTGTGCCAACCGGGATTATATTCGCGATTGCCGCCGATCCCTACCTTCGCGGCGCGCTGCTTCAGCTTCGCGATTCCATCCAACGCTCGCTCCATCTCGTCTTCGCGGCGAACGATACCCACCAGATCCTGCATCAAATCCTGCAAATCGTACTGGACTTGATACGGGCTCTCGCCCTGCCGCTCGAAGGCCGCGAGCGACTGGCTGGCTACATCATCTACCTGCGCCTTGTCGACCGAGCCCGCGGTATGGTCCTTGGCGAACGTCGCCGCAAATTCGCCGGCGCGCTTGCCGAACACCACCAGATCGGATAACGAGTTCCCACCCAATCGATTCGCACCGTGCAACCCGGCGCCGCATTCTCCAGCGGCGAACAGACCTTGCACGTCCGACATCTGCGTGTCGGGATCCACGCGCACGCCGCCCATCATGTAATGCGTCGTCGGACCGATCTCCATGGGGTCCTTGGTGATGTCGATATCGCCGAGCTGCTTGAACTGGTGGTACATGCTGGGCAGCTTCTTCTTGATATGCTCGGCTGCGTTCGGAAGCTTCTCCTTGATCCACGCGATATCCAGAAAGACGCCGCCATGCGGGCTGCCGCGGCCTTCCTTCACTTCGCGCACGATGCAGCGCGCCACGTGATCGCGTGTCAGCAACTCGGGCGGACGCCGCGCGCTCTTGTCGCCCTGCGTATAGCGCCAGCCTTCTTCCGGATTGTCCGCCGTCGAGCTCTTGTAGTTCGCCGGAATATCGCCGAACATGAACCGCTTGCCCTCTTTGTTCAGCAACACGCCGCCTTCGCCGCGCACGCCCTCGGTAACCAGAATGCCGCGGACGCTCGGTGGCCACACCATTCCGGTGGGATGGAATTGCACGAACTCCATGCCCAGCAGCGTCGCGCCGGCATGATAGGCGAGCGAATGGCCGTCGCCGGTGTATTCCCAACTGTTGCTCGTGATCTTGTACGCGCGGCCGATGCCGCCAGTTGCCAGCACCACGGCTTTGGCGTGAAACAGCTTGTAGCGGCCACGCTCGCGGTCATACCCAAATGCGCCGACCACGCGGCCGGCATTCACCAGCAGCGTAATGACCGTGCACTCCATGTGAAAATCGATGCCCTGGTGGATGCCGTGATCCTGCAGCGTGCGGATCATTTCCAAACCCGTGCGGTCGCCCACATGGGCCAGGCGCGGGTAACGGTGGCCGCCGAAGTTGCGCTGCAGAATCTTGCCGTCCGCGGTACGGTCGAACAGCGCGCCCCAAGCCTCCAGCTCACGCACGCGATCCGGAGCTTCCTTGGCATGCAACTCGGCCATGCGAGGATAATTCAGATACTGCCCGCCGCGCATGGTGTCGGCGAAATGCACGCGCCAGTTGTCGCGATCGTCCACGTTTCCCATGGACGCCGCCATGCCGCCTTCGGCCATGACCGTGTGGGCCTTGCCGAGCAGCGACTTGGTTACCACTCCCACCTTCACGCCGCCGGCCGAGGCTTCAATGGCCGCGCGCAATCCCGCACCACCCGCGCCGATCACCAACACATCATGTTCGAACGTTTGGTATTCCGCTGCCATCAGAGAATTCTCCAATCCGTCCAGATGCCCATGGAGCACATCCTTACGTACAGATCGGAGAAGGCGACCCAGAAGAGGCTCATCCACGCAAACAGCATGTGACGGCGATTCATGCAACTCACGCAGTCGTACAATTTCTTGCGGATTGGCCGCCGCGAGAGCACATCGAACATGCCGCCCACCAGGTGGCGCAGCGAATGGCAGCCTGTCGTGTAGCTGCCCAGCAGCAGGAAGTTGACCAGCAGCACCAGCGTACCGACGCCAATTCCGAACTTGCCGTCAAACCACAGCGCCTTCCACACGTCGTGCGCCAGAAACACCAGGAACAGCAGCGCGAAATAGAGGAAGTAGCGGTGGATGTTTTGAATAATCAGCGGGAAGTAGCGCTCACCCCAGTATTTCTTGCGAGGCTCGCCGACGGTGCAGGAAGGCGGGTCGGCCCAAAAGGCTTTATAGTAGGCGCCGCGATAGTAGTAACAAGTGATGCGAAACCCGCCGGGAAACACCAGGATGATCATCGCCACGGTGACGAAGCTGGGCAGGAAGGAGGGCATGGCGCCGAACCAGGAGTCTTCGCCCGGATGCCCAAAAATGAGGGGCGAATACATCGGTGAAAGATAGGGACCGAAGCTGTAATGGTTGCCCTGGAAAGCGGCCCAATTGGCATAAACCAGAAAAGCGCCGAGTCCGAGGAAGGTCAGAAGAGGATAAACCCACCACGCGTCGCGCCGGGCCGTCTTGCCGAAACCGCCGCGCTCTAAGGGAACGTCGAAAGAGGACATGTGGAATCGTCAGGCTACCGAAATGGACCGAGCGAAGTCAAGCGCATGCAAGGGTATACGATCATAGGATAGGTCGCTAAATGGCCAAGAAGAAGCCCGGCAAGTACGATGTTCCTACCGAAATCCGGCGGCTGGCGCGCGAGCGCGTCGGCGCGGTGCCATCGCCCAAGCTGATCGTGCCCAAGACGGAGCGCAAAAAGCCCAAGCACAAGCGGCCGCCAGGTGAAGAGGCGGAGTGATGCTCAGCTCCCTTGCCCGCCCTGGAACATCCCCTGGACCACCTTGATCACCAGCGGCAGCAGCCAGGCCGGCGTGATCGCAAAAAAAGCTTTACCTTTGGACGATTTTCCCAGGTAGGCCAGCGCCAGCGTCAGCACGATCAGGTACCAGATCTGGAAAATCGAAAAGAAATTGACCAGCCCGAGCAGCGCGCCGTGAATATTTTGCAGGAAGATGTCGAGTCCGAAGGGAGGCGTCAGTTGGTCCTGCGAAGTGATTTCGTCGCCCTTCGCGTGAAGCACGATGTAAGTAGCGATGCTCTGGAGCGCCGGAATCAGCGAACAGGCGGCCATCAGCGAGAAGATGTCGCGAAATTTGGTTCGCATTCCAGCCATCGACGCCATGGCGCTGATCAGCCAGGCAAAGAAGAGGATAAACACGATGACGATTGCCGGTATGGCCAAGGGATAAAACTGGTAGATGGCGTGCGCGACGGTGCGTGCGCGCTCGGCTTGTTCCAGCGGCGTGTTCTGTTGGCTAATCTGCTGATTGATCCTCACATCGATGAGGTTCATGATGTACGGCAGCATGAGATACCCGGTAACGATGTAAATGATAGTCAGCGTTATGAGAGGCCAAAGCCAGGAAAGCGGCGCGGGAACGTCTTTCGCCGTCGTTTTGGGGTCCACAAACACGTTTAGCATGCCGATGATGCCGTCCCCTATGGTCAGCTTCTTCTCTTCCACCATGCCCCACCTCCGCTACGATTTGAAGTCCTGAGGATTATACCGTTGGTGTATGCTGTGAGTTCCCTCAATGTCAGGAGGAAAATGAAGACCTTTTATATCATATTCGCCGCACTCGCCTCGGCATCCAACCGCCACATCCCCTTGTCCACGTAATAGGTAAGTTGTCTCTCTACCCCGATCCAGAATCAGACACCGGAGCCAGACGAGGACGAAAGTTCTATCTGGCATTGGCCTGCTATGCCGCAATTGCGCTGCTGGCAACGTTCACCCTGGACGGAAAGTTCCTGTGGGTGGTCTGGGTCTTCTTAGGCGGGCTGGCGTTGAAGACCTATATCGCTACGTTGAAACAGCCGTAGTTGTCCCTTAACAGCGGTACTGAAGATACCCAGGAACCTGTCGATATGAGTTTCAGAGGCAGGAGCCACTCGAGTTTCATTTTGGAACGCGCGTACCGTTTCGGTACTTGCGGGTAGTCCGTACGTTCCAGAACGAAATCGGGATTAGCGGCTATGCCCCTAGTACTTGCGATTCATCCCTTTCGGTGGACCGCCTGGGTGGGGTTGCATGTCGTTGAGTCTCGGACCTATACAGTACGGGAATACAGACGACTCCCGTACAGACCCCGGCGATTTCCCCTTAGTCCCCTTATGGCGACAGGCTTGCACCTAGAGGATCGTCAGCCATGACAAGCCAGACTCAAAAAACTAAGGCGAAGGGACCCTTAATGAATACGACTGCGACGAGGATGACTGCGATGAAGACGCCGGTGATGACTGCGTCTGCGTTCAAGACGCCTGCGATCAAGGCGACGCCTGCACTCAAAACGGCGCCGCCGGCGATCAAAGCCAAGCCGGCTCAGGTCAGCCAGGCGACCAAGATCGCGCGCCGCGACCGTATCGTTCTGGAGCACCTGCCCTTGGTGAAAGCCATCGCGGTGCGAGTGCATGAAAACCTGCCCGTTCACGTCGACTTGGACGATCTGGTGCATGCCGGCGTGCTGGGGCTGTTCGATGCCGCCAGCAAATTCAATCCCGACAAGCAGGTTGCCTTTTCCAGCTACGCGAAGCATCGCATCAAGGGCGCCATCCTCGATAGCCTCCGCCAGCTCGACTGGGCTTCTCGAGATCTGCGCCGCCGCCACAAACAAGTGGAGGCCGCCACGCGCGAGCTGGCAGCTACCCTGCAGCGCACTCCAACCGAGTCTGAAATTGCGCAGAAGCTGGGCGTGGACGTCGAGCGCTGGCGTCAGATGATGGTGGATCTTCGCAGCGTCGGCCTGATCTCGGCCTCCTCGCGCACCGCCGAGCACGACGATCTTCCCGCTCCCGACTTTCCCAGCAAGCCCGAAACTCAGCCCGATAATATGTGCTCGCGCGAGCAAATGCGCTCCGTCCTGGGCGTCGCCATGAAGACTCTGCCCGAGCGCTACCAGAAGGTGGTGTTCTTGTACTACACCAACGAAATGACCATGAAGGAAATCGGCGGCATCTTGGGAATCAATGAAAGCCGCGTCTCGCAGATCCACAAATCGGCTCTCGAGAAAATGCAAGTGGTATTGCAGGCCAACGGAATCGATTCCGTCCACGCGTTCTAATGTGTTGCGCACGCACTCTACTCTTGCGTGCCGCATTCACACTCGTGTGAATGCCTGGATGCCGGTTCTTAGCCTTCTCGCAATCGGCGGAAGTTGCTTGGCGCAAACCGCAAGAATAGCGCAACTGCCCAAGCGCTACCGCCCAGTGGTCATACGCACGGACTTTGACGACCAGCGCGTGTGGCAACGAGCAGCTCGGGCAATGGAGGCCCCTTTGGTATTGCCCAATGGCCAGACATATTCAGCGCGGCTTACATTCATTGAGGACGGCAGGCTCAGGTACGCCAGTGAGCGCGATGTCTTGAAGCGGGTTCCGAAGGATTATGTGCAGGACTTTCTCCTGGTCGTGGACCACGAGGCTCTGAGCCGGCCGGGATTCCCAATCTTAGTGATTTCCGTCAGCCACGAGGAGCAATACGGGCGCAGCTTTCGCGCGATTGCCGCGGAAATACAAAGCATCGAAGCCAATCTGTCGATTGCCAACATGGACTTCCGCGACTTCGCCGACTCCGTGGATCACGACGGAGTTTTCCGCGGTTTCCCACAGCCCAAGCATTGAGCTTACCGCCGCTTCGCCTTGATCCGGATTGGCGTCCCCTCAAAGCCGAATCGCTTCCGCAGTTGATTGATCAGGAATCGCTCGCTTGAAAAATGCAGATCCTTCGCCTTGTCCGTGAATACCACGAACGTCGGCGGCCGCACCGAACCCTGAGTCATGTAGTAAATCTTCATGTTGCGATCGAATTCCAGCATCTCGACGAACCGGTTCAATTCACCCGTGCTCACGCGCTTCGACGCCGATTGGTACGCATCGCTGACCATCCCGAACAGACGATTCACTCCCGCGCCCGTCTTGGCGGAAACGAAAGCGATAGGCGCGTACGCCAGAAACTTCAGTTCGTCGCGAATTTCTTCGGTGAACTTCCGCTTGCCCTTATCGCCGGCCGCGTCCCACTTGTTCACGCACAGGATCACGGCGCGGCCCTCTTCATCCGCGTAGCCCGCGATGGTGGCATCCAGCCCCTGCACTTTTTCGGTTGCATCCAGCACTAACAAGACCACGTTCGCCATGCGGATGTGCCTGCGCGCCATCACCACGCTCAACTTTTCGGCCATCAGCTTGGTCTTGCCCTTGCGCCGTATGCCGGCGGTGTCGACGAATACGTACTCGACGCCGGCGTGAACCAGACTCTGATCTACCGCGTCACGCGTGGTGCCGGCCACCGGCGACACGATCGCCCGCTCCTCGCCCACCAGTGCGTTCAGTAGCGTGGATTTTCCAACGTTCGGCCGGCCAATGATCGCCACCTTGATCGCCCGCTTCTCCGGCTGCGGCTCTTCGGGTCCTTCGCCGCTCGCGAAATTCTTGGTGACATGTTCGAGCAGTTCGTCGAATCCGATCCGATGCTCGGAAGAGATCGGGAAAAGATCCTGGAAGCCGAGCGAATGAAATTCATGAGCCAGGCCCTCCCGCACCGTCGCGTCGATCTTGTTCACCGCCAGCGTCACCGGCTTTCCGAGTTTCCGCAGCACCTTGGCCAGGTCGCGATCGGTTCCCGTGATCTCGGCCCGTCCGTCGATCAGAAAGATGATTTGCGCCGCCTGATCCAAGGCCACGCGCGCCTGCTTCAGAATCTCGGTCGGGATCATTTCGGCGTCGTTGGGGATGATGCCGCCGGTGTCGATGAGTTCGAATCTCCGGCCCAGATACGACGCCTCGCCCATGATGCGGTCCCGCGTGATGCCCGGCTCATCCCCCACGATGGACCGCCGTTGGCCGATTATCGCGTTGAATAGAGTGGACTTACCGACGTTCGGCCGTCCCACGATCACCACCACGGGCAGGCCGGATTCGGTCAAATTGTCTGGGCGTGCGACCATATATGTATCCCCATGCAACCCGAAGTCCTCAGTCCCCTTTCCGATCATAGCGAAGCGCAGCAGCATAATCGCCTCACGCGCAATATCGCCATCATTGCGCACGTCGATCACGGCAAGACCACGCTGGTGGACGCCATGCTCAATCAAAGCGGATTATTCCGTGAAAATGAACACCACGTCGAGCGCATGATGGATTCCAACGAACTGGAGCGCGAGCGCGGCATCACTATCTTAGCCAAGACTACCGGCGTGCGCTATCACGGCATCAAAATTAATATTGTCGATACGCCCGGTCACAGCGACTTCGGCGGCGAAGTGGAGCGCGCGCTGAAGATCGTGGATGGCGTTATGCTTCTGGTGGACGCGAGCGAAGGCCCGTTGCCGCAGACCCGCTACGTTCTCATGAAGGCGCTCGAAGCCAAGCTGCCTCCGATTGTCGTCATCAACAAGATCGACCGGCCGGATGCCCGCATTCAAGAAGTGCTGAACGAAATCTACGACCTGTTCATCGATCTCGACGCGGTAGAGGATCAACTGGATTTTCCCGTCATCTACACCAACGCCAAGGCTGGGATCGCGAAAATGTCCATGGACGACGACTCGAAGGACTTGCGGCCGCTGTTCGAAACAATCTTGAAGCACATTCCGCCGCCGGCCGGCGATCCCGATGCGTCACTCCAGCTGCTGGTGGCGAACCTCGATTACAGCGACTATCTGGGCCGCCTGGCCATCGGCCGCGTGTTCTCCGGAATCTTGAGATACGGCGATGAAGTGGCGATCGCCAAGCTGGATGGCTCCCTGCAAAAAACTCGCATCACCAAGCTCTATTCCTTCGAGGGATTGAAGCGCGTGGATGAGACCATCGGATACCCCGGCGATGTTCTGGCCATTGCGGGCGTGGAAGGAATCACGATCGGTGAGACTGTCACCAGCGTCGAGAATCCGCAGCCGCTACCGCACATCCAGATCGACGAGCCCACCATTGCGATGACGTTCACCATTAATACGTCGCCGTTCTCAGGCCGCGAAGGGCAGTTCGTGACCTCGCGCAATCTGCGCGATCGGCTGGACAAAGAACTGCTGACCAACGTTTCGATTCGCGTGGAAGAGGCAGGTGGTCCTGACGCGTACAAGGTGATGGGCCGCGGAGAACTGCAACTGGCCATCATCATCGAAATGATGCGCCGCGAAGGTTTTGAAATGATGGTGGGCAAGCCGGAGATCCTGACCAAGGACATCCACGGCAAGATGCATGAGCCGATGGAACTGCTGGTGATCGATTGCCCGGAGAACTATATCGGCGTGGTGATCGAGAAACTGGGCCAGCGCAAAGGCAAGATGATCAAGATGGTGAACCACGGGTCAGGCCGCGTGCGCCTGGAGTTTCACGTGCCGTCGCGCGGGCTGATCGGGCTGCGCAGCGAGATGATGACCGATACACGCGGTACGGCCATCCTGAACACGCTGTTCCACAGCTACATCGAATGGCAGGGCGACATTCCGTCGCGGCCCACCGGATCGTTGGTATCGGACCGCGCGGGCAAGACCACCGGCAACGCGATCTTCAATTTGCAAGAGCGCGGCGAGATGTTCGTTAGCCCGGGCACGGAAGTCTATGAAGGCATGATCGTCGGTGAAAACGCCCGCGATGCCGACCTGAACGTGAACATCGTCAAGGAAAAGAAGCTGACCAATATGCGCGCCTCCACCTCCGACGAAGCGATCCGCCTGGTGCCGCCACGTCTTCTGAACCTGGAGCAAGCCATCGAGTTCATCCGCGACGACGAGTTTGTGGAAGTGACGCCCCAGTCCATTCGCCTACGCAAGAAAATCCTCAAGGCGAACCAGCGGTGACGGAAGCAAAAGAAAAGAGACTTTGGGACGGGATGTGTCTGCTCATGGTGATCGCGGATTCCGAGAAGGCGCGTCGCGAAGGCCGTTGGATCACGCAAGAGCAGATGGAGAAACTAATGCACAAGAGGTTCGGCATTTAGTTGTGGCGCGAGCTTTAGCTTGCCGCGTTCACACTCGTGTGAACGCCTTGGGGAAGAGTCATCCCAGCTTCGCCTTCAAAAGTTCATTCACCGCCGCCGGATTCGCCTGCCCCTTGCTCACCTTCATCACCTGCCCCACCAGATAGCCGATCACGCCGGTCTTCCCTGATTTGTACTGCTCCACTTGCTTCGAGCTCGCGGCAATCACTTCGTCCACGATTTTCTCCAGCGCATCCGTGTCGCTGATTTGGCGCAGGCCTTCGCGATCGATAATCGCGGCTGCCGATTCGCCCGACTCGAACATCTTCGCGAAAATGTCCTTCGCCATCTTCCCGCTGATTTCACCCTTCGCGATGAACGCCACCAACTCGCCCAATTGCTCAGGAGACACCGACGACTCCGTAATCTCCCGGCCTTTCAGCGCGCCCAACAAATCGCCCGTCACCCAGTTCGCCGCCAAGCGCGGATCGCCCGCAGCCTTCGTGACCTTCTCGAAATATTCGCTGATGTCTCGCGTGCTCGTTAAAACCTGCGCGTCGTATTCGCGCAGCCCGTAGGCGTCCATGAATCGAGCGCGTTTTTCGGCGGGCAGTTCCGGCACGGTCGCTTTGATCTGCTCCAGCCACGCCGCGCTCACGCGCAACGGCACCAGATCCGGCTCGGGGAAATATCGATAATCATGCGCGTGCTCTTTGCTGCGCATCCCCACGGTCTCGCCCGTCGCGACGTTATAGAGCCGCGACTCCTGCTCGATCCTGCCATCGCCTTCGAGCACGCCCACTTGCCTGGCTACCTCATAATCGATCGCCATTTTCGCGAACCGGAACGAATTCAGATTCTTCACTTCCACCTTGGTGCCTAACTTCTCAACACCCTTCAATCGCACGGACACATTCGCATCGCAGCGCAATTGGCCCTTTTCCATGTCGCACTCCGACACTCCCACATATTGCATGATCTGCTTCAGCTCGGTCAGATACTCATGCGCGTCGTCGGAGGATCTGATGTCAGGCTCGCTCACGATCTCAATCAGCGCCGTCCCGCTCCGATTCAAATCCACGTAGGTGTAACGGTCGGAATCCTTGAAGCCATCGTGGATGCTCTTGCCTGCGTCGTCTTCGAGATGAATGCGCGTGATCCCGATGCGCTTCTTTTTTCCCTGCTGGACCCCATCCACCGTTACGTCCAGCCAGCCATGCTCGGCCAGCGGCTGATCATATTGTGAGATCTGATAGCCCTTGGGAAGGTCGGGATAAAAGTAATTTTTTCGCGCGAAGCGGGAAAAAGGATTGACCTTACAGTGCGTCGCCAGAGCGGCCTGAATCGCCATCTCCACGGCGCGTCGATTCAACAAGGGCAAGGCGCCCGGCAGTCCCAGGCACACCGGACACACGTTCGAGTTCGGTGGCGCGCCGAAGCCGGTTGGGCATCCGCAAAAGATCTTGGTGCGCGTATTGAGCTGGACGTGTACCTCCAGGCCGATGACGGGCTCGTACTTACCGATCTCTTCCGACGTGGCTCCTTTTTGATGCAAAGATCCGGTTTGATGCAAAGATCCCGCCGGCGCGCTCGAAGACATGCTTCATTATTGCTTATGCGACGACAACGACGCCGTGCCAAGCAGCCCGCCCAGGCCCATGGTCTCCACCGCGCTCGAAGGCACAATCACCATCGAGCCTTTCTCCTTAATGGCTTCATACAGCATGTTCATCGCGCGCAAGTGCAGCGCCACCGGATTGTTGATGTAGACCGTTGAGGCTTCGGCGAATTTGGCGGCGATGTCCGTCTCGGCGGTGCCAAGAATGATGCGGGCCTGGCGTTCGCGCTCGGCCTGAGCCTGTCGCGACATGGCATCTTCGAGCGCCTGTGGGATGTGTACGTCGCGGATCTCGACCGACTGCACGGTGATGCCCCACGGATTCGTCTTTTCGTCCAATATGCGTTGCAATTCCCGTCCCAGCATTTCGCGATTGGTGATCATCTGAGCAAGATCATGCCGCCCGATCGATTCCAGCAGCGCTGTCTGCGCCGTCATCGTGATGGCCTCGCTGAAATTCATCACTTCCAGGATCGATTTCTCGGCGTTCCACACCATCCAAAAAACAATGGCATCCACGTTCACCGGCACGGTATCGCGGGTCAGCGCTGATTCAGCGCTCACTTGTACCACGCGCACTCGCTGATCCACGTAAACGCTGGTCTTGTCGATTACCGGAACAATCATGAAGATTCCAGGGCCGCGCAGCCCAATGTAGCGGCCCAATCGCAGCACCGCCGCCCGCTCCCATTGCTCGGCCACTCGAATGGAGAAAAGGAAATACAACCCGATCACTATGCCGGCCCAAAGCCACGCGCGATTGTGGATCAGCATTGCAGCAGCGAAACCCGCCGCCACGCAAACCAGGAATACCGTGGTACCAACAGTGTTGATCTGACCCTTCGACGGCAGGGGCTTCGATGTTATGCGTGCGGGCATAAAGGGCATCATTATTACGTTCTCCTCTCGGATTGCACTTCGTTCAGATAGCCGATAATTTCCGCGAGCTCGATTCCCTCCGCTCCGGCCCGCGCCAGAAGTTCGCCACAGATCTGGCCGATGCGGCGTCCGCGCTCGACACCATCCACAGGGAGCTTCTTGTCCGTCAGAAACGTCCCCGTGCCTTGCTGAGTGGAGAGCACCTCGCGGATTTCGAGCTCTCGATAGGCGCGGACCACAGTGTTGGGATTGATCGCCAGGTCCACCGCCAGTTGCCGTACCGTTGGAAGCTGATCGCCAGGACGCAAGGTTCCGGCCGCCACCCCGCCCAGCACCTGATCGATGATCTGGCGATACGCCGGGACGCCACTGCGTTGATCCAGCGTGAACCGGGCTCGCCGATCAGCGTGGTTCATAGCTTTAATGTACTAGTGTTATAGTACATTGTCAATACCTAAGGCGAAGTTCCTCGTAAACTTCTCAGCCGGAATGACGTTTAATGGTTGTAGGCGCATGAAAACTAGCAGTACTTGGTTAGCTTCCGCCCTGTGTGGCCTTGTTCTGGCGTTCCCCCTGGCGCCCCCGATGTCGGCGCGCCCCAAAGCTCACAAACCCTCAGACGATAACAAGCTGTTCCAGAAGAAGCTCTCGAAGGACGACCAGATTCTGCACGCGCTGGATCGCCTCACCTTCGGACCCCGGCCGGGCGACGTGGAGCGCGTCAAAAAGATCGGTTTGAAGAAATGGATCTTCGCGCAGCTTCATCCCGACCGGATGGACGAGAATCCGGTGCTGGAAGCGCACCTCAAAACGCTGGAGTCGCTGCGCATGACTCCGCTCGAAGCGGTGCAGCACTATCCTCCTCCGCAAATGATCCGCGCCATCGCGCAAGGCAAGCAGCCCATGCCCGACGATCTGCTGCTGCGCGCCAGCATTGAACGTTTCCTGATCCGTTACAAAACTAAAATCGCTCAGGCCTCCACCCCTCCTGCGCCTTTGGACCTTAAGGCCGATGTGATCAAGGAAGATCTCGAACCCATGCGTCCGCTGGATGAGGTGCTCACTCCCTCTGAGCTCGCGATCGTGCGATCGGGCAATGGGGACAAGAAGCGTGAACTGCTCGAATCCATGCCCCAGGAAAAGATCGAAGACATGCTGGTTGCCATGACACAGAAGCAGCGGCTCGCACTCTTCGCTCCCGCGTCCAGCGCCGTCCGGCGCGAGATCTTTTTGCTGAACGGTCCCCAGCAAGTGGTCAATTACGATCTGGTCGATTCCAAGATGCTGCGGGCTATTGAGAGCACCAGGCAGCTGGCCGAAGAGCTGGACGACTTCTGGTTTAACCACTTCAACGTGTTCTATGAGAAGGGGGCCGATCGCTTCCTGATTCCGCAATATGAGCGCGAAGCAATTCGTCCGCATGTGCTCGGCCAGTTCCGCGATTTGCTGGAAGCAACCGCGAAGAGTCCGGCCATGCTTTTCTTTCTGGACAATTTCGAATCGGTTCGTCCGGATCTGGACGCCAATGACAAACGGCGCAAGGTGAAGCGCGGGCTCAACGAAAACTACGGGCGCGAGCTGATGGAACTGCATACGCTCGGAGTGAATGGCGGCTATACGCAGAAAGACGTCACCGAAGTGGCGCGCTGCTTCACCGGCTGGGGCATCCTGGAGCCGCGCAAAGGCGGCAGCTTTTTCTATAACGACAAGCTGCACGACAAGGGCGAAAAGATCGTGCTGGGCCACGTGATCGCGGCCGGCGGCGGCATGGAAGACGGCGAACAGGTGCTGGATATTCTGGCTCGGCATCCCTCTACCGCGCACTTTATTTCCAAGGAGCTGGCCCAGCGCTTCGTGGCCGACAATCCTCCCGAGGCGCTGGTGAACAAGATGGCGCAGACCTTCCTCTCCAGCAACGGCAGCATTCGCGAAGTGCTGAAAACCATGCTCGATTCGAAAGAGTTCTGGTCTGAAGGCGCCTATCGATCCAAAATAAAGTCACCCTTCGAGATGGTGGCGAGTTCGGCGCGGGCCTTGAATGCCGATGTCATCGACGGTTGGGCACTGGCCAATCAGGTGGGCACGCTCGGCGAGCCTCTGTATCGCAAGCTGGAGCCTACCGGTTATTCGAATCTGAACGCGGAATGGATAAACTCGGCAGCTTTGCTGGGCCGCATGAATTTTGCGCTGCAGCTGGCGCAAAACCATGTGGAGAGCGTCAAGGTGGATGTGTCCCGCTTCGGCGCCGACCCGAGCGAAGTGGCTAAAGCGCTCATGTTTCGCGCCATGTCGCCGCAAACGCGCGAGGCCATCGACAAAGCTTTGCAAGAGAACCATGATAAGGACAGCAAGCAGAAGAACCCGGCGCTGGTCGCGGCGCTGGTGATTGGGTCGCCGGATTTCCAAAAGAGGTAAAAGAAATGCCATCCAGACGAGTATTCCTGAAAGGCTCGGCGCTCGCCATGTTCGGCGTGGGTTCCATGCCGGTGTGGCTTTCGCGTTCGCTCTATGCGGCGGATTCCACCGAAGGCCGCAAGAAAATTCTGGTCGCGATCTTTCAGCGTGGCGCGGTGGATGGCTTGAACATGGTGGTTCCCTTCGGAGAACCCCGTTATTACGAATTGCGGCCATCGATCGCCATTCCTAAGCCCGATGGAACGCCGAACTCAGCCCTCGATCTGGACGGATTCTTCGGACTGCACCCGTCGCTCGCGCCTCTGAAGCCGATGTTTGACGCCCGGCATCTGGCGATTGTCGACGCCGTGGGCTCGCCCGATCCTACGCGCTCGCATTTCGATGCGCAGGATTATATGGAGTCCGGCACGCCCGGCTTCCATGGCGCCGTCGATGGATGGCTAAACCGGGCCTTGTCTAAACAGGATGGGCCAAAATCCTCCGGCCCGGCGTCTCCTTTGCGCGCCGTCAGCCTGGGCGACACGCTGGCTCGCAGTTTGCGAGGGGCGAACGACGCGGTTGCGGTCCGCAGCCTGAACGATTTTCAAGTGCACGATCCGCACGGAGCCGCTTCGTTCGAGAGCATGTATGAAAATTCGCTGGACACCATGCTGCATGGCACCGGTAAAGAGACATTCAACGCGGTGAAGCTCATGCAGTCCATCCAGAAGCAGACTTACGTGCCGGCCAACGGCGCCAGCTATGGCAATGGCCGCTTCGGCAAGAGCCTGCAGCAGATCGCGCAGCTGATCAAGTCCAATGTGGGCGTGGAGGTTGCGTTCGCCGACATCGGTGGCTGGGACACGCACGTGAACGAAGTGGGCGGACAGCCTACCAATGGCCAGCTGGCGAACAATCTGACGCAGTTTGGCCAGGCGCTCGCGGCCTTCTATCAGGACCTGGGCGATCGCATGGAAGACGTCACGCTGGTCACCATGTCGGAATTCGGCCGGACGGTCAAGGAAAACGGCGATCGGGGAACCGATCACGGCCATGCCAACGTCATGTTCGTGATGGGCGGCGATGTGCGCGGTGGCAAGGTGTATGGCGATTGGCCGGGTCTTCACGAAGAACAACTTTACGACGGACGCGATCTGGCGCTCACCACCGATTTCCGCGACGTCCTCGGCGAGCTGGTGGCACGACACATCGGCAATCCAAACCTGAAGTCCGTTTTCCCCGGCTACGACTCTCCGAAATTCCGCGGTTTGCTAGCCTAGAATTAATGCTGATCGTCATGCGGGCGCACGCCACCGAGCAGGACATCGCTCAAGTTTGCGCCAAAATCCAAAGCCTCGGCTTCCGCGCTCACGTGATGCCCGGCGCCGAGCGAACCGCCGTCGGCATAACCGGTAACCACGGCCCGGTTCCCTCCGAGGAGTTCGAGAGTCTCCCGGGCGTGGCCGAAGCCATTCCAGTTTCAAAACCCTACAAGCTGGTCAGCCGCGAAGTGAAGCCCGACAATACGGTGGTAGACGTAGCTGGCGTACTGGTGGGTGGGGCGGAACTAGCGATTTGCGCGGGGCCCTGTTCGGTGGAGAGCAGAGAGCAGATTCTGGAATCGGCGCGCGCCGTGAAAGCCGCGGGCGCTCAACTCTTGCGTGGAGGCGCGTACAAACCGCGGACTTCGCCCTATGCGTTTCAAGGTCTGGGCGAAGAAGGCCTGCGCTACCTGGCGGACGCGCGCGAGGAAACCGGGCTCGGCATCGTTACCGAAGCCATCGATGTGGAAACCTTCGACCTGGTGGAAGCGTACGCCGATTGCTTGCAAATCGGGGCGCGCAACATGCAAAACTTCGCGCTGCTGCGCCGGGCCGGCCGATCACGTAAACCGGTGCTGCTGAAACGCGGCATGGCGTCCACGCTCGAAGAGTTCCTGATGGCCGCCGAGTACATTCTGTCAGAGGGCAATTATCAGGTGATTTTGTGCGAGCGCGGCGTCCGAACCTTTGCCGATCACACACGCAACACGCTGGACCTGAGTGTTGTCCCGGCGGTGCAACGCCTGAGCCATTTGCCGATCATCGTCGATCCCAGCCATGGCACCGGCAAGCGTGACAAGGTTCATCCCATGGCATTGGCCGCGGTGGCGGCAGGCGCTTCCGGGCTCATCGTGGAAGTTCATCCGAATCCAGACCGCGCGCTGTCCGACGGCTATCAGTCATTGTTTCCGGATCAATTTCGCGAGCTGGCCGATGAGGCGCGCGCCATCGGAGAGCTCTTGCGAAGGCGAAGATCGGGGGCGCAACTTGCCCCTGCGCTGGTTTAAGACTTATCGCTGCTGGCGGTAGGCTTCGCTTCGGACTTGGATTCAGACTTAGACTCGGATTTCGTTTCGCTTTTCGATTCCGATTTGGTCTCGGCCTTAGCTGCGGTTTCGGTTTTTCCCGAATCGCTCTTTTTTTCCGAATCGCTCTTGGATGAGTCGCCTTTGCCGGACTCGTGTTTCGGCGGTCCACTCACGTTCCCCTTGGCGTAATCCGTCACGTACCAGCCCGTGCCTTTGAACTGGAACGCCGGTGCGGACATGAGACGATGCACATGTCCACCGCATTTTTCGTGGACTGTTAGAGGCTCATCGGCAAACTTCTGGATCAATTCGAAGGTTTCGCCACAGCCTTCGCATTTGTACTCGTAGATGGGCAATGGTCGAAACTCTACTGTGGCGGAGCTTGGTTCGGACGAGGCACGTTGAGCGGAGTCAACGCGGGTCCGGGCTTGGAATCGCCTTGCCCCGGCTCGTTGGAAACGATGTCGCTCTTGCCCTTCGTCACCACTTCAATTGCTTTCTTCAGAAGCAAATCTTCGCCCGCCGCCGGCTGCGGAGGCTCAACCGTTTGCGGGCTGCCGTCGTCGTCCACCACCACGGGTTCAGTTTCCTGAACCGGGACCGAGGGCGTGACACCGGTGTCCTGAATCGCTTTGCCGGAAGGTGAATAATACTTGGCGACCGACAAAATCACCGCCGAGCCGTCATCCATCGTGATGGGCTTGCGAATGGATGCGTCGCCATAGGTGCGTTCTCCTATCACTTCCGCGCGCTTGTCGTCCATCAGAGCGGCGGCAGCGATCTCCGCGCCATCCGCTGTGCCTCGGTTGACAATCACCGCCAGAGGAAGATGACTGCGATCGTTGGCCGGATCGGCCGTCACGTCGTGCCGTTCCACCTTTTGGCCTTCACTATAGGTGATCAGCCCCTTGTCCAGGAAAAGGTTGGCGAGTTGCTCGCCGGCTTCCGGACCACCCGTCGCGCTATGACGCAGATCCAGCACCAACTCCTTGGCGCCCTGCTTCTGCAGTTCGTCCACTTTCGCTGCGATATCCTTCACCCGGTTGCCATCCAGACTGGCGGCCTGGATCAGACCCACCTGATCGGGCAGCATCTTGGCCGTCACAGCCGGATATTCCACCATGGCGCGCGTTAGCGTCAGTTTCTGCGGCTCGGGCTTGCGGAAGCGGAGCACGCCCAGTTCAACGGTAGTGCCCGCATCGCCCTCGAGCAAGAGCTGAGCGAACGCCAGCGGCATGTCGCGCGTGGCAACGCCGTTGATGGTCTCCAGCACATCGGTGGTGGTCAGCCCGGCCTTGGCAGCAGGCGATCCTGGAATTGCGTCGACAATGCCGACGTAGCCGAACTTCTTCGAAAGAATCAAGCCGACGTCGGCCTTATGCTGGTCTTTGCTCTTCAGCCACTGTTTGTACTGATCGGCGTTCAAGTAACTAGCGTAAGGATCGATGGATTCCAGCAGCCCGTTCAGTGCGCCCAGCGTGACGCTCTTCATGTCGGGCTCTTCCACGTAATCGCTCTTGATTCGCGAGAGCACCTCGGTGTAGACGGCGAGGTGCCGGTAAGTATCTTCCGGGGAAGCGCTCTTGCCGCGCATAGCGCCGAACAGCAGCACAAAAACGAGACAAGTGGAGGTGGAAGCAACAAAAAACTTGATACGCCTGGTCATAAATAGGGGCCCAAGGACTTTCTGCCTTTAGTATAGCTTGGCTTCGGCCGGCCTGGCTGAAGATATAGCGGCGGAAGCCCGGCCCTGCATGGCAGACCGCAACATGGTAAAGGCCGCGTAAACCACCGCCGCGATCACCAGCCAACGCATGGCCGTCAAGGGCAACGATTTCACAATCAAGGCCGCGATCAGGACGCCCGGCAGCCCGCCCAATGCCAAGCCCAGCGTGGCCCTCGGACTGTAACTTCCCGCCGTGATGAATCGGGCGCTGGCTACCGGCATCAGGAAGGCGCAAGATCCCATCATGATCGGGAATGCCGCCTTGGGGTCCATTCCGAGCAGGCTTACCAGGATCATGCAAGGGCCGTACAGCCCGATACCCAGCGTCATAAACGCGCCCAGGATCAGGCTTCCGATCACCCCTGCCCACAAGCGCCAGTGTTCCAGGATGAGTGCGGTTCCGCCCGCCGGAAAGAGGTTGAGATTGGACATCAAAAAGAAGCAGGCCGATGCCAGCAGCGCGACCCCCATGCCGATTTGGATCCAGCGGCGCGGCCAGCTCGCGACGATCCCCGCTCCGAACCAGGCTCCCACCGTGGAGGCGCCCATGAGCAGCACCAGGGTCAAGACGTCCACCTTGACGATGGCGATAAACAGGAACGCTTCCAGCAGCGTGGGTAACGCATGGCCGATGTTCAACGTGCCTGGAATCTTTTCGTCCGGCACCATGTGCCAGAATTTGAAGGCGCTGGTGGTGGGCGCGAAAGAACCAATGCCGAGCGTGTCGAAGAAATTGGTGACCATCCCGACCAAAAGCTCGAGTAGGGACGGAACGCCTGGCGCGCGACCTTTGCCCCGGAACCAAATCCAGCCCAGGAAGATGGTGAACGCACCGAGAGCGACGAAGAGCCAACCACGCGCGCTGAGCATTAGCTAGATGTTACCAGCAGCTAGCGACCGGTAACCGCGAGCTCTTCCCGCGCCCCAATCTGCCGCAAACACCGGTCGATCCATTGCTTGGTCAGCTTCTCCTCCACGCCATTCTGCGAAAGCCGCGTGCGAAGGCTTGCGAAATCCACGTGATCCATCTGCTGATCTTGATTGAAGCAGGAGAAGACCACGGTCTCTTCGCCGGTAATCGGGTCTTTGTGCTGCTGCAGGCACTGCGCGCAAATCTCCTTCATCATGCATTGCATGGGAGAGTTGATACTCGCGATGGCCTTGTGGCCGTGCTTCAGATAGGGCGCGAGCATACCGTGGCGCGCGCGTTGCACCGCGTGCATCATCGCATCGGAACCGATCACCACCAGCCGGTCTACCGAACTTAGCGGAATTTCCGATGCATCGCTCATGGGAGCGCCGGGCTCAGCCAGATCGCCCCGGGCGTAAGCCGCCATCGCTTCCACGATGTTGCCGACGAATGCCTTGTCCTGCACCCGGTCGGGCGTGAATCCGGGCGCTTCGTCGCAGCACCAAACCACCACGTCGGCGGCCTTCTCGATCTCCTCCACCTTGTAGCGGTCGATCATTTTCTTGTAACCGGCGAAGTAAATGGTGCGCGACCCGCTGGCGCGAAGCTGCTGGCCAATAGAGAATAAAACCGCATTGCCGAGCCCGCCGCCCACCAGCAGCACGGTCTCGCGCGACGGCGTCTCGGTTGGCGTACCGGTCGGCCCCATCAGAATCACCGGCTCGCCTGGTTGGAGCAAGGCGCATAGATCCGACGATCCGCCGACCTCCAGAACAATCGTCGACAGCAGGCCCTTCTCGCGATCCACCGAAGCGCCGGTGAGCGCCAGGCCCTCCATTGCGAGAGCAGTTCCGTTCACGCGCGGCGCGAGCGTCTCGTAGTTCTGGAGGCGATAGAACATCCCGGGTTCGAAGGCTCGGGCGGCCATTGGCGCGTGCACCACCACTTCCACGATGTTCGGGGTCAGCCGGATTACGTCCTTCACCACTGCGCGGAGCTCCAGGTTCAAGCGCGCCACCAGCACATCGGGCTCCGGCGCTTCGCTCGATCGGCGTGAGAGCAGCCGCGTCACCACCGGGTAACCTTGCTTAGCGCTCGCCATAGCCTTCACCACGTTGCCGGCGTAAGAAGGATGCAGATCGCCAAAGAAGCTGACACCGCGGCCGTCGGGACGTATGGATGTAAGCACGCGCGACGCTTTCGGCTTGGCCACGCGCTCCGGCTTTACTGGCTCTCCCTCTTCATCAACCGCCTGGAACCACTTGCCGTCCAGCAATACATTGTCGGGATCCTCGCGGCCGAGCACGGTGTTGGGCTGCGTGCCGGCGGCCACCAGGATGGACTTGGCAGGCAACCGCACTGGCTCGCCGGTCGCGCTCATTTTGCCGGTCGCTGGATCGAACACATGCCGCGTGACATGCAGCGCGGCGGCATGGCCGAAGCTGTCTACTTCCACCGATTCCGGCGTCAGGCATTCAGCGAACCGGATGCCCTCTTCGAGCGCTTTCCAAACCTCTTCGTGATTCAGCGTGTAGCTGGGTGAATCGATCATGCGGCGGCGATAGGCGATGGTGACGCCGCCCCAGGAATTCAACAGTCCGATCAGATTCGGCTTGCGGCCTTCCTGCGCCGCGGCCGCTCTCTCGGCGCGAATGGCGCGAGCATGCGATATAAATTCATCCGCGGTCAGCTTTTCTTCTACGCTCCATCCCGCCACACATTCGCCTTCGCCCTTCTCCGCTACCAGCGTCTCGTAGCGGCTCAGGAATTTCTCCACTTGGACAACGTAATAGGCGAGCGATTCAGTGGCCGTGTCCACAGCCGTCAGGCCGCCGCCGATCACCGCGATCGGCATACGGATCTGCAGGTTCGCAACCGAATTGCTTTTGGCCGCGCCAGTGAGTTGCAGCGCCATCAGGAAATCGGAAGCCTGCCGGACACCGCGCGCCAGCCCGTTCTTCATCGGTATTACGGTCGGTCGGCCGGCCCCCGCGCACAGCGCTACATGGTCGAAGCCCATCTCGAACGCGCTGTCGATGGTGAGAGCGCCGCCAAAACGCACGCCGCCGAACATCGTGAACTCACGCCTGCGTTCCAGCAGCAACCGGATGATCTTCAGGAAATTCTTGTCCCAGCGGACCGTGATCCCGTACTCGGCCACTCCGCCGAAGCCCGCCATTACGCGGTCGTCCAGCGATTCATAAACCTCGCGAATATCGCGGATAGGCCGGAACAGCGAGCGCCCGCCCAGTGCATCCACGCCACCAATCTCTTCAGACAATGGCTCGATCTTCAGCCCGTCAATTCCCACTACCGTGTGGCCATCGTTCATCAGATAATGCGACAGCGTGAATCCGGCCGGACCCAGCCCTACCACCAGCACTTTGTATCCGCTGGGCGCAAGCGGCAGCGGCCGCGCGAAGTTCAACGGATTCCAGCGCGTCAGCAGACTGTAGATTTCGAAACCCCACGGCAATTCCAGCACGTCCTTCAGGGATCGGGTTTCCACCTGCGGAATGTCCACCGGGTCCTGCTTCTGGAAAATGCAGGCCTTCATGCAGTCGTTGCAGATGCGATGCCCGGTTCCAGCAGCCATCGGATTGTCGATGGTGACAATGGCCAGCGCACCCAAGGTATAGCCTTGCTGCTTCACCGTGTTCATCTCGGAAATCTTTTCATCCAGCGGGCAGCCCGCCAAAGTGACGCCGAAGACGGTCTTCTTGAATTCGCCGGATTTTTCCTTGAGTCCGGTGGAGCAGCTGTCTTTGCCCTGGTTATGGCACTTGATGCAGTAGTGCGCCTGATCGATCGCACCTGCCAGCCCCATGCCCGCATCCGTCAGATGGAATCCTTCGCGGCTGCGCCAGTCTTCTTCGGGGAGGCGAAGCTTGGTGATTCCGTTCTCCGCCAGGCTCTCCACCGGAACCAAATGCAAGGGATCCAGCTTGTGCGCCACCTTGAATAGAACATCACTGTGATGCTTTTTTCGTCCCGCTTCCGATAACGCTGCCCAAGCTGCGTAGCGTGCGGCCGTCTGGATCCATTCCAGACGAACAGCTTCTTCTTCGAGCCACGCTGAAACATGCGCAAAAAAGCTTCGCTCGGTGAGCGGTTCAGCAAAAAAGCCTTCCAGTTCGCGACCGAGGCCTGGGCCATCCATGGCTTCCGCCTGCTCCTTGGTCACACCGCTAATGGCTCGCTTTTGGATGAACTTGCGTTTGAAAGCAAAGAAGGGCGCCAGAGCGTTGTGGCGCGACTGCAGCGCCTCTACTTCCTTCGCGATTTGAAACACCTCGCCCAGGAAATCCTCGACATGCGGTGCTAGCTCGATCACCAGCTCGGACTGCTCTTTAGCCGTCCCTGCCCGTGGATTGCCGCGCGCGTCGAGCAGCCGGGCGCTCAGCCCCGGGTCAGACGCCAAGAGCTGATTCAAGAAGGCGGCATCCAGACGAACCAGGCCATCGCGCCCGTACAAGTCTTGAAACTGGAGGCCGAAGCCGAGATTACACGTATCGGAAGTTACTGACATTACTTGTGCTATGAGAGCGTATGGGCGGCGCTTATAAGTGTATTGTAACAGGCCAAATCATTGTGGATACGTCATTTCGGATTCCGCCGGCGCCACTCAAAAAGCACTACACCCGCCGCTACCGATACGTTCAAGGATGCAATAGCTCCAGCCATCGGAATGCGAACCAGCACGTCGCAATGTTTCTTCACCAGCTCATGCAAACCGTGTCCTTCGCCGCCCAGGACGAAGACCGTTGGTTCGGAGTACTCGATCTCGCTGTAGAGCTGGCCGCCACGCTCGTCCAGTCCATAGATCCAAAAATTGCGTTTCTTCAAATCATCCAGGGTCTGGTTCACGTTCCCGACGCGCACCACAGGCAGGTGTTCCAACGCCCCGGCGGCTGCTTTGGCGACAGTTTCCGTCAATCCGGCAGCCCGGCGGTCGGGAACGATCACGGCGCTCGCTCCCGCGGCATGCGCGGAGCGAATAATGGCGCCCAGATTGTGCGGATCTTCCACGCCGTCGAGGACGATCAGCAACTTCGCGTGAGGCAGCACTTGATCCAACTCCCTGTAACGGTGAGCGGCCCCAAATGCAACCACGCCTTGGTGCGTGGCGCCATTCGATGCACGATCCAGCGCCTCACGCGGCTCAAAGCGCAGGGTAACCGATCGTTCCCGCGCCAGATCGATGATTTCTTGCAACCTGGGACCGCCGGCGCCTTTCGCGATCAAAACGCGATCGAAGGCGCGCCCCGCACGCAGAGCCTCGCGCACCGGGTGCACTCCAGCGATCACCTGGCTGGGCGCCGGCCGCCCGTCATTTTTCGTTCGCGGATCGTTTTTCGTTTGCCGATCGTTATTCGTTGGATGTTTCGTAGTCTTTAGTGTAAGAAAAGGTCGAGAATAGCTCAATGGGTTTGCTAGAATGTCGGAAGCATGGCAGAGCTTGCCGCGGGCGAACTTCGTCCTGAAATTCCCGATAAGCTATATTTCCGTATCGGCGAGGTCAGCCGTCTGGCTGGAATAAAGCCGTACGTGCTGCGGTTCTGGGAGACCGAGTTCTCGTCGCTCGGACCAAAAAAATCGGGCAAAGGGCATCGTTTATACCGCCGCAAGGACGTGGAGCTGGTATTGGAAATCAAGCGTCTGCTGTACGACAAGCGCTACACCATCGAAGGCGCTCGCAAGGATCTGGACACGCGTTCACGAGAAGCAGGCGCCAAAGCGGGCGAGTCATCTTCGGCGAAGCCGCCGCGTCCGCAAGCAGCGCTGTTCCCCGATTCCGGTTCGGCTCTGGATGCGATCCGCAAGGAACTCACCGCAATTCTGCAACTTCTCAGCTAGCCCGCCGGGTTAGCATTTTTCGCCGCTCATATAGTCTTTTACCTCGCCGATAAGCAGTGTTGGAAGCGCATACCGTGCGACGGGCTCCAAAGGAAGGACGCATGATCCAGCTGACGCGCATTAATCGGGCTCCGTTAGTTCTCAACTCGGACCTCATCGAGCACGTGGAGGCTACGCCCGATACCGTGATTGCGTTGACCAATGGACAGAAACTCGTCGTGCTGGAGTCAGCCGATGAAGTGATCCAAAAAGTGATTGAATTTCGCCGCTTGATTGCGAACCGCCCAGAACTCGTGGCCGCCCATGAGAGATAGAGCGCGGGAAAGGCATGGGTTCGTATGGCGGGGCAAGCCAGTCCACTAAATCCCGCGCCCAGATCGCGCCCCGTCCCGCCCAGGCCAAGCAAGCTCCGTCCCGACACGGCCACCTTCTTCGGGCTTATTCTAGCCTTCGGCGGAATCGTGGGCGGCTTGATCATGGAAGGCGGAAAGCTGAAGGACATCTCGCAGATCACCGCGGCGATCATTGTTCTGGGCGGCACTTGCGGAGCCGTCATGGTCAGCACGCCCATGAACATATTGGTGGCTGCCGCCCGCCGCCTGGGACACGTGATCCTGGACAAGTCCAATCCTCCCGACGCGGTGATTGAAGAGCTGATCGGCTATGCCGCGGCGGCCCGGCGCAACGGGCTGGTGGCGCTCGAAGATCAAGCGCTCCAAGTGCAGGATCCATTCCTGCGCAAGGCTCTCAATCTCGCCGTGGACGGCACGGATCTACAGGAAATCCGTAACATGATGCAACTCGAAATCGAGCTGCACGAAAACCAGGGTCTGGCCGAGGCCCGGGTCTTTGAATGCGCCGGCGGCTACGCCCCTACCATCGGCATCATCGGCGCGGTCATGGGGCTGATTCAGGTGATGAAGAACCTGGCCAATATCGAGGAAGTGGGGCACGGAATCGCCGTGGCCTTCGTCGCCACGGTGTACGGCGTGGGCCTGGCGAATGTCGTCTTGCTGCCGGTTGCCACGAAAATCAAAACCCGCGTCGAGAACGAAACTGCGCTCAAAGAACTCATGCTCGAAGGAGTGGTCGGCATCGTGGAAGGAATGAACCCGAAATTGATACGCAACAAGTTGGAAGCCTACCAGCGCAAAACTGGGAAACACCCGGCAGACGATCGAGCCCGCCCGGAAGCGGTTGGGGCATCGGCCAGAGGCTGATGAGCGCGGCATTATGGCACGCAGGAAGCATCCGTCCCATCCCAATCACGAACGCTGGCTGGTATCCTACGCGGACTTCATTACGCTCCTCTTTGCGTTCTTTGTGGTCATGTTCGCCACCGCTCAAACCGACAACGCCAAGACCCGAGCCGTTTCTGAATCGGTGAAGAAGGCCCTGCAGGGCGATTCTTTCAAGAGCGCCTTCGCGATGCTGTTGGGCGGCAAAGGTGAAGTGAAAGGCCAAGTCGTGAGGAAAACGACGGACTCAGGCGGCGAGAAGCTCGGTGTTGGCGACACTACAAAATTGACCCTGGCGGAATTGCTGCCGATTCTATCGCAGGCCTTGCAGCCAGAGATCCAGAGCGGCCGCCTGGCCCTGCACATGACCTCGCGTGGCCTCACCATTAGCTTCACCCAGGCCGCGCTGTTTCCGTCCGGCGAAGATGAGGTCGCGGCCGATTTCTATCCCGTCATCCAAAAGATCGCCGACGCCATGAACAAGGTCCCGAATCCGGTGCGCGCCGAAGGCCATACTGACTCCGTTCCCATCCACAACACTCGATTTCGGAGCAACTGGGAGCTTTCGGCTGCGCGCAGCATCGCGCTGATGGAGCTCTTCACCAAGTACGGTGTCGCACGCGAACGGTTCTCCATCGCCGGTTATGCCGACACCGCCCCCATCGACAATAACGCGAGCGAAGAGGGACGCCGAAAGAATCGCCGGGTGGATATCGTCGTCCTGAATGAAAATGGCGCCAAAGGCGAACCGGACAAGCCGCCGCTGCCGTCTGCGCCTAAGTTGCCAACTCCGTAAGCCTGCGCAGTATCTCCTGGGCAGCTTTCTGGCCGGCGCTCTTCTTCGATAAACCTTCCGCGCGGCTCACCCAATCCCGCCCCACGCGCACTTCCACTAGAAACGTCTTGGCGTGTTCCGGCCCGCGCTCTTCCACGATGGCGTAGCGCGGTTGCGGGAGTTTCATGGATTGCGCCAGCTCCTGCAGGGCGCTCTTGTAATCCGTGGCGAGCGCCGCTTCGCTCGATGGTTCGGCCGCGCCGATGACTTGTTCGATGATGAAACGCCGCGCCGGATCGAGGCCACCATCCAAATAGAGAGCGGCGATCAGAGCCTCCACCGCATTCGCGAGCAGCGCTTTCTTTTCGCGGCCGCCGCTCATTTCCTCGCCCCGCCCCAGCAGCAGATAGTCGCCTAACCTCAGCCCCGCGGCCACTTCGTGCAGATGAGACGCGCTGACTAAGTGCGCCTTCATTTTGGAGAGCCGGCCCTCCGGCTCCTCGGGATGCGCGGCCACCAGCGCGTCGCTCACCACGAATCCCAGGATCGCGTCGCCCAGGAACTCCAACTGCTCATTGTCGTTCGCGGTGCCGCTCGAAGCCTTCTCATAAACGCTGGATCGATGGGTGAATGCCCGAGCGAATAGTTCCCGGCTTGCAAAATGATAACCGAGAGTTTCTTCCAGCGCTTCCGATCCCAGCTCCACGGCGTCCAATGCTTCAGGCCTCCGGCTAAGGCTGCTGGCTTGCGGCCGGGGGCGCGGGATTGGCGGGCGCAGTGGAGGGTGCGGCGCCGGGTGAGGGAGCGGGAGCCGCAGGTTTGTGTTTTGCGATCTCATTCTTCATGTTCTGCGCAATTGTTTTCACCTGATCCGGAGCGTTCGGAGTATTGATGGCTTTGTCCAGCGTAAATGCCGCGTCGTCCAGTTTGCCGGTGCTCATGTAGACCTGCGCCAAACGGACCAGCGTGGCCGAATTCGGCGTGCTTCCAGTGGCCAGTGACTGTTTGTAGTTGGTGACGGCGCCCGGGTAGTTCTTGCGCACCACATCGGCCATGCCCATGGCCTCGTAAGCCTGGGCTTCCATGTCCTTTTTGAACCCATCCCAGTCGGCGTCGGAAACATCGGCGCGAACTTTGGGCATCACCTTCGCCGCCTCCACTGCGTCCTTGGCCCACTTGTCTACCTTGGCGAGCTGGTCGTCCTTGTCAAGATCGTTCTCGCGCGTGTGACGGGCGGTTTCCGACGCCAGTGTGACCAGCGCGAATGCGTTCTTCGGGTCGGCCTTCAACAGGCGGTCGGCGTAAAACACGGTCTGCGCGTAATCGTTCTTCTGCTGTTCGCTCTGCACCGCCATCTGGAGTAGCGGCACTTTGAACTCGGTATCGGCGAAGTTCGTCAGTACGTTCTCGATGGCCGTGACGCGGTCATCCGGCGTCTTCGCCATTTGGACGGCCAGGATGGCTTGCTGTTCTTTTTGCGACTTGGGTTTTTGCGCCCACAGCGGCGAAAAGCCGAGCGCCAGGGCGGTCCAGGTCAGCGCCGCGATATTTCGGAATGCTCGTTTCATCATTGCTCCTAGGTTTTGAATTTTCCTGACGCCGCTTGGAACGCCTGCCGTTTACCGTTGAAACGGCTGCGCGAGTCCTTTCTCGGCGGCGACTTTTACCTGCTCGGGTACTCCGCGAACCGCGAGCGCAGCGCGATACTGCTTTTCGGCTTGCTCACGCTGGCCGGCCGCATCGGACAGCCGGCCCAAATACAAATAGGCCCACGCTCTGGTTTCGTCGTCCGGGGACATCGCCAAAGTCTTTTCGAACAGCTTCTCGGCCAGCTCCGGATCGTGATCCAGTGCTGCAATCCGCGCCAATCCATAATAAGCCCTGGCGTGCGACGATTTCTCGGAGGGCTGTTCCAGCACGTTCTGGTAACTCGCCCGGGCTGCCGTCAGATTCCGCTTGGCATACAGGTCCTCCGCTTCGGCCAGGCTCTTCGCGGTGTCGCTCAACACCGGCGCGGGCGGCGGAGGCGCCGTCTTGGCTCTGTGAACCGTAGCTTCTTTTGCGAACTGAACCTTTTGCAATCGCCGGTCCTCGTGCTCCAGGTCGATTTGCCCGAGCAGATCCGGAAAGTAATTCCTCAATGACTCGGGCTGTTTCTCATAAACCGCCAACCCATCGGCCAACGCCGGCGTGATGACGAACCCCTGTTCCAACGCCAGATTGACTAACTCCTGCTTCTGAGCGCCGCGCGCCATCCGGCTTTCCACCGCTTTGATCACGCACTCGGTGGCCAGCAGCATGAAGTCGTTCTTATAGGCTTCATCCAGGGCGGGCGCAGCTTGCGCGAAATCCGCCAGAGCCTTGTCGCGGCCCCACTGTTCGAAATAGCGCAGCGAAAGCGGATCCAGCAGGTAATGCAAATAGGCATGCCGCACCTGATCCACCTGCGGCTCGGGCGATGGCGTTACGACCACAAAGTAATTCTCTCGATAGCTACGGGTTTGGATCTGATTGGGCGGTCCCAGCAAATCCACATAGACCTGGAAGCGGCGTCCGCGCGTACCGCTGGTTGGATTGCGCAAGTACGCGTTAGCCTCCAGCAGCGCTCGTGTGAGACCGCCATGATAGGCCTCGATCACATGGTCGATCGCCGGTTGCGACTGCTTCCAAAGCTGCTCAATACCCGCCTCCTGATAGAACTTGGCAATCAATTCGTTCAGCCCGTCCAGCTTGCGGACATCCGGCGGAACCTCCTGGGAAGGCATCCAGAACTGAAAATCGGGAGGACTCTGGAGGGAGAGCGCGAAGGAGACGTACTGGCTGAATTCCGCCTCTGGATCTTCCTGGTGGTGGTCCGCGAGAAACTTTTTCAGCGCTTCCACTGAACTGAGATTCTTCTGGGCGATGATGTCGCGAATCTGCTTGCGGAGCGGTGAGTTGGCGTTCGAATCCATCCCGGCGTCGTATCCCGCGGCATTGATCGCGGCCAGAACAGTGAACAAAGTCTGGCTGCCGTCCAGTTGGCCTTCTTGCGGCTGCTTCTGCGCCTGTGGGAGCGCAGGCAGGGCAAGCGCGGCGAGGACGGCGGTGAGTGCGAGCAGGCGATCCAAAGCTAGTCCCATTGTAAACACTACGGGAGTGCTATTTGCCAATACAAAACGTCGAAAAGATTCGGTTCAGGATATCATCGGCCGTGGTGGCGCCTGTGATCGCATCCAAAGGGCGCAGCGCGGCGTAAAGATCCAGCAGCAGCATTTCATGCGGGATTCCGAACTCGGCCGCTTTGCGAGCCTGTGCCAGCGCTTCCATGCTTTCGCGCAGCAGGTGCTCGTGCCGGATGCTGGTGATGAAGCCGGAGTCCTGATCGCGGGACCCGAGCGGGGCGATCTGTTCACGCAAACGCTCGATACCTTCGCCGGTGAGCGCGGAAACGGCCATGAAATCCACAGCCGGCGAAGCCACGCGGGGCAGGTCGGCTTTATTTCCCACCAGGATCCAGCGCCCTTGCTGTTGCGCGCGTTCCATGAGCGCAAGATCGTCGGCATGCATAGCAGCGGCCAGATCCACCACTACCAGCGTGACATCGGCATCGGCCATAGCCTGATAACTGCGCTCAATCCCGAGCGTCTCCACCAGATCCTGGCCGGAACGGATGCCCGCCGTGTCCACGAATTTGACTGGGATTCCCCCGATGGCCGCTACTTCCGATACCAGATCGCGCGTGGTGCCGGGAATATTGGTGACAATCGCGCGGTCCTGTTCCAGCAGCCGGTTGAACAGACTGCTCTTGCCGACGTTGGGACGTCCCACGATTGCGAGCGTGATTCCAGCGTGCACCAGCTTGCCGTATTCAAATGTCGAGGCCAGGGCGGTGAGGGCCCGTTCGATCGGATTTAAGCGTCGCAGAATCTCCTCTACGGGCGCGACGCTGATGTCATCTTCCGCAAAATCGATGCCGGCTTCGAGCAGCGCGATCAGTTCCACGAGTTGCTCTTTCATCGGACGCATGCGCTTCGATATCGAGCCTTCCACCTGCTGCGCGGCCACGCGCGCCTGGTACAGCGTGGTGGCTTCAATGAGATCGCGGACCGCCTCAGCCTGAGGAAGATCGATCCTTCCGTTCAAATAAGCCCGCAGTGTGAACTCGCCCGGTTCCGCCAGCCTGGCTCCCTCGGCGCATGCCCGATCGAGACAAAATCGCAAGACCACGGGCGATCCGTGGCACGAGATCTCGACCAGGTCTTCGGCGGTATAGGATCGCGGCGCTGCGAAATACGCCACCACCACGTGATCAACCGCGGCGTCGGAATCGTCGATCAGTTCCGCGAGCGCAACGCTCCAGGGTTTCCACTCATGCCCGGCGCGAAATCGCAGGATGCTTTCCGCGATACGGCGCGCATCGGATCCCGACAGACGCACTACACCTACGCCGGAGCGGCCCGGCGGTGTGGAAATAGCAACAATCGTGTCCTGAAGTCGCAGGTTATTTTACGGCCGCCGGAAGCCGCCACCGCCACGCCGCGGCGGTCCGGATCGTCTGTTACGATCTCGCGGATCGCGATCACGAGGACCGCCCCGCGGTGGTGGAGCGGGCCGCGGTGGACGAATTGGCTCAGGCAGGGGCATGTCGATCGGAAGAACCACCACCTGGCGAAAAGGTCCGCTGCCGGTGCTCTCGCTCCGGATGTCGGTTTCGTTGCGCAGGCTCAAGTGAATAATGCGCCGCTCCCGGCTGCTCATCGGATTGAAGTGAAAGGGCCTGTGCGTCTTCTTCACGCTCTCAGCGGCAGTCACGGCGCTGAGCCTCAGTTCCTCGATCCGTAAGGTTCGATAGTCGTTTGAATCGAAACACAGCAGCGAGTGGTGCTCGCCCGGAATCTTCAGAGCTTCCATGGTGAGAAACTCCAGCGCCAGCAGCAACTCCGCTTTATTTGCCAGCAGAATGTCGACGTCGGGTCCTGAGAATTTCACCAACAAATCAGGATCTTCAAGATCCGGATGGAGGTGCTGGCCCTCCAGGATTTCAAACGACAATTCCAACCCCATGTCGCCGATGACCATATCCAGAAATTCGCTGATTCGATATCCGCTGGTTGCAACTGTGTAGGTCTTCTGGTCTACCTGCTTCTCGTCCACGTGCTACTTGCCCCTCTTCTTTACAGCGGCCGGAGGCGGAGGTGACGGCAGTGCGGGCATCATCCGATTCACGGCCCATTGCTGAGCGATTCCCACTAAATTACTGGTTAGCCAGTATAACACCAGGCCGCTTGAGAAATTGTAGAACAAGAAACCAAACATGAGCGGCATAAACATCATCATTTTCGCCTGCGAAGGATCCATGCCTGGATTGGGGGTCATCTTCTGCATGACAAACTGCGAGACGATCATGACCAGCGGCAGAATGTGGATTGGCAGTTGTTCAGGTTGGGATAGATCCGAAATCCAAAGCCAGTGCGCGCCGCGCATCTCGATGGTGACGGCCAGAACCTTATAGAACGCATAGATCAGCGGAAGCTGGATGATCATGGGCAAGCAGCCGCCCATGGGATTGACGCCTTCCTTCTTGTAGAAGTCCATCACTTCCTGGTTCTGCTCCGCCTTTTTGGGATCCCGCATGCTAAGGCCCTTGTATTTGGCGTTGATCGCGGCCAGCTTGGGCTGCAGCGACTGCATCTTGCGCTGGCTCTTCATGCTCTTCAGGCGCAGGGGCAACACAATAATATTGATCGCGATGGTGATCAAGACGATGGACCAGCCGTAGTTGTGAACGATATTGTCGTTCACCCAATGCATGGCCAGGAAGAGCGGCTTGGCGATCACACCGTACCAGCCCCAGTCGATCATTTGCTGCAGCTTCGGATCCACGCGACGCAGCAGGTCGATATCTTTTGGCCCCACAAACAGCGTGAAGCGATTCACCGAATCGCCGCCCACTTCCACGCCCACGCGCATTTCCTCCTTGCCGGCGGGCGCGGGAGGAACATCGTCCTTGATGGTTTCCACTTTGACTGTGGTGTTGTCTTTGGGAAGGAATACCGCGGCAAAGAAGCGGTCGTCCAGGCCGGCGAAGGAATACGCGCCGGTAGTCAGGACCGGGCCGTCTTTCACCGATTTGGCGTCCTTGGTGGTGAGCTTTCCCTGGGTGAGCCCTAGCGTCCCGCTCTCGTGCGGATCGAAATACACCGCGTGCTGCTCGGCCACGCGATTGAGCACTGTGGCGTCGCCGAAGCCTCCCCGCCACTGGATCAAGTGGTCGGTGGGCGTCCCGTTGATGGTTACTTCGGTCTCGATCTGCGAAAGGTACGCGTGCGCCCCTCCCGAGTTCGAAAACTGGAATGTTTTCTTCGCGTAGTTCTTGCCGTCGGAGAACTCGTATTCGATGCCCAGCCCGTTCGACGACGGCTTGGCCACGTACAGCCCATAGTTCAACGCGTCGGCGGCCTTGTCATCACGCAGAACGATCGACATCGGCGACGCCACTTTGGAATAACTCGCGGCGTTCACTAATTCCAGCGGCTTGCCCTCTTTGTCGTGGTACTTCTTCAGAATCCAACTCCGCACCGTGCCACCGCGATTGGAAAGCGTGATGTGGTAGATGTCGGTGTCTACCACAAACTGCTGTTCGGAGGGAGCGACAATCTGTCCCGGCACGGGCGTCGCTGGAGCGGCCGGTGCCGCTTCCGCTGTCTTCGCAACTGCTGGCGCGGCGGCGGGAGCGGGAGAAGCTTGACTACTGGCCGGTGCCGGTGCGGTGGTCTTGGCTGGTGGCGGCGGAGCTTTATAGAAATAAGGCGTCAGGAACAGCACCAATCCCATGAGCACGAACGCCAGCAGGAGCCGTTGCTCCATGGAAAGCTCTTTCTTTCCAGGCTTATTCAATTGGGGTTGGTTGTCGGCCATGATTCAAATTTTCTAGCGCACCGGATCGAATCCGCCCACGTGGAATGGATGGCAGCGCAGCAGACGGCGCAGTCCCATCCCGACGCCCCGCAGGACGCCGTAGCGATCCACTGCCTCCATCATGTACTCCGAACAGGTGGGCGAAAACCGGCAGGCCGACGGCAACACCGGCGACACGAAACGTTTGTAGAGACGCAAGCTAGCGATTACTGCTTTCTGCATTGCGCCACCAACCGATCCACTTCCCGTCGAAGCTCCTCCACCGGCGCCGCGATTGCGGGTCGCCGCGGATTGATCACAATATCCCATTCCGGGGACATTTCGGACAAGCGCACGCGCAGCGCTTCCCGCAGCCTGCGCTTCACTCGATTCCGCAGCACGGCTTTTCCAAAAGCTCGGGGCAGAGTGAATCCCAGCCGCGGACCTTCACCTTCGGCCCGGGCCACGCGCAGACAGAACGCCGCGAAGTACCTGCTGGTGTATCGAGTTCCTTGATTGTAGGCACTGCGGAAATCTGCGGCCCTCAGGATCCGAGCAGTTTTGGGATACCCGACGCTAGTCGGCGTACCGAACAGCTCTCTCGTCGCTAACGGTGAGTTTGTGGCGGCCTTTGGCTCGGCGTCGCGCAAGCACGGCGCGGCCATTTTTCGTGGACATGCGTACCCGGAATCCATGTGTCTTTGCCCGTTTGCGATTGTTTGGCTGAAAGGTGCGTTTTGGCATCTGATTTCCTCGGCCCGGGCAGAGCACCCGAAACGTAGACTGTTAACTTTCAGTATAAGAGGGGCGAAATGGGGTGTCAAACACGCTTATCCACCTTCAACTACGCAGCGCCGCTCGCTTTTGTTCGAATTGCCACGCCGTCGCGACGATGTCCTTGATCTCGGTGAACCTGGGTTTCCATCCCAAGGTCCGCCTGAGTTTGTCGGAATTGGCCACCAGAACGGCCGGGTCTCCCTCGCGCCGCGGGCCCATCGCATGCGGCACCTTCCGCCCAGTCACCTGCTCCACCGCCCGCATCACTTCCAGCACGGATTGTCCAGCGCCCGTTCCCACATTGAACGCGTCCGATGCCCCGCCTGCCAGCAGCTTCTCGATCGCCACCAGGTGCGCCTCCGCCAGGTCGGCCACGTGAATATAGTCGCGGATGCAAGTGCCATCGGGTGTCGCGTAGTCATCGCCGAAAATGGTCATAGCCTTTTGAGAGACAACGGCGCGCATCAACAACGGGATCAGGTGCGTCTCCGGTTCGTGCTCCTCGCCCAGACCCGATTCCGGATCCGCCCCACACGCGTTGAAGTATCGCAATGCGATGCTGCGCAACCCCGGGCCGCGATCCATCCACTTCAGCATTTTCTCCACCAGCACTTTGGATTCGCCATAGGGATTCACGGGATCGAACGGCAAATCCTCGGGAATCGGCACCTTCGCCGGTGTCCCGTAAACAGCCGCCGTCGACGAAAACACCAATCGCTTCACATTCGCCTGGATCATCGCGCTGAAGAGCGACGCCGTGCCACCGTCGTTGTTCAGGAAGTAGAGCTCAGGCTTCTGGATCGATTCTCCCACCATCGAATGAGCCGCAAAATGGATCACTGCGTCCACCCTTTCGCGGCTCAGCAGGTCAGCCAGTGCCGCTGTTTCTAACATCGGAAGCTTGTGAAACTGCAGTCCCTGCACGTTATGCTCGTATCCGCGCGACAGATCGTCCACCACCACCACGCTATATCCGCGGCGTTTCAGAAGATGGGCCGTGACGGATCCGATGTAACCCGCTCCGCCCGTGACCAGAACTTTCGGCATAAGGCTCCAGTGTAAAGCGTTGTATACTCATTTTTCACCGCCTGACGGTGACCACGGAGACTATATGCGTGCAATTGACGAACACACAATCACGGAAGCCGCTCTTGATCAGATGGCATCCACGCCCAATCCGCGTCTGAAGGAAATTATGGCCGGGCTCACGCGCCACCTGCATGAGTTCGCGCGCGAGGTGGACCTCACGCCGGACGAGTGGCTGGAAGGCATCAAGTTTCTGACCGCCGTCGGCCAAAAGTGCACGGCTTACCGGCAGGAATTCATCCTGCTGTCTGATACCTTGGGCCTGAGCAGCCTGGTAAACGCGCTGCACGATCGACGCGCCACTGAAGACGGCACCAAGTCCAGCCTGGTCGGGCCTTTCTATCGCCAGGATTCACCGTCTCTGAAGTTGGGCGACACCATCGTCACCAAGCCCACCAACGGCATGGAAGTTTGCCTCTATGGCCGCGTATCCAACGCTGCCGGGCGCAGCGTCCCCCATGCCACGGTCCAAGTCTGGCAGCCGGACGAAACAGGCAACTACGATTTGCAAAAGCATGATCCCTCCGAGATGGATCTGCGCGGCACGTTCAAGACTGATTCCGACGGCCGGTTCTATCTCCGCACCATTGCTCCACTCGGCTACATGATCCCGATGGACGGCCCGGTGGGCGACATGATCCGCGCGCAGAAACGCCACGGCTATCGGCCCGCGCATATCCATTTCATCATCGGCGCGGATGGCTATCGCGAAGTAGTGACGGCACTGTATTTGCAGGGCGATGAGCACATCGACTCGGACACCGTCTTCGGAGTGACCGCGTCTCTCGTCACCGACGTCCGTAAGAACGATCCGGATTCCCCGATTCCAAATCTGCCCACCATCAAGTTCGATTTTCAACTTCCTGCCGCGGCAGCCTATGGTTCGGGACGCGTGGGCGCCGATCCTTCCCAAATCGTGCAGAAGGTTGCCAGCTAGCCGCCCCAAATGAATTCCTGGGAGCGGTGGCTGCGTCGTCCAAGGAGCCTTTGGCTGCGTAAGGCCCTCTTCCAGGTTCATCTTTGGACCGGCATCGCGCTCGGCCTTTACGTCTTCGTTATCAGCGTCAGCGGCAGCGCCATCGTTTTTCGCAACGAGCTGTATAACTCGCTATGGCCGGGTCCGCGCATCGTCGCAATCGGCAGTCACAGGTTCACGCACAACGAATTGCGCGCCGCCGCGCTCCGCGCTTATCCCCAATACCGCGTGAGTTGGATCTGGGACGCCAGCCGGCCCAACGCCCCCCTCAATCAAGCAGTCGAGATTTGGCTAGATCGCAACGGTCATAAGAAGCAGCGGCTTTTTGATCCCTACACCGGCCAGGATCTCGGCGAATCGCGCCCCTATTCGATCCAGGTGATGGCCTGGCTGCTTGACCTGCATGTGAATCTGCTGTCCGGCAAGACGGGGCGTCTGATCAATGGGGTCTGCTCTGTATTTGTCCTGGCGCTCGCGATCACCGGCGCCGTGCTCTGGTGGCCAGGCGTAAGGAGTTGGCGCCGGGGACTGGTGGTCCGGTCCAAATCCAATTGGAAGCTTTTCAACTGGCAACTTCACAACGCCATTGGCCTCTGGCTGCTGCCGGTGGTGTTCATGTTCGGATTGGTGGGCGTTTATGCCGGTTTTCCAGGGCCGTTTCAAGCCTTGGTGAATAAGATCGCGCCGCTTGAAGTCTACAAGCCGTTGCCGGAAGCCTCGCTCATTCCTGGTATTCCTCGTATTCCTGGTACACCAGGTATTCCTCGTATTCCAGTCGTTGAGGTGAGCACGCCGCGCCCCCAGCGCTTTCGTCCGAAATTCAGCACCGGCGACAAAATCATACGCTGGTTCAGCTACCTTCACTTCGGCAACTTCGGCGGCTGGCTGAGCAAGGCGATATGGGTGATCATCGGTCTGGCGCCGGCGTTTCTATTTGTCACCGGCGTCCTGATGTGGTGGAACCGTGTTCTCGGCCCATCCGTGCGCCGGCTATATAATTACGGATCATGGTCACGCAAACAGGGGTCACGCAAACTGGCGCAACCCACCCAGGCGCACGGCTCGCCATCGCTGGATTTGCCGCGCTAGCACTCGCATTCGCCGCCGGCCGCGTCGATCTCAACAATCCCACTGGCACGCACGGCTTGCTGGTGATCGATAAAATCGGCAGACACGTTCGATTCTTCGACCCTTCGAACTTCCAGGAAATATCGAGCCTCGAAGTCGGCGTTGCCCCGCACGACCTGGCCATCTCGCCCGATCACAAATTCGCCTACGTTCCCGTCTACGGAGACGGTGTCTACGGCAGAAATCCGAACCCCGGCCACACCATTGCCATCATCGATCTCGCGTCGCGCCAGGTTGCCGGGACCATCGATGTCTCGCCCTATCAGGCGCCGCACGGTATTCAGATCGATGACGCGGGCCAGATCTACGTCACCTGCGATCTGAGCCGCAAGCTGCTGGTGATTGACCCCAAAGAGCGTAAGATCGAGGCGGCCATCGACACCGAAGGCACCGGCCACTGGGTGGCCGTACTGCCGGATGCCAGCAAGGCTTACGTCGTGAATAAAAACGACCGGCTGTTCGTGAGCGTTATCGATTTGAAGAAGCGCAGAATCGTCGCCCGCATCCCAGCGCCGAATGGCACGGAAGGCATTGCAGCTTCACCGGATGGCAAGCACGTAGTTGTGGTGGATCACCTGGAGCCGAAGATCCTGCTCATCGATACCTCGAATGACAGAGTCACCGTAACCATTCCCCTGGAGGGGAACTCGAAAGCTGCTTTCAAGCCGCGCTTCTCGCTGGACGGTTCGAAACTCCTGGTCTGCAATCTGGCGGAGCGATTAGTCAACGTGATAGACCTTGCCGATCCTCACGGCAAGCAGCAGGTGCTGACCGTCGGCAAGGATCCCATGGGATTTGCCTTCGCTCCCGATGGCAAAACCGTCCTGGTGGCCAATCATGGCGACGGAACGGTTTCAGTGATTGATCTGTCGCAGAACAAAGTGGTCTCCAGCTTCCAGGGCGGCACCGGCGTTGAGTCCCTGGCTTATTACTGAACCACGACCGTGAGAGAGAGCGGCTTCAGCCGTCAGCTTCGTCCGCGCGCCGCGGCCACGTACACGCCCAAGCCAATCATCGCCACCCCGGATGCCGTGCGTTGCCCGCTCCGCAGCTTGGCGTTGCGCTGCATGCTCGATCCCAAGGGTCCCGCGAAGCATGCCACCAGAACGTCGGCGCAGGTGTTCAGCGTCACTGAAATCGCGCCCAGCACAAGGAACTGCAGAGCCACCTGCCCCTGTTGTATGGAAACGAACTGCGGAATGAACGAGAGAAAAAACAGCGCCGTTTTCGGATTCAACACTTCCGTCATCACGCCTTGCACGAACGTGCCGCCCGACTTCCCGGCGGAATCGAGGGCCACGTCTTGATTGCGATTGCGAATCATTCGGTATCCGAGGTAAATCAAATAAACGGCGCCCGCGTACCGCACCGTTTCAAACGCGACCGCCGATGCCGCGAGTATCGCCGATAGTCCCAACGCGGCCGCGGCTACATGCACCAGGCCGCCCAGGAACGTGCCTGCCGCCGATAATACGCCCTCCTTGCGTCCGCCGCGCAAACTGCGCGCCAGCACGTAGAAGATCCCCGGACCTGGCGTTATCGCCAGGATCACGGCCGCCGTGAAGAAGACCAGGAATCGTGGTGTGAGAAGCATTGTTCAAACGATACAATCAAAGTCGAAGCGCCGCAAGAAGGATGTACAAACTCCACTCACAGCCCGTCTGGCATCAAATTCATCAGCAATTCTTCGCCAGTGGAGACGCCGCGCCGGTGCTGGCTGGGCTGTCCGCGGCAATCGAACGGATGACGCTCGATGCGTTTCAAGCGACGCTCGGGACTCTGCGCCATCCCGCCGTCGCCATGCTGGCGGTGGGGGGCTTCGGACGCCGCGAGCTGTTTCCCTTCTCCGATGTGGACGTGCTCATCCTGATCGAACGGGAGTCGCAAGCTTCGCTGATCAAGAATGCGCTCTCCGATTTTGTCCGCCTGCTGTGGGACGCGGGTCTGCGCCTGAGCCATTCTGTGCGTACGATTGCCGAATGTGCCGAAATCCACGAGGGCAACGTCGAGCTCAGCATCAGCCTGCTGGACCGCCGGATGCTCCTCGGTTCTCCCGACCTATATGCCAAGCTCGAAAACAAGCTCCCGGCCTTCTTCGAACGGCAGTCCCACGCACTCACCCGTCACTTGTCCCAACTGGCACTCGAGCGGCACGAGAAGTTTCAAGGCACCTTCTATCATCTGGAGCCCAACGTCAAGGAAACGCCGGGCGGGCTACGGGACTTGCACTTGCTCGATTGGCTGGGTAAGTTGCGCAAACCGGATGAGGAAGTAGCCGCTCGCCTGGCGGAGCCCACCAGGTTCGTGCACTCGCTGCGCTGTTTTCTCCATTACCAGACGCGGCGCGATCAGAACCTGCTGAGCTTCGACGCGCAGGAGGCGCTTACCACCCAAGCTTACGTGCCATTCCGTCAGCCGGCCGATCTGATGCGCGAGTATTTCCGCAACGCGCGCGTCATCTTCAAGGAGGGCCGCCGCGCGCTCGATCAGATCGAGAGAAGCGAAAAATCCCTGGCTACCCATTTTCGCGATTGGCGCTCGCGGCTCTCCAACTCCGAGTTCACGGTTTCGAGTGACCGCATCTTTCTCAGATCGCCGGCGCAATTGACCAGCGATCCAGCCATCATTCTGCGCCTGCTCGAATTCATTGCGCGACACGGCATCCCCTTGGCTGCCGAAACCGAGCGCCGTGTGGAGCAAGCCTGTGATGCTTTCGGCGCGTTTTGCGAGCGCACGCCAGCATTGTGGCCGCAGCTGCACGGCATTCTTGCACTTCCACACGCGGGCCAGGCGCTGCGCGTCATGCACGACACCGGACTCCTGCCGGCCATGTTTCCGGAATGGCAAAACATTTTTTGTCTGGTTGTTCCGGACTTCTACCATCGCTATACCGTGGACGAGCACACCCTCGTCGCTATCGAAAAGCTCGCCGAACTCGCCGCGAACCAGGATCCCACGCACCGCCGCCTGGCCGAAATTCTTTCGGAGGTCGAAGACCTGGCCCTGCTGCGCTTCGCTCTGCTGTTTCATGATTCGGGCAAAGGCGCCAACAGCGGCGATCATGCGCGTCTGTCGGTTGAGCTGGCGCGCCAGGCCATCGAGCGCATTCAGATGGGCGGCGAAGAAAAAAGCGCGGTCGAGTTTCTGATTGAGCACCACTTGGATCTATCCGCGGTGATGAGTTCGCGGGATCTTTATGATCCGGCCACTGCGCGGCTGCTGGCCGCTCGCCTTGGTACGCTCGAACGGCTAAAGCTGCTGACGCTGCTGACGTACGCCGACATCTCCGCCGTGAATCCCGCGGCTATGACTCCCTGGCGCCTGGAACAGCTCTGGGAGACTTACCGCGTCACCCATCAACAATTGCTCAAGGAACTCGAAACCGAGCGCATCGCCGACCTTCCCGCCGATCTGCAGAAAGGCATGCTGGAATCTCCCGATTTTATTCGCGGCTTTCCATCGCGCTATCTGCGGACGCACACTCTTGAAGACATCCAGGCCCACGCCCAGCTTTACGAATTGAGCAAGTCGAGCGGTGTGGCGGTCGAGATCGATGCTCAGGCCGGCGTTTATCGCGCCACCATCGTCGCGCGCGACCGCCCTGCGCTGTTTGCATCTCTCACCGGCGCCATATCGAGTTTCGGCATGGATATTCTGAAAGCCGAAGCATTCTCCAACCAGCATGACCTGGTCCTGGACACTTTTGTATTTTCCGACCCAAAACGCACGCTGGAGCTAAATCCCACCGAAAACGACCGTTTGCGCCAAACGCTCGAAGACGTTACGCTCGGCCGGTTGGACACCGGGCAACTTTTGCGCGGCCGCACGGCGCACAATCACCTGAAGAAGCGCACTGTTCAACCGCGCGTGAACTTCGATTCGAACGCCTGCGACAGCGCCACATTAATTGAAATCATTGCGGAAGACCGTCCCGGCCTGCTCTATGATTTGTCTTCGGCCATCTCGACAGCGGGTTGTAACATAGATGTAGTGCTAATTGACACCGAGGGGAATAAAGCAATTGACGTTTTTTATGTTGCATCCAATGGCGCGAAGCTTTCATCCAATGTGCGTGATCGTCTAAGTAACACATTAGTAAACCTTTGCTAAGTTTTAATCTGCCAGGAGTAACCTTTCGTCTCGGTCCGACGTAACTACTAGTGTGGCCTGTATGCAAGAGGCAACCACACTCCTCGTAGAGCTGTACCACACGCATTCAATCTAAAGGAGCCCAAACTGTATGAAAATGAGCAAATTGCTGCTAGGAGCTTGTGTTTTTGCGCTCGGAATCGCCACCGCCGCGTCCACCTACCATGTGAAGATCGCTGATCCCACGTGGGTTGGTGGCACTCAACTGAAACCTGGCGAGTATGACGTCAAGGTGGATGGTGACAAAATCACGTTCAAGCAAGGAAAGAACGTAGTTGCCGTGGCCGCGAAGGTTGAAACCAGCGCGACCAAATATTCCGATACTCAGATGGATATCAAGACCGAGAATGGTCAGGCTAAGCTGAAGGAGCTTGACTTAGGCGGTACGAAGTCCAAGATCATGTTGACCGATGCTTCCGCTGTCGAAGCCGGCGGCACCCACTAACTAAGTCGTTTTACTTATTCGCCGGGCAGGAGCCTTTAGGACCTGGATTTGCCAGAACCTGCTATGGAAGCGCAAATACCACCAGGGCTTCTGCTCCCGGCGTTGCATCATCCAATGTTCCGTTCCCACCGGCCACGATCGCCACGTATTGCTTCCCGTCCCTGCCCGCAAACGTAACTGGGACTGCGTGCGCGCTCGCGTCCAATTTTGCCGACCACAGTTCCCTTCCTGTCTTCGAATCAAATGCTCGAAAGCGGCGATCATTCGTTGCGCCGATAAACACCAACCCTCCCGCCGTTGCGATTGGTCCGCCCAGGTTCAGCCGTCCGGTGCTCCTTTTGGCTCGCGGCAAATCGTCGGTGACGCCCAGAGGCACCTGCCAGGCGAAGTCACCGGTGTGCGCATCCACCGCCACTAACCGGCCCCAGGGTGGTTTCTGGCAGGGCCAGGCATGCTCGCCCGCGTGCGGAATATTCCCGACGCGCGGGTCACCCTCGCTCCACTGGAAGCGCGACATCGGCCCCACCACGCTATTGCGATCGAACAACACCGGCGATCCATCCGGCTTCTTTTCAATCCAGCCGATGCTGGCCTCGTCGCTCGAGTTTATGAAGAAATACCCCAAGTTCGGCATCGGCCGCGGCGCCTCCCCAATTGGTGCCGCCGATCGCGCCCGGAAAAATAATCGACGAATACGGCTTCGCGCCCGGCGCACGATAGACGTAGGGCGTGAACGGCCCGTCGTTGTAAAATCCTCCGCTCCTGGCCTGCAGATCGAAACAAAATTTCGCGTGTTCCGCGTTGGTGTCCTCGGCGGTCACCATGTCTTCCGGTCCATAACTCATGCGCGACAAGGGCGGTGGCTTCAACGGTATGGGCTGCGTAGGCGAACTCCGCTCTCCCGGTACTTTGCTCGGAGTCACCGGCTTCTCCTCAATACCGAATACCGGCTTGCCCGTCACGCGATCCAGAACGTACAGGTAACCGGTCTTCGCCGTTTGGGCAAGAATGGGGATTTTTTTTCCATTCACCGTCACGTCCATCAGCGTGGGTGGCGCGGGAAGGTCGAAATCCCACAGGTCATGGTGTACCACCTGGAAATACCATTTCATCTTCCCCGTCTCGGCATCGATGGCTACCACGGAGTTGGCGAAAAGATCGTCACCTTTGCGATCGCCGCCCCAAAAATTCGTGTTGGGGCCTCCAAACACGGTGTAGACGATGCCGCGCTCCGCATCCACCGTCAGAGAAAATCCCCAGTTATTCACGCCCGACCGATTCTTAGCGCTATCCTCCGCCCAGGTCTGGTGCCCGAATTCATCAGGCCGCGGTACGGAATGAAAATCCCATAGCTTCTTGCCGGTGCGCGCGTCATAGGCGCGCGTATCGCCTGTGGGACCTTTGGCGGGAGCTCTCCGGTGTGTTCGCTCCGACGATCAGAATATTCTTGTAAACTACCGGCGCCGAGTTGTACGGAACCGTCATCTCCACCGCGCCTTCATTGCCAAAGCCTGGATCCACCTTGCCCGTGCTCGCGTTTAACGCCATCATCTTGGTACCTGTAGTGAAGATGAGCCGCGCTGGGCTACTGCCGTCGCCAGGCCAATAGGCAACACCGCGTTTGGATGGCGTCCCTTCTTTGAGCTCGTACCGCCAGATTTCCTTGCCTGTATCGGCTTCGAGCGCGGTGACGTAGTGAAACGCCGCCAGATACAGCACGCCTTTTACGACGATCGGAGTGAATTCGGAGCCCGCCTCATTCCCGTTCGCTTTGCCCAGGTTATAGGACCAAGCCTGCTTCAACTTGCCGGCATTCGACGCGTTGATCTGGCGCAGCGGTGAGAAGCGCGTGCCTCCGAGATCGCGATTGTACATCGGCCAGTCGGCCGCATCCGGCTCCGTTTGTGGCGGCTGGGCCTGAACGATCGGCAACCCGATCACCGTGAGGCAAAAGCACGCGGATACACGAAAACCAGCTAAGATCAGCCTTGCCATGCGATTGTAACCTCTAGCCTTAGGAGCAACGTCGTTCAATTGCATATCATAATAACTCGTAGACCCCAGGAGGGTTTCAAGTAGATGTCCATTTTGAGCATGTGCCAGTGGGTGCAGGACACCAACATCGGCACATCGATTCGCGAGTCGATATGGGTGTTCCCCATCATTGAAACCATTCATGTTCTGGCCCTCTCCATCTCCGTCGGATTGCTGTTGGTTTCCGATCTGCGCCTGATGGGTTACATCATGAAACGCCGGCCGGTCTCCGAAGTTTACGAACAAATCAAGCCTTGGATGTTCATTGGCTTTGCGATCATGGTCATTACCGGAATTTTCCTGTTTTGGTGCCAGGCGGTGAAAGCCTACAACAGTATTTTCTTCAAGACCAAGGTGATTCTGCTGGTTGTCGCGGCCATCAACGCCATCGCGTTCGAACGCGGCATTTATCGCACAGTGGACAAATGGGACAATGCGCTTGTTCCGCCTATGGAAGCTCGCGTGGCCGGTTGGGCTTCCTTGATCCTGTGGGCAGCCATCATCACTTGCGGCCGCACCATGGCGTACACCTTCTAATCATGCCCGCTATCGTTCCGTTCTTTCAATGGTGTGACGACACAATGATCTCGCAGGCCATTCGTAACTCGCGAATCGCGTTTCCGGTCATCGAGAACTTTCATCTCTTCGCCCTCACCGTGCTGCTCGGCTCGCTGGTGGTCCTGGTGTTGCGCCAGTTCGGACTGCTCTATAAAGATCAGCCCATTTCCGAAATTGCCGCCGCGCTCCGTCCCTGGAACCGGTGGAGTATGGCGGTGATGCTGACGTCCGGCATTTTGCTCTTCCTGTCCGAAGCGATGAAGTGCTATGGCAACACTTCTTTCCGCATAAAAATGCTCTTTCTCTTCTTCGCTCTGCTGTTCCAGTTCACCATCTACAACCGCGTGGTGAAGAAAGAAGGCGCATCCGCTCCCGTGGGCGGAAAAATCGCCGCTGGCGTTGCGCTTTGCCTGTGGTTCGGCGTCGGGCTGGCCGGCCGCGCCATCGGCTTTCTCGGCTAGCCTAGTTGTATAACTGGGTGTATAATTCTCGACGGCTATGCTGAATCGTCGGTCGTTTCTCACTAACAGCCTTGGCGCAGGTGTTCCTCATGCGAGCCGCGCCCGTTCTCGCGGCCCGCCGCCAGGACGGATTCCGCCGGTCCCGTGGTCGAAACCACGGCGGGCAAAATTCGCGGAACCATCGAGGATAAAGTGAGCGCGTTTCGCGGCGTTCCGTATGGCGCTTCCACAGCCGGCGCCGGCCGTTTCATGCCTCCCGAAAAGCCCCAGCCGTGGACCGGCGTCAGGACGCCATCGAGCTCGGCCATCGCTCGCCACAGGGACCATCCGGTCTGATCCCGGAAGTGGCCGCGGTGGATGCCGAACGAACCCTCCGGCGAAGACTGCCTGGTCCTGAACGTTTGGACTCCCAGCGCTAAGCTCAGGACACAAACGCCCGGTTATGGTTTGGCTGCATGGCGGAGGATTCACGTCAGGTTCGGGCGGCTTTAAGATTTATGACGGCGTGAATCTCGCCGGCAAGCACGATGTGGTGGTGGTCACTGTGAATCACCGGCTCAACGCTTTCGGTTATTTGTATCTGGCTGATCTGGGCGGCGCGAAGTATGCCAACTCCAGCAATGTCGGGATGCTCGACATCGTCGCCGCGCTCCAATGGGTGCGCGACAACATCTCCAATTTCGGTGGCGATCCCGGCAATGTCACGATCTTCGGACAATCCGGCGGCGGCGCGAAGGTTTCTACGCTGCTCGCCATGCCTTCGGCTAAGGGCCTGTTTCACCGTGCCGTCATCGAGAGCGGTGTTTCGCTGCGCGGAATCCCGCGAGATGCGGCCAACAAATCCACTGAAGCATTTCTCGCCAAACTTGGTTTGAAGCCGAATCAAATCGGCGAGCTGCAGAGTATGCCGGTCGATCGCCTGACAAAAGCGCTGGCCGGCGGCCGGTTCGGCGCAGTGGTCGATGGGAAAACGCTTCCGGCCAATCCGTTCGATCCCACCGCTCCCGAGATCTCCGCAAACGTTCCCTTGCTGGTCGGAACGGTCCAGACCGAAGTGACATTCTTCCCGGGCCAGCAGCTCGATCCGATCGATGATGCGGCGCTGCATGAGCGGGTGAAAGGAACCTTCCATTCGAGCGACGCCGATACCAGCAGGATCATCGCCGTCTACAAGGAAGTGGACCCCAGCATCAGCAACATCGATGTCGCTCTCGAATCGGCTTCCGATTCGTTCGCCTGGACCAACGCGATCACTGCCGCGGAACGAAAAGACGCCCTGTCGACGGCGCCAGTTTACATGTACTATTTCAAATGGCGCTCGCCGGTCCGCGATGGGAAACTCAAAGCCATGCATTGCATGGAAATCCCGTTTGTTTTCGACAATCCGGACGCCGGCCGACCGATGACCGGTTCGGGCCGGGATCGCTATGCGCTCGCCGCGAAGATCAGCGCCGCGTGGGTGGCTTTCGCGCGCACCGGCAATCCCAGCCAGAAGGGGCTCGCGTGGCCGGCGTACAATACACCGCAGCGCGCCACCATGATCTTCGATGACAAATGCGAAGTGGTGGACGATCCGCGCAAAGCTGTGCGCCTGACGCTCGCGGCATTGCAATCGTCGCGATCGTCGCAATCCTCACCTGCATGACCTCCACTGCTCTGCGTGAATTTTATCCGCGCCTGGCCGGGCTCAACGCGGCCCCGCTGTGGGAGGTCTTGAGCGAAATCGTCGGTGCGCAGCCTCATCCGGCCGCCGTTCCCGCGCTCTGGCAATATGCTGAGTTGCGGCCGTTCTTGATGGAAGCCGGCGAATTGATCACCGCCCGCGAAGCCGAACGCCGCGTCCTGATGCTCGAAAATCCCGGCTTCCCGGGTGGCTCGCGAATCGCGCAAAGCGTTTATGCCGGCTTGCAGTTGGTGCTGCCCGGCGAATTTACCAGCAGCCATCGCCACGCGGCGTGCGCGTTGCGTTTCATCGTCGAAGGCCAAGGCGCTTACACGGCCGTGGACGGCGAGCGGGTAAGCATGCACCCGGGCGACCTGATCCTCACGCCTTCCTGGACTTTTCACGACCATGGCAATCCAGGAGAAACGCCCGTGGTCTGGCTCGATGGGCTGGATATTCCGATCGTGAATTTCTACGACAGCAGTTTTGCCGAGCATCTGCCCGGCGAAGCGACGCAGGAATCCGTTTACGCGGCCGCTCCGTCTTTTGCGTTCCCTTATGCCGCCGCCCGAGCGTCGTTAATTCAAAACAAATTGCTCCATCCTTGTCATGGAGCAAAAATGGAGTATCTGAACGCCGCGGGTACATCGGTCACCAGGACTCTGGGCGCGTTCCTGCAATCGCTGCCCGCCGGATTCATAGGCGCACCGTATCGTTCCACGGATTCCACAGTCTATTGCGTCGCCGAAGGGCACGGAACCAGCCGCATCGGAGATCGCTCGTTCGAATGGGCAGCGCACGATATCTTCGTCGCGCCGTCCTGGTATTCCATTTCGCACCAGGCAACCGAAGACTCCGTGCTCTTCAGCTTCTCCGATCGCCCCGCGCAGAAGGCTCTCGGCTTGTGGCGGGAGCAAGCTTAGCTGTAAAGCATCCTCAAGACAACCCGAAAACGTTGGCGATCAGCTGGTACGATCGCTTGCGCGCCGTGTGATCGTGCATGATGTTCACGATGAAAACTTCCTCCGCCCCGTAATCCGCGGCGACTTCTTCGATCATGCTTCGAACCTTCGCCGGCGCTCCCACAATGATTCTCCGCCCCACCGGTAAAGTCTCCGCGGCCACGCCTTCGTTGGCCAGGAATGCGAGCGCTGTCTCCACCGACGGCACCGGGATCAGTCGCCCGCGATACAGCATCAACATCAGCATTCGCATGCTCGACGCCAGGCGCTGCGCTTCTTCCTCCGTGTCGGCGCAAATGGCCCAGGTGGCCACTCCGACGCGCGGCGACGGCAATCGCTCCGATGCCTGGAAGTGGTCCCGATAATACTCCGCGATCTCTTCGCCGTTCGGGTTAATGAAGTCGGCGAACACGTAGGGCAGTCCCAATTCCGCGGCCCAGATTCCGCTCTGCGCCGACGATCCCAGCAGCCACGGCTCCGGGCTCTCGAAATGGATGGACGCCGTTTGCCGGAATGGTCCGGTTGCAGGCCCGCGATTCTCGAAATACGCCAGCAGTTCCGCCAGTTGATCGCGAAAATCGTCCGGCGCTGCCTGCCTTCGGTCGCGCTGCAGCGCATAGGCGACGCCGGGACTGGTGCCCGCCGCGCGCCCCAGGCCCAGATCGATGCGTCCGGGAAATAAAGCACTCAGCATGCTGAATGTTTCGGCCACTTTCAGTGGGCTATAGTGCGGCAGCATCACGCCGCCCGTGCCGACGTGTATCCGCGAAGTGGCTGCCGCTACCGGCCCCACCATTACCTCCGGACTCGCGTCCGCTAACCCCGGAGTCCCGTGATGCTCCGCCAGCCAATAGCGCTGGTACCCAAGCTGTTCCGCCCAACGCGCCAGATCGATGGTGTTGCGCAATGCATCGCCGGCCGTGGATCCCTCGGCGATCGGCGATTGATCCAATACACTCAGGCGCACTTACTTGGAACCATCCGCCAGCGCCAGCAAGGGCAACAAAAATCGCATCCTGACTATCATATTCCATGAACCTGGAATCTCGACCCGCATGCTACAATTCAGGCGTTCATGAGTAAGACTCTGCTCCCGACATCTCTGGTGGGATCTTATCCCCAACCCGATTGGCTGATCGATCGCGCCCAGCTCTCGCACCGTTTGCCGCCGCGCGTCCGCGCTTTGGACCTGTGGCGTGTCGCCCCCGAATTTCTGGAAGAGGCCCAGGATGACGCCACCATCCTCGCCATTCGCGCCCAGGAGCGCGCGGGCCTCGACATCGTCACGGACGGCGAGATTCGACGCGAGAGTTATTCCAACCGTTTCGCCACGGCGCTCGAAGGCATCGATCTCGACAATCCGGCGCAAGTGGTGGCGCGCTCGGGCAAGCTGAACTACGTGCCGCGCATCGTTTCCAAGATCCGCCGCAAACACGCGGTGGAAGTTCGCGACATCCAATTCTTACGCGCCAACACAGACCGTCGCGTCAAGGTAACAGTTCCCGGTCCCTACACCATGTCGCAGCAGGCCCACAACGATTTCTACAAGAGCGAAGAAGAGATGGCGATGGATTATGCGGCCGCCGTCAATGAGGAAATCAAGGATTTGTTCGCCGCCGGCGCCGATATCGTGCAGATCGATGAGCCGTACATGCAGGCTGTTCCGGACAAGGCACGGCAGTTCGGGCTCAAGGCGCTGAATCGGGCCTTCGACGGCGTGCAGGGTGAAACCGCCGTGCACCTCTGCTTCGGATATGCCGCCATGGTGGCGAATCGCCCTTCGGAATATCAATTTCTCACCGAACTCGTTGACACTCCAGCCAACTGCATTTCGATTGAGACCGCGCAATCCTCGCTCGATTGCTCGGTTCTTGCCAGGATGACCGGTAAGAACATCATCCTGGGCGTCCTGGATCTTTCGAGCAACGACGTGGAGACTCCCGAAAAAGTCGCCTCACGCATCCGCCGCGCGCTTCCCTACATCAGCGCGGATCGCCTGATCGTCGCCCCGGACTGCGGCATGAAATATCTTCCCCGCGATGTTGCATTCGGAAAATTGCAGGCTATGGTCGGCGGAGCGCGGCTGGTCCGCGCGGAACTCGGCGACCGCCAGCTTGCCTCTCAAAGCGCCTGATTGGCCGCATCCGTCACCCGTTCGATGTGAACGTACATTGGACCCACGCCCAGCGTGCCCACCAGAAACCACGTAAATCGGCCGCCGCGATTCACGGTCTGAAATCGCACGTGCTCGCCCGGCGCAACCGTGAAATCGACATTCTTCCAATTCCACGTATTGTCCACGTTTAAGCGGTGCTTGCCGGGCTCCACGACGCGCGATATTTCATCGCCCGACATCAGCTCTCCCAGCCGCTTGCCATCCAGCTTCACGATGATCTGGCGCTGCTGGATGTCATCGGGCGACGTCCGGCTGACAGTGACGCGAGACTCCACGCTTCGAGTATAAGGCCCGGCCCGCTAGTCCTGCGTGATAGAATCAAGTCGCTTACGAGGCTACTCATGAAAAAGCTCGCTCTTTCGCTTGTCGCAGTCCTGGCCGTGGTTGCCGGTCCTGCCTTGGCGCATCATGCCTTCGCGGCGGAGTTCGATTTGAACAAACCGGTGAACGTAAAAGGCGTTGTCACCAAAATCGAATGGATGAACCCGCACGCCTGGTTTTACGTCGATGTGAAAACCGACTCCGGCGTCGAGCAATGGCAGTTCGAAACGGGCGCCCCCGTTGAGCTGACCCGGCGGGGCTGGAGGAAGAACGACCTCAAGGTTGGCGACGAAGTGACGGTGCAGGGTCTTCGCGCCAAGGATGGCACCAACACCGCCAGCGCTCGCATGGTTACTCTGCCATCCGGTAAGAAGGTATTTAGCGGTTCGGCCGGCGAGGACCAACCCGCGCCGCCGGCGCAGGCTCCGGCAACTCACGAATAACGGGATACACCACCCGTTCCAGAAAAAGCCCGGACGCTGGAGCAGTCCATGCGGCGACATCCAGCTTGGAATCGGTTTTGCCATCCAGCAGGCGCGAAAAATCGTCCTCTGTAATCTCCCCCAGTCCAAGTTTCACCAGCGCGCCTACAACTCTTCGCACCATTCGCCACACGAAGTGCGATGCCGTGATGCGAAAAACAATCAGGTCGCCTTCCGTTTCGATTCCGGCATCTTCCACGACCACGATGGGCGATTCATCCGGGCGCGACTTATCGGCGGCGCGAAATGCAATGAAGTTATGCCGGCCAATGAGCTGCTGCGCGGCGCGCGACATCGCTGGAACGTCCAGCGGCTCTTTCACCCACCAGACGAATTTCTTGAAGAACGCCGTTCGCCGCGTCGAGATCTGATAGACATAGGTGCGCGCGACGGCATCATGCCGTGCGTGAAAGCTCCCCCCTGCCTCCGCCACATCCAGCAGGCACACATCGGAAGGCAACCGGCTATTGAGGGCCCGCAGGATTTCGTCCGCCGATGGCCAGCGCCGTTTGTCATCCTGCTTTTCCCTCCGGACGCGGAGATGCGCCACTTGCGCCCGCGCGTGAACGCCTGCATCCGTGCGTCCCGCGCCTTGGATATCCAGCGTGCCCTCGAAGAAATCCTCGGCCGCTTTCCGCAGTTGGCCCTGTACCGTTCGCGCGTTGCGCTGTTCCTGCCAGCCGCTGTACTTGGTGCCGTCGTACTCGATGGTTAGCTTCCAGGTTTGCAACTCCCCAGTGTAGCTTCTGCCGCCGCTGGCGGTGCTATGATGAAACGCTCTAGGGAGGACTCATGTTCAAAGGGTTTCGTGAATTCATCATGCGCGGCAACGTGCTGGACTTGGCCGTCGCAGTGATCATCGGCGCGGCGTTCGGCAAGATCGTGACATCCTTGGTCAACGATATTCTCATGCCGCCGCTGGGGCTCATTCTCAAGAACGTCGATTTCTCGGATCTGTTCATCGATCTTTCAGGCAGCAGCCACGCCACGTTGGCTCAAGCCAAAGCGGCCGGGGCCGCGACCATCAACTACGGCATCTTTCTCAACAACGTTCTGGATTTCGTGATCGTAGCGATCGTGATCTACATCATGATCCAGCAAGCCAACAGGCTGAAGAAAGCGCCCGCCCCGGCGGATCCCACCACCAAGGAATGCTCTTTCTGCCACACCACCATCCCCATCAAGGCGACGCGTTGTCCGAACTGTACTTCGACCTTGGCTTAGACGGTGATCTCGCAGCCTTCGTAAGCACACCGGACTTCGAGTTTTGAATCCAGGCTCCGCGCCAATTCCTGGGCCTTGCATTCCACGTTGGCGATGAACTCGTCATCGTGCGATGGATCGTGGTGCGTAAGAAACAGCCGGCGCACTCCGGCCAGCGCCGCCAGCTCCACTACGTAGACATACGTGCTGTGCCCCCAGTGCCGCTTGGACGGATATTCCCGCGGAGTGTATTGCGCTTCGTGGATCACAACGTCCGCGCCTTGCATGTACTCGGCGTGACGGCGATCGCCCGCTTCGAGAATCGACTCCATCTTTCCGCGCGCTGCGCCCTCCCGCCAGATGTCCTCCAGATAGGGCTCATGGTCGCATAGATAGCAGATGGAACGCCCCTCCGCCTCGATGCGATACCCCAGCGTTGGCGAGGGATGATTCATCTGTTGCGCCCGCACCTCGACGTCCTCGATAGCGTGCGTCCCTTCGCACAAATCTTCATAGCTGATGCACGCGGCCAATTGATCCAGTTCCACCGGAAAATATTGGTGCTCCATCTGACCCGCTAGAACATCGCGAATGGATAGGTGCTCTCCTTTGGGCCCGTAAACCTTGAAGTGATTATCCGGCTGGAACAGCGGCGCGAAAAATGGGAAGCCTTGAATGTGGTCCCAGTGCGTATGCGTCAGAAGTATGGCTGCTGAGATGGAGCCGGAAGCGGAAGCGAGCAGGCGGTCACCGAGCGATCTCGCGCCCGTGCCGCAGTCCAGCACCAGGATTTTACCGGAGGGAGTGGCCAGCTCCACGCAGGATGTATTTCCGCCGAAGTGGTTGGTGCCCGGGCCGGGCGCCGGGATGGACCCTCGAGTACCCCAAAAACGCGCTAGCATTCTCGCCATCGTCGGATCTCAAACTATCCTATCGACAAGAGCGCTTCGCCAGAGTAGGGAGCCGCGCGTGATGGCTCGCGCGATCAGGAACCTAGAGGGATGCTGGCACGCCGTCGGTCGGGCTATCCAGGAAGTTCCGGACGATCCCGCCGATGGTCATGAATCTCTCCAGGTCCGCCGGCTTGCGGAAATAGAACGACGCGCCCAGCTCGCGCACGCGGGCCCGATCCTGCGGCGAATCGGAAGACGTGATGACAATCACGGGAACATCGCGGCAACGGCTGCTCTGTCGAATGTGCGCCAGGATCTCGTCGCCAGGCCGTCTGGGCAGGTTCAAATCGATCAGGAAAAGATCGGGACAGCTTTCCGCCGGGTCCTGATCCACTCTCGTGATCTTATTCAGCATCTCTTCGCCGTTGTGCGACACGGCCAGCTGATAGGCGAATTCGTGACGTCGCAGCGCTTCCTCGATCAAATACACGTCCGCCGGGTTGTCTTCCGCGATCCAGATTTGATAAGGGCTTTCCGCCATCAGGAAGGCTCGAATTCATTATCCCCCGTCTGCAGCCGCTGTAATTAGTCCGTAACGGCTTCGATGGTTTCGGGTGCATTGCCCTCCAGGCGGTTGTTCACAAAAATATAGGATGGTTCGTGGCGCTGGCGAGCCTGTGCGATCAGCAGACGAAGTGCATCGCGGGTCTCGGGGTTCCGGTCTTGCACCTGTGCGTAGGGCGTGAATTTCGCGACTGCCTCCTCGTAAGCCCGGCCTCGGCGCAGTAAAGCCCGGGCCACGCTGAAATCAGCCGTGTACGCATCCCGCACGTGCATCTGGACTCCAATCTCCGGCATGCGCGTCCAGGCGTTGAACACGTGAGCCACGCGGTGGCTGCGAAGACAGGCGAAATACTCGGGCGAGAGAAATTCGGGATTACGGATCTCCACCGCGTAGCGAAAGCCGGGCGGCAGCGCTCCGAGAAATGGATCCAGCTCCCGCAGAAACGCTCCTACATCCGGGTAGCATTGTCTGGCAAAGCTGCCAAACTCGAAAATCAACGTGGCCACCCGCGGCCGGTACGGCGTCAGTAAATCCAGAAACGCGCTTTGCAACAGCGCCGCATCCAGGAAGGAAGAGTTGTCGTCGCCCGCCCGGGCGCCATAGCGCGGATGACGCGGGAACTGCTTCACTGTGACGTCCTCCGGCGCCTTGAAGGCGAATTGCAGCGTAGCGGGCGCCGATCCGAACAGCTTGCGCCAGTAACTCTCCGACGGAAATTGATAGAACGAGAAATCGCCGCAGACCACCGGAAATGTTTCGGCGTATTCGCTCAGACATTCGTCTTGAAAGCGTTTTTGCGAAAACCGGCCGCGCGTCATGTAGCGCTGGCGCGAATAGATCTGGCCGAACCATCCCTCATACTTCCAGGAGCTGGTTCCGATCAATATGTTTTGCTGCGCCAGCCCAGCCAGGCGATCGCGCAGGCGCTGACGGTCAAAGCCAGAGGGCTCTTCAAACAGCGACGCTGTTTCCACTAATAGGCGTTCGCCACACGGTAGCCGTATGGATCGGCGCCCGCTTCGATCACGCCCTCCGGAGTAACCCGAATCATCACAGGCGCTGCTCCGCTCGCCCAGCGCGACCGGGTGCCCACCTTGTGGCCGCGTGCCGCCAGCTCCGCTCCGACGTTGGGCGAAATGCGCTCGTCCAGCAACAAGTCCCCTCGATTCCAGGCATGGTTGTCGAAGCTCGACACCAGGTGCCGCGTCTGGAAGCGGGGCGCCTCAACGGCCGCCTGTGCGTTATCACCGAACTCGACTACATTGAAAAACAATTGGATCAGGCTTTGTTCCTGATTGTCGCCGCCGGGCGTGGACAACGCGAGGAATGGCTTGCCGCCTTCTGTGATGATCGTGGGGCTCAAGGTCACGCGCGGGCGCTTGCCGCCCGCCAGCTCGTTGGGCGATCCGGGAACTAAAATGAACTGCTGCGCGCGCTCGGAGAGCGGAATGCCCGTGTCGCCGGCGATGACGGAAGGCAGCCAGGCGCCTGAGGGCGTGGCCGAAAACACGATGCCATCTTTATCCACCGCGTCGATGCAGGTGGTGTCGCTGGCCATCAGCGCGTCGTCGATCTTGGTGCGCGCGATATCCATCTCGGTGGGGTGCTTGCCGCGCTTTCCATTGATGGTGCCTGGCAGAAAGTCCATGGACGCCGTGTGCCCGATCTGCTTGCGGCGTTCAGCGGCATAGGCTTTGGACAACAAAACATCCGCTGGAATGTTGTTGAACTTCGGATCGCCGTAGTAGGCGTCGCGATCTGCGTAGGCCAGTTTCAAAGCTTCCGTAATGGTGTGAATGTACTCCACGGAATTGAAACCCATGGAGCGCAAGTCGTAGCCTTCCAGAATGTTGAGCGCCTGCAACATAGCCGGGCCCTGAGTCCAGAATCCGGGCTTGTACACTTTGTAATTGTGATATTCGGTCGACAGCGGCTCCTCGGGCTGCAGCTTGAACGCCGCCAGGTCTTCATAGCGCATCAGACCGCCGTTGGCTTGCATGAAAGCATCGATGCGGTGCGCGATATCGCCGCGATAGAAGTAATCTCCCACGGCGTCGATGGCCGCCACGCGGGAAGCTCCCGAGGCCAGCGCCTTCTTTTCCGCAGCGGCCATCCCGCGTAAAGTGCGCGCCAGATTTGGCTGGTGGAAGATCTCGCCCGGCATTGGGACTCGCCCGTCGGGTAGGAACGTCTTCTTGGAATCCGGCCACAGATCGAAGAAACGGCGCGAGCGCGCGATGGCTCCCGAGCGCTGCTCATCGATGGCCATTCCGTCGGCCAATTCGATGGCGGGTTCAACCTCTTCCGAGAACGATTTGGTCCCGAAGTCGCGCAGCGCTACCAATCCGGATTCCACCGTGCCCGGTACCAGAGCCGGAAGAATGCCGGCTACCGGAATAATGCCTTTCAATCCGCCCGGATCGAGCGAGAGGATCTCGCCCGGCCTGGGCCGGTGCTCCATGAAAAATTTCGCGGTCGCGAGCTTCGGCATCGGGCCCACGCCTGCGATGGCGTAGACCTTGCCGGCCTTGGTGCGAATCAGGATCGGCGTTTCGCCGCCCATTCCGACATGCGAGAATTCGGCCACCGCAGCGGCGAACAAGGCTGCCACGCCCGCATCCACTGCATTTCCGCCGTGGAAGAAGACGCGCATGCCGGCTTCCTCGGAGTAGTCGCTGCCGGTTGCCAGCGCTCCTTTGGTGCCGCGTGCGGCCTGCATGGTGGGAAGTTCAAAATCTTTGCGTTGCGCGAAGGACGGGGAGACGCAAAGCAGGACAAAAAGCAAGGGTGCCAGCTTGTGCTTCATAGGGCTAGCCTAATTATAGCCCCCAGTTTGCCCGAACGCTCTAGCCTAAACCCTCAGTGCCTAAACCTGAGCGACTTGCTCTTCGGTCGGCTCCGCGCAACAGTACCACGGCTCGTCCAGGTGTGGAATGGCCGCTTGCGCCGGCTGATCAAAACTCCGCGGAAGCGGGTGATCGCTGACCAGGTTCCATAGGCGCCCGAAAATCTCGCGACGCGATCCGCGCGCTGCAGCGATTCCGAGTGCCTGCGCGGCCAGCGCATCCACATCCGGCTCCCGATGCTGCCAGCGATACAGCAGCGCCGGCTGGTCGAACGCGCGAATTACCGCTTGTACGTCCTCCAGCTCGAGCAAGCGCGATCCAGCGGGGATCAGCAGCCGCAACGCCAACTGCACCGGGGCCACGTGCTCCACCAGTTCCAAATCCACGAGCAACTCCAGAAGCTCGCGATACGATTCGCGCGTAGTCCAAGGCGTGAACGGAATGAAGGTCGGCGAGAGAGTCAGACCTACGGACCCGAATTCCCGCACTACCTGGATGAAATCGGCGCGCGTATGACCTTTGTCGAGCTTGGCGAGCACCGCGTCATCCACGGCTTCCACGGCGCTGGTGACGAACAGGCAGCCCGTCTCGCGCAGCCGCGGCAACAGATCGCGATGCTTCAGCAGGTGTTCGATCTTGATGGTTGCGTCGTAAGTGACGCTGGGCCACTCGCGATGGAACGCGTCCAAAAGCCGCATGGCGTGCGTCGGCCCATTAAAGAAATCGGGATCCCCGAAGGTGATGTGCCCGGCGCCGGAAGCCACCTGCTGGCGAATGTCCGCGAGCACGATATCGGACTGCACAACTCGAAAATGCCCCTGATACACCGGGACCACGGGACAATGCCGGCACAGATGTTTGCAACCCCGGCTGGCCTCGGTATAACCAACCTGCTTCGACGAACCGCCGGTCTGGACCCGGGCGTACTTTTCGAGCGGAGGCAGCCCCATTCGTAGGGGCACTCGGAATTGGAGCCGATCGAGCGAGATGAGGGGCTCCGATTGTGCGTCATGTCCCGGCGTAGCCAGGCGATCGAGCAGCGAAACCAGCCCCGGCTCGAACTCCCCGCCCAGAATGGTGCCCGCTCCCAGACCGCGCAAGTATGCTTCGTTCAACGGCGCGTATAGCCCGTAGCAGCAGATGTGCGCGGCCGGATTCAGCCCACGAACTTTCTCCATCACCTTGGCCGCCAGGCGGGTCGCGGTGTGCATGGGCAAGTAGAAGGCAATCAGATCGGCTTCGCGAACACGGTCCGCATTCAGTGATTCCACGCCCAGATCTGCGCAGGTCACTTGGTGCCCGCTATCGGCAAGCCACGCCGCGGGTGACGCCAGGCCGAATGGCTGGTGGCCCAGTTCATAAGTGGAAATGAGGAGAACGTGCATGCGGCAACCACTCTATTATCGCCGCTCGGGACACAGGCGTTACCCTGGAAACGTGAAGGAACTTCCCAAGGTCGAATTACATCTTCATTTGGATTGCTCGTTGAGCTTCGCCGCCGTCTCCCGGCTGGATGCGTCTGTTTCGCTCGAAGAATACCAGCGCGAGTTTATCGCCCCCAGGCGTTGCACCAGTCTGGCGGATTTTCTGACGCGCGCGCCGCGAGGCTTCCAACTGATGCAGGACGAAGCGGCCTTGACCTTGGTGGTAGAGGATCTCTTCGAACAGCTTGCGGCCGATGGCGTGATCTACGCCGAGATCCGCTTCGCGCCGTTGCTGCACCTGGAGCGTGGATTAACGCCCGAGCAAGTGGTGGCCGTGGTGGATCGCGCCACCGAAGCTTCTATCGCCTCGACTGGCATTGATGCGCGGCTCATCCTGTGCACGCTGCGTCACTTCGATCGCGAACAAAGTCTCGTGACTGCGGGTTTGGTGGAACGGTTTCGTGGCAGCCGCGTTGCCGCGCTCGACATCGCAGGAGACGAAGCCGGCTATCCTATCGATGCGCACATTCCGGCGTTCCGCTACGCGATCGATCACGGACTGTATCGCACAGCGCATGCGGGCGAAGCGCGCGGGCCCGACAGCGTCCGGGAAACGCTGCGCGAGTTTCAGCCTTCGAGAATCGGACACGGTGTTCGAAGCATCGAAGATCCGGCTCTGGTGGAACATCTCATTCGCCAGCGCATTCATCTGGAGGTGTGTCCCACCAGCAATCTCCAGACTGGGATCAAGCAGAGATTTCGCCGAGCATGCCGTGGACGAGCTCTACCGCGCCGGCGTTCCACTCAGCATCAACACCGACACGCGCACCATCACCAACATCACGTTAACCGAAGAGTATCGAAATCTGGAAGAGCACTTCGGCTGGACGGAGGACGATCTGGCCACCTGCAATCAGGCGGCGATCGCTGCCGCATTCGTCGAGGATTCTACAAAAGAAGAATTGCGTTCAAGGCTTCTTGCAAACAAAGTTTGACGCGTCGTCCGTGCTCCCGCTGCCTTTGTAGCTCGCGATCTCGGGATACGCGCAAAGCGGACGCGTGCGCACCTGTATGCCGTTCTCGATGCGCGAGGCGATCAGCCCGCTGGGCGCCTGCTTTTGTTCCACCCAGGTTTGCAATGCCGGAAACAGATCGAAATGGTCCGTGCCTTCGCCGCCGCCGCAGTGGCCCATCCCTGGCACCATGTACAGCCGCACCGCGCTCATCGCGGTCTTCGCCCCGATCGTTTTCACCACGGCATTGTAGTAGTTGACCACTTCGAGCGGAGGCACGCCCGCGTCGTTCCAACCGCCTGAGAGCATCATCTTCCCGCCACGCGAGATGAATTTCTTGATATCGGGATCGATGGCGTTCACCGGCTGGTTGGCAGGCTTGTCGGCCATCGCAACGTCCGAATCAAAATTGATGGGCCGCGTTTTGTAGTCCCAACTCGCGTCTTTAAAGACATAGTAGCGGAAGAAGTCCACCGGAATGCCGAGCGGCACGTTGCCCGTAAGCTGTCCCCAACCGAGTTCACTTCCAGGATACAGACCCGAATAAATCTGCTCGCCGGTGCGCGGATTCCTGGGGCCCGCATAAAGCGCACGCGCCGCCTCCACTTGTCCGCGCGTGAGGCACTCATCGTTTTCCGCTCCGGGGCACTGGAGGAGCGCGGGGTCGAATTTGCACGCTGGCGGATTCTCGATCACGCCGTCCTTGACACCGTCATTGGCGTCGCAGGCGGCCAGAGCTGCCCGATGAAGGAGCCTCAGCTTTGAGGGAGGCAATTCGTTGTCCGGGTCCTTGTGTGTCGCCTGCCAGATCCACATCTGCGCGAACGTGTGATGCGTCAGATGTGCCGCGAATCCACCCACCACCACGCCGTTATAATCGTCGGGATACTTTTGGGCTTCTTTCAGCGCTGCTATACTGCCCCCGCCGCATTCGTCCATGTAGGAAAACTTGGGTGCGCTTCCATAGAACGCTACGATGGCAGCCTTCGCGGCGACGGTCATCTCGTGCGCCGCGCGGTCGCCGAAATCGATGATTTTCTCCGGATGATCCAGCGCGTAGCTGGAGCCGTTCTCATGCCCCGTGTTTTCAGCCGCTGCCGCGAAACCGCCGTGCATTGCATTCGCAAGGCCGCCAAAACTGAGGTTGCCGCCGAGTCCACCATTGCCCGTGCCGCGCAGTTTGCCGTTCCATCCCACGGCCGGCATCCAGAGTTCGATCTTGATTTCAGAATCGCTGCTGGGCGCCGAAGTGGCCGTCACGCGGCAGAACGAGGGAAGATCCTTGAAATTTGGTCCGCGTCCGCCAAAGGCCGGCGGAGTTCCGGCCGGAAGCGTGAATTGTCCCGCTGCCACACTCTGTGCGAGCGTGATGCTGGTGTGCGGGATCGCGAGCGACTGCAAGCTCTCGCACGTCGCCGCAGCCAACGGCAGCTGGACGATCGCCAGCAGGACGCCGAGCAGTAGGTTACGCGTGTTCCTCTCCCGAAACCTCAACATTGTATCGGGTGTGATCAGGCTGTGCGGATGGCAAATTCGTGCGAGTGAAAGGGAGGGGCCTAGCGTAGAATCGTCGTTGAGCGTTGTAAGATTATTTTAGTGGTAGCGTTGTGGTAAATCAAATCGTGGATCGCGTCTTCACTATCGGGCACTCCAGCCATAAGATTGATGCCTTCCTGCGCCTTCTAAAACTGCACGCTGTACAGGCCGTCGCAGACACGCGATCATACCCGCAATCGAGGTTCGCTTCGCAGTACGACAGCGTTGCGTTGCGCGCATCCCTGAGGGAGAACGGTATTGAGTACATCTTCATGGGCACGGAGTTAGGAGGCAGGCCGGTGGGTGTGCAATTTTATGATGTCGATGGCCGCGTACTGTATTCGAAGGTTGCCGAGGCCCCTTTCTTCCAAAGAGGCTTGGAGCGACTAGACAACGGAATGCGGAAGTTCAGATTAGCCCTTCTGTGCAGTGAGGAAAATCCGTCGATATGTCATCGGCGCTTGCTGATTGCACGCGTGCTCGTTCGACGAGGAATTTCTGTCGATCACATTCGCGGCGACGGAAGCGTGCAGACGGAAGAGGATCTCTTAAAGGCGGAGTCCGCGAGTGCCGCCGAGGAAGAACAGCTATTATTATTTGACCACACGAAGGCGCCTGAATGGAAATCTATTCCATCGGTTTTACAAAAAAAACGGCACAACAGTTCTTCGGCCTCTTGAGGGGCGCCGGCATTAAACGTCTTCTTGATGTCCGGCTAAACAACGTCTCCCAACTCGCAGGTTTTGCCAAGCGCGAAGACCTCGCTTTCTTTTTAAAGGAGATTTGCGGGGCCGATTACCTCCATCAAACGTTGTTGGCACCCACGCAGGAGATGCTCGACGGCTACAAAAAGAAGGGAGGGAGCTGGGAAGATTATGAGAGGCAATTCCTCTCCCTGATAGCCGAGCGTGAAATCGAGACCCAATTGGACCGTTCATTGTTTGCTATTCCCACCGCTTTGCTTTGTAGCGAGTCGACTGCAGAACACTGCCACCGACGTTTGGTGCTAGACTACCTTAGTGAAAAGTGGGGAGATCTGAAGGTAATTCACCTTTAATAGAGTGTGCCGCAAGCCGATATAATTTGTTTGGCGAATTCCAACAAAATGAGAGGCCGATGCGTGGCTGGCCTTCGAGTGGACGGAACAGGATGGGTTCGCCCGATTGCTCCGAACACTGACCATGGTCAGCTTTATGGGCCCCACTACAGGCTTAACGATGGATCCCCTCCGGAGGTCCTGGACGTAATAAGGATCGACTTGGCCTCTCATAGGCCCCAGCCCGGGCAGCCCGAGAACTGGGTGATGGGTGAACAGCCGTGGGCTTTGATATCGCGGCCCGCAGGACCAGATCTCTATGATGTCCTTCGGGCTGCTCTCGATCCTGGTCCTTCTTTGTTAGGTTCCTTAGAGAGGAAGATGCCAGCCAGAATCGCCGCGCGGGCGCATGCTTCTTTGGCCCTCGTCGCACCTTCAAGGACGCGGTGGTTCCTTAGGCCTTATGCCCGACCTCAGCCGCGCGTTACCTTTGAGCACAACGGCCATCCGTACGACCTGCCGATCACTGATCCGGCGTGGACGTCGCGAATCGTGCGTAGACTTTCGGAATTGGAGGGCGGGACTCATACCCAAGAGGCGATTGGAATCTTGCAGGCCAGCAGGGTTTTGTTCACCGTCAGCCTCAGCGAAGAATACCCGGACACGAGGTCTTGCTACAAGCTTGTTGCTGGAATTGTCGTCATGCCGGATTTTTGACGCCAATTGTGATCATTTCGGCGCCCCGTGCGCCTTGTCCAGCGAGAACCGATCACTCGATCGATGCACCAGCAAAAGATAATAAGTGATGGCGTAAATCATCTGAACGCCCACCGTGTTCCAATCGCTCCTGAGCGCGGTGCCAAACACCAGCGTGGCGATCATCAGTCCGCCCAAAGTCAGCGCCCAGCGGGTAAACAAACCGAGCGTAGTTAGCGTGCCGAGCACCAGTTCGGCGAATGGCAGCACGAACAAGAATGCATGCACCAAACCCGCGGGCAGGATGGTCTTGTTGAATTCAGCCGCCGTCGTGGTAGCGAACGCTTCGGCGCCCGGCCCGAAAATGCGCCCTGCCCCGTGTACCAGGATGTTGATACCCAGCGTGAGTCGAAACATGGCGTAGGCGAGTTGCCGGTCAAGCGTCGCGGAATCGGTGGCTGGTGTCATCCTTCAACTAAGTCCCGATAACAACGCCGCCTGCCCCGAGCGCCATAATAATGAGAAAGACCTTCATGGCCGCCTGCGAGATTATCACAATGCGCGTGCTCCAAGCGTCTTTCGCCATCGCCGTTATGCTCGCGTCCGCTTTCGCGCAGCAGGTTTCCATCGAACCGCGCGCACGCCCCAACGCCCAGCCCAAGCAGGAAGAAGCGCGGGCCGGCCGATTGCGCATCGACACCACGCTGGTGCTGGTCCCGGTGGAAGTGAGCGACATGCTCAACCACCCGGTCAGCGGCCTGGAGAAGCAAAATTTCCACGTATTCGACGACAAGGTGGAGCAGAAGATCATTTCCTTTTCGATGGAGGACGACCCCATCGCGGTCGGCCTGGTCTTCGACATCAGCGGAAGCATGGGAGGGGATTTGCCCCAGATGCGCCACGCGGCGTCGCAGTTTTTCAAGACCTCCAATCCCGGCGATGAGTTCTGCCTGGTAGAGCTGGCGAGCGACGCCCACGTGGCCGTTCCGCTGACCCAGAATGCCGCCGAGGTCGACTACCGGCTGATGTCGAGCAAAGGCGGAGGCACCACGGCCTTGCTGGACGGCGTGTACCTGGGGCTGAATGAAGTGAGAAAGTCGAAGAATCTGAGGAAGGCGCTGGTGATCATTTCCGACGGCGGCGAGAATCATAGCCGCTACACGCCCGGCGAAGTGAAGAACGCCATCGTGGAAAGCGACGTGTTGATCTATGCCATCGGCGCGTTCGGAAACGGAATGGGTTCCAACTACGGTGGCGACCAGGTGCTGCTCAAGAATTTGACGGAACTCACCGGCGGCCGCATGTTTCCCGGCATTGGAATGTCGCTCGGGGATTTCGCCGACAAGATCGTCATCGATCTGCGCAATCGATATATGCTCGGGTATGCACCCACCGACTCGGCGCGCGACGGGCGGTACCATCACATCGCCGTGAAGCTGGCTGCGCCCCGCGGATTGCCCAAGATCCAGGCGCACTGGAGAACCGGTTACTATGCTCCGAGCGAGTAAGCTCTTAAGTATGCGCGATTTCGACGAAAACAATATTACAGCGGCAGTAATCGATCGCTACCAGAACACGCCCGATCCGCGGCTCAAGAAGATCATGACCAGCCTGGTGCAGCACCTGCATGACTTCGTGCGCGACGTGGAGCCGTCGGAAACCGAGTGGGGACAGGCCATCGACTTTCTCACCCGCACCGGCCAGCTCTGTACCGACAAGCGCCAGGAATTTATTCTGCTCTCCGACACCCTGGGCGTTTCCATGCTGGTGGACGCCATCAATCATCGCTTTTCGAAGGACGCCACCGAGTCCACCGTAATGGGCCCCTTCTATGTGCAGAATCCGCCCGAAGCGGAGTTCGGCGGCGACATTAGCGGTGGCGCGAAGGGCGATCCGCTCTACATCGACGGCACAATTCGGTCCGAAGCGGGCCATCCGGTTGCGAACGCCATCATCGACGTATGGCACTCCGACGCCGAAGGCTTCTACGATGTCCAGTTGCCGGAGCTTGAAGAGCCTACGCTACGCGCCCGCTTCCATAGCGATGCGCAGGGCCGCTTCCGTTTCTGGACCATTATGCCGAAGTTTTATCCCATCCCGGACGACGGCACGGTGGGCGAGATGCTGAAGGCTTCCGCGCGGCATCCTTACCGGCCGGCGCACGTTCACTTCATGATCATTGCCGACGGTCACCCTACGCTGGTAACTCACGTGTTTGTGGATGGCGATCAATATCTGGATAGCGATGCGGTGTTCGCAGTGAAGAATTCGCTCATCCGCGACTTCACTCACGAAGCGCCCGGCGTCGCGCCGGACGGTAAGCAGGTGGATAGGCCGTGGCGCAAGCTGCACACCGATTTCGTTCTGAGCAGACGACCAACCTGACAGAACGGCGTTCCTTCAGCTCGTCGCTTGCCTGCGATACACCGCCGGCGAAACACCTACCTGCCGGATGAACCAGTGCGATAGGTGGCTTTGCGACGAAAAGCCGGAGGACAGCGCCACATCCACCACGGGCAAATCGGTGTTGCGCAACAGCTCCTTTGCGCGCTCGATCCTACGTGCCAGCACGTACTGATGTGGCGATTGACCGACGGCCGCCTTGAACGCGCGCGCCAGATACAGCGGGCTGATGTCAACTTCGGCGGCCATGGCCTGCAGGCTCAGGTCGCCGTCCAGGTTATCCTCGATAAATTCGATCACGCGCCGCATTTTCCAGCCGGAGAGCGGCCTGGCCGGAAGAATGCGCACCGGCCGCGAGCGCGAGGAATGCGTGCGCGCCAGGTGTACGGCCATCATTTGCGCGATGGTGTCGATATACAGGCCGTCGTTAAACCCATCGCTGCCGTTGCCGTCGCGCAGGGCGTTGGTGATGGCGATTGCTAGTTGCTCGAGCAGCGGGTCCAGGATAGCGAAGCGGGGCACCAGTTCGGCTCCCGAGGTGTCACAGCCATAAATTTCGCTGACCGCCGCTTCGTAAACCGACTGCCGCAAGTACACCTGCAGGATCTCCGGATGTCCCGCATGCTGCCACTGGCTGGTGGCTTCGCCTGGGGTGAGACAGATGCGGCGCGGTCCAATCAACGCGGTTTCGCTCGCGGCGCCTTCCACTTTGCGTGTCACCTGCGTAGGCCGGCTCAAATGATAAATCAGCGAAGGATGGCGAATGGGCCGTTCTACGGCGTGGAACGGACCTTCTTCCAGAATCGCGGCGTGTAGAGATCGCCAGCCGGCTTCCTGGCTGTGGGCGATCAACCGGTTTCCAGAGCGGAGCACGCGTCCGTGGGTTTCCCGGGCGGTGAAAACGGAACTCGGCGGTACAATCATTGGTAACTACTCCCAGCGTGGGGAACGTCCAACTTGTGGTCCCATTGTACATCGAGATTTCCGTCGGCGGGCCAGGGCGAGTGTGCGTATCTCATTGAGAAGTTTGTTCGTTGTCGTACACTCATTATGAGAAGACCATGCGTTGGCACGGGTGCATTCCATCGGTGCATTCAATGACGCATTCAAGTCTTGACGAAAGTCCGCCGATAACTCATAATGTGGGAACGGTTTGCACCGAGAGCTTGAAGTGACGCCTCTAGACTGCTGCCGCTTGTAGGTGAGCGAATAATGTTCAGTGCCTGAATAGGGATCTGCATTCATCTATGTATCAACGTTTTATCGCCTTCCTCTCCGTCGTACTCCTGACTGGATCAGCCTTTGGGTCCACTTCCAACCATAAGAAACGGCATCGGATCATACGCGGCACTGCCGCAGCCGTCAAGACCACGGTGGTCGCGGCGCCCAAGCTGATCGGCGTGCACCGGTCCGTTGCTTCCAGGAAGCGGGCCATGCCGTTTGTGGATCCCACCATAGGCGATTCCGTGGATGGCGAGGATTTGATGGCTCGCCGCGCGGCCGTTCAGGCGCTGGGATCGCAAAATGGCGCGGTCATCGTTGCCGATCCGAACACCGGGCGCATTCTTTCCGTCGTGAATCAGAAGCTGGCCTATCAAGGCGCGTATGAGCCCTGCTCCACCATCAAGATTGTCGCGGCGCTGGCCGGATTGAGCGAAGGAATCATCAATCAGGACAGTTCCCTGCGGGTAACTAAACACCATTCCATCGATCTGACGGAAGCCATCGCGCGTTCCAATAATGCCTACTTCGCCTCGGTGGGCGAAAAGCTGGGTTACGGCAAGATCGTGCAGTACGGCCAGATGTTCGGCTTGGGCGAAAAAGCCGGATTGAACATTGATGCCGAGCAACCGGGCCAGATCGCGGAAGCGGCGCCGTCCGACGGTCTCGGGATGATGACCAGCTTCGGCGAAGGCTTTTGGATGACGCCCATGGAGCTCACCGCCATCGTTTCCTCAGTGGCCAACGGCGGAACGCTATATTATCTGCAGCACCCCACCTCGCAGGCTGAGATCGATCAATTTGTTCCACAGGTGAAGCGTCAACTCGACCTCTCGCCATGGCTGACCGACATCAAGCCGGGCATGATGGGGGCGGTGGAGTATGGCACCGCGCGCCGTGCAGGCTACAGCGCCACCGAGCCGATTTTCGGCAAGACCGGCACCTGCACCGACAACCGGTCTTTCACGCACCTGGGCTGGTTTGGATCCTACAACGAGATTGCCGGGCGCAAGCTGGTGGTGGTGGTTTTGCTAACCTCCACGGCACACTCCGTCAGCGGGCCCATCGCCTCCGGCGTAGCCGGCTTAGTCTACAAGAATCTGTCGGGCGAAAACTATTACGCGCAGACCGCTCCGCAGATTTCGCCGACGGCCCTGATCTCCAACCACGCTTACTAACCCAAACTGAGCCGTGACCGCAGGAAGCGGTCTCAAAAATATTCCCGCAGCTCCTCGAACTTAGTCACCTGGATCAATCTTCCCGGCCCCTCCCGCAGTTCCGCCCGCTCCAGCGTCCAGGTCCGCTCGTGCGGAACGAAAACCGCATGGAGGCCCGCTTCGAGCGCCGCATTCACGTCGGACTTCGGCGAATTCCCGATCATCCAGGTATTTGCCGGATCGAGCGCGCGCTCGCGAATCAGCGCGCCGTAGCTTCGTGCGTCCTTCTCCTTCACAATCGCGGTATGGCCGAAATAAATCGCCAGGCCAGACCGGTCCAGCTTCAGCTTCTGCTCCTCCGGATCGCCTTTGGTAAACAGCGTTAAGCTGTGGCGCCGGGAAAGGTATTCCAGCGTCTCTTCCACGCCCGCGATCACTTCGATGGGATGATGCAGAATCTGCTCGGTGAAACTCATGATACGCGGCAGATCTTCGGCGCTCACCGCGCGCTCAACCAGCTGGTGATAACACTGGGTCAGGTTGCGCGTGAAATTCGCCGTCCCGTAGCCATGGGTCTTATTGTTGACGGTTTCGATCTCGTCCAGCACCGCCCGCACTTCCGCCGGGGAGAGCTTGGAGTGCGAGAGAAAATCGCAAAAATTGTCGAACGCGCTTTCGAAGTAGATATTGTTTTCCCACAGCGTGTCGTCGGCGTCTACGATCAGGTTCTGTCGCTGGCCCACCCTCACGCGCCCACAGACCCCTTGGCATGTCCGTTGGTCGGCGCCACCGCGCGCGCATGCTGGATCTGACGCTGCCGGGAATGGTAGCTGGGGAAAAATTCAGCCAGCCTCCTCATCCGGTCCGCTTCCGATCGCGTAGCCAGCAGAATCTGGCGGAAATCCAGGTCGGGCACCACTTGCGCCAGTTGGAAGCTGAGCTGCGGATCGCTGAGCTCCGGCTCGTGCACCGGCTCGGAATCTTCCAGAGCGCGCAGGTCGTTGTAGGAATCCACCACGCGCTTGCGGACTTCGGGTGGAATCGGATCGCTGGCCTCATCGTCGAAATATTCCACCGCTCCCCGCAGGTACGGCTTTTCGTCGTTGAGGAGGATAATTTCAAACCGGCGGCGCCCCAAAGTAATCAGGTCCATGCGTCCATCCGGATACTTTTTGAGGACTTTTTCCACCGTGGCCGTGCAGCCGGTGTTCACGATACCCTTTTCGCCGGCCAGCACGATGCCGAACTCCGTGTGGCCCCGCTGTACATCCGCGATCATCTGCTTATAGCGCTCCTCGAAGATGTGCAACGGCAGCGCAGTCCTGGGAAACAGGACCACTTGGAGCGGAAAAAGCGGCAACAGCTCTTCCTGCATGTGTACCATTATGACTGCTTGATGTCGCGAGTTGCACCTTTAGCCGAAGCTGTGGGACCATTCGTTACGCGGACGTTAGTGACCGAATGCTACTGAAGCTTAAGCGCACGCCCGGCCTCTACCTGGTCGGTTTCATGGGATCGGGTAAATCGGCGGTGGGGCGCCTGCTGGCCGACGAACTCGGTTGGTCCTTTGCCGACATCGACCAAGATATCGAGAAAGCCCAGGGCATCTCTATCGCCGAAATCTTCGATAATCGTGGCGAGCAGGAATTTCGCGCCATCGAACAGGAAGCGTTGCGCAAGCGAGTGCGGGAAGTGGAGTACGGCAAGCCCATGGTGGTGGCGTTGGGCGGTGGCGCGTTTATAGAGGCCGCGAACCGAAAGCTGCTCGAAGAACGCGGCGTGACTATTTGGCTCGATTGCCCTTTCCACCGCATCAGCGCGCGTGTGGATGGTCAGACCCATCGGCCGTTGGCGCGCGATCCCGAGAAATTACGGCAGCTCTTTGACGATCGTCGCGACCTGTACAGCAAAGCCGAGCATCATATCCAGGCCGATACCGATGACGCCGCCGCCATCGTGGTCGAAATCTTGAAGCTCCCGATCTTTTAGCGGCATGGCCGCCTCGCTGCGCCGTCAGGCACTTCAAATTTTTCGCGCGGCACTGCAAGCGGCCGATCCGTACCAGGCCGTTCTGCGCCACCTTCGGCTCCGCCCCAAGGCTTACCAGAATATCTTCGTGATCGGCGCCGGCAAAGCGAGTGCGCAGATGGCCCGCGCGGTGGAACGAATGCTGGGCGCTCGCATCACCGCGGGCGAGATCAACGTGAAGGACGGTCACGGCGCGAAGCTTCGGCGCATCAAAATCAACGAGTGTGGCCATCCCATCCCTGACCAGCGCGGCGTGGCTGGCGCCCGGCGCATCGCCCAAATTGCGAGCCAGAGCCGGCCCGGACGACCTGGTTATTTGCTTGATTTCGGGCGGTGCCTCGGCCTTGCTGCCGCTTCCTGCGCCTTCCATTACCCTGGCCCAAAAGCAGAAGATCACGCGATCGTTGCTGGCCTGCGGCGCGAGCATTCACGAAATCAATTGCGTGCGAAAGCACATCTCGGCCATCAAGGGCGGACAGCTTGCCCGCCTGGCTTATCCCGCTACGCTACTCACGCTGATCCTCTCGGACGTCGTCGGTGACGATCTGGACGTGATCGGCTCCGGGCCCACGGTTCCCGATCGCTCCACCATCGCCGATGCGCGCGCCATCTTAAGCAAGTACGGCATCCCGAACAAGCTGCACATGGAGGAAACGCCCAAACCGGGTGACAAAGTCTTCCAGAAGACCCGCAATGCGATCGTAGGGAGCAACGCTTTGGCCGTCGACGCTGCGGCGACGGAGGCGCGCCGGCTCGGGTTTAACACCTTGGTGCTTTCCACCTCGCTGGTTGGAGAAGCCCGCGAAGTGGCTCGCGTCCATGCCGCGATCGCGAGGGAAATTCAGGTTGCTGGGAGGCCCGTCAAGGTTCCAGCCTGCATGATCTCAGGTGGCGAAACCACCGTCACCATTCGCGGCCAAGGGCTGGGTGGGCGTAATCAGGAATTCGCGTTGGCAGCCGCAATCGATATCGCGGGTATCGGCGGCACCGTGATCCTCAGCGCAGGCACGGACGGCACCGACGGCCCGACGGATGCCGCGGGAGCCATCGCGGACGGCGCAACGCTCGCCCGCGCGCAAGCCCTCGGCCTGGACGCATCCGCGTGCCTAACGAATAACGATTCGTATCATTTTTTCCAAGCCACTGGCGATTTGATCAAGACCGGCCCCACCGGCACTAATGTCGCCGACATCCAATTGATATTGGTTCGCTAGCGTTTACTGGCGCTCTACCTTGAGCTCGCCGGGATTGGGAGGCTTAGGAGCCTTCGGTGGGTTTGGTACGCTCGGAATCTCAGGGAACGTGGTGGTCTCATCCCCGTTCGACTTGCGTATGGTGATGGATCCGCGCCCGGTCTCCAGCCGCAATTGTGGCCCGCCGGTGCCTCCCGCCAACGTTCCGCCATGTCCCGAATTGTCCTCGTGCAGCGCATCGCCGTAATCGTTGTTCACATCGCCATGTTCCGTGGAGGCCCTTAAATCGAACTTCGCACCCGCGGGCAGCGTCAACTCGATGTCGCCCGAGCGCGTGTGGACGTCCATCCTCGGAGTGTTCTTACCCGGCTTCAAATCGATATCGCCGCGGTCAATGGTCAAATCCAGTGACTGCGTGAAATTGGAAAGCTGCACATCGCTCGAATGCGCCCGCAAACGGATGGGACCGACGATGTTGTCGCCGGTGTACTCCCCCCGGCTCATGCGGAGCTGGCCCGGAAGCTTTTCGAACCCACCCGAGTTGGAGGGATCTTCCCAGCGCACCGGCTGTGCCAGGTTATGTAATTGAATCTCTCCTACGTAAACCGCATTCACCGTCACCAGTCCGCCGATATTCTGAAGCTCCAGATCTTCGCCCCGGCCCTTCAACTCCACGCTGCCCTTGACGTCCACGGCGCGGACGGTGTCGCTGGCGCGGGTATCGATCTGCACGTTGCCGCCCAGATTCTCCAGCCGCACACCGGCGTTATCACTGTTGATATTGACGTTTCCGTTGATCCCTTGCACGTCGAAATCGCCGTAGCGCCCGTGCGCTTCAATGGACGACCCTTCGGGAACGGAAATCTCCAGATCGGCATTGGGCTGCACGCGGTCGCTCACCTTGTCCTGGTTGGTGCGCACGATGATCTGGTCGCCGTCCTGAATCAGTTCCAGCGGAGTCTGTTTGTTGGCGCTGTCGGCGTCGGCCTGTTGAAACGAACGCACGGTTTCCTGTCCGCTCGCTTTTACAGTGGTGTCAGCGGTCCCCGTGATTTTGGCGTTGCCGCGAAAGCTCTCGATGACGATGCGGCAATTTTTCGCGCAGGGCTTTTCGATCGGTGCGAACGTATAGTCGTAGCTTTCCCCCATGTTCACTACCACCCGCCTCCAGGCGCGCCCGGAAGGGAACCAGGACGGAGCGTTATGCGCGGTGTACATAGTGGCGCCCACGATGCAAATTACGAAAATAAGCGCCCATTCTCCGCCCGACACACCGTTGCGCGGAAGCGGCTTGCCGGTCATCGACCAGAATAGAATTTCGAGCAGCCGGATTCCGCCCCAGGCGATCAGCAGGAATGGCCAAAACCGCGAGATCATGTCCACCAGCGGAATATCCGGCCACAGATTGCGAAATAAAAACAGAATGCCGAGCCCGATCAGAATCAGCGGCCCAATCACCGAACCGCGTCTCATATCGCGTTACCTCCGGGCCGTCCTCCGGCTTGCTGACCGGGATAATCGCCAGGGTAGGGCGGCGCCGGCTTCGCGTTCGCTCGCTCCAAAAGCTTCAGCAGGCCAAAGATGATGATCAGCACCGGCCAGGTCCGCCAGAATCCGTACACGCCCGCATAATCGATGGCCACCAGAGAGCCCAATGTGATCAGCATGATCGGTCCGCGAATGGCCTGGATAACGCCGCTAATGTCGTTCATCGACAGCCTCCCGCGCCCCAGGTCCGCCGTGTCCGCGCGATTCGGTGGGATGCCCTGACAGCCGCTCGTAGAGCATATATGCGCCCAGGCAAATCAGAGCCACCGGCCAATAACGAATGAGCTCGCCAATGCGCAGAATATTCAGGTTGTGCAACAGGAAGAGCACACCGGCCGCAATCAAAACCGTGGGCGCGAGCGGGAATCGCGCGGGCTGGCCGTGGCGCGGCACTATGCTCGAAAACTCATCCACCGGCTGGCCACGCTGACGCCGCTTGGCTGTGTGATACGCCTCAAACGCCATGTAGAAAACCCAGACCGCGATCATCATCCCGAATAAAGGCTGCAGATTATTGCTGATTTGATCGTCGCTGACGATAGCGATCAGCAAACCCATGATCACTACGTGGATCAGACCTTTCACATATTGGCCGTTGTAGATGGCACCCACACCCGGAATGAAGCCCAGCAGGAAGGCCAGCCCCGGCGACGATCCCGGGTCGGAGATGGACGGTTGCGGCCGCGCCGTTTCTGGCGTCGTGTAGGGTGAGGCTTCGGGCGCAAAGTACGGAGGAGGAGGCGGCGGTGGCGGTGGCGGCGCTGCCCATGCCGACGCCGGCAGATGCTCTTCGCAATACACGGTTCCATCGGCTTGGCGGCGGCACGATTCACACAGCGCCTTTCCGCATTCCCGGCAATAAGCGACGGCCGGAGCCTCGGGATGATTTAAGCAATTCATTGCTGACTACCTCTTTCGCTCGCTCGCGGCTGTGCATTTGTCCGCACGCCTTCCCCAGTTCCGCCCTGCGCTGGATCTTGATCGGTCCACTCCCTTAAGCGCGATTGAATCTCGATCACCAGCCGCAGATTATCGTAATACTTCATTGCCCGGTCGTAGACGCGGTGCGAATGGTCGTCAATCCCTTGCCAAACTTTTACCGGATCCAAATCCGACGGCCGCAATTGTCTCGGCTCGATATGCGCAAAGCGCGCCAGCATGGAGAACGACAGGATGGTCATCGCCATGCCCATCACGTAGCGCGGCTGCAGCCACCCCTGAACAAAACCGCCGTAAAAACGTTTGATCCAGGATGGCTTCGAATCGCCGGGAAGCCGCTCGGAAACAGCAGCCGGACCCATCGGCGCATGATGCAGAATGCGCGTCAGCAGTTCAGCCGGCGGAGTTGCCTGCGGCACACGCTCGAAGAACGCCGTTACTCCAGTGACATCTTCCGCTAATTGCTTGCAAGCTACGCATCCCGACAAGTGACTCTCGAGTGCAGCTCTCTCCCCGCCGCGGAGTGTTCCATCCACGTAATCGCACAGCAGGATTTCGAGCTCTGCACACGTCATCATCTTCTTCTCTTCAACCGACTTTCAAATACGAATCTTCTGCCTGCGGAGCACTTTGGCCAGCTCGGAGCGCCCGCGATTCAATCGCGACTTTACCGTCCCCTCCGGAACGTTCAGGATCTGCGCGATCTCTCGATATTCTAATTCTTCCAGATCGCGAAGAATCACGGTTTCCCGCAATTCCGGCGACAATTTCTGCAACGCGGCCTGCAACAGCTCGCTGGCTTCGCGTCCGGCCAGCATGCCATCCGTCCTGGCGATGGCTGCCGTGTTCTCTTCGAGCGCCGAGGTTTGATCTTCAATCGACTCGGTGGCTCGCTCCATGCGCGTCCGTCGGTAATGATCGATCAGCAGATTCCGCGTCAGCCTGGTCAGCCAAACCACGAACAAACCTTCGCCCGCCCGGAAGCTTCGCAGATTCTTAAACACCCGCAGGAACACGTCCTGCGTAAGATCCTGCGCCTCGGTATCGCTGTTTGTAAAACGATAGCAAATGGAGTACACACGCCGGGTATGTACCTTAACCAGGTCTTCCCAAGCGGCTTCCTGGCCGCTAAGGCAACGATCTACGAGTTGGACATCCGTATCCAAGCTGTTGCTCGTCCGGACCTGCGAGTAAGGTGAATCCCAGCTCCATTTCGCCGCCGGAATCGCCACCGTTGCCATGATGCTTCTTATCTCCTGCTTCCAGTTATGAAAACGAAGAACTATGATAAGAAGTTCACTTGAATCCAAGCTTTACCCCGGTACCCCCAACAAATCGTCCCCGGCCTTCGGCGGCCCGTCCCTCCCGAGCCGTGGCTCTCATTGTCTCAGGCAGCCTGCTTGTTCTTTTGCTACTAGCTTACCGAACCCGAGGGGTAACTTTCCGCTGGGATTTATTCCTTGCCACTCTGAAGCAGGTGAATGTCTCCTGGCTGGCCGCCTCTATTTGCTTGATACTATTGAGCAATATCGGCCGCGCCCTGCGCTGGAAAGTTATGCTGCGGCCATTCGGAACTCCCATCGGCGTCTGGCGGTTAACCTCCGATACCGCCATAGGCCTCACTGCCGGGGTCCTGCTCGGACGCGTGGGCGAAGTGGTGCGGCCCTATCTGATTGCGCTCCAGACCGGCCTGCCGTTCTCCTCCCAAGCCGCGGCGTGGCTGCTGGAACGCATGTTGGATCTCCTTGCTGTATTGATCCTTTGTGGCTATGCGCTCATCCGGATTCCGCCGTATAGCTGGCGCTTGGGCCCCAAGATTCAGGAAGCCCTGGCTATAGGGGGCTACTCGCTGGCAGTCGCCGGCGCCCTCTGCCTGGTGCTCCTCATCGCCTTCCGGGACCCGGGGCGCAGGGCGCATCGGCGGATCTTGAGCGCCCTTGCCTCTCTGCCGGAGCATTATCAGCGTCGGGCTGCCTCAACCTTGGACGCCTTCTCTCAAGGCGTGGAATGTACCCGCGACATTTCCTCGCTGGCCCTCCTGCTCGGTTACACCTTGCTCGAATGGCTGGTCATCGTGGCGAGCAGCTTCGCGCTCTTCCACGGATTTCAAGCCACCCGTGGCTTCGTTTTACTGGATGTTCTGGTGCTGTTGGCTTTCATGACGCTCGGCAGCCTGGTGCAGGTTCCCGGGCTGGGAGGAGGAGTGCAAGTGGCTTCCATCGTTGCACTTACCAGGATCTATGGCGTCCCGCTCGAAGCCGCCTCCGGCATCGCGATTCTGCTTTGGCTGGTTGGCTCTATCGCCATTGTACCCTTCGGACTGGCCTGCGCCTTCCACGAAGGGCTAAATTGGGGTAAACTTAAACTGTTGTCAGCAAAGCAGATATTGCCAGGATCGGCAGAAGAGCCTCCAGCATGAATTGCCCCTTTTGCGGTCACAAAGAGGACAAAGTCATTGACTCGCGCGAGAGCAAGGAAGGCGACGTCGTCCGCCGCCGCCGCCAATGCCTGGGCTGCGAGCGCCGCTTCACTACGTATGAAAGAAGCGACGAAATCCCCTACATGGTCGTCAAAAAGGATGGGAGGCGGGAGAAGTTCGATCGCCAGAAAGTCCTAAGCGGGCTATTGAAGGCTTGCGAGAAGCGGCCGGTCGCCATGGCCAAGCTCGCCGAGGTGGTGGACTCCGTGGAGGCTGGGCTGGCTGACAATCCCGATCGGGAAATTTCCACAACTCAGATCGGGGAGATGCTCATGGAACACCTCAAGAACCTCGATAAGATAGCATATGTGAGATTTGCGTCGGTCTATCGCGACTTTCAAGATGTGGAGGCGTTTTTAAATGAATTGAAGAACTTGGTGCTGCATAAGCGTTCTTAGTACTTTGATGCATTTAAGTACCAGCGGCATCCAGGGTACAGTCGCCAAACTTGGTGTAACCAATCTGGAATCAGAACATCTTCTATTTAGGGCTTAACTTCGCATTCGATTCGATGCTATAATCGATTGCTAATATTCAGTGTCGGCACGGTGGCTGAACGCGCGCCTAAGCTAGTGGTTTGTAAATAGGTTAACATACCCCGCCAGGTGGATATCGTAGCAAGAGCGATCCGTACGAAGTGTTGTGCCCGGTTGGGGAGGTGAGCATCCAAGTGGATCAATTTGAAGATCAGTTCTTAGCAGAGGGTCATGAACCCCTCGGGCTTCCATTCGACGAAGAAGCTAATTTCTTCCATCCGGAGGAGGTCCAGGAAGAGGAGTTCCCGGCCCAACAGGCCGAAGAGTCGATTTACACCGACGATCCGGTACGCGTGTACCTGCGCGAGATGGGTGCCGTTCCGCTGCTCACTCGCGAAGGCGAAGTCAATCTGGCTCGCCGCATGGAGCGGGGCAAGCTGCGGATGCAGAAGTCCATCAGCAGGTCCGCTCTGGTTCAATTGAGGGTTTCCGAGATTTCCGAGTCGCTCAAGCGCGGCGACGACGAACTCGATAACTTTGTGGATTTCGGCGATGTCGAGGAAGGCAGTCCCGCCGATACCAAGAAGCAGGCCGAGGTTCGCGGACAGTTCGGTGACCTCATCGCCTCGCACAAAAAGCAGATCCAGTTAATCGACAAGCTGGAAACCGTGCCGCTCAGCAACAAGAAGCTTCGCCGCAAGGCGCAAGGCAAGGTGAACCGCGCCAAGGTGGAGATGTCCCTGGCTATCCGGCGTCTGCCCTGGCTGCCTTCCCGCTGGAAGCAGTTCGCCAAGGAAATCGAACACGCCGTCGAACAGTTGGCGCACCTGGAAGCCGAGCTGCGCAAGCTCGAAGGGCGCTCGGGACTGACAGCTCAGGCTCGTACGCGCGAGTTGCGCCGCGAGGTCCGCAAGCTTGAAAATGCCGCTGGCGCTTCGCTCGGCGATCTTAAGCACAGCATGTCCGTGATCCGCCACGGCGAAATTGAAGCCGAGCGCGCTAAGAAGGATCTGGTGGAAGCCAACCTTCGCCTGGTTGTTTCGGTCGCCAAGAAGTACGTCAATCGCGGATTGCACTTGCTGGATCTGATCCAGGAAGGCAATATCGGCCTGATGCGCGCCGCCGACAAGTTCGAATACCGGCGCGGATACAAGTTTTCGACCTACGCCACCTGGTGGATTCGCCAGGCCATTACACGCGCTATCGCCGATCAGTCACGCACCATTCGCATCCCGGTGCACATGAATGAGAGCATGAACAAGTTCCTGCGCGCCACCCGCGAGCTCGAAAAGGAACTGGGCCGTGCTCCTACGAACGATGAAATCAGCCGCCGGATGGATATTCCGGTGGAGAAGGTCCAGAAGCTGAAGACCATCTCGCGCGATCCGGTTTCGCTCGAAACGCCGGTGGGCCGCGATGGCGAGTCCGCGCTGGGCGATCTGATTGAAGACCGCTGGGTGGGTTCGCCCGTGGACGCCGTCATCGATTCCAACGTCCGCGACGAGACCGCCAACATTTTGAAGACTCTGTCGCCCAAGGAAGAGAAGGTGATTCGCCTGCGTTTCGGCATCGGCTGTGAACGCGAGCACACCCTCGAAGAGATCGGGCAAGAGTTTGACGTCACGCGCGAGCGCATCCGTCAGATTGAAGCCAAGGCGTTGCGCCAGCTTCGATCCCCGGAACGGGCCCGCCACCTGAGAGCTTTGCTGGCTGCCCGATGAGCCGCTAAGCCACTCCTCCTCCTAGTTGAATCTGAAAGGCCGGGCTAATCCCCCGGCCTTTTTTATGGTGCGTGCGCTTAGGCGAATGTTCCTGAAGGCAGCGCGTGCCAGGAACCGCAACCCCTGATCCCCAACCCCAATTCTTCTATGTCCTTGACATCAGCCCGTTAAGTATTTTACTGTAAACATTCATCTTGGCCGCGTCGTTGCCTTTGAGAACGATGGCCTCCGCGCTGAAACTATGGCAGAACGCAAAATACTGCTCGATTCGACTCTGGACAGCGTGGAAGTGGCGGAAACGGAAGTTTTGGGAGCCGCTCGAGAAATCGGCTTCCATGAAGACGACCTGCACCAATTGGGGATGGCCGTTCGGGAGAGCATGGTTAACGCTGTGGTTCACGGCAACCGTTACAACGCGCGCAAGAAGGTGCACCTGTCTGTGACCAAAGCGGCGGACCGGCTGACCATTGTGATTGCGGACGAGGGTGACGGATTCGATCCGAATGCGGTGCCGGATCCGTTGGCCGAAGGGAATCTGCTCCGCCAATCCGGCCGGGGATTGCTTTTGATACGCGCCTTCGTTGACGAATTCCAAGTGCTTCCTGGGCAGCCGAGGGGGACGGAAGTGCGGATGGTGAAGTATCTGGCCAAGGCCAGTTGACGAGATCGAAAAGAACGTGAGGGAGGGTCCAAATTCGTGAGTGTGAAAATAACAAACCGTCAAGTCGGCGACGTTACGGTGGTGGATGCAACGGGGCGAATCACCCTGGGAGAGGGTGCCAGCGTTTTCCGGGACATGATTCGAGACTTGGCCACCAAGGGCAACAAGAAGATCCTGATCAACTTGTCCGACGTCTCCTATATTGATAGCTCCGGAATCGGCGAAATGGTGTCGAGTTTTACCACCGTGACTAATCACGGCGGGCAGCTCAAGCTGCTGGGTTTGACCAAGCGCGTCAAGGACCTGCTCCAGATCACTAAGCTCTATACTGTGTTCGAGGTTTTCGAAGACGAGCCGTCGGCCATCCGAAGCTTCGCTTGACTCCGTAGCTTCACCTGACATCGTTGCCGAGCCGCGACGCATCGCGACCGTAAGTGACACGGTTACAAGATCACCGGCCCGCACGCTTCCTTCTCCGAGCGAGAAGGGACGCATCGGTTTGCCTGCTGCCGGCCGTATGTTAAGCTAGAGTTTCCCGCACTTATGAGGTCTCCGTGGACAAGCTTACCCGCAAGGAACTGAAGAGCGATAAATTCGCTCTGGAAGTCCAACACAGCGTCGAATACGTTTCCCAGCACCGCCGGCAAATGATCCAGTGGGGCGCCATCGGGGTTGCCGTGGTTGTCATCGCCATTGGCATTTTCTGGTATCGAGGCTACCGGCACGACGCGCGGCAGGAAGATATGCACGCCGCCATGCAAATCCAAAACAGCACCATTGGACCTTCGCAATCCGATTACGTGGTGACGTTTCCTACGGCCGAAGCCCGCAAGAAGGCCGTGGTGAAAGCATGGACCGATTTGCTCACCAAGTATCCCGGCACTGAGGAAGGTGACATCGCCGAGTTTTTCCTGGGCACGAACGCGGCCGACGATGGCAATTTGCCGGACGCGGTGAAGCACTTCAATGCAGCCATCGATTCCGGCAACGGCCCCTATGCGTCCGAGGCCAAGCTGGCGCTGGCTCAAGTTTATGCCGCACAGGGCAAGGTGAACGATGGTGTGAAGCTCATCCAATCCGTGATTGACCATCCCAGCGTAATGGTCTCGAAAGACGCCGCCATCCTCGCGATGGGCGATCTCATCAAGTGCAGCGACCCGAAGCGCGCTCATCAGCTGGTAGATCCGCTGCGCACCAGCACTCGTCCCGCCATCAGCAAAGCCGCCATCAGTCTGGAAGGATCTCTGGCCGAGGCGTGCACCGGCTAGGCCGCCTCCGTTTTTCCGCGGAGCAGAGCCGCGGCCGGCGCTATCCCGAACTGGCGCACCCCTACCGCGGCGATTTCGAGCGCGATCGCGACCGTATTATCCATTCACGGGCTTTTCGCAGGCTGGAGAATAAGACGCAGGTCTTTCCATCCGGTATCTCGGACCATTTTCGTAACAGGCTCACGCATACCATTGAAGTGGCGCAGATCGCACGCACGGTGGCTCGTGCGCTGGATCTCAACGAGGAGCTAACCGAAGCTCTCGCCTTGGGCCACGACATCGGCCATCCTCCATTTGCGCACGCCGGTGAAGATGAGCTCGATCGCCAGATGCGCCGCTTCGGGGACCGCTTCGACCACAACCTGCACGCCCTGCGGATTGTCGATTCCTTCGAACGGAGCTACGCCCGCTTTCCCGGTCTGAACCTGACTTTCGAGGTGCGCGAGGGCATCGTGAAGCACTCCCACGATTTCGAAAAGGGCGAGAATCCGGCGCTGGACGAATATCTTCCCGGTCTCCGCCCGCCGCTCGAAGCGCAATTGATCGACCTGGCGGATGAGATCGCCTACAACACGGCCGACCTGGACGACGGCTTCTCCGCGCGGCTCTTCAGCATTGAGCAGTTGAGCCAGTGCGTTCCTGAGTTCGGCCGCCGCTGGGAGGAAGTGGAATCCCAATTTCCCGGCGCTTCCGAACGCGAACAATTTCAGGAAGTGCTGCGCGGATTGCTGGACTGGCTGGTTTCAGGCTTGGTGGAAGGGACGGTCGAAGCCGCGGACGCGGCCTCCGTGGATAACGTGGAAATGGTGCGCGCCCATCCCCGGCGCCTGGCGGCGTTCACTTTGCCGGCCCACACCGCGAACCGGGCGCTGAAACAATTTCTGCATCACACGCTGTATTATTCCGAGCCGATGGCGGGCGAGCGCCGCCGCTCCGCCGCCCAAATCGCCGAGTTGTTCGAATTCTGGATCGCACATCCCGACAAACTCCCCGAGAACTACGTAGAATCGCTCACGAACGCGCCCGTGCATCGCGTGGTTTGCGATTACATCGCCGGAATGACGGATGGGTACTTCCTGCGTTGCTACCAGCAAACGTTCGGCGGCGCAAGCAGCATGTAGAATTGAATCAGATGCTAACGCGGCTGTATATCGACAATTTCCGGTGTTTTGTGGGCTTTGAATACAAGCCTGGGCGCACAAACCTGATTCTTGGACGCAACGGTTCGGGCAAGTCGAGCATGCTGGATGCTCTTTTGTCCGTGCGACAATTCGTAGCTGTTGGCAGGACCGCAGAAGAGCTGTTCCCATTGAATCAGCGCACTCGTTGGCAGCGTCGCTCCGACCAGATCTTTGAATTAGAGGCGACGATAAATGGTGGAAGATATTTGTACCAACTTGATATAGAGCCCTCGGACGACCCACCGCGAGCTGTCGTCGCTTCCGAGCGCATTTATATGAACCAGACGCCCCTCCTGGTATTTGAAAGTGGAGAGGTCCAGCTGTACGATGACGGGGAGATTCAATTCACCTATCCCCTCGAACGTGATCGTTCATCTTTGCTGACGGTCAGCGCTGAAAAGAAGAGTTTGATTGCTCCTTTCAAGAAGTGGCTCGCGAGCCTCTACTCCTTCCGGCTCAATCCTTTTAGTATGGGATTGCGCGCCGAAGGTGAGAACCTATATCCGAACGTGAACCTTTCAAACGTCGCGTCGTGGTATCGACATCTGTTGCAAGATGACCCAAGAGAGAATCAGGAACTGCTTGCGAGTTTGCGGGAAGCCGTCGATGGCCTCAACTTCCTGGAACTTGAGTTTGCGGGAGAAAGTGTTCGCCTACTCGTCGCTGATTTCGGGCGAGAGGGTGGAACTGTTAAGGTCGGTTTTACCGAGTTATCCGACGGCCAGCGATGCCTGATCTGTCTCTACATGATTCTTCACTTCGTCGCGGCGAAGGGAAACACCGTCATCATTGACGAGCCAGAGAACTTCATCTCGCTTGCTGAAATTCAGCCGTGGCTAATGAAACTCATTGACCTAGTCGAGAATCGGAAGGGCCAGGCCATCCTGATTTCTCATCATCCGGAGCTTATCAATCAATTGGCTCCCAGTTACGGCGTTCAATTCGTCCGCGACGGCATAGGTTCGGCTCGTGTCGAGCCGTTCCACGGCGATCCGGACAGCAGTCTCCCCCCGGCAGAGCTCGTAGCTCGCGGATGGGAGCGTGGCTAGAGTTTCGCAGGTCGTCGTTCTGGCCGAGGACGAACGCCAGCAGCGGTTCGTCCGCTATTATTTACGGAAACTCAGCTATACGGCACATGACATCCGCCCTGAGCCCGTGTCATCCGGACGCGGAAGCGGAGAAGCTTGGGTACGGACGCGGTACCCGCCAGCAGTCGAAGCGTATCGCGCGCGATCGCGTAGAGCCCAGACCTCTCTTGTCGTGGTGATCGATGCGGATACACGAGATATTACCAGTCGCGCCAGGCAACTCGAAGAGAGCCTCGCCTCAGAAGGACAATCGCCGCGTGCCAGCGGGGAAAGAATCATCCATCTGATCCCAAGGCGAAATATCGAATCCTGGATTCTCAATCTGAACGGTAGGCCGGTAGATGAAGAAATCGATTTCCACCACGCGCCCGGAGTCGACGATCTAATCGACTCTGCGGCACAGACCCTCTTTGAGTGGACCCGGCCAAACGCCGCGATTCCCGCCTTCTGCGTTCCTTCGCTGCGATTTGCCATCCCCGAAATCAGGAGACTCGAACACCGGCCGTAGTGTTCGTTGGCCCCAATGTTACGATGGAATCACCGAGCCTTCCCGTCATGAAATGCCCGATCTGCGACACGCGCAAGCCGCGCCGCCACTGCCCCGGCGTCAATGGCGAAATCTGCTCCATCTGCTGCGGCAACGAGCGCGAAGTCAGCATCAGTTGTCCGCTCGAGTGCCCTTATCTGGTGGAAGCTCGCCGGCATGAAAAGCCGCATGAAGTGAATGTCGACGAAGTGCCTAACCGCGACGTGCAGGTTACCGAAGAATTCCTGCGCGAACATGAACCGCTGTTGGTGTTTTTGGGTTCGCGGCTGCTAGAAGCCTCCCTCGCGTCCGCGGGCGTTGTGGATTCCGACGTTCGCGACGCGCTCGAATCTCTCATCCGGACGTATCGTACGCTGCAAAGCGGATTGTATTACGAAACGCGGCCCACGAATCTGATCGCTGCCGGCCTGCATGAGCGGATGCAGGAAGCAATCGAGGGACTGCGCAAGGAGCTCGCCGAGAAGAATGCGATGCCTCTGCGCGACGCCGAAATCCTCGGCACGCTGGTGTTCCTGGAGCGCGTGGAGCTGCACGAAAATAACGGACGGCCGCGCGGCCGCGCATTTATCGATTATCTGCGCGCGTACTTCCCGCAAACCGAGCAGAGTGTGGCGCCATCCGCTCCGCTGATACAGGTATGACCGGGTTCATCGTTTTCGCCCATGGCTCGCGCGTCGAAAGCGCCAATCAAGCCGTGCGCGATGTGGTATCCAAAATGGCGGCCTCTCAAGCACCATCTGGTCCGCATTTGGTCGAAGCCGCTTTCCTGGAACTGGGAACGCCCGATCTCGCCGCCGCCACGGGACTCGCCATCGCGCGCGGCGCAACGCGCATCGTCGTCATTCCCTATTTCCTGACGCTCGGTACGCACCTGCAGCGCGACCTGCCACGCCTGGCCCGCGAAGCTTCCCACGCACATGGCGATATCGAGATGCAAATCACTTTGCCGTTGGATGGCCATCCCGCGCTGGTCGAAGCGCTGCTCGATCGCGCCAGCGAAGCGCTGAATACCGTATGAGAGCCTCGCTGCTTGAATTTCACGACATCGCGCCCGAGGTACGCCACTTCATATTCGAAGTCCCCGAAATTGAGCAACTGCAATTCAAAGCTGGGCAGTTTGTTTCGTTCAAGGAAACACTCAACGGCAAGAAGATTACGCGCCCTTATTCCATTGCGTCGCTCCCCCACCGCAATCGCTTTGAGCTTTGCCTCAATCTGGTGCATCAAGGCATCTTCAGCCCACATCTTTTCGCGATGAAGCCAGGTGATTCCGTCGAAATGTCCGCGCCGCTCGGATTCTTCACCGTTCGCGATCCAGACAAGGAAGCGTTGTTCATCGCCACCGGCACTGGCATTGCGCCGTTCCGAGCCATGGCGCCCGACTATCTGGCGCATCCGAACTCGAAACAACTTACGCTGCTCTTCGGCGTGCGCCACGAAAACACCATCTACTATCGCGACCATTTCGAAGCCTTGGCCGGCAAGCATCCAAGCTTCCGCTTTTGGCCCACGCTCAGCCGCGCGGAATCCTCATGGACCGGCCACACCGGCCACGTGCAAAGTCACCTGCTGGAAGCCATTGGCGACCGGCGGGACCTGGATGTCTTCATCTGCGGGCTCAAAGCGATGGTCGACGACGTACGCGCTATCCTCAAGGAGGCGGGCTTCGATCGCAAGCAAATCGTTTTCGAGAAATACGACTGAGCAGCATCAACCAATGAATCGCACGGTTACACTCACGCTCGGCATGCTCTTGATCTTCGGCATAACCGTGGCCGTCCTGCTGGCTGTGATGCCGGGTCCGCACAAATCAACGGATTACCTGGTGATCGGCTGCGTGGCTACCCTGCTCTGTTTGCTGTTGCTCTTCGTGGTGCTGATTAACACCGCCAAGCGCGATCACAAAACACAGCCGCGCGCGTGAGCGAGAGAACTCAGGCCCTTCGCACTTCCACCGATTTATACACTTCCTTGGTCTGCTCCAGGCTGGCGAACACCAGCCCCGGCTGCATGGTTTTCGCGGTGCCCGCCGCCACTGCCCAGCGCACGCACTCAGGGAAATCTTTTTTCTTCGCCGCTGCCCATACATAGGCCGCTGCCAGCGCATCGCCCGCGCCCAATGGCGACACGGCATCGGTCCGGGGCGGGATCACTTCCAGCAATTGATTCTCATTCACCGCCACCACTCCGCGGCTGCCCAGCGACAGGATCACGGCTTCGGCGCCCATCGCCTTGATGCGCGTGGCCGCCTCCAGGAATTGCGCCCGAGTGATCAGCGCGCGATTCAGCAGCCTTTCCGCTTCCGGCTGATTCGGGCTCACAATGGTAGGTTCCGCTTCAATGCCGTGCAGTAACGCGTCGCCGTCGGTATCCAGCAGCGTCTTCACTTTGCGCTCACGCGCCAGTCGGATCAGCTTGGTATAGAAATCGCTGGACACGCCGGGCGGAATGCTTCCGCACAACATCAGCCAATCGGCCGATTCCAGGCGGTTCGCCACCACCTTTTCGATGCGCTTCAATTCCTCCGGGGCAATTTTCGGTCCGCGTTCGTTCAGCCGGATGGCGAGCCCCTGTTTATCGGTGATGGTCAGATTCACGCGGATCTCGTTTTCAATCGGAACTGTCTTCACCGGAAATCCCGACTTCGCCGCCAGCTTTTCCAGGCGCGGCCCGTTCACGCCGCCCGAGGTGACAATCGCCAGCGTCTTGGCTCCGAAGGAATGCAGTACGCGCGATGCGTTCATGCCGCGTCCGCCCGCGGAGTCACTGCGCTTGAGAATGTAGGCGCGGTCTTCGAAAACTAGCCTGTCTACTTCAATATTGCGATCTACCGAAGGGTTGATCGTGACGGTGAGTATCAACCCTCAATCTTACCGCGAACTCCTCGATGTTACCCTGAATTTTGCCGCGCCATCCTCAATTTCAGGCCTACGTGGCGCTGGCTGCGGTCTGCTTCTTTTGGGGCACCACGTACCTGGGCATTCGCATCGCCCTCGAATCCATGGCGCCTCCCGTGTTGATGGCTGTGCGCTATAGCATCTCCGGAACTATATTGCTGGCTGTCGCTTATTTTTCCAAGGCGCATCTGCCCTCCGGGCGCGAACTTTGGTTCACCTCACTGTTCGGAGTGATCATCATCGGCGCGGGCACGGGCTGCCTGGTTTATGCCGAGCAGTGGGTGCCGAGTGGATTGGCTTCCGTCTTTATTACCTTGTCGCCGTTCTGGATGATCGGGATTGACGCCGCGATCCCCGGCGGCCAGCGTTTGCATGGACCCACCATCCTGGCGATGCTGGTAGGGCTCGGGGGCACCACGCTTCTGGTCGCGCCCGAAATAGCCAGTGAAGGCTTCAGCGGGCCGCTGGTGCGCGGGTTTCTCTTGATCGAGCTCGGCTGCGGCGGCTGGTGTCTCGGTTCCATCCTGCAGCGCCGTCATCAGACCAAGGCGCATCCCGTGGTCAGCGGCGCGATCCAACAACTGGCCACTGGTCTTGCATTCGCGATTCCGGCGCTGTTTGCGAAGCCGCATCCCTCCACCTGGAGCGCGCGCAGCATCGGCGCAGTGGCTTATCTGGTGGCGTTCGGTTCCATCGTGGGCTACAGCGCCTACAGCTTTGTTCTCGACCGCCTGCCGGTTTCCGTTGTCAGCATCTACAACTACATCAACCCCATCATCGCCGTGTTCCTCGGCTGGCTGATCTTCCGCGAGCGTTTCGGGCTTGAGGAGGTGATCGCGATGCTGATCATTTTTGCCGGTGTGGCGTTAGTGAAGCGCTATTCGCTGCCACCTTCTCCAAAGCCGGCTCAAGTTTCTGCGGCTTCTTGAGGACGCCTTCGAACAGATCTCCGGTGCGCTCGAAACGAGCCATCGCGTTGTGGATGTTGAACTGGCCGGGATCGAGACCCGCTTTCACTTCGGACCAATCGAGCGGCGTCGACACCGGAGCGCCGGGATGGGCGCGCAATACATAAGGGGCCGCAATGGTCTTGGCACTCGAAATCTGCAGGTAATCGAAATAGACCTTGGCCTTCTTGCGCCGCGAAACCGTGCGCGGTGTGGTGAACAGATCGGGTTTCTGATTGATCACGAGTATCGACAGCAACTCCGCGAAGGTGCGCACTTGCTCGAAACTGTAAACCGGATGGAGCGGAATGTAGATGTGCATTCCATCTCCGCCGGTTGTTTTTGGATAACCCGCCAGCCCCACTGAGTCCAGCGTCTTCTTCACCAGTTGCGCGGCTTCGACAATCTGGCTGTACGGGCAGCCTTCCGTCGGATCCAGATCGATCAGCGCGAAATCCGGATGGTCGAGCGAACCCACCCGGCTCATCCACGGGTTTTGATCGATGGAGGCCAGGTTCGCGAGATAAACCAGGGTGGCGCGATCGTTGCAGATGATGTAGTGAATCTTGTCCTGATTGTGCTCTGAGAAGATGGGCTCCAGACGCACCCAATCGGGAACTTTGCCCTCGGCGTCTTTTTGGAAGAAGTACGGTTCATGGATGCCATTCGGGTAGCGTTTGAGCGAAAGCGGGCGATCGCGCAGATGGGGAAGAATGAAGGGAGCCACCGCATCGTAGTAATTGATGACATCGCGTTTGGTGATGCCTTCTCCGGGGTAGAAGACCTTGTTGAGATTGGTGAGCTTGAGCCGGTGCCCATCCATATCGATCGTCACCTCGACCGGCGAATCCTTGGGAAGCAGCGGGCCCTTCGATTTCTTGTGTTGCACGTCTCCCTTGTATTCCTCGTGTTCCTTGTATTCCTCGTCTTCCTCGTCTTCCTCGTATTCCTCGTATTCCTCGTCTTCCTTGTATTCCCCGTCTTCCCCCTCTCCCCCTCCCCTCACACACTCTTTCGGATCCTTGTCGCCGCGCAGTGCAACAAACACCGGCGCGCGCAGCAATCCATCCGGGGTGAATTCGAGGTATTTGATTTCCGCAACCAGCTCGGGCTTGATCCAGGTAACGTCGCGCAGCGCCTTGACGGTTCCGGTGAAAGGGCTCTTCTTGGTAATCAGCGGTTCGATCTTCGAGTAGATTTCTTTGAGTGACTTCTGGTTGAATCCCGTGCCCACTTGCCCGGCGTGAGTGAGCTTGGCGCCATCATAGAGACCCAGCACCAGCGAGCTGAAGTAGTCCCGCTCGCCGTGCGTGAATCCGCCTATTACGAAGTCGCCGGATGTCACTACTTTCACTTTCACCCACTCCCTGCTTCGGCGTCCTTCATATTTGCTCCCGCGCGCCTTGGCCACAATACCCTCCAATCCGTTGGCGCGCGCCGCTTCGAGCATTGCGGCGCCATCCACGGTGAAGAAATCGGAAACATGAATACGGTCGGACGGGGTGACAATTTCCGAGAGCAGGCGCTTGCGTTCTTCGAGCGGCACTCCACGCAGATCGTAGCCGTCGAGATACAGGAGATCGAACAAAAACAGGTTCACCGGCGAGGAGCGTGAAAGATGCGCCACTGCGTTGGCGTCCGCCACCGAAATGCGCGGCTGAATCAGGCTGAAACTCGAGCGGCCTTTGTCATCCAGTACCGCAATCTCACCGTCCAGAATGGCTTGCGCTGCCTGGACGTGGCGAGGAAGAACGCTCAGTTCGGGATACTGCTGTTCGCAACGCTTTCCAGATCGCGAAAGGATGCGGAGCTGGCCGTCTTCTATCAGGCACAGCGCTCGAACGCCGTCCCACTTCACTTCGTAGAGCCAGGACTTACCCGTTGGCGGACGAGTAGCGAGAGTGGCGAGCATGGGCGGGACCGACTTCGGCATGGGCGCCTGAACGGCGCCTGCCGGCATCGTTCGGGATTGGGGATTGGGGATTGGGGATTGGCTAGGCGCGAGATTCTCGGCGATTTCCTGCTGCGTCCGGCCGGTGAGGACGCTGCGCGCGTGGTCTTCGATATTCCATCCCGCTCTCGCGTCCGCGTCTTTCTTCTTGATGAGCAGCCATTCATTGCCTTTGCCGCGCCCGCGCATCAACACCAGCGCGAATTCGCCGCTCAGCTTTTCACCGTGCAAACGGAACTTGAAATCGCCCTTCTTGATTTGATCGAGTGCCGGCAAGTCCCCCAGCAAGTCGTAGCTGCCGCGATCCCACAGCATCACGCTGCCGCCGCCGTATTCGCCTTTCGGAATGTTCCCTTCAAACCCGCCGTAGTCCAGCGGATGATCCTCCACATGCATCGCCAGGTGCTTGGCCAGCGGTTCCAGGCTGGGGCCCTTGGGAACGGCCCAGGATTTGAGCGTGCCATCCACTTCCAGGCGAAAATCGTAGTGCAGCCTGCTCGCGTCGTGACGCTGGACGCAGAAGTAGTTTCCAGCGGGCGTGGATTTGGCCTGAGGCTTGGGCTCCGGCGTTTTATCGAAAGACCGCTTGCGGCTGTATTCCTTGAGAGACATCCGGCGATGCTCTCTTATTTTAGAGGGTCCGGGGCTCAGCTCACGCGGTTGGCTGCGAACACGTTCTCGATGGCATCGAACAAATCGCGCGAGTTGATTGGTTTGGACACATATCCATCCATGCCCAGCGACAAGAAACGCTGCCGGTCACCCGCCATGGCGTGAGCCGTCATCGCGACGATTGGAATATGCCAGCCGGTGGCTTGCTCCAGTTTGCGAATCGCGGCGGTGGTCTCCACCCCATCCATCACCGGCATTTGCACATCCATGAGGATGAGATCGAATTGCTGTTTCCGCAGCGCTTCCAGAGCCTCGACACCATCGCCGGCGACAGTCACGTTGTGGCCTTCTTTTTCGAGCAGGCGCGAGGCCACGCGCTGGTTCACAGCATTGTCCTCGGCCAGCAAGACGCGCAAAGGCGTGCGAGCTTCGCGCAACGTGTGGCGCGTGATGAGCTGCATCGGTTCGGAGTGGCCGGTACGCGGGCCCATTACCCGTAGCAACGCTTCGAGAAGGTCAGACTGGAGAACCGGTTTGATCAAATAAGCAGCTATCCCCAGTTCCTTGCAGCGCTGGCCATCCCCGCGCTGTCCGCCCGACGTCAGCATGACGGTCACCAGGTCCTGCAGTTCCGGCAGCTTCCGTACCTGCTCCACCAGCATGAAGCCGTCCATATCGGGCATATGGCAATCCACCACCAGCAGAGCGAACGGCGCTCCGCCGGCGCTGGCTTTCTGGAGCAATTCCAGACCGCCTTCAGCGCTAGCCGCGCAGGCCGGCCACATCTTCCAGTGGCTCAGCGTTCTCTCCAGAATCTGGCGATTGGTGGCGTTGTCATCGACGATCAGAACCTTCATGTTTTCGAGCAGTGAGGGGTCTGCGCTCGCGGCTATCGAAACCGTGGCCAGCCCGAAGCGAGCCGTGAAGTGGAAGGTGGCCCCTTGGCCTGCTTCACTCTCCAGCCAGATGCGTCCGTTCATCATGCCAATCAAACGCGAAGAGATGGAGAGCCCGAGCCCGGTCCCGCCATAGCGGCGCGTAGTGGAGGTGTCGGCCTGTGAAAAGGGCTCAAAGATGAGAGCCTGCTTCTCCAGTGGAATGCCGATCCCGGTGTCGGAAATCGCGAAGTGCAGCGACATGGCATGGGCTTCCTGGGCGGCGGCTTCTTGCGCGTCGAGCTCCACGCGCAGCACCACCTCGCCCTTCTCGGTGAACTTGATAGCGTTGCCGATCAAGTTGAGGATCACCTGACGCAAGCGCACCGGATCGCCGACCACAAAATCGGGCAGCTCCGGCGGGACGAAGCAAGCCAGCTCCAGCCCCTTCTCGTGCGCTCGCCGAGCCAGGATCTTCATGGCCTGACCCAGGTGATCGCGCAGATTGAATTCTATGGGATCGAGGTTCAGCTTACCCACTTCAATTTTGGAGAAGTCCAGAATGTCGTTGATGACCTTGAGCAGAGAATCCGCCGAATACCTTACTGCGTTGAGATACTCACGCTGGGAGGGGTCGAGCTCCGTATCGAGCGCCAGTTCCGTCATTCCGATAACGCCATTCATGGGCGTGCGGATCTCGTGACTCATGTTCGCCAGGAACTCCGATTTCGCGCGGCTGGCGGCGTCGGCGGCTTCCTTGGCTTCACGCATTTGCTCGTGGGCTTCGCGCACCGAGGTGATGTCTTCGATCACGCCGACGAAACCTTGTGGAGTTCCGTCCGGCGCGCCAACCGGACCTCCATGGACGCCCACCCAGACGATTTCTCCTCCGGGCTTTACGTAGCGGTATTCTTCGAAGAATCGCTCCCGGCGATGCAGGTTGAGATTTCTTGCGGCCAGCACTCTAGGGGCATCTTCGGGATGGATGCCCGCGTGGATGGTACCGAGGTTTGCCTCCGTCAGCCCGTAAATTTCGAGCAGCCTTTCATTGGCGTATAGCAACTTGCCTTGGTCGTCCATCCGAAATACGCCCACCGGAGCAGCCGCGCACAGCGTGCGAAAAACTTCCTCGCTTTGGCGCACCGCGGCTTCCGCTTCCACGCGCTTGGTGATGTCCTGGAACAGCGCGAACGCACCACAATACCTGCCTTCGGCCAGCAGGCGCTTGGCATGCACTTCCACATCTACCAGAAGCCCGTCTTTGCGCTGCCGCTTCATCGAGCCCTGGAATACGGCTCCCTCAGCGATGCGCTGGATATTCGCCAGGAACAAAGGCTCCGCACCCGGTTGAACGATCAGCTCCTCAATCCTCCGTCCCAGACACTCCTGTTCGGTGTAGCCAAAGATTTCGCAGAAGGCCGGGTTGGCCAGCGTAACGACGCGATCCTGATTGTGCACGATGATTCCCACCGGGCTGGTCTGGATCAGCGTGTCCAGCAACTCGGTGCGCTCCCGCAGCATGTCCTCGGCGCGGCGCCGATGATCGATTTCGGCCGAGAGAAGGTGTTCGGCCGACGCTTCCGTGCGCCTGCGCAGGGACCATACAAACAACAGCGCCGACACCAGGGTGAGCACCGCGAAGGGAACGGCAACCACCAACCATCCGGACAGCTGCTGGACAAAGAGGTGAGTGAGCAACTCGCCGATTGCGGCTGCGAACGTGACTATAGCGGCAAAACGCCAGGGCAAATGCTCCCGGGCATTCTGTCGGGGCAACTCTCGGGGCAACTCTCGGGGCAACCGGGCCCCCTCCGGATTCTCGCTCATTCCCGTCCCAGCGAAGGCGTTAGCCTAAGTCGATCTATTGGTTTATCGTCGTAAGCCCTTGACTTCTTTACCTGAAGGGCCCAATTTGCCGCCTTTTAGATCGCAGACGGAAGCTTTTGTTCGGTTCGGGCGTATACTGAGCGTAATGCTCTCGCGCACGGCAAGATGGTTTGCGACCGCGCTCGTGGCATTTCTCTTCGCCCAGCCGATCCCAATTCTTGCGTTCGCATCCGACGACAGCGCAATGTCTTGTTGCCATGACGGCATGAGCTGCTGCCGGAGATCCCATCACCATTCGTCAAACTCCGGTCCCGAGTTTTCCTCTCGTGACTGCTGCGAACGATGTCAGGTTGCAGTCCGCCAGAGCCAGCCGGTTGCCGAGAGCGTTGCTCCCTCCACTGCGTTTGCTGAATTCGCGCCTGCTATTTCGGCGCCGCTTGCGCCTTCCAGCTGGATTTCTTCGGTCCGCCAGGATGCGGCCCTGTTTCAACGCCCCCCACCTTCCGCCGTCTAAGCTCACTCACTGACATTTCAATAAATATCAAGGAGGCTTCATGCGGAAGCTCGTTTTCTGTTTGTGTTTGTTTTGTTCCCTGCTCCTGGCAACGATCTTTGGAAGAATACAAGGCATTGTCCATGACCCTCAGCATCGCCCTGTCGCGGGTGCGTCGGTCAAGCTGCAGGCGGTTACTTCGGATTATTTTCAAACCACTCAGTCCGACAACAACGGTGAATTTTCGTTCCCCACCGTGCCAGTGGGCGATTACAAGATTACTGTCACCCAAGCCAATTTCGCGAACACGGAGCAAAGCGTTACCGTCGAGTCGAATTCCTCGCCGGTTCTCCATTTTCAGTTAGCGATTGCGCCGGTGAAGGAAAGCGCGACCGTCGTTGGCCAGGCGGAGCAGGCCAACATGACCTCGGTGACTCCGACCACTCTGGTCGATCGTGAGGACATCGCGCTCACCCCTGGCGCCGACCGCACCAACAGTATGGCGATGATCACGGACTTCACGCCCGGCGCTTACGTGACGCACGACATGCTGCACATGCGCGGCGGGCATCAGGTGGATTGGCTGATCGACGGCGTACCGATCCCCAACACGAACATCGCCACGAATCTGGGCCCGCAGATCGATCCCAAGGACATCGATTATATGGAAATTCAGCGCGGCAGTTACGATGCCCAGTACGGCGATCGTACCTATGGGATTTTCAATATCGTGCCTCGCACCGGTTTCGAGAGCAATAATGAGGCGGAACTGGTCGCCTCGTTCGGCAACTGGTACCAGACAAACGATCAGATCAATTTCGCCAGTCACACCCAGCGTTTTGCCTACTATGTGAGCCTCAACGCAAATCGCAGCGATTATGGCCTGCAGCCGCCGATCGGCCAAGTGGTCCACGACGCAGAGAACGGTTACGGCGGATTCGGCTCGCTTATCTTCAACGCCAGTGCCTCGAATCAATTTCGCCTGGTCGCCTCGTTACGCCAGGATTACTACCAGATTCCAATTGATCCGGATCCCAACTCGGCCGGCAATCAGGTTTACCCCAGCTTTGGACTGCACGACAGCGAGCGCGAGCCGGACGGATACGTCACGCTTTCCTGGGTTCATACCTTCAATCCCAATATCGTGATGACCGTCTCGCCCTTTTATCACTACAACGAAGCCGCCTACAACGGCTCTTCAGCGGACTACCCGGTGATCAGCGATGTCAATCAAACCGCGCACTATGCAGGCGCGCAGGCGAGCGCCCATATCACATCACTCAAATACAATGACATCGAAGTAGGCACCTACGGCTTCGCTCAGCACCAGAGCAACTACTTCAACAACATCTTTACCGACTGCGCTCCGAATTGTCAGAACTACGGTCCGTCGACTGCTGCCGTGACCGGCGGCTTGATCGAAGAGTACATTAGCGACCGGTTTACGCCCACCTCCTGGCTGACTCTGATCGCCGGCCTGCGCGAATCGCACTTTGACTCCGGCTCATCGAGCGGCGGTCAGCCGGCCGTCATCGAAAACGCGACGGACCCGCGCTACGGCATTTCGATCCGGGTCCCGAAAATCAACTGGGTCTTTCACGCCTTTTATGGCGACTTCTATCAGGCTCCTCCGCTCTTGACTGCTACGGGGCCCTTACTAGACTTAGCCACCAGCCAGACTCTGATGTTCGCGCCTCTGCGTGGCGAGCGCGATCACGAATATCAATTCGGTGTGTCGATTCCGTTTTTCGGATGGACGCTTGAAGAAGACAGCTTTCAAAACCGCGCGACGAACTGGCTGGATCACAATAATATCGGCGAATCGAACATCTTCTGGCCCATCACCTGGCAGGCCGCTTTAATTCAGGGTTGGGAAACCACACTCCGTTCCCCACGCGTTTGGCGCCGCGCGCAGTTCCACGTGGCCTATTCCAATCAGATCGCACAGGCCACGTCACCGATCACGGGCGGCGTGGTCTGCCCGGTTCCCGTGTCGCCGAATTGCCCCGTAGCCATCCCGCCCGGATATTCACCGGTGGATCACGATCAGAGGAACACGCTGAACCTGGGCGTCAATGGCCGGCTTCCCTGGCAGGTGTTCGCCTCCACCAATGTCTATTACGGCTCGGGATTTACCAACGGGTTGCCGGATGCACAATATCCCGGGAACTATCTGCCGCAGCACACCACGTTCGACATTTCTCTCGGGAAGAGCTTTGGTGAGAAGGATAAATACCGGCTCTCGTTGACGGCTCTGAACGTGGCGAACCGACGCGTGCTGCTCGATAACAGCCTGACCTTTGGAGGATTCCACTATAACGACCCGCGACAAATTTACGTGGAATTCCGTTATAGATTTCATTACTGAACTTGAAGTCTGCTATTGTCCTTAGGAGGTTGCTGAAAAAGCCCTCAACATCCGCGAGCCGCCGTTTGCTTCTGTCGCTGGCTCTGATTTTGTGCACCGCCGGCTACGCGCATGCGGAGCTGACGCGGCTGGAAGTTCAGAGCACCAGGCCATGGCTCGGTGGACGTTACGAGAAGCTGCAGGGGCGGGCTCACTTCGCGATCGATCCGATGAGTCCGGCCAATCGGCGAATCGTTGACATCGCGCTCGGGCCGCGCAATGCGGACGGTAGAGTGGAGTTCTCGACCGACTTCGTGATCGTGCGCCCCTTGGACCCCAAAAAGTCGCGTCACGCTGTTCTGGTGGAGGTTCCCAATCGAGGCCGAACTCAGGCCAATGGATCGTTCTTTTCCACCGCGCCCCGCTCGAATTTCGACCTGCTGAACCTCGATCAGGTTTCCTTCCCAGTTTCCTTCAGCGATGCATTCGTTTTCGATCAAGGCTTCAGCGTGGCCTGGCTCGGATGGCAGTTCGATCTGCCGAATGGCCAAATTCGCGCGCAACTGCCAACCGCTGACGTCCATGGGCCGGTACGACAGACGGCTATCGGCAACGGGGTGAGCCGCGCGTGGTCTCTGGCCGGCCCGGACTCGTATTGCGCGGCGGATGCCGATCAACCGGACGCGAAGATGATGGTTCAGTCCCGGATCGATCAGCCTGGCGAGACCCTGCCGCGGTCCGAATGGACTTTTGCGCGCATGGAGAGTGGCTCGCTCAGGCCCGATGCGTGCCAGATCATCTTGCACGATCCCATGAAGATGGGCCAGATTTACGAAGTTGTTTATCAGGGCGCGAACCCGGCCATCGCCGGATTGGCCCTGGCTGCGTTTCGCGATTTTGCGGCGTATCTGAAATCGGACGGAACCGCGACGCGAGTACTCGGCTATGGCTATTCGCAGAGCGGACGGTTCCTGCGCGACTTTTTGTATCGCGGCTTCAACGCCGACGAGCATGGCAAACCGGCATTCGACGGGCTGTTCATCGCGAGCGCGGGAGCGGGCCGGGGCAGTTTCGACCATCGCTTCGCCATGCCTGGCGAGGCCGGTAATTCGGTGCTCAGTATTCTGCGGCCAGTGGATCAGCCGCCCTTCGATGACGCAGGGTTGCTCGAGGCCGAGGTGCTGTCGAACACTGTTCCCAAGATTTTCTATACGTATAGTTCGACGGAATATTGGGCGCGTTTCGGATCGCTGGCCTATACCAACCTTGACGCCACGAAGGAACTGCCCCTCAATCCGCAGGCGCGGCTTTACTTCTTTCCGGGTACGCCACACTCGCATGGCCCCTTCCCGCCGGTGAAACAAAGAGGCGGTTCCTGGGCAAATCTTGCGAATTATGCGAGCTCCGGATGGTCGTTCCGAGCGCTGCTGCTCGATCTGGACGAGTGGGTGTCGAAAGGGACGAAGCCGCCGAATTCGGCTTATCCGCACCTGACCAAGGAACTGATTCCGCGCGAGCAGGTGAAATTCCCGCACGTTCCCGGCGTGGAGTTTCCGCCTTACATGCCGCGCGATTGGCGTCTCGACTTCGGACCGGATTTTGCCACCAAAGGAATCATCTCGAATGAACCGCCCCTGATCGGAGGTCAGTTCCAGGTTCTGGTGCCGCAGGTGGATCAGGATGGCATCGACCAGGGCGGAATCGCGGTTCCAGAGGTTGCCGTGCCACTCGGGACATTCACGGGATGGAATTACGAGCTGCCCGTTCTTTCGAACCTCGACTATCTCGCGGGGCTGATTGGAAGCTTCATCCCGTTTCCTTTGACGGCCGAGGATCGCAAAACGTCGGGAGATTCGCGGCGGTCGATCGCTGAACGATACCCGAGCCGCGATGAATATCTGAAGCAGGTTCGCGAGGCCGCGCGAGCGTTGGTGGCACGCCGGCTCTTACGCCCCGAAGATACAGACGCAATCGTTGCGGAATCAGCCCAGCACTGGGATTATCTGATGGCGGCACGCTGAGTGCTACGATAACTCGGTGCCGCGGGTTTCAGGAAGCGTGAAGATGAGCGCGGCGCCGATCAGGAAGAAACCGGAGTTGAGCGCCAGCCCGTAGCCCAGGCCGTTACGATCGGCCATGGCTCCGATGGCGAAAGGCGCCAATGCACTGGCGGCGCGGCCGGTGTTATACACGAAGCCCTGCGCCGAGCCGCGGATGGATGTCGGATAGAGCTCGGAAATCATGGTTCCGAACACCGAGAAAAAACCAGTTCCAAAGAATCCGACCAGGGGTCCCAGAGCGAGCAGCCAGAATTCCGACGACGCTCCCGCCCAGACCGGCGTGAGTCCATAGATGGGCGTGAGAACGGCTGCGATGATCACGTAGACGAAGAAAGCGGGACGGCGTCCCCACCAATCGGCCAGCCAGCCAAAACTCGCGTAGCCTAAAAAGGTGCCGAACTGCATGATGAAAATCCACGCGCTGGTTTGAAGGATATTCAACCCGCCTCCGCCCTGCGAGCGTGGAGCGGAGAGAAATCCGGGGAGCCAGGTATTGAGGCCCCAGTAGGCGAAGAGCATGCACATGGCGAGCGTGGTAGCGAGAAACGTTCGCCTGGCGAGCGGCGGGCGGAAGAGATTGAGCCACGGACTAGCAGCGGGCTTGTCCTTCCAGACAGGCGGCTCCTTCACTTTGCGCTGGATCCAGATGGTGAGCAGCGCGGGAAGAAGCCCGGTGAGAAACAGCACTCGCCATCCGAAGCGCGGAAGAATAAACGCGGTGCTGGCGGCGGCCAGCATATAGCCGATCGCCCAGCCCGATTGCATGAGCGCGATGGCCTTGGCACGATGTTTCGGCGGCCAGCTTTCGGCCACCAGGACCGCGCCGGCGGACCATTCGCCGCCCAGGCCAAATCCGACGATCGACCTCCAGAAGATGAGCGTGGCCAGGCCGGTGGACAACGCCGATCCGCCGGAGCCGATGGAATAAATCAGGATGGTGAGCACCAGAGTTCGCCGCCGCCCGATGCGATCCGATAGAAAGCCGGCGCCGATGCCGCCCAGCGCCGAAGTGATCAGCGTCGCGGAGCTGACCAAACCGGCGGTGGCAGCGGTCCAATGAAATTCCGCGCGCAAAGTCTGGACCAGGAAGACGTACAGCAGCACGTCGTAGGAATCGAGCACGAAGCCCGCCATGGCCGCCCAGAGCGCGAGGCCGCGCGGTTCAGAAATCCAGGCGAGCGGGCTGCTGCGGGCAGCGGGTATGGCAGATGGAGTGGAGTGCGGCAGGCAGATTCAAAAGTATCATGGAGTTTCCAGCCCCCGGTGAAGGTCGTGGGCCCCGGTACGCCACAGGGAAACTACGCGACTGCCGAACCGCTCACGCGCGCGCCCGATTCTTCCACGAAAACTTCGAAGCCGAAGAGCGGAAGGCGCTCGCCCCGGCCCCAACGATGCATATTCCATTGGACGCGCAGGTAGCGCAGCTCGGTATGCATCGCCATGTTCAGCAGGACTGAATAGACGCCGCAGTATTGACGCTGGCGAAAGGTGAGCAGCGGATTGACGCCCCATTCGCTTTGATCCGGCGACCCCCAGACAGAGACCGTGAGGCCCGTACGTTCCACCACATCGGTGATTCCAAGGGTGACCACCAGGAGCTTCGAACAATATTCGCCCAGCGCCATGGCGGGACCGACGCCATCGCCATTTCTGACCGATTCCGGTAGCAAACATTTCGGACGAGAAATGATTTTTACCGCCGGGCTGAATGAATCGGCCGCCAAGCCAGCACCGGAGCTAGCGGCAAACCGGGCCAGCGAACTTATGGTCTGGTCCGAAGACGCGACAGCCTGGTGCGATTCGGGGAGAACTTCTTTTGGCGCGACTTCGTTTGATAAAACTCCGTCCGGCAAAACCTGGGCGCGCATGTTAGCTGGCTCCTGTAACCGTACTTAACGGCAGTATTGAGAAAGATGTTTAATACGTAGGGCTCTTTTTTTCACTCGCGATTGATTCAGTCCCTGTGTGAGCATTTGGTGTACCACCCCCGAAACAATCCAATTCCTCGCTTGAGACCGCAATTCTTACATCTGGGCCGCAAGAATGCCGCCCTTCGCGTAACTAATTGAGAAAGCGGGGCGCAAGATGTCAGGTAAATTTCACACTTGGCGGAAGAGACTGCACTCCGGACGAACTTTCGTGTCAACCTGTTGACATCCGGCGTCTTACAGCAGGAGCGAAATAAGGGAGTGGCGAGACCGGCCGGAAACCCCAAAACGTTAGCCCGAGTAGTAACATCATCTAAATAGGGCCGGTACGCCCGGCTCGCCCAACCGGAGGAACAGAGCACATGGCGAATCTGTCACGCTTCGCTGAGGAATGGCTGCTTTCACGCATCCTTGAGGCTACTGGCTCAGCGCCAGTTCGTCTCCGCGTCAAGGGAGGCGCCGATGTCTCGCCACCTGGTGTGGGCGCTCCGGTAGCCACCATGGTGATTCAGGATCGCAGCACCCTGGCGGGGCTGCTGCGCGACCCTGAGGTGAACTTCGGCGACGCGTACATGGACGGCCGCATCGAGGTGGAAGGCGACCTGATTGGTTTTCTCGAGGCCATTTATCAGGCCATGGAAAACTCGCCGGCTACCCGCAGTTGGTATTCGCGTGCCGCGTCCAAGTGGATGGACCGCCTACAGGATAATTCCCGCCACGGATCGCGCAATAATATCCACCGCCATTACGATCTGGGCAACGATTTCTATAAGCTGTGGCTGGACGAACAGCTGCTATACACCTGCGCGTATTTCCCCACGCCTTCTTCGACGCTAGAAACCGCGCAAATTGCCAAGATGGATCACGTCTGCCGTAAGCTGCGGTTGCAGCCCGGTGAGACGGTTGTGGAAGCGGGCTGCGGCTGGGGAGCGCTGGCGCTGCACATGGCCCGCGAGTATGGCGTTTCGGTGAAAGCGTACAACGTTTCGCATGAGCAAATTGCCTTCGCGCGCGAGCGGGCGCGAGCGGAGGGCCTGAGCCACCGCGTGGAATACATCGAAGAAGATTATCGGGCCATTTCGGGAAAGTTCGATGTGTTCGTTTCGGTGGGTATGCTGGAGCATGTCGGTCTGGATCATTTCCAGGAATTTTCCGAAATCATTCATCGCAGCATCGGTGACACCGGCCGCGGCCTGCTGCACTTCATCGGGCGAAACTATCCTGGGGTTTTCAGCCGCTGGATTCGTAAACACATTTTCCCCGGAGGGTTTGTGCCCTCGCTGCGCCAATCCTTGAAGGTGCTGGAGCCCAAGAACTACTCGATTCTGGACGTGGAAAATTTGCGAATGCACTATGCCAAGACGCTGGAGCATTGGCTGGAGCGCTTCGAGAAATCCCGGCATCAGGTGGCGGGGATGTACGATTCCCGGTTCGTGCGCGCCTGGCGCCTGTACCTGGCTGGTTCGATAGCCGCGTTTCGCGGGGGCCATTTGCAATTGTTCCAGATTCTCTTTACAGGCTCGCAACGGGAGCCGATTTTCTGGACGCGCGATCCGCTGTACGCCGCATCGAATGCCGAGCTGGGGGTTGTGGAGCCGGTGATCGAGAAGGTCCGCGAGAAGGTCAAATGGACGCATGCGATGTCCTGATCGTGGGCGGAGGGCCGGCCGGCTCGTCCTGCGCGTGGGGGCTCGTAGGCTCCGGGCTCGACGTTCGGATCCTGGACCGCGAGACCTTTCCGCGCGATAAAGTATGCGGCGGATGGATCACGCCGCGAGTACTCAGCGAGCTTGAGATCGACCCCGATGAATACGGGCGCGGCCGTGTACTGCAGCCCATTACCGCTTTTCGAACCGGCTGGATCGGCGGACCGGCGCTCGATACCAATTACAACAAAACGGTGAGTTATGGGATCCGCCGGCGTGAGTTCGACGATTATCTCTTGAGACGATCGGGCGCGCGGTTGATGGCCCCAGCAGCACTCACCAGCCTGCGCCGCGACGAAGGCGGCTGGGTGGTGAATGGCGACATCCGGGCTCGCCTGATCGTAGGGGCTGGCGGGCATTTTTGTCCCGCGGCCAAGTTGACGGGCGCGAAACCGTCGCGCGAAAACGCGGTAGTAGCGCAAGAGGCCGAGTTCGAGATGGACCCTCGGCAACAAGCGGGATGCCGCGTTCGCCCCGATACGCCGGAACTCTATTTCTGCGCGGATCTCAAAGGCTACGGCTGGTGCTTTCGCAAGAACAATTTCTTGAACATTGGCTTGGGACGAATGGATCAACACCGTTTGTCGGAGCACGTAGCCGCGGTTCGTCGACTGGCTGAAATCGACCGGCCGGATTTCATTCGATGTCCCGCCGGCGCTCGTAGGTCACGCTTATTTGCTGTATGGCGTCTCGGAGCGCAAGGTGGTTGATGAGCGGTATTTTGTTGATCGGCGACGCAGCGGGTTTAGCTTATCAGCAGAGTGGCGAGGGGATTCGCCCGGCCATTGAATCGGGCTTGCTCGCCGCGCAAGCCATATTGGAAGCGCGTGGAGATTACTCGCGCGAGTCCCTTAGCGGCTACGGAAAATTGCTGGCGCAGCGGCTGGGGACGTCGGGGCAGGACTGGGCTTCCCGCATCGGCCAGCGTCTGCCGTCGGCCTGGATCGGCGCGGTGGGAAGGCGTCTGCTGGGCGCGCGCTGGTTTGTGCGCGATGTAGTCATCGACCGCTGGTTCCTGCACGCGAATGAACCGGCGCTCACGTCAAAACCGGCTGGTTGAGCGCGGTTCAGGCGCCCGATTCCGATTCCAACTCAGCCGCCTCAGCCGCCGCTGGCCCTCCGGCTTCCGCATTGGCGATCAAGAGGCGGGCGCGTTCTACCTGGTCGTGAGCCACGCGGACTTCAAAAGGAAAGTTAGGCAGCACCGAATCGCCGACTAAAATGGCCGTGATACCGTTCGACTCCAGGAGATTCTTCATACCCGTAGCCTCCATTTCGCTAGCGGCACTGGCAATGGTCTCCAGGTCTAAGTCCGAAGATGTATCCACCTCTTCCCCTTCTTCAGGCAGCGGATTCTCAGCGATGATCTCTTCAGCGCGGGAGACATCGGCGGCCGGCACGCGTACTTCAAAAACGCCTTCGGGCACCCCGGAAGCGGAGTCGTCCAGCAAGACTGCTTGAATCCCCGCGTCGGTCAAGAGTTCGACGATGCAGTCGGCGTCATCGGCGGCGTCCGCGTCCATCGAACGATATACGGTGATCAAGTCTTCGGTACTCACGCTTTGATTCTAGAGGATTGTTCGCGCCGGGCGTTAAGACCCGCTCCGCGGGCGCTAGAATGAATGAGGAGGGTTCATGGCTGAAGAGTACGGCGGCAAAGCGGTCTGGTTCATGGCGGGAATCGCGATCGGCGCGACAGTGGCGTTGCTCTATGCGCCGGCCACAGGCGAAGATACGCGGCGGCAGATCACGCGCAAGGCGCTACGGGGGCGGGATGCGCTGGCCGATTCCGGGGGCGATCTGTTGGATAAGGGGCGCGAAATGTATGAGCGCGGGCGCAAGCTGGCGGATGAAGCGGCGGACATGTTCGAGCGCGGACGCAAGATCGTGGAGAGCACTGCATCCAATCTGAAGGGATAAACATCCAAAGAGGTACTGCCAAAATGAGCACCACGATTGCCCAGCCCATTACGACAACCAAGGCATTTTCCAACGAGCCGGTGTCGGATTTTTCCCAGATCGCGAACCGTGAGGCGATAGAACACGCGCTGCACCATGTGCGCGCACAGTTGGGGCGGGATTACGACCTGCTGATCGCGGGACGCCGCGAAAAAACCGGGGACAAGCTGAAGTCGCTGAACCCCTCCCGGCCAAGCGAGGTGGTCGGAATTCACAGTAAAGCCACTGCTGCGCAGGCCAAAGAAGCCGTGGAAGCTGCGCACGCGTATTTTCAGGAATGGGCCATGGTCCCCCCAGAGACTCGCGCAGGAATGCTGATGCGCGCAGCCCAGATTTTCCGCGATCGGAAGTTTGAGTTCGACGCGTGGCTGGTTTTCGAAACGGGAAAAACCTGGCCCGAAGCCGACGCCGATGTTTCGGAAGCCATCGACTTCTGCGAATACTACGCGCGCCAGATGCAGCGCCTGGCCAAGCCGGATCCGCTGGTGCAGTTGCCCGGCGAAAAGGACGAATTGTTCTACCTGCCGTTGGGCGTTGGCGTCATCGTTCCACCCTGGAACTTCCCGCTGGCCATCATGGTGGGGATGACCACCGCAGCGCTGGTGTCGGGGAACACGGTGGTGATCAAGCCGTCCAGCGACTCCCCGACTATTGCCGCGAAGTTCGCCGAAGTGCTGCTGGACGCCGGGTTCCCGCCCCAATCGTTCTCGATGCTGGTAGGCAGCGGAGCGGTGGTGGGTGATGTTCTGGTGGAGCATCCGCTGACGCGCTTCATCGCGTTCACGGGATCGAAAGAAGTGGGGCTGCGCATTAACGAACTGGCGGCCAAGCCGCGCAAGGGGCAGATCTGGATCAAGCGCGTCATCGCCGAGATGGGCGGCAAGGACGCCATTGTGGTGGATCGCGAGACCGATGTCGACACGGCCGTGAAAGGCGTAGCGTCGTCGGCATTTGGCTTCCAGGGGCAGAAATGTTCCGCCTGTTCGCGAGCCATTGTAGACGCGGCTATCTACGATGAGTTTGTGGAGAAGCTGAAGGCCGAGGTGGCGAAGCTGAAGGTGGGCGCCTCGGACGATTCCAGCAACTTCATGGGGCCGGTGATCAACGAGGGCGCCATGAAATCGATCATGGAATATATCGAGGTGGGCAAGAAAGAAGGCCGGCTGGTGGCTGGCGGCGGCAAAGCTCCGGGCAACGGTTATTTCGTGCAACCGACCGTAATCGCCGACATCGATGCGAAGGCGCGCATCTTCCAGGAAGAGATTTTCGGGCCGGTGCTGGCGGTGAGCAAAGCGCGCGATTTCGACCATGCGCTGGAGATGGCGAACGACTCCGAGTATGGGCTGACAGGCGCCGTTTATACCGACAATAAGGAAAAGATCCGCAAGGCGCGCGAAAAGTTCTTTGTGGGGAACCTGTATATCAATCGCAAATGCACTGGAGCGATGGTGGGCGCGCATCCCTTTGGCGGATTCAACATGTCGGGTACGGATTCGAAAGCCGGCGGGCCGGATTACTTGCTGCAGTTCCTGCAAGCCAAGACGATCGGCGAGAAAATTAGTTGAAGCCTGAAAACTATCGGATACTTTCGTGGTAGCATCACGAAAGTAGTCGTTGCTAGAGATCCCGGGAGCCCCGATGAGAAGGGGACTAAGACGTCATAACTCCAGGGTCGATTCCGAACGACGCGGCGAAGGGCGCACGATCATATCGGCGCCCTTTTCCATTGGCTAGCGCGATGCTGTCTCTTCGAGCGGGTTGGGGAAAGCGTCCGGATCTCGCGCGTCGTCACCATGCAGGCACTGGAAATCCTTTTCGATCAGGATGGAAAGGCGTTTGCCGGATTCGAGCGGTTGCTCGCCTGCAATGCCCACGCGGTCAGACCTCACCCAATCGGTGGCCTCGGCGCCAGGAACCTGGATGCGCAGCCATCCGTTCGCGTAGAGAGCTTTGGGCGCGCTCAGGCTGGACAACGATTCCAGGGCGTAAGCGAAGCTGGCGCCGGGCGCGAACTGGATGCTGTCTTCGAGAAAACCGGTCTTACTGAACTGGGAGACCTCCGCTTGGTTTAGGCGCAGGCGCAAAGAATTCCCTTGGATACGGAGTTTCATTTCACCGTTCCCATGGTAACGCGAACCGGGTAAAGCGAACTGCCGCCAGCTGGCCTGCGGAAGGCCTTAGGCCAGGTTCGGGATCTTGATGATTTTCTTTTGGATTGCGTACTGCACGAGCTGGGCTTTATTGTGAATGTCGAGCTTGCGCATCAGGTTGAATTTGTGGGCTTCCACCGTTTTCACGCTCAGATTCAGATCACAGGCGATCTCTTTCACCGAGTTGCCTTCGGCGAGCATCTTGAGCACTTCGCGTTCGCGTGTAGTGAGGGTAGCGAAGCGCGGCAAACGATTGGCGGATTTGATGCGCGAGCGGAAATCGTCAACCAGCTGGGACAGCATGCGAGGGCTGAGATAACTTCCACCGCGGCAGATATCGCGGACGGCGGCCACTAACTGCGCCGAGGGGCTGTCTTTGAGGACGTAACCGCTGGCTCCTACTTCCATGCCTTCCACCAGGTAATCTTCGTCGTCGTACATGGTGAGGAAAAGGACTTTCGTTTCGGGGCGGTTCTTCTTGATTTGCCGGGTGGCTTCGAAACTGCTAAGACCGGGCATGCCGATGTCCATGAGCACGACGTCCGGACGGAGTTCGGCTGCTTTCTCGACGGCATCGCCGCCATTGGAAGCTTCGCCAACCACTTCCATATCGGCTTCCGCGGAAATCAGGGTTCTGATGCCCTGGCGAAAGAGTGTGTGATCATCCGCCAACATGATGCGAGTCTTGGCCATATCGTGTACCCCAGTTACTGTCTCGAATCCCTTTCCTAAGCTTGAGCTTCCCACCTGCGGAGCTGGAGTTTCCAACTCCACTCCAGGCCGCCGGGTCTACGCTCCGACTGCCCTGATCCTCCGCGCGGGTCGTACTCCCAGTGGCTTGCCTCCCATCGGCTTGGCGGCGATTGGCTCGACCGAACTGGATTCCGGCGGTTGCTTGGCTACCGGAAGACGGATCGAAATCTTAGTGCCCCGTCCCGTTCTGCTACGCTCCATCGATCTCTTACCGATACCCGCTCCCACCCGAGCTCCGATACCGGTCCCGTGAATGGTTCCGTTCGCGGATCCATTCTTGGGATAACTACGAATCTCAAACCTGCCACCGAGTAGGGCAACGCGCTCCCTCATGCCAGAAAGTCCGAACGAATCTTTCCGAGCCAGCGCTTCCTCGACTCTAAACCCGACTCCGTTGTCCTCAACGGCCAGTCTCACCCATCCATCGGCCGAACTGACAGAAATGTTTACGTTGCTGGCGCCGGAGTGCTTGGCGATATTGTTACAGCACTCTTGCACCAGCCGATAGACAATAATTTCAGTATGTTGCGGCAGGCGTCCCAGCCGTCCCAGAAGCAATTTGACACGAATGGGATGCAGGCGGCGGAAGCGGTTCACCAGTTGGCGCATGGCGGCTCCCAACCCGAGCTGTTCCAACACCGCCGGGCTTAAGGCAGCGATCAAGCGCCGCATCTCGAGAATGGTGCGCTCGGTCAGGTCCCGTGCCTCACGCAGCCTGCCGATCCACTCGGCGTGTACGGCAGGGATGGCCTGCTCGAGCAACTCCATTTGGAGGCGGATGCATAGCAACGACTGTCCGGCTTCATCGTGCAACTCGCGGCTGATGCGGCGGCGCTCTATTTCCTCAACGTGCAGCATGTGCTCGGCAAGCTGCCGCACTTGTTCCTCGCGCGCCGCCAGGTCTTCCATCAGACGCGCTTTCTCAGCGGCCATCAGGCAACGTTCCGCGGCTGCGGCCAGCAATTCCTGCTCCCTGGGCAGCCACTCGTAGGACTTCGAGAAGCCAAACTGCATCACGCCGGCCGTGCGCCCGCCGGCGGCCAGCGGAATGGACCAGACGGTCTGGAATCGATCCTTCCAGGCCGGCTCCAGTAAGGTGCCCGCGCCGCCGTCCTTGAGCTCGACTTGCCGTGAATGAGCGAGCGTGCGCATCCTGGCGCGTCCGTTGGGGACCTGCACCAGGGTAGGCTTGTTCTGCCCACGTACCTGAGCCTGCGCCCGCAACTCCCAAGCGCTGCGCTTGTCGTTCAGCAAATACAGATGGCCGGCGTCGGCGTGGCACACCTCGACCAATGTGTCCAGAAAGCGGCGCAGCAGTTCATCCAGATTGCGCGACTCCAACTCGACGCGGAACAGTTCGTAGAAAGCCTGCGTTTCGGCCTCGCGGACCTGGTAGTAGGCATTGTTCAGGGTGAGGATGACGCAGAAATGCAATTGCTCCCGCACCCACTGGAAGTTCGCATACTCATTGGGGAGCAGCTTTCGCAACATCGGCGTGAGCAGGCGGTCATACTCCTGCAAGGCCTCGACGATGGTGCTGGGCGGGAGATTCAGCTTCGCCAGGCGCCGGCCGTTGTATTCCACTTGCTCGATAAACTTGAGCGGTGGCTGTCCATTGGCCAGGATGCGTGCCGCGGCGCCCGGGGTGATGGAAGCCAGCGCCACACGGACCTTGGGTTCGAATTGCCGCGGCTCGAATTTGCCCCGCTTCAGCCTGGCTTGGAAGCGCCGGTCGAGCGTCGCGGCGTGCGGCAGCAAGAATACCGCCAGGCGGTGCAAGTGGACACGGAGCTGATCACTGAGAACATCGGCTGCGTCAGCCAGTTCCGGCGATATTTCCGTGAGCGGCACCTTGATTGGCTATCGGCGACTAGGGGGAAAGCTTTAGGGTTGGGGAGAGTTTGGCGCGCAGCCACGCGCCAAACGGGATTGGGGGCTGGGGATTGGGGAGTTTGGCGCGTGGCCGCGCGCCAAACGGGATTGGGGGCTAGGGATTGGGGACCTGGCACGGTATCCGTTGCAGTTGTCTCACGAATCTGCCAGGCTATTTCGGCTAACCCTTCGAAACCCAGATCGTGCCTGGAACCCCAATCCCAGTTGACGCGCCTAGGCGCGTCAACCACCTCACTCACTGCGCGAGATTTTGGTTGGGCCGTTGTCCTTAAAGTTGACCGCGAAATAGGGGTACGTGAAGTTCGGCCCCTTCTCCATGAGGTGAAGGTATTGACCGGCCATGATGTGTCCGATGCCGAAGCCGAGGTTCACGTGACGGTTGAGCTCATACCAGGTGTAGGCGTCCACTTCCTGGCCGATATGGGTGCCGGAAGTGCCCGCGGTAGAGCGCACGATGGAGCCGCCGGAGGTATTGTAGAGCGAGTCGGTTGCGCTGACCAGCCAATAATCCAGCCATTGCGTCGTTACGGTCCAGCGATTGTGAGGCTCGACGGTGATGCCGGCGCGAACGGCCTTGATGTTCTCCCAGCCGAATTGATCGCTGATACCGAACCGGTCATGCGCGGTCGGATACATGGTGTCAAAGGTTCCGTGAGTGCCGTCGTGGGGATTCTTGTCGCCGGAGGCGTAGTCATATTGGGTGAAAATGCGCGGCTTCCAGAACACCGGGACGAAGCGGTAAGCCAGACCGTCGGTGGTGCCCCAGGCGTCGATGTTGTTGCTCCCATCGTGGCCGCCCTCGCGGATCCCTTCGACGGAATAGTCGAAATTGCCCAAAATCAGGCCCTTCCAGCGGATGCCATAGGCTTGTTCGCTCTCATGGCCGATGCTGGCTTTAGTCGCGGTCTCAACCGATACGCTGGGATTGACACGCCACAGCACAAACGGCTGAAAATCCGAGTTAGGCGCGATAAAGTGGGCGATGTTGCCATACATGCCGTAGATGTTATTCCCCTCTTGATGATGGCTGATGCCCTCGTCCAACGGAACTACAGCGGATGCGGCAAATATACCCAGCCGAAAACGATTCAAGTGCAGATTCGTGACCACCGCGTCGTAGGAGCGGGCCTGATCGCGCCACTCGGAATTCGCAATGATGGTGTTGTTGTAGTTGATCAACTGGCGGCCCACTCGCACGCTAATCCATTGTTTCTCAGGGTCGCCCAACTCGGCGAAGGCCAGCTTGAGATCGAAGCGGTTGGTATTGGGTGGTTGCAGAGGCGGCTGCTGCAGCCAGGCGCGGGCGTCCTGCATCTGCCCGACGAAGCGAAGCCAGCTGGTGGGTTTGATCACCATAGCGAAGCGCCAGCGGTTTAACAGGTAGTTGTCATTGTCGTTCAGTTTGAAACTTTGATTTTCCATGCCCTCCGCGCGTAAACGTTCTTCCAACCCGAAAGAGATCCACGACGGCAGCATGTGATCCAGGGCCGTCATCGGAGCGAAGTCCGGAAAGTCATATGGCGTGTTCTGTCCGGTGGTCCTATAGGCTGGACCATTCAGGAAACTCAAGGGGTTAGAAGCAGGACCGGTGATCCAGCCGCCACCGAAACCACTCGACCCGTTTTGTGTAGTGACATCGTCTTGAGCCCAGGCCGGAAAAATGCCGAAGGCCCCTAGAATCAATAGGCTCGCCATGAGCGTCCGACGTCGTTGCGGAGTTTGGTTCTTCATTTCAAGTAAGTCTATCAAGTAACTATTGTAAAAGGCAAGGTCTATCTATAGAAAAAGTTTACTTATTTTGAATCAATGTTATAGTACTCATCCCTTAGCCCATGGACGGTACCAGGAAACGTGCGGGAAGATCGTGCCTAGCGGGGGCCGGCCACCATGGGCAGGCAGATTTGAAACGTGCAACCCGCACCTTGCGCGGCCCGCAATTGGATGTCGCCGCCGTGCACTCGAACGGCCCACTGCGCGATCGAGAGCCCCAGGCCAGCGCCGCCTTCTTCGCGCGATCGAGACTCATCAGCGCGATAGAAGCGATCGAAGATTCTTTGAGAGTGTTCTGGCGCAATCCCCGGGCCGTCGTCGGCGACCTCAATCAGAACTTTCCCGGCAGCTTCGGAGTGAACGCCAACTGAAATGGCGCCGCCGACCGGCGAGTGTTTCACCGCGTTGTGAATGATATTCACGAGAGCCTGGCGGAGAAACACACGATCGCCCCTTACATCTACTCCTTCGTCTCCCTCCACCACGATCCGTTGGCCTTTTTCCTCCACCAGGACTTCAAACAATCCCGCCGCTTCACGCGCCAAGTCCATAGCTGGGAAAACGGTGGGATGCAGTTGGATGCGGCCGGCGTCCGCGCGGGAGATGGTCAACAGGCTCTCCACCAGCGTTGTCAGGCGATTCACCTCTTCCAGCATGCTTCCGATGGTGTCGCGATACTCCTCGCGGCTTCCATCTTTCTGTAGCGCAACTTCACCGACGCTTCGAATTGACGTCAGCGGCGTACGAAGCTCATGCGATGCGTCCGCGGTGAAACGGCGGAGCTGTTCGAAGGACTGCTCCAGGCGTGCCAGCAGGTTATTGAATACGCGCGCCAAATGCCCCAGTTCATCATCCACCTCGCCGGTGGGCAGGCGCTCATGCAGACGCTCCGATGTGATTTCCTCGGCGCGGCTGGTCATCTGTTCCAATGGCGCCAGGGCGCGTTTCGCAAGTAAGTAACCGCCCAGGCCCGCCAGAGCCAATACGATCGGAACGGCCAGCAACGTGGCGACGGCCAGTTCGTCAAAGCGAGCCCAAATGGGTTGCTCGCTATAGCCCAGGCGGATCACAATGGTACGTCCGTCCAGCGTGTGACGCCGGCTCGCCATGCGCACGGTTGTTCCGTCCACCAGGCGCGCCGATCGGATGGAATATCCGCCTTCGCCTTCGCCGGGGATTAGATTGCCGCCGAGCGGTTGGTCGCCGAGCCGCGCGTTGCGATATAGCACAGTCCCACTAGTGGAGCGAACCTCCACCAGCCGTTCCAGCACTTCCTTGGATTCCGGATGATTGTGATAATCCTCGCGCAACTTCAAATGGCCGCTGGCATCGAAATAAAGAAGTCCCTCCACGGTCTCGATGTCCTGGACGGCGTAATTGTCCAACTGGCCACGCATCTGAAGAAATAGAAACGATGCAGTAACTGCCCACGAGAGCGCCAACACGCCCGCCAGGACGAAGACGTACCAGAGAGTCAGTCGCGTCCGGACGTGCTTGGGGCGAAGGATTCGCACGGTTGTCCTTCACTATTCTCTTATAGATCCTGCTTCTCAGAGCTCGTCTTCAGAGAAATGTCAGGAATTCTTAAGGCGCAAGTAAGTCGCTTGGATGCTAAAAACTAATCGTGCGAAACACGTATTACCGATTACCATCCATGCTGCTTTTTGCTGGGCTGGTTCTTTCGCCTTGTGCCAGCGCAAGGAATAAGAAGCCCAAAGCCGCCGACCCAAAGGACGAAATTGAAGTGGTGGGACACATTCCGCTCACGGGCGGGCCAGTGAAGCGGTTCCTTGCCACCCAGCACTACAGCACTTACTATCTTTACGCGGAACACGCGAATGGCGGAAACCTGACGCTGATCGACGTTACCAAAACCGATCAGCCCGCGGTGCTGGCGGACGTAGCTTCGGCGCCCAACGGCGCTTCCAGCAACCTGACCGTGGTGGCCGGCACTGCCGCGCTGGTCAGCAGTCAACCGGCCGCTTCGTCGAGCGCGGTACAAGCGCCGCAAACGATCCGGATCATGGACTTTTCCGATCCGCAAAATCCCAAAGTTGCGCGTGAGTTCACGGGCGTCACTGCGATGAGCAAGGACGGTGGGCGGGGGCTGATCTTCGTGGCAAACGCGGATGGCATCTGGATCTTGCAGCAGCACTTGGCCCAAGATCCGGAAGTGCAAAAGGCATACGAGGATTATGTGATCTACGGATCGAGCATGTACCCTCCTCGCCGGTAGCAGAGAGCTGCATTACTAAGCTGGTTCCTCGCGCACCACGAAGCCAACGCCACGCACGGTGTGAACCAGCTTGGGATTGAATTGATCGTCCACCTTGCGCCGCAAACGGGCCACATGCACATCGATGACATTATCGAGGGGCGTGTGGCGCCCGGCTTCCTTCCAGACATCGCGGGTCAACATCTCGCGTGAGACCACATGGCCTTGATGGCGCACCAGATATTCCAATAGTTCGAACTCGCGGGCGGTCAGGTCTAGCATCAGGCCTCCGCGCGTCACGGTGCGCCCGATCACGTCCACTTCAAGGTCTGCGATGCGCATGGCCGCGCTGCCATCCGGGATTCCACGGCGGCTCAACGCGCGAATGCGAGCCAGCAATTCTGGAAATGCAAATGGTTTCAGAAGATAGTCATCAGCACCGGTATCCAAACCTCGGACACGATCTTCGATGGTGTCGCGGGCCGTCAGCATCAGCACCGGAGTTCTGAGTCCGTGTTGACGCATGGCCTTCAGGATCTCAAGCCCGCTCCTGCCGGGGAGCATGATGTCCAGGATCACCAGATCGAACGATTCGGTTTGAACCAGGTAGAACCCTTCTTCGCCCGTGTGCGCCAGCGCCACGCCGTACTGTTCAGATTGCAAGCCCTCCTGGAGCGCCCGGCCGAGTTTGTGTTCGTCTTCAACCACCAGAATCCGCACTGGATATCCCTGTTTCTTTATAGGCGACCCGGAGTTCGGGGTCTACTGACGACTTTCTGAAGATTCCCTGACGCAGAAGTAAGGAAAACTTCAGAAAGTCTTCAGTGGCGTTCATCTGCTTCCACCGCTATATGTAGACTGTAGCTCCGCGAAAGGAACTGAAGCGATGTGCTCATCCCTGGCCCTGCGAAAAAAGTCACGATTCATCTAAACGAAGACACCAGTTCCCGAAGCGACTATTTGAGCCACGAGATTCTTTCTCTACTCCTCAAACAAGGCGTGGCGGGCGCAACCGTGCTGCGTCCCGAAGCCGGATTCGGGTCCCATCATCGCATCCATACGCAGGAGGGGGGCGCGGACACGGCTCAGCACATGCCGCTGCGCATCGAATTCATCGACACGGAGCGGAATGTCGCGATACTCTTGCCTCTTCTTCAGGAACTCGTTACGGACGGACTGATCGAAGCTCAGGACACGGTGATCCTGAAGGCGGCTTCCGGAACGGCTCAATGAAGGCGGGGAGTGAATTCGTCAAAATCTCCTCCGGCATTATCCTCGCATGTGCCCAGTTGCTTCCACAGACGCCTGCCACTGTGTCTCTCGCGCAGGCGCAGCAGATTGCGCTACAAAATCACCCGCGTATTGCTTCGGCGGAACTGGCGGCACAAGCCAGCGGATTCGTCGTCAAGCAGGTTCGTTCGGCCTACTTTCCGACGCTTTCAGGCAACGTCAGCGCTGTCGGCACCGAGCATGGTTCGGTTCTGTCGGCGGGCGCCGTGACTACCTCAAGCATCTACAGCCGCCAAGCTTCCGGCGTGGTTGCGAATCAACTGCTGACGGATTTTGGACGCACCTCCAGCCTGGAGCAGAGCGCCAAGCTGCGCAACGCCTCCCAAAACCAAAATGTCATCCATACCCGCGCCCAGGTCTTGGTGGACGTGGAACAAATGTACTATCGGGCGCTGGGCTCACAGTCCGTCCTCAAGGTCGCGCAGGCAACGCTCGATCTTCGTAGGTTGACGCTTCGACAGGTGAGTGCGCTTGCGGCGAGCGCGCTGCGATCGACAGTGGATGTCAGCTTTGCCCAAGTGAACGAATCTCAAGCTGAACTCGACCTGTTCCACGCCGAGAACGATGCCACGGCCAGCCATGCACGCTTGTCCGCGGCGATGGGTTACGATCGCGACCAGCCATTTTCATTGAGCGACGAGGCGCTGCCGCCGGGGCTCAATCCAAATGTGGATGCATTGATTGAACAGGCCAAACGAGAGCGTCCGGATTTGGCTGCCCTGCGGCTCAATCAAGAGTCGCTGCAGCGTTATGCCGATGCAGAGCGAAGGCTCCGAAACCCCACCATCAACGCCGCCGCGGTGGCTGGAGTGGCTCCGGTTCGGGACCCGAGGCTGCCGGAAAGCTACAGTGCCGCGGGTGTGAACGTGAATATTCCTTTTCTAAACGGCGGACTTTTCAAGGCGCGGCGCGAAGAAGCCGAATCGCGTGCGGCGGCCGCCGCCAAAGACGTGGAGGAGTTGTCGGTGCAGATTTCGAGCGACGTGCGCGTAGCCTGGCTCAATGCCAACGATTCCTTCCGCCGCCTGGACGTTACAGCGCGCATGGTGGCGCAGGCCAATGAAGCTCTGCGGCTGGCCCAAGCGCGCTACGACAACGCCTTGGGCAGCATCGTTGAGTTGAACCAGGCCCAGTTGAACCAAACCTCGGCCCAGATCGCGGCGGCATCGGCGAAGTACGACTATCTGAGCGATCGCGCCGCGCTCGATTATGCGATGGGGATCTTACGATGAGTCGTTTTGCCGCGTCCGTGGGAATCATCTGTTGTGTGATGTCGATCGGCTCTTGTGCCCGCAAGCGGCGGTGCGGAAGTGACGCCGGCGGTGGCCGAAGTCCCTACCGTCGCGGTGGTCCAGGCGGCTCGGGCCGATCTCGCCACGGATTTGATCCTGACCGCCGAGTTCGAACCCTTTCAGGAAATCGACGTGATGGCAAAAGTGTCCGGTTACATCAAGGACATCAGGGTGGATATCGGCGATCGCGTAAAAGAGGGACAGTTACTTGCAACGCTCGAAATCCCGGAAATGCAGGACGACCTCACACGGGCGGCCGCCTCCATCGATGAAGCCAACGCGGAGTTAGCGGCCTCCCGCGATGAGCTGCAGCGGGCTCAGTCCACGCACGATATGGCGCATTTGTCGTACTCGCGGGTGCTGGACGTTTCCAAGAAAGAGCCGGGACTGGTTCCGCAACAGGAGGTGGACGAGGCACATTCACGGGACTTGGTAGCTGAGGCGCAGGTATCCGGCGCCAAATCGCGAATCACCGCCAGCGAGCAGCGTATCCGGGTGTCTCAGGCTGAGCAGGCGCGCGTCAAAACCTTATTTCAATACGCAACCATCAGCGCCCCTTTCGCGGGGGTTATCACCAAGCGATATGCCAATAGCGGTTCTTTGATTCAAGCCGGGACCGCATCGCAGAGCCAGGCTATGCCGGTGGTGCGGCTTTCCGAAAACGGTCTGCTGCGCCTTGCTCTGCCAGTGCCGGAATCGGCGGTTCCGTTGATTCATCTCGGGGAGCCGGTGGATGTACGGGTATCGGCGCTGCATCGAAGCTTTCCGGGACGGGTGGCGCGCTTCTCCGACAAAGTGGACGAGTCCACTCGAACCATGAAGACCGAGGTCGACGTTCCCAATCCAACGCTGGTGTTGGTGCCCGGCATGTACGCCGAGGTGGATCTCGTCACCGAGCAGCAGAAACACGTCCTTACCGTTCCGGTGGAGGCCATCGACGGAGCTCGGGAACTCTGCGCGTGTCTTCACGGTCCAACCCTCCGGCACCATTCAGATTGTTCCAGTGGGTCTCGGCATCGAGACCGCGCGCCAGATCGAGATCCGATCTGGTGACCTGAAGGACGGCGATGACGTCGTCGTCGGCTCGCGATCCGGCTTGAAGGACGGCAATAAGGTTCAACCCAAGGTAATCCGGTTAGCGAATGATGCAACCCTCAAGCCCTGAAGAGTCATCCTAAATGTCGCGATTCGCCATCAATACTCCCTATCTGGTCATCGTGGTCTGCGCGATCCTGGCCATCCTCGGCGCGGTCAGCGTGGTCCAGATGCCTGTGGACATGTTCCCGTCGATGAACATTCCCGTGGTGGTGGTTGCGACGTTCTATGCAGGCATGCCACCGGAACAAATCGAGGGCGACATCACTTATCACCTGGAGCGTTTCTTTACGCTCGCGAGCGGAATCGATCATATTGAATCCCGATCGCTGAACGGCGTCAGTATCATTCGAGTCTACTTTCAATCGAACACCAACGCCGATATCGATGCGGCCACCATTGCTAACCTGGCGGTTTCCGATATGAAGGACTTGCCGCCGGGGACCCTGCCGCCGGTAGTGCTGAAGTCCGACGCGTCGAGCTTGCCGGTGTGTCTCGTCACCATGATCGGCGAAGGCATGAGCGATGGCAACCTCAAGGACATCGCGCAGAATTTCGTTCGCAACCAATTGGCCAGCGTTCCCGGCGCATCCATTCCACAGCCGTTTGGCGGACCGTGGCGTCAGATCCAGTTCTATGTCGATCCCTACAAGCTGGAAGCCCGGCAGATCAGCCCCATGGATGTGGTGCGGTCATTGAGTCAAGCCAATGTCATTCTTCCGGCGGGCGATGTCCAGATCGGGAACCTGGACTACAACATCTATTCGAATGCGCAGTTCAATCTGAAGGACGCGAATCAGTATCCCATCAAGATGAACGGCGAGAATCCGGTCTTGATGTCGGATGTCGGCCAGCTCAAAGACGCTCACGCTCTGCAATACAACGTGGTTCACGTGAACGGGCAGCGCTCCGTCTATCTCCCGGTGATGAAGCAAGGCGGTGATTCGAACACCATCGCAGTGGTGGATGGCGTCCGCAAGACTGTCAGCCACCTGGTGGATGTTCCTTCTGCCATGAAGACCGACGTAGTGTTCGATCAATCGCGCTTTGTCCGCACCGCGATCCGAACGCTGTTGGACGAAGGCGGCATCGGCCTGTTTCTCACTTGCATCATGATCCTGATGTTCTTAGGCAGCCTGCGCGCCACCGTGGCGGTCTTCTTCTCCATTCCACTGTCGGTATGCGCGACGTTTTTCGTTCTGCAGCTGGGCGGATCGTCCATCAACAGCATGGTGCTGGGCGGGCTGGCGCTAGCGTTGTCCCGGCTGATCGACAACTCCGTCGTAGTGCTCGAAAATATCTATCGCCATCTCGAACTGGGTGAGCCTCCGCGGGTTGCGGCCGAAACCGGCGGTAAGGAAGTGGCGCTGCCGGTGCTGGCATCCACGCTCACCACTGCCGTGGTCTTCTTTCCGGTAACGCTGCTGGCGGGTGTCAGCAAGTTTCTGTTTTCGGCGATGGCGCTGGCGGTGGTGGTTTCCCTGTTCGCGTCCTACATCGTCGCGATGACGGTGGTGCCGCTATTCTGCGCGCGATACCTGAAACACACAGAATCGGAACATGCCAGAGGTTGGGGCGCGCGCTTCACCGCGGCTTTCAACAGAGCGTTTAACGGGATGCTCGGACTCTACGAAGCGCTGGTCCAACGAGTGCTCCGCGTGCCCATCACGGTGCTGGTGTTGTTCTTCGTCGCTTTTGCCGCGAGCCTCCTGCTCTATAGCGAACTCGGGTTCTCGTATTTCCCGCAAACGGACGCGGGACAATTTGTGATCACCTTCAAGGCGCCTTCGGGAACTAAGCTTACGGTCACCGAGAGAGAAGTCGCCGATCTGGAAAGCTTGATCAAACAGATCGTTCGCCCCGAAGACCTGGCGATCATCGTCGATAACATCGGCGTCGATAATGGTTTCTCCGCCGTTTACACCGCGAATGCCGCGATGCATACCGGATTCATTCAAGTGGGATTAAAACCCGAACATAAGACAGGAAGCTACGAATACATCGCCCAAATCAAGAAACGCATGGCCGAGGAAATGCCGGAGCTGACGCCCTTCTTTTCCACCGGCAGCTTAGTGGATGCCGTGGTCAGTATGGGTGCGCCCGCCCCAATTGACGTGCAGGTGGTTGGGGCGAACTTGGATACCGATAATCGAGTGGCTCAGGACATTGCAGCCAAGCTGCGGTTGTCGCCCACCATAGCCGACGTTTTCATGCCACAGGATCTGGATTATCCGTCGCTGCGCGTGGATATCGATCGCCTGCACGCCGCGAAGCTCGGCCTCACTGAACGCGAAGTGCTCACCAACGTCATCACTTCTCTCACGTCCAACCAGATGATCGCTCCTAATCTCTGGATTGACCCACGCAATGGGAACAATTATTTCTTGACCGTTCAATACCCGGAGACGCAGATTCGATCCATCCAGGATTTACGATCCATTCCGTTGCATGCCGACGGCGTCGCTCAACCCACGCGATTGGACATGATCGCCCATATCGAGCGCATCAAGGCGCCCACCGAAGTGGATCACTATCAGATCCGGCGCAAGCTGGATATCTACGCGCGTCCATCCGGCGAGAACCTTGGCGCCGCGGCGGACTATGTGCATAGCGTGGTGGACCATCAGGAGGTCCCGAGCAATGTCAACGTGGCAGTACGCGGCAGCGCGGAGGCCATGAACGCTTCGTTCAAGAGTTTTGCGATCGGACTCACGCTTTCCGTCGTGCTGCTCTACTTCATCCTGGTAGCGCAGTTCCGGTCCTTCATCGATCCTTTCATTATTTTGCTGGCGCTTCCTCCTGGAATTTCCGGCGTGTTGATGGTGCTGGTTCTCACCGGGACCACGCTCAACGTAATGTCGCTCATGGGAGTGGTGATGCTGGCTGGTATCGCGATGTCGAACAGCATCCTGATCGTCGAATTCGCCCATCACTTGAAGATGGAAGGCCGCGGCGTGGGTGAGGCCATCATCGAATCCTGCCGCGTGCGGCTGCGTCCTATTCTCATGACCTCGCTCGCCACCATCATCGGGCTGATGCCGATGGCGCTCAAACTCGGCGAAGGCAGTGAGAGCTATGCACCGCTGGCACGGGCTCTGATTGGCGGTCTGCTGGTTTCGGTAGTGTTCACGGTATTCTTAGTTCCCGCGGGCTTCTCGCTTGCCTATCGAAACAGTGCCGGAACACCTCATTCCGCTTGATGTAGCCACCCAGTTCGCGCTTTCCCTGGGCGTCGGGCGTCATTTGGAGGCGACGAAGACCTTAGCTTCCCGCACCGTCACGAACACCGTTTCGTCGGTCCTGAGGGTGAGGGTGCGGTAACGCTCGTGCGTCATCTCCACCGTGATGGCCTCATTTTGGTCGCTGCTCAATTCCACCCGCACAATGGGCCCGGCCGATTGAATCCGCTGAACGCGGGCGGCCACTGAATGGCCATTCGACGAAAAGCGTTCGATGTCAAGCTCGTGCGGGCGCACGAACATGCGGGCTGACTGGCCGTTGGCTTCGGGCCGTCCATGAAACAGGTTGACGTGGCCCAGAAAGGTCACAACGAACTCGGAGGCCGGATGGTGGAACACCTCATCGGGCGTGCCGGTCTGTTCTATGCGCCCCTGGTTCATGATGACGATTCGGTCGGCCACTTCGAGCGCCTCCTCCTGATCGTGAGTGACCAGGACGCTGGTGACGGCCAGCTTGGCGTGCAAGGTTCGCAGCCAGCGGCGCAGTTCCTGGCGTACCTTGGCGTCGAGCGCGCCAAAGGGCTCGTCGAGCAGCAGGACGCTCGGCTCAATGGCCAGTGCGCGCGCTAGAGCCACGCGTTGCCGCTGGCCTCCGGAAAGCTGGGAAGGATAATGATGGGACCAGCGATGAAGCTGGATCAGGTCCAGCAGGTCATGCACCTTGCGGCGCAAATCCGGCTCGCGACGGGCGCAGCTTCCGCGGGCGGACTCGCAGGCCGAAGGCGATGTTCTCGAACACGGTCATGTGGCGGAACAGCGCGTAGTGTTGGAATACGAATCCGACGCGCCGTTCGCTCGCCGAGCGGTCCAGGATATCCTGGCCGTCGACGACCACGGCCGTTTTGGGATTTGGATCGGGCGTGTCGAGCCCGGCGATAATGCGCAGAAGCGTGGTCTTGCCGGAGCCCGAGGGCCCGAGCAGAGCCACCAGCTGGCCTTCTTCCACATGCAGATCGACGTCGCGTAGGGCGACGTAATTTGCGAACGACTTGCTGACGTGCCGGGCGTCGATAGCCATGCTTACGCCACCTCTTCCATAACGTTGTCCATTACGAGGGAGCGCTCTTCGGCACGGATGCGCCATTCGAGCGCAGTTTTGGCGGCCAGGGTTACCAGCGCGAGCAGCGCCAGCAAACTGGCTACCGCGAAGGCGGCTGAGAAGTTGTACTCGTTGTAGAGAATCTCAACATGCAGAGGCAGCGTATTGGTGCGCCCGCGAATGTGTCCGGAGACCACGGAGACCGCGCCAAATTCGCCCATGGCGCGCGCGTTTGCCAGCACCACGCCATAAACCAGCGCCCAGCGGATATTGGGCAGCGTCACGCGCCGGAAGGTCTGCCAGCCATTGGCGCCGAGCAGAACCGCGGCTTCCTCTTCCTCGGCGCCCTGCTCCTGCATCAGCGGAATCAGCTCGCGCGCGATGAACGGGAAGGTGACGAAAATAGTGGCGAGAATGACGCCCGGCGTGGCGAAGATGATATGTAGGCCGTGGCGCGAGAGCGATTCGCCAAACCAGCCCTGCGCTCCGAAGAGCAGAACAAATACCAGGCCTGAGATGACGGGCGAAACGGCAAATGGCAGGTCGATCAAAGACAGCAGGAGATTCCGTCCGCGGAAGCTGAATTTGGCAATGACCCAGGACGCCGCGAGGCCGAATACAAGATTGGCCACGAGCGTGACGCCGGCCGTGACCAGGGTGAGACGTAGCGCCGACATCGCCAGTGGGTCAGAGATGCTGGTGAGGTAAAATGCGACGCCCTTGCGGAAGGCTTCGGTGAAAACTGAAATCACGGGCAGCAGGATCAGAAGCCCGACGAAGCCGACGGACAGAGCGATGAACGCGTTGCGCATCCATCTAGGCTCGATATGGCTGTGGCGAGAGCTCACGCCGTCCTCCTCAAATGCCGCGTGGACCACCATTGCCCCACGTTCACCAGAAACAGCAGGACAAACGAGCTGACCAGCATCAACAGGCCGATGGCCGCGGCGCCCGCGTAATCGAATTGCTCGAGCTTGGTAACGATGAGCAGCGACGCGATTTCGGTTTTCATCGGCATGTTGCCGGAGATGAAAATCACCGAGCCGTATTCGCCCAGCGAGCGCGCGAAGGCGGTGATGAATCCCGCCACGAGCGCCGGTTGTAGGGACGGCAGAATCACGCGCCACATGGTGGTCAAACGGCTGGCGCCGAGCAGCGACGAAGCTTCTTCCACTGCCGGGTCCAAATCCTCGACGGCCGGCTGCACGGTTCGAACAATGAAGGGCAGGCCGATAAACGTGAGCGCGATCACGATGCCGAGAGGCGAGAAGGCCGCTTTGATGCCGAGCGGTTGCAGCCAGCGGCCCATCCATCCGTTTTGCGAATAGATGGCGGTGAGCGCAATGCCGGATACCGCGGTGGGCAGGGCAAACGGCACATCGATGAGCGCGTCGAGAAAGCGGCGGCCGGGGAATTCGTAACGCACCAGCGTCCAGGCCACGATGAGTCCGAAAAATGCGTTGACCAACGAAGCGATAAAAGCGGTGCCGAAGGTGAGGCGCCAGGCGGCCAGCGTTCGCGGATCGAAAACGGCTTCGCTGAATTGCGACCAGGGCTGCGCGGCTCCTTTCACTGCCAGCGCCGACAGTGGGATCAGAACGATCAAGCTCAAATAGGACAGCGTGTATCCCAACGTCAGGCCGAAACCTGGAATAACGCTATGCTGGCGTAGCCTGCTCATTTAGCTTTGCGGCTTGTAGAGCTGATCGAAAACGCCGTGATCGGCGAAGTGCTTGGGCTGAACTTCCTTCCATGGGCCGGCCACGTCGGTTATGGTGAAGAGCTGGATGTCGGGGAACTGGCTCTTGTACTTGGCGAGAATGGCGGCGTTGCGCGGCCGGTAGAAATTTTTTGCGGCGATCTCCTGTCCGGCATCGCTGTACAAGTATTGAAGGTACGCTTCGGCTACCGCGCGAGTGCCATGCTGGTCGACGTATTTGTCCACAACCGCAACCGGAGGCTCGGCGAGAATACTGGACGAAGGATTGACGATCTCGAACTTATCGGCGCCGAATTCCTTGAGCGCCAAATAAGCCTCGTTCTCCCAGGAGAGCAGGACATCACCCAAGCCATGCTCGACAAAGGTGGTAGTGGATCCGCGGGCGCCTGAGTCCAGGACGGGAACGTTCTGGTAGAGCGCCGCGATGAAATCACGGGTCTTCTGTTCATCGTGGCCGTCGTGATTCCAGGCGTAGCCCCAGGCCGCCATGTAGTTCCAGCGCCCGCCGCTGGACGTTTTGGGATTGGGCGTGATGATGCTGACGCCTTTCTTGACGATGTCCGGCCAATCGTGAATGCCTTTGGGGTTGCCTTTGCGAACCAGAAACACAATAGTCGACGTATATGGTGTGGCGCTATTCGGCAGACGCGTTTCCCAGCCCGGGTTGATAGCGTGCCCATTGGTAACGATGGCGTCTATATCGGATGCCACCCCCAGCGTGACGACGTCGGCTTCGAGACCGTCAATCACCGAGCGCGCCTGTTTGCCGGAACCGCCGTGCGACTGTTCCACGGTCAGGGTCTGGCCTGTCTTCTGTTTCCAACTGTCAGCAAAGGCTTTATTGAATTCCTGATACAACTCGCGAGTGGGGTCGTAAGAGACGTTCAGCAAATGTACGGTGGACGGACCGCTGGTGGCCTCGGTCTTCGAAGAGCAACTCTCGAGGAGGGTGAGCGACGAAAGCGCGAGGGCAGTGGTGAGAATGAATCTGGGTTTGGGCATGGATTTGGTTCTGACCGATTTGTAAAGTTAGTCGATAGACAATATATACAATATGGAGGGCCTCTGTCAATGCGGAGGCGTACCAGGACTCCCGGCCTCGAACTCGCGTGACAGGCGACGTGAAGCGGAGGAAACTCTTGTAGAATTAGATTGCCCGAGTGTCGAGATTCCGGGAGAAGAAGGGGGAAACAATATGAGGGCCCTGTGCATGGTCACTATGGTCGTCACGGGGATTGCGTCGAGCCTGGCGCAGGCCAATAGCCTGAGTTACAACATCGTCGCGTTGTCGGGGCTGACCGCCGGCGCTGTAGCCAGCTCTAGCCCCGCAGCAATCAATAACAATGGCGTGATTGTCAGCTATAGCCAGGGATTGCAGCAAGCTTATGTGACCCAGCCGGGCGGACCCACCGCAACCTTCGATTTGCCGAGCAGTCTATCCGTTGTCACCGGAATAAATAATTCGGGCCAGGTGGTCGGGATGAGTCCCTCGACAGGATTCATCTATAGCAACGGGGTTATCCAGACATTTTCGACGGGTAGCGGAGTGTCGGCGCGAGCTATCAACGACTCCGGGACAGTGACCGGCAGCTATAGCTCCGCCACGGGCAACCAAGCTTATACCTACTCGAACGGGCAGTTCCAATCTCTTGGGACCCTGCCCTCCTTCACGCAAAGCTTTGGTTTCGGAATCAATAACTCCGGCGAGGTTGTCGGTAATTCAGGCAATGGTGACGGCGTAGAAGAGGCGTTCCTCTATGCCGACGGTGTAATGCAGGGCCTCGGGACTCTGCCAGGCGATTCGAACTCCTCGGCATTGAACATCAACAACCTCGGCCAGGTGACCGGTCAGAGTTGGGGAGGGTCGGCCGGCGACTACAACGCCTTTATATACAATCCCGGTACGGGGCTAATGACGGCGCTGGGCGACGTGCCGGGCGCAGGTTCAGCCGGACTTCAAACCCCAACAGGCATCAACGATAGTGGCGAGATCGTTGGATCCGACATCGTGGGATCGAATGGCTATGCTTTCCTCTATTCTGACGGGTCGATGTACAATCTGGCGGACCTGATAGCCAACAACAGCGGTTGGGTCCTGGGAACACCCATTGGCATCAATGACAGCGGGGAGATTGTTGGATATGGCACCTACGACGGTGTTAAACAGGGCTATATCCTCTATGCGTCTCCCGAGCCTAGCGCCCGTTTTGTTTGCCTCGCGTTCGCAATACTCTTCGGGATTGCCAGCAGGCTCAAGAGGCGTCTGCCAGACCGGGCATAGAGGCAACAACCCGACGCGAGCGTACCAGGACTCCCGGCTGGGAATTTACGCCGGGTGCACACTTGCAGCAAGAGCTAACGACGGTTACTTTCTAGATCGGAGGGAGCCTGAAGGACTCGATGCTGCCATTTAGAACTTCCCGTCTCAGAAAGACGCCCCGGTTCAACAGCTTGAGGTATTCGCCTCGAAGATCGGTAAGATAGCCTTTGCGGTAGCAAGCTTCTAAAACAGCGATGGTCCCTTGTACGCGGAGTCCTTCCTTTTGGGCGAGCTTTCGTGCGCCGCGATCATCTAGAAGAACCAAGTCGGCCCCAATTTCCTTGGCAAGTATCAAGGTGCTGATCTCGCCAAGTCCAAGACCGAAGCGCCCTTGCGCGCCCGTGAGATCGTTTATACGCTTGATTGGTGTTACCTGGATCCAAGGCGAACCGGACGTCTCGGCTGCGCCAGGCAGCCCCGCGCCGGTAACGACGACCTCCTTGAAATACTTCCTCAGAAATTGTCAGTTTTCCATACAATTGATTGAGCAGCCTGAAGGCCTCGATCTTCGCTAAGGAGATAAGCGGGGACGAGTCCGAAACGACAATCACAAATCCAGTTCGGCCAGCGCTTTCCGATCATCTTCAAGGTCGCTCAGTCCGTTTTGAATTGGCGAGACGTTGTGCGCCGCCGCGAAGTCCATAAATGCGGCCAGCGGCGTCCGGGATAGTTCCGCAGCTCGCGCTACGGAGATTTTCTCTTCCCGAAATAGCTCGAGAGCAAGCAGCCTTGCCGCCTCCTGCGAAAGGTTGGTGGCATCGAGGTGCGCCGCCTGGATCAAAGCAACCGGCAAATCGACGCTAACCGTCTCCATGCTTCTAGCGTAACCCTTCTGGCGTAGCCCTTCCAGCACAACCTGGATGAGGCCCCTTGTTCAGGCGGATTGCTGACTGGAGATTGAGTTTCAGGAGGGGGATGGGTTATTCTGTTAGCTGTACCAGAATGGCAAATACATTTTCAGCGCTGAAGCGCATGCGCCAGACCAAGCGGAAGACGGTGGTGAATCGTCTCCGCAAATCGCGGCTTCGTCACCAGATCCGGTCTATCCGCCGGCTGCTTGCATCCAAAGACACCAAAGGCGTGAACGATGCGATGCCTGCCACGTTCTCCCTCATTGACCGCTCGGCCCGCTGGGGCATCATCAAGAAGAACACCGCCGCGCGATACAAGAGCCGGCTGCAGGCCAGACTCAAAGCGATCGCTTAAGCTAATTCGTCAGGCTTAGAACCAGTTCTTCCATCACCACCCGGTCGTCCGGACGCGTGTCTCTGAGTGCTTTGTCGGCCCAGTAGATCTTCTGGATGGCTTTGCTAAGCTTGTCGCCCGGAAAAGCTCCCACCGTTTGATAAACCTGCTCGGCCCGATCGCGCCAGATGCGGATGCCCTGCTGTGAGAATTTGGCCTGGATTTGTTGCGACGTTTTCAGGCCGGAATCGCGCGCGGCGAGTGCCAGCCTGAATTGCGTGGCGAGGAAGGTGAGGGCGAGCGGAAGATACTCGCCTTCGCGGAATAGCGTGTCCAGGCTGTCGAGCGCTCGTTTGCGATCGCCGCGCCCCAACGCGCCTACCAGCGCGAAAATCGTCGACGCTGGGGCATTTGGAACCAGGCGCTGGATATCATCCGCCGTCACCTTGCGCGTGCCCGCCGTGTAAAGACGCAGCTTCTCGATTTCGTTCGCAATACGCCCGGCGTCGGCGGCGAGCGATTCGACGAGCAGGCCGATTTCAGCCAGCCCGATCTGCAGGCCGGCTTCCTTGGCCAGATCCTGCGCCAGGCGCCGCGCCGATTCGAGCGTGTAAGGCCGCAGTTCGACCACCTCCGGGATGGCGGAATAGAATTTCTGGACGCGTTCCAGCTTGGCGCGGTCTTCGCCCTCAAAATCGTAGCGGCTGGCTTCGAAGACCAGCACCACGCCGGGGGTAGGATGCTTCAGATATGCGGCGAGTTCCGCCGCAGCGGACGTTTCGTCATCACTCGCGGCACGTCCGCGCGGGAGTGCAGTCTCGGCGCCTGAAACCCACACCACGCGATTGGGCGCAAAGAGCGAGAGCGAGCGGGCGTCGTCCAGTACATTGGCGAGCGTGGTCTCTTCCAGATCGTGCCGGCTTAGACCATGCTCACGATCTTCCGGGGGCAGCACCTTGTCCACCAGCGCGCGCCGGCAGGCGCTGAGTTGATACACCTCAGGGCCCAGGAACAAATACACCGGTGCGGGCGGCGCTTTCGCCACGCGTTGCAGAAACTGTTCAGGACTCAAAATCTGTCACTCAAAAGTTATCCAATATGGAGGTGACCATGTCGCGCGCCACATCTTTGCTCAAGCGATCGATAGCAGCGCCGCTTTCGTCAAAGTACTGCAAGTTGTTGGTCACGGACAACTCGTAGCGTTCGTGCGCCTCAAAATTCGGCCGTGCATAAATAACTTTGCCCGTCGACCGTTCCACCAGGCTGATGTCCAGCCGCACGTTGATCTGGAGGCCGCTGGTCCGGCCGGTAGTTTGATCGATCAGGGTGGGATAAGCGATGTAGTTAATCACGGTGCCGCGCAGGACGGCATCGGCCTGGCTTGGATCGTTGACGATCTGATAATGCGTGCGGGAGATCAGTTCGCGGCTGATGGCTTCGGGCAGGAGATCGGAAAGCTTGTAACGTACCGTGGCGTTTCCAAAGGGCGGCACGGCGACCGTGTGGACTGTTTTCGGCACCAGGTTGGCCTGACCGGCAATATGGTAACCGCAGGACGTGAACCCCAGGCAGACCACGGCCAGGTAGACCACAAGCAAGCACGCGCCCAGCCTATTCCAAATACTCACGTACAACCTCCCCAGCGTTTTCGGCGACAATTTGCAGATTGTCCGCCGCGATCCAGAACCACCACGCGCGCGGCTGATTGCGATCCTGCGCGATGGAGCCCACGGTGATGCCGCTCTGTCCCGCGACGCCGACGTTGGTGGGCGGCTCGTGATCCTTGGTGCGGACGTCGATGTGGCTGGATCCAAGCGCGTGGAAGATACTGTCGATCCCGGGGTTCTTTTCAAATTCTACCCAGGCCGAGATGCTGTAGCCATGGAATACCGGCGCTTGGATGAGACGCAGGGAGGGCATGGGCGCTCCCGAAGCTGCCAGCAGGCTGGCCAGATGCCGGTCAATCTTCAGCTCAATTTCCTCCAGCGATAGCGGCGCGTCGGAGCCATATTCCGACAGCATATTGAAACTGACCTGCGCGTCGAATACGGCTTTGGGCAAGGGCTTGAATGAGAGCAAGGCGACGGCCTGCTTTTGCAATTCGTCGATGCCGGCCTTGCCGCGCTCGCTCACCGGCTCAAAGATTTCAATTACAGAGCGGCGGATCGCGCCGGCTTTCTGCAGATGCGTGACGAGCAGCGCGCTCGCGACGGCGGCCGGATGCGCAACGGTTTGAATTTTACTCTGGGCGCTGAAACCGGCGGGCTCTACGAGCGGCGCGCGCAGGCGCGACTCGGCCAAATCCTCCAGTGCGCCGGTGAGATCGATTACCACGGGCGCAGGCTTCACGCCTCGGATTTTTTCGTACGCTTTCTGGCCCGTTTCCTTGGATGCTGCCAGGATGACAACTTTCGCGGCCTCAAGACCGGCGGATTCAATGGAAGCCATGACGAGCGGCTCTTCGCTGCCGAGTGCGAGAACGCTGGCCGCTTTAGTTGGACCCTCGGGCTCGAAGGAAGAGACCAACTGAATGCTGGCCGGAATCTTACGGGCTTCCAGAAGGTCGTTTACTTCTTTTCCCAGGAGCGTCTCGCCTCCGACAATTGCAATAGAGGAGCGCTTACTGCTGCGATGGGCATGCATGCTAACCAGTTTGATGCTCCGGCTGGGGCGATGGGGGCCTGGGACGGAACAGGCGCCGGATGATACCCGCCGCACGAATCACGATACCCGTACTGACATATAAAGTTGCGAGTGCGAGCAGGACCGGCTGGGAGTAAAACCAGATCAAAACAATGAGCGCGCCAAAAAATATAACGGTGAGCGGCGACCGTGGGCCCTTTAGTTGGATCTCCTTAAAGCTCGGGTAGCGCCAGGTACTGACCATCAGGAACGAGAGCAGAGCCAGCACGCCGAGCCATAAGGCCGAGAGAATCCACCATTCCACCGGCACGCTGTCGTTGGCATAAACGATGGCTGCCACCATTCCGGCCGCGGCGGGTATCGGCAGCCCGACGAAGTATTTGCGATCCGGACGGCCGGGGTTCTTGGGCACCGGGTTGGTCTGGACGTTGAAGCGAGCCAGGCGCGCGGCGCCGCACAGCAGGAAGAGGAAGGCCAGGAAATAGCCGGCCCGGTGATCCATCAGAAATCCGCCTGGCATGACGAACTGCACGCCCCAGGTGTAGGCGAGAACGGCGGGAGCGATACCGAAAGTGATGACGTCGGCGAGCGAATCCATCTCGCGGCCGAAATCGCTCACCGTATTTGTCATGCGGGCGATGCGTCCATCCAGCCCGTCCAGCACTACCGCGGCGCCGATCGCCTTGGCCGCGACTTCGAAGTGCGGATTGGGGCCGAGTTGCCCGGTTGAGCCCAGCAGCGCGCCTTCCACCGCGCGAAGAATGGCGATGAATCCGAGGAAGATGTTGCCTGCGGTGAAAAGCGTCGGCAGAGCATAGGCCGCACGCCTGGGCCGGCGCGAGGCCGGGCGCGGATCGAAAAACCGTTCTTTGAGAGTGAGGCGCGCCATCAGCTCTGCCTTCGCTGGGCCAAGATGCTGGAGCCGCCCGAGACGCGCTCGCCAGGCCGTACTTTGATTTCCCATTCGGGGCCTAGGAACACATCGACCCGGGAACCGAACTTGATGAGCCCGACGCGTTCGCCCTTTTGTACGATGTCGCCGAGCTTCTTATCGAAGACGATGCGGCGCGCGATGAGGCCGGCGATTTGAGCGAAGCGGACGCTGGTGGAATCGCCAGCCGTTGTACCGGTGATAGTCACGGTATTGCGCTCGTTTTGCGAACTGGCATCCTCACGGCTGGCGACCAGGAACTGACCCTTCGTGTACTCGACGTTTGCGATCCGGCCGGCGATGGGAGCGCGGTTCACGTGCACGTCGAAAATATTCAGGAAGATGCTGATGCGCGTGCTTTCAGCGCCTTTGCCGTCGCCGATGATGCCGACCACTTTGCCGTCGGCCGGTGAGACCGCCACGGGGCCGTCGGGGATCGTGCGATCGGGATCGCGAAAGAAGTAGAGACAGAACAGAGCCAGCACGAACAATGGCGCGGCGTAGGCCGGATTGAGAAGATACCAGAGCAGAGCGCCGGCAGCGGAAAGCCCGAGCGCGTAATAGATGCCGTCCTTTACCATTCGCTAATCCCATTGTAACGGCGGAGGGGTAGGGACTCAGCATGGAAATGTTTACGATTCGATGTCAGGAAGCGAACTTACGCGACGGGGTGTGTAGATACGGACTCGGGACGGGTCTCTCGCACTAAACAATTCGCTTCCAGCGTTTGAACGCGCTCACGTCATCGGAAGATAGCGCGAACCATTCACCCTCTCCACGCTTATCGGCGAATCGCGTGTGCCAATAAGCTTCGACTCCGACGGGGTCGTCAGTTTCGATGCTGTGAATAGTCGTCGGCGGAATGGGAATCTTGATGGCCAGTTCGCTCCCTCGACGGCCAACGGACTTGGTGCGGCCAATCTTGTAATGAGGCCCAGATTTCATCAGATAAACGAAGCCGGTCGCGAGCTTAGCTTGACCCCTCCCATTTCCGGGTAACGCAAATGTCGAGGTGCTCTCTTGGTTGCCGCAGAGCGCCAAGACGTCCTCGAATCCTGGTGCCTTGCGACAATATGCGCTAACTGCTGCCAGCAGCTTCTGCTTTCCACCGAATCGGTTAAACGCCCCGTGGTGCGGGAAAGAGCGGTCGGTTCTTGCCTTGCGCCGCATCTCACCCTCGATCGGGAGCCTTCCGAGCTCCCTTGTGAAGCCAATATACCTTTCGATAAGCAACTCGTCGCTAGTTTTCGTCTGGAACGCGTTCGGAGCGCACCCCGCCTCAACCAGAGCGTCGCCCCAGCGGAGCCAAATATGAGGGTACCAGTCTGACTTCCTTACTCCAGTTGCACCTTTAAAGGCCTGAGCCCCGGGAGCACGCCCGCCATTCTCGAGCGCAATACGCTTTATCTCTTCCAGGATCTCTTGCCTGTTCATTCGGGTTGCGTGTGCTCCGATTATGACCTTGACCTCCTGGAACGCGCAAGCCGCGTGATCGGGACAACTGGAAGAGTTGAACGTGCGGAAGCGCTGACTTGGAGGACAATGAAGCCATGCGCGGAATTCGTTTTGTCGTCGATGAGAAGGGCCGGAAGGTCGCCATCCAGATCGATCTGAAAGTGCACGGACGCAGGCTGGAGGAGTTTTGGGACGGTCTCATATCTGAATCGCGTCGCAAGGAAAAGGGCTTTCCGTGCGAGCGGTACCGCGCTGACCGCCTAGAGAGCACCCGCGAGTGCTTAAGCACTCGCTATGGATGTTATACTGAAGTATAACTGAGAGGCGCCATGCATACAACAAATCTGCGCAAAGTCGGAGGCTCGATCATGCTAGCCGTCCCCCCAGCGTTGCTGGACCTCCTGCGTCTTCGGCCGGGAGCCAAGGTCGGGATTGTAATCGAGCGCGGACGGCTGGTGGTGGACCCACAGCCGCGTCCCCGCTACACGTTGAACGAGCTCCTCGCTCAATGCGATCCAAAGGCTCGGCGCACCAAAGAGGAGCGCGAATGGCTTGACGCCCAACCCGTGGGCCGCGAACTGATCTGATGAAACGTGGCGAGATCTGGCTGGTGGGGCTGGATCCCACGGAAGGGCACAAGCAAAGGGGCCGGCGTCCGGTCCTGATCGTATCGCCGGAGGCCTTCAACCGAGTCACGAAGGTACCAGTGATCGTCCCGATCACCAGCGGCGGAAATTTTGCGCGGGCGGCCGGGTTTGCCGTATCGTTAGCGGGTGCCGGAATCAGGACCACAGGTGTGGTCCGGTGCGATCAGCCGCGTGGGCTCGATCTGGGCGCGCGCGGTGGCAAGAGGCTGGAAAGCGTGCCTGATCAGATCATGGACGAGGTGCTGGCAAGGCTCGCACCGATCTTCGATTAATGATTAATAACGCACCAGTGCGCTCAACTCGCCGCGGCTGCCGCCGGAAGGTCCAGATCGAGGCCGAAGTCGGTTTTGACGCGCCGACGAAAGCCGTCGGCGTCCAGTGCGTTGAAATCCACCCACTGTTCGTCCGTCATCCCGGCGCGCCATCCGAGAAATGGCTCGGCATCGGGACCCACGGGATGCCGCAGTTTCCACGTGCCGCTTTCGATAATATTTCTGATGGCCACGCCGACAATGGACGGCGGCACCGGCTGCTGGAGCGCGGCGCTGAACAATGCGCCCAGTTGCCGGCCCTGGCGATAGTTCGATGCCGGAGCCACCGCGATGGCGTGCGGCATCGGTGTGTCGATGATTCCCGGCTGCACAATCGCAACGCGCACGCCGAATGGTTTCATCTCACCCGCCAAGCCTTCGCTCAGGGCTTCCAGAGCATACTTCGATGCCGAATAGGCGGTGATCGGCGAGCACGCGATCTTTCCGGCCACCGAGGTCACGTTGATGATGCAGCCACTCCTACGCTCGCGCATGCGCGGCGTCACCTGCTGAATGCAGCGCAGGGCTCCGAAATAATTGGTCTCCATGATGGCGCGGACGTCTGCCAGGGGAAGTTCCTCCACCGAACCATGCCGTTCGATTCCGGCGTTGTTCACCAGAACATCAATGTTCTCGTCCCGCCCATAAATGGCCGCGAAGCAGGCGGCGACGGATTGGTCCGAATCGACGTCCATGGTGACAACGGAGACCGGCAGCCCTTCCTTGCCGGCCTGTTCGCCTAATTGGGGAGCGCGAGCGGGATTGCGCATCGCGGCGTAGACCTGGTAGCCTGCCCTTCCGAGCTCTAACGCGGTGGCCAGCCCAATCCCTGAGCTGGTTCCAGTGATCAATACCGTTGCCATACGTGACGTTGACTATACCAGACCGAAACTAGAGTGGCGCAACGGCGTCCAACGGTAGTTCCATAAGTGATACGATGTCCCCCTACCCATGCCCTGCTTACTTCTGATTGTGATTCTGGCGTTTCCGCGCGTAGGACTGGCGCTCCTGTTCCTGTTTACGCACTACCTGGACCGGGCCTTCCAGAGCGTTCTGGTTCTAATTCTGGGCTTCCTGTTTCTTCCCCTGACGACGCTGACGTACGCGTGGATGATCAATAGCCACGTGGCCGTGCAGGGGATCAATCTGCTCTTTCTATTAATCGCGGCTCTGGTGGACTTGGGAGCGCTCGGTGGAGGGTACAGCCGGCGCCGGGCCTGACCCTTGTGGAGGCCAACTTGACAAGCGCCCGACGTGCTATACTGGGGACTCATTTGGAACGTATGATCCTGCTAACTTATTGATTTTAAAGTACTAACCTCATAGAAACGTCAGATTCTCTTAGTTTTCAGCGACTTCCAAGACAGGCGGTTTTCAACAGAAAACCCACAGGGAGGATTAACCCATGAAGGATTTTCTATTGGTCGCAGGACTGTTGGCAGCTCCGGCTACGGTGAGCGTTCAGCAGTACCACGCTTCGCCAGAAGTGAAGCAGAACGACCCGAGATTATCCAGGCTTCAGAAGTTCTTCGGCGATCGCGACTGCCCGCTGCGCGATTCGGCCAAGGACTTTCTGATTGCCGCGGACCAGAATCAGCTTGACTGGCGCCTGCTTCCCAGCATTTCGATCATCGAGTCCAGCGGAGGCAAAGACTATACCAACAACAATGTCTTTGGGTGGGATTCGGCGAAGGAGAAGTTCACTTCAGTTCGCGCGGGAATTCACTATGTGGCCGCTCAGCTAGGAAAATCAAGAAGATACAAGGGCAAGAACATCGATGCAAAGCTGCAGACCTACAATCCCCTGCCAGAATACCCCGCGCGTGTAAAGGCTGTCATGCGGGCCATTGGTTCCAGCGCTCCGCGATTGATGGCTGCCGATTGACACACTTCCAGCCTCAGACGGTCGCGATTCAGTTACTCGGGGGCCTAACTGCCCTGCGTCACTTAACTGCCCTGCATCATATGGACGCCCCAGTACAGGGCGCCGAAGACGATCACGGCAATTCCAATCCCTAATACCCAGCGCATCACTCGCTCGGTATTGGACATGCTTTTGTGAGCGTCCAATTTCAGTTGCTCGTCGAGGCTTTCAAACATAGACAACCTCCCTGGGAGTCCGGTTTTCGTATGAGTCCGGCCGGTATTTACATGAGTCCGGTATCGAGCCACTGCAATTATATGCCTGAACTCAGGGAAATGACAGGGTCATCGTAACCCTGTTTTCAGCATTTTTCTGAAGATAGGAGATTGTTACAAGCTCATGCGTTCGAGCTTGCGGTAAAGTGTCTTACGCTCGATGCCCAGGATTTTCGCCGCGCGGCTCTTGTTCCCACCCGTGGCGGCCAGCACCCGGCGAATCTGATCGGCCTCGGTATCGGCCAGCGTATCGCTCGCGGTATCGCGAGGCTCGGTAAGTTCGATGGCTTCACGCACCGCCGAATCGTCGATTCGCCCTTGCGGAGTGACGATCACCAGCCGTTCGATCATGTGCTGCAGTTGGCGCACATTACCTGGCCAGCTATAGTCTTCAAGAACCCGCAGCGCGGATTCGGTAAGCCGCGCCTGCTGGCGGTAGCGCTCGTTGTATTTCCTCAGAAAGTAGTGGGCCAGCAGAGGAACATCCCCGCGGCGCTCCACGAGCGGCGGAAGAATGACGCGCACCACGTTCAGCCGATACCACAGGTCCTCTCGAAACTTGCCCTGCTCCACCATCTTCTGCAAATCGCGATTGGTGGCCGCCACCACGCGCACGTCCACTTTTTTCCCGCGCGGCGAACCCAGCGGACGGATCTCTTTCTCTTGCAGGAATCGCAGCAAGTTGAGCTGGAAGCCGAGTTCCAGATCGCCGATCTCGTCGAGAAAAACAGTCCCGTTGTTGGCCGCTTCGAACACCCCCATGCGGTCGCGATCGGCGCCGGTATAGGCGCCCTTGAGCGCGCCGAACAGTTCGCTTTCAAGCAACGACGGCGCGATGGACCCGCAATCCACGGGTACGAACGGCTGGTTGGCGCGCGAGCTGTTGGTGTGGACCATGCGCGCGATCATTTCCTTGCCCGTGCCGGTTTCGCCTTCCAGTAACACCGTGGCGTTGGTGGGCGCCACCAGCGAAATGGTCTTATAAATATCGATCATCTTGGGCGAACTTCCGATCATTTCGCTATTGGGAAGATCGTCGATCTCCGAATCCTTTTCGCCGGGGTGCTCATCCTGGTATTCGACGAACGCTTCGGCACGCTTCACCGTGTTGAGCATGAGGTCCAATTCGAAGGGCTTGGCGATATAGTCGAAGGCGCCACCTTGCGTGGCTTTCATTACCGTTTCGATGGTCCCGCGCGCGGTCATCAGAATTACGGCGCATTGGGGATTCTTTTTGCGGGCGGTTTCGAGCACATCCAGGCCGGTGCGCTCGTCGACATAGATATCCGAGATGACAATCGGATAGGCATCGTCGCGCAAACGCTCCAGGGCTTCGCGCGTGGAAGACACGGCGTCTACCGTATAACCTTCCAATTCCAGAAAAGTCTGGATGGTATTTCGAACGGAATTATCGTCTTCGACTACAAGGAGTCTCTGCACACTGCCGCCTTTATCTTATTAGACTAGACTGACACAGCCGGAGGCCGCGACGCGCGGGAGCGGGCGGCGAATACCACAGCGAAGCAGGAGCCCTGCCCTGGCTGGCTGGTCACTTCCATCTTACCGCCGTGGTGCTGGACAATCTGCTCGACGATCGACAGGCCGATGCCGGTGCCCGCTTCGCCGGAGGCTTCGGCCCGCTTGGTGCGGTAGAACTTCTGGAAGATCTGGCGGATCTCCTTGGCATCCATGCCGATGCCCTGATCTTTAACGGAGAGACGCAGATGCGTGCCGTCGATCCGGCAGTCCACCGTGACTTGCGTGTCAGGGGGCGAGTATTTGATGGCGTTGGTCAGGAGATTGTAAACCGCATATTCCATCAGCTCGCGATCGCCTTCCATGCCGCCATCCAGCGCTTCGCTAACGATGCGAATGTTCTTGCGTTCGGCGAGCGGACGGGCGCGATCCACGCAGGTCTCGACAATCTCGCGAACCTCGAACGGCTCTTGCTTCAGCTCCATTTGGCCGTCGGAGAGCCGCTCCACATCCAGGAAGGTCTGGATCATGCGCGCCAGGCGCTTGGATTCCTGGTTGATCATGTCGCTCATCTGCTTGCGCTTCTCTTCACTCAGGTTGTAGCGGCCCATCAGTTCGCTGGATCCCTGAATGGCGGTGAGCGGGGTGCGCATCTCATGCGTGACGAAATGAATCGCCTGTTGGTACTGGCGCCGCTCGGTCTCGGCTTTTCGCAGCGCACGCCTTACTACAAAGTGCTGATAGCTGGCAGCGGCGATTGCCGTTAGCCAAGCCGAAGCGAGCGGGGCAAAAAACGGAAAGACGATGCTTTGCCGGAACAGCAGGAATGGCGTGGCGGTAACGGCGGCCAGCAACACTCCGGCCGTGGCATAAGCGGGCAAACCCGAGAGAAACCCGAAGATCAGTCCGGCGATTACGCCGACGGCGATGGAGAATCCCAGCACCGCCAGATTCGATGCACCGGTAAAGAATTTGCCGCGCTCCAGAGTCTCGAAGAGCTGCGCGTGCACCTCAACGCCCGGGATGCGGCCCTGGCCGTAGGGCGTGGCAACGCGGTCATAGGTCGCCGATATGGACGTCACCCCGACGAAGACGGCCTGCCCGCGAAAGCGCTCGGCGAGTTCGGGCTTCTTCACCAGATCCAGCAGCGAGACTTGGGGCAGCGGCTCACGCGAGTAGAGCACCCGTAGAGCGCGGTCGCTCTCGGATGTTCGCGGCGCGGGAATCACTTCGCCTCCGATCTGAATGTCGTCCGGCGATTCGAGGATCTGGCCGCCGTGAGCCAGCCGGAACGTCTCCAGGCCCAAAGCCCAATGACGCTCGCGCTCGGTCCGTTCTTCGAGCGGGATCTGCCGGGTGACGCCGTCGCGGGAGTTTTCGTCGGAGCGGTCGTGGCCGAGCGCGGTGGCGGCCCGTCGAAATCCATCGAGTGGATCTTCCCAATGCCGGCCGTCCTCGAGGTGCGCCACCAGCACCAGATTTCTTGTGGCTTGCATGGCATGCAGCAGGCGATCGTCTTCCTGCCGGTCTTCCCGGTCGGCGAGCACCATGTCGATGGCCACCACTTTGGGCTGCACCGGAGCCAGCCGTTCCAGCGCTTCGGCCAGCATGCTGCGATAGGCGCGGACGCCGCCCATGGCGCTATAGGTGGCGTCGTCGATGGCCAGGATCAGGGAATGAGCCGGCTGGGCTACGGGCGGACTGAGGCGGAACATCCAGTCATAGGCGTCATCGTCGATCTGTGCCGCGAGCGCGGTCCATCCCAGCACGATCGCGAGCGCCAGCGTCACGGCTAGAATCGCGACGTAACCGAGTGTGCGTCTATCGAGAGACGAGGGCTTTTTCAATCTCGTCCAGCTCCTTGGGCAGCGCCGCGCTCAAAACCTTGGCACCGTTGGGCGTCACCAGCACCACGTCTTCGATGCGAATGCCGAGCTGCTCTTCGGGAATGTAGACGCCCGGCTCAATGGTGATCACCATGCCGGCTTCGAGCGGTCCGTCGGAGCGCGCGTCATGAACCTCTAGACCCACCTGGTGCCCGATGTCGTGAGTAAAATATTTGCCGAGCGGCTCGTGATGCAAGTCCTTACCGTGCCCATCGATGTAATCGCGCGCGATTTTCGTCAGCGAATCGCCGGATCCGGAAAGGAAGACCCCGGGCTTCACGGCTGCAATGGCTGCTTTCTGAGCGCCCAGCACAATCTGATAAAGCTCGCGCTGGCGTGAGGTGAACTTGCCATCCACCGGAAGCGTGCGGGTGATGTCGCTGGCATAGGAATCACATTCGGCGGCCGCATCGATGACCACCAACTCGCCGCGATCCATGCGCCGCTGATTCGACATGTAATGCAGGATGGCGCCGTTCGGACCCGATCCAACGATCGGCGAGTAGGAAGGCCCTTCGCAGCCGTCGTTGAGGAAGGTTTCGAGGAAGGCCGCGGCGACGTTGTATTCGTACTGGCCGGCTGCCAACCGCTTCCAAGCCGCGCGGTGCGCTTCGATGCTGACGTCCGTGGCGTGTTGAATGGCCGCGATCTCAGCCTCCGATTTCTTGATGCGGAGCTTCGCGATCAGCGGCGTGGCGTCAGCGACATCGCGGAACGGATAGCGCGCACGCAACTGGCCGGCGTAGGATTCAGTCCAGGGCGCGTAGATGCGGGTATGGGAGCTCAATGCCAGATCCAGCTCCGTTTCCAGTTTTTCGATGGGCAGGACGTTTTCGAAGCCCGTGAGCGCCCGCGCATCGGGGTCCGTGGCGGAGCTGCGCTTGCCCGAAAATCGCTCGGCGTGTTCGTTGTGAGGCGGCAGGAAGAGCGTCTCGCTCGAAGGCGTCAGCAGCAGCACCGCACCCGGCTCCGTCCAACCGGTCAGGTAATAGAAGTTCGGCTCCTGCGCGAAACGGAAGATTCTATCGACGCCCTCCGTCTGCCCCTTGAGCAAAAGCACTCCGTCGGCACCCGCTTCGCTCAGCGATTTACGCAAGGCGGCGCGTCGCGTTCGAAACTCGTCCGAGGGAACCTTAGCCTGAAGCACCGCCGCCGCGGCGACGCACAGCGCGAGCGCGCCACATAAGCCAAGCGCTAATCCGCCAAATGTCCTTGCCAAATGCCAATTTTCGCATGTCAGCGTTTTGGCCGTCAGGGGATGCCATATGTGGCGTGCGCACTCTTGCGCGCCGCGTTCACAATCGTGTGAACGCTTTGAATTTGTGTCGAGATGAGTCTCGACACGGCACGCACTCGACTCGTGCGTGCGCCACCCCATGCTTGCACCGATAAGGTGACTGTGCGCCAACAAGCGTTCTTTATCCGCGGCCTTGGCTTTATTGAGCCTAGCGCTGCGCGGCGCATCAGCCTCGAAGATGCGCTCCGTTTCGAACGCGTCCACGAGCAGGTTTATAGGGACTTTGGCTTTCAGCTTGTGTTTGTCGAACCGGGAGCTCCGATGGATCGGGCGAACCAGATCAAAGCCTTTCTTGGATAACATGCGGTTAAAGTATCCCGCGCCAACCGTCGATATCTGTCAGGTAGTACAGGAGTGACTTGCCAGCGTGGTTGAAGACGCAACAATATTCCGCAACAAAGAGCAGGTGTTGTACGACCTGTCGAAGGCGCTGCAGTTTTCGCCTGATTCGCTAGTGGCGAATCGCAAGGGGCGGCTCTCCAAAGACCAGGTGAAGCTGCTCGCCCCAAAGTGCATTCAACCCGCGCTGCTCGCCCTCATTTTCGCCGTGGCGCCATTCGTGATTTGGACCTGGATTACAGCCGGCCGCAACCAGCTTCCCTTTGGAAACGCCTTTCCCGCATTGATCACCGAGTTGACTCATGTGAAGGATCTTTTCGAGGCCCATGGAAAAGTCGGCGGGGTCCTGATGCTTGGTTCCATCCTGATTTCGCTGGCAATGGCCGTGTTCATGGCGTCCCGTGTGCCGCTCGGGCTGTACCTCGATCTGCTTGACCGCAAGGTGGAAGCCCGGGAGGGCCGCGTGGTGGCTCGCGAAGAGCAGATCAACCGGCCGAACGGACGCGACCCTATCGAGAAATATTATTTCTCCTTGCGCTACTTAAACATGCCGGTGAATCTGGCGGCCTACCGGGCGCTCGAAGCCGGGTCTATCTACATCGTGTACCTGACCATGAGGAGCGAAATTTTGGTTGCGATCGAGCCCAAAATGGAAGATCCGGCGCCGGCCGTCACCACCGCCGGCAAGTCTTCACAGAAATGATTGGACTCGTTCTCCTTCCAGACGAGCGTGTTAGGAAAAATCATCGGTTTGCCGGGTACTCCGCGCTGTGATACGATAGGTTAGCTTGCATGGATCGCATCCGCGAAGTAGTTCCGCCAAATCCCCTAAAACGGAGTTAACGACAGACCTCGAATGAGCTTTACAGTATTCCTCGGAAACTTGCCTGTCTGGGTTACTAAGGACGATATCAAGTCCTGGCTTAACGCAGAAAACCTCGTCTATGACGATGTCAAGGTGATCCGCAACCCAGAGACTCAAGAGTCCAAGGGATTCGCCTTCATCGACACCCCCAACTCAGAAGAAATGAATTCGATCATCCGGCGCTTTGACCGCGCGCCGCTCGAAGATCGATTGCTGCGGGCCAATCAAGCCCAACCGCCAAGATCGAAGGGGCCTGGACCCACGGCTGGTCCGGCCGGTCCCATAAATCGCACTACCGCTGGTCCCCCGCGCCGCGAGCGAGGCGGGAAAAAGCACAAACGTCCGCCGCAGCCGAGTGGTCCGCAAGGTCCGCCCAGTGCGTTCGCGGAAGAACTAGCCAAAGCTCTCTAAGGCTCTCGCGAGGGGAATCTCGCGCGGGCCTTCGCTCTTTTCTTTCCTGCCCCACCTGTAACGCCCAAAGCAAAGCCAAAACATCATCTCTATTTTCAGTGCTATACTCAATGGCACCTGTGTAACGCAGGGGTGCCGCTTTGATCTGTAATCGGCGCGCGCTGGAGGGGTTCGTGAGTTATCTGCTCATCATCCGTTTCCTATTCGTGGTGTTGCTTTCCGCGGCCGCGTGGTACCTGCATCCTTTCGATTTGGCCGCTCCTTATAACGCGGCGGCCGGCTTCCTGATCGGGACAGCCATCGTTCTGTTCGAAATCCAGGTTCGCAAAACAACGCTAAAACGCCTGTTTGGCGCGGCTTTCGGATCGCTGTTGGGAATCCTTGGCGCGTACATCATCGCGCTGATTCTGGGACACGCGTTTCCGTCGGGTTCTTCCACCATCTCTTTCCTCGAGATCGTGCTGCTGTGCTGGATGGGCTACGTTGGCCTGATGGTGGGCGCCAATAAAGGCGACATGCTCAATCTTGGTGCGCTGGGCGGATTGTTCGGCGGGGAGCAGGTCTCGAGCCAGTCTTTCAAGATCCTGGACACCAGCGTGATCATTGACGGACGCATTGCAGACATCGTCGAAACCGGATTCCTGGATGGCACGCTGGTAATACCGCAATTCGTTCTGCGCGAGTTGCAGTTGGTGGCCGACTCGGCCGATTCCCTCAAGCGCAATCGCGGCCGGCGCGGTCTCGACGTTCTGCAACGGGTTCAGAAGATGACCCAGTTGAACGTGCAGATCTTCGAAGACGATTTCCCCAACGTGCCTGAAGTGGACATGAAGCTGATCGAACTGGCCAAGGTCTATACCTGTAAAATCGTTACCAACGATTTCAACCTCAATAAAGTGGCGCAACTGCACGGCGTGCAGGTTTTGAACATCAACGAGCTGGCCAACGCGCTCAAGCCTGTGGTACTCCCCGGCGAGACGATGCGCGTCTTTATTCTGAAGGAAGGCAAGGAGTACAACCAGGGCGTGGCGTATCTGGACGACGGCACCATGGTGGTGGTGGACAACGCCAAGAAGATGATCTCGCGAACCATCGATATCTCCGTGACCAGCGTATTGCAGACCACCGCCGGTAAAATGATCTTTGGCCGTTTTGACGACCGGGTGCATGCGGTTCACGACCGGAGTCAGAGCCATACCGAGCGATCGCAAGGCGGTTCGCGCGAGCATACCGCGCCGGGTAGCGCTGCGCCTCAAGCCGCCGAGGCTCGTGGTTCTGGTGTGGCGGCGTCCAGCTAGGATTTTCGCATGAGCGCTGCGGCTCGGGATTCTCTATGAAAGTCACTGTAATTCTCCCAGCCGCGGGGCTGGGAACACGCATGGGGCGATCCGTCCCCGAAAAGGCGGGCACCAGCCGCAAACAGTTCATGCTGCTGGATGGGTCGCCGATCCTGCTGCACACCATCCGCAAGTTCGCTGCGACGCCCGCGGTGTCGGAAATAGTGGTGGCACTCAGAGGCGACGACATCGAGTGGGTGCGTGAATTGTTGAGCGTGGAAAAGTTCGACAAGACGGTGCGCCTGGTGGAAGGCGGCGACAGCCGGCAGGAATCCGTGGAGCATGCTTTGGCGACGCTGGACCCGGCTACCGAACTGGTGGCGGTACACGACGCGGTGCGGCCCTTCATCGAACCGAGCGTACTGGAGAAAGTATTCGCCGAAGCCGAGGAATCGGGCGCCGCCATTGTCGGCATCGTGCCCGTGGACACCGTGAAGCAGGTGCATCGCAACAAGATCCGCCAGACCATTCCGCGGGACCGTTTGATTCTGGCACAGACGCCGCAAGTGTTTCGCTTCGATCTGCTAAAGAACGCGTTCGCCAAGGCGCGCGAGGATAATTTCGCCGGCACCGATGAATCCAGCCTGGTGGAGCGCCTGGATCAAGTGGAAGTCAGCGTGGTCCCGGGCAGCGATCGCAATTTGAAAATCACCAAGCCCTCTGACATGGATCTGGCCCGCCTTTTCCTGGCGGAAGAAATGACAGCCAAGGTCGGAAGCTGAGTGACCGGGTCTTGAGCGAATTTCGAATCGGCCAGGGCTGGGACGTGCATCGCATAGTAGCCGGCCGGCCGATGATCCTGGGCGGAGTGATTATTCCCTCTGCATTCGGCCTAGAAGGCCACTCCGACGCCGATATCCTCTCGCACGCCATCACCGACGCATTGCTCGGCGCGCTCGCGCTGGGCGATATCGGCATGCACTTCCCGGATACGGACCCGCGCTGGAAGGATGGCGACAGCCTGCTGTTTTTGCGGCATGCGCGAACGCTGGTGAGGGGCCAGGGTTATGAAATCGCGAACGTGGATTCGACGGTGATTCTGGAACGACCCAAGCTAAAAGATTTTCGGGCAGCCATCCGCGAGAAGCTGGCGGAGACGCTCGGGCTGCATCTGGACAGCGTCTCGGTGAAATTCAAAACCGCTGAGCGTTTGGGACCGGTGGGTGAAGGGCTCTCGGCGGAAGCGCAGGCCGTGGTTCTGCTCTCACGGTAGACTGATACTTGATCCCCGCTGCAACCAAACCGCAAGGCCCGAAGAATCCCCCGATCGTCGGGCACTTAGCCGCCTTTCGCTCCAATCCGCTGAACTTCCTGATCAAGATCGCGCGCGAGCACGGCGATCTGGTCTATTTCAAAGTCGGGCGCCAGCAGATGTTTTGCGTGAACCATCCCGATTACGTGCGCGAAATTCTGGTGACTCAGCAGAACAACTTCGTCAAGAGCCGGGGCCTGCAGCGGGCCAAAGTGCTATTAGGCGAGGGATTACTTACCAGCGAAGGGCAGTATCACCTGCGGCAGCGGCGCCTGGTACAGCCCGCGTTTCATCGCGAGAGGCTGGCGGGCTATGCGGACGCGATGAGCGCATGCGCGATGCGGGCACGCGAGCGCTGGCAAGCTGGAAGCACAATGGACATCGCCGTCGAGATGGCGCAATTGACGCTGGCCGTGGTTGCCAAAACATTATTCAGCGCCGACGTGGAATCGGAGGCGTCTGAGATTGGGAAGGCCATGACATCCACCATCGAGATGTTCCGGTTGCTGGTGATGCCCTTCTCCGAATATCTGGTGAAGCTGCCCTTGCCCTCGGTACGCCGTTTCGACAGAGCCAAAGCGCTGCTGAACTCCACCATCTACGGGCTGATTCGCGAGCGCCGCGCAAACGGGCAGGACACCGGGGATCTGCTCTCCATGCTCTTGTTCGCGCAAGACGAGGAAGCCAACGGAGACAAATCCGGTGGCGGCATGAGCGACAAGCAGGTGCGCGATGAAGCGCTCACGCTGTTCCTGGCTGGCCACGAGACCACGGCGAACGCGCTCACCTGGACCTGGTATCTGTTATCGCAACATCCGGAAATCGAGCGCCGCTTGCATGCGGAGATCGATGCGGTGCTGGGCGGCCGCGCGCCCGAACTGGCCGATGTGCCCCAATTGCGCTACGCGGAAATGGTGCTGGCGGAATCGCTGCGATTATATCCGCCGGCTTGGGCCGTCGGGCGCATGGTGAAGAATTCCTTTGAATTGGGCGGCGTGGAGATTCCCGCGAAATCGATTTGCCTGTTGAGCCCGTACCTGATGCATCACGACGCGCGCTGGTTTCCCGAGCCTGAGAAGTTCGATCCCGAGCGCTGGACGCCGGAGGCTCGCGAGGCACGGCCCAAATTCACTTATTATCCGTTTGGCGGCGGCACGCGCGTTTGCATCGGCGAACGTTTCGCGTGGATGGAAGGCGTGATCCTGATGGCCGCCATTGCGCAAAAGTGGCGCTTGCGATTGGAGCCGGGCCAGCGCGTGGAGCCACTGCCGCTGATTACGCTACGCGTCAAGAACGGCCTGCGAATGACCATCGAGCCGCGCCAGCGAAGCTAGAGAACCAGTTTGCGAAGCACTGCCCGGGCCGGCGCGCCGTCCCCGCCCATAATCTTCAGAGGCAAACAGACCAATTCATATTCACCCGGTTCGACGTGCCCCAGCATCAGCCCTTCGATGATCCAGATGCCCACTTCGAGCAGGATACGGTGCGTCTCGGCGCCGCCTTCCTCGAATCCGCCCACGGAGAGATAATCCACGCCCACGGTTTGGACGCCGCATTCCGCCAGGTACTGGGCGGCTTCGGGCGAAATGCAAACGTATTGCTCCTGGAACGCGTCCGTTTTCCAGACATACTCGGAATTCCGGGTCTTGAACAGGACCCGCTCACCTTTACCGAGGCGATGCGCTTCGAGCTCCGAAGTTCGGATTAGTTCAGGATCGCGGATTTCAATGACACGCGCCCTTCCAACGCCCGCGGCGATGGGCATGGTTTCGATACCCGCCGCGCCCCGCAGATAGTGCCGCGGAGCATCCATGTGGGTTCCGATATGGGCCGAACTTCGAATCTGGGAAAGATTGCATGGGTCGCCATTCGCGATCTGGAGCGTGTCGATCCTTTCGAACGGAGCATCACCGGGCCAAGCGACCATGCCGTTGCGAAGCGGCGCCGAAATATCGATCCAACCGCTAACGGTACTCACGACGCAACGGTGACCACATTCTTGACGGTGCCGGCCTGGTCCTGAAGTGCATCGAGCGCGTGCTCCAGCGGGAAACGCGCGGTAATCACCGAGCGCAGCGCGCCGGGCCAGCGTTGCGCGAACACACCGAGGTGCTGGATGGCCGCTTGAAACGCTTGCGGAGGCGCATTCACGCTGCCCAGAACCAGCTGATTGTTCAGCACCATGTTGCGCATGATTTGGTCGGTATCCACGGGAATGGGTGCCTTGTGGCCGGGCACACCCGTCAATACGAAAACAGCATTGGGCCCAAGGTATTGCAGCACATCGAACGCAACGCTGGACGCGCCGGTGGCTTCATATACCACGTCGATAGGCCCAACCATTCTCGCCATTTCCTCGGTGGAATGCGTTTCGGCCGCGATGTAGGGGATGCCGATGGCATCCAGGATTGGATTCTTCGCCGCATGATTCGCGGACCGCGAATAGACGCTCACTTCGAAGCCTTCCACCTGGAGCGCCATCGCTCCCAGAATGCCCACCGGCCCCGCGCCGAGCACCACCGCGCGATGTGGCCGGTCCCACGGGAGGCGGCGCTGCACCGTCGAAAGTTGCTCCAACGATTTTTCGGCGATGGTCAACGGCTCCACCAGCACCGCAACCTCGCGCAACTCGCGCGGCACGGGATTCAAATAGCATTCTTCTTCCACCACCTGTTCGGTCATGTAACCGTGGCTCTGTTTGATGCCGCGCTCGGTGTAATCTCCCGTGTAGCAGAAATCCTGACGGCCGCGGCGGCAGGCCACGCAGTCGGTGTGCTGGCAGGGGCGCCGGACCGTCATAATCACCAGATCGCCGGCCTTCACCCTGGTAACTTGGGAGCCGATCTCAACCACCTCACTCAGCGATTCATGACCGATGATCAGGTAATCGGAACCCTCTGGCGGTGTGCCGAACTGGAATGAAATGATCTCGCGATCGGTTCCGCAAACGCCGACCTCGAGAACGCGCATTTTGGCTTGAGTCGCCGAGGAGAGCACGGGTTCGGGATGATCGATGACGCGAACCTGGCGTGCAGTGGGGAAGACGGCGACGGCGCGCATACAATCAGAATAAGTCTTCTTCCTCGCATTCTGGATCCTGACTTCTGAATTCCCCACCGAAGAAGTCAGGATTCAGGAGTCAGAATTCAGCAGTCAGAATTCAGCAGTCAGAATTCAGAATGGAGGTGTGGATTTGCCCGTTGCCCCAGGTGCAGTGGCGGCCGACGCCGGTCCAATGAGCAGCTTCGAGGTAGGGCGTGAATTCGGCCAGATCGCCTTCGAATTCCGTGAATCCAACCACGCCGCCGATGCCATGCCGCTGTCCGGTTCGGCCGCTGCGGCGTTCCACCACCACTTGCCGCAATTCACTTCGCACGGTTTTGATGGATCGCGCGCGCTCGGCAAGCCCGCTAAAATCGATTGCCAGCGGACCCGCTCCATACAGGCTGCGCAGGGTGCTGACGCGATCGCGTGCACGAGCCAGCAAAACGGAGAACTCGCCGGTAGCCAATTGGCCATTGGCCTTGAGCTCGGTGGGCGTTTCAAAATCAACGCGGATATGCGAGATCTCGGCAGGTTGAGCATCCAGATCCACTGTCACTGGGCGGCGTTCGACAGATACGACATCAGCCCACTGCGCGAACGCTTTTGTGAAGTGATCCAAGCCCCTGTCGAACAAGTGAAGGTCGAACGAGAACTGCTCGCCCGGCTGAACGACGCGATCATTCAGCGCCGCACAACGAAGCGCGAACGGCCGTGGCCAATTCGAGAAGCCGCTCGGTCCGGCGCTCGATGCCGCCGGCTCGAAAATACGCTTATAGTCTTCCTCGCACGCCACTTCACGCAGTGCGCTTCCGAGCGCGCCACGCAAGACATTGCCCGCCATCCCAGGCGGAAATTGAATGACACGCCGCGCCGCAAGCTGAAAACGGCAGGCTTCCAGATCGAAAGTCACTTGAGCAGTTCGCGGATCTTGGTGGCCAGCTCTTCGGTGGAGAATGGTTTCTGCAGGAAGTGCGAGTCGCTCTCGGCCTGGGCGTCGCCGTAGCCGGAAACATACAGAACTTTCATATCCGGCCGGTGTGCGCTGAGGCATTCAGCCATCTTTCGCCCGCTCATTCCCGGCATCATGATGTCGGTGATCAACAGGTCAATGGCGCCGCGATGCCGATCCGCGGCCGCGATAGCGTCCTTGGAAGAAGCCGATGCAAGAACCTGGTAGCCGTGCCGCTTGAGCATGGTTTCCACCACGCGGCGCACCGGATCTTCGTCCTCCACCAGCAAAATAGTCTCGGTACCGCGAGGCGCTCGCTTCTCGGCGGGCAAGTCGGTCTCGTCGGGGACCTGCTCGGTGACCGGCAACTCCACATGAAAGGTAGTTCCCTTGCCGGGCGTCGAGTCCACGCGCAAGTCGCCGCCATTTTCCTTGATGATTCCGTAACTAGTGGCCAGGCCGAGCCCGGTGCCATGCTCCTTGGTGGTGAAGAATGGCTCGAAGACGCGCGAGAGCACTTGCGAATCCATGCCGATGCCGTTATCGCTGATCGAAATGGTCACGCAGTCCCGGTTTAGCTCGCGAGCATTCTTGGTTTCAATCACCAGCCGGCCGCCGGAGGCCATGGCATCGCGGGCGTTCACCACCATATTCAAGATCACCTGTTCGATTTGTCCCGGGTCCGCGCGCACGGTCTTCAGCTCAGGGGCCAGCCGGACCATCAATTCGATCTCTTCACCCAGCACGCGCCGCAGCATCCGTTCCATTTCCTTCACCAGCGCGTTGAGATTGACCAACGATGCGCGGACACCCTGGCGGCGGCTGAAGGCGAGCAACTGGCGCGTAAGATCGGTGGCGCGCTCGGATGCCTTCACCACCTGCTCCAGATCCTGGCGCGCGGGGTCGCTCGAATGCATGGCATCCAACAGCATGTGCGAATACCCGGTGATCACCATCAGCAGATTGTTGAAGTCATGCGCTACGCCCCCAGCCAGACGGCCCACCGCCTCCAGCCGCTGCGAATGATGCAGTTGTTCTTCCAGACGTTTGCGCTCGGTGATGTCGCGTGCGTTGACCACCATTCCATTGACCCCCGCCACGTGCGAGAGATCGCGGGAAAACGATTCGAGCATGCGCCACGATCCGTCCGAGTGACGGATGCGGCACTCCACCGGCCGTCCATTGTTGCCTTTCACCAAAGCCGTTTGCACGCGAGCCTGATCCTGGGTGTGCACAAACGACAAAACATTGCGGCCCACCAATTCATCCAACGGATAACCGAGCATCCGTTCGTGGGAGGGACTGACGTAGCGGATGGTGCCGTCCAGATTGAGGATGCTGATCAGGTCCATCGAATTCTCAATCAGGGACCGATAGTGCTCTTCGCGCCGCTCCAGTGCTTCAATGGCCCGGCCGCGCTCAGAGGCGTAGCGTATGGAACGAACCAGCAGGTCGCCGTCCACGCGCCCCTTCACCAGATAATCCTGCGCGCCGGCACGCACGGCCCGCACCGCGAGAGCTTCGTCGTCGTGACCCGTCAAAACGACGATCGGAATCTTCGGCGCTTCGGTGTGGGCGCGGATCAATGTGTCCAGACCGTCGGCGTCGGGAAGCGACAGATCCAGCAGCATGACGTCGAAGGGTTCGCGGCTCAGACGGTCCAACGCAGCGGATAATCGATCCACCTGCACCAGTTTCCATTGGCCGGCGCCGGTATCGCGAACCAGCTCGGTGAACAGGCGGGCATCTCCGGGGTTATCTTCCACGAGCAGGACACGGATGCCGTCCAGGTTCATAGCGAGCGTTGCGACGGGATGGAGGAAGGGTGCGCTCGGATCCCCCCGATCCACACCAGATTTTACACCATGCGCGCCGGGGATTGCCCGCCGATGTAACTTTGTCCTCGATTCCATCGTCTGGACGGCTGAGTCTAATCAGGAGTTGAAATGATACCTGACGTTGTGGAATTCGACGAAGAAGCCGGCAAACATGTAAACGAAGAAGGTTACGCCTGCCCGGGACGGATTCTGGACATAACCGTCCGCAGTGTCATCGAAAAAGACGGGCCGTTCGGCAGTATGGCTCGATGCCGGGTGTGTCAGCGCGAACTATCCATTGAGAATGACGGCCTGTTTGATCCTTACCCTCCTCCGGTAGCGAGGCCGGATCGCATTTGCGCCTGAGGCGCAAACTGCTGTACCATAGAACTTTGCGGCTCCAGGTGGCCTTCCTCTGGATTTGTCTGCCTGACTGACCCACATTCTTAAGACTTACGAAGGACAGCTATGTACGCAGTGATTGAAACCGGCGGGAAACAATATCGCGTGGCTCCAGGCGACGAGGTTCGCGTGGAAACGCTACCGGGCGAGGTTGGCTCGGAAGTGGAGTTCGGCCGCGTGTTGGCGGTGGTGAACGATTCGAACGAAGTGACAGCCGGCGCGGCGCTGGCGGATGCCCGGGTGAAGGGCACCATCTCCGAACACGGACGTGGCGACAAGATAATCGTGTTCAAGTTCAAGCGCAAGAAGCAGTACAAGCGCACCATCGGCCACCGGCAAAATTACACGCAAGTGAAGGTGAGCGAGATTCTGGCGTAGGCGCATATGGCACATAAAAAAGGTTTAGGCAGTTCCAAGAACGGGCGCGATTCCAATGCCCAGCGGCTGGGCGTGAAGGCTTTCGGCGGCGAAACCGTGACCGGCGGATCCATTCTGGTGCGGCAGCGCGGCACTCAATTCAAGCCCGGCGAGAACGTTGGACGCGGCAAGGACGATACCCTGTTTGCGAAGATTCCCGGCATCGTCGTGTTTCGCGATCGCGGCCGCTTCGGCAAGTTCATCAGCATCCAAGCGAGCGAATAGCCCTCCTGCAATTGATAGCCTGGGCTGAAAACATCCCAGCCCAACCCCATGTTTATAGATGAAGTACGAATCCGCGTGAAGGCGGGCGACGGTGGCAATGGTTGCCTTGCGTTCCGGCGGGAGAAGTTTGTCCCGCGCGGAGGGCCCAGCGGGGGCGATGGCGGACGCGGCGGCGACGTGGTTTTTGTCGCCAGCCAACACCACAACACGCTGCTGCATTTCCGTTTTAATCCCGAACACACCGCCGAGCGCGGGCGGCACGGCGAGGGCAGCAATCGCACGGGCCGCGAAGGCGCGTCCATCGACGTTCCGGTGCCGGTGGGGACCATCGTCTACGACGAGGCGACGGGCGAGGCGCTGCACGATTTCACCGAGCCAGGCGAGCGCTTCGTCATCGCGAAAGGCGGCCGCGGCGGACGGGGCAACCAGCACTTCGCCACACCCACGCATCAAGCGCCCACCGAGCATGAGCCAGGCCATCCCGGCGAAGAGAAGCGCTTGCAGCTGAAATTGAAACTGCTGGCCGACGTGGGGCTGGTGGGCTTCCCGAACGCGGGCAAATCGACGCTGATCTCGCGGATTTCGGCCGCCCGGCCTAAGATCGCCGATTACCCATTCACTACACTGGAGCCGAACCTGGGCGTGGTCAGCGCGGGCGATGAGACCTTCGTCGTGGCCGACATCCCCGGCTTGATTGAAGGCGCGCACCTGGGGCATGGCCTGGGCGTCCAGTTTCTGCGGCACGTGGAGCGCACCCGGCTGCTGGTTCACCTGGTGGATGTGTCTGAAACCAGCGGACGGGATCCAGTGGACGATTTCCGGATCGTACTGGAGGAGCTGGAGGGTTTCAGCCCCGAGCTGGTGCGGAAACCGATGTTCGTGGTGGCGTCTAAGGTGGACGTGGCGCAGGACAGAACGCGGATTGAGGCCCTAAGGGCCCTGGCAGCGGAGAAGCAACTGCCCTTTTATGAGATATCTAGCGTGACTGGGCAGGGGATCGAGGACCTTAAGTATCATTTGGCTCAATTTCTTTCAAGAACTGTCGAAGAGGAACTTAAGCAAGATTAGGTTTGAAAGAAGCTCTTCATGACCATTGGAATGATTTCCTCGATACAAGGGATGCAAACGGCGGAGAACCAATTTAACCAGGCAGCCAACAACATTGCTCAGTCGGCTTCAGCTCCGACGCCGCAGGGCGACACGGTGGACCTGAGCGCGCAAGCCGTCGCCTTGATCCAGGCCAAGAACAGCTTCGAAGCCAATACCGCGGCGCTGAAGGTGAGCGATCAGATGACGCAGGCGCTGTTGAATTCGATCAGCTAAGCCGCCGCTTACTAGCACCAACGTTTACTTTACCAACGCGCTCGAGTTGGTCGCGAAGTTGAGCAATACCGACGGGAAAATCCCGAGCACCAGCGTCCCCACCGCAGCTACCCACAACGTCGCGCTGATGCCGGCGCCCACGGGCTGAACCGACAGCGTCGCTTCGCCCGGCTCATTCATATACATCACAACCAGGACGCGCAGATAGTAGTAGGCTGCCACCGCGCTGTTGAGCATGCCGAGCACGGCCAGCCAGACCAGGTTCGCATCGATGGCAGCGCGAAAGATGTAGAACTTCCCGAAGAATCCCCCGGTGAGCGGAACGCCCACCAGCGAGAGCAGGAAGATGGAGAATAGCCCGGCGGTCACCGGCTGCTTCCAGCCGAGCCCGGCCAGGTCTTCGATGTTCACAAACTTTTCGCCTTGCCGCGAGAAATGCGTGATCACGGCGAACGCGCCGATGTTCATCAGGGCATAAGCGGCCAGGTAGAACATGGCGGCCGCAACGCCGATCTGATTGTGTGCGGCGATGGCCACCATGATGTAGCCCGCGTGCGCGATGGAGCTGTAGGCCAGCATTCGCTTGATGTTGGTTTGCAACAACGCGGCGAAATTCCCGATGATCATGCTGAGCAGAGCCGACGACCAGACGAACGGTTCCCAGCGGTTGGTAATGGGCCCGAAGGCGGTCATGAAGACTCGGAGGAACACCGCGAAAGCGGCGGCTTTGGGACCGACGGACATGAACAGCGTCACCGGCGCCGGCGCGCCTTGATAAACGTCGGGCGCCCAAATCTGAAACGGCGCGGCCGAGACCTTGAAAGCGAAGCCGACGAACATTAGCGCCGCGGCGGTTCCGGCCAGGATCATGCTGCGATCCGACCCGCCCTCCAGCAGCGCGGTGCGAATGACGGCGAGATTGGTGCTGCCGGTGGTTCCATAGATCCAGGCGATACCGTAAAGCAGGAAGGCCGTGGCGAACGATCCCAGCAGGAAATATTTCAGCGCCGCTTCGTTGTTGCGCTTGTCGTCGCGCAGGTAGCCGGCCAGGATGTAGGTGGCGATGGACGAAATCTCCAGGCCGATGAAAATCATGATCAGTTCGTTGGCCGTGGCCATGATGCACTGGCCGGTGACAGAGAAAAGGAGCAAAGCGTAGTATTCGGATGACTCCGCGTGCTCCCGCTTCAGATATTGCACAGCCGAAAACAGGCCCAGGATGCCCACCACGATCACCAGCACGCGAAAGAACGTCGCGAAGCCGTCCACGATCAGCATGTTCGAAAATGACGTTCCCGGGCTTCCATTAGCGATGACAGCGGCTACCAGGGCCGCGGCGAAGGCCAAGAAGGTCAGCAATGAGAGATTGCGCTTCTTGTTCTCGCCCAGCAGGCCCTCAATCAGCATGATCAGGGTTCCCGCGACGGTCATGATAATTTCGGGCAGGATGCGGAGATAATCCACGCCCGCCGGCATGAAGTTAACGGGCATTGGATAGCTCCCCCGGTGCGTTTATGTTCGGCGGCAGCACTATTTTCGGAGGCATCGCTTGCACGTGGATCTCACGGCGCGCGTCAATGGGACCCAGCAGCACGGCGTTGGACGCTGAAATCGGAGTAAGGAAACTCTGCGTGTAAGTGCCCATCCAGACCATGATAAGAATCAGCGGGACGATGATGGCGTATTCGCGCGCGTTAAGATCGGGCATGTGGTGCGTCAGATCCTCGGAAGCCTTGCCAAAGAAGACGCGCTGGTATAGCCACAGCAAATAGCAGGCCGCCAGTATCGCGCCTAGCGCCGCGAAAACCGTCCAACGGAAATAGACCAGCGACGAGCCCTGCAGAACCAGATACTCGCCGACGAAATTGCTGAGCGTGGGCAAACCAACGCTCGCGAGCATGGTGATCATGAAGGCGGTGGAAAGCCACGGAGCGGGCGTCGCCACGCCGCCGTACGCGGCGATATCGAGCGAATGCCGCCTATCATAAAGGAACCCGACCAGCAGGAACAGTGCGCCGGTGGAAATGCCATGGGCCAGCATCTGGTACACCGCGCCGTCCAGTCCCTGCTGCGTGAAGCTGAAGATGCCCAGCACGACGAATCCCAGGTGGCTCACCGAGGAGTAAGCCACCAGCTTTTTCATATTGGGCTGCACCATCGCTACCAGCGCGCCGTAGACGATGCCGATAATGGCCAGCGTGACAATCCAACCCGCGCACTCGCGAGCCGCGTTCGGAAACAGCGGAACGCAGAAACGCAGCAAACCGTAGGTGCCCATTTTCAGCATGACGGAGGCCAGCATCACGGAACCAGCCGTGGGAGCTTCCACGTGCGCGTCCGGCAGCCAGGTGTGCAGCGGGAAAATGGGAACCTTGATGGCGAAGGCAATAAAGAAGCCCAGGAACAGGAATAATTGCTCGCTGGAATTCAGCGCAATGGCCCCGCTCTGCAAGCCGGTCAGGATCTTGGTGTAGTCGAATGTGCCGGCCTGGTTATACACGTAGAGCATGGCGATCAGCATCAGCGCCGATCCGGCCATGGTGTAGAGGAAGAACTTGACGGCGGAGTAAATGCGCCGGTCATGGCCCCAGACGCCAATCAGAAAATACATGGGGACCAGCGAGACTTCCCAGAAGACGAAGAACAGGAAAAGATCGAGCGCGCAAAAAACGCCGATGAGCCCGAATTCGAGCAGCAACAGGAACGCGTAGAACTGTTTGATGTGCTTGTCGATCGACTTCCATGACACCAGCACGCAGAGCGGTGTCAGCAGCGTCGAGAGGATCACCAGCCACAGGCTGATGCCGTCCAGGCCGGTGTGATAGTTGATGGCCGGAGTCGGAATCCAGGGTTGATTGTTCTCGAAAGCGAACTTGCCGGGCGCGGCGGACCAGACCGATCCGATCAGCCCGAGCGAAACCACAAAAATGGCCAGCGATGCGATCAGGCTGAACATGCGAATCGCGTTGTCGTTGCCCTTGGGCAGCGCCAGAATAATCAGGAACGCCAGCAGGGGGAGAAAAATGACGATGTCGAGGAGCGTCATCGCAAGCCTCCCGCGAATCCGATCGCAAGCAGCAAGACGATGGAACCGAGCACCACCCAGCCGGCGTAACTGCGAATGTTGCCGGATTGAATCAGGCGCAGGATGGAGCCGATACCGCGCGATCGTCTCCCGACGCCATTCACCGTGCCGTCGATCAACCCGGCGTCGATGCCGCGCCAGAGTACGGTGCGAGAGCCCTCCACCAGTGGTTCCACGACCACCGTGTCGTAGGCTTCATCGACAAAGTATTTGTTAAGAACCAGCGTGTACAGGCCGCCCAAGCCTTTCGCGAATGAATCGGCCAAGCCGCGTTTCGCAACATAGAAAACGTACGCGAGGAAGATGCCCGCGAGGCCCACGCCCGCCGAAAGCCAGGCCAAACCTTCGTTCTCGGGTCCCTCCGCGAACATCGGCTCGAGAATGTGCGGCACCTTGATGAACCCGCCGAATATGCGAGAGAACCGCCAGGATCATCAGTGGTCCGGTCATCACCAGCGGCGATTCGTGCGGATGCGCGTGGCCGCGATAGTCGCCCAGAAAGGCCATGAACCAGGCGCGGAAGACGTAAAAAGCTGTCATACCCGCCGTGATCACGCCCACCCAGTACATCCAGGGCGCGCGGGCGTACGCAGCAACCAGAATCGCATCTTTGCTGAAATAGCCGGATGTAAATGGAAAGCCCGAGATAGCGACAGACGCACACAACAACGTGATGGCCGTGATCTTCATGTGCTTGAACAAGCCGCCCATCTGGCGCAAATCCAACTCGCCATGCAGCCCGTGCATCACCGCGCCGGCGCCCAGGAACAGAAGGCCCTTGAAGAACGCGTGCGTCATCACATGGTAAATGCCGGCCGAAAACGCTCCGACGCCCACGCCCAGGAACATGTAGCCAAGCTGCGAAATGGTGGAATACGCATAGACCTTCTTGAGATCCATCTGCGTCATGCCGATGGTGGCAGCGAAGAACGCGGTGGCCAGGCCGATGACAGCCACTGTGTCCATGGTGATGGGAGCCTTCATGAACAGGGCCGCCGAGCGAGCGATCATATAAACGCCGGCCGTGACCATGGTTGCGGCGTGGATGAGAGCGGACACCGGCGTGGGACCGGCCATGGCGTCAGGGAGCCAGACATACAGCGGGATCTGCGCGGATTTCCCGGTCGCGCCCACCAGCAGCAGCAAGGTGATAGCGGTGAGAATTCCAGCGCTCGCTTCCACCGGCATGCCCTTGGCCGCGTCAAAGACTTTCGAGAAATCGAGCGTGCCAAACTGCCGGACAATCAGAAACACCGCGAGCGAAAATCCGAAATCGCCGATGCGATTCACGATGAAAGCTTTGTTGCCGGCGGTGGTGGCGAATTGCTCGGTAAAGTAGAATCCGACCAGCAGGTAGCTGCACAACCCCACGCCCTCCCAGCCGACGAACAGCAGCAGGTAGTTCTGTGCCAGCACCAATACCAGCATGAAGAACATGAACAGGTTGAGGAAGGCGAAGAAGCGGTAGTATCCGCCTTCTTCCTCCATGTAGCCGACCGCGTAGATGTGAATCAACGTTCCGACGCCGGTCACCACCAGCAGCATGATGGCGGTGAGGCGGTCCACCGCAAAGTCGACGCCGATGCTCAGCGTTCCGCTCTGGATCCAGGTGAAGTAATGCTCAACGTACTTGGTTTCGATGGGGTCCAGCGCGAGCAGCGTCTTCACCACCCAGGCGAACGACAGCGCCACCGATCCGACGGCGAAGGTATTGATCAACGCTTTGGGAATGCGCCGGCCGAAGAGCCCGTTCGCGAGGAACCCGAGTAGCGGAAGGATTGGAATCAGCCAGAGGTTCATGTTGTCAGTACTTCATCGAATTTACATCGTCGATCATCAGCGTAGAGCGGTTCTTGAAGACCGTGAGAATAATCGCCAATCCCACCGCGGCTTCGGCGGCGGCCACCACCATCACGAAGAAACTGAGGATGTGACCATCCACTTGCTTGAACTGGTAAGAGAACGTAATAAAGCTCAAATTCACCGCATTCAGCATCAGCTCGATGGACATGAATACGGTGATGATGTTGCGCCGGAAAATGAAGCCGGCGACACCCAGCGCAAAGAGAATGGCGCTCAGAATCAGGTACCAGCTCAGCGGGACCGGAGGATTCGGCATGGTCAGACTTCCTTTCTGGCAAGCACGATGGCGCCCACCAGGGCGATGAGGATCAGCACGGAGGTCACCTCAAAAGGCAGCAGGTACGCGGTGAAAAGCTTGCGTCCCACGTCGAGCGTGGTGCCCTGGAAAGCGCCGAAGATCACACCTTCCGATTTCGACTGCATTGTCAGAACGATGAAACTGATCAATACCAAAAACGCGAAGAAGAGGATCATACCGAAATACCTGACGAAGCGCGAGGCCTGGAACGTCGGTACTTCGGCCCCCGCATTCAACAGCATGATGACGAAGACAAACAGCACCATGATGGCGCCGGCGTACACGATCACCTGGGCCGCGGCTATGAATTCTCCACCCAGCTGCAGATAGAGGACCGCGAGCGATCCCATGACGCCGATAAGGGAAAGAGCGCTGGCGATGGGGTGCGTCTGCACCACTAGATTGATGCCGCACAAAACCGCAATGGTGGCGAAGATGACGAAGATGAGCGCAGTCATAGGCTATTTGCTGGTGAGAGCCTCTATTTTGTAGTCAAGGCCACGATCAAGCCGGTGGCCAGCAGGTTAATCATTGCGAGCGGGAACAGGCCGGTCCAGGCGAAGCGCATCAGTTGGTCATAGCGGAACCGAGGCAGCGTAGCCCGAACCCAGATAAACACGAAAAGCAGAAACAGGACTTTACCGCAGAACCAGAACAGGGCCATCAGGATGGCTTTCAACGGCGGGACGAACAGCGACAGCCCGAAGATAGCGGCGATTCCCAGGAACACCAGCGCCGTGGCCGGCAAAGTGAATCTGTCCATGCGGCGCGCCGGATTCAAGCCGTGATAGAGCGCGATCAGGCCCGCAATGGCGAAGATCAAAATCGGAATGACATCGGAATAGGGCGCCGGGAATGCCGGCTGCCAGCCACCCAGGAACAGCAGGGTCGCGACGCAGGTGACCGTCACCATGTTGGCGTATTCGGCCATGAAGAACGCTGCGAAATTCATGCTGCTGTATTCGGTGTGGAAGCCGGCCACCAGCTCGTTCTCCGCTTCGGGGAGATCGAAGGGAACGCGATTGGTTTCGGCGAAAGAGGAGATCAGGAAAACAATGAAGCCTACAATCTCGGGGAAAAGATTCCAGCGCGGGATAAAGCCCAGCCAGTAACCGCTCTGGCTGTTCACCATCTCTCGAAAGCTGAGCGTGTTGGCCAGCAGCAGGGGCGCGGCCACGGCGAGCGCCATCGGCAGCTCATAGCTGATCATTTGCGCGGAGCTGCGCAGGCCGCCCAGCAGTGAGTACTTGTTATTGGAAGCCCATCCGCCCAGCGCCACGCCATACACGCCGATGGAAGACACCGCGAGCACAAACAGGATCCCGATGCGCAGATCGGTGAGCTGCATCCAGGTGGTCACCGGTCCGATGGTGATTTCGGGGCCAAACGGAATGACGGCGATGGAGATCAGCGCGAGAGCCACCGCTACGAAAGGCGCCATCAGGTAGAAGAGCTTGTTAACGTGCGAGGGGATCAAGCCTTCCTTGGTGATGAGCTTCACCACGTCGGCCAGCGGCTGGAGCAATCCGTGCGGGCCCACACGATAGGGTCCCACGCGAAGCTGGACGTGCGCGATCACCTTGCGCTCGATCCATTGCAGGTACGCGAGCGTCGTCAAGAGCACGAAGGCGACCAACGCCACCTTGATGAGGGTGAGTACGAAAAAGTTCGCAAGTATCAAGATGAGTCTCTTTATGGCCGCTCGGCGTACAACGCGCCGGGCGCCTCGAGCGTCGAATTCAGCTTCTTGGAGTAACGGCCCAAGGTACCCGACGTGAACAAGGTGTCGCGCGCGGATTGAATCAGCTCCGGCCGCGAACTCACCGGCACGTGGCCATTCACCGGCGCGGTCTGCACTGCTCCCCCTGTTGCGAGTACGGGCAAAGGAATATTATAACCATGCACGTTCTGGCGAATCTCTTCAAATACTTTGTCGGCGGACCAGATGCCGAGGTTCACGCCCATCTCCTTGGACAGCAGGCCGAGGATTTCGAGATCGGGTTTGGCGCCCATCACCTGCACGCCGCCCTTCAGGCGCTGCACTTCGCCGCAAACGTTGGTAACGGTTCCGTGCTTTTCGTAGGCCGATGCAGCCGGGAATAGGATGTCGGCGCGCGCTGCCGTCTCCGTCATAAACAGATCCTGCACGATGACGAAGGCGTTTTGAGATGCGAGCGACGCTTGCTTCAGAGGATTAGCGCCCACCACCCACACGACATCGAGATTGCCAGCCGCGAGAATTTCGTCGTAAGCCAATCCAGGAACATTCACCGCTTGATACCCTGGACCGGCGTCGGGACTCAGACCCATGTCGGATGCGCCGCGAGAATTCGAATAATCCACCAGGCAAACGTACTTGACGGGGATGCCGAGCGAATCGCCGAATGCGACCAGTTTGCGGACCGCGTCGCCCTTGATCGCGTCGCCGAATAGAATTACCAGCTCCGGCTCCTTGGCGAGCTGTTCACGCAGCGTTTCCACATCTTTCAGCTCGTTGCCCGGCGTGGTAACTATGCTGCGAACGGCCAGGTCCTTTTCGCGCACCGGGCCCGGAGTAACGGTATAGACATGAGCGGCGTGATGCCGGAAGTTGGCGCGGACCTGGAACGCGAGAAACGGGTGCTGCTGCGAGAGATCGCTCGAGATCACGAGGATAGCCTTGCGATCGTAAACATCCGCGGTGGTCGCCAAGGCTTCCTTCTTCCCGCTCAGTGCATCCAGCAGCGTTGCGAAGTCGCCCGTGCGATGGTGATCGATATTGTTGGTTCCGAGCGCCTGGCGGGCAAACTTTTGCAGGTAGTAATTCTCTTCGTTGCTGGTGTGGTTCGAACCGATTACCGCGAACTGGCCGGCGCGCGCCTTCACCTCGTTCAGCTTCTGAGCGGCCGCGGCCAAAGCTTGCGACCAGGACACTGGCTCGAGCTTTCCGTGCCTGCGAATCATGGGCGACTGCAGACGTTCCGGGCTGTTCACGAAATCGGCCGCGTACCGGCCCTTGATGCACAGGAACTCGCCGTTTAGCCCCGACCGGTCGCGATTGTTGCCTCGGATGATTTCGTTATTGCGCACGCCCAGCGTGGTTTTGCAGCCGTCGGAACAGTGGGTGCAAATGGTTCCAACGTGTTTCATCTCCCAGGGCCGCGTCTTATAACGATACGTTCCGCTGGTGAGCGCGCCCACCGGGCAAATGTCGATGCACATGCCGCACTCGTCGCATTCCAGATGATCGAAATGATTGGGTTCGATCACCGAAACCGAACCGCGATTGCCCACCCCGAGCGCTTTCACGCCCATGCCCTCATCGCAGATGCGCACGCAGCGATAACACAGAATGCAGCGCGGCTTGTCGTAAAACACCACCGGCGACCATTGTTGTTCGTCGATATGCTGCTTCTGTTCCAGGAACCGGCTCTCGCCCATCCCGTAACGGAAGGTCATGTCCTGCAGCTCGCACTCGCCGCCCTTGTCGCACACCGGGCAATCCAGTGGATGGTTGGTGAGCAGGAACTCGAGCGTGCCTCTGCGCGCTTCGTGCACCTGGGGCGAATCGGTATGTACCACCATGCCCTCGGCCACCGGCAGCGTGCAGCCCACCTGGAGCTTGGGCGTTTTTTCCACTTCCACCAGACACATGCGGCAAGCGGCCTGCAAAGTGAGACCGTCGTAATAGCAAAACGATGGAACCTCGATGCCCACCGCTTTGGCGGCGTTGATCACCAGCGTTCCGGGCGCGGCCGTCACGGCTCGGCCGTCGATCGTGAGATGAATTTGGTCGCTCATGGTTTGTTAGTTTGCGGCGGTGCTCGTGCCCGCGGTGCAGGTTCCCGTGGCGCACGTTCTCAACGTGCCGTGTCCGCACTCCTGCGGACATTGTGAATGAAAGACCCGGCGTTCACACGAGTGTGAACGCGGCACGCAAGAGTGCGTGCGCCACAGCAGCGCTCTCATGCCATCACCAGTTCCGACGCGTGCTGATAAGGGCACGGCTTGCCGTTCAAATGCGCTTCGAAATCCTCGGGGAATTTTTCCACGATGGAGATGGTGGGCATGGCTGCCGCGTCGCCCAGCGCGCAGAACGTCCGGCCCAGCATATTTTTTGAAAGCTCGCCGATCAGCGGAATGTCGCTCTTGATTCCGCCGCCCGAGTGGAAACGATCCAGCATGCGCTTCAGCCAGGTGGTGCCTTCGCGGCACGGAATGCACCAGCCACAGCTCTCGTGCTGGTAAAACTTCATGATGCGCTGCGCGAACTTCACCATGCAGGTCTCTTCGTCCAGGATGACGGTGCCGCCCGAGCCCAGCATACTTTTCACCTTCGCCAGTGAATCGAAATCCATGGCGATGTCGCACTCGTCGGCCTTCAAGACCGGGCAGGAGGAACCGCCGGGTACCACACACTTCAACTTCTTTCCGTTGCGCATGCCGCCGCCCACCTCATAGATCATGCGGAGCAAATTGAATCCAGTAGGCAGCTCATACACGCCGGGTTTGTTGATGTGGCCCGACAGGCAGACCAGGCGCGTTCCGCCATTTTTCGGAGGCCCCAGAGCCGCGAACGCCGCGCCGCCGTCGCGAATAATGGCCGGGATGGCGGAAAACGTCTCGACGTTATTCAATAGCGTGGGCGACTGCCAGGCGCCCACCACGGCCGGGAAGGGCGGTTTCATGCGCGGCACTCCGCGTTTGCCCTCGATGGAATCGAGCAGCGCGGTCTCTTCGCCGCACTCGTAGGCGCCCGCGCCCGTATGGGTGTAAAGGTCGAAATCGAAACCGGTCTTCTGAATGTTCTTGCCCAGGTAGCCGCGCGAATACGCCTCCGCAATGGCGCGATCCATGGCTTCGATCAGATAGCGATACTCGCCGCGAATATAGATGTAACCCTTGTGCGAATCCACGGCGCGCCCGGCGATCAGGATGCCTTCAATCAACTGATGGGGATCGTTCTCCATCAGCAACCGGTCCTTACAGGTGCCCGGCTCGCTCTCGTCGGCATTGATGATGATGTACTTGGGCTTGGGCGAGGTGCGCGGCACAAAGCTCCACTTCAAGCCGGTAGGAAATCCAGCGCCGCCGCGGCCGCGCAGAGCCGACACCTTCACTTCCTCAATGATCTGCTCCGGCGTCATCTCAATAGCTTTGAGAAAGGCTTTGTAACCGTCGGTGGCGAGATAGGTGTCGAGCGATTCGGAATTCTCAAGACCAAAACGCTTGGTCAGGATCTTGACTTCGAGCGGGCTGGGTTCGTTATAGAGCATTGGATTATTCGCTGACCGCTCCCTTCGGTCGCGGCTCGGTAACGCTATGATTCTGATAGAACGCCGATGCCGAGCCGTGACCGAAGGGAGCGGTTGATCGTAGTTCCCACACAGGCCGGTAAGAGAGCGGTCTTCGCATAACCTAGTACGCCTTTCTCACGTCCGCGAGCAGTTGATCCAGCTTTTCCGGCGTCACATGATGATGGAAATCGTAATTGAGCTGCACCGCCGGCGCCCAACTGCAGGCGCCCATGCACTCCACTTCTTCAAGTGAAAACTGCCCATCCGGCGTCACTTCCTTGTGGCCGATCCCGAGCGTCCTGGAGGCATGTTCGTACAGTTCTTCGCCACCTAAAATCAGGCAACTGATGTTGGTGCAAACCTGCACGTGGCACTTGCCGAGAGGCTTGCGATGGAGCATCGAATAGTAGCCCACCACCTCGTCCACTTGCAAGGGCTGCACCTGACAGCGGCGCGCTATCTCTTCGATCAGCTCGTGCGAAATATGTCCGACTTCATCCTGCGCGTACAGCAGCATGGGCACCACGGCCGAGCGCGTCCGCCCGGGCGGGTAGCTTTCGAGCAGCTTGGCAAATCTGGCTTCCAGTTCCGGTGAAAAGGTCATTACCGATCCACATCTCCCAAAACGAAATCCATGCTTCCGAGCGACGCGATGGAATCGGCCAACAAGCGACCCTCCAGCAGTGGCGCCAATGATTGCAGATTACCGAAACTCGGCGTGCGCATGTACAGGCGATAGGGCTTGGATGTTCCGTTGCTCACCACGTAATAGCCGATCTCGCCGCGCGGCGATTCCACGGCTTGATACACTTCGCCGGCCGGCACGCGGAAGCCCTCCGTCACAATTTTGAAGTGATAGATGAGCGCTTCCATCTGAGTCTTCATCTTTTCGCGCTCCGGCAGCACGATCTTGGGCGCACTGGCCTCCCAGGCGCCTTCCGGCATGCCTTCTAGTGCCTGTTTGATGATCCTGGCGCTCTGCCGCATCTCTTCCAGACGTACGCGGTATCGCGCGAACACGTCGTTTTCCTTATGTACCGGGATCTCAAAATCGAATTGATCGTAGCTCGAATAAGGCTCGTCCTTGCGGACATCCCACTTCATGCCGGCCGCGCGAATCATCGGTCCGGTGACGCCCAGGTCCAACAGATCATCGAGCGGAACGAAGCCTACGCCCTGCGTTCGGACCTTCCAGATGGGATTGCTGTTCAGCAGATTCTCGTATTCGTCCACCTTGCTCGGGAAGGCGTTGATGAACTTGCCCACGGCCTGTTGCCAGCCGCGCGGAGGCTCCAGCGCCAGCCCGCCCACGCGGATATAGCTGGTCATCATGCGCTGTCCGGAGAACATCTCGAAGATCCGCAGGACGTCTTCGCGCTCGCGGAAGCAGTAGAAAAAAACCGTCATCGCGCCGATATCCAGCGCGTGGGTTCCCAACCATACCAGGTGGCTGTTCAAGCGTTGAAATTCGACCAGCATCACGCGCATCCATTGCGCCTTGGGCGGAATCTCAATATCGCCGATCAGCTTTTCCACCGACAACGCGTAGACCAGATTGTTGGACAGGTTCGAGAGATAATCCACGCGGTCCGTCAGCGTCACCACCTGTTGCCAGGTTTTGACCTCGCAATTTTTTTCGATGCCGGTATGCAAAAACCCGATGTCGGGCACCGCTTTGAGGATCGTCTCGCCATCCAGCTCGAGCACGATGCGCAGTACGCCGTGCGTGGAGGGATGCTGCGGGCCCATGTTCAGGACCATTCGCTTGCTGGTGCTGGGCGCGGCGATCTGGTCTACGGTCTCGTGGGTCGCGTCGGACGCGGTGATCGAGTCGGTGTGCAGTGTGGATTCACGCATGGGGCGCCTTCAATCTGCTATTCATCCAATCTTTCATTCGTCTTGGTAGCTGTATTTATGTCCGTGCACAGGATAATCCTTGCGCAGCGGGTGGCCTTCCCAATCGCTGGGCATCAAGATCCGAGTGAGATCGGGGTGGTTGCGGAAACGGACGCCGAACATATCGAACACTTCGCGTTCATACCAATCCGCGGTACGCCAAACGCCGGTGACCGAGTCGATCTCGAGCGACGCTTCCGCCAGCCAGCACTTCAGCCGAAGCCGCTGGTTGCGAGCGAGCGAATGCAACAGGTACACCACTTCAAAACGCGGATCGGCAGGCAGCCAGTCCACCGCGGTGACGGCGCTCAAGCGTACGAATTTCTGCTGGTCTTTGAGGTATCGGCAAACTTCGACGATTTGCGCGGGCTCGATCCACAGCGTCGGCTCGTTGTGTTCGGCGTGCCCACCCGTGATGGCGCCGGGCAATGCGGCATCCAGAGCGGCCGCCACTGCGTGATCCTTCAATATGTCAGGCAGCATTTCTTTTGGTTACCTGCGCTCCCTCGGCGTCGTAGGGGCTGCCTTCCGATGCATCCCGCGACCAATCCAGCGCGCCCTTCTTCCAGATGTAAAAAAATCCGGACAGCACCAGAACGACGAAAATCAGCATCTCGAAAAACCCAAACATCTTGAGCTCGCGATACACCACCGCCCACGGGTAGAGAAAAACGGCTTCGATGTCGAAAAGGATAAAGACGATGGCAACCAGATAGAACTTTACGCTGAAGCGCTCACGCGCCGAGCCGGTGGGCGCCATGCCGGATTCGTACGGTGAATCCTTTACGCGGTTCCGCACCCGTTTGCCCAGTAGAAAGGAGATAGCAACCAAGGCCGCTGCAATCACGACGGCAATCACTGCTTGCACCAGCACGGCGAAGTAGGTATCGGGGTAAGGAATTGAGTTCGGCATTCGCTTTGGTTGGGTTGTGAACTTGGAAGCCCTAACATTCGACTATAATGAGATCCGGCCTCGGCCCGCAACTTTGGTTTCTGGAATTGGTCCACGCGCGATGGCGGCAGAAACAACAAAACAGATTGAAATTGTTGTGAATGGCCAGGTTCGGCCGGCGCCCTCCGGGTACACCCTGAAAGAATTGCTGGTATGGCTGGAAGTGGACCCCGGGCGTGTTGCCGTGGAGTTGAACCGGTCCATTGTCCAGCGGCAGGCCTGGGACCGGACCGAGGTGGGTCCGGGTTCAACGTTAGAGATCGTACAGTTTGTCGGTGGCGGCTAAGGCGGCTGGGCCGTTTCGCACCCGTCGAAAAAAGAAGCGCCCACTTGCCTATTGACAGTGGAGACGACTCAGGTAGAATTTTAGATGCGCTCTTGTTGCAAACGTTAGTGGGGGAACATGTTCAAAACAAAGAAAACTCGTTCTGAAGTGGAAGACAATACACGCACGTTTGCCTCAAGCGACGTTTCGCGCATCGCCCAGGTCAGTCTGCGTCAATTGCAGTGGTGGGACGAGCGGAAGGTGGTATCCCCCCGGCATGAGGGGCATAAGCGCGTCTACCAGTCCGCCGAAGTAATCGAAATTACGGTTATCGCCGAGCTGCGCCGCAAGGGATTTTCGCTCCAGAAGATCCGGCGCGTCCTGCGGTTCCTGCAGCGCGAAATGGGCAAGCGGCTGAGCGACGTCATGCAGGCCCACTCCGATCTGCATCTGGTAACGGATGGGAAATCCATCTACCTGGAAGACCAGCAGGAGCGGATCATCGACATTCTCAAAAACGCCAAACAGCCCATGTTCCTGGTTTGCGTCAGCGATCAGGTGCGGCGTCTGGACGACTCGCCTCGTAAGCCCGTGAAGGCTGAAGCGGCCGCCGCCGGGGCCCGCCGCTCAGTCCGCAGCGCTTAAACTCCTGGGTACAACTCCGGGCCAGGATTGCCGCCGGGAAAACTCCGCTATACTGAAAGTGCGAGGTGTTAATGCCGCGTTGGACACGGTCCGTTCTTTTCGCCGCTTTCGTCATCGTTCTTTGCTCGGTCCTGGGTGGGGTGTTTGGGCCGGGTGTGACGGGTGTTTCAGCGGCCTCCAGTGGTCCTGAGGAAGATCTCAAGACCAATATCAAGAGTTTCACCAAAGTGTACGAGCTGGTGGAGAACAACTTCGCCGACAAGGTGACCTCCGACAAGGGCATTTATAAGGGCGCCATCCCGGGCATGCTGCGCACCTTAGACCCGCACTCCAATTTCTTCGATCCCAAGGATTTTCAGTCGCTTCGTGACGATCAGAGCGGCCACTACTATGGCGTGGGAATGCAGGTGGCTCCCCGCAACGGCAAAACCATCGTGGTAGCGCCGTTTGGCGGATCGCCCGCGTACAAAGCCGGCCTTCGTCCGGGTGATGTGATCCTCGAAGTGAACGACAAGAAAACCGATTCGCTCACCACCACCGAGGTGGCCGATCTTCTCAAGGGGCCGCGCGCCACGCATGTCCAGGTGACGGTGGGCCGCGAAGGTTCCGACAAACCGATTACGTTTGACATCGTGCGCGATGAAATTTCGCGCAACAGCGTGGAAGACGCTTTCTGGGTTCGTCCCGGAATCATGTACATGAAGGTTTCCCAGTTCAACGAGAATACCAGCCAGGAGATGGAAGACAACTTCAAGAGGCTGGGCGAGAACAACGTCAAAGGTCTGGTTTTGGATTTGCGAGAGAATCCGGGCGGGCTTCTCAATGAAGGTGTCGCGGTGGCTGGGCATTATCTGCGCAAGGGCGAAGTGGTGGTTTCCCATCGCGGACGAGCTTCCGCTGAAAAGCCCTATCTGGCGCGCGGCAGTGCAGCCGGTCAGAATTACCCCATCGTGGTTTTGGTGAATCGTTACTCGGCATCGGCGGCCGAGATTGTCGCGGGCGCCCTGCAGGATCATGACCGGGGTTGGATCCTCGGTGAGACAACTTTCGGTAAAGGCTTGGTTCAGACCGTGTATCCACTGGAGGACAACACTGGCCTGGCGCTGACCACGGCGCACTACTATACGCCCAGCGGCCGCTTGATCCAGCGCGACTACTCGAACATTTCGTTCCTCGATTACTACTACGGCAAGCGCACGGAAACCAAGAATCTGCAGGATGTGAAGAGCACCGACAGCGGCAGAACGGTTTACGGCGGAGGCGGCATCACCCCTGACCAAAAGTATGAACCGCCCAAGTACAACAAGTTCCAAACCGATTTGCTGACCAAGTACGAGTTCTTCAACTTCACGGCGAAGTGGTTTGGCTCGCATCCCCAAGCGCATTTGGCAAAGGGCTGGGAGCCGGATGCCGGCGTGATGAACGATTTTCACGAATACCTGCTGAAACAGAACCTTCCCTTTATCGAAGCCGACTGGACCGAGAACCATGTGTGGATCCAGCAGCAGCTCAAGCGGGAAATGTACGCGACGGCGTTCAGCTACGAGGATTCGCAGAAGGTTGCCATCGAGAGCGATCCGGAAGTGTTGAAGGCCATTGATGCCATGCCGGATGCACGTGCGCTGCTCGACAAATCGAAGAAGCTGATCGTCGAGCGCATTCAGCGAGATCCGCTACACTAGGAATCTGGACACACCACAGATCACCGTCCTGGACGCGGGCGGACAATACTGCCATCTGATTGCGCGGAAGATTCGCGATCTGGGCGTATATGCCGACGTGAAACCCAGCGAGACTCCGGCCTCTGAGCTCACGGGACGCAAGGGGATCGTCATCTCCGGCGGCCCCGATAGCGTCTACGAGCCCGGCAGTCCTCAGATCGATCCTCGGATTCTCTCCACCAACAGCGCCGTGCTCGGCATCTGCTACGGGCAGCAACTCATGACGTATGTGTTGGGCGGCGGCGTCAGCAAAGGTGAAAAGGGCGAATACGGATTCGCGAAGTTTCACACCCGCCCTCATCCGCTCTTTGCGAATTTGAACGGCGAACTCCAGGTTTGGATGAACCACCGCGATCAGGTGCAGTCCGTCCCCCAGGGTTTTGAAGTGCTCGGAGACACCTCCACCTGCGCGATAGCCGCGATGGCGCATAGCACGCGTCCACTGATGGCGGTTCAGTTTCATCCCGAAGTAGCGCACACCGAGCAGGGACACCAGATCCTTTCGAACTTCGTTTTCGGCGTCTGCCACTGCGAAAAGGACTGGGACCCCAAGGATCGCATTGGTCCCATCGAGAAAGAGATTCGGGCTATTGCCGGGGATCGCAACGTGTTTTTCTTCGTCAGCGGCGGCGTGGATTCCACGGTGGCTTATACGCTCTGTTTGCGCGCGCTCGGTCCCGATCGGGTCTTCGGCATTTATGTCGACACCGGCCTGATGCGGGAAGGCGAGACCACCTACGTGAAGGGGTTGTTTGAGCAGCTGGGCGCAACCGACTTCCGCGTGGAAGAGGCGGAAGCGGAATTCCTGAAGGCTCTGGCGGGTGTGACGGATCCCGAGACCAAGCGCCACATCATCGGCGAGCAGTTCGTCGCGGTGCAGGATCGCATCCTCGGCAGCGGACAGTTTCTCGACGGGCGTTGGATCCTGGGGCAAGGAACCATTTATCCCGACACCATTGAATCCGGCGGCACTGCGAAAGCGGATGTGATCAAGACGCATCACAATCGCGTCGCGGGTATTCAAAAGCTGATCGAAATGGGCCGCCTGATCGAACCGCTGGCCTCATTTTACAAAGACGAAGTTCGCGAGATCGGTGAAGAGCTGGGCATTCCGGGTGAGTTTCTGCATCGCCATCCCTTCCCTGGGCCGGGCTTGGCGATTCGTTGTCTGTGTTCGGAAACCAGCGCTCCGGTTACGCGCGCAGATCCCGGCTGGCTGTTGCCGATTCGCTCGGTCGGCGTCAAAGGCGATTCGCGGAGTTATCATTCGGTTTTGGCGCTGGACAACGTTCCGGAAGACGATATTGCCACGGAACTCGTGAACGCTATGCCGGACATCAATCGCGTCGTTGGGTTAGTGCATGCGCGCGCTCCCATCGCCCAAATGACGTCCAGCCCAGCCACGCTCACCGGGGAACGGCTGAAGCGCCTGCGCTCGGCCGACGCGATCGTGCGGCAATTGTCGGAAGAGAGTGGATTCGACCGCGCAGTCTGGCAGTTTCCGGTTGTGCTGATTCCGCTCGGCGCCGGCGACCGGCCGGACTCGGTGGTGCTGCGGCCCATCCATTCCGTGGACGGCATGACCGCGCAAGTGGTCCGGATGCCGCGCCAACTCCTGCACGGCATGACTCACGAGCTTCTCGCGGTGAACGGCATCTGCGGCGTATTCTACGATTTGACGCACAAGCCGCCGGGCACCATCGAATGGGAGTAGCTTAGATTCGGTGAAAGCTCTTCAGAATGTCTTTGGTTGAATAGCGCAGCGCGATGGGACGGCCGTGCGGGCAGCTCATCGGACAATCTGTCGCAGCCAGCTCTTTCAACAACCATTCCATTTTCGTCTGATCCATCCGCATGTTGATCTTTATTGCCGCGCGGCAGGCGATGCTCGCGGCCATCGCGCGGCGCAGATGGTCCAATGAAACTTTCCCCGGCTCGCCCTCGGCCAATTCGAGAATCTCAAATACCAGCTTTTCGATTTCAGCCGGCCCCACTCCCGCCGGCGCGCCCTTCACAGCGATGATTCGATTTCCAAAGGGTTCCGAGTCGAAACCGGAACGCTCCAGTTCTCCGGCGATGCGTGCATATTCGATCTGCTGCGCAGCCGTTAAGTCCAGCAGGATCGGCATCAGGAGCTGCTGGCGTTCCACGCCCCCGCGCGCCTGCTGGCGCAGCACCTTCTCGAACAGAATGCGCTCATGCGCCACATGCTGATCGATGATCCACAGGCCGTCGCGGCCGGCCGCGATGATGAAGCTCTCGTGAATCTGGCCAAGCGGGCGAAGATCGGAAAGAGAGGCCAGGCTCTGCGGAGCTTCCGTTATCTCGAGCGCGAGCGAGCCGTGCGTGTCGGGAACGGTGGACACTCGCGGCGCGGGTGCGGCAGCAGCGTTCCAGGTAAATACCGGCAGGTCTTCTACCCGTTCGGTCTCCATTTCGTTGCCGGGCATGGGCTCAAAGCGCTGATTTTCGATGCGCTGCGTGAAATCGGAGAACGGCAGATCCGCGGCGGGCTGCGGCTGCTGGGCAAGCGGAATACTGGATGCGGGACGTGAGGCGATCAGGCGTTCGCGAATCGAGTCCCGTACGAAATCGTGCACAAATGTTCCATGCCGGAAGCGAACTTCGGTTTTCGAAGGATGGACATTGACATCCACTTCCTCGCAATCGCAATCGACAAACAGCAGCGCGAAGGGATAACACGCGGCAGGCATCAGGTTGTGATAGGCGGAAGAGAGCGCGTGCAACAACAGACGGTCGCGAATCAAGCGGCCATTCACAAACAGATAGATCGAGTTCCGATTGGTCTTCTGCACCTGCGGCCCGGAGACGAAACCTCTGAGTGCGAAGACGCGCGTGGAACGGTCGTCAGCCTCCACCACTTCGAGGTCACGTTCCACATAGTCCAGGTCGATCAGGTCTTCGAGCGTCTGATTTCCGAATACTTGATAGACGCGCTCTTGGAGCGTCTCTACCGGCGTTACGTCCAGCAGTTGCGATGAGCCGTGGGTCAACTGAAACGATTTCTTGGGATGCGCCAGGCTGTAGTGCGTCGCGAGCGAAGCGATGTGCGCCAGCTCGGTTTGATCGGACCGCAGAAACTTCTTGCGCGCCGGGACGTTGAAGAACAGATCCCTTACCGCGATGGTAGTCCCTGGAGGCCGCGAAAATTCATCGCAGCGCAGGATCTTGCCGCCAGCAATTTCAACCGCGGCGCCGGTACTCTCTTCGGCCGCGCGCGTTTCAAGCACGAGGCGCGACACCGACGCGATGGAAGGCAGCGCTTCGCCGCGGAATCCAAGCGTGGCGATAGAAAGCAGATCTTTGACGTCGCTGAGCTTGCTGGTAGCGTGACGCTCGAAAGCCAGCAGGGCATCGTCGCGCAACATGCCGCTGCCGTTATCGGCGACACGGATCAAGCGGCGGCCGCCGCTCTCGACATCAATCCGGAGATCGGTGGCTCCTGCATCGAGAGAGTTTTCGAGCAGCTCTTTGACCACCGACGCCGGCCGCTCAACCACCTCTCCAGCCGCAATTTTGTTGGCGACGTTGTCGGAGAGAACGCGGATTCTGCCCATGGAGAAAGAAGTCTAGCTGCTCATGGACGCGAGGAATTCGCCGTTGCTCTTGCTCTTGCCCAGACGATCCAGCAGCAATTCCATGCTTTCCACGGGAGAAAGCGGATTCAACACGCGGCGCAGCACGAAGATCCGATTGAGCTCCTCGCGCGGGACCAGCAGCTCTTCTTTGCGCGTGCCGCTCTTGGTGATATCGATGGCGGGGAAGACACGCTTGTCCATCAGTTTCCGATCCAGATGGATTTCCATGTTGCCGGTGCCTTTGAATTCTTCAAAGATCACGTCGTCCATGCGGCTTCCGGTATCGATCAGGGCGGAGGCGACAATGGTGAGCGAGCCGCCTTCTTCGATGTTGCGCGCCGCGCCGAAGAAGCGCTTGGGGCGCTGCAAGGCATTGGAATCCACGCCGCCCGAGAGCACTTTGCCGGATGGCGGGACGACGGTGTTGTAGGCACGCGCCAGACGCGTGATGGAATCGAGCAGGATGACGACGTCGCGTTTGTGCTCTACTAAGCGCTTGGCTTTTTCGATCACCATTTCGGCCACTTGCACGTGGCGCGAGGCCGGCTCATCGAACGTCGAGCTGATCACTTCGCCCTTCACCGAGCGCTGCATGTCGGTGACTTCTTCAGGACGCTCGTCGATCAGCAGCACGATGAGCGAAACTTCCGGGTGATTGGTGGTGATGGAATTGGCGATGGACTGCAGCAGCATGGTTTTGCCGGTGCGGGGCGGCGCGACAATTAAACCGCGCTGCCCCTTGCCGATGGGCGTGAGCAGATCCATCACGCGGCCCGAGTAACTGTCGCGCGTGGTTTCCAGCTTCAGCCGCTCGTCGGGATAGAGCGGCGTCAGGTTGTCGAAGAAGATCTTGTTGCGGGCTTCCTCCGGCGGTTCGAAGTTGATGGCGTCAACTTTGATGAGCGCGAAGTATCGTTCGCCTTCCTTGGGCGGACGGATCTGGCCGGAGATGGTGTCGCCGGTGCGCAGATCGAAACGGCGGATCTGCGATGGCGAAACATATACGTCGTCGGGTCCGGGCAGATAATTGTACTCGGGTGCGCGCAGGAAACCGAACCCGTCGGGCAGGCATTCCAGCACGCCTTCCGAGAAAATCAGTCCGCTCTTCTCGGCCTGCGTCTGCAGGATCTTGAAGATCAGCTCCTGTTTGCGCAGCCCGGCGATGCCGGTGACATTCAGATCCTTGGCGATCTGGTTGAGGTTCTGGATGCTCATGTCCTTGAGCTCCACCAGATCGAGCGTGCCGTTCTTTGGATTGGCCTGAGCCGCGCCGGCGCCGTGGCGCTTACGCCCGCCAGGCTGGCCCGTGCCCTTGTCCGCCTTACCGTTGGGGTCGGGCGCTTTTTCGGCCGAGAGTGCAGGCTCGGCGGATTTGGGGTCCGCCTTTCCGTCGCCCTTGACGACGGCTTTGCCTTCCGTTTTGTTTTCGGATTCCTCGGGGGTGGGAGCGGCTACTGCCGCTGGGTCTTGATTGTCTTGATCGCTTGCCAAATTTCCCTCGCTCCTCGGCAATCTTCGGCCGAGAACGGCAGAGGTTCGCTCCCCGGAGACTGGCTCCGGATGGCCGCTATGCCTTGCCGCTGATTGCTTTGACTTTTCAACTTATCCGTCTTAGTGGCGATCACCAGGTATCGCCGGTTATGGAACTCCAACCACTGTTTCAGTTCCAGATCCTTATCCATCCAACCCCGACGCGCGTCGAGGATCAAAAAGCAGAGCTCTAAAGACTGCCGCTGTAACAGGTATTGTTCGATGAGTTCTTTCCACTGGAATACTATTTCCTTCGGGACACGAGCATAACCATATCCCGGCAGATCGACGAAGTGGAATTGGCCATCGACCCGATAAAAATTAACCAGCTGCGTACATCCGGGTTTGGCGCTTGTAAACGCCAGCTTCTTCTGGCCCGTAAGGCAATTCAACAAACTTGACTTGCCGACGTTGCTACGCCCCAGAAACGCAATCTCCGGTAGCGTTTCGGCTGGAAACTGCTCCGGCCGCGCCGCACTTTTTACAAATTGAGCGTCCATCCGGCCAGCGGCGGAACCTTAAATCGAAATCCGCTCTTCCGCCGACCCGCCCCGCACCAACTCCACCGGCGGCGTAGTCGCGGCGAGCGGCAATGCCACCAGTTCCCGTTCCAGCGCAATCTTCAGCACTTCATCCATGGAGGTTACGAACTGCAACTTCATCTCCTTGCGGATGACTTCTGGAATATCGGGAAGATCTTTTTCGTTGTCCTTGGGCAGCACCAACTCGTAAATCCCTTGGCGGTGCGCCGCCAGGACTTTCTCTTTCAAACCGCCGATCGGCAGCACGCGTCCGCGCACCGTGATTTCGCCCGTCATCGCAAGATCGCAACGCACGGGAATATTAGTGAGCGCGCTGCAGATGCTGGTGGCGATGGTGATGCCGGCCGAAGGACCGTCCTTGGGAATAGCCCCTTCGGGCACGTGCACGTGGATATCGACGTTACGGTAAAAATCGCGCGGCAGACCCAGCAGGTGCGCTCTAGACCGCACGTAGCTCATGGCCGCGTGGGCCGATTCCTGCATCACGTCGCCCAGCTTGCCGGTGGTTTGGAGCTTGCCCTTGCCTTCCATCACCGCTGCTTCGGTGGTGAGAATGGAGCCGCCCACTTCAGTCCAGGCCAAGCCCACGGTGGCACCCACTTCGTTCTTCTTGTCGGCTTGCAGGTCGCGGAATTTGTGCGGGCCCAGGTATTCGGAAACGGTGTCGGCGTTGAGAATTCCCTTTTCACTCTTCTTGGACTCGACGCGCTTGCCGCCGTTCTGTGCATTGACTACTTTGCGCGCCACCTTGCGGCTGACGTTGCCGATCTCGCGCTCCAGATTGCGCACACCGGCTTCGCGTGTATAGTACTGGATCAAACTTTGCAGCCCTTGGTCGGTGAACTCCAGGTCGCCGGTTTTCAGACCGGTCTGCTTCATTTGCTTGGGAACCAGAAACTTCTTGGCGATCTCCAGCTTTTCGAGCTCGGTATAACCGGAGAGCCGGATCACTTCCATGCGATCTTGCAGGGCCGGCGGCACGGTGTGCAGCACGTTGGCCGTGGCGATGAAAAACACCTGGCTCAGATCGTACTCTACGTCCAGATAATGATCCATGAACATGTAATTCTGTTCCGGATCCAGCACCTCGAGCAGCGCCGCCGATGGATCGCCGCGGAAGTCCATCGACATCTTGTCGATCTCATCCAGCATGAACACCGGGTTCTTGGTCCCGGCCTTCTTCATCATCTGCAGCACCTGGCCGGGCAGCGCACCGATGTACGTTCTGCGATGGCCGCGGATCTCAGCTTCGTCGCGCACGCCGCCCAGCGACAAACGAATAAATTTGCGGCCGGTGGCCTTGGCGATCGACATTCCGAGCGACGTTTTGCCGACTCCGGGAGGTCCGACGAAGCACAGGATGGAACCTTTGGGATTCTGCACCAGGCGGCGCACCGCTAGAAATTCGAGGATGCGCTCTTTGATCTTCTCGAGACCGTAATGATCCGATTCCAGCACCGTCTGCGCGTGGTTGAGGTCGCGGATTTCCTTGGATTTCTTCTTCCACGGTACCGCCAGCAACCAATCCAGATAATTGCGCGACACAGTGGATTCAGCCGACATCGGCGGCATGTTTTCCAGACGCCGCAATTCCGCGATGGCCTTCTCGTGGGCGTCCTTAGTCATGCCCGCGGTGTCGATCTTGCGCTTCAGCTCGTCGAACTCGCTCTTTTCACCACGGCCGAGTTCCTTCTGGATGGCTTTGATCTTCTCGTTGAGGTAATACTCTTTTTGCGCCTTTTCCATCTGGCGCTTCACGCGGCCCTGGATGGTGCGGTCGACATTGAGTTTTTCGATCTCGATGTCGAGCATTTCCGCCACGCGCGTCAGCCGGTCCACCGGATCGAAGATTTCGAGCAGCTCCTGCTTCTCTTCGATGGTTAACTGCAGATTCGCGCCCACCGTGTCGGCCAGTTTACCCGGCTCATCCACGCGAATGGCGGCGATCATGGTCTCATAGTTCAGGTTCTGGCTCAGCTTGACGTACTGTTCGAACAGGCCGGTCACGCGGGCGACCAGCGCTTCGAGCTGCGGTCCCGCATCCACCTTGAAATTGAACGTCTTCACTACCGACCGGAAATAGCCCTCATCTTCGCTCACCGAGATGATTTTGCCGCGCTCCACGCCTTCCACCAGCACCTTGATGTTGCCGTCCGGCAGCTTCAGGCTTTGAACGATGTTCGCCACCGTTCCTACGCTATAGATTTCATCGGGACGAGGCTCATCGACCGAGGCGTCATGCTGCGTTGCCAAAAAAATCTTCTTGTCGGACGCCAAAGCTTCTTCTAAAGCCCTGACGCTGGAATCGCGCCCCACCACAAAGGGGGTCATCATGTACGGAAAAATGACGACGTCCCGAATGGGCATCATGGGCAAGCGTCGTGTATCGGATTTTTCTTTAGAGGTTAGCATCAGAGATTAGCATCCGGCGATCGGTGAACATGGGGATGGGTTGTGAGGGGAGTTGGTTCCTACGCTCCTTGCACTTCGAACCAATCACTTTGGTCAAACTTCAGCGGGCGAACTCGGCGACTATCCGGCCTTTTCCAACAAGGCCATGTTGATCTTCTGCGTCATGACCATCTCCTTGGTCACCAGGAACTCACGGACCTTTTTATAGGATGGGAGATAATACATGAGGTCCAACATCAAATCCTCAAGGATCATCCTCAGGCCGCGCGCGCCAACCTTTCGCTCCATTGCCAGGGCAGCGATGGCTTCCAGGGCGTCGTCGCTAAACTTCAGTCTAACATTTTCGAATTCAAAAAGCTTCTGGTACTGACGTACGATGGCGTTCTTGGGCTTGGTCAGGATCTGAACCAAAGCTTCCTTGCTCAGATCTTCGAGAACCGCCACCACCGGCATGCGGCCGATGAATTCCGGTATGAAGCCAAACTTGATAAGATCAACCGGCTGAACGTTTTCGAGCAGGTCCACGTCGCGGCGGTTGGAAGCCGTCCGCGCCGGAAGGCCTTCCGCCCGGTGCTCTTCCTGTTGTACAAAACCCATCGATTTGGTGCCGACGCGCTTGGAAATCACCTTTTCGAGACCCACGAAAGCACCGCCCAGGATAAAGAGGATGTTGGTGGTGTCTACCGGCGTGAATTCCTGGTGAGGATGTTTGCGGCCGCCTTGCGGAGGGACGTTGGCAACCGTGCCTTCCAGGATCTTGAGCAACGCCTGCTGCACGCCTTCGCCGGAGACATCGCGCGTAATGGAGGGGTTCTCGTCCTTGCGTCCAATCTTATCGATTTCGTCGATATAGATGATGCCGGTCTGGCAGCGCTGCACATCCCAATCGGAGTTCTGTAGCAGCCTGAGGATGATGTTCTCCACGTCTTCGCCCACGTAGCCCGCCTCGGTGAGCGTGGTGGCATCGACGATGGCGAACGGGACATCCAGAATTCGAGCCAGGGTCTGGGCCAGGAGCGTCTTGCCGGTGCCGGTGGGCCCGATCAGCAGAATGTTCGATTTCGACAGTTCCACTTCCGCGCCGCGCTGCTTGTTCATCTGGATGCGCTTGTAGTGGTTGTAGACGGCGACCGCCAGCTTCTTCTTGGTCCCGTCCTGACCGATTACATACTGATCGAGATACTCTTTTAATTCCAATGGCTTGGGGAGCTTGTGCGGCGCCCCATAAGGCTGATCGTGGCGATCGTCCTCTAGAATCGAGTTGCATACGGCAATGCACTCGTCGCAGATGTAAGCTCGGGGGTAATCGTTGGGGGAGGAGATTAGCTTGCCGACTACGTCCTGACTTTTATGGCAAAACGAACAACGCAGCGCGTCATCAGCACCAGCACGTTTCACAGGGAATCTCCCGTCGACTAAGACTGTACACTACCAGCGTTCGGACCTGCTCTCTGAAATACGATTATAACAGAAGCCTGGCGAATCCGCCCCTGGGAAAATGGGACCGGGCTAGGAGTCCGGTCCTCCCAGTACCGGCTCTCACCTGGGGTAACGTCGCCACGTACGTTTAGCGTTTGCTCGATCCAAGCCTTGGCTTCTCCAACCTTACGGATCGTTACCGAGCCTGGTATGCGGAGACTCGCGGACGACCGTCATGGCCGAAAATCCGATTTCGCTTTACTTCAACGCCTCGTTGATCTGGATGTCGCGCTTTAGTACTTCCGTCACGAGCTCTGATAGACCTACACCGCGCTGCTCGGCTTTCCCGGAAAAATACTCCCAGACGCCCCTTTCGATCGAGACGGGAATGAGTACTTTGTCCCCGTGAGGGATGTGGTGGAGCCCGCGAACCCCTTTGCTGAAGTTAATCTCGGCGGGCATGTCGTTACCTTCGGCACTCTTCATAGCTCTTCCTCGTACTTGCGGCGCTCAGCTTGCGTGGCTTTGCGCGCAGAAATTAGCCGGATCTTAATCATCTCAGCATCGGCCTCCGACCAAAGATAGGCCACTGACAAAACGACACCGTTTCGGGCCATTCCGACAGAAAACCACCGTTCCTCCGTTTCGCTGTGATCCACATCAGCCACAGTGAACAGCCGCGGATCGTAGAAAACTGAGGCCGCCAATTCAAACCTGACCTCGTGCTTTTGCTCATTAGCGGCCGCTTTGGCTTCATCCCACTCGAACTGGTACGACCGCTCATTCACCACTTTCACGAGCGCAAATTTTGTCCCAAGCGCCTGTTCCTAGCATACAGGACCTTATCCAGCGACCGGCTACATGTGCTCGAACATCCATCTGATGTCGTCTTCCGTCCGCTTAGGACCTGGGACAGCCATTCGCACCGCGGATTCCGCTGAGGGTGTGGCAGGAACAATCCGGCAGGAAGCGAAATTTGCTCCGCTGAAGTAGAGGAACCGATCGCCCGGTTTGGGATTCAGCCCACCAAACGGATTGGGGATCTCGCCCGACAACGGAACCGGTGATGGGATGTACTGTCTGAACCGGAAATTGGTCCATGGTCCTTCCGGTTTACCTCGAATGGCTTCCTTGAGCTCAAAATCGACAACCACTAGGTCGTTAGGAATACCCTCGTCACTGAAACGCACCATCTTCGATTTCACAACTTCGAGAAGGGCAACGTTTAGATCTGGAAGCGTCCTCACCCGCCCTGTCAGAATCCGATCCGGGCACGGATCCCCGGATGTGAGCCGAGCTTCCGCCACCTCTTCCATTCTTTTTCGGTCCTGCCAAAGCAGCGGCACCATCTGACGGACCGAATTGCATCCGCGAAGGCCCCAGAAGCATGTAAGGTCCACTTGAAACGCGTGAGGGGCCAACTCGCGGGGCGCAAGCGGCGTGTAAGCGACGCCGACTGTATCAGCTCCGGGAATCCAAGAAAATGCGCCTCCTGTTCCGAACCGAAATTCTGGACTCTCATCGTCTGCGCTCGGCACCGGGATTGCTCTCCAACTACTAATCCATATCCCGTGGGTGCTTCGAACCAAGACCAAACTGTCAGCGGGTATCCCATGAGGAACGTCCGGCTCGATGTCATAGCCTAGCTCCGACACAGTGCCGTCCAGGACATTGACGCTAGCCCCGAACAACAGATTCCGCCAGCCGAGCGCGGACGCTGTCTTGACTATCGGGCTTATGCCGTTCCATTCGTCAAAACCGGCCGGCCAAATGCCGTATATGCGCGCGATCGATGGGGCATAGTCGCTCGCGATCTTCACCTGATAGATCCGCTCGCCGTCCTTGCCGGGAAAGGCGAATGCGAGATCGGGCACGGTCTTCAGCAGCTCCGCTTCGGTCGTTTTATCGATTTGGACGCGCTCCAACCCTGCGAGCACCGCGTAGATTTTGCGAGTCAACAAATATGTGCGTGTTCGGAGACCAATCGAGAAGAAGACGACCAGAACGACAAGGGCAAAACAAATACGCCGCGCCACAATCAATCATCGGCCTTGATGAGACTGGCCTTTATCTATTGTCTCCCGCGCCAAGCCTCGTTCTCGCCCGCGGCGCGTAGAAATATGCTCTGCCCCACCGCCAGCCGATCGACGACTACTAAGCCGAGGGCACGAGCAGCTTGATTATCTTGTGTCGCGCACCCGATCGGACGGACCCGCAAAATGGGCTTACCTACGGCCCCACATCCAACCGATGTCATCTTCTATCCGCCTGGGCGCGAGGATTGCATTTCGAACCGCTGCTTCAGCCGACAGTGTAGCCGGAACAATCCGGCAGGAATCGAAGGTGGCTCCATTAAAGTAAAGAAACTGATCCCCTGGCATCGGTTCCGAGGGTCGCATGGGATTCGGTATCTGGCCGCCGGGTGAGGCCGGCGAGGGAATTGTCCATCGGTGCCGGATGCCGGTCCAAGGGCCTTGGGGTTTTCCGCGCATGGCCTCCTTCAGCCGATAATCCGTTATGATCTCTTCGGACCGGTCGCCTTCAGTGTTGACCTCTTCTGACCTAGAATTCACGACCTCCAGAAGCGCAACATTCACATCGAGGAGATCGCGAACTCGTCCGGCGAGAACCTTGCCGGGGCAGGGATCTGCGGACCGAAGGCGCGCGCTTGTCGTCTCTTCGATGGTCTGCCGGTCCTTCCAAAGTAACGGCACGACCTGGCGAACAGAGTCACATCCGCGAAGGCCCCAGAAGCAGTGCAGATCAACTTGGAACGCGTGATCAATCAGGTCGCGCGGCGCGTCCGTAGTGTATGCGACACCGATCGCGCTGTCGACTCCATCCAGCAGCGAAAATTGGCCCGCAACAGTTCCAAATCGGAAAGCGGGCCTGTCGTCATCGGTGCTATGAACAGGAACGGGTCTTGATCCCCGATCTCTGTAGAATCCGTGCACACTGCGGACTACCACGAAATAGCTGAGCGGGTAGCCGATAAGGACATCCGGCTCGAGGTTGTACCCAGTGCTCGACACGGTTCCACGCAGCACGGTCACGTAAGCCGAAAAGGACAGGTGGCGCCAGCCGATCGCGTATGCAATCTTCAATGGAAACGTCAGCAGATTCCATTTGTCTTTAACTGGAATATCCGAATCGTGTACTGGCCAGAGCGACAACACGAACGCCGGGATCCACCGCGCCCAGCCGTAATAGTAATCAGCGTTCGAAATGTCCACTCGATAGGACCGAGGCCCGACCGGCAAAGCCGGAAGCTGAGGATCATTCGGGACCAGATACGGAACGGCTCTCAGCAGTTGTTCTTCTGTGGTTTGGTCCACGCGTACTTGTTCCAGCCCCGCAAGCACGGCTTGAATCTTGAGCGTGATGAAAAATGTACGAAGGCGCACACCGACCGAGAGGGCAACAGGCAGGAGAAGCAACACGATATAGACTTGGCGCGCGCGACGGCTGAACAATCGACGGAGCATCTATGTGGAATTAGACGCCGGAACCCCTCGCGGCGGTCAAATGAAAGCCGGAACCCGCGGCCTTCAGTCGTTCTCGACCCTCGCGCGGAGAAATATGCTCTGCCCTACAGCCAGCCGACCAATACGTGTTACCGTCCCGTAGATTCCCGCGTTGTTGCGGTTGGCACGAACCACCGCTTTCAGCACCGCCGGCGTTGGACTGGCCGAGTCCGGGTCAAGGTTCACCATTGCGCAGCGAGCGTCGCGCATCGTGACGGCGATGGCCGGCGCGTCGTCCCTGTCGCCGAATGAGAGCACGCCGCCCACCCATTCGTCCTCCTGGAAGGGAACCGGTCGCAATAGGCGAACTACAACATTCGGACGAAATCGCCGCACGTCCGGGCACTGCCCCGAAAGTCGTCCGATCTCGCACACCGTATCCGAAGCGATCACGGAGACGCTCGCGTCATCGAAGATCCCATGCTTCAAATGCATGATCTCGACGGGAGCCCCGTACCGGCGTCCGACCTCCGCGGCCAATTCGTCCCCGAAGACGCACATCTCTTCGCCTTCCGGTGTTCGAATATGTGTCGGAAGGTCTGCCTGAGCGCCATTCTCAGGGCGCTGGGGAGAAAACAGGACCAGGTCGGGAAGCTTGCCGGCCGTCAGCCACGGGAACCCGCCGCGGTCATTCATCCGCCGGAATGCCAGACACCTGTCACCTTCCAGCCCGTGCCAGCCGAGTTCGGCCTGATCGAGCTGTTGGCCAGCCATGGACTTCACGGGATACCGGAAGATCGATTCCACATGTCCGATTTTTGTGAGCATACGCAAACAAAAAGCCGGTCCCTTGACGAGACCGGCTTCTATCTTTCCAACTGCAGCTAACTTAGTACCGGTAATGATCCGGCTTGTACGGACCATCCACCGAAACGCCCAGATAATCCGCCTGCTTCTTGGACAGCGTGGTCAGCTTCACGCCGATCTTTTCCAGGTGCAGCCGCGCCACTTCCTCGTCCAGCTTCTTCGGCAGCGTGTAGACGCCCACCTTGTAGGTGTCTTTGTTCTTCCACAGGTCCAGCTGCGCCAGCGTCTGGTTGGAGAAGCTGTTCGACATCACAAAGCTCGGATGGCCGGTCGCGCAACCCAGGTTCACCAGCCGGCCTTCGGCCAGCATGAAGATGCTGTTCCCGTTGGGGAAAGTGTACATGTCCACCTGCGGCTTGATGTTGGTGCGCACCACGCCCTTGGCGGTGTTCAAGGCATCGATCTGGATTTCGTTATCGAAATGGCCGATGTTGCAGACGATGGCCTGGTCCTTCATGTGCTGCATGTGCTCCAGCGTGATGATGTCCACGTTGCCGGTGGTGGTGACGTAAATATCGCCGCGGCCCAGCGTGTCTTCCACCGTGGTGACTTCGAAGCCTTCCATGGCGGCCTGCAGAGCGTTGATGGGATCGATTTCCGTGACAACCACGCGGGCGCCCATGCCCCGCAGCGAATGCGCCGAGCCCTTGCCGACATCGCCATAGCCGCAAACGACGGCAATTTTGCCGGCCACCATCACGTCGGTGGCGCGCTTGATGCCATCGGCCAGCGATTCGCGGCAGCCGTAGAGATTATCGAACTTCGACTTGGTCACCGAGTCATTCACGTTGATGGCGGGAACCAGCAGCTTGCCTGCTCCTGCATCTTGTAGAGGCGGTGGACGCCCGTGGTGGTCTCTTCCGAGACGCCGCGCCATTCCTTCACCATGCTTGGTCCAGCGCTTCGGATCTTCCGCGTGCAGGCGCTTCAGCAGATCCTTGATGACCTTCTCTTCGTGACTCTCGGAAGGCGTATTCACCCAGTCGCTTGCCTGCTCCAGTTCGTAGCCTTTGTGGATCAGCAGCGTGACATCGCCGCCGTCGTCCACTATCAGCTCCGGGCCTTTGCCACCCGGATGGGTGACAGCTTGGGCCGTGCAATCCCAATATTCTTCGAGCGACTCGCCTTTCCACGCAAACACCGGAACACCGGCGGCGGCGATGGCGGCCGCGGCGTGATCCTGCGTCGAGAAAATGTTGCAGCTGGCCCAGCGGACGCTGGCGCCCAGGTCGACCAGGGTCTCAATCAGCACCGCGGTTTGGATGGTCATATGCAGCGATCCGGTGACGCGCACGCCCTTCAGCGGCTTGCCGGGCGCGTATTTCTTGCGGATCGACATCAGGCCGGGCATCTCATACTCGGCGATGGTGATTTCCTTGCGGCCCCATTCGGCCAGGCCCATGTCCGCCACTTTGTACTCGGTGGCGGCGTTGTTCAATGTTGCTGTGCTCATTCGATCTCCTGCCAGAATTTAATATCACGAATCTAGATATGTTGATATAATACCTGAAGCAGCTCATGGCGTCAATCCTCAAAAACCTGCGACTTCTGGCCGATCCCAGCCGCCTCCGTATCTTGTTGCTGCTAGAGCGCGAAGAGCTGTCGGTTGCCGAACTCCAGGAAATCCTCGGTATGGGCCAAAGTCGCATATCGACCCATCTGGCGCAACTCAAGAACGCCGGCCTGGTGGAAGATCGCCGCAATGGCAAGAGCATCCTGTACCGGCTGAAGCACGGCATCCAATCCAACGGTTTCGCCGAGATGCTGGGGGTGCTGCGGCAGGCAGCGGCGGAGATTCCCGAAGCAGGCGAGGATTCCGAAGCCCTGCGTCTGGCGCTGCGACGCGGCAAGATAAGATGCGAGCCTATTTCGACGAGCTGGCGGGCAAGTTCGGACGCAACTACGTTCCGGGCCGTTCCTGGCAAGGGATGGCGGAAACGTTGCTCACGTTGATGCCGCCAATGGTGATTGCGGACTTGGGCGCGGGCGAAGGCACCTTTTCGCAATTGCTGGCGCGACGGGCGAAGAAAGTAATCGCGGTCGACAACTCGGAAAAAATGGTGGAGTTCGGGCGCGAACTGGCGCGCAAGCACGGCGTCAAGAATCTCGAATATCGCAAGGGCGACCTGGAAGAAGTGCCGATCAAGGACGCCGCTGTGGATCTCGCGTTCTTCAGCCAGGCGCTGCATCACGCGCAGCATCCGGAGCGCGCCGTTGGCGGAGGCATCGCGTATTTTGAAACCCGGCGGCCGCATCGTGGTGCTCGATTTATTGCGCCACAGCTATGAAGAAGCTCGCGAGCTATATGCGGACTTGTGGCTCGGGTTCACCGAAGTCGAAGTTACGCGCTTCCTGCGACAGGCCGGGTTCAAGAACATCGAGACGTCAGTGGTGCACAGCGAAGAATCCGCGCCGCACTTCGAGACGCTACTGGCTGTCGGCGACAAGTAGCGCGCCGCGGCTTTTGAAGTTCCGCGCGAAGACCAGCAGCGCGAGCACGACGACGGCGATGCCGAATGCGCAAACCGCCGTCCAACCTTGATACTGCCAGCACAACGCTCCCAACCACGAGCCGAACGATCCACCGCTGAAGTAGCAAAACATGTACACCGTATTCAGCCTGCTGCGCGCCCCTGGATCGAGCGCATAGATCCGCGTCTGATTCGCGACGTGGCCCGATTGCACGCCGACATCCAGAAGAATTACACCAATGATGAGTCCGGCCATCATTTTGCCCAGCGCGCCGAGCAGCAGAAACGACGCCAACGTCGTCAAGAGCGCGAGTAAAATCGTGAACCGAGGCCCGCGCCGGTCCGCGAATCGCCCACCAGTGGCGCGCACAATGCGCCGGCCGCGCCCACTAATCCGAATAGTCCGGCTACCGACGATCCGAAATGATAGGGCGGCGTCTGCAGTAAGAACACCAGCGTAGTCCAGAACGCGCTGAACACGCAGAGCAGCGCTGCACCCAGGAATGCCGATTCCCGCAGCGCCGGATGATTGCGCACCAGATCCACTAGCGATCGCATCAGCGCCGGCCACGACAGATCGCTCTGGCGGGGAAGCTTCGGCAATTGCGCGCGAAGCAGCAACATCAGGCTCAGCATCACCAGCGCCGCGATCCAGTACACCGCGCGCCATCCGAAGAAAGATGCAAGCACGCCACTGAACGTCCGGGCCAGCAGAATCCCGAGCAACAGCCCGCTGAAGACCGTGCCTAACACTCGCCCGCGGCTATTTTCGGGAGCAAGCTGCGCGGCGAAGGGAACGATGATGTGCACCGCTGCCCCGCACAGGCCGACGGCGAAACTGGCGATCAAGATCCAGATCAGATTTTGAGCCGTCGCGACGCCACAGAGCGCCAGGCAAGCGCCCGAAAGCAGCATGCTGAGCAGCGCTCGCCGTTCGTGGCTATCACCCAGCGGGACGAAGATCAGCATCCCGATGGCAGTGCCCACTTGCGTGAGCATGGCAACCAGCCCGATCACGCTCGCGCTCACCGCAAAGGTCCGCGCCATGGCTGCCAGCAATGGCTGGACGTAATAAATGTTGGCGACGATGGCGCCGACGCTCAGAGCGAGCAGGTGGACGGGAACTTTTTTCTCGAGAATGTGGCTATTCCGCTGCTTTTTCTTCCGCCGTGGCTTCTTCCCGCGGCTCCGGCTCGCCCGCTTCCTTGCGCGCGTGCTCGAACAGGAAGTTCAGGGTCTTATTGCTGCGAATCTGATAGGCGATGCGGCTCAAGACGCCATCTTTTTGCAGCTTTTTGCGCACGGCGGCCACCGGCTCGCGCTGCTGCTTGGCCATGCGCTGGACTTCGGCGTCCACTTCGTCGTTGGTCGGCACAATTGCTTCGCGTTCGGCGATCTTATCCACCAACAGCGAGGCCTTCACATCGCGCAGGGCCTTGGGTCGCTGCGCATCTTTGATCTTCGACCAGTCGATCTTCAGCTTGGTTGGATCAATGCCGCGCTCCGCCAAGTCGCGGAACTGGTTTTCGAGCGACGCTTCAATCTGCCGCTCGATGTACGCTTCCGGCACCGGAAATTCATGGGTCTCGATCAGCTTATCGATCAGTTGTTCCTTGGCCTTCTGTTGGGAGGCATATTCGCGCTCCGAGAAGATGGCTTTGCGCACCGCCTCACGCAGATCGCCGAGCGCAGGATAATCGCCCAGATCCTGAGCGAACTCATCGTTCAGCTCCGGCAACTCCTTGGTCCGGATGGTGGTCAGCTTGGCGCGAAATCGAACCGTTTTGCCAGCCAGCTTCTCCTGTCCGAAATCCTCCGGATATACCACTTCGAACTCTTTCTCTTCCTCGGGCGACATGCCGCGCAGCGCGTCGGAAAAACCGGCGATGGTATCCGGGCCGGCCACATGCAGCACAACTTCGTCCTGATGAATGGCCTGATCGACGCCCGAAAGGCTGTCCAGCGTAACCACCGCGTAGTCGCCATCCACAACCGGGCGCGGCTCCACGTTCACCATCTGCGATTTTTGTTCGCGAATCTCGTCCAGCCGCTTCGCAATATCTTCGTCGCTGACCTGCGGCTCGGTGTAGTGGACCGTCACGCCGCGATAATCCTTCAGCTCGATTTCGGGCGCCACTTCGAACTCGGCTTTGAAGCGCAGCGGCTCGCCCTCGTGAAAATGGACATCCTTGACGTTGGGACGTCCCACCACTTCCAGATGCTCTTCTTCCACCTTCTGCCGGAAGTATTTCGGAAGAAGATTTTCGAGAACGTCGTCTCGCACCTGCTTCGAGAATTTGGTGCGGATCAAGCTGGCCGGCGCTTTGCCGGGACGGAAGCCGGGGAGCCTGGCCTTCTGCTGGATGTCCGCGACCACGCGATCGGTCTCGCGGGCGATCTCATCCACCGGGACCGTGACTTCGATTTCGTGCTTGCAGCCTTCGACTAACATTGAGGAGTGAAAAAACGGGGTATTCCAGGGCCCGTGCTCTTATTGAAGCACGAGCCCCAGCTTGAGGCAAATGCTAGAAGCAACGATTACTTCGCGGCGGCAGTGAGCTTGGCGCCCTCTTTGAGAGCTTCGGCTTTGTCGGTGGCTTCCCAGGAGAAGGTTTCTTCCGTGCGGCCGAAGTGGCCGTAGAACGAAGTCTTGCGATAGATCGGACGGCGCAACTTCAGCGTCTCGATCATGCCCTTGGGCGTGAGCTTGAAGTTCTGCCGAACCAATTCCACCAGGCGCTCTTGATCCACCTTGCCGGTTCCGAAGGTATCCACCATGATGGAAACCGGTTCGGCAACGCCGATGGCGTAGGCCAGTTGCACTTCGCAGCGAGATGCGAGGCCCGAAGCCACGATGTTCTTCGCAACGTAGCGCGCCATGTAGCAGGCCGAGCGGTCTACCTTCGTCGGATCCTTGCCGGAGAACGCGCCGCCACCGTGACGGCCCATGCCACCGTAAGTGTCGACGATAATCTTGCGGCCCGTGAGACCGGTGTCGCCGTGCGGCCCACCGATCACGAAACGGCCGGTGGGATTCACGTGATACTTGGTCTGCGAATCTACCAGATTTCCGCCCACCACCGGATCGATGATGAACTTCTTGACATCGGCGCGGAGCTGCTCGGTGGTCACATCGTCATCATGCTGCGTGGAGAGAACCACAGCATCAATGCGAACCGGCTTATTGCCGTGATACTCCACCGAAACCTGGCTCTTGGCATCCGGACGCAGATAGGTGAGCTTCCCGGTCCTGCGGATCTCGCTTTGCTGGCGAACCAGTTTGTGCGAAAGCATGATCGGCAACGGCATCAACTCGGGCGTTTCGTCGGTCGCAAAGCCGAACATCAGACCCTGGTCGCCGGCGCCGCCGGTGTCCACACCCATGGCGATGTCGGGGGATTGCGTCTGGACCACATTCAAGATGCCGCACGTCTTGGCATCGAAGCCCATCTTGGCGTCCGTAAACCCGATATCCGCGATCACTTCGCGCGCCAGCTTGGGAATATCCAAAGTAGCCTTGGTGGTGATTTCACCTGCCACCACGCAAATACCCGTAGTGACCAGCGTTTCGCAAGCCACCCGGCTCATTGGATCCACCGCTAGACAGGCGTCCAGCACTGCATCGGAAACCTGGTCCGCCATCTTGTCGGGATGTCCTTCGCTTACGGATTCCGACGTAAAAATATGCCGCAATTTCTCTGACACCGATTCAGCCTCCTCGAAGTTCTAAGAATATTGGAAGGTCGTGACTTTCCGACCGAGAACCAAGAGGAAAGTCTAGCGCTTTTGAAGCGGCCCGGTCAATGAACCGGGGGTCTATCTCTGAAGCCCCTTCGTAACTTTGGTTCTAATCTGCCATTGTAGTAGGGCGCTGCATGCAATGCAAATGGCCGGGGGCGATGCGCCAGCGCATCGCTGGGGTTGGGGGTTAGGGATTGGCTAGCCCGGCACGATTAGGCGAGGCTGGCTACTCCGATACTTCCACGGGAGAGCCCTGAGCCCGATGCGTTTCGACCAATAAAATCAGGCATCGCGATGGACAGTGTTTGGATCGAAGGCGGAAAGGCAAACGGCAATATATTCGGCGCCTTCCGGCCCGGGCGTACTGTACCGTACCCATTCGCCGCGCGGGACGATAACCGCTTGTCCGGCTTTCACTTCGAGCGCGCCGCTCTTTGACTCCACGTGCAGCGCGCCTTTCAAAACCACGGTGTATTCGTCGAACTCGGGGCTCTGGCCGGGCTCGCTCCAACCGGAAGGGCTGTGCATGTGGGCGATGCTTACCGCCGAATCCTGGGTATTGACGCGGCCCACGTACTCATCAATCTGCTTGTTGCCGGGAACGGGAATGCGCGCGGCGGCGGAAACGAATCGGGGCATATTATCTCGATTGGTGATATTAATGATCGCGATCGGTGACCAACTCGGTAAGCGCGTACATCGCGCGCTGATTGGGCGAATCGGGGAATTCGCTCATTATGGTTCGCGCACGTTCGGTGAAAGATTGCGCGCGTTCTCGAACGCGATCGAACCCGTGGCGTGCCTGGATCATGCGCAGGATCTTCTGGAACGGGGCGTTATCGTAATTGCCGTCTTTCAAAACCGTCGCCACCAGTTGCCGCTCTTCGGGCGTCGCTTCTTCGAGCGCGTAGATCAGCGGCAGTGTCACCTTGCCCTCGCGCAGATCGCTGCCCACCGGCTTGCCGAGCACCTTCTCGTGCGATGTGAAGTCCAGCATGTCATCCACCAGCTGAAACGCGATCCCAACATTCCAGGCAAACTCACCCAGACGCGTTTCCAGGGCTTCGCTCGCGCCGCCCGGCGTTGTTCCCATGAGCGCACCCAGCCGCGCGCACGCCGAGAACAGGCTGGCCGTTTTACGATCCACCAATTCCATGTAGTCGGCTTCGGACACGTCGATCTTGCCGATGCGCTCCAGTTGCAGCAGCTCGCCTTCCACCATCATTTGCGTCAGCGCGATCAGCAGATCCAGCACGTGGAAGTTGCGCTCGCGCAGTGCCACCTGGAAGGCCTGCATATACAGCCAGTCGCCCGCCAGCACGCAGGTATGATTGCCCCAGATGGCATTCGACGAGGGCCGTCCGCGACGGGTTTTTGCGATGTCGATCACATCGTCGTGCACCAGCGTAGCCGCGTGGATCATTTCCACCACCGCGGCCATCCGAATGGCGCCGTCGCTCACGCCGCCCACCAATTGCGAGGCTAGCAAGACCAGGATCGGCCGCAGCCGTTTGCCGCCGCCATCCTGGAGATAACGGGAAATGGTGGTGACCGCATCGACGCTGGCCACCGACTCCAGGCTGATCTCGCGCTCCACCCGCTCGAGATCCTTCTTGACTAGGTCGAAGATCTCCTTCGCGGTTAAAGTTTGCCCCAGCCTGCCAAGTCCCATGGGATTTCTTAGTTTAGCAGGTTGCCCGAAACGGGCGTCCTGGTGCTAAATCTGTGCTAAATCTGAGTGACGCGGCATGCTTCTGGAACAACTGCGATTACTGTTCATGTTGTACATCCGGCCGGTGCGCGCAGCCAGCGGGATCATCGATCGCGGCCGCGTGTGGTTCGCGGTGTGTGCCTCGCTCCTGGTCTTGTTGTTCGCGAGAACATCTCCTCAAGGCGGGATTGTGCTGCTGATGGCAGCCCTTACGCTGGCCTTTGTGCCGGGAGCGATCCTTTTCATCACGGTCTATCGATCGCGCGAGAGCTTCCCGGTCACGCTGCGAAAAGACTATTTGACATTCTTAAATTGTGTGTTGCTGTGCTTAGCCGCCGCGTTCTTACCTTTAGCGGTGATAGGCCGGTTGATCGGGTTCGGCCGATATGAGGTGGTTGTCGCTCTCGCCCTTCTGGCGGCATCGGATGTGTATTTTCTCGTTCTGGTGGTTTGCTCGGTGCGTACGCTGTGGGGAACCGGCTTGGGCGTGGCCATGGTTGCCACTCTGGTTGGCTTAGCCACACTCATCGGTGCCCTGGCCGCGTTCCGTCTATTGGGCCCATTGATGTACTACCTGGCGTCGCCATTCTTGTTGTTCTACGCATATATTCTGTTGGGCTCCGATCTGCGCTCTCTGGGCGAGGGTCTGCGTGCGCGCCAGCATTTGCGCCAGCAGTTGGACATCGCGACCCTCAATCCCCGCGACGGCGACGCGCAGTACCAGCTTGGATTGATCTACCAGCAGCGCCATCAATATGACGAAGCCAAGCGGCGATTCGGGCGCGCCGCTGAGATAGATCCACGCGAGGCGGATCCCGTATTTCAGCTCGGCCGGATTGCGCTCGAAGAAGAGCGCTTGAACGACGCGATTGAGCTATTGACGCGCGCCGGGGCATTGGACGATAAATGTTGCTCTCACGAGGTGTGGCGAGACTTGGGCGTCGCGTATTTCAAATCGGGCCGGTTCGAAGAAGCTGGCGTGGCTCTGGCCAAGTTCGTGGAACGCCGATCGTACGATCCGGAAGGCCTCTATTGGTACGGCAAGAGCCTTCTGGCCTTGGGTAAAACGGACGAAGCGCGCCAGCAGTTCGAGCAGTGCCGTGAGGCCGTGGAAACCATGCCTAAGAATCGGCGCAGACAGCTCGCCAAATGGAAGCGCCTGGCTTCCGTGGAGCTGCGTTAGCCCGCCAACAATAACCGCCGAAAATTCGCAGTGGTCAGGGCGCGGAGATCATCATAGGATTCCCCGCGCAATTCCGCCAGCTTCCGCGCGGTATGAACCATCAACGCCGGCTCGTTGCGTTTGCCGCGTTTGGGCACCGGAGCCAGATACGGCGCGTCGGTTTCGATCAAGATGCGATCGCGCGGCGTGGCCTTCGCCGCTTCCTGCACCGCCAGCGCCTTAGGAAACGTCACGATGCCGCCGAAGCTTAGGTAGAAGCCGAGATCGAGCGCGCGGCGCGCTTCTTCGGGACCGCCCGAAAAACAATGCATGATGCCGCCGATCAAGTGCGGCGTCCAGTGCTGCTCGATCAGCGCCAGTGTGTCGTCCCAGGCCTCGCGCGTGTGAATGACAATCGGCTTTTTGGCCGCGGCCGCAATTCCCATCTGTTCCATGAACGCCGATTTCTGAACCTCGCGCGGCGAAAAATCGTAGTGATAGTCGAGACCAATTTCGCCCACGGCGAGCGCCTTGGGATGAGCGAGTAAATCGGACAAGCGTCTGAAATCGCCCGGACCAGCCTTCGCGGCATCATGCGGGTGAATGCCGACTGTTGCGTAGAACGCCGGATGCTTATCGGCCAGCCGCAGACCGGCTTCCAGATCGGGTGGACCGTTGCCCGTCCCGATGGCCAGCATGTGCTCGACGCCGGCAGCGACGGCCCGCTCGATCACCGCCTCACGATCCTCGTCGAAATCGGCGCTATCCAGATGGCAATGGGAATCAATCATATTCATTCATGTGGCGCACGCACTCCTGCGTGCCGCGTTCACACTCGTGTGAACGCCTTCGGGTCCGGCAAAAATGTGTTCGCATGAGTGCGAACACGGCACGCAGGAGTGCGTGCGCCACAAGCTCACTTCAAGCGAGCTCCTACCGGAACATCTTCAAGAAATCCGGCCAGCACGGGCCTGCCGCCTTCGAGCGACGCGGCCACGATCATGCCGTTGGATTCGATTCCGCGCAATTTTCTCGGCTGGAGATTCGCAACGATTACCACTTTGCGGCCGACCATTTGCTCCGGCTGGTACGCTTCGGCGATGCCGGCGACGATGGTCCGCGGTTGTTCTTCGCCGATGTCCACCTTCATGTGCAGAAGTTTGTCGGCGCCTTTCACGCGTTCGGCGCTGACAACCTGGCCGACGCGCAGGTCCACCTTTACGAAATCATCGATCGCGATTTTTGCCGCAGCGGGTTTCGCCGTACCGAAAAGCTCCGCTTGACGCGCCTTCTCCTGTACTTCGAGATTTTCCATTTTGACGATCGCGCTCGCATCCATGCGCGGAAAGACGGCGGCCACCGAGCCGATTTTTTGACCGACCGGCAGTTTGCCCCAGTGCAAGTCCGCGAACGTGACCGACTCAATGGGCGTCGTCATGCCCAGCTGGATCCAAATATTGCGGGCCGAATTCGGCATCACGGGATAAACCCACGCGCAGAGAATGCGGAGTGCCTCGGCCGCGGTGTACAGGATCTCGTCCAACCGCTGCCGCGCGAAATCGCTGGTATCTTTGCCCAGTTTCCAGGGTGCGCGCTCGACGATGAATTTGTCGATGACGGAAATGAAACCCCACAGGGTCTCCAGGCCGCGAGAAAAATTGAAGGCGCAGAACGCGTCCATGGCCTGTTCGGTGGTCAGGCGAGCCGCTTCCGCGATGTCGGGCGCGCCCGGAGAATTGGGAATGATTCCATCGCGATACTGATGAATCATGGTCAGCGTGCGGCTGGCGAGATTACCCAGCCCATTCGCGAGATCCGAGTTGTAGCGCTGGATCAAGGCATCGTAGCTGAAGCTGCCATCCTGCCCGAAGGTGATCTCACGCAGCAGAAAATAGCGCAATGCATCGGAGCCCACCACGTCCACAATCGGGCCCGGCCGCACCACGTTCCCGCGCGACTTGCTCATCTTGTTTTCTTCGTGCAGAATCCAGCCGTGAGCGAAAACCTGTTTGGGCAGCGGAAGATCGGCGGCCATCAGAAACGCGGGCCAATAGACGGCGTGAAAGCGCAGGATATCTTTGCCAATCAAATGCAGATCGGCAGGCCATTGATCCTGATCCTTCACCGCGCTCATATAGGAGATCAACGCGTCGAACCAAACATAGAAGACGTGATGCCCTTCCACAGGCGCGCGAATGCCCCACTGCATACTGGTGCGCGTAATGGAAAGGTCGTTCAAGCCGCCCTGGACGAACGCGATCATTTCGTTGCGCCGATGATCCGGCTTCACGAACTCCGGCGTTTTCGCGTACAGCTCCAGCAGCGGCTTTTGAAACGCGGAGAGCTTGAAGAAATAGTTTTCTTCCGTGACGGCCTCGGTGGGATTGCCGCAGGTAGGGCAGGGGTCGCCCGGCTGCACATCGTTGACGTAGGCCTCGTCGCTCACGCAATACGCGCCGGTATAAGACCCTTTGTAGATGTAACCGTTCTTTTCGCAGCGCTCGAACAACCAGCGCACGGTTTCGTGATGTTTGGGGTCCGAGGTGCGAATGAAATGGTCGTAGTCGATTCCGAGCCTGGCCCACTGGCTGATGAACTCGGCGGCCATCTTGGTGGTGTACGCCAGCGGATTGACGCCCGCGGCCTGCGCGGCGCGCTCCACTTTGAGGCTGTGTTCGTCGGAGCCGGTGGTAAGGACCACGGGATCGTAGCCCTCCATTTTCTTGAAGCGCTTAATCAGGTCCGCGGCAAACGTCGAGTAAGCGGTGCCCAGATGCGGCGCGGCGTTGACGTAATAGATGGGAGTGGTCAGGTAATATTTCATCGAGAGTTCTTCAGATAGGCCAGATTGGCCTCCGCGAGGATCTGCTTGAGCGGAACGCCGGCTTCGCGCGCGAGCTTTCGGCAATCCTCATATTCGGGCGCGAACGATCCGTTTTCCGCGATTTTCATCCGTACTGTTCCGTGCGGCGTCGCGATTTCGACAGAATGCCGCGCTTTTACGCGGCGCTCGGCAGAGCTGATCCGCAATCCGAGCGTTGAGGTCTCTTCAAAGATCAGCCGCGCCAACGCCTCGCGATCTTCCGGCCGCGCGATCACGCTCAACAGCGTGCCGGGCCGGCTCTTCTTCATCTGAACGGATGTAAGCGTGACGTCCAGCGCGCCCGTCTCGAGCAAGCGCTCCATGGCGTAGCCGAGAACCTGCGGACTGGAATCGTCAATGTTGGCTTCGAGCACCACGACGGTGGTGGATTCCGACGCGCCGCTCGATTCGCCGATCAGCACTCGCAGCACGTTGGCATGTTCGGCGAAATCGTGATCGCCCGCGCCATATCCGCTCGCAATCACACGCATCGGCGGCAGCGCGCCAAAGTCGACGGCAAGCGTAGCGGCGATGGCTGCGCCGGTGGGCGTTGCTAGTTCCAGGCTCGGGCCACGGGCGTAGATAGGCTTTCCCTTGAGAAGTTCAGAAGTCGCCGGAGCAGGAACGGGAAGGATTCCGTGCTCCGTCTTCACCGTTCCGCTGCCTACGTTGATGGGCGAGCAGTACACCGCGCCGATATCCAGCAGGTCCAAGCCAATCGAGGCGCCGACGATATCGCAGATGGAATCCACCGCGCCCACTTCGTGAAAATGCACCTTGTCGATCGAAACATCGTGAACCTTGGCTTCCGCTTCACCGAGGCGCTGGAACACCGCGGAAGCATTTCGTTGCGCCCGCTCGGAGATGCCGGAATTCGCAATGATCTCGAGAATGTGTTTCAGATGGCGATGCGTCTTGCCCTCACCGCCGGCCACGCGAAACTTGGAGGCCGCGATACCGCGCCGTTTGGTCTTCTCGATCTCGAACTTCGCTCCCGTGCCCAGCGCTTCGAGCGACTGCACAAGAATCTGGCTGTCGGCGCCTGCGTCGATGAGCGCGCCAACCGTCATATCTCCGCTGATTCCGGAGAACGCGTCTAGGTAACAGATCTTCATGCCATCAACTGTGGTAACAGCTCGCCCGAGGGCCCTTGCAGAAATTCGTCGATCGAATCTGAAACGCCGCTTTCCGCGATATTGATTTCGACCACGCGCGCGCCGGCGGATTTCGCCATGCTTGCCAATCCTGCTGCCGGATAAACCACCGCGGATGTCCCGATTAGCAGAAACAGGTCGGCTGAACGCGCTGCCACTTCGGCATCCCGCCAAATTTTGGCGGGTAACGCTTCGCCGAACCACACCACGCCCGGCCGCAACATCCCGCCGCATTCGCATCGCGGAGGAATTTCGGGAAGCGGCGTTCGGCGATCTTCGCGTTCTCGCCGGCACTCCACGCAGCGCAGTATCCAGATGCTTCCGTGCAAGCGAAGAACGTTGCGGCTTCCAGCCAGTTCATGCAACCCGTCGACGTTTTGCGTGATCAGCGTGAAGTTGCGAGCGCGCGTTTCGGCCTTGGCCAGTGCGTAGTGTCCGGGGTTTGGCTTGGCTTCCGCGATCAGCCCGCGCCGCCAGTCATACCATTCCCAAACCAGCTTCGGATCGCGCGCAAACGCCGCAGGGGTGGCCAGTTCCTCAGCTCGATACTGTTTCCACAAACCTGGGTTGTTCAAAGAGCTGCCGCGAAAAGTGGGCACACCGCTCTCCGCCGATACGCCCGCGCCCGTGAGCACGGCGATGGAAGAGGCGTCACGCAGCCATTCGCGAACAGAATGCATTCATTTCAGGGTAACCCACTAGCCGGCCATCTCTTCCACCAGGCGAGCCACAAGATCGCCGGCCGGCATCGCGCGGGCGCGGGCCACGCCCTGTCCGGCCCAAAGCGACAAATAGTCCGGGATGCCCTGCTGCGCAGCCGCGGTTCGCATCGATCGTGTCAGCGCGTTTTGCAGAGGATATCCCAGGATGTGACTCTGTTTATCATCGAGCGAGGTGATGAAGGCGTTCTTCAGCCCGCGCGCGGGCCGGCCGGAGAAGGCTCGCGTGACGACGGTAGTATCTTGCTTGGCCGCAAGAATCGCACGTTTGTAAACTTCCGACGCGCCGGATTCGGGACACGGCAGGAACGCCGTTCCCAATTGCACGGCCGATGCGCCCGCTTTGAGCGCCGATACAATGTCGCGGCCGTCCATGATTCCGCCAGTGGCGATTACGGGAAGCCGGATGGCATCCACCACAATGCGCACCAGCTCCAAGGTCGGAATCATGGACGATTCAAACGAATCCAGAAATGTTCCGCGATGCGCGCCTGCCTCCGCTCCCTGCGCGACCACCGCGTCCACGCCCGCTCGCTCCAACTGGCGCGCCTCTTCCTCGGTCGTCGCAGTGCCGAGAATGGCGATGCCCCGCTCTTTCAGGCGCGACAGCGCGGCGCTATCCGGGATACCAAAGGTGAAACTGAAGATCGGCGGACGTGCCGCCAGCACCGCTTCGAGCTGCGAGGGAAACGGATCGGGAGCAGCCGCCGGAGCAACCGGCGCGGGCAGCCCGAGTTCATCGTGGACTCCGGACATAAGCGCGACCATTGAGCCGGCGTCCACCGCTTGATCCGTGCTCCATCCGCCCGCGAATAGATTGATGTTGAACGGCCGCGAGGTAAGCGCTCGAATTCGCCGGATGGCTTCGATGATTTGCTCGGGCGTCATGTAGGCCGCGCCGAGCGACCCGAGCCCGCCCGCATTAGAAACCGCTGCGACTAATTCCGGTGTCGAGGGCCCGCCGCCCATGGGGCCCTGAATGATAGGGTACTCAATCGCGAGCAGGGTCAAGAGAGAGTTCTTGTTCACTAGTCTCTATTTTCGCGCGCCATCAACCTTGCAAGCTATCGCGCGCGGCCAGCACCGTCCGATAAGCTTCCTCTGGATCGCTATTCAGCGCCGTCAAATGGCCCATCTTGCGGCCAGGCCGAGGCTCCAGCTTTCCGTAGAGATGCAGCTTCACGCCGGGAAACGCGCAGGCCGCGCGCCAATCGGGTTCGCCCTTAGCCCACAGATCGCCCAGCAAGTTCGCCATCGCCGCGGGACGATGCATGTCCGTTGACCCCAGCGGCAATCCGCACACCGCGCGCAACTGCTGCTCAAACTGGCTGGTGATGCAGGCGTCCACGGTGAGATGTCCGGAATTGTGCGGACGCGGCGCCAGCTCGTTGATCAAGAGCGATCCATCACGCGCCACGAAAAACTCCACGCACAACACGCCCACCACGTCCAGCTCTTCGAGAACGCAACGCGATAACTCCACGGCCTCTTGCGCGATCCTGGGAGACACACGAGCAGGCGCGACGGACACGTCCAGGATGTGCCGGCTATGCTGATTTTCGATGGCGCCATAATGCACGAATTGGCCATCTTCGCCACGCGCGGCAACCACGGAAATCTCGCAGTCGAAGTCGATGAACGCTTCGAGCACGGCTTGCTGTTTACCGATGGCAGCCCAAGCTTCCTCCACGCGATCGGGCGCATCTGACTCAACGCGAAACTGGCCTTTCCCGTCGTAACCGAATGCGGCGGTCTTCAGCACGGCCGGGCAACCCAGATCGGCCAGCGCCCGATGCAAACCATCGATCGACCGGACCTCGCGATACGGCGTAGTGGGCAATCCAGCCTTGGTCAGGAACGATTTTTCGCGAATGCGCTGCTGTGTGGTGTGCAGAACCGATCCGCTGGGACGCACAGGCGCACAACGGCTGGCTGCTTCCGCGGTTGGCGCCGGAACATTTTCGAACTCGAACGTTACTACACTGACGTTGCGCGCGAACTCGGACACTGCGTCCAAATCGTCATAGGCAGCCTTTACTTCCAGGTCGGCCACTTGCCCCGTGGGCGTGTCCTCATCGGGCGACAGGGTATGCACGCGATAGCCCATGCGCCTCGCCGCGATGGCGAACATTCGCCCCAACTGGCCGCTTCCCAGCACGCCCACCGTGGCACCGGGAAGTATGGGTTCTATCACTCCAGTTCTTCCGAGCGCACCTGCTCGGCCTGTTCCTCTCGAAAAACGCGCAGCTTTTCGCGGAGCGCCGGATCGTGATTCGCCAGGATGGCTACAGCCAGCAGCGCGGCGTTCTGCGCGCCGGCTTTTCCGATCGCCAAAGCACCCACCGGGATGCCGCCCGGCATTTGAACGATGGACAGCAGCGAGTCCATACCTTTGAGCGAATGACTCTCCACCGGCACGCCCAATACGGGCAGCAGCGTATTCGCCGCCACCATTCCTGGAAGATGCGCCGCGCCACCCGCTCCAGCGATGATCACTTGCAATCCACGACCCTCCGCGCCGGAGGCATATTCCACCATCCAGACCGGCGTGCGATGCGCTGAAACAACCCGCGACTCATGGGCCACGCCGAAGCGCGCCAGTGTTTCGCTGGCCGCGCGCATGGTCTCCCAGTCGGACTTGCTTCCCATGATGATGCCAACCAATGGCTCCATTCAATTACTGTCCTTGCGAACTCACCAAAATACCACGGGGAGTTGCTCGCGCGGCTCTCGCGCGATTGACGAAGGGGATTGGCTACTTGGTTTGCGCCAGCACGTCGCGCAACTGACCCGCCAACTCGGTGGTGGGCTTCTTGGATAAGGCGGTCTCCGCTTGCTGCCGGGCTTCCGCGCGATCGCCGCTTTCGATCAACGCCACCGCGTAGTGATACCGAAACGTGTTGTCGTTCGGAAAGTCATGGCTAAGTTTTTTGAGAATCTGAAGCGCTTCCGCGGAGTTGTGCCGCTTGATTTGGATCCACGCCATGGTGTCCTTCAATTGAGGCACGTTCGGCGCCTTGCGGATGGCCTTGGTCACCATGTCCAAGGCTTCCTTGGTATCTCCGCCGGAATCGGCCAGCAGGAATGCCAGATTATTCAGCGCGGCAGGATCGTCAGGCGTTTTTTGAAGAGCCTTTCGGTAGTCCGCCATCGCCTCCGCCTTCTTGCCGGCCTGTTCTTCGATGTTCGCGACCATTCCGTCGATGCCGGCACGGTTCGGCGCTAGCTGGCGCGCTTTCTCGAAGGATCCGAGCGCCTCAGGCAGCCTGCCCTGCTTCAACTCGACGGCGCCTATTCGCATCTGGATGTCGGGCGAAGATGGATTCTGCGCGGCCATCTTCTGCAATTCCGAAAGCGCCACGTCGTTTTTGCCGGCCGCTTCCGCGGTAGCTACCAGCAGCGCCGCTTTCCCTTTCGACTCGGGAGCGCGATCCGTTTCTTCCTTCATCAGCGCCAAGGCTCGGTCCGGCAAGTGTTCAGCCTCGTACGCGTTCACCAGACCGGCCAGCGGCTGCAGATCGGGCGAGCCTTCCTTATAGAGCTTGCGGAACAACTCCTCCGCTTCCGTATAGCGCCCCTGGCCCAGGGCAATCACCCCCAGCTGCATCTCCACCTGAGGCGCGTCCTTGGTGTCGTGGGCCAGTTGTTCGGCCTCGGCCTTGGCCGATCCATAGGCGTGCGTTCCGGTAAGCCCGATCACGCGAAACAGCCGCGCGTTGCTATCGTTGGGGCGAATCGCCAAAGCCGCATCGGCGTGTTCCAACACCGCCGGATAGTTCTTCCGCAGCAATTCCAGGCGCGACAAAGCCAGTTGCGCGGCCGAGGATCGTGGATCGTCCTGCGCCGCGCGCTTGAGATGCACGGATGCGGCATCCAGGCTGCCCTTCAGCAAGGAAGCTTGTCCCGCCAGCAGTTGAATTCTGGCGTTGTTCGGAGTGTCCGTAGCTAATTGGTCTGCCAGGGTGGCAGCGTCACTCAGGTTTTTTGCGCCGCCCATCTGTTCCAGCAATTGCACTTTGAGCGCCCGCGCGAATTGATCCTTGGGATCCTTCGCCAGAATGCCATCCGCGGCCTTGATGGCTTCCTCGCGACGCCCTAGTGTGGCCAGCGTGCTGGCTGCCCGCTCCTGGTAAATTTGCTGCCGGGGATAATCCCGGGCTTCACCCCGCTGGTAATCCGCAAGCGCCTTTTCCGAATTGCGAGTCAGCGCGTGAAAATCTCCCACCAGTAAATCCGCCTGCGGAAACTGCTTGCGCTGGCTGAGCAGGGAATTTAGTGCCTTCTCCGCCTGGTCGGGCTGCTTTCGGGCGAAGTAGAATGCCGCCAAACGGAGAACCGGCGTCGACTCCGTGGGGTTCTTCGCGATCCATAAATTCAGCAGCGCCTCCGCCTTTTCCCAGTTTTGCTCTGGGATGTAAATCGCGTACAGCACTTCGTAGGCCGGGCCGTAACCGGGATGCTGTTCCACCGTTAGCCGCGCCGCTTTTTCGGCTTCCTGCGGTTGATTGTCGCGCAGCAAGGCCTGCGCCAGGCTAGCTTCCATTTCAGCGCTGTTGGGAGCGATTTTCACCGCCTCCCGCATGGCTTCGACCGCCGTGCCCGGCTGGTTGTCGATCAGCGCCAGGGCGCTCTTGATGTGCAGACCTTCCACGCGATTGCCGCCCGGCGCCAGCAGCTCAGTGTCGAGCGATTGCGCTTGCTTGTAGAGCACCGCCGGATGCCTTGGATCGCGCGCATAAATGGCCAGCGCGAGACTCGCCAGTTCCACTTTGGCGCGCATGTTGGCGGGACTAAGCGTGGTGGAGCGATTGAAGGCCTGATACGCCTCACCCATCTGGTTTTGCTTCAACAGCGCTAGCCCCAGACGGTAATAAGCTTCTCCCGACCCCGGGGTCTTCTTAATGGCATTGCGATAGTTGAGCGCGGCATCGCCATACTGGCCGGATGAATAAAGCTGATTTCCGCGATCGATGTATTGCGTCGCGCTCTTGCCGCACGCCACCAGGAACAGGCCAGCCACGGCGCACGCCATCGCAGCGAAAATCGCGCCGGATCTGTTCATGGCGGGTGCCAAATTCCTACGGTAGCATGGCATGCTGTTCATCAACTCACTCGCTTCAATCGGCGGAATGAGCCGTTCGCGTTATCGGCGAGTAACATTTGCAGTGAGCCGCCAGGCGCAACGTAGGATATTCAAAATATCGATAGGCGACCCGGGTTGCGCCGGCGCATCCGTTCCACCCAACTCGCAAACTTAAGGATCATAGATTCAGTGATTTAAGCTGCTTCTTTCTCGCGCGGGCCAAACAGCTCGGGCCGTTGGAAGGCAAACTGCCTCTCAGGTTACAGGGAAAGGAAAACTTCTTATGCTGCTCCTGTTAATTCTATTGATCGTCTTGTTGATCGGCGCTACCCCCGCGTGGCCCTATAGCCGTAGCTGGGGCTATTATCCGACCGGAGTTCTTGGAACGGTTCTCGTAATCTTCCTGGTGCTCCTGCTATTAGGGCAAGTGAGCCTGTAATTCCGAAATTCAGAAAGAGGAAACACTTGAAGAAATATGCTGCTAGCTTAGGGCTATTGTGCCTGGCGCCAATCCTGTACGCGGTGCAACCGGAGAATGGCGCGCAGAAGCGCGTTACTGCATCCGCCGAAGTTTTGAGCGAGATTCTCCACGCGAAGGATCGGGGGATTCCCGAGGATCTTCTCGCCAAAGCGCGATGTGTTGGCATTGTGCCCAGCTTGAAGCGCGCTGGATTTATTGTCGGCGCGAAATACGGGAAGGGCGAAGTGGTATGCCGCACCGCTCGCGGTTGGAGCGCTCCTTCCACCATTCGCATTGAAGGCGGAAGTTTCGGTTTCCAGATCGGGGCCGGTGAGACTGACCTGGTTTTCATCGTGATGAACGAGCACGGCGTCCGGGATTTGATGAAAGACAAGTTCACGCTGGGGGGCGATGCCAGCGCGATGGCGGGACCGGTGGGCCGTTCGAGCGAAGCTCAGACCGATGCGTTGATGCGCGCCGAAATATTGGGGTACTCCCGTGCGCATGGCATCTTCGCGGGTGTCGCGCTGGAGGGTTCGACGTTACGCCCGGATAACGATGATAACCGCGCATTGTATGGCCGCGACGTAACACAGCGCCAGATTCTGACCGGTAGGGTGGCGCGGCCCGCCGTGGCCCGGCCTATCTATGCGGAACTGAACAGTTACGGGATAGTGAAACGCGCCGCGAAGTAACTAGCTGAGACGGTTACGTTCGGAAATGGGGCGCCCGCAGCCGGGTCTAACAGGCGGAGTCAATTTCATAAGAAAGGAAATTAATCATGACGAAAGACCCGGTTTGTGGAATGCAAGTAGATGAGAACAAGGCTGCAGCCACCAGTTCCTATCAAGGCAAGAAGTATTCGTTCTGCGGGCAGGAATGCAAGAATAAGTTCGATAGCGACCCGCAACGCTACGCGCAGCAGCAAGACACACAGAAACAAGGCAAGCAGCAGCAAGGCAAACAGCAACCGCATCAGCCGGAACATGCCAACAGGTAGTTCCTTGCGCGCGGCTCCTTAAAGCCCTGGAGCCGCGCATTCCAGAAATGCCCTATCAGCCGATCGAAGACTACGGTGTAATCGGAAATCTGCGCACTACGGCCTTAGTCGGCAAGAACGGGTCCATCGATTGGTTTTGTTTCCCTCACTTCGATTCGCCGAGTGTCTTCGGCGCCATTCTCGACGAACGCAAAGGCGGATATTTTCGTATCGTGCCAGTGGCTGACGGGACTAGCCGTAAACAAGTCTATTGGCCCGACACGAATATCCTTGTAACGCGTTTTCTGTCCACCGATGGCGTGGGCGAAATTATCGATTTCATGCCGGTGAGCGGGCAGAAAGATGTACCTCCGCTGCATGGTCTCATCCGTAGAGTGAAAGTGTCGCGCGGCGCCCTGCGATTCCGCCTGGAGTGCGTTCCGGCCTTTAATTATGGGCGCGACGAACACCGGGTGGAGATCTCGGCCCAGGGGGCACGCTTCTGCTCTCCTGGTTTGGCCCTCGGACTCGCTTCCTCCGTTTCGCTGCAACCGTTTTCCACTGGCGTCGCGTGCGAGTTTTCGCTAGAAGAAGGGCAGACGCAGAGCTTTGAACTGCGCGGACTCTCAGCCGAACCAATTGGACTACAGGAACCGGAGAGTGAGCAGCTCTTTCACGACACCATCCATTTCTGGCGCCGCTGGATCGCCCAATGTACTTACCGGGGCCGTTGGCGGGAAACGGTGCATCGCTCGGCACTCGTCCTGAAACTCCTGACCTTCGAGCCAACGGGCGCCATTGTGGCCGCGCCCACCTGCAGCCTGCCCGAAAGTTTAGGCGGCTCACGCAACTGGGACTATCGTTACTCCTGGATTCGCGACGCTGCGTTTACCGTCTACAGCCTGATGCGCATCGGGTTCACCGAAGAAGCTACGCAGTTTATTTCATTCCTCGATGCGCGCTGCCACGAAATGGATCCCGAAGGCTCGCTCCAGACCGTCTATGGAATCGACGGCCGGCATGTCCTGACGGAAGAAACGCTGGATCATTGGGAAGGCTATCAAGGTTCCGGCCCGGTCCGCATCGGCAACGACGCTTATCGCCAACTCCAGCTCGATATCTACGGCGAGTTGATGGACTCGCTTTATCTCTATAACAAGTACGGCAGCCCGATTTCCTACGACCTTTGGAATTATCTCCGCCGTCTGACCGATTGGGTTTGCAAGCATTGGCAGGAAGACGACGACGCGATCTGGGAAGTTCGCGGCGGTCCGCGCCAGTTCGTGTATTCCAAGATGATGAGCTGGGTGGCTGTGGATCGAGCGCTGCGTTTGGCGGCCAAGCGCTCTTTCCCGGCGGATTGGAACGGCTGGACGTCGGTGCGCGACCAGATTTACGAAACCGTCATGCAGCGCGGATGGAACGCCGAACGCGGAGCTTTCGTGCAGCAATTCGATGGCGATGCGCTGGATGCATCCACTCTCCTCATGCCGCTGGTGTTCTTCGTCTCACCTACCGATCCGCGTATGCTCCGAACCATCGACGCTATCAACCGCCCGCCCAAGGCCGGCGGCCTGGTTTCCGATGGGCTGGTGTTTCGTTACGACGTCGCGAAGACGCCGGACGGTTTGAAAGGCACCGAGGGCACTTTCAATCTCTGCACATTCCTGCTGGTGGAAGCCCTGACACGCGCCAGTCCCGCCGATGCGAAGCGCCTGCGGCAAGCCCGCCTGCTGTTCGAGCAAATGCTGGGGTACGCGAATCATCTGGGATTGTACGCGGAACAGATCGGGCCTCAGGGCCAGGCGCTCGGCAACTTTCCACAAGCGCTCACGCATCTCTCGCTCATCAGCGCTGCTTTCAACCTGGACCGCTATCTCGATGGACTGGAGAAAACTCCGCCAGTCCCGTAGTCACCGTAACAGCGGCACGCTCGCACGCGACGCGCGCGAAAACGCAACAACCTTTTCGTCAGGATTCGGTCTAACGGCCAGGAGTGAATACTCCCAATCTTACTTAGGAGCGTCATGATGAAAATTGAAACCATGGAAGATCTATTCCTGGAACAGGTGGAAGACCTTTACGATGCCGAACACCGTCTGGTGAAGGCGTTGCCCAAGATGGCGGAAGCCAGTACCTCGCTGTCCCTGCGCCAGGCATTCGAATCCCATTTGATGGAGACCGAAGGACACGTACTCCGGCTGGAGAATGTTTTCCGCCTGCTGGGTCAGGATCCGAAGAGTCAGACCTGCGATGCGATGAAGGGGCTCATTAGCGAAGGCGAGGATCTCATCGATTCCATCGACGAATCGTCGTTGCGCGATGCCGGTCTCATCGCAGCGGCCAACCGCGTGGAGCACTATGAAATCGCGGCTTATGGATCCGCTCGAACGTTTGCCGAAATACTTGGCCTTCCCGAAGCGGTGGCGCTGCTAAATCAAACCTTGCAGGAGGAAAAGAAAGCCGACCAGAAGCTGACCCATCTGGCCGAGAGCATGATCAACGACCAGGCGTTGACCAGCCCCGTCTCGGAGCGCTGACCGTCACAGCTTTATTGGTTCCTGCAGGGAGTGGCGTACGCACTCTACTCTTGCGTGCCGTGTTGGCAATCGTGCCAACACCGAAATCGTTCACACGAGTGTGAACGCAGCACGCACGAGTCGAGTGCGTGCGCCACAACATGTTCCTACTTCTTGCGGACGGATTACGACCGCGCAACGGTGCTATTCTCCAACTAGGGTGCGATGACTCTCCGAAGTGCGCTGTGGTTGGGCGCGGGAATCACGTTTGCATTGACGTTGTATGGCTTCCAGCGTCCCTGGCGTCTCTATCGCAGCATGGAGCCTTACGACAACGTGGAAATGCCGGCGGACTGGCAGGATAAGACTGAATGGGTCTTCGCCCGTTTGATGTATCCGCAGCATCCCCGTGCACGCTTCGGCCGCTATTTCGGTTATGGCGCGGGAACCACGTGGCTCGAAGGCGGCACCAGTTGGACGCAGGATTATCCGCGCGCCGACCGGCATTTTGCGCTGGCCCTGCGCCGCTTGACCCGTATCTCGGTGCGCTCCATCGAGCAGCCGGTCAATCTCGACGATGGCGACGATGTCTACAACTGGCCCTGGCTAAATGCGGGCGAAATGGGCGATTGGAAGCTCACCAATAACCAGGCCCAAAAGCTGCGCGACTACCTGCTGCGGGGCGGCTTCCTCATGCTGGACGATTTTTGGGGCGCCGAAGAGTGGGAACGATTTTACGAATCCATGGGCAAAGTATTTCCCGATCGGCCCATCGTTGAAATCGCCGACGGCGATTCGATCTTCCACACCGTGTACGATCTGGACGATCGATATCAAGTCCCCGGAGAATGGGCCATCCGGCGCGGCACCACCTACCGCAATGGTGAGTATGGCGGGGCCGTCGCCCACTGGCGCGGAATCATGGACGACAAGGGCCGCGTCATGGTCGCCATGTCCTACAATTCCGATATCGGAGATTCCTGGGAGTGGGCCGACGATCCGGAGTATCCGGAAAAATATTCGGCTCTAGGAATTCGGATTGGCGTGAACTACGTTATTTACTCACTGACTCACTAGGCGCCAACATGTCCTGCGGTTCGCCCATCCACTCGGGATTCTTTGCTGTGCCGTCGAACATCGAAGTGGTCTTGAACGGTTCGCATTTTCCCGCGTCGGCGAACGGCTTGGTTTTCGCCAGCAACTGAGTCACCTGTTCGTTGCTGAGCGGCCGGAAAGTATCCACCGCGTGGAACGCCTGATCCAGCCTCTCCATGCTTTCGCAGCCCGTAATCACCACCGAGGTGGGCAGAGTAAGCGCGTAGTGCAGGCATTCGATGGCTGTCACGTTGCCGCATTTCAATACGTGCCCATCGCCCATCGGCTTCATTCCGAGCACGCCCACGCCTTGTTCCACCAGCTTCGGCAATACCTGGCGTCCGAAGCTGCGGAAGTGCGCGTCCATCACGTTTAGCGGCATTTGGCAGGTATCGAAGCGAAACTTATGCTCCGCGGCTACTTCCAACATCCGCAGATGCACGATGGGATCTTTGTGTCCGGTAAATCCAATGAACCGGATCTTGCCGGCCTTCTTCGCTTCGAGCAAAGCTTCGAGCGGCCCATCGGGTGCGAAGAAACGGTCCGGATCCTCCAGGCGGATGTTCTCGTGGTATTGGATCAGATCCACGTGATCGGTTTCCAGGCGCTGCAACGATTCATCGATCTGCCTGGCCGTGGATTTTTTGGTTCGCCCGTCGAACTTGGTCATCAGGAACACCTGGTCGCGATAACCATCGCGCAGAGCCGCTCCCATGCGCCGCTCGCTCTCGCCGTCATGATAGTCCCAGCAATTGTCGAGAAAGTTAATGCCTCGCTCGATGGCGCTCCGGACCAGACGGCCCGCTTCGCCGGAATCCTTCACGAAGCCGAGATGAAATCCTCCCAGCCCGATCGCGGAGACGCGTTCACCCGTTCTGCCTAGCTTGCGATATATCAATCTACAGGTTAGACCCTAGGCGGGGCTTTCAGTTACGTTACCCTCGCCCCGGCTTCTTACTTCTGAATTCTGACTCCTGAATTCTGGTTCTGAATTCTGGTTCTGAATTCTGGTTCTGAATTCCGGTTCTGAATTCTGACTTACCGCAGATTGAACTTCTTCATTTTGTAACGCAGAGTATCGCGCGTGATGCCCAGCAGCACTGCCGCGCGCGTCTGATTGCCGGCGGCTTTTTGCAGCGCCTTCATCACCAGGTTCTTCTCGGCTTCCGCCAGGCTGGCTTGAAAGGGAGCCTCGGGCGCTTCCGCATGCTGGGCGCTCGCGCGGCCCAGGGCGCCGCCATCGGTGGCGATATACAGGCTGGAACTTTGGATGCGATCGGATTCCTCCAGCACCATGGCGCGCTCCACCACGTTGCGCAGTTCGCGGACGTTTCCAGGCCAGGCGTGCGACATCAGCGCGGCCGCCGCCGTATGCGACAGCCCCTGAACATGGCGCTTGAATTTGCCGTTGTAGATGTGAATGAAATGCTCAGCCAACGGCAGGATATCTTCCCGACGTTCTCTGAGAGCCGGCAGCGACACTTGAATCACGTTCAGCCGGTAGTACAAATCCAGCCGGAACCTGCCTTGCTCAATCACGTCTGTCAGTTTGCGATTGGTGGCCGCCACTACCCGCACATCCACTTGAATGTCCCGCACTCCGCCCAGGCGCCGGAAACACTGCTCTTCCAGAACGCGCAACATTTTGGCTTGCACGGTGAGCGGCATTTCGGCTATCTCATCCAGGAAAATGGATCCGGTGGATGCCATCTCCAGGATGCCGGCCTTGGCCGCGCGGGCGTCGGTAAACGCTCCCTTCTCGTACCCAAAGAGTTCGCTTTCGAGCAGCGTCTCGGGAATCGCGGCGCAGTTCAAGGCCACGAACGGTCCTTCGTGCCTGCGGCCGTAAAAGTGCAGGAACTGAGCCAGAACGTCTTTGCCCGTTCCACTTTCGCCTTCCAGCAAAACCGTGGACACTTCACTCTGGGCCACGCGGCGCGCGAAAGTGAGTAGCTGTTTCATCGCGGACGACACGGCGATCATCTTGAAGCTTCCAAGGTTGATTCCGCTGCGCGCATCCGGAGAAACCGCGGGACGGTCCGGGACATGCTCATTGCCCCGCCCAAACACCAGGACCGCGCCCGCGATGGCACCCTTGTGATCGCGAATTGGAGCGGCAGTACCGTTAACGGGCCGTTTCTCCCCGTTTCGGGATACCAGAAGCGTGCCCGAGGGAAGATCCTGCAGCGAAGCGCTCAAAAGCGCCAGCTCCCACGGCATGCTGATTTGGTCTCCACTCGGATCAGCCACCGTATGGAAGACGTCTTCCACCGGGTGTCCCAAGGCTTCTCCGATGGACCAGCCGGTCCATGCTTCCGCCGCCGGATTGAAGAGCGTGATGTTCCTTTGCCGGTCCACCGCAATCACGCCTTCCGAGATGGCCCGTAGAGTGGAAGCCAGCAGTTCCCGTTTTTCGCCAGACTTAGTCTCTTCACGATGCCGGTGTAGCGCGATCTCAATGCTGGCATGCAGCGCGGTTTCCTGAAAGGGCTTCGTAATGTAGCCCAGAGGCGCAGTGTGCTTGGCTCGCTCGACAGTCGCGTTGTCGACATGCGCCGTCAAGTAAATCACTGGAATGTTGAAGCGTTCCCGCAGCACAAGAGCAGTTGCCGTGCCGTCCATCTCGCCCTGGATGCGGATGTCCATCAGGGCGATGTCGGGCGGGTTTAGCTCGGCCTGCGCGATGGCGTCGGCGCCACTGGCTACGAGCGCGGTTACGTTGTATCCCAGTTCGGTCAGGATGTCGCGCAGGTCTTCGCCGGTGACCCGCTCATCCTCGACCAGCAAAATACGTGCAGACATGCAGTTTTCCGGCCCTATCCTTTCGGGACGTCAACCAGACGCGTCGGGACGTCAACAAAGCACGATTACACGTGTATTTCCAGCGCTCGCGCGTTATCCGGCGGGCGGGATCGAAGGGTGCTACCATCGCGGCGGCTCAACAGCCGAACCGGGTTGGACTCGAGTCAATCGAGACTATCATCCACTATAGTCCATTTGGGCCACTGTCAAACCTTCCCGCAAATACGCGCTCCCGGGTCAGAACGCGCGCGCCAAAAGCACGGGCGTTGACCTTGTCCAGCATCCGGCTGGACATGCGCCGTGGAAATGGTAATAGTAGTACATCGCTTTTTGAAAGAAGAGAGAAGCCGTCCTCTGGGGTTGGGGCGGTGACTATATGTGTGCGAACGACAGAGCGAGATGGGGGATCCAATGAAATCAGCCCTAAGCCATAACGAAATAGAAATCCTCGACCGCCAGGTAGCCACCCTGAGCTATCAACTTTCCGAGATCGCCGGCCTGCTGGAATCGCGCCTGGGGGAAAGCAACGAGCTCGCGGTATCGGCTCGGGGCGCCCAACAGGAATTCGCCGAATTCGCGCAGCGCGTGCGTCGCAGGGTTGCGTTGTCGGAGACCAGCCGTCCGGAATCTAATTCGCAAACCGCGTGACTCAACTTGCCTGCCGACATTTCTCCCGTGCCAAACTGAAGCGATGGATTTAGCTTTGGATTTCGATGAGGTGCGGGTGTTGGGCGCGCTTCTCGAAAAAGAGGTCACCACTCCCGAGTACTATCCGCTTTCGGTCAATGCCCTGCTGAATGCTTGCAATCAGAAATCGAATCGCGATCCAGTGGTGCATTTCGACGAGGAGACCGTCGAGCGCGTTCTCTACACCCTGCGCGACAAGGGATTGCTGCTGAATATCACGGGCGCAGGAAGCCGCGTCCCCAAGTACGGGCACCGGCTCTCGGAAAAACTAAACCTGGGCCGTCGTGAACTCGCCATTCTTTGCGAGCTGATGCTGCGCGGTCCACAGACTCTTGGGGAGTTGCGCACACGGGCCGAGCGCATGCATCGCTTTGACGATATTTCGGAAGTGGAGACGGTTCTCGATCGCATGCCCGAACTGGTGACCAAGCTGCCGCGCCGTCCAGGGGAGAAGGAAGCGCGCTACGCGCATCTGCTCTCGGGTGCACCTGACGTTGCAGCCGCAGCGCCCGGAACACGCCGTCGATTCCATCGCACCTGGCCGCGCGGACCGGATCGCCGCGCTCGAAACCGAAGTCGCGCAACTGCGTCAGGAACTCGAAGATCTCAAGCAGCAGTTCGCTGGATTCCAAAAACAATTCGAATGAGGCGGCGTTGCAGCCGCCCCATCACGATTCCTCAAGCGGTGAGTTGGCTGGGAAGAGGCACCTGCCGGGCGCCCAGACGGCGGATCGGCACCACGTGATCCTCCAGGCAACTGGACACGTTCTTCGACGGACCGTGGAAATAATCATCCACAGGGAACAGCGAATACGGCTCCAGCTCACGGAACACCCGGCCCAGCTTCTGTTCGATGCGGTAGACGGCGTGGAAAAAGTTTCCGCGGTCCATCCCCAGCCTGGTGCAGCACAGCTTCCAGTCTGCGCCGAGCAGGAAGTGATACTTGAAAATGAGATTCTCCGCGCTCCGTCAGCGTTCTCTTGCTGACCAGACAGAAGTCGGCTGCAAACTCTTCATCCTTGCGGCCCCAGGAACCCCGGCGGTCCTTGCCGGGTAACGGATCCAGCGTTACGCGGCTCATATACTTCTCCCGGCTCACAGATTCGCGGAAGCGGTCAAAACATGCCCGGAAAATGGCTCTTAGCACGCAATTGCACGGATGCGTCGCCCCATGGCGGCCGATTCGCAATCCTAAGCCCAGGCAGATGTTACACGCAGGCGCCGCGAGCGCCAGCGTTTCGGAACGGTTCCACAGCATTTAAGTTCTCTCTCTCTTTCGTAAACCCGGCGTAGCAACCGGGTAATGTCTATCGACGTGATTTCAAGTCTCAGTGCCCCGGCGAGTCACGTCAACGCAAAAAGGCGCTGTCGCTAAAGAGGAAATGCCTCTTCAACTTAGGAGAGAGTTCGATAAATCCCGCACTATCATTGCTTTATTTGGTTTGACTTTTTGGCCGCATCTAATCAGTGTGATGTCCCTAATCTGCCTTTTCTACCTGTTCCCGTTGGGATCTATTTCAAACTGAAATACGAGGAGAGGCCAACTTGACCTTCCAGGACGCGCGCCTCAGACTGCTGGCCTACGTCCGGAATGAAGTTCGCAACGGGGAGCTCACGGAGAGAGGGTTCGCTCGGCTGATTGGCATATCGCAGCCTCATGCCCATAATGTGCTCAAAGGCGCTCGAACTCTCTCACCTCAAGTCTTCGATCTGGCATTAAAATACCTTCACCTTTCACTGCTCGACCTGGCGTCGATGGAAGAGCTGGAAGCCCAGCTTCAGCGCCGCCGCAGCCGGCAGAGAGTATCCGAAGTCGCTTTTCTCGCAGCGCCCATCGGTCCCGGCCAATCCTGGCCCGACACAGTGAACTGGCGTAACAGCTTCCCATTGCCGTTTCCATCCGCTACTGTTCCGGCTGGCCTGGTGATGGCGAAACTGGTCGCCGATCGAGCGATGAACCGCACACTGGGGTCATACGACGTGGCACTTCTGAATATTTCTGAGCGCCGGGCTTCCCTCTCTCCCTATTCGCTCTATGTAATTGAGCGTAAAGGGGAAGCTGTGCTGCGTTTCATCCGTTCGGGGACGCTTTGTCACTACCTGGTAACGGACGTCGATTTCTACAATCCTACGGCCTGGGAACCCATCCAGCTTTCGAGCGATGCGGTGAAAGCGCGCGTCTTATGGCTGGGCCGTGAGCGCGAGCGGGACCTGCAGCCTCAGCGTGGCCGCTTCTTGGACGAGCCAATCTCTTCGTAGGCGTCCAGCACCTGTTGCGCGGTCCGCTCCCAACTGAATCGCCGCGCTTGTTGGAAGCCACGCTCGACCATCCGGCTGCGGCGCGCCCGATCGAGCAGCACCTCTCGCATCCCCCGCGCGATGTCAAAAACATTTTCAGGATTTACAATTTCCGCGGCATCTCCCACCACTTCCGGCAGTGAGCTGACGCTCGAGCAAACCACGGGCGTTCCGCAGGCCATGGCTTCGAGCGGTGGGAGCCCGAAGCCCTCATAAAGTGAAGGGAACACGAATGCCGATGCAGCCTGATAAAAGGACCGCAGAGTATCGATCGGCACGAACCCGAGAAACCGCACGGTGTCCTCCACGCGGCTTTGGATCACGGCGTGGCGCAGCGCCGGATAACGGGAAATCTCATCGCCGATGATCAGCAGCCGCAAATCCCGGTAGATTGGATGATCCTGGATTTCGCCCCGGAGCACCGCAAAGGCCTCCACCAGCCGCGGGATGTTTTTTTGCGGATTGGTTCGCCCCACGTATAACAGGAACGGGTAATGAATGCGGTAGCGGTCCAGCACGCGCTGGATCTCGGCGGGATAACCGGATGCGTAGCCAAATTCTTCGCCGTTTACCCGCCCCGAAGCGGGATGGCTGGGAGCTTGAAAGATTGGATCGGGTGCGTTGTACACCACGCGCATGCGGTTCGCGGGGATGCCCAGCACCGCCTCCACGTCGCGGCAGGTTGCCATGGAAACCGCCATCACCCGATCCGCCCGTATCAGCCCGCGCCGCAGATAGAAATGCCGCAGACGGTTGCGGTAGCCGAGCTGGCTCGCAAACAGCAGCGTGCTCATATCGTGGATGGTCACCAGATAGGGCTTCGGCATCAGCAGCGGCACGGCGTTCAGCGGGATGTGGAAAAGATCGGCCTCCAGGTGTCGCAGGAACAATCCATAGCGAATCTGCGCCAGGCTGCTTGGGGTGGCTCCCTTATTTCTGGCGCCGGGGAAAAATGCCGTTTCAAAATTCGGCGGCAGATCGAAGAACTCCGGAACCGGCTGTCCGGTAGTGATCAGCACGTATCGATTGCGATCGTCCACGCGCGCCAGCGCGCGCACCAGGTTCCGGATGTAAGTTCCAATGCCAAAGTCCGCCACGCGGCGCGTATCGAGGGCGATCCGGAGCGGCATTGGGGAGCGCTAGAGCGTTAAGCGGTGGCTCGAGCAAGTTTCCATGGATAGAGCGGGAAGCGGTCCGCCAACTCCATCACCCGCCGCCGCACCGCCATAAGCGAATCTTTCGTCTCAGGGCCGCCGGATTGCACCGCGTTCAATGCCTCGGCGATCAACGCCGCCACTTGCCGCATCTCGGCTTCGCGGAAACCGCGAGTGGTTACCGCCGGGCTGCCTAGCCGCACGCCGCTCGGATTCAGCGGTGGATTCACATCAAAGGGAATCGCGTTCTTGTTTACCGTAATGTAGGCCTCATCCAGCGCCGTCTCCGCCTCTTTTCCGCGCACTCCCTTCGCGAAGACATCGACTAACAACAAATGCGTGTCGGTCCCGCCCGAAACCACGCGATAGCCCTCCTGTTGCAAGCTCTCGGCCAGCACTTGCGCGTTGGCGATCACTTGCTGGGAGTAAGTCTTGAACTCCGGCGTCATCGCTTCCAGGAAACACACCGCCTTGGCCGCAATCACGTGCACCAGCGGACCGCCCTGAATCCCCGGGAACAACGCCCGGTCGATAGCAGCCCCATACTGTGCCTTCGCCAGAATCATGCCCGAGCGCGGCCCGCGCAACGTCTTGTGGGTGGTGGATGTCACAATGTCCGCGAATTGGCAGGGATTTGGATACAGGCCGGCTGCCACCAGCCCCGAAAAGTGCGCCATGTCCACCAACAGAAGCGCGCCCACCGAATCGGCAATCTTGCGGAAGCGCGCGAAATCGATAATCCTCGGATAAGCGCTGCCGCCGGCGATGATCAGCTTCGGCTTGTTTTCTTCGGCCAGCCGGGCCAGCTCCGCGTAGTCGATCCTCTCGTCCTCTTTAGCGACGCCGTAAGGCACAATATGATACGTCTTGCCCGAAAAATTCAACGGATGCCCGTGTGTGAGGTGCCCGCCGTGCGCCAGGTTCATGCCGAGGATCACATCTCCCGGCTGAATCACCGCAGAGTAGGCCGCTTGATTGGCCTGCGAACCGGAGTGCGGCTGCACGTTGACATATTCAGCGCCGAAGATCTTCTTGGCTCGCTCGCGCGCCAGCATCTCCACTGTATCCGTGAATTCGCATCCCCCGTAGTAGCGCTTACCGGGATATCCTTCAGCGTACTTGTTGGTGAATACGGACCCAGTGGCCTCTAGAACCGCCTCGGAAGTGAAGTTTTCACTGGCGATCAATTCCAAACGGCTATGTTGGCGCTCAGTTTCGTGTTGAATCGCCTGGTAGATTTCCGGATCAACTTCAGAAAGCGGGCGCGACATGCGCTCGGTATCGTTCATAAATTCTAGTGTAGTGTACCAGTCAAGATCGCACCGGCAGTCCAGCGCACCACCCCCCTGGGAGTAAACGCTTTTCCCAATGGTCCCTTGTCGCCCTCTTACCGATCTAAGAGCGTCGGAGGTTTCCACATTCTCGATCCAGCCAATCTCGTTGCGGGCCTTACTCCTAGAGTTCTGTACATTGCGGAACAGGATTCCGGGCCTCTCTCAGGAATTCTCCTCTCGTCTACCATTACCGTGAGTACTTCCTTAGAAGGCCTCGATGCTCTTCGCGTCCAGGATTTTGACGTCGTGCTGGTAAGCCTGCCGCTGGCCGATTGCGCATCCGCGGCCGGCTTGCTCGAAGAGTTCCAAAGGGCCCAGCCGGGCACGCCGGTGGTTCTGCATGCCCCGGGCGCATCTCCCACGGAAGTGGTCCGCCTGCTGCGCCTGGGGGCGTTCCATGTGTACTCGGACGGCGATGCCACCAGTTTGCTGTTCTTAGCTGCTAATTCCAAATGGGCCCAGGAATCCTCCGGGAATGCCATCGCCGGCACGTCCGCCGATTCCGAATCCGGGCCCTGGCGCCGTTTCCTGATCGGCGACAGCCGTCCCATGCAGCAGATCGCGCAACAGATCCGGCTAGTTGCTCCGCGCCGCTCCACCGTCCTGATTACCGGCGAAACAGGTACCGGCAAAGAAGTGGTGGCCCGTTCTATCCACGCTGCCAGCGGCCGCAATCGGTCCTCGCTGGTGGCGGTGAACTGCAGCGCGCTGCCGGAAGCTCTGCTCGAGGCGGAACTGTTCGGGCACGTCAAAGGCGCATTCACCGGAGCCATCGGACACCGGGTGGGGCGTTTTGAGGAGGCCAATCATGGCACCATCTTTCTGGATGAGATCGGCGACATGCCCTTCAGCTTGCAAGCCAAGTTGCTGCGCGTGATCCAGGAGCGTGAGTTCCAGCGGCTCGGCAGTTCGGAGACCGTTCGAGTGGATGTGCGCGTGATCGCCGCTACGCACACCGATCTCGCCGATCTGATCAAGCAAGGCAAATTCCGCGAGGATCTCTATTACCGCATCAACGTGGTGCCTATCGGCTTACCTCCGCTGCGGGAGCGTCCTTCCGACGTACCCCCGCTGGCGCTCCATTTCATCCAGAAGATCTGCCGGGAGGAGAATCTGGCCGCGAAGCAAATCTCGCACGAGACCCTCAGCCGCCTGGGGGGACATGACTGGCCCGGGAATGTCCGTCAACTGGAGAACGCCGTGGAAAAGGCCATCGTCCTGAGTGGCGAGCGCAGCGTGCTCTTGCCGGGCGATTTTCCGCTTCCACCTCGCCGCCATCCCGTCCCCTTCCAGGGCGGCGCCCAGGGTATGATCGCCGTTCCCGATCAAGGGCTTGATTTCGAACGCACCGTGGGTAGCATCGAGCGGAACATCCTGGAGCAGGCCTTACGAAAAACTCGCGGCAATAAGAAACTCGCCGCGGAAATGCTGGGCCTGAAGCGAACCACGCTGACGGCTAAGCTCAGGAGTTTGGCGGCCGCCGGCGCCGCGGGCTAAGCGTTACCTTCGGAGCATCTTCGAGAAGTGCCGCATGTACGATAAATCGCTTGGGCGCCGATCCCACATAGTAGAACGGATAACACGTCACCAGCGTCAACGTTTCGCCGCCCGATGCTTGCAGGACGCTGACATCGCGCGGCGTCACGATGCGAGTGGATTTCACCACATAGCGATACGTCGCCGCCGTGGTCTGCATCTCGATTGTGTCGTCGGCGCGGATGTTCCGCAGCGCGCGGAAGAACGTATCGCGATGCCCTGCCAGTCCCACGTTGCCTACGTTCCCAGGTAGCGCTGTCCCGGGGATGTGTCCCACCGCCCGGCTCAGCGTGCTTTCATCGGCGCCTTCGCGTACCATTACCGCCAGTTTCAGCCTCGGGATTTCAAGCCGCCCGATCACCGATTGCGGGCCCGGCGGCGCAGCCACTTGCGGCTGGCTGGTGGGCGGCGCTGGCTTGGGCGCTTCCGCGCTCTCACTATTCATGCGTCCGCGGCTCAACAACCAGCGCTCTTCGTCGCGAACGAAACCGGTTAGGCTGGGCGTCAATCCCCGCAGGGTCTGATCGAAAGACCAATCCTCATAGGCTTGGTACAGCACGCTGCTGGTATTAACCCATACGAAACAATCCACGGCCAGCAGCCCAACGAGCAGGAAGGTCCACTCCAGGGCGCGCAAGCCCACCCGTCCGGCTCTTCGATTTCGAGCCGGCCCCTCATGCCAGGTTAATCGCGCTCTCATCGGGACTCAGCCGCCTGATCCGCAAATACGTAATTGGTCCGCGTGCGCACCACCAACTTGGGATGATCCGTCGAGGAAGCCGTCACCTTAATGTGGCGCTCTGCCTTCCCCTCCGCCGACGGTACGTATCCCACTGTGTAACGTGTGCGAATGTCTTTGGCGATCTGTCGGCAGATCGGGACGATCTCATCCAGCGTCTTAGGATGATAGAAGACGCCCCCACTCACGTGCGCCAGGTCTTTCAGCACGCCTTCGTTTTTTTCCGGATCGTCTTCGTCGTAAATGCCCACTGTGTAGATCGTCACCAGCGACGAGAGCACATCCTTCATCACTTCCGGCAGCTTGTGCGTGCTGTGATTATCGCCACCATCACTGATTACGATCAGCGTTTTCTTGGCTTGCCTTCCGAACTCAAGCTGATGCAGCGACATCTCGATGGCATCATAGAGCGCCGTGCGGCCCTCGGGATCCCCCTGCCACAGCGCAGCCCGCAGTTTATGAGGGTCGTCGGAAAACAGGGTATCATCCGGCAACCCGCGACGCGGCTTCTCATTAAAGTTAACGACGAACATTTCATCCATGGGATTGCTGGCTTGAATAAAAACCCATGCCGCGGTGATGGTTTGCGGCCGCTTGGGCCGCATGCTGCCGCTCTCATCCACTGCGATCCCTACCGTTACCGGAATGTCGGCGTCGCCAAACTGGCTGATCTGCTGCGGCTTGCCATTCTCAAAAACTTTGAAATTATCTTTCGTCAGACCGGAAACGAATCCGCCGGCCGCATCCTTCACGCTCACGTCCAAAAGAACCAGCCGCGAAGTGGTCTGGATAGTGAAGTCTTTCTGCTCTGCGGCTTTGGCGTCGATGCTGGCGGTTTTCGCTTGACCCCATGCATCGGCGCCTGCCACCGTCAACAGCAGAACACCCACTCCCACACACACTACGCGGCAGCGGAACATGAGCTCTCCGATCGCTTTAATATTACGACAACCGGAAAGCACGAACCAGCGCGAACAGACCAAGCGAAAGCACGCCAGCCAAACCGATGAGCGGATAAGGGCTGCCAGTCTTCGGCAGTTCCTGAGGCGCGGGAGCTGGAGCCGGCTCTGGAGCCGGAGCAGGCTGGGCAACTGGAGCCGGTGGCGGCGTGGCCTGCGCCACTTCCTGAGGCTCGGGCTGCGTTTGCGTTACTTCAGCCTTTGGCAACTCAGCGGCCTGCGTGGTTTCCGTGGTCGGCACCGGCTGATGCGCTACAGCGGCAATCTGCACCGCGGCAGACTTCGGATAAGCAAACTCCTGGCCGAAGTTATCGCCGGGATAGAACCAGGCCCTCAGAGCCTTCGGTTGTCCGGGAGGCGTTTCCCAGAACGTGAACACCGTCTTTCCGGTGGGCTGAATTCGATAATTGGGAATCGCGAGAATGGTGGTCATCGAGGTGAGTCTCGTTCGCGTCGAAGATCTGAACAATGTGACGGTCAGAGGGGGAATCCAGCAGCTTGATCACATAAGTCCCAGCAGGCAGCACCTTGTTGGGAACCTGGATCGGTTCGCTAACAGTCATCACGGTCTTTTTGTTCCATTCATCCGCGCGGGCGCTCGACGAGAGCGCAACTCCGAGCAATCCGACGGATGCCATTGCAACAACAAAACGGGTCATAAGTAACTCCTTCTTTGGTTAATTGCCGCTTCGCGATCGCATCACGCAACCGCACGGTTTTAAACTAGGCCAGGCCATCGCCGTAACCTGCCATTACCTATCGCAGCTATGCTGCCAAAAGAGCAAGTACTTAGGATTCAGCGAATTTCTAACGAAACCAGGGGTGAAACAGGGAAAGTTTTACCGCGTGGCGATCAATTCTTCGACAGGCGTGACTGCCCACAGACCCGCGCGTTTTGGTTTCAATTATCTTTTTCTATCTTTGCAGCGGATCTTCCACCCACGGCGGCGTGGCTTCCATGAGCCGTCCCAACTCGGGCTCCAGCAAACTCATCTTTTGCTTCATTTCCCAAGCAATTTTGCGATAACTGAAGTGCCCCTTCACTCCCGATCGCAGCCGCGCGATGTACTCGGCCTCCGCGAAATCCATCTTAAACAGGAAACGTGAGCGCGTGGCGAAGGGGAGAAGATATTGCGCGCCCGGGGGGGACAGAGTGGCCGCAACGTTACTGGCAAGTGATAACAAAGCCGCGTAGCGTTCACTCATACCTGCGGCCTCAATCGCCGCCGGCGTCTCAAAACCCAAAGCCGTCGAATACATTTGACGGAATTGCTGGCAACGCCGGTGCCGGTGAAGATCGCGATAAGCGCCAATGTCCATGACGATGTCGAACACGTAGGGCGCGCTCCTGAAATTACGTAGCAGTTCGTCGCGCCCGGTTCTGGATTGTAACGCTACGTCGATTACTTCATTCCTCCGCGCCGCACTCCAGGAAGACGCCGTCTCATACAGCACTCGATAAGGCCAATCCGTCACCGGATAAAGCAGCGTCGCAACGATATCGGCGATGGTCTCGCCCGGTTTTAGCAAATCGACGTCGTCGAGCGATGTCTCGGGCTGACGTACGGTCAAGTTTTGCGCTGCCCAGGCGCGCAAATCTTCGCGGCTCCGTTGGCTATGCTGGTCCGCATCCAGATGCCGCGCCAGCGTCGGCGCCACAGCTTCACTCGTTCCGTTCAAATCCCATCGCAGGCTCGGCTCTTCCGCGCACGCCTCCGCAATCTCTACCGCTAAGCTGCGCAGCTCCTGATATTCCGAGGCTTTCAATCGCCGCACCTGACGCTCCAGCGTTCGAATGCTGGTCACTTGTCCTACGCCCGTCGGAATCCCAAAGCACAACAGGTAGCGCGCCACATCGAATGCCCGCGCCTTCACATTGCGTTCATACGCTTGCGGGCTCATGCCTTCCGGCCGAGGATGTTTCTCCGCCAGATGATCGAAAACCTTGGCGTGAATCTGGTTGTAACCCGACAGCATCTCGCCCGCGGCTTGCTGATAGACGGCCGCTTGCGAAACGTCGAATTCCGGCGGAGTCACGAATCCGGATTTGGAAAAATCCTGATAGCGCGAAGAGCGCGCCTGCCCGTCCCAAAGCTGCTCGTCTTCTATTTCTGTCGCAGCCAGCTCGGATATGCCTTCCAAGCACAGCACCACGTGGCCGAGATCGGCAATGGATGCGTGCCCGTACTGAAAATAGAAGCTCTCGAGGAACTTCGTGGAATCGTGCGTGCGCACCCAATCGAGCGAATCGCGAATCGAATCGGGCGACCGGCTATAACGTGCCAGCGCGAACGCGCTTTTCTCCGGCGGCAGCGGAGAAAGCGTCAGAACGCGACGCCTTTTAGGAGCTTCCATTAACCTTTGAACTCGCCCGCCAGGCGGCTTGCGAGCGGGCGCGTTTGGTTCGCATACTTGCTGCCGGCCTTCTTGCGATAAGGCATCGACGAAGGCGTCGAGAGCTGCTCAAAGGTGAACGAGCAGATGCGCATCCCTGGATAAAGCGCCACAGGCATGCGCCCCAGATTACTCAGCTCCAGTGTCGCCTTCCCCGCCCAGCCCGGATCGAATAGGCCGGCCGTGCCATGCACGATGATCCCGATGCGCCCCAGGCTGCTCCGGCCTTCGAGCCTTCCCAGAACATCGTCGTCCAGCTCCAACGTCTCTTCGGTGATCGCCAGCACAAACTCGCGCGGCTGCAGGATGAACGATTCGCCCGCCGGCACCATCACGCTCTGCATCAATCCTTCGATGCCCTTGTTCTCCCGCAAATCGATGTAGGCGTTGCGGCTGTGTTCGAAAACGTTGAACTCATTGCCCAGTTTGAAATCCACCGAGCAACTTCCAAACTGTTCCGGCGGCAGGTCCGGCGAAATTTTGATCTTCCCCTGAGCGATGTAACGCCGGATGTCCACGTCGGACAGAACCATAGAGATTCAAAATAACACAGGCCGCAATTCAGGTCTTGATCGCGTGAAATGCCGCGCGTCCCCGCCGTGCGTTGATCCAGAAGGGTGCGGCGCCTCGGATCTTCCTCATCCCCGCGCTCGCGATGCGCTCGCTCCAGGAGTATTTGGAAACACATCGCACCTGCTGGAAGCCGCAGGCCCGCAGCATGCCCTCGACGCAAGCCACATTAGGGCCAAACCAGTTGGTGGGATCGTTGTTCAATTCCGTGGCCGGATAAAACGCCATCGCAGGACTTTTGGACCACATCAAATCTACCGACGTTTCCACGATGAGAAGCTTTTTGGTGACGCTGGCCACACGTTCCAGCGCGCCCAGCGGGTTCTTCAGATGATAGAGCACACCCAGGAAGAGAACCACGTCGAACATGCCGGTGGTTTCTGGACAAATGTCGTGCACATTGATCTCTAAATCTTCCACTTTTGAATTGAGCGCGCGCCGCGCCAGCTCGAACCCCGCCTTCCCGCTTCGCCACGGGGGCGTTGTGCGCCGCCACGCCGGATAGTCGGTGGCCAGAACGCGGCTAGCCCCGCGTCTTTCCGCTTCGAAAGAATAGAACCCGTCCCACGCGCCAATGTCCAGAACCGTGAGCCCCGCCAGGCTCTCGGGAATTTGTATCCGTTGTAATTGGGAACCAGCGTCGACCCGGCCCTCGGTCCGCACGCCGCCCAGATCCATGGCGTGGTACCACGCGATCTTCTGCACCTCGGCGCGAAGTTGTTCGTGGGAAAGCTCTGGGCTCACCTGCACCATAAAATACTATCGCATGGCGAACCAGAATAGAAGCCGGAATTTCAGGCTCGGAATCCAGAATGTCCGAAATGAGCCGTGTCCCCCTTCCTGAATTCTGAATTCTGGCTTCTGAATTCTACATTCGGAGTTCTCAATTCTCCGTTATGAGATCACGCCTTTCCTCACCGCATAAAGTATCAACTCCGCGAAACTATGCAGGTTCAGTTTCTCCTGCAGGTTCCTGCGATGCGTTTCCACGGTGTACAAGCTGAGATTAAGACGCTGCGCTATATCTTTGTTCGACTTCAATTCCGCCAAAAGCTGAAGGATCTCCCGCTCGCGCGGGGTCAGCAGGTCATAGCTATCCTCGGTTCCGCGCGTCCTCAGCTCACGTACGTAGTCCTCCATCAACATGCGCGTAATTTCTGGACTGAAGAAAGTTTTCCCTTCATGCACCGATTTAATTGCGTCAATGAGATCCCCTTCCGCGGAATCCTTCAGCAGATAGCCTTTGGCGCCCGCCTTCAGAGCCCGCAGAACATAGCTCTCGTCCGAATGCATGCTCAAGATCACGATGGCGATATCAGGCCAGGCGTTCGTGATGCGCTGCGCGGCCTCGATCCCGCCCAGGTTGGGCATTCCGATATCCAAGACCGCGACGTCCGGCTGCGTAGCTTCGGCTTGTTCCACGGCCTCGCGCCCATCCGCCGCCTCGGCCACCACTCCGAATTCCGGACGGCTTTCGAGAAGCAGCCGAAGACCGCGGCGCATCACGGTGTGATCGTCAGCTAACAGGATGCGAATCTGCTTCAAGTACCCGCCCGCTCCCGTTCTCTACTGTTACCGGCAATTCCACCGACACTTCCGTGCCGCTCCCTGGTTGGGAGCGCACCCAGCATGTTCCACCCAGCCGCGCGACGCGCTCCTGAATTCCGAGCAAGCCCAACCCCTTGGTGTGCAGCACGTCGAATCCCTGTCCGTCATCCTTAATACTGAGAAGCAGCCGATCTTTTGCCTGTTCCACGCGAATCCGCACCGAGCTGGCGTGAGCATGCCGTGCGCAATTGTGCAGCGCCTCTTGCACCACCCGATAGATGCAAGTCTTGTGCTCGTCCGGCATTTCATCGGATTCGAGCTCCGCTGCCACCGTTACATCCATCATCGTGCTCTTCGACGATTCCCGCGCCTGCCACTTCAATGCTGGAATCAAACCCAGGTCGTCCAACATCGAGGGCCGCAGCAAAAGAGCCATATTCCGAACCAGACGCACGGTGCTTTCCACCAGGCCTTTGATGGTCTCCACATGCCGTTGCGATTGTTCTTCCGGCCGCGTTCGCAGCCCCACCGAAAGATTGCGCAGTTCCACCAGCACCGCCGATAAAGCCTGCCCCACTTCATCGTGCAATTCGCGCGACAGCGCCCGCCGTTCTTCCTCCTGCGCCTGAACCAGCCGTGCCGACAATTCCTTGAGCTGGCTGCGCGCTTCAGCCACTTCCCCATACTGCGATCGCGCTTGCCCCTCCAAACTCAGGATCTTGCGCATGGTGAACAACGCCAGACCCAGGCCTAGCGCCAGCGCCGCCATCAACGTCAACAGCAGACGCGTCTGGAAGCTGACCAGCAGCGTCACTACTTGCTGGTTCCCGGCATCCAACTGTTGTTCATTCAGGCCGGCGATGCGATCCGCAAGCGCCAGCATGCTCTGCCGCCGGGGGAAGACTTCGTCTCGTAGAAACGAGTATCCCGAGCGGCGTCGTTCCCCAGCATCCCAGTTGAATATCGGAGCCAGAATGGCCCAATAATCCGTCAGCTCGCGCCGCAATGCTGTGTAGTGCTCAATGCCTGCTGGGGCCACCTGGCGTCCGTATATTCGAGCGCAGCTTCCATATGCTTGCGAACCTGTTCGAGATTGGCGCGGTAATCCTCGGCCCGCCGTGGTTCCGGTTCCAGCAGGTAATCGCGAACGTAAGTGCCCGAAACGTAAACGTCGGACCGGATATCGTTCAGAACATGATTTTCCGCAAGATAGCGGCGGCGGATCTGTTCATCGCTGCCACGGAAATGCCCCAGCACCCGCAGGGCGTCGATCCCGGCCAGAGCCATGATCGATAACAGCCCGCCAAAACCAATGGCCAGTACGATGCGTGAACGGAACACTCCACTACCAGACTACTCCGCACCCGCGTTGCCTGAGAACTGTTCGTTGCTCACCACGGTCTTCGGATCGACGCTCCGATCGATGATTACCGCCATAGGAGCCGCCAGCATCTCCTGCCAGCTCTGATCGCCCCAGTGAATTGTCGCCGTGGGATCCGGGTTCCACTTATTGTTCGCCGAATTGTCCCAATGGGCGGTAAGTTCCAGACGCGTGCCCTTCGGCATGTGGATCGGCTTCTGCTCGTAGTACACAATTTGCCAGTGGAAGTCGTAATTCGGCACGCTCAACAGCGTTTCCGATTCGCCCGTGGGATACACGCTACGGATGGTCATGTCTTTCCCGCGCAGATGCATGTGAGGCTGCATGTAAACGAAATCCACGGGCTGAGCGAAGGTCAGCTTCGCCACTGCCTCGGCATTGGCATCGCCCGCCGGAATGGTCAAATTCGTTTGCGCCGCGGTGATGGAAAGGAATTGGCGCTGCGGCGGCTGGGTGGCCAGCTCCAGTCCTACCTTGGTCTGATCTTCAGTCGCCTGGCCGTTGGTGGTGTAGTGGACTTCCAGCACAAGATCGGCGCCGGCTGGAATCAGCTTGGCGGAATGGTCGATATCAAACCGCTGGGGCTGCATTCCAGGCACATAACCCACCAGGAATTCGTTATCGATACTTGCCTTCCCGCCGCTATCCTTGACCTGCTTGATCAAATCCTGCATGCGGTTTGGCCCCGGCGCGTACGGCTCCGCACCCAATTGCGCGGGCTTCATCCAGATGGAACCCTTGGGCCGCACTGTCGCGATCACGTGATGCACCACCGCTCGATTGGTCGGGCGAATCTCGCCCGCTACCACCCACGTGTCCTTCTCGAAAGGCTTGGAGACTACGATGTAGGTGTACTCGATGGTGCCCTGCGAGGGAACCTTGTAGGGTTTTGGCATCTGGAACACGAGATCGGGCCGGATATTCCACCCGTCGGCAAATTGCCGCGGCGCTGGTTTGTCCTTCGCGTCACCCTCCGGCGCGCCAGCGTCAACCCACGCAGCCAAGGTGTGGATCTCGGCATCCGACATGCGCCGATCATCCATAAAGTGGCCGTAGCGCGGGTCGGCAAACCAGGGCGGCATTTTCTTGGTGAGCACCGCCTCCTTGATCGACTTGGCCCAGGGGCGCACGCCTTCGTACGTCAGCAGCGGCATCGGCCCAATCTCGCCCGGCCGATGGCAAGTCTGGCAGTTCTTCTCGAGGATCGGAAGAACGTCTTTGTTGAAGGTAACGTCCCCGGCGGCAGCTACCGAAACAATCAACGCGCTCAGGATCAAAGATCGAACGATCATGGTTCACCACCCCGCTTGTGGTTTATTGAAACTCCTCTGAGTATACAGCGGGTGAGTTCGACTCTTTGGTGGACCGCGGGGGGATCGAACCCCCGACCTCTGCATTGCGAACGCAGCGCTCTCCCAGCTGAGCTAGCGGCCCCTTCGGTGTGTGCAAAACCATTTTACTCTAATCTTTCGAATCGCCAACCGCCAATAGCCAATTGCCGCCTGCTAAAATGAAAGTTCTCCCCGCGAAATGATCAAGCGCATCACCGTGCACGGCGCCCGCCAGCACAATCTCAAAAATATCGACGTCGAGATCCCTCGCAATACCTTCACCGTCATTACCGGACTCAGCGGCTCCGGCAAATCCTCGCTCGCTTTCGACACCATTTATGCCGAAGGCCAGCGCCGTTACGTGGAAACGCTCTCGCCTTACGCGCGCCAGTTCCTGGATCAAATGGAGCGCCCGGAAGTGGACTCCATCGATGGCCTCAGCCCCGCTATTTCCATCGAGCAGAAAACCACCAACCGCAGCCCGCGCTCCACCGTCGGCACCATCACCGAAATTTACGACTACCTGCGCGTCCTCTACTCTTCCATCGGCGTTCCGCATTGCCCCACTTGCGGCATCGAAATCTCGCGCCAGAGCACCGAGCAGATCCTGCAGCAGATTCTCGCGCTGCCGGAAGGCGAGCGCATCATGATCCTGGCGCCCATCGTGCGCGGCCGCAAGGGCGAATACAAAAAGGATCTCGAGAAAGCTCTTTCGCCAGGGGTTCGTGCGCGCCCGCGTGGATGGCGTGCTGCGCTCGCTCGATGAAGAAATCCCGCTCGACAAGCGCAAGAATCACACCATCGAAATCGTGGTCGATCGTCTGCCGCTCAAGCCGGGCTCCGAAAAGCGCCTCGAAGCTTCCATCGAAACCGCCGCCAAACTCGCCAATGGACTGGTCACCGTTTCGGTCGTCAACGGCGAGGAGAAGCTTTATTCGCAAAAGCTCGCGTGCCCCAATTGCGGCGACAGCATCCCGCAGCTCGAGCCGCGCTCGTTTTCCTTCAACAGCCCGTTCGGCGCCTGCGAAACGTGTCACGGCCTGGGCAGCACCTGGAGCTTCGATCCCGCCAAAGTTATCGTCGATTCCTCCAAGCCCTTGCTCGATGGCGGACTCGGCCCCGGCGCCAGTTCCTCCTACATGCAGCAGCAGCTCAACGAGGGCGCCGCGCGCCTGCGCATCAAAATCAACAAGCCGTTCGAAGAGCTGCCCAAGAAGACGCAATCGCTGCTGCTCGAAGGCGGCAACGGATTCGACGGCATCATCAAGATCCTCACCGAAACGTACGAAGAAGCCGGTCCCGGTTATCGCGAGTGGCTCATGGACTATATGTCGCCGTCGCTCTGCCCGGATTGCCAAGGCCGCCGTCTGCGCCCCAGCAGTCTCGCGGTGCGCGTCAAAGGCGCGGGCCTCGCCGAGCTCACCGAAATGTCCATCGATCGCGCGGTGGCCGCCGTCAAAGCCTGGAAGCTCAATGAACGCGAGCAGCAGATCGCCGCGCGCGTCATCGAAGAAATTCGCAACCGCCTCGAATTTCTCACCGCCGTCGGGCTCAATTACTTGAGCCTCGCGCGATCCGCCGCCACGCTCTCCGGTGGCGAAGCCCAGCGCATCCGCCTGGCGACGCAAATCGGTTCGAAACTGCGCGGCGTGCTGTATGTTCTCGACGAACCTTCCATCGGACTTGCATCCGCGCGATAATGACCGGCTGCTCGATACACTCACCCGTCTGCGCGATCTCGGCAACACCGTCCTGGTTGTCGAGCACGATGCCGAAACCATCGAGCGCGCCGATTACGTCATCGATCTCGGGCCTGGCGCCGGACGTCTGGGCGGGCATCTGGTAGCGGCCGGCACTCCTCGCGAGATCCAAAGAAACCCCGCTTCACTCACCGGCCAATATCTATCGGGAGCCGTTCGCATTGACCCTCCCGCCGGCCGCCGCCGGGGAAACGGCAAGCTGCTCACCGTGCGAGGCGCGCGGGAACACAATCTCAAGGACGTCACCGTCGAATTTCCGCTGGGTTGCTTCATCGCCATCACGGGCGTTTCTGGCAGCGGCAAATCGACGCTCATCAACGATATTCTTTATCGTGCGCTGGCCAAGGAAATTTACGGATCGCACGATGCGCCCGGCGCGCACGGTTCCATCGTAGGCCTCGAAAATATCGACAAGGTAGTCGAGATCGATCAATCCCCCATCGGCCGTACGCCGCGTTCGAATCCCGCTACCTACACCGGCCTCTTCACGCCCATCCGCGAGCTCTACGCCATGCTCCCCGAATCGCGCGAGCGCGGCTACAAGGCCGGCCGCTTCAGCTTCAACGTCAAGGGCGGACGCTGCGAAGCCTGCCAGGGCGACGGGCTCAAGCGCATCGAAATGAACTTCCTGCCGGACGTCTACGTCACCTGCGACGTCTGCCACGGCCGCCGCTACAACAGCGAAACGCTGCAGGTGAAATACAAGGGTCTCTCCGTCGCCGATCTGCTGGCATCCACGGTGGAAGACGCCGTTCCCATCCTCGAAAACATTCCGCAGATCAACGTCAAGCTGCGCACGCTGCACGATGTCGGGCTCGGCTACATCCACCTGGGCCAATCCTCCACCACGCTCTCGGGCGGCGAAGCACAGCGCATCAAACTCGCGCGCGAGTTGAGCAAGCGCCAAACCGGCCGGACGCTCTACATCCTGGATGAACCCACCACCGGTCTGCACTTCGAAGACGTCAAGCGGCTTCTTGATGTGCTCCAGCGTCTGGTGGATCTGGGCAATACTGTCATTGTGATTGAACATCAGCTGGATGTGATCAAGTCCGCCGATTGGGTGATCGACATGGGCCCGGAAGGTGGCGAAAAAGGCGGCAACGTGGTGGCCACCGGAACTCCTGAGCAGATCCTGCGATTCAAAAAGAGCTACACCGCGCAAGCGCTCGAAAAAGCACTGCGCTCTGGAAAGGTCGCATGAGCAAGTATGCTCACCAGCCGCTGAGCTTCCAGGGACTAAAGACCGTTCCCATAAACGCGCGCGAGGCCAAGGTTCGGGTCGAACATTTTGCAAAGCCCTATGCGGGCCGTGGCATTTCTGCATTGCTCGATTCTCTCCCGCATATCCTGGCAGCCGATTCCTTTCGCTCGGTCGTGGATGCATTGGCCAGCGCCCGCGCTCGCAAGAAGATGATCCTCTGGGGACTCGGCGGCCACGTCATAAAATGCGGTCTGGCGCCCATTCTGATCGATCTGATGCGCCGTGGTTTCGCCACTGCTTTTGCCTTGAACGGCGCCGCTGCGATCCATGATTTCGAAATCGCCATCGCCGGACAGACCAGCGAAGATGTCGAAGCCGTGCTTCCGGACGGCAGCTTCGGAGCCGCCGAAGAAACCGGCCGTGAGTTTAACTCGGCGCTGAAATGCGAAGCTGGGTTCGGAGAATCCCTCGGCCGTCATCTCGAATCCATCGCCGATCCGCGCTTCGCTTCCTGTAGCCTGCTGTGCGAGACGTATCGCAACTCCACTCCTGTAACAGTTCATGTCGCCATCGGAACCGACACCCCGCACACGCACCCTACCGCTAACGGCGACGCCATCGGCCGCGCGTCACACCACGATTTTCGCCTGCTCTGTTCTCTGGTCAAGGACATCGACGATGGCGGCGTCTATCTCAACGTTGGCTCGGCCGTGGTTTTGCCCGAAGTTTTCTTGAAAGCGGTTTCCGTGGTCCGCAATCTCGGCCATCCCCTGGCCAACTTCACCACGGTGAATTTCGATTTCCTGCAGCACTACCGGCCCAAGGTGAACGTCGTCGAGCGCCCGCACGCGCGCGCCGGCGGCCACGGCTATTCCATCACCGGCCATCACGAAATCATGATCCCCCTCCTGGCTGCCGCCTTGATTGAGCGCTCCGCATGATTCCGATCGATCCCACGCCAATCCCCAGTCCCCAACCCCCAACTGCCAGACCCCCTTTTTGGGACTACTCGGATCTTCTCCTTTTCGTCTTCCTGGTGATAGCCAGCTTGGCTTTATCCGTCCTGATCGGCGTACTGAGTCTTGCGAAACTGAGCGACCCTTTTCGGCTCTTCCTGCCTCAGATTCTTTGGTACGCGCTGGCGTTCGCGGCATTGAAGGCGCTTCTGCTGGTGCGCTATCAGCAACCATTCTGGCGATCGCTGGGCTGGCGGCCGATTTCTTTGAGCGCTGCCTCGGGCGCGCTTCTCGCGGGGCCTTTGCTCGTGATCTCGATCGGCCTGCTCGGCTCCGCTCTGCACATGCCGGAAATCGATCTTCCGTTCGACCAGATGCTGGGCTCTCGCGGTTCTACTTTATTGCTCGGTCTGTTGGTGGTGATTATCGGTCCCGTGGCCGAAGAGCTCGCCTTCCGCGGATTCATGATGCCCCTTTTGATCCGCAGCCTGGGAGCGGTTGGCGGCATCGTGGTCACTGGCTTCATCTTCGGTTGTTCTCATGGATACGAATATCAATGGTCCTGGCAATACATGCTGCTCATATCGGCCGCGGGCTGCATCTTCGGATGGGCCAAATACAAGACTCAATCCACCGTTGCGGGCGCGCTGATGCATTGCACTTTCAATCTCACTCAATTCGCCGCGCTTCTCTGGCGGTCTAGAACCATATGATCGAAACCATTCAATGGACCTCCGCGGGCGTGGTCATGATCGATCAAACGCGCCTCCCGAGCGAAGAAGTTTACGTTACTTGCACCGACCATGTTCAGGTTGCCGACGCCATTCGCTCCATGGTCATCCGTGGCGCTCCAGCCATCGGGGTGGCCGCCGCCATGGGAATCGCGCTCGGGATGCAAGAAGCCGCATCGGCCGCGCAATTCGACGAAATCTGCGAGATCATTCGACAAACGCGCCCCACGGCAGTCAATCTCTTCTGGGCCATCGAGCGCATGCGACGAGTTTTCAACGAAACTGCCGGCCGCAGCCTTCCAGAAATTCGCGAGAGGCTGATTGCCGAAGCCATCCAGGTTCGTCTGGAAGACATCGCCATCAATGAATGCATCGGAAGGAACGGCGCCTCGCTGATCCCGGATGGGAAGACCGTTCTTACGCACTGCAACGCGGGGGCGCTGGCAACCGCGGGCTATGGCACCGCGCTGGGCGTGATTCGCGCGGCCGTCGCTTCCGGCAAGAACATAGATGTCTTCGCCGATGAAACCCGCCCGTTCCTGCAAGGCGCGCGCCTTACTATTTGGGAGCTCCAGCACGACCATATCCCCGCCACGCTGATCACCGACAACATGGCCGGCCACTTCCTGCACTCGGGCCGCATCGGATGCGTGGTGGTGGGCGCGGACCGCATTGCCGCCAATGGCGACGTGGCTAACAAAATCGGCACCTACTCGGTGGCCGTGCTCGCCAAGGAAAACAATGTCCCCTTCTACGTTGCCGCGCCCATCTCCACTCTCGATTTGACGCTGGCCTCGGGCGATCAGATCCCCATCGAGCAACGCGCCGCCGCCGAAGTAACCCACGTGCATGGCGTGCCGGTTGCGCCGGAAGGCACGGCGGTCGCGAACCCCGCATTCGACGTTACGCCGAATCGATACGTCACCGCCATCATCACCGAACGCGGCGTGGCCCGCACCCCATATGTAGATTCACTTCGAAAGTTGGTAGGTTAGGGCATGCTTCGCTATGCGCTTTGCTTCCTTGTCGCCGCGGGTCTCTTGTTGGGCGCATCTGGCGAACTCTCGGACCGCCGCGCGCCGGGCTTCGCTCTCCCGGATCCCTCCTACGAGCATTATTACGACTTGCAGGATTACGCGGGCAAAGTAGTGCTGATCGACATTATGTCGACCCGCTGTCCTCACTGTCTCCTCGCATCCACTACGCTCGAGGAAGTGAAAGCGCGCTACGGCGATAAGGTCGTCATCTTAGAAGTGGTCCTGCCGCCCGACAACCAGCAGACCATCGCCAAGTTCATTCAGACCAACAACGTTACAATCCCGGTGCTGTGCGATATGGGCCAGATGACCGCATCTTACTTTAAGGCGACTCCGGCCAGCATGCAGAAAATCGAAGTCCCGCATCTTTTTCTTATAGATAAGCGCGGTATCATCCGCAACGATTTCGCCTACGAGGAATCCACGCGAAGCATTTTTGAAGGGGCGGGATTGTTCGCAGAAATCGACAAGCTGCTGAAGTAAATACCGTCGTGGAGTTCATGGTTCGCCACGCGTGCGATCCGCCCTCACGGTCAAGTCACTCATCTTCAAGACTTTCGTCTCTGCCTTCCCGATGGCAAACCAATTGCTCTTAGAGGCGCAGAGGTCATGCGCTAATGAAAGCTCTACAAACAATCCCGACGCAAGATGAATTTGAGAACGCCCTGCTCACCGAACTAGAGGAACTGCGCAGGGCCGAGAAAGCTTTAGAGAAGATGTACACCCGTCTGAAGGGCAAACCGCAACTGCTCACGCAATTTTTGGAGCAGCTGGCGGACATGCAGCAGCGGACAGACCGGCTGGACGCAGTGTTGAACCCGGTTGAAGCGCTCGAATTCGAGCCCTCCTTCTATGCGGGCCAGCTTCCCGTGGCAAGCTGAACTCCTTTCGATGCTAAGATGTGGGTGACTCTTTTTCCATGGGCACTCACGGCGTGAAAGTGGTTATGATCTATCCACGGCCTCAGGACGAACAGGCTTTCGAAAAAACGTTTTTATCGGAGCATGTTCCACTGGCTGAGCGTAAGCTCAAGGGCCTCACGCGACTAGTTCTGACGAAGGTGACAGGCTCCCCGCAAGGCAAGATCGCCGCGTACCGTCTGGCTGAAGCCTACTTTTCTTCCATGAGCGACCTTGAGACCTGCATCGATTCCGACGCTGGGAAAGAGGTGATCGCCCATGCTCAGAGCATCTCGAGTGGCGGTCCGCCCCTTGTGCTCATTTGCGAGGAAGAGGCTTTTGTTTATTGGTAGCTCTATTTGGCTAGAACTTCCTTCACCTTGTCGAGCAGCGATCCTAAGGTGAATGGCTTCTGCAGGAACGCGGTGCCCGCCGGAAGATCGCCTGAATAAACGCTGGCGTCGTCGGTGTAACCGGAAACGTAGAGCACTTTCATATCGTGTCCCTGCGTCTCTAAACGTTCCACCAGTTCGCGGCCGCCCATTTGCGGCATCAAGACGTCGGTGATGAGAAGTTCCACGCGTTGGCCGTGTTCGCGGCACAGCGCCAGCGCGTCCTGCCCGTTGGCCGCCTCCAGCACTTCATATCCCTGACGCCGGAGAATTTTCCTCACCAGCGCTCGAATGCCCGCTTCGTCTTCCACCACCAGAATGGTCGCGAGCGGGGCCGGCGGTTCTGCCTCGATAGGCGTTGGTTCCACTGCCATCACCGGTTCCGCGGCGGCTTCGCCCGCGGGCGATTCCAGGCGCGGAAGGAAGACACGGAACATGGTGGCGGATCGCGGTGCATTCGACACCGAAATATCGCCGCCCCATTGCCGCAGGATGCCATAAGCGCGAGACAAGCTGGCTGCCACGTCGTCCCAGGGTTCTTTCCCGGGTAATGAGCACTCGAACATCGCGGCTTTGGCTTCGGCATCCAGCGGTTGGCCGGGCGCGGTAATCGAAATTAGCGCGTAGCTGCCAGGCTTTAGCGGAGCATTGGGACGGCGCAAGTCTTCGCTCACATCCAGCCGCGAGGTTTCCACCACGATCTTCTCGCCGGCGTGCATGGCTTGCCGCGCTCGCTCGACGATTGCGATCATCACTTGTTCCAACTGCGCGTGGTCGGCGCGGATGCGGTTAGGCTCCTCAGCCGCGTGTAGCTCGAGGCCAACGTGTGTTCCAAGCAGTGCGCTTAATCGAGGGCCGAATCGTGCCAGCGTGGAATCCAGATCCATTTCCACTGGTGCACCACCTTGCCTGCGCGAGAACGACAGCAACTGGCTGGTGAGCCCGCTCATGCGCTCGGTAGCAGCCAGAATCTCCTGCACGTCGGTGCGTAGCGTACTTCCCGCGGGCAAACTGGTGAGCAACTCCTCGCTATAACCGGTGAGGATCATCAGCATGTTGTTCAGGTCGTGAGCCATGCGGCTGGCCAGGCGTGACACCGCTTCCACGCGCTCGGATTGCACCAGCTGATCTTCCAACATGCGGCGCTCGGAGACATCCACCGCGACGCCGATCAGGTAGCGCGGCTGGCCCTCGGAATGGCCCTCGGCGGCAGGCAGCACACGGGCATATTCCCGTAGCCACACGCTGCTTCCATTGCCGGTGATGGCCTGGAACTCGCACGAATGCGCGTCACCTGTTTCGATAGCGCGCTGGTAGGATTCGGCAACCCACTCGCGATCCGAATCGCGTACCCGATCCAGCCAAAACGACGGATGGCTGGTCCAATGTTCCGGAGCGAAGCCCAGCAGCTTCTCGGCCTGCGGGCTGGCGAACACGAAGTTCATGGAAGGCAGCTCCACGGCCCAAACAATGGCGTCGATGTTCTCTATGAACTGCTGGGCGGAAATGGCCGGCAGCGCTTCGATGACCGGCGCTTCTACGGACAGCTCGGGCGCCGGCGCGGAAACAACTTCAGGGAGCTCTGCTTCCTGTGGCGCGGTCAGACCGGTCAGATCTTCCACGGTAAGCAGCGCTTCCTGGGCGGCTTCGTCGTCCCAATTGCGAATCGCCTGAATGCCGACCCGCAGGTAGCGTTTGTCGCGGCCGTTCTCGACAAACACTCCGGTCTGCTGCACGCCGGTCTCTAAGACTTCTTCAATGCGATCGAGCAGGTGACCGGGCAGGATGGTGTCCATGCGGCGCGGCGACTCGCCGGTATGCAGTCCGAAGATTTTGCGAGCGGCGCCGTTGGCGAGTAGAATGCTCAGATCCGACGAAAGCACCAACAGGCCGACCGGGACCGATGCGACAATCTCCTGGTAGTAGCGGCGTTGCGTTTCGACCAGCGCCAGCAGGCGCGCGACTTCTCTACCTCGCCACTGGTCTAGGTCGGTTCTTTCCATGCGATGCCAAGTAACAGTCTCATCTGTTGCGGTCCCATTCAACAAGGTACTTTGGTGTAGGACCGTACTGACAAGTACTAATAGTTTGTTTCATTTTGGAACAGGACGGCGGCACCGGGTCGTCTTATGGGCCCGATAGAAAGTTTCGTTGCGAGGCTCCTGGCGTCGTTCCTGCTTTGACGCGAAAATGAGATGATGCGATCTATTACGTACCTGTGGTGCCTGGCGCCGCTGATCCTGTTCTTATCTGGTTGCTCCGACACCCCCAAGACCGCGGAAGTGAAGCCGCCTCCGAAACCGCCCGAAGCGCTGACTGGCCGGCAGGCGTTCCAGCGCATGTATCCGCAAGCGCGCGGGTGGGCGCCCGATGCACAGCCGTTGCAAATTCAAAGCCTCAATCTCGCGCAGGTCAAAACAGACAAGGGCAAAGCGGGCGCTTGGACCGTGATTTTCGTATCGCCCTCACTCAGGAAGTCGAAAACCTACACCTACTCGGCGGTGGAAGACGGCAGCCTGCACGAAGGCGTGTTCGGCGGGACTCAGGAGGACTACACGCCGCGCGGGGATTCGTCCCCGTTCACCATCGCAGCAATCAAGGTGGACTCCGACGAAGCCTTCGAAACCGCTGCCAAAGAGAGCGCGGACTACATCAAGAAGAACCCGGGCAAGCCGGTGGTGTTTCTGATGGAACTGGGCAAGCGATACGCGGATGTGACGTGGCGGGTGATCTGGGGCGATTCGGTGGGAACCAGCGACTATTCGGTTTTTGTGGACGGTACCACCGGGAAATATTTAGAGAAGATGCATTAGGCGCTATCGCCGCCCGTTAGGGGTTACCAGTGGCCTGTCGCAGCGACTTCGTTAGCATGGCCCAACCGCTCCCTTCGGTCACGGCTCAGTATCCGATGTGCTTAACGGAGCCGCGACCGGAGGAAGCGGTAGTAACGATCTGGCTGCGACAGGCCACTAATTTGCCTTGGGCCGTTTCCTCTTCGGGATTTCGATAACGGCGGGCGTGCGCATCTGCACCACGGGAATCAGCGATCGCAGGGATTCAACCGGCGATTGCCGCGCCTGGTGCGCGAACTCCTGATTCAGCGTCGCGACAAATTCCTCGATTTGATCCTGCATCGCGGCCATCTTTTCGCGCATGTTCAGGATGATTTCGACGCCGGCCAGATTCACGCCCAGGTCGCGCGTCAGTTTGAGGATCACTTCCAGGCGCTCGAGATCGCCGTCGGTATAAAGACGCGTATTGCCGTCACTGCGCGAGGGCGCGAGCAAACCTTCGCGTTCGTAGAGGCGCAAGGTCTGGGGATGGATCTGGTATTGCTCGGCGACGGCTGAGATCATGTAGGCGGCTTTGTTTCGAGCTTTGGCCATATTTGTACCCTAATGACGCTCCTAGACCTTGCTCCAAATATCCTTGCGCGGGTCCTCGGTATTGGCCTGCGACAACTCGCGAAGCAGCTCCCGGGTGCGCTCATCCTGCGCCTTGGGCGCCTGGATCACCACTTCCACAATCTCGTCGCCGCGCTGATTCTTGCGTCCATTCATGACGCCCTTTTCGCGCAGACGGAACTTCTGAGCGTTCTGCGTGCCTTGCGGCACCTTGAGCAACGCCCGCCCGTCGATGGTCGGCACTTCGATCTTGGCGCCCAGCCCGGCTTCGGACACCGTGACCGGAACCTGGATATGAATGTCGTCGCCATCGCGCCGGAAGAACGCGTGCGGCTCCACTCGGACCGTGATGTAGAGATCGCCCGCGCCTCCGCCCATGCGGCCGGCATTGCCTTTGCCCGCTACGCGCAGCCGCGAGCCCGATTGCGCGCCGGGCGGAATACGAACTTCGACGGCTTCCGATTTGGATAAGCGTCCGTCGCCGTGGCAGGTGGGGCAGACGTTGCGTAAACGGCCCTTGCCGTCGCAGCGCGGGCAGGTAAGACTGAATTTCATCGCGCCCGCCATTTGCGTCACGTTTCCCGTGCCGTCGCACTCCGGACAAACCGTAGATGCGCCGCCCACGTTGCCGCTGCCATTGCAGGTCTCGCACGTTTCCTGGCGCGCCACGTTGAGACGCACCTGGGTACCTCGGATGGCCTGCCAAAAATCGATGTCCAATCCGTATTCCAGGTCGGAGCCCTTTTCAGGACCAGCCCCTGGTTGTTCGCCCCGCTTGTTGCCGAAGAACTGGCTGAAGATGTCGCGGAAGGCTCCGGTGCCGCCGGATTGCGTGTCGGCGCCGTGATTATTCACGTAATCGGAAAAATCGAAGCCACCGAAGCCCATGCCCGGCTGCCCCGCCCCGGCTCCCGGCCCACCGCCCGGACCGCCGGGTGGAATGTTGTCGGAGTAGAAACCGTACTGATCGTAAACCTGCCGCTTCTTGGGATCGCTCAGGATGTCGTAGGCTTCCTGAACTTTCTTGAAGCGCTCCTCCGCCGCTTTATCGCCGGGATTCAGATCGGGATGATGCTTGCGCGCCAGCTTGCGGTAGGTCTTGCGGATCTCGTCTTCCTTGGCGGTGCGAGATATACCTAGCGTTTCGTAATAATCTTGTTTGCTGGCTGCTGGCATGAGAGGTTCTTGGCTATTGGGTTATTAGTCGTTGGCAACCGGACACCGGCTACGATCAGTCGGCAACCAACAACCAATAACCGTTTACTTACTTCTTGTCGTCAACGTCCACGAATTCGGCGTCAACTACATTGTCTTTCGGCTTCGACTCACCGGCGCTGGCGCCGTTGCCGTCGGCCGGCGGGGGAGTGCCTGCGCCCGGCTGGCTGGAGGCTTTGTACATGGCTTCGGCCAGTTTGTGGCTGGCCGTCTCCAGTTTCGAAGTGGCCTGGTTGATACGGTCGATGCCGCCTTCCTGCATCGCCTTCTTGGTGTCTGCGAGCGCTTCGTCCACCGCTTTGGCGTCGTCGGCGCTGACTTTCTCGCGATGCTCCTTCAACATCTTTTCGATGTTGTAAACCATCGCGTCGGCCCGGTTGCGGGACTCGATCTCTTCCTTCTTCTTGCGGTCATCGGAGGAGTGAGATTCGGCATCCCGCGCCATCTTCTCCACTTCGTCCTTGCTCAGGCCCGACGAAGAAGTAATGGTGATTTTCTGCTCGTTGTTGGTGGCCTTATCCTTGGCCGTCACATTGAGAATGCCGTTGGCGTCGATGTCGAACGTCACTTCCACCTGCGGAATTCCGCGTGGGGCCGGAGGGATGCCCACCAGCTGGAACACACCCAGCATCTTGTTGTCGGCCGCCATGGCGCGTTCGCCCTGGAAGACCTTGATCTCAACCGACGTCTGGCTGTCGGATGCCGTGGAAAACGTCTCGCTCTTGCGCGTGGGGATGGTGGTGTTGCGCTCGATCAGCCGCGTGAACACGCCGCCCAGCGTTTCGATGCCCAGCGACAGCGGAGTAACGTCGAGCAGGAGAACATCCTTCACTTCCCCGCCCAGCACGCCGCCCTGCACCGCCGCGCCCACCGCGACCACTTCATCGGGGTTGACGCTCTTGTTGGGTTCCTTGGCGAACAGGTCCCGCACCAGTTGCTGGACCTTGGGCATACGGGTGGAACCGCCCACCAGCACCACTTCATCGATCTGCGCCGGAGTCACGCCTGCGTCGGTAATGGCCTGCCGGCACGGACCAGACGCGCGATCCAGAATATCGGCGACCATCTGCTCCAGCCGCGCCCGCGTCAGCTTCACATTCATGTGCTTGGGACCAGAAGCGTCGGCCGTCAGGAACGGCAGATTGATTTCGGTTTCGAGCGTGTTGGACAGCTCGATCTTGGCCTTTTCCGCCGCTTCTTTCAAGCGCTGCAGGGCCATCTGATCCTTGGAGACATCCACGCCGGTTTCCTTCTTGAACTCCTGCACCAGCCAGTCGATAATGCGCTGGTCGATGTTATCGCCACCCAGGTGGGTGTCGCCGTTGGTGGACTTCACTTCCACCACGCCATCGCCCACTTCGAGGATCGAAATATCGAACGTGCCACCGCCGAAGTCATACACTGCGATGGTTTCGTTCTTCTTCTTATCCAAGCCATAGGCGAGCGCCGCGGCCGTAGGTTCGTTGATGATGCGCATCACCTCCAGGCCCGCGATCTGCCCGGCGTCCTTGGTGGCCTGGCGCTGCGAATCGTTGAAGTAAGCCGGCACCGTGATGACGGCCTTGGTGACCTTTTCACCCAGATAAGCTTCGGCGGCTTCCTTCAACTTGGTGAGAATCATCGCGGAAATCTCGGGCGGCGAATAACGCTTGCCGTTGATCTCGACGCGAGCGTCGCCGTTTTCCCCGGCGACCACTTTGTATGGAACAAGCTTCATTTCCTCGCTCACTTCATTGAAGCGGCGGCCCATAAAGCGCTTGATCGAATAAACGGTGTTCTCCGGGTTGGTGACGGATTGGCGCTTGGCCACCGTGCCCACCAGCCGTTCCCCGGCCTTGGTGAAAGCGACGACGGACGGCGTTGTCCGGCCACCCTCCTGGTTCGGAATGACGACAGCTTGGCCGCCTTCCATGACGGAAACAACGGAGTTGGTCGTTCCCAAGTCTATACCTATGATTTTGCTCATTCTTCCCTCAATCTTTCGGCTGAGAATCCGGCTCTCATATTAGCCTAACGCCATTATCAATCTTTAGTGCATCATTGTCAAGTACCTCGGCGATCTATAGGCGCAAGCTTTCGGATCCGCCTTGGAGCGGTCTGATGTATAATTCGATGCCATGGCGGCAAAGAAGAAACAGGCTTCGACAGTGGAACTGTATGAGACGCTCATTCGGACACTCCCGGAAGTTGAGCGGAAAGGCGATGCCAATCCCTATACTTCGCTGAACGGGAACATGTTCACGCTTCTGCACCAGTCCCAGACCCTGGCCATCCGGCTGCCGGCCGACGAGCGCGAGAAGTTCCTGAAGAAGTACAAAACCACGCTGTTTGAAGCCTACGGCGCGGTGATGAAGGAATACGTCCGGGTTCCCGACGACCTGCTCGGCAAGGCCGGGGAACTGCGAAAGTATCTGGCAATGAGCTACGAATACGTCAAGACGCTCAAGCCGAAACCAACCACCCGGAAGAAGGGTTAAGTCCAGAGCTTAAGCGGAGACCGGTTGAGCGCGAAGCTCCTCCAGCCATACCCTGACCAATCGAAGCTGTTCGCGATCCATATCGTTGATGCCGGTGGCTGGACGTTTTTGGGCCATCTCCCAGGCTTTGCTCCAGGTGGCTGCCGCGCCTGAGAAGTTGCCTTGAGTAGCCTGCACGGTGGCGCGGGCGCGCCAATAATCGATCGAATCCTCGCGGGGCGGCGCTTGCTCGAACAGGCGCTGGGCTTCCCGTCCATCGCGGCGATGGAAAGCTTCGAGGTAAGCCCGATCGATGGTCAGTGCTAGCGCCAGCTTGCTGCCGGCACGCGCCGCCTGGCGCGCTTTGTCGAGCCAGGTGAGGGCCAGTTGCCAATCGCCACCATCCAGGAAGTGCAGATAGGTCATGGCGAACGACCCGGCGGGTTCGGGAAGCCGGGCGGCGAATTCGGCGGCGCGAACCACCATGTCCTTGGGCCAGTCGCGCGGGCGGAGCGCGGTGGTACGGGACAGCCCCATGTAGTGATTGGCGCAATGAAAGTCGCACCAGGGGCCGCGCCGGGACATTTGCCAGAGCAGCGCTCCATCGGAATATTGAGCTTCCGTGGCGATGGGCATCAGGTTGAAAAGAAAGTCGCCCCACGCAAAACCGGTGGCGAGCGCGACGGCTCGGCCTATGGCCGCAGGCCACGCGGGACCCGGAATCAATAGGAGACAAATAGCTCCGACGGCCCCGAGCAGCGCGGACGCGAGCGGCCCACCGAGTGTGAGAATCATCACCCGCTCCCGCAGGTTCCGGGGCGTGGTGGGCACCATGGCGGTGTGGCCGCCCAGCAGCTTGTCGTAGCGCATGTGTGCTCGCCAGCGCCCGCCGGCGGAGGCCCAGCTCAGCGGCCCAATACCGAAACCGATCAGCCGGAACCGGACAATGTCGCCCAAAACCAGGTGTCCCAGCTCATGGAACAGAATGGCGCCATAGACTGCGCCGCCCAGCGCGATCCAGGAGACAGCTAAGGAATGAATCTGCGGCATTCCTCTGGCGGCGGTCCAACGGCTAATGGAAGTGAGAACCAGGACGCCCCACACCAGCTGGCCCAACATGAACACCGCACCGGACCATTTGCTGGTGCCATCGCCCTGAATCGGTTGGTGTTTGCGCACAGGTAGTGCGTCGACCGGGGGATTGCGGATGAAATAGAAGATGCCCGCAACCGCCACGACGCTCCCCACGGGGAACAACAGCAAATTAAAGATGGATGAGGCCAGGAGCGACCAGCGGCCCAACGGATCGCCCCGCTCCAGCCGCCACGCGGCCAGGGCTGCCAAGACGGCCAGCAAAACCGTGAGCCAGAAAATCTCCAGGATCGAGTGCTTTCCCAGATGCAGCCGGGGATTGGCCGCAATCACCGTGGAATGACGCAGGGTGAAAAACGCGAAGCTGAGGAAGCCCAGGGCTTCGAGCGCAAAGATCAGCCGCAGGATGTACCTGAACACACGCATCTAAGCATCGGATCGGCCTCGCCGCGGGTTTGTCCGCTAAGGTTGCTACCCGAGAACGGCCATCCAATCGACATGGGTACTTACACCCGCGCGGATACAATAAAGCCATAATCATGTCCACGATTGAGCGGATTCGCTTGGGCGATCTGGCCGCCCGGCTGGGTTGCACACTGCATGGCGACCCTGGCATTGAGATCACCGGAGTGGCTGGCGTGGAGCGCGCCGGTCCCACTGAGGTGACTTTCCTGGCCAATCCGAAGTACGCACCCAAAGTGAAGGAGACGCGCGCCGGGGCGATTTTAGTGAAGCAACCGCTCGAAGCCGCGCAACCGGCCAGCCTGGTATCGGCCAATCCCTATCACGATTTTGCGCGCGCGCTAGCCTTGTTTTACCAACCGCCGCAGCCGAAAGCGGGGATTCATCCGCAAGCCTCGATAGCTCCCTCGGCGAAGATCGGCGAAGGAGCCTCTGTGGGAGCGTTCGCCGTGGTGGGCGAGCAGGTGATCATCGGCAAGCATGTAGTGCTGCATCCGCACGTGGTGATTTACGAGGGCGCCCAGATCGGCGACGATTTCTGTGCACATTCGCACGCCGTGGTTCGCGAAAATTGCCGCATCGGCCACCGCGTGATTCTACAGAACGGTGTGGTGGTGGGCGCGGACGGATTCGGCTTCGCGAAAACGCGCGAAGGGACGCACTTCAAGATCGTGCAATCCGGCGTGACCGTCATCGAGGATGATGTGGAGATCCAATCCCTCACGTCGGTGGATCGCGCCACGGTGGGCGAAACTCGCGTGAAGCGCGGCGCCAAGATCGACAGCCTGGTGCAGGTGGGGCACGCATGCGTGGTGGGAGAGGACAACATCATTTGCGCGCAGACTGGCCTGGCGGGCGGATCGGTGCTGGAGAAAAACGTCCTGCTGGCCGGACAAGTGGGCATCTCGGGTCATCTGACTATTCACGATAACGCGGTGATCTACGCGCAGAGCGGCATCGGCGGGGACGTGGCCCCAGGCGCAGTGATGTCGGGATCGCCCGCGTTTGAAGCGCGCGAATGGCTGCGCGCCATCACGGCATTTCCGAAACTGCCTGATTTGCTGAAGACAGTGAGACAATTAGAGAAGCGCTTGGAGCGCTTGGAAGGCCCTCCAACCCCGTCTTCATGATCGACGACCACTCGAACAACAGCCACCGGCCCGTGGCGTATCTGAACGAGACTTTTCTCGAAAGCCCGGACGCGCGAGGATTGCGCATCCTTTCCGAATATCTCGAGCCGCTGTCGCATTTTCGAGACGAGAAGATCCAGGACACCATCGTTTTCTTCGGCTCGGCCAGGATCAGCGAGGAAGGCCCCATGGGCCGTTACTATCGCGATGCGCAGACCTTGGCGCGTTTGGTCACCGAGTGGTCGAGCAAACTGGATTCAGCCTCGCACCGTTTCGTCATCTGTTCCGGAGGCGGGCCGGGGATTATGGAGGCGGCCAATCGCGGCGCGGCGGATGCGGGCGGCAAAACGATCGGGCTCAACATAGGATTGCCGTTCGAACAGAGGCCGAATCCTTTCATCACTCCCGAATTGTCGTTCGAGTTTCATTACTTCTTCATGCGCAAATTCTGGTTTGCGTATCTGGCCAAGGCGATGATCATCTTTCCAGGCGGATTCGGAACCATGGACGAAATGTTCGAAGTGATGACGCTGGCCCAGACACGCAAGCTCGAAAGCAAGATCGTGATCGTCCTGTATGGGACGAAATTCTGGCGCGAGGTGCTGAACTTCGAGGCGCTGGTGGAGCATGGGACCATCTCGCGGGAAGATCTGAGCCTGTTTCAGTACGCCGACGATCCTGAAACGGCGCTGGGCATCTTGCAAGAGCAGTTGACTCGCTATTTCCTGGAGCCGGAAAAGCCGCTGCCGGAAGCGGCTTCGGAAACTCCGGAGATCGCCAAATCGCGCGTGTGAAGCTTTCCATCAAATCTCTTTGGAGCAAGTCCGGGAAGGTGGACAAAGCCTTCGCGCTCTTCCTGTTTGTCTACCTGCTTTCATTGGTCGCGTGGCCCGACACCGGATTTGAAGGGATCGTCGCGTTTGTCACCTTTTGCCTGGGTGCCTGGATCGCGCTTCGTCTGTTGCGAATCGGGCTTCGCAAACTAACCTGGCGGCTGCGCAACCGGCTGATTGTGGCGTACGCGTTCATCGCCGTTCTCCCCATTCTGCTGGTACTGACTTTGGTGGGATTGGGCGCGTACATGCTGGCCGGGCAGGTGGCAGTGTACTTGGTGCGATCGGAATTGGATCGGCGGCTGGTTTCGCTTCGATCCGTCGCCGAGCATGCCACCGATTCTCCGTCAGATATCCGGGTAATTGACGCCACCGAGCAGCAACATTTTCCTGGATTGATTTTGTGGACGTCGCAGAATGGAGCGAGCCAGGAGTGGCCGCCCGAAGAGGACGTGAGTTTGCCCGAGACGCTGCCCGTGAATTCGAGTGGGTTCGCTTCGCGCGACGGACGTTACTACGCTTGGGCGGACGTCGTGGTGGGTAATAGAAAGGCTCTGGCGCTGACGCCACTCACACGCCCTTTTCTCAGCGGGCTGGCGCCGGGGTTGGGCGACTTCTACTTCTTAAAGCGGGACATTGTCGAGTCGGGGACGGCCCCCCCGGCGAGCCAACCGAAGATTCAGATTAAAGCGGGTTCGACCAAGCTCGGTGGGGGAGGTGACGCGCAGTTTCGGTTTTCGCCCGCCGAAGGCCTTAGTACGCAGCCGGCGCTTCCTCCGCCCGTGAATCGTTTCGATCTGGACGTGCGGTGGGGCTCTTTCATTAAGACGGTGAATTGGGAAAATCCCCAAAAAACTCAGCCGGCTCTTTTGGCCGCTCACACGCGATTGTCTTCGATTCTAGGGGCAATTTTGAGCCAGGGCGGTGACGAGCTGGTCCTTACCGTGTTTTATATCGTGGCTGTGGCGTTCCTGGTGGTGGCTGTCACCGGCCTCGCCATTGGGATCTCGATGTCGCGCAGCATCACCAGCGCGGTGCATTCCTTGTACCAAGGCACGCAGCGTGTGATGCACGGCGAGTTTTCACAGTTGATCCAGGTGTCGGGGCGCGATCAGCTCGCCGAGCTGAGCACTTCGTTCAACTCCATGACGCAGAATCTGGAGCGGCTGCTCGCGGTGGCCAAAGAGAAAGAGCGCATGCAGGCCGAGATCGAGATCGCGCGCGGAGTGCAGGATCAGTTGTACCCCAAGGCTCCGCCGGTTTTCGAGGGACTGCGCGTACTCGGAATGTGCGACCCGGCGCGCATGGTGTCGGGCGATTACTACGACTACCAGTTGGTGGATGGAAAACTGGCGCTCGCGCTGGGCGACGTTGCGGGGAAAGGGATTTCGGCCGCGCTGTTGATGGCGACCATTCAAGCGGCCATGCGCATGGAGCTGCGGGCGTCCTCGGAAGCGGCGGCGTCCATGAATGGGTTGCGTTTCTCGACGGCTCGCATGGTTTCGGAACTGAATCAGCAGCTCTACGCCACGACATCGCCGGAAAAATACGCCACCTTCTTCTTCGCCATCTACGATGAGGCGACGGGGTTGCTCACCTATACCAACGCCGGCCACCTGCAGCCCGTGCTCTTCCGCGATGGCGTGGCCACGCTGTTGGAAGTCAACGGCACCGTGGTAGGCGCGTTTCCTTTCTCCAAGTATGAGGAAAGCAAGCTGGAGCTGCGCAGTGGAGACCTGCTGGTGTGCTACACCGACGGCATCACGGAGCCGGAAAACGAATACGGCGAGATGTTCGGCGAGGAGCGCCTCATCGAATTAGTGGCCAAGAACTCGGACCGCGATGAAGCGCAGATCATCCAGAGCGTGATGGAGCGCGTGCGCGAGTGGACGGGCGTGCCGGAGCTCTCCGACGACATGACCGTGCTGCTGGCGCGCAAGCGCTGACCGCCCATGCGCCGCCTTCGCAACTGGATCATCGTGCTGGGCAGCGGCGTCCTGCTCATTATTACCGGCGGAACCCTGGGCTTCGTATGGATCGAGCATTATTCCCCCTTCGACGCGTTCTATATGACGCTGATCACCGTCACCACGGTGGGTTATCAGGAGCTCCATCCGCTGAGTTTCTGGGGGCGAATCTTCAATTCGTTTCTGATATTCTTCGGCGTAACGATGATGTTGCTGGCCGTCGGCGGCATGACTCAAGTAATCATCGAGCTGGAACTCACGCAATATTTTGGAAAACGGCGGACCAGGAAAATGATTGAAAAGTTAGAGGACCATATCATCGTCTGTGGCTTCGGACGCGTGGGCCGGGGCGCGGCGCGCGAGCTGCAGCGCGCGGGGGTTCCGTTTCTCATCGTGGACAAAAACGAGGATCGCGTGGAGTGGGCCATCCGGGACGGCATGCTCGGCGTGCTGGCCGACGCCACGGACGACGAAACGTTGATACACGCCGGGATCATGCGCGCCAAGGGACTGATTGCCACGTTGCAGAGCGATGCCGACAATCTTTTCGTCATTCTCTCTGCCAAGGCATTGAAGCCGGGCTTGCAGGTATCGGCGCGCGTCGCGAGTGAGCAGAGCGAAAGAAAATTGCGTTTGGCGGGGGCCGATTACGTCTTCGCGCCTTACGACATGACCGGCAATCGAATGGCGCAGGTGATGCTGAAGCCGCACGTTTTTCAGTTCATCGATTTCACCACGAAGAACATGGGGCTGGACGTTGGAATCGAACAGTTCAGCGTGTCAGCGTCGAGTGAATTCGCCTCAAAATCGCTGGCGGAAAGCAAGATCCGCAGCGACCTCGGGGTGATTGTGCTCGCCATCCGTAAGTCGGATGGTCAAATGCTATTCAATCCTCCGGCGGAAGCCGAGATTAACGGGGGCGACTATCTCATCGTGATGGGCGAGACCGCGAACCTGACCAGGCTGGAGCAGGTGCTGGCCGAGGTGCGCTCATGAAGGTTTTGACCGCGGCGCAAATGCGCGAAATCGACCGGCGCACGGCAGAGCTGGGCATCCCCAACATCATCTTGATGGAAAATGCGGGCTGCCGCGTGGTGGAGTTCTTAGAGCGCGAGTATGCACCTCTTGCCAAGCAGCGAATCGTGGTGGTGTGCGGCAAGGGCAACAATGGCGGGGACGGATTGGTTGTCGCGCGTCAGCTCTTTACGCGTGTGCAGCCGCAATGGCTGCGAGTGATCGCTGCCGATCCCGAGCAGATGCGCGGCGATGCGTTGGAAAACTATCGGATGCTCAAAGCGGTGGGGTGTCCGGTGTGGCCTAGGATCACCGCGGAGATGCGCATCGCGACGCTCGTAATCGACGCGGTTCTGGGAACGGGTGTGGATGGTCCCGCCAAAGGGCCGGCGGCGGAAATGATCGATGCCATCAACCGGGATTTTCCGCTGGCCGACGTGGTGGCCGTGGATGTTCCATCGGGCGAAGCTGTACGCGCCAAACACACTGTTACCTTTACGGCTCTCAAGCCCTGCCTGGTGTTGCCGCCCGCGTGCGAACTCGCCGGGCAGGTGCATGTCGTGCCGATCGGAACGCCGCCGGAAATGTTTGAGGGAGACCCGGGCATTCTGCTTTCGATGTCGGTTCCCACGGATTTCGCTGCATTGTTCCGGCCGCGAGCGTCCGATTCTAATAAGGGCCTGTATGGCCACGTGTTGGTGATTGCGGGTGGACGCGGAAAAACTGGTGCGGCGGCGATGGCTGGAATTGCGGCGCTGCGCGCGGGAGCCGGGCTCTCGACTGTTGCTTCCGCGGCGTCGGCCATTTCGGCAATCGCCTCCTATGCGCCGGAAATCATGACGGAGCCGCTGGCCGAGACGGACGCTGGATCCATCGCGATGCGAGCGCCAGACGATCCGGCACTCGCGGCAATTACGGAAAAGAAAACCGTAATCGCGATCGGTCCCGGCATGGGACAGCATCCCGAGACCGTGCAGTTCATCCGGCGCTTCGTTCAAGAATCGAAAACGCCTATGGTGGTGGATGCGGATGCATTGAATGCGCTGGCTGGGCAGCGCTCACGATTTGAAGGGCCGCGCATCTTCACGCCGCACCCTGGCGAGATGTCGCGCCTGACCGGAAAATCTATCGCCGAGATTCAAGCGGACCGCATCGGCCACGCACGCGCCTACGCCACCGAGCACGGCGTTTATCTGGTGTTGAAGGGGAATCGCAGCGTGATCGCGTTTCCGGATGGCCGTGTGTGGATCAATCTCACCGGGTCGCCGGCTATGGCGACGGGCGGGACGGGCGACGTGCTCACCGGAATGATCGCGGGTCTGGTGGCTCAATTTCCCCATCAATTTGAGAACGCGCTCCTGGCTGCCGTTTACTTGCATGGGCGAGCGGGCGAACTGGGCGCCGAGGCGCTCGGCGAAAAATCTTTCATGGCTACCGACCTGTTCGAGTTCCTGCCTGAGGCGATGCGTGAAATCGCAGATCTTTCACACTGATTCCGAGGAAGAGACCATCGCATTGGGTGAGAAGCTGGCCGCGGACTTGCCCGCGCAGGCCGTGATCTTGTTGATCGGACAACTGGGCGCGGGAAAAACTACGCTGGCTAAGGGCATCGTCAAAGGGCTGGGCGCGGCGAAGCCAGAAGACGTATCCAGTCCGACCTTCACGCTGATTCACGAATACAGTCCGAGCGTCTATCACATCGATCTTTATCGATTGGATATCGCCGCGCAAGTGGCCACGCTCGGCCTGGACGAAATTTTCGATCGGCGCGCTGTCGTCTTGATCGAATGGGGCGAGCGCTTTCCCGAACTCATGCCCGGGCAGCGCGTCGAAATCAGATTGCGTGCGCTCGAAGAAAATTCCCGAGAGATCGAAGTTAGAAGTACAATGGAGTTAACCCTCCCCCTGCAAGGACCTTAGATGAGTTCCGCACGGCCTTTCGTTCACCTGCATTGTCATACCGACTACTCGCTGCTCGACGGCGCTTGCGAAATCGGGCAGTTGATGGATCTGGTGGTGGAGCAGAAGATGCCCTCCGTCGCCATGACGGACCACGGCAATCTTTTTGGCGCGGTAGAGTTTTACAACAAGGCCAAAGAGAAGGGCGTGCATCCAGTGATCGGATGCGAGGTGTATGTCTCGCAGCAAGGCCTGGCCAGCCGCAGCGACACCGATCGTTATAACCATCTGGTGTTGCTGTGCGAGAACCAGGATGGTTACCGCAATCTGCTGAAGTTGGTGTCCACGGCGTTTCTCGAAGGCTTCTACTACAAACCGAGGATCGACAAGGATCTTCTCGCCCAGCATTCCAAGGGTCTGATCGCGATGTCAGCCTGCCTGCGGGGCGACATCAACGAAACCATCATGGCCAATCGTTACGAGGAAGCCAAGCGCCTGGCCTACGGCTACGCCGACATGTTCGGTAAGGAGAATTTCTTTCTCGAAATTCAGGATCACGGCCTGGATCAAGACAAGATCGTGATTCCCGAGCTGCTGCGCCTGTCGCAGGAGACGCGCATTCCTCTGGTTGCCACCAACGATTCGCACTACATGCGCAAGGGCGACGCGCGGGCGCACGAGATTCTGCTCTGCATCCAGACCGGCAAAACCATGAGCGATCCGAATCGCATGCGGTTCACGCACCCGGAGTTTTATCTTAAGACTCGCGACGAGATGCTGGCGATGTTCGGCGAGATGCCCGAGACGGTTGCCGCGCTCGATCGCCCTTGGGACATCGCGCAGCGCTGCCAGGTGAGTCTCGAAAAAGTAAAAGAACCATTTCCGAAGTTCGACGTTCCTTCGGAGCACTCTACTGACAGTTATTTTGAATATGTGGCGCGGCAGGGCTTCGAGAAGCGGCGCGGCCGTCTGGAAGCCCTGCGCAAAGAAGGCGGATTAAAGCACGATCTGCCGGAATACGCCGAGCGTCTGGATCGTGAGATCAAGATGATCCAGCAGATGAAGTTCTCGGGTTACTTCCTGATCGTCTGGGATTTCATCCGGTTTGCGAAATCGCGCGGGATTCCCGTGGGGCCGGGCCGTGGATCGGCCACCGGCAGTCTGGTGAGTTACGCCATGCAGATCACCGATATCGATCCGCTGGAATACGGGCTGCTGTTCGAACGCTTCCTAAATCCGGAACGCATCAGCATGCCCGATATCGATATCGATTTTCACACTCGCCGGCGCGGCGAAGTGATCCAGTACGTCACCGAGAAATACGGCCGCGAACAAGTGGCCCAGATCATCACCTTCGGTACGCTGGGCGCGCGCACTGCGATCAAGGACGTTGGCCGGGTGCTCGACATCGGCTTCGCGGACGTGGATAAGATCACCAAGCTGATTCCCACCACCCTCAACATCAAGCTGAAGGATGCGATGCAGCAGGAGCCGGCCATCGAAGAGGCGGCGCGTAAGGATCCGCGTTTGAAGGAAGTGCTGGAAGTGGCCTGCAAGGTGGAAGGGATGGCGCGCAACTCCGGAATGCACGCGGCCGGCGTGGTGATTTCCCCAGTCCCGCTGCGGGAGCTGGTCCCGCTTTGCAAGACCAGCAAAGACGAAATTGTCACCCAGTACGACATGGTAGGTCTGGAGAAGCTGGCGCTTCTCAAGATGGATTTTCTGGGGCTCACCACGCTCGATATTATTCAGGAGGCGGTGGCCCTGATCGAAAAATATCGCGGGGTGAAGCTCGACGCCGAGAAGCTGCCGCTCGACGACGCAAAAACCTACCAGACCGTTTTCGCCAAAGGCTTAACCAGCGGCATTTTCCAATTTGAATCGCCGGGAATGCGCGACATTCTTCGCCGTTATCAGCCTGATCGGCTGGACGACCTGATCGCGCTGAACGCCCTCTATCGTCCCGGGCCGATGGACATGATCGACGACTTTATCGATCGCAAACATGGCCGCAAGGAGGTCATTTACGATATCGCGGAGACCAAGGACCTTCTCGAAGAATCCTTCGGCGTCATCGTCTATCAGGAGCAGGTGATGCAGCTCTCCAGCCGCCTGGCAGGCTACTCATTGGGAGAGGCCGACATCCTCAGGCGCGCCATGGGCAAGAAGAAGCAGGAGGAAATGGACAAGCAGCGCGAGCGCTTCGTCTCCGGCGCCAAGGCCAAAGGTTTCCCGCAAAAGAAAGTCGAAAAAATCTTCGACCAGATGGCCAAATTCGCCGGCTATGGCTTCAATAAATCGCATTCAGCGGCGTACGCGTATCTGGCCTACGTGGTTGCGTACCTCAAAACTCATTACCCGGTCGAATTCATGTCCGCGCTGCTCACGTCGGAAATGGGCTCGACCGACAAGGTGGTGAAATACATCAATGAATGCCGCGAAATCGGCATTGCCGTGCATCCGCCGGACGTGAATTCCAGCGGCCGGGACTTTTCCCCCGACGGGCAGGGGATTCGAATGGGCCTGTGCGCCATCCGCAATGTTGGGGCCGGCGCGGCCGACGCCGTCATCGCAGCGCGCGAGAGCGGCGGGCCTTTCAAATCGCTGTACGATCTTTGCGAGCGCGTGGACTTGGCCAGCGTCAACAAGCGGATTCTTGAAAACTTCACCAAGGGCGGCGCGCTCGCCAGCCTGGGTGGAAATCGTGCGCAATTGACGGCTGTGATCGAAAACGCTATGGAGAGCGGCCAGCGCGCGTGGAAGGATCGCGAGAGCGGCCAAGCCGGGCTTTTCGGCATGGCGACCGGCGAGCCGGAACCAACCGAGCACCCGTTGCCGACACTGCCGGACTGGACCATGCAGCAGAAGCTGTCAGGCGAGAAAGAAGTGCTCGGCATCTTCGTCACCGGCCATCCTCTGGATGAGTATCAAGACAAGGTGGCGGAACTTTCGACCCACGATACCGAAACAGTGGAAGGACTGGAACGCGGAGCCGAGGTGGCGATCTGCGGCATTTTGACCAATATCGTTCGCAAGCGCAACCGCGATGGAAAGCTGTGGGCAGCCATGCGATTGGAAGATCGCAAGGGCGGATTGGAAGCCATGGCGTTCTCGACGCAATACGATCGTCTGCTGACGGGTCTGGTGGAGGATCAAGCGGTGCTGGTGCGCGGGCTGGTGCTGCCGGAGGAAAACAGTCCGCCCAAGATCTCCATCCAGGACATCATTCCGCTGCAAGTGGCGCGTGTAAACCTGCCGACTTTAATCTCGATTCGTGTGGGCGTGGGTGTGAACGGGACTGCGGGGGTAAGCGTGGACAAGGCCGAAGCGCTGAACCAGCTCTTCGCGCGGAAACGCGGCGAAACCGAGGTCCGGCTGCGGTTGGAGAAACCCCGCGATTTTTCCGTTATCCTGGATGTGGCCCCGAAGGTCCGCCCCGACAAGGAATTTTGGGCGGAGGTGGAACGGATCTGCGGGCCGGAGTCCCTGGAGATTCTGGCCAGCTAGTTGCGCCGTCCGGGGTCCAGCGTCCTCCATGGCAGAGAAACCAACTCACCCTACACCTGAACCGGAAGCCCCGGCCGGCCCGATCACCAATCCCACCTGGGAACGCGTGCAACTGGCGCGGCATCCCAAACGGCCGCACGCCTTGGACTATATCAGCCGCATCTTTACCGGCTTTTCCGAGTTGCATGGCGACCGCTTCTTTGGCGATGACGCGGCGGTTATTGGCGGATTCGGGCTCCTGGACACCCGGCCGGTGATGGTGATCGGCCAGGAGAAGGGCCGCGACACAAAGCAAAAACTGCATCGCAACTTCGGCATGCCCAAGCCCGAAGGCTATCGCAAGGCCATGCGTCTGATGCAAATGGCCGACAAATTCCGGCGGCCCATTGTTACATTTCTGGACACCATGGGCGCCTATCCGGGCATTGACGCCGAAGAGCGCGGCCAGGCCGAAGCCATCGCATACAATTTGCGGGAGATGTCGCGCCTGGGCGTTCCCGTGATCACCATCGTGATCGGCGAAGGCGGCAGCGGAGGCGCGCTGGGGCTGGGCATCGCCAACCGCGTATACATGCTCGAAAACGCCTATTACAGCGTAATATCTCCAGAGAGTTGCGCTGCGATCATCTATCGCGATTCTGGACGCGCCGCGGAGGCCGCGAAGGCGCTGCGGCTGACCGCCGTGGATCTGGAGGGCCTCGGTTTAATCGACGGCATGGTCAAGGAGCCGGCCGAAGGCGCGCATACCGATCCCGTCAAAGCCGCGGAGTTCGTGAAGGAAACCATCGAGAAGGCGCTGGCGGAATTGTCGCTGCTATCGCGCGAGGCGCTCATTGAGGAGCGCTATAACAAGTTCCGGCGCATGGGCAACTTCTTTTCGGAGCCGGCGTGAGCAAAACGGTCACCATCGGAATTGTTTTCCTGGTTGTGGTGGTGGCATTTCTGGCCTATTCCAGCATGCACATCGCGCACTATCGCGTGGAGGTCTGTGTGGCGTTCCATGGCGGGAATCAATGCCGGACGGCGTCAGCCGATACCCAGGATCACGCGTTGCGAAGCGCGCAGTCCAATGCTTGCGCCCTGCTGGTGTCAGGAGTGACGGATACCATGCAGTGCGAGCGGGCCACACCGACAAGTGTGAAGTGGCTGGAGACGAAGTGAAAGAACCCAGAATCCAGAAGTCAGAATTCAGAAGTCAGAATTCAGAATGTAAGTCCCGACCGGTTGTCCCATTCTGGATTCTGAATTCTCGATTTCTGAATTCTGAATTCTGAATTCTCTTAAAAATACTTTCCCGCCAGCTCCGGCTTCACCTGCACCGCTTGTTGCCACGAGGCTCGAGCTTCTTCCTCGTGCCCCAGAGCTTCCAGTGCATGGCCCAGGTTCAGGAGCGCCTCGGCGAAGTCCGGTTTCTCTTCGGTGGCGCGCCGGTAGGAGCGAGCCGCGTCTTCTTGTAAGTTGGACTGCTGCAGCAGGACTCCGATATTGTAGTTCAGCTCCGCAATGCGTTCGCCCAGTTGTTCGAGCTTCGCCTCAGTGTCCAGCGCCAGCACGTAGTCGCCTTGATCGACGGCCACGGCGGCCAGCCCGCGCAGCGCGTCGGTGGACTGCGGATGCTGCGCTACTGCCTGGGTGAACGACGCTTTGGCCCCTTCCAGGTCGCCCAAACGCCGCTGGGCGACGCCCAGATTCATCAGCGCGTCCAACCAATCCGGCCGCTTGCTGACGCAGACGCGGAACGGCTCGATACTCGCCGCCGAGTCCCCACGCAGCAAACGCTGGTAACCAACGCGAAACCACGCTTCCTCGCGTTCCGGATCCACCTCCACCAGCTTCTCGATGCATTTTTCGGCTTCCGAAGGATTACCCAAACGGTCTTGCACGATCGCGAGATTCCATAAGGCGGCGGGATTGTCCGGCGCCAGCTGCAGCGCCCGCTCGTAAGCTTTGCGCGCTTCGGGCAGATCCCCGCGCTCCTGCAAAGCGGAGGCCAGGTTGGTGTATGCGAGGGCGCTGTCCGGCTTCAGCTTCAATGCTTCGGCGTAAGCTTGACCCGCCTGTTCCAGGCGATTTGTCTTCTGGTACGATACGCCCAGGTTGAACCAGGCTTCAAAAGAACTGGAAGCGGTTTTCACCAGCTGAGCGCCTAACTGCGCCGCGGACTTATAGTCTCCGCGCGCCATCGCGGCCGCGATCATCCCGGAAAGCCCAGCCTGGGCGTTGGGGCGCAACTTGAGTAACTTTTCGGAGTACTCGCGGGCCCTATCGTGCTCTCGCCGCGCCAGCGCGAGACGGATCATGTTGGTGAGCAGTTCGGCGTCGGTGGAGTTGTTCGGCAGCAGCTTCTGATAGCATTCCAGCGCTTCGTCGGTTCGCTCCAGCCGATGCAGCGTCACCGCTTTTCCGTAGAGCGCCCGCGTGTTCTCGGGTTGAATTTTCAGGCATTCTTCGAACGCCTCCAGCGCAGTTTCGTGGTTATTACAATGCAGCTCAGCTACGCCGACGCCCACAATCGCCTCGGCGAGTTTCGGATCCAGCTCAGCCGCTTTGCGGAAGGCCTGCGCGGCTTCTTCATGCCGCTTCAATTTTTCCAGGCACAAGGCCGCGTTGTAGTTGGCGGCTTTGTGATTGGGCTGCGCTTCGAGCACCTTCTGATAATCTTCCAGCGCGTTCTCGAAGTGGCTGAGTTGAAACTCCAGGTGTGCCTTGGTCCACGCCAATTCCGGCAGGTCCTCGCCGCCGTCAATGGCATCCCGAATCTGACGGAGTGCCTGTTCGGTCTTGCCGTCCATGTTGAGAGCCAGCACCTTGGCGAGTGTCCCGGATTGCACCGGCCGCTTCTCGCTCTCGACGTCCAGAACGTCGGTACGCGCCAAAGCTTCAATCAACTCGTTATCTACAAACCACAGCCATTGATCGTTGGTCTTTTCCATGGAACCCTTCTTCTATTCCTTCACGCCTTTTACTTCGCCGCGCCGCTAAGATAACGGATGGACACCGATTTCACTTTTCCGCGCTCTTCGCGTTCGTTCAGGAAACCCGCTCCGCCGATCTTTAGCTGATCATCGGTCCAGCTGTCCACCTGCTGGCCCTGGATGTAGGTTGTGAATTGGGCGCCGCGAACGTCGACCCGAACATTGAATACGGTATCCTGCTCCACCGCCAGATCGATCGGCACACGCCCTACCTGGGTCTGCTTGCCGTTGGCCACCAGATACTTGAACAGCGCTACTTTGGGAGACAACCCGGCGGACACCGTCATGAGTTTCATGGCGTAGTAGTTGTCTGGATCCGCCGCGCGGAAAACCCATCCCACGCTTTTGGCATCGATGCTGGCTTGGAACTCCAGCCTGTAATCGGACAGCTTCAGCGACGGCCGATAGATTGTGATTTGCCGGCCGGCGTGCAGACCAGTGGGATCTCCGCCCCAGCCTTCCACCCACCCGCCTTCGCCCATGATGATGCTCGGACCGGACCCATCGGCGGAAACAGACGAATTGGAAGTAGCCGATTTGCTCGGCTTGCCGCCTCCCCAACCCAGGAAGTAGGCACAAGCGATTACCAGGATCAGTATTGCGAGACCCAGCTTTACCTTGAGCGAACCAAACCACGAACTGTTGGCCGGTTGAGCGATGCCGAAATGGGGTACGTCGTCTTTGTTTGTTTGATCCTCCGATGGCTTCGCTGGGCCTGGCGCGGGTTTACCCAGCGACGCCTTGGCGGTCTCCACCGTCGGCTTCTCTTTATCTGTGGCTGGTGCCTTCTCCGCGGTTGCCGGGGTTTTTTCAGTGTCAGCGGGCGTTCTTGGAGCGGTTTCCTGCCTTCCTGAAGCGGACGGCGATTTCAACAACTGCTCTTTCTCCACCGGAGCGACCTTGGTAGTTACGTCCTTAACATCAACAGGACTTGTCTCTAGAACTGGAGTGGGTTCCGAAGGCGCACTCTTTACGACCGGCTTGGTTGGCTCGGCTTTTGCAGATGCCGGTTTGGGGGGCGTCGGCGTTCGTGATTCGGGAACCTTCGTGGCAACGGGCTGCGCCGGTTTCGCAGGTGGATTGGGTTGTTTGGGTTGTGTAAGACGGGCCGACGGCTTGCCGCCCGACGCCGGTTTGGCCGCGCTTTGGGGGCGCACCGCGGGAGCCGCGGGAGCAGTCTGCTGAGTCTCCGAAGGGGCCGGCGCTGCGGAGGGCGGGACGTAGCCGGGGGCCAGCGCCACTTTTGGCCGCAGAGGCAGAGAGTTCAAGTGTGGCAGCAGTGGAGCGACGTTGCTCTGCAGTACGTCCCCTCCGACGAGCGAAGGTTTGGCCGGTGGAAATGTCCGGATGGAAACCTCGAAGAGTTCGGTGATGAATTTGGGCTGGACCTTTTCAGGTACGGCCTCGAGTTCAGCTACGGCGTCGACGATTTCAGGATCGCCTCTGATTTCTCGTCCAGCGTATTTCTGGGGGCGCGTAACCTCAACGGTCGCGGCTTGGACCACTTCCGGTGGCGCTGCTTCCACGGCAGGCGCGTCTTCGCCCGGCTGTTCCTCTGCGTTAAATTCAAGCGGCAATTCAAGCGGCGTCGCTTCATGCTCCGCCAGTTCCTGATGCAGACGGGACAGTGCGTCGAGCGATGCCCGAGGGCTATTGTCCTCGGTTGTTGTTTCGGGTGCTTCTGTTTCCAGCTCCGTTGCGTTGTGAGCAGGAGCCGTACCGTTCTGAAGGTCGCGGGCCAGCACCACCAGGTCGGAATCTTCAGCGGGAAAATCGATCGGGGTGGGCGGCAATTCCAAAAGTTCGGAATCATCCAACAGGACCGTGGTCTCAAACCCGACGGGTTGTACGGAGCTTTGATCGGCAACGGGGTCTGTAAAGCTGGGAGCGACATCGAGCGCGATGGCGCCGCCGGTAGGCCATCCATTGGTGGCCGCCATCTTCTTGGCTTGGGCTACCGCTGAAACAGGAGGATCCGGCGGAACGCCAACGAAAGACTGGGGCGCCAAGTCGGCCGGGAAGGCGCGATCTTCAATGCCGGAGGGGTTCGGATGTAAGTCGAGCGCCAACAAGTCCGCCGAGGAAAGGGTGAAAACGGCTCCATTTTGCAATTGCCATTCCGACATCGCGGGCCCAGAGGAAAGCTCCAGCCAGGATTCTACGTAGGGTGTCTCTAAGTAGGGTGTCTCTTCCGGCGCAGCCGAAACTGAGGGACTTTCGAACAGGAATCCGGCCGTCTCCAGCGGCTCAGGCTCCTCACTTACGAATGCTGCTTCTTCTACCGCCTCCTCGGTGATGGATTCTTCTTCGGCTACCGTGTTGGCGGACGCCTCCGACACTACTTCTGCCTGGTCCTCGTCAAGCGACACCTCCATCACCGGAACGGCATCTGTTCGGCGAGGGGCTTGCTCATGAACCGACTCCGGAGCCGGCTCCTCTAAGGCCACCGTAACGGTGGGCGGCGGTGGTGCGTTCTGCGCGGGCGGCTTAGGGGCGTCTTGCCCTTTCTTTTGAGCCTGGAGCAGCCTGCTCAGCGCCAGCCGATTGTATTCTTCCTGGTAGCTTTGCTTGTGGGCATCGGAGCAAAAGTCGCCTCCCCCGGTGAGTCTCTTCAGCAGCGCCAGCTCCTTGCCGCAGTACAGGCATCGCATGAGTGAGTAATCGGCTCTTCTAGGCGATAAGTGAATACCTCCCGAGGGTGTTTCTATACGGTAAAGCACTTATCAAGCCTTTCTCAGGCGGTCGCCCTACTACTTTGAGTGAAAGCTTGAGCATTTACTACAGGCTAGGGGTTGGGCGAAAGAGGTTTAGCGGCATGCTACCCCAATGGGGAACAAGCCGGGCGGCAAAGTGAGAAAGTAATGTGTTTGTCGGTACGACCGCCTAAAGTTGGGGCCTTATCCAAACGATCTTACTAACAGCGCGGGGTGCGCCGGTCTTCGACGGAGCGCGCAACGCGGGACGCGCTCGGTTGGTGTCGAAAACAGCCGCGGCCCGCCAGGTTATGCGCGCGCCTGTCGGGAGACGTGGGTGCTCGTCAGGAGAGGATTATGGTGAAACACGAAGCTTTGAAGAATCATTTGGAGACCCTTCGCAACTCGATTCCTGAGCTGCGGGGCGTTTTGCTGGCCTCCAACGAGGGGCTGCCCGTGGCGCATTCGCTGTCGAATGGCACCGATCCCAATCGGGTGGCGGCAATGGCTGCCGCTGCTTCCAGTCTCGGGCGCCGCATCAGCGAAAGCATGGCAACGGGGGGACTTTCCGAGGTGAGTATCCGCGGGGATGACGGCGTTTTGTTCGTCTATTCGGCCGGCCCCAAAGCGGTGCTGGCCGTGATTGGGCCCATGGGATCAAACGCCGGTCTGATCCATCTGGAAGCGCGCGGCATCGCCAAGGAAATCGGCGAACTGTTCTAGACGGCTGTCTAAGGCAGTCCCCGGACTGCGGCCGACGCCCTCAGTCCGCTGGAGCTTCTGCCCAAGTTGCTGCGCGCCCTTCCGGAGTACGAGTTCGAGCGCCTGGCATAAAACGCACCACGCTGCAATCGAAAATGAAGAAGCTCGGACTCGCCCGCTAATTCGATCCTTCAGCTTAATCTTTGGGCGCCACTTCTTGGACGTCTTCTCGACGCTCCGGTTCATTTTATTTGATAGTCGTCGTCCGGCCTTGACGCGAATACATACACTCATAGACAGTGGGACAGCACATGAGAAATCTCAAGATCCCCATGGCCGTCTTCGCCCTGCTGGCCGGCGCGACAGCGGCACTCGCGCAATGGCCCAACTACCCCACGCCTGGCCCCAGGACCACGGACGGCAAAATCGATTTCGCCGGGCCGGCGCCCCGCATGGCGAATGGCAAGCCCGATTTCTCGGGCTTATGGGAACCCGTTCACGCAAAAGGCGGCCGGGACGGGTTAAACGGCACCGCTCCCTTGCCTTTCGCCGTTCCCACCTCACCGGACGATCCGCCAGTGGCGCAGTTCTTCAACATCGGCGCGGGCTTTAAGGACGGCCTGCTCCCGTTAACTCCTTGGGGCGCGCAGGTGCGGGCCCAACGAAAAGGGAATGACAACAAGGACAATCCCGACGCGCTGTGCCTGCCGCTCGGCTTGACCCAGCTTCATATGCACCCCCAGCCCCGAAAGATCGTCCAAACAGCGCGCGAGATCGTGGTCCTCTATGAGGCGAATGGCAACGTCCGGCAGATTCTCACCGATGGCCGTCCGCTCCCGAACAACGATCCCGAACCCTGGTGGTACGGATACTCAGTCGGACATTGGGATGGCGACACGCTGGTGGTTGAGACCACCGGCTTCCGTGACGACGTCTGGCTGGACGTGGAGGGCAGCCCTCTCACTAGTTCCGGCAAAATGACGGAGCGCTGGCGCCGGGTGAAGTATGGTTTGATGCAGATCGACATCACCATTGAGGACCCCAAGGCCTACACCAAGCCGTTCACGGTCCGCGTGAATCATCAACTGATGCCCGACACCGAACTCATGGAGTTCGTGTGCCAGGAGCGGGACGCGGTTCACTACGTTGGGAAACCCGCCGGCAAATAGGCGTGGCGCATCATTTTAGTGCCAGCTACTCTTGCGTGCCGGGCACAGGCCGCCACTATGAAACTTTTTTGTTGCGGCACCCGCTCGCCTTGCGCCATAGTATAACTGGAAGACAATGTAGGGCGCAGCCGAACGAACACCGCAGCAATCGAGGCTTCGCGCGCGTGCCCCGCAGGTCACATTTTATGGGCTCAGGCGACTCTCGATGGCGGACGACTTCCTCTTTCTCACCGAACTGCTGGGCCTCAAGATCTATGACCTGAAGGGCCGCCGCCTCGGCCTGGTCAAAGACGCCGCAATCGTTCCCCTGATCCATCCCTCCCGCGTGGACCGGTTTCTGGTGGGCGGAGGCTGGGCCTGGCTCACCATCCGTCACGATCAAATCCGTTCCATCTCGCTCGATGGCATCTACCTCAAAGACGAGCAGCTCACCCCGTATCATTCCGACGAATACATGCTGCGGCTGGTTCGCGATTTGCTCGACCAGCAGATCATCGATGGGCAGGGGCGCAAAGTGGTGCGGGTCACCGATGTGACGTTTCGCATCCAGCAGGAATCCGACGGGCAATCCATCAACATTCTCGACATCGACATCGGTCTGCGCAGCGTGTTGCGGCGGCTGGCCCAAGGCGCCGTCCCTCCACGTTGGATTCGGCGCGTGCAGACGCTCATCCCGCCGCGCTCCATCCGTTGGGAGCACTGCAGCATTATCGAAGCCGATCCGCAGCGGCGCTTGCGGCTGAACATCAGCAACAAGATTCTGGAGCGCATGCACCCCGCGGATCTGGCCGACATCGTCGAAGATCTGAGCCCGGACGATCGCGAAGCCATATTTGAGACCATCGACAGCGAAGTTGCCGCCGACACGCTTTCTGAGATGGAGCCGGACGTGCAAGCCAGCATCCTGGAATCGCTAGAGACCGAGAAGGCCGCCGAAATTGTGGAAGAGATGTCCCCGCACGAAGCCGCGGACGCCCTGGCGGAACTCGAAGAACAGACGTCCGAAGACATTCTCGAAGAGATGGAAGGGGAACCCAAAGCAGAAGTAGAAGAGCTGCTCGAGTATAAGGAAAACTCCGCGGGCGGCCTGATGAACACGGAGTATGTCGCGCTTCCGGAGGACACCACGGTGGCCGGCGCCATGGAAGCCCTGAAGGTTCACGAAGAGGTTCTGGAAAGCTTGAACACGTTGTTCCTGGTGGACGCGAGCGACCAATTGAAAGCGGCTATCCCGCTGGCGAGGCTGTTTACCGCCGCCGGCTCCACGCCGCTGAGGGATCTCGCTCCCGAGACTCTGATTCACGTGGATGTGGAAGAGCGGCAGGACCGCATCACGGAGCTGTTCGACAAATATAATCTGCTGACGCTGCCGGTGATCGATGCCGAGGGCAAGCTGGCGGGCGTGATCACCGCCGACGAAATCATCTCACTGCTGAGGGAAAAGTAATCCCAGTGCTGAAAAAGTTCCGTTATCAGATCGCCATTTTTCTGTCGGTCATCGGCCCTGGCCTGATTACCGCCAACGTGGATAACGATTCGGGCGGCATTTTCACCTATTCGCAGGCCGGCGCGAAGTATGGCTATCTGCCGCTCTGGACGCTCATTCCCATCACGCTGCTCTTGATCGTGACGCAGGAAATGTGCTCGCGCATGGGTGCGGTGACGGGTAAGGGGCTTTCCGATCTGATCCGTGAAGAATTCGGTCTACGGACCACGTTTTTCCTAATGATTGCGCTGGTCGTCACCAATTTCCTCAACGTGATCTCGGAGTTCGCCGGCATCGCCAGTTCGCTGGAGCTGTTTCATATCAGCCGCTACATTTCGGTTCCCATCTGCGCGGTCGGGGTCTGGCTTTTGGTGGTCCGCGGCAGCTACCGCAGCGTCGAAAAAATCTTTCTGGTCGCGTGTTGCCTGTACGTTACCTATATCTTCTCCGCGTTCTTGCTGAAGCCGGATTGGAAGGAAGCGGCCATTTACAGCGTCAAGCCGATTCTGATGTTCGACACCGACTACATTACGATGCTCATCGCGATGGTCGGCACGTCCATCGCCCCCTGGATGCAGTTCTACTTGCAATCGGCCATCGTGGAGAAGGGCATCACGGCCAAGGAATACGTGCAATCCCGCGTGGAAGTGATCGTGGGCTGCATTCTGACGGACGTGGTGGCGTTCTTTATTATCGTGTCCTGCGCCACGGCCATTTGGTCGCATGGCCCCAAAGATATTAACGATGCAGCAGACGCTGCCGTAGCGCTGAAACCATTCGGACAATACGCCTATCTTCTGTTCAGCGCCGGATTGTTCAACGCGTCGTTCTTCGCGGCCTGCATCTTGCCGCTGTCGACGGTATTTACGGTGTGCGAAGGTTTGGGTTTTGAATCTGGCGTGGACAAGCGCTTTCATGAAGCGCCGGAGTTTTACTGGCTCTACACGCTGCTGGTGGGGCTTGGCGCAGCCGTAATCCTGTGGCCAAATTTCCCGCTGGTGAAAATGATTCTGGCTTCGCAGGTGCTGAATGGCGTCCTGCTGCCGTTCGTGCTCATCTACATGGTGATTCTGATCAACAAGAAGGATCTCATGAAGGAATGGACGAATTCGGCGGCCTACAACGGAATCGCCTGGATCTCGGTAGCGATCATGATCGGCTTGACGCTCGCGCTGGCTGCGATCACGGTGAAGCAGATGATGCCACAGGCCAAGGCCATGCCTGGGTCAACTTCAGCCGCGGTCGCCAAGGTGCAGAGCGTCCCCAAGATGCAGAGCGTCGCCAAGGTGCAGAGCTACGATCCCGAACGTCATGCGTTCAAAACGGACATTCACGAATCCCGCATCGCGCATCTGATCCGCCAGGCCATCGGCATCGGGAAATTTGCGGACTGATTCCGGAAGATAGGTGTAAGCGTCCCTCGACCCGGAAATCATGCCTCCGATGGCCGGCAGGATGGCGCGCGAATAGAAGTCGTAAACCGTGGCCAGCAGCGCGTTCGGCGGAGTAGAAAATTCAAGAATCGCGAGTGTGCCGCCGGGTTTCAAAATACGCAGCAGCTCAGCGAGACCGGAGCGATAATTTGTCAAATTACGGAATCCGAAGGCGGTGGTGACCAGGTCGAACGAGGCATCGGCCAGGGGAAGCTGGAGCGCGTCCGCTTCAAAAAGCTTGCCATTCGCTGTTTTGCCTTTGGCCACTTGCAGCATGGGATGACAGAAGTCGCTGCCGAAAACGGTGGCAGATTGCGAGCGGGATTCCAGGGCCACCGTCAAATCGCCGGTCCCGCAGCACACGTCCAGGACTTGAGCACCCGGACGGGCCAGGATCTTCGCGACCGATGAAACCGTTCGCGAGCGCCACCAGCGATCGATATTCATCGACAGCAGGTGATTCAACAGGTCGTAGCGCGGTGCGATGCGGCCGAACATACCGCGCACCCAGGTGGAAGCTTGCCGCTCGGTTTCCGCTCCCGCCGGGGTTGTACCTTGGGCTAGCAAGCGAGCGCTTCCTCAATGGCAGCCGCGACAAATCGCTCGTCGACATCGGCGGTGATCTTCACGGCACCGATGCGCTCCGGCAGAACGAAATGGATCTTGCCTTTCACCGTCTTCTTGTCGCTCTTGAGACGTGCGGCAAGACGCGCCGGATCGATACCCTGGAGCGGCGGCAGCGGCCCGTAGACATTGACACAGCGCAGAATCTCCTGCTTGTCTTCCGGCGACAGCAGGTGTTCCATTGCACCCAGTAGCGTAGCCGCCTTCATTCCCCACGCAACCGCTTCGCCGTGCAGAAACTGCGAGTAGCCGGTCTCGGCTTCGAGCGCGTGCCCGAAGGTGTGCCCGAAATTCAAAATGCGGCGGCGGTCCTGCTCTTTTTCGTCACCCGAAACCACTTCGGCTTTGATGCGCACCGAATCGCAGATCATGCGGTCAACAACTTCGGGTGCATGCGACAGCACGCGCTGGGGCTCACGGCTCATGAGCCAGAAAAGGTCCGCATCGGCAATGACGCCGTGCTTGACGATCTCGAACAGCCCGGCGCGATACTCACGCTCCGGCAGCGTGTCAAGAACCGCCGGATCGATAATGACGGCCAGCGGTTGATGAAAGCTGCCGATCAGGTTCTTGCCCGACTGCAAATTAACGCCGGTCTTCCCGCCCACCGCCGCGTCCACTTGCGCCAGCAATGTGGTGGGAACCTGAATCACCGGAAGGCCGCGCATGAAAATGGCGGCCAGGAAACCTGCCACGTCGGTACAAATGCCGCCGCCCAATGCTACGACGATACTGGCCCGGTCGCCGCCACGCGCCACCATTTGCTCGGCCAGCGTCTCCACTTCCGCCAAGCGCTTGCGCGGCTCTCCGCCAGGGAAAAACAGGACTTCCGGCTGGCCCAGAGAAGTCGCCAAACGTTCGCCGTGCAGCTTCCAGACGTCTTCGGTCGAAATCAGAAAAACCTTGCCGCAACGCTCGGGAATATAGTCGCGAACGTTCGCCAGGCCGCCGCGCTCTACCAATATCGGATAGCGGCAATGCGGCGTCTCGACGAAATAGGACGGCATAAAACGGTTGTACCACGGTCCCGCCAGCGTCTTTTCCGTCATGCCAATCCGTCATGCCAGTCCGTCATGCCAATCCTGCACTGGCAGCCACGCGTCAGCGGGCGAGCTCAGGGCACACAGGCGCGAACCGGGCACGGCAGTACTAGAACCAGAACGGTACTCACTGTAGGGCGATAACACTCATATCAAGGGAGCCCCGTAGTATACTTCCTTACTAAACGCGCGCGACTACACGGGGAAAAGGAAAAAGGTTTGCGACTGAAGCTCTTTTGTCTAACTGTCACTGCATTTGGTGTTCTCCAACAGGCTTCCGCATCGTCACTATGCACCACTGGAACGCTTGCCAGCTATGAGGCGCTCGGAGCCGGAGGCTGCCAGATTGGCGGCGACACCATCGGCTCTTTTATGATCATTAGCGGGATCACCGGTGCTACGGCGATCAACCCTGCATTGGTCGAGATTAAGCCCAGTGGCGGGACGGATGACCTTGTTCTGAAATTTGACGTCACCCAAACCGCGGATACAGGTTCAGTGCTGGAGGCGATCTTTACCTACGCCATTTCGGGGCCGGCCCCCTTCATCACCGATATGACCACCCTATCCAACAGCTCTGAAACAGTGGACGGCGATGTCAGCGAGACACAAAACTATTGTGTCGGAGGGCAGTTCGGACCGGATGGGGTGGACGGTTGTACTGGATCCACATCAGGAACACTGCTCACCCTGGATGGAATTCAGAATACGGATCAGGGCTCATTCGCCGGCGCGACCACGCTCGGTATCACCGATGATTTCGTCCTGGACGGTGGGACGGCGGGATCGGCTAGCGGAGGAACGTTCGTCGATCGGTTCACCGCTACCTCAACCGTTCCCGAACCCAACTGCATTTTCCTGCTGCCAGCGATCGCGCTTGTATCCGCGGGCTTTCGGAAACTGCGTTCCTTGCATCGAAATTCGTAAATAGATTAGGAGACAACCTGATGCTTAAGATGAAGCTATTTGTCTGCACTCTCTTAGTGTCCGTGATGGCATTGCCGCAGGCTGGATTTGCGATCACCGAAGACCACAAGGCCACCATCACCGGCTTTTTCGCGTTTGTCAGCTACGACGATCCCACCAAGGTGACGTTCATTCTCAATGTAGATCCGCTTTTGGAGCCGGGGAACGGGCCAAGGTATTTTCCATTCGATGATAATGTTCTCTACTCCATCAATATCGACAACAACAACGACGCCGTGGGGGACATCGTTTTTCAGTTCCACTTCACGACGACGATTCGAAATCCCTCGGCTCCCGAAGCGTTCCTGGGCGCGGGCGCCGGTGTCAACGCTCCCGCAAATTCTCCGCCGCCGGTAGCTCCCGGAACGCCCATCATCCCGCCGGCGATCACCGCTCTCAATGGAGCCGGTGCGGCGGGGCTCGGCCTGCAGCAGGCCTACACGGTAACCATGATCAAGGGCGGCGTGACTACTTCGTTGACGAATTCGTCCGGAGGGTCTTTATTTGCCGTGCCCAGCAACGTCGGTCCGCGCACCATGCCGAATTACCCGGCCCTGGCGGCTCAAGGCATTTACAACCTCAGTGACGGCATCCGCGTCTTCGCCGGTACCGCGGATGAACCTCTGTTCGCGGACCTGGGCGGGTTTTACGATAGCTTTAATTTTCGAACCGGAGCCGGCGGCGGGGTGCTGTCGGCTGCCGCGGACGCGAACGACAATCTCAACACCGCAGCGGATTACCTCTCGGGATATAACGTGAACAGCATCGCGATCGAAGTCCCGATCTCGATGCTCACGAGCACTGGCACTCTGGAGCCGGCCACCAACCCGGCGGCTACCATAGGCGCATGGGGAACAACCGCGCGGCCGAGAGCGTTGGTTCTGCGGGCTCCGTTGCCTCCCGTTTACTCCGGCAGTTTCTCTCAGATCCAGCGGATGGGTAATCCATTCATCAGCGATTTCCTCATCGGGGATGGGTACAAGGACTTATGGAATATGAGCGTGCCGGCGAACGACTCCCAGTTTTCCGCTGCCTATTTGGACCCGTTTCTCGCGCGCGAGTTCAATGCGATCTTCGGGATCGCCATTCCCACCCCGCCGCGGACCGATCTTTTGCCTCTCTTAACTTACGCTCCGCCCATCGCGGCGCCTGGAACACCGGCAGGCCCCATAGCCGACTTGTTGCGCCTGAACACCGGCGTGGCCCCCACTCCCGAGGGCTCCCGCAAAAGGCTGGGACTGCTCGCGGGAGATGGCGCTGGCTTTCCGAACGGCCGACGAGTCTCAGACGATGTCACCGATATATTTTTTCGCGTCGCGGCCGGGATCTTGGCCGGTCCCCAATTCAACTACCGGATAGGCGACGGCGTCAATACCAACGACATTCCCTTCCAGGAGACCTTCCCGTATGTTGCCTGGTCGCAGAGCGGCCGCCAACGACGCCACATCGACCCGGGCGAGGCGGGCTGCACTCAAGGTGCGGGCGCGGCGTGTCCCACTAATTAATCTCCCGCTACACTCGATACCTCTGGTACACGCGTCTTTCAGCCGCGTGTACCCCCGGGACGTGCGGTAAAATAAAAGCTCCACCGCATCGACGGCGCTGTTCCAGGGAATTGAGAAACAATCCAACATGAAAGAAAGAGTACGTTCCACAACCATCCTCTGCGTCCGCAGAGCTGGGAAGGTGGTGATGGCCGGGGATGGCCAGGTCACGCTGGGCTCGGAGGTTTTGAAAGCTTCCGCCAAGAAATTGCGGCGCCTTTACAACGACAAGATCGTAGCGGGATTCGCGGGGTCGACTGCCGACGCCTTCGCTCTGTTTGCGCGCTTTGAAGCGAAGCTGGAGCAGTTCAACGGCAATCTACCGCGTTCCGTGGTGGAGCTTGCCAAGGAATGGCGCACCGATCGGGTGCTGCGGCATCTGGAAGCCCTGCTACTGGTGGCCGACAACAACAACACTTACATCGTGAGCGGCAACGGCGACGTGATTGAGCCGGACGGAGAGATCGCGGCCATCGGGTCCGGCGGCCCCTTCGCCAAAGCGGCAGCCACGGCGCTGATCGAAAATACTAAACTGGGAGCGAAAGAAATCGCCGAAAAGTCCATGAAGATTGCCGGGCAGATCTGCATCTATACCAACGAGAGCATCAATTTTGAGGAACTAGGCTAATGGTGATTTATTTGCCTGGCCAGGCGCTCGACGAAACCCCGCTGCTGGATGAGCTGACTCCCCGCGAGATTGTTCAGGAACTCGACAAATATGTGATCGGGCAGGCGGATGCCAAGCGGGCTGTCGCTATCGCGCTACGCAACCGCATTCGCCGCCAAAAGCTGGAGCCGGAGCTGGCCGATGAGGTGATGCCCAAAAACATCCTCATGATCGGGCCCACTGGCGTAGGGAAGACCGAGATTGCGCGGCGCCTGGCCAAGCTGGCGAATTCGCCGTTTTTGAAAGTGGAGGCCAGCAAGTTCACCGAAGTGGGCTACGTGGGCCGCGACGTGGAAGCCATCATTCGCGATCTGGTGGACATCGCCATCGACATGGTGCGTGAGGAGCGGCTGGAGGAAGTGGCCGAGCGGGCGGAGAAGAACGCCGAAGAGCGGCTGCTGGATCTACTGATGCCGCCGCAACCGGAAGCCTCGGAAAGCGCCGAGCGTACGCGCGAGAAACTGCGGGAGAAGCTGCGCGCGGGTAAGCTGGACGACCGGATGGTCGAGATCGACGTTCGCGAGCGCGGCCCCACGTTTGAGATCAGCACCAACACGGGCCTGGAAGAGATGGACGTGAATTTGAAGGACATCATTCCCGGGCTGTTCGGCCAGCGAACTCGCAAGCGAAAAATGCGCGTGGCTGAGGCCGCGGAATACCTGGTGCAAGAAGAAGAGCAGAAGCTGATCGATATGGACCAGGTGACGCGCGTGGCGCTGGACCGTGTGGAGCGCAATGGAATCGTCTTTCTTGACGAGATCGACAAGATCGCCGGACGCGAGGGCGGGCATGGCCCCGACGTCAGCCGCGAAGGCGTGCAGCGCGATATTTTGCCGATCGTGGAAGGCACCACGGTGAATACGCGTCACGGATTTGTGCGCACGGATCACATCCTGTTCGTCGCCGCCGGCGCGTTTCATGTCTCCAAGCCAAGCGATTTAATTCCCGAACTGCAGGGCCGCTTTCCGATTCGCGTGGAGTTGAAATCGCTTTCCGAAGCCGACTTCATTCGCATCTTGAAAGAGCCCAAAGGCGCGCTGGTGAAGCAGTACATCGCGCTGCTGGACACCGAAGGCATCAAGCTCACCTTCACCGACGATGCCATCGAGCAAATTGCCGCATTCGCGGCCAGCGTGAACCAGGCGTCGGAAAACATTGGCGCGCGGCGCTTGCACACCATCATGGAGAAGCTGCTCGAAGAAATCTCGTTCGCCGGACCCGATCTAAAGAAGAAGAACGTGCGCATCGACGCGGCGTATGTCCGCAAGCAACTGGCGGACATCGTGAAGGACCAGGATCTAAGCCGGTACATTTTGTAGCCGATGCGCTTTCTGGCAGACCCCACCTTGTGGCGCACGCACTCTTGCGTGCCGCGTCGCCACTCCTGGCGACGCCAGATGTTTTCTTTACGGTGTTCGCAAGAGTGCGAACACGGCACGTTGAGAACGTGCGCCACAACGCTTGTTCTAGCCTTCACCATCGTTCTGCAGGTGGGGTGCGGCTCCATCGGCCAACCGCTGTATCCGGCCGTGCACATCCCGTCGCAGGTCGGCGACCTGACGGTGGTGGAGCGCGGAGACAATCTCGATTTCAACTTCACCATTGCACCGTTAACCACCGAGGGTCTGCCGCTCAAAAAGATCGGGGAAGTTGAGTTGCGCGTCGGTCCCAATCAAAGCAACGGCTTCAACATGGCCGATTGGGTGAAAAGCGCGACGCGGGTGGACGTGCCCACGCCGGCGAATCCTGGGCCCGTATCGGCCATGATCCCGGTGAGCAAGTTTGTCGGCAGCGAAGTGATTGTCGCGGTGCGCGTTACGAATCCCAAGGGCAAGGACGCCGGATGGTCGCCGCCCAAAATTTTCGATGTGAAGGCGCCGCTCGCCGATCCCACGAACTTCCGTGTTGCGGCGGATCCCAAGGGCGTCGCGCTCACCTGGGGCGCCGTGAGCCCGAGTCAATTTCGCGTCTTTCGTAAATTGCTGCCGGAGGGGAAGGCGGACCCGCAGCAAAAGCCCGTCCTGCTCGCCACTGCCACCGAGCCGAACTATATCGACATCAGCGCGGAGTTTGGAAAGACCTATCAATATTCCATCCAAGCCGTGCGCGAGAATATCGAGAGTAACGTAGTGGGTCCGGAAACGTTTACGCCCGCCGACATCTTTCCACCGGCTGTTCCTTCAGGATTGACGGCTTCGGTAGGTCTGGGCACGGTGGACTTGGCGTGGAACCGTAACACCGAAGCTACTTTCAAGGACTATCGCGTTTTGCGCTCGGAAGAAGGCGGCCCGTTTGTCGAGGTGGCGAAAGATTTGGAAGGGCCCGTCTACTCCGATCACACAGCGAAGAGCGGAAAGCATTACCGCTATCAGATCGTGGCAGTGGGCCAGAACGGGCGCTCCAGCGCGCCGGGCGAACCCGTGGAGATTACCGCGCAATGAAAATCGTTCGTTACAGTCTTAATCCGGCCACTCAGCCCTGGGCGACGGATGCAGATCCCGATGTCCGGCGGGGCGATTGGGCCGCCGTTCCTGCAGGTGCGAAGCTCCTGCCTCCGTGTTCGCCGACCAAGATTGTCTGCGTGGGGCGCAATTATGCCGAGCACGCCAAAGAGATGGGAGTGGAAGTGCCCGCGGAACCAACCATCTTCTTGAAGCCCTCGTCCTCACTGATCGCTTCGGGCGACGCGATCGTTTACCCGCGGCTGACCGAGCGCTTGGATTATGAAGGCGAGATCGGCGTGGTAATCGGGCGTCGCGCACGCAACGTTAAGAGCGCGGACGCGGCGGCGTACATTCTGGGTTACACGCCGGTGAACGACGTCACCGCGCGCGACCTGCAAAGGAAAGACGGGCAGTGGACGCGCGGCAAGGGGTTCGATACGTTCTGCCCGGTGGGCCCGTACATCGTTCCGCGCGACGAAGTGAATGCCGACGGCCTGCGGGTGCGCACGTTGGTGGACGGCGAGCTGAAGCAGGACGCGGGCATTCGAGAGATGATCTTCAGCGTGAATGATATAATCGCGTACATTAGCGCTTTTATGACGCTGGAGCCAGGGGATCTGATCGCAACCGGCACGCCGTCGGGCGTTGGTCCGCTGCAACCAGGCTCCCGAGTTCGGGTCGAAATAGAAGGCGTCGGCGTTCTGGAAAATCCCGTCGTGTCGGAAGGGTAAACGTGTTTCAGAGCGTCCGGACGTTCCCAGTCACCGAAGCGGTTGTTATCGGCGCTGTGTCGCTTTCGGTGATCGCAGCGGGAATCGTCATTGTCCTGCGCATCCGGCGCCAGCCCAAAGACAAGGAAAAACTTCGCCGGCTGGAAGTGAACTCGAACGGACGGCTGGGCGACGCCACCATCACCGATATCACGGACGACGCGATCATCTATGAATACTCCGTGGCGGGTTTGACCTATACGGCTTCTCAAGACATCTCGCAACTACGGGAAATGATTCCGGCCGATTCGCATCGCCTGATCGGGCGGCCTGCGTCGCTGAAGTACTCGTCGCAGAATCCCGCCAACTCGATCCTGTTGTGCGAAGCATGGTCCGGGCTGCGGCTTGGCCCGGCAAATCAGACGTCGGGTATTGTGACGTAACGGAACTTTTCATTCATCGGCATTGTCCAAGTTTGCGTGGCGATGCAAATGGGTTCCGGCAAAACGGCGGCGGTGATCAACGTGACGCCGATGATCGATATCCTGCTGGTGCTGCTGATCACCTTCATGCTGCTCCCCAGACCTAGCAAGGGATTGCCGTCGGAGGTGCCGGAGCCGGCGCCCGAGAGCCAGTCCCCGGTTCCGAAGCGGCTGGATATCGTGCTGCGGGTCCGCCGTGACCGTTCCATCGAAATCGATTCGCATGCGGTGCTCCTGCTCGAACTCGACGCGCGTCTTCGGTCGCTGTTCGTCACGCATCCGGACGGCGTCCTGTTCATTGACGGGGCGCCGGAGTTGGAATACACCGATGTTGCGTCGGTGATCGATATCGCGCGTGGGGCCGGCTGGAATCGGGTGGGATTGCTGACGGATCGGTCGGGGCCGTGAATGCTATAGTTGGCAACATGAACGGCAAATACTATCGAGAAAATGAATGGTGGGTCAGCCCCTATAACTTCGTTCCGGAAGTAACGTCTACATTCCAACTGCCGGCGCGCGTGAGCATTCACGACGCGACGCTGCGCGATGGCGAGCAGACGCCCGGAGTTGTTTTCAGCATCGCCGACAAGGTGGCGATCGCCGAGAAGCTGGCTGAAATCGGCGTGGATCGCATCGAGGCCGGCATGCCCGCCGTTTCCGAGCAGGATTTCCAGGCCATCAAGGAAATCTCGAAACTGGGTCTGAAGTCGAAAATCTACACCTTCGCCCGCGCCATGAACGCCGATATCGACAAGGCGCTCGAATGCGGCTGCCACGGCGTAATCATCGAGATTCCGATCGGCTATCCGAAGCTCAAGTACCAATTCAAATGGACCTGGGAAGACGTGTTGAAGAAGAGTATCGGCGTGGTCAACTACGCCAAGGCCCGCGGCATGCACGTGGTCTACTTCCCCTACGACACCACACGCGCCCGCGAGGAAGATCTCACCAATCTTCTCTCTCGCCTGGTGCAAGAGTGTCAGCCGGATTCCGTGGGCGTCGTAGATACCATGGGCTGTATATTGCCTGAAGCCATGAAGTACATGGTGCGGCTGGTGAAATCGCTCACCAAACTCCCCGTGGAAGTTCATACGCACAACGATTTCGGAATGGCGGTGGCGACGGAACTGGCCGGCGTGGAAGCCGGCGCCGAGGTGGTGCATAGCTGCGCTAACGGCCTGGGCGAGCGCACCGGCAATGCGGCGCTCGAAGAGCTGATCGTCGCTCTGCACGTGCTTTATGGTTATGAGACGCACTACAACTTGGGCAAGCTGCCCGAGCTGGGCGAACTGGTCAGCCGCATCAGCCGGTTCGACATCGCGCTGAACAAACCCATTCTGGGCGATCGGAACTTCACGCGCGAGTCTGGCATCGGCGTCGACTTAGTGGTGAAGGAACCGCTGGCGATGTTCGGAACGCACCCGGCATTGACTGGACGGCGAGGCGAAGTAGTGCTCGGCAAGAAGAGCGGTAAAGCTTCCATCACTTACAACCTCGAACAAATGGGCATTACGGATGCCGACGACGAAGCCGTTTCCGAGATGCTGAAGCGCGTCAAGGACAAAGGCATCGAGAAGCGCGGATTGCTGAGCGCGGAAGAGTTCAAAGAAATCGTCGAAGACGTACTCGTTGCCAAGCGTTAGGGCGAAAGTCACTCTCACCTTCGATAACGGGCCCGAGCCGCAGGTTACTCCGGGCGTGCTCGATTGCCTGGCACGCTACAAGGTGCAGACTACCTTCTTCGTCATGGGGCGCAAGGCGATCACGCCCGAAGGCTCCGCTCTGATGCGCAGGGCGAGGGCCGAAGGCCACTGGATCGGTAATCACACGTTCTCCCATTCGGCGCCGCTGGGGCCCATGGATCGCGCGGCCGCGCTCGCTGATTTCGATCAGGCCGAGCAAACATTAGCTTGGCTCCAACAGCCGCACAAGCTGTTTCGTCCGCCGGGATCGGGCAACCTGGGCCGGCACCTGCTTCAGCCGGCGATCGTCGAGCGGCTCCAGGCAGGAGGGTACACCTGCGTGCTATGGAACTCGGTGCCGGGCGATTATCGGGACCCGCATGGCTGGCTGGAGCGCGCAGTGTCCGATTGCCAGTCACGCGATTGGACGCTCCTTGTGTTGCATGACCTGCCCAATGGGGCGATGACGCATCTAGACGAGTTTCTCGACCGCCTGATGCGTGAAGGCTTGGAGTTTACGCAAGAGTTTCCGCCGGCGTGCGTGCCAATCCTGGATGGCAAGGCTGTTTTGCCGCTCGAACCCTATATGAACGGCTGAAAACCACCGGCCGGCGGTGCCGCGCGGCCAGCGCGTTTTTCATCCCCATGCCAATTCAAGCATTTACGCGTGGCAATCCGCGTGCATTTATGTGGGGCGTAAGGAGGACAAGAAAATGAAAACGAAAATATTAGCGGGTTTGCTTCTGGCGGGTAGCACGATGTTCGCCGCTCCGCGTGTTTCTTTTGGAATCGGCATTGGGGTTCCTGCCCCGGTGGTGGTTGCGCCTCCCATCGTGGCAGCCGTGCCGCCGTGCCCTGGTCCGGGCTACGTGTTCGTGAACGGCTTTTGGCAACTGAGCCCCGGCTGGCGGGGAGGGTTCTATCGCGCGCCGGAGCATTTCGATCATTTTGACCGGCACTTTCGCCGCTAGGCTTTCTTTTCGCCGCTAAGTCGGGGGAGCGGCGAGCGCCCGGCCGATACGCGCGCCTGATCCAGCCAATTTGCCCTGGCTGAGATCTCGGGTCCCGTATCGGCCGCGCCCTGGTGGATGCGGCCCCACCCAGCACCCTAGGCGTCCAGCCGAGCTTGGTGTACAATTCTCTACACCAGCAATCCACACCGCGCTATCGGGCTCTCGCCCCGCCGTGGGCCCTCGTCGGACTCGCCTGAATCCTCGACCCGCCCTTCGTTGCGGACAAGAATCGGGGTGACAGTTGAATTCCAACACAAGCGTTTTAGCTCGCGATGACCCAGGGGAAGGGACGCCATGAGCGAAGCTCTGCACCTTCTGCATGTCGAAGACTCACTCAGCGATACGGCCTTGATTGAGCATACTCTGACGGAAGCCGGTTACACAGTGCATTGCCAGCGGGTGGTGAATGCGCGAGAGATGCGGGCGGCATTGACGAAACAGGCCTTCGACTTGATCGTCTCAGACTACCGTCTGCCCCAGTTTGACGCGCCGGCCGCCTTATCCCTTTTGCACGAAAGCGGTCAGGACATTCCCTTCATCGTGGTATCGGGAGCGATGGGTGAAGATCTGGCGGTTGCCATGATGAGATCGGGAGCGCAGGACTATTTGCTCAAGGACGACCTGGCGCGTTTGGCTCCCGCGGTGGAGCGTGAGATCCGGGATGTCCGTTCCCGCCGCGGGCGTGAACTCGCGGAGCGGGCGCTCGACGAGAGCGAACAGCGGTTCACGGCCCAGGGAGCTACGCTGGAGCGTCAAACCACGCTGCTGCAGCAGAGCGAAACCATGCTGCGGGAGATTCATCATCGCGTGAAGAACAACATGCAGGTGATGTCGAGCCTGTTGCGGTTGCAATCTCGCAGCGCATCGAATCCTGAAACCAGCAGAATGCTGGAAGAAAACCAGAATCGGATTCAATCCATGGCCTTGCTGCATGAGATTCTCTGTCAATCCGAGGATCTCGCGGTGGTGGATTTTCCCAAGTACCTGCGACGCATGGTGGACCATTTGTTTCGTTCCTACGGAGTGGCCGAACAGCAGATTCAGCTGCATGCGGAGATGGATCCAGTTGGCCTGGAACTGGATGACGCGCTGCCTTGCGCGCTGCTGATCAGTGAGGTGATCTCGAATTCCCTCAGACACGGCTTTCCCGAAAGCCGCCAAGGCGAGGTCCGCCTACTCCTACGGAAACCGGACGCGACGACCGTCTCGTTGGTGTTGTCTGACAATGGCGTGGGGCTGCCGGGCAACCTGGACTGGACGACGTCCAGGTCGCTTGGTCTCCGCCTGGTGCGGGCGTTAGCCGACCAGTTGCGCGCCAGTTTGGATATTCGGTCGCAAGGCGGCACCGAAGTCAGGCTGTCTTTCACCAGCAGGCGTGGTGGCAAACCGGGTGAGGTGCAGGGGCGCGCGAGCGGAGCAAGCTGAGCTTCCAGTTAGAATGGTCTGATTGTGCTGACATCCGTAGCGGGCCGTTCTGTCATCGTGACTGGCGCGAGCAAAGGCATCGGTAAGGGGATTGCGCGCGTCTTCGCGAGCAAAGGCGCCAAGGTTTTGCTGGCCGCCCGGGATCTCATGCAGACCCAAGCCGCGGCTGCCGAGATTGGTTTCGGCGCCAGCGCGGTCGCGGCGGATGTTTCCCAGGAGGAAGACTGCGCAAGAATGGCGCGGACGGCGGTGGAACGTCACGGCGGTATTGACATTGTCTGTTCGAACGCCGGTGTGTTTCCGTCTGCCAGGCTCGGAGAGATGAGTGTGGCCGACTGGGATCAGGTGCTCGGTATTAATCTCAAGGGGACCTTTCTTACGGTGAATGCTTGTCTCGCGGCGCTCAAGGCGCGGGGCAAGGGACGCATTATCGTCACCTCGTCGATCACCGGACCGATCACCGGATATCCAGGTTGGAGCCACTATGCTGCGAGCAAGGCCGGCCAACTGGGCTTCGTCCGCACCGCCGCTATTGAGCTGGCGCCGCACAATATCACCGTCAACGCCGTACTGCCGGGGAATATTATGACGGAGGGTGTGGAGGGGCTCGGGGCGGAGTACATCGCACGGATGACAGCGGCCATTCCTCAGCGGCGGCTGGGCACAGTGGAAGACATCGCTTACGCGGCTTTATTTCTTTCTAGCGACGAAGCAGGATTCATCACGGGGCAAACGATTGTCGTGGATGGCGGGCAGGTGTTGCCCGAATCGCAGGCCGCGCTCGAGGATTTGTAGTCAGGAGATTTGTAGTCAGGAGATTTGTAGTCAGGAGATTTGTAGTCAGCCTCGCGCCGTGCCGAGCAGATCGCTCACCGCGCGATAAGCTTCGTCGATGGCAGCGTCGGTGTAGGAATAGGCCGCGGCATCGGCATTTGCGATGGCCACTCTTCCGAAGGGCTGACGCGCCACAACGCAGGGCTGCTCGCCGCCATCCAACCAGAAGGGATCGAACAGCGAATTGTATTCGTAGGCGTAGCCGTGCGGCCAGCGATTGACGGTGATGGCGGCGATGTCGCGCGCGGGATCGAAACCGCCCGTCGAGAGAGCGCGGCCCATTTCATCGCGGATGTTGCGCTCGAAGGTTTCAAATGTTGTTCCATACAACTCGACGCGTCCGGCGCGATGCTGGTCGCGCGCGGCGAGGCCGGGATGACAGGGCGTCTTCATCATGTGGACCACGATGGGTTCGTCGGGCGAGCGGGGACATTTGTAATCGCCGATGCTGACCGGCAAGTCTAGCTGAACGGCCTCAAAATAGCTGCCAGGCGCGTAGACCGAATTGACGCCCGCTTTTTGAAACGCCTTCCAGTTGTTCAGGACAACGTTGGTGTAGACGATGGGCACTTTCGCGGCCGAGGCCATTGCGGCGCGCTGCTTGGGGGAAAGCTCGTCGGTGAGATAGGGAATCATGGAGTGCCAGCACGCCAGGATGCAGCGGCCGCCGCGAACCGATTCGAGCTTGCCGTCCTTGACGTAGGTCACCTCAACTTCCTTGGCGGTGTCCACGTCGCCTAAATGCCGAACGCGCGCTACGGTGCTGTTCAAGCGAATACGAGTGGAGGAGCTCGATTCATCGAGACGCGCGTAGTCGGCGCGAGCCGTGACTACGTCTTCAACTGAATTTCCCGGCACCGCGGCGGGCAGCAACTTCCGCACCAGCAAACGGGCGATGGATGCGTTGCCATCGGGGAAATGAAACCAATACTTCTCGGCTTCTTCGCTTTGAATCGAGTCATGGCTGATGCCGGGTCCGGGCTCTGTTCCGAGGTCCAGACCGTCAAAGCCCGGGAGGCCGAATCCCCACGCGTCTTGCGCCGAAACCGCGTCAATGCCCACTCCGAAGTAGGCGTGCGGCCGGGTTTGGAAATACTTGATCACCGCAGGGTCGGCGCCGGCGATGTCGGTCAGGTACTTGGCGTACGTCATCCGCGCCAGGCGGGCTTTTTTCTCCGCCGGCGACAAGCCCGGCATATAATCCTTCTTGCCTTCATAGATGCGCTGAATGTCCTGCTTGGCCGCGGCGGACATGGGCGCCTGCTGGTGGAAGACGTCCCAATGGGTTTCCGATGTTCCGGGGTCGCCAAAATCGGCGTCCTTCTCCGGCTTGGGATCGGGCAACAGCAGGTCCGCGCCAAAGGTTTCCTTGTCGAAGAAAACGCCGGGGCCCATAGCGAGCGATGGGTAGAGCTTACGGTCTCTTACTCGCGCGTCGGCTGTTACGTCGATTCCCAAATCGCTAATGACGCTTTTCGCGATCGGGCTATAGGGGCTCGGGCTCTCGATGGCATACGTGCCGCCGTAGCCCAGCAACTTGCGGCCGTTGATGTCGAACTCATTGCGTTTGGCGTGGCCGCCGAAATCGTCCAGGACATCCAGGATCAAAATGCGCGCTTTATCGCCGACAATTTTTCGGTAGAAATAGGCAGCGCTCAAACCGCTGATGCCACCGCCGACGATCACCAGGTCGTAGTGTTCGCCGGTATCGGACGGCTGGCCGGCGTGGTTCCAGAAGGCATGATCGCGCAGGGAGTGAGCGGTGGTGAACGAACCTGGATACAAGCCTCGCATACCAGTGAGTGAGGGCGGATACGCAGCCGGCGCGGATTGCGCATCGGCGGATTTCACTCCCAGCAACGGCGCGCCAATGGCGACGGCCACGCCATTCAGAAAATCCCGCCGCTTGATGGGACGGTCCATTCCAAGATTGCGATCGCGCGAATTCATATGTTGGGTCGCCTCATATCACCTGCATGTCACTTTGATATCAATCGGCCGTCTCATTGGGCAGCACGCCCAAGTTGACCGGGATTTCGCGTGGTAAAGACGGCGATCTTGCGCTCCAAACGGTGGACCAGGTAAAGCCCGTCAGGAGCAGAGCTACGTAGAGGTAGGGGAGGTACGAGTATGGCGCATCGGGAATCGGATAAAGGTTGCCGAGCAGAGCGGCGCACATCGCCAGAATCGCCAGCACCGAAATCCCGATGGCCTGCGGAGTCAAGAGGCCAAGGGAACGCAAGTACATGGGAGCGGCCGCACAGACCAGGATGTATACGGTGACGAAGCCGAAGGTGGAAACTGCTCCGATCAGGCCGTAGATTTCGAACAGATCGGTCCCGCGCGCGGTCATAATCGCGGCCGGCAGAAGAGCGGCGAGGGAAGTCCACAGCACGGCGCGATGCGGGGTTTGATTCTCCGCATGGGCCTCGCCCAGCAAGGAGTGCAGCGCGCCATGCCGGCTCATCAGAAAAAGCACTCGGGCAGCCGCCGTGATGCACGCGAGGAAACACGCGAAGAACGTCACCACCGCGCCCAGATCGGTGAACAGGCCCACCAGCGGCGGAAGCCCAACCTGCCGCGCCAGTACGTGCAAAGGCGCAACGCTTTGTCCCAGGCCTTGTGGTTGGCCTCGAAATGCCAGTACTTCAGTGTATGCGCACAAGAAAAAGAACACGCCGGCCAAGATGGGGCTCCACTTCACGGCGCGCGGGATATTGATCAAAGGGTCTCTGGCTTCCGAACCGAGCGATGTTGAGCTTTCAAATCCCACTGAGCTGAAAATGGCGAGCACCAGCCCCAAGCGAAGTTTCTCCGGTGTGACGCCTCGCAAAGTAAGCTGCGCCATATCTAGACGCCATCCATGCTTGAGGACGACCGCGATCGCGATGCAGGAAATCAGGCCCACCGACGCGGCCTGCAGCCACAGCATGAGCCGGGTCGAAATTTGTATATCGCGATAGGCTAAATAGCACGAGAGCACCGCCACCAGCACGGTAAACAGCAGCGGAAAGGCCGGCAGCGAGAAGCCGTCACGCAGAATCACGTCCGCGTAATTCGCGAGGCCCGCGGTAACTGAAGACGCCGTTCCAATGTACGCGATTAGGAGCGCCCAACCGGCCAAAACGCCCCAGCGGGGATGCATATGATCGGTGATGTAGGTATATAAAGAGCCGGGCGACGAAGATCTTCGAGCGAATTGGTTGATGTTTAAGCCCACCAGCAAGACCGCCAGGGTAGAGATCAGAAACGCCACTGCGGCGCCGTCTCCAGCCAGCCCGAAAACCAGCGGGATGGTCATCACGGGCGCGCCGGTAGGGGCGATGACAGCGACGGATTGAGCCAAGGTCTGGACGCCCGAAAGCGCGCCGGACTTGAGCCCGTATGCGGGAGTGGCCGGAACTTCTGGCGCGGACGGGGCGGCAGTGTTTACCAACCTTGCCGAACTATTGCCAAGTTCCATCCACTTATACTAGCATCAGACTGAAGCACTTTACCCCGTGTTAGCTCCGTTGCTACTACGCACATCCGAGCACGTAAGAAAGGCGGCGACATGGCAATACCAACCGACATTCAGCAAGAGATTCCGGAGCAAGAAGCGGCTCCGCAAGCGCGGCATCCACTCGATCCTCTGAGCGCCGCCGAACTCGAACAGACGGTACGAATCCTGGGGCGAGAAAGGTATTTGGGCGACGGCGTCCGGATCGCTTCCCTCAACTTGATTGAACCCGCGAAGAGCCTGGTGGAGAAGCACAAGCCGGGAGCGACGTTCGAACGCAAGGCGCTGGCTGTTTTGCTGGATCGCGGCAAGCGTGCGTCGTACGAGGCGGTGGTGGATCTGGCGGGCAGATCCGTTGCGTCGGTGACCGAGCTTCCGAGCGATGTGCAGCCGTCTATCATGCTGGACGAATTCAGCGAGGTGGAGGCGATGGTACATCGTTCGCCGCTTTTCCAAGCCGCGTTGAAGAAGCGCGGCATTACCGATGGCGATCTGGTGATGGTGGAACCCTGGTCGGCCGGAATGTACGGCAACGAATTGCCGGAAGACAAAGGCCGGCGCAGAATGCGGGCGCTGTGCTTCGTGCGGAGCGAGCCGAAAGATAACGGCTACGCGCGGCCCATCGACAGCATGGTGATCGTGGTGGACCTCTACAAAATGGAAGTGGTGCGCATTGAGGAATACCCCATAGCGCCGCTTCCGCCCGAGCCGGGAAATTGGGCGCGCGAATACATTCCGAACGTCCGCAAGGACTTGAAGCCCGTGGATATCGTGCAACCGGAAGGCGCGAGCTTCACCGTGGACGGCAATCAGGTGGAGTGGCAGAAATGGAAATTCCGCGTGGGCTTCACCTCGCGCGAAGGTCTGGTGCTGCACACCATCGGCTACAACGATGACGGCGTGGAACGGCCGATTCTGTATCGCGCATCGATTTGCGAGATGGTGGTTCCGTACGGCGATCCGGGTGAGCAGTATTATCGCAAGAACGCGTTTGACATCGGCGAATACGGGCTTGGGATGCTGGCCAACTCACTGGCGCTCGGGTGCGACTGTTTAGGCGAAATCTATTACTTCGATTTTCCTCTGGTGGACAGCCACGGCAACGTCACGGCTCTGAAGAATGCGGTGTGCCTGCACGAGGAAGATTTCGGCATTCTGTGGAAGCACACGGATTGGCGAACCGGCCAATCGGAGGTGCGCAGATCGCGCCGGCTGTCGGTTTCCTTTATCGCCACGGTGGGGAATTACGAGTATGGATTCTATTGGTATTTCTATCAGGACGGATCCATTCAGTGCGAGATTAAGCTGACGGGGATCATGAATACCACGGCGCTGGCGCCCGGTGAGACGTCGAAGTATGGCATGGAAATCGCCCCGCGGTTGAATGCGCCATTTCATCAGCACATTTTTGCGGCGCGGCTGGTGCCGAGCGTGGACGGTCCGAACAATTCGGTGGTGGAAGTGAACAGTCATGGGTGTTCCCACCGGTGCGAGCAATCCGCACGGCAACGCTTTCATCGCTGAAGAGACGCTGTTCACAACCGAGCAACAAGCGCAGCGCAAGGTAAACTCGGCGAGCGCGCGTTTCTGGCGCGTGGTGAATCCGGGCAAGAAAAACCGGCTGGGACGGCCGGTGGGATATCGCCTGGTTCCCGGCGAAAATTGTCCGCCGTTCGCGCAACCCGATGCTCCCATCATGCGACGCGCGGGGTTCACGGCGAATAGCGTCTGGGTAACGCCCTACCATCCGCAAGAGCGCTTCGCGGCCGGAGAATATCCGAATCAGCATCCGACCGGCGATGGCTTGCCCAACTGGACGAAGGCCAATCGGAAGGTGGACGACACCGAGATCTCACTGTGGTATGTGTTCGGCCATAATCACGTGCCGCGGCCGGAAGATTGGCCGGTGATGCCGGTGGCGATGCTCGGATTCCAATTCCGTCCGGATGGATTTTTCGAACAGAGTCCGGCGATGGACGTGCCACCGCCGCCGGCGAGAGACCACTGCTGTCATTAGCGGAGCGCTGGTCGGTAGTGCGATAAATCTTCGGCAAGAGTGGGAAAACCACTGGGCCGCCGTCGCTTGCTGGTTCGCCTTTTGACAACTTTTGCCGAGTTCACAAATCGCTGAGAATACGCCTGTGATGGCTGCTGGGATCACCGACATGTGTGGAACGTGCGGGAACTACTTCAAGCGCCCATTTCGCGCGTGGACTAAAAGGTAGCCGTGATAGCGCGAAGGGCACTCGGATTGTTCGTGTTCGCGCTAGCGATCCTCATGGCGCTCAAGATCGTTGGATGAGGGGCACAGCGTTCACACGATAGTGAACGTGGGCCACGTCAGAAGCAGACATTAAGCTAACGACAGGCCGCGCGGATCGGGCACGCGGAGTGTTACGCGATGGCCGGTTTGCGGCGCGTGGACGGCGTGGCTTGCTCGAACGCGCGAGCCAGTTGCAGCACGCTCCACTCGTCGCGATGGCGGCCGACGATCTGCAATCCAACGGGCAGGCCTTCCGGCGTGAAACCGCAGGGCATCGAGATAGAGGGGTTTTCGAGCGCCGAAATCAGCATGCAGCTGGTCATCCACTGGATGTAAGTGGACATCTTCACGCCCGCCACCTCGGTGGGATAAGGCTGGGTCACGTTGAAGGGCGGCAGCTGCGTGGTGGGCGTGATGAAGTATTCGTACTTCTCCTGGAACAGCCGCATGTTGTCCCAGGCCTTGCTGCGTAAGCTATAGGCGCGCCCGATGTCGGCGGCGGTGAGTTTGGAACCGCGCGCGGCTTCCCATTGGATGGTGTCCTTCACCAGATCGGGATGCAGGCGGATGTTCTCGGCCTGCGAATCGGCGTAGCCCCAAGCGCGCAGCGTATCGTAGGCTTCGAGCGCGCCCGTCCAATCCGGCTCGGCTTGTTCGACGATGCAGCCCAGGCTCTCGAAAATCTTGCGCTGCGCATTCACCGCGGTTAAGACGCGTGGGTCGAAAGGAATGCCGCCCATGTCCTTAAACCAGGCGACGCGGACACCCTTGAAGTTGCGTTCCAGATTGCCGGTGAAGCGCGAGCCGGGCTCGCTGATCGAGATGGGGCAGCGCGGGTCGGGCCCCGCCATCACGCTGAGCAGCAGAGCAACGTCGGGGACGTTGCGCGCCATGGGACCGGAAACGGCGATGGTGGACCAAGCGTCACCAACCGCGCCATGCGCCACCCGGCCCGGGGCGGTGCGGAACCCTACGACATCGCAAAACGCGGCGGGATTGCGCAAGGAACCACCGCTATCGCTGCCATCGGCAATCGGGATCATGCCGGATGCCAAGCTGACGGCCGCGCCGCCGCTGCTGCCCCCGCAGGTCTTGGTGAGATCGAACGGGTTTTTCGTCGCGCCGAATACTTCGTTGAAAGTCTGCGATCCAGCGCCGAATTCGGGTGCGTTGGTTTTGCCGACGCAGATGGCGCCGGCCTTCTTGATGCGCTCCACGAGAATCGCATCGTGCTTGGGCACGTAGTCCTTGAAGATGCGCGATCCGAAGGTGGTGCGGATACCCGCGGTTTCCACTAGGTCTTTGTGCGCGATGGGCAGCCCGTGCAACGGTCCAAGCGACGCGCCGCGAGCTTGCGCTTCGTCGGCTTTGCGGGCATGCTCGATGGCCTGCTCCGCCACCAGCGTGACAATGGCGTTCACTTGCGGATTGACGCGCTCGATTTGCTTCAAATGCGCGTCCAGCGTTTCGCGCGCGCTGAGTTTCTTGCGGCGGATCAGGTCCGCCATTTCGGTTGCGGTGAGGAAACAGATATCCGGAGTGGAAGCGCCGAGCAAGTGCGTGGCTGCCGCCGCGGCTCCCAATATTTGCGCGACGTGGCGGCGGGTGACCAATGGATCGGGCGGAGAATCGGACATGATGAGAGTTTAGCTTCCCCGCAAATATGTTGCAATGAGCAGGTATGTATGTGCCCAAGGTGTTCGCGGTGGAAGATTTGGCGCGGCTCCAGGACTTCATGGAGGAGTTCAATTTCGCGACGGTAGTCACCGAGCGCGACGGTGAACTCACGGCGTCTCACATACCCTTCCTGCTGGATCGAAGCGTGGAGCCCTACGGAGTTCTGCGCGCGCACCTCGCCATCCGGAATCCGCAGCTAAAGGACTTCCAGGAGGGTTCTCAAGCACTGGTGATTTTTCAGGGTCCGCATACCTACATTTCGCCGTCGTGGTACGTGCAGCCGGAGAACGTGCCGACCTGGAACTACACAGTGGTGCACGCTTACGGTGTTCCGAAAATCGGCGACCAGGCGGCCATGATCGCGCTGCTGAAGGATCTGGTGGGCAAGCACGAGAAGCCGTTGAATCCGCCCTGGGATTTCGATCCCAACGCCGCGTGGATTCAGAAACTGCTTCCCGAAATCGCGGCATTCGAGATCAAGATCGAAAAGCTGCAGGGGAAGTTCAAGCTGAATCAGAACCGCAGGCCGGCCGATCGCGCAGGCGTGATTGAGGCGCTCTCCGCAAGTGAAGATCCCGCACAGCGCGCCGTTGCCAGCCTGATGACTCAGCGCTGACGCACCGGTTTATCGTAACCTTATCTCTTAAGCTATGAAACGATGGATTTGGCTTCTTAGGAATGCGCGCAAAACGGAGCGCACCGCCCCCTTTGCGCTCCTGGCATGTTTCGCGGCCGCAGCCAGTGCGGGTACGCTGTATCTTCCGGCCTATCCAGCCTCTGTCCTGGTCTTCGATGAAGCCAAGGGCCAGGTGGTGGACCGCATTCAGCTAGAAACCGGCACGCCCATGTCGATGCGTCTGTCGCCCGATCACAAAAAGATTTACGTCACCACCATCGATCACAACGGCATCGAGGTGATTGACGTAGCCACGCGGAAAGTAATCAATCATTTCGAATTGAATACGCCGACCAAGCAGTTTCGTTTTCGCGGCGGCGCGGTGGATCCGGACGGTAAGCTTTTCTACACCGTGACGCGGGAGATCGACAAGCTTCCCGAACACTTTGACGTACAGAGGGCGAAATACACGGTGATCGATCTGGAGCAGCACAAGATCGTCAAGACCGCGGATATGTCGGTGGAAGACGAACGGACCAACCGGCTGTCCTATGAAGTTTCACCCGATGGGAAGTATCTGTACCAGTTCGGACCCAAGATCAAGATTCTCGAAGCGTCGGATTTCAAGGTGGTGGACGAATTGGATCTGGCGCAGCCCGAATTCGGCGTGATGGAGAATATACACCTGGGAAGCGACCTCGATCTGATCAGCCAGCCGGGCACGCACACCTCGGTCTTCAATTCATCCGACCCTATTGTTCACAACCGTGTTTTTGGTCTGGCGCGAATGGACCTGGAGACACGGCACGTGGACTATAGTCCGATTGGCCCAGCGCCGGCCGGCATGGCAGGTCTGCAAGTGACTCCGGACAAGAAGACCGCATACACGGTGGTCGCCAATGGGGCCAACGGAAACAAGCGTTGCGAGTTCTGGAAATTCGATTTGACCAGCGACCGTCTGACGCAGAAAGAGGAAGTGCCGTGCCGGACGCGCTTCAGCTTCGGGATGTCGAGCGACGGCCAGAAGCTGTACATCTACGGCGCTGGTTTTGAGATTGAGGTTTACGACACCGCCACACTCAAACTGGAGAAGACCTGGGATCTCCACAATGACGTCACTTACGCGGGAATCGCCGTGCTGCCGTAGGCGGCATAAAGATCGCAAGCGGCATGAAGATCGCGATTATCGATAGCGGCATTCATCCGGGACATCCGCACGTTGGGGAAATTGCCGGTGCGGTGGAAATTACTCTGACGGCAGAAGGTCCGACGGCAGAAGGTAAGGATGCGATCGACCGGCTTGGGCATGGCACCGCAGTGGCCGGCGCCATCCGGGAGAAAGCGCCGGATGCCGAACTGTACGCGGTAAAAGTATTCGATCGCAGGCTGAGCGCGAACATCGCCGTAATTCTGCGCGCCTTGGAATGGTGCCGGGAGCACGGCATGGACGTGGTGAATCTCAGTTTGGGAACAGAGAACCAAGGCCACCGGCAGGCGTTTATGGAGGCCATTGGCGACCTGCTGGTGGTGAGCGCGGCCAGCGCTTTGCCTGGCAGTTTGCCGGGCGTCATCGGTGTGGCGCCCGATCCCGATTGCCCGCGCGACTGTTTTCCGCTATCATGACGGGATGTTCTATGCGTCTCCTTATCCGCGGCCGATTCCAGGCGTTCCGGTGGATCGCAACCTGCACGGAGTAAGCTTCGCCGTGGCGAACATGACGGGCCTGGTGGCGCGCGCACTGCGAAATAGCTCGCGATCTCAAATTTGTGAGACGCTGAGGGGCGCTGCGTGAAATCCTTTTCGGCTGTCATATTGACTATTTGGGGACTCTCGGTTTTGATCATGCCGCTCGCATACGGACAAGTGCTTGGCCGCAATTACGGCCGCTCCATCGTCATTAGCCAGCAAGGAATCGCGGCCACCAGCCAGGTGCTGGCGTCTCAGGCCGGAGCGCAGATCCTGGCTCGCGGCGGATCGGCCGTGGATGCAGCCATCGCGGCGAATGCGGTTTTGGGCGTTACGGAACCCATGATGACGGGCATGGGAGGCGATCTCTTCGTCATCTATTGGGACGCGAAGACGGGGAAGTTGACCGGCTTGAACGCCTCAGGTCCGGCACCCAAGGCCTTGTCTCCGGCGTTTCTCGCACAGCATGATATCAAGACCATGCCAGGGGACGGCATTCATGCGGTCACGGTTCCAGGCGCAGTGCAAGGTTGGTATCGGATGCACCAACGCTTCGGGAAACTTCCCTGGAAGGATCTGTTCCAGGATGCGATTGCGTTCGCCGACCGGGGATTTCCGGTTTACGAAGGCGCACGCGAAGTGTGGAATGATCCCGCGATTGTTCGCCGGCAGGAAGCGAACGCAGAATCGAAACGGGTGTTTCTGCCAGGGGGAAAGCCGCCTCATACCGGGCAGCTATTCAAGAATCCCGACATGGCGAAGGCCTTGCGCCTGATCGCCGGCGAGGGGCCGGACGCGTTCTACAAAGGCGAGATCGCGGCCGCCATTTTGAAGACTTCCGAACATTTGGGCGGCACCCTGACGGCGCAAGATCTGGCTTCCTATTCGCCGGAGTGGGTAACACCGCTCTCCATCGACTACCGGGGCTGGCGCGTCTATGAGCTTCCGCCGAATGGCCAGGGCATGGCGGCGCTCGAGATGCTCAATATCATGGAGCTAACGCCTGCGTCGCCGCTGGGCGCATTCGGCGCGCCGGAGATGCACAAACGCATCGAAGCCATGAAGCTGGCTTATTCGGATGTGCACGCCTACGTCGCGGATCCTCGCACTTACGATACGCCCGTGGCGCAGCTTCTTTCCAAGGAATATGCGCGGAAACGCGCGGGGGAAATCGATCCTAACCGCGCGAATTGTGAGGTAAAAGCAGGGGATCCGGTAGGCAGTAATACGACATATCTGACCATTGTCGACAAAGACGGCAATATCGCCAGTTGGATTCAGAGCCTTTATTCCTCCTTCGGTTCGCGGGTCACGGTGGAGGGGATGGGCTTTGCCCTGCAAAATCGGGGCGCGAGCTTCAATCTCGATCCGAAACATCCGAACGTTCTGGCGGGCGGAAAGCGGCCATTTCACACCATTATTCCGGCGTTCATGGAGAAGGGCGATGAGCACATTGGATTCGGAATCATGGGCGGCGCGGTGCAACCCATGGCTCACGCGCAGTTTGTTTCCAATTATGTGGACTATGGGATGAGCCTGCAGGAAGCCTTGGAAGCTCCGAGGTTCTTCAAGAACAACGCCCCGGGCTGCGACGTCTACATTGAATCGCGCGTGCCCCAGCCGACGCTGCAGCAATTGTCCGAGCGCGGCCACCAGATCCGAATCGGACGCGAATACGTGGAGACCATGGGACGCGGCCAGGCGATTTTGCACAATTCGAAGACCGGGATGAACTATGCGGCATCCGATCCGCGCGCGGATGGCGCCGCGATCCCTGAGCCTCTGCGATAAAGGGTTGCAGCTGCGTTAAAGCCGATCAAATCGCGCGGCTCAGAATGGAGCAGCCACCGGAAGTGCTTCGGCGCTCGTCGGGCGCAGGCGCGAGTAGTAGAAGAAAAGTCCGCTCGCCAGAGCCAGAATGAATCCCAGGGTCAGGAACATTTTCAGTTCAAACGATCCAATGGATGAGATCTGGCGGGAAGGCACGAATGCCATGGAAAATCCCAGCGTCGCCATTGCCAGCCCGGATACGGAGGCCAGTTGCAGCACCGGACGCGGGAAGTAACGCGGCTCCGACGATTTGGAGAAGGCGCGTTTCAGAAGCGAGAGGAAAAGATAGATGTAGGAGATCATCTGGAGCGCGACGGCCAGATCCAGCAGCGTCAGAAAAGCTTCCTGGACGGATGCGCCGACGAAACTCATGGCGATGATCGACGTTGCCAGGAATCCGAACATGATCAACGCGACGTGCGGAGAATGATGGCGGGGATGGACCTTGCCGAGCGCCTTCGGCAGGTAGCGATCCAATCCGCAAACAAACAGAATACGCGCTGAGCCGCTCACCCAAGCCGATGTGGACCCGGCGATGGAAGCGGCCATTAACAGCGCGAGCGGCAGCAGAATCCAGCCGATGCCGAACGAGGCGCTCATCGCGTCCACAGCCTGCAGCAGGCCTTGCACCACGGCCATTTGCGATTGCGGCACCGCCGTCAATAGCGCGAGGACGCAGCCGATATACATCAACGCGCACAATGAGCCGCCGAGAGCGACACTGCGCGGGATGGTGCGCCGCGGATCGCGAACTTCATCGCCCATGATGGGCCCGAGCTCCATTCCGACCAGCGCCAGACTGATCACACCGAATGAAGAGAACGGCAACGAGCCAAAGCTGCCTGAGGCGAGGTCTTTCCAGTGCATCAGCCCGCGATGCTCGACTACCACGATGAAGCCCATGAGCATGAGCGCGCCACCGATGACGAGGGCGCCGATGCCGCCGATGTTATTCACCCATTTGCCTACGCCCAGCCCGCGAACATTTGCGAAGACCGTGATCCAGAGGAGCGAAACGGGCAGCAGGAAAAAGAACGCGCGGCTGTCGTTGATTTTCGCGGCGGCGTTTCCGCCCACAATGTACGTCATCACGCCGGCCACGGCAAAGAGCAACGACGGCACGAAAAACATGTTCGTCATCCAATAGCACCAGCCGCAGATGAAACCGTGGAAATCGCCGAAGCTCTCTTTGGTCCAGAGGTAGAGGCCGCCTTCGCCGGGCATGTGCTCCGCCAGTTCGATGACGCCGATTCCCTGCGGGACAAAAAAGAGCAGGACTGCGGCGGCCATCAACCACATCACTCGGGCGCCACCGGCGGCGATGACCGGCACGACGTTCAGATTGACGACGGCGACGAGATAGAGCCAGGTGAGGTCGCTGACGCCGAGAGCTCGCACCAGGGCGTTGCTAGCGGGGGCAGGGGCAGCGGAGGAAGGGGTTGCCATTTTGCCGTTGTTATAAAGCGCCCGCGACCTCGGCGACATGGATGGAGGACGCAACTTTGTCCAACTATCGCAAGCTTGCTATGAGGTTCAGGATAGCACTTCGCGGGACGACGCCGGAATCATTGGTAATTCGTTACTTGTACTTGACTGCTATACTCAGTAAGCAAAACATGAGCGCCCAGCGGGGGCCCTCGGGGAAAGCCTTGTCCAAAGCTTCTAACAATTCTCATTCCCCTAATCCAGAACGCAAGAAGAAGGCGCATTCGGCCAAGAAAATGGGCGAAGCGCTGAAGGTTGGCGCGGTGGCCGAGCGTTTGGGGGTATCGGCCTCGATGGTGCGGTCGTGGGAGAAGCTGGGGCTTGCCAAACCTGCTCGCAGCCAAAGCAAATACCGGCTGTACACCAACGACGACCTGCGGGTTTTGCGGCGCGCCATTTATTTGCGGCGAGTGCAAGGACTAAACGCGCCTGCCATTCTGCATCAACTGAAGCAGGAAGGGCTGCTCAATCATCGCGCGGCCGGCCCGGCGGAAGAACAGTCGTCCATCGGTCCGCGCTTCCGCAAGCTGCGCTTACAGCGTGGAGAATCGCTGGCCACGGTGGCGAACGCGGTGGGCGTGTCCATCGGTTTCCTGAGTAACCTGGAGCGGTCGCAGAGCGGCGCTTCCATCGGCATCATGCGCAAGCTGGCGCAGTATTTCGGACTCAATATACTGGATCTGTTTAATCCCATCGACGGCACTGGACCGCTGGTCAGGCCGCAGGATCGCAAGAGCCTGGAAGGCGGGCCCGGCGTTCACATGGAACTGCTGGCATCCGGCAAGATCACAATGGAACCGCACCTGTTTCGCCTGGCTGCGGGCGCGGGCAGCGGCGATTCCTATTCGCACGAGGGTGAGGAATTTCTATATCTGGTGCGGGGACGGCTGGACATCGAACTGGCCGGCCAGGAATTCGAGCTGCGAGCCGGCGACAGCTTTTATTTCTCGAGCAAGACGCAGCATCGCTGGTCTAACCCTGGGAAGACCGAAACGCTGATCCTGTGGATCAACACTCCACCGACGTTCTGAGCTCGACTGGTTTATTTCGCCAGTGCGGGAACCAGCGTACTTTCCAGCATCAGGCCGCGCTCGCGAACCATGGCGAAGGTGTCGTCGAGAGCCATTGAGAAGCGCTCGAGCATGAGATCGATTTCCGCTTCGTTGATGATGAGCGGAGGGCAGAACGCGATGGAGTCTCCCAGGGCGCGCAGAATAAGGCCGTGATGCTGGGCACGCTTGTAAAGGAATGGACCCACGGCCGCGGCGGGATCGAAGGGCGCTTTGGTGGATTTGTCGGCCACCAGTTCCACAGCGCCGATCAGCCCGAGGCCCCGCACTTCGCCAACCAGCGGATGGTCCGCGAAACGGCGCAGCCCGGCTTGCATGCGCGGCGCCATCTGACGAACGTGATCGAGAATGTGGTCCTGTTCGTAGATCTTCAGCGTCTCTAAGGCAACCGCCGAGCTTACCGGATGGCCGCTGTAGGTGAAGCCGTGGCTGAATACGCCGATCTTTTCGGACTGCTTGACCAGCGCAGCGTAAATACCTTCAGAAAGCATGACGGCGCCGATAGGCAGGTAAGCGGAGGAAAGCGACTTGGCGCAGCTGATCATATCGGGCTTTAGTCCGTAAGTGGTGCTGCCCCACATCTCGCCGGTACGGCCGAATCCGCAAATTACTTCGTCGGCGATCAGCAGAACATCGTATTTTCTTAAAACAGCTTGGATTTTCTCCCAATACGTAGCAGGCGGCAGCAGTACACCGCCGGCACCCATGACGGGCTCGGCAATCATGGCGGCCACCGTATCGGCGCCTTCGCTCAAAATGCGCTGTTCCAGGGAATCGGCCATGCGGCTGGCGAAGGCCTCTTCCGTTTCGCCGGGCTGTCCGAAGCGATAGAAATGCGGACACTCGACGTGCAAAATGTTGGCGATAGGGAGATCGAAATCGCGATGATTGTTCACCAGGCCGGTGAGGCTGGCGCTGGCCACGGTTACGCCGTGGTAGCCCTTGGTGCGGCTGATGATCTTCTTTTTGCGCGGACGTCCGAGCGCATTGTTGTAATACCAGACCAGCTTGACTACCGTGTCGTTGGCTTCCGACCCGGAGTTCACAAAAAACACTTTCGACATCGGAACCGGCGCGACGCTCAGGAGCTTTTCGGCCAGTTCGATACCAATATCGGTCGCTTTATGAGCGAACGTGTGGTAAAACGGCAGCTTTAGCATCTGCTGATACGCAGCTTCGGCTAAACGCCGCTCCGAAAATCCCAGGCTGGCGCACCACAGCCCGGCGAGCCCTTCCAAATACTTCTTCCCGTTTTCATCGACGACAAAAACTCCGTCGCCGCCGGTGATTACGAGCGGCCCTTCGGTCTCGTGCACTTTCAGGTTGGTGTAAGGGTGAATGGTGGATCGAATATCGTGGCTGGCTGAATTCGTTTTTGCCATAGGGGTGTTTTCAATAAGACTATCATAAACGTTGCACAAAAACGAACAAGGTTGTGAGAAAAAGTCAGGCCGGAACCGTTGCAGTGCGGGCTTTCCCCAACTGCTTCCATTTTCTTCGCAGCCATCGATTCCAATACATGAACATCCCGGTTATGGTCAGCAGCGGGATGGCCAAGCCCGCGAGTGCCCATATGATCTTGACGCTCAAGCCCCAGTAGGTGCCAAAGTGCAGTGGGACCTGGGACCAGATGATCCAATCGCCGAGGCTTTGGTTCACTCCGTAGCGCCAGGTGGAAATATAGTCGCCATTGTAGGGATTGAAGTAAACCGTATCCACGTATTCGTAGCCGGGACTGTTGCGCCGGCGCATCAGGATGGCGAGAGGCGCTCTGCGGCTATAAGGGAAGGCGATGCCGCCGGGCGTGGCGCCGGGATCGAGCATGGAAGCGCGGCGCACCAGCGCACGCAAGTCCAGGGTCGGGCGTTTCGCTGTCCGGAATTACGCTAATGGCGGGAGGGCGTGCGGTGATCACGGGCGAGAGCGAATTTACGAATTGAAAAATCTGCCTCGGCCATCCGAAATAGACGCCGCTCAAGGCCCAGAATGAGACGATCAGAATCGTCCAGAAGCCTAGGGAGACATGCAGGTCGAAGTTGATGCGCCGCCAGCCTCTGCGGAAATCAACCATCAAGGCGCGCTTCCAATTTCGTATGCCGGGCCACCAGATCACCATGCCGGTGGCGTTCAGCGACAATAAGAACGCAGCGCCCACCCCATTCCACATGCGGCCCAGGCCGTGGCGCTCCATCAGCAAGGTCTCGTGCAGTTCCAGGACTACATCCAGCCAATTGCGGACCCGTGGAAATTCGCCGAGAACCTTGCCGTCGTTTGGATCGCAGGCCAACTTGGCGCGGCGGCGGCCTTGCATCTCCGCGACGAAAGTGGCGTCATCGACGGTGGGCGCGTCCACCGAGACGATGTGTGCACTGGGGTAAGCGGCTTTGAGATTGTCTACCACCGTCACAAGGTCCACAGCCGGCTGCCGGGCCTGGATTTGTTGCCACGGCTTGAACCCCAAAAGCCTCTCCAACTCCGGACGAAATACCAGGATCGATCCGGTGACTCCGATCATGATCATGTAAAGCGCCAGGATGATCCCAACCCAAAGATGCACCTGGAAGTTGAGCCGCCGCACCGCGAGCTGCTGGGGCCGATGGAAATACCTTAGAAGGAAGCTCACTGCGCCGCACCACTAGTGGCCCGACGCAGCCAGATCGTTACTACCGCTTCCTCCGGTCGCGGCTCCGTTAAGCACGTCGGATACTGCGGTTGGGCCATGCTAACAAACTCGCTGCGAAAGGCCACTAGTAGCGCGTGAAAAGCTGCTTGGAATGCATGGACCGGCCGCCCTGTCCGCCTTGCACGGTATCTGTTTCGCTGATCAGGGTCTTGCCGTCCGGCGCGACGGTGAGTTTGCCCGCGCTGTCAGGCCGGTTGGGTCCCTTCAGGATTAGCTTGTATTGCGACGGGCCACCGGAGGTGATCTGGACCGTTCCGATTTTGTCGCCTCGTGAATTCTTGACTTCCGCCTCGCTGCCATCCAGCTTGACGGTGTACGTCATGCTGACGAAGTAGACATTGTTCACGGGCACGGAGAAGGCGAACGCCAGCTTATCGCCGGACTCGGAGACTTTTAGCGTGAGCGGCTCTGAATTGGATTTTTGGCCGTTCACTTCCTGGCTGTCAAGACGCCATGTGCCGATCAGTGGTTCCGGCGCGGCGCAAACGGCGGCTACAGCGAGCAAAATCACTGCCGCGGGGATCACCTGTGCTGGTCTCATTTACTCTTATTATCTTTCACCCAGAAGATGTCATAAGCCCGGTCGAAGGTTACAAACATGACGCAGGCGGTCTTAGACTGGCACGAAAACTGGTGCTTCACTTTGCCGGGCATCATTGCAAACCCGCCCGGGCCTAGAGCACGCGCGGGCAGACCTACCATTTCAGTGCGGACGCTGCCTTCGGTGACGATGAGCTGCTCCGCCGCCGTGTGGTAATGCCACGGAACCAGACAATTGGGCGGCGCTTTCAGAATGATTGTGGATTGGCCTTTGGCGGGATCTCCTGTCTCCACGGTCGAGAAAAGGCATTTGACGTCGTCGTCTTGTTCAAACTTGACTTCGGAGAGCGGACGAACGACGCCGTGGTTGGGCGTTTGAGACGGGGAAAAGCTCGCGATCCCGAGGAGCAGGATCGCGAGCCGAAGTCGGGGCAATGTTGCAAGTTAAAACGTCATGCGTCCGGTCAACTGGACCTGGCGCGGTGCGGCGCCTTCCGCGGTTTGCATCGAAGTGATTTGGCCGAAGCCGGAAACACCTATCGTCAGACGTTCGGAGGGCATAATTGGCATGGTTGAATGCATTTGCGACTTGCATCCCAACCTCGACCGAAGCCGTTCCTTGAGGGTGAAGCGCTTGATCAAGGACAGCGAAACAGCCTGCGTGCCGGGTCCGACAATGGAGCCTGGCTGACGAGTCGCCGAATCGGCCGATGGCGTATGTGACGCCGGCAGCGTTGGTTGGGCAATTCGCGCATGGATCGGTGAAAGCGTTCGGATTAATCCACTGGTCAATGGATTGGCCGGCGTAAGGGCTCACACCCGGTACCGTGTCGGCGCGGCCACCGTGAAGTCAAATTACCGTAGAGTTATAGCCTGTACCAGAAGGATCGCTCGGTACCGATGACAGACAAAAACGGACCGCTCTGGAAGAGCAGCACGCCGCTCAGCTCCCAGCCCGCCGACAGCCGACCCAGCAACCCGTTGCTATTCAGGAATGTCGGCCCTTTTCCAAACGGCAGCTGATACAGAAACGACGCCAGAAAACGATTGCGCCGCGCAAATGGAGTGTTGCCGTAATCGAGTGCCCGGAGCGTATGGATCGATAGCGTAGAGCCAAATTCGTTGGCGAACTAGCGACTGGAGGGGGTGCCGGTGACTCCATTGATATCGGTAAGATCGCGCGTATAGGTGTAGGAGACTTCGAATTGGAAGTTTGCGGCGCGCTTGTTGACCTCGATGGTCCCAGCATTGTAATTGGCAAAGCCGAGATAGTCCGTGGTAGCAATATAGGACATCAGCGGAAGGGAATGGAGGCGTAGTGCGGCGGCGCTGATTGAAGCCGGCAGTGTTTACCGGGGGCTGGTCCGATTGCTGCCGTTGGAATGTTGTAGCCATGGTTTCCGTCGTAGGAAACGCGCAGCCCGACGCCTTTACCCAGACTCTTGTTCCAAGCGTAAGATCCCATTCCTCGACGATCGGATCCTTGAAGTGCATCTCGGCGGCCAAATCGAAGAACTGCGAACCAGGTTGTGCAATATTAGCGGGGAAAGAATACGGCCATTTGAAGACCGGGACCCCGTAGCTGCTCATAGGAATTGCCGAAGTATCCAACATCGCTGGCTCCAACCGACCAACCGTCGATGGCGCTGCCGCTCAGCAACGATTCGATGAAGCGCCCGTATCCGCCGCGCAGGACAGTCTTATTGTTGTTGAAAACACTCCAAGCAAAGCCGACGCGCGGGTGCAAAGTCTTTTTGTGAGGCTTCGCGGAAGGGTTCGCCAATGCCGGCTTGCGATGCAAGGATGAGTGGGAGTTGGAGCGATGGATGCCGACGAATCCAGGATTGAGATTGTTCGACAGACCGCTGCATTGGCAGACGATCCGGCTCCGGTATTTTTGCCGTTTACGATGTTTTGGTAATACGGATCGAAGTTGACAATGTTGTTGTTCTTATCGTGGAAGCCGGGATGATATTCCCAGCGCAGGCCATAGTTGAGAGTGAGCCTCTCCGAAAGCTTCCAGTCGTCTTGCGTAAAAGTGCCAAAGGCGTTCGCCTAAGCGTCAGTGTTCGGGTTGATCACATGTGGCGATGGTGGTGAGATCTGGATAGCCGAGCAGGAAGGCAGCAAGGGGAACGCGCGGCAGCCCTGCCGAGCAATCCGCTCAAGTCGTCGAGCCGTTGAATTGGTAAGTCGCCCATCCGGTAATCGTTGAAAACTTCGGTATAGAGGCTGCGCAGATACCGATAGTCAAAGCCAGACTTGATGGTGTGTTTGCCTTTGGTCCACGTCAAGCTATCGGTGGCTTCGTAAGTGCCCTCTTGCGCATTTAAGTCGTTCGGATTGGGCCTGGTAATTCCCATGAAACCGAGTCGAGGCAATGGTCGGGGAGTCGTCACCTGGGGGAATAGGGCCGGGCAGAGCGCCGGGGCCGACTGGTGAGGCCCAAGAGTTCGCGGCTTGTTGAGCTGTTAGCGGAATCCGTGGCATTCCGATGAACCACGCTGAAACCGCCGCGCAACTCGTTCACAAGGGTCGGAGAAATAACCCAGTTGTAGGAGGTGGCGAAAGAGTTATAAATCTGCGGCGTCGAGACACTACCTAGCAGAGGCGTTGCTGGGGTTGCTGGGTATTGAAGCCTTGCTGATGCGGAGATTTCAATGCGGCGATTCTTGTAACTCCAGCGAGCAAAAATGAAATGCTTGGGCCCGAGGCTCTGATCGATACGGACATCGCCCTGGGCGCTATTGATGGGAATTGATACGTACCCACAAAGTTGTTGGAGATCGCGCCGGGAGGCGCCGTAGTTGGGCAATGGGTACAGAAAATTCATCAGCTTTTGCGTAAAGGGGCTCAACTGGCTGGCGGGAATTTGGTTGTTCGGGAATCCGGTCAGCATGACACCGTCGCCTCCGACATTGGGTCGGTGTTGAGATAAGCGGACAGGTCGCCATTTCGCATGGCCGAGTAGGAACGCTGTTGACGAAGGTTTCGGTCCTCGGTAACCGAAGCCCCTCATAGCTTCCAAAGAAGAAGGTCTGTTCGGCCGTTGTAGAGTTTCGGGAGAATGACCGGGCCTCCCAGATAAATGCCGAAGTTGTTGAGCTTGTCTTCAGTGACGACGTGACTAAACGTGTCGGCCGCATTGAAGTTGGTATTCTGAACGTTCTCGAACACCCCGCCATGGAATTCATTGGTGCCGGACTTGGAAACCGTCGTCACGTCGGCCACCCCGCTGAACTCAGCAGGATTCAGGTCTTCGCTGATCTTGATTTCCTCGATGGAGTTAAACGAGGGGAACATTTCAGCGAGCGCGCCCAAGCTGCCCGGTCCAACCGAACTGATGCCGTCAATGGTGAAGGAGAGCTGCGAAGGGCCCGCTCCTGAAACCATCGATGTTATTGTTGTTATCCGTCTGCACGCCGGGCTGGGTTGTCAATGTTGAGAACGCGCTGGTGGAACCGGACGAACGAGTGCCAATGGCCACGGGAAGGTCGGTCAAGCTCCAGGCTACCCTTAGTTTCGGCAATGTTGGAGGTATCGGTCTGGACGATCGCGACGGCTTCGACCGTTACCGAGGTGGCTTGAGAGGCGACATTCAGAGTGGATGTCGATGCGCTTTACTTCGCGCGCTTGCAGGTCAAACGCCTGGTACTCGGTCTTTTGAAAGCCGGCCGCATCCACCGTGAGCTTGTAGTTTCCGATTTCGACGTTAACGAACTCATAAGCCCCGTTCGAGTTGGTGATCGTCTTCTTTTCCGCGTTGGTCCCGGTGTTCATCAGACTGACCGTGGCCATCGGGATCAAGCTGCCCGACGGATCTTTCACGGTGCCGAGCACGGTGCCGAATGTCGACTGGCCGTAGCCGACGACGCACAACGTCAAGAGACAAGTGACTGCAAAAGTCAGATGGAACACACAGCGCGCCAAGCGGCGCTCGGCGGATGCTAAAGAAGGCAGCTGTGTCAGAGAATTTCTAGAGAACATCGGATCTCTCCTTGTAAATTTCGAGCGGTGCTGCGATTCAAATAACGCGAGCATTAAAGCGGTTGTAAACCAACCTCATCAAAGTTTTCGATGGACCTTATGCCGATCAAATTCGGCCGCTCAGCGGAGAGCTTTGGCCAACCCCATCGTGGCTACCACGCCTTCCGCGAAACGCCATAAGCGTCCGCTCAAAAGGCGGCTCGTTCAGTGGAATGCATTTACGTTGCAACCACTTGGACGAACAGTTTAGCTTTCAAAATCGTGAGCTCGCGGTCGAGTCCGCTGCCCCTGCTCAGTAAGAAAAACCTACTTGGGTTCTATGAAATTTGGAGTTGAGTATAACCAACCATTACATTAGTGTCAAGGCCAACCTTGTGCAAGTTGCGCAAAGTTTGCGCTGGACCAGTTATCTGATTCGGGCTATACTCCCAGCTAACGAGAACCCCTATGTCGATTCGTCTTGCTGCTCTTTTGACGCTTGCTGTGGCGCCGGCTTTTTGTCAGGGCTGGAACCCTCGGCTGGCCGAGCAATACCTGGATTCGCGCATGAAAGAATGGGCGGCGTGGCCGAACGCGCAAGTGTCTGGCGTGGTGTGCGTATCCTGCCACAGCGGCCTGCCATACCTGGTCTCGCGCCCGGCCCTCAGACAGTCGCTGGACGAGAAGTCCGGGTCCACGCTGTATGAGGATTTGCTCGTAGAAGGCACGCGCGCCACAGTCTTCCGGACGGACGCCAAGGAACTGTTCGGTGGCGTTAAGGGCCATCTTGGCGATCAAGTTTACGCGGCTCAAGTGGTAGTTTCCTCGGTGGTGATAGCGATGGCAGACGCGCCGCGAGGCAAGCTGAGTCCGGAGGGGGAAAAAGCGTTCGAACGAATGTGGTCGATCCAGCTGAAGGAGGGGCCGGCGCAAGGAGCTTGGCTGTGGTCCGACTACAACCTCGACCCGTGGGAAACGAAGGACTCCCCGTACTATGGCGCAGCGCTCGCGGCGTTGGCAACCGGTCTGGCTCCGGGGGATTATCAGTCGCGCCCGGAGATCCAGCGCAATGTCGCTGCGCTGACCGCCTATCTGCGGGCGGAGCAGGGAAGCACGCCGCTGCATAACAGGCTGTTTCTGTTGTGGTCGTCCTCGAAGCTCCACGGCTTATTGTCGAACGCGGACAAAGCGGCGATTCTGGCGGAACTCGGGCGCAGACAGGAAGCCGACGGCGGCTGGACACTGGGGTCGCTCGGTCCTTGGAACCAGCACGACGCGGCGCCGCCTTCGGTTGGCTCAAGTAGCTATGCGACCGCCTTGGCGGCGTTCGCACTGGAACAGGCCGGGCTGAAGGCCTCAGATCCAGTGTTATCGCGCGCGTTGACGTGGCTGCGGACTCATCAGAATGCCGATGGCTACTGGCCGGCCGACTCGATGAACCACAAGCACCAGGCCGGAACGATGCCGGAGAAATTCATGAGCGATGCCGCCACGGGCTACGCTACGGCAGCCTTGCTGGCCGCGGGCAGCGAAGGAATTCAGCGGACAGCCTCAAACTCGAAAGCGCGCAACTGATCTAAAGAACAGGCCTTCTGAGAGCGGGCTATGGAATGACGACGATGCCGGCGTACGTCACGTCGTTGTTCAGGTCCCAGGTCTTCTCGTACTTGAGCGTGGCCGCATCGTAGACTTCGATATCAAAGCCTGCGCCATAGATGTAAAGCTTCTTGCCGTCGGTGGAAATGCCGAGCGTGAATCGCGTGCGGCAGGGAACCTCGGCGGTTTGAGTGATTCGATCACTCGTGAGATCGAAGGCCCAGAACTCACATCGTTTGGTCCCGTGGATACCGGTGGTAACCACCGTGTACGCGCGGCTCTTATCGGGGGTGACCTCAATACCCGCCATGCCGGCTGGAGCAGGTCCAATGGGCTTGAAGTCCATCTGCTTGGTAGTTAGATCGAAACGAGCCAAACCAAAAACGCGGTTGTGGACAATCGGGTCGGACCAAACGAACATGCCGGTGTGTTCTCCAGGCGTATTCACCAGGTCCAGATCGCTGCCGAAGTGGACGTTCTCCATGCCGGGAGCATCGGGCTGAGCCAGGTCGATGTGATCGAGCACCTTGAAATCGCTGGCTTGGAGTATCGTGATCTTCTGGCCGAACTGATAGAGGTACTTCCCGTCGGGCGAAATTTCAATCCATCCCACACCATAGTCGCCTTGATTCTGAGACTCTTCTTCCTTGGTGATCTCGACGGTCTTCACAATTTTCTGCTGTTGTAAATCGACCACGGTGTACTTCGGCTTGGCCACCTCATAGTGCTCCGGAAACTTGGTGATTTCCTTGGTGACCGCATAGTAGTACTTTCCCTCGGGATCCGGCGTACCCGTGAAGAAGCGATATTGCTTGGTGGGAGTATTCAATACAAAGTGGTTGATGACCTTGCGTGTGGCCACGTCGATCACCTCGATGCCGTTATGGTCGATGGTGGTGACGTAAATCTTTTTCTTATCCGGCGATAGCCGAATCGACATCGGCGTACCGGTCTCGAGCGGAATACGATCGACGATCTTCGCCGTCGCTTCATCAAAAACCAGAACGGCCGCGGGATAGGCGGGCAGGTAGAGAGTACCGGCGCTGGCAATACCAGCCAGGGCCGCGCAACTGGCGGCCAGAAGAGTCAGTCGTCGAATAGCCATAGTTTATGGGAATACCAGATCGAGATTTCGCCAGTCCTTGGTCGCGGTGGCGCATTTCGCCGTCCAGTCTGGCGCATTGTTCAAATGATCGGGAACCTGCGCGGGCCAATAGCAACTGACGAAACAATCGTAGATATCGCGCTCGACGGGCTGGCACAGCCCGGCTGTTCCGCCCGCGGCGTCCACTTCCCAACCAGGCGTGAACATCAACGCGCAACCAGCGGGAACGTGGGGGCGCTGCTCGTGGGGACGGTCCTGCATGGCAACCACGTCATCCCGGTGCGTGGCGACGAAATCGTCGATTCGGGCGGCTTTCTTGTTCAAAGCTCGCATGTGTTTCATGATGCTTTCCTTTCCGCAAATTGTTGCAAAAACCCCGGATTCTTGGCCGCGATCGCGCCATAGATTCGCAGGCACGTGTCCGTCCAGTCCCGGATCCAATCGCAATAGTGAAGATTGGGGTGTCCGGTATCTCCGTAGCGTACAAATGCTTCGTGATGGCAGCCGCCGGCGCATAGCGGGCGCGCCCAGCAGGTGTGGCAATCGTATTTGGAAGCGATGTTGCCGCGGGTCAAGAAATCGGTCTGTTTGGCTTTGTCGATGCCGGTGGAAATGTGCCCCAGCGCGTGTGCGTCGGAGTCCACAAAACGATGGCAGGGAGCGATGTCGCCGGAGGGTCCCACGCCCAGCAGGCCCAAGCCTGCGCCACAGGGATGCGATTTGTTTACACCCTGGCAAAGCTCGGCCAAGGTGTCGCTGACGTTGGAGAAACCGTGCGATTCGCCGCGCAGCGCAGCTTCCAGATATTCCTCGGCCAGCTTATGGAACTGATCGAGCACGCTGTCCATGCCCGCCGCGTTGATGGCGTAGAGCTGGTTGGGTGACGTGGTCACGGGCGCGAAGCCAACCTCATGGAATCCCAGATCCTGTTTCAAGTGCCGGAAAATGCGAATCACGTCGGAAACGCCGGCCGTCAGCGTGACGCGCGCCGTGATGGGCCGGGTGCGATGGTTCTTGATCAGAGCCCGAACTTTCGGCTCGATGATATCGTAGCTGCCCTTGCCGTTGGAGAAGACGCGCAAATGATCGTGCATCTCTTTCGGACCATCCATACTGACGGTGACACCGACATTGTTCTCGGAGAGAAACTCGATGATGGTGGGCGTCAGCAGCGTCGCGTTGGTGGTGAGGCTGAAGTCGATGTGACGCCCTTGCTCGGCGGCACGCTGGTTGCCGTAAGCCACCACTTCCTTCAACAGCGGGAAGTTCATTAGCGTTTCGCCGCCGAAGAAAGTGATGTGGATCGAACGCCGGTCGCCGGATTGTCCCAGAAGAAAGTCCACCGAAGCCTTGGCGGTTGGGACATCCATGAACTTGGGTTTGCCTTCGGGCGTGGCCAATTTGTCGGCGCCGAATTCGTAACAATATTGGCAGGAGAGATTGCACTGGTTGGTGAGGTTCATCACCAGCGTCTGGATGGGAAAAACGTCGGGGAGGGGCGATGGCTTGTCGGGGACGGAATCGCGGCTGACGATCACGTTGGAGTGAGCCATCTCCTCGATCAACTCTTCGGCGTCTTCCATCGTAAGGCCGCTCGCGGCCAGATCGTCAACGATCTGCTCGTGCGCCTTCTCCCCGGAGCTCAGGCATTCGATCAATTTCCCAACGGCGGTGTCGACGGCGAAGATCGCGCCCGCCGGGACAAGGTAAAGGAAATTTGCTCCAGCCGATTCAAAGCGGTGGAACTCGCCTAAGCGATAAACGCGAGTGGCTTCCAATGTCATCAACGCGCTCATTGTCCGACCTCCGGCTGATCCCATTTAATATAGGTTGGAACCGTCACCACCAAATACGACTTGCCGACCAGCGGCTTGCCGTCCTTATCCTTCTCATCCTTCGCGGTGGCAACTACCCAAACGTCGCCATAATTGTTCCGGCTGAATTTGCGCTGCGGATTCGGGCCGTCGGAGGAGGGCGTGAACAGGCCACTGTTGCTCAAAGAGCCGACAAACTCCCTGTCGTCGTCGCCATAGGTTGAATAGAACTCTTCCACCGACCAATTCACGTCGATGGGGCCGAGCTCGACATCGTCCGCCGTGTGCGGCTTGCCGTCGGCGCCGCGCTGATAGGCGACCGCTTCAAACTGTTGGAAGCCTTTAGGATGCTTTTCGCTTCCCAGATGGGCCAGAGCCGAGTCCGGTGTCACCTGGACATAATCGATGCGGTCGTAAACGGCGATGGCGTTTTGCAGTGTCGAACGGCGGAAAGCCACGTCCCGTTTCCCGGAGACTGCATCCTTTGCCACATCCACTTCGGCCACGATCTCAGTAGGGGTGTGGGATACGATGCGCTTGACTGTCACGCCAGTTCCAAAGTCCAGATCCGCCGGTGCAATCTGCGCGGGCAAGCTTTCCGCGATCAGGCGAACGCGCGTTCCCTGCGAACCGGTCTTCAGCAAAGTGCGATCCACGCCAATTAAAGTTGGATCGGCGGAGGCGCGCTGCATTTTCACGTCGAAGCCGAATTCCTGATACTCGCCCCAGAACCAGCGGCCGTCGGCAGTGGATTGATCGGGGGAGACCCACATCACCTCGCGCATTTCGCTTCCAAGATCGTTGGGAGCGGCATTGGCAGCGAGCGTTCCCTTGGACTTGCCGCGCCATGCATAACCCGCGTACACCAAACTGTGCCCGGTGCGCGAGATGGTGGTGCCATCCTTGATGGACGTCAGCTTCACGCGCGTGGTGAACTCGTCATCGGTTCCGTTACTCGCTTCTACTTCCATATCTCCGTAAAACCTGCCGCGGCCCGGCATGTAGGCCGAAACGATCCAACGCCCAGCCAGCTTCGGCGCACGCATCCGAGCGCGCCAGGCGGCCCACTCCGGCGTGTGGAGCGGAGCAGTCTTACTGAGGTATGCGAGCGCGATGTCCACCGGCAGCGGCGCGCCGGCATCGGAATGGTGCTGGCCTTCATCGAAACCGCCGGCGTTGATTCCCAGCCGGAAGGCTTCGTCTGCCTGAGGATACAGAGCAACGTGCAGGTTCGCGAGATCTTTCCAATCCTCAGGCGTTCGACGCCAGGAGAGCGGGCGAGCCAGCACATGGCAGTTCGCGCACGCGCCCTTCACATTGTCGTTGGGGATATTGGTTTCGTCCTGAACCCGGTGCTCGGCGTAATACATGATCGGCTTGGCCTCTTCGGGAGCTAAGCCGTGATAAGTTGCCAGATACTTCAACACCGAACGGGCTTCATCGGGAGTCAAGCTGACGCCGCGCAAGCGGATCATGCGCTTGAGGGCCTCTTCCCAACCTTCCGGCGTGGCGCGCTCCCAGGAGATGCGCAGCATGTTGCCCTTTTCATCCTTGGTGTGGCAGGCTCCGCACTTGGAGATTACCAATTGACTGGTGACTGGAATGCCCTCTTCGGGCGCCGATTTAGCCGGCTCTGCAGACGTGGCAGCTTGCGGCTTCTGGGCCTGTGCAAGCATAGGTAACACCAGAATCATTGCAAGCAGAATTTTCATAACCTTATCCGAATATCATACACTGTTGCAACGTTGGTGGGGGATAGAAAAGTTCTTTATGGGTGCGATCACTGCGCGCGTGAACACCACTGACATGTGGTATGAACAAAGTGACTCATGGGCCCCCAGAACCTGCCGGAGCGCCGCGGCATTCCTCTAGACGGATATCGCCGCGCGCTGCGGTTTATCGTCCCTTATTGGCCCCGCCTGGTCTTTGTGCTGCTGGCGGGCGTGGCCGCCACCGGCTTCAGCCTGCTGCAGCCCTATATCTCGAAACTACTGATCGATGACGCGCTACTGAAACACAACATGCGCATGCTGCTGATCGTCAGCGGACTGATGTTCGGCGTTACGGTTCTGGGATTTGTGCTGAACATCCTGTCGAGCTACCAATACGTGCGCGTCTCGGCTTCCGTGCTTTTTGATATGCGTCTGGCGCTGTACCAGCATCTGCAAACGCTTTCGCCGCGCTTCTGGGCGAGCAGGAAGCTGGGCGATGTGGTCTCGCGCATTAATAATGATATTGCCGAGGTGCAGCGCGTCTCGGCCGACAGTTTATTGAGCGTGCTCTCAAACGTGGTTTTTCTCATCGGCAGCGCGGCCATCATGGTCACGCTGAGCCCCAAGCTGTTCTTAGTGAGCGTGGCGGCGGTTCCGGCGAGTATTTGGGCACTGCAACATTATCAGCATCGTCTGGCTGCGCGCGTGCGAGTGGTACGCGAGCGCAGCTCCGATATCGGAAGCTTTCTGCTGGAAACGCTGCTGGGTATCCGATTGATTGTGACCTCGCGGGCTGAATCGCGCGAGGTGAACCGGTTTCGCGCGCGGAACCAGAATTTTCTGGACGCTCTGATGAGCATGCAGCTCATGTCGTTTTTGTCGGGGGCAGTTCCCGGCACCATTCTGTCGCTGTCCACGGCCGCGATTTTTCTTTACGGCGGCAAGCTGGTGATCGATCGCCAATTGACCATTGGAGCGCTGGTGGCAGTGATGTCCTACCACCTGCGGTTGCTTTCGCCGGTGCAAAACCTGATGGGCCTGTACAGCAATCTGGTAACTGGCGGCGTCTCTTTGTCGCGGGTCTGGGAATTGTTCGATACGCGCCCCGAGATTGTCGATCGGCCAGGCGCCCAGCCTCTGGTGCATCCACGCGGCGAGATTGAGTTCGATCACGTTTCCTTCGGCTATGGGGGCGAAACCGTGCTGGACGATCTCTCGTTCCGCGTGGCGCCCGGGACTATCTGCGCGATTCTAGGCCCGAGCGGGGTCGGCAAGTCGACGCTGGCGGATCTTCTCGTCCGGTTTTACGATCCCGATGCCGGGACCATCCGGGTGGACGGGCGCGATGTGCGCGATCTTCCGCTCGCCGACCTGCGGCATGCCGTGCTGCTGGTGGATCAAGCGCCTTATCTATTTCATGCCAGCGCTCGCGAGAATATCGCCTACGGCCGGCCGGAAGCGAGCCACGATGAGATCGTGAGCGCGGCACGGGCGGCGTCGATTCACGAAAGGATCCTGGCGCTGCCTGAGGGCTACGACACGGTGATCGCCGAGCGCGGGCAGACGCTTTCCGCCGGAGAGCGGCAACGCATCGCGCTGGCCCGGGCTCTCCTGGCTAATCCGAAAGTCTTGATTCTGGACGAACCGACATCGGCGCTGGATGAAGCCAATGAGCGAGCGATTGCGGAGACGCTGGTTCGCGTGGCCGAGGGCCGCACCGCGATTCTGATCACGCATCGCGCGTCGCTGGCACGCATCGCGCACCAGACCATTTTGCTGGATCCGGCGAAAGCCACGGCCCTAGCGGGCCGCTGAAGGTTATGGCACGGGATTAGGCGGAAGCCGTTTCGTCCCCAACATTTCTTGCGCAGTTTGTTGGATGCCTATGCCCGCGTAGTCGTTGAAGAAGCCCCATTTCCCGTAAGTGGACTTGAGGCCCGGCAATAGCATCTGAACCAATGCATCGCCGGATTTCCCCGCCGCCATCTCGAGCCGCACGTTGGTGCGCAAGTCGGCGAGATATTTTCGGAAGGTCAGCACGTCTTGAGCGTTTGCGATGCCACCGTGTCCCGGCACCCAGGTGGATGGCCCGTAATCCTTTTGCATCGCATCGAGCGATTCCACCCACGCCTTAGTGGTGGCGTCGATCAGGTTGGGAACGTGCTGTTTCCACAGCATGTCGCCACAGAACACCAGGTGCGCGTCGGGGAGCCAAACCACGGAATCGCCGCCCGTGTGGCCGGGATAATAGCGGACGTTGATGCGCCGGGAACGAAGATAAAGATCGAGGTGGCCGTCGTGGACCACCGTGGGCAGCGTAAGGGACTCCACGCGCGCCTTCTTCTCCGGCGTCACGGGAGGGTCGAGCATCTTGATGTTCTCGGTACGCATCCAGGCACGCACGTTGCGATGCGCGACGATGGTGGCCCCGGCAGCGGCAAATACGTCATTGCCGTTGACGTGGTCCAAGTGATAATGCGTGTTGACGACGAAGCGGATGGGCAGGGGCGTGAGCTTGCGAATATCGGCGAGCAGCGCCTTGGCGGGCCGCGGGTCCTGGAACGTATCGATCACCAGGACACCGTCATCGCCGATCACGAATCCGGCGTTGCCACCGGCCAATCCCTCGTCACTTACGATGGCCGCCCAGATTCCGTTGCCAATCTTTTGTAATTGATAATCGGGCGCGGCGCCGGGCAAGGGCCACGCCAGCAGAGCCACCAGCACTGCCAGTACCAACTTCAGTTTCATTCTGCCAAGCTAACACGCGGCCTAGTTGAATTGTGCAAAGTTCGGTTAAACTAAAGCGATATGGGCGAGGCGGAACGGGTGGATTGGAAGACTCAAGGTGTTAGAGTGATTCCGGCCGGCTCGCTCGACACCAACACAGCGCAGACGCCGGGAATGAATCGCGCCGCAGCGATCAACCACGCCCGCGTGGGCGCCCAAAAGATCTGGGCCGGAACCGTGAGCATCTTCGCCAACGCCAAAACGGGAGCTCATCACCATGGCGCGCTCGAAAGCGTCATTTATGTGGTGCGCGGCCGCGCCCGCATGCGCTGGGGCGATCGTCTGGAATACACGGCTGAGGCGGGGCCGGGCGATTTCATTTACGTGCCGCCGTACGTGCCGCACCAGGAGATCAATGCGTCCCCCGTGGAGACTCTGGAGTGTGTGCTGGTCCGGAGCGACAACGAAGCAGTTGTTGTTAACCTGGACATCGAACCTGTGGAGGAGCCGAGCCTTGTGCGCTGGGTTGATCCGATCCACGCTCATCATGACGCCCCTAGCGGGGCACAAAGCCGGGCACAAAGCGAGGAACAAAAATGATTCAACTCACAGTGAATGGATCGCTCAGAGAATATGACGGCGATCCCGCCATGCCAGTGCTGTGGTATTTGCGCGATTTGCTGGAACTGACCGGCGCGAAATTCGGTTGCGGGATGGGGTTGTGCGGCTGCTGCACGGTACACGTGGAGGGCAAAGCCACGCGCAGCTGCGTCACGAATATGAGCGACGTGGCCGGCAAGCGCATCACGACCATTGAAGGGCTCAATCCGAACGGCGACCATCCTTTGCAAAAGGCCTGGCGAGCGGTGAACGTGCCACAGTGCGGCTATTGTCAGGCCGGGCAGATCATGCAAGCGGCTTCGCTGCTGGCGCAAAAACCAACTCCGACGGATCGCGATATCGACGAAGCGATGCAGGGGAACATCTGCCGATGCGGAACCTATCAACGGATCCGGCAAGCGGTGAAGATGGCGGCAGGGGTGAAAGCATGAAAGCCGAAAGCATGAAAGCCGAGAGCATGAAACCCGAAGGCATGCAGACCAAAACGATAACCGTCGTAAGCCGGCGCGATTTCCTGGGCGGTGTTTTCTCGACTGGCGCGCTGGTGCTGGGCGCGAGCGTCCTGCCGCTGAAGACATCGGCCGCCCCGAACGGCAACGCTACCTGGCAGCCCAGCGTTTACCTGGGCCTCGAACCCGACGGACGCGTCATCATCATTGCGCATCGCTCCGAAATGGGCACTGGCATCCGCACCGCTCTGCCCATGATCGTGGCCGAAGAGCTGGAAGCGGACTGGGCGCGAGTGAAAATCGAGCAGGCCATTGGCGATAAGAAGTACGGCAGCCAGGACACGGACGGCTCAGAATCCATTCGCGACTTTTATGACCCCATGCGCGAGGCCGGCGCGACGGCGCGCATGATGCTCGAGAGCGCGGCCGCCTCGAAATGGGGCGTACCGGTGGCCGAATGCCGGGCCAGGAATCACGAAGTGCTGCACGCCAAATCCAATCGGAAGCTGGGCTTCGGCGAACTAGTGGCCCTGGCTGCGAAGCAGCCGGTGCCTAAGAAAGAGCAACTCAAATTCAAGCCTCCGGCTGAGTATCGCTACATCGGCAAGGACGTGCCGATCGCTGATCTGGACAACATTCTCGAAGGCAAAGCGACCTTCGGCATGGATGCGCGAGTGCCCGGCATGGTTTATGCGTCCATCGAACACCCGCCCGTGTTCGGCGGAAAGCTCAAGAGCTATGACGATGGCGAAGCGCGCGCAGTCCGCGGCGTTTCGAAGACGCTGACCATCCCGCCATTCAAACCGCCGTATGGTTTTCAGCCGGTGGGCGGAGTGGCGGTAATCGCCGACAATACCTGGGCCGCGATGCAAGGCCGCAGGAAACTCAAAATCGATTGGGACCTGGGGCCGAACGCCGGCTTTGATTCTGCTGCGTACAAGAAGACGCTGCGAGACACAGCGCGACAAGCTTGCAAAGTAGCGCGCAACGATGGCGACGTGGACGCCGTGTTCAAGAAGGCCAGCAAGGTTCATGAAGCGGAATATTACGTGCCGCATCTGGCGCATGCTTCGATGGAACCGCCGGTGGCAGTAGCGGAGTTCAAAAACGGCAAGGTAGAGGCATGGGCGCCAACGCAGAATCCGCAGGCCGTGCAAGACACGGTGGCGAAGGCTCTGGGCATTAAGCCGGAGGATGTCCTCTGCCACGTTACCTTGCTGGGCGGTGGTTTCGGGCGCAAATCGAAGCCGGATTATGTCGCCGAAGCAGCCATCCTCTCCAAACAACTGGGCAAACCCGTGAAGGTGGTTTGGAGCCGCGAGGACGATATCCGTTTCGACTTTTATCATGCCGTGGCGGCCATGTACATGAAGGCGGCGACGGATGAAAAAGGGCGTCCGACGGCCTGGTTGCAGCGCAGCGTGTTCCCACCCATCGGATCGCAGGACGATGTCGCGGCCAAATATGGGACATTCGAGCTGGACATGGGATGGAACGACGTCCCGTACGATCTGGCAAACTTTCGCGCGGAATGCGGGCCGGCGGATACGAAAATCCGTATTGGCTGGATGCGATCGGTGGCCAACATTCCACACGCGTTCGCCGTGCAGTCCTTCACCGATGAACTGGCGGCGGCCGCGGGGCGCGATCGCGTCGAATATCTGCTAGAAATGCTGGGCAAGCCGCGACAGATCGATCTGCGTCCGCCGGCCGAGCGCAAAGGTCCGGATCCTTATATTCTCGATATCGCGCGGATGCGGCGTGTGGTTGAAATCGCAGCCGAGCGGTCTGGCTGGGCGAAGAAGAAGTCTGGAAACGGGCGCGGGTTTGGGATTGCCGTGCACCGCAGCTTCCTGACGTATGTCGCAGCCGTCGTCGAAGTAGAGGTGGACAAGGGCCAGGTCCGGATTCCACGCGTGGACCTGGTTCTCGACACCGGCAAGGTGATTCATCCCGACCGCGTTCGCGCGCAATTTGAAGGCGCCTCGGTGTTCGGGACCAGCGTAGCGTTGATGGGTGAAATCACGGCCGCCAATGGGCGGGTAGTGCAGGGCAACTTCAATAATTATCCGGTTACGCGCCTGACCGAAGCGCCTGTGGAGACGCACGTTCACATTGTGCCGAGCTCCGCTCCACCAGCCGGCGTTGGCGAGCCCGGCGTTCCACCCATGTCGCCGGCCATTTGCAACGCGATTTTCGCGGCCACCGGCAAACGGATCCGCGATTTGCCCATCAAGAAGCAATTAGCATAGGGATTTCAGGGAGCGGCTCCGTGCTGGAGCGCTCCCTGCCATCCGATCCTCTTGCCGCGGTTACTTTCCTACCAAGTGCTCGACGTCGCGATTATTTTCCTGACAGATATATTCCATCAGTTCGCCCTTGAGCATTACCGGGTGAGTGGTGAAGGTCCAGGGCTTGGTATAGGCCTTAGGATCGTCCACCGTGTTTTCGATCTCCAGGTGCCCGAAATCGGGCCGGCGGATGCGCTCAATCACATGCAACGATTCGGTGGTCGGCAAGCCCGCCTCATCGAGCCACGTCTTGCCATTCAACCCGATGGTGTCGATCACAAATGTGTCGCCGTCCCAGCGGCCGATGGATTCTCCGAGCCAGGAAGGATTTGGATCTTCTGAGTGTGGACGTCCATCGGTGAAGATCTGTCTCCAGATGTGCGCGCCACCCTCATAAACGATGAGCGTCAGGCCTGGGGTCTGCATGATTCGAAATGGATAAGGCGTGGTAGTCATGCGGGGCACCCCGGGGGGCAAACAACGCGCTTCGGGGTCGTCTCGCGAAATGTTGTCTTTGTGTTCCTTGTACACCTTCTCCGCCCAAGGCTGGAACGGGACAACCACACCGGTAGCGACCAAATCGACGTTCTGGCGGATGGCGTTCGGCGCCCAGGCGCCCGAGAGATCCGGCTTGCCATCGATGGTCTTGGGTGTTGGTCCGGAGGGCGGCCACGCAGGCGCTGCCTTTGCGGCGGTGGTTCCAGCATTCGGTGGAGCAGCCTGAGGCCACAGTGGCGTCGCAAGCAGCAGTCCGAGAAACGCCGTTAATGCGCCAGCGGTGGTTCGAGCGAGACAAGGTACATTCATTGGGGCGAACTTCCTTTGCAGATATCGGTGATACAGATGGAACTGCCAGTGGCGGCGGGGACCGGGATGCCACGTTCCTCCATGAGCTTCTTCAGAAGCGCTTCCGTCTCCGGGCGAGCGACGGCGGACTGGACGCCCACGCGCACCAAGCCCCGGGAATAATCGATTGGCATCCATCTGTGACCTTGCAGGGCTCCGGTGAAGGTGTCGCGGCTGCCGTTGTCCCGGGCGTCCAGTTTAGCGCCATGCTCGACCAGCAAACGAACCACTTCGTTCCGTCCTTTGTGCGCGGCGCCGTGCAGCGCTGTGCGCCCGTCTTGATCGACGTTGTTGGGGTCTATTCCGAGGTCCAGGCACATCTTGACCGCTTCCAGATTTTCGGCTTCGGACCACTCGTAGGTTACGCCGTCCACCCAGCCGATGCCCGCCGCCACCATCAGCGCGGTATCGCCATTGGAAGTGGCAATTTTGGGATCTGCTCCGTGCTCGAGAAGCAGCTTCATCACGGTTACGTCACCGGATTGGGCGGCGCGCAGGAATGCCGTTGCACCGTCTTCATAGAGCCATTGCATGGTGAAAATGGTTCGCGTTTCGGTGCTGTCGCCCTTGCAGCGCTGGGCTGTGGACTCGACGCCGCAGATGCGCGCGTTTACGTTCGCGCCATGGCTGAGGAGCAGCTGGATGAAAGCCAGAGAATCCATGTCAGGGACGCGAACCGGATAGTCGCCACCCTCGATGTTGCGGTTATCAACTGCCAGGTAGAGCGGCGTCCAACCGCCATGATTGGCAATGTTGGGATCGGCTGCATGATCCATTAAATAGGACGCAAGCATGTAGTGCCGATTCTGCACAGCGGTGAGCAGCGCAGTCCATCCATAGCGAGTGGTTTGGTTGACGTTAGCGTGAGCGTCCACCAGCAATCGGGCGCATTCCAGGCAGTCTTCCCGCGCGGCCAGTACCAGCGGGGTTAGTCCACCGCCCTTCGTGTTTTCCGCCACGCCGAATGCGGCGGCAAGCGCGGCTTCATCCAGAGCGCCGGCACTTCGCACTTTGCGAATCAGTTTTTCCTGGGCCTCGCGCTGCTCGATATTGGGAGCCAGGTACGCAGTACCACCTTTGGAATCGGGGCCAGAGGCGACGCCCACGTCGGCGCCATGTTGAATCAGCAGTTGGACAGCATCGACATGCTTTTGTTCCACGGCCCACATGAGAGCCGTAGTGTCGCGCAGCGATTCCTTGGCGTCCAGCCTGGCGCCGCGCTTGAGAAGCAGATCGAGCGCCTGGAGGCTCCCGCTTCTGGCTGCGAACATGAGCGGCGTCTCACCATTCACGCCGTGCTCATTGGCATCTGCTCCTGCATTCAGCAGCTTCTCAATCATGGCGGCGCTGCCACGGAGCGATGCGAGCTGGAGCGCGGTGGCGCCTTCCCGATTGGCAATTTTCGGATTTGCTCCGGCTGAAATCAGCAGATCGGCAAGCTCGAGATCGTCGCGGTACGCGGCCCATTGGAGCGCCGTGGCGCCGTCGGCTTGCGGTGCGTTGACATCCGCATTCTTCCGCAACAGCGCCTGCACGGCTGCGCGATCGCCATTCATGGCCGCGTCGGCAACGGGGCTTTCCATCCCGCGCGCGAATTGCGCGAATCCTCCGCACAACGCCACAACGAGCGCCAAACGGGGGATGGCGAATGAGGGATGGTTGCTACGGTTCATGGGTCGGACTGAAATGGCAGACATTCAAAGCATAACGTCCAACGCTCGCGGCGTCGATACGGGACCTCGAATGATAGCTATCAGTTTTGGTGATGGGCCGTTTTGGAACAACCTGTGTTGCTTAAGTCCAAAGCTGCTGGGTGGCCAGGCGCGCGCCCTCCGCCATGGCGCGGAATTTAGCCCACACCACCGAGGGATGGATCTCAGGCTGATAAGTGGCCTGCGAGGAGAAGCCGCAATCGGTTCCCGCGATCACGTTCTCGCGGCCTACCAGGCGGGCAAAGCGAACGATACGCTCGGCGATGAGTTCGGGATGTTCCACGATATTGCTTGCGTGAGTGACTACGCCCGGTATGATGAGCTTCCCATCCGGCAGCTTTACATTTTCGAACACGTAGTACTCATGTTCGTGGCGTGGGTTCGCGGCCTCGAACGAGTAAGCCCCCGCATTCACTTTCAGAATCACTTCCAGCATGTCCTTGAGCGGCGCATCGTGAACACGCGGCCCTTCGTTGATCCCGTAACAGGTGTGGAAACGGACCTTCTCGGGCGGGATGCCGCGCAGGCCGTGGTTGAGCGCTGCTACATACGTTTCGGCGGTTTTCCGGCGGTCGGCGACGCTCAGGGATGAGTAACTGTAAAGCTCAGTGAGAAACGGATCGTCGATTTGCAGCAGGAAACCGGCCTCGACGATCGCGCGGTACTCGGTGCTCAGAGCCTCTGCCACGGCGAGCATGTATGCTTCGTAGTTCGGGTAATATTCGTTCTTTCCAACGCCGCTCGGCGCCACGGCCGGCAGGAACACATCGCTCGGCTCCAATCCACGCACCGCGGCCTTGAGGTTGTCGATATCCCGGCGCACAGCGTCCTGTCCACGATAGGACACCGGGCCGGTACACGCGAACTGGACCAGTGGAGCGATGGTTACGCCTAACATCGCGGTGCTGAAGTATTGTTTGTAATACTCGGGAAAATCCTGCACTTCCGCCTCGAACATGGCGGGACGGGGACCGGGCCTGGGTTCAAAGCCGGTCAGGCGTTCATTCACGTACGCAAAAAAGCCTTGCTTGCCCTGCTCGCCGTCGGTAGGAACATCAATTCCGCACTCCACTTGCTGGCGCACAATCTCAGAGACTGCGCTCCGAATGCGCGCGGCGTAAGCGCCGGCATCATAGGGATCTCCGTTAATCTTGGCCTTCATCAAGTCCAGAAGATCCTTGGGACGCGGCAAACTGCCGCAATGCGTGGTCAGGATGCGATCCGTACTGTGATTCATCTCAAGCTCCCTTACTTGGCAAGCTTCCCCGCTTCCACGCGGCGCGCTGTTTCGGAACCGTAGACGGGCAGCGACTCATCGCTGAGCAAGCCGACTTGCTTAAGGACGGATGCCTGGTCCCAGTAGATGTGCTCATGGGCCAGCTTGCCATCGCGGAAATGGACGATGGCCACCAGCGGTATTTCAACGCGTTTGTTGGTGGGAGGGATGCCAGGCAGCATCCACGGCATCTCCATAGTGTGGGTAAAGGAGAAGATCATTTCGTCGACCAGCTGGTCCGTGCCGACGGTGCGCGAGATGGGTTTCAACTCGGTATCGGGAGGCATTTTCGAGATGAAATCCTGGGAGTAAAAACGGCGCAGCGCGTGCTTTCCGTAGCCGCCGGTCATCACGGGAATATGATTCACGTAGGCGTCGTCCACCATGGTGGCGATGGTGGCGTCGGTATCGCGGACGGCAAATTCGTACTTGGTGTGCTCCTCCCACAATTCGATCAGGCTGGGTTGATTGACGGGTTGCGTCACGGGCTGGCTCATGCGTCCAGGTTACACGACCCCAGATCCGCGCTTATAATCTACCAGGTACCAAAATGCGCACCTCTCAAACACGTGCTTTCCGGACGCTGGCGCTACTTGCGATGGCGGGCGCAACTTCGTTGTTGCGTGCGCAGCAGCCGGCGCCGGATCTGATCCTGTCGAATGGAAAAATCATTACCGTCGACGAGCGCTTTCGCATTGCGCAGGCGGTTGCTATTAAGGGCGACCGCATCGTGGCCGTTGGCAGCAACCAGGCGATAGCTCAACTGGCCGGACCGAACACCCGAAGGATCGACCTATTGGGTAGATCCGTCACTCCCGGGCTGATCGACAATCATATGCATCTACTGCGCGCGGCCGCTACCTGGCTACGGGAAGTCCGCTTCGATGGCATGGAATCTCGAAAACAGGCCGTCGAGATGCTGCGCGCACGGGCGAAAGCGGCGGGGCCCGGGGAGTGGGTCTATAACATCGGTGGCTGGACCCACAGTCAGTTTACGGACGATCCGAAGCCGTTTACGCGCGAAGAACTGGATCAGATAGCACCGGACAATCCGGTGTCGCTCCAGGAATCGTACTATCAGGTTTTTCTCAATAGCAAGGCTTTGCAGGCTCTGGGGATTGAAGCGAACAAGCCGGACCCGCCGGAATTCGTGAGCGGTTCCATCAAGCGTGACGCCAGCGGAAAGCCTACCGGGATAATCCAGGGTGACATCCCAGCCACTCGCCCGGTGGCCGCAAAACTTCCGAAGGTAGCGCCGGAGCAATTGGAGGCCAGCAGCCGGGCGCTGGTGGAACACGTGAATCGAGCGGGCCTTACCTCAGTAGGCGTTCCCGGCTGCGTCCCCGATGTCCTGGCGATTTTTCAAAAGTGGAAGGCCGAGGGCCGGCTCAATGTAAGGATCTTTTGCATCGAAGGCGCCGCGGGAGGAACTCCCGAGCAGGTGGATCGCGCACTGACGCAAATCCCGAAGATGAAGTTGTTTCAGGGCGACAGTTTTATCGACAATATCTTTTTTGGAGAAAGCGTCTACGGTCCGCTGCACGATCCGATGTTCGCCACAAAGTCCGATCCGACGCCCGGCCAACTGGAGCAGTGGCGCCGCATGGGGATGGAGATCGCGAAGGACGGCTTGCCCCTGCACGTGCACGCCGAACTGCACGATACGATTGATGCATTCCTCGACCAGATTGAGGCCATCAATAAGGAGCATCCCATTAAGGGTCTGCGTTGGACTTTTGCGCACGTGAACCAGATCAACGCGCAGCAGCTGGATCGCATGAAGAACCTGGGGATGTACGCCGCCGTGCACCCCTGGGCCGTCATCAACGGAGGAATTATGCACGACGAGTTCGGAGACGGCGCTTACGATATGCCTCCGCTCGCCACCATCCAGAACAGCGGCATCCAATGGGGATTCGGAACCGACGGGACCGCAGCCAATCAGACCCTGCCATTCACCACGCTGTATTTCGCGGTGACCGGCAAGATGGTGGGAGGCAGGAAGGTGATCCGCCAGACCATCAGCCGGGAGGACGCGTTGATCGCGCACACTCGCAAGAACGCGTATCTGGTTTTCCAGGAAGACAACTTAGGTTCCATTCAGCCGGGCAAGCTGGCGGACGTGTTGGTGCTGGATCGCGACTACCTCACCGTTCCAGCGGACCAGATCAAGAATATTAAGCCGGTGATCACCATGGTGGGAGGCCGGATTGTCTACGACGCAAGCATTGCGGCGCAGGCGTCCAGATAGAAAGGAGCCAAATATGCGCAGCGCTCTTGGGATCGTCGTTGGCCTGATGTGTTCCACTCTTTCGGCGCAGTGGCTGAATTACCCCACTCCGGGGACTCCGCGTTTGCCGGATGGTAAACCGAATCTCGCCGCGCCGGTTCCGAAAACAGCGGACGGCAAACCGGACCTCTCTGGAGTCTGGATGACGCGCCCGGGCTACACCGGCAATATCGCCAAGGATCTGAAGCCCGGCGAGCTTTCGTTCCAGCCTTGGGCTGAGAAGCTGTACCAGCATCGCGTGGCTACCAACAGCAAAGAGGATCCACAGGGCCGTTGCGTCTTGTCCGGCGTCCCGCGCGAGAACGTGGTTCCGTATCCCTTCAAGATTCTGAACAGTAACGGCATGATCGTGATTCTCTATGAGGCGCTGCACAGCTATCGCCAGATCTTCCTGGACGGACGTCCGCTGCCGAAAGATCCCAATCCCACTTGGATGGGATATTCGGTTGGCCATTGGGACGGCGACACGCTGGTAGTGGAATCCAAGGGTTTCGTCGATAATAATTGGCTCGACAATAGCGGCCATCCAGGAACCGAAGCATTGCATCTGACGGAACGACTCCATCGCCGCGACTTTGGGCACATCGACAATGCGATCACCATCGACGACCCGAAAGCCTACACCAAACCGTGGACCGTGAATCTTGAGTTCACGTTCACCGACACCGAGCTGATTGAGTACGTCTGCGACGAGAATGAAAAGGACTTTGACCACCTGGTGGGAAAATAAGGGACGTGAATCAGCACGCTGGCCCTGGTCCCGCGACTTCCGATATACCTGAGCCATCGCTCGCTGAGCGCGCCCGCACGCTCGCCTCCATTGGGCGCATCGGCAGCCTCTCCACCCATTCGCGCAAGTTTCCCGGTTTCCCCTTCGGATCGATGATGCCTTTCGCCGTGGACGCTCGGGGGCGGCCCGTTTTCTTCATCAGCAGCATGGCGATGCACACGCAGAATCTGAATCAGGACCCGCATGCCAGCCTGCTGATCACTCAGCCCGACGTCGCTGGAGATCCGCTGGGAGCCGCTCGCCTCACACTGGTCGGCGCCGCGCATGTGGTGGATGCGGCCGAAGTGCGTGACCTCTATCTCGCCAATTACGAGAACGCGCGACACTGGCAGGAACTATACCGACTTCGCATATTACAGGCTTAACGTGGATGGCGTTTATTTCATCGGTGGCTTCGGCGTGATGGGGTGGGTAAGCGCTGAGGACTACGCCCGCGCGGCGCCCGATCCGTTGGCCAGCGCCGTGGCCGGAATCCTCGAGCACATGAATCAGGACCATGCCGATGCACTGCTGCGCATCGCGCGCCACGCTAGCCAAGAGCAGCCGGACGAAGCATTCATGACCGCCGTGGACCGGCTGGGTTTTCATGTGCGTTTGAAAACCGGCGACCGCATCCATGGACGCCGGATCGCGTTCCCCAGGGAAGTAAAGGACCGGAACCAAGTGCGGGCCGTGCTGATTGAGATGGTTCGGGCCTGCTCCTAGCCGGCGCGTCTTATATTCTCAGATCCGGAGATCCCGACGTTCGACACCCTGTCCGATTGTTCTCTTGACAGAATTAAACAATCATTTTAAACTACTGTTTACATGGCCAGCCCGATCGTAAAGACCAAGCCGGCTGCCCTGCCGGAAGACACGCGCGCCAAGCTGCTGGACGCCGGAGGACAGGTTTTTGCAGAATCCGGATTCCAGGCCGCGACGGTGCGCGAGATCTGCGCCCGGGCCGGCGTCAACATCGCGCTGGTGAATTACCATTTCGGCGACAAACTCGAGTTGTACACCGAAGTTCTGCGGTATTCGATCTGCGCGTCGGGAAACGAAATCATCCACAAGGCGATCGACAGCGCGGCGCCTCCCGAGAAGGCTTTCCGCGAACTGATCCGCGCCATGCTCCTCAAGATCTACGGCGCCGATCGTCCGGCATGGCATTTCCGTCTGATGATGCACGAATTCGCGCAGCCTACTCCCGCGATGGCGAGCGTGATCGACGAGACCATGCGGCCGATTTACGATCGTTTCCGCATGCTGATCGGCCGGATTCTCGATTTCGACAGGGACCACGATCAGGTTCGGCTTGTGACGCACAGCGTCATCGCTCAGGTTGTCCATTACGCGCACGCGCGTCACGTGGTTTCGCGAATCTGGCCGGAATTGAAATTGAATCCGGAGCGGGTGGAGCAGATCGCAACGCATATCGCTGATTTTTCCTTGGCGGGGATTCATCAGATCGCGCGTACGCCAGCCAAATTGAAGAGCCTATCGAAAAGCCCATCCAAAAGAAGGAAGCAGACACATGACGGAACAAGAGACAGCGCCCAAGACCATCGCCGCCACACCATCCCCGGGTAAATTACCGGTCGCCCCGCGCCCTCGCCGGAAAGTGTTTCCGCTGATCATTGTGGTGCTGGGCGTCGCAGCGTTCTTCATCTGGAGAGGTTATTTCGCGAACCCGGCGGTTCCGGAAAGCATTGTTACCGTAAGCGGCCGCATCGAGGGCGACGATTCGGCGGTCTCGCCGAAAACGGAGGGGCGCATCATTGAAATCCGCGTCCGCGAAGGCGACACCGTCAAAGCCGGCGACACGCTGGCCGTTCTGGACGACGTACAAGTGCGCGCGCGTGAAGACCAGGCCCGCGCGGCTCTGTTGGGCGCCGAGGCGAGAGCGAAATCGGCCAACGATCAAATTGCGGTTTATCAGCAGCAATTGCAGCAGAACGAATTAATGGCGGAGCAGTCCAAAGTGGACGCGGCGGGTCGCGTGCGGCAGGCGGAAGCCGACCTGGCAGCCGCCGAGTCAGATCTCGCCCAGCAGCAAGCCTCCCTCAGTCTGGCGCAGTTCGATAACGACGCTTATCAAAAGCTGGTCAAGACCGGGGCCGTCTCCGAACGGCAGGGCAAACAGGCATCCACGACGGCCGAGCAGCAGACCGCGGCCGTGGCTGCCGCTCGCCGCCGGCTGGAAGCCACGCGCGGCGCGCTGACAACCGCCCAAGCCAACCTCTCTAATCCGGGCATTCGCGCCTTCCAGTCCGATACCGTTCGCAAACAAATCGACCAGCAGCGGGCCGAGATCGCTTCCTCCAACGCTGCCGCGCAACAGTCCCAGTTCCAACTGGCGGAAGCGGAAGCTAACAGGCGGGATCTGATCATCACCGCGCCCTTCGACGGCACCGTGATGACACGCGCGGCGGAGCCCGGTGAGGTGGTCACCGCCGGTACCGCCATCGTGACGCTGCTCGACATGAGCAAAGTGTATCTGCGCGGATTCGTGCCGGAAGGGCAGATTGGCAAAGTGAAGATCGGCCAGGCCGCGCGCGTGTATCTGGATTCCGCGCCCGCCAAACCGATCGATGCTATGGTGCAGCGCATCGATCCACAGGCCACGTTTACGCCCGAGAACACCTACTTCCGTGACGATCGCGTGAAACAGGTGGTGGGCGTAAAGCTGCTTCTCAAGGGCGCACTCGGATTTGCCAAGCCCGGAATGCCTTGCGATGGCGAGATCCTCGTCCAGGGCGAGGTGTGGCCCGCGGGCCGGTTCAACAAATGACGATCGCCGATTCCATTTCGGGAGTTCAGAGCGTTCGCGGCGCCGGGTCCAGGCGCGTTGCCGTCCTGGTTCGCGATCTATGGAAGCGCTATGGTGACCTGGAAGCCGTACGCGGGATCAATCTCGAAATCGAAGACGGCGAGATCTTCGGCTTGATCGGCCCCGATGGCGCGGGAAAAACGTCCACGTTTCAGATCCTGGCCGGAGTGATGGAGGCGACTTCCGGCACGGCGGAAGTATTCGGCGTCGCGGCCAGAGAAGCCCGATCGCACACCGGATATTTGACGCAGTCCTTCAGCCTGTATCCGGATCTCACGGTCGCCGAAAACATCCGCTACATCGGCGATCTGCGGCGCGTGCCACCCGATGAAATCACGGCGCGCGGACGCCGCTACCTGCGTATGTTCGATATGGACCGGTTCGAGCATCGGCTGGCCGCACAGTTGAGCGGAGGGATGAAGCAAAAGCTGGCTCTGGCCTGCGCGTTAGTTCCCGAGCCGCGCGTGCTTCTGCTGGACGAGCCCACCACGGGCGTAGATCCCGTGTCTCGCCGCGAATTCTGGGATACGCTGGCGCACCTGGCTTCCGAAGGCCTGACCATTGTTCTGGCCACGCCCTATCTGGACGAAGCCGAACGATGCAACCGAGTGGCCTTGATGCATCAGGGCGAGATCCGGAAGATGGGAACTCCCGCGGAGTTGCGGGCCAGCATGCACGCCAGGCGAATGGAAATCCATACCTCGAACCTGGGCTTGGCTGAACGCGTGCTCTCCGCAATCGCGGGCCCCGAGCAAGAGATTATCGACGTGCAGCGCTTCGGCGACCGGCTGGACCTGCTGGCCCGCCGGCCGGATGAGGCAAAGCGCGTGGCCGACCAGGCACTGAGCGCCGAGGGGCTGGTGATCGATGATGTGAGGCTCGACGAACCGACGCTCGAGAACACCTTCGTAGCTACCTTGAGGAACCTGGGACAACGAGTGCATGACGAGGTGTTTCCCGGGCGCCACGATCACCGCGGCCTGCGCGGCGAAATTGCGATCGGCGCCACCAACCTCACCAAACAATTCGGTTCATTCACCGCGGTTAAGAATGTCACCGCCCAGGTACGGTATGGCGAGATCTATGGACTGCTGGGCGCCAATGGCGCGGGCAAGACCACGACCATCAAGATGCTGTGCGGCCTGCTTCCGCCCACCCACGGCGACATGCAACTGGCGGGACAACGCGGCAGTCTCCGTTCGGGAGAGGTGCGGCAGAAGATCGGTTACATGTCGCAGAAATTTTCTCTCTACGACGACTTGTCGATTACCGAGAACCTGGAATTCTTCGCCGGCGTCTACGGAGTGCCCGAGCGCGAGCGCGCCGAAAAAATGGCTTGGGTGCTGGCTTTCTCCGGGTTGGAGGGAAGAGAAGGGCAGTTGATCGGCAGCCTGCCGCAGGGCTGGAAACAGCGCGTGGCATTTGGCGCGGCCATCCTGCATGAACCGAGCATCCTGTTCCTGGATGAGCCCACCTCGGGCGTGGATCCGCTGGCGCGCCGCTCGTTCTGGACGATGATCAATCGGCTGGCGGATGCGGGCACGGCTATTCTGGTCACCACGCACTATCTCGAAGAGGCCGAGCAATGCAACCGTCTGGGTTTCATGGTGGCCGGCGAACTGGTTACCGAAGGCAGCCCCAGCGGGATCAAGAGCGCGCAGGGCGGCCATCTGCTGGAGTTCATCGTCGACCAGCCGCAGTACGCGATGGACCTGCTGAAGAGCGACGCCGAACGCTGGCGCGTTTCTTTGTTCGGCGAGCGCCTGCACATCATGACCGAAGATGACGCGGCAACCGCGGAACGAACGACCACTCAGACATTGGAAGCGAACGGTGTGCGCGTGATCAACGCGCGCGAAGGGCGTTTCTCGCTCGAAGACGTCTTCATCAGCGTGGTGGAAAGAGCGCGCCAGGAAGGCAAAGTGGCGGTGGAGGAATGATCCCATGAAAAGAATCCTGGCCCAGACGCGCAAAGAACTGACCCAGATCATCCGCGACAAGATGGCCCTCGGTCTTGCGCTGCTGCTGCCCTTAACGCAACTCATCCTGATGGGATCCGCGATTGCGCTCACGGTGTCCGATCTTCCGATCGCGGTGCAGGACCTGGACGATTCGCCGGCTTCGCGCACGCTGATCGATGCGTTCCGCGGGTCGAACACATTCCGCATCGTGCCGTTCGGGGCCGACCGGCAACCGGAAACCGCGTTCACTTCGAACCTGGCGCGGGCGGCGCTGATCATCCCGGCCCACTTTGGACGCGACATCGCCCGAGGCGTGAGTTCGCCGGTGCAGATGCTGATCGATGCTTCCGATTCCAATACCGCCAGACTGTTGTCGGGTTACGCGAGTGAAGTTACCACGGCATGGAATGCCAATAACGGCGGGGGCGCGGCAGTAGCGCCGGTCTCGGCCGCGATTCGCTTTTGGTACAACCCCGGACGATCGTCGAAAAAATTCTATGGGCCGGGAATCTTCGTGCTGGTGCTGTCGCTCTTTCCGCCTCTGCTGGCTACACTGGCGTCGGCCAAGGAAGGCGAGCAGAAGACCATCCTGCAAGTCTACGTGTCCAGCATTTCGGCGCATGAGTTTCTGCTCGGCAAGATCTTTACTTTCATGATCGTGGCTTTCTGCGAATGCCTGCTGCTGCTCACCTTGTTATTTACTTACTTCGGCCTCAACTTCGCGGGCGACCCAACACCGTTCATCGTTGCCACCATTCTTTACGCCTTTTGCGTGTCTTCGTTCGGAACGCTGATCGGCTCGGCAATCCCCAACCAGGCGGCGGCCATGCAGGCCGTGGCGCTGTTCGGCTTTCTGATCGTCTTCATGCTCTCGGGATTAATTTTTCCCATCCAGAATATCCCGGTTCAGATCCGCTGGCTCTCGAATTTCGTCTGGGGCCGGTATTACATCGACGTGGTGAGGGACGCACTGCTCGAGGGCGGCGGCTGGCCCGCGCAGTGGTGGAAGATCCTGATCATCGGCTTCACCGGATCGGTCTTCTATACCATGGCCTGGCGCAACATGCGCCGCATGCAATTGAAAGCGTAGGGAAGCATGAAGTCACTGGCTCAATTTTTTCTCAGTTACCGCTTGCGCGCCCTGTTGCGCAAGGAATTTGCCCAGATCCGCCGCGACCGGCGTCTGGCGATGTCGCTCATTATTCCGCCCACCTTGCAGTTGCTGCTCTTCAGCGTGGTTCTCAATGCAACCGTGTCGAACCTCAAACTGGGAATCATCGATGACAGCCGGACGCCGGAGAGCCGAAGGTTGACGTCCACCTTGACCGAAAGCAAAAGCTTCCGGTTAGCCGGGTATTATTATTCCGTCCAAAAACTGGGCGATGCGATCAGCCGGGGAGATATCGATGCCGGCGTCTTGATTCCCTTCAGCTACGCCAAAGACCTGCAACGCGGGCGTCCGGTGACGGTGCAGCTGCTGCTGAACGCGATGAACGCCAACACCGCCGCGATCGCGCAGGGCTACGCGGAAGGCGTCATCGCGACTTACAACGGCGATCTTACGAACGAAGGGCTGCACTCCAGATTCATGCAGGTCTCGGTATCCGATGTCAGCCACCGGGGCTTGGCGCGGCTCACCGGGGCTTATCTCTACAATCCCGGCCTGGTCGCCTCATGGTTTGTAGTGGCCGGAATATTCGGTCTGCTGTTGATCCTGAACGGGTCCATCGTGGCGGCCACCGCGATGGTGAAGGAGCGCGAAGCTGGAACCATCGAGCAATTGTTGATGTCGCCGGCTGGGACGTATGAGATTATCGTCGCGAAAATCGCCCCGCTATTTTTTCTGCTTTTCCTGATGGTGCTGTTCGCGACGGCCATGATCAAGTTTGTTTTCGAGGTGCCGTTCCACGGGGGCATCGTGGTCCTGCTGGCCGGTGCGGCATTGTGCGTTCTTTCCGGTATCGGCATCGGGACCGTCATCGCAACCTTCACGCATTCCGCGTTTCAAGCTCAGTTGACCAGCTTCTTCGTCAATCCTCTGCTCACCACCGCTTCCGGCGCCATCACTCCGGCGGAGGCCATTCCGGGCTGGTTGCAGCCGCTGGTCAAGATCAATCCCATCCGGCACTTCAGCGTGATTGCGCGCTCCAACATGATCAAGGGCAGTGGAATGGAAACGCTGTGGCCGAACTTCCTGGTGCTCTCCATCTTTACGCTCATTATGGTTTCAGCCAGCGTCTGGCGCTTCCGGAAACAACTTAGTTAGTTCGTTCGAACCAATGACAAAAAGAATCCAACCTTTCCTGATCGGCGCCGGCGCTTTGTGGTTGGCGGCCATGCTTGAAACCACCGCCTTGGGACAGTTCGGCGCTCCTGGTGGCCAGTCGACAGGCACGCTGGCAAACCAGGTGCCGCTCTCGGGAAGAACGGGCGAGTCGGGTTCGGTGACCGCGAATCAGTCGCCCATAGCGGGCACCACCACCAGCGTGAACACGCTCAATCCCTCCATCCAAGCCTCGGGACCTTATTCCGGCAGTTCGCTCAGCACATCGAAGACGCCGTTCTCAGGGAAACTCTCGTTGCGGGAAGCTGTGGCGCGCGGCCTTGAATACAACCTGGGCGCGGTCGGCTTGTCGCTCGCGATGCGGCAGGCCCATGGACAAACCCTGGTGGCCCGGAGCGCTTTGATGCCCAACGTCAACGGCAGCCTTTCGGAGAGTGTGCAGCAGGTCAATCTCCGCGCGGACGGCTTGCGCATCTCGTCCCCTATCCCGGGCTTCGGTATTCCGTCGATTGTCGGCCCTTTCAACTATTTCGACCTGCGCGCGCGACTGACGCAGACCGTCGCCGATATGACTGCGTGGAACAATTACCGGTCCGCGAAAGAGACTCTTCACGCCGACCAATTCTCCGCGCAGGATTCCAAGGATATGGTGGTGCTGGCCGTGGGTGGCGCTTATCTTCAAGTGATTGCCGCGCGGGCCCGGGTGGAATCGGCCAAAGCGCAACTGACGACGGCCGACGCCCTCTATCAACAGACCGCTCAGCAACGCAAGGTCGGGCTGCTCGCTCAGATCGATGTCGACAAGAGCGAGGTTCAGATGCTAACCGAGAAGCAGCGCCTGGCTTCGCTCGAGAACGATTTCGCGAAACAGAAAATCAATCTGGCACGGCTGACCGGGCTGCCGCCTAATAGTCGGTACGATTTGTCCGACGATGTGCCTTTCGCCGAAGCGCCAGTGCTCGGTGAGGAAGACGCCGTGGCGCAGGCCTTCATGCAGCGGCCCGATATCAAAGCGGCCGATGCCCAGATACGCGCCGCGCAACGCTCCCTGTCTGCCGCCCGCGCTGAACGCCTTCCCTCTTTATCCGTGAACGCCGATTACGGAGTGATTGGAGAGAATCCGGCGCAATCGCACGGGACGTTCTCGGCCGCCGGAACCCTCCGCATCCCCATCTGGCAGGGCGGCCATACGGAAGGCGATATCGAGCAGGCGCAGGCCGCGGTGGCGCAACGCAAGGCTGAAATCGAAGATCTGAGAAGCCTGGTGGAGAGCCAGGTGCGCAACGCGTTTCTCGACCTGCAGACCGCCACCAGCCAGGTTGAAGTTGCCCGCCATAATCTCGATGTTACTCGCGAGACCCTCACGTTGACCCGGCAACGTTTCGAGGCGGGCATCACGGATTCCGTCGAAGTCTCGCAAGCGCAGGCAACGGTGGCGTCAGCCGAGCTGGATTACATCAACAGCGTGTTTGCGCATAACGTGGCGAAGCTCAGTCTGGCGCGAGCGGTGGGCGGCTCCGCGGAGAGTTTTCCGCGATTCCTGAAGCTGCAATAAGGAAGCCGCAATAACGAAGCCGCAATGAGGAAGCTGCCGTGGGGCTGACGCCCGGCTCGCGGGAGATGTATAGTAGCTTCGATTATTAACATTTGTCTGCTCCATTCCGGAAGGAGACCGATTATGAAGTGCTCCCGCAGAGACTTGCGCTGGTTGCTCCCAGCGCTCGTGGCCAGCAACGCCCGTGCGCAGAATGGCGGCGCCGACAACTCAGTCGAGAAACTGCCGGTGATGAAAACCGAAGCCTTTCTGTACCAGGATATCCCGGTCACCGTCAACGGTCAGAACAAATCGCGCCGGATGTTCACCGCCAAGACGCACACCGGCTTCAAGATGGAGTCGCACCAAAGCGATATCGCGCCAGGCGAAGTGAATCATCCTCCCCACCAGCATCTGCGCGAAGAGATGATGCTGATCCGCTCGGGAACTATGGAGCTGACCATTTCCGGCAAGCCCTACCGGCTGGGCCCCGGTGACGTAGGCGTAATCGGATCGAACGAACTTCACAATGCGAAGAATGTCGGCACCACGCGCGCTGAGTATTTCATCGTCAACATTGGGAGGGACGACGTATGATCAATGCGCGCGTTTCCACGATACTCCTCACCGCTGCAACTTTGGCGTCGGGAGCAGCGGCCTATGGACAGGCCCCAAACCTGGCTTTCAAACCGCCCAACAGCGAGCTGCCCAATCCTTATCGCACGCTGCGGGAGTGGGCCGAGCTTCCGAAGGGCATGACCTGGCCCGCGATTACTGGTGTCCAGGAGGGTCCCGACGGCCGCTTGTACGTGCTCGGCCGCTGCCATGACAATTCCTGCGCCGGACGCACCGAGCCGTCGGTGCTGATCTATGATCGTCACACCGGCAAGCTAGTGGATTCCTGGGGCTCGGGGATGTTCCTTTTTCCCCACGGGTTCCTGGTGCAAAAGGATGGCAGCATCTGGATTTCGGACGCCCAGGCCGAAGGCTCCAAGGGCAATCAGGTTTTCAAATTCAGCAAGGATGGCAAGCTTCTGATGACGCTGGGCAGGGGCGGCGCGCCCGTGGATGCTCCCGATAGCTTCAATCAGCCCACCTCGATCGCGATCGCTCCGAATGGCGATATCTTCGTCGCGGAGGGCCACGCGCCGTCCTATGGCAACTCGCGGCTGGTGAAGTTTTCGAAAGACGGCAAGCTGATCAAGACCATCGCGAAGAAAGGCCGCGGCACGGGTGAACTGATGGGGCCGCACAACCTGGCCTTCGATTCCGAAGGCCGCCTGTTCATCGCCGATCGCGGTAACAATCGCATCGTGATCATGGATCAGGAGGGGCGCTTCCTGGACGAGTGGCGGCAATTCGGACGTCCCAGCGGCCTCTTCATCAGCCCGGACGATCGGCTCTACGTGGCCGATTCGGAATCCTGGGGACCTGATGAGCCGGGCTGGAAAAAAGGCATCCGTATCGGCAGCGCGAAGACCGGCAAGGTGGACCTCTTCATCGAGGACATGGAATCCACGACGGAAGAACACAGCGGAGCCGAAGCTGTGGGCGCGGATTCCGACGGCAATGTTTACGGCGGAGTGGTGCGCCGGAAAATGCTGGAGAAGCACGTCCCGATTTCGACCACGGCGCAAAAGTGAGCGCTCGTAACCAGAACGTTATTGAGGCCCGCCCACCCGCGTTACTCCGGGTCCCACGATCGTCCTGGGAGCGGGCGGTCCATTTAGCGGATTCAATCGGCCTCCGAGCTTGAAGCTCCAGACCAGATCGCCTCTGGCTTCTCGCGACCCATCCCGGCTGCCTCCAGCCGCAATGGCGACGTATTGCTCACCGTCAATCTGGTAGGTTGCGGCGGGTGCATCCGCACCGAAGCCGGTCTGGAAACGCCAAAGTTCCTGGCCGGTCTTGGAATCGAAGGCACGAAAGAAACCGTCGGAGCCGCCGTGGAAAATCAGCCCTCCGGCGGTAGCCATGACTCCGCTTCCGAAGCCGGCCGGATAGGGAACTTCGCTCTGCCACACGCGCTTGTTGGTTCGCGAATCGAGCGCCGTGATCAAACCATACTCCCGAGTGCCTTCGATGGGTGTTCGCGAGGCGAGGTTGAACTGGCGGGTGGCCACTTCGGTTGCGAAGAACAAATATCCCGACTGTGGATCGTAAGCGCCGGGCGCCCAATCGCCCGCTGCCGACGGTTGAGCGATCTTGGTGTCGCTCCAATGTGGTGTGAACATGCAGCCTTGCTGATAGCCTTTGACGGCCTCGCCGCATTGCGGAGCGGTTGGATCGCCGGAAGGAATGGGCTGCGTGGCCAAGGTCTTCTGCCGCAGGTCTTGCGGAACCGGCTTTTCCTCGACCTGGATCAGCGGTTTTCCCGAAACACGATCCAGGATGTAAACCCACGCTTGCTTCGAGTGAGCCGCCAGCGCATGGTGCATCTCTCCGTTGTAGACCTGGTCGAATAAAATGAGCGGGGTTGCCATGTCGAAGTCCCACAAATCGTGATGCACGGATTGATAGTGCCAGCGGTAACTGCCGGTCATGGCGTCCAGAGCCACTACGGAATCCGTGAACAGATTAGCGCCACCGCGCGTGGAACCGTTGTAATCCGGCCAGGGATTTCCGGTGTTCACGTACAGAAGTCCCAGGTCGGGATCGAGCGCCGGCTGCACCCACATCGCTCCTCCGCCGGTTTTCCAGGACTCGCCCTCCCAAGTCTCGTTGCCCGGCTCGCCTGGACCGGGAATCGCATTCCAGCGCCATACTTGTTCGCCGGTTTTTGCATTGTGCGCCGTCAAGCGTCCGCGCAGGCCGCCATCTCCGCCTGAGATGCTCATGTACACCAGGCCCTTATAGTAGAGTGGCGGCGCTGTGATGTATTTGCGGAAGTTTTTGGGAACGTCTTCGCCCAGCTCGTGCTTCCAAAGCAGCTTTCCGTTCTTTTGATCGAGAGCTAGCAAATAGGTGACAGGCTCAACCTTGCCACTTTCTTGCACGGGCTTGCGGATGTCGGTGAGAACGCCGAACACCATTCCATCGCCCAGCCCTACTCCGCGTTTGGCTTTGTTGTCGGGCGTCCTCGGATCAGCTTCCGGGCGGAACTCCCAGCGGATGGCGCCGGTCTTTGCGTCTAACGCGAAGATATCCTGCTGTCCAGTGGTGATGTACATCACGCCGTCTTGGATCACGGGCGTGGCCTGCTGCGAGAATCCCGCGCCGAAGCCCGAATTCAACCTGGCCATCCAGGCGCCTTTGAGAGTCTTCACATTCGTGGTGTTTAATTGCGAAAGCGGAGAGAACCGGGTGTTTCCCCAATCGCCGCCCACCATAGGCCATTCGCTGGGCGACGGCTTTCGATAATCGGGTGTTTGACCGAACGCGATGCCGCTCATCCCCGCCATCAGGGCCAGGAGCGCGAGCTTGTCGGGCATTGGCATTATTCGTAGTATTGCGGTGACTTCTTCAACTTGTGATTGGAGACCATATCGTGCTGAATCCAGAGTTGCGCTCCGGTGCTTTTGAGGAGAGCTTCCACCTTCGCCCGCGAAGCAACGTAATCCGCGTTGCTTCCCGTCGGAAAGGTGTGAAATTCGCGTTCACCAGGAAAGTGATAGAGGTCGCCCGAGAGCAACACCGGGCCGGTTTTCGGAAGTCGCACCAAGAGACACTGATGGCCTGGTGTGTGTCCAGGCGTAGAAATGAGCATGACGGATTTGTCGCCGAACACGTCATAGTCGCCCTCGATGACGATGGTCTTACTGTCCTTCAGCTTGTTGTACTGGTCCGGCTTTGCCGATGTCTTCGCTGCCGCATCGCTGAACATGAAGTCGCGCTCCGCTTTTTGTACAATCCACGTGGAGCCGGCATAATCGTTGGCGTTCCCGGAATGGTCGCCGTGCGCATGGGACATCGCCAGGTAGGTGATGTCGGCAGGCCCGTATCCTATCGCCGCCAGCTGGCTCCGCAGGGATTTGTCGATTTTGTCGTGCTTCGCGCCGCCGCCCTCCGGACGATCGTAGATGGCGTCGTTCAGCCCGGTGTCCCACAATAATTTTCCCTTGGGATGAACGATGAGGAAGCACGGATCGGACATATCTACTGACGCCACCTGGTCCCGTTTGAGACCGTAGGCGCCCGGGTCCCGGTCCTTCAACGTCGCACAATCGAAGACGTACATCCTCATGCCCGTCTGGCTCAAGGCGGCGCCGGCGCTAGCCAGAATAAGAGCGGCCAGATAAACGATCCGGATGATTCGCATGCACCGTGGAGTATATCTCAATTGAATCCCCGCCAGGATAGAATTATTGGGACCAAACGAGGAGAGTGCGGCCATGACGAAACTTGTTTCGACGCTTCTGATTTTCGGCTTCGCGCTGAGCGCCCGCCTGTGCGCTCAAGATCGAATGCCTCCGATCCCGACGGAGAAGATGACAGAGGCGCAGAAAAAGACCGTTCAGGATTACAAAGATCTGCGCAAGCAGGATCTGACGGGGCCGCCGTGGTCGGTAATTCTGCGCGTGCCGGATCTGGTGGTCCCTTCGCTCGAACTGCGCCTGCACAATTCGAACAATAGCGCCTTGAGCGGGAAGCTCACCGAGTTGGCCATCCTGATCGCCGCGCGCCAGTGGACCAATAACTATGAGTGGGCCGCACATAGCACTCGCGCGGCAAGTGCGGGGCTGAGCCCGGCTATCCTGGCGGCGATAGCCGACGGGCGGCGTCCAGAGCACATGGCGGAAGACGAAGCGCTGATCTACGATTTCTGTACCGAGCTCTTGCGCAACCAAAGTGTCAGCGATCCAACCTATGCCGGCATGCTGGCGAAATTCGGTGAAGCGGGTATCGTCGAAGCCGCGAGTCTGGAAGGATACTACACGTATCTGTCCATGATTATGAATACGGCACGTTCGCCGCTGGCGCCGGGCGGCAAGCCCGGGCTCGCTCCGTTCCCCAAATAGATACCCTGCGACAATAGAAGTAGCCCCCTCGCAATGGAACTCCGGGAAAAAGCCGCCCAGCTTCCGCTCCTGCCTGGCGTGTATCTATACAAAGATCAGTACGGCGAGGTGATCTACGTCGGCAAGGCCAAGAACCTGCGCGCCCGCGTCCGCAGCTATTTTAACGATGACCGCCTGGCCGACACCAAAACCGGATCGCTGATCGCCGATGCACGCGACGTCGAATACATCCTGGTGGACAACAACAAAGAGGCGCTCGCGCTGGAAAACCAGCTCATCAAGCAATGGAAGCCGCGCTTCAACATCCTGCTGCGCGATGACAAGACGTTTCCCTACATCAAGCTCACCAAGGAGAAATACCCGCGCGTGTACGTGACGCGCCGCCTGATCAAGGACGGCTCAACTTATTACGGCCCCTATTTTCCCGGAAATCTCGCGCACCGGCTGGTGCATTTCATTCATCGGCACTTCAAGGTTCCATCCTGCAAAGTGGATTTCACGCGAAGCCACACGCATCCGTGCCTGGAGTTTCACATCCATCGCTGCCTGGGCCCGTGCGTCCAAGGCTTAACCACCGATGAGGCCTTCGCCGACGCGGTTCGTGACGTGAAGCTGTTCCTGGAAGGCCGCCACAAGGATCTGGCTCGCGAGTTGCGCGGGCGCATGAAGCAAGCGTCGGAAGCCGAGCGCTTCGAAGAAGCGGCCGGACTGCGCGATCTGATGTCCACCGTGGAAGAGATGGAGGAGAAGCAGAAGATCGCCGCGGCCGAAGGCGATAACATCGACATCCTGGCTTACCATGCCGAACCGCCGCTGGTGGCCGCAAACCTGTTCCACGTGCGCAACGGCCGCATCGTGGACCGGCGCGAATATTTCTGGGAAGATCTGTTCGACTTGCAGCCCGATGAATTCTTTTCGTCGCTGCTCAAGCAGATTTATCTCGACCAACAGTACATCCCCAGCCGCATCCACGTGCCGGTGGATTTCGAGGATCGGGAGGCGCTGGAAGAACTGCTCAGCGAAAAGAAAGGTCACAAGGTAGAAATCCTGGTGCCGCAGCGCGGGCAGAAGAAGGCGCTGCTCGCACTGGTCGAAACCAACGCCAAGCACGCGTTCCAGCAGCGTTTCCGCGTCATGCGTCCATCGTCGAAGGCCATTCAGGAAGCGACCCAGGAAGCCCTCGGCCTGCCCGACGCGCCCAAGCGCATCGAATGCTTCGACATCTCGCATATCCAGGGAACCGACAAAGTGGCCAGCATGGTGGTGTGGGAAGACGGACGGATGAAGAAGTCGGACTATCGCAAGTTCATCATCCGTACAGTGGTGGGCAACGACGATTTCGCGTCGATGCGCGAAGTGGTGACGCGCCGTTACTCGCGGCTGCAACAGGAGAACAAGCCTTTTCCGAGCTTGATCCTCATCGACGGCGGACTCGGCCAATTGCACGCGGCGGTGGAAGCGCTGGAGGCCATCGGCGTAATCAATCAGCCGGTTGCGTCCATCGCCAAGCGCGAAGAGATCATCTATGTCTATGGCCAGGAAGACGAGCCCATCAAGCTGGATCGATATTCCCCGGTGCTGCACCTGATCCAGATGGTCCGTGACGAGGCGCATCGTTTTGCAGTCACCTTCCATCGCTCGCGTCGAGGCGCCGCGCGTCTGACGTCGGAGCTGGAACAAGTGGACGGCATCGGCACGAAGACCATCGCCAAACTGCTGCGCGAATTCGGCAGCCTGGAGCGCGTGCGCGAGGCATCGGCGGAGGAACTGGCGAAAGTGATCGGTCCAGCCGCCGCCCGCCGCCTGCGGGAGTATTACAATACGTCAGGAGCAGCGGAACTGAAGGTGCTCAATTAATGCTGTAAAACGGCTCCAACCGCGGTCCTACCACGCCTTTCGTTGCATCGGCGCCGATTGTGAGGACACCTGCTGCGTCGGTTGGATCGTCAACGTCGATAAAGCCACTTACGAAAACTACCAGCGCTGCGCCGATCCAGAACTCGGCCCGCGCCTCAATGACCTGGTGACCATCAACGCGGCCCATGGCGGCGACGATAACTTCGCGCGGATCAACCTTTCGGGCCCCGCCTGTCCTTTTCTTTCCGAAGGCTGGTGCGCTATTCAGAAGAAGCTGGGCGAAGAGTACTTATCCATCATGTGCTCCCAGTATCCGCGCGTGATGAACATGGTGGACGATGTTTTGCAACGGTCGTTGGACCTGTCGTGCCCGGAAGCGGCGCGCGTGATGCTGCTCGATCCCAACCCCATGGAATTCGATGAAGAGGACCATCCGCGAAACGACCCGCGCCTGGCGAATCTTTCGGTTCTCAGCACCACCGACGAAAGCTCTGAGAAACCCTACGCCCATTTTCGTGAGATACGGGGCTTCGTCATCTGGCTGCTGCAATATCGCGCCTTCCCTTTGTGGAAGCGCCTGGTGATTCTCGGCTCGCTTTGCGACCAGCTTCAGGAAATGGCGTCAGCAGGCCGCAGCGCGCAAGCTCCAGAAGTGCTGCGCGGGTACCGCGAAGGCGTCCAGCGCGATCTGATGAGCCGCGCGTTGCAAGCGGACAGTCCGCGGCCGGCCGCGCAGTTGGAGCTGGTGCTGGAGCTGATTGTGGGGCGCATCAGTTCTGACTTCACCGCGCCGCGTCTTCTCGATTGCTACCGGAAATTCATGGAGTCCATGGAGTGGACCGCCGATTCGAGCATGCTGGACATCGGGCGGCGCTACGCCTCGGCGCATGCGCAATACTACGCTCCGTTCGAGAGCCAGCACTCTCACATGCTGGAACATTACCTGGTGAGTTACGTGCACCGGACGCTGTTTCCGCTCGGGCCGCAAAAGAGCAGCCGGGGGCTGAGCGTCCACGGCATCGCGAACACCATGAGCGACCAATGCCTGGTCATGCTGGCGCATTACGGCATCATTCAGACCCTCCTCATCGGCATGGCAGCCTGGCACAAGCAGGAGTTCGGCTCCGCTCACGCGATTCTGGTGATCCAGGCTTTTGCGAAAGCGTTTGAACACAGCCCGTCGTTTCCCGAACGTGCGCTCAAGATTCTCGCGGGTAAGGGCATGAAATCCTGCGCCAGTCTGGCGAAGCTGATACGCGTCTGAGCCACGCGGCTGACTAATGTCTGAAGTGCCGCACGCCGGTGAACACCATCGCCAGGCCTAACTTGTTCGCCGCCGCGATCACCTTCTCATCCCCGACTGAACCTCCAGGCTGGATTACCGCGGTAATTCCGTGCTTGGCGGCCTCTTCCACGCCATCCGGAAAAGGAAAATACGCGTCCGATGCGAGCACCGTGCCTTCTAGCGGCAGCATAGCCTTCATGGCCCCCACCTTAACCGCATCCACGCGGCTCATCTGCCCCGCCCCCACGCTGATGGTTTGCCCGGCGCGCGCGTACACAATGGCGTTCGACTTTACGTGCTTCGACACTTTCCAGGCGAATTCGAGCCCGCGCCATTCGTCTTCGGTCGGCGCACGTTCCGTTTTCACCTGGCAGGCGCTGCGCTCCAACCGATGCGTGTCCGGCGTCTGCACCAGGTAGCCGCCGCTAATCGATTTCACCGCCACTTCTTCGGTCGCTCGCGATACGGCCAGCAGCCGCAGGTTCTTCTTCGCGGCGAGCAGTTCACGCGCCGCGGCGTCATAACCGGGCGCGGCAATCGCTTCGATAAACGTCTTCGCGATTTCCGCGGCAGTGTCACGATCCAGCGCCCGATTGAATGCCAGCACTCCGCCGAAAGCCGAGACAGGATCGGCCTCGAACGCCCGCCGGTAGCTCTCAGCAAGCGTGGATGCCTCCGCGCACCCGCAAGGATTGGTGTGCTTGATGATGGCCGCCGCCGGATGCTCGAATTCGCGGATCAGTTGCCAGGCCGCGTCCAGATCCACCAGGTTGTTGTAGGAGAGCTCCTTACCCTGCAACTGCTCGGCGGCTGCGACGCCTCCCAGCCTGCTCGAATACAACGCGGCTTTCTGATGCGGGTTTTCGCCGTAGCGCAAATCGAGCGCGCGCGGCGCGCGAATGTCCAGGAACGCAGGCAATCCGGATTCGTCTTCCGCTCCCACGCGTGCCAGACGAGCGCTGATGGCCCGGTCGTACGCCGCGGTGAGCGCGAAAGCTTTCTTGGCCAGCCCCCACAGCGTGGGTTCACAAAGCTCGCCTTCACGTTCATGCAGCTCTTCAAGAATTAGTGCATAATCGTCCGGCGACACCACCACCGCCACGTCCTGATAGTTTTTGGCCGCCGCTCGAATCAACGTGGGACCGCCGATATCGATATTCGCAATCAGCTCCGATAGCGGCACGCCCTGTTTCGCAGCCACTCTTTCGAACTGATAGAGGTTCACCACCACCATGTCGATCAGCGGGATCGAATGCTCGGTGAGCGATTGCATATGCTCGGGATTTCCGCGAATCGCAAGCACTCCTCCCGCCACGCGCGGATGGATGGTTTTCAGCCGCCCGTCCAGCATCTCGGGAAAGCCGGTGAGTTCGGACACTTCGCGCACCGGCACTCCGGCTGCTTCGAGCGCGCGCGCCGTACCGCCGGTGGAAACAATCTCCACACCCAGATCGCGCAGCCCCTGAGCAAACTCCACCACACCGGTTTTGTCCGTCACGCTGATGAGCGCGCGTTTTACAACAGCCATTCTTTACAATAGTAAACGTGTCTTATCCCGTAACGTTAATTCCCGGCGATGGCATTGGGCCCGAAGTGGCCGAGGCAGCCATGCGCGCGGTCAACGCCACCGGCGTTCCTATTGATTGGCAGCGTGCCGATTTGAACGCGAGCATCATCGCGAAATCCGGGCAAGTGCTGCCGCCCCACGTGATCGAGTCGATGGAGCGCACGCGCGTCGGACTCAAGGGTCCCGTCACCACTCCCATCGGCGGCGGATTTCAGAGCGTCAACGTCGCTTTGCGCAAACATTTCGATCTTTACGCCAATGTGCGGCCGGTGCATTCCCTGCCCGGGCTCAAGACGCGCTTCGACGACGTCGAGATCGACATGGTGATTTTCCGCGAGAATACGGAGGATCTTTACTCCGGCCTGGAGCATGAAGTGGTGAAGGACGTGGTCACCAGCCTCAAAGTGATCACGCGCACAGCGTCCATCCGCATTGCCGAATATGCGTTCCAGTTTGCCCAGAAGGCCGGGCGCAAGAAGGTCACCGCCATTCATAAGGCCAACATCATGAAGCTGGCTGACGGCCTGTTCCTGCGCTGCTGCCGCGAGGTGTCGCAGAAGTATCCCGACATCGCCTACCAGGAACTGATTGTCGACAACGCATCCATGCAGCTGGTGATGCGGCCTCAGACTTTTGATATTTTGCTGCTTCCGAACCTCTACGGGGACATCGTTTCCGATTTGGCGGCGGGCCTGGTGGGCGGGCTGGGTGTGGTGCCCGGTGCGAACATGGGCGATTCCCTCGCCGTGTTTGAAGCCGTCCATGGCAGCGCTCCCGACATCGCGGGAAAAGGCATCGCAAACCCCACCGCCTTGATGTTGTCTTCGGCGCTCATGCTGATTCATCTGGGCGAAATACCCGCGGCCACCAGGCTGCGCAGCGCCATCGAGCGCGTCTATGCGGAACAGAAGCATTTGCCGCCGGATGTGGGAGGAAGCGCATCCACCAACGAGTTCACCGATGCGGTGATCGCGCACCTGGGGTGATTCAAACTTAGCCGAGGTGACAGCAAGGTTAGCCACCTAAGAGCCGGCGGAATTCCGACGATATATAGAGGGAATGGCTGTGGGCGCGCCAATCCGTCAGGGTCGGAGGGAACGGTCGCCGATTCATCCCGTAGTCCAGCCTCCCGAAGTCCGGCTTCCCGCGCCCGCCAACCTCGCCGCGCTGCTCAAGCTAGGCTTTGACGGTGGCGACCTGAAGATCTTGTGGGCCAATCGGATGGCGCGAATCGAATGCGACCCGAGTGACGCGGCAGCTCTGATGGACCTCTGCAACATCGAGCAGATTCTGGGCGACCAGGCCTCCGGTCTCAGACGCCAGACGGAGGCGCTGGGCCAGCATCGTCTCTACCGCTCGTCTTGGCGGGCCTACAACTCCTTGCGTGTGTTGGCGTTCATGGCCCCTGGCGACATCAGCGCCAACACGCCCATCGAATTTCTCCTGCAGCGGTCTGGAGCTGAGCTCTATGCGCTGTATATCGTTCCGGGCCAGCCGCTCCCCAGCCCCCTGCCCGATCACGACATTGCCATTGTCCTCGCGAGCGAATCGGATGAGGTTCGGCCCGTCATGCGGGAGATCGAACGGCTGATCCCAAGCTGGCCCTGCCCGGTGCTCAATCCACCCGGTCAGGTAATGCGCTTGGCGCGGGAGCGCATGTATCGCACTCTCGAGAACGTACCTGGTTTGGTAATGCCCTCCACTGCCCGCATCGATCGCGCCAGCTTTGAAAAGCTCGGCCAGGGCCAGGCGCCGGTCGCCCAGTTCCTGGAAGGCGCCGCGTTTCCGCTGATCGCGCGCCCCACTGGATCGCACGCCGGACGAGGTTTGGCAAAGCTTGACGACCCGGGCGCCATCCTCGTTTACCTCCTGGAGCGGCCGGAAGCGCAATTCTTCCTTTCGCGCTACGTCGATTACCGCAGCCCCGACGGTCTGTTTCGCAAGTACCGCATCGTGTGGGTGGATGGCCGGCCGTACCCCGTGCATATGGCGATCGCGGATCAATGGAAGATCTGGTATCTGAACGCAGACATGGCTTCAAGCGCGGCCAAGCGCGCCGAGGAGGAACACTTCATGTCGGCATTCGACGAGGATTTCGCTCGACGCCATGCTGCCACGCTAGCTGCCATGGTGGAGCGCCTGGGTCTCGAATATGCCGGGATCGATTGCGCGGAATTGCCGGACGGGAAGCTGCTCGTGTTCGAGGGCGATATTGCGCTGGCAGTCCACGACATGGACCCGCCGGATGTTTACGCCTACAAAGGTCCGCCGATGCAGAAACTGTTCGGCGCGTTTTATGACATGTTGAAACGCAAGAGCGCCGGCAACTTAACGCCGCGCTGATACGCCTTCCCGGGCGGCGACCGCGTGGCATGCCGCTTGCTTACGTCCTGGCGGGGAACTGGCGCAAACCGAACTCCGTTGCCCTGCTCATGCCTGCTGTCGAAACCAAGTATTTCGGAATTGTGTCCTACGCCGAGGAATCGGCCGTGCTTTTTCCTCAGGGCTTACCTGCATTTGAAGAAGAGCGAGGCTTTGTGCTGATCGACGCGCCGGAGGGTGCGCCGCTCGTCTTCCTGCAGAGCCTGGCGCGAGCTGGCTTGTGCTTTCTAGCCATTCCTATTCTGTCAATAGACTCGAGTTACCAACTGGCGATTGCTCCGGAGGATCTGGAAGACCTGGGACTAAATGCGGGTTGCCAGCCCGTGCTGGGAACCGACGTCAGCGTGCTTGCGCTGGTCTCTGTGCGCGACGGATTCCTGGCGAGCGCCAACTTAATGGCGCCCATTGTACTGAATGTGAGGACGCGCACGGGGCTGCAGGCCATTCGCCGGGATTCCCGTTATTCGCACGAACATCCCCTGGCTCCCTTGGCCGGCGCGCAGGCCACCAAGGGAACCCGCCCTCCGGAGACAGCATGTTAGTGCTGCGGCGCCGGGCCGGCGAGAGCTTCCTGATCGGCGAGGAAATTGAAGTGGAGGTGCTCGCGGTAAGCCAGCAGGGCGCCAAGATCGGCATTCGCGCACCCAAGGAAACCGTGGTCTTACGCAAAGAGCTCAAGGTCACACAGGAACAAAACGCGCAAGCGGCCAGCGGCCCATCCGCACTCGACCTGGAGCAGGCGCTCAGAAAACTGCGGCCGTGAATTCAAGAAATCATTCCACCCCACGATAAGGAATCTGAGCACTGAGAGAGGCTCCGATCAACCCGTGCGGGAAGCCTCGGAGCGGATATCGCCGCATACCGGCGAACATTTCCACTGCAACGCAGGTCCGCGCACGCGTGGATCAGCCTCTCGAGGGCGCCAAAGGCGCTCCGGATGCGTGAAGGTTCTCGCATTTCGAGTGATCAAATCTAAGGAGAAATATGTCTTTTAGCATTAACACCAATATTGCTTCGTTGCAGGCCCAGAATTATCTGGCGATCAACCAGGCATTCCAGGACAAAACCATCAACGAAGTGACATCCGGCCTGCGCATCGTCAACAGCGGAGACGACGCGGCGGGGCTGGCCATTGCCAATGGCTACCGGTCCGATGAAGCGGTCCTGACACAGGGCATTCAGAACGCCAACAGCGGAACCGCGACGCTGCAGATTATGGACGGCGGAATGAGCAACATCTCACAGCTTCTGGACCGGGCCCGTACTCTGGCCACGCAATCGGCGTCTGGAACGTTCACCGGCAGCCGAACCGTTCTGAACGACGAATATCAAAGCGTGCTGGGTGAAATCGACCGGCAGGCGCAGTCCATCGGCTTGAACCAGGGCGGCACCTTCGCACAGAATCTGTCGGTGTTCATCGGCGGCGGCCAGGGCACTACGGCGGCGGCCGTTATCGCCAACGGCACCGTATCGGTCGACCTGAGCAACGCTACGGTAGATACGCAGAGCTTGGGTCTGAAAGGATATGAGGCGGGAAATCAAGTGGCCCCTGGAGCAATCGATTCGGGCCTCTACGACCTGAGTGCGGGCGGCGCCAACAGCGTGTCCTCATTGATCGCCGCCAACAACACTAGCGGGAGCACCAGCTTCATTATTTCGGGCCCGGGTTTCGCGGCCAACGGGGTCAACGCTCCGGTCACCGTGACCGTCAATCTGGCTAGCGTAGGCGATTCCACATCGCTCGTCACCGCCATCAACGCCGGAATTGCCAGCGCCGAAGCGGGCGGAGGGGCCAATGACCAGGCATTGGCGGGAGCCAATATCACGGCTTCCATTCACACCGGCGCAAACGGAACCGAGCAACTGGTATTCACGTCTCCCACGGCGGCGTTCACCGTGTCCGCCGGCGATACAACGGCCAACGCACTGCTCGGCAACCTGAGTGCCACCAGCGGCGGAGCACTCGCCAATGCCGGAGGGCTGGCCAGCGCGGACACCTTCGGCGCAGCCATTACCGACGCCGGTGCCACTCTGGTAGGGGCTGGGACGCAGCAGACCACTGCCACGCCGTTCACCACCATGGTGGCCACCGACGCGCAGACCTTAGCCTTCACCGTCAATGGCTCCGGAGGGGAAGCTCAAACCGCTAGCATAACCTTGAGCTGGCGCCAACACTGCCGCCCAAGCCGTTGCCACCATCAACACCGAGCTGCAAGCCAGCGACAACCCGGCGCTCCAAGGCATCGTCGCCAGTGTCGACTCCACCGGAGCGAACATCACGTTCTCGAGTAATTCTCGCGGGCACCTTCAACGTTGTTATCGGCCAAGACGTGCTCGGCGGCGCCGGCGGCACCGCGGACGCGTTGGGTTTTGGGAACCCCAATACCACGGTTACATCCTCGGTGGTCGGCACCGGGGCGACATCCAGCATCCTCACTGAGGCAGGCGCTCAAATCGCCGTCTCGGCGCTGGCGAACTCGGTGGCCACACTCGGCAGCGCCCAGGCGGCTGTCGGACGAGGCGAGAATCAATTCACCTATGCCACCAACCTGGCGCAATCGGAATTGACCAATGAAGCCGCCGCTGAATCCAGCATTCGGGACGCTGATCTGGCTGCCGAAGCGGCCAATCTAACCAAAGCGCAAATCCTGCTGCAGGCCGGCGTGGCTGCGCTGGCGCAAGCCAATGCCGCTCCGCAAAGTATACTCGCGCTCCTGAAGTAATTCTTCGGGAAACTGAAGCGGTCCTTCACTGTTCCCGGGCGAAGACGCGTCTCGCCGCGCGTCTTCGCTCTTTTTGTTTTCTTCGACTGCAAATTTCTTCTGGCGCTCCGGAGTTTTTCTCGCGAAAACAGCTAACGCGCCGATGAGGATCTCAAGCGCCCGCACCACTAGACGAGCGGGTGAAAGGAAAAAAAATGAACCGACTTCACTTGCTTCGAATCTCTTCCGTGCTGTTTGCGCTGACGGCTTGCAATCATTATCTTCAAGCTGCGACACTGACCGCTGCAACCAGCCCGATCAGCCTCACCTGCACCCAAGGTCAAACCTGCTCGTCCTCGGGCACCTCTGATCTCAGTATCAGCGCCGGCACTGGCTATTACACAGTAACGCCCGCCAGCGTGCCTTGGCTTGTTATCACGCCCATGGCGGGCACCGCCGATGTCACCCCCACCGACAACGTCCTGACGTTTTCGGTCAGTGCCGGATGGACGACTATGGGGCCGGGGCTTTATACCACCAGCGTAGCCATCGTTTCTCTGGGCAACACCGGCACCAGTGTAACTGTCACACTGGAAATACAGAGCGCCCTACCCACGCTGATAGTGAAGGGCGGGCCGAATACGCTGAATCCGATCGCCTTTCTGGCCGGCGCAGCAGCCCCCACCATGTCCCTTACGGTGCTCTCCAGCTCGGGGTTGCCCCTGCCCTTTACGGTCACCGCCGCCAGCGCTACCACGCCCGAAGGCGTCAGCAGTTGGCTGACATCGGCGTCATCGAGTGGCATTGCTTACAGCTGGGGCACCACCCTGAGCTTTAGCGCTTCCGCCACTGCCACCACGCAGGACGCCCAACCCGGCGATCTGCTGACGGCAACCATCACCATTACGCCTTCCGGCGAGAACCCGGTGATCATCCCCGTGAGCATCGCCGTTAGCGCCGCGGCCGCAACCATCACCGGGGTAGCTCCATCCGCGGTGCCGCTCCTGGTTACCGGCGTAGCGCCCGGTTTCGTTACGCTGACCTTGCATGGCACCAACTTTGTCTCCACTACGGGAACACAGAAAACGAAAGTGTTCATAGGAGCCACTGCGGCTACGGCCACTCAAGTTGTGACGGACTATGTCACGGTGCTCAGCCCGAATTACCTGACGGTTACGGTTCCGTATGCTTCCACGGGAGCTCCCTTCGCGGTGGCCGGCGCCACAGCGCTGCAGATTGGAGTAGCGAACGGCACCAACCCCAGCGCGCCCCTCACCGGAGACGTGCCTCTGACCGTAACGGCCGCTCCCATCATCTACGCTGTCACCAGCGCTTCTGCCTATGTGAATGTGTCGCCCCCGAAAGCGGCCCCCTACGACATCCTCAGCATCTTCGGCGCCAACTTTTGTACGCTTTGTACCGGGACCAACAACGTTTTGGTAGGCGCTCCCGATCCGGTCTACGGCCGTTTCCCGACGTTTCTTAGCCCCGACTCGGGTACCCATAAGATCAGCGTCGTATTCTCGTTGCCCGGCACCGCATCGACAAATCTGCCGGGATACATTTTGTTTGCCTCCAGCAACCAAATCAACGTGCTGGTTCCCGGGACGATCACTACGCTGACGCTCTCCGGCGCGATGAACGTGGCGGTAGGTTATGACCTCACCAATCCTGCCGGCGCCGCCGCAACTTCTGCGCTGTTTTCGCTCTCTACCGCCGCCACAGATCCTGGAATCTTTACCATTGAAAGCGATGGACAGGGCCAGGGCGCCATTACCGACGGCGTCACTTTTGTCTTGAATAGCTCAACCAGCCCGGCCGAAGTCTATAGCAGCGGTACACCAACACTCGGCACGGTTGCGATTTTTATGACTGGCTTGGGCGCCCCCACCAGCGCCGGCAGCGACTTACTGACTACCACTCCCACTTACTTTACCAACTGCATATCCGGGCTCGGCAGCGTCGTCGGCAGCGCCTCGGTTGTGGCTACTGGCTACCTGGGCACGGTGAACACGCCGCATCTTGCCACGGCATTTACCGGTGCCTACAACCCGCCAAGCACGTATGTCGTGCCGTCGCCCTTGTGGACATCCATTGACGGCGCGGTCCTCGAACCGGCCCTTTTGCAAGGCAACTACCCGCCTTGCTTCCCCATCACGAGCAGTGGCCCCACCGTTCCCATAGTGACCATCGGAGGAACCGCCGCTACTGTAACTTATGCCGGCTTCGTCTCCGGTTCTATTGCAGGCCTTTACCAAATCAACGTACAGGTGAATGCGCCAGGCACCAGCCTGGGCACTCCTCCGAACGCTTACCCGGTGACTGTCAGCCAGAACAGCGTGGTTAGTCAAGGCGGCGTCACGATGTGGGTCGATTTCTAAGAGACAGCAAAAATTTCGAAAAAATTGACCGGGCGGCGATGCGGATTCCGCGTCGCCGCTTTTATTTGAAAGCTGCACTTGCCGCCGCTAGAAGTCGACTCGCTTGATAATGAACTCGCCGTCGCGGAGTTCGACGTCGAAGTCGATGGATGCTCCGCTTCGCGCCACTTTCACGTGATACATGCCTGGCGCCAGATTGAAGACCGCCGGCGTGCGTTTGCCCTGCAGCATCCCGTCCATTTCGATGGTCGCGCCCGGCAGGCTCCGACGTGATGCTCAGCGTGCCCAAAGCTTTGGTGAGCTGAGGAATAGATCGCCGTCCTGGGGCACGCTGAACACCCGAGGATACGGTCGATACCCGGCCATCTGGACCGTCAGCGCATGTCGCCCCCCACTGAGCGAGAGCATGCATGGCGTCTTGCAGGCCAGTGCCGAGTCTCGGTCCACGGTCACTTGCGCGCCAGGCGGCTCGGTCAAAAATTGTACGCTCTGTCCAACATTCGATTTCGGCGCAATCACGGGCGCAGGGATGGTTCGTTCAGGCTGAGTCCGCGTGGGCGTGGGCGGTGGTTCCACATCCTCGTGTGGTGCAGGAGCGCTCGGCGGCTTGCTTTTCGAGGCGGGAGGGGTTTGAGTTGTTGGCGGAGCTTGAGTCGCTGGCGGGGTTTGAGGTGCTGGCGGGGCTTGAGTTGTTGGCTTCGCCTCGGCCGGTGCTGGAGTCTGGGACGTAGACTCGGGCGCCGTAGCTTCTGGAGCCACCGGCGGCGCGGGCGTTTGTTTCGCGGTATCGGCCGGAACTTGCGACTGGCCTACCGGGCTGGGTTTCGGCCCCGAATTGTCCGCAACTGGAGCCGGAGAGTCCGTGACCACGGCCTGCTCGGAATTGCGATTGAACAAATACTTCTGCGCGCCGAACAATACCAACCCCACCAGCCCAATGCCCACCAGCATCCACACCAGGCTTCGCAGTACCGGGCTGCGTGGCTCCGTCCGCTCCTCAAAGAGGACCGGCGCGGCGGTTGCGGAATCGTCCAGTCGCGGCATGGGACGCACGTGGGGAGACGCAACATGGGCAGGCGCGACATGGGGATTCGCGGCCGGGGGACCCGCCGCCGGCCTGGCATCCACTGGCCCACCCCCCATGGTCGGCATGCTGTGCGCGCTGCTTCTTGGCAAGGGACGCCATCCCGGACTCGCCTGGAGTGCACCCGCCAACGCATCCACAAACTGAACACACCCGCCGTAGCGATCGTTCGCGCTCTTGGCCAGCGCCTTCTTCAGCACCATTTCCACCTGCGGGCCCACCGTGGGGTTCAGACGTTGCGGCGGAACCGGATCCTCACGCACGATGCGGAACAACAGCGCCGGCAGTTGATCGGCCAGGAACGGTTTCTCACCGGTCAGCATTTCGTAAGCGATCACGGCGAGGGAAAACTGATCGGCCCGCCCGTCCACGGCATGACCTTGCACCTGCTCCGGTGACATGTAGTTCGGCGTGCCCATCATGACGCCGCTCTGCGTCATCTGCTGGGACATGATTTTTGCCACCCCAAAGTCCGTGATCTTGGCGTGGGTACGCTCGTGGATCAAAATGTTCGCGGGCTTGATATCGCGATGGACGATGCCTTTTTGATGGGCGTAATCGAGCGCGGTAGCGGTCTGCCGCAGGATCGACAGCGCGTTTTCGCTGCGGATGGGGTCGGCCGCGTTCAGGACTTTTTCGAGCGGCGGGCCGTCCACGCATTCCATGAAGATATATGCCAGCCCGTTCTCTTCGGCGATGTCGTAGATGGTGACGATGTTGGGATGCGAAAGCATCCCAGCAGACTGTGCTTCGCGAAACAGGCGCTCGCGCAACCGTTCCCGTTCACTGACGTCGGTAAAATCCAACAGGCGGATGGTCTTGATGGCGATGATGCGGCCGATGGCGGGATCTTGGGCGCGGTAAACCACCCCGGTCGCTCCACGGCCGAGCTCGTCCAGAATCCGGTATCGGCCGATCTGATCCACGCTGATGACGCTATTTTATCAGTTCGGCGATTCTACCCTATAGCCTGTGGGACAACCCAGCGCGATCCGCCTAAGCTCCGCCTTGCGCGGATTCCGCCTGCCACAGACCCATACGGCCCCGAAGATCCTGGAACTTCGGATGATTGCGCAAGCTGTCGAACTCGGTGTTGAGCAGATGCACAGGCAGAGAAGTATCGCGAGCGTCGACGGCGCGCTCGAGATGGGCGAGCGCTTGGTTATCGTCGCGCAATCCGGCATAAATGGCCGCGAAACTCATCGGAGATACGTAGTGGGATTCCGACCGCGTATTCAGGATTCCGATCTCTCGCTGCGCTTCGTCGCGCCGGCCGGCCATCCCGTAGCAATATCCCATCTGGCCGTGCAGCAAAGAACCGCACTTCATTTGGCTGGCGTTGGTAAGATGCGCGATGGCATCGCCGAACTGCCCTTTCCCGGCATAAGCCATGCCCAATCCGAGATGGGGCAGCCCGTAATCGGTGGCCAGCCGCGAGACCAGGGTATGCTGGGCGATCGATTCGTCGAACCGACGGCAGATGCCATACATCCATCCCAGGATAAAATTGGGAAACAGCGCGGCAGGGTCCGCCTCGAGCGCCCGCTCCACTTCCACCACGGCGGAATTCTGTGCGCCGCGGCAGGCTAGTTGAATCCCGTACGCCAGGTGGCCGATGGGGTCGCTTTTGTCCAACTGAATACCCTTCTGGAGTTCCTCTTCACCCGCCGCCCAGTCCCAATCGAGAAGCGACAGTACCGCGCCCAGCGCAACATGCGCTTCGGGCAACGAGGGATTGAGCGAAATAGCGCGCACCGCGGCTTCTTTCATCCGCGTATGCGAATCTCCAGGCGGCAACAATCCAAAAACGGAACTCACCAGCAGAGCTTCCGACAGCGCGGCCCAGGCCGCAGCGTAGTTGGGATCGATTTCCACTGCCTTGCTGAGGAAGGCTATGCTGTTCCGAATGCTGTCCGGCGTGGCCAGCTTCCAATGGTACCGGCCTTGCAAATAAGCGTCCCAACTTTCCTTGCGGTCCGGTGGGCGGCGGGACACGTTGCCTTCCCTGGCTGGGGCCGCCAAATCCCGCACCAGTTGCTGCGCCAGAACATCGATCGAGGATAAATCCTGGAGCCGGCCTTCCGCGGTTTCGGACCAGATGTAGGAACCGTCCGCGCTCTGCTGCAATTGCAAGAGGAGACGGAAACCGTCTTCCTGGAGCTCCATGCTCCCTTCGATCAGGTAGTCGGCCGCAGTCACGCTCGCCGTTGGAGGAACTTCGCTCCCTGGCGCCTGACTCTGCGGCTTCACCACCACCACCTGGAAGCAGCCTTCCTTGATGAGCACGTGCGCCAATCGCCTTTGAATCTCTTCGGCCGCCGCGCTGGCTTCCGCCGTGCCCGCTTCCGTCGTCGCGTTAATCAGGGAGAAGAGCCCGATCTCCATGCTGCGCCGCGGCAAAAGCGGACCAACGCCGTTGCTCGCGCTGCGGTATTCGAAAATCGGAACGTAGCTGCCTTTGCGCAGCACGATGCGGATCCCGTCCTCGCGCCCTTCCGTCCGATAATATTCCTCCAGCTTATAGCGCAAGCGGCGGGCTTCCACGCGAACAATCGAGTCCACCCGCGGGTCGAATGCCTCCCGCCGGTCGAATACCTCGAGTCCGATCAGATACTCCTTCAGCCGATGCGGCTGGCCCAGGAGACTCTCTTCGACCACAAACTGCAGGAAACGGCGGATGCGATGGGACTGTATGAATGCGCGGCTACGAAGGATCAGATCCAACTGCGCGCGAATCTCCGCAGCGGGAACGCCGTTCAGCACTGCCGTGGTTTCTTCGATAGGGTTTACGGCTGTAGACATCATCTCACTGAGTTCGACCCAAAACCCTAGTAACCGGTTACATGGATCTTTTGGGTCGGGGGAATTCCGGCTCCTAAATTCTCCCGAAGTTGCCTTCCCTCAATCCTTTACAAATTCATACTGGCGATGTCCACCGGTGACCGGTAGCCCTCCACCACGACAATTCCGCTGTCGGTGACATGGTAGAGCTGGCGGTCGCGTTCCAGGTCGAAACCGATGGAAGTATCCGGGGGAACACGCACGTTTTTGTCCAGGATGGCCCGGCGGACGCGGGCGCGACGGCCGATGTCGCAGTTATCGAAAATGATGGAATCCTCCACGGAGGCATGCGAATGCACGCGCACTGCCCGGCCAATCACCGAGGTACGGACCAGGCCACCCGAAAGGATGCTTCCGCCCGAAACGATAGAATCCAAAGCCTCGCCGCGCCGTCCATCGCTGTCGAAAATGAATTTGGCGGGGGCGTCGAAGTATCCGGCCGTGCGGAGCGGCCATGCTCGATTGTATAGATTTAGCTCGGGCGATACGGACCGCAGGTCCATGTTCGCATCGAAGAACGCGTCCAGCGTTCCCACGTCCCGCCAGTACACCGGCGCCCCGGCCGGATCACCGGGAATCCGGTTCGTCTGAAAATCGTAGGCATACATGTCGGCCCGGCCGATCAGCCCGGGGAGAATGTCGCGGCCAAAATCATGCGAGCTGTTATCTTTCACGCCGTCCGCGCGCAATTCGTCCGAGCAGCAGCTTGGTGGAAAACAGGTAATTTCCCATGGACGCGTAAACGCGGTTGGGATCGCCCGGCATGGTGGGAGCGTCGGGCTTCTTCTCGTGGAAGCCGCTGATCAGCCCGTCTTCGCGCGTTTCCACCACGCCGAACTCGACGGCCTGTTCCTTTTCCACCGGGATGGTGGAAACGGTGACCTGCGCACCGCGATCGATATGAAATTCGATCATCTCGCGGATGTTCATGCGATAGATATGATCGGCGCCGAAAATGGCCACCACGTGCGGCTCGGCTTGCTCAATCAGGTTGATGTTCTGATAAATGGCGTCGGCCGTGCCGCGGTACCAATCTTCGCCGGCCGAGCGCATCTGGGCCGGAACCGGGATGATGAAATGGTTACGCAGCAGGCTGGAGGCCTCCCAGCCTTCGCGCAAATGCTCCAGCAGGCACTGGCTCTTGAACTGGACCAAAACGTAAATGGAATAGATGCCTGAGTTAATCAGGTTGCTGAGAACGAAATCCACAATCCGGTATCGACCCCCGAAGGGAACGGCAGGCTTCGCTCGCTCCTTGGTCAGCGGGTAGAGGCGCGTGCCTTTGCCTCCGGCCAATACAAATGCGAGCACGCGCAATTGCATTTTATGAGTCTCCGATAGAAAAGTTGCCAAAAGCGTTCATGCCTATTCTGGCAGAAGGCAAGGCGTCGACGAAAGAGCAAAAGTCTTTTCATCACACTCGCTCTTAGAGATGGTCGGGCAGTCCGGGTATGTTTGATCCAATTGGCTCAGGCCCGTATGCTACGATTTAAAATACACCGCAGTCATGATTCGTGCCTATCGCGGCATCGTACCCAAGATCGCCGCTTCCGCTTACATCGATCAGAGCGCGCAGGTGATTGGAGACGTAGTGGTTGGCGAACGCTCCAGCATCTGGCCGAACGTCACTGCGCGCGGCGACGTGAATGCAATTCGTATCGGCAATGAGAGCAACATTCAGGACAATTCGGTTTTGCATTGCGACGCCGGGTTTCCTCTGCTCATCGGCAATCGGGTCACGGCGGGCCACCAGGTGATGCTGCATGGCTGCACCATCGAGGATGAATGCCTGATCGGAATCGCCGCCGTGGTGTTGAATGGCGCGAAGATAGGAAAAGGCTCGGTAATTGCCGCTGGTGCGGTGGTGCCCGAGGGCGCCGAGATTCCTCCGCTCAGCATGGTGATGGGCGTACCCGCAAAGGTGAAGCGCTCCGTTACCGAGGAAGAGCGCGAGCGTTTCCGCCAAAATACCCAGCGTTACGTGGAAGCCGCGCGAGTGTACCGGGACGAACCGGCTTGAAAAGACCGCTCCCTTTGGTCACGGCTCGGTTTCGGCGGTCGCATACAAACGCAGCGTTTCTGAGCCGCGACCACAGGGAGCGGTCATAAGCACAATGATCAAAGCAGTCAAAGGCACTCGCGATATCCTTCCCCCCTCCAGCGCCGTCTGGAACCAGGTGGAAGCGGTTGCGCGCGAAGTGTTTCGCATCTATAACTATCAGGAGATCCGCACGCCGATTCTCGAAGAGACGGCCCTGTTCGCGCGCGGCGTAGGCCAGGAGACCGACATCGTCAGCAAGGAGATGTACACCTTCGACGATCGCGACGGCAGTTCCCTGACGCTGCGTCCGGAAGCCACTGCGTCGGTGATGCGCGCCTACATCGAGCATCGCCTGGATCAAAAGCCGGGCTTGCAGAAGCTGTACTACATCGGCCCGATGTTTCGGCGGGAACGGCCGCAGAAGGGCCGCTATCGGCAGTTCTATCAGATCGGCGCGGAAGCTATCGGTTCGGAATCGCCCATGGTGGATGCCGAAGTGATCGAGATGGTGATCGATCTGATTCGCCGCGCGGGCCTCGAAGGCTTCGAGTTGCTGATCAATTCCGTGGGCGATCAAAACTGCCGGCCGCAGTACGTTGCGTTGCTGAAGGAGAAGCTGTCAGGAAGTGGCGTCGCGCCTGTGCGACGATTGCCAGCGCCGCGTGGAAACCAATCCGCTGCGCGTGCTGGATTGCAAGGTGCCCGAAGATCAGGACATCATCAACGCGCTGCCGTCCATCCAGGATCATTTGTGCGATCCGTGCCGCACGCACTTCAGCGCCGTGAAATCGCAGCTGGACGATCGCGGAATCTGCGTATGAGGTCCGCCCGCGCATGGTGCGCGGCCTGGATTACTACATGCGCACGACGTTTGAGATCGTGCATGGTTCCCTCGGCGCGCAGAATTCGGTGCTGGGCGGCGGCCGTTACGATGGGCTGGCCGAATCGCTCGGATCGCGCGTGCCTGCGCCGGGCATCGGATTTTCCATCGGCGAAGACCGGCTGGTGATGAGCGTGGAAAACGCCGCGCAAAAGGAAGACCCGCTGGTCATCGTGGCCTTCACCGACAGCGAGACGCACGCGCCATGCCGCCGGGAACGCCGCTGCCGAATTGCGCGACGCTGGTATTCGCGTCGAGGTGGCTGAGGGAAAATTGAAGAAGGTCTTCGAGATCGCCAATAAGCTGAACGCGCGCGTGGCGTTGATTTGCGGCGAGAACGAAACCGCCGTGGGCGAAATATCAATGAAGGATATGGAGAGTCAGGTGCAAGTGCAGATTCGTCGTGAATTGCTCGTGGAAAAGGTGGAAGAATGCCTGAGCAAGTACCGTTAGATTTCTTGGGTGACCTGCGCCGCACGCATAGCTGCGGCCAGTTGCGCGCCTCGGATGTGGGGCAAGACCGCCCTGCTGATGGGATGGGTGCATCGCCGCCGCGATCTGGGCGGCGTGCTGTTCGTTCATCTGCGGGATCGCGATGGCGTCACGCAGATTGTGTTTCATGCCGATGCAGGCGCCCAGCTGCACGCCAAAGCCGAGATGCTTGGCTCGGAGTACGTGATTGCAGTGGAAGGCCTGGTGGCCAAGCGCGCGGCTGAGACCATCAACCCGGCGCTCGACACTGGCGAAGTGGAGTTGGTGGCGACGAAACTGTGGATCTTAAACGAATCGCGCACGCCGCCGTTCCCGATGGAAGACACCGTCGACGTGAAGGAAGACGCGCGCCTGAAATATCGCTACGTCGATCTGCGCCGTCCGCACATGCAGCGCAACATCATGCTGCGCTCGAAGATCAGCTTCGCCGTGCGCGAGTTTTTGTACGGGCAGGGGTTTCTGGAGATCGAAACGCCCTTCATGACGCGCTCCACGCCCGAAGGCGCGCGCGATTATCTGGTGCCCAGCCGCGTGCAGCCTGGCTCCTTCTACGCGCTGCCGCAATCGCCGCAGATTTTCAAGCAGCTTCTGATGGTGAGCGGCTACGAAAAATACTTCCAGATCGTGCGCTGCTTCCGCGACGAGGACCTGCGCGCCGACCGCCAGCCCGAATTCACGCAGATCGATTTGGAGATGTCGTTCCCGCAGCAGGAACGCGTCTACGAAGTGGTCGAGCCGATGATGAAGCGCGTGTTTGAAGTCGCGGGATACAAAATCGAAGAGGACTTTCCCCGGCTCACTTACGCCCAGGCCATGCGATCCTACGGCAGCGACAAGCCCGACCTGCGCCTGCCTCCGTTCCATGTGCTGGACGGGAAGTCGTGGCAACTCGGCTGGCTCACGTTTCCGCCGGTTGCGATCCACATTCCGAAAACCGGCGCGCTGAGCCGCAAAGAACGCGACGAGCTGAAGGAGTATGGAACCGAGCGCGGGCTGCGCGTTTACGACGATCTGAAAAAGCTGGATGCGAAGCTGGTGGAACAAGCTCGGGCGCGCATCGCAGAGCCGCCGAGGACGATCTGCTTCTGATCGCGGGATGGCCTGGGCCGCCGCAGGGCCAGCGTCCCGAAGAAACGTTCTATCAAGCCTGCGGGCAGCTCCGTCTGTTCGCCGCGCAGAAGTACAACGACCGGCACAAGCTTCTCGATCCGACGGTTTTCAAGCCGCTCTGGGTGGTCGATTTCCCGATGTTCGAATGGGACGCCGAAGAGAATCGCTGGAATGCGGCGCATCATCCGTTCACTTCGGTGCACGACGAAGATCTGGAAAAGCTGACGAGCGATCCGGCGCGCTGCCGCGCCAAATCCTACGACGTCGTGTTGAATGGCACCGAGCTGGGCTCCGGCTCTATCCGTATTCATCGCCGCGACGTGCAGGCCAAGGTTTTTTCGGCGCTCGGATTCTCGGACGAAGAAGCCAAACGGCGCTTCGGTTTTCTTCTGGAAGCCTTGGAATATGGCGCGCCGCCGCACGGCGGAATCGCGCTGGGTCTGGACCGGTTGGTGATGATCCTGGCGGGCGAAACTTCCATCCGCGAAGTGATTCCGTTCCCGAAAACCGCCCGCGCTACGGACCTGATGTGCGAAGCGCCGTCGTCGGTTCCAGAAAAAGTGTTGCGCGAACTCGGCATCCGCATCGCCGGCGCTGCGCCGAAGCCGTAAAGTGGAATCATGCCGGCGTCGAGCGCGGTGAGCATCGAAAGCGTGTGGAAGTATTACGGCGACTATCCAGCGCTGCGCGATATCTCCTTCAACGTGGATGGTGGTGCGTGCCTGGCGCTGCTGGGCCGTAACGGCGCGGGCAAGACAACCTTGCTGCGGATTCTTGGCGGCCTCTCGAAAGCCGCGCGCGGACGCGTCTCTATTTTGGGCAAAGATGCGCGCTCCGGCGACACGCGTCAGCGCATCGGCATCCTGGGCCATGGCATCGGCGTTTACGAAGAGCTTTCAGCGTTCGAAAATCTAAAGATGTTCGGCCAGCTCTATGGATTGGACGACCCGCGCCGCACTGCCAGCGAGTGGCTGGAACGAACCGGCCTGGATCGCGTTCGTGACGGTCTGGTTCGCGAATTCTCGCGCGGCATGCGCCAGCGTCTGGCGGTGGCTCGTTGCTTCCTGCATCAACCGGCTCTGCTGCTGCTGGACGAACCGTTCACCGCGCTCGATGACCGCGCTATTGCGGTGCTGCAAAGCCTGCTCAAATCCGCGCTCGCCGAGGGCCGCACCGTCATCATGTCCACCCATCAACTGAGGGAAGCGCTGGAACTGGCGACCGATGTAGCGCTCATCAATCGCGGCAAACTGGCCTATCGCGGTCCTCGCACCTGGGAAATGTTGGAAGATCCGGGCTGGCTGTATCGTCACTACGGAGAAGCATGAAGTTTCTCCGCCAGACATTGGCGATCACCGCCAAAGATCTGCGCTCGGAAATTCGGGGCAAGGAAGCCGTGAATGCTTCGGTGTCCTTCGCGCTTGTGATTCTGTTGCTCTTCAGTTTCGCCTTCGATCTGGAACCCGAGCAGATCCGCGACATCGCGGGAGGGTTGCTGTGGTTGATATTCGCCTTCGCCGGCACCCTGATTCTCAATCGCAGCTTTGCTCGTGAACTGGTGAACGATTGTCTGGATGCCCTGCTCGCATCGCCCGTCAGCGGCGCGCAATTGTTCTTCGGAAAATGCCTCGCCAACTACGTGCTCATCATTATCGTGGAGTGCATCAGCCTTCCGGTCTTCGTGATTTTCTATGATGTCCGGTTGCAACATCTTGCGTTGCTATTTTTAGTGATGCTGCTCGGCACCTGGGGCATCACCGTCATCGGCACTCTGTTCAGCGCCATGACGGTAAATCTGCGCCTGCGCGAGCTGATGCTGCCCACGCTGATTTATCCTATGCTGATACCGGCCTTGATTGGCGCCATCGAGCTCAGCCGGGCGCTGATCACGGGTGGCCCTTTGGCTGAGAATATGATCTGGTTCCGCATTCTGGTGGCGTTCAACGTCATCTTTACTATTTTGTCGCTGGCTTTGGTAGAAATTGTTCTGGTGGGTTGAAACAAGGAGACGGGTAAAGCATGCGTCTGAAAATCATCTTGGCTTTGACGGTCGTCGCGGGCCTGATCCTGTCCGTCGATCTGTACCGCATCTTCCTCCAGGTTCCCGACGAAGCGAACCAGGGCGCGATATTCCGCATCATCTATTTCCACGTGCCGGCCGCGATCACGTCCTTCACCGGCTTCTATCTTGCGATGTTTTCCGCCATCGGATTCCTGGTAACGAAGGATCTTCGGTTCGACTCGGTGGCCGCTTCCATCAACGAAGTCTCGCTCGCTTTCGCCAGCATCACGCTCTGCACCGGCAGTATCTGGGGCCGGATTATCTGGGGCATCTGGTGGACCTGGGATCCGCGCCTCACTTCGTTCTTCGTCTGCTGGCTGATCTACGTCGGATATTTCATGCTGCGCCGCGCCATTGACGACCCCACGGCTCGCGCGCGCCTCTCGGCTGTGTTGTCCATCTTTGCCTGCGTGGATATCGTGCTGGTCTGGAAGTCGATTGAATGGTTCCGCACGCAGCATCCCGGCCCGGTGCTCGAAATCCGCGGTGGAGGCGGCATGGCGCCCGGAATGGAAGCGCCGCTGTGGTGGAATTTTCTCGCGTTTCTGATGCTGGCCGCTGCCTTGATTCTGATCCGTACCCGCCAGGAAGGCATGAAACTGGAAATCGATGCGCTGCGCCGCCATGCCCACGCGTTTTAAGGAGCGATCATGAATCCACAAAACTACTATTTCATGTTTTACGGTTTCACGGTCGCGTGGCTCATCGTGATCGGCTACGTGATCTCGATCGCGGTCCGCGAAAAGAAGCTGCGCCAGGAGCTGGACCGCGTCAAGAAGATGATCGAAGAGGGCGAGAGTACGCGGCGCTAACTGACCAGGTCGAGTATTGTGACTTCGGGCCGGCAGTTCACGCGCACGCCGTCGATGCTTCCCACGCCTCTCGTCACGTAAACCTTCCGCCCGTTCCATGGCTTCAACCCGGCGACAAAGCGCTTGTCGCGAACCGGCACGAAGCGCTCGCCCAACATTGGCAACACCACCTGCCCGCCGTGGGTGTGGCCGCTCAACATCAGATCCCAAGGCCAATCCGCCAGGATGTCCTTCGTATCGGGATTGTGAGCCAACAGAATGGCAGGATCGTCCGCCGCGATGTTCCGAAACGCGCTATCGCCATCTACGTCGCCGCTCCACAGATCGGGCACTCCGGCGAAGCGAATGGATTGATCGCGAACCCGCACTACCTCGGAACGATTGTGAAGCAGGGGCACGCCCGAGCGACGAAGCAGATCGCCGATCACAGAGGTGTCTTGGTAACCGCCGCGCGATGCAGTCCATGCGCCTCCGTCGTGATTGCCCAAGGTGACGAATACCGGCGCTGCGCTCGCCAAGCGCCGAAGGACGCGCGTATACCGAGCTTCGTCAAAGGGGGTGGCATCGGTGACAAAGTCGCCGGTCAGGCAAATGACGTCGGGCTTCGCGTCCAGGCCCAGTTCCACCGAGCTCTCAATCAATGAAAACGGCACCGGCGGGGATGCGTGAAAATCGGACAATTGCAAAATTCTCACACCGCTCGCGAGGCGCTTGCATGGCATTTTCACTCGAGTGAAGGTGCGCTCCAGCCAGTTGGGTTCCACCCCAAATGCATACACTGGGGCACAACCAGCCAATGGAATGAAAGAAAGGAGTTTCCTGCGGGTCAAGCCATTCCAGTTTCTCATGTGCGCGCGGAACGGCACAGTTACATTGGTTCTAGTACGGGCGTTCTTTAATACACACTTCCTGCAATAGCGTCCACAAATGCCTTAGGAATTGGCCACGCCCCATAGACTTGCCGTTCATCGCGGTGAAAGCTTCCGGCCACCAGGACGCCGCTCAAATCCGATGGATCGGGTTTCTGGCGCTGCTGCGCGAGCAAGTCGCGTAGGGCCTTGGTGGTTCCTTCAAACTGCGTGACCAGCGCGGTGGCTTCGGGCGCCCCTTTGCAGGTGACGTGCACTCCGAACTGCAATTGCTGGGACGCGTCGGCGGCGATGCTAAATACGATCTGGTCCGCGCCCCGCAACGCCGGCACGTAGGCCTTCGCGGCAACCGGCAGTGAATCGGCGTCTTTCAGTGCCGACGCCGGAATCAGCGCCCACACCGGCTCCTTCGGAACCGCAAGCACGAACTGACTCGAGTTACTCGTCACCTGATACGCGGCGAAATCATCCGGACCAATCGCCATCGCCATCACATCCGGCTTCAACAGATAAAACGAAATACGCCGATTCGGCTGGCTTCCCGGCATCACGCAAAAATCGTTGTGACAGGATCCGCCGCCCTGCGCCGCATAGTCCCGCAGATTATTCCAATGAAAACGCCCACGCAGCGCGAAGTAAATCCGGCCCTCCTTTAACGCGGCCGCCACTGCATCCAGATCATGCGCGTAATCGAACTTCGTCCGCTGGACGAACTGCTGATAGTCGGGTTCCTCGGCGGTCTTTGAACCGGCCAGAAGCCCGAGAATTCCGGATCGGCGCAATGCTTCCACATCGATGTAAATCACGCTGGCGTTGGCGGCGGGAAGGTATCCGACCAAATCCGAAGGACGAACTGCTCTTCGGATGTGAAGCCAGTAAATACCAGCGCCGGCCAATCCGCACACCACAGCCATCAACAGTGCGATGCGGTACCGGAATTGGAAAAGGGCGTTCACACCGCCGCGGCCGTCTCCGTCATGCGCGATTCCTTCCACAGATCGATATACGGCGTGAGCGATCGCATCATGGCGTGGAATTGCGGAATATCCAGCGACTGCGCTCCATCACTGACCGCCTTTTCGGGCGCCGGATGCACTTCCACAATCAGGCCGTCGGCTCCAATTGCGACGCCCGCGCGTGCCAGCGCCGGAACCAGGCTACGCTTTCCAGTGGCGTGGCTCGGATCCAGAATCACCGGCAGATGCGTCAGCTCATTGAGCGCCGCCACGGCCGCGATGTCGCATGTGTTGCGCGTGACGGTTTCAAAGGTGCGGATACCGCGCTCGCACAGAATCACGTTCGGATTTCCGTGCGCCACAACATACTCTGCCGACATCAGCAGTTCTTTGATGGTGGAACTCATGCCGCGCTTCAGCAGCACTGGGCGGCTGCATTTCCCAAGCGTCTTGAGCAACGCGAAATTCTGCATATTGCGCGCCCCGATCTGCAGAATGTCCGCATAATCGGCCACCAGATCCACGTCCCGATCGCTCATTACCTCGGTAATAATCGCGAGGCCGGTGGCTCGTTTGGCCTTGGCCAGCAGCTTCAGCCCTTCTTCCTCCAGGCCTTGAAAATCGTACGGCGAAGTTCGCGGCTTGAACGCGCCTCCGCGTAGCAATTTCGCGCCCGCTCGCGCCACACCCTCGGCCGCCTGCATAATCTGCTTCTCGGATTCCACCGAGCACGGCCCGGCCATCACGATGAATTCGTCGCCGCCGATCTCGCAACCGTCCACGCGGATGCGCGAGCGCTCGGCCCTGTATTCCTTGCTCACGAACTTGTAGGGCGCGGAGATGCGGACAGCTTTTTCCACTTGTGGCATGGCCTCTACCGATTCCAGGCACGCCGTTGTATCACCCACGCCAACCGCGGCAACCACCACGCGTTCCTCACCCTCGATAGCGTGGATCTTATAGCCGAAATCCCGGATGCGCTCACACACTTGCTCGATCTCCTCTTTCGTCGAGTGGAGTTTCATCGAGATGATCATTTTCTATCTCCTAAAATGAAAAACCCACTCTTTCGAGTGGGTTGCTTTTACTATAACTGCTCTTGCTTAAGCCAACGCCACTCGCCTCGATTCAGGCGCTAAACCAGTACCAAAATCGAAACGAGTTGTAGGCGCGACGACGCATGAAGCTTCAGTATAGGCGGAAGCGGGCGCTTGGCGCAAGGCGGCCCGGCGTTCTTTACACCAGGGATGTGCAACGGATCAACTCCAGCGGGCCAAGACGAGGGAACCGCGTGGGCGACTTTTCAATGGCGCTGCGTACCGGCTCGAAATCCGCCGCATTGTTGTGGATTAAGGGCATCCTCGCCACCAGAGCGGTAGCGGCGATCATGTTATCGAACCGCCAACGGGACAAACGTTCTTGGCGTGACTCCGCCAAATGGTGCGACCGCTTTGACGGGGTGGGAGGATTCGGCACCAACGCCATGATCTCGCCGGCCACCACGGCAACAGCCCCGTCGAGCGGCCAGACTTGGCCTAGCGCACTCAGATAGGCAACCCGAGCCGACTCAATGGTCTCGCGCCGCTCTTCACGGGCGTGGCGCCATATGAGACCGTAACCCCGAATTCGCTCCAGAACGGTGACGGCGGAAACATGAATTGGATGCAGCGATAAGTAGGCGTGCATCCAGTTCAGAAAGTCGGAATCCTTGGTTCGCGCCAGCCAGCTCTCGGCGCTGGTGTCGAATAGGAACGGACCAGAAGCCGGATCCACCACGGGCTAACGCCTTGCTGCTGGTTCCAGTACAATGCCGTCCAGAAGCGACAATTCGTCGTCCGTGAAGCCCGAAAAAGCTTTTCGGTAGAGGGCGAGCACTTCTTCCGAGCGCTCGGTTGCCGCATGCGCCTTTAAACCCTCCGACAGAGCTTCCGAGATCACCGTGCTGAGGTTCACCTTTCTCGCGCGGGCGATGCTCTTCGCTTTCGTGAGGGAGTCCGAAGGCAGGGTTAATGTTGTTCGCTGCTTCTTAACTTTGCTGAGTGAACGTGCTGGCCCCATGTACACAGTTTAGCATCAAATTGATCATCAATGTGTATCAGTCGCGCCCGTCGTGGACGCCCGCCGCTAAAAGGTGAAACAATATCCCGTGGCATGAAAACATTCGTGGCCTTGTCGGTGTTTACCGCGGCTTCGCTCGCCGCTCAAGCCCCACCCAACCCTGCGCCGCGTCCCGGCGGCAATATGCTCATCAGCCGCGCGGTACCCGATGCCGCGGCAGTCGAACGTGGCCAGAAGGTCTTCGTCGGCAATTGCGGCTTTTGCCATGGCACCACCGCGCAGGGCGGCGACACGGGTCCTGACCTGGTTCGCTCCGCGCTCGCGCTCGATGACGAACGCGGCGACAAGATTGGCCCCGTGATTGAACAAGGCCGTCCCGGCAAAGGCATGCCCGCGTTCCATCTGCCAGCGGATCAGATTCAAGATATCGCAGCTTTCCTGCGCTCCCGCCAGCAAGCTGCCATCGATCGCAACGCCTACAATATCCTCAATGTCGTCACGGGTGACCGGGAGAAAGGCCGCGAGTATTTCAACGGCGCCGGCCGCTGCCACACTTGCCATTCGCCTACCAGCGATCTGGCGGGCATCGCGAAAAGGTACGACCCCGTCGTGCTGCAATCACGCTTCTTATATCCGCGCCCGCGTCCAGGCGAAGTGCCCACTCTTCGTCCACAGGTGGCCGTTACACTCGCGTCCGGACAATCCTTCACAGGCACGCTGGAGTCTCTCGATGACTTCAATGTCGCCCTGCGCGACGCCACCGGCGATTATCATTCCTTCTCGCGCGATGCGCATGTCAAAGTGGAAGTTCACGACCCGCTGGCGGCTCACGCCGAACTGCTCAAGAAATACACCGACGCCGACGTCCACAACTTGCTAGCTTACCTGGTGACCTTGAAATGAAACATAAGCTCGCTGCGCTCGCGCTGCTTGGCTGCTGTTCGCTGTTGGCACAAGGCCTGGATCCTGCCCTCTTGCTGAAGCCGCCCACGGACGCGTGGCCCACTTACAACGGCGATTACTCCGGGCGCCGTTTTAGTCCGCTCGCCCGCATCAATTCCTCGAACGTCACTTCCACGACCTTGGCCTGGGAGTATCGCCTCGATCCGGGCAATGGAACGCTCACGTCCAGCATCAAATCGACACCGCTCGAAGTCAACGGCGTCCTGTACTTCACGCTTCCGGATCACGCCTGGGCTATCGACGCGCGCACCGGCCGCCAGATCTGGCATTACCAATGGGAATCGCATGGCGGCATCCACATCGGAAGCCGCGGCTTCGGCATGTATGACGGCTGGCTGTATTTCGAAACGCCCGATAATTACCTCATTTCGCTGAATGCCAAGGACGGCACCGAACGCTGGCACGTGGAAATCGCCGATGTGAAGCAGGAGTATTTCTCGACGCCCGCGCCCATCGTGATCCGCAACCACATCATCGTCGGAGTAGGCGGCGATTCTCTCGATGTTCCCGGTTATCTGGAATCGCGAGATCCAGAGACCGGCAAATTACAATGGCGCTGGAACACCACGCCGCGCAAAGGCGAGCCGGGGGCTGAGACCTGGCCGAATCCGGAAGCCATGGAACACGGCGGCGGCATGACCTGGGTACCCGGCACGTACGATCCCGAGCTCAATCTCTATTACCTCGGCACCGGCAATCCGAATCCTGTCATGGCGGGCCAAGGCCGAAAGGGCGCCAACCTGTGGACCTGTTCCATTGTGGCTTTGAATCCGGACACCGGCAAATTGGCGTGGTATTTTCAAGCCTCGCCGCACGACACGCACGATTGGGACGCCGCTGAGACTCCCGTGCTGATCGATGGTGAAATCGACGGCAGCCCGCGCAAGCTGCTGGCGCAATCCAGCCGCAACGGCTACTTCTTCGTGCTGGATCGCACCAACGGTAAGAACATCCTTTCGAAACCCTTTATCGATCTCAATTGGTCCAAGGGCCTGGACGCGAAAGGCCAGCCCATCGGCAATCCCGACAAGGAGCCGAAACCCGATGGCACGCTTGTGATTCCGGCGCTGGGCGGCGCGGCGAATTGGCCATCGCCGAGCTTCGATCCAGAAACTGGATTGTTTTACGTCAACGCAGCGTCGTCTTACAGCCTCTATTACCTCACCGATACCGACGACAAACCGGAAGGCTACGGTGGGCGCGATACCGGCGTTTACGCCACGATGGCTCTCAAAGCCATCGATTACCGCACCGGCCAGATCCGTTGGACGCACGACTACAATCGTGGCGGCGGATCCATCGGCATCCTGACCACCGCGGGAAAGCTCTTATTCACTGGCGATCCTTCGGGGAACTTCATCGCTTACGATCCGGCCAACGGTAAGATCCTCTGGCATGCTCACCTCATCAGCAATGTAAGTAATGGCCCGATGAGTTATGAACTCGACGGACGCCAATATGTCGTGGCCGGCGCAGGCGACACTTTGTACGGCTTCACACTTTTGCAGCAGTAGACTCCGGACCGCCAGTCAGACAAATTTCAGCGCGGTGTGTGTGGCCGAAAACCTCGCTACTTTCACATCTTTCATACCTGCCGCGCGTCCAGCCTCAATTACCTGGATTTCTTTGATCTGGGGAACCCCCTTGGGATAGATCACCCACAGGCCCCCTCCCGGTTCCAGGCTGGCCTTGAGTTTCTGAATTTGATTCAATTCCACTAACCGCTCGGCCGCAAGAAATAACAGGTTGGATTTGCCCTTTGCCACGGCGGAAGGCTTACGCTCCGCGATCTGTTTTCGAAAGTCGGGATCGAATTCGCCCACCAGCCGGACCGTGAGTCCAGGCTTCACTCCCAATTTGTCCATGAGCGACGGAGGGTTCAGAATCTTTCGCGCCCATTTCTCCGCAGCCGCGCCGAGTTCAAGCTCCGCCGGGCCGCCGGCAAACTCCAGCATCAGAACGCCCGACTCGGCCTTTACTTGGGTAAGGTCCCTCAGATTGATCTTGAAGCGTTCAGGCCCGCGAAATACCAGGTAGTCCGTCTCAAGCTGAGCCTTTCCTTCCACGCTGATGCTGCGTTGAAACCGCGCTTTGCATTCCAGCTCCTGGCCCATTTCGATCCTTTCTAATTTGTGCCGCACCTTGCAATCATCAAGGTGATGTCGTCGTGTTGCTCATGCGGACTGAAGCGCTTCACGTCATCGAGAATCGCGTCGAGCAATGCCTTTGGGCGCAAGTCGTGATGACGGCGCAAGCTGTCCACCAACTTCTGTTCTCCAAAATCCTCACCCCGGTCATTGAAGGCCTCCGTTACGCCGTCTGTGTAGAGCGCCAGAGTGTCTCCAGGAAGTAAGCTGCTCTCGCCGATGGAGCATTTCCAATCTTCGAAGAGACCGAGAACGGTGCAAGTGGAAGCCAGCCGGTCGAGCGTATTGTCGCTGCGCAGGATCAGACCGGGCAGATGCCCGCAATTGGCGTAGCGCAGGCCGTGCGCGCGTGTGTCATACTCGGCGAAGAACAGCGTAGCGTAAGCGCTCTCGATGGTGTTCTCGAAGAATAGCTGGTTCACCGATTCCAGGAATTGTTGCGGGTGTTCCAGCGCGATGGCGCACTGGCCTCGTAGATTCGCCTGAAGATTGGCCATCAAGAGAGCTGCGGCGATGCCCTTGCCTGCAATGTCGCCCACCACCAGCCCCAGCCGGTCCTGGCCGAGATTCAGAAAATCGTAATAATCGCCGCCGACGTGAAGGGCCTGGACGCAGACGCCGGCATAATCCAAGGAGCTGCAGGGCGGCAAGGTTTGCGGAAAAAGCCGTGCTTGCACCATGCGAGCAATTTCCAGTTCCTGAGCGGCACGGCGTTCAGATTCCAACTTTTCGGCGACGGACCGGCGTTGTTCCTCAATGGCCCGGCTCACGTCATCGAATCCAACCAGCGAGAACGAGTTGCCATCAATGTCTTCAAAGCGCGTGAACACGCCGCCCCAGATCGGTGGCTGGTCCGTGGCTGCCGCATGCGGATGAGATTTGATCCGCCTCAGCCGCGGAGTATAGCGGAAACGAACTCCGCGCTTGCTCCAGTCGCGATATCGGCCGATGACATCTTCGGTCAGAAGCACGATGGGTGCGGACCGGCCGATGAGCTTGTAGTCTTCTGAATCTGGCTCGGGCGCGATCAGCCGCAGCATCGTGGCGCCGTCTGGAGGGGAGACCGCCACCAGGCGATGTCCGGACGGAAGACGGGTATCGAGGGCCAGATCGAATCCAAGCTGGTTCCGATAAAATTCCAGGCTGCGATCCTGATCTTTGACAAAGACATTGACGGCATCGATGCGCAGGTAGGGGACTTTCCGGTCCAGGCGAACGTCCGGCTGATTCACTCCGTGGCGTGAAGCGGTGGTACCCATCATCGTAATTATAGGCATTATGCGCCGGCTGGATTGCTCTCGACAACGCGAACTTCTTCCTGTAAGCTTGGCAAAGAAAAGGCGAATGAACCTATGAACCTCACGCTTGGGCTTTCCGCATCCCCGGATCCGCTTGGAATCGCGCGGCGCGGCGAAGGAATCGAGGGCTCGGTGGCGCGCTTTGAGCAGTGGATGGCCCAGCCGGATTCGCCAATTCGGGCCATCCGGCATCAGGCGGCACGAGAAGGCGAGTACGCTGAGATCCCCGCCGGCATTGCTCCGGCGTTGCGCCAAGCCCTGATCGCGCGGGGCATTCCCCAGCTCTACGTGCACCAGGCGGACGCCTTCGAGAGATGCGCCGAGGGCCGGAACGTGGTGGTAGTGACGCCTACCGCCAGCGGCAAAACGCTGTGCTACAACCTGCCGGTATTGCAGCGGCTGATGGACGATCCAGGAGCGCGGGCGATGTATCTGTTCCCCACCAAAGCTCTGGCCGAGGATCAGTTGCACGAGTTTCAAGCGGCTGTAGATGCCATGGGATCTGCCATTCGGGCGTTCACTTACGACGGCGACACGCCACGGGACGCACGGCGGCAAATTCGGGAGCGGGCGAACGTAGTGCTCACCAATCCCGACATGCTGCACAGCGGCATCCTGCCGCATCACACCAAGTGGGCGAAATGTTTCGAAAACCTGCGCTACGTGGTGATCGACGAGCTGCATTATTATCGCGGCGTCTACGGCAGCCATTTGGCGAACCTGCTACGGCGGCTGCGGCGCATCTGCGAATTCTATGGCTCGTCGCCACAGTTCATCTGTTGTTCCGCGACCATTGCGAATCCCAAGGAGCTAGCCGAGGCGCTCACTGAAAGCCGATTTGAGCTGGTAGATCGCAACGGAGCGCCCAGCGGTGAAAAATATTTCGTTTTCTACAATCCGCCGGTGGTGAACAAACAGCTCGGCATCCGGCGCGGATATTTGCAGGAGACGCGTCGCATCGCGGTGGAGTTTATCGAGCGGCATCAGCAGACGCTGGTATTTGCGAACAGCCGGTTGGCGACCGAAATCCTGGTGAAGTATTTGCGCGACGCAATCGAGCGTGGTCCCCTGCCGGGCGATGCCGTCCGGGGCTACCGGGGCGGCTACTTGCCACGCGAACGGCGCGAGATCGAGCGCAAGTTGCGGGATGGCGAGATCCGCGCGGTGGTGGCCACCAACGCACTGGAATTGGGCGTGGATATTGGATCGCTGGACGCGGTAGTGATGGCGGGGTACCCGGGATCCATCGCCTCATCCTGGCAAAGGGCAGGCCGCGCCGGTCGCCGCCAGAGTGCTTCGCTCGCGGTAATGGTGGCATCCAGCGCGCCGCTCGATCAATACGTGGTGGAGCATCCCGAATATTTCTTCGAGGGATCGCCCGAGCACGCGCACATCAACGCGGATAATCTGGAGATCCTGATCAATCATCTGAAGTGCGCGGCGTTTGAGTTGCCCATTCGCGATGGCGAGAAGTTTGGCCCCCATGACCCTACGGAACTATGTCGATTTTTGGCGGAGGAAGCCGGCCTCCTGCATCGCTCCAACGGCTGCTGGCATTGGACGTCGGACACTTATCCGGCCGATGCCGTCAGCCTGCGCGCCATTTCGAGCGACAACTTCATCGTGGTGGATATCACGGGCGACCATCAGGTGATCGCCGAGGTCTCCTTCACCGCGGCGCTGACCACGCTGCATGAGAAGGCGATTTACATGCACGAAGCCCGGCAGTTTCAGGTGGAGAAGCTGGATTATGAGGGCCGGAAAGCGTATGTGCGCCGCGTGGACAGCGACTATTTCACCGACGCTATCGACTACACCCAGGTGAAGGAGCTGGAGGAATTCGAATCAGCGGATAGGAATGGCGCGCGTGCGGCGCATGGCGATGTGCGGGTGAACACGCAAGTGGTGGGGTTCAAGAAGCTGAAGTTTTATAGTATGGAGAACATCGGCGCAGGCAATTTGTCGATGCCGGAGCAGGAGTTGCACACCACCGCATTTTGGCTGCATCTTCCCGAAGCCTTTCTGGCGCGATTTCCGGACATGACACCCACCGAGCGTCAGAGCGGGCTCACGGGGCTGGCACAGGTAATGCGGACGGTAGCGGCGCTGCTGTTGATGTGCGATCCGCGCGACCTGGGCATCGCGATTACCGAGGATATTTCCGAAAGCGCCGCCACCTTCGAGCCGGATCTTTTTCTCTTCGACAATTACCCTGGCGGCATCGGGCAAAGCCAGCCTCTGTTCCAGTTGCACACCAAACTTCTGGCGGGCGCGCTGGAGGTATTAGAGCGCTGCCAGTGCGATGCCGGGTGTCCCGCGTGCGTGGGACCAATTGGAGAAGTTGGCGAAACGGGAAAGCAGGCGACGTTGCGGCTGCTGCGGGAATTAAATCGGGAATGCGCCGCGGATCAGCGAACGAACTCGTAACGTTCCAGTGTAGCTGCGACGCCGGTTTCCGGAGAGAAACGCACAACCTTTCCCAGGCAGTGCAGGCGCACCTTGCTGTCGCCGCGTTCAGGCGTCGCCGGCAGCGTGATCAGATACTCCACGGCTTCGCCGATGCGCAGGGCCGCGCCCGCGTCAAAGAGTACTCCGACGGAACTCAGGTTCCTGGTCTCGCCGTGTTCGGAAAGTGCCTGAGAGCCTTTGCGAATCAACTCCAGGGGCAATTTCAATTCGAATCGTTGTGCTTTCCGCTGTTCCATGTCGTCTCTTGTCTCTAAGACTCTAAACTGATACCGGGCCTGGGGTCAATAGCTGGAAGGCCATTTAGAGGGTATCCAGTAACGTTTGAATAACGACTTCGGGCCAGTACTTTTTGCCCCGACGTTCCAATAGGAGCCTGCCAATACGCATATGGGACAATGAGCTACAAGCGATTATTTAGGCTACCCACCATCTTATGAGCAAGATCAGCAAAGAAGAGCAATTACTGAAGATGCGCGAGGACTGGGACCAAAGGGCAAGAGAAAATGCCCGTTACTACGTCAGCACCTCGACCAGAGAGTGGACCGATGAGGGCTTCTTCGCATCCGGCGAGAAGACTGTGGCGGATGAAATTCTCACGGACCTGGGGAATATTTGCCAGGGAAAACCGCAGCGCGAAATGAGGGTTCTCGAAATCGGGTGCGGCGCGGGACGCGTGACGCGGGCACTGGCGAACATTTTTGGCGAAGTCCATGGCGTCGACGTGAGCGGGGAGATGGTTCGCCAGGCGAAACTGGCGCTCGAGGACCGTCCCAACGCGTTCGTGTATCAGAATAACGGCACGGATCTGGAGGTGGTGCCGCCGCTGGTTTTCGACTTCGCGTTTTCTTCGATTGTCTTTCAGCATATTCCCAGCCGCGACATCATCGAGAATTATGTGCGGGAGGTACAGCGGCTGCTGCGCCCCGGGGCCCTGTTCAAGTTTCAGGTGCAGGGCGACAGCACCTTAGAGACTAAACCGGATGACACCTGGCTGGGCGTCCCGTTTTCAGAACGGCAAGCCACTGATATGGCGTTCCGCTGCGGGTTTGAACCCCGTTACCGGCACGGGGCCGGCGGCCAATATTTTTGGCTGTGGTTCTTTAAGAAATAAGCCAACACGCGCTCACCAACGCGCGCGGTGGAGCTTGCTCAGGACGCCGCAGTGCCGCTGGATTGCTGGTCTTCGCTGGCGGGAGCCGGCGTGTGAACCTGAGCGCGGCGGGCCTCCCAATACACGGTCATTCTCCGCGACACCTCAAGCCTTTCGGCGGCGCTCATACTTTTCCGGCCGCGCCGTCCCCTGGCGGGCTTCGCGCGGGAACCGTTACGCGCGGCTGCTATGCGCGCTTCGAGAGCGGCAATCGCTCCGTCCAAACGTTTCTTCTCGGTATAAAGCTCTCGCAGTGCTTTTACGATGTCCATCGTGACAATTGAAATTCGGGGTTCCTCTATCGTAGACGACTACGTGCTAAAAATCCAGCAATTTCCTTGTCATTATGCACACTACGGCCCAGAGGTCGCGACCCGGATGGGACGTATCGCGTTCTACGCCTAACAGTAATACCTCAAAGGCCCTACCTGGTAAGGTAAGGCCATTTGCTCATGAAATGTATATGAAAATGGATCATCGCAAACGCGATGGCGCCCCCGATAACCAGCAGGCTTAGCGCAATCAGTATCATGGTTTGCCAGGGTATCCTTCGTCCTTCGCGGCGCAGCACAAGCACCATGCCCGCACCTACACCCACGAAATAGAGGGCGCACATCGGGATGGCGAACAACATCAGGTTGAAGACGTCGGGCGTAGGCGTAATGATTGCCGCGGCGATAACGATGGCCAGGATGGCGTAACGGGAATGGCGCAGCAGAAAGCGCGGCGAAAGCAGGCGCAGCAGAGTGAGCAGAAAAATCACCACAGGCAATTCGAACACCAGGGCGACGCCCAGCATCACGTTGACGAAAAGATCGAAGTATTCGGTGATAGAGACCACCGGCTGGACGTTGTTGGTCATGCCGATGCCCAGCAGAAATTCCAGCCCGAAGCGGAAGGCTAGGAAATAAGCGAAAAAGCCGCCACCGATGAACAGGCCCGCGGTAAGGAGCACAAACGGCAAAGCCAGCCTGCGCTCCTTTTTGTAGAGGCCCGGAGAGATGAATGCCCAGAGCTGGTAAACGATCCAGGGCGAGGCCAGAAATACCGAGGCCAGCAGCGGCAACTCCACCCAGATGATGGAAAAGCCCTCCATAGGCGTGAGCTGTGCCAGGCGTGGCGGGTTGACGTGCAGATGCTTGAGAGCCTCCACCGCGGGATCGCTAACGATATCCCAAAGCTTGCCGGCAAAAATGAGGGCGAAGAGGAAGGCGATGCCGAGACCGTAGAGCGCTCGGATGATGCGGTTGCGCAGTTCCTCCAGATGTTCCATGAAGGACATGCGCAACATTCTGTCCTCTTCTTCATCCTCCGGGTCGGTGGGCGCGGAAGGAGGCGGAGGTGGCGGCGGACGCCGGATGAGTCCGGTCTCCGTCACCACCTCCACAGAGGGAGTAGCAACAACCTCGGCGTCGGGAGACGGAACTCCCGGCTTATCGTCTTCCATACTGAGCTACGTTTTCTGCGATGTCTCTTAGATACCGAGGTCTCTCGTCAGGTACCGAGGCCTCATCATGTATTAATGGACTCCGGCTCGCTGGGTTGGCTAACTGGCTGCCCGGAGGGATGCTCCGCGCTGCCGTTGTAGCCGGTCCGCGCTACGGTTCCCGCTACAGTTCCATTGACCTGCGCTTCGACCGCGGCAGCAGGCCGCGGGTGATCGGATTCGCTAAGAGACACGCTGGATTCGGCGCCCTGAGGTGCGGGTACGCTTACGGTGGATGGATTTGCTTCGGTGGATGGTGAACTAGCGCCATAGGCGCCGGAATCGTAATAAGAGGAGTCGTAACCGGTGTAGTGGTTGTTGATATCGTTGGCGTAGCTACGAGTAACTTCCTTGATGGACTCGCTCTCCTTCTCCAACTCGCGCATGTGTGTTTCGAAAGTGGCTTTGAGTTCGCTTTGAGCACGGCGAAACTCCGTGATCGCTTTTCCAATCGTCTTGCCAAGCTCGGGCAGTTTCTTGGGACCGAACAAGACAAGGGCGACGAGGAAAATGACCACCATCTCCTGCACACCCACGGGACCCATGCAAAAACCTCCGTCTCCATGATAGCAGGGAGGGACGGCCGGGGAGCCTGTGTAGCTTAGTTTGTGTAGCTTAGTTCTACCAGGGCGGTAAGAAGCGGCACGAGCGAAATTCTCACAACTTATAATCTCTCGAACCGAGCAGCCGTATCGCTGGGTGGCGCGGCGAATGTCCGCGGAACAAACGATGATCCGCAGTGATCATCGGACAATTGATCTCGATGGCAAGCGCCAGGTAAACGGAATCCCAAACAGACATTCGCGTGGCGATTGCGAGCTCGAACGCACCGTCGAGCAGCGCGCTGGTGCTAAATAGAACCGGCGCCGACGCTTTCATGAGTTGAAAGGCTTCGCTCGCTTTATTTGACTGCATCAACCTGCGCCGAACACGTTTCGCGATCAGGCTAGCGAACTCGGCAAGCAGCAGATCCGGAGCGATGAGCGACACTTTACCCGCGCGGTCACTATCGAGAAGGTCGGCGGCATCTGCGGCGGCTTCATCCAGCACCCACTTGGCGGCAACGCTGCAGTCCACCACGAGAGCGTCCGGCATTAATGGCTCTCGCGGTCCTCTCTGATCAGCGGCGTGCTATTGCCCATACCTGGCAGGGACTTACGGAACCGGTCCAGTTCCTTGATGATTTGAGGCAGTCTTTTCCTCCGCTCCAGGATGGCGGCCTCTATCTCAAGCTTGTGAATGATGTGGGCGTTCAGGCTCCGCCCCTCTTCCTTCGCCGCCCGCTTGAGGGCCCTGTGGACCTTGGGCGGCACGTTCTTGAGCGTGATGTTCATGGAACCATTTTGGAACCGCTCTGCGCTGCTGGCAAGCCCCGCGCTCCCCGGAGTAACGGAGGTAGTATGATTGGTCCAAATGTTCCGGAAGATTGCCCCGCTTATCGCTGCTTTGATCGCGCCGCTGGTCATACAGGCCGAACACAAGCCACCTCCTCCGCCACACTCTCTCCGATTGTACGTGTTCAACTGCGGCAGCCTGAACATTTCCGATCCCGAACGATTCCGCTTCAAGAGGGAGGAACTCGCCACCACGAACATGTCCGTGGCCTGCTTCTTGATCGTGCATCCCAAAGGCACGCTGATGTGGGACGTGGGCGCGGTGCCGGATAGCGCGCTGAAGCCGGGCGAGAAATCGGCTCTGGAAGGCTACGCCACCATCACCGAGACGCTGAAGTCGCAACTGGAGAAGATCGGCTACGAGCCTTCGGACATCAAGTATTTGGCGTTCTCGCATTATCACTACGATCACATCGCCAACGCCAATGAGTTCGCGAACGCGACTTGGCTGGTCCGTAAGATCGAGCGCGATGCCATGTTCGCAGCCAAGCCTCCAGACCGGGTGAATCCGGCCAATTACTCGGCGCTAAGAAATAGCAAGACCGTTATTATTCCCACCGACGATTACGACGTCTTCGGCGATGGAACGGTGGTGATGAAGCTGGCGCCGGGACATACGCCGGGCCATCAGGTGCTGTTCTTGAAGCTCAAGAAAACCGGACCGATCGTCCTGAGCGGCGACCTGTATCATTATCCGGAAGAACGCACCATGAAGCGCGTGCCGACCTTTGAAACCGATCAGCAGCAGACCGTGGAAACTCGCGAAAAGATCGAGGCCTTTCTGAAGCAAACCGGCGCTCAGCTATGGATTCAGCATGACTACGCCGCGAACGCCAAGCTAAAGAAGGCCCCGCAATATTACGAATAGTGAAGCTACCGTTAGGGTTTGCGAGGTTGGCTGGACGGCGGAACCAAACCCTTGATCCGCAAATACACTACCATCTGCCCGTACATTTCGTTATCGTGGGCGATATTAAAATTGAGCACGGCTAATTTGGTAGCCTTTCTCGGACCGAACAGCGTGACCATGGTGGCGGCATCGGCGTCCGTCAGCGAATCATAGGCGCCGTCGCAATAGTCGAAGGACTCTTTGAGCGCGGCAACCAGGTCCGCTTTGGTGGTCTTGGTTTTCTCGGCGTCGCTCTTCTTTTGTTCGCCTTTGGCGTTGCCGCACAACCCGAACTGCACATCGGCGATGTGTCCTACGATCGCGCCGTAAGTCCGCTCCAGGGGGCTGGCTTTGAACGAATAATTCGCGTCCGACATCTCGTCGGCGGCTTTGAGGAGGGTGCCTTTGATTCCGTTATAACTGTTCTTGAGATCACTCGACAATGGATTTTGAGCGTTCAGAGCGGCGGCGCCACCGAGCAAAGCTCCCATCAGAGTCAGGCTGCAGATTCGATTCACGTGCTTCTCCTTCGAAGATTGAATTTCAAGCAGAAGTATACAACAGGAGATCTGTCAGGCGTGTGAATCCGATGTGCGGATCCGATTCGCGAGCGTTACTTCTTGGCGGGCTCGGTAGGCGGCAACATCACAGCGGATGCCTTCTCGGTGGTTGCAGGCTTGGCTGGAGGCACAGCCACCGGAGCATCCGCCATCTTTTCTTCCTGCGTGTCCATACCCTGATTGCGCACGATGATGGAGATGCGGCGGTTGGATGGATTGGTGGGGTCGTCTTTCAACAGCAGGCGCTGATCGGCGAATCCGCGCACCTGGCTGATACGGTTGTCGTCGAGCCCGCTCTCGGTGAGGATTCTTCGAGCCGCGTTGGCGCGATCCGCGGACAGTTCCCAATTGGAATAGTCGGGGCGTCCGTAAGGCGTGGAATCGGTGTGGCCTTCGATCGCGATCTTGTTAGGGAGTTTCACCAGTTCTGACGCCAGAACCTTCAGCAGCTCGCCTCCGGCTTCGGTGGGCTTGGGATTGCCGGTGTCAAAGAACAGCCCGCGCTTGGTTTCGAGCAGATCGATGCGCAGCCCTTCCGCTGTCATGGTCATCTTGATCTGCTTCTGCATATCCTTAAATTCAGGGATCTGCTTCATCGCTTGCTCGATCTTGTCTTTGATCTCCTTCAACTGTTTCTGGCTAAGCGTAAGAGTCTCGCCCACGCCGGCGGTGGTGGATCCGGTCTGTTTGCCCTTCCCGGTGGGATCCTGAAAATATCCGCCCACTGCCTTCTGGACTTTTTCGCTCGCGCTCAACAGCCACAGAACGATGAAGAGCGCCATCATCGCGGTCACGAAGTCGGCGTAGGCTACCTTCCATGCACCGCCATGCTCGTCGTCATGGTGGTCCGCCTTCTTGTGGATGATGATGATGGGCGCTGCGCCCTTTTTTGCACTCAAGCAGCCGCCTCGGCAGGAGCGCCGGCGGGTTTCCGGCACGCCTTGTCCATTTCCTGGAATGTCGGCCTAACGTGATGGGGGATGGCGCGGCGCGCGGCCTCAAGCGCCAGGATGGGCGGAACGCCCTTCATAAACGCCAGCAGGCCCATGCGCAGGCAGAGGAAATACTCGCTCTCCGCGTTGGTTTGTTTCTTGATGTTGGCCGCCATCGGCCCCAGAAATCCGTAGCACAAAAGAATGCCGAGAAACGTTCCCACCAGCGCCGCAGCCACTTTGTGTCCAATTTCTTCCGGGGGACCTCCCAGCGCGCTCATGGTGATCACGACCCCCAGAACCGCCGCGACGATTCCCAATCCGGGCAAGCTGTCGGCCATGGTGGAAATGGCGGCCGCAGGCAGCAATGCTTGCTTATGCAGCACCTCCAGATCGGTTTCCATGATTTGATCCAGATCATGCACTTCCACTCCACCGGCCAGCAGCGTTCGCATGGTGTCGCAAAAGAAGTGCATGGCTTCTTTGTCCTTGGCGAAGGAGGGATGGCGTTTGAACAAGGCGCTCTTGTCGGGCTCGTCGAGATCGGTTTCGAGTGCCGTGATGCCGTTCTTGCGCGACGTGCCGAAGAAATCGTTGAGAAAGCGCAGGGTATCCAGATAGGTAGTCGCGGTGTAGTGACCCCCCTTGAATACCGCTAGGAGACTGGAAATAATGGACTTAAGAATGTAAGGCGGATTACCAATGAGAACGGTGCCAATAGCCGCACCGCCGATGATGATCAGCTCGGCAGGCTGCATGAGAACCAAAAGGCTCCCTTTTTCCATCAGATAGCCCCCGGCGATACAGCCGAGGACGACAAGGATACCGATGATCGGAAACAACTGATGAATCTCCCGCCTGCAAGAGTTTAGGATTTAGCCTGCGTGCAATTAATCGGCCGGTTGAGGCTACTCCTGTAGGTGTACGAGGGGCCCTAAAGGTCTAGTTCACACCAGACTTGCGGTCCGGAGGCTCGATCTGCTGCCTCTATCGCCTCTATGCGATCCTTCTATCTCGATACGACTGGTATAATGACCGTCGCTGGCAAATAGGAGAAGAATTGAAATGAGATCTTTCGCTTTCACGGCGACCACTTTCGCGGCTGCCCTGGCATTCACCGCCAGCGCCGCTTTCGCGCAAAACAAGGGAGGCGGTGGAGGAATTCCTGCGCCGCTCAAAATCACGGTGTCGGGCTACAGCGACGGCGGCGACATACCGGACAAGTACACCTGCGCCGCGAAGCCGCCGGGAGGGTCGCCGCAGATCGAATGGAGCGGAGCGCCTGCCGGAACCATGTCGATCGCTCTGATTTTCCACGACGGTGATGTGCATCCCGGAAAATCGTTCGACGACGTGACGCACTGGATCGCCTGGAACATTCCAGCTACCGCCACGGGTTTGCCAGCCAATGTCGCGGGCGACGCCGACCTCGCCGATGGAACGCGGCAGGGCAAAAACATCGCGCAGCGAGTGGGTTATATGGGTCCCTGCCCTCCGCCGGGATTGCCGCACCACTATACGCTGGAACTTTACGCTCTCGACACGAAGTTGGATATACCAGCGACGTCCGGCCGCGACGATTTGCAGAAGGCGCTCGGCGGCCACATACTAGCCAGCGGCGTTTACAACGGCCTGTTCCATCGCTAATGGCATCCGAAGAAATTTCTCGGCGCGCAGTAATTGTAAGCGCGGCTCTGATTCCGGTGGCCGCGCTGGCGCAAGCGCCTCCACCTCCGGCGGCACCCGCGTCCGCTCTCTCAGACGCTCAGCTTCGCCTTCTCGCCGCATTTGTGGATCGCATTATTCCCAAGGACGAACTCGGGCCGAGTGCGTCGGAGTGCGATGTCCCGGTGTACATCAATCGCTCGCTGGCGGATTATCTGGCTGCCGAGAAGACTGCGTTCATCGAAGGGCTGGAGGCGATGGATGCGTTCGCCCGGCGCTCCCAGGCTCGGGCGTTCATCGATCTTCCGCCGGAGAAGCGGGACTTGGTTCTTACCGCGATGGAGAACGGCGCGGCCGAGGGATTTCCAAGCGCCCGAGCGTTTTTCAATCGCGCCCGGCGGCTCACCCTGGAAGGCATGTTCGGCGATCCCTACTACGGCGGCAACAAGAATTTCGCGGGCTGGGATCTCATCCGATATCCGGGGCCGCGTCTGGCCACCACGGCCGACGATCAGAAGATGGGCGTGGAGATCAAGCCCTATCATCACTCGGCCTATCCAACCGGCGGCGGCGCCTCTGGCGAGGGCCATGGCCATTAATCTGAAGCCGGTGGACGTGGCTGTAGTTGGCTTGGGAGCCGCGGGTGGCGTGGCGGTGTTGCCGCTGGCGCGCGCCGGCTTGAAAGTGGCCGGCATCGAAGCCGGAACCTGGATGGATCCGACGAAGGATTTTAAGCCGGACGAGATTCACAACAATGTGCGCAGCCTGGTGACCACCGTTCCCAAGGCCAAGAATGAAATCCCGACCTTTCGCACCAGCCCGGATGCCAAGGCAAGGCAGGCTCCGGCGCATCCGATGATGAATGCCGTGGGTGGCACGTCCATTCACTATCACGCGCAGAGCTGGCGGCTGAAGCCTTGGGATTTTAAGACCAAATCGGAAACCATCAAGCGATACGGCGCCAGTCTGCTTCCAAAAGGATCGACGCTGGAGGATTGGCCCGTCAGCTACGAGGAATTGGAGGCGTTCTACGACATTGTGGAGCACGAGGTGGGGGTATCGGGCAAGGCGGGCAACATTCAAGGCAAGCTCGATCCGGTGGGCAACGTTTACGAAGGTCCCCGGCAGCGTGAGTATCCGATGCCTCCGCTGCGTACCTGCGACTTTCTGGACCACATGCACAAAGCCGCACGGTCGCTCGGGTGGAAGCCGTTTCACGCGCCGGCGGCCATCAACTCGCAGCCCTACCGCGGACGCGCGGCGTGCGCCTATCACGGCTATTGCGATCGCGGCGGATGCCACGTCCGGGCCAAGAATTCCACCTGCTTCACCACCATTCCCGAGGCGCAAAAAACCAAGAACCTGACGGTATTCGACGGCGCGCAAGTGACGCGGATCGTGGCCGGCAATAACGGCAAGGTCACGGGCGTGACGTACATCCGCGAAGGGCAAGAATATTTTCAGCCGGCGAAAGTAGTGCTGGTTTCTTCTTACACCTACGAGAACACGCGGCTGCTGCTGCTTTCAAAATCCAAGGCATATCCCAACGGCCTTTCAAACAATCACGGACAAGTGGGAAAGCACTACTTCGGACACTGGGACGCGCAGGCAGGCGTGGGCGTCACGGCGTTGTTTCCGATGGACGTCAACACCTGGTATGGCGCCATGCTTTCGCAAGGCGTGGTGGTGGATGAATGGGCCGACGATACGTTCGATCATTCCGGGCTCGGCTTTATCGGCGGCGCCAGCTTGTGCACGTTCATGGAGAAACATCCCATTGCGGGCGCCAGCGTGCCCACCTTCGGGCGCGCACCCGCCTGGGGATCGGCATGGAAGAAGTTCGTGCATGAAAACGCGAATCGCTTCACTGGCGCGTATTTGCAAACCAACAGCTTTCCATACGAAAACACCTATCTGGATCTCGATCCGGAAGTGAAAGACCCGCTGGGCGATCCGGTGTGCCGCGTCACCAGCGGTCCGAAAGAAAATGAGACGCGGGCCGCCACCTATGCGCAGAACAAAATGGAAGAGTGGTTCCGCGCGGCGGGCGCCATTGAAGTTATCAAGGGCCAGCCATCCGGCCCGGCGTTATCCACGCACACTTACGGCGGGACACGCATGGGCGATAGTCCCGAAAACAACGTGGTCGACCGTTGGGGAATGTCGCACGAAGCGCCCAACCTCGGGATGCTGGGAGGCTCCGTGTTCGGCACCAGTGGCGCGCGCAATCCCACCCTCACCATGCAGGCGTTGGCGTGGCGAACCGCCGACCATCTGGTGAAAAACTGGAAGGGAATCGCCGGCTAAACCGCGGCTGTACAAACCCTCACTACTTGCCGCCGAGCTCGCCCAGCACCAGCTTGGCGTTCTTCGATGCCTGATCCTGCATGGGGCCCGCGATCTCGGCCGATTGTTGGAAGAATGTCAGACCTTGGCGCATTTGCGCCCTGTCGCCGAGCGGTTTGCCGAGCTGGTAATTCGCCAGGCCCAGGTAAAACAAGGCGAACGCGTAAAGTTGCGGAGTGCCCTTGACGGACGGCAGCGCGGCTCTCAGCGCCCTATTCGCGGGGCCCCAGCGCATATCCAGCGCGTTTCCAACGCCGGTATAAAACAGAGCTGTACCGAGCAACGCGCTCTTTTCGCTGGCCCACTCGGCATCGCTGACGCCTTCGCGTTTGGGGCGGGTGTTGAGCGCTTCGGTGGCCCTGCCGGCATAGCTGATCACGGCCGACGCGCGGCTCGCACGCCAGGCACAATCGGCGGCCTGTAACATGGCCTCCGCGTTCTTGTCTACGGCCATCTTATCGGCGGCGGGACAGATCTTGGCGCCTTCGTTGGATTTGCCGAGCGCGGCGAAATAGCTGTTGGCTACCTCAGGCAGGTACATGCTCTTCGGATTCTGCTTGATCAGTGTGTCCACCAGATCCACTTCGTCCTTCGGCTGGGCCTTCAGTGCCACCACGTACAAGGCGTATTCGGAATACTCGTCCACCTGTTTGGTGTACTCCAACTGTTGCTTGCTCTCATCGTCAGTGGCCGGCTTCGCGGTGCTGATGCGCCTTACGGGCGGCTTCCGCGGTCCGAGCGGACCATTTCTTGGTCTCCGCGAGATCTTCTTTGGCCACCGCGGCCTTCAAAGCGTAATAAGCCTCGTCCATGTCGGGGACGTTGGCATAGGCCGCTTCGGCGACTTGGAGAACCTTGTCGTTTTCCTTCTGCGCCAGCAGGCCCGATTCTACTTGCGCGGCTACCCAACCGGCTGCTTCGTGCTTGGGATACTTCGAGAGAAAGTCCTGACCGAGAGTCACTTTCCTGGCGTCGTCCGTCTCCTGGCCAAGGTTCTGCAAAATCTGGCCCTCGGGCGTGCCGGGGTTGATGGTAAAACTCTGTTTCTCCTGCGCGAAGACCGGCAGCACAGAGGGCAGTGCCAGCAACACCAAGCCGGCGAGATAGCGTTTCATGAATCAGCTCCTATCCGTGGAAATTTATCACAAACGAAGGCCGGTTGGCACGTCGAGTGAATCTTCCACAGCGAAAAACTATTGTACGCCAGAGCCGGGCGTCCGCCAGTTATTGTTGTTTGGCGCCGGCGCCGGTTTCTTTAGCCAGGCGCACCTTGGCATCTTCCAGCTTCTTCTGAACCTTGGCCATTTCGGAATGGTCCATATCGCTGGGTGGGCCGGATTGATACTCCCGCAATGAGCTTTGCCATTGCGCGATGGCATCTCGAATCTTGCCTTCTTTGAAGTAAACTTCGGCCAGGTGATCGTGCACGGTGGGGTCGCGCGACATGTAGCGCATCGCCTCCCTGAGCTTGTCCTCGGCCTCGGGCAGTTTGTTCAGGCGGAAATAAACCCAACCCAGGCTGTCCAGATACGCGCCGCTGTTGGGCTCATGCGTGACGGCTTTGCTGATCATATCGCGGGCTTCGTCGAGACGGATGTTGCGGTCCGCAAGCATATAGCCCAGATAATTCAGCGCGGCATCGTTGTCCGGATCAATTTCCAGCACTTTGCGAAATTCCGCCTCGGCCCCCGAAAAGTTCTTCATGCGCTCGAACATGGCGCCACGGCGGAACGCGATGTCCTGTTTGTCCCGGCTGGATTGAGAAAGCATCTCGGCGGCATCCAGCACTTTCGCCATTTCAGTGAAGTTCTTGGACTTTTCGTAAATGTCGGCCAGATTGAGATCCACTTCGCGATCGTTCTTGCCGTCCATCAGCCGGCGCGCTTCCGCAATGGCCGCATCGTACTTGCCCATATCGGACAAAACAGAAGATCGGGTGGCGGACACCACGCGATCCTTCGGAAACTTCTTCACGGCCGCGTCGGCTTCCGCTTCAGCCTTGGGATAATCCTTGGCTTCGCGATAGGTCTCGATGATTTCGCCTTCGGCACGCCCAGCGCTATCCGGATCCAGATCGGCCCACTGCCGGAAGGCATCCACCGCATTGCTGTACTGTTCGATGGTCCGCTCCAGTTCGCCAAGGGTTCCGAGCAAGGAGCTTCTGCTCGCTCTCTCCGAGGCGCTGTAGTTCTTCTTGGCAGTGGCATCCAGGATGCCCTTCAAGGTCTTGATGGCGTCCGGAATTTTGCCTTCCGCTTCGAGCAGGTTCACGTCGTTGAACTGGACTTCCAGATCGTTGGGATCGATTTCCTTGGCTTTGTCCGACGCTTCCCGAGCCTTCGCGAAATCCTGCTTTTGGCGGTAAATCTGGGAAATGCGCAACTCGGCCTTGATGTCCTTGGGATCTTCAGACACGGCCTCCTGGTAAAGTTTCAAGGCTTCGTCCAGCTGATTGGAAAACAGCAGATCCTCAGCCAGGGCCATTTTTAGCTCCGAATTGCCCGGCTGCTGATCGAGCGCTCGGCGCAACATTTCCGCGGCCAGCGAATAATCTTTCAACTGTTCATACACGTTGGCCAGGCTGGTGAGGCTGCGCGGATTGGGGTCCTTATCCGCTACTTTGCGCAAGATGTCGGCCGCGGCCTTGTTGTCGCCAAGATCGGCATACACGGTGGCCAGACCGGTCATGGCGTCCTCATTGTCCGCGTCCAGCTCCAACGCCTTCTTATACGCGGCCATCGCTTCAGTGGAGTTCATCACCGCTTTTTGCAGACGGCCCAACATGATCCAACTTTCGACATCCTTGGGATCGGCTTCGGTGATCTTCTGGTATTGCTCAATGGCCTTCTTCACCATGTCGGCATCGATCTGGTTGGTTTGTGAATCGCCGATCAGGTGAGTGTAAATGCGTGCCAGCAGCCGGCGTGAGTTCAGATCGTTGGGGTTCTGTTTGAGCGCGTCTTCGGCGTCCAGCACCGCTTCGCGCAACCGGCCGGATTGAATGTATAAGTCCGAGAGTTCTTCGGCGATGAAGGTGGCGCTGGGGTCGGCTTTCAATGCCGCGCGATAGGCGTCGGCTGCCTTGCTGAAGTATTCGCCACGGTTGCCGTAGGCGGCGGCCAGTTCAGCGTAGAGGTGGCCCAGCGAGTAGTTGTAATAGGCCGCTGCTTTGTCAACCTGGCCGGCGGGCTGCGCGGGAGCTTGTTGGGCAAAAGCAGCTTGCTGGCTGGATGCCGCGAGAGCTACCAGCAGGAGACAGGGGAGGCATGCCAACCGGCGCGTTGGGATCATTAGAAGAAGGCTCTCTTTCCCATACCCGGATCGGCTGACCGGCGCCAGATCCAGGGACAGACTTACTCGCTTTTAGTATAACCCCGAAGTTGGGAAGTGGTCGCGAATGGCCTTGGACTAGGCGGTGGCTATCGCCAAAGACCCATCACGAGTTAGCGACGGAAGTTTATCACGGGCCGTTGCCAGGTCGATCGCGTATGATTAGGATTCAAACCGACCGTTCTCAACGAAATGGCGTCCAGAAAAGCGATTACCTACCAAGACGCGGGAGTCAGCATCGACGAAGCGGACCGCGCCGTTTCGCTCATCCGCAAGCACGCCCGCGATACGTTCACGCGATCCGTTTTGACCGATATCGGCAGCTTTGGCGGCGGCTATTTGCTCTCCGGGTGGAAGAATCCGGTTCTGGTGAGTTCCGCGGACGGCGTGGGGACCAAGGTGAAGATTGCGTTCCTCACCGGGCGGCACAACACCATCGGCGAGGATCTGGTGAATCATTGCGTGAACGACATCGCGGTGCAAGGAGCGGTACCGCTGTTTTTTCTGGATTATTTCGCGGTTGGAAAGCTGGAAGCCGAAGTGGCGGGGCAGGTCATCGAAGGCGTGGCACGTGGCTGCCGCGCGAACGGTTGCGCGCTGATCGGCGGCGAAACGGCGGAGATGCCGGGGTTGTATCAGCAGGGCGAGTATGACCTGGCCGGGTTTATCGTGGGCGCGGTGGAACGCAAGCGGATGCTGACTGGCGCGGGAATCCGGGCGGGCGATGCGCTGCTCGGCTTGCCATCGAACGGGCTGCACACCAATGGCTACTCGCTGGCGCGCAAACTGCTGTTCGAGACGGCCGGGCGTCCCCTGACCGACGCACTGGCCGGCGAACTGCTGAAGGTGCATCGCAGTTATCTGAAGCCTATCCGCGCGCTCATTGACGCTCGCATGTTGAAAGGCGCGGCGCACATCACGGGCGGCGGCATCACCGACAACACGCCTCGGATATTGCCGGCGGGCCTCGGGGCGCGCGTGGATGTTTCGAGTTGGACCATTCCGCCTTTCTTCGAAGAACTGCGCGCGATCGGAAAGCTGGGGATGGCCGATTACCGGCGAACCTTCAACCTGGGCGTAGGGATGATCCTGGTGGTGGCCAAGCGGAATCTTGGAAAAGCGCGCGCGCTGTTGAGCAGCCTGGGCGAGGCGTGCTTCCAGATGGGCGAGGTGGTCGAAGCGCGCGGACCGCGCGTGGTCTACGTGGGTGAGCGGTGAAGCGGCTGGGCATCCTGCTTTCCGGCCGGGGCTCGAATTTCGAAGCGATCGCGGAAAACATCCGACAGGGAAGGCTGCGGGCTGAGATTGCAGCGGTGATTTCAAATCGTGCGGACGCGCGCGGAATTGAGATCGCACGCGAGCGAGGGTTTCAGCCCATGGTGCTTCCTTCAAAAGGTGTCGAGCGCGAGGAGTACGATCGGCGCGTAGTGAGTGAGCTTCAGAATAGCGGCGTGGAACTGGTGTGTCTGGCTGGTTTCATGCGGCTGCTGACGCCGGTGTTTTGCCGCGCCTTCCCGCTGCGTGCTTTGAACATCCATCCGTCGCTGCTGCCCGCGTTTCCCGGCCTGGACGCGCAAAAACAGGCGCTCGAACATGGCGCTAAGATCAGCGGTTGCACCGTGCATTTTGTCGACGAAGGCCTGGACTCGGGCCCCATCATTTTGCAAGCTGGGGTGCCAGTGCTGGATGAGGATACCGAGCAGACGCTGGCTGCGCGGATTCTGGTGGAGGAGCACCGGATTTATAGCGAGGCGATCGGGATGATTCTGTCGGGGCGATGGCGCCTAGACCAGCGCCGGGTGCTTGCGGGGTGAGGGCCGTGAGAAAAATCGGACGAGCGCTCGTTCCCACCTGCCGTTACCTCATGCAGACCGAGGTGCATGTATTCGCATTCGCCGTGTCGGCGGGCTTGTTGCTTTCCTTCTTTCCGTTTCTCACCGTCATGCTTTCCATATGCCGCTACGTTCTGAAGTGGAAGGCCGGCGTGAGCGCGGTCTATTTTGCATTGAACGACTATTTTCCGGATACGTTCGGGCAATTCATCCGGCGGAATTTCGAAGTGACGGTGGCGTCGCGCGGGCCGGTGCAGGTGATTTCGCTGGTCTTGTTGTTTTTCACCGCCAGCGGAATCTTCGAGCCTTTGGAAGTGGCGTTGAATCGGGTCTGGAATTGTCCGAAGAACCGCAACTATTTCAAGAACCAACTCGTCAGCCTGGGATTGATCTTCGCGTGCGGCGCGCTGATGCTGGTTTCGACCACGCTGACTGCTCTGAATAACGAATACATGACCAGCCTCACCGCCCGGCAGACACCGCCGGTGGCGAATCTGATCGGTCTGCTGCTCTTCAAGGCCGCGGCCATTCCCATGTCGATGCTGGTGCTCTTCCTGATCTATTGGCTGTTGCCAAATTGCAAAATAAGACCGTCCAGTATTGTTCCAGCCGCGATCGTGGTGGGAGTGCTGCTCGAAGTCCTGAAGTACATCAATCTGTGGACCTGGCCGTATCTCCGCGCCAAGCTGCAATCGGAATACGGACCCTTCTATTACACGGTCACCATTATCTTGTGGGGATTTCTAGCGGCGCTGGTGGTGCTGGCGGGCGCGGAGTGGACGGCGCGGTCGCAAGCGAGGGGACCGCAAATCGGCGAGATATCGCAGGCTTCGGCCAGCGAGTAAGGTTTTGCCGGAAGAGATCGCCCGGATGGCCTGCAGGCTCGCTTGTCAACTCCGGTTTTTCACTTAAGGGAAAAGAACCAAGTTCCTATTGCGCAAAACGAACTTTGGTCCCACACTGAGCTTTCAATCCCATGCCTCCTGTATCTGTGTTGTCCCCAAACATCTCAGAAGAACGCGAGCCAAGCACCGCGAGCAAATTGGAGCTTCTTTCCCGGACCCTCAGCAATCCTGGCCCGGAAAAGGAATCCGCACCCGCAAGCGTAGTGCCGCCGGTGCCCGAGACGCTGGAAGACACCGGACTAGCGCCGGCGCTGGTGCAGCAGCTCATCCTCAAGATGCTGTACTCGCGGGGCGACATCCTGGGCCGGGAATTATCGGAGACACTGGGGCTGAAGTTCAGTCTGATTGAGGAAACCATCGAATTTCTCAAACGGCAGCGCTTCATTGAAGCCAAGAAGTCGCTGGGGATGGGCGCCAGCACGGTGCTGTACGCGCTGACAGACACCGGCAAGAACGCCGCAAGGGAATGCATGGAGAGCAACCAGTATGCGGGGCCGGCTCCCGTTCCGCTGGCTCAGTATTCCGAGCTGGTGCGGCGACAGAAGCGTGCGGACGGGTGGCTCACACCCGAAGCTCTGCAGCAAGCTTACAGCCGGATGGTGGTGACGCCGCGGCTGCTGGCACAGATCGGTCCGGCGGTCAGCTCAGGCAATTCGTTCCTGATCTACGGGCAGCCCGGAAATGGGAAGACCTTCCTGGCAGAAGCGTTGATGAACGTGGACAATTCGTGCGTGTATGTCCCCCACGCGCTGGATTGCCAGGGCACCATCGTGCAGGTTTTCGATCCGCTCTATCATCAGCCGGTGGAAGATACCGAGGCGCTATCGGTGTTCTCCAACGGGCCGCAGCATGACCGCAGGTGGATCAAGTGCCGGCGGCCGTTCATTGTCACCGGCGGCGAGCTCACGCTCGAAATGCTGGATTTGAGCTTCAATGCCACGTCCAGGATTTACGACGCGCCGTATCAGTTGAAAGCGAACAACGGGATTTACCTGATCGACGATTTTGGCCGGCAGCAGTGCACTCCGGCCGAGGTGCTGAATCGCTGGATCGTGCCCATGGAACGCCGCGTGGACTATTTGAAATTCAACAGCGGCGGCAAGATCACGGTGCCGTTCGAAGCATTTTTGATTTTCTCGACCAATCTGAATCCGGAACAATTGGGGGATGAAGCGTTCTTACGCCGCATTCAATACAAGATGCTGCTGCGCAGCCCGGATGAGCACGAGTTCAGCACTATCTTCCGGCGTTTCTGCGAATCGAAGAGCCTGCTGCATCCTGAAGACTTGATCGGCCGCTTCATCGACAAGCACTATCGGAAGGCGCGGCGCCCGTTCCGGCGCTGCCATCCGCGCGACGTCCTGTCGCATGCCATCGACCTGATTCATTTCGAGAAGCTGCCGTTCCAGCTGACGGACGATCTGATCGATCGGGCGTTTGAGAGCTGCTTCCTCGAAGAAACCGGCGATTAACCCTCACTAAGCCGGCAGATCGACGTTACCGCCAGAGATGATCACTCCGATGCGCGAGCCGGCAATGCGTCGCAGCATCACCGCGGCGGCAGAGGCAGCGCCGCTGGGTTCAACCAAAATCTTCATTCGCGAGAGAAGGAAGTTCATTGCGTCGCGGATTTCAGCGTCGCTTACCAGCACAATGTCCTCGACGTGCTTCTGAACGATGGGAAAAGTGAGTGCGCCCGGTTTCGTGGCGCGCAGCCCGTCGGCGATGGTGTCCGGCAAAGCAATCCCGATCCGCTGGCCGGCGCGTAAGGAAAGCAGCGTGTCATTACCCTGCTCCGGCTCTACGCCGAAGACGCGAATCCCGGGGCGAATGGCGTGAGCCGCGATGGAGCTGCCTGAGATCAAGCCGCCGCCGCCGATTGGCACTACGAGCGCGTCGAGATCCGGTATTTCATCCAGCAGCTCGATTGTGGCCGTGCCTTGGCCCGCGATGGTCCAAGGATGGTCGTAGGGAGGGACAATGGTGGCGCCGGTTTCCTCCGCGATCCGCTGCGCGATGGCTTCGCGATCTTCAGTGGCGCGATCATACGTGACGATTCGAGCGCCATGGGCACGCGTAGCCGCGAGCTTTAACGCAGGCGCGTCAGCCGGCATCACGATAGCTGGCCGCGATACCGCGCTCGGCAGCCGCAATGGCGACGGCTTGTCCATGATTGCCGGACGAGTACGTCACGACGCCGCGCTGCTAATTCGCCATCGGGAATCGACAGGATGAAGTTGGAAGCACCCCTGATTTTGAATGCGCCGCCGCGCTGGAAATTCTCGCACTTGAAGAAGACGCGAGCATTGGCCAATGCGTCGAAGGTGCGGGAGGTGAAGACCGGAGTACGGCGGACGATGCCGCGCGTACGCTCCGCGGCAGCTTGAATTTCGGAGAACTGGATGGAGTCCATTCAGTAACCGGCGCTCTTATCGACCACGTACTCGAGCGGCTGCCCGTTGCGAAAACGCTCGAAATTTTCGATGAACTGTTTCACCGCCAGCTCCATCCAGCCGGTGGTGTGGTCGGCGGAGTGGGGCGAGAGAAGCACATTCTCCATGCGGTAGAAAGGATGATCGGAAGGGAGTGGCTCGGTCTCATAAACGTCCAGCGCTGCTCCACGCAGCAGAGACTGTCTCAACGCAGAAATTAACGCCGATTCCACCACCACGGCGCCCCGGCCCACATTGATAAATACCGCGGTGTTTTTCATGAAGTGGAACTCGCCGGGGCCCAGCATGCCTTGCGTCTCGGGCGTGAGGGGCGCGGCGGCAACGATATAGTCGGAGAGGCCGAGCATTTCGTTCAATTGCTCGCGCGTGAAGGAACGCTCCAGAATGGGATCGTTTTCCGCGGGAGTGCGGCGGCGGACCGCCATCACTTGCATGCCGAGCGCGTGGGCCAGGCGAGCTACTTCTCGTCCGATGCCACCGTAGCCGACGATACCGAGGGTCTGATTGCGAAGGAAGCCCACGTCGAATTGCTCCCAGCGTGCGGCCGCTTGCTGGCGGATTAAACGCCGCAGATCTTTCGCGAAGAAGAGCATGGAGGCGATGGCGAACTCGGCCAGCGCGGGGCCAAAAACGCCTTGGCCGTTGGTGAGCGGGATGGGGCTTTCGACCAGCTCTGGCGACAGAACTTTCTCCACGCCCGCCGACAACGCGTGGATCCACTTCGCGCGCCCGGCCAGCGGGAGGATCGTGCGCAGCGCGGCGCCATCGTGGAAGCCGTTGAGGATTACGTCGGCTTCCGGAGCGTGCTGCTGCAGAAAATCGGGATCGTTTCCGGTGTGCACCGTCACGGGCTGCGGCAGACGATCCAGAAAGCGCAGAAACGGATAGTGCGGGCTCGAAATGACGAGAAGCGTGATGGGGTCCATGAAAACTGGAAGATAACACAAGCCTGTTAATATCGTGGCGTGGCGGCCTCGGAAAGACTGGGCGAACAACTGCGCGAACTTCCCGCGGTAGAACAGGTGCTTCGAGGATTGAGCCATCTGGAAGGGCGATTTCCCCGGCGATTGATGGTCGATGAAGTGCGACGAGTACTGGAAAAGACGCGCGAGGAGATTCGAGCGGGAAAATATACCAACTCCGTTTCGATCGAGACTCGCGTGGAACGCAATCTCATCGAACTGGAAACGCCGTCGCTCAGGCACGTGATCAACGCGACAGGCGTGGTGCTGCACACGAATTTGGGCCGGGCGCCGCTCGCGCCGTTTGAGCCGCTCTTCGGTTACTCGAACCTGGAATACGATCTTGCCGCCGGCCGGCGCGGTAAGCGGGACGTACACGCATCCGAATTGATCGAACGGTTGACAGGCGCGCCGGGAATCGCGGTGAACAATAATGCAGCCGCCATTTACCTGGCGTTGAACGAGCTGGCGGCGGGATTTGAAGCGGTGGTGTCGCGCGGCGAACTCATCGAGATCGGCGACGGATTTCGGATTCCCGAGATCATGCAATCCTCCGGTGCGATACTGCGCGAAGTAGGCACGACGAACCGGACCCACATCGACGATTATCGCGAGGCGATCCATGAACGAACGCGTCTGCTGCTGCGCGTTCATCCCAGCAACTTCCGCATGGAAGGGTTTACCGCGAGGCCCGCATTGGGCGAATTAGCTGCGCTTGCAAAGGAGCGCGGCGTTCCGTTGTACGAGGATCTTGGGAGCGGTTGCGTGACGGACTTGCGCGCGTTTGGCATCAAAGAACCGCTGGTGGGGGACAGCCTTCGCGCGGGGGTGAATCTGGTGTCGTTCAGTGGCGATAAGCTGCTGGGCGGTCCGCAGGCGGGGATTCTTGCCGGAGATGCTGAGTTGGTGGCGCGCTTGCGGCGCAATCCGATGTTTCGGGCGCTGCGCCTCGACAAGCTGATTTACCAGGCGCTTGAAAGCACGCTGCGCAACCTGGTTTTGGAACGCTGGGATCAGATTCCTGCGCTGCGCATGATCGCGCAATCGAGTGAGCAGTTGCGCGCGCGCGCCGAACACTTCGTTCAGCGGCTGGATGGCGTTCCGGCGTCGGTGATCGAAGGAAGCTCGGTGATTGGCGGGGGCTCGACGCCCGGGCAGCCGCTCCAAAGCTGGCTCATAGCCATTGATTACCCGGATGTTGTCAAAGCGGAGAAGCGCTGTCGTTTGAGCGATCCGCCGGTTGTGGCACGCATCGAAGAAGGCCGCCTGCTGATCGATCTTCGGACGGTTTTTGCGCCCGAAGAAGACCACTTGGCGCGTACGCTAAAGAGTGGACAGTAACATCGCCAGTAGCGCCGTGCGATCCGCGACGCGATCGAGCAAAATGCTCTCGTTCATGGCATGCGCACCTTCGCCCACGCCGCCGAGTCCATCGAGCGTTGGGACGCCGAGCGCGGCGGTAAAGTTGCCGTCGGAGCCTCCGCCGGTGGCCGATTCCTCCAACCTCACGCCGAGTTCTTTGGCACAAGCGCGCGCTTTCTGAAACAGACTGCGGATGGCAGGCGTTCGCTCCATGGGGGGACGATTCAATCCGCCTTCCGTGTGAAGGGAACAGCGTTTGTCGAAGGGACGCAGCGATCGAAACTTTTTGTCGAGCGCCGCGGCATCCTTCAATTTCGCGATGCGAATGTCCACATCGACGTGCGCCTCCGCTGCAACCACGTTGGTGCGCGTACCGCCCGCGATCACGCCCGGGTTTACGGTGATCCCTTGCTTGAGGTTGGTGAACGCCGCGATTTTCGAGATCTGGCGCGCCAACTCGATCACTGCGCTGGCGCCGGCCTGAAAGTCGACGCCTGCGTGCGACGCCTTTCCCTTGACGCTGACGGTGTAATCGCCGACTCCTTTGCGCGCGGTCTTGAGCTTGCCTCTGAGTCCCGTTCCCGGCTCGACGATTAGCGTAACGGCGCTTTGCCGTGCGGCCTCTTCGGTGAACGGCCGCGAAGTTTCGCTGCCGACTTCTTCGTCCGAATTCACTTGCAGCAAAATATTACGGCGGACCGGAATTTCGAGCATGCGAAGGGTGTGGATGGCGTAAACCACAAACGCGATGCCGGACTTCATGTCGAGCACGCCCGGCCCCCACAAGCGGCCTTGCTCCTCGCGTAGCGGCATTTGCGCTAGCGTGCCAAGAGGCCAGACGGTGTCGGAATGGGCAAGAATCAGGATCTTGCCCTCGCCGGATTTCGCTCCCGGCAGCTTGAACTCGGCGCGCAGGTGATTGCCAAAACGGCCGCCGGGCAAGGTTTTCACGCTTGCCGCGCCATCCAGACGGTCGGCGAGAAGGCTCACGAAGCGATTGACGGCCTGGGGCTGATCGCTCGGCGACTCGCATCTGGCCAACTCACGAATAAATGCGACGATGGCAGGCTGCTTCGCCTCCGCAAAAGCAAGAAACGGATGCACTGCCTGTTATAATAGCCAGTTCGCATGCCCCTGCTCGACATCCAAGAGATTCGCGACATTTTGCCGCATCGCTACCCGATGCTTTTGGTGGACGCCGTTCTGGAGCTGGAGGAAGAACGCATCGTTGGAATTAAGAACGTCACAGTGAACGAACCGTTCTTCGCCGGCCATTTTCCCGAGTATCCAGTGATGCCCGGCGTGCTGGTGGTGGAAGCCATGGCGCAGGTGGCGGGCGTGCTGGTGCTCAAGTCTCTCCCGGATCGCAAGAACAAGCTGGTTCTGCTGGCGTCCATCGAGCAGGCCAAATTCCGCAATCAAGTACGGCCAGGCGATCAGCTTCGCATCGAGATGAAGGTGACCAAACGGAAGAGCAACATCGCGAAGATGCACGGGAAGGCTACCGTGGACGGATTGGTGGTGGCCGAGGCCGAGTTGCTGTGCGTGCTGCAGGATCGCACGCCCGCCCCTGAGCCAGTGCCGGTGGCCTGAACGGCGCATGGCGATCCATCCCACTGCCATCGTCGATTCACGCGCCGAGGTCGCTTCGAGCGCAGAAATCGGACCGGGATGCATTATTGGCGCCGGCGTCCAGATCGGCGCTCGGACGCAATTGATGGCGCATGTGTACGTAGAAGGCATAGCGCACATCGGCGAAGATAACATCTTCTTTCCGTATTCGACAGTCGGAGTAGCGTCGCAGGATTTGAAATACAAAGGGGAGCGCGCGGAGACGCGCATCGGGAGCCGAAACAAAATACGCGAATTTGTCAGCATCCACCGCGGGACCGAAGGCGGCGGATTGATCACCGAAATCGGCGATGACAATCTGGTAATGGCTTACGCGCATGTCGCGCACGATGTTCGGATCGGCAACCACACACAGCTTGGAAACGCGGTCACCTTCGCCGGGCACGTGATTGTAGAGGATTGGGCCGTGATTGAGGCGTTCAGCGGCGTACATCAGTTTTGCCGGATTGGAAAACACGCCTTCATCGGCGGCTATAGCGTGGTGACCAAAGACGTGCTGCCGTATTCGATGACCGTGAGCCCGCGCGAATCGAAGGTTTTTGGGGAGAACAAGGTCGGATTGGAGCGGCGCGGATTCAACAAGGAATCCATCGAGAGTCTGCACAAGGCTTTTCGGCTATTGACGCGGGCCGGCTTGAACACCACACAGGCCGTGGAGCGCATTCGCGCGGAGGTGCCCACCTGCGCCGAAGTGTGCGATCTGCTCGCGTTCATGGAACGGTCTGAGCGTGGATTCGTGAAATGAGCGTGACATGCGCCGATATGGCATGATCGCGGGAAATGGCCGGTTTCCCCTGCTGGCGCTCGAAACAGCACGGGCGGCCGGCGATGAGGTGGTGGTGCTGGCCATCAAGGAAGAAGCGTCGCCGGAAGTGGAGCAACTCAGCGAGCGCTGTCATTGGATCTCGCTCGGCCAGCTTTCTCGCTTGATCGAGATCCTCAAGCAAGAGGGCATCACCGAAGTGATGATGGCCGGACAGGTGAAGCATGCGAAGATTTTTTCGTCCATCCGCCCGGATTGGAAATTGGTGAAGTTGCTGGCGGGGTTGAAGCAAAAGAACACGGACGCTTTGATCGGCGGGGTGACGCAGATTCTGGCTGAGGAAGGCATTCGTCTGGCGGATTCCACGCTGCTGTTGAAACCGCTGCTGGCCGGCGTGGGCGTACTGAGCCAGCGGAAACCAACGTCAGAAGAGGATCGCGATATCGCCTATGGCCGAAGGATCGCGAATACGCTCGCGGGGATGGACGTGGGGCAGAGCGTCGCGATTTGCGATGGCGCCTGCGTGGCGGTGGAGGCGATGGAAGGCACCGATGCCATGTTGGAGCGTGCGGCGTCCCTGGTCAACGGCAAGCCGTTGCGTCTGGTGAAAGTCTCGCGGCGGCGCGGCCATTTGTTGTTCGATGTTCCGGTGGCGGGACCAGGAACGATCGACGCGATGCAAAAGGCCGGAGCGACCGCGTTGGCGGTAGACGCGGGGCGGACGCTGCTGCTGGATCGGGAGGCGATGCTCGCAAAAGCGAACCAATACCGTATTGCGATGGTAGGCTATGAGGCGGAGCCGTAACGACGCGCTATTCGCGCTTGTTGCCGATCAGAAGTGAGAGCAAGTATTCGTTGGCAGCGGGATGAGTACGGACGTTGGCCCAACTGTCGAACGCCGATTGAGTGTCGGTAAGGATGGCCTGCACCGCGGTGGATTCCCAGATCTTGGCGTTATCATAATCCGCCTGCTGACGCGCCTCTTGCAACTTCACAAAGACAGTAGCGACTATCTCCAGTTCCTTCGGCACCAGCGTCGGCGGAGTGCTCCACCCTCGCCAGGACTTCCGCCAGACCGAATTGGAGACATCTTTCATCGTCTTGTGTTCGAATTTCCGCTCCAAACCGAATTGTGCCGGTGTTGAGCCATTCCAACAAAGGACGGCCTCCTGAACCATAAGGTGAAACAGCGCGTAGTAGGCCGTGGAAATCGATCGTCGAAAGGATGCCTGTTCCGGTTCCATTGGCGCTGGGTCGGCAAGACGGCCGGCCAGCGTCAGAAGATCCTCTGCTATTCCCATCCTGGATCTTTTGATCGGTCTTGTTCGGCCTTGGTTCGGAATTCGAAATACGGGATGTATGGCGAATACTCCGATTCAAAGAGCGCGAGGTCTTTGATCAGAGCGTCTTCTATCCGGCTCGTCAGCTCCCTAAGCGGAAGACGGCGGCGTGCCTCATTCGTAACAACGATTCGAAAGTAGATCGCGGGATCGCCATCCCAATCACGGCTGAACGAATGCCGGATTCGCACCACTTCGTCGGGAAACTTCTTGGCGATTTCGTCCACCCTTTGCGCAAAATCCTTCAATTGCTGAGGGCTTAGATAAGTTGTCGCCATGGCTCACCCTATGTTCCCATGATAAGTTAGATTTTGAAGAAAATTCGAGTCGCCGTCATCGGCGCGGGTGTATTCGGCCGGCACCACCTGCGCATACTCAGCCAATCGTTAAATGCCACGCTGGTGGGCGTGGTGGATGCCGATCGGGAGCGTGCGGCGCAAGCGGCGGCCGAGCATAATTGCCTGACGTTCGCTACACTTGGTGAGCTCCAGGGCGAAATCGATGCGGCTGTGGTTGCAGTGCCTACTTCGCTGCACGCTGAAGTCGGATGCGAGTTGCTCCGAGCGGGCATTGACGTCCTGGTGGAAAAGCCCATCGCGGCCGATCTGGCCTCTGCGCGGCGTCTGGTGGACACGGCGGCCGAGCACCAGCGCATCCTGCAAATCGGCCACCTGGAGCGCTTTAACCCGGCCGTTGCGGCTCTCAAGAAAATCGCGAGCATCCCGCTATTCTTCGAGATTCACCGGCTCAGCCTGTTTAGCCCGCGTAGTCTGGACGTGGACGTCGTCCTCGACCTCATGATTCACGACCTGGACATCGTGCTGGATCTGGCGGGCGCTATGCCCGAGGAGATTCGCGCCGCAGGGATTTCGATCTTGTCCGACAAGGTGGACATCGCGAACGTTCGCCTCGCGTTTCCCGGCGGATGCATCGCCAATCTGACCGCCAGCCGCGTCTCTACGGAACGCGTGCGCAAATTGCGGCTCTTCCAGCCACACCAATACATTTCGCTGGATTACCAGAAGCAGGAGGCTGTGGCCTACACGGTGAGCGGGAACCAGCAAATTGGATTCCAGCCCCTGCCGGCTGTGAAGGAAGAGCCGCTGCGGCTGGAAGTGGAAGCCTTTCTCGCTTGTGTGGCCGATCGGACGTCTCCCACGGTGCCAGGCAAAGAGGGCCTTCGGGCGCTGGAAGTGGCGCTGGCGATTCTTGATAAAATCGAGGAGCACGCCAAGTTGGTCACGCAACGGCTCCAATAACTTACCTGGCAATTGCCCGGCAACGGTGGGCAAGCATTTTACGTCTTTCATTCGGCCATCATGAACTCTAGCGCGGATTCCGGTCCCAATTTCCTGTTGGACTGGCACGAGTCCACGGACTCGCGGCGGCACTTTCAAGCGGGCGCAGGCTCGCTGGTGGTGCATGCCGGAATTGTGATGCTGGTGTTCTTCCTGGCCAGTCTGAGTGGCCCGCCGCCGAGGGAATCCACTCTGATTGTTCCCGATTTCAGCAAAGCGGTTCACCTGGTGCTCCCGCGAGACCTTACCCAGAAGGCGCCCAATAAGGGCAAAGTGGCGAAGGAAGTGAACGTGGAGGATCTGAAGCCGCGCCCGGCGTCTCAGGAGCGGCTGCCTCCAGCGCCGGCCGTGCGGGCGTTCCAACCGCCGAAGCCGCAGCCGCCCGGCCCTCCGGGGCCTGCGACACCCCGCTTCGCCGAGCCTCCGAAAATTGAGACGCCCATCACCGCGCAGAATGCTCCGCCTTTGCCGCCCGCTTTGGCCGGTCCCCCCAAAGCGCCTCCCACGCAGATCCAGCCCGTGGAGCAGCCTAAGCTTGCCTTTGAAACGCCGGGACAGAACGGGCCCAGCGGGTATAAGGGGCAAGCGAAGCTGAGCCCGCCGAAGACGGATGTGCAGGATGTGGTGCGGGACATGGCTCGCGGCGGTGGCGGGCGCACCCATATCGTGGTGGGCGACCTGGATCAGCCACCGGATCTGCCCAGCCCGCGCCGGCCCAGTCAGCAGCAGAGGCTTGGCAGCAGCTTGGAACTGATGAGCGATCCCATGGGCGCCGATTTGAAACCTTACCTGATCCAGGTTCTCGCGCTGGTGAAAAGGAACTGGTATGCCGTTATTCCCGAGAGCGCGCATTTGGGCGCGCAAGGGTTGGTGGAACTGCAATTTATTATCGATCGCTCAGGCCAAGTGCCTAAGCTCGTGATTGCAACGCCGTCGGGATCGGAACCTCTGGATAAGGCGGCCGTGGCGGGAATCAGCGCATCAGTACCATTCCCTCCATTGCCGAGCGATTTTAAAGGGCAGCAAATAAGGCTGCAATTCGCCTTTAAGTACTGATTACTGCAGCACCACCAAGGGCGCGCGGGCGAAGCCGAATTTGCGAGCTTGCTCGTCAATCACGCTCACCTGACAGGTGTACTGGCCGGGTGGGATGTTGGCGAGCGGCATCTCGAACTGGAATGCCAAGGTGTTCGGGCGGCCTGATTTTGGCTTGGTGACGCGCACCGGCGCCGATTCGAAGGCCTTCGATTTGCCGCGGAACATCATCAGTTCGGCTGATACACTGGGCGTCGCCACGGTCCCGGGATCGTAGACTTCAAAATATACGTATAACTTCTGATTTTTTCGAAATACGCGTGTGATATCGGGGATCAGCTTCTGGCCATTTTCCACCAAGGGATGTTCATTCAGCAGTTTTTTGTTGCCGCCCGCGTTACCGATGCTGGCCGTCAGCGGCTCGCGCTGATTGCTCCATACCACCGAACTCATGCGCACCGACGTCGATTGCTTGCTCAGATCCGGAACAGTGAACTTCATTTCGAACGTTCCCATCTTGCCGTTCTGGTTTTCGCGGGCCAGGAAGCGCAGATTATAGTCACCCGGCGGCAGCGTAACGCCCGTGTCGTATTCCACATGCCGCTGCGCGAGTTGCGCGGCGTTTTCTTCGGTGAGTTTGAGCTTGATCTCATCGCGAACGCCGCCCAGCATCTTTCCGCGCAGGTCGCGAATTTGCCCGATGAAATCGAGATCGGTGGTCGACTTGGGAGAAAGATCCAGCGCCGAGCCCGAAATGCGAACCGTGATCGGGACGAAGTATTTGTCTCGGGCGGTTTGAAAGTAATCCACTTCCATCGCCAGCGGAAGATCGGTGAATGGATCGTCCAGCGTGAGCGCGTCTTCCAGCTGCCGTTCTTTATCGCTCGAATTCATCTTGCCCCACACTTTGGCGGCGTAGTAACCCTTGCGATAATCGATCTTCGCCGATTCGGACAGCGCCGCGATTTTCACCGTGACGTGACGGTACTTGCCATCCTGCGCAGGATTGGCGCTGTAATAGCCGAGAACATAGTAACTGTTGATATCGGTTTGGGCCGCCTGGATGCCAAGCGTCAGATCGTTACTGTCGAGCAGGGCCTTCCCACCGGTGTCGGCGGCCAGCGTATAGATGGTGTCCTGGGTGTCGTGAAACGAAGTGCGAGCGCTCAATTGGGCGCTGCCGGTGAACACACCCGTGCCCTTGGGCGAGCCCTGCGTCGCATCCACCACGGGCGCCATGGCCACCAAGCCTCGCGCGTCAATCGGATAAAAGGCTACGTTCGCCCGCACGGCGGCATTCACAGTGGCGCGAATCTGGGATTGATTGTCGACACCTGTCTTGCCGATGCCGCTTGAAAAATAGACCAGGGCTTTCTTTTCCGGAAACGGCGCCAGCTTGCGCGTGGCATCTTCGAGCGCGCTGAGCTTGCGATCGGTATTAAAGATATTGAACTCGGTATCGTCGGCGGTGAACTCGCCGCTGTCGTCGGTGGCATCGGCCCCGGTGGCGGCCAGCGCCGCCAGTTCGCTCGAATCCCCGATGCGCAGCCCCTCAAGGGCGGTGACCAGTGTCTCGCGATCGTTGGTGAATTCCTGCACCACACGCAGCTCGTTGGTGAGCGTCATGATGGACACGGTGTCGGAAGCCGTCATTTGCGTGTCGATGAACTTCACGGCCGCTTCCCGCGCGCGGATCTGTTCGGCCGGCTGCATGGACGAAAGATCGAAAAACATGGCAATCAGACGGCGATCCTTTAGCTGATCGGCCTTTACCGGAGGCGGCGGAGTGCTGGGCTTGGTTTCGGCAGTTCCGCGAGTCTTCAGCGTGGGCGCCGGAGCTTCCAGCGCGGGCAAGGTCTCGCCATTCAAATGCTCCAGTTCAAAAACCGAGATTTGTTGCGGCTTGCCGTCCTCGAGCAGGGTGAATTGTTCCTTCTTCAGATCCTCGATCGCCTTGCCGCTCTTATCTTTGACCGCGACGTTCACGATGACCAGGTTCGTGTTGGTCTTAAACGTGGGGGACGGCGCTTCCTGCGCCAGTAGTCCCACGCAAGTCAAGGCCACGGAAATGATCCTCTGTGCAGTCATATATTCCTAAAAACGGAACCGGATGTTGATGTCGGCGGTTCGCATGGCGCCCGCAGCGGTGGGCAGGCCATAGAGCGCGGAGCCGAACACCGTATTCACGTTGCTGATATTCACGTGGTTCAAGGTGTTGGTGGTCTCGAGCCGCAGCTCGATGCGTTTGCGGCTGCCCTCGCCGCCCAGCGTGAAATAGCGTCCAAACGCTGTGTTGAGAGCCCAGGACCACGGCCCTGGGATGGTGTTACGCCCCGCGTCGCCCAATTCGCCGGACAACGGATAGGTGAAGGCAGCCGGGTTGAAATATCCGCTTCCATCTTCGATGGGAAGGCCGGTAGCTTGGGCGCGTCCGCTTCCAACCACTCCGGTGCCCGCTGCGTTCGCTTGATTTCCGAGAATCTGCGCCGTCAGCGGGGTCCCGCTTTCGAGCAGCGCCGATCCGCTGAGAGTCCAGTTGCGCTTCCACCAACCGGCCTGGGTGGGTGTGCTCAGCACGTAATTCAGATTCAGCACGTGCGTCCGGTTGAAGCTCGACAGTCCCCGCTCAGCGCTCAAGTCGAAGGCGTTCTGCGCCACCACATTGCCGACGCCACCAAATGTGGAACTGTCGTCAATGGACTTAGAGAATGTGTAAATGATGTTGAAGGACATGTTGCGCGCGAAGCGCCGCATGAAGCGCGCCTGTCCGGCATGATAGATCGAATTGCCCCAGGAGCTGTCGTAAATGAACTGCTGGGCATTCGCGATCGGCAGGCTATCCTGGGATGTTAGCGGCGATGAGCCGATGGCCGCGCGATTCGGAACCGTTTCGGTATCCAGGTCGGTTCCTTTGGTTCCCAAGTAACTCAGCTCGATGAAAAACGAGCGGCTCAAGTTTTGCTGCACACTCAAGTTCCAACTCTGCGCGTAACCGATCTTGTAATTCCCCTGAACCGCGTAGGTGTTCAGAACCGTGGCGTTGGTGGGTGCGGTAGCCAGGCCGTTTTCCAAAGTCAATGGATTGGCGATGCTGGTGGTTAATCTTTGCGTGGTGGCAAAGGGCGGCTGCTCGGAAAGCTCCGTGGCCAGGCGGTTGAGCGCGGTTGGATTGTAGTAAATGCCGTAGCCCAAGCGGACCAACGTGGAATGCTTGGAGCTGGGTTTCCAGGCCAGCCCGCCACGCGGCGCCCAGCCGTCGCGATCCGGCCGGATCAAGCTGTTCGGCAAGCCCGGAGTTCCCGGGTACACCGGAGTTACGGCCGTGAAGCCCGGTGCGATCTCGAGATTCGCGAGGTGGCCGTATTTCTCCGAAAGCGGAGAATAATATTCATAGCGCAGGCCGAACATGATAGTCAGGTTCGGATTCACCCGCCAATCGTCGTTGGCGTAAGCATCCCAGGCGTTCTGCCGGAAATACGTGCTGTCCCCGCCGAATTGAACCGCACTGGATTGCGGCAGTCCGAGCAGAAAATCCGCGAAGTCCAAACCAGTATTGGGAATCGGCTGGCCGCTGGAATTGAAAGCGCTGGTGGCAATGCCGCTGAAAGAGAACGTGCCGCGTGCATTCTGGTCAGTAACCGTATTGCGGTCCTGGCGCTTGAAATCCCCGCCGAACGTCATGGTGTGATTCTTCTTCACCCACATGTAGGAATCGCCTTCCTGCACATATTGCACCGCGGCATGCGATGGAATGGCGTCCGTGAGACCGGAAAAGTTGGTGAAGCTGAGGGTGGGCGGCCCGTAGTTGATCGGCTCCTGCGAAGTTCCCTGGATACCAAGGTCGGCCGCTACATTAGTTCCATACGAGAAAAAGGAATCCTGCGTGGTGCGATTTCGATTGAACGTCACTTGCGCGGTATTGACGCCATTCGAGCCGACGTTGTGAGTCCAACTCAAATTCGTGTTGTCGCCAAAACCAGAGCCGGGATCCAGAAATCCGAAGAGTTGCGCGGTGTCGCTCTTGCGGCGCTGGAAACTTTCAGTCAGCGCCAGCCGGTCGTTCTTCCCGAGGTTTTGATTGAGACGAATGCTGACGTTGTCGGTATCGGCCGGCACAGCCGTCACGAAATCGAAGTTCTGCACGGTGCCGGGAAGATTGGGCAACGGGATGTATTGCAGCAACCCCGCCGCAGCCGGGTTGAACAGGCTGCTTGGAACCACATTTCCCGGAAAAGGAGCGCCTGTGGCTGGATCGTAAATGGTTGGGACCACGCCATTGACCAAAGTCTGCGAGAAATTTCCGTTGCGTTCGGCGAGCGTCGGGACGCTGCCCACGTTGTAGGATACGCTTTGGCCGCGCGTGGAATAATAGCTCACCGTGAAGAACGTGGAATCGCCTTTCAGCAAATGCGGAATGCGCAGCGGTCCGCCGATCACCGCGCTCCAGCGGTAATTATTGAAATTCGGCTGGAGCTCAGGCTGGCCGCTCAGTGAGAACTGCTTGGCGTCCGTGTCGGCGCCCTGCCATTGGAACGACAAATTGCCGTGAATTCCCTGGCGGCCGCGATTCGCGCGATTGCCAATGAACCCGCCGTTGCCTCCCGGCCGTCGACGCTGACCTCCCGGCCCGCCGAACCCGCCACCGCCGCGTCCTCCGCCGAATCCACCACCACCTCCACGTCCACCACCGAATCCACCACCGCCCCCGGGACCACCCACGCCGGGACCTCCGGGAGCACCGGGGACGCCGCCAGGCTGGCCTTCGACAGTCGCTCCCGCTAATCCGCCGGGCGTTTGTATCCCGAACACCGGCCCGCGCAGACCGAAATCGTCCTGGCCGGTTTGCAATCCGTTGCTGATAGATCCGTTCACCAGAAAAGCTTCATTGGCGTTCGCCGACGGCGGCTGAGCGATATCTTGCGGCGCGGACGCCGCCAACTGGTCTAGTTCGTTGGCCGTGGTTCCCGCAGCTGCGCGGAACCCGCCCTGTTGCTGCTGGGGACGCTGGCCGGGCTCTCTCGGCTCTCTCTGCCGGACAGTTTGCAGATCAAGCAGCCACTCTGTTGCGGGTTGCGATCCGGCGACGATCTGGATCTGTTTGTGAGCGGTCTGAAACCCAAACATCTGGACTTCCACGCTGTAGGTTCCCGGCGCAAGACCGTCGAGTTGGTACGCGCCGGCCTCATCGGTGGTGGTCATGATGCGGTGATCGCCTTGAATTGCGATTACCGTGGCTCCCGGCAACGGCTGGCTGCCGAACTTGACTATTCCCGTGGATGTGACGGTCGTGGATGAGACAGTCGATTGCGCACCCGCGGGCAGGCTTAGGGACGCAATTAGAGCGGCCAACAAGTAAAACCGGATCACTAGCTAAAGGATCGCACTTCCCCGTCTGGCCGTTACCGAAATCGGTGTAAAAGAGGGTAAACGCGTTCAGTTACTTGGCTTTTAAGAGGACCACGGTAATGTTGTCCGGGCCGCCGGCCTGCTTGGCCGCATCGATCAGACGCTGGCACTTGGCCTGGAGGGAACCGTTCCCGGAGAGCGAATCCGCGATCACGCGCTGCTCCACCACGCCGTGCAGACCGTCGCTCGAAATCAGAATTAACTCACCAGGATGCGGGCGGACAGTGTAGGAATGCACGCGCAACTCGGGGCTGACGCCGATGGCCATGGTCAGCACGTGGCGCATGGGATGCGTCTTCAGCGCGGCCTCGTCGATCCCCAGGCGCCGGCCTACCTCGTTCACCCAGGTCTGATCTTCGGTGATGCCGGTGAGCTCGCCGCCATCGTACACATAAACCCGGCTGTCACCGACGCTTGCGATCAGCAGTTCGGGACCGGATTCGAGCGCCGCAACCAGGGTAGTTCCCATACCCTCCAGGTCCGGATTGCTCGCCGCCTCTTTCATCACTCGCTGGTTGGCCTCGCGAAACGCCTGAGAAAGGGTCTCTGCGTCCGCATCCGGCGCGTTCTGAAGGAATAAGGCGACCGTTTCCACGGCCAATTTAGAAGCGTGCTCACCAGCCTGAGCACCCCCCATCCCGTCCGCAACAATATAGGCGCCTGTCGGAGAGATCAGGTAGAAATCCTCGTTGTTTTGGCGGACACAGCCAGGATCGGATAGACCGAACGCTTCCAGCATGAGCTTTATGGATTATACCCGTTTCCCGATTTTGCTAGTTTCTCACTGCTTGTCAGGCTGTAGGACGGCCTTCAACTGCCAGTAAGCGCTCTCTTCGTAGTTAGTTTTCAGGCGCTCCAGGCCTTCGGTCTGCGGGTCGCCGGGCCGGGGACCGCTGCGCTTTTCACAGCGATCGAGCAGCAGCGCGGCTACCTCGTCGCCGGGATCGTGATCGAGCACGGTATGGAAGCGCTCTGCCGCAGCCATGAAACTGCCGGCCCGCCATAGCGCGTAGCCCAAGTTGAACTGATACACCGAATCGCTGCTGTCCCCTTCCAAGGCTTTCCTGAAGTTGTCCACCGACGCTGCCAACATGTTGTCGCGAGATTCCGCGGCCGCCAGGTTGTTGTACACCTCGCTCAAAGGAACTACGCGCGCCACTAACTGGAACGCCATTTCGGCGCCTGCGAAGTCACCAGTGTGATAACGGCACAGGCCCAGGAAGAAATTGGCCTCGTGATAGTGGACGTCTCCGGGCGACACCTTTTGGAACCAGTCGGCGGCCGAGGCGTATTCCCGCTTGCTCCAGAGCAGCCGGCCAAGCTGAAAGTCGGGCAGAGAATAGTGGGCATCCAAATGGGCGGCTTGCGTGAAGAACCGATGCTTATCGTCGGCATTGGTCGCCAGCAATCCACGGGTATAGTTTTCGACCGCATCCACCCGCACCGCCGGATGGCGTTGTTGAAACTCGGCTTCCGACGGCGCCGTCGCCGGTCTCAGATAGCGCAACGTTTGCCAGGCCAGATGCTCCTGCAGCCCGGCGAGATCTTCGAGCGCGCCCACCTCCCTGAACTCGGGGCCTTGCTTCACGTGCTTCAGGTCAAGCACGCGCGCAGTGATTTCGAGCGAGCCACGGCTCTTGGCAGCCGGATCCTGGTCGGGCTTCACTTCGTACTGGCCGAAGACCACCTGCTCGGCATCCAGTTCCTCGCCGATCTTTACCACGGAGGCTTTGGTGAGCAGCGAGTAGGGACGAAGAGATAAGCGGCTGTAGGCCTCAATGCGGTCGTCCCGATCGAGCGCCATCAGCCCCTCCGAAGCAAGCGCTTCGCGGACCGATTCGGCGAGACTCTCACCCATCCAATCGAGATTCGGATTCTTAGACACGTTAAAAAAAGGCAGAACCAGGTAGGTGGCGGCCTGGGCGGGAGGAAGGATAATGCACCAGCACCCTAAGGCGCATAAGAAACGAAGCACAATTTCATTTTACCGCGCAACCTGTTTTCATCGTGCATCGCGATCGCGCCAAAAAAATGAATGGCGGTAGCCAGTGTTCTTGCGGGAGAACTGGCCACCGCCTCAAAAGAGGCCCCGGGGAGATGGAGCCTCAAAACGGAATTCTCAGTTGGTAGCGTTCGATGTTTTTTCGAACACGATCCGTGTGCTGGTGCCGCCGATGCGGATCTCGTCCACTTGCATGCCGTTCAGACGTACGGCGGTTCGCGGATATTTCTGACTGTCGTTCTGAATTGACGCTGGCGCTTCGGTCACGGTTTTGCCCTGCTTGATGACCACCATATTGTCCTTCAACTCCACTTTGTAGTCGCCTGCTTTCAGTTCAGACCCATTAATCATGACGGGTTGGTAGAACGTAACGTTGTAGCTGGACGCAGCGCTCGCGACAGCCAACGCGAGGGATGCAAATCCTAGTACCATTTTCTTAACCATAGTTGTAACTCCTCAACTTTTGTAACTGAATTTCAATGCAACTTACTAACTTCAATTACTTATACGTTGCGGGTGTGTTTGTGTTCCGAAGAAAGTGTGCCTATTTTTTATTAAGCCGCGTGGGCGCGCTGCAGAATTGCGAGCGCTTCGGTTTGCACTTGCGGGTCGTGTCCGAAACCGGAAATCCACTGCACATCTTGTCCTTTTCTAAACCAGGTTAGCTGGCGTTTAGCGTAGCGACGAGTTTCCTGCTGCGTGGACTCCAACGCCTGTTCCCCGGTGATCAAACCTTCCATGGCCTGCAGCGCTTGTTTGTAACCCAGGGACTCGAAAGGTTTCGCATTCCGTGGAACTCCCGACGCGAGCAGACGGCGCACTTCATCCAAGAGGTCCGCTTCAAACATTTTTCTAGCGCGCTCATTCAACCTGGCGTAGAGCAGATCGCGGGGCGGGTCCAGCCCGATCTTTACCGGCAGGTATCCGCTCAGCGGGGCTCGGCCGCGTTCAAACATCGACGATAGCGTGGCTCCTTCGAGCAGGCGGACCTCTAAAGCGCGCAAGGTTTTGTTCTTATCGTTGGGATGAATGCGCGTTGCCGAGGCGGGATCGAGACGCGTCAGTATTTTATGCAGGCTCCCCGCGCGCTTTCGCTCCCGTTCCTGGAGACGAGCACGCAGAGCATTGTTACGCGCTGGCCCTGGCGACAGGCCCTCCAGGAGTCCGCGTAAGTAGAAGCCGGTGCCGCCCACCAGCACCGCAGTCCGTCCTCGCTCGGAGATTTCCCGAACTGTCGTTGTCGCTGCGCGAGCATAATCACCCGCTGTAAACAGGGCCGTGGGATCCACGATATCGATTAAGTGATGAGGCACGCCTTGCCGTTCGGCGGGGGGAACTTTTGCGGTGCCAACGTCAAAGCCACGATAAACCTGCACGGAGTCAAAATTGACGATTTCTCCTCCGATGCTGCGCGCGATGTAAAGGGATAAGTCACTTTTGCCGGAGCCCGTTGGCCCCAGCACAACCGGGAGAGGGATTAGACGATTTTCGGGCACGCTCCCGATGATAGTAGCGTGCTATTCGATGAATCCGCGCCAGGTTTTGCCGCGCCCATCGCGAAGCACGACGCCGAAGCTGTCGGAAACTCCCGTGATGGTGCGGCCGTTGGCGTCGCGAAACGTATAGCGTACGGATTCTTCGGTCACTTTTTCCGCGGTGCCGCGCCAGATGTTGCCGAATTCGTCGCGCAGGCGCAGATGATCGCCATGGCCGAAGCCATAAAGACGAGTATTGGTACCCTCTTCTTCGAAATTGAAGAAGCCGCCCGGCATTTTGCTGTGGACGCGACGGCGCTTGAAGATACCACGGTGGATCATTTGAATCTATTATCAGGACCTTTGTTGCAGTTGCAGATCAGGCAATCGCCTTAGGCGGTGGATCTGCATACCTTAAGTTTTGCCCGGTTCAGACGCTGTTGCGGCACCTAGCCGGCTCCTGGCATTCTTACAAAGACCACTTCCTCGCGCTTCGGAGGCAGTGACGGCCGTAGCTCAGTTATGAGAATTGTTCTGCAGCGCGCTAAGAGCGCTCGCGTCGATATCGCGGGCGAAACGGTCGGCTCTATCGGAGTCGGTTTACTGATTCTTCTCGGCGTCACTCAAACCGACCAGGAACAGGACGCCCGGTATCTCGCCGACAAGGTGATCCAACTTCGCATATTTCCGGATGAGGCCGGCCGCATGAATCGGAGCTTACTCGAAGCAGGAGGCGCGCTGTTAGTGGTTTCCCAATTTACGCTTTATGGGGATTGCAGAAAAGGACGGCGGCCGAGCTTCGATCATGCCGCTCCGCCGGAACAAGCGCGCACATTGTACGAGTGCTTTATTCAGTATTTGAAATCAAGTAACATTGCAGTGGAAACGGGCGTCTTCCAGGCCGACATGGAGATTCACCTCATTAATGACGGTCCGGTGACCTTCATACTGGACTCGAAGCCAATTTTGGCCGGGCGATCTTCAGCGCAAGAGGCCTGACAAAGTTACGAAGAGAGTAACCCCATCCTGGCGTGCGGTTGGGTATCATCTCATATTAGAAGCAGCAAAATAGGAGCACCAATGCCTCGTATAGGAAATCCCATTCGCAATCATTCCTTGCTGATGGCGGCTCTCGAGGGACTCGAGTTGCAGCAACAGCGAATCGACGAGCAAATTCAAGAGGTGCGTTCACTGTTAGGCAAGACCCCCGCCCGTCGTGGACGTCCGCCCGCATCAAAGAAAAGCAGTTCAACCAGCAACGGCTCCGCGACTAAGCGCCCGGCACGGCTCAGCGCGGCGGCGCGTAAACGGATCGCCGCGGCTCAGAAGCGCCGCTGGGCCGAGTACCGTAAATCGGCGGGCGGCAAATCCGAATAGGTCCACTCGAAGCGCCGCGCGATTTCGTCTACCGATCCGGAGGCAACTAACTTGCCCTTATCGAAGAACACCGCGCGAGTGGCGAGCGACGCCGCTAAGCTGACATTATGCGTAACGATCAACTTACCCTGGGGAAGGTCCCGGAGTAACTGAAGTAAGTTACGTTCGGCTGGAGGGTCTAAGAAGGTAGTGGGCTCGTCCAATACCAGGATCTCAGGCTCCATAACCAGGACGCCTGCCAACGCTATCCGCCTTTTCTCGCCGGCGCTTAAATGATACGGCGCTTTATTCCAGACATTGGCCAAACCGGCCTGTTCCAACACTACCTTCGCCTTAGCGATTGCCTCTTCCTCCGGCACGCCCTGATTGAGCGGGCCGAAAGCTACGTCGTCCAAAACGGTGGGCATGAAGAGCTGCTCGTCGGAGTCCTGAAACACCATCCCGATCTTGGAGCGGATCTGCGGCAGAGTTTCTTTGGTTAGTCGCAAACCGCAAACCGTGATGCTGCCCTCTCCGCGCAACACGCCGTTGAGCTGCAGGACAAAAGTGGTTTTGCCGGACCCATTGGCACCCAACAGCGCCACTGTTTCGCCGGGTTCGAGCGTGAAATTGACGCCTTCCAAGGCCTTGGTTCCGTCTTCATACTGAAAATGAAGATCGCGGACTTCGATCAACGGAGCGGCGGGTCCCGTGAGGAGACTCATGCCACGCGCACCAGAATCAAAAAGGCCGAGACGATGAACAGGAACGCACCGTCCCGAGCGCCGAAGCGTGTGGCGCCGAGGAGCGAAAAACGTCCTGAGAATCCCCGCGCCTGCATGGCACGATGAACCCCTTCGGCTCGCCCGTAGGAACGCGCAAAGAGCACAGCGAGTGCGCCGCTGGCAGCGCGAAATCCAGATTTTCGCCGACGGCCCCCAGATCCCTCGCGACAGGCGGCCGCCAATCGCATGTGTTGCGCCTGCTCGGAAAGCACGAACAGATAGCGATAAAGAAATTGCGCCACTAACACCAGTAAGCGTGGGGCGCCCAATCTTTCCAGGCCACCGAGTAACAAGGGCAACGGCGTTACGCCCGCGAGTAACAGCACGGCAACCGTAGATAGATAGCTCTTCTCCACTAACCCCAACCCGCGCAGCGGTTCGCCGGCCAGCCAGCTGATCAAGGCGAAAGTAAGTGAAAAGGGCAGCACCGCCATAGCGCGAAACAATACGCCGCCGAGGGGCAGGCCCGCGATCAGTATCGCCGCGGCCAATAGCGCCGAATATGTCACCAGAATTGCGACCGCATTGGCCGGAGTGGTCGCCAGCAAAACCAAAAACACCAGCAGCGTAAGGATCTTCGCACGCGCATCGCGGCGATGCAACGGACTCGCACCCTGACTCCACCGGTCCAGCAGAACGTGATGCAATCAAGCGCTCCTACGGCGGACCAGCCAGCGTGCGGTGGCGGCACACAGAGCGTAGATCAGAAGCAGCCCCGAAAGCCCGGCCGTGCCTCTTCTGATCCATGGCGATTCGACGAAAGATCCAAACGTGTAATCCGCGAGCGGCGCATGCAAGACGGTCTTGGCGGTCAGGCCCAGTTGGATTCCCAGCCGCTGGATACCATCGGGCGCCGCCGAAGCCACTAAAAACCCAACCCCGCCCAACGCGATGGCCAATCCACTGAGAACGGCGAGAGTGCGCCGATTGGAAGCCTGCACCTGAGGAACGAACCTGGCATCCAGTTTCTCCATGGCCCGTATCACGGCAATTGTGATCGCGCCTTCGATGGCCGCGCTGGACGCAAACAGGGCCAGCGAAATGATCACCATCGGCCGCGGCATGGCGACGCCCGACATCAACAATTCGCCGAGCGCGAGCGATCCACTTACTATCACCGACAAGAAGGCTCCCGCGAAAATCGCCGGCCGCCGCCAGCGAGCGCCCCACACATGCAATGGCCAGTAACCAGCCAGCACGCCCACTACCGCCATATTGAAGACGTTGGCGCCGAGCGCGAGCACCCCGCCGTCCTGAAACACGAACGCCTGGATGGCGATGATTACCGTCATCACCAGTACGGCCGGAGCCGGGCCCACGGTGTACGCGAGCAACGCTCCACCCACCAGATGGCCGCTGGTTCCGATGCCCACCGGGAAATTGATCATTTGCGCCGCAAATACGAACGCACCCATCACGCCCAGCAGTGGGATACGCGTGTCGTCCAGTTGGCGGCCGGCCTGGCGCACCATGAAGCCCACGGCAGGTATGGCGATGGCGTCGAGCGTGGCCCACACCGGCGGAGATAGAAAATTATCCGGAATGTGCATCGCGCCGCAGGTCTCAAAGTAGCACGATTTTCTGAAGCGTGTGACGCCTTGCCGCCCGATGCCCGCTCCGCTAATCTGGCTATACCCATGAGCGATCTTAGCCGGATTGGAGTGGCGATCGACGCCAGCCTGCTGAAGAAATTCGATCACCTGATCGCCTCCCGCGGATACACCAACCGCTCGGAAGCCTTTCGAGACTTGATCCGCGACGAGCTGGTCGAAAAACTGTGGGAGCGCCCGGATGCCAACGTAGTGGGAACCGTCACCTTGGTCTACGATCATCACGTGCGGCTGCTGAACGAGAAGCTGACCGATCTTCAACACTCCCACTTTCACAACATTCTTTCGACCATGCACGTGCATCTGGATCATGACAACTGTCTGGAGGTAGTGGTGGTGAAGGGAAAAGCCGGCGCAGTGAAGAAACTCGCGGATGCCTTGCTCAGCACCAAAGGGGTGAAACACGGACGCCTCACCATCACCTCCACCGGTGCGGAATTGTGATCGTAGGAACGGGCGTGGATCTCGCCGAAGTGGACCGTATTCGCGCGGCGATCGAACGGCATGGACGCCGCTTCATCGAGCGCATCTACACTCCTGCCGAAATCGCCTACGTCGAGCGCAAAGCCAACCGGTACGAGCGTTACGCCGCTCGCTTCGCAGCCAAGGAAGCCGGGATGAAAGCGATTGGAACCGGGTGGAGACGCGGCGTCCGCTGGCGGGATTTCGAGGTAACGAACCTGCCGTCGGGCCGTCCCACGCTGCAATTCCATGGGGTGGCATCCCGATTCGCGGATAGCCTGGGAGTCCGAAATATTGCGCTTTCCATCACACACACGGCGGTGCAGGCCATGGCGATCGTGATTTTGGAATCCTAGCGGTTTCCGGGAGAGAAGTTCGGCTCAATGACCACTAGTCCTTTGTCCAAGAGTCTCGATGCTCCTCCGGATCACGCTCGTGCTCGCGCTGACCTCCGCCTGCCTGCTCCCTCAATCGGCGCCGGCGCAATCGCCCGATCCAGCGTATAAGCCTCTGGAGAGCGCCTACCAGGGCCTGCGCGAAAAGAACTACGATCGAGCCATCGCAGGCTTCGAGCAAGCCATCGCACTGGCGCCGGACCGCGCGTCCATCCATAAGGACCTCGCGTACACGCTGCTCAAAGTTGGAGAGAATGAAGCGGCGCGCGATCAATTTCGTGAGGCCATGCGGATCGATCCCACGGATCAACATGTGGCGCTCGAGTTCGCATTCCTCTGCTTTGAGACCAACCAGCGGGCCCTGGCGCGACGCATCTTCGACCGCGTTCGCCAGATACGCGGGACTACTTCCGATTCGAGCATTCAGAGCACAGCCGAGCAGGCGTTTCAAAACATCGACCAGCCCCTGGCCGCAGGCATCGCGCGCTGGCAAAAGGCACTCGAAGTGCAACCCGATAATTTCAGCGCGCATCAGGAACTGGCTACCTTGGCCGAGCAGCGGGATCAACTCGATCTCGCCGCCGAGCATTATGAAGCAGCCTGGAAGCTCAAGCCCGGCGAGCGTTCGCTCATGCTCGATCTGGGCCGTGTCTGGACGCTACTGGACCGCGACGAGGACGCCTATATTCTGCTGCTCGCCGCATCACGCGGCAGACCTCCGCGTGTCGCCGAACAGGCCCGAGGAATGCTGCCCGATCGTTATCCTTACGTCTACGAATTTGAAAAAGCCATCCAGCTGGATCCGGGCAACTTCGAATTACGCCGCGAATACGCCTACCTGCTACTCGCAATGGAAAAGAAGGATGAAGCCGAGCGCGAGTTCGGCGTCCTCCACAATATGGCGCCGGACGATCTGCTCACGTCGGCGCAGCTCGGCTTTCTGCGTTTGAACCGGAAAGATTTCGCCGGCGCGCAGCCATTGCTGGATCAAGTGCTCAAAGGGAACGATGAGGAACTGGCGGACCGTGTTCGCGTCGCCCTCAAGCAGCCGCAAACCTTGAACCGTAAAGAAACTTCGGCGCAACGGACTTCCGAAGAAGCCAAAACGCTGGCCGAAAAGAGCCTGAAGGCCGGCTACTTGAAGGATGCTCTCAAGTACCTCACCATCGCCCACGAAAACGACCCAGTGGATTTCTCCACCATGCTCAAGCTCGGCTGGGTCTACAACGTCCTGCACGACGATCGAGACGCCGTGAAGTGGTTCAAGCTGGCCAGCAAAAGTTCAGACCCTTCCATTGCGTCCGAAGCCGGCAAGGCCTATCACAACCTGGCGCCGCAGTTTCAGCGCCTGCGCACCACCGTTTGGATTTTTCCATTCTTCTCCACTCGCTGGCATGACGTCTTCGGTTACGGACAAATCAAAACCGAGTTGAAGCTTGGCCGTCTTCCCATTCGTCCCTACCTCTCTGTGCGATTTGTCGGCGACACCCGTGGGACCATCGGGCCCGCGGAAGGCAACACTACCCCCCAATATCTTTCGGAAAGCTCCTTCATCATCGGTGCCGGCCTGGCTACGCTTCCCTGGCGCGGCATCACGGGTTGGTTTGAAGCCGGTGAAGCAGTGAAGTATCTTCCCAGCCGCAGCGACGTTGGCGCGATGATTCCCGACTATCGCGGCGGCGTCTCCTACAGCAAAGGGTTCGGCCATCTCTTGACCAGTTCCAAAGGCCTGTTCTTTGAAACCAACGATGATGCGGTCTTCGTCAGCCGCTTTCAGGACGACATGCTTTATTACACGCAAAACCGCGCAGGCTACACATTCGCCTCCTGGGAGAGATTCGGCGGACCGCAAGCGCAGATCTATTGGAACGGCAACGCTACCGCGGACCGGCTGCATCAATACTGGGCCAACTACGCCGAAACCGGCCCCGGCCTGCGCTTCCGCTTTCGCGATTTGCCCAAATCTTTGCTCTTCTCCGTGAACTTTCTGCGCGGCGCCTACACCATCAATCAGGACAATCCGCGCCGGCCCAATTTCTTCGATCTGCGAATTGGAATCTGGTATGCATTTTCGCGCTAACGCCGCTCTCGTTTTGTTTTGTTGGGCAACATCGCTGCCCGCCGCCGCGACATTCCACTACCACATCGCTGGTGACGATCCAGGTCCGTGGCCGCAGATTTTTTCTTCCATCGGAATCGCTCGCGCTGCCGGAGGCCCGGCGAATTTATTCGTTGTTCGCAACGTCGCGCCGGGAGCCATCCCACAGTGGATCCAGCGCATCGAACAAGGCGGCATCGTGGTCCTGGAAGGCGAGGGGGAACTGGCCGCCGCGCTCGGCATCACGCCAGGAATACAACGCGTGGTGGTGCGGAGCATCGTGGATCGGCACGCGCCTAATCTGTCGATCGTTTGGGAAGCGCCGCTCGAAATTGCGGTCTTCGATGTTCCCAAGGGAGCGAGCGTTCTTGCCACCGAGCGCTGGGACCATGCGCCGGTAATAGTGGCTCTGCATCGCGGCTCCGGCGCAGTGCTGTGGATTGCCGCGTCGCCCGGCAAGCAAGGATACGAACGATTCCCGTACCTGCTCGAAGCCCTCCACGATCTCGGCATGCAGCCTCCATTTCAAAGCCAACGCCTGTGGGCTTTTTTCGATGGTTCCTACCGGTCGCGTGTCGATCTCGATTACTTCGCCGAGCGCTGGCGGAAAGCGGGCATCGCCGCGCTGCATGTCGCCGGCTGGCACTACTACGAACAAAACGCCGAATCCGACGAATATCTGCGCCGTCTCATCGACGCGTGCCACAAGCGGGCGATCCTGGTTTATGTGTGGCTGGAACTGCCGCACGTCAGCGAAAAATTCTGGGACGCGCATCCCAACTGGCGCGAGAAAACCGCCATCCTCCAGGACGCTCAGCTCGATTGGCGCAAGCTGATGAACCTGAACAATCCGGAGTGTGCAGCCGCCGTCTCGGAAGGCGTGAAGCAGCTCATTCATCGCTTCGATTGGGACGGCGTCAATCTGGCCGAGCTGTACTTCGAATCGCTCGAAGGCGTGGCGAACCCGGCGCGCTTCACGCCTATGAACCAAAACGTTCGCGACGAATTCCGGGCCCTGCACGGCTTCGACCCGATCGAGCTGTTTCAATCCTCGAAGCCCGACAATGCCCGGCTCCGGTTATTTCTCGACTATCGCGCCGATCTGGCCCGCCGCCAGCAGGAGAAGTGGATCGGCGAAATTGAATCCATCCGAACTTCGAAGCCCGATCTGGACTTTGTCCTCACTCACGTGGACGACCGCTTCGATACCCGCATGCACGATCTCATCGGCGCCGACGCCGCGCGCGTTCTCCCGCTTCTCGACCAGCACGACTTCACGTTCCTGATCGAGGATCCCGCCACCATCTGGAACCTCGGCCCGCAGCGCTATCCGCAAATCGCCGCGCGTTACCAGCCGCTCACCTCGCATTCCAACCGGCTGGCCATCGACATCAACATCGTCGAACGCTACCAGGATGTCTATCCGACGAAACAACAAACCGGAACCGAATTGTTCCAGCTGGTGCATCTGGCCGCGCAGAGCTTCGCGCGTGTGGCGCTGTATTTCGAGAATTCCATCCTCACGCCCGACCTTCCATTGCTGGCCTCAGCCGCTGCCAGTGTCGACAAGGCGGAACAGAACGGATCGCGGATGGTGATTGAATCTCATTACGGGGTCGGCGTACCCTGGCAGGGACCGGCGCTGGTCAACGGCCATCCCTGGCCGGTTCACAGCGATACTATGCTCTGGCTGCCCGCCGGACCTAACGTCATCGAACCCGCGCCCGCAGCTTCGGTTCCCAAAGATCCTATGCTCCGGATGGTCGATTTCAATGGAGATCTGGCTTCGGCGAGCGTAGTTACGGATGGCCTGCGCTTCACTTATGAAAGCAGTGCGCGGGCCTTGGCTGTTTTGAACGCGCGTCCGAAAAAGCTTGAAATCGACGGAGCGCCCCATGATCCGGCATTGGTCCCGACCTTGCTTCCGTCCGGCCCTAGCTTCGTTCTGACCTTACCGCGAGGCCATCACGTCGTGCAGTTGACGCTCTAAATCGCTGGTCAGCTCCTTGGTGCCCCAAACTAATTCGACGGTGCAGGATCCCGCCGTCGGGATTCCGTTTGCGCTGCCCGGCGTGAAGCGCCATTGACTCACCAGCGCAGTGGCTTCGCTGCCCCAAACGGGGATGGAGCTGTTCAGCACCTGAAAATGCAGCGGAGCGCCTTGTTCATCGACGTCGAATTTGAGTTTTGCGGTTGCCAGGCGCCCCACCACCGCCAGCACACTGCCTTCTTCCAACGCCTCCGGGCCAATGCCGGCGCCAATGGGATACGGAGCGCTAGCGAATACGGGGCGTGAAACACCCGCCGGCGTGTCGAAGTGCACCTGAATCAGGTGCCAGCGCGAGCGCTTCGTGCCTAGTCGAAAATCAACCGAGATTTCACTGGCTACCTTCGCTTGCGATGGGTACACTCTCGGCTGGAAGTGCCACTGCTTCACCGCTTCGAGAGCATTCTCGTCCAGCCCGAGCCCGAGCGACTGCCGCACCGTAAGGTTGCGCGCAAAGCCTTCTTCATCGATCACACCATCCAACACCACCGTACCTTCCAGTTCGGCGATGCGCGCCTCTTCGGTATATTCCGGGTCCGTTTTCTGAATCGGCTGGTCGCTGAACGAGGGATGCGGAAGGTATACCGCTTGCCCGGCATGTTGCAGGTAATTGTTCGCATCGTCCAGCGCGCCGTTGGTGTTGTCACCCGTTCTGGCGGCTTGCCGATACTCGTTGATGGCGCGATCGTGCTGGTTGGTGAGGTCGAAAATTCTGGCCAGTTGGATATGCGACCACACCTCGGTCCACTTGGGATCCTGATCGCCGTTCAATGCTTCGCGAAATTCGTTCGCGGCAGACTGAAAGTTGTCTTCCTTGAGATACGATTCGCCCAGGCGAAAATGTACCAGCGAGCTACTGGCCGGATTTGGTTGCGCACGGCGGTGCACAGCCACTGGCGGATTATCCTGACAGAATCCGAGAGCCAAAGGCAGGCACAACAACCCGGCCACGACTGGCGCTCGCATCGAGTCCGGCATATTTCCCTGCGCTGATTATGACTTTACGGTACACCGCTCGCAAGCCCCCTCCCGAAAAATAGATTGACTCGCCGGGGCATTTGCCTTACACTGTTGGACAAATGGCGAAACCCGATTCTATAGGCCAATTCGAACAACTGGTTCTTACCGCGATTCTCGCCCGGCGCGACGATGCGTACGGAGTCAGCATTCATTCCAAGGTGGAGGAACTGGCCAGTCCCAAGGCGGTTTCGCTCGGCGCCGTTTATGTCACGCTTGACCGCCTGGAAGACAAGGGCATGATCAAATCCTGGCTCACCGATCCCACACCCGAGCGCGGCGGCCGCGCCAAACGTTGCTATCGCCTGGAAGCCCTGGGCGAGCGCGCGCTAGAGGAATCGGCCGTCACCGCCAAGCGCATCTGGGATGGCATCGTCGCAGTGTGGGGCAAGGATTGGGCCAAAGCAGGTGGCAAAAAGTGGGTGTCCGGGTGACTAGGTTCGATTGGCTCGAGGGCATTACTGCGCTCTTGGTCCCTCCCGCTTGTCGCGAAGAAGTGCTGGGTGATCTCCGCGAGCGCAACTCTGCGCCGCGGCAATATGCGCTGGATGCCATTCGTGCGGTCCCGCTTGTGATCGTGAGCAGAATCCGCCGGACGACGGATCCCCAACTGCTCCTGATGCACGCTTTCGTCCTGTATCTTTCTTTTTACGTCACCTGCTGGTTCAAGGATCGTGCGCTGCTCTATGAGCCATGGGCGCTCGCGCGCCTCGCGATTCCCGGCACCGTAGCGTTGCTGGCGCTGGTGCTCGAAGATGCCTACGCCCGGCCGGGCCATCGATCGCCTCTGCGGCTGGTTCGTGGGCCGTTGCTCGGCGTCGCTTGGATGCTTCTCTCCCAAGCCGCCCTATCGACCGGCCATTCGCCACTGACGCTTCCCTGGTGGATCCTGTTGTGCGGCGGCGCTCTCGGTCTGCTGCTGACGTCAGCCCTTCGAATGCTGTTTTCGCCGCAGTGGCCATCTACGCAAGGAAAGATATAGGAGTTTAGGTATCGTAGGTTTCGAACTCGAGTTGATCGCCGCGGCTGGTCCTGGTAGCTGCCGCAGTGCCGCTCGGGAGTTCGAGCACGGAGTGCGCCCACAAGCATGCCGCCATACGCCAGCGCGGCATCGCAGCGCGAATCTTCACCACTTTGCGCTTCTTATCCAGGAACAACACGTCGATAGGGAACTTCATGCCGACGGTGTGAACGCCCTCGCAAGGTTTAATCCATAACCCTTCGCCGGGTTCCAGCCGCTCATGCTTCAATAACCCGGTTTTGCGCGTGGTACTGGTGTCGGCGATCAGGGCGCGATCCGCCAGCATCGTCTCCCGCGATGGATTGTGTACGCGCAGCCGTCGCATTGAAAGAGTCCCGATAAACTATCGGTTGGTGCCAGCGGCGGCCTTAGTCCGTAACGCTATTTCCCGGTGCTTTCCCAGCCGGTCTTTGAGTTATACGGCATCATGAACCCCATGGCCTCAATCTCGTGCAGCTTCCCGTCCTGGATCTTGAAGATGTGCGCGGCGGGCAAATCGAAGGGCTTGAAAGGCATGTCGATCTTTTCGAGGCCCGGAACTCCGACAATCTTGACGTAGTTCTGCTCCATAGGTTGACGGAATTGGGAGAGCCCAAATACCAGCCCGGTTTCCGGATCGGCGATCCACACGCGGCGCGGCTCAATGCGAGTGATGTAGTCGAAGGTGTGGGTCTTGATCTGTACGGCGCAACCCATTGCACCGGTGGTTCCCAACCCCGGCGTCTTCGACGGCGGATTTCCCGTGGTCTGCATTCCGTTCTCGTGGCGCAGGCAATCGTCGGCGAAGGGCGCGTTGTTGCCATCGGCGGTCACCAGCGCGGTGTAATAAGACTCGCCGATTTTGAGCATCTTGTCGCGGGACATGCGCTCTCCAAGCGGCACTGCGGCCAGGAACTCGGAACGCGGTGACTGCAGATTCTTCAGGCTGGTTTCCCGCAGATCGCGCGCGATCAAGTGTTCCGCCTCAATGATCTTCCCATCCTTCAGCTTCAGCCGCAGACCAAACTGAATTGGCTTGCCGCCTTCCTGCATGACGCACAGCAATCCAACCTGCCGCGCCACCGGATCGGGGACGTAGATCTTGAACGTGGTGGGGCCTTCTGACGCCGTCTTCCACAGCCCTTCTCCTGGCTTCATCGGGATTGTGTTCTCAACGAACTTCACGTCAGCGGCTAACGCCACTTGCGACGGATCATGCGCCACCAGCGCCGCGATGTAAGTATCCACCATCTTGTCCAGGCACGCGCGGTCGCATTTCGCCGCGCCCGCGGCAGTGGATAACGTCACGCCGGCCAAGCTCAAAATGATTGCGCTTCTGGTGAGTGAATGCATGTGAATTGTTCTCAAGACCGTAGTCAGTATATACCTTGCATGCAGGTCCGGAGAACGTAGTATGATGACCAAGCGACAAGGAGAGAATCACATGAAATCTACCGGAATAACGCTGTTGGCCGCGAGTCTGACGCTGGGGGGCCTGGGCTCGCTCTCGGGGGAATCTATCAACCCGCCCACCATGCCGCAAACCGCGCCCATGAACAAGCAGGAGAAGAAGAACCTGGATATGGTGCTGGAATGGTGGCGCATCGTGATTCAAGGCGGGCACCTGGATCAGGCGCCCAAGTATCAGGCCGAGGATTACATCCAGCACAATCCCAACGTCAACACCGGCCGCGCCGGCTTCGTCGCATTCTTCAGCGCGTTCAGCAAGCCGAAGAATCCGATCCCCGACAAACTGGAAAATCCGCCGGTGGTGATGGGAGCGAAAGGCGACTTCGTGTGGCTGATCTTTGAGACGGAATCGAAGGACCCGCGTAATCCGGCGAACACCTATCACTCCAATAGCTTCGAGGTGATTCGCATCCAAAATGGCAAGGTGCAGGAGCATTGGGACAGCGCGATGAAGATGAAAGGCTCCGGCAACATCACGACCGGCGTGTCGCCTAAGCCGCCGTCGGAATGGAACCTCGGCAAGCGGAACAAGGAAGAGAATGAGACGCTCGCCATGGCCACCGAAGAGTTGAAGGACATGCTGCAATACGGCCACCTGGAGCTGGCCGACAAGACCATGGATCCGGGCTACATCCAGCACAATCCCAACGTGCCGCAGGGACGCGACGGATTCAAAGCGTTCATGAGCCGCATTCCCGGACGAACTCCCCAGGAGATCAAGCCCGAATGGAAAAACGCTCCAGTACTGACATTGGTCGACGGCCCTTATTCGGTGATGATGTGGGACCGCAAGGCGCCCGATCCGGATGATCCCAGCAAGATGTACACCTGGAATCATTACGACGTGGTTCGAATGGAAAACGGCCACATCAAGGAACACTGGGACGAAGCCAGGATAAATCCGCCCGCTCGCAACGCGAATAAGTAGGAGTTCGCGATGAAGTGGAGCAGTGCGGTTGGCGTCCTCCTCGGGACGCTGAATCACTTCCCGGTCATGTGCTGGACGGACTTTTCGTTCTCCAGGCAAATCTCGTCCGCCAGCTCCGTGTCCACTTGAATGGCCTGCTTCAGCGTCACTGTCCAGGGCTTGGTATAAGCCTTCGGATCGTTGACCGTTACCTCGATCTCGAGGCTGCCGTAACCCGGCCTGCGGAACCGCTCCGTCACTTTCGCGGCGCTTGTCATCGGATTGCCCTTCATGTCCAGCCAAAGGTCGTCGCGGAATCCTATGGTCTCGACCACTAGCGTGTCACCTTCCCACTTCCCGGATGAATAGCCGTTCCACGACGGCTGCGGATCTTCCGGAAACGGGCGTCCGTCGGTGAAAACCTGCCGGTAGCTGGCGTTGAATTCGTCCAGAATCACGAGCAGCCCCGGAATCTGGATGATCTTTTGCAAATGCGGGAAAGCGAAGGCGCGTGGAAAATTCGGGGGCATGCAGCGCGCATGGGGATCGTCTTTCGAGAGGTCTGCCACCCGCTGCTTCACCAGCGCGGCGGCCCAGGGCTGATAGGGCAAGCCGCCTGGCACATTCGTCCCGAAATCGACAGCCTCGTGCGATAGTGGAATCTTCTCGATGCAGTCCTGGCCATCCCGCAGGTCCTTGGGGCACGGCAGCGCATTGCCTGCCAGCCAGATTCCCGAGAGATCGGGTTTGCCGCCGGCGGTCTTGGGCGCGGGAGCATTCAGATCCGGCTTGCCGTTGGCCAACCTGGGAACGCCCGGGGTGGGATAGTGAAACCACTGCGCCGGCAGCGGAATCACGCCGAACAACACGGCCGCGGCGAGAGTAAGTCCGAAACCCATTCGCATTATCGTGTTCCATGTTATCGAAGTCCGGCGTCAAATCACGGAACGGAGGTGGCATGAGTGACTCGCTCTTCGACGTCATCGTCCTAGGCGCGGGACCAACCGGCGAAAACGTTGCGGATCGCGCGGTGAAGGGCGGGCTCACGGCTGTCATCGTGGAATCGTATCTGGTGGGAGGCGAATGCTCGTACTACGCCTGCATCCCGAGCAAGGTATTGCTGCGCAGTTCGGCCGCACTGGAAGCCGCACGGCGCGTTGAAGGTGCGAAACAAGCCATCACGGGACCTCTGGACGCTTCCGCTGCTCTCGCGCGGCGCACCACCTTCACTGCGTCCTGGAGCGACGCTGGCCAGGTGGAATGGCTGAACAACGCCCATGTCACGTTGTTGCGCGGCCATGCACGGCTGGTGGGTGAACGCATGGTGGAAGTGCGCGCTGCCGATGGTTCCCTCACCCGGCTCACCGCTCGTCAGGCCGTTGTCATTGCCACCGGCACTGCTCCGATGCTACCTTCCATCCCAGGCTTGGCCGAGGCTTCGCCCTGGACCAATCGGGAAGCCACTCGCGCAGATCGCATCCCGCCGCGCCTGGCAGTCCTCGGAGGCGGACCTGTAGCCTGCGAGCTGGCCCAGGCCTTTCGGTCCCTGGGAACTAAGGAAGTGACGCTGCTCAATCGCGGCGCTCAACTGCTCGAACGCTTCGAGCCTTTCGTGAGCGACAAGCTTGCCGCTAGCTTTGGGGACCTCGGGATTTGCGTCCGCACTTCGGTGACCGTGACGCGGGTGGAGCGCAGTTCTCCCGGCGCTCCGGTGCAAGTTTGGTTCGACTCACCGGGCAAGCCCACCGCGAGAGTGGAAGCGGACGAAATTCTCGTGGCCACCGGCCGCGTGCCCAATACGAAGGACATCGGGCTCGAAGCGGTTGCGCTAAAGCCGGGGGATTGGCTGGAGGTGGACGACACCTGCCGGGTCCCCGGCGTTGCCTCGGGCTGGTTATACGCCGCGGGCGACGTAAATCACCGCACACTGCTCACCCATATGGGCAAATATCAGGCGCGAGTGTGTGGCGACGCCATCGCGGCCCGCGCCAAAGGACAGTTGAATGGAGCGCCCGAGCCTTGGACGCGATTTGCCGCAACGGCCGACCATTCGGCCGTGCCCCAAGTGGTCTTCACCAGCCCGGAGGCTGCGGCCGTTGGCCTCACCGAAGCGCAAGCGCGGAAGGCTGGCCTGCGCGTTCGCGCCGTGGAGTACGACATGAGTCATATTTCCGGAGCGAAGATTCTCGCGGATGGCTATCAAGGCCATGCGAAAATGATTGTGGATGAGGACCGAAGGGTGATAGTGGGCGCGACGCTGCTGGGCCAGGACGTTGGCGAACTGATCCACGCGTTTACCGTCGCTGTGGTAGGCCAAGTCACGATCGATCGTCTGTGGCACGCCGTACCATCGTTCCCGACAATTAGTGAAATCTGGTTGCGGTTGTTGGAGTCATACGGTTTATAGGGCAGCCGATATAACATTCATGCTTCACCACCACCTGGAAATTAATCAACGGGAAAACGAAGGGATCGTCATCCTGGACCTGGCTGGCAAGCTGGTCATGGGCGCCGGCGACATCGCGCTCACCGGCTGCGTCCGCTCGCTCTTCGATGACCAGAATCGCCAGCTCATTCTCAATTTGGCGGGGACTTCCGAGATCGACACGTCGGGCATGGGAGCCTTGCTGATCCTGGCCGAGGAATATCGCAACGCGGGCGGAAAGATGGTGCTCTACAACATCGCCCACTCCCACGGCAAAGTGTACGAAATGGCGCGGCTGGAAACGGCCATCGAGATCTATCGCGACGAATTGGATGCCATCAACAGCTTTTTTCCCGATCGTAAGGTGATCCGTTACGACATCCTCGAATACGTGGAAGGCCAAGCGCCGCACGACGACAAAAGCCACAAAACATAGCACAGCGGGCCAACCGCGGGAGTACGCTACTTGGGTCCCAGCAGAAGCTGAAAGCCGACATAGGCGATCCAACTAGGCTGGCCGTTGACAGCAGTAATGGTCTGAAAACTGCGGCCGCCCATCAGCAGCAGGTTCAGCGTCTTGGCCTTGTTCATGGCCTGGCGTCCGCTGGAGACGCTGAAGTTGACGACGGGCTCCTGGGCTCCGGGCGAATCGCCCGATTCGGAAGGGGGCAGCGGCTGCTCGGTTGCGTGGCGGCCAAAAGCGCTAAGCAGGCCAGTCCCGAAGCGATCCTTCACCCAGGGATCGTTAGGGTAATGCTCGTAGAAGCGCCACTTTTGAATTACGGATTCGCCTCCAGGATCGTCTTGCCCTCAAGCTTGACCGCCGGGCGATAGTTCCGTGCAATATAGTTGACTAGCGGGTAGACATAGTGCGGGTCCCAGGAAGGCCTATCGGGCGTCCAGACCAGGCGAGGGCAGACACAGGCGCGGTTGCCGGCGTTTCCGAAAGAGAAGTTCGTGCCAAATCGAGGCAGGTCCTCGGCGACGATAAATTTGGGTCTTCGGCGCTCAATTCGCTCCAGATCCTTCTGCTGGTATTCTCGCGGGATCTCCATATTCCACAGCATTGTGTCAAAGATTGGATTCCGTCGGCCGGCCGCAAAGTTAATGCCTCCGCCATACGGAAGCTCTAGGACATATTCTGACGGCGAAGTGTGCGTCGCGATATAGCGGTACACTTCGATTCCCGGAGAATAGTCGGAAATCCTGACCATTCCGGCTGTCGTCTCAAGAGCGCGATAGTTTCGCTCAGTAAACAGGGACGTTCCTCCCACCAGCCTCGCGAGTCCATAGATGATCACGATAGACGCCACCACTGGGACCGCGGGAATTGACGGCGAGGGCCTGGAAAGAAAGTTCCACAACAGATAGGGACCGAGGATGAGGAGAAAGGGATAGCAAGCGGCGGAGATATCGGCAACCACTCCTTGCGTCGATCCGAACCATGCTCGGGCGGACATGCTCACCGGGAAAACCAGAACCAGCAGCAGCTCCGCGGCGCGCTTACTGGTTTGGACACGGCTCCTGAAGCGGCGGCCCAGGAGGTAGAAAAAGATCGGAATCGCGGTCCACATAACCGGCATGAGCACAGGAGCGGTCCAAACTAGCGACGGCAAGATCAACGCGACCTTGGCGTAGAGGGGCCGGGTGCTGGTGAGCGCCCCGCGGTTTATCGTGAGAATGTACGCCACATAAACAATCGCACCGGGAATTGCGAGCAGCAACAGACGGGCATAGGCCTCGCCGAAGCGTCTCTGAAAATGGTCCCTCCAAGCAAGGGATGCCACACTTGCAATCACGATCGCCTCGCCGAGAGCCGCCGCAACTCCAAACGTCCCGATGCCCGTCGGCCACCAAGGGCAGGCAAAGGTTGCCAGACCGTAACCGGAGATGCCGGCCATCAGATCCCGTAGTCCAACCAGGCGGGCAAGCAACACGTACAGCGCCGTCGCCGGGAGGGTACTGAGGGCGAGCATTTTGACATTCCACCAACGGCGTCCGTTGAGCGAAGTAAAAAGGACTAAAGCGCAAATATTCGCCAGTGCGAATTCCGGTTTGCTCAAGAGTGCAATTGCGCACCCCGAGGCGATCATGGCAACATTGACGCCGATTCCTCCTCGGTTCCGCAGAACGCGCAGCATTCCCACCAGGGACAAAAGCGCTCCCGACGCGCCGGTCTGGAGAGCCGGGGTGTAGGTGCGATAGGAAAACAGATTGAAGTTCGTGAGACTGGTGGCGCAGACACAGATCAACAAGAAGCAGGCCGGGAAGCGGAGCGCGGAGGGCAGAAGAAATCGGGTGATGGCATAGCACAACAGGACAATGCTAAACGACCAGAAGTTGACCAGAATGGACGCAGTGGCGAAGGTCGCGCCTAGGAAGTGGAACGCCCATCCAAAGATGAACGCGGAAAATGGAGGGTATTGGAACGAGAAGTCACGGTAGGGGAGTTCTCCACCGGCGACGCGCGAGAATTCGTGAAGCCAGTGAACTGGGTCGCCCTGCAGCAACTCGTCAAGTTTGGCCCACCGAAGCTGGGCAAACAGCCCGCACAACAGGAGCAGCAGCCCAATATTGAAAAAGTTCGAAACGCTGTTCCGAGCGCCCCTGTCGGCGCCGTCTGACCGGTTGGCACGCAAACTTTGGCCCCTCCGTTTTATACCGCTCTCAGTACCTGCGAAGAGTAAGTGCCGTTGAACCCACAATAATCACTAAGATTTTCGGTAAGAGCTGGCGCTTTGTTTGCGATCCCCTCGGCCCTTTTCTTTCCCAGGCTAATGGCGATCGATTGAGTGGCGAACCGATACCTGGCAGAGCGAACGACAGGGCCTCGCTACAATTGCAGCGTATGGCGCCAATGAAGCCTACGGCAGTCTACATGAAAGTGCCCGAGGGCTACGTGGCGTTCGTCGAAGAATTACCTGGCGCGAACACGCAAGGCGAAACGCTCGAGGAAGCGCGCGTCAATCTGAAGGAAGCCGTCATTATGGTCTTGGAAACAAATCGGGCGTTACCCGGTGGCGTCAATCAGTAGTGGTATCTACACGCGAGGATTCGGATTTTGTCCTGATGAACTTGGTAGACCAGCCGATGTTCTTCATCGATTCGCCGAGACCAGCAGCCTTTTAGTTCATGCCTTAGGGGCTCGGGTTTCCCCACTCCTGTGAATGGATCACGCTGGATCTCGCGAATCAGGCGAATGATTTTCAGCGCATGTGTTCGGTCCCGTTCCACCCACCAGGCGAGATCTTCGAACGCCGCAGCGTCAAATTCCAAGTTTCTCAACGACGGTCTCGATCGAGAGCCCTTCTTTACGGTTCTTGGCTTCCAGCAGTCGGCGCCTCATCGCGTCCGATTTCAGAAGATAAGCTGTCTCCCGCTCGGCTTCAATTTCGCGCCATAGGGAAATCGGCACGATCACCGCTGTCGGCTCACCGCTCTCATCAGAGATGTATTGAATCTCGGGGCTTGCCATCAACTTCAGTGTACTCCCCCCAACCCCTACTTTGGCCCCAATAGAAGCTGGAAGCCGACATAGGCGATCCAACTGGGCTGGCCGTTGATGGCAGTAATGGTCTGAAAACTGCGGCCGCCCATCAGCAGCAGGTTCAGCGTCTTGGCCTTGTTCATGGCCTGGCGTCCGCCGATCCCGATGGTGGACTCACGCTGCTTGGGATAACCGGTAGCGAACTGTCCCACCCCCTGCCCTGGAGCGATTCGATTGGCGTCCTGTACATCATAAATCTCGAGATAGACTTCGGTGCGGTCGCTGAACTCGTGGCCCACCAGCATTCCGCGATTCCAGGTTTGCGGGACGCCGTGGTTGCCGAAGTCGTAGCCTGCTTCGCCGTTGATGCGGATGGGCCCCAGGCGCGCGTTGAATTCGAGCGGCAGAAAGAAGTCGGGTCCGCGAGCCACCAGGCCGCGCTGAACCGCGCCGGTTGGGTTATCGAGAAAGATCTGCGGGTAAGTGGAGACGCTGAAGTTGACGACGGGCTCCTGGGCGTCCTGGGCTCCGGGCGAATCGCCCGATTCCGAAGGTGGCAGGGGCTGCTCGCTTGCGTGGCTGCCAAAAACGCTAAGCAGGCCAGTGCCGAAGCGATCCTTCACCCAGGGATCGTTGGGATGATGCTCGTAGAAGCGCCACTTGATGCCGAGCAGGCTCTCGCCCAAGCCGGCGATCACGTGGCCAGCTTGCGCGGGTGAGCCCGGGGTGGCCGGTAACGGGCGAATTTCCTCAATGGCGATAGGCAGTTCGTACTTGAGCTGGATGCGATCGCCCAGCCCGTAGTTGATGTCGAAATCGGGCACCTGATAGGCGCCGGCGCCGGGGTTGCGGTCGCCAATCCATCCGAAGTTGATCTCCCAGTGTTGGTTGCCGGGAGTTTCCGGATCGTCGGTACGAAACGGCGGCCCGCCCTGCGCATAGGCGGCTACGGCACAGAGGAACGGCAGCGCGAAGCCTATGGCGCGAACACAGGTCATCCATGAAGTGTGTCGGCCGCACCTTAACATTTGCTGAAAGAAGGGTTGATCTAAAATGACGCGCTCAACGAGCGGTCGGTCATCATCATCAACAGCGAGAGCAGAGCGATCAGGCCGATATACTGTGTGAGCACGGCATTGTCGTCGTCGACCGGGTAATCGCGGCTGAAGAGCCGGTAACCGGCGCCGAGCGCGATCAACAAAAGAATGGTCTGGTGAGTGAAGGCCCACAGCGCAATCGCGGCGCCCGCTGCGATGCCACGCTGCACTCGGGTGAGTGCCCGAAAACCACGGCCACCATCCAATTGCCAAATGGGAAGAAGATTGAACAAGTTGAGCCAAGCAGCCGTGTGCGCGATTGCGTACCACACTGGAAGCCCGGTGGTGATTGCGGCCAGCCACGCCACCACGGCGGAACCCAATCCATAGATCGGACCCGCCAGGCCCACGCGCGCGTCTTCGCCCACGTTGCCCGGGTACTGCTTCATTCGCACGAACGCGCCGAAAAACGGAATGAACATGGGAGCGCTGGCCGCGATGTTGTATTTCCGCAACGCCATCACGTGGCCCATTTCGTGAATGTAGATGGACATCACAAAACCGAGCGCGAAGCGCCAGCCGAATAGCGACCAATACACTGCAAAGAAGGCCAGCATGCTGGCGAAGGTGCTGAGCTTGGTGAGCCCCAGCAGCAACAGCTTGCCTTTCGACAGCGCAACCAGCAGAAACGTGCCGACGGGGCCGAGCTTCGCGAAACGTTTTTTCCAAGCGCTTTTGTCGGAAAGCTGCAGATCGATATTTTCGATGCGGGCTTTAGTGAGGCGATATTCTTCGGAGTCCGGCGGCGCCAGTTCCAGAGCCTTCACCCAGGCTTGCCGTGCACCCTGCCAATCGCGCGCCTGTCCGGCTAGCTTGGCATGCTCCGCCAGCGCATCAAACTCCTGCTGCTGGGTGAGCGTCATATCTGGTCAAACAGGTCGCCGATGCGGATGGAGAAGCCGGGGATTAAGCTGGAGCTAAAGACACCGTTTTCGTCCAGGATGGCATGCAGCGCATCGGAAAATACGAGGGCTTTTCGCGAGTCGATATCAAAAATCCATGCTTCCTTGGCGCCGCATTTGCGATAGCGGTCCACCTTTCTTACGAGCTTCTTGAACGAATCATTCTCCGACACGATCTCAATCGCCAGATCCGGAACGAATCGCTGAACGCGCAGGTTGGGATTGACCAATTTTGCCTTCTCCGGCCCGAAGAACGTCACATCCGGGCCATGAGCATTCTTATCGAATTGATATTCTTGTTCGCTGAGCACTCTGCCGAGCTTGTGTTCCCTAACATAGGGAAAAAGCATCACAATCAGCAGGTCTCGAAGACCATTGTGATTCGGGGTATTTCCTGACACATCCACCAACTCTCCGTCGACGAGCTCATGGTAGTATGCCAGCTCGTGCGGAAGCTTTTCAAAATCGTCAATAGTGAGTGGGCTCGCGAGCTGCATAATTCTATTTTAACTCCACCACCGTAGCGCCCGTTCCGCCTTCCGCGGGTGTGGCTGGATAATACTTCTCCACATGCGGATTCGTTGCCAGCAATTCGCCGATCACTTTCTTCAAAATCCCCATCCCGTGCCCGTGTACTACGCGGACGCGATCCACCGAAGCCATGGCCGCGCTATCCAGGAACTTGTCTACTTCTTCACGGGCCTCTTCCGCCCGCTTTCCAATCACATTGATCTCGCGATAGGTGACATCCCAGCGAGGTCCGGACTCGTACGAAACATTCTTTGGTAATCGCGTTGTCTCCGGCGCCGCCGGCAAAACCTCCTCCACATCGTCCGTTGTGATCTTCATCCGCATCAGACCTGCTTCTACTTCGAGCAATCCACCGGAAAGTTTTCGCCGCACCCGCGCCGGTTCGCGTACGCCCTTCAGACGGATTCGATCGCCTTCTTCGATCGGAATGAAACGCTGCTGTGGAACGGGCGCTGCTCCAAACACAGCCACGCGAGCCTGCTCCTCGAATTCGCGTCTGTCTTTCGCCAGGCGTCGCTCGGCCTGCTCGGCTGCTTTGCGCTGCTCCGCCCCAGACAGCACTTTCTGAATCGCCTGCTGAGTTTGCGCTTCGAACCCGGCCAGCGCGGACCGCAATCGCTCATCCAACTCCTGGAACTTCGCCTTCTCGCGCTGTTCGAATTCGGACGTGAGCACGTGTTCGCGCGCTTCCAAGGCCTGGCGCTGCTCTCGCAAATCCTGCTCTTCAACCGCAGTCCTACGCAGCCGCTGATGCAGTTCGTTCAAAAACACCGCGATATCGCGCTCGCTGGTCGACATCCGCTGGCGCGCCCGCGCGATCAGATCTTCGGAAAGTCCCAGGCGGCTCGCGATTTCAAGGCCCGCGGATTTTCCCGGCGCGCCCAACTGCAGCACATAGGTAGGCTCCAGCGTCTTTTCGTCGAAGCCCATGGAAGCGTTCACCACCCCCTCCGTGGTTGCACCGAAAATTTTGAGCGCCAAAAGATGAGTGGACGCGAAGGTGAACGCGCCATGCGCGCGGAACGATTCCAGGATCGCGACGCCCAACGGCCCGCCCTCTTCCGGATCCGTCGCGCGGCCCAGTTCGTCCAATAAAACCAGCGACTGCGGCGTCACAGTCTCCAGCATTTCGCGCACGCGCGCAATGTGACCCGAAAAACTGCTGAGACTTTCTTGAATCGATTGCTGATCGCCGATTTCGGCCAGCACTTGTTCGAAGAGCGGGAACTCCGCTTCAGCCGCAGGGACCGGCAGCGCCGCTTGCGCCATCAATGCCAACAGCCCCACAGTCTTCATCGAAACCGTTTTCCCACCGGTGTTCGGGCCGCTGATCAACAGGGTACGCTGCTTTTCGTCCAAGGCCAGCGAAATGGGACGAATCGGCTTTTTCTGCCGCCGCAGCACATCCTGCAGCAGAGGATGACGCGCGTCCTTCAGCACCAGGCGCCGTTGAGTATCCGCGCTGAAGCGGGGAATCACGCAGTCGAAATCCGAGGCAAACTCCGCTTTCGCGAACAGCAGGTCCAGCCGGCCGATGGCTTCCACCAGCGCCTGAATCTGCGGCCCGTTGGTCCTCAGCAGCTCGGTCAGCTCGCGCAGAATGCGCGCTACCTCGCGCTGCTCCTCTTCGCGCAGACGAACCAGCTCGTTGTTCAGATCGATGGTTTCGAGCGGCTCCACGAACAGCGTGTGGCCGCTGCCGCTGGCGCCATGAATCACGCCGTAAACTTTGCGCTGCTGCCCGGCGACCACGGGAACCACGAAGCGATCGTTGCGCAACGTGATGAACTCCTCCTGCAGCGTGCCGTCGTCACGATGGGTGCGCAAGAATCGTTCGAGCGAGGTTTGAATCTGCCTCTGCTGCCGTTCGATGTCGCGGCGCAGCCTGTGCAAGGCGACGCTCGCGTCGTCGGCCACGGTGCCGTCCCCGAGCACTTTGCCGCGCACATCGCGCAGGATCGGACGAGGGTCGGCGGTGGCCGCCACATGAGCTGCCAGCCGTGGATACTTTTCCGCCGCGAGATTCAGTGCGGCGCGCACTTCGCCGGCTTCTTCGATCAGCCGCGCCAGGTCCAGAATCTGCTTCGGCTCGAGCATCGCGCCTTCGATGCGCAACATGGTCAGCGCCGAGGAGACATCCGGGATCGAACCGAATCGCAGCCGAATTGCGGACCCGCGAGCAGCCGCCTGCGGCTGCCGTGACGCTCCCTGGTAAGCGATGGCTTCAGCCACGTCGGCCAGCGCGTTCTCTAACATCGCGCGATCCGTCCTCGGCTCCATCTTTTCCAACTCGCCTCGGCCGAGCGGGCTGCCAACGTAGCGCCCAATGAGTTCGCGCAACGCCTCGAATTCCAGTAGATCAGCGCTGAAGTTTTGCAAAGGCTCTCTCGATCACGCCCAGCGTTCCCTCTGTAAGACGATAATCACGAAGGTTCTGTTCCGCCACCCATTCCACGCGGCTCGCGTCACTGGCCGCGGCGGGTTCGCCCGCCAAACGGCGGCATAAATAATCGATCAACACGTAGTGATACTCCGGCTTGCCTTCAGCGTCGGCCATCACCCTCTCATAGATCTCGAACATTAAGTAGGGCTCGACATCCAGGCCCGTCTCTTCCGCTACTTCTCGCCGGATGCCCTCTACCAGCTTCTCACCCGTTTCCACAATTCCGCCCGGGATGGACCAGAAGCCTTTGAGCGGCTCCTTCCCGCGCTCCACCAGCAAAATCTTCCCGTCCTCGAAAATCAATGCGCCTACGCCGAGGAACGGGCGCGTTGGATAACGGCGGCTGTCTTCGCTGGTAGAAGCTTCGTTAATACGACACGCCTTTCACATCCAGGCGCACACGGTAGACCGAGGTCCGCGCCGTGATGTAGAGCGATCCAAAATCCGGATCCCCAAAACTGCAATTAGACGGAGTTTCTTCGGTCTGTATCATCCCGATTGGCTTGCCTTCGGGCGAATACACCAGCACTTGGTTGGCCGCCACGTAGAGATCGCCCTTTTCATCGACACAAATCCCGTCGGGCACGCCCTCCATTCCAGAGATCAATGTCCGCTCGTTCGAGGCCTCGCCGTTCTTATTCAAATCATAGGCGCGCACATTCTTCTCGTCGGAATTGCTCACATACAGCGTGCGGCCATCCGGGGATAAAGCGATGCCGTTCGGGCGTCCTTTCGGCTTCGCAACTACTTCCAAGTCGCCTTTGCGCGAGATGTGATACACGCCGAAGAAGTCCAGTTCGCGCGTGTCTTGCTGGTTCCCGAAGGCCGGATCAGTGAAGTAAATGTCACCGTCCTTGCGAATGGCCAGATCGTTCGGTGCGTTCAGCCGCTTACCCTGCCAGCGTTCGGCCAGGATTTCCACTTTGCCCTTTTTGTCGGTGCGCGTTACTCGCCGCGAATGAGTTTCGCAGGAATAAAGACGGCCTTGTGCATCGAATCGATTGCCGGTGGCCCCATTCGAATTTTCCCGAAAGACATTAGCGGGCTGGCCCGGGTTGAGCTGGAGCAGCTTGTTGTTGGGAATATCGCTGAAGACCAGAAAACCCGAGGGCGACCACGCTGGACCCTCCGCGAACGCATATCCCGCAGCCACCTTGTCAATTCGCATATTGGCAAAGTCCTGAGCGGCGGCGCTCCAGATGAACAGCAGAATCGCAAAGAACGGCCTCACGCACCGATAAGAATACCAGAGGACACTCAGGTGACGGCCGTAGCCCGGCTAGTACAAATGCCCTTAAGGGCAATTGCGCCGGCTGCCTCCGGTTGGTATACAATCTGCCAATGGCTCGCACCCATCAGTTCGCGGCGTGCCTCGCTGTTGCCGTTTTTGCGTGCTCCCCCTGTTGGGCGTTCCAGGCGTCCGGCGTCGATACCGCGGTTTCTATTCTTCCCCGTTTCCGGCCGGCAGTTTCTACTGGCCAAACCATTTTCCCCAAAGCCGATATTCGCGTGGACTCGGCACTGGTTTTGGTGCCGGCTCAGGTGACGAATGTCTTGGGCGCCCCGGTCACCGATCTGCGTAAAGAGGACTTCAAGGTTTTCGAGGACGGTGTAGAGCAGCCCATCGCTAATTTCTCCCGGGAGGATGCTCCTCTATCCATCGGGTTGCTGTTCGATAACAGCGGCAGCATGCGAAACAAGATGAAGAACGCCACGGAAGCGGCCGCGGCCTTTTTCAAGACGGCCAATCCGGACGACGAATTCTTCCTCATCGAGTTCAGCGACCGGCCGAAATTGACGGTTCCCTTTACCTCCGATCCCGACGAAGTCTATGATCGCATCGCGCATGCCAAGCCTTTTGGCCGCACCTCGCTTCTGGATGCCATCCACATGGCCATGGGCGAGATGAAGCACGCCCGGAACACGCGCAAAGCGCTGATCATTGTCTCGGACGGCGGGGATAATCGCAGCCGCCACACGGCGCGCGAGATCAAGAACGCGATGCTCGAATCGGACCTGCAGGTCTACGCGATGGGCATCTTCGACCCGGAAGACGCCCCTAAGCATTCCCTCGAAGAACAAAATGGACCGAAGCTCCTGGAGGAGCTAGCCGACGAAAGCGGCGGCCGCGAATATCCAGTTACCAATTTGAATGATCTTCCTTCCATCAGCGCCCGGATCGGCGATCAACTTCGCAATCAGTATCTGTTAGGATACATGCCTATTAACTCCGAGCGCGATGGAAAGTACCGGATTATCAACGTTCGAGTAACTCGCCAGACCAAAATACCCGACTTACGCGTGTATTATCGGCATGGGTATTACTCGCCAGGCTTGTAACTCTCCTGGCACTTGTAACTCTCTTACCAGCGGAAGCCGAACGTTACGGGAATGTAGTCACCCCGCTCGCCGTTGTTCATGAAAATATGAACGTAGCGAGCCTCGGCGAAAACCTTTCCGTGCCATTTGGTGCCCAGTGCCACACCCATGCCCGCGTTGAAACCAGGCTTGTTGACCGAATACTCGTCGCCGGCGTTGGGAATCACAAGCGGGAAGGAGCCCGTCGCAAATGGGGTCACCACCCCGGTGGGCGCCGAAAAGTTTTGGTACCAGTGATAAAGGCCACCGCCGCCAATGGCATAAAGGTCGAAGTGGCTCCGGGGCGTCAGGTGCACAATCGGATCGATGGTAGCGGAGAGAACATTGACGCCGCCGCCCGGGTAACCAAGGTTTCCTAACGTGGCGCCGTTGAAGCCTAGCTGCGTATAGCCGAGCTCGCCCATCACGCCGATGTAAGGCGAAAAGTTGTAGCCAACGCCGCCCTGGATATTCCATCCATCATTGAGATATCGTCCAGTGTTGCCAACCGTCTGCGTGAACCCGCCGCCCAGCTCAAAAGAAAAATGGGATACTTCCTGCGCGCTCATTGTTCCTATGCAAAGAAGACCGAAACAACCTACGAAAGCAAGCCTATTCATTTGTCGTAACCTCATGATGTTTAGACCGCCGTTCTGCGTTTAGCGTTTCGACCCAGCAGTTAGTCAGTTGTTAGTAAGGGTTAGTCAGCTCCAGTAACTTCGGTCCAAACTGCGATACTGCACAGCTTCGGCTAAGTGCTTGGCGGAGACCGTTTCGGAATTATCCAGATCGGCAATAGTGCGGGCGGCTTTCAGTATCCGGTCGTGAGCACGGGCGCTCAGGCCCATGCGGCGCACGGCCATTTCGAGCGTTCGTTCACCGGCTTCGTCGAGGGCGCAAAAGGTTCGGAGCAGGCGGGCGGGAATGCGGGCGTTGTAGAATCCGCGGCGGCGCTGGATGGCGCGAGCCCCTTCCACTCGAGCACGCATATCGGAAGACGTAGCGCCGTGGTCCTTGCCGCGTAATTCTTTGTATGCGACGGCGGGGACTTCCACATGCAGATCGATACGATCCAGCAGCGGTCCGCTCACTTTACTCAAGTAGCGTTGGATAATGGCGCCGGTACAGCGGCATTCGCGCGTGGGATCGGAGAAGTAGCCGCACGGGCAAGGATTCATAGCTCCGATGAGGATGAAGTCGGAGGGGAAAGACAGCGTCATGTTGGTACGCGCCAGAGTAACCGAAGATTCTTCCAGTGGCTGGCGCAACATTTCGAGGACGTTGCGAGGGAATTCGGGCAGCTCGTCCAGGAAAAGGACGCCGTTGTGAGCCAGGCTCACTTCGCCCGGGCGCGGCGTCCCTGAGCCGCCTCCGATGAGTCCGGCGTCCGAGACCGTGTGGTGCGGCGAGCGGAAGGGCCGGCGGGCCAGCAAGCCAACGCCGCGCGGAAGCAGTCCGGCTACGCTGTGAATCTGCGTAGTCTCGATGGATTCTTGAAAAGTCAGCGGAGGCAGTATTCCGGGAAATCGTTTCGCGAGCATCGTCTTTCCGGAGCCGGGCGGACCGATCATCAGAACATTGTGACCGCCGGCGGCGGCCACTTCGAGCGCGCGCTTGGCGCTGGTTTGGCCACGGACATCTCGGAAATCCGATAGCGGTTCGTCGGCCGAAGCAGAAGACGCGGCCGATGACGGCGTGGGCTGGAATTTGTCAGGTTGATTGAGATAACTCACCACCTCGGCCAAGTGCCGCATGCCGAAAACTCGCACACCTTCGGTGACCGCGGCTTCGGCGGCATTATCGGTTGGGACCAGAAGATTGGGAATGCCCTGGCGGCGGGCGCACACGGCGATGGAAAGCGCGCCCCGCACTGGCCGCAGCGTGCCATCGAGCGAGAGTTCACCCACCAGCATGTGCTCGTCCATGGAACTATGGGGGCGTCCCACCGTTCCCATCGCGCCCAAAATACCCAGAGCCATGGGAAGATCGAACCCCGCGCCTTCCTTGCGGACATTGGCGGGCGCCAGGTTGATGGTGATGGATTTGTTGGGATATCCGAATCCGGAATTGAGCAGTGCGGACTTGATGCGCTCCCGGCTCTCGCGCACCGCGGTGTCGGGCATGCCCACCGTAATGAAATCGCGCGAGTTACCGCCCGGGTACATATCCACTTCGACGTCGATCAGGTGCGCTTCGATTCCAAACACAGCCGCACTGCGGGTCCGGAAAAGGGCCATCGCTCAGGAAGTGGCTATTCGACGGAAAATGTCTCGCGAGTTTCGTACATTTGCTGGCCCAGGTTGTCACGCACCGCCAGAACGATGGTGTATTTTCCGAGCGGCTGGTCCTTGGCGAGGTTCAGGTTGAGCACTCCGGGCTGGTAGCGCTGCGGATAAAAGGTCTGGATTTTTTGATTGGCCGCTTGTGGCTCCTTGTAGACCACCGAGCCGTCTTCGCTGAGCACCGTAAGGCCGTATTCGATGTCCACCTGATTCTTCTCGCCCAGCTTGTAGCCGGTCATTTCGAAGCGGGCCCACACGGAATCGCCCGGGCGAAAGGCGGCGAAGCGCAAAGGCTTGCCGTCGTCTTCGCTGCGCAGGAAGCGGAAATTGCGGACCACCAACGCGTCGCTCGGAGCAACGTCGCGGCCTTTGATATGAAATACAGCCGGCTTCTCTATGCTCGTCTTGGCCAGTTCGTCCGATATTTTGATCAGCACCGAATACTCGCCGGTATCGGCCAGCGGTGGAACCACAATGCTGTCGCGAAGCTTGGGCATCCAGTTCTTGTCTTCCTGAGTGACCGTGGTCTCGATTTTCTCGTCCTTGATGGGCTTCAGGAGAGCGCCGCTCTTATCGCGAACTTCAATCTGATATTTGAGAGAGACGTTTTGCTTGCCATAATCGTCGGGCTTGTCGGCCTTGCGATAGCCTTCCACTTGGCAACTGAAGTAAATGGTTTCACCGGGGACGAAGTCTTCGTCGGAGGCTTCGGGCGGTCCGTCTTCACTGCTGGCAAAGACCGGGTGGACAACGGCGAACGGCTTATCGGCCGCGATGGCTGGGCAGCCGCACGCTAGAACCAGAATTGCCACTAGCGATTTCACGAGCACCTATTCCACCACTGTACTCCAGCCGCGGCGCGAAAGGTCCCAATAGATGACGGCGCCGGCAACCAGGCCCATGGCGAGAAGGAAAGACCCGCTGGTGAATTCCTTCAATAGCAATTTGCCAGTGCCGAACAAAATTCCGTAGATCAGGAGACAACCACAGATCCAATCCAGCAAGTTCGAAAGACCCCCGGTGGAAGGGCGTACGTCCGGAGCTAGTTTCGCTATGGGACGCCAGCCGGCCTTCGATGGGTGCGTGCGGCGATAGAAAGCGACCAGCGTGTCCTTGGATTCCGGGCGCGTGAGAAATGTCACCGCCAGCCACACCAGAGTAGTGATGGAAACCGTCACGATCATGATCCAGGCGAAATCGCGCGGTTGATCCTTGTCGAGTCCAAAAGCGGTTTGCATGGCGAGCGACACCACGAAGCCCGAGATCATGGCGGAGACTTCGCTCCAGGCGTTGATGCGCCACCAATACCAGCGCAGCAACAGGACTCCGCCCGTGCCGGCGCCAGTGACCAGCAAGAGCTTCCATGCGCCGGCAATGGAGTCCAGATAAAAGGTGACGACGGCCGAGATGATGGTGAGCAGAACGGTGGCCCATTGCGACGCGCTGACGTAATGTCGTTCCGTTTCGTTCTTCTTCAGGAAGCGGCGGTAAAAGTCGTTGACCAAATAGCTAGCGCCCCAGTTCAATTGTGTGGCGATGGTGGACATGTAGGCGGCGGCGAAGGCGGCGATCATTAATCCACGAAGCGAAGGAGGAAGGTAGGCGATCATGACGCGGACGTAGCCGGTTTCGGGGTCGGCCAGGCCAGGGTAGAGAATCAGTGAAGCGAGCGCCACCAGTACCCACGGCCACGGACGCACGGCATAGTGAGCGATGTTGAACCACAACGTCGCAAGCAGCGAATTCTTCTCGTCCTTGGCGCTGAACATGCGCTGCGCGATGTAGCCGCCACCACCCGGCTCGGCGCCCGGATACCAGGTGGACCACCAGTTCATCGATATGTAGACGAGGAAAGTGATCATCGGCATCCAGGCGGAGTGCAGGTCGGGGACAAAATTGAGCACCGAGCCCTGAGCGGCGCCGCGCGCGTGGTCCACCAGTGCCAGCTTCGCCTTCATGCTGTCGATGCCGCCGACCGCGCGGACCGCGAACACCGCGAGCACCGTTACCATCCCCATCTTGATGACGAATTGGAAAAGATCGGTGACCAGCACGCCCCACAGTCCGGAGAGCGTGGAGATGAATGACGTGAGCGCGATCATTCCAATCACGATGGCCAGGGCCTGGGGCTTGCTGACGCCGAGCACCAGTTCGAGGATCTTGACCATCGCCAGGTTGACCCATCCAAGGATGATGCAGTTAATCGGGATACCGAGGTAGAGGGCGCGAAAACCTCGCAGGAATGCGGCGGGTTTGCCGGAATAGCGAATCTCGGAGAATTCAATGTCGGTCATGACGCCGGAACGGCGCCAAAGGCGAGCATAAAAGAACACCGTAAGCATACCGCTGGCGATGAAATTCCACCACAGCCAGTTGCCCGCGATGCCACCCACCGCGACCATGCCGGTAACGGCGAGGGGGGTGTCGGCGGCGAAGGTAGTGGCCACCATGGATGTTCCGGCCAGCCACCAGGGGACGTTGCGGCCGGAGAGGAAAAACTCATTGACGTTCTTGCCCGCGCGAGACTTGTAGTAGAAGCCGATGGTGAGGTTAAAGAGAAAGTAGAGCGCGACTACCAGCCAGTCGACCGACGTGAGTTGCACACATGAATTGTAGCCTGCAACTTACGATACTCCTCGCAACAGGCCCGCTACGCTGAGGTCCTCGTCGATTTCGGGCCAATGGATGCCCTCACCCTCGCCGAGGATCTGGAAATTCTGGCGTTGATCGGCCGTAGCGTGAAGAAGGCGCGGGAACCAAACCAGAGGGACGGAGATCCGCCGTCCGTCCGCGAGAAGTACCGTTGACTCATCGTCGCTGACGGAGACTTCACGAGCTTTTGGTCGAATTTCGACCACTGAAGAACTCATGCCAGAGCTCCATCCACGCTTCCCGCCTGCTCGTGACCAGTTGCTCCAGTTGCCGCAACTCGCGCGACGGGCATCCATGTTCCACAGCACCTGCGATGAGTATAACAATTGGTTCAACCGGACCACCTGGTTCCGAATGCCCTTCATTTCGAACGCAAATCTCGGTAAGCGGGCAGCCCGGCAATACCGCGAGCACTCATTACCGCACGCAGCACCGCTCGCGCCATCACCTCGGCCGCCAACGCGCCGATGGCTCCGTAATTCGCGCGGGTTGCGATCGCGCCGGTGGCCGCGGAAAAAATGGTGTCGCCATCGCTCGGAGTATGCACCGGATAAATGGTCCGCGCCAGCCCGTCATGCGCCATCTGGGCCACCTTGGTGGCTTGCGCCTTATCGAGCGCTACGTTGGTGGCCACCACGCCGATTGTGGTGTTCCTGGCCGCATCCGGTCGCACGCTGTAGCCTTCACGTATGCGGGCCATCGAATCCACGAAGCCCGATCCATCGGGCTTGCGGGCGCCCGCGATGATTTTGCCGGTCTTGGGATCCACCACGTCGCCGACGGCATTCACCGCGACAATCGCGCCCACCACGATCCCGGTGTTGCCCACGCGAAGGCTCGCGCTTCCCAAGCCCGATTTCATCGCCTGCTTCATGCCGAACATCTTGCCGATGGTGGCGCCGGCCCCCGCGCCCACGTTCCCTTCCACGACCCGCTCCTTGCTGGCCGCCTGGCAGGCCTTGTATCCCGACTCGGCCGTCGGCCGGATCTTGGAATCTCCGATCTCCAGGTCGTATAGGATCGCTCCCGGCACAATCGGAACCACCACGTCTCCCACGGCATAGCCTAAGCGATGCTGTTCCAGATACCGCATCACGCCCGACGCAGCCTCCAACCCGAATGCGCTGCCGCCTGACAACAGCAGGCCCTGCACCTGTTGCACTGTATTTACTGGATTCAGCAGCTCGGTATCGCGCGTCCCAGGCGACCCTCCGCGTACATCCACGCCCGCCGTCGCGCCCTTCTCGAACAAGAGCACGGTGCAACCCGTGGGCCTGCCCGGCTCGGTGAAATGACCCACCTTTACGCCTTCGACATCGGTGATGCTGCCCGACGCATCCGGTTCCGCAGCCCGAACTTCCCGCAACGCAGTCCCCGCGGTAAGCGCGGCCAGTGCGCGACTGAATTCGCGGCGTTTCATCCCTCCAGTTTGCTACAGTCGGACTCTGTGATGTGTGGAACATGGGCGTGTGGAACATGGGCGCGTGGAACATGGCTTCTCCTGTTGGTGACGCTGTCCTGCTCACTCGCGGCGCAGAATCGGCGGGAGCGCTCCTGGAAATTCGCCGTCTCCGGGGACTCGCGCAACTGCGGTGATATCGTGATGCCCGCCATCGCAGCGGGCGTACACCAGAGCAGGGCTGTTTTCTACTGGCATTTGGGCGACTTCCGCGCCATCTACCGGCTCGACGAAGACATGTCCCCGCCCGCCGATCTTGGTTTGCACAATCCTCCGCTCGACACCCCCACCTATCTAAAGGAAACTTGGCCCAATTTCATCTCCCATCAGATTGTGCCTTTCGGATCTCTTCCGGTTTATCTCCTGATGGGCAACCATGAAGCCATTCCGCCCATGACGCGCGAAGCCTGGCTGGTGCAGTTCGCCGATTGGTTGGAGACGCCCGTGCTTCGCGCTCAACGCCTGAAGGACGATCCTTCGGATCACAAGCTGCATTCCTACTATCATTGGACCGAGCGCGGCATCGATTTCATTTCGCTCGATAACGCTACGCCGGAGCAATTCGATCCCGATCAGATGAAATGGCTCCACGCCGTGTTGGCGCGCGATGAAGCGTCGAGCGAGATTCGCAGCATCGTGGTGGGAATGCACGAAGCGCTACCTGGCAGCGTGAGCCGGATGCACAGCATGAGCGACTCCCCGCTGGGCGACAAAAGCGGACGCGAAGCTTACGAAGCGCTGTGGCACGCTCAGGACTCGAGCCACAAACGCGTGTACGTTCTGGCCAGCCACTCGCACTTTTACATGGACAATATTTTTGAAACCGCCGCCTGGAAAGACAAAGTACTTCCCGGCTGGATCATTGGAACGGCCGGCGCTCAGCGCTACAAGCTTCCGCCCGAAACCACGCCCGCGCAGCACGCCCAAACGAATGTCTATGGTTACATGATCGCTACCGTTAGCCCCGATGGCGCAGTGTCGTTCGAATTCCAACGCTTGAGCATCCAGGAGCTTCAGACCATAAATGGCTCAGCATATCCGGAGGCGCTGGTGCGCTGGTGCTACGAAAACAACCATCAGTAATCAGGCCACGCGAGCAGGCGGAGCTAGAAACATCTGTTCGGTCTCGCGATTCAGCAGAACCCAAAAGCCATAAACCCCGAGGGCCGTGCCCAGGGGAATGCTGAGTAGATCCAGTGCCGACAAGATGATTCCGGCCATGCGAGCCCAGGGCCTGAATTGTACCAATCCGATGCCAATGATCAGACCCGGCAGCGAGAGCACCAATATCAGAATGAACACGAATGCTCCGATGGCCCCCAGAATCGGCACGGCCGGAAAGCCCTCCGGCGTATGGTCCGACAATCCCACGAAGGCAGACAAGCCACCGAAAATCATCAGAATGACGATCGCGCCAAAGACACCGAGCGCCCCAAACGCGATGTGCAGAATACCCAAGATCTTCACGTGCTGCGCCATGCACCCTCCGAATGTCTCGATTCTACACTCTATACGAAGCGATTAACGCGGTGGTTCCGCTTGTTTGTCGAACGTAATCTTCGAGTCGGCGCCGAATCGATGGTACTCGGTGTACCGGATGGTCAGCCGCACCCGCTGCGCTCCGCCTTTGAAATACAGTGTATCGTCGCCGTAAGTGGTGACCGGGAACCAGAAACCCCCATCCACTTTCTGACGCAGCGTGGTGAAATGCGGAAACAGATTTTCGCTCTTCAGTGTGTGGATCTGCGGCACTGCCTGGCCTTCGCTGCGGATCACCGAATAATCCTTCTTCGACACCCATAGCATGCCGTCAAACAACCGCTGCCCGTCCAGAATCTGCCTCGGGCTGATCTGGACGACAAAACAATCCACGCCATCCATGGTTTCCTCGCCGCGAAATTGCGTTTGATACAGGAACGCCTGATCCTTGGTTAATAGAAAAGGCTGTATCTCGCGCATGTCGCGGAAATCCTCGTCGGTCAGCTTCAGATGCGTCAGGGTGGCAAAGGGCTTGCCCACCATCTGCTCCGAGCGCTCCAGAGCGGGAGAAAAGATAATGTCGCGCACTTCGCTGTAGGTGCCTTGTATCAGCCCGCTCGGATTCATCTCGTCGAGCGTAACCGTCTGTCGATACGTGTAATTGCCTTGCACTTGCGCGGTTTCAGTCTCACGCGCGGCGATCAGCCGGGTGAGATTCGCTGGGGGATCTTCCGCCGTGGTGAGCGCGGGAAACGCGGCGGAAAAAACGAACGCGGATGCTAGCATGAAGCGAATGCGCCAGTTCCTGACGACGGTGTGCCTGGTTTGGATAGCCACTTGCATCGCAGCGTACGTTTACTCTCAACAACAGCATATATCTTCGATGCTGGCGCTGGCGGTGGTGCCGGCGTTTATGGCGGAATTGGCTTTCTATCTTTTCCCAGGGTTCGCAGGGGCGCGAAAGAGCTTCGACGCGCTGGGCGGGAAACCGCTGCGGGCCGCGCTCCTGGCAGCGAGCGGCGTGATCCCCTACCTCATCGAAGCCTTGGGGACGCGGGCCTTTCATCTGGTCATTTTCGTGGAATTGCTCGCCATGGTTTTAGTGGCGGCGTTCTGGTACGTATGGCTGCGCCGCGCTATATTCGTCGACCTGTTGTTCCTCGCTTTCATGGCGGCGGTCTATTTGAGCAGGCCCTTCGAACGCATTTATGGGCACCCGGCGCCGCACGCCTCTCTCGCGGTTCTCGGCCAGCTGATGTGGATCCGGCTGGGGTTGATGGCGGTGCTTTCCCTGCGAACGCTCGACGGCGCGCGTTTTGGCCTCATCCCAACCACGGAGGAATGGCGCATAGGCGTCCAACATTTTCTCTATTTCCTGCCGATCGGCGCGGCGCTCGCCTACGTTGTGCGCCTGGGACAATTCCATCCGCGTCCGCAGCCCTGGTGGCAGTTCGGGGCGTTACTGGTGCTGACTTTTTGGGGAATTTTCTGGGTGGTGTCTCTGGCCGAGGAGTTCTTTTTTCGTGCGTTCTTGCAGCGCGTGATCGCGTGTAGCGCGCACAGCGAGACCGTGGGATTGTTGGCTGCCGCGGCCCTTTTTGGACTGGTGCACCTGCCCTTCCAGAAATTTCCCAACTGGCGCCTGGGGATTGTCGCCGGAGTGCTCGGCATCTTCTGCGGGTTATCGCTATTAAGGGCGCGCAGTGTGCGGGCCAGCATGGTGACGCATGCGCTGGTGGCCACCACCTGGCGGATGTTCTTTTCGGCCTAAGGCCGCTCCTTACAGCAAAACTTCAGGTGCCGGCGCTAGCATAAAGGCATCATCATGCAGGTGCTGGTTGTCGAAGATGAGCGTCGCATGGCGGAACTGCTGCGGCAGGGCCTCGAAGAAGAGGGCCATTCCGTGGTACTGGCGGGCAATGGACGCGATGGGCTGGCGATTGCGGAGTCGCATCCATTCGACGCAATTTTACTGGACGTGATGCTGCCAGGGCTGGACGGTTTTTCGGTCGCCAAGAAGTTGCGCGCGGCACGCAACCAGACCCCCATCCTGATGCTCACCGCGCGCGACGCCACGCACGATATCGTGGAAGGCCTGAACCTGGGCGCGGACGACTATTTGGTAAAGCCCTTCTCGTTTGAGGTGCTGCTGGCGCGCTTACGGGCGGTGTCGCGGCGAGGCGCAATCGCGCAGCCGCCGGTGCTGCAGGTGGCCGATCTTTCGCTGAGTCCAGCGGTACGCGAGGTGACGCGCGGCGGTCGAAAAATCGCCCTGACACGCACCGAGTATGGGCTGCTCGAGCTGTTGATGAAGCGCGCGGGGCGCGTAGTGACGCGAGAAAACCTGATCGAATCGGTGTGGGGGTTTGACTCCGAAGTACGCAGCAACACGCTGGACGCCTTCATCCGGCTGCTGCGCGACAAAGTGGATACCGCAGGCGAGAAGAAGCTGATCCAGACGGTGCGGGGCGTGGGCTACTGTTTGCGGGCGGAGGAAGCTTGACGGACCATCGATTCAGTTGGTCCATCGGAGCGCGGCTCACACTATGGTATTCGCTGGTGCTGCTGGCGGGGCTCGCGCTGTTCGGCGCCGGGATCTGGATCGTGGTGACACATAGTTTGACCGCCACCATCGATGAGACGCTGGCGGCACGGGCCCGGGCCTTGGCCACTGAAATCCAGAACGAATACAAGCCATCCAAGCCCTACCATCTTGCGGAAGAATTGTCCGAGTACGCCGAGGCGTCGCCCGACGGGAATTTAATTGAGGTGCGCGATCCGCGGGGCGAAATCCTGCTCGGTGCCCGTGTAGCGGCCGCCACTGCGAACAAGCACTATCGGACGCTCGAGAGCGAGACCCAGGTCCAGGGAAGGAAGTATCGAATCCTGGTGGCCGCGCCCTTGGAGGGAACCGAGTTGACCTTGCGGCGCTTGCGCGAGGTGCTTTTATGGGCCACCCCTTTGGTGCTGCTGGTCGGTTCGCTGGGCGGATATTGGATGAGCCGCAGGGCGCTCGAACCGGTGGATGCGCTCACGCGCGCGGCCCAGACCATCGGCATCGAGAATCTTTCGCAACGCTTGGAGGTTCCCTCGGCAGGCGATGAGCTACAGCGTCTTTCTGAAACCTGGAACAGCATGCTGGAGCGCCTGGAAACGGCGGTGAAACGTTTGTCGCAATTCACGGCGGACGCGTCGCACGAACTGCGCACGCCCATCACCCTGATCCGGGCCACGGCCGAGCTGACTTTGCGGCGCGAACGGTCCGCGGAAACCTATCGCGAAGCTCTCAAGCACATCATAGATGAAACGGATCGAACCGCGCGCTTGATCGAGGATCTGCTGTCGCTGGCGCGCGCCGATGCGGGACTGCCGGCCTGGCCGTTGGATCGAGTGGAACTGACGCCGCTGGTACGCGACGTTTGCGAGCAGGGCCAGATTCTGGCGCAGGAACGGCAGCTCGAAATTTCGACCGAAGCGCCGGAGCAGCCGGTTTACGTCGACGCCAACGACCCCGCCCTGCGGCGTTTGCTGCTGTTGCTGGTAGACAACGCGCTGAAGTATACGCCCGCCGGCGGCCACATCACGGTTTCGGTGGCGCTGGAATTCGTCCGGGCCCACGGTGACGGTGAGCGACACCGGCATCGGGATTCCGGACGCAGCGCTGCCCCACGTTTTCGAGCGCTTCTATCGCGTGGATGAGTCGCGCAATCGAGAGGCGGGGGGCGCCGGGCTGGGGTTATCGATCGCGCAATGGATCGCCGAGCGGCACCACGCGCGGCTGGAGGCGGAAAGCGTAGTGGGGCAGGGCTCGGCGTTCCGGGTGAGGTTCCCGCAGGTGTAAGGTAACCACTCTACTCAAGCTGCACCGCCAAATCGTCGATAGATCGTTAGGTGCGTTCGTCCGCAGTTTTTATCCCGTTGCTTGCTAGTCTTAGCACTTCCGCGTGGGCACTCACCGTGCAGGACGGCCGCACTGCGGCTGCGGTAAGCGAGCAAACCTGCGTGGCTCCCAAATCGGTAGCTGTGTTTCAGCCGGTGGACCGGCAAGCCTTTGTCTGGTTTGTCGCATTGCAGGTGCGGGCGGGGGACCAGCTGCGCGTGGAATGGCTGGATCCTACGGGCGCGATTTCCACTACGGCAAATTACCCTGAGCTGCCGAATTCCGGCGAGTTGTGCTTCACCGCGCAGCTTCCGATCGCCGGATTTGCGCCCGCGTCTCAGCCTGGAAACTGGACGGTGCGCGCGGTGTCGAATGGCGTGGTGGCGTTCTCGCGAACTTTCACCATTGCGGCCGACACCGACAACGGAGGTCCCCTGGTAACCAGCGTCACGTGGTCTGGCGAGCAGGCGCAGGAGATCGACTTCACGGTGCGCGGCAAGAACTTTCAGCCGGGCTCGCTGGTATTAATCGCACAATATAAGCAAGCCGGCGGCTGGAGTTATCTGGCGAGCTTGCAGCCGCGCGATACCACGGCGAATCAATTGACCGTACATTACGCGGGGCTGCCGGCCAACGAATATCTGGTGATTGTGGAAAGCCCCGATCAGCGCATGAGCCGGCCGATGCCGTTCCTGATCTCGACCGGCGGCTACAAACTGCCAACAGCGGCGGGCGTGCCGTGGGTGGTTACGCAAGGTCCGTACGGCACCTTCTCGCATTGGGGCAATAGCCTGCATGCCTTCGACATTGCGCCGCGCTCCGGTCCCTTAAATGCCGGAAGCTGCGTGGTGGCGATGAAGGCCGGAATTGCGTACACGCATGATCTCGGGCTGATGCAGGATCACCGCCATCATTCGTTCGGAAACTATGTCACCATCGACCACGGCAACGGCGAGTATAGCCACTACGCGCATCTGGCTACCGGCACGTTTGTGGTCAAGAACGGCCAGCACGTGGAACAGGGACAAGCTCTCGCAACCGCTGGAAACAGCGGCTATACGCTCGGGGAGGGCGGCGGCTATCACGTACACGTCAGCGTGACGCGGGCGCTTCCCATTTCGTCCATGAGCGTTCCATTCCAGTTCGACGATTTGCCGAACTGGACGCGTGGCAGCGGCTATCGGACCGTCGTGTCGAGCAATGTGTCCCTGTTGTGCGATTGCGGCTCACGGCGAACGGTGGCTGGATCAAGCTCTAGTTCCCCGGATGGGCAGTTTTCGGGTACGGTTTCAGTGGAGCAGTGGTGGAGCGATTTGATCGCCGTGTCCAGAGGATCGAAAGTCCTGGAAGTCACACTTTCCTGGACCGGAGCGCCTGGGGATCTGGACCTGCATTTGATGAGCCCGAGCGGACGCCATTACGCCTCGTATGCCGACACCACCGGATATTCAGGAGACACCAACCCGAAGACCTTTCGTGTGCCGAATCCCGAGACAGGCCTGTGGCGCATTTCGGTGCAGGGTATGCGAGGGCCCGGTGCAATCAATTTCGGAGTGGCGACGTCAGGGACGAAAAACCACCTGCGTGCGTCTCGCTAGCTTTTCAGCAAATCTTCACCCGGCCCGCGTAGCATGGCGCTATGCGTAAAACTCCGTTGTTTCTGCTTGTTCTCGCCGTTGCGTTCGCGCAAAGCGGATATCATCAGGTGAAAAAGATCGCGATTCCAGGCGACGGGTTCTGGGATTACTTAACTACCGATCCGGGCACGGCCCGCATCTTCGTCTCCCACGGCACGGAAGTGGATGTGGTGGACGGCAAGAAGGGCCAGGTGACGGGAAAAATCACTGGCCTGAAGCTGGTGCATGGCATCGCACTCGCACCCGAGTTCCATCATGGCTTCATCAGCGATGGCGGGGCGAACACAGTGGTAGTTTTCGATATGGCCACACTCGCGAAAGTGGGCGAGGTGGCGGCCGGGATGAATCCGGATGGGATCATTTACGATCCGGCCAGCAAGCGGGTTTTCGCCTTCAACGGACGCAGCGGAAGCGCGACGGCCGTGGACGCCGAGAAGGGAACACTGGCCGGGACGGTGACTCTGGAAGGAAAGCCGGAATTTCCGGCCCCGGATGGCAAGGGACACGTCTACGTCAATATCGAAAACAAGAGCGAGGTGATGGATATCGACGCCAAGGCGCTGATGGTGGTTCATAAATGGCCGCTCGCACCGTGCGAAGAGCCATCCGGCATGGCGATGGACACCAAGACCCGGCGCCTCTTTTCCGGTTGCGACAACAAGATGATGGCGGTAATGGACGCCGACACGGGTAAGGTTGTCACCACCGTGCCCATTGGCGACGGTGTGGACGCAACGTGGTTCGATCCGGGAACGAAATATGTTTTGAATTCCTGTGGGCAGGATGGTGTGCTGACGGTGATCCACGAAGATTCACCGGACAAATATACGGTGGTGGAAAACGTGCCGACGGCCAAGGGCGCGCGGACCATGGCTCTCGATCCGAAGACGCACACCGTTTATCTCGCGCTGGCCGAAGTTCAAATGCTGCCTCCGGCCGAGGGCGACGCCAAAGGACGGCCGCGCCGCAAAGTCGTACCCGGGACCTTCGGACTGCTGGAGTTTGGAAAGTAAAGCTGCGATCTTAGCGCGCGACCCCCGGGAAACCCGCTTGTACAGCGGCACGCCCTTTGTGCTACGCTGCACACAAACCATGCCTGACCTATTCGTCAAGAAGCCCCTCAACATGATCCAGGAGGAGTGTGACGAGGTGGGCGAGCACACTCTCAAGCGCGCCCTGGGGGCCACCAATCTGATCGCTCTCGGCATCGGCGCCATCATCGGCACCGGCATCTTCGTGCTCACTGGTCAGGTGGCGGCGCAGAACTCCGGACCCGCCGTGGTGCTTTCATTTATTTTTGCCGGCGTCGCGTGTGCTTTCGCCGGCCTATGTTATGCCGAATTCGCCTCGCTCATTCCCATCGCAGGGTCGGCTTATACCTACGGCTATGCCACCCTGGGCGAAATCTTCGCCTGGATCATCGGCTGGGATTTGATCCTGGAATATGCCTTCGGGGCCGCGACCGTGGCTTCCGGCTGGTCGGCTAATGTCGTGCAACTGCTAGCGCGGTTGGGTATCGACTTGCCGCCGCAATGGATCGCCACGCCCGGAACGCATCTCGCCTATTACCGGCACTTCTGGCAACCCGTCGCTTCCTTGCCGGCTGGCGTAGACGCGGCTACACTCCCGCACGCCACCGCAGTCTTCAATCTGGTTGCGTTTCTCGTGATTGCGCTGGTCACCACCATCCTGGTTATTGGCATCCAGGAGTCGGCAACCATCAATAGCGCGATCGTGTTCGTCAAGGTTGGAACGGTTTTGGTCTTTATCGCCATCGCCGCCGCGTATGTCTGGCATCATCTGCCCCAGGCCAAGGTCAACTGGACACCGTTCGTTCCACCTAACCAGGGGACCACGGGCGAGTTCGGCTGGTCTGGTGTGATGCGCGGCGCCGGGAAGATTTTCTTCGCCTATATCGGGTTTGACGCTGTATCCACCGCCGCACAGGAGGCCAAGAATCCGCAAAGGGACATGCCCGTCGGCATTTTAGGATCGCTGACGCTGTGTACCATCCTCTATATCGTGACGGCGTTTCTGCTCACTGGCGTCGTCAGCTATACGCGCTTGAACGTGGGCGCGCCCATCGCGCTGGGTATCGCCGAAACCGGCGTGCAGTGGGGCGAGTTTCTGGTCCTGATCGGAACCATCATGGGTTTGAGCACCGTGATGCTGGTGATGTTGCTGGGCCAATCGCGGGTGTTTTTCTCCATGTCGCGCGACGGTTTGCTGCCGCGCTGGGCGGGCGCCGTACATCCGCGCTTCCGGACTCCCTGGATCTCCTCCATCGTGGTTGGCGTGTTCGTCGCGTTTCTCCCCGCCATTCTGCCCATCGGAGTGCTGGACGAAATGACCAGCATCGGAACCCTGCTGGCATTCATGATCGTGTGCGCCGGCGTTTGGGTGCTGCGAGTACGCCGCCCGGATCTGCATCGGCCCTTCAAGACGCCCCTGGTGCCGCTGGTGCCGATCCTGGGCATTGTCTCTTCGTTCGCCCTGATGGCTTTCCTGCCGCTCAACACCTGGATTCGCCTGGTGGTCTGGCTGATCATCGGCATGGTGATTTATGTGACCTACGGACGCAAGAACAGCAAGGTGCGGGAGTACGTGGCGGAGCACGACAAGCTGTCGCCAGCCAAGCGATAGACTGCACACCCTCAAAACAATATCGGGCGGACGCGCTCACGAAGACGAGTAAGTTCGTTCGCGTTGTGCTGAAGCAGCTCGTGATTCCAAGCGACGTCAGTTCCCTCTCGGCAGTCCCGTGCAAGGGCCGACCCGATTGTCTCGTAGACACCGAGACCGGCCCTCCTGAGATCTTCAGGTTCGCCCCAGGCACCAAGAATAAACACTCGATCCGGAAGGCGTTCAGGAATTCTGCTCCTGGCATTGGACAGTCTCTCGTCTTGGCGGTCGAAATCGATCAGCAGCACCATGAATCGTAGGGTATGGAGATCCATCTCACGGATATGATCCGCCACGAAATGTTCAAGGACCTCGTTCCAACCACCTGCCACTGGGAGTACCTGCATTCTGCGCAACCTGGCTGGATCAACCTGTAGTTGAAAACCGTTCGCCAATCGGCTGTTCGCATCGTCTTCGGGTAGCACCAAGACGTGCGGGCGGTTCTTATTTGCGCTCACGGCTCGATATCATCGCGAATCAATGCACCAACGAGATCCCCGCTGACCTGAATGTCCTTGAGCGAACGCACTCGCGTGGGCTCAAGATGATTGCTCCTGTAAAGAACAAGCGTGTTCTCGTCGGAAAACCGCCGGATCGCTTCAGGGTTGTGCGAGGTCGCTATAAACTGACCGCCAAACTGGAACGCTTTGCGAAGAGCCATCACAAAATGGCCAACCTCGGAAAGTGCCAGGTAATTGTCGGGTTCATCCCAGAAACAAGACACCGGGCCGTAAGCGTGATTCGCGGCAAGAACCATGGCGCAAATCATGAAGCATTTCTCGCCGTCAGACAGATCCTCGAAGGGCAGAGTCATGCTGGCTTGATCGCTAGCAAACTGGACGACTAGGCTTTTGGCGTCTTTGCCGACCACCGGATTCTTTATATCCTTCAGGTCGGGCATCACCTGCCTGAGATAGCTATCAATCTCGGCATAAGCAGATGGGGTGTTACCCAAGAGACCTGAGAACCACGCTCCAAAGTTTGTAACTTGGAGATTTGGCTCTAGCGTTTCTTCGTTCGAGTCTCCGGGAATCAAACTGGGCATCGGTCGAAGGATCAGGATGCGAACGAGCCACTGCTTGAAAACAGATACCGGATCGCTCGTCAACTGCTGGTGAATAATTGGAAGCGTCACCACTTGACGGTCGATCGGAAAATTATACTCGCGGTCGCCGCGTTCAACATCAATGAGCGCTCGCCCGACTTCTCGCGTGTAAACGGGCTGGCCGCCAACCTCAAGTTTTTCTTCCAGCACGCGAAGTTCTTTAGCCCCCCTCGGGAGCTCAAAGGCGATGGAGTATCCGTAGGTCTTGCCACCCAACTCGACCTCGATTTCAAATCGCATGGGTACATCTGCGCGTCCACGTGCGAGGTCTTTCGGTTTCACCAGGTCGGCCACACGGTTCGTACCCCGTGCAATCTTCTGCGGTATCTGCAGCGCAAGCCCAACTGTAGTTTTGCCAGAACCGTTCTTTCCAATGAGTAAGACGGACGACTGGCCGGAGATCGGCAACTCGAAGTTTTCCAAGCAGCGGAAATTATGAACGTAGAACCGGCGTATCACAAGAGGATGATACACGATAGCCGCGCGCCGGGCCTACTGTTGGGCAGCTATTCCAGCGACACTGTCCGGTCAAACACCACATCCAGCGTCGACCCTTGCCGCAGTTCCACCTCTTTGCCGCGCGTTAACATTACCGTCGCCAGTCCGACCGCGGAGCCAACACCGGCCCCGATTCCCGCGCCTTTCCAGCTCCGGTCGGCGAATCCTCCAATGCCAGCACCGCTGCCCGCCAGGATCGCGATGCGTTCCCCATCCTGGCCCTTCCCGGGCGCCTGTTCGATAGTGTTCTCGCCGCCCACCACCTTCTGGCCGGTCTCGCCCGAGTCCACTGCGCTCAAGTGCGGCGAGAATTTGTAGACTTTGCCGCTCCCAAGCGTCAGCGTTTCCAGGCGAATGGCAAGCTGCGCCCGGCCTTTGACGCGTCCGCTCCGCTTCGATTCGGCAACCACGCCCTGGACATAACTTCCAGCCGGCACCGCGATCTCGCCCGCGTTCGCAATGGGCACGGCGGTCCGCAAATAAACATAGTCGCCCGCCTGAGCCGTGCGCGTATTCACGGAGTTTTCCATACGCAGCAGGACGTGGACTCCTTGAGGGATTTCGGCAGCCGTAACGATTGATGCAGCCGTGACGATGGATGCCGACATTGTCAACAATAAGAGCAGGATACGAGAGCGATTCATGGATCGATGCTCCTGACTATCCGAATCATACCGTCGTTTCACCCAGACTGAGTTGTTTCCCCGATTTGGTCCGCGATGTTCCCCTAGGGGCTATAAGGCTTTCGTACCGATCGGCCGATAAGAGTACGGGTGCATGGCGTGCGTTTGATCCCTCGCAATCTGGCCGGATGGTTCGTCGAAAGCCGGGCCGGGCAAATCCAGGATCCTGTCCAGCGCCTGCGCTACTTGCAGACCAGCATGGGATCTTTGAGCGGCCAGCCGCTGCTCCACGCGTCCACTAAGTCCCGGCGTATGAAAAGGTTCGCGGCACTGGGTCTGGCGCTGCTGTTAGGCGGCATTCTGATCCCGAAATACAAAGCTTCTTCGAGCGTAAAGGCTCCAGCGCCGCTGCGGTCAATTGCACCCACAGCGCTCCGTATCGGAGCGGACGTAGCAACGCCCGACGTGATTCCGGCCGACACCACTCCCAACGTCTGGGTGGTGGACCAATCGCGCGATTTCGAAACGTTCAGCAATGGATTGCGGATTGACGATCGCTACGTCAAGCCGAATCAGAAGCGCATCTTCTATCCGGTCTATCAACGCGGAGCCATTGATGCTGGGCAGCCTGAGTGGCGCTCCGAACCGGCGGGCATCGTTTATCACACCACCGAGAGCGATCAGGCGCGCTTCACCGCCGACGAGAATGCCAGGCTGAAGCGGATTGGAAAGGCCGTGATTGGAGTGGTGCAACAGAACCACAGCTATCATTTCCTGATCGATCGTTTTGGCCAGGTGTTCCGCATTGTTCCCGAAACCGACGTGGCCAATCACGCGGGTTATTCAGTGTGGGCCGACGGCAATAGCATCTTTGTCAATTTGAACAGCAGTTTCCTGGGCGTCGCCTTTGAGACGCAAACTCAGCTGGGCGATCTGCCTTCGGCCAATCCGGCCCAGGTGCACGCCGCGCGCATCCTTACCGAGATGCTGCGCGCCAAGTATCGCATTCCGCAATCGAACTGCGTAACGCATGCGCAGGTTTCCGTGAATCCGGACAACATGCTGGTGGGTTACCACACAGACTGGGCGGGCAACTTTCCGTTTCGCGACCTGGGCTTGAAAGACAACTACGCCGTTCCGCCTCCCAGCATTTACGCCTTTGGGTTCAACTACGATCCCACCTTTGTGCACGCTACCGGCGTTCGCCTCTGGCAAGGTCTCGCTCTGGCCGAAGATCAGATGCAAACGCAGGCCGCCTCGCGCGGCATCCCCGTGTCCCGTTACAGAGCAATTCTTCAAAAGCAATATAAGGAGATACTGGCGGCGCTCAAGGCTGCGGCCACCGCCAGCGACAATCATCATGAGACATAACGACAAAGTGAATAATTCCGCGGTGGGTTTGGATGTCGGCACCAGCCGCATCTGCCTGGCGCAACGGGTGGGCGAAGAGTTTCAATATGAGACGCAGTTAAATGCTTTCGTCACCATTCCATTTTCGAAAATGACGGAGAGCGTGCTCAAGAAAGAAAAGGTGCCGCACACCGTCACCGGACCCGATATCGTGGTGCACGGCAACGAATCGGACCGGTTTGCCGACGTGCTGAATATGGAGACACGCCGTACCATGGACAAAGGTGTGCTCAATCCGGCCGAGCCGGAAAGTCTGGGCATGCTGCGCAAGATCGTTGAGACTCTAGTGGATCCGGTGAAGGACCGGCAGAAGCTTTGTTTCACCGTGCCGGCCGCGCCGCTGGGCGCCGAGGACAATCTTACCTATCACGAAGCTACCCTGCGCCGCCTTCTCACCGACCTGGGCTACGAAGTGAAAAGCATCAACGAAGGTCTGGCGGTGATTTATTCGGAGCTGGAAAGCTCCAATTACACCGGCATCGGCATCAGTTGCGGCGGCGGCCTGTGCAACGTCTGCGTGGCCTATCTGTCGGTGCCCGTGTTCAGCTTTTCAATTCCCAAAGCCGGTGACTACATTGACACCAGCGCGGCCGCCATTACCGGCGAGCGCGCCAACCGGGTTCGCATCGTCAAAGAGGACTCTTTCCACTTCAACGGCTTCTTTGCCGACAAGCTGCAGCAGGTGCTGGGGGTTTACTACGACGAAATGATCCAGTCGCTGGTGCAGGGCATGAAGCACTCCTTCTCCAACTCGCGCAACCTTCCCAAGTCCACCCGCCCGCTGCCTATCGTGCTGAGCGGCGGCACCGCGTTGCCGGAGGGTTTCCGCGACCGGTTTGAGAAGGCATTGCTCGAAACGGACCTTCCCATCGCCTCCAATGAGATCCGCCTCGCCTCCGATCCTTTACACGCCTCGGCGAAAGGGGCCTTGGTCGCCGCACTCGCGGACGCGTAGGATTTGGGTGCCTGTTCAGGCTATACCGGCTGGGCAGCCGGGACGGGTTCCATCACCTGTTGCGCCCAGCCGGCAGCCGCGCAATAAACCTCGCCGAGACTGGCGACGGGCACTCCGAGCTGCTGGCAGATTTCCTCCACGCGCTGCCAATCGGCCACTTCGTAGGCCCTGGCCAGCTGAAACACCCTGGCCAGCGGATCGCCCTCCGCCGCACTGCCTCTCAGCACCGCCGCGATCTCGGGCGCCAGGCCCATTTCCGATAAGGTCTCGTTGAGCGGCCGGTCGATCAGCGCGTCCAACAATGAGAACAGGCCGGTCAGAAACGCCGATTGTTCCAGACTTTTCACCGCCAGGCGGGCCACCGACTCGCAGAATCGCGCCCGAACCAACGAGTGGCGGATCAGTTCGCTCGGCTTGTCTTCCGCCGTTCGGGTCAGGGTTGCGAGCACAATCCACTTCCGCAACTCAGTCTCGCCGAAGAATAGCAGCGCTTGCCGAATGGACCGGATGGTGCTGCTCAGGGCGAATAAGGGCGAGTTCACGTAGCGCAGCAGTTGATAAGAGAGGGAGACGTCTTCCAGGATCAGCATCTCCAGGCGATCGAAATCGAGCTCCGTGCGCTGCGCTTCCTGTAGCAGCCGTAAACAATGGACCTTGACGGCTGGGATTTGCCGGCCCCGCACCATCACCGGCCGCGCAAAGAAGTAACCCTGAAAATAGTCGTAACCAGCTTCCCGCGCCCAGTTAAACTCTTCGTGAGTTTCCACTTTCTCGGCCAGTGTACGAAGGCCTCGCGTCTTGCAGGAACGCACCAATAGCTTTTGTTCCGGCCGGGGACAGCTTTGGATCTCGATCTTCACCAGGTCTGCTACATCCAGCAGGCATTCGAATCCCGGCCGAAACACAAAGTCGTCCAGGGCGATTTGATAGCCTTGCTCGCGCAGGCTGCGGCACGCTTCCAGAACTTCGGCGTCCGGCTCGACGGTTTCCAGCAGCTCGATAACCGTGCTCCCGCGCGGGAGTGAGGCGTGCCAACCCTGCAGCAGAGGCACCCGGCCAAAGTTCACGAAGGCCTTTTTAGTTCCGACCAGATTTTCCAACCCAATGACTAACAGGCTGTTAGCGAGCACCTGTCGGGTGGCGAGGCTGGCTTCGGTGCCGTCAAACTCGTTTTGTGCGGCATTGGAGCGGAATAGCAGCTCATAGCCGTGCACACGACGATCGCGGTCGAAGATGGCCTGTCGGGCGACAAGGGCATCCATACCCGTCTATCGGCCGAATTCTCTAATACTGTTGGCGTTAGCCGGCCCTTTTAACGCTTTGGAAACGCATTAGGCCATCGAACGAGACAGTTTGCCTCCGTCTTCCAGCCGGTTAGGACGACTGTCTAGAATGGTTTTACGCGGATTTTGCCGCGTTCAGATTGGAAGGCATTTGGATTCATTAGCTTGGATCGGATGTAGCCATTGGCGTGTTCAGTTTTGCGAAGCGGGAGACTGATCACCGTTCTTTAGCCGCAGCAGGCTGACGATTCGTTCGTACTCCGCAGGGTTGTCCGCAGTGTTACTCCCGCGCTTGGACAAATAATTCCGGCGTAGCCATTCGCGCGCCTGTCGCGCGAACGACAAAAAGGGTGGTGGCTGCTTCAGTATTTCCGCTCCCCGAAGAATCTCGTCAGCGTACTCAATGTAGTGGAGAAGAGCGATCCCGCTCGGACAAGCGATATGAAACGGGCTGGTCAGGCGAAGGAGTGGTGCCGCCTTTTGAGGATCGCGGTCGCGAAGCGGCGGAAGCCCCAACACGTTAGTGAAGTACAAGTCGTACTTCAGTTCAGGATAGAACTCGACAGCTTCGATTCCACATTCTTCAAAGCCGTTGGAATCGCGATAAATCCGAACCTCCGGAATCCCAGACAAATATGAAGCGAATCGTTCGACATCGGCAGGCTGCCAATAGGCGGTGACTTCGCAACGCTTAGCCTTCAGCCACGGTTGTTCGATCGGATCAAGCGGCTTGGAGATGAGTTCGGCTGTCGGGCTGTAGTCGATCTCAAATGATGCGGCGGTTCGTTCCCGGCCGCAATCGCAGCATGTGGGCGACACGTCCACAGAGCGAACGTCGCCATCATCTCGGAAATCATAGACCAAATCGACGCGGAACAGCGCTCCGCCACAGCGGCATCTGATCTCCTTTGGCCTTCCTTCTTGCAGAACGTCTGCCCAGTAATCGCGGCTATCGAGCAGAAGCGAATGGTGCCCGGCCGAACAGGTCACGAGGCCAACTTGCTCGTCTGGCTCTAATCGAACTCTGAACTGTTGAGCGCCACATGCGCACTGGCAAGCCACCGTTTTCGATCCCATTCGTCAACAGCTTAACTTGGAAACAGGACCTGATGGATATTGCAAGGGGGCCGGTGGTCTCCTGTTATTAGTCCCGTATTGTATGTGGCCCCTTGCGAAAACCGCCAGCGTCCCCTTGGCCAGCGCGCGACATCGTTCGAATCGGCTTCAGAATCGGCTTGTGCATCTCCTCAGGATCGAACCCAAGCCGGGCGGCATTCGCCTCCATGATGGCGATCCGGCCAACGAGTCCTTTGCTGCGTACTCGCTCCTTCTCAAGCTCTTCAGTCAATGCGCGAATCTGGCCTTTGAAGTAGTCCTGCTCGATCGCGGCGCCGGCGATGAACGTGTTCTCTCGCTGCCGCTGCTCAGCCGCGTTGACCTCCCGATTGAAGCCGTACTTGTACAGCGTGGTCGGGCTGACCCTGAGAACAGCAGCCACGCTCCGCACATCAAGCGCGCATTCCTCGGGCGGATGTGTTTCGGCCACGGCCAGATGTTCCATGAGCCGCCGCTTCAGTTCCTCGCGAACACTTTGTCTGGACATGTTTAGCCGGGGAGCCTTTCGAACCTGCTTCGACGGCCGCGAAAAGGCCGAGCTACGCCGCTTGGTGTAGATTCCGTTTGGTCGTCAACGGCGAGAGCCGCCTTGCACGCCTTCCAGCGTTTCCTCACAGTGGCGGATCCACGGCTCTGCAACTCCACCGTCCGGCGCGCCGCGCCGGCGATTTTGCCGATGTCAAGCGCCCGTTCGGTGGATTGCTGGATCTGGATGAGGTGGCGTCTTTCGCTCTCACTGCCTTTGACGCGCAGATAGTCGGCGCATCCGCGAACGCAGTTGAGGTGGTATGGACACGGCGTGACCGCAAAATCATGCAGACACAAACCGAGTGCGGTGAAGTGAACCGCTTGAACTTCGCCATCGAGATACCGCTCCCGTTTGGCGTTCGGCAACTCGAAATACATGCTGGCCTTCGCGCCTGCCAACTTGCCTTCCTGAATCCCCGCTTTCACCCACTCAAGCCTCTCGTCGACCGTGGCATGACGGTACGCCTCGGTATCTCTAGAATGTTCGCGGCCCATCCAGCGCGATTGCAGCTCAACCGGCAGGCCGCCCTTATCGGCAATGTAGTTCAGCCAATGGCGGAACTGATGGGAAGTCATTTTGCAGAATGAGCCATCGGGCTCACGAATACCAAAACGCTCGAAGGCCGACGGGGTTCCGCCGCCACCGGACAGAAAATCGGCGAGCTGGGAAATGAAGATCGGCGCTACCAACAGAGGATAAAGCGCCCGGCCCGGATGGAACGAGTTGCGGAATGCGATCAGCAGCGTTTCTGAGAGCATCTGGAACGTGCCGTCACGGCGGTCCACCGTCCAAAGGGGCGATGATCTTAGTGATTGAAGAAAGGCTTCCACTTCAAAGGCGCGGAAGTAAACGCCTTCGTAGTCATGATGTCGCGGCAACAATATGGGAACATTCTTCGTTCCCAGCGCAAACGTCACTTCGGCGGTCGTCATCCTCGCAGCCCAGTGAAAACCGGGGATCGGAACGCGATGCGGCGTTTGCTCCAGCACGTGGGCGCGCGTCCCGCGCACCCTGAGTGAGGGTTCGAATCTCGTGAATCGCCTGTCGCGCCAGTGCCGCGCCGGTCGCGGTCAGCCATCGAACAGCGAACATCTTCTCCGCACCGCGAGCCTTCTCCTTGTAGTAACGGATTCCATAACGGGGCTTGCCGCCTCGCACTTCCTCCACTTCACAATCGAGTGGAAGTGTCAGCAACTCGCCGATCCGAAACCCAGTTACCACGAGGATAGCGACGGCGGCCGCCCGCAGGCGGTCAGCGGGTTCTACCGCATGTTCACGGTAAATGTCAGCGATGCCTTGCAATGCCGCTTCGGTGGGCAACCGATCTCTTCGCTCTTCCTGGCCACTGATCGTGTGCCGGTTGAAGTCTTCCACACGCGGAGTCTGGGGCGTGTAGTACAGCGGACGGCAGACTCCCCGGGCGGCAAGGAATCGCGTGAACACCAGCAGGCTAACGATCAACTTGTACGTCGTTGATTCACTCCAACTCGCTCGCATGAGCAGTTCTGCTTGGCTGAGGTCCTCCTCCGAGAAGCTTTGCCACGAGAAATCTTCCGGTTTTCTCTCGCGGCGCCGCTGGATCGCGTCCCACAGAATGCGCGCGGCATCCGACCTCCGGCCCATGTTGCCAACTGAGCGGCGGTCCAGAATGATCCAGCTCTTCACGACGTTTCCGTATGCGGCCGGTAACGCCCGATCCGTGGTTCCACGCTGGGTAAAGTAAAGCCTCTGGTTCTGGAGACTGGTGCTCCTGTCCCTCAGCGCACTGACCTCCCACACCGGTTGGTCAAAGAGGGCGACATCCATGTGCAGATCGGCGGCAAACTTCTGTCGTGCGATGGCCAATAGCGCTCGAATCGCCGCTTCCTCGCTACGGCCGACAGGTGTCTTCATTGCTGCCGCGTTCATTCCTTGCTGTCTCCGGGTACTTGGTCCAACACTTGGCGGATCGCGACGCGAACATCTTCTAACTGCATCAGAGTCCGCTTGTCACTGATGTCTCGAGCTTCATGCAGGAATGTTTCGATCGAGTGGAGCATCTCGCGGTGCGGGCCGTCGCGGAGGGCGGCAAAGGAGGGGCACAGGTAACAACTCACCGGTGGCAGCAGCCGGCACAAACCGTCTTTCCGGGCATCCCGACCGCACATGCCAACCCCTCCGACGTTGAGATGAACGATCCCAAGATGGGGTGCGATTGCTGGAATCACCTGGTTAGGCATACCGTCAAAGGCCGGGAACTCAGGGGAGTCCACGATCTTTCCTTGAAATCTCCGTACAAGAGGGGCCAGAGCCGCGTCGGTCGCCTTCGCGACAGGATCGGCAATCGAGGAGACTGTTTCGACGTACACTCTCACGTTCTGGGTGTCCGTGTGATCGAGTATCTCGGCGATGTGAAACACCGAGGCTCCTTCTTCCGCCATATACGTGCCGATCGAAAAGCGGAAGCGTCTCGGGTTCACTACCATCGGCCTTGCGGTTCGTGGGGACACCAGACCGGCGACACGGACGAATCTTCGCAGTGCGGCGTTGACCGCGCCCTCGGGCGATAGTCGGGGAAGCCAGTGGAGAAGTGGATCTTCTGGAACGCCGGCCCGCAGATGCTCCAGCAGTGTGCCGAGCCTACTGCTGATCGGCCGCCGCTTTGTTTCCCGGTGAGCGGTCCGCTTCTTCACACGCGGAACATCGAGCTGATAACAGATCGCAGTCTTCGATTCGTATCGAATCAGGTCCTTGTTCTTCAGGCGGGCAGTGGCGCTCGGGTTATGCCCGAGTTCCAGATGTAGCATCAGGATCGCGCGATCCCTTTCGGCGCCTATTCCAGTATCGATGGCCCTTCGGATCAGCAAGAGTTCGTCAGGGGAAAACGGTCCCCTAACCGGGTGGCGGAACCGAACGTGATGTCCCTTCGCATTCCCGATCGCTGTGATCGTTTTGAGGATTCGAAGCAGTTGCCCGTCGAAATCCGAATGCTGCCGGGCAACACCCCATTCATAGAACGTGCGTAGACGTGAAAGACGATTCCCCTTTTCGGCGCTGTGTTCGATGCCATGTGCAAGGAAACTTCTCGCAAGAGCCTCGGTTAGGTCGGACCAGTCAAACCACCGCACACCAGCTTTGCTCCAGAGCCAGTCCTCGAAGTAGAGGAATGTTGAGAAGTCGTTGTGAATGGTTGACGACTTTTTTCTGTACAGGCGGTCTGCGAGATAGAGCCGGACTAAATGCTCCGCCCGGGCGCTGAAGGCACACCCTCGACGCATCGCCCGCAGCCGCTCCCAGTTGATTGTGAGCACATCGCCGCCATCGCTACAGGTGCGCATCCTCCAGACGTTGGCGCCCGTCTCGATCACCTGCCCGTCCAATGAGCGGACCCTCATGGGAACAGAAGGAAGATCGCCGATCGCTTCGGACGCTGGAATAATCCGGGACGAGCGCGCCACGCTTACGAGTCCTCACCGTAAAGGCGGCTATGGTAGCTTCGCATCGCTTCGCTCGCTTGCCTGGCAATCGCGTTCTGGGTATAGCGTTTGGGTGACTGCGGGTTGGTCCAGCCGCCCAGGTAAACCAGCTTGTCCATGCCGTTTGCCTGTTCGGCGAACACTTCCGCCATCCGTTCAGCCCAGGTGTGCCGGAGCCGATGCCACGACAACGGCGTAACACCACTATGACGCCCGATCGTCCGCATGATGTCGTCTGCTGCTTTCATCGACAGCGGTGCGCCAGCTCCGGTAACGAAGAGGTACGGGGTCTTGCCGGTCACACGACCGAGGGGCGGCTTTGAAATCAGGTAAGCACGGAAGAGCGACAGAAGCGACCGCGAAACCGGAACCACGCGCTCCGCGGTTTTGACTGCAGGTTCCCTTTGCCGGGAATCATGCGGATCATCTGGCCGGCGCAGGACTCGAAGTCCGTCATCATTACCCCGCGGGATAGAGTCCAATCGCAACTTGAGCAACTCACCTCTGCGTAGGCCGAGTTCAAGGCCAGTCTCCACCATCAACCAGTTCCGTAACTGGGCATGGCGGTAAAAAACACCTTTGGGGAAGACCCAATCTCGGCCGCATTCCGTTTTAGGTGCGAGTACCCGACGAAGGGATGCCAGTTCCTGCTCACTGAGGGGCTGAATCCGCTGCGGACGGTTTCGTTCCGGTCCGCAGAGATCGGAAAACCTGCTCCATGTGAGCCCGCTGTGCTGACAGCTCGTCTAACGTAAGCGTTCTGGCACCGCCACGGTTGTCGCTATCCAGCGCCCATTTAAGGAAGTTCTCGGCAACGGAAAGTGATGATCGAGCGCTCCGGGATCGGATCCGACAACGGTTTCAGCGTCTTGGCCTCTCGTGCGAAAGTAGAGAACCATCGACTCGATCTGGCGAGCACTGAGACTGTTGCCGCTGGTGAGGTGATCGTCCAGATCAAGACCGACGATACGTCTCGCCCAGTCGTAGATCCGACCCAGGACGCGGAGGTTGTTCTCCAGGGTGGAAGACTGGACCCGGTGTCGCCGGTAGCGAACAGCCCAGCGTGTGCCCACGCGAACCGGTATCCAAGTGGCTCTGTCGACCAGACAAGGAAGCCGCTCACCCGATTCCAGCACCACAGTGAGAACGACGTGGGGCGACATCTTCCTTGGACTCCGATGCGTGTCCAGTTTCCCGGTACCCATGAAGGGAGTTTACTTCGCCAGTGTTCACGGAAACGTGAACGGATGATGATGTTTACGTGAAAAATGGACGCAGCCAACATCCCCGGCTCTAATATGCCGGACTATCGCAACCAGAGGGGTGGCGGGAAGGGGTCGGTTTCAGATGGTGAGGGCCGCGCAAATCGCTCCGGCCTACGGCCTACGCGATTCGCGCGGCCCCCACCATCTGATCAAGAGCACAACCGTGCTTAGTGCCCAAAAGGATAACTGGACACAACCAAAAACCATACATCAAAACGGAACGTCGTCGTCGGTGATCCCTTGATCCATCGGCTCGGCCGCCGCGGCCGGGCGCGGCGCGCTGCGCGGCATCGAGACCGGACGCGCCGCGTCCGCGAATCGTCGCCGCCTTCGCCGCCGCGTCCGCCCAGCAGAATCACATCTTCGGCCACCACCTCGGTCATATATTGCTTCTTGCCGTCTTTGTCGTCATAGCTGCGCGTCTGCAGCCGGCCTTCCACGTAGACCTGTTTCCCTTGGTCAGGTAATTGGCCAGATTCTCCTGGCGCCACAAAACGACGTTCGCCCAGTCGGTCTCTTCTTTCCATTCACCGCTCTGCTGATCTTTCCA
>CAWAHZ010000004.1:0-261468 GCA_963781905.1 Bryobacterales bacterium
AAGGGCAGCACTTTCGCGCCGAAATGAGCCGCAATTCGGTTTCCATGATCGCCTTCATAGGTCTCGAACTTGTGATTGACTCCGAGGCGCGTGAGTGCTTGGTCCAGTTGCGTGTTTGTGGTTAGAAAAGGATCCTTGGTGCCGACGTCAATCGCGATTGCGTGATACCTCTTCAGGCTAGGCACATACTGGTCGACCATCACCAAGGGCGAGTTCGTAACCCATTTGGCCGCGATCAGAGGCTGGATCTCTCCATCCTTGGTAGGAAGGTCGAAGAACTGCGGCGGGTTCATTGGGTTCGGGGCCCACGCGGCGGCTTGGGCGGAGAGCGCCTTGGCGAGTACACCCGTGGGGGGCTGATTGGCTCCCGCCCCCGGAAGCAGCCGTTGGGGATCGTTCATCAGACAGCAAGAACTCATCGCGTAGAGCACGGCGAAGGCCTCCGGATGTTTCATGCCGATCCGCACCGTTCCGTATCCGCCCATCGAATGCCCGGCGAGGCCTCGGGCGCTTCGATCGGGGATCGTGCGATAGTGAGCGTCGATATTGGTGACCAAGTCCTCTGATACGTATGCCTCCCAATCGCCTGTGGTGGGCGAATTCGAAAACATACCGCCGCTATAGACCGTAAACGCATCTGGAAGCACCACGATCATTTCACGAGACGATCCGTTCGAGATCGCGGAGTCAGCGGCGGCGGGAACCGATAACATGTTCCAGTAATTTTCGGCGTGAGCGGCGTAGCCGTGAAGGAAGTAAACCACCGGGTAGCGCCGATTGGGGCTCGTGGCATAACTCGGGGGAACATATACGAACACGTCCCGATCCGGAGAGTCACCTTCCAGATTCCCTTCGAGCGACTTGCCGTGGACTTTGATCTTCTCCCACGAGCCTTTCTTCGTCTCGTTTGCATTCTGCGCTCTACTTCGAGGAAGCAGTAGCCCAATCGTGCAGAAGGCCGCAAGAGCGGTCACTAAAACATTTGTTTTGAGGTTCATATTTGCTCCTATTTGCCCGCCACCCGCAACTTGGCGGCGGCCGTACAGCCCTGAACCACTGCAAAATAACGACCTACGGAATCAGCGCCGACATCGAACGGATTCGCTTCGCCGTTCCGGCGGTCCGCTGCGGTGTGGGCCTTGTAGAAAGCATTGTCGAACTCGGTGTGATTGGTAATCAACGCGGTGGCGCCATAATCGGCAGCCTCCTTCGCCATTTTCTTCGAAGAGGCCATGTAGCGGTCATAGTATTCCGCATTGGCATTAAAGGGAATCGCTGTGCCACCCACATAGGCGACTCGGAGCGGCTTGCCGTGATCACGGATTTCAAACAAGTAAGAAAGCGTTCCGGGCGTGTGGCCGGGCATGGTGACAATGCGCAGCGAAGCATCGCCGACTGAGATCGTCATTCCGTCATCGCCCGTGATGTCACGTTTCGGTTTGCCACCCATATGAGTGGCCGCCTTGTCGATGGCGTCCCAATCCTCCGCTCCGTAGATGAGGTGCACGCCTGGAATCGCATCCTGCAACATTTTGGCCCCGCCGTCGTGATCGCCGTGAGCATGCGAAAGGATCACGTACTTCACTTTGCTCTGGTCCAAACCCAGCTTCTTGAGGCCACCAAGGATCTCGTCTTTTGCGGCGTAATCGAACAACGCCTCGATAATGATGATGCCCTGGCTCCCGACCAGAGCCCAGGCGCTATGGATCTTGGTCCCGAGAAAATAGAAGTTATCAGCGACCTTGGCCGGTTCCGCGTACCATGTTTCGCGGGCGGGGATGGTTCGGCTTGGAGGAGGAGGGCCGCCTGCGCCTGGGGGCGGGGGAATGCACATGCGGACAAATGTTCCGGCCCAGTCGGTCCCTGCGGCAACCTTCGCGGCCGTGATGTAACCGTCCGCGGTCGGGGGAGGTGTCTGGGCCTGAGCGATTCCGCCAATCGTCAAGATGGATGCGGACAGCATGCCTAATATTCGTGATCTCATCCGTTGCTCCTATCGCGCTTCTTTGAAGAGGCTCACGTGGTGCCGCCGGCCATTGTCGCCTTCTTCGCATTCGTCCTCTAAGATCTGAATTCCCTTCTGCAGGCGAAGGGGCATCCGAATTTTCCAAGGCCGGGTGAAGACCTTCGGATCTTCGATGGTGGCTTCGTACATCAAGAGTGCCGGGATTCATGCGCGTGTAGCGCTCCACCACATGTAATTCATCGCTATGGTAGTTCCCGGCGGCGTCTAGCCAAGTGGAGTCGCTGAAGCTTGTGATGTCAGCCACCAGGGTATTCCCCTCCCAACGGCCGCGCGAATCGCCCATCGCATACCCGAGCCCCTCATTATGCGGGCTTCCATTCAAGTAAATGATGCGATACGAATGAACGTCCTGATAGACGATATACACAGCGCGGTCGTTCTGGAAGATCTGAAAAGGCGATCGCAGGTACGCGGCGCGCGGCACTCCGGGTTGGAAGCATCTTTTTTCCGGATCGGCGGTCTCCCGATTGGCGAAATTCTGCTTCTGTTGGGCAGTTGCCTCGAGACGATAGGGGATCTTGCCGTCTGGCGGATCGACAATCACGTGCGCGCGCTCAAGGCTCGCGTCGGCCTTGTTCTCAGCCATCCAGATGCCACGGAGGTCAGCTGCGGCGCTTTGGGACCAGCCGCTGGCGGCGGTGAACACAACCGCCAAAACCAAACCGCACCTAATGTTTTTGATTCGCGGCGCCGGGAAAATGAATTTCGTCACGCTCTCCCTCGATACAGTCGTATTCAATCAACTCGGTGCCTTTGGGCTGACGCCGCAGAGAAACGCGCAGAGTCCAAGGCCGGGAATACACCGTAGGATCCTCCACCCGGGCCTCATAAACGATCGTGTCGGGTGCCGTCATCGTGAACCGCTCCACCACGTGTTCGTTCTCGTCGACGAAATTTCCTGACTGATCCAGCCATGTTCTGCCGTTGAAGCCGGTCACGTCCACTACCAATGTGTCGCCCTCCCAGCGGCCCCGCGAGTCCCCGGCCCAGGCGTGATAGTTCTTCAAGTGCGGCCGCCCGTCCAGCGGAATGATTCGGACGCTGTGTTCGGTCTCTGAAAGCAGGACCACGTAATTGCTGTCCTCGACGATCTCAATCGGAAAAGGAGGCACCAGCGAACGCGGCACTCCATGCGTGTGGCAATGTCCGGTGGGATCGCGTTCGCGATGGGCGTGATTGTCATTCGCCTTCTGGAGTGCGTCCGCAAGATAGGGGAGCTTCCCATCAGGTGGGTCGACAATAACTGAGGCTCCGCCCGGCTCGTTATAGTATGCCTTCTGCCCTTCGACGTTGAATGCGGCGACGATTGAGGCGTTGCGCCAAACTCCCTGCAAGTCCGGGTGTCCGTCGGCTTGCCGGGGCGGCTCGAACTTCGCGGACTGTCCAAACGCTGCAATCGAAATTAGCAGCAGAAGGAATCTCATTTTATGTTTTTCGTCCGCACAACCCATTTAGGATTGACACACAGGCCGCAATCCGTACCCCGAAACATCAAGCCTGCACGCTGATCGCCCTTCAGCTGCCAGTTCAGCCAGGCCACCGCGATGCCGCCGAATTCGCCGCCATTCGGCTCTCGATAGGTGCCGCCGTGCCCCACTCCCTTTTCATAGGCGCGGAACGCCGGGATTTTGGTCAGGTAATCGAAATCGGCCTCCGCGTTCTTGAACGCGATGTCCCGGGGATCGCCACTGATGTAAGCCACGGGAACGTGAATCGATTCCAGGTCTTGCTTACTCAGGGTTTTGCCGCCGCCGAGGTTGGTCGGCTTGCCAAACAACCCGCTGTTCCAGATCACAGCGGTGGAGACACGACGATCGGCGGCGACTTCAATGGCCTGCACGCCGCCGCAAGATTGGCCCATCACCGCGATTTTGCCGCTATTGAGGCGCTTGTAATACTTGCTGGCGGCACGATCGTTTTCTGCAGTCGCCCATTGGATTGCATCGATCATCTGGGATGGATGAGTTGCTGCCGGCGGTAAACCGCGAGGAGGTTCGCTAGAGTCAGCACCCTGGGGCGGGAGCGGCGCCGCCGGAGCCTGGGGAGCAGGCTGCGCGGATCCAAACGGATCGCGTTGGACGATCGGGCCGAGCGCGATCACAAGATACCCGTAGGACGAAATGTCGGTAAGGAAGCTACTGAAGGCGTTTCCGGCATTGACACAGGCGCCATTGCCCCAAACGACTACCGGCAATTTCGTTCCGTTCAGTGCCGACAGATCCTCCGGACGGTAGATGGTGTGATCCGGTAAGCCCGCGTCCATTTCCATGACGGCTTTATAGGGGCCTGATCCTGGGCTGGTGCCGGGGGGCTGGGAGCCTCCGGGGTTTTGAGCCGCACTGTGCCGGCTAAACGTCAGCAGTGCGAGCAAAGCAACAGAGCTAGTTCGTATCAGCCTGGGTGTCATCGAAGATCCATCCTTCCCCTGGGCTACGCCACCCTCGCCCGAAGCATTGTAAACGAGTGCGGCGGAAAGCTGTACTGCAGAGTTTTGCCCTGCGCTGGCGCGGAACGCTGGGTGGGTTTCACGAGTACACCTTGGAAATTGTTTACAGCTTTGATATCGGGGCCGTTGACTTCGGTTGCCTCTACGGCGCCTCTGAACTGCTTGTCCTCCAGCTCGAACTCGGTTTCAATCGCCTGGTCCTTATGCCGGTTCACGATGTTCACGACAAGCGAGCCGTGGTCGTAGCCGGCTGAGACATCGAGGTACGGAACGTCGTCGAATCGGCGGCTGCTGTACTTCGGGCTATCGACAAACAGCTCTAGCGCCTTCCCCTTGGTGTTGTTGGCAAAGAGTTGAAGCGGATAATAAATGGTCTGAAGGAAGAGGCCGTTTTCATTGGTGAAGATCGGCGCGATTACGTTGACCAACTGCGCCATATTGGCGATCTTCACAATATGCGCATGGTTCACGAACGCGTTGAGGAATGTCGCCACCACGAGCGCATCCTCCAGGTTGTACTGTTCCTCGAGGATGCGCCGGCCGCGCTGTCCGTCGCCGCGCGCGCGATACCATACGTTCCATTCGTCCCAAGCGATATAAATCTTGCGATTGCGGACGCCGGAAAGAGCAGCGTCGATGATGCCTTCGGCGGTCTTGAGGCGCGACGCTAGCTCGAGCGAGCTCGCGACAAAATCCGCATAGTCATTCTGCGGATTGCCGACGTAGGTGTGGAGCGAGAGGTAATCCGCGTGGTTCTTCAGGAACTCGAGTACGGTCCGGTTCCAGCCCGTCCAATCCGAGCCGGCGCTGAAATTCGAGGAGCCGGCCGCGATCAGCTTGACGTTGGGATCGGTCCACTTCATCAGCTTGGCGGCTTCCAAGGCGAACTTGCCGTAGTCCTCGGCGCTGCGATGGCCCATTTGCCAGGGGCCGTCCATTTCATTGCCCAGCCCCCAGTAGGTGACTTTCCAGGGATCGGCGCGGCCGTTCTGTTTGCGCAGCCGCGTCATGGCGGTGTCTTCGCCGGAATTGCAGTACTCCACCCACTGCTGGGCCTCTTCCCAGGCACCGGTTCCCAGATTCGCGCAAATGTACGGCTCAGCTCCAAGCTTCTCTGCGTAATCCAAGAACTCATGGGTTCCGAAGCGATTGCTTTCCACCGTGCCCCAGGCCATTTCGAGCCGCGGCGGGCGCTGATCGCGCGGGCCGATGCCATCGAGCCAGTGATAATTGGACGAGAAGTTTCCGCCCGGCCAGCGGAGCAATGTGACATCGAGCTTTCTGGCCGCCTCCAGAACATCGCGGCGGAAACCGTTGGCGTCCGACACGGAAGATTTCTCATCAAAGACCCCGCCGTAGATGCAGCGTCCCAGATGCTCAATGAAATTGCCGTACAGCTTCGAATCGATATCGCCAATGGTTCGTTCCGTATCGATCTTCACACGAGCTTTCAACGGGCCTTGCTGCGCGCGCAGAATCCAGGGTGCGGCGAGGATGGATTTGGAAAAGCAACGTCGGGAAAGCATCAGGCTCCTCTTCTCGTCAGCGGCATGAGCAGTCCACCGGGGTGCACTGGACATTGTATATCGTGAAGCCATCGCTAGCGATACTCTGTCTCATCCAGCCGGCTGAGCAACTCGCGTGCCGGATCGAACACCCAGTTCAGCAGCAATCCGACGAAAAGCAGGCCTGCGAACCCGGTGGCCAGAACAAATCCGTACTTCGGGTGGCCTATCGCATCGCTGACCGCTCCCATTGCTAACGGCCCGACGACAGCGGAGAGACAAGTGAAGAAGAGAATCACTCCAGCGACGGCGCCGTGCTCCGATTTCGGGAAGCAGCTAATCCCCTTGGAATTGATGCTGGGATAAATAACGGACATAAAAAGTCCCGAAGCGGGCAACAGATAAAGCGCCGCGCCGGCGCCCCAAATTACGGCGCTGATAAAGCAGATCAGGATGAGCCCGCTGAAAAGCGCCAAGACCTTCGTCCAGTAAAAGCGTTCCAACATCCGGGCGCCAACAAAGCGCCCAGCGGCGCGAAGGTTTCATTCAAAGGTGGTGAGCCGGAGTGGGCGCTGGTCAGTGTTCCCGGCGCCGAGATGCTGCCAGCGGTCCAATGGCGCGCGGAGAATCTGGCGAAGCTCAGCAAGTAAAAGCGTTGTATTCTGCTGACCAGACTGAACGAAGTGCTAGGACTGTGAACGGAAGGGTATCAAGTCACCGGACGTGGTTTTGGGCAATTTGGATAATGCGCATAGGGAGCGGTAGGAAGTCTGGCAAGCAGAGCATCAAAAATGCTGTAAGTTGCACGTTTCAAAAACCTGTCAAGGTTCGAATCCTCTCTCTGCCATTTATCCACCGGCAATGGCTCCCACGATGAAAAACGGCTCGGTACCAGCGACCACCTGATCGGGCAGCGGGGCATCCGGCGATTGGTGCGACAGATCTTCGGAACACGCGAAGAATCTGATGTACGGCCGCCGCTCGCGGGTGACATGATTGCGGATCGTCCCCTGCAGCATTGGATATTTGGTTTCCAGAGCGTCCAGGACCGAGCGCTGTGTTGCCTGGCCCTGGACCTCGAGTTCGACATCGCCGTCGACGCGCGCGAGTGTCCGCAGATGGGCCGGTAGTACAACTTGAATCATGCCAGCGTTTGAACTTCCACCGACAGCACGGCTGGAAGATCTCGCACGATAGGCGTCCAGCTATCTCCCGCATCAGCCGATGCGTACACCTGGCCGCCGGTGGTTCCAAAATAGACGCCGCATTCATCGAGCGAATCTACCGCCATCGCGTCGCGCAACACGTTCACGTAGCAATTGCTCTGTGGGAGCCCCTTTGTTAATGGTTCCCATTCGTTTCCTCCCGTCTTGCTGCGGTACACCCGTAGCTTTGCATCCGGCGGAAAGTGTTCCGAATCGCTCTTGATCGGAACGACGTAAATGGTATCGGGCTCGTGCGCGTGAATGTCAATCACGAAGCCGAAGTCGGTGGGCAAATTCCCGCTCACTTCCTGCCACGATTCGCCGGCGTTGTCGCTGCGCATGACATCCCAATGCTTCTGCATAAACAGGACTCCCGGACGCGCTGCGATGCATGGCGACATGGTGGACACAGTGTCCGACCTCGGCAGTGGGGTCGGGAATGTACTGCGAGTATAGTCCTTTGTTGATAGGCTGCCAGGTCCCGCCGCCGTCGTCGGTTCTAAAAGCACCCGCCGCGGAGATAGCAATAAAGATACGCTGGGGATCGGTTGGATCCAGAATCACAGTGTGCAGGCACATTCCTCCCGCGCCCGGCTGCCAGCGCGGTCCTGACCCGTGTCCGCGCAGTCCGGCGAGTTCTTGCCAGTTCATTCCGCCGTCGCTCGAGCGGAACAAGGCTGCGTCCTCAACGCCGGCGTAGACGGTGTCAGGGTCCGTCAGGGAGGGTTCGAAATGCCAGACTCTCTTAAATTCCCAAGGATGCGCCGTGCCGTCGTACCATTGGTGCGTTCCAGGAATCCCGTCATACACGAACTTATTGCCAACGGGCGTCCAAGTTCCGCCGCCATCGTCGGAACGCTGCACCTGTTGCCCGAACCAACCGCTGCACTGCGACGCATAGAGCCGGTTCGGATCAGCGGGTGATCCTTTGATGTGATAGATCTCCCAGCCGCCGAAGTGGGGGCCGCTAACATCCCACTTCTCACGTTTTCCGTCCGAAGTCAGCACGAACGCTCCCTTGCGCGTTCCCACCAAGACTCGTACTTTGCTCATCCCTCACTTCCTCCGATAACGTCATTAAGCCACAAATCTGAAAATGTTGGCGTCGAGTCGTGAGCGCAGCCCTGTGGCACGTGCTCAAGCAATCATGATTTTACGCGGGAACTGCGCGTTGTCTTCGAGAAAGGTCTTCTTTCTGCTTAGATCCGTGCGGCTAGGCTGCACGATTCCGTCAGCGTCGGTGGCCCGAGAAACTAAGGTGTGCTCCCCGGGCGTAGCGTCCTTCCAATCAAAAGTGAACAACTTCCAGGAAAAACGAGTGTTGGATTTGTCGAGCGCCGCGGCTTGCCAGGGACCTCCATCCACGCTGACTTCCACAGACTTCAGCGGCGCGCCGTTGTTTAACACGAACCCGAACACGCGATATTTGTTCGAGCTCTTGCGAACGCGTGCGATTACCGACTTCAATTGCATGTGTGTCACTTCGGTCTCCACCCATTGCGTGCCCGGATCGGTATCTTCTCCCGTTCCTCCGACGCCCCGGAGAGTACGGTACCAGCGAGCTTGAAAGTTGCCGAGATAGCGATCCTCTTGCAGATGGATTTCCGCCAGCCACTTCACATTGCAAACGCCATACCAGCCCGGCATGATGAGCCGGACTGGAAAACCCTGATCGCGGGTAAGCGGCTGGCCGTTGAGTGCGTAGGCTAACAGCGGCTCCGGTTTCATCGCGTTTTCGAGCGTGATGCTGCGGCCAAACTGTTGCTCGAGCTTGTAAGTATCTTCGCGAAAAACTATCTTTTCGTTGCCCCGATCCGTACCGAAAAAGACCACCTCGCGAGCCTTGGGGCCAACGCCCACTTGTTTCAGCACTTCATGCAACGGTACGCCGGTAAAACGGCCGCAAGAGCTAAGCCCCTGAAAGAACCTTCCGCTGTTGCCTGAGCACTCGTAGCCGTTCACCAATTCTACCGGCCTCATGGCCTTGAAATCGGCGAGGGAAAGCTCGGCCGGCTTATTCACCATCCCGCTGAACTTCAGACGGTATGAACGGCCGTCAACCTCGGGGCGATTGTAGTGCTGGATGAAAAAGAACTGATCGTTGGGCGTGATGGGGCCGTCGATCTTCCGGATGTCCAGAAACCGGTTGGCCGCGCCGGGAGGCCCGCCCGGCTGATAGTTCGCCGGATAGTCGGTGAATGGGACGTCCGCCTCGCCTTGAGCCAGCGCGGGTAACGCCCCGTCCTGGACAAGGGCCAGCAGACCTGCTGCGGCCAATCCTGTCTTCAGTGTCTCTCGGCGGCTGATCTGCTGGGGCATCATGATCTCCTGTTAACGAGTGTCTTGCGAATTTGTCCAATAGCTTATCAAGGAATAGAATAGAACAAGCCCACAAAGGATCCGTCGACGCACAAGGAGCACGGAGAATGAGCAAGATCACACTGAAGGTGAACGGCAGTACGCACACTCTTGATGTCGAGCCTGGGACACCCCTGCTCTACATCCTTCGCAACGACCTTGGTCTGCAGGGTCCGAGATTTGGTTGCGGACTTGGCCAGTGCGGCGCGTGTACAGTGATCGTGAACGGCTCCGCGATTCGGTCTTGCATCACGCCGGTCTCCTCCGTGAAAGCCGAAATCACAACGCTCGAAGCAATGGGTAATGGAGGTAAACTTCACCCCCTGCAGCAAGCCTGGATCGACGAACAGGTCCCGCAATGCGGCTTTTGCCAAAACGGGCAACTCATGACGGCCAAGGCGCTGTTGGATAAGATCCCGAATCCAAGTGATGTGCAGATTCGCGAGGCAATGAACGGTGTGCTGTGCCGGTGCATGACGTTTTACCGGGTTCAGGCCGCCATCAAGCGCGGTGCGAAGGCAATCTCGGACGCGCGGCAGGCGGAAAAATCGAAGGTGACGGCATGAACCCCTTTAATGGCATTCCCCGCGAAGTGGAGCAGGAACTGGAGCATTCGAACGTTACTCCCTCGCGCAGGGAGTTCCTCAGGAACGCAGGTATGTTTGCCGTCACCTTCAGCGCAGCGGGCACGGCCGCCTCGTTCGTGCCTGAGGCGAAAGCTCAGACCGCTGTTGCCAGCGCCACTGCAGGTCCCTATCCCGACCCCGACTTCCGCCAGGTGGATTCGTGGATCGTGATTCATCAGGACGACACCGCGACCTTTTACGTCGGCAAGACGGATTGCGGCCAAGGCACGGGGACAGCCTTCCGGCAAATCATGTCCGACGAACTGGACTTCCCCTACGACAAGACCACCTGCATCATGGGCAGCACGGATGTCACTGTCGATCAGGGCGGCTCCGGCGGCTCGACGGCAATGGAACGCGATAGCTGGCCCATGCGACGTGTTGCGGCTGAGGCACGCAGAGTATTGCTCGAGATGGCATCCACAAAGTTGGACGCGCCTGTCGAGCGGTTGAGCGTGAGCGATGGCGTGATTACGGTGCCGGGCGATTCTTCGAAGCGTGTTACTTACGGACAACTGATCGGTGGCAAGCGATTCAATGTCGCCGTGACTGGGAAAAATATCAACGTGATCGCCGGCGTGGCCGCTGTCAAACCGGTACAGGCGCTCAAAAACGTTGGGCAGTCCCCCAAACGCTACGACATTCCCGCCAAGGTGGACGGTTCGCTGAAATGGGCGGTGGATATGAAGCTGCCCGGGATGGTTCACGCCCGCAATGTGAAGCCGCCGTTCGCCGGGGCCAAGCTGATCAGCATCGATGAATCGTCGGTGCGGGACATGCCTGGGTTCGTCAAGGTGGTTAGCAAGGGAAATTATGTCGCCGTAATCTGCGAACGGGAAGAGCAGGCGATTAACGCGGCAAAACGGCTGAAAGCGAATTGGGAAAAGCCGGCCACGGCGCCTTTCCCGTCTTCGGAAGACTTGTTTAAATACATGCGCGGCGCAACTCCCACATCTGTTTCCAGCCCGATCGTGCTGGGAAATCCGGATGCGGCGTTCGCCGGCGTAGCAAAGATTGTCGAAGCCGATTATGACATCCCGTATCAGGGACACACCGCGTTCAGCCCGGCCCACGCCCTGGCGGACCCGTCGAATGGCCTGATGACCATCTATTCGAACGACATGAAATCCTATGGGATGCGAAGGGGCGTCGCCACTTTTCTGGGGATGCCTAACGACAAAGTGCGCGTCATCTGGATGGAAGGTCCGCAAGGGTTCGGGCGCACAGCCGCGGATGATGCGGGCTTCGAAGCCGCTTATCTTGCCAAGGAAATTGGCCGCCCGGTTCGCATACAGTGGATGCGGGACGAAGAGTCTGCCTGGGACACCAAGGCCCCGGCTTTTGCCGTGAAGGTGCGCGGTGGGCTGGATGCAGCGGGGAACCTTGTGGCGTACGAATATCACGCGCGTGCCGCCGACCACAACCACGTGGGCTATAACGAGCCCGATACAGTACTGATCGCTCAGCTCATGGGGGTGAGGCGCGACAAGCCTGCGTCTGGCAGTTCCGAAGTGCCGGCGGAAATGTACGCCATCCCGAATCGGCGGATGTCCAGGGACGTGGTGAGCCTGCCGCTGGTCTGGGAATCGCCGGTTCGCACGGGCAATTTGCGCGATCCTAACGGCCCCCAGTCGACCTTCGCTGCCGAATCTTTCATCGACGAACTGGCCTTCGCCGCGAAAGCCGACCCGGTGGACTTTCGCATGAAGCTACTTAAAGGAAGCACGACGGACGATGCCGGCTTCAGGCGGGCCCGGTCCATTGCGGTGGTAAAGGCGGCAGCGGAAGCTTATGGCTGGGATACGCGACCCTCGCCAAAAGTAGTTGCATCCGGGGACATCGTGACCGGGCGCGGTTTCGCGTATTCATACCGCGGACAAACCATTGCAGCGCAGGTCGCCGAGGTGGAGGTGAACCGCACTACTGGTCACGTCTGGGTAAAACGCCTGGTCTGCGCGCATGACTGCGGCCTGATCATCAACCCGGAAGCGCTGCGCCACACCGTGGAATGCGCCATGCTGCATTCGCTGAGCCGCGCTCTTCATGAGGAGGTCCAGTTCAATACGGAGAAGGTGACGAGCGTGGATTGGATATCTAGTCCGAGCCTTCGACATGCCGACATTCCGTCGCGAATTGACGTTGTTTTGTTGAATGGCGATCCGAATCCGAACCGGCCCGACCTTCCTCCCTACGGGGGCGGCGAGGCGGCGTGCAAGCCCTTAATGGCAGCGGTCGCGAACGCGATTCATGATGCCACCGGCGTTCGGCTCCGCAGAGTTCCCTTCCGGGACGCCCGCGTACTTGCCGCACTCAACGCCGCGCGAGTCTAAAACGCAAGGAGTTTATTCATGGTCACGATCATCGTCAACGGAGTCCGGCGTGAAATGCAGTCGCCGGCCGACACGCCGCTTCTTTATGTCCTGCGAAACGACCTCGAGTTGTCCGGCCCGCAGTTCGGCTGCGGACTGGCGCAGTGCGGGTCCTGTTCGGTTCTGCTGGATGGCAAAGAAGTCCGTTCGTGCATAACGCCGCTTTCGGCTGCCTCCGGCAAGGAGGTCACTACGCTCGAAGGGCTTCCGGCACGATGGGCACAGCAGAAGGGCCTGTCCAAGGCGGACGCCGAGAAGACGCTTCACCCCGTTCAACAAGCGTGGATCGAGGAGCAGACGCCTTTGTGCGGCTTCTGCCAGAACGGCATGATGATCAAGGCGACTGAGTTGTTGGAACAGTCGGCCACGCCTACCGTGGCTGAGATTAAGGCCGCGTTCACCACGTCCGGTCCGTCGCCGCATCTGTGCCGCTGCGGCAGCTACACTGCCATTATCGAAGCGGTGCGGCGCGCCGGCACCATCATGGCGGAGAGGAGCTAACGCGATGGCTACCCTCAACGAAAAACCAGTCAACGTTTTCGGCGCCACTCTCTTTAGCGCCAAGCTCACACGCCGCCAATTGGTGAAAACCGGTGGGGCTCTCTTAGTCGGCTTTGGAATTGCCGGCGCCGCGGTCCCGAAGAAAACCGTCAAAACCAGGAGCGCGAAGAACTCGCTGGATCCTACGCTCTCCAGCTCCTGGATCGAGATTCATCCCGACAACACCATTCTGATTCGCACCGGTAAGAGCGATTTCGGCCAGGGCACAACCTTCACCGCCTACCGGCAGATTGTAGCCGAAGAGCTGAACGCGCCCTTCGAGGCCATCACCACGGTGGTGATGGGTGATACCGATCGCACGCCTGATGGCAGCGGCGCGTTCGATTTTCTCGGCCGAGGAACGCCGAATGTTCGCAAGGCAGCGGCATATACATATCAGGCGTTGCTGGAACTTGCCTCTCAAAAGTTAGGGGTCCCGAAAGATCAGGTTTCGGCCAAGGACGGCGTAGTTTCCGGCGGCGGCAAGAGTATCTCCTATGGGGAGCTGGTGACGGGCCAGCAGTTGAAGCTCACCATCCCCGTGATGGGCGACCTTACCAGCATCATGGGATTGACGGTTACCGGCGAACCGCCCATGAAGCCGGTCAGCGAATACACCATTATCGGGAAGCCTTTCAAGAACAGCGTCATCACATCGAAAGTCACCGCTCGGGAGCAATGGGCGACGGATGTACGCCTGCCCAACATGCTGCACGCGAGGATGGTGCACCCCAAGACGCTGGGTTCCACGCTGGTTTCTGTGGGTGAACTGGACAAGAGCAAGTTTCCGAACGCGCAGGTGGTGGTAAAAGGCAATCTGGTGGGAGTGGTTGCGCCCACCGAGTGGGAAGCGATTCGAGCCGCGCAACAAGTAGCCGCGGCCACCAAATGGACCGAATGGAAAGGTCTGCCGGGCGACGCGAACCTGTTCCAGCACCTGAGACAGGCCGACTGGAAAACTACACGAGTTGCCAAGAGCGATAAGAGCCGAGGCGCGGTGCCACCAGCCATAGCGGGAGCCGCAAAGAAGCTCAAGGCCACCTACGAATTTTCGTTCATGAAGCACGCGCCCATCGGGCCGACCATGGCGCTGGCCGACGTTCAAGCGGACGGGAGCGTTCACGTCTACACGCACAACCAGAATCCCCAGGCGCTGCGCGGCGAGCTTGCGCAGATGCTTGGCACCAGCATCGATCACGTCGTCGTTCGGACGTATGCCGGTCCTGGGCACTATGGGCGATCGAATGGCGGAAACGCCGGCGCGGAAGACGAAGCGGTGATCCTGTCGAAGGCTCTGGGTCGGCCGGTGCGGGTGCAGTGGATGCGGCCGGACGATTTCCAGTGGTCCACGCAGTCGCCGGCGTCGTTGTCCGATGTCGAAATCGGACTGGATGCCCACGGAAAAATGGTAGCGTATCAAGTGGACCACTACATGCCAGCCGGGCAGGATGACCGGCCAGTGGGTGCCATACTTGCGGGTTTGCCCACCATGGCCGCTCCGAGCGAGAAGGGTGTTTTCGTCAGCTCGACGGTGAATGATATTTCCGATCCCTGGATCTATGACGGCGTGTCTGTTTTGATGGAACGCGGGCATGGCACCTTCCAGGTGGGCCAGAAAGAATCGCCTCTCGCCATCGGGCTCCGCGATCACAGCATGCGGACGCCCGGGCAGTTCCAACAGAATTATCCGCGTGAACTGGCCATCAGCGAAGCAGCGGCGCTGGCCGGTGCGGACGCCATCCAGTTTCGACTCGATCATGCGACAGAGGAGCGCGCGATCGGCGTTCTCAAGGCGGTTCGCGAAGCATCCGGATGGGAGACGCGCCCCTCGCCCGTTCGCAGTGCCGTGTCAACCGGCGACCAGCCAGTGCGCGGGCGCGGTGTCTCGGTGATGTTCCGCTCGGGAACTTATTGGGCCTGTGTCTGTGAGATCTCCGTTACTCCTGGCTCCGGCGTTATCAAAGTGGAAAAGTCCACGATCGCGGTGGACCCTGGCATCGTCGTCAACCCGCTGCAGTTGAAGCGGCAGGTGGAAGGCGGGGCGGTCATGGGCATTAGCCACGCGCTGCTCGAAGAGGCGAAGTTCGACGAAAGCGCGATTACGGCGCGCGACTGGCGGACCTACCCAATCCTCAAGATGGCCGATGTTCCCGAGATCAAAGTGGTGCTCCTCCACCGGCCCGAGGTTGGCGCTTATGGCGGCGGATCGGAAGCGGCGAATGCCCTGGCTGCGCCCGCCATCGCGGCGGCGCTTCATGACGCAACGGGAAAGATCGCGCGGCGTCTTCCTTTGAAGCCCGATTACGTGCAGGCGCTTCTTAAGGCGTAGGCTGCCGTTAGGGATAACCCTGAAGCCTTGGCGTCCCGTGCTTCCACTCCGGAGGGAGAGCGAATCCATCACGATTCGGCATCTTCACCTTCGGCAGACTCTGGTCGATCCATGACCTCGTCTTCCTGAACGACACCGTTCTTGAACAGCAGGAACGCGGTGATGGCGTACACCTCATCGGGAGTGAGCGATCCTTCTTTCCCCAGAGGCATGCCGCGATGGATGTAATCCCATATGGTCGTCGCGAACGGCGAGTGAACGGCCATGTTGTTCAGGTCGTTCACGCAGGGAGCGAGACATGGCATCGGCATGGTCGCGTGCGTCTGGGGTTCGGCCGCTTTGATTAATGTGGGCGCATGGCCTCCAGAGGATCCTTTTGCGCCGTGGCATCCCGCGCACCCCTTCCGAACGTAGAGCTCGGCGCCTTCCTTGGCCGTCCCGTGTCCTGGCGGGAGCTCTTTTCCCGTAGGGCTGATGGCGATATCCCAGGCGGCGGATTTCCTGCAGCGCTCGGAGTTCTCCCGACGCCATACGTGGGCGACTGTGTCCAGGCAGTTGGCAAATGCCAAGGACCGTCGCGACGAGGAAAAATCTAGGCAAGCCCATTTTGAACGCTCCCATCGCTCAAGACCTTCCAGGGTTGAACCGTATTATCGGCGCCTCGAACCTGCACCTTGTCCAGCCGGCTGGTTCCAGTATTTCGCCACTTCGGCTCGCGTGGGTTGAACCGTGCCCAGCTCGTCGGTGCAGCGCGACATCAGCATGCACTCTTTGCCGTCCCAATTCCAATGGAAGCCAAATCGGGTATGCGCCATAGGATAGGCCGGTGTCCGAAGTTCGGCAGTCTGCCAGCTCTTGCCGCCGTCGGTGGATAGCTCCACGCCGCGGATGGCGCCTGCGCCGGACCACGCCAAGCCAGCTGATTTCGTAGAACCCGGGACCCGGCAATTTCTGCCCGCCGGAAGGATAGGTGATGACCGATTTCGGTCCGATCTGGTGAGTCAACGCGGCTACTTTCGGGTCGGGATTGATATGCCCGTAGTCGTCGTAGGTCATGTAGTAGCGGTCGACCACCTTGATTCGCCGCAAATATTTGATCTGATAAATCCCTTCAAAGCCGGGAACCATGAGCCGCAGCGGAAAGCCCTGCTGCGGGCGGAGCGGCTCACCGTTCATCGCATAGCACACCATACAGTCGTCCATCGCCTTCGCCAGCGGTATGCTGGATGCGCCCTTCACTTCTTCGGCGCCTTCGGCAACAATCCAGGACGCCGCGTTCTGCACGCCCGCCTCCTTGAGCAATAAGGACAGCGGCACGCCGGTCCATTCGGCGCAGCTGGTCAATCCGTGCGTTTCCTGAACCGTTTTGTGCGTCGGCCTGGCGCGGTTTCCCAGGCACTCGACGAAGTGAATGCGGGATACGTAAGGCAGGCGCTTCAGCTCGTCCATGGTGAAAATCAGCGGCCGATCCACCATCCCGTGGATCATGAAGCGATGCTCTTTGGGATCGATGTCGGGAACAAAGGCGCCACGGTGTGTCGCGGTGTAGAAGAGCGAGGACGGCGTGATTATCCCGACTGAATCCTGAAGGGGAGCCAACACGTGAAACGTGAGCCCGAATTCGTCTGGCGAATGCCTCTCGGCCACGGGCTTGCGTATCGAGGTGACGAAACGGGAGCGCTCGCCATAAGCAATCAGCTCGTCGACCTTTTCGTTGGGCGCGCCTTGGGTCTGGCCTTTCGCAAGCTGCGCGCCGCCGCCCGCGGCCAAGCCGGCCAACGCAGCGCCACCTTTTAGGAAGCCCCTTCGATTAGATTTTTTCGAATCCACGGGTTTCTCCTTTCGGTCTTTGGCTATCCGTTGGCTGAAAGTATACACCGTTTGAATCCTGCCTCGAAAGGCATTGCTTAGTTCGCGCGAACCGCGCTTTCACATACCAAGCAGGTTCGTCTCCAGCTTCACGTAATCGTGCTCGTCGGCCCAGATGTTCAATGCCACGGTCGCGATTTCATCGATCACGGGAATCGCGTGACCGTCCTTGGTCAGATCGATCGACTTGATATACGTCTGGCAAGTGTCGCAGGCATCGACACGGACGAATGGAAACTCCGCCGCGGTGTAGATCGGCAGCTTGTCCTTGTTCTCTTCGCCGCAGCCGGGGCATAGAACACGCCGAAACTGCCATTCCGTGGAACAAAGCGAGCACAGCAGCCAGCGCTTGGCGCCATCGCCCTCGCCGCGCAGTACGCCGGCGACAGGACGTGCGTTGCAGAACGGGCAAGTGGGACCAGCGACGCTTGTCTGGATGTCGCCGCGAGAAGCCAGGTATTCGGCAAAGGGTTGCAACAGCGCTCGCGCATAAAAGCGCCCGGCGGGATGGGAGGCGAAATCGGAATCCCCGCCGTCCCAGGTCGCCGCCAACAGTGCGAACTGCTCGCCGGTTCCCTGAAGATTCTCCACCGCGAAATTGGTCAGCAGTTCGGTTCCTGAGCGCGCCACCAGCTTGATCAAAGCGGGAAAATGGCATACCAGCGCGCGCAGGTCTGTTTTGTTTTCGGATTGAAGCTCGGAGAAAATCGGCTTTTGGAAACGCGTCAGATCAGAATAGAAATTCAGCAACGGTGCGGCGCTTGGATGTCGGCTAGCCAGTTGAGCGGATCGCGCAATTCGCGCGTCGTACGTCGTCATTCTTTCGGCGCGGGCTGGCCGGTCACTCGAAGGTACCACAGGCGATGATGCGTCCACGCCCAGGCGCGCGAGACATAGCCGGTGATCATCGCGGTCACGCTGTAGGGCACCATGAATACACTCATGTAAATGTGGATGATGAAGCCTGCGATGGTGACGAGCGCTGAGACTTCATGCAACAGGATCATTACGCGGCGTACCCACGCGGCTTGCCGCGGGACGTATTCGGGAAACCAAAGGAAGATCCCGGAGAGCAGCAGAAAGAGCGCGCCGTAAACCATCAGCCAGTAATACAGTTTCTGTCCGGCATTGAAGCGATCGGCGAGCGGGGTGTGCTCCTCGTCATTGGTGATGTACGCCTGCATGTGATTCAGCCAGCGTTTGTCGACTTCGGTCATCTCCATGTCCCGGCCCCACAGCACGTGCATCCACACCGTGCCGATCACGAAAACGATGGCGACGATGGGATGCCAAAATCGCGACGTGGCATCGCCGCCGAGCACGTACGCGATCCAAAACAGATGCGGTGAGTAGAAGGCCAGGCCGGTCCCGAGGCAGTAAAGATAGGTGAAGCCCGAGAGCCAGTGCATGATGCGCTCGGTCATTGTGTAGCGCTCGATCTCGCCCGGGCGCTGAAGGTGGGACGCGACAACCGCGTTCACTTGTCACTCTCTTTCCGCGGAGAGCCCTGCGCTGCCGGCTCGGGCTGCACTTCCTTCGGGCCGAAGCGCATGTAGTGAATCGCCACGCCAATGATTCCGGCAACCATCCCGAAGTTGCCGATCCACTTCAGCGGACCCTTCCACAGGCGGACCATCAACGGCACGCGCGGATCCTTGGGCAAGCCGCCGTAGCGCTCCGGATGGTTGATGTCATGCAGGACGTAAATCACGTGCGTGCCGCTGACGCCGGGTGGATCGTAGACGCCCGCATCTTTATGCGAAGTGTGCTCGCGAAGCTGCGCGGCGCGCGTCTCAGCCAGATCCTTCATGTCGTCTTTGGTGCCGAAGTGCAGGCAACCGGTGGGACACGCTTTGATGCAAGCCGGCTCCAGTCCTGCTCCCACTCGATCCGAGCACAGCGTGCACTTGTGAACTTTCTTCGTAACGCTGTTGAACTTCGGAATATTGAACGGGCAGCCCGTCACGCAATATTGGCAGCCGATGCAATGCTCTTGATCGAAATCCACGATGCCATTGGTGTATTGCACAATGGCGCCGTCGGACGGGCAGGCGCGCAAACAACCGGGATCGGCGCAGTGCATGCACTGATCCTTGCGCATCAGCCAACTGAAGTTGCCGTCGGCGTCCGTGAATTCGTTGAACCGGATCAGATTGTAGTAATTCCACTCCGTGTCCGGCATGGTCTGGTAGGTGTTGTCGAACACGGTTTCGCGAAATGGATAGCCATTCCATTCCAGGCATGCTACTTCGCAAGCTTTGCATCCGATGCAGGTGGTGACGTCGATCAGCTTGCAGACGTCATAATCGCGCGAAGTGTCCTTGCCGGGAACAGTTCCAGTGTGTCCCGAGATGGCTTTGATTTGAAGGGTTCCGTTGGCCATGGGCTAAACCTTCTCCAACTTCACCAAGAACCCTTTGAACTCGGGCGTATGGGCGTTTGGATCGATCACAGTTGGGGTGAGTGAGTTGGTGAGAGAGCGCGCCGTTCGTCCAGCATCCTCCTGAATGCCCCGGTAACCGTAGTGAATGGGGATGCCGATCTGATACACTTTCTTGCCGTCGATAGTCATGGGCTTGATGCGATGCGTGACCATCGCTTTGGCCTGATAGCTTGCGCGCGCGCTCGAGACCTTCACTTTATCGCCGCCTTTGATGCCGAGATCGGCTGCCAATTGCACCGGGATTTCGACGAAAGGCTCGGGCACCAGTTGCACGTTCATCGGATTGTTCTTGGTCCAGTAATGATAGTGCTCGGTCAGGCGATAGGTGGTGCACACGATGGTGAATCCTTCCGCCGGCGTGCCGTATTTATCCATCGGTGTGCTGAAGCGCGGGGCTACTGGATTTTTGGATTGCTTCGGATGCAGAGCATTTTCGACGGGACTCTCGGTGGGTTCGTAGAATTCAGGAAACGGTCCGTCGGCGAACGCTGCCAGAGGTGCGAAGATGCGGCCGACCCCTTCCGCATTCATAATGAACGGACCCATGTGATCCTTAGGCGGCGAGTCAGGCTTGAAGTCCGGGACATCGTTGCCGACCCACTTCTTTTGCTCTTCGTTCCACCAAACCAGAGCGCGGGACGGGTCCCAAGGTTTGCCGGACACATCACAGGAAGCGCGATTGTAGAGAACGCGGCGGTTCATGGGCCACGCCCATCCCCAATTGGGATGGATTCCAAGCCCGGAGGGATCGGCGTTGTCACGGCGCTGCGCCTGCGATCCGGCTTCAGTCCAGGAGCCGCTCCAGATCCAGTTGCCGCAAGATGTCGAGCCGTCGTCCTTCAGCGCCGCGAAGCCGACGAGCTGCTGCCCGGTATCGAGCGCGCGGCCGTTCAATTCCTTGGCAACTTCGGAAAGCGGCGGATTCTCGGTAATCGAATAATTCCAGGTCAGGTTCAGAATCGGATCGGGGAAAGCTCCGCCTTCTTTGCGGTACAGTTCACGAACCTTCAAGAAGATGCGCGAGACAATTTCCTGATCGAGCTTGGCGTCACCGGGTGTGGGGACGGCGGCCCATTTCCATTGCAGCCAGCGCGCCGAGTTTGTGAACGTCCCGTCCTTTTCGGCGAAGCCTGCGCCGGGAAGGCGGTACACCTCGGTCTGGATGGTCTTGGTTTCTTCGGGCGTGATGCCGGGGGCTCGCCAGAAATCGCTGGTTTCTTCGGGATAAATGTCGCAGACCACCAGGAACTTGGCCTTCTTGAGCGCATCGATGTTCTTTTGCGAATTCGGACCGATGGCGACGCCGTTCATGCCGAAGGCGAGCAAGCCTTTGACTTTTCCTTCGTACATGTCGTCCCAGATATGGGTCCAGGAATACTCGCGATCCACTTTCGGCAAATAATCGAACGCCCAATTATTTTCCTTCTTGGCAGCGGGACCGTAGAGCGCTTTCAGAAGCGAAACAGCGAACTTCGGAGTATTCGAATAGTAATTGAACGATTCCCATTCGGCGGGCTTCGATGCCGTGGGAGTGGTCCGCTTCATCCAGGCATCGAAATCCTTGTCGTCCACGCTCGGAATCTTCAAGTAGCCCGGTAAGCTGTCAAACAGCCCAGCCATGTCGGTGGCGCCCTGAATGTTGGAATGCCCGCGCAGCGCGTTGACGCCTCCGCCCGCGCGGCCGACGTTGCCGAGCAGCAGCTGAAGCATCGCGGCGGTGCGAATGATTTGCGTGCCGAAACTGTGCTGGGTCCAACCGACCGCGTAGATGATGGTGGCGGCCATTTTCATGTCTCCGTCTTTGCGGATGGAAGTGAACAGATCGGCAGCCTTCAGGAATTGATCTTTCGGTATGCCGGTGATGCGCTCCACCATCTCCGGCGTATAGCGCGAGTACTGCTGCTTGAGTAGTTGATAAACCGAGCGCGGGTGTTCCAGCGTGGCGTCGAAAGCGACATTGCCGGGCAACGTATTGGGAGTGGAGGATCCGCGGGCTTCGTAATTCCAGCTCGACCGGTCGTAGGTCTTCGACGCCTCGTCGAAGCCGGAATAAAGCCCGTCTTCAGGCAGCTTGAATCCATCTTGCACCAGAAACGCCGCATTGGTGAAATTCACCAGGTACTCTTTGGCGATCCGTCCATTCTCGATGGCGTAGCGGATCACGCCGCCGAGGAACGCAATATCGGCGCCGGCGCGGATTTGGACGTGCATATCGGCGGTGGCGGCGGTACGTGTGTACCGCGGATCGACGACGATCATTTTTGCATTGCGCTCGCGCTTGGCTTCAATCGCCCATTTGAAGCCGCACGGATGGTTTTCGGCCGGATTGCCTCCCATGATCAACATCATGTCGGTGTTCTTGATGTCGACCCAGCCATTCGTCATGGCCCCTCTTCCGAATGTTGGCCCCAAACTGGAGACCGTGGGACCGTGTCAAACCCTGGCCTGATTTTCGATGAAGGTCACCCCGAGGCTGCGCATGGTTTTGACGACCAGGTAATTGAACTCGTTGGTATCCGTGCAGCCGCCAATAAAGGCGATGTTTTCGCAACGGTTGACAGTGCGGCCTTTGGAGTCGGTGGCGACAAACGATTCGTCGCGGGCGCTCTTGATATGGCGCCCGATTTCTTCGAGCGCCTGATCCCACGGAATGGGCTCCCAGCGGTCGGACCCGGGGCGGCGGACCTCAGGCCTTAGCAGGCGGCGGTCATTGAGAATGTCGTGATAGAGCGACGATCCCTTGGGACAGAGCGTGCCGCGATTGGTGGGACAATCGGGATCGCCTTCGACGTGAACCACCTGCGCGGTAACGTTCTTGGCTTTGTCGCCCAGCGTGTGAATGATCACGCCGCAGGCCACGGCACAATAGGGACACGTAGAGCGCGTCTCGGTGGTTTTGGCGATCTTCAATTCCTGCGCCTGAGCGTAAGCCGGTTTGACGTCGAAACCAAGGACCGAGGCGACCACAGCGCCAGTCCCGGCCTTCAGGAAACCTCTGCGTGTAGGATGCACGATCGTCTCCTGGGCCATCATATCATCGCTGTCGCACGATATCGAAGCTTTCTCCCGGCGGGTTTCTCCCGGCGTGGCGACTGCCCACGTTCCAAAGCTCAGGACATTTGCGCCAGTGCCCGCCGCAGCCACGCTCGCGCCAGCCGGAGCTCATGACGGATAGCGTGCGCGGAGCGATTGGCCACCAGCGCGATCTCTTCGGCCGTCATGCCGCCGAAGTAGTGCATCTCGACGACTTGAGCCAGGGTTGGATTTTCGCCCGATAATGCCTCCAGCGCCTGATTGACTTCCAGCATCCGAAGCTGGCTCCGGCTGCCGGCTGACTCGACCACGATGGCCGTATCCCAATCGACCCGTTGCGCCTGGCCGCCACGCTTCTGGGCCGCGCCCGCACGAGCATGATCGATGAGCACCTGGCGCATCACCCGCGACATGACCGCCAAAAAATGGGCCCGATCCACGAATTGTGGCTGTCCGTTGCCCAGCAGTTTGAGATAGGCTTCATTCACCAGCGCCGTCGGCCGTAGTGTCTCGGCCGGGCGGCGGTTCCTGAGGAATAGCCGCGCAATGCGATGCAGCTCACTGTAAATGAGCGGCATAAGATCGTGGAGGGCGCTTTCATCCCCTTCCCGCCAGCGTTGCAGTAATAGCGTTACTTCAGAGGGCATCCTGGGTAAGTACTGTTATTGTCGCGCGCTGCACTCTAGTACGCAGCTGATGCCGCGCCGTTGCGGTAACCGGAATGATCCGACATACTGTGTATACTTCGCGACCATTCCGCGATATACGAGGCTTTCTTGCGCGAGGAAGTGATATCGCTGTTCCAAGAACTCGCCGATCTTGCTCCGCCGGCACGCGAGGCGTATTACGCCAACCGGAAGGTTCCTCCAGACCTTCGCAACGAAGTGGAGTCGCTGCTCCGATTTGATCGGGGTGGCGAATCGCTGACTGAACACATTGCCGAAGCTGCCGGGGAAATTCTGCAGGCCAATGGGTATGTTTCGGACCAAAGCATTTCGAATCAAAGCATGTGGGGGCCGTATCGGTTGATCGGACCCCTGGGCCACGGCGGGATGGGCGCGGTGTATTTGGCTGAGCGCACCGATGGCGAGGTGGAGCAGCAGGTGGCGATCAAGGTGGTCCGATCGAGCGCCGACCCACCCGCATTTCACGAGCGCTTCCTGCGAGAACGCCGCATTCTGGCTTCCCTGAACCATCCCGGCATCGCCCGTCTTCTCGACGCCGGCCACACCACAGACGGCCAGCCGTACCTCGTAATGGAGTTCATAAATGGCGTCGCTATCGACACCTATTGCGCCCAGCTCGATTTGCGCGGCATCCTGAAATTGTTTCTTGCGGTATGTGAGGCAGTCTCATACGCTCATCGTAATCTTATTGTCCATCGGGATCTGAAACCTTCGAACATCCTGGTGGATTCCGCCGGCAACCCCAAGCTGCTGGATTTCGGTATCGCCAAGATCCTGGATGCCTCCCTGGTTGCCTCCGAAGATGCGCGCACCGTGATCCGCATCCTGACCCCGGAATATGCCAGCCCCGAACAAATGCGCGGTGAGGCTCACAGCACCGCGACGGACATTTACTCCCTTGGAGCGGTTTTGCACAAGCTTCTCGCAGGTGAGGCGTCGAAGACATCGGAAGTTCCACTAGACATCGGATTCGTGGTGCGTAAGGCGCTTCGCGTGGAACCGGATGAGCGCTATTCGACGGTGGACGCATTCGCGGAGGATGTCCGGGCGTTCCTCGAGAACCGGCCGGTCCGCGCTCGCGCCGGCAATGCTTGGTATCGCGCCAGAAAGTTTGTGCGGCGCTACTGGGTCCCCGTCACAGCCAGCTCCGTAGCCGTGATCGGTCTCTCCACCGGACTGTATATTGCGAATCGCGAACGTTCCATTGCCGAGCAGCGATTCCTCCAGGTGCGTCAATTGGCGAATAAGGTGTTCGACATCGACGTGGCGATCCGCAACACACCTGGCACCACCAAGGCGCGGCAACTGATTGTGTCCACCTCGCTCGAATACTTGCAGAAGGTGGGCGCGGAGGCACGCGGCGACAAGGACTTGGCGCTGGAGATCGGTTCTGCCTACGTGCAGTTGGCGCACGTGCAAGGCGTTCCCGTAAATCCAAACCTGGGCGAGTTCGCATCCGCGGACGAGAGTCTCCGGAAGGCCGACGAACTGGTGGAATCCGTCTTGAAATCCGACGCGCGGAACGGTCCCGCGCTGCTCACTTCGGCCACCATCGCGCATGATCGTATGGTGTTGGCCGACTCGCAAAACAAACGCGAGGAGTCGTTGACACAAGCGCTCCGGAGCGCTGAAAAAATGGACCGCTTCATGGCCCTTGGCCCACCCAAACCGTACGACGTCAGAGAGGTGTCGTACATGTACGGCAATGTGGCTGTATCGCTTGCCGACTACCACAGGCTCGATGAAGCTATTCGCTACTCCCGGCGTGCGATCGACGTCGCCCAACGAATACAGGGAACCGGCGGACAACAAAGCTTGGCTTACGGAGTCCTGGCCGATGCGCTGCGCGGATCGGGACAACTGGATTTGGCTTTAACCGCCGTTCGTGAATCCCGCAGGCTGGAGGAGCAGCAAACCGAAACCGATACGAGCTGGCAGCCCGCGAATCTGGCGCTAGCTCTCATGCGCGAAGGTTTAATCCTGGGCGAGGATCAAGACATCAGCCTGGACCGGCCGCAGGAGGCGGCTCCGGTATTCCGGCAGGCGTTGAAGATCGCGGGCGAACTGGCCAGGAAAGATCCCGACGATAATAACGGCCATTTATTGACTAGCGCCCTGTCACGGCATCTAGGTGATATTCTGCGCTACACCGATCCGCAGTCGGCGCTGAGCGTTTACGACCTTTCCATCCGCAGTCTGCATGAGGTCCGGAATAGCAACGTCGCAATCCTTCGGGAGGAGGCGAAGCTATTGGCCAGTTCCTCTTATGCTCTTCGCGCCCTGCATCGCGAGACCAGCGCCAGACAACGCATCGAGGAGTCCTTCGAAATTTTAAGGAAAACAGCGGACTACCCGGCGGCCAAGATCGAGCTTGCCAGCGAAGCCGATCTCGCGCTACGCGCTTTGGCTGACCATTACGCAGCAACCGGCGAGCCCGGGAAGGCCGCGGACACCTATCGCGACCTGCTCGCAAGGGTCAACGAATCGAATCCGGATCCTTGGAACGATCTTCGCAGCGCGGTTTACATGTCGAACGCCTACGCCGCCCTGGCCCGGGTGCTGCGCCAGGATCGCCGCGCCCGAGAAGCCGCCGGCTGGGAGGCGGAGCGCCGCAAGCTCTGGGAACATTGGAACAACAAGCTTGCGGGTAACCCCTTCGTCCAGCGCCAACTGGCTTCCGGCTGGCCTCCGCTCAAAGGACGCTCAGGAAATTGAACAGGTCCAACTCGTCCTGTGAGGTCAGCACAAGTCCGAACCGCTTTTCGTAGAAATGCACGACATCCAGCAAAGTCTGCGCGGAGCCGTTATGGAAGTATGGGGCGCGGGCGGAGAGGCCACGGAGGATCGGCCCCTTGATCTTGCCGACATGAGCGAACGTGCCGTCGATCAAGGCCTGGCCTAGATCGCTAGTGGTCTTGCAGGTATCGCCCGGCTGGCCATTTACTAGCTGGCACACCGTGATCTGCGGCAGATAGCTGATATCCAACCCGCCCATATTTACGTGTACATTCGAAGTGCTGGAGTCGCCGGTCCCAATGTTCAATGGAGTGGGGAAGGAATGGTTGCCTACGTTGGGCGTGTCGTGGCAAGTGCCGCAGGTTCCGGTAAGCGACGGGATACCGCCAGACACCAGCCCGCCCTCGGAAATATCGTCGTTGATGCCGGCGACTCCAGTAATGGTGATGGGTCTGGTGTTGAAAATAGTCTGCCCTCGAGCTACCGACGCACGGAAATCATGCGAAGGCAGTCCTGACCATGAGTCGTAGAGGTTGAAGATGTTGGAGGTGAACTGACCGTCGCCCGGCGATATCAGTCCGCCAGGCTGTTCCGGACCGTTGGGGAGTAAAGCGTGGACGCTCGAGTTGATACTAATGAAGAACGGGAGCGTAGCGAGGGGTATCGGCCCTCCACTTGCGCCGGCGGAGCCCAGGGATCCGGTGAAGAAACCGAAGGATTGCGCCGTGAATAACGCCGTCTCGAAATTGACGATTTCCTGCTGTTCGGCGGGTGTCGGCCTCGTGCCATCGCCTTGCGCGTGCGTGACGGTAGCGTCTAGCGACTGGTGGGCCAAGTCGCTCTGCAGCGAACCGGGATAGTTCGCATTGAGGATTTTGGTTGTGCCCGTGAGCGGAGTAGATTCCCGCCCGTCCCACATAACAGCGCTTAAGAACGGAAGATTCGTGGCCGGTAACGGCCGGCGGTACTGCGAGATTACATTGGTTTCGTTGCAGGCATATGGATTGCTGACGGCGGTGACCGCGTAATCAGCACCCGAGGGCACAGCCAGGGCGATCCGGATCAAGCCGCGCGTGCGTAGCAAGCTATAGGCCGAGGACCGCTTCGGAAGCGTCGAGACATCAATGTTGTGATCGCAGTTCGAGCCATCGACCGTGCGGAAGATTGGGTCCAGGCCGCCGGTTTGATCGAAGCGCAGCTGGACGTGTAGGGCGGATACGGACATTCCATCACTGGGCCGGTGGCACGACGCACAGCTTCGGCCGTTTGTACCCAGGCTTTGGAAGAACAGCCCCGTTTGATCGATTCCTCCGCCCACCGTGCTGTAGGTTTGCGAAGCTCCACCCAGGTTAAGGAACGATGTCCCGTTCGGGATGAATGTCTGATTCGGTGACGGCAGAAACTGCCCGTTCATCGTTTTCAAAATTGCGATGGACCCCGTAAGAACGAGCATAGACGCCATTACAGCTTGGCGCCTGCGCTGATGAAGACTGCGGCGCATGGGTTAGGCCTCCTTTAATTTCCGGTGTTCTCTGTTGGATATAACGCAATCCAGAGATACTTTTGGCGGTACCAGTACGTTGCGCTTGTTGAGACTGGGAAGCCAGTACCATACTGGTCCTAAAGCTTAAATTCCTCGCTAAATCTCTCCTCCATTTCCGTTAAACTACTCAGGAGGAGATCAGAGGAGTATGTTTCGCAAGGTACTTTTAGCCGCTCTCTGGGTCGGCATCGTCACAAGCGGTGCGAATTGTCTACGGGCCAACCTGATTCCACTAAGCCCTATTACGCTCGAAGCGCTCAGCACGACTGGAGTCTCATTCAGCTATGCCGGAACGCTCACGCAAAATGACACTTTTGAATTGACCGTGACCGGCGATCCTTGCCTGCAACTGGGACCTGCCTATTGCGTGAATGCAGCAGGCGTCGTCACGGTGGCCGGAAGTTCCCCGGTAGGAGCCGCGACGACTTTCTCGGGCACCTACGGGGGAACCACCGGTACCTGGGATTTCGGCGCACTCCTCATGGAGATTTCCGGAACAAGCACAGTCCAGATTTTTCCGGCCGACGCGGCCGACGGATTAGGAAGCGGAAGTCCGCCTTTGAGCCTAACGCTGCCTTTGACCACGCTGTCTGCGCTCGGGTTCCCGGCCTTCGACGAGGTCGACCCTACCATTACCTTCATCCTGGCGGACAATCTATACACGGACAACTCAGGCCAATTTAATTTGTCACAGGTGCCCGAGCCAACAACAGTCGGTTTCGTTGGAGTTCTGGTTTTCGCGATGGCCGGGCTGGTGCGCCGCAGGCGAGCAGCCAGAAACGCTCACTGATCATCGAGTGCGAATACCAGACCAACGTGCCCGTTCCCACCGTTGAAGGTTGTCCCAATGAGATTGCTCGCTGAATCCAGGATCAGCCCCGCCAGAGGGTTCGCCCCATCCGTCCCGCCCTTGAAACTGTATAGCAAGGTCTCCTGCCCAGTGGTGTCCAACTTGTACACTACGCCAGCGCCCGCTGCGCCGCCATTGACGGTGGTCCCGTAGAGGTTGCCCGCGGAATCGCTGGTCACACCGCTCATAGGGTTCGCCCCATTCGCGTTCCCGAAACTGTACAGGACGGTCTCGCGCTTATTAGTTACATCCACTTTGTACACCACGCCGGCATTGGACGCGCCACCAGCGTAAGTGGTGCCGTAAAGATTGCCGCTCGCGTCGCCTATCAAACCGGAGTATGGATTCGCTCCGTCCGACCCTGCCGCGAAACTGTGCAGCACTGTCTCCAGGCCATTCGCATGCAGCTCATAGACCACGCCCGCGCTCGACGCGCCGCCATTGACGGTAGTGCCATAGAGATTGCCAGCCATGTCGCGGATCACACCAGCCCGGGGACCCGACCCGTCCGGCCCACCCAAGAAGAAGTAGAGCACGGTCTCGTTGCCTGCCGCGTTCACCTTGTACACTACGCCCGCGTTCGCGAAGCCGCCGGCGGATGTAGTCCCGTAAAGATTGCCCTCCGAGTCACGGATCACCCCGGCGTAGGGGTTCGCCCCGTCCGGTCCTCCTGTAAATGCGTGCAGTACGGTCTCCATGCCTGCCGCATTCACCTGGTACAAAACGCCATATCCGATGCCGCCATACACAGTAGTCCCATAAAGGTTGCCTTCCGCGTCGCGAATTACCCCGGCATTGGGGTTCGCCCCGTCTGCCCCTCCGGTAAATCTATACAGTATGGTTTCGTGGCCCGTTGCATCCAACTGGTACACTACACCCGCGTTTGCAGGACCGCCCGAGTAAGTGGTCCCAAAAAGGTTGCCCTTGCCATCGCCGATAACACCAGCATTTGGATTCGCCCCGTCCGATGCTCCGGGGAACGTATAGAGCACGCTCTCCTGACCACCCGGATCCAATTCGAACACCACGCCCGCTGAAGCCGGGCCACCGCCATTCGATGTAGTGCCGTAGAGGTTGCCTTCCTCGTCACAGATCAGACCGGGGTCGGCATAGCCGTTCGCTCCATCCGCACCTCCCGTGAAGGTGTGTAGAACGCTCTGTTGGCCGGCGGCATCCAGCTTGAAAACGACACCGCAACCGTAAGGGCAATCGCCTCCGCCGCCGAAAAGAGTAGTGCCATAAAGGTTGCCTTCCGCGTCCCGGATCACGCCAACCTGCGGTTCGCCACCGTCGGCCCCTCCCGTGAAGTTGTACAGCACTGTCTCGTTGCCCTTCGCGTCCAGCTTGTACACCACGCCGTTGTTCGAGGCGCCGCCGTAGAAGGTAGTGCCATAGAGGTTGCCTGCGCCGTCGCCGATCACGCCGCCATAAGGTTCCACGCCGTCCTCGCCGCTGAAGCTGTGCAGCACGGTCTCATTTCCCACGGGATCCATTCGGAACACCACGCCGCCGAACCCCGCGCCGCTATTGACTGTTGTTCCGTAGAGGTTGCCCTTCGCGTCCAGGGTCAGGGCGGCGTTGGGATGACCTCCGTCCGCCGCTCCGGTAAAACTGTGCAGCACCGTTTCATGGCCGGTGGCATCCACTTTATATACAACTCCGAGACCCGCGCCGCCGCCGTAGGTTGTAGTCCCATACAGGTTGCCGGCCGCATCACGGATCACTCCCGAGTAAGGATACCCGCCGTCTGATCCTCCCGTGAAGCTATAGAGCACGGTCTCCTGGCCCATGGCATCCAACCGGAATACCACGCCTGCATTCGAGGCGCCGCCTGAGTTGGTGGTCCCGTAGAGATTGCCGGCCCCGTCGCCGATGACACTTGCTTCGGGTACCGCTCCGTCCGCCCCTCCGTTGAAGCTATAGAGCACGGTCTCTTGGCCCTCGGTGTCCACCTTGAACACCACGCCTCGGTTCGCGATGCCGCCAAAACCAGTGGTGCCGTAAAGGTTGCCCGCTTGGTCGCGAATGACACCGGCGAAGGGATTCGTCCCTCGGTGCGGCGCCGCGAAATTGTGCAGGACGATATCACCGGCCTCTAGCGGGGCGTGCGCTAGCGCTACGATCGCCAGTGCGCATATGGCAGACAGCCAGTGGAGATGTTGCCGTAGGTTCGTCATAAGAATTCCTTGTGCGCGATAAAGATGCCCACTATCTCGCTGGCTCTGGTGGCCGGGGATGATGCATCTCCGCGATGCTCGGTTCCTCCTGATGCCCGAACAACTCGGGATGGATGTAATGACCTTGGTCCTGGGGCGCCTTGTCCACTTCCACCTGGATGCGATGTGCATTCGCCCAGGCGTCCTGGCGGATGCCGGTGACTTGCCAGGAAACTTTCACTCCCGCCTTGCTGGTCTTAATGGCAAAAGCGCCATTGGTAATTTCCGATGCGACGATAGCCTGGGCGAACTGGCCGATCACTGTGAGCTGATAGCGGAAATCCGTGTTGAGAGCCTCGAACCATGCAGGCATCGTGACAATGGCTGAACCGCTGCCGTCGGTGACCACGTTGCCATTGTAGATATTCATCATGTCGGGCGATTCGACGAAGGAGTGATAGAGATACTTGTTGGCCGGATCGAGCGGATGATCGATTTTAAAGGAGCCGCCGGATTTGTTGAGATGGCCATCAACCTCCACATCGCCATAGAAATAGCCAGCGTAGGCGCCAGCGGAGTCAACGGGCCCGCCGCCGACCTGGGCATATATTGCCCAGCCTGCTCCCCCTGTTCCGTTGCCGCCATACACGGTGAGCCCGGTGCCACCGGTGTAACCGCCGCCGCCAATAAGCTCGGCGCCGTAGCCACCATTGCCATAAGAACCGCTGGCGTAGCCTCCAGAACCGAAGACGCCAACCCCTCCCAAGTCAAACTCATTAACGCCTTGTCCCCCAGCCGCATAGACGCCTTCTCCACCAATGCCGATCTCCGAATTGCCAGTGCCGTTGGAAAATCCGCCATACCCGGCGACTCCGGTGCCTCCGGCGTTGTTGCCGGAGAGCGCCAGCGCGCCGTTTCCTGCGATAGCGGGTTGCTGCGGAGCTAAATTTTCGATACTCAGTGCCGGCGAATATTGGTTCGTCACGGCACCGAAAAATGGCAAGGTAAACGTTGCGGGCGGACCTTGCGGACCCGCGGGACCTGTCGCACCGCCCGGCCCTTGTGGACCGGCGGGGCCAGTTGCGCCCGCAGGGCCTTGGGACCCAGTGAGTCCAATTGGACCCTGCGGACCGATTGCCCCGACCGCCACATAGGCCGATCCGGAATGCGGAGCGCTGTTGGTCACACTCACCAGATACGTGGCCGCAGCGAGAGAGGATGGCACGTCCACAACGATCGCCGTGTTCGTGAACGAAAACACGGTGCGGGATGTTCCGCCCAACGTGACCGTGGGCGCGACGCCGGTGGGGCTGAAGTTCGAGCCCGCCAGAGAAATGTAGCTCTTCGCCAAGTGGACGGTAGCGTGATCAATCGTGGGTGTTTGCGCTTGGCTGATGAGCGGCGTGCAGAGAATGAGCAACAAACGGGAGATTTGTCCGGTCGAATTAAAATTCCATAGCTTCATAGAATCCTCCGATAATTGAAGGGTCCGTGATTGAACGGCAATCCGCGCCGAATTGCCGGATCCTTCACAGCTTGCGCACAGCGTTGTTGCCCGGATCGATGGCCCACACGTTCGCGCCGTCGCAAGCTTTTACGCTGAGCGGTAAAGGGACTCCGCTGATCACCGCGCCGTCGCTAATCCGGAGCTTCTCGACGCCCTGTGTCCCGTCCACCCAGATGGCTCTTCCATCAAAGAGAATGTCGACCGGGTTGAAGTTTGACAAAGGGAAGCTCCCGACCACGACGTCATCGCTCGCGCGCACTTTGACGACTTTGCCACTATTGTCCGCTAACCACATGTTGACGCCGTCAAAGGCCAGCCCGCCGGGGACCATCAGAAGTACTCCCGGCGAGAAACTTGCTACCAGAGTGCCGTCGCTCGGGCGGATCTTGTCAACCGTGCCGTTGCCCGTCACCCAGATGTCGATGCCATCAAAAGCAATGCCCTCCGGCGGGAACGTCAACGGAACAATTGCCAGCACGGCGCCGTCCCTGGGGCGTACCTTTGCAAGGGAGCCTTGAGGAAAGCCGAACAGCACCACCCATATATCTACACCGTCAAAAGCCATCTGCTGCGGGGATGGACCGGCATTAAAAGATCCAAGCTGCTGTCCGTCGCTGGCACGCAATTTGACAAGGCTAGAGCCATTGTTCACCCACATGTTGGCGCCATCGAACGTGATCCAGCTGGGTGTACCCCCTACTTCGAAGGTTCCCAGTACCGCGCCATCCGCTGCGCGCAGCTTGGTCACGCTACCGCTTTGGTTGTTTGCGATCCACATGTTGGCGCCGTCAAAGGCCGCGCCTGCCGGCTGCTGGCCGACACTGAACTCTGCGGCGGTTTGGTTAATCGCGTACCACCGAAGTATTGAAACCGCCTGCGGAGTGGCATACTGTCCCCACACGGCTGGCGACATCGCGCCGGCTGCAACAAAAATCGCTAGCAGTTTCGATTTGTTCATGGAACTCTCCTATAATTTGTTAAATTCCGAGGCGAACGAAAGTGGCCCGAGTATACACTGAATATGGTCTGTGGTGTTTCCCATTGGCGCTCAAGGACAGCCCCCGAGATCCTTTAGCATTTTGTCGACGGTAAACGTGCGCGCTGAAGAGGGACCAGACCTCTGGCCCTTGAGTTTGTAGCGCTCGCCAGGGGCTAAAGCCGGCCCGGTTTCAATCAAGGAATAAGCCGTCGATCCGGTGGTAAGAACTTTCCTTCCGCCAGTTTCGGTGACACAGCCAGTGGTGATCCTTCGATTGTGCACAATCAGATAGGTGACGCCAATTCCAATACCCGCCCCAGCTACCACAAATCCTGCTATTATTCCCGCCACTTGGCCGCCCGAGATTATTTGGCCTTCGAGCTTCTCTGTCGAAGCGAGACCCAACAACACAAGAACCAAATAGGCGGCATGCATTCGCATTCGTCTCAAACGCATTCGTCTTAATCCTCCGTTACACCCTATAGAAGCGATATAATCGCCTGACAAACACAACCACCAGGAGGAAAATCTTTTGGAGGCTACGGGGCCCGAGTCGGTGACTGAACTACTGCTCCGGTGGAGGGCCGGAGACAAAGCTTGTCTCGACAAATTAGTCCCGCTGGTCGAAACGGAATTGCGGCGCATCGCACACCACTACATGCGCATGGAGCGGCAAGACCACACCCTGCAGACCACCGCGCTGGTCAACGAAGTTTACCTGAAACTAGTGAACCAGGCACAGGTGGATTGGCAGAGCCGGGCGCAGTTCCTGGGCGTCGCCGCCCGGCTGATGCGCCACGTGCTCGTCGATCACGCGCGCGAGCTGTGCCGGGAGAAACGAGGCGGCGGCGCACACCTGCTCCCGCTGGACGAGGGGCTGGCCATTTCGCCGGCTAAATCGGCCGAGTTGGTGGCGCTGGACGACGCACTCCACCAGCTTGCCAGGTTCGATCCACGCAAAGCGCAGGTGGTTGAACTTCGCTATTTTGGCGGATTGAGCGTCGAAGAGGCAGCGGAGACGCTGAGCGTGCATCCGAACACGGTGATTAACGACTGGAGCCTGGCGAAGGCCTGGCTGAAGCACGAACTAAGCCCTCGGGGTGCTAATGGACCCTGAGCGCTGGAAGAAGATCGAGGAACTCTACCAGGCCGCCATGGCGCAGCCGGCGGAGAAGCGCGCGGACATCCTGCAGCGAGCGTGCCCGGGCGACCCTGAGCTGCGCGCCGAAGTTGAGTCACTGCTGGACGCCGCGGGCGGTGCGAGTTCGTTCCTGGAAGGTTCGCCGGTTTCAGGCGCAGCCGGCGCTGACACTACCTCTGGTCCCACAGCAGGCGGCCCAGGACCCACTCACGCCATGTTCTCAGATGAAATTGCCGGGACGGTGATCGGCCGCTATCATTTGTTGCAGAAAATCGGAGAAGGCGGCATGGGTGAGGTGTGGCTGGCCGAACAGAAGGAGCCGGTCCGCCGCCGCGTGGCGCTGAAGCTGGTGAAAGCCGGGATGAACAGCCGCGAGGTGGTCGCGCGCTTCGAGTCCGAGCGCCAGGCCTTGGCTCTGATGGATCACCCGGCCATTGCGAAAGTGTTCGACGCCGGCTCAACGGCCGAGGGCGCGCCTTACTTCGTCATGGAGTACGTGGCCGGCGTTCCGATCACCAACTACTGCGATAATCACAGGCTCAGCACCCGCGAACGGCTGGACCTTTTCATGCGCGTCTGCGAAGGAGTGCAGCACGCACATCAGAAAGCCATCATCCACCGCGATCTGAAGCCATCCAACATCCTGGTCATTAATGTGGACGGCCGGGCGGCGCCCAAGATTATCGATTTCGGAGTCGCCAAAGCACTCACCCAGAAGCTGACCGCGGATACCATGTTCACGCGCGTGGGAGTGCTGTTGGGTACTCCGCAATACATGAGCCCGGAGCAGGCCGATTCGTCGGGTGAGGATATCGACACCCGCACCGATGTCTACTCGCTGGGAATCATCCTCTATGAATTGCTGGCGGGCGCGCCCCCGCTCGATATGCGCAGAATCGCATTCGATGAATTTCTGCGGAAGTTGCGCGAGGAGGAGCCTGCCAAGCCCAGTACCAAGATCCGCACGCAAGACGCGGCGACGTCAACGACGCTGGCAAACAAGCGTCAAACCGAGCCGCTGGCGCTAGCCAGGGAGATTCGCGGCGACCTGGACTCGATCACGCTGAAGGCTCTGGAGAAAGACCGGTCCCGCCGCTACGGCTCGCCTTCCGATCTGGCAGCGGACATTGGGCGTCACCTGAACAACGAAGCGGTCCTGGCGGTCGCCCCATCGGCTGCCTACCGCGCCCGCAAGTTCGCGCGCCGCTACCGCGTGGCTCTGGCTACTGCCGGCGCTTTTCTCCTTGTGCTGCTCGCGGCAGCCGGAATCAGCATTTGGCAAAGCATACGGGCAACCAGACAGCGTGACCGCGCGGACGCGGCAGCGGCGTCAGCCCAAGCGGTGAACGACTTTCTGCAGAACGATCTCCTCGCGCAGGCCAGCGCGAACAACCAATCCGGGCCAAGGGCCAAGCCCGACCCGGACCTGAAGGTGAGAACGGCATTGGACCGGGCCGCAGCCAACATAGGCGGAAAGTTCGATCGGCAACCTGAAGTGGAGGCGGCGATTCGAGGCACCATCGGGCAGACGTATACCGACCTCGGGCTTTACGCAGAGGCCCGCGCGCAATTGGAGCGGGCGCTGGATCTTGATCGCCGGGTGGTGGGGGCCGAGAATCAGAAGACCCTGCAAGCCATCGACCGGCTCGGAAGTGTGGCCTATTATCAAGGCAAGTATCCCGAGGCCGAAGCGCTATTCAGCCAGGCGCTGGAGATCCAGCGCCGCGTGCTGGGTTCCGAGCATCCCGACACGCTGGCGTCCACCAACGGGCTGGCCAGCGTCTACACCCAGCGGGGCAAGTACGCGCAGGCCGAGGTGCTTCAGATCCAGATCTTGGAGATCCGGCGCCGCGTGCTGGGGCCCGAGCATTCCAGCACGCTCTCCTCCATGAATGGTCTGGCCGTCACTTACGACGAGGAGGGCAAGTACGCGCAGGCCGAACCGCTCTACAACCAGATCCTGGAGATCGAGCGCCGAGTGCTGGGGCCCGAGCATCCAGCCACGCTACAGTCCATGAACAATCTGGCCTCTCTCTACGGACAGGGGGGCAAGTACGCGGAGGCCCAAGCGCTTCTCGACCAAGCTTTGCAGATCCAGCGCCGCGTGCTGGGGCCCGAGCATCAAGCCACGCTGCGTTCCATGGGCAATCTAGCCAACGCCTACTACTTCCAGGGCAAATACGCGCAGGCCGAAGCGCTTTTCAGCCAGACCATGGAGATCCAGCGCCGTGTCCTGGGTCCCGAGCATATCGGGACGCTGGGATCCATGCACAATCTAGCCAACGCCTACGACAAGGAGGGCAAGCACGCGGAGGCTGATGCGCTCTACACCAAGACTTTGGAGATCCAGCGCCGCGTGCTGGGTTCAGAGCACCGTGTGACCCTTGACACGCTTTCCGATGCAGCATTGATGTATCAACGGCAGGGCGAATACGCCATGGCGGAGGCTTATGCCGCTCAGTCCCTGGCGGGCAGGCGGCACAATCTGCCGGAAAGCCCGGACACGATGGCGGCGGCGTCCGACCTGGCGCTGGTTTACATCTCTGAGGGGAAATTCAGCAAGAGCGAACCCCTGGCGCGCGAGGTGGCGGAGACCGATCGCAAGACGCGGCCGGATGACTGGCATCGATTCCGCGCCGAAAGTCTTCTGGGCGCCAGCCTGGCAGGACAGAAGAAATACTCCGAGGCGGAACCGTGGCTGCTGGAAGGGTATCGGGGGATGGTGGCACGCGGAAACCAAATGGAATTGGGGGAGTCGTATCACCTGGACCGCGCCCGCGAATGGCTGGTCCAACTCTATGAGGCGTGGGGCCAGCCGGCGAAGGCCGTCGAGTTCAGGAAAAAGTGAAAAGCTACTGAATATTTCCTCTCGCGTGTGTGTTTTCCGTGTTTTTTTGCCGCTTTAGAAGCTGACGGTGGGGACGAGTGCCGAGCCGAGCACTCAACCATTGGAGGATTCTTATGAAGCTGTGCAAATTGAACACGACATCAGCCGCGCTGTTACTGACTCTATCCGCGCCGCTCGTCAGCCGGGCGCAGACGCCGGTGATCGAGAACGCGACCGTCAACCTGGCGAAAAGCTATATCTCGCTGGCGGGCTCCAATTTCAGCCCGATCGGCGTTGCGCCCACGGTCACGGTGGGAGGAACGTCACGCACCGTGTATTCATTTACGGACTCGCAGATCATCGTAGAGGTGCCATCGACTCTGGCCGCGGCCACGTATCTGGCGACCGTCACCAATAGCGTGCCGCACTCCGGATCGGCCTACGTGACGGTGGCAACGGCGGGCACGGTTACGCTGCCGTTCAACGGGAGCGGCGCGGGCGTCACTGCGCCAGTCTTCAACATAACCAACACCGCGCCACAGTACGCTGCAATTTCTGGCACCGGAGCACTGGCGCTGTCCGGCCTCAACATCGGAGGCACGGGAGTCAGCGGAAACGGCGGGCCTTCCAACGGTGGCACCACAGGCGTGCCCGGCACCGGCGGGTCGGGAATCGCTGCGTTTGGGGGAGAGGGCACTGACGTCGATGACATTGGTGGCAGTGGCGTAAAAGCTTATGGAGGCAACAGCCTCGGCGTTGTTGGGGGAGCAGGCATCACTGCCACCGGTGGAAACGATACCGTGCCGGGCGAGGGCACGCAGGGAGGCGACGGTATCGACGCATACGGCGGAACGGGAACGCTGCAGGGGGGTGACGCGGTATTTGCCGAAGCTGGCCATGGCGCCGATTTCGGTGACGCCGGTTTTTTTCTTGGCGACGTGGAGGCCACTGGCACCATCAACAAATCGGGTGGCTCCTTTAAGATCGATCATCCACTCGACCCCGCCAATAAGTATCTGTACCACTCCTTCGTCGAATCGCCCGATATGAAGAATATCTACGACGGCACGGTTACTACTGACGGCAGCGGCACGGCCGTCGTCACTATGCCCGCCTGGTTCGAGGCTCTCAACACCGATTTCCGTTATCAGCTCACGGTGATCGGCCAGTTTGCGCAAGCCATCGTCGCGTCGGAAATCACCAACGGCAGCTTCACCATCAAAACCAGCAAGCAGGGAGTGAAAGTTTCCTGGCAAGTCACCGGCATCCGTCAGGACGCTTGGGCCAATGCTCATCGCATCCAGGTGGAAGTGGACAAGGCGAAGGACGACCAGGGTCACTATATCCATCCGGAGCTATTCGGGCACGAGGGTGAGCCGAACATCGCCCAAATGCATCATCCCCGGCCGCCGGGGCCGGCGCGATGATGGTAAATGGGGGATTCACCGTGCAACACCTGAGGCAGTTAATCGCAATTCCAGTAGTCTCCCTACTGCTGCCAGTTTCCTTGTGCGCCCAATGGCTCCATCTCCGAACCCCGGGCATTCCCCGCACTTCAGACGGCAAGCCGGATCTCGCGGCTCCTGCTCCCAGGACGCTGGACGGCAAGCCCGACCTGTCCGGACTTTGGCGCGCTGCGCCAAAGCTCGACGCACCATATCCGTATGTAGTCGACGTAATTCAAGATATTAAAGACGAATCCATCTTCAAGCCCGCGGCGGAGGCCGTGCTGCATAAACGTCTGGCCGAGTTGGGCCGGGACTGGCCACCCAGGCACTGCCTCCCGTTTGGTCCCGCCGAAAGCCTGACCGGCACTTATCGAATCATTCAATCCCCGACGATGGTGGCTTTGCTTTCAAACGCAGAGGTGGGGGACGATTATCGGCAGATCTTTCTCGATGGCCGCGAACTCCCTAAGGACCCGAATCCAACCTGGCGGGGATATTCAGTCGGCCACTGGGAGGGCGATACGCTGGTGGTCGAATCAGCGGGTTTTAACGATCGCAGCTGGCTGGATATGGTAGGTCACCCGCACTCCGAGCGCCTGCGTGTAACCGAGCGCTTCCATCGCATCGATTTCGGACACATAGACTTTCAAGTCACTTTTGACGACTCCGAAACAATGACCAGGCCGTTGAACATTCGCGAGGTTATCAATTACATGCCGGACACGGACATGCTGGAGGGTGTCTGCGAAAACGAGCGGGACGCTCCGCACCTGGTGGGCCAGACGGCGATCCGGAGTGTTCAGGTCAGTGCGGCAATTCTGGTGAATTATGCCGGCACGTATGATCTGCGTGATTCGCTGCCCGGATTGCCGCCCGGCTTTCCCCCGCCCTACACGGTTACTCTCGTGAATGGTCAATTGTACGTGGGCGCCTTGCCGCTGATCCCGCAATCGGAGACCAGGTTTCAGGAGTTCGACGGAGGCTACGTTGAGTTTTCCCGTGATGCCAGCGGTGCGGTCACGGGATTAACGCACGACGTCGCGGATAGCCAGTCGGTATTTTTCCGCAAGCGCTGAACACAAACGGACAGACGGCGCGCCAATCGCCATAAGTGAACGCGTTCAAAAAGTGCTTGACATCCGATTTACCTGCGTCTAGACTGATATTGAACACGTTCAAAACGGACATCGATATATGGCTCCTCTCCGTGACAAGATCGTCGAACTGCTAATGACCGTCGAGGGGGAAACGCTTCATGCCTTGCCTCCTGCTTACTCGCACGGCGATCGCGTTGATCTGGCTCTATCAGGGGTTGTGGTGCAAACTTTTGGGCCGCTCACCGCACCATCAGAAGATCGTGGCGACGGTTCCGTTTCTGAGATCCTCACAGGCGTACCGGGCCCTGATTGTTTTAGGTTCTCTTGAGTGCGTTTTAGCAGCATGGGTGTTGTCTGGATTCCGCGCGCCCGAAGCGGCGCTGGCGCAGACGCTTCTGCTCGCGTCCATGAACGCCGCCGGCCTGCTCTGGGCGCGCCACCTGATTGCCGATCCGGTGGGCATGCTACTTCAGAATTTCGTTTTGCTCCTGCTGGCGTGGGTGGCTGCAGGGCGGCTGGGTTCATATGCGGCAGCCATTTGATATCCCAACCACGCCTTGGCAGGCAGGCTCTTTTCGCGGACGAGCCCCAGAACTGCTCTTTGGCGCAATGTACGAAGATCCGGCCATTGAGCTCGAAGCCTTCGCGCCGTTCAGCCGCGTTTTCTGTATCGCCGCCGCCGGCTGTACTGCTCGCGCGCTCTCGGCCGCGAGGCACCATGTCACAGCGGTAGATATCAACCCACGGCAGATCCAATACGCGAAAGCCCGCGCGGCCGGCGCACCAAGCCGCGAAGGAGCCGCGGAACGGCTGCTATCGCGGGGACGGAGGCTGCTCCCGCTGCTCGGCTGGACCATGAGCAGGCGCCGTGAGTTTCTCTTCATGCACGACCCTGGCGAACAACTTGACTATTGGCGGCGCACTCTCAATTCCGAGCGATGGCGTCTGGCTGTGGATACCCTCCTCTCCGCTGCACTGCTCGGGCTTGCCTATGCAAGTCCGTTCATAGCTTCGTTGCCTCGACACTTTGGAGCGCATGTTCGCGCCAGGTTGGAGCGTGGTTGGGCCAATCATGCAAACCATTCAAATCCGTATGCGTGGCGCCTGCTGTTAGGCGAAACTCAATTGCCAGCCGAGCCGCCGACGCCAGCGATTCGTTTCGTGTGCGCGGACGCAGCCAGCTACTTGGAGGCATGCCAGGCATCGAGCTTCGACGCGTTTTCGTTATCCAATATCGCCGACGGCGCGCCGTCATGCTATGTACAGCGTCTAGTCAAGGCCGTAAAGCAGGCCGCGGCGCCGGGCGCAATCATAGTCACGCGCAGTTTTGCGGAGCCTGGCACGGCTGCTGAGAATAACCGGGCGGCGCGCGATCGTTCATTGTTATGGGGCGCTGTTATTGTGCACCGGGCAGGAGACCTATGCTCCACCTTCTGAAGCGACATCCGTTTTCGGTGCGGGCGTTTTTCCGTCAATCCTTGGTTCTGACGTACGCGTTTCCAAGCGACATCCTGCAGCCGCTGCTTCCGCCTGGCCTGGCTCTGGACACGTACGGCGAGTATGGCTTTCTTGCGATCGCGATGGTGCAGACGGAGCGGCTGCACCCGACCTTCCTGCCTGCTGCGCTGGGGCGCGATTTTTTTCTAAGTGGTTACCGCATCTTCACGCGCCTAACCAGCCGCGCCAGTTCATTGCGAGGACTGCGAATTCTGCGAAGCGATACCAATCATCGGTGGATGGTGACCGCTGGAAACCTGCTCACACACTATCGATATCGCTTGTGCCAGGCGGAACTGAGCGAACGCCCGGGCGAAATTGAGTGGAATATTCGAACCCCGCGCCAAGAGGCCGATCTGCGGGTAATCGCACATATCGGCGACGAACCGGCCCCTCTGCCTGCCGGATCGCCGTTTCTCAACCTCAAAGACGCACGGCGATTTGCGGGGCCGTTGCCGTACACATTCGACTATGAAGAAGAGACTCACTCCATCATCCGCATTCAGGGTGTCCGGCGAGAATGGCTTCCCAAATCCGTCACGGTGGAGGTCCTTCAAAACACTTTTCTGCGCCAGGACCCCTTCCGCCGCGCCGCACCCCTCCTGGCAAATGCATTTTTTGTGCACGATGTCCCTTATTTATGGAAGCGCGGGATACGCACTCAACTGGAGCCAACATGACAGGCAACATTCCCTTCCGTGGGCCCTATCAAGGGCTGCTGCAGATCTTCAAGTACAATCGGCCGTTCTACATTCGTACGCTCTTAGGCGTGATCGCCGCGAGTATCCTATCGCTGTGCCTTCCCCCCACTCTCCGTCCTTTGCTCCTGCTTGCCACGGGAGCCGCGGTTTTCTGGAGCTGTTCATCGCTCCTGGTCTCGCACTACGTCTACGATCGAACTACCTTTTACAGCCTCCGCTGGCTCGATGGATGCCTCTCGCGACCGCCGGCGCGCTGGATCAATATCCATTCGGGGATCGACGAAACCAGCCCGGTGATTGACTCCCTGTTCCCCGGCTCTGAGGGGCAGATAGTAGACATTTATGACCCGCGCGAAATGACCGAACCTTCCATCGAACGCGCTCGTCACATCGCCGCGGCGCCTTTGGCCGGCACGGACTGGCGTGCGCTGCCTGCCCCAGACCAGGAGTTCGATGCCGCGTTCCTGATCTTCGCCGCCCACGAACTCCGCCATCATGAAGCTCGCGTGCAACTCTTTCGCGAAGTCGGCCGGGTGCTGCGCACAGGCGGTGAACTGGTTCTGGTGGAACATTCGCGCGACTGGGCGAACTTCTTGGCCTTCGGCCCCGGATTCCTTCACTTCTTCTCTGAGCGCATTTGGCAAAATGCGGCCAACGCAGCTGGCCTCCCCATACGACTGCACCGTACCCTGACGCCGTTCGTCCATGTATTTGTTTTGCGGAGGGAGTCATGAATATTTTCCTTCACCTGAAAATCGTTGGAGCGCTACTTCTGGCGCTGGGCCTTGCGCACAGCATGTTTGGCTGGTACTTTCAATGGCAAAAGGAGCTGGCAAGACTATCTCTGCTGACACGGCAGATCTTCCTGGTGCATTGCTTCTTCATCGCACTGCTGGTGGTAATGATCGGCCTCTGCTCTTTGTTTTACACGCATGAATTGCTCGCATCGGGAGCCTTGAGCCGTGTCGTGTTGACCGGTTTCGTCGTGTTCTGGTTAATCCGATTGGCATTCCAGTTTCTAGTTTATGATCCAGCCATCTGGCGAGGACGGCGGTTCTACACGATCATGCACGTGGTTTTCTCGATCTTCTGGATTTACGTTGTATTCACCTACGGCGCTGCGCTACGGATGGTTTGGACGGGATGATGCGGTGTGAAGTTGAGTGGCAGCTCGCGGTGATGCCTTCACCCCGATGCTGACCACTGAAGCCCTTCCTCGCGCGGCGCAATGCATGCACTGAGGCACATAGTAGGTCGGCCGACTTTCGGCCAGAACCTGTTGTGAACGCCAAATGCACCACAATAGCGCGAATTTGACCCCATCGCGGCGTGGAGGATAGAATGCACGGGTATGCACTTTGCTAAAGAACGCATGCATTGTGATGGCCCCGATGAAGCGACGGAACGTGACGAACATCGACCCCCGGCTCCTGACAATCGTGAATGAGCTCGAAGGCGTATCAGACGACACGCCCCGCCTTCTTCACACTGGCCGTTTGGACCCGGCCGTCGGTTTCATCTCTTCCACCGCCTCTGGTTTCTGCCAGCAAAGGCTGTTCCAGGACGGCTTGGTTTGTGCCGTCCGCGCGAATCGCCCTCGAATCGCGGATACTTTAACCTTGGATCAATTCGAAGACGAGTTAAGCGCGCCAGTGAGATTCAAAATTGAGATTTCGGATTAAGAAAGAGATCGGGGATAGGTTATGAGTCAGCAGAGTTTGGAAGCGCTCCTAAAGAGGACGGGAGCCGTGAAGCTATTGAGAAATTCGAAAATCGGAGCCCACGTTTATCCGGGGGTGCCGAGTGAGTATAGCAACTGGCGGGATGAGCAGCGCGCCTGGCAACACACCTGCGTCTTATTCAATCAGTCTTATCACATGACAGATATGTACCTGGAGGGGCCGGACGCGCTCAAACTGCTCTCCGACCTTGGAGTTAATTCGTTCAAAAACTTCGGTCCCAACAAGGCGAAGCAGTTCATCCCTTGCAGTCCGGAAGGCTACGTGATTGGGGATGTGATCCTGTTTGGCTTGGAGGGGAACCGCTTCAATCTGGTCGGCCGCCCTTCGGTTCACAATTGGGTCCAATACAATTGCGAGACCGGCGGCTACAACGCGAAGTGCACGCGCGATGAGCGCTTAGCCGCGCAAAAGGGTCCCGTGATGCGCCAGGCCTACCGATTCCAGGTGCAGGGGCCCAATGCGATGAAAGTGATCGAAAAGTTGTTGCAAGGTCCGGTACCGGACGTCAAGTTCTTCAACATGGCGACGGTGAAGATGGCGGGGAAAACGGTGAATGCTTTGCGTCATGGCATGGTTGGCCAGCCCGGCTTCGAACTGTTCGGTCCGTGGGAGGAAGGCGAAGCGGTCAGGGCCGCGATCATCGAGGCCGGCGAAGAGTTCGGATTGCGGCTGGTGGGCGGGCGCGCATATTCTTCCAATACCTTGGAGTCGGGGTGGATTCCTTCGCCTCTGCCCGCCGTTTACACCAGCCCCAAAATGAAGGCGTATCGTGAGTGGCTGCCTGACACTTGCTGGGAAGCTACTGCCTCGCTCGGGGGAAGCTTCTATTCCGAGAACGTTGAAGACTATTACTTAACGCCTTACGATCTTGGCTATGGACCAAGCGTGAAGTTCGACCACGAGTTTGTCGGGAGGGAGGCGCTCGAGAAGATTTCGAAAAACCCTCAGCGAACCAAAGTCACGCTGGAACTGAATGCTGAAGATGTGAAGAGGGCCATCGGGACGATATTCGAAAAGGGCGATCGAGCCAAGTTCATCGAGTTTCCGTCGGCAGTATACGCCACGTGGCCTTACGACCAGGTAACCAAAAATGGAGAAACAATCGGTATCTCCACCTGGGTGGGCTACAGTTCCAATGAAGGCAAGATGCTGACGCTGGCGATTCTGAACAACGACCATGCCCAAATAGGCAATGAGGTTACTTTCGTCTGGGGCGAGCAACCGGGGACGGGATCAAAGCCCAATGTCGAAAGCCATATTCAGGTGGAGATGCGCGCCACAGTTTGTCCGGTTCCTTACGTGGACGTGGTGCGGGAAGCGTATCGTAAGAGCCAGAACAAGCCTAGTGAGGCGGTAGCGCCGATCTGAACCGCGAAGGATCGGCGTCAGTGCCCGTGGACGCGAGTGAGTCCGAGGGACGGCTAAACCAGGTGGAAGCATGCGCTCCAATGTGGGCCATGCTACGAGAAGTCGGCAGCTCGATTAGGCCGGCGCGCCAAACAACTATCCAGACTTCTTCGCGAGCTCTCTTCGAATTCTGGCTATGTCTTCACGGGAGGGAGGCCAGTCGGTATCGCATGTATTGCAGTGGAATATTAGCGCGCCCGATTTTAGCTCAGCTTCGAATTCTTCCTGGCTAAACCTAACTGTCTGGTCGTGGTCGTTCGGACAAACAATTTCGAACTTCATCCGCTCGCTCATGAGCCTCCTGCTCGATCCGTCTCGTCAGTACATGGTAGCGCGAGCACGCGTCTTCCGAATATACTCGCCGTTTATTTTGCATGGCCTCCCTACGGCGTGTAGATTTTGCGCCATCCGCCGGTGTGCCAGAAGACGCCGGTGAGCGTTCCACCCACGAGCCCGCCGATGCCCCCGACGGCTGCGCCCAAGTCTTCATTCAGGTCGCACCAGCCGCCACTCTTGCCGCAGCCCGCGTGTCCGATGCCGTAGCCGACCCCCACCCCGGCCGCGGTTCCCACTCCCAGCCCGATCAGCGCGTTGCGCAGCCGATGATCCTTCCCCTTGACCGAAACGCTCATGATCCGATCCCGAGGGAACGACTGCGGGCCGCTCCCTTGTTTACGCACCACGAGTTCGCTATCGGAAACACTTTCCAGCGCCCCCTGAATCGTCTTCGCCGTGGCAGAAGCAACTCGAATCTCCGTCCCCGGCGCGAGCGCCTTGACGGTTTCCCACGGCGAGACTGGAGTCTGAGCTGCGGCGCCAAGCGCCAATATTACGAACAAAAGTGCGGCTCGAATCTGCATGATTGTTTTTTCAACGCTCCCATCGCTGGAGTGCCTGCCTAGGGGTGCCAAAGGAATCCGTGACTCAGATTGTTTGCATCAACGTACCAGCCCACAATAGCTCCTCCCAGATTATTGGTCGAGGGGCGCGTGCCTTGAAAAGCGCCGGCGCCCGCGCCTGGCCGCCTGAGATGTATTGGCCTTGCAGATTCTCTGTTGAGCAGCTTGCATTCGCATTCGTCTCAATCCTCCGTTACGCCCTATATAAGCGTTATAACTGCCTGGCAAACACAACGACCAGGGGGAAAAGTTTTGGAGGCGACAGGGCCCAAGACGGTAACTGCCCTTGCTCAACGGGCTGGTTTCCGGAGCGCTGTTAGAATGATCGCTCCGGGATGCGCACGCCGATACTCGTAATGTTGGCAGCGACAGGCGGGCTCGCCTGTGATACAAATTAGGAATTTGCAGCAGACAGTCGGGTGATTTCAGCCAATGCGCCCGTGAAATCGTGTTTATTTGAGCAGCGATGGAAACAGGAGGTCGTCGATGAAAAAGTTGACCTTGTGGATGATGGCCCTCGCAGCGTTGCTGGGAAGCGCGCTCGAAGCGCAGAATATAACCGGCAATTGGCAGGGCACACTGCAGGCGGGCCCGCAAAAAGTGCGCATCATGTTTAAGATCGCGCTGGAAAATGACAACCTGAAGGCTATCGTCTACAGCAGTCGACCAACCATCGCCGCCTATCGCGGCCACGATCACGCGGGATGGTTCTGCCGTAAAAATGACCGTTCCCTCAATAAACGGCAAGTATGAAGGAAAGCTGAGCGGGGACGGGAACTCGATGGCGGGAACGTGGACCCAGGGCGCGCCTCTGCCTTTGAACCTGGAACGCGCCACTCCCCAGACCGCCTGGGCGATTCCGGCCCCCCCGCCTCCGCCGGTACGGATGGCGGCGAATGCGAATCCCGCATTCGAAGTGGCCACCATCAAGCCGAGCGATCCTGCCAGGCCGCAACAGATAATTACGTTGCGGGGCGCCGAGGTGATCACAACCAACGTAACGGTGCACGATCTGATCAACCTGGCTTACTGGCTGCATCCCAAGCAGCTTTCGCGGCGCACCGGCCTGGACCGAATCGGACAAGTTCGACATGGCGGGAAAGCCCGATGTGCCGGGCCAGCCAAACGTCGACCAGATGAAGACGATGATTCAGAAACTGCTGGCCGATCGCTTCCAGCTCAAATTCCATTTCGAGAAGAGAGAGCTCTCGGTATACGCGGTCAGGATCGCAAAAACTGAAGCGAAAATTACCAGGAGCCAGGACGATCCGAAAGGCCTTCCCGGATTTTATTTCGGAAGAACTCCATCGGGGACGACACTCACCTTCAGGAATTCGCCCATGTCGCAAGTCACCGCGGTATTGCAAAACTTCTTGGATAAACCTGTAGTGGACCAGTCGGGCCTTTCCGAAAAATACGATTTCACGTTGACATTCACACTCGATCCGGCTCAGGCGGCGCGTCTGGGTGGCGCTTTACCTCCCGCGGCCGACAATCCCGACGCCGCTCCGGATGTGTTCTCCGCTTTCCAGCAGCAGTTGGGATTGAAGCTGGAATCCACCAAGGCGCCCACCGAGGTGATGGTCATCGATAAGGTGGAAAAACCTTCTGAGAATTAACAACGGTAGAGCTATGGTTTCCCCGACAGAGGCTTCGTTGTAACCAGGTGCTGCACATCCCGATTATTTTCGCTGCAGGAATACTCAATCAATTCCGGCAGAACCGGATTCAACTTCAGAGGAGTAAATACGCGGGAAAGGCTCCAGGGCTTCGCGTACATTTTTGGATCGTCGAGCGAATATTCGTATTCGATGGTGTCCGCGGTGCGGCGGAAACGTTCCGTCACATGCAGCTCATCGCTGTGCTGATGGCCCGCGGTGTCCAACCATGTCCAGGGCGGTCCCTTCAAGCCCGTTGTATCGACAACCACGGTATCTCCCTCCCAATGTCCGGTTGAATCGCCCATGAAAGCCGGCTCCATGTTGCTGGGATGCGGCCGGCCATTTAACGGGATGGAACGGAAGGTGTGCATGTATTCAAAGAGAATTACCAGGTGCGTTGGCGTTTGGACGAATTGGGTCGGATAAGGAGATTGCATAATCCGCGGTACTCCTGGCAGCCAGCAATTCGATGTCGGATCGTCCTTGGCGTCGTGGCTGGCATAAGCGGCTTTCCCGGCGGGCGTGTAGGGAACCAGATCTTCCTTGCCCATCGCCATGTTCGGCGTGTATTGAAGATTGTAGTATCCGGTGAAATCAGGCTTGCCGTCGGACGTTCGCGGAATCGCCTTGGATGCCGCGTCCACTGCAGTGGTCTGCGCCCAACCGGCGGAGGTCCCGAGCGGTTGCGATCGTCAAATAAAGCCAAACATGGTGCTTCATTTTAGAACGGATAGTGCGCGTGGCCGCGCTGAATGGTTACCCATTTGAGCTGGGTCAGTTCATCCATCGACCATTGCCCGCCTTCGCGGCCCATGCCCGAATCCTTCACTCCACTGAAAGGGCCGTGCGGCTCGTCGTGTACCGTGGACCCATTGATGTGAACCGAGCCCGACTCCAGTTCGAGCGCGCAACGCATCGCCAATTCCAGGTCGTTCGTGATCACCGCCGACGTTAGACCATAACGCGAGTTGTTCGCTAATTGAATGGCGTCGTCGGCGTTCTTGGCCTTGATAACGCTCGCCACGGGGCCAAACAGTTCCTCGTCGAACACCGCCATCCCGGGCGTAACGTCGGCAATCACGGTCGGCTGGAAGTAATTTCCCTCGTACGTTCCGCCGCACAGAACGCGAGCCCCGCGCGCCTTCGACGCTTCGATGCGGCTTTGAATGAACGGACATTGTTCGGTGCGAATCAGCGGACCAATGACGGTGTGTGGATCGCGAGGGTCACCCACCTGGAGCGATTTGGTCTTGGCCACAAACAGTTCGAGAAAATTCTCGTAAGCCGGTTCTTCGACGATGATTCTCGACCCAGCCATGCAAATCTGGCCCTGATGAATGAACAACCCGAAGCACGCTGTATCCACTGCATACTTAAGATCCGCGTCCTTCATCACCAGTAGCGGGCTCTTACCGCCCATTTCCAGATCGAACTTCTTGCCGCGCCGCGCACATTCGACGCCGATCTGGCGTCCCACCGCGGTGGAACCGGTGAATAGGACCACTTTCACCCGCGGATCGCTATACATGGCTTCGCCCAGCGTGGGGCCGTCGCCGGTCACCACGTTCAGCACTCCCGGCGGGAGGCCGGCTTTGTCGAAGATTTCAGCGATCTTCAAGCCCACCAGCGAAGTTTCTTCCGACGGTTTCAGAACGAAAGTGTTGCCCGCGGCCAACGCCAAAGCCACTTTCTTTGTCGCGAGGATCAAAGGGAAATTGAACGGTGCAATGCCACCGACAACTCCCAGAGGACGGCGGATGGTCATTGAGATCCGGCCTGGAACATCGCAGGGAATGGTGTGTCCCATGATGCGGCGGCATTCACCGGCAGCCGACCTCAGAATTCCAGCGACGATGGACACCTCCATCTGTGCTTTTCCGAATGTCGATCCGGCCTCGTCAATCAGCACGTCGACAACCTGTTCGCGCATGGATTCCAGAACGTCCGCGGCACGGAACAGAATCAGCTCACGTTCCGACGGCAGAGTGTTGCCCCAAACATCCTTGACCGCGTAGGCGGCATCGATGGCTCGGGTCATATGCTCGGGGCGAGCCATGAATACTTTGGAAAATGCCTTGCCGCTGGCGGGATTGACCACGGGCGTCATGGCCCCCGGGTCCACTTCGATCATCTGGCCGTTAATATAAGGTGCAGTCACGTTATTTACCTCGCAGACGATTGTCAGACTATCACAAATAGTCGAGGCGGCAGGATGTCATTGAGCCAGCAGATTCGCCACGCCTACTTGCGAGCGGTAACGGTAATCTCGACGTGCGCACCCGCCGCAGCCAGTTTCGAGATGCCCACCGTGGTGCGCGTGGGTCGCGGATCTTTGAAGACTCCTATATAGACGGCATTCATGCGTTGAAACAGGTCCATATCAGTCAGATAGACCTGCACCGCGACCACATCCGAGTAGTCCATCTTGTCGGCGTGCAAAACCTCTCCGACGTTAGCCAGGCACTGCTTCACTTCGTCTTCGAACGCCTCTGGAACTTTTTGCGTCTTTGGATCCGTGCCCGTCTGACCGGATACATAAAGCGTGTCTCCTACGTGCAGGCCTGCGCTGAAGTTGGCGCTGGGCCGGGAACCCTGGGGCGCAACCACGTTTCTTTTGACATCCCGAGCCGAGCCCACGGTGAGGCAGCAAACGGCGCCGAAAACCAACATCGCGATCGTCGATCCGAATTTAGACATGCGAGCATGGTAACTCAGCGCCGCGAGCACTCGCCTATCGCGCTGTCAGCTTGTCGAAATACGATTGGAAGAACGCAAGCTGCGCTTCGCTTGGCGCGCCGGCGCCCTCCGTCGGATTGCCGAACACCATAACCCTCTGGTATTTGTCGTCGAACACGGGCCACTTGCTCAGCCCCTTCCCGTTGGGATCGCCGCTCCTGGCGAAGTTTACCCAATAGGATGACATTGCGTCCGCCACTTGCCGGTCGCTGTCCGTCCATGGCCGGCTGTTATCCAGATGGCCGAATGCGTAGAGGATCTCGGAGACGTGCGTGGCGCTGCCGTGCGGCCCGGGTGCGAACGGCCCTCGCGCATTCTCAAGGCGCGGCGGCTGCTGGGTGAAGTAATAGACGAACGACTTCGATTTTCCGGGTTTGGCCGCCAGCCGGGCCCAGTTGCGCATGACGAACGCCATCTCGTCGCGCCCGGAATAGAACGCCGATTCGCGCGCCTGAACGTCGGAGTCCGCCGGGTAGAGCTTCAGGAATGCATCCGCTTGTTCTCCGAACCGCTTGCGCACCTGCTCCACAAACTCGGCCGCCGATTTCGGATTGCCGCCGAAACTCTCGTCACGGTTCGATCCCGTCAGCACCGGTACCTCAATCTGCTTCCCTGCCGCAAAAACCTTCCCTGGATCCTCCGGGATCAGGTATCCGTCTACCACCGGCCCAGTTCCGCGACCCGCCTTCTGAATGGCTTCTGCCGGCTTCGCGCGCAACTCCGCCAGTGACTTCGCGCCCACGCCGTCGGCCAGCTTCACGCCCGCCTGCTCGGCCTCCGCGAGCGTGCTCAACGGCGCGATCCTCGCGGTGGACCAGGCGCTGCTCTCGCCCAGGGCGCGCTCGAACAAGCCCTTCGCCGAAGGGATGGTCATCAGGTTCGCCACCATCCCAGCGCCGGCCGATTCGCCGAAGATGGTCACCCGCTTCGGGTCGCCGCCAAATCGCGCGATGTTCCGCTCCACCCAATGCAGCGCCTCGATGGCATCCAACACGCCGAAGTTCGCGGCTCCCCGCCGGTCCGATTCCCTGGTCAGCTCCGGGTGCGAGAAGAAGCCCAAGGCGCCCAGCCGGTAATTGAACGTCACTACCACCGCGCCTTTCTTCGCCAGGGCCGCGCCGTCGTACATCGGCTGTGACCCCGAACCGCCGGTGTAACCGCCGCCGTAGATCCACACCATCACGGGGCGTTTCTCGCTACCCGTTCGCGCACCGGTCCAGACGTTGAGGTACAGGCAGTCCTCACTCATTTTCTGATTGCCGCCTTGCATGCACACCGGGCCGAACTCATCGGCCTTGCGTGTACCTTCCCAATGTGCGGCCGGCTTCGGCGCGCGCCAGCGCAGATCGCCCACCGGCGGCGCAGCATAAGGAATGCCCTTGAATACGCGCACGTCCGGGCTTTCGGTTGTGGCCCCGGAGATCAGGCCCGTGTCGAGCCGCACCGGATCGTCCATGGCCGCGCCGGCCGTAGTGCAGGCGAATAAGATAGTCGTGATCAGCACCGTTCGGTTCATGTTTTCTCCTCCGCGTGCAAGCAGTATATAGGAATATGGGCCCTCCATGGACAAACACCGTAGTGGCATCGTGCCGAAGGACTGACGCCAATTATCGGTGGTTGAAATGATTGCAGTTCGGCCCGATATCATGCCTTTTGTGGCCCTGCCAATATAGCCCTCTCTTCGAGTAAACTTGATCGGTGGATGAAAACGCCGCAACTCATCGACAACAAAATCTGTATTGGAACCAAATGATCGAATTAAAGGTGGCTGCCGGATATATGCGCCGCTATAGGGATGAGACTGGCAAATGGGTGACCTCGCTCGGAACGTTGAAGGCCATCGCCTCAAGCGGCGGAATCGCTGCCTGGGCAATCTGGAGAGAGCACGAATTTGTGTGGGGAGCTATCATTGCCGCGTCACAATTAACGGACGCACTGAAAGAAGTTTTTCCGTTCACCAGAATCCACAAAGCGGTAAGCGAACACACCATCAGCCTGGACAGCATGTTTATAGATTCCTTGTTGGAATGGGAAAATATTTTCTCTGGAAAGTACTCCGATGAACAGATTTCCAACCGGCGACACAAGCTTATGAAGCTCCAGCACGATGCAGAGCGAAAATCCTTTCCGACTGGCCTTCCAGTCAAGGAGAAGCTGTTCGCTGCTGCACAATCAGAAGCGCAGGACTATTTCGCGACCATGGATCAGATAGAATAGTTGAGGGCGACAAGCATGGAAAAAACCATCGTCATCACCGATATGGGCAAAAGCTTGGTGATTCCTCCGGTCACAGTGCGAATTCCGATGCCCCAGGGTGCGGGCACGCCCGCACCGTCGCAAACGCCCGGTCAAGCTCCATCACAAGCCCGTCCCAGGAAGTAGAGCTGTGCCCTGAGGCGATTCGCGGCCCAATCACTTGGGTGTCACGTGGATCAGGGCGCCTTCAGCGGCGTCTTCCAGCATCCACAGCGAGCCATCGGGGCCCTCTTCCACGTCGCGGATGCGTTTGCCCACATTCCAGCGCTCGGCAGTTTTGGCGCCGCCATGGCCATCGAAAATGATGCGGTTGAGCGAGGTGGTACCCAGGCCGCTGAGGAGACCGTTGCCGTCCCATTGCGGGAAGGTCTGAGCGCCATGGTAGAACATCAGGTTGCCTGGCGCGATCACCGGCGCCCAATAGATTACCGGCATCGCCAGCTCGGGCCGCATGTCGGGCTTGGGTATGGGCACGCCATTATAGTTGTTGCCGAAAGAGACCAGCGGCCAGCCGTAATTCTTGCCCTTCTGGATCAGGTTCAACTCGTCGCCGCCGCGCGGGCCATGCTCCACCTCCCACAATTCGCCGGTGGGCGAGAACGCCAGACCGTAGGGTGTTCGAACGCCGCTGGCCCAGGTTTCAGACGGCGTCTCGTTCGGGCCGGTAAAAGTGTAGGTGCTCACCACCTTCGCGGTCTTGGCCTTTTCGGTGTCCGCGGGCGGATCAATCAGAGGAATGGTGGAAGCCCCGGTCTTCCCGTAATTGGGATTATCAGGCGATGCTTTGCCGTCGAGCGTCAGGTGCAGTATCTTGCCCTCGGGCTGGTCGGGATCCTGGGCAGGCGTGAAGCGCTGGCGGTCGCCAACCGTGAGGAACAGAGACTTGCCGTCGGGAGCGAAGGCGATCTGCGCGCCCTCCTGTCCGCCCTTGCCCTTGGGTAACTGGCGCCACAGCACCTCCAGGTTTTGCAGCCTGGCCGGGCTGGCGAAGGGCCCGGACGGGTTCGGGTTCAGGGTCAGCTTGGCACGCGCCAGCACCAGGCCACCGCCATAGTCGCCGGGCTCGGCGTAGGTGAGATAGATCTTCTGGTCGGTGGCGTAGGTGGGCGAGAGGAAAACGCCCAGCATGCCGCTCTGGCCTTCCCAATAAACTGGAGGCGTACCCGCCACTTGGATTTTCTTTCCATCCTGGGACACCAGCCAAAGGGGCCCTACCTTTTCAGTGATCAGCATGCGGCCATCGGGCAGGAAGGCTATCCGCCAGGGTAGGTCAAAGGTGGTCACCGTCGTCATGTTGAAGGGCAGGCTGGCTTCGGGTTTCTGTTCACCCGCATTGACCTGGGCCCAGGCCGCCGCCGACGCCAGCGTGAAAAGCAATGCCGCTTTCGCCAATTTCATTATCATTTCTCCTCTATTCTCTTGTCCCAGCACTGTTGCAAATTATAAGCTACCATCGGGTCTTTGTTTTGAGCAATTATTTCGGCATCGGGATCGACACGGCTTTTCCCGCGCCGCGCTCGGCGATCCAGATGGTGTCGCCCGCGGGTTCCACCGCGGTCGGTGTGTTCAGTCCTTCCTTAATCACAGTCACGCTGGCTTTGTCGCCATTGACGGTGATGACGGAAATCTTGCCGCTGCCATTCTCGGCGACGATGAGCTTGCCATTGGCCGCGCGCATGCCGTCCGGGCCCTTGATCGGCTGATCCATCCAGATATCGACGGGTTGCCCCGCCTTGCCCGAGGCGTCCACCGGAATGCGGTAGAGATTGTTCGAAAACACATTATTCACATACAGCGTACCGTCCAGGAAAGTGATGCCGTCGATGCCATAGAGAGCGCGATCCTCGAGGAACAGTTCGGCGCTGGACGCACCAGCCGGCAGTCTGTAGATCTTGCTGTTGGCGGTGTCGCTGATGTAGAGCGCCTTGTCCGGTCCGATCGCGAAATCGTTGCAAGTGCTGTTGTCGCCCGGCAGATTCCAGCGGATCTTCGGCGCGCCATTCTCCAGGTCGAAGCTCCTGAGCGCGGTGTGCCGCTGCACCGGCTTGGTGCCGGGTACCGGGGTCAGCTGGCATGTCCACAAGGTGTTGCTCGAAGCATCCGCCAGCATGCCGAAGAAAAAGGTCCCGGCGCCTTCGGCGCTCGCGTCCACGAACTTCTCGGCGGTAGTTGAGCCGGAGCGCACCTTATAGACGAACGGCGTGCTGGCGCTGCCGACAATCAGCACCCCGCCCGGCGCCACGGTCAAGCTTTCCGGCTGTGATTTCGCGTCGGCGATCAGAATCTCAGCGGCAGATGCGGCCCGCGCCAAGCAAGCAACGAGAGCAACGCAAACGGCCAGCCGTCGCGCGTTCGAAAGAAGCATCTTCAAACATCTCCTCCGTCACGTAGTGTTTAAACGACATAGTCCATTATACAAGGCGAGGCATGGGGGAGCGGCCCGGTGTGCTTTATAAACGCCGGTGTGTTTTTGTAAACCATTGATGTATGCTAACCCCAATGCCGTGTCTTTCTCCACGTGGGCGCCACGCAGCGCTGGTAACCGCCGCTCTCGTAATTCTCGGTACGCCCCTAGCGTCCACTCATCTGGCCGCGCAGTGGTTGAAATATCCCACTGCTGGAGTGCCGCGGAAACCCGATGGCAAGGTGGACATGTTCGGCCCCACGCCTCGCATGGCGGATGGCAAGCCGGACTTTTCCGGAATTTGGACCACGGGAGAGCCTTATGACCGCCGGGCGCACGGCTTGTCGAGTCCCAAGGATCTGCCCGGTGCAAGGGATCCGAATTCCAAAGATGCCGACACCCCTGCCGACCCCACTGCCATCGTTGGCTCGCGCCAAATGGCGAATCTCGGCGTCGATCTTCCGGGAGGGTTGCCTTATCAACCCTGGCTGGTGCCGATCGTCAAGGAGCGCACCGACAACCTGGCGAAGGACGATCCACACATCCGATGCTGGCCGGATAACTTTCTGCGCGCCTACGGGATGCCGCATCTGTTGAAGTTCGTCCACACCGCAAATCTCCTGGTAATGCTCAATGAATTGAACGCCGGATACCGTCAGGTATTTACGGACGCACGGCCGCTGCCGAAAGATCCGAACCCTAGCTTGCAGGGATATTCGTCGGGCAAATGGTCGGGCGATACGCTGGTGATCGACACCATCGGAGTGCGCGACGATACCTGGATCGATTGGGATGGAAGTGTGCTGACGGAGGCCGCCAAAGTGCGGGAGCAGATCCGGCGCCCGGACTTCGGACACCTCGATATCGTGGTCACCGTCGACGATCCCAAGGCTTATACCAAGCCATGGACTGTCACGCTCAAGCAGCGCATCGTTGTCGACACCGAGTTGCTCGACGAATTGTGTGTGGAAAATGAGCAGTCCCTTAAGCACCTGAAGTAATTTCCGTTCTCGTCCCTGGCGCCCGGTGAACAGATATCATGCGGGACAAGCCATCCCATAAATTTCACTGATCCGTTCCGTAGCAGCACGAACCTGCGGAAGCAGCGGGACGCCTCCGGGTGGCATCCCAGTGCGTGCTCGGCGAGATAGCGCGCACCGGCCACGGAAAAGCTATGACCGGAATTCGTCCAATGCGGCGCTTAGCTGGGCCAAGCTTTCGCGTAGTGCTTCTGTTTCGCCGCCGATTCCGATGCGGAAGTGATCGGGCATTTCAAAAAAAGATCCGGGAACTACGGTGCCGTGATACTTGTCGCGGAAAAGCGCGCAAAACTTGTCCACGGAACCTGAGAGCAAGTGGGGAAAAACGGTGGTTCCGAACTCCAGTGGCCGAACCTCAAGATCCGTACGGCTTGCCAGGAATCGATTCAGCAGCGCCCGGTTGGTTTCGAGCAACGCGCGCGATCGCTCGCGTATCGGCTCGAGATTTTGGAACGCAATCACGCTCAAGCGCTCGGCCGGATGGGCCATGTTGACATCGAACAGGTCGTCGAGTTGCCAGATGCGGCGCGCCAGATCGGGCTCGGCCAGAATCCAGCCGCAGCGTAGTCCGCTCAGTCCGTAAACTTTGGTGAGACTGCTGGTGACCACAAACTCAGGTCCCAGGTGAAGCGCGGGCTTCGAGCGCCGAGATCGAAGGCTGCGTCCAGATAAACCTCGTCCGAAAGAACCAGGGCGCCCACGCTGCGTGCTATGGCGCCAACCGAGCGCAGCGTTTCTTCCCTTGTAAGCGCGCTCGAAGGATTGTGCAGATTGGTGATCACAATCAGCCGCGTTCGGGGCGTGATGGTTCGTTCGATTTCAGCCGGATCGAGCGCAAAGCCGGCTTCAGGGTGACGCGGAAAACGGCGGATGCCGGCTTGCAAATATCCGAGCGCGGAAAGCAGTAGTTCGTAAGTGGGATGCTCCACCAGCACTTCGTCGCCGCGCTCAAGAATGGCAGCCATGGCGAGCATATTGGCCATGGAAGTACCCGCGGCCGTCACCACGTTCTCCGGCGCAACGCCCGAGTGTGCGGCCAGCGCTTGTAGCAATGGCGGATATCCGTAATCGCCCGGGCGCGCCAGCGGATCGAGATCTTCTAAAGTTACAGGAAGCCCCGACAACGGATAGCTTGCCAGACCGCTGGTAGCGAGATTGTAATGGGAACCCGAGCGTTTCTTCGCCCATTGCATGTATGCCGAACTCATCACCCGCTTCATGCGGCTTCCTTCACTACTTTTCGCCTACGCCAGTATAAGTACACTGGAATTCCGGAAGCCAAAATCATCCAGCCCATGAGACTCTCCTTGGGATGGCTGTAGACGGTGCCGATAACGATCAGCGTGCTCGAGGCGATGAACAGCGCGGTGGTCCATGGATGCCCTGGCACCAGATATCCCACTACTTCGTCCGGACGTGCGCGCCTGCGAAATACAAACAGAGTGGACGCAGTGAGCGCGAAGAAAATGAAGTCCGAAGAAATGACGTAATTGAGAATTTGTTCATAACGGCCTGACAGCGCAATGATGATGGCCAGCAGCCCTTGCAGAGCGATGGCTACCACCGGCACCTGGGTGCGCTTCGATACAAAAGCCACGCTGCGAAAAAACAGCCCGTCTTCGGCCATGGCGAAATAGACGCGCGGCGCGGTGAGCATGCCCTGGCTCAGGAATCCCAGCGTGGAGATGGCGATCACCACGGCAGTGAGAGCCGCCCCACGCGATCCAATGGCGAGCTGCATCGCTGTGGACGCTGGTGTCGTCGTCCGGGCAAGACCATCCGAACCGAGCACGCCGAGATAGATGAAGTTCATGGAGAGATAGAGAACAACCACGCCCAGCACGCCGATCAGCAGCCCGCGCGTAAGATCGCGGCGGGGATCGCGCAGTTCGGCCGACATGAAACTGGCGGTCTGCCAGCCTCCGTACGAAAACGCGATAGGGGTTAACGCGGCGCCGGTTGCCTTCAGCAAATTCCCGGGATGCAGTTGCTCTGGGGCCAGCACTGCATGCGGGCGGCCGGCGAATAGAATTCCACAAACAACGATAGCGGCGATGGCGGCGATCTTCATGGCCATCAGCACATTTTGCGCGGTGCTTCCGGCGCGCACACCCATGCAATTGAGAATCGTGAGGAACCCGAGCACCAGGGTCGCGATGATCCCGTCGGCAATATCGAGGTGCGTCACGCCCAGGAAATAGCGTGCGAAAGTCACAGCCACCGCCGCCATGCCACCCGTTTGCGTGACCAGCAGCAAGGTCCAGCCATAGATGAAGGCGATGGAGGGATGATAAGCTTCCCGCAGGTACGCATACTGGCCGCCGAGTTGCGGCCGGCGCGCTGCCAGTTCCGCCCAGATGAAACCGCCGGTGAGGGCGATCACGCCGCCCAACGCCCAAGCTGCCAGGATCAGCGAGGGTGTGCGCAATTGACGCGCGACGATATAAGGATTGATGAAGATACCAGAGCCGACGATGCCTCCCATAACGATCATGGTGGCGTCGAACAGGCCCAGTCGCCTGGCGAGCTGGCTCATTGGGTCACAGGGATAATTCTGCCACTAAAAAAGCGGCAACCCCTGTGGCCCATTCCACCCGGTCGAACACCCGCTCGAACATCGGCGGGTGGTCCCTCATGAACCCATAGGTAGGATCAGAACAGCAGTTTCAAACTAAACTGCGTCTGCCGCGCGACGTTGCTCAGGCCGCCGCTCCCTACCAGCGAGGTGATCGAACCGGCTGTAGAAACTGGTACGCCCTGGTAACCGGTGGCAGCCGATCCGGCGCTGAACACGGCCGTGGTCGGGACGTTGAAATTGGGATGATTAAACAGGTTGAATAGCTCGGCGCGGAACTGAAGACTCACCCGCTCCGTGATTCTCGTTTGCTTCATCACCCCCAGGTCGGTCTCCACGTATCCCGGTCCAACCAGGTTATTCCTTCCCAGGTTCCCGAGCGTCCCGTACGTGGAAGGGGTGAAACACTTGGGGTTGTACCACTGGTGCACGTTTTGATTGGCGTAGACGTCATTATTACATCCGGGTGCATCCGGCGAGAAGTTCGGCCGCGGCGTGTCGAAGTTGTTATTCAGCCACGGCTGGGTGCCTTCTCCCAGCGAGAACGGAACGCCGGTGTGCCAGGCCTCGACCCCGGTGATTTGCCAACCTTGCACCCAGCGGCTGCCCTTGAATGGAAGAGTGTAGACCACGTTGGCGGAGATGTTGTGCCGCAGGTCGAAGCTGCAGTTTCCTTTTTCCGGAGCCCAATCATAGGGATTGACGATGGACGAGGTCACGTTGTTCGCCCCTAAGCCGGCATACGCAAACGAGCTATCAATGCAATGCGAATACGTATACGAGAATTGGTACACGAAATTGGACGAGAGCCGATGTGTAAGACCAACCTGCAGGGCGTTGTAGGCCGAATAGCTGGTGGTGTCCAGCATATCTAACGTGCCAAAACTGGGATCGGGCGATGGATTCGCCACCAGCGCACCCGTGGCATTGGTGTGAACGAAGTCGTACACGCCATTCGTTATCGTCGGTACGGGCGCGTTGAAATCGTGGAACGCGAGCAGATGAACACCGCGCGTGCCCTGATAGCCAACTGTCAGGAGCGTGTTGTCCGGAAGCTGCTGCTGGATGCTCAACGTGTATTCCAGGCTATAGGGAGTGGTGTGGATTCCATAGTAAGTCCCGTTCGTGTTGCTCAGCAGCGGTGTTCCACCGCCAACGAAAGGCGTCGGCCAGTTCGGGTCGCCACCGGTGAAGACCTGATTCTCGGTCAGATACGGCGGATTGGTAAGGTATGCCGACATGAATGTGTAGGTTTGGAACGTGTCGTGGAAAATTCCGAAGCCGGCACGAACTGCCGTTTTGTGGTTGCCAAATACGTCCCATGCGATTCCAACGCGAGGATCAAAGTTCTTGTTGGAGGGATTGCTCTGAAACGCATGCGGAACGTTCACAAAGCTGGTTCCGAACGGCGGCCCGACGGCGTTGAAGAAATTGTTGTGAATCTCGATGGGATTCGATTCCCAGTCATAGCGCAACCCGATATTCAGTGTCAGCCGATTGCTGATCTTCCAGTCATCCTGAACGTAGGGGGTGAAGCGGATGTCGCGCGCGGCCCGAAGGGTATCCGTTCCCCCGTTGGGCGCCCCTGTAAAGGAAAAGGGATTCCCAGTATAAAAGCTTGGTAAGTTGCTGAAGATATAGAATCCGTTCCAGTACGTGTAAGCATACACATTAAGCTGCTCGCGCCGGAAGGTTCCACCGATGCTGATGGTGTGGGAGCCTTTAATCCATTTCAGGTCGTCTCGTTCCGTAAATTTGTTCTCGATGTATTGAAAAGGATTGATGAACGAAGCTCCAAGGGGCGTAAGGCCGAGGGGCAAGCTAATGTAGGCATCTTCGCGTGCAGGAGTGAAGAGCTGGAGCGCTTGGTGCTCGGCTGGCTGGGCCTCAGAGGTTACAGGCCGGGAGTAAGATGCATCGAACTCATTGACCAGCGTCGGCGAGAAAATATGATGCTCACCGATGGTCAGAAACTGATTGTGGGTAAGATCGTCTGTCGGCCAAAGCCCCAAGCCGGCGGTGGTGGTGCGGGTTCCAAAATCGGCCTGATACCGGCCGAATAACGAGTCTTTGTCGGAGATGTTGTAATCGATGCGTGCCACACCGAAATCCTCAGGTGTGATCTGAGGACCGACGAAATTGTATATGCCAACGTTAGCATTAAAGGACTGGTTCGGAAGCGGATAGAGCGCCAGCATTGCTGCAGAGGCGGCGTTTATGGAGCAAGGAGATGTGGCCGTGCAGGTTGAGCCCGTCGCGCTGTAGATCCCTTGGCGCAGCGACTGCGTGGGAACGTAGTTCACGTACGTCGTATCCAGCACCTGGCGGATCCCTTCGTAATTGAGGAAAAAGAAGATTTTGTTCTTCTTGATTGGCCCGCCCAGGGTCGCGCCATACTGGTTTCTGCGAAAAGGAGGCGGAGAGGCCCTGTCGAAGAAGCCTCGGGAGTCCAGATCGCTGTTGCGCAAGAACTCGTAGACCGATCCGTGGAACTCGTTGGTGCCCGATCTCGTCACGGCGATCACCGCCCCGCCGTTTCCACCATACGGAGCGCTATAAGTGCCCGTGAGCGTTTGGAATTCGGCGATGCTGTCGATGCCTAGAGACGTGCCGGTGACGTTACCGCCGGCATTGCGCTGCCAGTAGTTCAGCATATCTTCGCCATCCAACGTGTTGAGGTAACCTTCCGGCCGGTTCCCGGCGATGGAATAGGCGTTGGCCACCGAAGTGAGCGCGGAACTCCCGCCCGCGGGATATGTCGACACGCCCGGGGCGAGCAGAATCAGTTGCTCGAAATTCCGGCCATTGAGCGGCAGCTCTCGCATCTGGGTCTGGTTCACGAGTGAAGAAACCGCGGCGCTGGTGGTCTCCACCTGGGAGGCCTCCGCGGATACGTTAACGGTTTCGGTGGCCTGGCCGACTTTTAGCTGAAAGTCGATCACGGGCGCGGCTCCGACGCTCAGGGTGATGCCGCTGCGAACGGTGGTTGAAAAGCCTGCTTTCGCAGCCTGGATTTCATACGAGCCGATCGCGAGGTCGGGTACTGTATACCTTCCCTGGTCGTCGCTTACCGTCGCCTGCGTAGCCGATGTTTCGATATTCTTAACCACCACCGATGCAGCCGGAACGGCGGCGTTTGAGGTATCGGTAATGCGTCCCGAGATGGAGGCGGTCCCAGCACCTTGCCCAAAGAGCGGCGTCGAGACGACAGCCGCGATAAAGACCACCGCAATAGAAAATAGAGCGCGATTCTCCCAACTGATCATGGTTCTTTCCCCTTTTCGCTGGCGAGGATGCCAGCCCTCATTCTTGTCTGATGCAAACATATCACCAGGGCTGAACAATAGCCATATTCGAGGCGTGATATAGAAGATCAGTATTGCTGATAGCTCCGGTGCGGGGATCGTCAAAATGTTTTTAGATACACTGATGAGTTCGACGGAAGAACAGAATGAACGCAGCCGTATTGTTTGGACTGTTTGCGTTTGGATACATGGAGAGTGCTCTCGCACAGCCAATAGAGAACGAGCCTGTCGCAATTGTCGAACTGGGGGGAGCCAGTGCGTGGAATCTGAAAGACGGAACAGCGAGTTTCGGTGCGGACATCGCGGCTGAAACCACGCCGATAGAGAACTGGCTGGAAATTGAAGCGGGGACCACACCGCTTTTCACCCGTCACTCCACAGAATGGGATACCGATCTTCTATTCAAGAAGCCCTGGACCCTGTCGAAAAAAGCGGAGTTCATGTTCGGCGTTGGCCCAGAGTGGGTTCACACGAGGCAGTACGGCGTGACTAGCAACGCATTGGCCGGCGAAGTGGCGCTGGATTTCATGTTCTGGCCTTCCGGAAATCATCGGTTCGGCTGGTTTCTCGAACCAGGCTACGATTACAGTTTCGCGCGAGGGCATGAGCGATCGGTAGGAATAAGCTTTGGTCTGCTAATCGGGATCTCAAAGCCCCATCGATCTGGAACTTAGCTAAGCTCCTTCTGCGCCCCACCTGCATCGTGCCCCAGCTCTATCGTGTATGATGACTGACCGAGCCCATTCTATGTCTCCCCATTCTATGTCTCCTATGAGAAGCTCTTACCTCGCCGCCGGCGCGCTCGCCGCATTTGAATTCGTAGCGGGCATCGGCCGTGGCCAGTCGCAAGTACAGCCTCCAGTTCCGCCCGATCCCATGCCCGCCGTGTTGCGCGATTATCAGCCTGTCACTGCCGAGCGCCTCGCGAATCCCGAAGACGGTAACTGGCTCTCTATCCGCCGCACCTACGATGGCTGGGGCTATAGTCCGCTGGATCAGATCACCACCGGAAACGTCAAAACCTTGCGCCCCGTGTGGATTTTCTCCACCGGAGAAACCAAAGTCCACGAATCCGCCCCGTTGGTCAATAACGGTGTGATGTTCGTATCCACGCCCAATAATCAGGTGATCGCTCTCGATGTCCGAACCGGCAATCTTCTCTGGCGATACAAAAGATCGCGTCCGACGGGCGCCGTGGTTGCGCACGATACCAGTCGCGGCGTGGCTCTCTATGGCGACAAGGTATACTTCGCCGGAGGCGAAGCCGTCTTGACCGCTCTCGACGCCCGGACCGGCAAAGAAATCTGGACCGCCGACGTAGCCGATAGCAAGGCCGCTTATTACATCACGCTCGCTCCGCTAATCGCCGGTGGAAAGGTGATGGTGGGAGCGTCGGGCGGGGAGTTCGGTATCCGCGGCTTCGTCGCGGCCTTTGATCCCGGCACGGGAAAAGAGCAATGGCGGACCTACACGATACCCGAGCCTGGCGAACCAGGCAGCGAGACCTGGCCCAAAGGCAAACAGTGGAAGAACGGCGGCGGCCCCGTTTGGGTCACGGGAAATTACGACCCTGTGACCAATCTCGCTTATTGGGGAGTCGGCAACGGCGGCCCCTGGATGGGCGATAAACGCCCCGGCGACAACCTGTATGTTGCCTCCACCATCGCTCTCGATGTCGCAACCGGCGCCATCAAGGGGTACTTCCAGTACAATCCGAACGACTCCTGGGACTGGGACGAGGTCTCCCCGCCCATCCTGGTCGATTTTGTGCGCGGCGGACGCACCTTCAAAGGCCTGATCGACGTCGCGCGCGATGGCTACCTCTGGTTCCTCGATCGTGGCGATGCAACCACCGGCGGACGCATAAAATTTATCGAAGGCAAGCCTTACGTTTATCAAAACGTGTTCAAGAGCCTGGACCCTGAGACCGGGCGGCCCGACGTGGATCCGGCGCACAAGCCGGGCACTGGAAAAAATGCGGACTACTGCCCCGGATTGCACGGCGGCAAGAACTGGCCGCCCATCGCGTTCAGTCCCAAGACGCGCATGATTTACATTCCCGCCAACAACAATTTTTGCGGCTCTTCGATCGGGAATGAAGCGAAATACCAGGCGGGCAGCAGATACACCGGAGTGAAGATCGCGCCTCCCACTATGGTGCCTGGCGCGGATCACGTTGGCGAAGTCCAGGCCTGGAACGTAGACACCGGAAAGCTGGCGTGGAAGCATGACTACGCGAAAAGTCCGAACTGGGGCGCGATGCTGGTGACAGCCGGGGGAGTGGTGTTTAGCGGCGGGACCAACGACCGGAAGATCCACGCCTTTGACGCAGCGACCGGCGATCTGCTCTGGGAGTTTCCCACCAACAGCGGCATTCTCGCGCCGCCGACCTCCTTTACGCTGGACGGCAAACAGTACATCGCGGTTCACGCCGGTTGGGGCGGCGATTCGCGCGGCGATCAGGCGAACCTGAATCGCCTCTTTCCCGGCGAGTACCCCGAGGTCCCGGAAGGCGGAGCCGTCTGGGTGTTCGCGCTGCCGTAACGGTAACAAGCGCGACAGGAATTACCGGAAATTAATAACAAGCGCGTGACCGGGAGGCATCGGCATGCGTCCAGAGGAACGTGAAGCGGATCATTCGGTTCTGCGGTGCGATGTTTCCCGCTCTGAGTATGGTGGCGTCGGCGCAAGCTCCGCCGGACTATCCCGGCTACGAGACAGCGCCGCAGTATCAAACCAATCCGTCATACCAGCCGCCCGCGTCTCAGCAGGCAGTCCGCTTGTCGCAACAAGAGCTGAGCAATCTGGTCGCACCCATCGCTCTTTATCCTGACTTGTTGTTGAGCGAAGTGCTCGCGGCCAGCACATATCCATTGGAACTGGTACAGGCTCAGCAGTGGATGCAAGGTAATCCCAACCTGCACGGCGCCGATCTGGTAAATGCCGCCAAGCAACAAAATTGGGACCCCAGTGTCCAGGCTCTGGTTGCCTTCCCCGATGTCATGAACCTGCTCACTCGCGACATCCAATGGACCACCGGCCTCGGCAACGCGTTCCTCGCGCAGCAGGGCGATGTGATGGACGCTATCCAGCAGCTCCGCGCCTCCGCCCGCGCCAACGGGCGTTTGACGGATACTCCGCAACAGCGCGTCACGCTCGATCAGCAGAACGGTCAGAGCGCGATCGTGATTCAGCCCACCGATCCGCAGATGGTTTATCCGCCGGTCTACAATCCCGAATACGTTTGGGGACCGCCGGTGTATGGCGCCTATCCGCCTCTGCTTTATCCCGCTCCCGGCTATGGCATCAGCTACGCGGTGGGAACCTTCCTGGGCGGTCTCTTCACCGGATTGCTGTCGTTCGGCGGTTGGGGTTGGGGCCTCAGTTGGTTGACGCATGGCCTGTTCTTGAACGGCCTGTTCTTCAGCCATTTCGGGTTTCATGGATTTGGCGGAAATGGTTATTACGCAGGGCGTGGCTGGGGCGGCGGGCACGTAGCCTGGGTGCACGATCCGGGCCATCGCCTGGGTGTGCCGTACGGGAATCACTTCGCCGGCGCGCGTTACAGCAGCAGCTACGCGCGTCCGTCGTTCAACAGCTATAGCAACCGAAACAGCTATGGCAACCGCCAAGCGGATGCGTATCGTGGTTTGACCGAACGAGGCCTAACAGCCCGAGGCTTTACAGGCCGGGAATCGGGCAACTTCGAAAGCTCGCGCGGGTTCTTGAATTCACGGAACTACTCCGCCAGCGCGCCACGTGAAGCCTTTGCGTCCCGTGGAGGATTTAACGAGAGAAGTTTCTCGGCGCCGCATTATTCCGCACGAGAATCTTCGAGCCATTTCGGGGGCGGAGGCGGAGGGCACTCCGAGAACCACTCCGAGAGCCACGCGCATGGCGGCGGTGGTGGAGGACACTCCGGTGGCCACAGCCACTCCAGTGGCGGCGGACATTCGCACAGTAGCTCTCACCACAAGTAGCTCGCACCATAAGTAGCTCGCATCACAAGTAGTAGCGATCTTGAGTGGTGTATCTTGAAATTCGACAAGAACTCAAGATATGACAACCACCTTCCGCACGGCACGCGCGCCTTTCCTTCTCCTGCTAGCCGTGGCGATGGCATCCGCACAGGCGCCGGCCAATGGCCCGGCTGATCGCGTCTACCGCAATGGCGTCATTTTCACAGCGGATGCCCGGCATCCCGCCGCCGAGGCGCTCGCGATTCGTGGCGGACGTATCGTGTACATTGGCGACAATCGAGGCCTGACGCCGTTTATCGGCGGCGCCACCGTCACGGTGGACTTGAAAGGGCGCTTCCTGATGCCGGGCCTGGTTGACGGCCACATGCATCCACTCGAAGCCGGGCTGCAACTGTTGAAATGCAATCTCAACTACGAGTCGCTCACCGTTGGCGAACTGCAACAGCGAGTACAGACCTGCCTGAACCAGGCCACGTCGAAAGACCCGAATGCCTGGCTCGAAGTGGTGAATTGGTTCCAGGAGAGCATGCGCCCGGCCGGGGTCAAAACGAGCCGGGCGACGCTCGATGGTCTGAAGACGACGCGCCCCATTATCGTTCGCTCTTCATTCGGACACACCGTGCTCGCCAACTCCCGCGCGCTCGAACTGGCAAAAATCACAGCCAAATCCCCAGACCCCATCGGCGGCAAAATCTGGCGGGATGCCGCGGGCCAACCCACGGGTCTGCTGGAAGATGCTGCATTCGCCGTTTTCTCAACGCTGGTTCCGAAACCGACCGCGGCCGACAACATGGCCGGCGCTACTGCTGCGCTCGAGGCCATGAACCGCCAGGGTGTAACCAGCTTCTTGGATGCCGTGGCTCCCGCGGAGGACATCGCTGCGTTCGCGGCTGTGCGCCAGGCCGGCAAGCTCACGGCGCGCGCTCACTTTGCGCCGCCCATCGAACCGTCTGAAGCGGGCCATCCGGCCCAGGCCCTGGCGCGAGTAATCGCGCTGGCCAAGCGCTATGACGGAGGCAAGATTTCGAGCGCGCCAGGGATCACGGTCCGCAACGCAAAGCTCTTTCTAGACGGAGTGATTGCGGCGCCCGCCTTCACAGGCGCGATGCGCGAGCCCTACTTCATCAACGCGGGGACGGCCGCGAAGCCGGACTGGGGGCCTGGTCCCTCACGCGGGCCCGCCGTGTACTTTCCCGCTGACCCGCTGGCGACGCTATTGGTAGGCTTGGGCCGTGCCGGTATCGACCCGCACATGCACGCCGACGGAGATGGCGCGGTTCACGCCGGGCTGGACGGTATCGCGGCGCTGCGTAAGGCGCTGCCAGGAGCCGACATCCGGCCGGCCATCGCGCATGACGAGATTGTCGATCCAAAAGATTTCCCGCGCTTCAAGCAATTGAACGCAATCCCGGTGTTATCCATGCAGTGGGAAAAGCCCGCCGGCGACACACTGGGCCTGATCAACTACTTCGGTCCCGCTCGCATGAAAATTATCGAACCGGCCGGATTCCTGGCCGCGGCCGGCGCCCGCGTAGCCTTTGGCAGCGATTGGCCGGTGGATAAGTTGGACGAATGGTTTGCGCTGAAAGTGGGCGTCACCCGAACGAATGCTCCCGATGCGCCTCCCGAGTTCAAGGGCCGGCTGGGCGATGATCCAGGTTTGTCGCGCGAACAGGTGTTGCTTGCCGCGACCATCAACGCGGCTTATGAGCTCCACCAGGACAATGTCTCAGGATCGCTCGTGATTGGCAAGGTCGCCGATCTGGTGGTGCTGGATCGCAATCCGCTGAAGGTCCCGGCGGAAGACATCGCCAAAACCCAGGTGCTGGAAACAGTGGTCGGAGGTCAAGTGGTGTACAAAGCAACTAACTGGCCTTGAACGGTTGGCCAACCCGGCTGGCCCCGCTCCTCACTTCCCAAAGCGAATGGTGAGGTTGACGTCGGAGTTCTTGTGCGAATCGAATTTGCTGAGGGTTCGCGTAGCGCTTCGGACGCCGTCGTACTCCGCTGTGATTTTGTAATTGTAGTCCGGACTCAGCCCTGCAAAGTGATATTCTCCGTCACTTTGCGTAACATACGAACGGATCTGAAGAGTCCAACCATTCTCGATTTGTACCGCCGCGTGGTCCACTGGATGTGATTGCCGGTCGAGCACCACGCCGTGAACCATCCGCATCGGCGATTGTGCGCCGAGCGGAACGAACGTCAAGCCAATCAAGATTGCCGCTTGGGAAACCACTGGGGAGTTGCGCACTTTTTGCACCCTCCTTACACTTGGTTAGACGCCGGAACGTGCCGCTACGATGCTCCCATCGACACTGTATTCAGGATGCGCGGCAAAATTGCTGAATCGCCGGCTTAAGAGACTCAAATCTGGCGTTGAGCTCAGGCAAGACCTCGGAAGCTGAGGCAATGGCCCCGGCTCTTCCCAGGCGTTCCAGCTGGGAGGCGAGATCGGAAACCGCTTTGCTGCCAACGTTGGCCGCCGCGCCCTTGATGGAATGAGCCGCCAGCGTAAGCCCATCGGCGTCCGAGTTGGTGATCGCATTGGAGAGCGCCTGAAGCTCTTGTGGCATGCTGTCCATAAAGGCTCCAGCCACGCGTTTTGCCAGCGCGTGATTCCCCATCAGGCGCTCAATCAAATCGTCGGCGTCGAACTGGCTCTTATCCGGCGCATCCAGCTGAGGCGCATTCAGCTCCGGCGCATTCAGCTCTAGAGGCTTCGTGCCGATACAACGGGTCAACGCTTCATTGAGCAGGTCTGGCCGTATGGGCTTGGAAACATAATCGTTCATGCCCGCGGCCAGGCATAGCTCCCGGTCGCCTGCCAGAGAATGCGCAGTCACCGCGATAATCGGGATCCGGGGATTGAGCACCTTCGTTTGCGGATCTCGAATCCGCCGCGCAAGTTCGTAGCCGTCCATCTCCGGCATCTGACAATCTGTCAACACCAGCGTATACGCAGTCTGGCGCAGAGCTCCCAGCGCGCTAGCGCCATCGGCGGCGGTATCGGCGGAGTAACCGAGCAGTTCAAGAATCCCCACCGCCACCTGCCGGTTCACCGGATTGTCCTCCACCACCAGAAGACGATGTTGCGCGCTGATTGGCGTGGAATTCGCGACGGCACGTCTTGGCCCGGCGCCGGAAGCAGGATCAATCCGTAGCGCCGAAGCCAGGCAGGCGCCCAATTCTCCCTGCTTGACGGGTTTCGAAACCCGTCCGACAAATCCGCGCGATTCCCAATCTTTGGACAACACCGTCTTACTGAGTGGGATCAGCAACACGATGGGCGTGTTCCCATGGCGCGCATCCAGGCGCACCAGCTCTCCCAGATCCTCTCCGCTGACGCGAATCACTTCCCCGTCGTTCCCATCGGCATCCGGATCGCTTGGTTTCAGATCGATGATCACGGCGTCAAACGGCCTCCGGATTGGATCCTTTATTTTCCCCAGCGCTTCTTCGGAGCTGGTGGCTTCTTCTGCCTCGCACTTCCAGTACGTTAGCAATTCCCGGATCACCTGCCTGCTCGCTGCATTGGTATCCACAACCAGCACCCGCTTGCCGGCCAGCGACAACGAGCGCGGCCTTTGAACGGACAGCTGAACCGGCAACACCGCGCTGAACCAAAACGTAGAGCCTTCGCCTGCCACGCTATGAAACCCGCTCTCGCCTCCCATCATTCCCACCAGAGCTCGCACAATCGAGAGCCCCAGCCCGGTGCCTCCATAAATCCGGGCGGTGGAAGCATCGGCCTGCGAGAACCGTTCGAATAGAAGATGCTGCTTTTCGATCGGTACTCCGATCCCGGTGTCCGTCACCTCGAAACGCACGGAGCCAATCTGGTCCTTGTGCCCGGGCTTCACGCGAATGGTTACTTCGCCCCGCTCGGTGAACTTCACCGCGTTTCCAATCAGGTTGATCAGCACCTGGCGCAGCCGGCTATGATCGCCGCAAACCCGGGTGGGAACCTCGGGCTCGATGAAACAGGTAAACACCAGCCCCTTTTCCTGGGCCTTCACCGCCATCAGGTCCGCGACGCTTTCCATCACGCGCCGCAAGTCGAATTCCGCCACCTCCAGTGCAAGTTTGCTGGACTCGAGCTTCGAGAAATCGAGAATATCGTTTAAGACGCCGAGCAACCCTTCCGCGCTGTCGCAAAGAGTTTGCGCCTGCTTCATTTGCTTGGGATTCAGGCCGCTGTTCATCAACAGGTGCGCCATGCCAAGAATCCCGTTCATCGGGGTTCGAAGTTCATGGCTCATGCTGGCCAGAAATTGACCCTTGGCCTCGATCCCCGCCTTGCCTTGTTCCACGGCCAGCCGGCTTTTCACCAGATGCAAGGTTCGGTCCGCGCCGTAAGCCAGCAGGAGCACCGACGCCAGGTAGAGGAACAGCCGGTAAATCTCGCTGGCCCTGAGCGCCCGATTGTGGTCGCTGATATAAGCGCTGGAAATGGCTCCGACGCTCGCTGCGGTGGGTAGAGCGGTGACCTGTTCGGTGATCGATTCCACTCTTGGTTTGAAATCCCGGATGGTACCCGCATGCGAACTCACGCTGGCGAGCGTCCCTTCGAGCGCCGGGCTCCGGGCCGCGTCCCGCGGAGACGAGAGCGATGTCGTCATTGAGCACCCTGGTCAGACCCGAATGCGGCGTCAAGTCATACAGCAAAACGTCCTTCAGCAGGTTCGCCAGATGCTCCTGAATGAGCGTGTCGCCGGCTGCCGCTTGCGACGCTTCAGCGATTAACACCGGAAAATATCGCAGCGAGTTTTTCAACACCGCATTTTCGGATTTGAATCGTTCCACCAATTGCGCTTTGCTCGCGAGAAGCTCCGATTCTCCGGCCAGCAGCCGCAGCATCGGTTCTCTGCTCGGCCGGCTCATCAGAGCGGGAATCAGCTGCAAGCGAGCTCCGGCCGCGCGCATTTCTTCCAGCTTCTTCACAAATGGATCGTAGGAACGGAGCAGGTCGTAGCGCGAACTGAGCAGATCGGCATCGATTTCGGCATCCACCCGCTCTAGCAACTGGAAATCGCGCATCATCCGGTCGTGCCGTCCCTCGTCCGCGGGCCTCTGTTGAACGAACAGAAACGTCAGCAGCGACACCGCGCCGGCCGCGATGCCCAGGTTTGTTTTCTGCGCGCCGGTCATAGCGGCTTGCCATTCAATTCACCCGTCAGAGTTTTGAGGAACGCCACAATCGATTCCACTTCGTGCTGCGCGAGCGGATGGCCGAGCTGGTATTTCCCCATCATGCGAACCGCGTCGGGCAAGGTGGCAGCGCTTCCGTCATGGAAATACGGCGGGGTCATTTCCACGTTCCGCAGGCTGGGAACCTTGAACATATACAGGTCGCGTGGATCGCCGGTGACGTTGAAGCGGCCGCGGTCCGCCGCCGTGACATGTGCGCTATCGGCGAAATAGGGGACCATCACGCCCATCTTTTGATACATGTTGCCGCCCACCCCCACGCCTTGATGGCAGCTCGCGCAGCCGAAGGATTTGAAAAGCCGGTAACCCTCCTGTTCCGCGCCGGTAAGCGCACCGGTATCGTGACGAAGGAATCGGTCGAAGCGGGAATTGGGCGTGGTGAGGGACCGCTCAAACTCGGCGATGGAATCTTTGACGTCGCCGCTCGTCGGGCCCTGGTCATAAATCTCGCGAAAAGCGCGGGCATAGTCGCGGGAGCCGCTCAACTTCTCGATCACTTCGGGCCAGGTGGAACCCATTTCGATCTTGGATTGGATTGGTCCGTCCACCTGCTTTTCGAGCGTCTCTGCCCGCCCGTCCCAGAATTGGCTGAAGTTGAAACCGCTATTGAGGACCGTGGGAGCGTTGATTACACCCACCGCGCCATGGATGCCGATGGACCGCGCCTTCCGGTCGCTCCTCCGGTTGCCAGATCGTGGCAGGTGGCGCACGACACCTGGTTGTCGTCCGAGAGGCGCGGGTCGTTGAACAGCTTCTTGCCAAGGGCGATCTTGCGTGGATCCAAATGGGTCAGCTGTGCTTCGATGGGCTGGATAGGTTCGTTCGATTCACCTCCGTGCGCGTCGGCCGGCTCCGTGCCGTCGCTCACGGCGGCCCAACTGTGGAGCCAACTGGGCAAATAGATGCCGCCGATCGCGAAGCAAATCACCACGCTCCCGAGCAACCACCGCAACATCCCGTTTCTGGCAAACCTAGGGACGCCCATGCCTGAATCCCTGCCGCTGCCGATTACTTCGCCGACTTCACCTTGTAGCCGTCCTGCCCGGCCGCTACGCCATCCACCGGGACGGCGCGGACTGAATCATCAATGTCGGCCGTCCGCAGGAACCCGATGGCTCCCGGCGTACTCGCAACGGCAGTCCGAACCGCTTCGTCCGTGGCTGCCACTTTCGGCGCGCTCACGTTACCCCCATTGAAACTGGCCTGCATTTGATGCTGCGCAAACTCGTCCTCGCCCATTCCGCACACAGATTTCAACACGCCCGTCCGGTCCGGCTGCCCGGCAGCCCGCAGCACTACGGTCACCTTTTTTCCGCCCGTCCACGCAGTCTGATCGCCCAAGATGATCTTGCGCAGCTCCGCTTTGGTCAGGTTTTCCACCGCATTGCTTTTGTTCACCACCACGGCCAGATCGTCGGCGGCGCTGGCCACAGGCCCAAGCAGCGCGCAGACCCAAAGAATGCAAAGTAATTTCGTCATATGCATCGCCTCAAAATGCGAACGCGAGCTGCCCGTCCACAGCGCCGGTGGTCTGTCTATCCACGGTCAGCCATCCATACTGCCCCTTGATAATGAGAAAACGCGACAGGCGCCGCTCCACGCCAACCGATGGCCCGTTCTCACGCCCTAAAGATCCAAGAATCGGATCGCTCGCGGCAGCGTTCTGGTAATCGTAGCGGAAATAGGGCCGTGTGCGGCCGAATCCCCAGGAGATTTGCGAGTAGGAGGTCACGGTGTGATACACGCGGCTCGTATCCAGTACCGAGTGCGTCAGCACGGCCATTTCGTTGAGCCATTCCAGCTTCCCGCCCACATACACAATGTGCGCCGAGGGGATGGTCTCCCGCATCGCCGGAGCTGTAAAAGGATAGATCTTATCGACATAAAACGACGCTCCCACCTGGAAACCGGGCAGCCACGCAGGGCGGCTGTACAAGGCGAAGTTCAGCGCCTTGCGGTTGTTTTCGTCGGTGAAGTTCTGAATCGGTTCGGCGGCGGTTTCCGAGCGTCCGTTGGCCACCTCCGCCACCCAGTGCAGGCCCAGGCCTCCGGAAGGAATCTTGCCGGTGGCCGTGATGCCGATATTGTGCACCGGGAGGATGCCACCGTCGTCCTCGTCGGCGAACATGATGGGACGCGAAATCGCGGTTTGAAAAAAATGCGCCCGGTGAAAAGCGTTGGTGTAGTATCCGATGGCCGTGTTGTACTTGCCGAAGGAAATTTGGAAATAGTCGTTGGCAGTATAGGTGAGCAGCATCCGGTCTATTTCTATGGAAGTCTCATTGGTGAAGTCCGACGTCACCAGCAGCTCGCCTAATACGTTTACGTGATCGGATATGCGCGTGTTGGTGAACAAGTCGAAATCGCCGACGGTAAAGGAATTTGTCGTTCCCACCAGACCTCCCGGCGGGATTTGCTCGAACCATGGGCGGCCAAATTCAAAGTCGCCGAAGGCCTGCAGCTTCAGGGGTCCGAGTGTGGTGACATGCTCTTCGTCGGAAGCATTATCCGCAGCCTGTTCTACCACCGCAGCCGGTGCCACGGCCGGCCTCGGTTGCACCGGGCTTTGCGACGTCGAGGCGGCGGTTAGTTGGTCGATCCTTTGCTGCATCTGCCTTTGCGAAGCTTCCAGCTCCTCAATTCTCTTAAGCAAAGCTTTCACCGGGACGTCTTTATCCCCGGGCGCATCCGCGTCCGCTGTCTGTGCCAGCACCGGGGCGCAGCCCATGGCGGCAGCAATCACGCACGCCACCCCATAGCGGGATATCACACCCATTTCGATCAGCATAAAGAACCTCTCCGGCCCAATACCCAGACCTCAACAACCGGGCCTGAAATGCTCATCGGACAGGTGTGCCGCGCCTTGAACTTGACTCTGGGGGAAAGGTCTAAATCCTGGCAGCCGCCGCGCTCTTGATCTGGTAATACACCGATCGCAGGTGCCGCTTGGATTCAAACTGCGGGCTGATGGTGCTCAAGGACTCCATCGAGCCGATCACGAGATACCCGTTGCCGTCCATGCGCTGTTCGATGCGATTAAAGAGCGATGCCCGGTCGCGCTCATTGAAATAGATCGCGACATTGCGGCAAAAAATAATATCGAAGGTGCCGAGAGAAGTGAAATCGTCCATCAGGTTCAGCTTGCGGAAACTCACCATGGCCCGGATTTCATCCCGGATTTTCCAGCCCTTGGGATGGGAAACGAAAGACTTCTCGCGCGCCGCGGCCGTGAGACCACGATCGATTTCGATCTGGCTGAAAATCGCCTCGCTGGCCCGCGCCACGGCTTGATCGGAAATATCGGTGCCGAGCAGGCGAACATTGTACCCGCGCAAGTCGCCCAGCAGCTCCCTCAGAACGATCGCGATGCTGTAAATCTCCTGGCCGGTGGAACAGGCCGCGCTCCAGATCCGAATGGGCGTTACAGCTTGTCCGGACTTGGCGCGGCGATCCACGATCTCGGGAATAATTTTGAAGCGCAACAGATCGAAGGGCGCCGAATCGCGGAAGAACAGCGTTTCGTTGGTGGTGATCTCGTCGATAATTTTGCGCTTCACCGCGCCGTCGGCCTTGGCGCGGCTCACCAGTTGCGTGTAGTTGGTCGACCCAGTCTCTTGCATCACCGCGCTTAACCGGCTTTCGATCAGGTAGTCTTTGGATTGATCGAGCGTGATAGCGCAGATGGAATGAATGTACTGCGCCACCAACTGCCGTTCCTCGGGCAGCAGCTTGATCATGCCCGCGCCTCGGCGATGGCCCGCAGGATGGTGTCGGCCATTCTGCTCAGAGGGACGACGGTATCGATCACCCCGGCCAGAATGGCCTCCCTCGGCATCCCAAAAACAACGCAACTGGCTTCGTCCTGAGCGATAGTAAAGCTGCCGCTGCGCTTCAACATGCGCGTTCCAGCCGTCCCGTCGTTGCCCATGCCGGTCAAAATCGCGGCGATCGAGCGCCCGGGGAAATTGAGCGCGGCCGAACGGAACAGGTAATCCACCGAAGGACGGCACGCATTCTCCGGCGGATCGTCGGTAACCCGGATCGAGATTTCGCCGCTCTGCAAGGGCTCCAGCTTCATCTGCCTGCCGCCTGGCGCCAGATAGACGCAATCGGTTTGCGCCACCTCGCGGTTCTGCGCCTCTTTCACCCGGATGGCGCTCTTGGTTTGCAGCCGTTGCGCCAGCGCTTCGGTGAATAGCGGGGGCATGTGTTGCACGATAAAAACCGGGGCGCCAACTTTGGCCGGCCACGCTGGCAGCAGCTCGGCCAGTGCATTGGGTCCGCCGGTGGACACTCCAATCAGGACGATGGGCTGGCTGGTCCTGCCTGCAGGCCGGGCCATTGCCGGGGCCTTGGTGCCGGATACCGCCGGACGTTTTCGTCTCATCGGCTTTAAGACCTCCGGTCTTCAGAATGCAGCGGATCTCGCGCTGGCGCGCCAGGGCCTGGATCATGGGCCGCAGACTGTCCCGCAGCTGAGCGAGGCTCGCTTCAGGCGACTTTCCTTCGGGCTTAGTGATGAAGTCGAACGCTCCGGCCTCAAGCGCCTGAATCGTCATCTGGCCGCCCTTGACCGTCAACGAGCTGAGCATGATCACACTGGTCCGAAGTCCAGCAGCGCGCATCGCCTCCAGCATTTCAATGCCGTTCATTTCCGGCATTTCGATGTCAAGCGTGATCACATCCGGCCGCAGCGCCGCCAATCGCGCCAGCGCCAGCTTCCCGTTGGATGCAGTCCCAACCACTTCAACCTCCGGAAGTCCGCGAAGAGCGTCGGAGACAATCCGGCGGAACAGCGACGTATCGTCCACCACCAAGACTCGCGTGGTCATCCCGACTATCCAGTAGCTTCCCCGCTCATACTTTGCTCTCGTTGAGCAGCTCTCTCGGATTCAGGACCGCGATGACATGGCCGCCCGCCCGGCACACCTGTTGAAAGAACCGCGCCTGCGCGGCTGGAATGTTCACCGGCAAAGATTCTCCCTCCCCCGGTTCCACTTCCACCACATCCCCGGCCCGGCCCACCAGGATGCCCAGGAACTCATTACGATCTTCGAGGATAAAGACCCGGCTCTCGCGCGTCGGCGCGCTCTTGCCCAGGCCGAGGATGATCCCCGGATCCAGCAGCGTGACGATTTTTCCTCTGAGATTCATCACTCCCACCACTTCTTGAGGAGCGTGCCGGACCTCGGTCACCGCTTCCACCCGGATCACTTCCTGCACCGCCGAAGCCTCCAGCGCGCACAGCGCATCCCCTACGAAAAAGGTCGCCAGCAGAACGGCGTTAGCGGTCGACTCAATGAGCGCGTCAGCCATCTGATTCCCCTATGCCCCGACGGCGTCCCCACGTGAAAACGGCTGACGGTCACCTTCAGGCTCTCAGCGACGGTAGAGAGCTCGCCGGCGCTGCTGCGCACCTGGTCGCTGCCGCTCGCCATGTCCTTGGCGGACTGGTCGACGGTAACAATATCCTTGGCGATCTCGCGCGATACCTGCGATGTTTCCGCCACCCGCGTATTCGCGTCGTTCACGCCCACCGAGGCTTCCGCGATGTTGCGCGCGATATCTTTGGTCGCGGTGGACTGTTCTTCGATAGCCGCCGCAATCGAAGCCACAATCGCGCTCACTTCCAGGATGATCTGCGAAACCTTGCCGATTTCAGCGATCCCGCCTTCGGTGGCCGATTGAACGCCGGCGATCCGAGCCTTGATATCCTGCGTGGCCGCCGCCGTCTGTTGCGCCAGCGCCTTGATTTCGGTTGCCACCACGGCAAAACCTTTGCCGGCGGTTCCGGCGCGCGCCGCTTCGATGGTCGCGTTCAGCGCCAATAGATTGGTCTGCGATGAAATTTCGGTGATGGTTTCGGTTACCTTCCCGATCTCGCGGGCCGCCACGCCCAGTTGATCGATCTGTTCGGTAATGCGCGCCGCCTGGCGCGTCGCTTCATCGGTGATGCGGCGCGCTTTCTCGGAGTTTTGCGCAATCTCGCCGATGGTGGAGGTCATCTGCTCGGTGGCCGTCGAGACATGCGAGAGGTTGGTGGTGGTCTGCTCCATCCCCGCCGCCACCGACGTGATGTTGGAGCTCATCTCTTCGGCTGCGGCGGAAACCGAGTGGGATTTATCGGAGGCGTGCCTGGAGCCATTGGTCATCTCCGACGAGCTCGCCATCAGTTCGGTGGAGGAGGAAGCCAGCACCTGAATGCCGCCCGAAATTTCCTGAATCATCTTCCTCAAAGCCACGATCATCGTTTGCTTGGCCCGCGCCAGAGTGCCGATTTCATCGCTGCGCGCTGAGAAATTCGGCCGGCGCATCTCTGCGACAGGTCGCCCTCAGCGATTCGGACCTAAGTGGGTCACGACCAGCTCCGATTGGCGCTGGCGATGCCGCGCGTAAGAATCACTCCGCCCATGATGGCGCCGGCCAGCGCGATCAGGCTAGCCGGCAATCAGCGATATCAAGATAGTGCGTCGCCGTTTCCTTGCGGGCTTGCTCCGCTTCCGACGCCCTCGTTACCTGAAATTGCGAGGCCTCGTTACCTTTGGCATAAAGAGCTTCGGCTAGTGAGAACGCGCTGCGAAATTCTTTGGCGGCGTCGGCGCCGCGTCCGGCGCCCAAAGCGGCCAGCACCCGATCATTCGCTGCTTGCTGCGATTGCACCAGCTCCGCCATGTCCGCGCCATGTTTGACGCTGGTGGGAGTGTCCGCCATGGCAACGAACTGTTCCAATGCCGCGGTTCGACTTTTCCGCAGCTCCTGAATGCGCTCCGCAGTCTCGCTGCTTCGCTTGCCCGACAAAACCATCTTTGCCAGGTTCATCGTGATGGCCGAAGTGTCGCCCTGGACACTTCCTGCCAGCCGCGCTTTCGTAAGGCGCTGAGCCAGCGTTATCGCAGCTTTTTCATTGGTGCGTATACCCCACAGCGATACCGCGGACAGGCCCGCCAAAAGAAGCATGACTACCCCCAGCACGAGGGTAATCTTCTTGCCAATTTTCATGTTTGATATGATGTCATTTTCTTTTTCCTTTATTAGTTTCCAGCCGTTACCGGCGCTTTCCGAGATCCGCTCCGCCAGGGCCCTTCCTATACATTCCAGGAGCTGCTCCTGGTCGAGCTTCACCTGGTAATCGCTCACACCCATGGCATAGGCCGTGCGCCATCTCTTCTTCGCTCGCAAGCGTCGAGAGCGCGATGACCGGCAGTTGGGCAAAACGTGAGTCGGCCCGGATGCGTTTGGTCAGGCCCAGACCGTCCAGCCGCGGCATTTCGATATCGGTAGTAACAATCGATATCTCATCGGCGTGGCTTTCCAGCATTTCCCAGGCGGATTGGCCGTCGTCGGCCGTCAGGACTTTGTAGCCCACGCCTTCGATCAGGCGCTGGATCTGCCCGCGGAAGAAGTCCGAATCTTCCGCCACCAGCACCGTCGCGCTATTCCGGTATTTCGTTGCTGCGTCTCGCGAACGGGCTGGTTCGGTTCCGCGCGTCCACCGCGAAACCGGCTCGCCAGTTCGAAAATATCCAGCATTAAAGTGGTCCGCCCGTTGAGCAGCGCCGAGCCGGCTACGCCCGGTTGCCGCAGTGTTAGCGTGTCCATCACCACGCGCGTTTCGATCATGTCCAGAGGCTCCGCCGCCAGCAAGCCCCAGCGTCTGGCCCGCGCAATCGAACACCACCACCACCCATTGCTGGGCTTCGCTCAGTTCATCCACCGCGGCAAAATCACGCAGTGTGACTAAAGGCAGACTCACCCCGCCATACTGCATGGTCCGGCGCCCACCCAGGTTCTCCACTTGTGCCGCGCGCACGCGCTCCACGCGCGTCACCAGTTCGATCGGCACCGCGCAGTCTTCGCCCGGCGCGTTTTGGAACAGCAGCAGCGAGCGGACTTCTCCGGCGGCATCCTCCACCACAGCCTGCGCGCTATCCAAAGTCTTCGCCGACGCCCGCGACAGGCCGGCGCGCGCCGCCAAACCCGCCACGTCCAGAATCACCGCTACTTGTCCATCGCCCAGGATGGTCGCCCCCGCATACTCGACCAACCCTTGCAGATGCCGGCCCATCGGTTTCACCACGATCTCGACCGTATCGTGCAGCTCGCTCACCACCAGCCCGTATTCGAGCGTCCCGGTGTCCACCACCACGATGTTGAGCGCTTTGCGTTCCGCGCTCGGCCCGCGGACTTCCCAGCGCGTCAGAAAGATAAACCAGCGGAACCAGGCGGTTGCGCAACAGCACCAGTTCAGCATCCCCGGCGCGGTCCGTCCGGTCTTCAATCTGGTCGGCTGGAATCCGCACCAGCTCACCCACGCTCACCTGCGCGATGGCGAAACGCTGGCCCGAATCCGATACCAGCAGCGATGGAATAATGGCCAGCGTCAGCGGTAGCTTGATGCGGAATGCCGATCCCTTCCCCGGCGCCGAATCGATTTCGACTTTGCCACCCAGCCGGTCCAGGTTGGTCTTCACCACGTCCATTCCAACCCCGCGGCCGGACACGTTGCTGAGCTTCTCGGCGGTGGAAACGCCCGGCATGAAAATCAGCTCCAGCTTGTCGCTGTCCGACATCCGCTGCAGCTGCTCGGCGCTAATCATGCCTTTCGCAACCGCCGATGCCCCGATCTTTTCCGCCGCCAGCCCCTTGCCGTCGTCGGAGATTTCAATCACCACCTGCCCGGCCTGGTGCCGCGCCGCCAGGACTACCGTCCCGAGGGGCGGTTTTTTTGCAGCCGTGCGCGCGGCCGGCGCCTCGATCCCGTGGTCTACCGAATTCCTCACCATGTGCGTCAAGGGATCGCTGAGGCCCTCGATAATGGTCTTGTCCAGCTCCACCTCGCCGCCTTCCAGTTTGAGTTGGACCTCCTTGCCCAGTTGACCGGCCAGATCGCGCACCAGTCTCGGAAATTTGGCGAACAGGCTCGAGACCGGCTGCATCCGGGTGAGAGAAACCGCTCCCTGCAGCTCCGACGTCACCAGGCTCACCCGGTAGGCGCCCGCGCTGATGCCTTCCTTATCTCCCTTGCGCACCGCTTCGTTCAACTGATTCCGTCCGAGCACCAGCTCGCCGGCTAAAGTCATCAGCGAATCGAGCAACGTGACATTGAGACGAACCGTGCTTTCCACCTGCGCGGGCTGTCCGGCTGAGGCTGGTGCCGCGGGCTTCAAAGCCGTTTCCTCGCGTTCGGCCACTGGCGCCGGAGAAAGCACGTAAGGAGCCGCATCGGTGGCAATCTCCTGAACCTGGGCCGCGGCCGGCGGCGCTGCCTGAGCTGTCGGAGCGTCCAGCGTCCTGGCCACCCCGTTGTTGGCGATTTGATGAATCCGCTCGGCCGGCACCTCCAGAATCTGGCTCAACGAGTAGCCGTCGAGCGCGGTGACGTACAGCACGTCCAGCAGCAGCGTATTCGACGGCTCGTGATCGAGCGTCCCGGCCGAATCCAGATCGAACTGCGTGTTGAGGATATCGCCGCATTTCATCAGGTGATTCAGCACGTCGAGCGGGGTTTTGCCGCGCCGCTCGATATCGTGAATCAGGTCGTACTCAATCACGTAGACCGACTTCCCGCCGCGCCTGGCCTGCTGGATCTCGAACACCGAAGTGGTGATCGATCGGCTTCCGTTCGGAATCGCGATCGCCAGCGTCTCTTGCGTGGAGTTTTTTTGATCGGGAGCCAGATGCTCTTCCGCCAGACGGCTCAAGGCCTCGGTAAACTCCGTGATATCGGCCTCATTGCTCCGGGCGTAATCCTCAATCAAACCACGCAGCTTGTCGAAGGCCAGCAGCAGGATGCTGACGATCTCCGAATTCGGGATCATTTGACCGGACCGCACCAGATCGAGCACGTTCTCGGTGCGATGCGCCAGTTCCTTGATTTTCAGGAGATCGAAAAACCCCGCTCCGCCTTTGATGGAATGCGCGGCTCGAAACACCCGGTTGACCAGTTGTTCATCGATCGCCGCGCCGGCCTGTTCCATGGCCAGCAGATCGTTCTCGATGGTGACCAGGTGCTCGCGGCACTCGGCCAGGTATTCGAGCACTATATCGTCGTCCAGGCTGACTTCGCTCATGGTCTCCTCTATTCCTGGTTTCCCGACACGGAAAAGTGCTGATGGATGCGCATGGTGCGGAACAGATTGAGAATGTCCTTCGAGGCGTGAATCACCGTCAGCTCTCCTCCGGCTTTCTTGAGCGAGTTGTGCGCCGAGATCAGCAGACCGATTCCGGCCGAGTCCACCATCTCGGCTGAAGCCAGATCCATCGTCAGATGCACGATTCCCGAGTCCACCATCTCTCTCAACTTGGACCGTAGGGCAGGTAGTTTCACGGCCACCAGGTCGCCTTCCGGCTGCAGTGTGGCGGCGCTCGAATCTCTCGGAGCTGTGTCTTGGTTCATGGGCCTTCCTTCAAAAGCGTTTAATCAACGTCACTCGGTTTCCACTGGGATTGAAGCGCACCGCGCTCGCGTACCGCCGGAAGATTTCGATGCCGCGTCCGTGCGTGTCCGCGTCGTCAGGGGGCCGGTTCCAGGCCGCCCGCCAATCGAAGCCTTGACCCGGGTCCTGGATCGCCATAATCAAGCGGCCTCGTTTAACCCGCAGCACGCAGGTAATGCGCTCCGCCGGGTCTTGGCCGCCGCCGTGCACCACCGAGTTGGTCAGTGCTTCCCGCAGCAGCAGTTCGGTTGAGAACGCATCCACACCCGCACAAGCCCGCGCGCGCCAGCGCTGGAATTCGACGAAAAAGCTCTCCACCGCTTCAAGCGTCCGGGGCAGTTCCACTCGCCACTCGCTCGCGCCGGATTTCATTTCGTCACTTCCACGGCCAGCAGCAAAAGATCGTCCAGAACGCCGGCCGCTTGGACCGGTAAGTCCGCGGCGATCCTCGCTGCCGATTCCGGGAGCGAATCCGAGCGGTGCAGGACGCACAGGGCGACCAGGCGATCGAGGCCTTCCTCCCGCCCGCCGCCCGGCGAAGATTCAATGAAGCCGTCGGTATATAAGTAAAATCTGTCTCCCGAACTCACCTGCACTTCCTTGCGCTTGATGACCAGCGAACTGAAGATCCCGAGTGGATCGCTGTCCATCTCGAGCGTCTGCGCCTGGCCCGAGGCGCTCACGAGGATCAGCGGAGGATGTCCGGCGCTCACCACGGCAAGCCGGCCGGTGCGCCGGTTCAGGTTGGCGTAACAAGCCGTCAGGTATTGCTCCTCGCCCAGCATCTGCCGCATCACCGTGTCGATTCCGCGCATGGTGTCCTCGGGCGAGAACAGCGGACCGCTGTACTGGCGCAGCAGTGCCTTGATGGCCGACGTAAGAAACGCGGCGCTCACTCCATGCCCGCTGACGTCGGCCACAAAATAGCCGTATACGTCGCGATCCAGCTCCACCACATCGTAGAAATCTCCGCCCGCTCCCTCCAGCGGTTTGTAGAACACCGCGAAGGAAGCCTCCGGACAGTTTTCCGGGTGCACCAGAATCGCCTGCTGCGCGTCGCGCAGCTCTTCCAGCTGCGCCTGGTGCTGGCGGCTGATGGCGCGATTAGTCTCCCCGATGCGCAGATGCACGCGCACCCGAGCCAGCACTTCCTCGCCATGCACGGGTTTGGAAACGTAGTCTACGCCGCCCACTTTCAGCCCGCGTACCTTGCTCTTCACATCGTCCAGAGCCGAGAGAAAAATGATCGGAATGTGAGCTGTTCTCGGGTCCGATTTCAGCTTGGCGCAGGTTTCAAATCCCGACTCGCCGGGCATCATAACGTCCAGCAGGATCAGATCGGGAACGTCCGCGCTGGCGCGTTCCCGGGCCCGCACGCCGTCCGGCGCCGTGATGGTGCGGAAACCCTCGGCGTCCAGCACGCTTTCGAGCATCATTACATTGACGGGAGTGTCGTCGACGATGAGAATGGTCGGGGCGGATGCTGATAGTGACATAATTCCCGTACTCGCAAAACTTATCGTCCGTTTCTTGCGGTTTTCTATGCACACCGCAGCGCGCCGCGCCTGACCGCAAATCCACTCTCGTTCCCGCGCGCCGGGCCGATGAGCCTGGCATGCGTAGATCCACGCTCGTGGCCATCGTCGCCTTGAGTTTTTCCTGGAAATTAGCTGCCGCCGGTTCCGATCCTGACGACGGCGCGACGCCGTCTGCTCCCGATAGCGGTACTGTTTTGTTGGACAATTCGCCGTTCGAGAAGCTGCCTTTGTGGATCCAGATCGGAGGACAGATTCGGGGGCGCTTCGAGGGCGTTTCGGGCGCGTCCCTCATCAACAACGGCGCGGATAACTATTACGCCAGCCGCCTGCGCATCGACTTGGGATTCAAACCGACATCCTGGCTTCGCTTCTTCGCCGAGGGGCAGGACGCGCGCGTGGGAGCTTACAATAAGTCGCCCGCGCCGACCACGCTGTATGACCCGTTCGATCTTCGTCAGGGCTACGTCGAGCTGAATTTCGAGGGTCCCGCCAGCGTCCGCTTCCGCGCCGGGCGGCAGGAGCTGGCATTCGGAGGAGAACGGCTGATCGGGCCGGCCGATTGGGGTATCTCACGAACCTTCGACGCACTCGATCTCACGGTATCGGCGGGTCCAGCCAAAGTGGATTTCATCGCCGGCTCCACGGTGGTGATCGATCCGGTGGGCTTCGATTATCACAAGCCGGGCGAGCACGTCTATGGAGCCTACGGGTCCATTCGACACCTGTTGCCCGGCATCAATCTCGAACCCTACCTCCTGTTCAAACAGACCGCGAACGTCAAGAGCGAGACCGGCGTGTTGGGGGATGCGCTGGTGTTGAGCCCCGGCGTGCGCGCCTTCGGAACGGCGCCCGGCCGCATCGACTACACGCTAGAAGTGGTGGCGCAGCGTGGTTCCTATTCGTCCGACCAGGTTGTGGCGCTCGGCGACAGCTCCATGCTGGGCTGGACCCTCTTCGATAGCGTCTTCAAACCCAGGCTCAGCGTGGAGTACAACTACGCTTCCGGCGACGCGGCAAGCAAGGACGGGGAGCGGAACACCTTCGATCAGTTTTACCCCAGCAATCACGCCTACTACGGGATGATCGATCAGTTCGGATGGAAAAACATGAAAAATGCGCGCGCCGGTTTCGATTTTCTTCCGCTCAAGAAGCTGAAGTTACGGACGGATTTCAACGAGTTCTATCTTGCCACGGTGCGGGATGGGCTCTATAATTCGAGCGGCACTGCGGTGGTGCTGGACCGTAAAGCCACCAGCGCGCATATTGGATCGGAAACCAATACCGTGGCGTTGTACGAGTATTCGAAGATCTGGAAGTTCGGCGCCGGCCTCGGACACTTGTTCGCCGGCGAATATCTGAAAGAATCGAAGGTGGCATACGGATACTCCTATCCGTATGTCATGCTGCTCGGGAACTTCTAGGGATGCTCCGGTGCAGGTAAGTTCCGCTCCGCCATCAATTGCCGCAGCAGGTTTGCCGTACCTTCGCGCACCGTCGGCGGACCTCCGGCGTGACCGTGCAATCCAATCCCCAGCGCCATTTCCACCGGCGTGCGGCCCTGTTTGTCTTTCGCATCCAACTTCGCGCCGCTCGCCACCAGAAACTTGACGATATCGTCCGATGCTTGTGCGCCGAAATGCAGCGGCGTATCCCCCGCGTCGTTGACCGCGTTTATATCCGCGCCCGCGGCCACAAGAACTTTCACCGATTCCAGAAGTTCATCCACCGTGGCATAGTCTTTCGCGAAAGTCCCGGTGCCATATCCCTGTCCCGAGGCGAACATCAGTGCCGTGGTGCCGTTCTTCTGTCGCGCGTTGAAATCGGCGCCATGACTGAGCAGCAGGCGTAGCGTTGGCGCATCTCCGTTCTTGGCCGCTCGCATCAGCGGCGTGGTGCCTTCACCCAGTAGGAACTCGCCTGGCGTATGGGCCCGCTGCAGCGTGGTCGACTTGAGCCGCGCGTTCGGGTTCGCTCCATGCTCGAGCAAAACCTGCATGAGATCGAGCGCCGTCACTTTGCTGGAATTTGGCCGCGCCGGATGCCCATACACTTCGCCCAGCGTATTCATGTCCACGGCGGCATATAGAGCGGCCGTGCCGGTGGTATCGGTGATGTTGGGATCCGCCCCTTTTTCGACCAGCAGCTCGGCCGTATCGTAGTGACCATTAATGATCGCGATCATGAGCGCGGTGGTGCTGTCGGGATCCGTCACATTGAGCTCGGCTCCGCTCGCGATCAAAACGCGGGCCGCATCTGTCGAACCCTGCCGGGCGGCGTACATCAGAGGCGTCCAGCTGCCATGCGGGAGAATAGTCAGTACTCCCTCCAGGCCAAAGCGATCCTTGGCGTGTTCCAGCGGACTGGTTCTCGCGTTCACTTCCGCCCCGTGCGCGATTAACACCTGCGCCGCGTCCGCATGATTTTCCTGCGCCGCCCACACCAGCGCCGTTTCTCCGTACACCTCGCCCTTGGCCTTGACGTCTGCTCCGTGTTCGATAAGAAGTCGTACGATCTCCGCATTCCCGGTGCGGGCTGCGTTCATCAGAACCGTGCGGCCTCCGGGAAGTTTCGCGTTGGCATCCGCACCGGCCTTAAGCAGTGCTTCCGCCATGGCTGCGTTCCGGTTGGTGGCGGCGAGCGAGAGGGGAGTAATTCCATAGCGATTCGCGCTATTGGCGTTCGCGCCCGCGTGCAGCAGTCGCAGCGCGGTAGGGAGGTCGTCGTTGTAGACGGCCCACTCCAGAGGCGTGGTTCCATCGGCGTCGGCCGCATGAACCGTCACTGCGCCTGCCGAGAGTAGTGCGATGAGAGCTGCTCTATACCAGAACATCGGTCTTTCCCGTGCTGTCGCCGAACTTGTCCATCGGCTTGCCGAATTTCTCAGCCACGTTCCGCCAGAAATTTCCGACCGGTGTCCGCGTGGGCAATTTTTCGTGGCGATGTCCCGTGCCGACGCCGCCTCCGATGGCAATCACTGGCAGCGGGTCAGTGGCGTGAGCGTTCGAATCGGCCATGCCCGCGCCATAGATTATCAGCGAATGATCGAGCAACGATCCGTCTCCATCCGGCGTGGCGCGCAATTTCTCCAGGAATTTCGCATACATCCCGGCATAGTATGCGTTGATTTTTACCACCTGCGCCATCTTCTCCGGTTTGTTCATGTGGTGCGACACGGAATGGTGTTGCTCCGTCACGCCGATCTGCGGGTACGTCCGCTGGCTCAACTCGCGCGACATCATGAAGGTGAAAACACGCGTAGTATCGGATTGCCATGCCACGGCCAGCAAATCGAACAGCAACGCCACGTGTTCGTCGAACGAATCGGGTACGCCGATGGGCGCATCCGGCGTGTCCACTTGAGTGGCGCCGCGAGCTTCCTGCCGCTGGATGCGCCGCTCGATTTCGCGAAGATTATCCAGATAATCGTTCATTCGCCCGCGATCGCGCGTGCCCAGGCCAGACCCCAGATTATTCGCTTCCTCCACCACCGAGTCCAGAATGCTCCGCTCCTTTTGGATGCGTGCCTCACGATCCGCCGCCGACCCCGCCGCTCCGAACAGCCGTTCGAAAACCGCTCGCGGATTAATCTCCATCGGGAGCGGAGTGGACGGCGTGCTCCACGAGATGGTGTTGAGATAGGAGCAACTGAAACCGGGCGAGCATCCTCCCACGTATCCCGTGAAATCTTCAGTCGCCACTTCGAGCGAAGGCAGCGGGGTATCCTGCCCAATCTGGCGTGCCACCACCTGGTCGATCGTGGTGTTCGCGAGCACGTCCTCAGCCTCGGTGCGTTTGGGCCAAACTCCCGTCAGGAACCCGGCCGCGCTCACGGCATGATCGCCGAACTGGCTGCCCGGGTGGGACCTGGTGAGGTTGGTCACCACCAGCATCGAATCGCGAAAAGGCTCCAGCGGCTTCAGGATCGGCGTGAATTCAAAACCAGGGCCAACCGTCGCCGGAGTAAGCTGCTGCATGATCGCGCCGTTTGGGAAATAGACCGCGCCGAAACGCATCCGCGGTTTCGAGTCAGCTTTGGCCAGCGGCACTAACGTCGGGAACATGGCATCCAGCAGCGGCAGAGCAACCGCGGTGCCCGCTCCCCGCAGGATCGTCCTGCGAGACAGTGCTTTCTTGGTAAGGAACATGATTTACTTTCCTCCTCGAATCTCGGCCGATTGCACGGGCGCGGCTTCGCGCTCACCAGGCGACGTTCTCATTTGAAAAGGCACGCTATGCACCACCCCCAGAATCAGCGTGGAAAACCGATAATTGTTTCCGGATGCATCGCGCAAAATTGCCCGCACCGTGGGCATGTCGCGATAATCCAGCCCCCGGCCCAGCGCGTAGGTCAGCAACTTTTCGGTCAGGGTTCCGGCGAACAATTGCGGGCGGCTGATCAGCGCCTTGCGCAACGAGACCACGCCGTTGATCTTGGTGCCATCCGCCAGCTCGCCCGAAGCATCGATCGGATTGCCGGAATCCTTTGCGCGCCAGGCGCCAATGGCGTCGAAATTCTCCATGGCGAAACCGATGGAATCCATCGCCTTATGGCAGTTCGCGCAGGCCGGGTTGGCGCGATGCTCGGCCATCTGTTCGCGCATGGTGCGCGGCTTTTGCCCCTCTTGATTTCCCTTGAGGGCCGGCACGTCGGGTGGAGGCGGCGGCACGGGGCTGCCCAGAATGTTCTCGAGAATCCATTTGCCGCGCACCACCGGCGAGGTACGTTCGGCGTGCGATGTCAGAGCCAGAATGCTGCCCTGTCCCAACAGTCCGCGGCGCGCATCGTCTGTCACTTGCACGCGCCGGAAGCGGCTGCCATAAATATCCGCGATGCCGTAATGGCGCGCCAGGCGCTCATTCACGAAGGTGTAGTCGGCTGTCAGAAGATCCAGAACGCTGCGGTCTTCCTGCACCACGCTTTCAAACAACAGCTCCGTTTCGCGCCGGAACGACTGTCGCAGATTGTCGTCGAAATCGGGGAACAAATCCGTGTTGGGCTGTACGTTGCGCAGATTGCGAAGCTGCAGCCATTGGCCGGCGAAGTTGTTTACCAGCGCCTCCGCTTTTGGATCGGCGATCATGCGGTGCACTTGGGCGTCGAAGACTTCCGGATTTTTCAGCTTGCCTTCACCCGCCAGGCGCAGCAGTTCGTCGTCGGGAATACTGCTCCACAAGAAGAAGGACAACCGGGAAGCCAGCTCGAAATCGCTAATGTGATAGCTCTTGCCCGCGGCCACAGCGGCTGGATCGCGCTCCATGCGGAACAAAAATTTCGGGCTGGCCAGCATCCGCTCGATTCCCAGCTCCACGCCCCCTTCGAATCCGCCGTCGCGCTTTCCCGATTGATAGAACGTCAGCAGCGTGTCCAGGTCCGATCCGCTGAGCGGTTGGCGATAGGCGCGGAGGGCCAGCCCGGAAAGAATTTTCCGTGCGCAGTCATCTTCCTTGATGTGGTCGCCGCCGTGATCACCAGGCCGACAGACAAAAATTCGCCGGCGGCTCGGCGTGTCGCTGGCGCCTGCCGGGTGAAACGGGCCCGTAATGGTGAGCGATTGCAAATGGGGCGAGCCCGACCAATCGAAATTGTCCACCGAACTGCGGATGTACGGTTCCAGGCGCACCGGCTCCACTTCAGCGGGGTCTTCCAGGAAAGCCGCCGTCACCACGTGCGGCCCGGCTTTTACCGGGATACGAACGCGCAATCGCGCTTCAACTGCGTCGCCGGTGTCGGTGGGCTTCTCAAATAGCGACGCCAGATCTTCGGCGCCGCCAATCGAAGCCAGGTGGACACGCCGGCCATCCACCGCGAATTCCACCTGGTGCGGCGATTCCAGCCCGCGCATAATATTCAAATTGGTTCGATACAGCCTGGCCTGAAATGTGTACTCACCGTCCAGGGGAAAGTTATAATGGACCAGCGTTCCGCCGATGGTGCCGAGCGGCAGGCCGTTGACATGCTCGTCCTGCGAGAGATCCTGCCGGATACGCCAGGTTTCGCTGCCCGGCGCGATCTTCGGATCGCCCACTGCCAGCGCGCCAATCTTCAACGCGGCGTCGAGATAATGTTCCTGCAGCGCTGGCGACAATCCCAGCGCGTCTGAGATATTGTCGAAGCCAAACGCAGAATCGTCGGGAGGAAGCAGCGCCGCGGCGTCGATATCCAATGCCAGCAAGTCGCGAATTGCGTTGCCATATTCCGAGCGATTCAAGCGGTGCAGGATCGGGCGCCCGGCGTAAGGCTGGGAGGCTTGATCGATTTGCGTTTCGAGCCAACCAGCCAGGCTGTTGTACGTGGCTGCGTCGGGGCGGGGAAGTCCCGCTGGAGGCATGCTGCCGGCGTGCAACTTGCGCACCACTTTTTCCCACACCTCGGCCTGCGACGAAACCTTGCTCAAGTCCATGGTGTCCAGCGTGAGTCCGCCGGTTTTGAGGCGCTGGTTGTGGCAAGTGACGCAGTATTTATCGAGGACCGCGCGGTACCCAGGGTCGGCGAATAATCCGCTCGAGGCGACTGCCAGCCACAAACCAACCGCTAGCCCCTGCTTTAGCATGCCTAAGAAAAGTCTATACCAAGTTGCATGCAATCCGTAGTTCTTGTGAGTTTCACCCACGAAATCAAGCCGCCAGGCTGGATTTTCCCCACAGCTTTGCGCTTGCCAGTTTGGCTCCCTCAGCCAGTGCCCCCAGCTTCAGCCAGCAAAACACCGGAAACACTGGACCGAAGCCCGCGAAGGTCCCAAAGCCGCAGTCGCTGCCCGCCATCACGCGCTCGCGTCCCACCAGATTGGCGTAGCGGATGATGCGTTGCGAGATCAGTTCCGGATGCTCAATATAGTTTTGGCTGGATGCGATGATGCCGGGAATCAGGACCTTGTCGTCGGGAAGCTTTTGAGTGGCCCAAATCTCCCACTCATGTTCGTGACGGGGATTTGCGCCCTCCAGCAGCAGCGCCATCGGTTTGGCTTTCAGCACTACCGGCAGAATCTTAGCGAGCGGCAGGTCATGCGTATGCGGACCCTGATAATTGCCCCAACAAACGTGCATACGCACCCGGTCCGCCGGAACGTTGGCGAGCGCATGATTCAGCGCCTCCACTTGCACCGCGGCGGCCCGCAAAAACTCGTCGTCCGTCATATCCCGGAACCGGCTGTGGCGTCCCATTGCCAAATCCGGGCAATCCACTTGCAGTAGCAATCCTGAATTGACGATCGTCTCGTATTCCGAGCGCATCGCATCGGCCAGCGCTTCCATATAAGCGGCGTGCGATGGATAGTATTCGTTGGGTTGAAACACGGCGATGGTCCCCGGCGACACCGCGTTCATGAAACCCTCGGTAGCGTTCACCTGCGCCAGGCCGTCTTTCATGCGAGCCACGTCGTGCTTCAGCGGTTCCAGATCCTTCACCGTGATCGGGCCCTTGCAGACAGGCCGCTGGTACTTCGCGGATGCTCCCGCCTTGACCAACTGGTCCCGGTAGCCGGGGAAATCCTCCAGGTCTTGCGGTGTCGGCCGCGCCGAATCGCCCTCAAACCCGGTGAGCCGATGGCGAATGTAGGTGGCATAGCTGATTTTGCCCATCTCGCCGTCGCTCACCACATCCACGCCCGCTTCCACCTGGCTCCGCAGCGCATCCAACACGCCGGACCGGATGGCCTTATCAAATTCAGCCGCATTGTATGGCTCGCCGCGGTCCTGCGCGAACAGGAAATCGACAACCTCCTGCGGACGTGGCAAGCTGCCTACGTGTGTTGTCAGAATCCGATCGGTGCTCAGCTTCACTTAGTAACCCGCTCCTTTGAATAGTTCAACTGTTGTTAGGATAGTTTGGTCCGGCCGTTATGTCGAGGTTTCAGGCCTCCAAACTAATGTGCGGGATCATCTGTATTGATAATTGTAGTAATCTGCTGGATTGGAGCGACAATAGAGCTGATCATGTTTGCCCGCTTGTCCGCTGTTGGGGGGCTGCTTTTGTTAGGCATCCCCATGTTCGCCCACCATTCGTTCGCCGCCGAGTTTGACGGCAACAAGCCGGTGACCCTGACGGGCGTCGTCACCAAGGTAGATTGGGTGAATCCCCACGCCTACATCTACGTCGACGTGAAGGGCGATGACGGCAAGCCGGTGAACTGGGCCCTGGAGAGCGGCGCGCCCAACGCGCTCTATCGCGCGGGCTGGCGCAAGGACGATATTAAGGCCGGCGACACCGTCTCCTTCGACGCCTTTCTCGCCAAGGACGGATCGCGCACCGCCGCCGCCCGGCAGGTGAAATTAGCGGATGGGCGAAAAGTCTTCGCCGGCGCCGCTCCCGACGCACCGAAGTAAGCCAGTGTCCAATTCAACAGACTTGATGGGGAGTATCACGAACGCACTATCGACATTCCCCTCCGTAGCAGTCATGCTGCTGGATGGACCAAAGGAAAAATTACAATGAACTACCCAGTAACAGGCATCCACCATATCACCGCGTGTGCCGGCGGAGCCCAACAGGATATCGACTTTTTCACCCAGGTTCTGGGCTTGCGCATGGTGAAGCAAACCGTCCTCATGGATGGCAAGATTCCGATTTACCACTTGTACTATGCCAACAAGAACGCGGAACCGGGCTCGGTAATGACCACCTTCCCCTATGGCCAGAAACAAGGGCGTCAAGGGTCCGGCCAGATCTCCGCAACGGCTTATTCGGCGCCCAAAGGATCCTTGCCGTTCTGGAAAGATCAGTTTGATCGCCACAAGACTCCGCACGCCGGCATTCAGGAACGCTTCGGCCAGAAATTTATTCGATTCCAGCATCCGGCCGGATTGGCCTTCGAAGTACTCGAAGAAGCGAACGACAATCGGGAAGGCTGGACCACGGATCAGGTCGGGAGCGGTGAAGCCGTCCGAGGATTCTATGGCACCGTCCTCTCCATGCGGGAGGTCGCCGAAAGCGAGCGTTTCTTTACCGAGGCTCTTGGTTTTCGCAAGACCGGTCAGGAAGGCCCGTATCATCGTTTTGAAGCGGGCGCCGGAGGGCCAGGCTGTACTTTGATCCTCCAGCATGACCCGGATCGCCCGGCCGGAAGCTGGACGTTCGGCGCCGGAACCGTTCACCACGTGGCTTTGGCTGTGAATAGCCGCGAGCAGCTCGAAGAGCAAAAAGGCATTTACGAAGAGCTCGGCTTCACCGACGCCTCCGACATCAAGGACCGTTATTACTTTTATTCGATGTACGTCCGCTCTCCCGGCGGAGTTCTCGTCGAATGCTCTTGCAGTCAAGCCGGTGGATTCTACCGCGACGAAGACGAGCAGCATCTTGGCTCGAAAATCCATCTGCCGCCCTGGTGGGAGCATCGGACTCAGGAGATGCTGGCGCAATTGGAGCCAATTCACGCCCCGGAGTTAGCCCGCAACTAAGGGATTTTTCAGTTGAGGAATCTAACCATCCAAACTCTGTCGTTTGCGGTTTGTCTCAGTTTCCTTCCGCTGCGGGCGGCCGATCCAATAAAGCGCGCCTCCGACGGCAAGCCCGACCTCAGCGGTTTATGGCTTGCCGACACGCTGGCTCCTTGGGATGTCGAAGATCACGGAGCCGCTTACGGAATCCCCGCCGGCAAAGGCGTTGTGGTGGGAGACAGCAAAATCCCCTATCAGGATTGGGCGCTTCCCAAAAGAGCGGAGTTGATGAAGGATGCGTCCAATGATCCGCAGGCGCATTGTCACCTGCCCGGCGTTCCTCGTGCCGTTTATACTCCGTTTCCCTGGCAAGTCGTCCAGAAACCGGGGTTGGTGGTTTTCCTGTACGAATACCCGCATGGGATTCGTATCATTCACACCGATGGTTCGCATCAGCATCCCACCGGCCGCGATGTTCTGAACACCTGGATGGGTGACTCGGTTGGGCATTGGGACGGCGACACGCTGGTGGTGGATGCCAATGGTTTCAACGATCAGACCTGGCTCGACATGTCCGGCAATTTTCACAGCGATCAGCTGCACATTGTCGAGCGATATACCCTGGTGGATGCCAAGACCATCCAATACGAAGCCACTCTCGACGATTCCAAGGTGTACACCAAACCCTGGAAGATGAAGTTCCTCATTCGCGCTCAAAAGCAATCCGACATTATGGAATTCGAATGCCTGGAGGGCGAGCGCGACCTCCAGCACTACGTCAAATAAACGCAGCACACAGCAGCAGGTAAAACCTAATCATATGAAGCGCAGCGAACATCGCATACTCACCACGCACGTCGGAAGTCTCGTGCGGCCGAAAGAACTCCGGGATCTGGCCCCGGCCGGACAGGCGCCTACGGATCCGGCTAAGTATGAAACCGTGCTCTCGGAAGCCACCGTCGACGTAGTCAAGAAGCAGGCCGAAATCGGAATCGATATTGTCAGCGACGGCGAGTATGGGAAGTCCAGTTGGTCCAACTACATCCTCAAGCGGATTAGCGGATTTGAAATACGGCCCGATCAACGGCGTCCGGTGATTTGGCTGGGCCGCGATCGGGAGCGCTTTGCCGAAGCCATCGCTCTGGAGATGCCGAGACTGGCGCAGGGTACCATCACGGAGGCTTGCGTCGGTCCCATCAAATATCAGGATCATGCCTCTATCGCTCGCGCGCTCGCCAACTTCAAAGCGGCCTTGAGCGGCGTAAAGGTAGAAGAAGCGTTTCTCACCGCGGTAGCGCCCGCCAGCACGGCATATGACGGAGTGAACGAATTTTATGCCAGCGATCGCGAGTACGTCTACGCCATCGCCGAAGCGCTGCGCGAGGAGTATCGCGCCATTTATGACTCCGGCGTTCTTCTGCAGGTGGACGACGCGGTGCTCGCCAATATGTACGACCACCTGGTGCAGCAGAGTCCCGAGAAATATCGCGAATGGGCCAACCTGCGCGTCGAAGCGCTGAACCACGCACTTACCGGCATCCCCGAGGACCGCATCCGATACCACGTCTGCTTCGGCAGTTGGCATGTTCCCCATGTTGCCGACGCGCCGCTTGAGGCGATCGTGGATTTGATCCTCAAAGTGCGTGCCGGAGCATATTCCATTGAAGCCGCCAATGTTCGGCACGAGCATGAGTGGCGGATCTGGGAAAACAAGCGGCTACCCGCGGGAAAAATTCTGATCCCCGGCGTGATCACTCACCACACCCCCACGGTCGAGCATCCCCAAGCGGTGGCCGATCGAATTGTTCGATTCGCCGGACTGGTGGGACGGGAGAACGTGATTGCGGGCAGCGATTGCGGCTTCGCCCAGTCCGACATCATCCAGCGCGTTCATCCCTCCGTGATGTGGGCCAAGTTTGAGAGCCTGGTGGCAGGGGCCCAAATCGCGAGCAAACACCTGTGGTCATGAGGCTGCTCGAAAAATGCATGCAGTAAGCGCATCGGCGTCCTTTCGAGCCGTAGCCGGCGTTTGATCCAAACCCGCCATCCCTGGCTCGCGCATATTGCTCGCGGTGCCATTTTCAGGCATTTGACATCTTCTCGGCCACAGAGATAGAATTCACAGTGCATGCAATCCGTGAATGAAATGCATGCATAGTTGGCGCAATGAAGCGGCACACCATGACGAATATCGATCTCAGACTGCTGACGATAGTCAATGAGCTGAATAAGACCCGCAGCGTATCGCAGGCCGCCGAGAATCTGCAATTGAGCCAGTCCGCGGTCAGCATGAGTTTGGCCCGTCTCCGCAAGCATTTCAAAGACCCCCTTTTCGTCAGGACGCCCGACGGCATGGAACCCACGCCGCAGATGACCGAACTGATCGAGTTGCTGGAGAAAGCCGAAGGTTTGCTCGAAACAGCATTGGTGCATCGGATTGCCTTTCACCCCTCCACGTCTGATCGAACATTTCGAATCGGAGCCTGTGAGGTCACCCGGGTCACGACACTACCCGCGTTGATGCGGCGGCTGCAGCTTTCCGCGCCCGGCGTGAGTATCGAGCTCCAGGACATCTCTGCCGAGACCTCGAACCTGCTGCATGCCGGACGCCTCGATCTCGCGGTTGGATTCACTCCGTCAACCGGTTCCGGGTTCTGCCAGCAAAGGCTCTTTAAGGAGCGGTTCGTCTGCGCCGTTCGCGCCAATCACCCCAGAATCCACGATGATCTGACGCTGGAACAATTCGAGAACGAATTTCATCTGGTGCTCACCACTCCCGGTAGCGGCCTTGAAATCGTGGAGAAGGCGCTCGAAGCCAATCGCATCGGGCGAAAGGTGCGCCTGCGAATCCCGGGGTGTTTCGGAATCTCAAGCATGATTACGGGAGCGAACTGCATTGCCGTTGTTCCCGAACAGTTGGGACGGATGGTGGCAAGCGCCGGGAAGATCAAACTGCTGCCGGTTCCTTTTCCGGTCCCGGCCTATTATGTGGTACAGCACTGGCATGAACGCTATACGCACGACCCGGCCAGTAAGTGGATCCGCGGCGTGATTGCCGAGTTATTTTTAGAGAAGAATGGCGCTTCGCCGCATTCGACGGATGCGGTGGCAATCCAGTCCAATGGGCATGCGAAATCCTTGGAGCTGATCTCTTGAATCAGCCAGACGTTGTCGACCAAAGCGGCACGGCTGGAATAACAAGGACAACCCCTCCGTTTCGCGCCGACCAGATAGGCAGCTTGCTCCGTCCCCGCGTTCTGAAGGCTGCCCGTCAGCGCCGGGAACGCGGTGAGATCACCGCTGCCGATCTGAAAGCAGTGGAAGATCGCGAAATTAGAGCGCTGATCGTCAAACAGGAAAACGCCGGTCTTCAGGCGGTCACCGACGGCGAATTCCGGCGAAGCTACTGCCACTTCGATTTTCTGCGGGGCTTAGAAGGCGTCGAGTCATTCGAAGACGGTCTGCGGGTAACGGGCCGCATCGATTTCCCTGGCTCGCATCCCATGCTCGGGCACTTTCGCTTTTTGCGGGACCACGCGAAAGTCGTCCCGAAGATGACCATCCCTTCGCCCAGCGTGCTGCATTTTCGTGGCGGACGCGCCGCCGTCTCGCCGCAATTATACCCGGACATGGAATTGTTCTTTGAGGATCTGGGAGACGCTTATCGCAAGGCCATTCGCGCCTTCGCCGATATCGGATGCCGTTATCTGCAGCTTGACGACGTGAACTTCGCCTGCTTGTGCGACCCCGACCAGCGCGCCATGTTGCAGGCCCGCGGCGATGAGCCTGAGCGTCTGCCGCAAATATACGCCGATACCATCAACCGCGCCATTTCCGATCGCCCGGCGGATATGGTCATCAGCATCCATCTCTGCCGAGGCAATTACCGTTCCAGTTGGATCGCGCAAGGCGGCTATGAACCAATCGCCGACGTTCTGTTCCACCAGTTGGGCGTGGACGCCTACTTCATGGAATTTGATACGGACCGCGCCGGCGAATTCGAGCCGCTGCGCCTGTTGCCCAAGGGCAAGCTCGCCGTGCTCGGCCTGGTGACCACGAAATACGGTGTCCTGGAATCCAAGGATGACATCAAGCGCCGGATCGACGAAGCTGCAAAATTAGTCAGCCTCGATCAGCTTTGTCTGAGCCCGCAGTGCGGTTTCGCCAGCGCCGAGGAAGGGAATAATCTCTCCGAGCAGGACCAGTGGATCAAGCTGGAGCGGATCGTGGAAGTGGCGCAGGAGGTTTGGGGCTGAAGCCTCCCGGCGGGGCCGTGGCCGACAAAACCACCATGCCAAGAACAACCGAACAACACTGGAACCGGCTGCAACGAGAATACCAGAGCGCTGTTTCGGCCGAATATCCCAATCCTCAGCGAAAAGGCTGCCCCGGCTCTGAGGTTCTTCGTGGACTCGCCGAGCGCTCCGCGCGGCGTGAGGATCTTCACAAGGACCCTCACTGGAAACACGCCATTCAATGTGGGCCGTGTTACCGGGAGTACATTGCGTTGAGCGAGAAGTGTAGTTCACCCCGCATGCAGGCTCCGCCGGACTTGAACGACAAAGCATAGAGCAGCGCTAACATCGGGTGTGACAAGTTCAGGTGTGACAATTCCGCATCGGCCATGGCAGTGGGCTATTGCTTTGGCGCTTCCTGCCTTCTCCGCATGCGCTTCTTTGCCGGCTGGCCTCGAGCCGCCCAAACCCGCCTATAAATCGCTGGTCGCGACTTATGTTTGGACCGATTCCTCTCGTTCCACACCCGCCAATGGCAAGGTTGCGGCACGTCCCACGCGGTCATTCGCCACCGATATCCTCTATCCTCAGATGCCTCGCGAAATGCCTCGCGACACCCCGCGCCGGCCGCTCGTGGTTTTCGTGCATGGCGTGGATAGCAACCGGCGGCAATCCACCTTCTTGACCCGGTTCTTAGCCGAAGCCGGCTATGTCGTCTTGGCAGCCGATTTTCCGCTCACTGCAAGATCAACACCCGGCGGCGCCACTGACGCGCACGCCGAAGAGCAGGCCCGGGACATTGCCTTCCTGGTGGATCGCCTGGCTGATTCTCGGAACGCCCGCGCTCCCTGGGCCACGCTGCTGGATGCCTCGAAATATGTGGTCATCGGCCACTCCACCGGCGGCGCCGTGGCTTTGGTGGCTGGATTTGCGCCGGATTACCACGATCCTCGCGTGGCCGGAGTCATCGCCCTGTCGCCCGATGCCTGCTTCTTCTCGCGCGCCTTCTTTTCCACCCGCGCGCTGCCGGTCGCTATCATCGGCGGCACCAATGACCGCTTCTCCCCGCTCCCGAACAACGGCCAGTGGGCCTATCAAAACTCCTCAGCTCCCCATACATTGGCCACTTTGCACGGCGGGAACCATGTTTACTTCACCGACTATTGCTTGCCTGACTGGCTGATCGCGCCGCTCGTCGGGCTGGATGACACTGCTTTGGATGCCACCATGTCGCGCTACGGCCCCGGCACCGATTGCCGTCCGCCTGCGCCGCATTACGAGCCGGCGCTGAGCTGCTCCAACCAACACACCATCGCTCAGACGCTGGTGCTTGCCTTGGTCAACGAAATGCTGCGCGGGGACCGGCAAGCTGCTGACCGCCTCATCGGCAGTCACGGTCCCTTATCGGTCACTGCCGGGCGCTAGTTCACTGCTTAGAACAACAGCTTCAGGGCAAACTGGATCTGCCGCGAAGAAGTGGTGGTGTATGTGATCTGCCCGAACGTCGAGTTGGGGATGCCGGTTCCGGCCGGGCCCTGCGAGAAGGCGGTGCCGTTAGGCAACCCGAAATTCGGATGGTTGGCAACGTTAAAGAACTCGGCGCGAAACTGAAGGCGCATCCGTTCGTGAATCCGTGTGTCCTTCAGCAACGCCATGTCCAGATCTACCAGACCGGGGCCGGACAGATAGTCTCTTTGCAGATTGCCGAGCGTACCTACCGCCGGCACCGTAAAGGCCGCCGGGTTGGCGTAACCGTTGACGCTGCCGACAATGGGGTTGACGCCCGAAACGATGTTGGGCCGCTCTTCGCCGCTGTTTCCGTTTCCGGCTTGATCAAACCCAAGCAGCACGTTCCACGGCGCACCGCTCGAGTACGTAAAGTTGCCGCTCAGTTGCCAGCCGGTAACGAGCACGTTGCCTTTAAAGGGAAATGAGTAGACGCTGCTGTACTTCACGAATTGCGATCGGTCAAACTGGCAGCGGCCTTCGTCGTAATTGCCGGCCAGCGGATCCGTCCAGGGCGCACCGCCCTCCAGTCCTGAGGTGCCGGAGGTGTTGTCTATGCATTTGGACCAGGTGTAGGAAAGCTGACCTTGAATGTTGTGCGAGAAGCGCCGGTTCAAGCCCACCTGCAGAGAGTTGTAGTGCGAATCCCCAACGGGAGCTTCGCTGCTGAGGGAGCCGAGAGCGGTATTCTCACGCGGGTTACTCACGATCGCACCAGCCGGCGATAAATGGCCAAAAACCGGGCTGCCATTCACGATGTCGGGCACCACCGGATTGATGTCGCGGCCTTCATACAGGTGCAGGCCCCGCGAGCCAACGTAGCCCACGGTCAAAGTGGTGTTCGCAAACAATTCACGTTGGATGTTGATATTCCACTGGTACATATGCGGCGAGTCGTGGATGTTGTAATCGATACCAACGATCTCGGATGGGGTTGAGTAGCCGCTTGAGAACGCGTTCGGGAACGGAGGAAATATCTCGAAGGCCAGCTCGTAGGGCTTATTGAAGTAATAACCGGAAGCGTAAGTGCGGGCGCGAATGGGATCGTAGAAAATTCCGGCGCCTATGCGAATCGAGGTCTTGTGATCTTTAAACGGGTCAAACGCCAGGCCGATTCGCGGGTCCCAGTTGTGCGTGGAGGGGTTCGACGCGAAAACGTGCGTGACAGGAACGAAGGTTCCAAACGGAGGATTGAGTATGGCATTGAGTGGCTGCAGATTGGTAGTCGGATTGGTAATGAACTCATACCGGACACCGATGTTGACCGTCAACCTGGAGGTTGCCTTCCACTCATCCTGAGCGTATCCGTCGACCTCAATTTCGCGGAAGTCGCGAGTGGAGTCCGTATAAGGGGGGATGGGTCCAATAAAGAGGAACGGGTTCCCTTCGAGAAAGTTAGGGATGCTGGTGAAGGTATAGGAGCCGCCCCACCATCCGTCTTGCGTGAAGTTGCTCTGCACTCGGCTGAATAATCCGCCAAACCTGAAGCTGTGAGACCCCTTGTTCCAGATCACGTCGTCGGCCACGGGGAATTTGTTTTGCACCTGGCTCAGCGGAGCGAAAATGCTGGTGCCGAGCGTCGATAGGCCCGTGATGGCAACTCCGCCGTTTTGGTGCCCGCTGGGATAGAAATTGAGCGCGGGCGTTGGATCCAGATTCACCTCATTGTCGGCCTCTTTGGTTCGCGTGAAGCTGAAGCGGGCCAGGTTCACCACGTTGGGGGAAATCAACCGGCGCCACTCCACTGTTGCGAAGTGGTTGCCCGTTATGCCCTGTTCCGGCCAGCGTGGCGGGAGTGGCGAACCCAGGAACGGCAAAACTGTGCTGGCGCCGTCGTGCACGTAACGCACAAAGAACGAATTCTTCTCGTCCATGGTGTAATCGATACGCGTCAAAAGGTAATTTTCGTCGCCAGTCTGGCTGGCAACCTCCGGCACCTCCAGAATGCCAGTCGGTGATACCGCCGTTGTCTGGGGATAAAGAGCCAACACCGGCGCCGCCGCTGCGCTCACTCCAACGTTCGCCAATCCACCCGAACATGCAAGATTTGGAGCCAGGTTGCAGGGAACCAGTCCCTTAAGCATATTGGCGTCGGGGATAAACGAGGGGACGGTTGTGCCCTGTGATTTCCTCAACTCCTCGTCGTTGAAGAAGAAAAACAGCTTGTCCTTTTTGATGGGCCCGCCAATGCTGCCGCCAAACTGATTTTGGCGGTAGGCAGGTATTTGCGAAGGGTCAAAGAAGTTGCGCGAGTCCAGGTCGCTGTTGCGGAAAAACTCGTACAGGGAGCCGTGAAAACTGTTGGTGCCGGATTTGCTGGCCGTGTTCACCACCGCGCCATTGCCGCCGAATTGAGCGCTGTAGGTGTTGGTGAGTACCTCGAATTCGGCGATGGCCTCAATGCCGAGGGTAGTGCCCAACACGCCCGAACCCGACCCGTGGGCCCAGAACCCTTGGATATCCACATCATCCAGAAGATACGCCTGGCCTTCCGCCCTTGCTCCGGAAACGCTAAAGTTAGCCTCCAGGCCGTACAGCAGGTTCGCACCCCCGGCCGGGGCTCCCACTCCGTTGCCCGTTGTGATTCCTGGCGCCAGCGCGATGAGGTCCGTAAAATTGCGGCCGTTCAACGGCAAGTCCGCAATTTGTTTCTGCTCCACTACCGAGGAAAGAGTGGACGAAACCACGTCCACCTGTGAGGCCTGTGCGTCCACGGTAACCGTTTGCTGCTGCTGGCCGGGCGAAAGCGCAATGTCCACCACCGTCTGGCTGCCGACGATGAGCGTGATGTTGCTGCGGACTACAGTCTGAAATCCCATGGCCGATGCTTGCACGTTATAGCTGCCCACGATCAGATCCACCACCGAGTAGCGGCCTTGCGAATCGGTTGTCACATTCTGTTTGACGCCCGTAGCAACGTTGGTGACTTGCACCGACGCGTTGGGCACCACCGCCCCCGATACGTCCGTTACGGTGCCTAATAGTGTGGCGTTTGCTCCTTGTCCATACACCAGGTTCGGCAGCGCGACCAATGCCAGCAGCAGGCCGAAGACCAGTGCCGTGAAAACGCGCTTGTTACGACGTGGTTCTAGATGTGCCATGTTCTGAATCTCCCCTGTTTTACGCGACCCCAAGTCGGCTAACTGGTCCAATGAAAATGAAAAGGGTGGCGGCAGGAAAAGCTCGCCCGCGGGTGTGACATCGAGTCAGCATACCTGGCCAACCTCCAAAGGAACTGGTAATGTCCTGAAGCTTACCGGGCGAGTATACTCTCTGCATGCAGCTTAGTCGAGCGCGTTGCAGTGATAAATAACATCAGAATTACTGATATTTCGGTTGCGCTGCCGCTGGGCGCGCAAACACCCACTCCGCCGCGCTTCCTCGGGCCCGTGGCGCAAGTGAATTGGTGATACTGATTATCACTCTGAATTTGAACGGCCCGTTTTTGGAGGCTTACAGCTGGACCAGCTTGGCGCCGGCCAGGTCCACGGGAAGCTCTGAGTTTCTGAGAGCATCCTCCAGGTTTCGCCGCGCCACGCGTGCATGCTCGCGCGTGAGAGTCTCGGCGCGCATCACCTCGCGATTCGCGATCGCCTCAATAATTCCGCAGTGTTGATCTGCCGAAATGAGAAATAGCTCCCGCAGATCGCCGGAAATATATTGCCGCTTCAGAAACGCACTGGGCGAAGCAAACGGAAGCGAACATGCCTGCTTGATCGCGCGTTGCAACATCCGGCTGCGTGAGAGATCCAGCAGAGCGGCGTGGAATTGTGCGTTCAGTTCGATATAACGGCTGAAGCTCTCGATCGTTAATTTCGAGCGCCGTACCAGCGCCATGATCTCGCGGCTGGATTCTTGCATCGGCGCCAGTTCTGCGACGTCTTTGAATCGTTCGGCCGCCAGCCTGGCTGCCGCGCCTTCCAGTAAACCCCGCAGTTCAATTGCGTCGTAAATGTCTTCGGTGGAGAACCTCTGAACTACAAACCCTCGCGTGGGCCGGATTTCAAGAAATCCTTCGTTAGCTAAACGCTCCAAGGCCAGATGCAGCGGAATCCGGGACACTTTCAGTTGCGCCGCAAGCGGGACTTCGCGGATGCGCTCGCCGGGACGGAACCGGCCTTGCACCAGCATCTCGCGCAGCGCTAGAGTGGCTCGTGCGGTCTGAGAGGAAGCCTTGGATTCCTGTTCGGGAAGCTCCTGGATACTTAGTTCCGCAGTGCTCTTTCGCGTCGCCATAGTTGCTCGGTGATAACATAACATACTACCTCATGCTTTTCCGTAATGCATGCATTTTATGGCCTTGATAATCGGCGACTTATTTTGCCGGGCTTTTGAGGGCATTTTTCTCGCTGACGACGCTCCTTGCGCCGGTTTTGCCGCTCGCCCAATCGGACAGTAGCTAATGGCTTCTTTCAAACGCCTCCCGCTGCGCGAATCCATTATCCGCCGCACCACCATCCAGGCTCAGCACATGGGCGCGGTCAATTTGTCGCAAGGCTTTCCCGACGATGACGCACCCACCGAACTCAAGGAACTGGCGCGCCAGGCCATAGCCGGCCCTAATCATCAGTACACCGATCCATCGGGTGCGCCGGTGCTGCGCCGCGCCATCGCGCACAAGCTCGAAAGCTTCAACGGCATCCCGGCCGACCCGGACCGCAACATCGTGGTCACCTGCGGAGCAACCGAGGGGATGGTGGTCGCCATGGAGGCGCTGGTCGAGCGCGGCCGCGAAGTAATTACCTTCACCCCGATCTACGAAAACTACGTGCTGCAATCCATTGTCTCTGGCCTCCAATTGCGCACCGTGGAAACGCGCGAGCCGGATTTTTCGTTTACCCGCGCCGGGCTCGAAGCCGTATGCAGCTCCAACACCGCCGCCATTCTGATTTGCAATCCGTCCAATCCAACCGGCAAAGTCTTTACCCTCGAAGAACTCGAAACCATCGCGCGCTTCGCCGCCGATCACGATTTGCTGATCTTTGTCGACGAGACCTACGAGTATCTGGTGTGGCCCTGGCACCGGCATGTGAGCCTGGCGTCGCTGCCCCTGGCTCGCGATCGGACGGTGACGGTAACTTCCATGGGAAAAACTTATTCGGTCACCGGTTGGCGCGTGGGATATCTTGTGGCGCCCGCCGAAATGGTGGAACAGCTCCGCAACATGCACGATTTTCACACCGTGACAGCGCCGCACCCGTTCCAGGTAGCGTTGGCCGGTGCACTCGATCTACCGGTCGAGTTTTATGCCCAGCTGCGATACGAATATTGGGAGCGCAAACAACTGCTGTGCGAGGCGCTTGAGAAATGCGGGATGACCTTCTATGAGCCCGGCGGGTCCTATTTTCTGTGGTGTGATTACGCTCGGGTGTCCGATGAGGATGACACCGTATTTGGAGAACGCCTGATGCGGGAAGCGGGCGTAGCGGGAGTGCCAGGCTCAGTCTTCCATCCGCCTGCAGCCCAAAATCCCAAGAGGATTCGCTTCACCTTTTCCAAATCCCGCCCCACCATCGAAGAAGCCGCGCGGCGCTTGAAAACTTTTCGCCCGTACTAGCTATTCTCCATCCGGCAGCGCGAAAACATACAGCGCATTTCCGCTCAATGGATGATGAATGTCCGGCGCAATCGTGAGCGGGACTTGTCGTGGGCTTCCGCCGCCCATGCCCGTCGTCACGGCGATGTACTGCTTTCCGTCCATGCTGAACGAGACGGGAAAGCCCTGCACCGCGGTACCCAGGCGGATTCGCCACAGCTCCTTGCCCGTCTTCACGTCCACTGCATGAAACGTGCGATCCAGGTCGCCGGCAAACGCTATGCCTCCGGCCGTCGAAAGCACCGCTGTCAAAAACGGCGCTCGCTGCTGGATGGACCAATTCTCTTTCATGGTTCTCACGTCGTAAGCCGCTAGTTTTCCAACGTTGCCGTTGCTTCCCGGCATCTCGAAGAAGCGCCGGTCCGCCGCTGTCCCGCCCGAGCCTTCCTTGAAATCGACCACTCGCCCTTTCATTTCCAGGCAACTCTGGCTGAGTGGGATGATGAGCTGGCTGGTGCTCTTGTGATAGCTCATAGCCTGCCAGTTATGGCCGCCCTCCGTGCTGGGGCAGGCTTGCACCCACTGGCCCGTCTTTTGTTCCAATATATCCGCGCGATATCCGGGCTGGCCGGTCTTTTCATCGAATTGATCGAAAATATTCTGGAAAATAGTCTCTTTATGAGCCAGATATTTTCCGGTGGTTCGATCCAGCTTCCACAAAATACCCGGCTTCCCAATGGTGAATACCAGCTTCTGCCCATTGTCATCCACTAGAACGCGCTCGAACACTTCATCCAGATCCAGCGTTTCTCCACCCACGTGTTGAAAGTACCAGGCCAGTTTACCGGTGTCCGGATTGAGCGCCAGCGACGAGCTGGTGTAGAGCGCTTGCCCCGAGCCCGATCCACGAGTCGCTCGCATCCAAGGTTTCGCTTGCGCCACTCCCCAATACGTCAGGTTCAGCTCGGGATCGTAGCTTCCTGTAATCCAGGTGTCGCCGCCCGCGCGCAGCAGATCGGGAAGCTTGCCCCAGGTGTCGCCGCCAGGTTCGTTCTCGCGCGCCACGGTGTTAAATCTCCACAGTTGTTTGCCGCTGCTGGGATCGTAAGCGCTAATAAAGCAGGTGTCTTTCTTGTATTGATCGCATCCGCTCAAGCCTTGTATGATTTTTCCGCGAATGACGATGGGCCCGCTGGTATTGGTGTAGCCTTTCGCCGGATCGGCGATCGCCGTGTTCCATACGATATTACCGGTGCGCGCGTCCAGCGCCAGGATGCGCGCATTCGTGGTCGCCATGATTACTTTGTCTTGATAGAGCGCCAGGCTGCGCATCGCGCCGATAGAGCCGCTGACATCCGGGCCGATCCGATTCTCCCAAATCAGATTGCCGGTTCTCGCGTCCAGCGCTTGCACCACATTGCCCGTGTTGGCAAGAAAAATAATCCCGTCGTGAACAATTGGCGTCGGCTCGTTCGCTCCGTTGCCCTCATTCATGGCCCACTCCCACACCAGGCGCAATTTCTTCACATTGCCGGTGTTGATTTGCGCCAGCGGGCTGAAGCTGGAAGCCTGGTAGTCGCGCCGGATCATCAGCCAGTCGCCAGGGTCGGGATTACGCAGCATGGCGTCGGTGACCGGTTTGTAGTTCTTCACTTCTCCCGCGACGGTGAGCCCATGCCCCGCCACGGTCTGTTGCCTCACGGTATCCGCGGGCGTTTCTCGTGCCGCCGGCCCTGGTGCTCCTGGCGCTGCTGGCGCCGCAATCCCGTTTGCCGAAAAAATGAATGCGGCCAGGTTGACGTACGTGGTGGCGCCCAGCCCGCCCGGATTCGCTGGCGGCATGGACGATTGGATTGTCGCGATCAGATCGCTCGCTGGCCGTTTTCCCCAAACGTTCATGAAATTCGATCCGGCCAATTGCGGCGCTTCTCCGCTGCCCGCCAGATCCGGCCGATGACACGTCGCACAGTTGGCTTGATAAGCGTCGCGGCCCGCCGCGGTTTGTTCCGCCGTGAACGTCGATTGCCCGGGCAGCTTCGCCGCGCCGTAAAACATGCCGGCCGCCGCAACCAGAATCGAAAACCGTCTTCTGAAAGCAATCATTCCGTACTCCCTCTTAAGGAGGCTTCGCTTTGAGCCTCTGATTTTGATTGGGCCAGGAAGTCGCGCACGCGATCCATGTAAGCCCTGCGATCGTGACTCGCAACCAGCGCCCCCGCCATTCGAACCGGATCGCCAAAAAAGAAGCGCTCATACAGTACCTGCCGCGAAGCGAATCCGGAAACCGCCGTGTCCCATGCCAGCCGGAACAACGGAATCCGATCGTGCGCCTCGGCCCTGGCCGCCTGGAAATAGCGCTCGATTTCGCCGGCCATCGGCCCATTCACATCCGCCTCCGTCGGCATGGCCACCAGCCCGCTCGCGCCGATCTGCTGGATGATCTCGATCATCCGAGGATACAGCCGGGGGTAGAGATTGCGCGCGGCATCCAGAGGATCCCAGGCTGGACGCATCATCCCATACTCATCAATGGCTGCATCGGCTTCCGCCGCCCGCAGGAAAGCGCGCATGGTCTCCATGTTGACCCAGATTTCGGCCAGCTTTTCCTGGATGTGCTGGAAGACCTCAATCCCGATGCTGTGCGTCAGCAGCGATGCCAGCCCCAAAAGGTATTCGGTCTTCGCCAGATTCTTCACCACCACTTGATGCGCCATTAATGCCAGCGCGCCGGTGCGGGCATAAGCCGCGTTGCAACGCGTCACGTCCCGATACAGCAATACGCGTTCCCAAGGAACGAACACATCGTCGAACATCACCACCGAATCCAGTTCCTCAAAGCGCGACCCGAATGGATGATCGTAGTGCGACCGCCCATAGTCCAGGCTTTCGCGGCACAGAAACTTCAATCCTGGCGTGTCGGTCGAAAGGCACAGCCCGAATGCGTAGGGGGAATCTTCGTCTTGATTCTTCAGCAGCGTGGAAGGGAAGACCATCAACTCGTCGGCGAAGGGCAGCGTAGCCAGCATGCGGCAACCGTGAATCACCAGGCCTGCGCTGGTCTGTTCCTTCACGCGCGCCGCCAGGAACGGATCGGCCTGCCGCGCGGTCCCTACCGATCGATTCGCTTGCGGCGTGATCAGCGTATGCGTCAGGCTCAAATCGTTCTCGCGTACGTGTTCGTAATAGCGCAGGGCATTTTCTCCCAAGCGCGGATCTTCTTCTCCCAGGTAGGCCGCGCCGGATGCGTAGCCCGTGATTGCGCGATTCAGATAATCCGGAGAGCGTCCCATCATTCCAAAATTCCGGTCGGCTTGCGCCTTCATGGCCCGGCTGATGGAGCAAAGTTCGTCGCTAGTACGCGGAATCAGGAATGTCCGGCTCACTTTGGCGTTCGAACTCGGCGAATCGTAAAGCGTCGCTTCCGGCTTCTCCCATTGCGCGTCGTACAACGCAGCCAGGCTCGCCACTCCATTGCGCATCGCCGGATGAATGGTCGGATCCTCCACTCGCTTCCCGTCGTACCAGATATTTGGTGGCGTAGCGCGCAGCCGTTCCAACACCTGCTCCCCGCGCCGAGCTCCGCTCGAAGTACGCATGCGTGGCATTCTATCGTCTTTTGAAGCTGGCCTATTCCAGCCCCAAAGCCCGCGCGGGATTGGTTTTCGACATCAGGTTGATATCGGCGTCCGATAGTCCCTCTTTACGGAGCGCTGCGAAGAACGCCGCCAGGCCATCCGGGTGCAACGGGTTTCCCGGTTGCCCCAGGTCGCTCGCGAGAATGCAAGACCGAGCCCCAAGCGCTCGGATCGCAGCAACGTAATCTTCGATCTTGAGCCCATTCGGCCCCAGCAGCGCGCTGTACACAAACTCGATATACGCGCCTTCGTGCGCGGCTTCTTGCATCTGCGGAATCGTCATCCGTACCGGCGGCGACATGGCGTGAGTGACAACCATATGGCGCACGCCCTGCCGTTTTCCTTCTCGCAGGATGAGGAGCCCTTCCTGGGCCGATGAGTGCCCGGTCTCGAGCGTAAGTTGGCTTTTCGCAATCAGCCCGATTACCTGCACCACTTCGGGAAGCAACCTCCCATCCTTTGCCACCGCAACAAACGGCCGATTCTCTTTGGAAAATCGCACCTGGTTTTCGGCGTCGAACGTGGGCATCCATACCACGCGGCCCCACCCGCCCAACATCAGGATCATGCGTTCCACCGCGGCCGGATTGATCCCGCCCACCGAGCGATTCAGGTCGATCCCGCCGAAACCTCGATCCCCGGCACTTCCTTCCGCACCACGTAGGCCAGCGCCGCCGTCGATTCGTAATGATTCTTGAGCACCAGCCCGCGCATGCCACGCTGTTTGGCGAGCTTCGCCAGATCGATCGCGTCGATGGAGCGAGCAGTGCTGTCGGGAGCGGTGTGCGCATGGATATCGATGACGCCGTCCAGCCTGGCTTGGCCGTACGCCGCCATTGTGGCAAGCAGCAGGAAAGCGCCGATCTTCAAGGTGGTCTGCACGGTTTGAGGAATCTTGATTCTAATTCAAGTTCTGAACCCTCGCTGCACGTTTCGCCTTTTCTCCGCCGTCCGAGCGAATCTTTGAAACGCTTCCAGCAGTTTCTTAACTACACACCGAAGGCCCGCGAACGTCGCCCGGACCAGCCGACCAATCTTCATGAAAACGAAACACTCGCCCATCGCCAAATGCGGCCAATCGCGCTCCACGTCGGTCGCAACTCACCGGGTCGTATTGAGGCCCCCGCGTTTTTCTAGTACGCTAGCTTCTACTGGAGCCATATTGGATTACGCGGTCTTCGACGCCGACTATGTGGCTCGTTTGAAGCATGGGGATCCGGAGACGGAACGGCACTTCACCTCTTACTTCAGCAACGCCCTGTGGTTGAAGCTGAGGAATCGCGTGCGCGCCCGGCATTTGATCGACGAGATTCGGCAGGAAACCTTCGCCCGCGTGCTGAAGTATTTGCAGTCCGGCAAGCAGATTCAATATCCCGAGCGTTTCGGCGGTTTCGTTCACGGGGTTTGCAACAACGTCCTGCTGGAATTCATGAGTTCCGAATTCGGACGCAACCAATCGGGCGAGTTGACCATCGATCCTCCCGATCAGCGCGCCAGGGCTGACAGCGAGATGGTCACCCAGGAGCGCAAGCGGGCAGTGCTGGATGTAATCTCTGAACTGCCGGAAAAGGACGGGAGCCTGTTGCGATTGCTCTATCTGGACGAAGCCGACCGATCTGAAATCTGCCGGCGTTTTGAGGTGGACGGCGACTATTTACGTGTCCTGGTGCATCGCGCCAAAGGGCGGTTCCGGGAAATCGTTCACAAGAAGGGGCTGGATTCATTACTAAAATGAGAGAAAGTGGCTTGGGAAAAGTTGCCGAAGGGAGGCTATTTCAGAATGAATCATACCGACGCAGTAAGTAACGCCGCCGTTGAGCGCTACTTGCTCGGCCAGTTATCGGCCTCGGAATCGGACGAGTTCGAGCAGCATTTCTTCGATTGTTCGGAATGCTCGCGCGAACTGCGTGCCAGCGCCATGTTTGACGACAATGCTACCGCCGTTTTTGTCGACCAGCGCCTGGCTGCTCAACGCTCCCCGTCGGAGAAGCGCAGTCCGATTGAGACAAAACCATCCGCGTGGGCCTGGCTTTGGCAGCGCCCCTGGAGTGCGGCGCCCGCCCTGGCCGCAATCCTGCTCGCGGCCGTCACCGCCTATCAGGCAGCGGTGGTCATTCCCGGATTGCGCGGCCAGTTGCGCGACACGCTATCGCCGCAGCCCATGGCCAGCTACGTTCTGCCTCCGGTTTCACGCGGCGACGCCCGCTCGCTGGAACTGCCGGACACCGGCCGTTTTTATTCCATATATATGGATCCAACCTGGGAGGGTTCCTTCGCAGCCTACCAGTGTTCGGTGCAGGATGAATCCGGATCCACGCGCTTTAGCGTGCGCCTGCCTGCGCCTCCGCCAGGTAAGCCGATTCAAATCTTGCTCACCCGTTCGCTCCTGCCTGCTGGCCGCTACACTGTAGTTATTCGTAATGCGGCGGAGACCGGCAAACCGGAAACTGAACTTGCCCGCTACGCACTTATTCTCAAACTCGATTAGACTCAAACTCGATTAGATAAGGAGCTTCCGTGCAAAAGCAGACCAGCAAGAAGACATACATTTATAATGCAAACGCGATCGGGATCGCGGGCCAGATCACTCACCCTTTCAACGAAATTATTCCCATCCAGGCGGCCTCCGCGCTGCCTCCCGACGGTGGTGTCGGCTCCATTCGCGTGGAGGGCTTCCGCCACAGGGACATCCTGTCTTTCGGTTCGGCATACGCCGAGGTGGTGGGAACGGAGCCGGAGGACGGCGTTTATGAGACGCTCTCGTTGTCGGTGGTGGAGAAATTCAACTTGCTGGACGTCGTCACCTGCGACCGCATTGTGGCGCGATTGACCTCGCGCTTTCCCGGCGTAGCCAAAGATGGCTGCGAACCGCCGCAGGAAGTTTCTGTCGTGCCGATCGGTAGCCGGTTCGAAGGGCTGCGCATTGGCAACCACTTCTTCGAAAGGCTGGAACTCGCCCCGGATTACTTCTGCGAGCCCGAACGAGCTTCCTGGACCGGTTTGCTAAAAGCGGCGGAGTACGATCGCGACGGTGGACTCTCGGTTCTGACGCTGCCCGGCGCCAATGGCGATCCTGTGCCATTACCCACTGTGGAACAAAAAGCAACCCTGCTGGGGTTCTGCATCGCCGTTCGCGACCCCAAACCAGGGGCCGAACTGGGCCATCCGGTACGTATCAAAGTTCCGCAGTTTGGTACCGTGCATCTGGGAGAGTTTTTTTGCAGCCCCACCTCACGCAGCTTGACGATGCTCCGGGTGGAGTTGGGCTGCTCAGTGGGTGGCAACGCAAACGTGGCGGCGATTCAGGGCGGCGGCCGGCCCTATCCATAGTGCCGCGCGTTCTTCTATTACTCCTTCTCTTATCGGGATGCCGCACCTCCCAGGAGAAATCGCAGGCTGACTATCAAGCCGCCCAGAGCCTGCTGAGAACAGGCGATTTCGAGCGCGCACTTTCCATTGCCGACCGCGGGTTTCGCAGATGCGGCTCGTCCCAGGAATGGTGCTGGAAATTCCGGCTCCTGAAAGCCGAAACACTCCTGAAGAGTGGGGAGGAGAAAAAGGCCCTCGCGCTTTTGGACGGCGCTGCATCCCCTCCTACGCCCGATCTCGAAGCCCGCCGCCGCATGCATCAAGGTTGGGCATGGTATCAGCTCTCCGAGTACACGCGAGCGGAGAAGTTTCTGAATGAGGCCCGCATCCTGGCCGAAGCCGGTGCCTCTCCAAGTCTGATTGCTGAAGTGGATCTGCGGCAGGGCCCTGTCCTGCTTCAATCCGGACGGCTCGACGATGGGGAAACCGCGCTGCGCCACGGCTTGGGCATTGCCACTCGTTTGGGTGATCCCTTTCTCCAGGCGAACATGATGGGGAATCTCGGGTATCTCCTCTTTCAGAGCTATCGATTCGAAGAAGCCATTTACTGGTTGCAGCCCGCTTATGATTTGTTTGTCCGCATCGGCGCCACTAACGCCGCTACCGCTACTATTGGAAACCTCGGCTGGTGCTATCTCAACCTGGGCGATTCCGAAAAAGCTCTCGCAGCTTTCGACGATGCTACCGCGCGATCCATACGAGCCAACGACCTGCCGCAAGAGCAGAGCTGGCTAGGAAACAGCGGAAGCGTCTATTTTGATGCCGAAGATTTTCCCGCTGCCATCGATCGATACCGTCGCGCGCTGGCCATCGCTAAACAGCGCCAAGACCGGTCTTGGAGCGCTACCTGGCTGAACAATCTTGCAACGGCCAGTCTTCGGATGGGACAACTGGACGTTGCCGAGCAATATAACGCGGAGTCCCTTTCGATGAAGCGGGAAATGAATGACCAGGCAACACAGGTTTTCAACCAATTGAACACGGCTGAAATCGCCGCAGCCCGAAAACAGTTCGAACCAGCCGAAAAGCTGTTTCAATCAATTTTGAACGCCTCTTCCGAAGACCCCACTCCAGCGCTCGAGGCGCAGGAAGACCTGGCCAAACTCTACCTTGAAACCGGCCAGCCCCAGGAAGCGGAAGGCCAATTTCAATCGGCCATCGCCGCCATCGAACATCGCCAGGCCGGTCTCACGAAAGAAGACTACAAGCTCTCCTATCTCTCCAGCCTGGTGCGTTTTTACAGCAGCTACGTGGATTTCCTGGTCGAACGCGGCCAGATCGCAAGGGCGCTCGAAGTTGTGGAATCCAGCCGCGCCCGCATCCTCAGAGAGCGTTTAACCAATGCCGCTCCGCAAGCCACGTTGACTGCTTCCGAACTCGAAGCGCTGGCCCGATCCACGCATCGTATTTTCCTCTCGTATTGGCTGGGGCCAAAACAGTCCTATGTGTGGGTCATCACGCCGTCCAACATTCAGATGTTCACGCTGCCGCCCGAGAAGGAAATTCGCGGACTGGTGGACGGCTACCGCACTCTGATCGAAGATCTCAGAGATCCCGTGGAATCGCAAAATCCGGCCGGCCTCAGACTATCCCAGATCTTGCTTGGCCCCATTCGCCAGTTTGTACCAGCGGGATCCCACGTGGTGATCGTTCCCGACGGCGCTCTTCACTCCTTGAATTTCGCCACACTGCCCGCGCCTGACGATCCGACCAGGTATTGGATTGAAAACGTCACACTTTCCGTTGCGCCCTCGCTCGGATTAGCTTTGCACTCGCGCCACGCCGCCAAGCCGGCGCCTCCGAGCCTTCTGGCGATCGGCGACCCGGATTCGCCGGGCCAAGAGTTTCCTCATTTGCCGAATGCGCGCAAAGAAGTGGACACCATCGCTGCCCTGTTTTCAGATTCCAGCAGGGTGGTCTATGAGGGCGCGGCATCGCAACCCTCCATCTATCGCCGGGCCGATCCTGCGCGCTTCTCGTTTATCCATTTCGCCGCCCACGCCACCGCCAATCGAGCCAGCCCGCTGGACTCCGCCCTCATTCTTTCCCGCGAAGGGAACGGGTACTCGCTCACCGCTCGCGACATCATGAAGATTCCGCTCGACGCCAGTGTCGTCACTCTTTCTTCCTGCCGCAGCGCGGGAGCTCGCGCGTATTCCGGCGAAGGCTTGGTCGGACTCACCTGGGCCTTTCTGCAAGCCGGCGCGCGCAACGTGATCGCCGGACTCTGGGATGTCGATGACGAATCCACTTCCCGCTTGATGTCCCTCATGTACCGTGATTTGACGCACGGCGTAGCTCCTGACGACGCTTTGCGATCGGCCCAGCTCAATCTGATTCGCGATACCGCCTCGCCTTACCACAAGCCGTATTATTGGGGCCCATTCCAACTCTACGCGGGAACCGGAGAGAAATAGCTGAAACGCTCAGCGCTTCCTCGTCACTTACCAACGTACATCCGGGCGGTATCGTGCCAACCGTGGGTACTCGTCTTGGTCCCCTACGCGAGCCGAGCTGTCGCCCCGGATGTACATTCCAAACCACGCTCACGGCCACGTCAGCGGCGGCTGGCGCTCGCCATCCCAACGTGAGATCATTTCTCCAAGGCCGAATCGGCCTTCAAAGGAAGGGTCCCAGATGAGCCTTCGAATACACGCTTGTGCCCTGGCAGCCGTCGGCATCGCACTCCTGATTGCGCCGGCTCAAGCCGCTGAACCAGCCGCAAAGGACACCGCTAAGCCGCCAAAAAGCTGGACTCCGCCGCGCACCTCTGACGGCCAGCCGGACTTCGAAGGTTACTGGACCAACGGTACCTACATTCCCCTGGAGCGGCCCAAGGAGCTCGGCACAAAAGAGTTTTATACCGAAGCTGAAGCGGTCGCCGTGGAGAAAAAGAAGCTGCAGGAGGACAATAGCCAGGCCTCCAATGACATCCACTATGACAACGTGATCTGGCAAGGCGACAAGTACGCCAAAGGCTCGCCCAACCTGCGCACCTCCATCGTCTTTGATCCGCCGGATGGACGGCTTCCTCCTTTGTCGCCACAGGGCCAGAAGCGCGCGGCGGAAATGGCGGCGTTGCTGCCACGGCGCGCGGCCGCAGAAAGCGCCGAGGTCCGCACTTTGGCAGAGCGCTGCATCACCTGGGGCGCCGACGGACCTCCTATGCTCGGTTCCACCTACAACGCGAATTTCCAGATCCTCCAGAACGCCAGCTCCGTGGTGGTTCTCACTGAGATGATGCACGACGCCCGCACCATTTTCCTGGACGGCCGCCCGCACGTCGCCGCTAACATCCACGAATTGGCCGGAGACTCGCGCGGCCGTTGGGAAGGCGACACGCTGGTGGTGGATTCGACCAACTTCACGGACAAGACCAACTTCCGCGGCCCGCCCGCTACCGCTCGCCAGGACATCTTCTCCAGCCCGCAGCTGCATGTCACCGAGCGCTTCACGCGCGTCAACGACCAGACCATTGTTTACCGCTTCACGGTGGATGACCCCGGTACCTGGACCAAGCCCTGGTCAGGCGAGTTGATCATGCGGAAAGCCAACGGCCCGATTTTCGAGTATGCTTGCCACGAGGGAAACTATGGACTCGTGGACATCCTCGCCGGCGCTCGCGCCGCTGAGAAAAAACGCTCGCATTAATCTCGACATGTTTGGCAGGCCTGGGTTTAGCAGACGTGGGTTTTTGCTCTCCGCCTTGACCGGCGCGGCAGTCACGCGGGTAACCGCGCAACAGCAATCTGCCTCCAACGCGCCCACGCCGCGCAATTGGTCAGGAGATCAATTGGTCCGTTATCCGGACCCGGATGTCGTCGCGCTCGACAATCGCTTCCGCCGCTACATCGTCGGCAACACGGTCATCCAGCGCCTCTTCACTGGTACGCTTTGGGCCGAAGGCGTGGCCTGGAACGGCGTGGGCCGATACCTGGTCTGGAGCGATATCCCCAACAACCGGCAAATGCGCTGGATAGAAGAGGACGCCCGCGTTACGGTCTTCCGTTCGCCGTCTGGTTTCAGTAACGGCAATACTTTCGATTACGAAGGCCGTCAACTTTCCTGCGAGCATGGCGGACGTCGCGTCGCGCGTTATGAGTCCAACGGGACCGTGACCACCATCGCCGACAAATTCCAAGGCAAGCGACTGAATTCGCCCAACGACATCGCGGTGCATCCCGATGGCGGCATCTGGTTCACCGATCCCATTTACGGCATTCGCGGCTACTACGAAGGCTTCAAGGGCGAATCGGAAATCAAGGAAGCCGTGTATCGCGTGGATGGAAAAACCGGACAGATGGAGAAGGTAACGGACGAGCTCAACGAACCGAATGGCATCTGCTTCTCGCCCGATTACAAGAAGGTGTACATCTGCGACACCGGCACCGGGCGCGAAGTCCGGGTCTACGATATCGATGGCAACAAGCTGCGCAATGGCAAGCGCTTTGTACAATTCGCCACTGGCGCCGCCGATGGCATCCGCTGCGATATCGACGGTAATGTTTGGTGCGGTGCACCGCCCGGCGTCCAGATCGTCGCACCCTCGGGCGAACCGATCGGCATGATCCGCCTGCCCGAGAACTGCGCCAACATCTGCTTCGGAGGCACTCGGCGCAATCGCCTTTTCATGGCCGCCAGCCAGTCCCTCTACGCCGTGTACGTGGACACGGTCGGCGCGCACATCGCTTAGCAGCCTGCGGCGAAACTGCCGGGAGACCTCACCGAAAATCCCCTGAAGTGGAGCGGGATGACGTCGAGACTCGGCAACGATTCCACTATCCGACGCGCTGATCGATGAGGCAACCACCGCCGTCCGCAATAGACGCGATTGAGACTCAGCCTCGATTCCAACATCCTGGTTCGAGCCGCTGGTTCGAGCCGCCACAAGCCCCCAACGCCGTTCTGATATGATCCTGGACCAGATATAGGAGGCCACGTTGAAGCCCATTCTGTTCGTCCTCGCCCTCGCCGCAACCGCGCTCCCTCCGCTCACCGCCCAGCCACAAGCCGAATCAAGCAACATTACCCTGGTCGGCCACAACGATCTCGCGGGCAATGGCGACGGCGGCGAAGGACTTGCCATCCAGCAATGGGCTTCTGGACAACGCATTCTATATCTGGCGCACGAAGGCCAGAAAACCTGCCTCAGCATCGTCGATGTCACGCATCCCGAAAATCCCGTGTTGATCAACCAACTCCCCTCGCCCGCGCCCGGCATCACGCGCTGCAATTCGCTCGGCCTTTCCGGCAACGTGCTGGTGATCGCCAATCAAGCGCTCAAGAAAGGTGAGAAAACCGCCGGCCTCTGGGTCTTGGATGTATCGAACTTCGCGTCACTCAAGAACGCCAAGCGCCTGGAAGATCTCGAACTCTCCTTCTTCGATACCTCCGGACCCAACTCTCGCGGCATCCATTGCGTTTGGTTCGTCGACGGCGAGTTCGCGCACCTCACCACCGGCGCCGCCGATTTCGATCCCACCAATCCGAACGACGACCAGTTTTACATGATCCTGGACTTGCGCGACCCGCGACACCCACGCGAAGTGGGCCGTTGGTGGTATCCGGGCACGCGCAAGGGCGACACCTGCCTTCCGGATTGTTTGCCCAAGCGCCATCCCAAGTTCGACGACGGTTACCGGCCCCATCAAACCGAAGTGTGGCCCGATCATCCCGATCGCGCTTACGTCGCTTACATCGATGGCGGCGCGCTCATCCTGGATATCTCGGACCTCGCCGACGTCAAGGCCGGACGTGCGCAGACGTTCACTCCCAAGGTGCTCGGACAAACCAAGTTTTCTCCGCCCTACACCGCCTGGACCCACACCTTCCAACCGATCTTCAGCCGTGGCATCGCGCTGGTGTCTGACGAAGACACGCAGGACAACTGCAAGGATGCGCCCAAGCTGGTCTGGCTGCTCGATATTCGCGCCGAAACCAATCCCATGGTCATCGGCACCGCTCCGCTCCATGCCAACGACGGCGATCTCTGCACGCGCGGCGGCCGGTTCGGCGCGCATAATCTGCACCCGAATTTTCCCAGCCCCACATCCGCCAATCTCAAAAACACGACGGTAGCCAGTTGGTTTAACGGCGGGGTCCGGATTTTCCACATCGTCGACGGTCCCAAGGGCGTCACTGACGCGCCACCACACTTGGAGGAAATCGGATTTTACATTCCGGCCGCACCTCCGAAAAATCCCACGCCAACCAGCCAGATGAATCACGCCATCGTGGACGAAAAAGGTTTTATCTACGCCAATGACCGTTTTACCGGTGGCCTCTACATTCTTCGATATACCGGCACGATACCGTTGGATTAAAACGCTCACCCGAATCCGCAGGAATCGCATATGATAGACCCGATGCGATTCTGGCTCATCTTGTTCACCATTTCATCGGCGCTGGCGCAGGAGGCCGGTGCCACGCATAGCGACTGGCCGAACTATGGCGGCACGCAATTTTCGTGGCGCTACAGCGCACTCGATCAAATCAACACCAGCAACGTGAAAGCCCTCACGCCCGCGTGGTTGTTCCAGACCGGCGACTATGCGGAGAACCTGCAAACCACACCCATCGTCGAGTCAGGCGTGATGTACCTGATCACCGCTCGGGCGCGAGTGTTCGCGCTCGACGCCGCCACCGGGCGCGAAATTTGGAACTACCGGTATCCCGAGCCAGGCCGCAGCGTTCCGGGCTTCGTCGGAAATCGCGGACTGGCCATCGGCGATGGCAAGGTCTTCTTCGGTACCAAGGACAACTACATGGTCGCCTTAGATCAAAAGACTGGGCGATTGTTGTGGCGAGTGAATATCGACGACGCGCGTCAGTGCGGCTGCAACATAACCGCCGCGCCTCTTGTGGTGAATGACAAAGTCATCGTTGGCGGCACCGGAGGCGATGGCGCGCATCGTGGCTACATCACCGCTTTCTCCACTAAGAACGGACGCCTGGCCTGGCGCTGGTATGTGATTCCCGGCCCCGGAGAAAAAGGTCATGAGACCTGGAAGGGCGATAGTTGGAGATTCGGCGGCGGCGCTCCCTGGCTCACCGGCTCCTTCGATCCTGCGCTGAATCTGGTGTACTGGGGCACCGGCAATGCGGCGGCCGATTTCTACGATGCCGAGCGTGTGCCTGCGGGCGCCGACAAGAGCAAGGACCTGAATCTCTTCACTGCGAGCGTAGTGGCGCTAGATGCCGACACGGGAAAGCTGCGTTGGTATCACCAGGAAATTCACGATGATATGTGGGACTGGGATTCCGCCTACGAAGTGCTCCTGATGGATCGCGAGATCCATGGCCGCATGCGGCAAGTTCTGGTCCACATGAATAAGAGCGGATTGACGTCCGTTCTCGATCGCTCCAGCGGTGAGTTGCTCCAAGTGTTCACCGTTCCCGAAGTGCAGAATTGGATTTCAGGCGTCACCGAAGACGGTAAGCTGGTCGGACGCGTTGAGCCGCAGCTCGGCAAGACCACAACCATCTGCCCCACTGCGGCCGGCGCGAAGAGTTGGAATTCCATGGCGTACTCGCCGCGCACCGGTTGGTTTTATGTACCCATCAATGAGCTGTGTGAGGACATAACACCGAACAACTCGGCGCCCGAGGAAGGGCAGAACTATATGAATGGCGACTTCCCCATTCACCTGGCTCCGGGACGCACTACGAATAGCCATGTGGACGCCTGGGATCCCGTGACCGGCAAACGCATCTGGAGCATGCCCTACAAGTATGTTCTTCTGGCGTCGATGCTCGCCACGGCCGGCGATCTGGTGTTCACCGGAAATCCGGAAGGCGAATTTTTCGCGCTGGACGCCAAGAGCGGTAACAAACTCTGGAGCTATCAAACCGGCGCGGGAAATCGCGGAGGGTCGGTCTCGTACGCCGTGAATGGCCGGCAGTTCATTGCCACGTCCACTGGATGGCACGTCTCGGTGGTCGGCGGAGCGCTTCTGGCACTGTTCCCGGATCAGGACTGGCGGCTGGGCTCGACGCTGGTCGTGTTTGCCCTGCCGGAGGGATCGCGATGAAGCTCCTGGTCAGCATGTGCGCTGTGGCGCTGTCCTGCGCCGCGCAGACTCAGATCAAGCAAGGCGAGCAGGTATTTGCGAAGACCTGCGCCACTGGATATTGCCACGGAGTGAAAGGCCAATCGAGCGGTGCTCCGCGATTAGCGGGCCGCGGCTTCAACCAGGCGTACATCAATGGAGTGGTCGCGCGCGGCATTCCGGGAACAGGCATGCGATCCTTCGCCACAGTTTTGTCGCGGCCGGATCTGGTAGCGGTGGTCGCTTATGTAGCCACGCTCAACGGCGTCGCCAATCCCAATCTTGGCTCGGACGGTGAGGCCGCGGGTTCATCGAAGCCAGCACTCACGGGCGATGCCGGCCGCGGAGCGAAGCTATTCACCGAAGCCGTGCGTAGCTTTGGACGATGCTCCACTTGCCATGAAGTTGGCGAACTCGGGATTTCAGTGGCCGCCCCGATCATCCACGTGCCGGCTTCCGTCGCCGCCCTCAAGGCGCTGGCGACGCCCAACGTAAAGACGGGTACGCTCGATGGAGAATCCATGCCGGTCCTGGTTTTGAGCAATGGGAAGCAGGGCACTCTGTTTTACGATCTGACGTCAGCCCCGCCGGTGGAGCGCAACGCCGAACCGGGTTCGGTGAAGCTCACCGATGGAAGCAACTGGCGGCACTCTTCAGTGATCGAAGCGTATAACGACTCCGAACTGGCCGCGATTCTTTCTTACCTGCACGCGGTGATCGTGCCGTAGCATTTTCGAAAATAGGAGGATGAGCCCCATGAAGCGCTACCTGTTGTTAATAGCCGTTGCCGTCGCGCTGGCCGGGCCGCTAGTTACGAATCGGGCCGTGGTTCACGCCGCGGCGGTGATGGCGCCACGCTTTGAAGTGGACCCGTACTGGCCCAAGCCGCTTCCCAATCACTGGATTCTCGGCCAAGCCATCGGCGTTTCGGCCGACGCGCAGGGCCATGTCTGGATCATTCACCGCGTCGGTTCGCTCGAAGCCGGTGAACAGCACGCTACAACCAACCCGCCCATTTCGCAATGCTGCGCGCCGGCGCCGCCGGTTCTGGAGTTCGATCAGGAAGGTAACCTGATCGGACATTGGGGCGGTCCGGGTGCTGGTTACGATTGGCCCGAGTCCGCGCACGGAATCACGGTCGATTACAAAGGCAACGTCTGGCTGGGTGGCAACGGCCGTGGACCGCAGAGCGGGCGGGGCGCCATCAACGGTCAGGATGAAGAATCGAAGGCCGGCGACAAAGTGGATAGTTTCCGCGACAACCAGATCCTCAAGTTCACCCAGGACGGCAAATTCCTGTTGCAGATCGGCAAGCCCGGCCACAGCAAAGGCAGCAACGATACCGAGAATGTCAGGCTGGCCGCGAAGACCTTCATCGATCCCAAGACCAATGAGCTATACGTCGCCGATGGTTACGGCAATCACCGCGTCATTGTGTTCGATGCCGACACCGGCAAATACAAGCGGCACTGGGGCGCCTACGGCCACAAGCCCGATGACACCGACCTTGGTCCTTACAAGCCGGATAGCCTGCCCGCGCAGCAATTTCGAAATCCGGTGCATTGCGCCATGCTCGCGAATGACGATCTGTTGTATGTTTGCGATCGCGTGAACGACCGCATTCAGGTCTTCCATCCCGACGGCACGTTCATCAAGGAAGCCTTTATCGAGAAGCAAACGCTCGGATCCGGATCAGTTTGGGACATCGCATTCTCCCAGGACCCGCAGCAGAAGTTTTTGTATGTCGCCGATGGCGAGAACGACCGGGTTCATATCGTGGATCGCGCGTCGCTCGAGGTTCTGACCACCTTTGGCGAGGGCGGCCGTCAGCCTGGAGAATTCTACGGCGTGCATAGCATCGCCACCGATACGAAGGGGAATATCTACACCACCGAGACCTATCGGGGTCAGCGGGTGCAGAAATTTGTGTATAAAGGCATGGCGCCAGTCACCAGCAAAGACCAGCGCGTGTTGTGGCCGAAGCACTGATGAGGAGAATTAAATTGCGATTCCTTTGGTTGAGCGTGGCTACTTTCGTGTTCCCGCTTTGGGCGCAGGACACTCACCCTAGTTGCAATAGATGCTCGGGTACCTATATTGCGAGCGATGAGATTCAGGCTTACATCAATCGCTCGCCAAGAGATGCGGTCGTCACCGATCAGCAGGTTCGAGCCGTGGACGTGGGCAAAAGTAATGTCGATATCGGCGTGGTCTATCGCAACAAAACCGCGGGCGGGGCGGTGGCGGAGCATGACTTGGTAAGTGAGGTGTATCACGTCATCGATGGCTCGGCAACGCTGGTGGTCGGTTGGGACATCACGGATTTGAAACGGCGTCCGGCGGATGATCGAGCGGTCCGGTTGTTGAACGGTCCGGGCGGCAACGGCGCCTCGATTCGCAACGGCGCCACTTACCAGCTCAAGCCGGGCGATGTTGTGATCATCCCCGCCGGCGTGGGGCACTGGTTCACGAAAATCGACGACCACATTTCGTACTTGATGGTGCGCGTGGATCCCGACAAAGTTACGCCGCCCAAGGACGAAGCCGCATCGAAAGCCGACCTGGCCGGCGCGGCGCGCTAAACCTTTTCGTCTTCCCAGGGCTTACCGGGACGCTTCATGATTTGCTCCAGGCCGGCAGGCTTGGGCCGCCACTCCGTGCCAAAGTGCTGGTCCACGTCGTTCTTGTAACTCATGCGCGGGCCTGGATAGCCCACCAGTTGCCAGCCGATCAGCCCGGCGTTGCCGCCATGCATGGGGTCTGAGAACATGCCCTCGATAGTGTGGGCCCGCAGCAACTGGAAGAAATGCGTCTTCTCCATGGATTGCAGCTTCTGGATCTGTTCTTCGACGGGCACTTCGTCGAAGTTGACGCCTAGTTTTGCGATCCCTTGTTTATACGTCTCGCGTGGATTCGCCTTGGCTTGATAACCATGCTCGGGAACCGATTCGACAAACGGTCCTTTGGTGTAGCGATATTTGTCGGCGCCGTAGGGGCCGGCCAGTTGCCGGTCGATGTAAATCACAACTCCGGCTTCCTTCGCGCCCGGTCCGCTGGCATCGCTGGGGAAAATTCGCTCGCATGCCGCGGCGATGACACGGGCTTCGCCGGCGGTGAAGAAACGCAGAGGAACCTTCACGTTCCCCTCTTGTGCCTGCAACCGGAACGGTTCGCGCGCCAGGGTGTAGAGCAGCGTGCCTCCCAGCGCGCTGGCCGGGATGGTCAGGAATTCCCGTCGTTTCATCACGTGCCTCATGCTAACCTCCCGGGCTTTTTCAAATATTTGTTGATCATGGCATCGGCCGCCCAATAGGTTGTGGCCAGCACAGTGAGCGTTGGATTGCCCGACGCGGTTTGCGGAAACGCGGACGCGCCAATCACCCAAAGATTTGGTACATCCCAATGCTGCAAATAAGGATTCACAACGCTGGTTTCGGGCGACGCACCCATGGTGGCGCCGCCTTGAATGTGCGTGCTTTGGTAATTGATCACGTTATATTTGGCTCGCGAGGGCCGGGTGGAGTCGAGCTTCGCGCCCATGGCCGGTGCGATCTTGGCTGCCAGATCATAGGCGAAATCGCGCTGCTTGTGCTCGTGCTCGGTCCAATCCAAGGTGAAGCGCAGCAACGGGTCGCCGAACTTATCGGTATAAGTGGGATCCAGATCGATGTAATTTTGGCGATATGACATGTGCTCGCCGTACATGTTTAATTGCGCCACGCGGTCATGCCATTGAAGGGATGCGGCCTTCCACTCCGCGCCCCAGTTCGATTTCGACGCTCCCGGCGGGATGGCGCCGAAGGCACCGATGGGAAGATCGCCGTTGCCATTCAAGCTCAGCATTCCGTATCGAAGCAGGCCGTTCTCCGCGGTGAGGCCGTTGTCGCCGTCGAAATCGGAAATTCGCCTTCCCAGCGATCCGGCGCCCATGAAGGCGTTCAGCGGCTTGTCGAAGAAGATGCGGATTCCCCCTTCCACCTGATGGGTGAGATGGCGGCCGAGCGTTCCTTTTTGCGTTGCGGGATCGTAAGGCGTGCCGATCTTGGATAGATACAGCAGCCGGTTGTTGTTCAACGTGAACGAACAGAGCAGAACCGTCTGGGCGGGCTGGAAGAATTCCTGGCCGTTCGCGTCGGTAAATTGCACCCCGGTGGCGCGCCCGTTCTCATGCACGATGCGGCGCACCCAGCTTCCCGTTCGCAGCTCAAAACTTTTGTGTTTGCGCAGCACCGGCATAAGGGTGTTGGAGGGCTGCGACTTCGCACCGATCATGCAACCGAAGCGCGAGCAATAGCCGCAGTAGGCGCAGGCGGCGCGCGACACACCGTCGGGATTGGTGTAGTTTTCGCTAAGGTTCGCGGCGGGAGTGGGATAAGGATGATAGCCCAGTTTGTGCGTGGCTTCCTCGAACAGGTGGGACGCATAGGAATGCTTCAGAGGCGGAGTGGGGTACTCATGCATGCGTGGCGATTCGAAAATGTTTCCGCCATCGATGAGCTTGCCACGGAGATTGCCGGCCTTGCCGCTGACGCCCATCATCTGCTCGGCGTACCAATAGTGCGGCTCCAGTTGATCGTAGGTTACGCCCCAATCGCGCACCGCCAGATCGGCGGGGAGTTTCGCGGCGCCGTGCTTCTCGGTAAGGTGCGTTCGCAGGTTGAAGACACTCGGCAGAAAGCGGAAGCACATGCCGGTCCAGTGCTCGCCCGCGCCTCCCACGCCGGTACCGGGATGGAACGAGCCGTACTGGCGGACGGGAACCGCCGAATCGCGGGCCGAATGCCGGTGCGTGACGGTCTCTTCGGCGATGTTCTGCATCATGCGCAGGCGGATGTTATAGTCCAATTCGTCCATGTCCATGGCATAATCGGCGAGGTCACGCGGAGCGCCGCGCTCGAGCGCCAGCACGCTGGCGGATGTGCGGGTGACGAGCTCCTTCGCCATGGCAAGTCCGGTCCAGCCGCCGCCCACGATGGCGACATCTACGGGTTTGAGATTGGTCATAGTGCCTAGCTATTGAGGCTATTTCGATTCTAGCTGCACGTCAAGCTGTGGACCAGGTTAGTCGTGGCGGAGAGCGATCATGGGGTCCACTCGCGATGCTCGGCGAGCCGGCAGATAGCCCGCTAAGACGGCGATGCTTGCCGTTAGCAAGCTGGCGATGAATATCGTGATCGGGTCGCGCGATTGCAACCCAAATAGTTCACTCGCAATCAGACGGGACGCAATCATCGCTGCGGGAATTCCGATCGCGAGGCCCAGGGCGGCCAGAAGAAGCGTTTCGCGCAAGACCATGCGGCTGATTTGCACCGGTTTCGCTCCCAAAGCCATTCGAATGCCGATCTCGTTGGTCCTGCGATTTACCGCGTACGCCATGAGGCCGTATAATCCGATGCCAGCCACCAGCAGGGCCAGCGCACCAAATGTGCCGGACAATGACGCGACCAGGCGTTCCTGGACGAGCGAATCTTCGAGTTGAGTGCTGAGCGTTTTCACGTTGAACACGGGAAGGCGGGCGTCAATGGCTTGGATTGCATTCGTCACGGCAGTGGATGCATAGGCTGGATCCATGGCGGTGCGGACTTCAAAGGTGACCGGGGACTCAGGATACTGGAGGATCGAGACGTAGGCCATAGGCGTGGCTTGTTCTCGAAGGTTGTGGAATTTCACGTTTTCGACCACGGCGACGACCTCGAGCCAGCTCGGATCGCCCCGGTATCCAGGGACGCTGATCCGCCGGCCGATGGGGTTGGCATCGCCGAAGTAGAAATGAGCCGCGGCTTGGTTGAGGGCGGCGACTTTCAGTGCACCAGCGCGATCGGCGGTCGTGAAATCGCGGCCGAGCAAGATGGGCGTCTGGATGGTTGCAAAGTAATGCGGCGCGACAGGCTCGATGCCGGCCGGGGGCAGCTCGGTGCGGTCCTCGATCTTCTGGCCTTCGACTCGGATCGCTGAAGTACTCATGTTGGGATTGAGCAGGCCGTGGACAGAGTATGTCGCGGAACGAACGCCAGGAATTACCGACAAACGATCGAGGAAGCGCTCGAATAGTGGGACCTGTTGCTGCTCCTGGTAGCCGATGCTGCCTGGATCGAGCGAGAGCAGCAGGACGTTGTCTTTGTTGTAGCCCGGGTAGAAACCTTTCAGGTTTGTAAGACTGCGCGTAAGGAGTCCCGCGCCGATCGCGAGCACGAGCGACACGGCTATTTGCACAATGACCAACGTTTTCGCGAGGCGTGAACTTGTGCCGATGGGAAGGGAGCTACGCGTTGCCTGGAACGCCTGAGGCGTCAGGTGGAGCCGGGCGGCCTTCCATGCCGGGGCAATCCCGAACAGAAGCGCGGTGAATACCGAGACCGCGAGAGTAAAGACGAGGACTGTGGCGTCGGGACGCACGTCGAGCAGGACCGGCGTGCGCGAATGTGACATCATCAGCAGCACCGATTTACCGGCCCAGAAAGCCAACAGCAGGCCGGCGGCGCCCCCGGCCACGGCGAGGACCACGCTCTCGGCGATCAACTGGCGAATTAGTCGGGCGCGTCCGGCTCCGATGGCGAGCCGTACAGCGATCTCCCGCTGGCGGGAATTGCCACGCGCCAGCAGCAGATTTGCGATGTTAGCGCAGGTGACCAGCAGCAGCAGGACGACTACGGTCATGACGATCAGCAGCGGTTTTGAAAATCGTTCGCGCAGTGTTGCCAGGCCTTGCCCAGCGGTGTCCAGTTGGAGGCGAAGGGAGAGGAAAGCCCGCCGAACGGGCTCCGAACCGAATGGGACGCTGGCCAGAGCCTCCAGTGCGCCACGAATGGACCGTTCGAAAATCGGCTCCAGGTAGGCCGTGGCCTGTTCCTTCGGGACGCCGGGTTTCAGGCGCCCCATGACGTACAGCCAGTTGCGCAGCCCGGAAGTCATGACGTCGTAAGGCGTGCCGGAGGCTGCAAAGGGGGCCATGATTTGATCCTTAGTGCTCAGTGGCACCGAGACGTCGATGCGCGCGCCGGGCTCAATGCCGAAGAACTCCGGAGCCGTTACGCCGACGATGGTGTAGGGCGCGTTATTCAGCAGGATTTTCAGCCCGACCACTTCGCGATCGAGTGAGAAGCGGGAGCGCCAATAGTCGTACCCGATGACGGCCACCGGGCTCCGTCCCCTTTCGTCGTCGACTGTGATGGTCCGGCCGAGAATCGCTTTGACTCCAAGCACCGAAAAGTATTCGCCGGAAACCACCTGGCCGTTAACGAGTCCGCTGTGTCCGGAGACCTCAAAATCAACGTTGTAAAGTTTGCGGAATGCGAGGACGCCCGAAAGGACCGGAGAGGGAGCGCGGAGCTCGCGGAATGTGGGATAGCTGAACGCGTCGTTTAATCCGATGGACGGGCTGATGGTCTTGAACTCCACGAGTTGCTCGGGATTTTGCACCGGGAGCATCTTCAGTAATGCGGAATTGATCAGGGTGAAGATTGCGGTATTGGCTCCAATTCCGAGCGCCAATGAGGCTACCACAACCAGAGTGAATGCTGGGCTTTTGCGCAGCGTTCGCAGACTATGCCGGAGGTCTTGCCAAAGACTTTCGATGAGGACGATGCTGTTCATGCGGTAGATCTCCTCGCGAATGAGAGTGGTGTTCCCTAACTTGCGGTGCGCCGCACTCCGCGCTGGTTCGAGCGGCATGCCACGGGCCATGTTTTCCTGAGTCTCGATTTCCAGATAAGCGGCGAGCTCACGGCTCCGTTCCCGATCCCAGTGCGCCCGCCGAAAGAGTCTGGTCCAAGGCATACCGGCATTATCCCATAGACTGTCTACCTAAGCAGCAGGCAGCAATCTAGTGGATTGCGGAGACTGGTGAGCTAGCGAGACATAGAACATCACTGGGAGCGGCACGTTCGAAGAATATATCGTGGTACGATATAACTAATGAAGGACCTTGATCTGGAAGAATATCGCTCCCTGGCTGAGTTTCGTTACCAAATCCGGCAATTCCTGGGATTTAGCGAAGAGCAAGTTCGGGCGGCCGGGATGGAGCCCCAGCAGCACCAATTGCTCCTGGCCCTCAAGGGGCTTCCGGAAGGTGTGATAGCGACTGTCGGCGAGCTGGCCGGCCGTTTGCAGTTGAAGCACCACAGCACGGTGGAATTGGTGAACCGGCTGGAGCGGCTGGGATACGTCACGCGGGAGGCTGGCGAGGAGGATCGACGGCAAGTGATGGTGCGCCTGACGCATCCAGGCGCCAGCATTCTACGCAAGCTCTCGATCGCGCATCACCAGGAACTGGAGGTTGCGGGGCCCCGGCTAGCCAGGGCGCTGCGTACCATCGCACGACAACACGGCGCCAGAAAGAGGAGCGCGGCATGAAGCACGCACATTCACGCGCCCAGGAACTGGGCGATTTTACGACCGACTGGCGGGTGATTCCGATTTCGCTGCTGGCCATCGCAATCGGATTGATCGGCAGCGTGGTGGCCTGGGCGCTGCTACGGCTGATCGGGCTGTTCACGAATCTTTTTTATTACCATCGCTGGAACACGGCGTTGGTTTCGCCGGCCGGAAATTCGCTCGGCATATGGGCGGTTCTGGTGCCGGTGGCCGGATCGCTGATCATCGGGTTGATGGCGCGTTATGGGTCCGAGAGGATCCGCGGCCACGGCATTCCGGAGGCCCTGGAATCGATCTTGATTCATGGCAGCCGCGTGGAGCCGAAGCTGGCGATTCTGAAACCGATTTCGTCGGCCATCTCCATCGGCAGCGGTGGACCGTTTGGCGCGGAGGGTCCGATTATCATGACCGGCGGAGCGTTCGGATCGATGATCGCGCAATTCTTCCGGCTAACCAGCGTGGAGCGCAAGACACTGCTGGTGGCTGGCGCCGCAGCGGGAATGTCGGCCACCTTCGCTGCCCCCATTGCGGCGGTGCTGCTGGCGGTGGAGCTGATGCTGTTTGAGTGGAAGCCTCGCAGCTTGGTTCCGGTGGCACTGGCGAGCGCTACGGCCGGGGCCGCGCGCAGATATATTCTAGGCGTCGGTCCGCTGTTTCCGGTTCCAACTCATCCAGTATTTATCGGTCCTCTGGGGTTGCTGGGGTGCGTGGTATGCGGCTTGCTGGCGGGAGCGCTTTCGGCATTGCTGACGGGCGCGGTGTATGCGGCCGAGGACGCCTTCGGGAAGCTGCGCATTCATTGGATGTGGTGGCCGGCAATCGGCGGCCTGGTAGTAGGTTTGGGAGGGCTGATTTTCCCACAGGCATTGGGAGTGGGATATGACACGATCGGCGCGCTGCTCAAAGGCGACGTCGCGCGCAACGTGATTGTGGGAGTGTTGCTGGTCAAGTCCGTTATATGGGCCGTGTCGCTGGGGTCTGGGACATCGGGCGGCGTGCTGGCGCCGTTGTTGATGATGGGCGGCGCACTGGGTGGCGTAGAGGCGATGTTTCTTCCAAATGAGGGTGCTGGATTCTGGCCACTGGTGGGGATGGGCGCGATTCTGGGCGGGACCATGCGGTCGCCCCTCACGGGCATCATCTTCGCTCTGGAACTTACGCACGACATCAACGTGCTCTTGCCGCTGCTGGTGGCGAGCGTAATTGCGCATCTCTTTACAGTGCTGGTGTTGAAGCGATCGATCCTCACCGAGAAGGTGGCGCGGCGCGGTTATCACTTGAGCCGCGAGTACGCGGTGGATCCGCTCGAAATCCTGTTCGCGCGCGATGCCATGCGAACCAACCTGGTGGCCTTCCCGGACACAAGCACTTTGGAGCAGGTGCGCTCCATTATGAGCAGCAATCATGGCCCGCGCGGACAGCATCTGTATCCGGTACTGGACGAAGGCCGCCGGTTGCGGGGCGTGATTACCAGGAACAATCTGCGGCATTGGTTGGAGAATCCGCATCCGGGGGACGAAACGCTGGGCGAGGTGGTGACGGAGCCGGTGGTAGCTTACCCCGACGAGCCTTTACGCGTGGTGGTCTATCGCATGGCGGAAACCGGATTGACGCGGTTCCCGGTGGTGGAACGGGGCGATGAACGCAAACTGGTGGGTGTAATCGGACTGCGCGATCTGTTGACGGCGCGAACCCGGAATCTGACTGAAGAGCGGGACCGCGAGCGTGTGCTCCGCATTCGCCTGCCATCGCTCGGCAAGGATGATCGGCCGGCTCTGACGAACGCAGGCCAAGCCTGAATCCTAATTCGGTCGGAGGGGTGGGGCTCCGCAATTACGCGTGCATTTAGGCGGAATGATGAACTTGTCTTTTATCTTGTCGCGAAACGCCGGATACATGGTCTCCGCTCCGCCCAGCGAGGCTTCACGCGGGATGTGGTAGAGCTTGTCCATTTCGTCGACGAAAGGATTCTTTCCCGGAAGATAATGCGGAACGCGGCCTTCCTCCACGCCTTCAAATCCGACGATGCAAGGCGGACCGGCGACGGCGACGGGCGTAGGAGTGGAAATATAGGACCGCGTCAGGATATATGGCTCGGTCAAATAGACAGGGTCCTCCATGACTAACGCCAACGTCAGCATGTCTCCATGGCGCATAAATGTGGTGGTAATGGTGGCTTCGTCGCTGCTGGCCGCTCCATTGCGCCGCATATAGCCGGTCTTGATGTGCGTGGTGTAAGCGGTGAGCACGTCGCCACTCCAAGTGCCGGTGGTGAAGCCGGTCTGATCGTGCGGGGCGTTCTTGGAGGGATGCGGACGGCCGTCCATCCAGATGGTCATGGGCGCGCGCGTTTCCCAGCCCCCGAGCACCCATGCCTGGATCTTGCCGGTGAGAGGATCGTTCTCGCTCCAGATCTTGAGGCTGAACGGTCCGGCAGCGATATGCCACTGGGTCTGGAACCAGCAGATGCGTTCCGGCATGGAGATGATGGATTGGGAAAAGCTGAGGGCTTTGGCGCGGCCGGCATCGTTGAAGGGAAGGCCAGCCCAATCGTCGGGATTGGGTCCGGCGCCGCGCTCCATGCCGTCTTCGTGATTCTTGGAAGCCCAGGATCCCGACAGATCGATCTCGGCCAGCGCCGGGAAGGCCACCGACAGTAATAGCGCTGAATAAAGGCTGATTTTATGGCAGTTCATTCGTAATTCCCTCGCTTACCATTTTGACGAACAGGCCGTGGGATTCCAGCCCGTGTTGTCGGCCAGCTTCTTGAAGTGAGAACTAATGATAAAAGGCTCGCGCAGAAACATCGGGTCCGTGGTGACAATGGTTACCACCATCAACAGGTCCCCGTTTCGCTCTTTGACCAAATCGTAGTACTCCGTAAGACTGGCGTTGTCACTGTATGGGACGCCGTTCTTGCGCAGGTAGCCGGCCTTCAGATGGGAGGTCGTCACTTTCAAAGAACCGTTGACAGGTCGAGGGCCTGCGCGCTGAATTTCCCACTGGGCGACGGAGTCTCCCTGCAGGCTGGGAGCGGGATCGCTATTCTTCCAATCGCCGAAATGAAAGAGGCGGCTTTGCTTGCCGGCGTCAGTTTCCATGCGCAGGGTTTGGTCGTCCTGCCAGGTGATGTGAAGGTGTTCCGGCACGCGCAGGATGGCGGGCGCACCGTAGGACTTGCATTGATCGCCAGCCGCTTCGTCCTTGGCGGGATCCCAGGCGTCGGCGATTTTGACTGCCGCGGCCGTCATGGGAACGCTCTGATAATCGCCCGGCGCGGGCGTCACCATGCGATAACGCCAGTCCTCCGTCACAATGGAAACCCAATATCCGGTTAAATCAATGGGCGCGGCTGCTTTCGGATTCGGCGGCGGTCCACCGCGTCCACCACCGGGAGGCTGGGCGAGAAGAGACAGCGCTATGACGGGAATGAGTGCGAGTAATTTATTGGAATATCGCATTTAATTTTTGGCTGATGGCTTACTGGCCGTAAGGCTTTTGTAGATGGATTCGATAAAGGCGTTGGTGGAACCCGGCTGGACGCCATACTGCGTCGCGTAGGGTTTCGCTGGGGAGGCTGCTTTGATTTGATCGAGCGTCATGCCTTGCTTGATCATGTCCGCCACCACGTCGCGCACCAGCACCACCATGTCGCGGTAATCCACCACTTCCATTTGCTCGCATAGCCGCCCGTGACCGGGGATCACGTAAGTGCCGACTCCTTTATAGATGAAGGGTGTGGGAGCGATGGCCAGCTCAATCAACTTGTTGAGGGCGTCGATTTCACCCTGGATGCTACCGCCGTTCGCCACGTCGATTACGGGAAAACGAGTTTTATCCAGTATGTCTCCGGCGACCACCACGTCGGAGCCGCGAAAAAATACGATGCTGTCCGCATCGCTGTGGGCGGCCGGTTGGTACAGCACTTCAATCCCTTCGTCGTTCATGCGGAGGGTCTGCCGTTTAGGGTAAAAAGCTTCGGTGGGCAAAGCGTCGTCGGGAAAGGGAGCCGCTTTACCGGTGGGCGCGCTCATCCTCTGGAGGATGCTGTCATGCGCGAGAATGGCCGCGGCGCCGCCGTTGGTCATTGCTTCGGTGAGCGCTGGATTGCCGAGCACATTGGTGAAAATCGTTTTCCCCGCCTTGGCGAGCTTGCCGTTGCCGCCCACGAAATCGGCGTCCGCGTTGGTGTCGATGACGTAGCGGATCGGCAGCGGCGTCAGCTTTCGAAGGGCAGCTAAAACCTTTTCGGATGCCGCTTCGGTGCCCGCGTTCACGAGCACAACCCCGTCTGAGCCGATCTGGACGGCGATGTTTCCGCCGGCACCGGCCAGCATGTAGAAGTTGGGCCGAACCTGCACGACGTCTATTCCGCCGGTATCGGGCTCGGCGGCCCGGAGAGAAACCGCGCTCGCTGCAATTGATCCGAGAGCGGCGGCGATGGCCGTCCAGTGTGTAAGAATTCGCGTCATGGTTTTACTGGAAGGCATCTTATCATTCTCTCTGGCATAACCTCTGGGCTCTTTGGCATAACCTTCGGGCTTAGTGGCATAACAATCATGATTTGGTACGACTGGTTTGATCCGAGTTGAAAGGCGATTTCCGCAGCCCGGATGTTACTGGCTATATTGGGCCGCCGGCGTCAGCTACTCGCGAGGACCGTAATGCGGGATGGGCTGTCCCACTTCGTATGCTCCCAGATCGGGCGCCTTGCCTGTGAACCCATCGTTGACATTGGGCAGCCGCACGCCCGCGTCTACCGGCGCCGATCCGGGGCGAAGCTCAAAATCGAAATCGGCGGGCTTATATAGGATGCGCGGATCGTTGGGATCGGGCGGGGTCACCTTCTGGAAAGCGTCGTAATCGACAAGGATGCTGTGACGATCCTGGCCAGTGGCCTCACTGAATTCCTTGAGCGTTTTGAATCGCCTGTCGACTTTGTCGTTGGCCGCGGCCTCCGCTTTGATCCGCTCTTGCGGTGACAGGCCGAAGGGCGCGGTGTAGAGCGAAAGAGTGCCGAATGGCGGCGACATCCATTCGAAGGAGAACTCCGCGCCTGGGTTGGGACGGAATCCGTTGTAATCCGAACTCGAGTAATTGGTATAGGTTTCGATGGCGAACGTTTCCGCCGTTTCACTCTTGCCGAGAATCAGGTTGTTGCGAAAATGCACATTCGAAATGGCGCCCAACATGGGTTTTACGGGAGCGATCAGAGTGTTGTGATAGAAGACGATGCCGGACGAAGTGGCCGTCAGTTTTACTGCGCCGCCTTCGGGTGCGTGATACACGATATTGCGAATGAAATAGACAGGTCCGCCGAACAGCGGCTGCACGCTCAGAGCCCGATGGCCGTGATTGAAGCAGCGATTTCGTAAGATGCGGATGTTGTACGCGCCGCCATCGGACTCGATGCAGTTGTCCTCCATATTGCTGATTTCGTTGTTGTAGAAATCGATCGACACTGGAAGCCGATCGCGAATGGGATGGGGCGATCCATCGGGATCTCCATAGGTGGCGACATCGATTCCATCGTGAAAGTTGGAAACGGAGTTATAGGCGACCGCGTGGCCCGATCCATAAACTTTGATGGCGTATTCGGAGACTAGTTTGGGGCTGGGCCCATACTTGGTCCAGGTGCGGCCGGTGAATCCCATGAGATGATCGGCGGGAAATCGTCCGCTGATGACGTTGTCGGCGATGTAGAAGTCTTTCGATCCGGACCAATCCGAATAGAAAGCCCGGCCGACGTTTTCGATGTGGCACTTCTTAATGGTGATGCCCGATGCGCCCGCGATATTCTTCAGGCCCGCGAGGAACGCAAGATCCGTATTGCGGATGGTCAAACCTTCGAAATAAATGTAGCTGCCCGCCATGACATTGAACAGGTTGAAATTTCCGTCGCCATCGAAAATGGCCTCGCCATCGCCGGCCGCTTTGATGACGAGCGGCTTTTCCGGCGTGCCGCCGTGCGTCAAATAATAGGTGCCATCGGACGGTCCTGTTCCTCCCGGCCCTCCGTATTTGAAATGGTCGTCCTGATAGACGCCGGCATGGACCAGAATGATGTCGCCGGGCTGGGCGCGCGGCGGATAGGTATTGAAGTTGTCGGAATGCGTGGAGCCGGTGTTGTAAGCCGCCATCAATCCGGTAAAGGCAGGCTGTTGCTTTTCGCCCTTATAATCGGCGGGATAAACATGGTAGACCTTGCCGCCTTGGGCCGGCTTCGGCTCGGCGCGCGTGCGAACCGTCACCACGTTCTCGCGTTTTCCGGCCACGCCGTCCGGATCAGATAAAACAAAGCGGCACTCATATTCGGTGGCCGGCTCAAGGTCGAAGATGCTTCCGGCCAGCATGTTCGGAGTGACATACTGAAGCGCATTTTCGTTGAGGCGTTCGTTGCCGATACGTAGGAAGGGAAGGCCCTCGCGCCACGCCTGATCTCCTTTTTTCCGGTAGGAGACCGCGACCGATGCGTTGCGGTTGTCGTCGCCATCGATCTGCCATTCGAAGCCGAGTGAGATGAGCGTGGGCGGCTCGACAAAGAATTCCTTAGAGGTCGCTTTATCGGCGGCAGCCAATTGGAATGCCGCAAGGCAGAGGAAGCAAAAGATAAGGCACTTCATGGCACGAAGCGATATGATATATCAATTCGAGGTGACCTCTTATGAGAATCGGCGCAACGCTTGCGACTGCCCTGTGCGTATTTAGCTGCTCGCTGCCTGTCTTGGCGCACCACTCCTTTGCGGCCGAGTACGATTCCAAAAAGACCATCACGATTCATGGCATCGTCCAAAAAGTCGCGTGGGTGAATCCGCACGCTTATGTCTGGGTGGACGTGAAGGATGAGAGCGGCAAGGTGGTCACTTACGCGTTTGAATCGCTCAGCCCGAACGCTCTGGCGCGTAACGGATGGACCAGGAATTCGCTGAAGGCTGGAGATGAGGTAACGGTGGATGGGTACCTGGCAAAGGATGGGAAGCCACTCGCGGATGGTTCCATCCACGCCAATTCGAAACTAATCACGCTGGCGGATGGCCGCAAGATTTTTGCGGGATCGTCGGCGGACACCGCGGACCCGGCCAAGTGAGAAGCATACGTTCCATGTGTGTTGCGTTCGCGGTGGTCGCGCTTTGTTGCCTGCCGACTTTCGCTCAGCAGCAGACCGGGAAGTTTGGGCCGGTTGGTCCTGAGACCAGGGAGCGCAAGGACAAAGTTCCCGAGGGGCCGACGCCGAAGATGGCGGATGGCAAGCCGGATTTCTCCGGCGTCTGGACTCCAACAAATTTCTTCGCGATGGGACAGCCTTCCCTACAGCCGTGGGCCGAGGCGCTGTACCAGGAGCGCCGCGCGAATTTGAGCAAGGACGATCCGGAAGGGCACTGCTTACCCGCGGGAGTGCCGAGAATTTCTCCTTTTCCAATGAAATTGGTGCAAACTCCCGCACTCGTGGTGATGCTCGAAGAGGGCAACATCCACAGCTTTCGCCAATTTTTCCTGGATGGGCGCGGCCATCCGAAGGATCTGGATCCGCTGTGGATGGGCGACTCAGTGGCCAAGTGGGATGGTGACACGCTGATGGTGGATACGGTGGGCCTCAACGACAAGACCTGGCTGAACGGGCAAGGATTACCGCACAGCGATCAACTGCATGTCACGGAACGCTATCAGCGGCCGGACTTAGGCCACCTGAGCGTCGATATCACGCTGGACGATCCCAAGGCGTTCACCAAGCCGCACAGCTTTAATCGCGCTTACACGCTGCTCACTGACTGGGAGATTCACGAGTACGTTTGCAACGAGTTCAATGTCGACGCTGAGCATCTGGTAGGAAAATGACGCGGGGGATTTGCGCCTTCGCGCTCGCGTTGCCAACGCTCGGGCAGGGGCCGCAACCCGCCATCGAAGTTCGGATGCCGGCCGTGCTTCAGAAATATCAACCGGTCACTGAGGAGCGCCTCAGGCATCCTGAAGACGGCAACTGGCTCATGATCCGCCGCACTTACGATGGGTGGGGCTACAGCCCGCTGGAGCAGATCACGCCGGCTAATGTTCGGAGCCTCAAGCCGGTGTGGGTGCTTTCGACCGGAGAGACGCGAGCGCATGAATCCGCGCCAATTGTCAATAATGACGTGATGTTCGTCACCACGCCGATGAACCAGGTGATCGCGATCGATGCCAGGAGCGGCGATGTGTTGTGGCGCTATCGGCGAAAGCGGCCGGATGGCGCCGCGGTGCCTCACGAAACCAATCGCGGAATTGCGCTTTACGGAGACAAGGTTTGTTTCGCGGCGGGCGAGGCCGTTCTGGTGGCTTTGGATGCGAAGACGGGCAGGGAAGTGTGGACCACGGAAGTGGCCGATAATCATGCCACTTATTACATGACACTTGCGCCGCTGGTGGCGGGAGGCGCGGTGATGGTGGGAGTGAGCGGTGGCGAGTTCGGAGTGCGCGGCTTCGTGGCGGCATTTCATCCCGAAACAGGCAAAGAGCTGTGGAGAACATACACGGTGCCTGCGCCAGGCGAACCCGGCAGTGAGACGTGGCCGAAAGGCGATGAATGGAAGACCGGCGGGGCTCCGGTTTGGGTGACCGGGAATTACGATCCGGAAACAAATCTGGCATATTTTGGCACCGGCAACGGTGGTCCGACGATCGGCGATAATCGGCCGGGCGATAATCTTTACACCGCATCGACGCTAGCTCTGGATGTGGCGACCGGCGCTATTAAAGGATATTTCCAATATCATCCGAACGATTCCTGGGATTACGATGAAGTTTCTCCCCCAATATTGGTGGATTACCAGCGCAATGGACGAGCTGTAAAAGGCCTGGTGGATGTGGCGCGGGATGGCTACGTGTGGTTCCTCGATCGCAGCGGCTCGCACATCGGCTTTGTGGACGCCAAGCCTTACGTCTATAGCAACGTGATCAAAGGCATCAACCCTGTGACGGGGCGTCCGGACATAGATCCTGAACATACGCCTGGGACCGGCAAGCGCGCCGATTTCTGTCCCGGATCGCATGGGGGAAAAACCTGGCCGCCCATTGCGTTCAGTCCAAAAACGCGCATGATTTATATCCCGGCCAATAACAATATTTGTAGTTCGAACATGGGTGCGAAAGTGGAATACAAGCCGGGCAAGGGCTTCGTCGGGATTACCGGGAGCCATCCGTTCACTGTTCCCGGCGCGGACCATTTCGGCGAGGTGCAGGCGTGGAATGTCGACACCGGAGAAAAGGTGTGGACGCACAACTACGCGAAATCTCCCAACTGGGGTTCGATGCTGGCTACGGCGGGCCGATTGGTGTTCAGCGGGGGCACCAGCGACCGGAAATTTCATGCTTTCGATGCGAAGACCGGTGAGCTGCTGTGGGAGTTTCCCACCAATTCCGGCATCGAAGCTCCGCCGACCTCGTTCTTGATGGACGGCAAGCAATATATCGCGATCGAATCCGGTTGGGGCGGGGATGCGCGCGGCGATCAGAATACCCTCAACCGTCTTTTCCCTGGCCAGTTTCCCGAGGTTCCCGAAGGCGGCGCGGTGTGGGTCTTTGCCGTCCAGTAAGATTAAGCACCGGGTAAGATCAAACAGCGGGGCGGTTGACGCCTGGCTTTCATGAAAAATACTCCCTTGGAAGACATCACGGTGCTGGACTTGACCACCGCGCTAGCCGGCCCCTTCGCCACGCTGCTACTGGCCGGACTGGGCGCCCGAGTCATCAAGATTGAGAATCCGATCGGCGGAGGAGATACGTGCCGCTCGAATGCGCCGTACTTGGGATCCGAGGGCGGAACTCTGGCGCGGCAGCATGAAGACGATATTTCGGTTTCCGCGCTCAACCGGCTTCGCAATAAACTGGGCGTCACGCTGAATCTGAAGCATCCGGAAGCGCGAATGGTATACCGGGACCTGGTGAAGACCGCCGACGTGATCGTCGAGAATTTCAGCCGGGGCACGCTGGAGCGTCTGGGCGCCGGCTACACATTCGCGAACGAAGTGAATCCGCGCATCGTTTATTGTTCGATTACCGGCTTTGGAAGCGAGGGTGAAGCGGGCACCGGGAAGGCGATGGATGCGATTATCCAGGCGCTCAGCGGAGTGATGCTGACATCCGGCGGCACGAACGATCCGCCGGTGCGCATTGGCGTTCCGTTCGCCGATCTCAGCGCGCCGCTGTTCGGAGTGATCGGCGTGCTGGCGGCCATCCATCAAGCGCAACGCACGGGAATCGGCCAGCATGTGGATGTTTCGATGCTGGGCGTGATGACCATGATGGTGGCGGGCGAACCGTTCGATTTGCTGGAGCGCTGCGGCGTGCCACAACGAACCGGCCTCACCGTTCCGCGGCTTGCTCCGTTCGGAATGTATCGCACGCTGGACGGTTACGTATCCATTTGCGCACCCACGGAAGCGTTCGCGCGGTCGCTATTCGAAGCCATTGGCCGGCCGGAGCTGACGACGGATCCCCGCTTCGCGATGCGAGACGATCGAGTGGTGAATGTGTCGGAAGTGGACGCGATTGTGGAAGGCTTCACGTCTTCCAGGACCAGCGCGGAAGTGATCGCGGCGCTGGATCCACACGGCGTTCCGGCCGCTGAAGTGCGCGATCCGAAGGACGCGGTGCGTGATTCCCGAGTGGTGTCGCGTGGCGAGACGGTTCCGTTGGTTCATCCCAAGTACGGAGCGGTGGAGGACGTTTTCGGAATGGGGTTGCCGATCAAATTCTCCAGGGCGCAAGCTGGATTCGATCAGCCGCCGCCCGGCCTGGGTGAGCACAATCGTGCCGTTTATTGCGATTTGCTGGGCTACTCGGAAGAACGCCTGGACGAGCTGAAAGCGCTGCGGGTGATCTAAGGAGTGAATTCCGCGGCTTCGACTCTTACCAGGATCTACACCGATCGCGCGATCCAATCGAGCGGTGGGCCGTTGGTTGGAGTAACGTCCAATACCGTGCCCTGGGAATTGCTGCGTGCGGCCGGATACCATCCCGTGCTTCTCAGTCCCTCGCGCAGGCAAACGCCACTCGCCGATCGCTACATGGAAGATGTATTCAGCGCGCGTATGAAAGCGATCTTCGACTTCCTGATTTCTCCCGATGCCGGCATTCTGAGCGCGGTGATTATTCCCAGGACGTCCGAGCAGGAGCATAAACTCTACCTTTACCTTCGCGAGGTGGTTCGTCAGGGGAGGGAACGCGCGCCCCAGGCGATGCTATATAACTTGCTGCACGCGAGATCTGCGGAAGCTGAAGCGTACGGGATGGAGCGAACGCGCGAATTGAAGGCCCAGCTGGAGCAATGGATTGGCCGCGGCATGGAACACGAAGATCTTTCGCAAGCGATCGCCGAAGGGAACGCCGCTCGCCAGGCCATCCGCGAATTGTTGCAGTACAGAGCGGGGCCAGCTCCGAAGCTGTGTGCTGCCGAAGCACTGGCGTTGATCGGAGCCTGGTATTTCATGGATCGAACGGAGTACGCGCGGCTGGCGCGGGAAGCGCTACAGGAAATCCAAACGCGAGCGGCGCTCATCGGGCCGACGATTTTGCTGAAAGGTCCGCCTCTGGACAATCCTGATTTCTGTGGGGCGATCGAGGCGCATGGCGCCATCGTTGTAGCGGAAGATGACTGGTGGGGATCGCGAGCGGCGGGACGAGACATCGAAAGTACGGGCGATCCGGTCCACGCTATTTTCCAGAAGTACTATTTGGATGCTCCCAGCCCGCGCGTTTTTCCTTCGGCCATTGCGGACGAATGGTTCCTGCGCAAAGCAGGCGATGTGGACGGCGTGATCTTCTATTTGCCGCGGGAGGACGACGTCATCGGCTGGGATTACCCGCGCCTGCGTGCGTTGCTTGACGAGCGCCGTATTCCCCATCTAATGCTCCGAACGGAAGAGCCGGACCGTATGGGAGCCTTCATCGGGGGCCTTGCCCGTGGCTGAAAAGCAATTGGAATCGACGGTGCGCGCGGCGGCACATCAGAAGGCGTGGTTCGCACAACTGCGCGCGGACGTCTTTGAAAATCAGAAGCCTTATGCCATCGTGCAAGCCGACATGCCGCTGGAACTGTTCCAGGCCATGGACGTTCCCGTGGTGAGCAATCAGTGGTGGGCGGCCATGGTCTCGGCAAAACGGATGGCGCCTTATTATTTGGATGGCCTCAACGCCATGGGCTATCACGATGGCTTGTGCCGCTATTGCAGTTTGTCACTTGCGTCAACCTTGGTATCTACGATGGCTGGAGATGCTCCGCAAGCGCCCTGGGGCGGCCTGCCGAAGCCGGCTCTGCTCTCCGCCAGGCTTACCTGCGATTGCATCCAGCGTGTTTTCGAAACGTGGGCTGCAAAGTTCGATAGTCCGTTCGTTCCACTGGATGCGCCCGGAGCTTCCGAACTTCCTCCACGCTGGTGGGAGCTGAGCCGTTACCGCTGGAGTGAATTGTTCGAGAGTCACCGGCTGGATTTCATGGTCGCGCAATTTCAATCGCTCATTGCGACGCTGGAAAGGATTATGGGACGCGGGTTCGAGCTCGAGAGATTGCGCGCTCTGATGGATGGCGTGAACCAGCAAGAGCAGTATTTCGAAGAAGTGCGCGAAATGATTTGCCAGGCGCCCAAGACGCCGGTTCGCATGCATGAGCAGGTGAGCAACGTGATGGCGGCGCAGTGGCTGCGCGGGAGCGAGTGGGCCATTGCGCACGCTCGATCGTTTCGCGACGAAGTGAAGAAGCGGGTGGATGCCGGCGTCGCGGCATGTGCCACCGAGCGCCTGCGTCTGATGTGGGTGGGCGCCGGGCTGTGGCACGATACCGATTTCTACACCGCGTTCGAACAGCAGTACGGCGCTGTGTTTGTGTGGTCTATGTACCTGGCGTTCGGACCGGACGGTTATATCCGATATGGTCTGGACGATCCGCTGCGAGCGCTGGCAAGCCGCACGGTGAGCTTCAACGAACAGCTCCACAATCCGCCGTGGGCCAATGAATGGATGGTCGATCAGGCGAAGCGGCATCGCATCGACGCGGCGCTGGTGCTGGAGCCGCTGGGAACGCGCCCGTCGGCCACTGGCAATCGATTCATCGAACAGGCGCTCCAAGCGGCCGGCGTTCCCGTTCTCCCGATTGTTGCCGACATGGTGGATGCGCGAGGCTGGGATGGCGTCGCCATGCGGCGAAAGGTGAGTCAGTTTCTCGAAAGGCTCAACTCGACCGCCGCACGCGACCGCGCATAGCGCCTCAAGAACACGATTTCAATCAGCGAGAGGACCACGCCGCCTGCGACGAAGTACCAGCCGGCGGTGAATCCTCCAGTGCGGTCGCGCAGCATGCCCAAAACCTGCGGCCCAACGTACCCGAAGAGTCCTCCGCCGAGCCCGACCACGCCCATCACCGGGCCTATTTCGCTGCGGCCCACAACTTCACCGGCCAGCGCGAAAATCTGATTCGTGGCGCAGAGGCCGAGCGAGATCACGAGCGAGGTGGCTATGCGGAAGACCAGCAGGTTCGGGATCATCATCGCGAAGCAGGATGGGACCAAGAGCACAGCCAGGGCGATCATCATGTCCCAGCGGTCAAATCGATCGCACAAATAACCGAACAGGAGGTTGACGAAGATAGCGACGATGTAGCTGGTGCTGATGACGAACGCGCTCTCTATGGCGCTCAAGTGGAAGGTTGTCTTCACCGCCGAGGGTACGAAGAAGGTGGCGCTGAATCCGCCCATATTGATCAATCCCAGCAGGACCATGCTCCAGACCACGGGCGTCCGGAACGCGCTCCTGGTTGGTGCTGACGGGCCGTGTCCGTGAAATGCAGTGTCGCCACGGCCGGCGCCCGATCTGTAACCGAACCAAAAGACGCCGGCGCCCAGCAACGCCATGCAGGCGAAGCCGACGATCCCGCCGCGCCATCCGTACGGCTCCGCGATGACGGTTCCAAAAGGCGCGCCGATCACTGACGCAAGCGATGCCATGGCGCCCAGAATGCCCATGGCGGTGCTGCGAAATTCAGGCGGTGCGACTAACGCGATGGACGTCATGACGCAGACGAACGCCACTCGATATCCGATGAGCCACACCACACGAGCGCCCAGTGCCCAATCGAAGGTTGAGGCTTGGCTCAGCAGCAGGAGCCCCAATGCAACGCCCAACAATCCGCCTGCCAGCGCTCGCTTCTCGCCCACGCTTTTCGCCAAAATGCCGGCGGGCACGCTTACGGCCATGGCCACCAGACCATAGAGTCCGGTGAATAATCCGATCTGGGAATAACTGAGGCCGAAGTCTTTCTGGATGGCGGGCAGCAGCGGCGAGAAGCCCAGGCTCGACATTTGGATCGCCATCATCGCGACGATGGTGGCGGCGAATGAAGGAACCCAGCTCCTGCCGTGAGCGGACACAGGCTCCATACTACACGGGAAAACACTCGCGGAGAAGTTTTTTGAACGCGAGCATTGGCGCGGTCTGTTTGCCCCTGCGATGCGCGACCACCAGACTAACTACCGGCGCGGAGGTCCATGCCAGGGGCTTGATCACCACACCTTTGGGAAGAATGGACGCCGCGTAGTCCGGAAGAAGCGCGAAGCCCATGCCGGCGCGAATCATATTCAGGTTCCCTAAAACGTTATCGGCCTGCTGCACTACGCGAGGATGCAGGTTCGATTGTTCGCAGAAACTTTTGACGGCGTCGTGCAACTCCGGCGATCCCTTGCGGGACACCATAATGAACGGGACATCGTTTAATTGCCGGATCGAAACTGATTTCTTGCGCGCCAGCGGATGGCCGCTCGGGAATCCCGCGACCAGCTTCTCCCAGAGCACGTCTTCCACTTCGAGGCGAGGATCTTCGAGCGGCCCCCGCAGAACTCCGATGTCGAGCGAACCCGTTGCGAGCATACGCTTCTGTTCGGCGGAGGGGAGATTGTGGAACACCAGGCGAACTTTCGGGAGCCTGCGCTCGAGAAGGGGAATCAATTTGGGCAAGATCTTGATCTCGGCGGCTGGGACAACTCCGATGATCAGTTCCGCGGATCTTCCTTGCTGTGCGCGAGCGGCACGCTGTATCGCGCGTTCCAGCCCGGCAAGGATCTCCCTGGCCTCGACGAGGAAGACCCTCCCACCTTCGGTGAGCGCCACGTGGCGCTTACTGCGATTGAGGAGCGGGACACCGACCTCGGTCTCCAGATGCTTGATCTGCTGGCTGAGCGAGGGCTGCGCGGTGTTGAGCCGTTGGGCGGCGCGAGTGAAGTTCAGCTCTTCGGCGACAGCCACGAAGTAACGCAGATGGCGTAGTTCCATCGGAACACCCCTGGTGTGAGTTTAGACGTGCCACGTCTTAGAACACAACCGGTGGCATCTTTCCGCATTCGCCATGCCGTCCATTAAACTCCGGGGATGGACCCGCGGCTTACCGACGACTTCGATCCGCTTGCGGCTGAAGATCCCGTAAGCGCGCATAATTTATATCGCGAACTGCGCGGGCGCTGCCCGGTAGCGCACAGCAGCGCCTGGAACGGATTCTGGGCATTGCTGCGGTATCAGGACGTGGTGAGTGCACTACGCCAGCCGGATACGTTCATCACGTCGGTTCAGAACGTGGTTCCGAAGGTAGCGTTCACGGGCAGGCGGCCGCCACTGCACTTCGATCCTCCCGACCATACTCCGTATCGCCGCGCTTTGAATCCGTTCTTTACCGACAAAAAGATGCAAGCGCTGGAGCCGGCCGTGCGCCAGATCACCATTCGGCTGCTGGAGCCGCTCATCGAAGCGGGCGGTGGTGAGGTCTGTTCCGAATTTACGCGCAAGCTCCCGGGACATGTATTTGCGGAGTTCTTTCATCTTTCGCCGGAACTCTCCATGTCGATCAAGGAGACCAGCGTCATTTACAACCAGGCGTTGCAAGAGGCGAACGACAATCTGGTGAAGGAGACCAGCCTGCGGCTTTATGAATTGGCCCGGCTGATCATCGAAATGCGCAAGCGGGAGCCATGGGATGCCGCGGAGGATCCAACCAGTGCTCTGCTCGAAGCGCGCGGCAACGATGGCGAGCTCTTGCCGGAGAACCTGGTGTTGGGGACCATTCGCCAGATGATCGTAGTCGGTATGATCGCGCCCAGCGTGATGATCGGGTGTATTCTGGTGCACTTGGCGCAGCATCCTGAGTTGGAGCGGCAATTACGCGAGGAGCCTGATTTGATTCCGGCCGCGGTGGAAGAGTATCTGCGCCTGTTTACACCGTATCGCGGATTCGCCCGCACCGCGAAGCACGATGTGGAATTCGGCGGACGGACCATTCTCAAGGATGAACCGATCGCTCTGGTGTATGCTTCGGCGAATAGAGACGAGGCGGTGTTCGAGGATCCGGACGAGTTCATTTTGAACCGGCCCAACATCGACAAGCACATCGCTTTCGGACTGGGCCCGCACCGCTGCGCCGGCGCGCCGCTGGGCCGCATGATGCTGCGAGTGACGCTGGAGGAGCTTGTGCGTCGCGCGAAAGTAACAGGCCTGACGGGAGAAGTGGTGATGACACGCTGGCCCGAGTGGGGTGTGCTCTCGGCAGCGGTGCAACTGGAACGGTTATGAGCAGCGGCAAGCGATGGCTGGCTCCCTATGTTGCGACGCTGTTCGCCATGCTGGCGCTGCAGATGTCGAACCTTGGATTCTCGCCGTTGCTGCCGGCTATTCGCGGCGCGTTCCATATGAGCTTCGCGCAGATGGGGCTGTTCGCGGGAATGTACGGGCTGCTGTCTATCGTGTGGAGCGTTCCGGCTGGGTTTCTCGCCAAGCGTTTTGGAGAGAAGGTGGTTCTCGCCTCGGGACTGGTGATGGTTGCCGCGGGATTAGCGGCTTTGAGCCAGGCTCCAAATTTTGTCACGGCGTTCGGGGCGCGCGCCGTGTGGCTCTCGGGATATCGCTTTTGCTTTGTGTGCGTGATGGTGGCGGTTGCGCTGACGTGTCCACCCGCGGTGCGTGGCGCGTCCATGGGAATTCTGGGCGCTGTTTCGTCTCTCGCCTCCGTGGTCGGCGCGCCTTTGGGAGGGGTGATCGGGCGTGATTTTGGCTGGAGGAATGGAATTCTGGCCTATGCCGGCATCGCGCTGGCGGGCGCGTTGGTGTTCCTTGTGTTTTATCGCAGCGAACCACAAGTGGAGGAGCGTCCGCACACCGCGCAGTTCCCGCCAGTGCATTCCGAAACCCTCTGCTCTGGTCACTCGCACTACTCTCGGGGTTGGCTGGAATGGGGAGCTTGAGCGCGAACTTCTTTGTCCCGTCAGCGGCGCAGGCTCTGTTCCATCTGGATCCATTGGGCGCGTCATATCTGATCAGCACGGGGTTTACGCTGGCCATTTTTGTGAATCTGCTGTTCGGGTTTCTGATGGATCGCTTCCATCGCTGGAAAGTGATGGCAGCTTTGGCGGGTCTCGGAATGCTGGGAGGGATCGCGATGACGTCGCATGATCTGCTGGTGTTTCGCATCGGAACCGCGATGGTGCTGGCGCTGGGGCACGCGGGGATTCAGCAATCTTATACTCTGGCGGCAGACGTTCTGCGCGGCCGCGAGACCGGCAACGTGATGGGGGTTGTCAGCATGGTGGCTGGTGTATTTTCTTATCTTGGACCGCAGATGCTCGGGTTACTTCGGGACTGGAGTGGAGGCTTTGTGGCGGGATGGTATTTCATCATCGGCGCCGCGGCCGTGACGCTCTTGCTGGTGATGGCGCTGTGGAGTTACTCGACGCGCGCCACTCGTCAGATGGCGACCGTAGCCGGCGTTCTGCTGGCGATCTTGCTGGCCGCGCCCCCGCGTACTCAGGCGGCCTCGAAATATCTCTGGATGGAACCGGGCGCCGGCGGCATGCTTGGCGCGGAGCTTCAATTCGACGATGCTCTTGGCCGGCTGGGCATTGTCAATGCATCCGGCCCGGTGAACACCAAGGGACATCCATTTTTTGAACCGCTGGGCACCAACGGGCGCGCTTGCGTCACTTGTCATCAACCGGCGAATGCGATGACTATTTCGACCGCGTCGATTCGCGAGAGATGGAACGCCACTCAAGGAAAGGATCCGTTGTTTGCCGCGGTGGACGGATCGAATTGTCCCGATCTTCCGCAGGAGAAGGAGAGCTCGCACTCCTTGCTGCTGAATCGTGGGCTGATCCGGTTGGCGATTCCATGGCCGCCGGAAAAAGGGAAGCCCGAGTTTTCGATTGAAGTGGTCAGCGATCCCACGGGCTGCAATGCCAGCGCGGATTACGGACTTCACAGCGCTCACCCGGCCGTTTCTGTTTTCCGGCGTCCACGCATGGCGGCGAACTTGAAATATGTGACGAATCCGCATCCGCAATTCGCTTTGAAGCTGGGTGGTCTGGCGGATGTCGATCCGGAGACTGGCGAGCCGGTGAGCATGAACTTCATGGCCGATGCGCGCGAGCCTAGTCTCAGGTCGCAAGCGCGCAATGCCGTGCTGCAGCATGAACAAGGGAAGTCCTTGCCGGATGCGACGCTCGAACGCATCGTCGAATTCGAAAGACAGATTTATGCTGCGCAGATTGTGGATGCTAGAGCGGGAGAGCTTGCCGAAGCGGGGGGCCCGCCGGCGCTTGGTCCACGCGCAATGGCCGGGCATCGGACGGGAGTTTTAGGCGATAACGATTACGATCCGGTTTTTCAATTGTTCGATGCGTGGAAGAAGCCGGGACAATCCGCGCAGGCCGAATTCCGGGCGTCGGTGGCCCGTGGCAACGACATCTTTATGTTTCGCCAATTCTGGCTGCGGGATGCGACTCACATCAACTCGATCGGCTTGGGGAATCCTCTCAAGCGGACTTGCGCCACTTGCCATAACGCGCAGATGACCGGCCAGGATCTCTCGGCAGGGTGGGTTGATCTCGGCACCACGAACTATCCCACTTGGACCGAGCCGCCGCTCTACAGTGAATCGCGCGAACTGCCTGTGTTCAAAGTTACGTGCGACAAAGATGCCCCGCCGCATCCTTATCTAGGCCGTGTGATCTATACCAGCGATCCGGGGCGTGCTCTGATTTCGGGACGCTGCATCGACGTGGGCTCCATCGTGATGCAGCAGTTTCGCGGGCTGGCGGCACGCGCGCCTTATTTTTCGAATGGCTCCATGAAGTCGCTGCGCGAGTTGGTGGATTTTTACGATCGCCGTTTCGACATGAAGCTGACCGAGTTGGAGAAGCAAGATCTGGTGAATTTTCTGGGAGTGCTGTGATGCGACTTCTATTGGTATTGACGATGGTGATCCCGGCCATGGCTCAACAACTAAATTTCGTGGCGTGCCCGGTGGTACGGGATACCAAGACCGTTCCTTGTTTTCTCGCCGAGTATCAGGGAGAAACATACTTTCTGGGAATCCAGCAGGACATTACCGCGGCGTTTTATCCGCCGCAGTTGTTGCACGAAGCGCTGGTGGAGGGAACGGTGGCTCAGGGACCACGCGTTTGCGGGGGAATTCCATTAAAGCCGGTGCATGTGTCGGTACTGGCTGAGGTGAACCGGGCATGCAATACGATTCTACCGGCCGAGCCTGGAATCGACGCTCCGCCGGCCAAGCGTCCCGCCGGGCCATCCACGCGTCAGGCTCCGGTATCCACGGCTGCTGTCGCGCCCAAGAAACCAGAGCCTCCTTTCGGAGAGCGCGAGTTCGTTATTGAATACGACTTCGATAGCGATTTTCTATTTGCCCGAAATACCCGGCAACTGACAGACATCGCCGAGTATGCGCGAGTGTCTCAAGCGAAAACCGTCGAGGTCACTGGTTACCGGGCATCTACTCTGCTTTCGAACGGAAATTCGCTGATCGAAAAAGCCCAAGTCGCCCAGTTGCGGGCGGAACGCGTGGCGCAAGTATTGAAGGGACTTGGCACACCGGCGTCAGCGGTGCACTGGAGCGGGGAAGCGACGGCTGCGAACGGCGCTTCAGACTATGAGAATCGTCGCGTGGTAGTGAGGATCATCCCATGAAGAAGGCCCAGAAACTACTTTGCTTATTCGGCTCGGTGAGCCTGGCATCGGCCCTGGCACAGCCTCCGCGTCCGCCAATCCGGCCTGCGCCGAAAGCCGGCGTGTGTCCCTTGCCGATATTGCCGGCGCTGCCTGCAATCACGGAAACAGCTTTCTTTGCGAAGGTTGACGTCCCGCACGGGAAAGTGGAGGAAGCGACCTACAAAAATTATCAAGGCGCCGAGAAGCGGCTGCACGTCTACCTGCCGCCGGATTACAACGCGAACAGCAGGTATCCAGTCTTGTATCTGAATCACGGAGGGGGCGGAGACGATTCCAACTGGACATCGGATGATGCCAAGCGCGGCGGCAACGCGCAGTTCGTGTTGGACAATCTGCTGGCCTCGGGCAAGGCCAAGCCGATGATCATCGTGATGCCCAACACCAGCAAGTGCGCTAACTACGCACCGTCCGCGCCCGGCAAAGACGACGAATGCACCGAGGAATATTTGAAGGACATCATTCCCTATGCCGACAGCCATTACCGCACCAAGGCGAACCGCGAGAATCGGGCGCTGGCCGGCTTATCCATGGGCGGTTTTGTTGTGATGCACACGGGACTGCCGCATCTGGACACTTTCAGCGAGTTGTACGTTTATAGTTCGGGACACATCCGGGACGAGGATCTGAAGCAGTTCGACGCCAACTTCGCATCCCTGCTGAAGGACCCCAAAACCAACGATCTGTTCCGCGTGCCGTTTTACATGGCCGCCGGCGAAACCGATATTGCCTTGAACAACGGCCAGAGAGACCTGTCGCTATTCAACCAATACGGGGTTCGCAATTTCTGGGTCTTGAGCACCGGCGGACACGAATGGGCCAATTGGCGTCGATACTTGTATCAAACGGCGCAGATCATGTTTCCGGACTGCGGAAGCAATTAAGCCTGTCACAGCGTCCGTCACAAGCCGCCGCCCAGGAGGGCTCGCAGGCGCCGGCGAATTCACTTCCTTCCTTAACCGCCCTCTGCGGCGGGAACAATTGAAGGGCTTGGAACGTAAGACTGTTACAGACAGCGGTTCCAACGTCCAGCCGCGGAGAAGTGGAAGTGAATTCAGTGGCAGATACGGGCACGGCGCGCAGCCCGGGGAGGCTTGCTGGCGCGGCGGCGCCTGAATTCGAGAACCTGAAATGGCTTGAGGATGGTAAGTATCCGCTGGATTGGAACGGTCCAACCGGCCGTATTTTCACCAGGTTTCGCGACGAAGATCTGGATCGGCCGATCATCGCTCATTTTGAGCGCATAGCGCGCCGGCATCCAAACCGTATCGCGGTGACGGACTCAGATACCTCGCTCTCTTTTTCTGAACTGTGGGATGGCCTTTCCGGACTGGCCGAGAAGATCGCGGCTCAAACTAAACCGGGGGACTTAATCGGCATCGCACTGCCGGCGTGTACCCTATTTCCGATCGCCATGCTGGCTTGCCTCGCGACGGGACGTCCTTTTGTCGCTCTAGACCCACACTATCCAATCAACTGGTTGGCCCAGGTGTTGGACGATGCGCGGCCAGCCCTGATCCTGGGACGAGAGGATGTCCTGGGAGCCATTGAAGCGGCGGTGCCCCCGTCGCGCGTGCTCCATCTGACCGGTTTGCCGCAGCCCGCGCGGAAGGGCTGGCGACCTGCGGAACTCGGCGTGGACCAACCCGTGTGCGTCGTGTTTACCTCCGGGAGCACCGGCCGGCCAAAGGGCATCGTCAATAGCCAACGGAACCTTCTGCAGCGCGCCGCGCAATCCATCAACGCCGCGCACATCAATGCTGATGACAGGTTCTTGACCCTAGCCTCGCTTTCGAGCATCGTCGGCGTGCGAGACATGATCACCGCGCTGCTGGCGGGCGCGAGCGTGCATCTTCTCGATCCGCAACGCGCCGGGGCGCGCGAGATTCTGAGTTTCATCCGCGCCCAGAGCATCACAATCCTGTTCGCGTTTCCAGATCTGCTGAGGTCGGTGATCGCAGGCGCCGAGGGACGGGCGGGCGAGGCCTTGAGACTGGTTCGGGTGGGTGGGGACACCACGCTGTGGAGCGATTTCGATCTGCTGCGCGCCTGGCTCGCGCGAGAGTCGCGAATCCAATTGATTTATGCCGCGACTGAGGCGCCGATGATGCAGTGGTTCGTGCATGATTGCTTCCGGCCTGATTCCTGCCTGACGGGTGACCCGCGCATTCCCATCGGCTATCCGCTTCCAGGCAACCGCCTGGCGTTGGTCGACGAATATGGACGCAACACGCGGCCGGGCGAGGTGGGAGAGCTGATTGTGGGAAGCCCGCACGTGGCGTTAGGACTTCGGGCCAGGGGACTTTGGGTCGGCAACATGGAAAGCGACTGCGACCCGTGCTCGCGACTATTTCGGACGGGCGACCTGGTGCGCCAGAGGCCGGACGGAATGCTGGAACGCATGGGCCGCAAGGACAGGCAGGTCAAGATTCGGGGCGCTCGCGTCGACCTCGAAGGAGTGGAAGCCGCCCTTCGCCAGCATCCCCTGGTGCGCGACGCCGCAGCCCTGGCTCGAACCAGCGGCGCGGACGGAGGCGTGACGCTCATCGCCTATGTGTGCGCTCGCAATGGGGAGTCTGCCGGGCTGATCGACGACTTGAAGGCATGCATGCGCTCGGCGCCAGCGCCCATGCGGCCTGGACGCTTCTATCTGGCCAACACCATTCCCCGGCTTCCCAGTTCCAAGCTGGACCTGCGCGCTCTCCAGGCTCTCGATGAGATCAACATCGAAAGCGAGCGCGCCGATGTGAGCGCCGCGGCCGAAGCCAGTGCGAAGGCTGGCGATTCGATCGCGCGGACCGTGGCGCAAGTCTGGCAGCAGGTCCTAAACGCGCCCATTCGCGGCCCGGAGGACCACTTCTTCGACTCGGGCGGCGATTCGCTCAAGGCGATCGCCTTTATGAACGAAATTGAACGCGCTCTGCGTCTGGAGCTGCCTTTCACTCTGATCCATGAGACGCCGGCGTTCGCTGGATTTTGCCAAGCCCTGAGAGAATATCGCACCAGCCGTTACCTGCCGCTGGTTGCGTTAAAGGCGGGCGAGGACTTACCGCCGGTTTTCTTCATCCATGGCCTGGGCGGGAGCATCGCGGAATTATTCCCGATGGCACGGCGAATGACCTACCCCGGGGCTGTGATCGGCATCCAGGCGAGTGGTCTGGCCGGCAAGGCGTCGCCGCACGCCAGCGTGGAGCGGATGGCGGCGGAATATTTGAGAGAGGTAAAGGCGTATCAACCGGAAGGTCCTTACTATCTATGCGGCTATTCTTTCGGAGGGCTGGTTGCCTTCGAAATGGCGCGGCAGCTTCGGGAAGCGGGAGACGAACTCGGCCTGGTTGGCATTTTCGATTCCATGATGAGCCCGTTCAGATGGCCGCCAAGGACATGGCTCTCGATTGCCCGGCATCGATTCGTTCGCTTCGCAAGCAACGTGCGCGCCGCTCCCATCCATACCTGGCCGGCGGCGATCCGGAAAGCGGGCAGCTTCTGGAAGTGCGTGCCCAGGAGTGTTCTCAAGGTATCGGCCCGCGCGCTGATCGCATCGGCGCGCTATCGGCCTGGGTTTTATCCAGGAGAACTGACGCTGTTCAGTCCGTTGGAGCGGGAACCCGGCCTCCCGAGTCTCCAGTCCACCTGGTCCAAACACGCTCGATCAATATCCATTGTGGAGACCGCCGGCAATCACTGGACGATGTTATCGGCGCCATACGCCCGATCCACGGCCGCCTGCCTGACCGAGTGTCTTCCCTGTGGGGAGGGACGGCCTGCATCACGCAAAGCGATAGCGGAGAGCTTCGGCCACGGCGCGATACCCAATTCGACGATAGATGGAATTGGATGTCGGATTCCCTAGATCGGTGTAGAGCATGCAGCGATATCCAGCGTGACTCAGCTGTTTCGAAAGAGCATAAACGCAGGCCGCCGCGTATCCATGCCTCCGTTTTTCAGGAGGTGTGTAGACGCCAGAAAAGCCGGGCCACGCCGTGTACCGGCGCTCGGCTAACGGCCATCGAGAGCGCATCTCCGTTTTGCTCCCACAGCCACAGTTGTCCGGCCGCCAACCCTCTATCCACACGCAGTTCAGTGTCTTTGGCAGACTCATCCACTTCATGCTCGAATGCGCGTGTCCAGAGAATCGTCAAGCCGCGGTCTTTCTCACCGGCCTGACGCAACGTACCTTCGACTTTGGGATTTTCTCCGGTCTGAGAGAATTCGTAAAGCCGGTTTCCCTGGAAGGGCGTGGCCGCCGATTTGGATCGCTCACTCCATTGGCCGGCGAACACGGCCGCGGTTGCAGCTTCTCCGTTAATCCCCGGCAAGGCGAACCCCGAGTCCGCAATCGCGTCAGCCATGGCCGCTGCGACCTGCGGTTCCATGGGTGTCAGCGTCGCAGGAAATGTCAGGGGCGATTGTATTACAACGCCGACTGTCTCCTCGCGTTGCATGGCCATCCAATAGCGACCCGGATCGTCCTCGGCCGCGCGTGCATCGAGAATGCTGAGAATCAAATTGTGGAGAACCGGTCGAGAGGAGAGGAAGCCCCCGGCAGTGCTCAGGACGAATCCAGGATCTTCACTGAACAGCACCTTGATGTCCATTGGAAGATCTTAGCTGCCTTGGCCGCGTCAGCGGCGTGGCCTCGCCTCACGGCGTTTGGAGCTAATCACTGCCGTATTCATGCCAATGGTATTGAGGCCGCCAAAGAAACGAGCATGCTCGATTTTCATGCAGCGGTCCATCACTACTTCGAGACCGGCCTCGCGGGCACGTTCGGCGGCTTCTTCGTGGATCACGCCGAGTTGCATCCAGACCACTTTCGCGCCCACGGCGATGGCCTCCTCGACGATGTCAGGGACGGCGGAAGGATCGCGGAAAATGTCGACGATCTCGACCGCCGGCGCGGGTATGGCGCTGAGCGACGGATAACATTTGCGCCCCAGCACTTCCGATTCTCGCGGGTTCACAGGGATCACATCGTAGCCCTCCGCGAGCAGGTAAATCGCGGCGAAATGGCTGGGCCGGAACGGATTCGACGAGAGCCCCACCATGGCAATCCGCTTGTAGCGCTCCAGAATCCGCAGCCGGTCGTAGGCGGTATTGGCGAAACGGCTCTGATTGACGGGCGAGCTTCCACCCACTCCGTCGCCGAAAGCATCTCCGAACGAAACATTACAACTGCTCATGCGCTGGCCCCCAAAGCTTGATCCAGATCCCACAGGATATCGTCAATCTCTTCCAGGCCGACCGAGAGCCGGATCAGATCGTCGCTGATGCCGGCCGCGAGTTTTTCTTCCGTACGTCAATTGCTGATGCGTGGTGGACGCCGGATGGATCACCAGACTCTTGGCGTCGCCGACATTGGCCAGGTGCGAGAAGAGCTGGAGAGCTTCGATGAAGCGGCTTCCGGCTTCCAGGCCTCCGCGGATGCCAAAGGTAAGAATGCCTCCGGCGCCGCGCGGCAGGTAGCGTTGCGGCCAGAGCGCGATAGCGGCTGGAGGGCAATCCGGGATAGTTCACCCAGGCCACGCGATCGTGCCGCTCCAGGAATTGCGCCACGGCCAGCGCGTTTTCGGAGTGCTGCTTCATGCGAAGTTTCAAGCGTCTCCAGTCCCTGCAGAAACAGGAACGAATTGAACGGACTGAGAGCCGGACCGAAATCGCGCAGCCCTTCCACGCGCGCCTTCATGATGTAGGCGAAGTCGCCGAAGGTCTCATAGAAACGGATGCCGTGATAGCCCTTGCTCGGCTCCAGAAGTTGCGGAAAGCGGCCGCGGTTCCAGGGAAATCTGCCGCTGTCCACGATCACGCCGCCGATGGACGTGCCGTGGCCGCCGATGAATTTGGTGGCCGAATGGAGCACGATGTCGGCGCCGTGCTCGATGGGCCGGCACAGATAGGGCGAAGCGAAGGTATTGTCGATGATGAGCGGAAGATTGTTCTCGTGCGCGATGGCGGCAACCGCGGCGATGTCCAGGACGTTCATGGACGGGTTGCCGATGGTCTCGGCATAGAGCACGCGGGTGCGCGGCGTGATGGCGCGGCGGAAGTTCTCCGGATCGTCCGGATCGACGAACGTGGTGTCGATGCCCAGCCTGCGGAAGCTGACGTCGAACTGCGTGTAGGTGCCGCCATAAAGGGTTTTTGCGGCCACGATCTCGTCGCCCGCGCCCAGCAGGCTGACCAGTGCGACGAACTGCGCCGCTTGCCCGCTGCCCACGGCCAATGCGCCGACTCCCCGTTCGAGTGCGGCCATGCGCTCTTCAAACGCAGCCGTGGTTGGATTCATGATGCGCGTATAGATATTGCCGAAGCGCTGCAGGTTGAACAGCGCCGCGGCGTGCGCGGTGTCCTCGAACACGTAAGAGGTAGTCTGGTAGATGGGCACCGCGCGCGCGCCCGTATCGGCATCGGGCCGCTGGCCGGCGTGCAGCGCGCGCGTGGCGAAGCCGAACACGCGGTCGGGAGTGGAAGCCATCCCTACAGATTATCCGAGGGCCGGTAACATTTTTGCAACCTTTGGGCGAAGAATCAGTGTTACTCTCTGTGGGTCAGCGGTCTCTTATTGGTCGGATACCGTGCCTCCTTATCTGAGTCCGACGAACATCTTCGCTCCCGCGTCCACCCCGGCGCAGTGGATCCTCGATCTTTCCGTCTTCGTGCTGGAAGTTACCGGGGCGGTATTCGTAGTTGTTTTTAGCCTGCTGGTCTACTCGCTGGTGAAATACCGTAAGACGACCACGGATGGGCGAGAGCCGGCCCAGGTTTACGGGAGCAGTCAATTGGAGCTGGCGTGGACGGTCATTCCGGTCCTGATTGTTGTGGTTCTGTTCCTGGCGTCAGCCCGCGTTATCGCCAGCATCCAAAACGCCGTTCGGCCGCCCGACGCGATTGAAGTCACAGTCATTGGGCACCAATTTTGGTGGGAGTATCGATATCCAAAGTTGGGGGTGGTGACGGCGAATGAATTGCACATTCCCGTAAGCGACCCGACACATCCCACCCCCACCTTTCTGACGTTGCTTTCGGCGGATACGGATCATAGCTTCTGGGTGCCGCGCCTGGCCGGCAAAACAGACTTGATACCCAACCACCCTAACAGCACCTGGGTGGACCCGCATGAGACGGGGCTGTTTCTGGGGCAGTGCGCACAATATTGCGGAACGCAGCATGCCCTGATGCTTTTGCGCGTATACGTCGACACGCGAGAGGATTTCGACCGCTGGATTCAACAGCAACGCCAGCCCGCGCGAGTGAGCACGGTCTCAGAGGGGCAGAAGATCTTCGAACACACGGCCTGTATCAACTGCCATACCGTGGCCGGTACCGTGGCAAATGGGCGATTCGGTCCCGATCTGACGCATCTGATGAGCCGTCAGACCATCGCGTCCGGCGCAGCCAAGAACACGCTGGGAAACCTGATCTCCTGGATTTACAACCCTGAGTTGACGAAGCCCGGAAGCAAGATGCCGTCCATGGGCTTGAGCGTCCAGCAATCTGCCGCCGTGGCGGCATATCTGGCCACGCTTCATTAGGAAAAACGATGTCCACTGAATCCATCGCATTGGCTGGGACCGACGCCGCACCGGCGCCGCTGACCGCCAAGCTTCACCAATGGGTGACCACCGTCGATCACAAGCGCCTGGGCCTGCTGTATATCGGGTATGCGCTGCTGTTCCTGGTGATTGGGGGTATCGAAGCCACTATCATGCGGATCCAGCTGATCCGCCCTCTGAACCACTTCGTCTCCCCTCAGTTTTTCAACCGCATGTTCACCATGCACGGAACGACGATGATTTTCTTCGTCGCCATGCCGCTGGTATTTGGATTCGCGAATTACCTGGTGCCCTTGATGGTCGGCGCGCGCGACATGGCGTTTCCACGCCTCAACGCGTTTAGTTTCTGGATGACGGCGTTCGGCGGGCTGCTCCTCTACTTCAGCTTTTTGGGCGGCGACGGACTGTATGGCGGAGGCGGCGCTCCAGACGTGGGATGGTTCGCGTACGCGCCCCTGACTTCACAGACTTTTTCGCCGGGCCACAGCACGGATTTCTGGACCTTGTCGCTGCTGGTTTCTGGTTTCGGGAGCATCGGAACCGCCACCAACATTATTGCCACCATCCTCTGCATGCGTTGCAAGGGAATGGTGCTCGGTAAGATGCCGTTGTTTGCCTGGCTCAATCTCACGATGGGCGCGCTGGTGCTCATGGTGATCGGCCCGCTCACGGCTGCGCAATTGATGCTGCTGGTGGACCGTTACCTGGGTGGGCATTTCTTCGATACGCAGGCCGGAGGTTCCGCCGTGATGTGGATGCACTTCTTCTGGGTCTTCGGACATCCGGAAGTGTATGTGCTCGTGATCCCGGCGTTTGCAGTTGTTTCGGAGGTTGTTCCCGTTTTCTCCCGCAAAGCGATTTTCGGCTACCCCATCATGGTGGCGGCGACGGTGGGCATCGGTTTTATCAGCATGAGCGTGTGGGCTCACCACATGTTCACGGTCGGCATGACTTCCGCCGGAAACACGTTCTTTGTGCTGTCCACGATGGCTATTGCCGTTCCCACGGGAATCAAGATTTTCAACTGGCTCGCCACCATGTGGGGAGGACAGATTCACTTCAGGGTTCCGATGCTGTTTTGCATCGCATTTCTGTTTCAGTTCCTGATCGCGGGCCTGACCGGAGTGATGCTGGCCGCGGCGCCTTTCGACTGGCAACTCACTGCATCGTACTTTGTGGTGGCGCACTTTCACTACGTAATCGTGGGCGCCATTCTTTTTGGGCTCTTCGCCGCTTTCTACTATTGGTTCCCGAAGATGTCCGGAAGAATGTACAACGAGAGACTCGGCCAATTGCATTTCTGGCTCTTCACTATCGGATTCCATCTGACGTTCGATTTCATGCACATTCCCGGTATTCTCGGGATGCCTCGCCGGATCTATACCTACGAGCCGGGCCGCGGCTGGGACACTTGGAATCTCATCGTGACGATCGGTGTGTTCTTTCAGGCCGCCGGCGTCCTGGTTTTTGTCGGCAACCTGCTGTGGTCTTACTTCCGGGGTGCAATCGCCGGGAGCGATCCCTGGGATGCGTGGACGCTCGAATGGTCCACCAGTTCGCCGCCGCCGGCGTACAACTTCGCAGTCATCCCGGAGGTCAAGAGCCGCCGGCCGCTGTGGGACCTGAAGCATCCGGAAGATCCAGACTGGCGGTACGAGTAGAAATCCTATGAGCGCAGCGTCCGCAACAGTGCCCGAGAGCAATATCCGCTGGAGCCTTCCCGCGCGTGGGCCCGTGGCCATGTACTGCTTGATTGCCGCCGAGACGGCAATTTTCACCATCTTCGTGGTCGCTTACATCTTTTACATCGGTAAGAGCCTTACCGGGCCTCAGCCGAGGGATGTGCTGCATGTCCCGATCTTTTTGACGATCTGTCTGCTTTCGAGCAGCCTGACCATTCATCTCGCGGTGAAGTTCTTGCGCAGCGGAAGAGTGGGATCGTTCACGCTATGGTGGCTTTTGACTTTCGTGCTGGGCGCAATCTTCCTGGCGGGGACATTTCGCGAGTGGAGTCATCTGATCCATGACGAGGGGTTCACAATCCAAAGCAATTTGTTCGGGACTACTTACTACTCTCTGGTGGGGTTGCATGCGTTTCACGTAACCGTCGGATTGCTGGCTCTTCTGGCGGTATTGATTTTCACCATCCGCGGCGACGTCAAAATTGAGCATGCCGATCGTGCTGAGGTCCTGTCGATGTACTGGCACTTCGTGGATGTGGTGTGGGTGGTGGTCTTTACCGTGGTGTACATTATCGGTCGCTAGGGGAGAAAGGTATGGCTGTTGAGTTGACGAACCAGCCCGAAGAAATCGCACCGGACACGATCGAAACGCCGGCGCCCACGGCCTGGCCGATCGCGCTCGCGTTCGGGATCACCCTGCTGTTCGCGGGGATGGTAACCAGCTCGGCGGTCAGCGTGCTGGGAGCGTTCATCGCTATTGCGGGCGCCGTAGGATGGTTTCGCGATGTCTTGCCGCATGAGGCACACGAGACGTTGCAGGTGACAACGGAAGCGCCGCTAGTGACCACATCAAGGCCCGGTGTGGTCCGCATGGCGGTGGCGCACCAATTGCAGCGGGCGTACTTGCCGCTTGAGATTTATCCGGTATCGGCGGGCATCAAGGGTGGTCTGGCGGGCAGCGTGGCCATGGCGCTGGTGGCGATGCTATACGGTCTTCTGAGCGGGAACGGCATTTGGTATCCGATCAATCTTTTGGCCGCGGGCTTTCTGCCCGCTAATATGACGGACACCACGGCCAAGATCGCCGCATTCAATCTCAGCGTTTTTCTGATCGCGATACCCATTCACCTGATCACATCGCTGCTGGTGGGGCTGCTCTACGGCGCCATGCTGCCCATGCTCCCTAGGCACCCAATCCTGCTGGGAGGTTTCATCGCGCCGATTTTTTGGACCGGGTTACTCCACAGCATTCTCGGGATTGTGAATCCGGTGCTCAATGATCGGATCCACTGGACCTGGTTCGTTGTTTCGCAAGTCGCATTCGGGATTGTCGCGGGTATCGTGGTTTCACGGCAGGAACGCATACGCACCTGGCAGCACGCATCGCTCGCTCTCCGCTCGGGTATGGAGGCTTCTGGCATGCGGAACGAAGGCGGCAGTGAGGACCAAACGCCGTGAAATACGGGGCAGTACTTTTCGCAGCATTGCTCGCAATCAGCAGCGCATGTGGCACTCGCCATCCCGTGGATGCCCAGGTGATTCCGCCGGACAAGATTATGGATTTCAATTTTCTCTACGCCAGGAACTGTTCGGGATGCCACGGCGTCGAGGGAAAGGGTGGCGCCGCAATCGGAATTGGCGATCCCGTTTATCTCGCCATTGCGGACGATACCGCCATTGGGCGCGTAACATCCGACGGAGTTGCGGGAACTTCGATGCCGGCGTTTGCGCAACACTCGGGCGGGGCGCTGACCGACGAGCAAATCAACGTCATCGTGCATGGAATTCGAACCCGCTGGGCGAAGCCGGATGCACTGAGCGGCACGATTGCGCCACCGTATGCCGCGCCACCCTATGCCGCCGAGACCCCCGGTGATCCCAAGCGTGGAGCAACCGCCTATAGCGCTTATTGTTCGGCGTGCCATGGCGCGGATGGCCGCGGTAGCAAGCGCGCCTCTTCCATTGTGGATGCCTCGTATCTGGCATTGGTGAGCGACCAGAACCTTCGCACCACGGTGATTGTTGGAAGGCCGGAATTGGGCGCTCCCGATTGGCGCGGCGACATCCCCGGCCACCCGATGTCGCCCGAGGAAGTGTCCGATGTTGTCGCTTGGATGGTCGCGCAGCGGACGCAGTTCCCAGGCCAGCCATATTCCAGCGCGCTGCGGGTAGAGGGAGGAATTCGATGACTGCGCCCGAGGGGCTTTCGAGACGTGGAGTGTTGGTGAAGATCGGGCTGCTGTTCAACGGGGTCATTGGCCTCCTGCTGGCAGTGCCGATCGTCCGCTATCTTCTCTCTCCTGTGATTCGCGGAGAAAAGTCAGGCTATGATTCCTGGCTCTCGCTGGGAGGGCTCACGGAATTTCCGGAGGGCCAGACGCGCCTGGCTACCTATCGAAAGCGCGTCCGCGCACCCATCCGACGGAGAGACTGCGAATATTCCCTGTTGGGTGCGTCGCGTGGCGGGTGAGAAGTTCCAGGTCTTCGCGATTAATTGTGCGCACCTGGGATGTCCTGTCCGATGGTTCCCGCAGTCTGGCCTGTTCATGTGCCCTTGCCACGGAGGCGTTTACTATTCGGATGGTTCCCGCGCTTCCGGGCCTCCCGAGCGCGGCCTGTTTGAATATCGCTACAAGGTGGAGCAGGGGAATCTGTTGATTCAGGCCGGGGAGATGCCCACCACCGGCGCTCCCACTGCGCGTCTTATCAACATCTCAGGCGGTAAATCGCCATGCGCTTAATCAAAGAGGTTGGCGCCTGGTTCGAGGCGCGCCTGCAGCTTTCGAAACCCATTCGAGAGACGCTGGAGCATCGTGTCCCGAGCCAGACGGCGAGCTGGGCTTACGTCTTCGGCAGCGCCGCGCTCATGGTGTTCATGCTTCAGATCGTCACTGGAATTCTGCTGGCGCTGCTTTACGTGCCTTCCGCGGGCGAGGCATGGAACAGTCTTCAAGTGCTCAATCACCAGGTGTCGCTGGGCTGGTTCATCCGGGCTCTGCATGGCTGGGGCTCGAATTTCATGATCGCAATCGTCCTGATCCACATGATCCAGGTATTCCTGATGGGAGCTTATAAATTTCCCCGCGAGCTCACGTGGATCATCGGCATTTTTCTGCTGCTCTTCACTCTCGGAATGGCCTTCACCGGTCAGGTGCTTCGATTCGATCAGGACGCCTATTGGGGACTGGGCATCGGAGCTTCCATTTCCAGCCGCATACCGGTGCTGGGGCCATGGATTGTGAACCTTTTATTGGGCGGCCCCATCATCGCGGGCGCTACGCTCTCGCGCTTCTTCGCCTTGCATGTATTCGTGATCCCGGGATTGCTGCTCTCCTTCGTCGGCGTGCATCTGCTGCTGGTGCTCAAGCTCGGAATTAACGAATGGCCGATGCCGGGACGCATCGTTCGCCGCGCGACGTATATGAAGGAGTATCACGAACTGACGCAAAAGGACGGCGTTCCGTTTGTGCCAGGGGCGATCGCGAAGGACATGTTCTTCTCCGGCTTTATTCTTCTCGCGGTCGTGGCCTGTGCAATTTATTTCGGCCCGTTCGGACCGAGCGGGCAGCCCGACCCCACCATCATCCAGACTGTGCCTCGGCCGGATTATTTTTTCCTGTGGCTCTATGCGGTGCTGTCGCTGCTTCCGCCGTCGATGGAAACTCCGGCGTTGTTGATTGGCCCCGTGATCGCGCTCGGCGTGCTTCTGGCCTGCCATTTTTCTCGGGCGAAGGCGAAAAAAGTTGGAGGCGGCGGCCCATCGCGGTTCTTACGATTCTCTTGTCAGCGGTTGCGCTCGGTACCTTCACTCATCTAGCCGGCATTGCGCCGTGGAGCCCGGTGATGGACGCGTGGAGCGGTGAGCCGATTCCAGCGCAATACCTGAAAGGGCGTACGGCTCTGGAGCGGCAAGGTGCGCTGGTTTTTCAAGCCAAGCAGTGCCACAACTGCCACGCTCTAGGTGGTTCGGGAGGACAACGCGGGCCGGAACTGGATCGAGTGGCCGTCCAACTGACCCAGGATCAACTAATCCGGCAAGTAATTCAAGGCGGCGGCAACATGCCGGCTTATGGAAAGAACCTGAGTCCTCCGGAGACCACCGCGCTGGTGGCGTTCCTTGAGACGCTGCATCCGGCCGGGCTCGCGCCGGCGCACGACGCTTCGCGCGACAACCATGCCAATTGAAGTCGAGGTGCGCTCCGGACGTCAGCTTGCGGCGTTGATGGGTGGCCTCTTTGTGCTATGGGTGGCGGTGGGGTCTCCGCTCGCCGAACTGGATCATCATCTGCTCACAGCTCACATGGCGCAGCATCTTCTCCTGATGACAGTTTCAGCTCCGCTGATTCTCCTCGGAATACCCGCACTCCGTTCCATGAGCAAAGGGATACATCCGGTGTATTGCTGGCTTGCCGGCACCGGCGTGGTGATCGCATGGCACGTTCCGGCGCTGTTTGAACTGGGCATGCGATCGGCGTACTGGCACGCCTTCGAGCAGGCCACCTTTCTCGCCGCCGGGCTCTTATTCTGGTCACCAGTGATACAGGCGCTACGAGACCAACATGCCATCGCACGATGGCACATCCCTCTTTACTTATTCCTGGCGACCTTGCCTTGCGACGCACTTTCGGCGTTTCTCACGTTTTGCGACCGCGTGGTTTATCCCAATTATGCATTCCGCACATCGGACGTTCGATATTTCACCTCTCGGCGACCAGGAGTTCGCTGGCGCTCTGATGTGGGTTTGGGTGACGTTCGTCTATCTGATTCCCGCCGCGGCAATCACAATCCAATTGCTCTCGCCGCAGCGGGGTGTTCTGGACGGCCGGGCTCAGCTCAGGTCGTAGCGATCGAGGTTCATCACCTTGGTCCAGGCGGCCGCGAAGTCCTTCACAAACGCCTCTTTCGAGTCGTTACATGCATACACTTCCGCGATGGCCCGGAGCTGGGAGTTGGAACCGAAGACCAGATCGACGCGGGTGCCGGTCCACTTGACTTCGCCCGTCGCGCGATCGCGCCCCTCAAACACGCCTTCGGACGAAGAGGGCTTGCCACTTCGTATTCATGTCGAGCAGGTTGACGAAGAAATCATTCGTCAGCGTTTCGGGCCGCTTGGTGAAGACGCCGTGTTTGGATTGCCCGAAGTTCGCATTCAGCGCGCGCATGCCGCCGACCAGAACCGTCATCTCGGGAGCAGTCAGCTTCAGCAACTGCGCCCGATCCACCAGCAACTCCTCCGCCGGTCTTTGCTGCCCGCTCCGGAGGTAATTGCGGAACCCGTCAGCGGCCGGCTCCAGTACGGCGAAGGAGTGCACATCGGTCTGCTCCTGCGAAGCATCCGTGCGCCCCGGCGAGAAGGGAATCTTCACAGTCGTGCCCGGCCTTTTTCGCGGCTTCCTCGATGGCCGCGTCGCCGCCCAGAACGATCAGGTCCGCCAGCGAGACCTTCTTTCCGCCCGGACTGCGAGCGTTGAAATCCTTCTGGATCGCTTCCAGCTTTTGCAGGACCTTCGCCAGTTGCGGCCGGCTGGTTGACTTCCCAATCCTTTTGCGGCGCCAGGCGAATGCGCGCCCCGTTCGCCCCACCGCGCTTGTCGGAGCCGCGGAACGTCGCCGCCGAAGCCCAGGCCGTCGAGACCAGTTGCGGAGATGGACAGTCCGGATGCGAGAATCTTGGCCTTCAGAGCGGCGACATCCTGCTCCCCGATCAATGCATGATCCACCGCGGGAACAGGGTCTTGCCAGATCTGGGGCTCCTTCGGGAACGAGCGGGCCAAGGTACCGCGAGATCGAGGCCCCATATCGCGGTGCGTCAGCTTGTACCAAGCCTTGGCGAACGCGTCCGCGAACTCCTGCGGATGGTCGTGGAAGCGCTTCGAGATCGGCGCATAGATCGGGTCCAGCTTCAGGGCGAGGTCCGTGGTGAGCATCCCCGGGGCGTGGCGTTTCGAAGGATCGTGGGCATCGGGAACGGTGCCCGTTCGCCGCGCCGTTCTTGGGGGCCCACTGGTGCGCACCGGCTGGGCTCTTCGCCAGCTCCCACTCATACCCGAACAGGTTTTCCAGGAAGTTGTTGCTCCACTTCACTGGCGTGGTGGTCCATGTCACCTCGATGCCGCTGGTGATCGCATCGGCGCCTACGCCGCTGCCGTAGGTGTTTTTCCAGCCCAGGCCTTGCTCCTCGATGGGCGCACCCTCGGGCTCGGAGCCGACATATTTGCCCGCATCGGCAGCGCCGTGGGTTTTGCCGAACGTGTGCCCGCCGGCAATGAGCGCCACGGTTTCCTCGTCATTCATCGCCATGCGGCGCGAACGTCTCACGGATATCGCGCGCCGCCGCGAGCGGATCCGGCTTCCCGTTGGGACCTTCCGGATTCACATAAATCAGGCCCATCTGAACCGCCGCCAGAGGATTGTCGAGTTCACGATCGCCGCTGTAGCGCTCGTCCGCCAGCCACTTGCCTTCCGGCCCCCAGAAAATGTCCTCTGACGGCTCCCAGACATCCTCGCGCCCGCCGCCGAAACCGAAGGTCTTGAACCCCATCGACTCCAACGCGACGTTGCCGGCGAGAATCATGAGGTCGGCCCAGGAGATTTTCCGGCCATACTTCTGCTTGATCGGCCAGAGCAACCGGCGCGCCTTATCGAGGTTCGCATTGTCCGGCCAGCTATTGAGCGGCGCAAAACGTTGTGTGCCGTAGCCCGCGCCGCCGCGGCCGTCGCCGATGCGGTAGGTGCCCGCGCTGTGCCACGCCATACGAATGAAGAGCGGCCCATAGTGGCCGAAGTCGGCCGGCCACCAGGGCTGCGAGGTCGTCATCAAGGCATGCAGGTCCTTGACCACGGCATCCAGATCAAGGCTCTTGAATTCCTCGCGCGTAATTGAACTCCTCGTCCATCGGATCGGACAGGGGGGAGTGCTGATGCAGGATCTTCAGGTTCAGTTGATTCGGCCACCAGCCCGCATTGGTCGGCGCCCCTGCCACGGTGTGGCGGCGAGAGCCGCCGTGCACTACCGGGCACTTGGCGTCGGGTAATATGTTCTGTTCTTCTTTTTCGGGGTCAACCGCCCCAGTCGCAGTTGTGAGATTTTGCTCCATGTGTTTATCTTCCTTGTAAGTCTAGTCTAAATCCTTTTTGAATTGATCCAGAGACTGCTTAACGGGAAGCGTGCCGCGGAGCGCACTTCGCGCAGAGCCCCCGGAAAATGAGCTCGCATTCGCGAAGAATCCGCTTACCGAGCGAGCCCGAGGCAGGCCCCGGCACGTCGTACCACTCCATGTCCTCCACATTGCCGCAGCGGTCGCAGATGAAGTGATGATGCCGCATGACCTTTCGCATCGAATCGCGCGGCGCGGCCCTCCACGGCCACTTCACGCACCAAACCCGCCTGCACCAAGTCCCGCAGATTGTTATAGGTTGTGGCCCTGGAAGAGCGCGGATCCAGGCGGTTCACGGCTTCGAAGATTTCCGCGGCCGTGGGATGCCCGGCGTGTTCCATCAAGAATGCCATCACGGCATAGCGCTGCGGAGTGCATCTCAACCCGCTGTCTTCCAAGGACCGTTTAATCGCCTCGGCGTCCATGACAAGATTAGAATATATCTAATGTGATATTTTGTCAAGACGCGGGGCTTTGCGTTAGAATCTCTCCAACCGAATGAACTTCGCCGGCAAATATCTCACTGGGCTGTTAGTCTGGCCGGCTGTGTTTTGGGCCATGACAGCGACGGCGCGAGGGCAGACTACGCCTCCTTTTGAAGTAGAAGAGGCAACCATCGCGCAGGTTCACGATGCCATGCGAAGCGGACGGCTCACGTGCCGTGAATTGGTTGACGCCTACATCCGGCGCATCCGCGTTTACGACAAGAATGGCCCCGCGATTAACGCCATCGTCACAATCAATCCTGAAGCGGACAAAGAAGCCGCGGAATTGGATCGGCGGTTTGCATCGAGCGGACTGACCGGAGCGTTGCATTGCGTGCCGATGATCGTGAAGGACAACTTCGAAACCATGGGTCTACAGACCTCGGACGGGGCATTGGCGTTTGCAGGTTACCTTCCGAAGGAAGACGCGACACAAGTAGCGCTGGTAAAGGCCGCGGGTGCCATCGTGCTTGCAAAGTCGAATATGGCCGAGTGGGCGTTCAGCCCCGTCGAGACCGTGAGCTCCATCTTGCCTGGGTATACCAGGAATCCTTACGCGTTGGATCGCTCGACGGCAGGATCGAGCGGAGGCACTGCGGCGGCCATCGCGGCGAGCTTCGGACTGGTAGGGCTCGGCAGCGATACGGGCGATTCCATTCGTGGGCCGGCATCGCATCAGGCGCTGGCGGGAATCCGCTCCAGTATGGGACGCACCAGCCGCGCCGGTGTCTTCCCTTTGAACCTGCGCGCGGATATTGCGGGGCCGCTCGCGCGAACCATGGAAGACGCGGTGAAAGTTTTTCAGGTGATCGCGGCGGAAGATCCAAGAGACACGGCGACGGCTGCCGCGCAGGGACACCCGGTGCCCGATTACAGCCGCGCGCTCGACAAGAACGGACTGCGGGGCGCTGTCATCGGCGTGTTGCACGAAGCGTATGAAAGAGAATCGAGCGATCCCGAAATTCTGAGAATTTTCCAATCGGCACTGGAGGAGCTGCGGCGCGCGGGTGCGGCGATCGTCGACCCAGCCAAGGTGGAGGGGCTTGAGACGATCAAGCGCCAGCCCGGCGTGGCCGCATGCATGGGCTTCAAACACGACCTCAATCAGTTTCTGGGAGAGCGTGCGGGCCTGGTTCCTTTCGCCGATCTGACTGCGATTCTGAAGTCCGGCAAATTCCATCCTTCTGTGCAGAAGCGGCTGGAGGATGCGGAGAATGGCCCTGCGAACGGCCCTGATTCGGACGCTTGCAAAGCGGACGCCGCTTATCGTCAGCGGTTCGGCGACGCCGTGGAGAAGACCATGGACCGCCTCAAGCTCGACGCATTCGTGTATCCGACCTGGAGCAACCCACCGCGCTTGATCGGCGATCTCAATACGCCCGCGGGGGACAACAGCCAGGTGTTCTCTCCGACCACTGGCTTTCCGGCGATCAACGTTCCGATGGGCTACTCGCGTGGAGGCACGCTCCCGGCGGGAATCACGTTCTATGGCCGGGCTTGGTCCGAAGCGCAGTTGATCCAGTACGCGTATGCCTACGAGCAGGCCACTCAGCACCGCCGCGCCCCAGTGTCAACGCCGCCGTTGCGCTAGTCTGAACAGGAATCTCCCTTCAAAGAATAATGGGATCTAATAGGAAAATGCGTTGCGCTGCCTTTTCCGGACCTGCCTTCTTCACCTGCCTTGGCCTGGCATTCGCCCAGCCGCCCCCCACTCCCAAGAGACCGGTCATCGACACCTACCACGGCGTAAAAGTCACGGACGATTACCGCTGGCTCGAGAACGATTCAGACCCAGCGGTGAAAGCCTGGAGCGATGCACAAAACGCGGCCGCCCGCCGCTTTCTGGATGCGATCCCCTCGCGTGCGGCGCTCTTCGCACAGCTTTCCGAACTGCATCGCAATCCGTCGCCGTTCTGGGGGAGCCTTACTTATCGGGGTGGAGCGCTGTTCGCCCTCAAGACCCAGCCGCCGAAGGAACAGCCCATTCTGGTTTACCTACGCTCCGCCGACGAGCCCGCATCCGAAAAAGCGATATTCGATCCCAATCTGCTCGACGCGAAAGGCGGCGCCGAGATCGATTTCTACGAGCCGTCCCACAACGGAAAGCGCGTCGCCGTTTCCATCTCGCATGGTGGAAGCGAAGAGGGCGACGTTCACGTGTATGACGTTGTCTCAGGCCAGGCGCTCCCCGACGTGATCCCGCGCGTGAACGGCGGCACCGCGGGTGGCAGCCTGGCATGGAACGCCGACGGCACCGGCTTCTACTACACGCGCTATCCACGATCAGGCGAGCGTCCTGCAGCCGACCTGGGCTTCTACCAGCAGGTCTGGTTTCATAAGCTCGGCACGGCGCCTAGTCAGGATACTTACTCCTTGGGCAAGGATTTTCCGCGTATCGCCGAGATCCTTCTTTCGACGTCAGAGGATGGCCGTTACATACTCGCGCAAATGGGAAACGGCGATGGCGGCGAGTACGCCCACTATCTTCTTGCGCCTGACGCCGGCGGCAATTGGGTACAACTGACTACCCTCGCGGATGAGATCAAGAGCACTGCGTTCGGGTCCTCCGGAGCGCTGTACCTGGTCTCTCATCAGGACGCGCCGATGGGCAAAATTCTCCGCCTCGATCTGTCTCATCCGCATTTAACGGAGGCACGCACAATTGTTCCGGAAAGCAAGGTGGCCATCCAGGACCTGATCGCCACCGCTCACCGTTTGTATGTCGTCGACCAGGCTGGTGGCCCCATGCAGGTGCGCGTCTTTGATGCCGCAGGCGCTCCTCTCGGGAGAATGTCGCTTCCCGATTCCTGCTCCGTTATGGAGCTCGCGAAACTGGCCGGCGATGATGTTTTGGTAGCTGCCGAGACCTGGCTGGCGCCTCCCGCGTGGTATCGCTTCGACTCCCAGGCAAAGAAGCTCATGCTCACTCGCCTGCGCCAATCGAGCGCTGCCAATTTCGACGACACGGAGGTGGTTCGCGAATTCGCTGTTTCCAAGGATGGCACTAAGGTCCCGCTCAATATCATCCGGCGCAAGGGCACCAGGCTCGATGGCAGCAATCGGGTTGTTCTCTATGGATACGGCGGATATGGGATCAGCATTTCCCCGGATTATAACGTTGCGCTGCGGCCGCTGCTCGATCACGGCATGGTCTATGTCTTCGCCAATCTGCGCGGCGGCGGCGAGTTTGGCGAAGCCTGGCATCGCGCCGGTATGCTCACCAAAAAACAGAATGTGTTTGACGACTTCGCGGCCGCAGCCCAGTGGCTGATCGATCATGGCTACACCAGCCGCGCTCACCTCGGGATCGAAGGCGGCAGCAACGGCGGATTGCTGATGGGAGCGGCCCTGACCCAACATCCGGATATGTTCGGTGCGGTTGTGGCGCACGTGGGCATTCATGACATGTTGCGCGTGGAACTGTCTCCCAACGGCGCTTTCAACGTCACCGAGTTTGGAACCGTCAAGGAGGCCGACCAGTTCCGCGCCCTCTACGCGTATTCGCCTTACCATCATGTTGTGGACGGCACGCAATACCCGCCGGTGCTGTTCCTGACGGGCGCCAACGACCCGCGGGTGGAACCGTTGAACTCGAGAAAAATGACCGCGCGCCTGCAGGCCAGCGGCACCAAGAACCCGGTGCTGCTCCGCACAACCGATAGCGCCGGACACGGCATTGGCACCGCCCTGAGCGAACGCATCGCCGAGGAAGCCGATGTGGAAGCCTTCTTCTTCGCTATGCTGGGTGTGCGCTAAAACACGGCCCGAGATGAAGGAACTTTTCAGCAAGAAGTTTTGGGACGGAGTGAAAGGGACTTTTGATGAGGCACTCCAAGATAAGCAAGAAGATGCGCCGCAGGGGGCTGGTAAGGATGACACTCAAATTGCCATGAACATCGCACACTTCAAAGATCTGCTGCAAGTGAAAGAACGCGAACTGCTCGCGGAGGTCGCGCAATTGGAAGCGGAAGCGCGAGGGGCGGGCGAAGCTGAGGTCAGAGATCCCATCGATGACGCAACGTCGGCACAAGGCACATCGGAATCCCTGGAAGAAGGAAGCCTGGCTTCCGAGACCTTGATGCAAGTGCGGGATGCCTTGAAACGCATCGAAGACGGGACCTATGGCAAGTGCATCACTTGCGGCAAACAGATTCCCGTGGCACGCTTGGAAGCCGTTCCGTGGGCGGCGTATTGCGTGGAAGACCAGGAAAAACTGGACCGGGCATCGCACGCGCAGACCGGCGGTTCGACGCTATAACCATTTGGCGCCGCATGAAGATTGCGACGTTCAACATCAACAACATTAATAAGCGGCTTGAAAATCTCTTGTCTTGGCTTAAAAAAGAAAAGCCCGAGGTGGTCTGCCTCCAGGAACTCAAGACCGAGCAGCGCTTCTTTCCAGCCGATGCTCTTCGATCCGCCGGATATGAAGCCGTCTGGGTGGGTGAGCGCTCCTGGAACGGTGTGGCCATCCTGGCCCGCGAACATCAGCCCATCCTGATTCGATCGGAGCTGCCTGGCGATGGGGACGATCATCACGCCCGGTATGCGGAAGCTGCCGTTCGTGGCGTGGTCATCGCGTGCCTCTACCTGCCCAACGGCAATCCTCAACCAGGGCCGAAGTTCGCTTATAAATTGGCTTGGTTCGAACGGTTGATCGAGCATGCGAACGAGCTGATGACGGCGGGGGTGCCGGTGATTCTGGCTGGCGATTACAACGTGGTGCCAACCCCGCGGGATATCTACCCGACGCGATCGTTGGACAAAAATGCACTGGTGCAGCCAGCCAGCCGTGAAGCGTTCGAGCGGCTGCTAAGCCAAGGTTGGACGGACGCTCTTAGGACGCTCCATCCGACGGGACCGCTTTGGACTTTCTGGGACTACAAATTCGAGAGGTGGCAGGCGGACAAGGGCATGCGCCTCGACCATTTGCTACTGTCGCCTCAGCTGGCTTCGCTGTTAGTGGATGCGGGCGTCGATCGGTGGGTGCGAGGAGAAGACAACGCGAGCGATCACGCTCCAGCCTGGATCCGGCTGAGGATGTGAGCGTGCGCGGCGCTTTTACTTTCGCGGCTCGAAGTGCACTTCCACTTCGGTTTTCACTTTGACGGGATGGCCGCCCTTGAGCGTAGGCTGATAACGAAACTGAGACCAAGGCACACTCTCACAGAGTTGCGCCCCGGTGTCGAGCTCGGAAACTTTCCCCGCGCTGATCGAGACCTTGCAACTCACCGTACCCGCCGCAGGCTCAAAAAGGGGTGCAGGTAGCGTGGCCGGCCCCTCAATCAGAAGGGCGCGCTGTTTATCCGCTGGGACAGTGATTTCCGGCAGGTCCTCATCCTCCGCCTGTTTATCGGCGCCGTTCGCCTTGGCGGCAACCGGCAGCAGCTGCGTCACCAGAAAAACGGGCCTGGCGGGATAGCGTCTCACCCTGGCGCGCAGCGTGGTTGTATGCGAATCCACTACGTCAAACCCCAGCTCGGGCCAGGCCTTCCTCACGACACTGTTGCAGCTCGATTCCAGCGGATAACCGTTTTTACCCTGGTCGGGATCGCCGATTTCGTCAATCATCTTTTGCGCATTGACGCCCTCGGCAATGTACTCCTTTCCGGGGTCCACCTGCACCGGCTTTTTGAAGAACAGGCGATAGCGATGCATGCCCTCCACCAGGTAGACAGACGGCCCATCCGCGTTCATGGCGGCGTCGATTTCGTTAGTCTCATTCTGGGCTATCTGGGCCTTGCCCTGGATCTTGTCTGGTGCGGCCGCGGCTTTCTCGGTTGCTTTGCTGGAGGGCTGGCTGGAGCAACCGCCGAGTCCGGCAAGAGTAAGTACGAGGAAATACAAGGTGCCTGCATTACGGTGCATCCGTCGTGCCCTCGCTTTCAATATGTTTTTCGTCCCATATGAAGTTATCACGGGGCAGGGCGGAGGTCACGTTCGCGCCGTCACGTTCGCGCCGTGCTGTCTGGCTGTCGCCCACAAAATCCAGGCCCCGGATGACGCAGTACTCACGGTACAATCCAGCCCTGGTGGACCGCGAATTGTTATTGACCGTGCGCGGCAGGCCGTTGCAACATGGGAGGCGCCTCCTGTTCTGGGCTCACGATGGCAGACGATTCACGAAAGGTTCCGAAGGCGGAAACACTCCGGGAATCCGACCGCGCGGCTTTCTATGCCTGGGCCGCAAAACGGGGATTCACGCGGCTGAACCAGATAAACGACGAGATCAACGAGGAATTGTGGCGTGATCGGCAAGGAGTGATGAAGAGTGCCGGCCGGTTGGTTAGCGAGCATCCAAATTGGCGGCAACCCGACCCTGTAGTCCCGGCTGCGCGTCTACCGAAGCCCGCTTCGCCTGCCCCGAAGCCCGCTATGCGGGTTCCTGATTCCGAGAAAGCTGGCCGGTGGTTGCGGCTGATTCCCACCGTGGCGCTCGCGATCATCATGGTTGGCGCGTTTCAACGCACAACTGACTCGCGCGTGGCGACAGCTCCCAGCCGCGAAACAGCGCCGTTGTCGCGCGGGGACGATCTTGGCCTAACTGTTAGGTTGCGTTCGAATCAGCTGGAGATTCGATGGAACAAGGCATCTGCGGCGATGACGGACTCCGTCGGAAGCGTACTGAGGATTACCGACGATGGAGTCACCGAAGCACTGCCCTTCGACCAGGGCCGGTTTCAAGAGGAGTTTGTGGCGTACACGCCGAAGACAAACGACGTGAGCATCCGCTTGGAAGTGACCGGTAGAGATGGCGGCAGGACTTCGGAATCGGTCCGATCGGTGACGATACCATAGACCTCCTCGACGCACGTTCCTCAAAAAAGATTCCAGGTGTTATAGTGGTCGATCGGCGTTGAGCCACTCAGTGGCTAGAAAATAATATGGACTTAGCACACATCCATCTTTTACTGAACCACTTTCCAGTCATCGGCACTATCATTGGCGGCGGTTTGTTTTTGATCTCCCTCATCACGAACAGTGATGATCTGAAGCGAGCCAGCCTGGTTGTCCTGCTGGGAATCGCCCTCCTCTCCATCCCCACCTATATGAGCGGAAATGGCGCCCAGCAAGCCCTTGCGTCTCAGAAGGATTTCTCGAAATCGCTAATAGAAACCCATGAGGGAGTGGCTTTAGAGGCGATGGTGTTTATGGAAATCATGGGCGCGTTTGCCTGGCTGGGATTATGGCAATTCCGCCGCCTGGCGCGCGTGCCGAGATGGAATCTGGCGGTGATCCTGGTCCTGATGCTGGTGACCTTGGTGTTGATGGCCCGCGCCTCCAATATCGGCGGCGAAATTCGCCATGCGGAGATCCGGGCTGGGCAGGAAACAGTTACCTCAGAGGGCGCTCTGGCGCGCAGAGTGGGATCGTTCGTTACCGAGACCCCTTGGATGTGGCCCACTTGCGAAACCCTGCATTTCATCGGCCTGAGCCTCTTGATGGGGGTGGTGTTTCTGGTGGATCTGCGCATTCTGGGAGTAATGAAAGGGGTGTCCTTCGCTTCGCTACACCGTTTGTTGCCTTGGGCTGCGTTTGGATTCGGTGTAAACGTCGTCACTGGTATGTTGTTCTTCGTGGGAATTCCGCACCAGTACACGGGGAATAAGACCTTCTACTGGAAATTGGCCCTGGTGATGCTCGCCGGGTTGAACGCAGTGTACTTCACTCTGGTGGACGAACCGTGGGAGCTGGGACCCGGAGAAGACGCACCATTTACGGCTAAGTTCGCCGCTGCGTCAGCCGTGCTGCTGTGGGTAGGTGTTATGTATTGCGGAAGCATGTTGCCATTCTTGGGCAACTCGTTCTAACGGGAGCAAGCAGATGTCACTGGTGGTAGGAACCATTGTGTGGGTGATCATCGGAACCGCTGTGCTCAGCCTGGTCTGCTATGTGGTGGACAAAAGTACAGCGCGTCAGGAGCGCAAGGATTAACGCGTGCACAATTTTCTGGTGTACCTCGAAAACATGGCTTTCAGCCAGTGGGTGAAGGACGCCCCCACGGTTTGGGCCTTCCCGACCATTCTCATCGTCCACACCCTGGGGATGTCCATCGTCGCCGGAGTCAGCGCTATTCTCAGTCTGGTGCTGCTGGGTTTCTGGCCGGCGGTGCCCATAAAGCCCTTCGCGCGCGCGTTCCCGCTGTTGTGGTGGGGGTTCGGCATCAACGCAGTGACTGGGACCATGATGCTGGTTGCCGACGCCACAACCAAGCTCACCACGTTGGATTTCTACATCAAGATGGCATTCGTGTTTCTAGGATTATGGGTTCTGATACGAATGCGCCGGCAGGTCTTCGATGATCCGCAGCTCGACAAGGCCCCGGTGTCCGGCAACGCGAAAGTGCTGGCCTGGGCGTCGCTCGGCTGCTGGTTTGGGGCAATTGTCGCCGGCCGATTGCTGGCCTACGTCAAGTAAGCTGACTCCATCACCACGGGAGCGTTCCGAGTTTTGCGTGTGTGAAGGTACCTGTCGGGCCGTCCGGACCCAGCAGCGCAACGCGCACTGCCTCGCGTGCGCCTTCCTCGACCGTCTCAGTACCCGCATAGTTGTTGAGGTTCGTCCTAGTGAAGCCTGGGGACACCGCGTTGACCTTGATCCCCTCCGGCTCCAGCTCGATCGCCATGGCCAGCGTAATAGCGTTGAGAGCCGCCTTGGACGCAGGGTAGACAGGGCCGAAGACCGAGCGGTGGGCGAAGGCCGCGTCCGAGTTCATCGTCAGCGAACCTGCGCCGCTCGACACGTTGACGATGCGGGCTTGGGGCGCCTCGCGCAGGAGCGGCAGCATCGCCTGATAAACCGCCAGGACTCCGAACACGTTGGTCTCCCACACCGCGCGCATTTCATCCAGGCACACGTTGCTCGGGCGGGTTGTCTTGCTGTACTCGGCAATCGACTGGCTGGGCAGCTTGCTGGTATTCGAGATAGCAGCGTTTTGAACCAGCACGTCCAGACGGCCAAACTCCATGCGGATGCGCTCCGCCGCGGCGGCGATGGAAGCCTGATCCGTCACGTCGAGCTGGATCGCCCAGGCGTCCGGCCCGATGTCTTTAGCCGCAGCCTCACCGCGCTCCAGATTGCGCGATCCTATCAGCACAGTGAAGCCGTGTGCCACCAGCTCCTTTGCGATCTGCAGACCGATTCCTTGATTGGCCCCGGTAACCAGAACTACGGGTTTGCCTTGCATATGTATTGCTCCTTGTTAAACATCACCACGGGATCGTTTCGTTTTCCCAGCGCGTGAACCTGCCCGTCGGACCATCCGGTCCAAGTAGAGCGAGGCGCACCGGCTCGCGCGCGCCCTCCTCCACACTTCCCGTCCCCCCGTTGTTGAAGTTGGTCTTGATGAAGCCCGGGGAGCAGGCGTTCACCTTGATTCCAGTCGACTCTAACTCGATCGCCATGGCGATCGTCAATGCGTTGAGCGCCGTCTTGGACGCTGAGTAGGTGGGACCGAATATCGAGCGTCCGGGGTGGGCCGGGTTCGAGTTTCGCGCCAGCGACCCACCGCCGCTCGACACGTTGACGATGCGTCCCTTCGGCGATTCGCGCAGCAGCGGCAGCATCGCCTGGTACACGGCGAGAACTCCGAACACGTTGGTCTCCCATACCGCGCGAACCTCATCGAGCGACACAATACTTGGGCGGGTTGCCTTTGCGTACTCCTCGACGGACTGGCCGGGGAGCCTGCTGGTATTCGTGATTGCCGCGTTCTGGACCAGCACGTCCAGGCGTCCGAAATCGCGGCGAACGCGTTCCGCCGCGGCAGTGATCGAGGCTTGATCCGTCACGTCGAGCTGGAGCGCCCAGGCGTCCGGCCCGATGTCCTTAACCGCAGCCTCGCCGCGCTCCAGATTGCGCGATCCCACCAGCACAGCGAAGCCGTGTGCCACCAGGTCCTTCGCGATCTGAAGACCGATTCCTTGATTCGCCCCGGTCACCAGGGCGATAGGTTTATTTACCACGGCACCGGACCGTCCTCGTCCGAGAGCGTGCCCGTCGGACCGTCCGGGCCGATGAGTGCCAGGCGCACGGCTTCACGCGCGCCCTGTTCCACGCTGCGCGTGCCCCGGAAGTTGTTAAGGTCGGTCGCGGTGTAGCCCGGACACGCAATGTTCACCTTGATGTTTGTCTTCTCCAGTTCAATCGCGAAGGCCAGCGAGATCGCGTGCAGCGCAGTCTTCGACGGACTGTAGGCGGCGCCGAACATACGGCGGTGCTCATGCTTCGGGTTTGAGTTCAGCGTCAACGAGCCGGAAGAGCTCCCGAGGTTGACGATGCGTCCCGCCGGCGCCTCGCGAAGTAGCGGCAGCATCGCCTGCGATACGGCCATCACGCCGAATACGTTCGTCTCGAAAACACCGCGTATGTTGTCGAGCGGCGAGGTGCTTGGAACGTTGGTCTTCATGCGCTCTTCGAATGCAGTGCCGGGCGGCGCCATGCTTGCGGTACCCGCATTGTTGACGAGCACGTCCAGGCGGCCAAATTCCTTCCGAATGCGCTCGGCCGCGGCGGCAATGGAAGCCTGATCCGTCACGTCAAGCTGAATGGCTTGGGCATCCTCCCCAACGCTCTTCGCGGCTGCCTCTCCCTTCTCGATGTCGCGGGAACCGACCAGCACGGTGAGGCCGTGCCCCGCCAGGTCCTTTGCGATTTGCAGTCCGATACCTTTGTTAGCCCCGGTGACCAGGGCGACGGGCTTGTCTTGCATTGAGTGTTGCTCCTATAGTTGAGTGTAGGCTCGCATAGGTTATTATTTGAGCATTCCCTCGCATAAGTCAAGCGCGAAAAAAATACGGGCTGTTCAGGCGCCGCAACGCTCGAATGGCAAGTTGCGGGTGGCCGCTATATTGGAGGCGGCGGCGGCCGTCATCGCTGAAAAAGGCTACGAAGGCGCCACCATGGCCGAAATCGCCGCCCGTTCCGGGACAAAAATCGGGTCGCTGTACCGTTTCTTTCCGAACAAGGAAAGCGTTGCGGACACCATAGTGGTAAGCGCCCGCGAAAACCTCGACGCCGTCTTCGATCGCTTTGATGCCGGTGTGAATACCCTATCTATTCGGGCTCTGGCTGACGGCTTGATGGCACTGATCTTCGAGCTGTTCGCCAGGCCCGCTTTCATGAAACTTCTAGACGCCGGCCAGGACTGGTCGGTGAAACGGGAGGAATTCCGGACCGCGATGCTCTACCGCGCCGCCAAAACGCTGATGATCCATACTCCCAGCCTGTCGAAGAAGTCCGCCGCGGATATCGCTCTCGTCGTTCTTCTCAACGTGAAGGCGGTGGCAACGCACCAGGCATTTTTCGACTCCGCACCCACCGCCCGGGATGAGTTTCGTGACATGACGCGGCTCTATCTACAAAGCAGATTGACACCATCAATTTCAGCAAAGAAGGGCGTCCCGTCGTGACGGTCGCCGGCGGGCCTCGCGCTGGGTAACAAACAGGAAGTGACGAGCTCGAAGTAACCAGCGCCGCCCTCTGAGCGCCTACAATTGGGCACTACATTTGAGGCTGGGCCGCTCGCGGTGATATACTCGCTTGCGGTTGTTGCGTGATAGCATCCGGTGCCGACCGCAATTTTGAGGAGGTCTACGAATGACTCAGCGAACTCTCGGATCTTTGGCCTTGTTCGGGTGGTTGATGGCCGCCAGTAGCACATTACAGGCTCATCATTCCCTGGCGGGCGTGTACGACATGAAAAAGGAAACGGTAGTGTCGGGGACGGTGGCAAGCATCAAGTTTTCAAATCCCCACGGGTCGCTCACGCTCACGGTCAAGAATGCCGATGGCACGATGACCGATTGGGTGATGACGCTTGGCTCCGCCACAGCCCTGGCGCAGAGGGGCATCGGTAAAACTGGGCCGAATGCTCTGCACGCCGGGGACAGCATCAAGGTAATGTTCCTCCCTGCGAAAGACGGCAGTCCGCTGGGCTTTCTCAAGACGGTTACCATGCCCGACGGGCACGTGATAGAGATCGCCGCGCCTAACGCTACCGAATAAGACGAGGCCGGGGGGACGATCATGGCGATTCGACGAAACATCATCAGGACCAGTGTCGCGATCGGCGCCGTTCTCACCATCAGCGCGCTGGCGACCGACGGTGCGCGGGCGCAAGGGTTCGGGGATTACCCGGTAATCTACAGACCCGCGAAGGATGCCAAGGATCTGCGGTCGGTGCTTTTCAACTGGACCTGGTACATGGGCATGCTGCGGGGCGTGGATGAGCACGAGCTGATCTCCTCGCTCGAATATCAGGGGAAGGGCACCATCCAGGTGGACGGGCAGCCCTGCACGCTCACGAAATATCGTGTGAGCACCAGTTACCAGACGCCAGGGCAGCGGGTTCAGTACACGTGCACCCGGTCCAATGGACAAACGTATTCGAGCGTCGAGGTGGTCAGCGGGCATTACGCTTGGAACGAAGACATGGCCGGAGCGGAGATCATTCCAGGGAAAGGGAAGGCGACGCCGATGCCGGGCGCCGTGGAGGAGCGGCTCATCCGATTGTGGGCCAGCCCGCAGGGAGCGCCCAAGGCCGCCATTGCTAGCCGCTGCCGAACGCGACGCTTGGCGCCAACCCCGGTACGCTGCTGAAGGATGGCGTCAACAAGGCGGGCGCAACTTCTTTGTCGTGGGAAAACGGCAAGGCCGTCGTGACGTACCCCATTCCGGGCGTTCCCGGCGCCATCGCAACCGCCACATTGAACGACAAGTACATGGCCGAGCGTGTGGTGGTGAAGCAGGGATCGAAAACCACCGAGTTCACCTATGGCGATTACCAGGACTGGAACAATCCACTGAACAAAGTGGACGCATTATACGCCGGCAAGATAACGGAGCGCCACGACGGCGCCGTCGCTCGCGACCTGACAACGGTGCAGACGGAAACGGGCAGCGTTTATGTGGTCATGCCCGTGCCGGCCAGCGTGAAATCGGCGATTACGCGTAGCGGCCCAGCCGGCGGCAGCCCCCAAGAGTCAGGAAACCGCGGCCGCTGAGACGCCACGCATGGCCAACGGGCACCCGGACATGACGGGCAACTGGAATTTCAACGCCATGAATTGGCGCTACGGCAATCGCCGCTGCGACCCCACACAGCAGGAGGGCTGTTCCCGGGCGCTCAATCAGACCATGGATTTCGAGTTCGAAGCCCCGTCGCGGTACGGGCCGAATCGTCCGCTCTACAAACCCGAGTACTGGGACAAGGTCCAGGAGCTGGACATGTGGACGAACAAGGATGACCCTGTGATGAGCTGCCAGCCGCTGGGCGTTCCGCGCGAGGGCCCGCCGCGGCGCATCGTCCAATCGGCCAACGATATTATCTTTTTCTACGGCGAGTACGTCGACGGCGGCGGTGGATACGGTGAATATCGCGTGATCCCGACCGACGACCGCAAGCACGACCCAAAGAAGGCCATCGAATCCACGTATTTCGGCTATACCGTAGGGCGCTGGGAAGGCGACACGCTGGTGCTAGACTCCATATCGTTCGTCGATACCACATGGCTGGCGCGCGGCGGTTTCTTCCACTCCGATCAGATGCATGTGATCGAGAAACTCACTCGTCAGGGCAACAAGATTCTGTACGAAGTGACCGTGGATGATCCCGAGGTACTGGCCGAGCCGTGGGTGATGACGCCGCGAACGCTAACGGTTAGCACGTTCCCCGACGCAGGACTTCTGCGCGAGCGCGGGAACTGCGAGGTCTACGAGATCAAGGACATCAGCTCGCAGATTCGGCACTAGGAGTAGAATCTTCTAATGACCAGAGCAGTATTGGCGCTACTCGTCGCGAGCGCAATGGGCCAATCTCAGGCGCCTGCGCCTGTGCCCGCAACCATGGCCCAACTGATGAAGGGCACGTTATATCCGGAGTCGAATGTCGTTTTCGCGGCGCAGGACACGAACCCGGCGGAAGTGCAACATGCCCCGGATCCCAGCATGGCGACCGATCCCTTAGCCAGCCAGTACGGAAAATGGGAAGCCGTGGAGAACAATGCTTTGGCGATTGCTGAAGTGGCCACTCTCCTCTCGCTGCCTGGGCGCAAGTGCTCGAATGGTCTGGATGTTCCGGTGACGAATGCGGATTGGGCAAAATTCGTTCAAGGGCTGCGGGACGCTGCGAATGATATCCTACGCTGCGGCTCAAGCCAAGGATCAGGACAAGATGACCGATGCCGCCGGTGTGATGACCATCGCGTGCGCGAACTGCCACAGAAAATATCGCGAGAGGAAACTGGCGGATCGCTGCAAGTAGGTTTGTGATCAGATCACCACGCCGTCGCCGCGAAACGATCGGCTCTTGGGCGTGAACCGCGGGACTGGCTGCGGCTGAAGGCGCGCCGTTCCTTCCCGCCAGAAGCTGAGGAATTCTCGCTTCTCTCCGGTGACGTAGTAGTGGCGAAGGTAGGCCGCATCGCAGGCCGCGTAATCAGCGAACCACTGATCGACGTCCATGATTCCGATTTCGTGTAAGAGTCCCAATCCATAACCGGCAGCTTCGCGTTCATAATCCATCAGAGCCGGTAAGCAATCTTCGGTCACCGGAGGGGATTGCGGCCGGCCGAGTTCGAAAGCGCCCAAGCTAACGTTCCATTGGACGGTGTGGCCAAAAAGATGGGCCAACAGGAACAACCGCTGTTCCGCCGTCACGGCGTAGTCGACATGAATTTCCGCGCCGTTCAAATCGCCGGTCAACGGATCCGGGACATCGCGGGTGATCACCCGGACGCCGTAAGCCTTCTGGATGTGCCGCTCGGCTCTTGTGGAGTACTCGGCGAAGGGGAGCATACTAGCCCTAAACGCCTCTATTATAACGATTTGACGTAATGGGGAACACCGCTCACTCGTGCTTCGTAGTAGTAGAATGAGGGATCAGAAAGAAGGTACTCCTTGATTCTGGGAAAGTTTTGGAGCGCATTTCGAGCGCAAATAAACAAAGTCGCCAACTTGTTTTGGGAAGCCGATCCCATCGCTCAAATGCAGTACGAATACGACTCGTCGGTGGAGCAGTTGAAAGACGGACGGCAAGGCTTGGAGACGTATCGCGCGCTGGTTGAGCGCGTTAGCCGGCAGGTGGCCAGCGGCCGGGATCACGTGCAGAAGCTTGAGGCGCAGACCAAAGCCTATCTGAAGGCCGGGCAACGCGACGCGGCCGCGAAGTTTGCGCTGGAGCTGCAGAAGGCCAAGAAAGATCTGGCCGCGAACGAACAGCAACTTGCGATGCATGAAGAATCTTATGGCAATAACCTGAAGAAGATTCAGCATGCCACCAAGAAACTGGGCGAGGTTCGCGACAAAATCCAAAAGTATGACGCGGAGCTGAAGATGAGCTCGGCCGAAGCCGAAGTGGCCGCACTGGCACAATCTTTCAACCTGGATGTGACCACCGACTTCGGTCAAATCGAGCAGGTGATCCAGGGCAAGATCGACAAGAACCGCGCGAAGACCCGGGTGGCGGCCGACCTGTCGCAGGAAGGCATCGAGTCCATTCAAGCCGAAGAGAAGATGGAGAAGGCAATGGCCGAAGATGCTTTGTCGCAGTTTGAAGCCGAATTGGGATTGCGTTCGCCGGAAACGACCAAGCTTGCCGACGCTGCCAAGGACCTGGGGCCCGCCGTGGCTGACGAGACTACCCAAACAACCCGCAATTAGATAGACGCCTGCAAACAATCTGATAAGCAAAAACGCGATCGAGGAGGACTGATATGGCCAGCGGAAATGCCAAGCCGGCTTTTTATTTGGCGGTACTCGCCATTGTGATCGGCCTGGTGGGGCTGGGTTTGTGGCGTTTTGGAGCGCTGCCCGGATCAAAAGGCGCCCACTCCGGCAAGCCGAGTGGCGAGCAAATGACCAGCGTTACCGAAGCGCCAGACACCGGCGGCATCACCACCGCCAAGGAATACAAATACGTTCCTGCCGCGAAGCTTCCGCCAGTGCAGGGCATTTCGAGCTACAAGCCCCTGCAGGACCGCACGGTTCGCTTCGCCATCAACGTTTGGGCGGGCTGGGCGCCCATCATCCTGGCCAACAACGGGTTTAAGGCCGGAAAGATTTGGAAGACTCCCAGCGGCAAAGACTTCAAGGTCGAGTTGATTTTGATTGACGATCCGGTGGCGATGCGCGATGCCTACGCTGCCGGCAACGTCCACATCGGGTGGGGAACGCTGGACATGATTCCGCTCTTCATGGAGGCGCTGCACAAGGACTCGCGTGTGATGCCGCGCGTCTATCAACAAGTGGATTGGTCTAACGGCGGCGATGGAATCGTGGTGCGGGACAGCATCAAAACCGTAGCCGACTTACGCGGCAAGACCATTGTCCTGGCGCAGAATTCACCTTCGCATTACTTCGCGTTGAATGCGCTGATCAATGGCGGCGTGCAGCCGTCGGAAGTCAACTTCAAGTTCACTCAGGACGCATTCCAAGCCGCGGCGGCGTTTAACGCGGACAAAAATATTGCCGGAGCCGTCAGCTGGTCGCCCGATATTTACAACCTGGCGAAAGTGAAGGGCAACCGCATGCTGGTGAACACCACCACCGCCAACAAGCTGATCGCCGATGTTTGGTTCGCGCGCGCCGATTTTGCGAAGGACCACCCCGACATCATCGAAGGCCTGGTGCGCGGCATCTTCGACGGCATGGAGGCGCTGAAGAGCGACGCCAGTAAAGCATCCGCCGCCAAGCTGATGGCAGCCGGATACTCCATTCCCGAATCCGACGCTCTCTCCATGCAGGGCGACGCGCATTCCACCAACTGGGCCGAAAATCAGGACTTCTTCCTGAATCAGAACAACCCAACCAATTTTGAACGCACCTGGAACAACGCGTACTACCTGTATAAGCGCATCGGAGCCGTTTCGGATAAGACCGAGTTCGATCAGGTGATGGACTTCAGTGTGCTGCAAAAGCTGGGTAAGGAAGACAAGTATTCGAGCCAGAAAGACGAATATGCGGTCCAGTTCGCGCCCACCACAGCCGCCGCCATTCAGGGCGAATCCAATGAGATCCTCACCAAGACCGTGGTGATTCACTTCTTTCCCAACTCCTGGGATCTTTCCAAGCAAGTGGCCGAAACGGAAGACGGCAAGTCCATCGAGAAGCTCTACGATCCGAACGCGCAGTTCGTGGTGGAAGAGATCGGAAAGATGGCAGGGCAGTTTGGCGCTGCCCGCATCGTCATTGAGGGCCACACGGATTCGTCCATGAAGGGCCAGGTTCCCGAATCTTCCGTGGAGGAGTTGTCGGCGAACCGCGCCAACTCGGTGAAGGAAGCCATCCTCAAGAAGTTCCCCACGCTCCAACCCAACCAATTCACCGTATCGGGAGTGGGCTGGGGACGGCCCGCCGATCCGGGCGACCCGATGAATCAAGCCAAGAACCGCCGCGTGGAAGTGAAGGTTTATCCGTTGGAAGCTCCCAAGTAGATGGCGAACGCAGCCGCGAAACCGCCAGGTCTTTTCGATCTTCGGGTAGCGCCAGTTCCACGCATCCGGTTGCTGGTGGGGATGGGCGCCGTGCTGCTGGTTTTCGTGCTCTGGTTTCTTGCGACTTTTGGCGCCATCCCGGAGCAGCGCTTGATCTCGCCTGTGATTCTTCCTTCCCCCCTAGAAGTGGCAAAAAGTTTCGTGCCGCTTTGGACCGAGCGCGATCTGCTGGCGAGCATCATCGCAACGCTGCGCCGTGTGCTGGCCGGTTTCGGATTGGCGATTGTGGTGGGTGTGCCGCTGGGGATCGTCGCCGGCTCCTGGCGCGTATTGGAAGCAGCCGTGATGCCGGTGGCTTTGTTCGCGCGCAATATTCCGGTGGCAGCTCTCATCCCGCTGACCATTCTCTGGTTCGGAATTGAAGAAACCCAGAAGGTGATGTTCATCTTTATCGCCTGCGTGCCGTTTGTTTATTCGGACGCGGTTCACGCCGTCACCTCGGTTCCAGACCGCTACGTGGAAACCGCCACTACGCTTGGAGCTTCTCGCTCGCAGGTTATCTGGAAGGTTCTGGTCCCGCTGGCGTTGCCGGATATATACAAGAGCCTCCGATCGCTCTTCGGTTTGGCTTTCGGCTACATCATGCTGGCTGAACTGATCAACGCGGAACACGGGCTGGGCTATCTGCTTTCCACTAGCCAGAGGCGCGGCTTGTCGGAGCACATTATCCTCATATTGATCGTGATCGCCGCGCTTGCGTTTGGAATCGACCGCTTTCTCGGATGGGTGCAGCGCGGTCTGTTTCCGTACCGTCAGGACGGGGACTGAACCAGCATGGCGGACGAACTGATCGTCGAATTTCAAGGCGTCAGCAAAACATACGACGCGCAGGGATCGGGCGCCACAACGGCCATCCGGGACATTTCCTTTGAGGTAGCCAACAAGCCCGGACGCGGGGAAATTGTATCGCTCCTGGGTCCCTCGGGCTGCGGCAAATCTACCATTCTACGTTTGATCGCCGGGCTGGGGCCTCAGTTTCCTGCGACCACGGGTACAGTGAAGGTAATGGGCAAAGCTGTAGAAGGTCCGGGCCCGGACCGCGGCATGGTTTTTCAAGACTACACTTCATTCGACAATCGCACGGTGCTGGATAATATTGCCTTCGGACTGGAGTGCGCCGGCGTGGCGCGCAAGGAACGCGAGGATCGGGCGCGGGCGTGGATCGGAAAAGTGGGGTTAGATCCCAAGCGGGACGCGCAAAAATACCCGCATCAGCTTTCTGGAGGCATGCGGCAACGCGTCGCTATTGCGCGAACGCTGATCTTGTCGCCGCATATCATTTTGATGGACGAGCCGTTCGGTGCATTAGATCCGGTGACCCGGCTCAACATGCAGGACCTGCTGATCAGTCTGTGGAGAGAGCAGGAGGAAACCGTCTTCTTCGTGACGCACTCGGTGGAGGAAGCCGTCTTCCTGGGCGATCGCATCTTCGTTCTTACCGGCACGCCGGGCACTATCGTCCAGGACATGGAACTGCCAATCCCCGATCGTCCCGCGCGCGAAATGCAGCGCGAGGCAAATTTTACCAAAACAGTGTTCGCTATTCGGGATATCGTGGAGAACTGCGGGGTTCAAAAATGATAGCGCACAGTGCCGGAATGATGGCCTACCTGAAGCACGCATTTCTCTACCGCTGGAATTTATTGTTGTTCCTGGGAGGGGCCGCGGCCTGCACGCTCAGTCCCTGGCCGGACGCATTGTTCCCCTTGTTGTTGGCCGCGGAGGTGGCCTATTTGGGTGGTCTGGTGTCGCGGCCCAAATTTCGCGATGCGATTGACGCGCAGGTCCACAAGGAAGCTCAACAATCCGGAACGCGGCAAGGTGCGGCCGGCAGTGAATCGTTGAGCGAGATTGTCAATTCCCTGATTCCTCCATCCCGGCAGCGATTCGATGCCTTACGCGCGCGCTGCCTGGAGATGAAGGCGATCGCCCGTGGCGTGGCGAATCAATCGGTTTCCTCGTCTGAAGATTTGAGCACGCCTGCCTTGGACCGTTTGCTATGGATCTTTCTTCGCCTGCTCGCGTCCCAACAGGCGCTCGACCGCTTTCTCCGCTCCACGTCCGAAGCCGAGATCCGCGCGCGAATTGAGGAAATCAAGACAAAATTGAAGAGCGCCGCCGCTCAGGAGGAACGCTTCAAGCATTCGCTCGAAGATAGCGTGGCGGTACACGAGCTGCGCCTCGAAAACTACAAGAAAGCGGGCGAAAATTCCGAATTCGTGCGCGTGGAACTGGATCGTATCGAAGCCAAAATTCAAGCGCTGGTGGAATCGAGCGTGAATCGCCAGGATCCCAACGTGTTGTCGAGTCAAATTGAGGGAGTCACCGAAAGCGTGCAATCCACGGAAGCAGCCATCCGGGAACTGCAGCAGATAACGGGTGTCGTCGATCAGATGCAAGAGCCGCCCGCGATTCTCGATGCCGATTGGCGAAAGGTGGCGCAGTGACGTCGGCACAACAGCACGTTGTTCCGAATTGGTTCCCGGCCTGGGCGGCGGAACTGTCCGAACGCTATTTCTCCGGCTCAACATCGCTCTTTGTGTTGCACGGCAACGTGCATGATCTGCTTCCTCTGTGCGCCGACGGGTCGTCCTACGGAGGTCTGGCGGATTTTCTAACCGAACAGATCTTCGGCCGTTGGGACCTGGTGCTGTATTACGATCTGGCTCGCGGGCTGCGGGTCTTCGCGGGGCGGGATGGAGCGCGCCTCAAGGACATGGTGGTTCGGGCTAACGAAAAGCTAGGCGACCTGGCGTCGGCGCGCAAGGATTCCGCGAGTGCTTTTGCTGTGCTGGATCGCTTCGTCCAGAACAATATCATGGCGGGCGAAGAAAACGTAAGCGCCGCCATTTTGGTCGACCACGCGTCATTCCTGCTGCCTAGTGGCGAGCCGGGGCGGCTGAGCCCGGCAGCATCGCAACAGGTGGTGACGGTTCTCAATTGGGCCGCCAGCCCGCACCTGAAACGCTTGAACATGGCCGTGGTCCTGATGGACGAGAGCGCAGCGGCATTAAGTGAACGGATTACATCCAATCCCTATGTTTCCGGTATCGAAGTCCCGATGCCCGATGAAGCGGCGCGCGGGCGTTTCCTGCGCTTTGCTCTCGAAGGCCGCGACATCAAGACCGTTTCCGACTATTCGGAGCCTGAACTGGCTCGCCTCACCGCCGGTATTTCGTGCGTCGATATCAATGTTCTGGTACAGTCCGCTTTTGAATCCGGACACCGTCTGGACGCCGCGCGCATGCGAGGGTTGAAGAAGGAGCTGATCGAACGCCAATGCCGCGGCTTGCTCGAGTTCATGGAGCCCAAGTGGAATACCGACGTGCTGGTAGGGCACGCCCCCGTGAAGCAGCGGCTGCGGGAGGACGCGCAACTCTTGCAGCGCGGCGATACACAAACCCTGCCGATGGGCTATCTGGTTTGCGGCCCAGTGGGAACCGGGAAAACGTTCCTGGCGCAATGCATGGCCGGAGAGATGGGCGCGCCCTGTGTGACGCTGAAGAATTTCCGTTCCAAGTACGTCGGTGAAACAGAAAAGAACTTGGAACGTGTGCTGAGCGTATTGCGAGCTATGGGACCCGTGGTGGTGGTCATCGACGAGGCTGACGCGGCTTTGGGCAATCGTGAACAGGAAGGCGATTCGGGCACTTCCAGCCGGGTCTTTTCTCTCATTGCCGGGCAGATGGGGGATACGCGATTCCGCGGGAAGATTTTATGGATGCTGCTGACCTGCCGCCCCGATCTTCTGCCCATCGATTTGAAGCGGCAGGGACGAGCTGAGGTCCATATCCCTCTATTTTATCCTGCGCAGGTGGAAGAGGTTCGTGCCATGTTTCAAGCCATGGGGCAAAAGGCTGGGGTCCGCCTAAGCGCTGAAGAAATTCCTGAAATCCAATCGGCTGGGCGGCTTTCAGGCGCCGACATCGAAGGTATAGTAACCAGAGCTGCGCGCCGCAGCCGGCTGCGCGGCGAATCCGGGATTGGCAAAACCGCTCTCCAACAGGAACTGGCGGACTTCCTTCCGTCGCTCGAAGGCTTGGAGAAGGAGATGCAAGAGACCGCCGCGATGCTGGAATGTACTGACGCGGAGTTTCTGCCGGAAGCGTTCCGGAAGCGCGTGCAAGAGCCAGGTGGGCGTGAGCGGCTGCAACATCGTTTTTTGGAGTTGCGAAATCATTTGCGATAGCACGAAAGGCCTTTATGAAAAGAGTGGATTGGTTTGACGAGACCACGCATGTTCCGGTAATTGACGAACAAGTTCAAAAATTATCGGTATTTGTAGATGCGATGGCGGACGGAGTGATCGACCGTGCCGAGCTGGAGAAACAGCAGTCGAGTGTGATCGCGGCCATGCAGGCGGTGGAAGCCGACCTGAACGACGATCAGCACGCGAAGATCACGCGGCTGCTGGTGGAGTTGAGCGCGTATAACATCATGCGCCTGCTGCACGAGTTGCAATTGAGCAGACGCCAGCAGGCGTTCAACCCCGAAAAAGTGTTGACGTGAGCCTGGAATAGCTACATACTGCTTGGTATGGTTAAGAGGGCGGCCGCGCGCTCCCGCGACCGGGATCCTGAAAGGACTCGCGGGCGCTTGCTGCAGGCCGCGTTTAAGGAAATCCACCTCTCGGGGTTCCAGGGTACCGACCTCGAAACCATTCTTTCGGGCGCCGGTGTCACCAAGGGTGCGCTTTACCACCACTTTCCTAGTAAGGAAGCCCTGGGCCATGCCGTGGTGGAAGAAGTAATCGCGGGAATCACCCGTGAAAAATGGCTGATTCCTCTAGCGAACGGAGAGAATCCGATCGACACTTTGATCGCGATTGTCCAAGGTACCTCCCTATTGCCTGAGCATGTGATGTGCGGCTGCCCCCTCAATAACCTGGGGCAGGAGATGTCCCCGCTCGACCCAGGGTTTCGGCAGAGAGTGGCAACGGTCTTTCGCGCCTGGCAGAATGCCATCGCAGTCGCGCTCCAGGAAGGACAGAACCGAAGGTTGGTGCGCAGCGACCTGGATGCCGGCGAGACTGCGACGTTCCTGGTCGCGCTGTACGAGGGTTACCTCTCGCTTGCCAAGAATGCTCAGGACGAAACGGTGTTGAAATCGGGGATCGTGAAGATGGTCAGGTGGCTCGAGACGTTGCGTGCGAAGAGCGCACGAACTCGAACCGCCGCGGGAGGGAAGGGCATTGAATAAAACCAAAAAGCCCGTTCCGCTTACAAACCAACCGGTCGGAATCTCCAGGCCCTCTAGGACAGAGCGCGCAAATTATTCCGCAGGCCCTCGGGATTTCCATCCGCCAGCAGGCTTTCTACCTCCCGATGCGTTTGCTCCCAAACCGGCACGGCGTCCGCCAGCACGCGCTGGCCTTTCGCGGTCAGCGTCATCAGACGGCTGCGACGGTCCTCCGGGTCTGCGGTTACTTTCACCAGTCCGCGCCGCTCCAGCGGTTTCAGCGCAGCGGTCAGCGTGGTGCGATCCATGGCGAGCAGCGACGCTACAGCGCCCATGGCCGGAGGCTTGGGCCGGTTGAGCGACATCAGCAGCGAAAATTGCCCGTTGGTGAGGCCGAAGGGCCGCAGGACCTCATCGAAGCGCCGCGCCAGCGCCCGAGCAGCCCGCTGCACATGCAGGCAGAGGCAGCAATCGCGAACCAGCAGGGTGGTTTCAAAGGAAACTTTGGTAGCGCTTGACATCCGTGGTAATGTTGATATCAACGTATAACGAGGTTGACTGCAACATTTATTGTAGAGCTTCAACATTTATTGTAAAGCTCTAACTTTCATTGTAGAGGAGATCGGGATTGCTTCACGCCCGGTTGTCTCGCTCGAATCATGGCTGACCGTCTGCAGGGCGCTCCCGCTGCAACGCGCTCCGGCCAAGGATGAAAAGGAAGGGGAAAATGCGAAAACTCACGCTCATCGGCTGGGGAGCTCTACTGCTCTCCATGGCTTCGTTTTGGGATCTTCCCGCGCAGGAAGTTGTGGCTCATATCCGTGGAACTGTGACCGATCCTTCGGGCGCGGGAGTTCCAGGGGCGGAAGTAAAGGCCGTCAATACGCAGACTCAGGTCTCGGCGACGGTAATGACCAGGGACGACGGAAGTTATGAGTTCCTTAGCTTGCCGCCTGGCACCTACGACGTTGCGATTACTAAAGCCGGTTTTCGCGCATCCACCGCTCACAACATCACGTTAACGTTGAATCAGGTTTACAGTCTTGCTGTCGCGCTGGAAGTGGGAGAAATAACTCAATCCGTCCAGGTGGAAGCCAACCCGACGCAGGTGGAAACCAGCACCACGCAGCTCGGCACCATCATCAATGCTAAGCAGATCGTGGAATTGCCTCTGCTGGGCCGCAATTGGACTCAACTCCAGCAGTTGGTGCCAGGCGCTGTCAGCCAAAGCGACGGCAATCGCAGCAACTATGCCATCAACGGAAGCGAGAGCCAGCAGAATTCGTTTCTCCTGAATGGCGCGGATGCAGTGGACTATCGCCTGAACGCGGTGGGTCTGGCGCCCAGCCCGGATGCCATCGATCAGTTCAACCTCATCGATAGCACGATTAATGCCGAATACGGTCGCAACTCCGGCGGAATTCTGAATGCGATCGTCAAGTCCGGCACCAATCAATTCCACGGGAGCGCCTTTGAGTTTTATCGCGACACGTTCCTGAACGCGCGCAACTTTTTCTCGGTGACGCCCCCCGTCTTTCATCAGAATCAGTACGGCGGAACAGTTGGCGGTCCCATTTGGAAGGACCACACTTTCTTCTTCCTGTCGTACCAGGGAACCAGAAACCGCCGTCCGGACGCCAATCAACAGTCCGAGACCACGCAGGTCTTTAGCGCCGCACAGCGTGGCGGCGACTTTCCCGATATCGCGAGTTCCACCACGGCCTCGCCGTTTGCAATGGTCGGCGAGAATGGCGCCACTTACGCGGCAGGAACTCCCTACAACGTTCTCTTTCCAAACGGCCAGATTCCGGCGGCGAATTTCAACCCGCTGGCGCTGGCTTTGATGAACAAATACGTTCCGCAGGCTAATTTCGGACCCAATCAGTATTCGTTCTCCTCCATCGAAACCGAGGATCTGGAGCAGGGAATCGCGCGCATCGATCACACCTTCGGCACCAAAGACAGCCTGTGGGCCAGCGTGTTCATCGAGCACGACAGCGTACAGCATGGGGTTCCGTTCCTGGGCTCCACGCTGCCTGGTTTCGCGGAGAGCGATCCGGAAGCCACCAAGCAATACACCGCGCAGTGGTCTCACACGTTTAATCCCACCACCCTGAACGAATTCCGCGCGTCGTGGTACCGGCTCAATTACCAGGCCGTAACGCCTGAGAATCCGGCGCTTCCATCCTCCTACGGCTTTACTGGAATAAATTCGCAATTCGCGAGCGTAGCCAGCATGCCTTTAATTAGCCTCAACGGCTACTTTAATCTGGGCGGAAGCCCGGATGGTCCGCAACCGTCGAGGGATAACACCTATGAAATGACTGAGAGCCTCTCAAAAGTGGTTGGCAGCCATACCATGAAGTTTGGCTTCGATTGGCGGCGTTATGAGGTCAACGACTCCTTCGATGCATTGAACAACGGCGAGTTCGCCTTTGACGGTACTGGCGTTTACAGCACCGGGGATCCTGGCGCGGATTTTCTGCTAGGAATACCAGATGTATTCGTCCAGGAAAGCGGCGGCGTACAGGCGTTCCGCAGCTACGAATACTACTCGTATGCCCAAGATAGCTGGAAAGTCCGGAATGATTTGACGTTGAATTACGGGCTTGGCTGGCAGATCGACACCCCGCTGGTCAATCATCGTTATGACGGGTTGTACAACAACTGCTTCATCCCAGGTCAGCAATCTACGATATTCCCAACCGCGCCGGTGGGTTTGGATTTCCCGGGCGACCCCGGATGCACCACGTCCGGCTATCACCAGCACAACGATAACTTTGCGCCGCGCTTCGGATTTGCCTATTCACCCAACTGGGGCCCGCTCAGCGGCGGAGGAGCCAAGAAGTTTGTCATTCGCGGCGGATACGGCATCTACTTCAATCGTGCGGCTGAGGAACTGGCGCTCCAGCAACTCGGCGCTCCGCCTTTCTTCATCGAGTCTCTGGCGGCCACCGGGGCTGGCGGTAGCTCTTCCTTCGCCAATCCCTATGTCGATATCTCCACCGGACAAGCCGTCGCAAATCCGTTCCCATTCACGCCGGCCACTAAAGGCCAGAGTGTGAACTTTTCACAATTCGAACCGTTGAGCATCAGTACCGTGAATCCGAACCTGACCGATGCCTACGCGATGAATTACAACCTGAACATCCAGCGCGAACTTCCCGGACAGATGATCCTGCAAGTAGGGTATGTGGGCGCTCAAGGCCGGCATTTGGACATGGTCTACGAAGGCAATCCCATTTCGCCGGCAGGATCAGCGGCTTGCGCGGCCGACCCGACGTGTATCGCCAACCGGGACAACCAGGCCTACCTGTACCCGAGCCACAGCATGTACGCGCCGGGCAACATCTTCGAATCGGTTGGGGTGCAGGGTAGCCAAGGCGTCTCCAATTACAATTCATTGCAGGTGCAACTCCAGAAGCGCCTGGCTCGCGGCTTAATGTTCCAGGCCGCCTATACCTGGAGCCATTCCATCGACGACAGCTCGGGTTACGAGGGCAGCGGCGCGGCGTCGGGATCCACCCGCACCAGCAATCCGTTCAATTTCGCCTTGAACAAGGGAGATTCCAACTTCGATGCCCGCCATCGTTTCGTTGTGAATTACACTTACGAATTACCCCTCCCGCATTGGAACAATGCTTTCGGCAAATATGTGGTCAGCGGCTGGCGGCTGGCAGGCATTACCACGTTGCAAACCGGCTTTCCGATTATCGTGGGCGATTCGTCCGATTTATCGCTACAGTGTCCGGTCGCGAACCCCGTCAGTTTTTACGGCTGCTGGGACGCGCCCAATGTGTCCGGCTATCCGGGGATTTACAATCCACGCAACGCGACGCTCCAGTTCGGATCGAATCCCGCTCAGCCCAACTACTACTTCAACCCGAACGCCTTCTCGCAGGAGACCCCAGGTGTGCTGGGCAATGAAGGAAGGAACAATTTCCATGGCCCGGGAATCAACAACACCGATCTTTCTCTGAGCAAAGTGGTAAGGCTCAGCGAAAGCAAGCAGGTTGAACTTCGCATGGAAGCCTTCAATGTCTTCAACCACACCAACTTCGCGTTTTCGCAAAATATTACCGCATGGGAGGACTTCAACGCGCCCAGCACCTTCGGACGTGTGACCACCTACAACCCCAATGCGCAAGGGCGAGTGGTTCAGCTCGGCGCCAAAATTTACTTCTAGCCTGTCAGCGCAGTTCCCTCGATAGGGGAGCCTTCGGGCTCCCCCTTTTTCTTAGCGTCCGCCCCCGCCTGGAAACGTATTCTATTGGCCTGCGCAAGTCACGTTGTCGTTCCAGTCCATAAACGGACCCATGGGATTGCTTCGCCATGCCCACACGTGAAGCTCGAAGAACGGCGGTATGTTGTATCGGTTTGGGCTATCGACGAACAGGAAGGTCTGACCGTCCAAAACGGGCGGATTGGGGTTACTTTTCAGCCAGGTAGCGGCGTCCACGATGAACTCGACGCCCACCAGACTCATTTGACCGCCCGACGGCTCATAGATCAGGGCTTGGGGGTGAGTGGCATCCAGGGTTCCGTTGAGTAGGGCTCCATTGACGTAGTGGATGCCCATAGCGCCGTGGTCGGAGCCGCTGACGCAGCCGAGGAAGGGGCCGTAGCCCGCTGCGGTGGCGATGGTTACGTCCATGAACTGAGCTGTCGAATTGCGAACGGTCTGAATCAGTTTACTCGGCTCTGCAGCTACGTTCGGCTGGGCCGATGCCACAGACGAAAGTGCCATTGAGCCAAGCACAATGTACGAAGCGACGAATACTGTTTTTTTCATGATGGTTCTCCTTTTGGTCGTTTGAGAAATTACTCCGGGGAGCTCGTGCGACACAAGTGCACTTTCGCTGGTTCTTTGCTGAGCGTCAATGCTGGGAGCCTCCATTCGTTCCCAAAGTTTTCTCCATTGTCAAGTCGTTGTAACCAACGGGGTTCCAGCTTGCTTGGATCTGTTGCCAAAGGCAGTGTGTTAGAATTCGTTAGCTTTCTGAAGGTGCTATGGCCACCCAGCCGCGAATTGCCGATAGGCTACGGTTCGACGGATATGAGTTGGATGTCCGTGCCGGCGAACTGCGCAAACACGGCGTAAGGCTGCGTTTGCGCGGCCAGCCGCTCCAGGTGCTCGAAATCCTGTTGGATCGTGCGGGCGAGGTTGTCACTCGCGAGGAGATTCAGAGCAGAATCTGGCCCGGTAACACATTTGGCGATTTTGACCATAACCTGCACAACGCCGTGGCGCGGATTCGTGAAGTGCTTGGTGATTCGGCTGAGAAACCGCGCTACATCGAAACCCTTCCGCGCCGGGGATACCGGTACATCGGTCCGATAGAGGATTTTCAGACCCTGCAGTTGGCTGCGAAAACCAGCGACCATACCCCTCAACCGGTGGCCCTCATGGCGCTCCCAAAGCCGAAAAGGAGTCTGGTCTTTGTTCTTTGCGCTCTTTTGGCGCTCGCAGTGGTTGCCTTGTCATGGTGGCTTCACGCGAAAGCGGGGATTGCGCCGATACGTTCCATCGCTGTCCTGCCCCTCAAGAATTTGTCCGGCGACCCGTCGGAGGAATTCTTCGTAGATGGCATGACGGACCAGTTGATTACAGACCTGGCTAAAATCGGCTCACTGCGGGTGATCTCGGGAACTTCCGTCATGCAGTACAAGGGGGCCAAGAAGAGCCTGCCTGATATTGCGCGCGAATTGAACGTCGACGCAGTCGTCGAAGGATCGGCCATCCGTTCGGGTCAACGAGTGCGCATAACCGCCCAACTCATTCAGGCACGCACCGACCAGCACCTTTGGGCCGAGACATACGACCGGGATCGTCGGCGATATTCTGAATCTGCAAGCTGACGTTGCCGACGCCATAGCGCAGCAGGTTCGCGGACAAGTCACTCCCACGCAGCAAGCTCAGCTGCGCTCAACCCGCGCGGTGAATCCTGCGGCATACGATGACTATCTGAAGGGTCGTCTTTACTTTGTCAATGAGTTCACCAAACCCGATTCACTGATGAAGGCCCAACGTCTCTTTGAAGAGTCGATCCAAAAGGATCCGGACTTCGCCCTGGCTTACGCGGGGCTAGCGGACACTTACGCCTACTTGGCGTTTGCAGGAGCTTTACCAAAGGACCAGGCTGAGCGGTCTGCCAGGGAGACATTAGCCAAAGCGCTGAAACTCGACCAAAGTATCGGCGAGGCTTACGATACGCTGGGCGCGCTGAGTTCGAGGTTTGACTGGAATTGGGCCGCTGCCGATCGAGAATTCAACCGAGCCATCGCGCTCGCGCCCAGCTATAGTTGCGCACATGAGGACCGCGCCGAGTTTTTGGCTACCATTGGCCGGCGCGCCGAAGCTCTGGCCGAGATCGCAAAGATCGACCAACTGGACTACAGTTTCAGCGCGGCTCAAACGGAAACCGGAACGTACTATCAGCTGAGGGATTACCCTCGCCTGATCGAGGCGAGCAAGAGAGGGCTGCTGCTGGACCCCAAGGATCGGTATCAACGCTACACTCTCGGCATCGGCTACGAAGGCACGGGCCGGCTGCCGGAAGCGATCTCCGAATACCAAAAGGCAATCGCGATGTCAGATGGTTCCAGGAGCGTTGTGGCGCTGGCACACGCTTATCGAGCTATGGGCAGGAAAGCTGAGGCGCAGAAAATTCTTCTCGATTTAGAGCACACAGCAAAAGAGAGTGCTGCTTCGCCATACACCATGGCTACCATCTATGCCGGCCTCCACGAAAACGATAAAGCGTTCGAGTTCCTGGAAAAAGCGTATGCGGAGAAGTTCGTGGGTCTTCCCTCGGACCTGAGAGCCGACCTCGCGCTGGATGGCTTGCGTTCCGATCCCCGTTTTCAAGACATTCTTCACCGCATAGGATTGAACTAGAATCGATGCTTACCCGCTCCTGCGCCGTTACCGGTGCGGCAAGCGCGAAGACCAGATATGCGCCTTCGGCCGGGGCCTCTGGTTTCCCACCATCCATTCGAATCGGCGGATTGATTGGGCCGGCGCCCGCGCAAAGCGCGATGTATTCGCGTCCGCCGATCTCGTAGACCGCGGGTACGCCTTCGGCTCCGTCGGGCAGCTCCTTCTCCCACAACACGCGCCCGGAGTCCTGATCGTACGCTCGGAATTTGCGGTCGGAAAGTGTCGTGACGAACAGCAGCCCGCCGGCCGTGGCGACAATTCCGCCTCGTGGGGAAACAGCGCCGGTGTCCGGGTGACCCTGCTCGGCAAGGGCCGTGACGCCGCCATCGGGAATCTGCCATTTGATGGTACCGGTGTTGAGATCGTAGGCGGTGATCTGCGACCACGGGGGCCCGATGGTCGTCAGGCCGTTCGTCATCACCATGAAGTCATAGGGTGCATCGTAGCGGGGAAACTCGCCTTGCTCGGTAACGAGAGGCCCGGGCAGTGGCGGCAGACCCAACGTTTGCCCGCGCGATTTCTCGCCGGGAAGATTCAGCTTGATGATCGCCGGCCGCTCTTTGGACACCACGAACATGAGACCGCGATTCGGATCAACGGCCGAACTCCCCCAGGTGGCGCCACCCGCATTCCCCGGCATTTGAACCGATCCCTGCCTGCTGGGGGGCGTGAAAAGTCCCTCGTTGCGAAATGTCATGAACTCCTTCCGCATCTCGGCCTGCTCGGCTTCCGTGATATACGGATTGATATCTTTTTCGGTGAAGGATTGTCTGGCGAACGGCGGCGGCTTGGTGGGAAACGGCTGCGTGGGCCAAGCCTCCTCACCCGGCACATCCGATTTCGGCACCCGCCGTTCCTCCACCGGCCACAGAGGCTGACCTGTCACGCGGTTAAAGACGAACAGGAATCCCTGCTTGGTGGGCTGCGCGACAGCATCCACGGTTTTCCCGTCGTGCTTCACGGTCAACAACCGGGGCGCGGTGGGTAAGTCGTAATCCCACAGATCGTGATGCACGGTTTGAAAGTGCCAGAGTCGTTTGCCGGTGCGGGCGTCCAGCGCCACCAGGCTGTTCGCGAACAGATTCTGCCCATGGCGATTCGCACCGTAAAAATCGTATCTCGCCGTGCCGAACGGGATGTAGAGGATTCCGCGTTTCTCATCCACGGATAGCCCATTCCAGTTGTGTACGCCGCCTCCAGTCTTCCAAAAATCCTTGGGATACGTTTCATAACCGAACTCGCCAGGATGCGGAACCGAATGAAACACCCACATGAGCTTCCCCGTGCGCGTGTCGTAAGCATGCACGTCGGCGGGCACAGCCGCATAATTATCGCCGCGCGCCGGCAGTGGCATGATAAACAGGTTTTCGAAAACGCGCCCGGGGTTGTTGGTCTGGAGCGGTGCGATTTTATCGATGTCCCGGTCCAGGCCGACTCGGATATCGACACGGCCGTTATCGCCGAAGCTTTGAATGGTGTCGCCCGTCCGCGCATCTATTGCGGTCAGGTAGCCGGCGTTCAAGTACAGCAAACGGCGGTCGGACCGATCTTTGTTCTCCCAGTAATTGATGCCTCTCTGAGTTACGGCGCCGGTGTTGGGATGGGTCCATCGCTCCTTGCCGGTAACGGCATCCAGCGCAACAATAGAGTTTTTCTTCGCCATGACGTACATGGTGCCATCCACGACGATCGGGTTAAAAAGGTAATTACCCTTTTCGCCCATAGGATACGACCACGCCACCTCAAGCTGGTTCACGTTGCCCCTATTGATCTGCGTGAGCGAAGAGTACTGCTCTGAGCCGGCGCCGCCCAGGTAAACCGGCCAGGAGGCGTCTGCGGCTTGTGCCCACTGTGCAGGCCATGCCAACAGCAAGAGGAGAGTTGCACGCATGCAGCAAAGTTATCACGTCCCGTCACATTGAGGGCGAAGAAACGCTACGGCCAGAATGGAGTCCAAGTTGATAGGAGGATGTGACATGAATCGATCTCTTACGATAGGCGTTATCTTGGCGGGGTTCGCGTTGAGCGCCGCTGCGCAGGACTGGTATCACGACCGTGACGAGCGCTTCCGGGGAGAGGAGTGGCGGCCGCACATCTTCATGCAGGTGAGAACCGACCTGGAGCATGTCTGGAGCAACCGGGCGCATGACAGAGAACAAGAGCGTCTGGCTAAAACCGAAGGCGAGTTGACGACCATGCAGGCGGATCTGGATCAAGGCCGATGGGATAACGGCAAATTGAACGATGTGATCGATTCTATCCGGAAATCGTCCAACGACGAACGACTTGCTCCGCGCGATCGCGACGTATTAGCTGACGACCTGATCCGTCTCAAGGAGTTCCAAGACCATCACAATCACAGATAGCAGCCATCTTCCGGGAACCGCGCCAGTGGTAAAAATTGCTCGGGCGCCCATCAATGAAATCATATTGCCGTTCGTAAGCGGTTGTGGTTTCAGCAGGTAGATGGATGGCCGACACATTGCAAGGCTCATGATCATCACTCAACGTGTGGGGCAGGTGCGTTGGAAGCAGGTGTAGTGGAAGGAAGATGACGAGATGAGAATGAGCCTGCGGCTGATCCTTTCTTTGGTGTTGACCGTAACCCTGATCTCAGTTCTCTTTGCGCTTTACCAGGTCCGTGCCGACACCCAGAATCGGCGAAGCGACTTAGAGAAGCGAGCGCAGATTCTGGCTGAGAGCCTCCAGGAAACCGTTGAACCTCTGTGGATGAAGGGGGCGCGCGGAAGCCTGCGGCGAATCGTAGAGCGCTTTGGAAATCGCGAGCGGCTGGACGGCGTAGCCATCTATGACGTCCAGAGCCGGCCTGTCTGGGTCACCGCCAGCTTGGCAACCCGCTTGGGCACGGATCCCCCTCCCTTGGATCGAAGCGTCTTTGCAGGCAATGGGTGGAGTCACTTTTTCGGCTCCGGCCCAACCGCGGCCCACCTCTATGCCGTGCCAATCCGCGTCGACGGATCGGTAGTTGGAGCACTGGCGGTGTTTCACGATGCCTCCTATATAGAGGCACAAAACACGAAGTTGTGGCGCGACACGTTCATGCACATTCTGATGCAAATGCTGCTGATCGTGGCGATTACCGTGCTTGTGGTGCGCTGGAGCGTCGAGCGTCCCATTGCACGGCTGGCGCAATGGCTCCACGATCTGAGAGCCGGGACAGCGGCTTCCAATCCGGATCTGCCCAACGAGCAAGTCTTGAGACCGCTCGCGCACGAAGCTTCACATCTCGCGAAGAGCTTGCAGGTAGCGCGGGCGTCGGCGGAGGAAGAGGCCAGGCTACGCGAAACCGCCGACTCACTCTGGACGGCCGAACGTTTGCGCGTGTATCAACAAGTGGCGCTCGAAGGTAGCCGTCTGTTTGTGGTCTCCAATCGTGAGCCTCTCATGCACGTGCAGCGTGGAGGATCCATTGAGGCGGTGTCTCCGGCCAGCGGCTTAGTAACGGCCATGGAGCCGATTCTCAGGGCGTGCGCTGGAACCTGGATCGCGCATGGAGCCGGCAACGCCGATCGCCAAACCGTGGACGGGCACGATCGCCTGGGGGTTCCCTCGGACGCTCCTGAATATACACTTCGCCGAGTCTGGCTGACGCCGCAGCAGGAAGAACGTTATTACTACGGTTTTGCCAACGAAGGAATTTGGCCGCTCTGTCACATCGCACACACTCGCCCGGTATTTCGCGCGGAGGACTGGGAAGCCTATCGGGACGTGAACCTCAAGTTCGCTGAAGCGGTGCTGGAGGAAATGGCGGATGTAGAACATCCCACGGTGCTGGTGCAGGATTATCACTTCGCATTACTTCCGCGCTTGATCAAGCAAAGACGGCCCGATGCTCGCGTCACCATCTTTTGGCACATTCCCTGGCCTAACCCGGAGGCCTTTGGCATTTGCCCCTGGCGGCGAGAATTACTGGAGGGGCTGCTGGGCGCCGACTTGATCGGTTTTCACGTGCAGAGCCACTGCAACAATTTCTTAGAGACCATCGACCGGACACTGGAATCCAGGATCGAATGGGAACGCTTTGCGGTAATGAAGGGTGGTCACCTTACTTCCGTTCGTCCCTTCCCCATCAGTGTCGATTTCAAGGAATCCAGGCCCCGTGATTCCCACGGCTACCTGAGTGTGCGTTCTGAGCGCGCCGGGATTGCAACCGGGTTCGATTGCCAGGCGGACTACTTGGGGATCGGCGTTGATCGTCTGGACTATACCAAAGGGATCCCCGAGCGGTTTCGAGGCATTGAGCGGTTTCTCGAGAAGCATCCGTCCTATGAAGGCCGCTTCACACACATCCAGATCGGTGCTCCCAGCCGTACCCATATCCATCGCTATCAGGACTTAATCGCCGACGTCGAGGCTGAAGCGGAGCGTATCAACCAGCGGTTCCAGACCCGGCATTGGAAACCGATTGTCTTTCTGAAAGAGCACCACAATCACGACCAGATCGAGCCATACTATCGGATAGCCGATGTGTGTCTCGTGACTTCGTTGCATGACGGCATGAACCTGGTGGCAAAAGAGTTCGTGGCCACTCGCAGCGACGAAGGGGGCGTACTTATTTTGAGCCTGTTCGCCGGCGCCAGTCTGGAGTTGGAAGATGCGCTCATTGTGAATCCCTACGATACCGATCAGGTTGCAGACGCCATCCATTATGCCCTCGAGATGGACCCGCATGAGAAAAGGGAAAGGATGAGGCGCATGCGACGGGTGGTGAGGCATTACAATATCTACCGTTGGGCGGCCAACCTGATCGGCGCGGCTTCCGAAGTTCGTCTCGATCCCATTCAGCGTGCCAAGACCGCGACTCAATCCGATGCCCCAGCCACTGCTCGATCATCTTTCTGACATCGAATCCCTGCTTCAGCATTACCGTCGGGTATTGCTGTTCTTGGATTTTGATGGCACTCTAACACCGATCGTCGAATTTCCGAACCAGGCGGCCCTGCCCCCCCAGACACGCGTCGCGCTGGAGCGGCTCAGTGAGATGGAGGGATGCTCCATAACGATTATCAGCGGGCGTTCTCTCAACGACATTCGCGAGCGCGTCGGAATGGCCAACCTGATCTACGCCGGGAATCACGGGTTAGAAATCTGCGGCGACGGACTGCAATTTGTGGAACCGGACGCCGTTCAACGGATCAAGATCCTGGGCGAGCTCTCGCGCCGCCTTCGCGAGCGCCTACGCCACATTCCTGGGGTTGAAGTGGAGAACAAAGTCCTTACTACGACCGTGCATTTTCGGAGGGCCCCGCGCTCGAGCCTGGATGAACTTCGAAAAGTTGTCTATGCCGAGCTGGTTGGTTCGCGAAGAATCTTTCAAGTCCGGCGCGGGTTACAGGTGATTGAAGTACGTCCGCGAGTGAATTGGGACAAGGGTACGGCCGTTCGCTGGATTCAACAGGTGAAGGGAAGCGCTGATTCCCTCTCTCTCTATATCGGCGATGACGCCACTGACGAAGACGCGTTCGCAGCCCTGCCAGAGGGCGTGACCATCCGGGTTGGCCACACCAAAGAAACCGCGGCGCGCTATTACTTGGACGAGCAAAAGTCAGTGACGCATTTTCTCGGGTGGCTGGCCGAGGCCGGCGCCCGGGAGTGCCCAATGCAACGGCAAACTTGCTAGACGCAGTTTGGGCCGGGACTCTTCGGCTATTTCGGAGGTACTACTACTACAACCAGCGTCACTGCAATTTGAACAACGTTCTAGGGGCTTACCCCGATTTGACGTACTGGCTCTGGATGATAACGTACCAACAGTAACGAAATAATTTACAAAAGGAAGAGGGAAGATCGCAATGACACGGATCACAAACTTGGTTTTGAAACTGAAGATGTGGAAGGATACTCGGGGCCAGGACCTGATCGAGTATGCGTTGATGGCTGGTTTCGTCGCGGTTGCCGCGGGCGCGATCATGCCTGGCGTTTCTTCCAGCATCAGCACCATCTTCAGCAAGGTTGCGAGCGTAATGTCGGCCGCCGCGAGCTAAGGCGTCCATCGAATCCTCGTCCGTGTAAGCCGAGCGCAGTGTCGAAGCGGCAATCTCCGGCAAAGCTAATTCGACAGTGGTCACCCCGAAGAGCCAGAAAGCCGGGAAAGCCGCTGATTTTCCGGTAGATCCACCGCCGCTGCCACCCGCGGATGGTGGTCAGTGAATTGCCCCGCTCAGTGTCATGACCTCTGACACTCGCAAGCTTTTGGCCGGACTCGCGGTGATGGCGCTCATGTTGCCTGGCGCCCGCGCAGCAACCCTGATCTTGAAGCCGGAAACGGTCCATTCGTGGGACGACTACCTCGAGGAGGCAAACGCCCGTTTCCAGGAGCGCCTTGCTCCGGGCAATCATTTTCTGTGGATGGACGACGCGCCGGACCGTGCCGTGAAGGTCAAGGAAGACGGGATCATCGCTGCTCCGGTGGGTCAGCATATTCCGATGAAGGTCCCCTCCGGGCTCATTCACGACTGGATCGCCGTGGCTTACATGCCGAATTTGACCATTCGCGATGTTTTGCCGGTGGTTCGCGATTACGGACGGTACAAGGAGTTCTACCGCCCCAACGTGATCGATTCGAAGGCGATCGATCTGGCGCCCGAATTAGGCGTTTCGAAAGACCGCTTTTCGATCGTGTTGATGAACAGGTCCTTTTTCAAGAAGACCGCGTTGGACAGCGATTACGAGGCGGCCTACCATCGGGTGGACGACCGGCGGCTCTACACGATTTCCCAGACCAGGCACATCCGGGAGATCGCCGAATACGGCACCCCCGACGAACATATGCTTCCAGAGGATGAAGGAACCGGCCTTATCTGGAGGCTCTTTACCGTCATCCGGTATGAAGAACGCGACGGCGGTCTTTATATCGAGGTGGAGGCCATCGCGTTGAGCCGCAACATCCCCGCCGCGGTGCGAGTGTTCGCGGAGCCCATCGTTCGGCGAGTGTCCCGCGATGCGCTCATCACCTCGCTGAAGCAGACAGAAGCCGCGGTGCGGGCTGGCTCAACTCTAGAGTCGACAGAGTCCGCCCGCGGATCTCAATAGTCTCCTTGGTCAATTCGGATCAGGAACTCCGGGGAGCGGGGATCAACACCGGAACCCTGCCAAGGAGTTTGTGGAGCCACCCGCCGGGATCGAATCGGTTCACATCTTGACATTTGACACTCCGTAAGCCCGCGCCACATGCGCCAGTTGGACGCGCAACACTTTTCGAGCGCGACTCACGCGGGACATGACTGTTCCGATGGGGACTCTGAGGATATCGCTCGCCTCTTGATAGGTGAACTCTTCCACATCCACCAACAGCAGAACTGCCCGAAATTGGACCGGGAGTTGATCGAGCGCGGCCAGGATTTCGCGATCGGTGAGATTTTCGGGCACTGGCCGGGGTGAAACCAACTGAGTCTCCGCGAAGTTTTCGTTCGCGCCCTTAAGCCATTTCAGCCATCTCCTCTTCTCGTGACGGATCACGTTAAACAGGATTCCGAACAGCCATGCACGGCAGTTTGTCCCCCGTTGGTACCGATCAAAGCTTTGCCAAGCCACTAAGTAGGTTTCTTGAACGGCATCGCTTGCTCTGCTTTGGTCCAGTAGGAGCCGGACGGCAGCTCGAAAGAGATCATTCAGATGTGGTACCGCCTCTGCTTCAAACTCAGAAAGGACCTGCCCGAGTTGTTCATGAGGCCGTGTCACTCTCGGACAATGACGGAAATATGAAGAAAAGGATTCAAAGGCCGGAAGTCATCAGTCGGTGATCGGAACTTCAGCCGGGGTAAAATACGACTGAACGTGGGCTATCTTAGGGAGGCGGTACTTGGCGAATCCTTTCAGCCGTTTTCCGTCTTTCGCGAGTACTTCGGTTTCATCCCCAACCTCTTCCTGGCACAAACAGTCTTGCCGCGGTTGATTGAGGCCGAGGCGGCACTGGCCAGAGCGATTTTGTTTAAGCAATCCCGGACCAACCGGCCGTCGCTCGACGCGCCACTGGTCGATTTCGCAATCAAATTGGGCGTGAACGGCCCTTCCATTGCGCGAGAAGACATTGCGCGGCTCTCCGCTGTTGGAATCGCCGAAGACTCCGTGCTGGAGGCCGTTTTGCTGGCAGGGTGGGGCAAGTTCTTGCGAACCCTATCGATCGGTCTGGGCGTCGAGCCCGATTTCGCTATTCCGCCCTATTCCGGAACGACGCCCTCACTCGACTTCGCCCCAGCGGACCGCGAAACTTTCGGGCCGTACCTTTCCACAAAGGAAATGCCCAGCGACTTCGCGCCCTTTTCGTTCTTAAGGGATAACTTTGGCTTTGTTCCAAATCTCTTCCAGATACAGGCGCTGTGCCCCGCTGCCGTGGCCGCGGAAGTCGAAGCGATGCGGCTGATCCTGCTTACGGATGACGTCTTGAAGCGCAAACAGAAAGAGCGCATTCTGCTGGCTGTATCGGGCTCCAATCAAAACACTTATTGCGTCGCAATCTACGCAGAGATTCTCACTTTATTGGGTGTTGCAGCTGAGGAGTCGTACCAGATTGCCGCCGATCATCGGCAAGCCGGGTTGTCAGAGCTTGACAACGCGTTGCTCGATTTCGCGGTGAAGCTCTCGGCGCGGCCCGAGGAATTTTCCCTCGAAGACGTGGAATCGCTTCGCCGGCAGGGACTCAGCGACGAGCAGATTCTGGAGGCCGTAGCGGTCACAGCGCTCACTCAATTTCTCAATACTGTGCAGCAGGGTACCGGTGCGGTCCCCGATTTCGCGCCACGCCAGTCATTTCATCTGGACATCGGCAATAAAGCGAATCTTTCTTACCCCGATTCCCGTCCTAGTCGGAGAGATGAGCCTCCCGATCCCGACGCCGAGTTGGTGAGAAAAGCGCAGGCTGGCGATCTCGAAGCGTTCGAGGTACTGGTAGAGCGCCATAGCAAGCGCATCTACCGCACACTAGTCGGTCTGTTGGGCAGTCCTGAGGAAGCTCGTGACGGGATGCAAGATACGTTCTTAAAGGCATTTCAGCACTTGGCCGGCTTTCAAGGCCGCTCTAAGTTTTCCACCTGGCTGCTCAGGATCGCGAGCAACGCCGGGCTTCAGCGACTACGGGAAAGAAGACCGATGGAGAGCCTCGATTACGATGGGCCTGAAGGCGAGGAAGGATTCCGGCCGCGGCAGGTGCGCGCTTGGACGGACGACCCTGAACAGCTCTACGCACAAGCGGAAGTTAGGTCGTTAGTGGAGAATTGCTTGAAGAAATTGCCGGCCAAATATCGCGTCGTAGTCCTGCTCCGCGATTTTGAACAGCTCTCAGCGGAAGATGCCGCGGAAGCACTGGGCTTACAGGTTCCCGCGCTAAAGTCCCGTCTGCTGCGCGGGCGCCTGATGCTGCGCGAAGCGCTAGCGCCTTATTTCGCGAAGAGTCCGACGGGGGTGGGTGCGTGATTACCTGCGCGGATTTCATGGCGGAGTTGGGGAACTACCTGGACGAGGGCGTCGCGGACGAGGTCCGCATGCAACTCGAAAACCATCTTGCTCATTGCCAGACGTGCCAGGTGATTGTGGACTCCACTCGCAAAACCGTTCGGATCGTGACCGATAGCGGTTCCTTTGATCTGCCGGAAGCGGTGCTCAAACCTATTACTGCGGAGATCATGGCCAAGATCCGAGGCAAGCAAGGCTGATCCGCCAGAATTAGTTCCGGCCAAACCTTCCAATTGACGCCCTCCTTCGGCATGCTACGATTCCACTAGATCGCGCGAGGGAACAAATGGGATATCTACGCGAAGAGCCTCTAGACGAAACCAACTTTCCATTGTTCGCGGAAATCAAGAACCAGTTCGGGTTCATTCCGAATTTGTTCCGTGCTCAAACGATACGCACCGACCTGATCGAAGCCCAAGACTTCCTCGCCAACACGATCCTGGTGAAGGAAGGAGCGCTCACGCGTCAACAGAAGGAATATGTCTTTCTCGTTTGTTCCGCGGCTAATCTCAGCACTTATTGCGTAACCGCTCATTGTGAGATGGTGCGAATGCTGGGTATCGAGGGGCCGGAGCCGGAGCAGATCGCCGTGGATCACACTTCGGCGAACATCACCATGCCGCTGAAAGCGCTGCTGAACTTTGCGAAGAAGCTCAATAGCCAACCGACCAAGGTGAATCAGAATGACATCGACGCCTTGCGGACCTTCGGCTACGCCGACGAGCAGATTTTGGAAACTGTGGTTTTGGTTGGCTTAGCCAAGTTCTCCAATTACGTTGCCTTCGGCCTCGGAACTTTACCCGACTTCGATTCGATAAAAATTCAAGAGAAGTTCACTACAACTGCATCCCGCTAGGCCGCGCGGTAAGCCGCAGCAGCACTCTCAGAATGCGGATTGCCGCCTTGATCGATGACTTCAACGATCCAGAGACCTTCGAAGTGCCGCCTCGCCTCAGTCTGCAACCGGTCGGCATCTCCTGGACACGCAGGCCGAGTTGCGCGGCGCGGATCTGCATCTCGATATTCCAACCGTAGGTCATCTCGGACATGTTCATCCTCTCGAAGGCTGTGCGCGAAATCACACGCATCGGCCCCATGTCGGTGTATCTCAGGCCCACCCGCCATCGGATCAGCGTACCGGCTAGCCAAGCAGCAAATATCTGCGAGAACAGCATGCTCCCTGGCTCGCGCCCTCCCAACATCCGCGAACCGATGACGAAGTCGGCTTCGCCTTCGAGAACGGGCGCCGCTAATCGCACCAGGTCAGCTGAAATATCGCTGCCGTCGCCGTCCATAAAGGCCAGTACCTCGCTCGTTCGATTGGCGGCCTGTGCTCCGCTGTGGCAAGCCTGTCCGTAACCGCGTCGAGGCTCCGAGATCACAGAGGCCCCATTGTTTAATTGCCTCTTCCGCCGTCGTGTCTGTGCTGCCGTTGTCAACCACGATGCATTCGGCCAAAAGATGCCAAGGCAACTCGCGCAGCGTGGGCCCAATCGCCTCAGCTTCATTGAGCGCTGGGATGATGAGACTGACGCCCCTGAGTTTCACTCAGAGACTCCAGCGCAAACCGCAGTTCGCACACGCGCGGGGAGGCTGCGAGCTCATGAGGCTCGCTCGAAACTCCACATAGCGGTCGCCATTCCAGATCTCGCGCAGGGACTGTTGTGTCGCATCTCCGAGCGTGAAGCTGTCATAGCCATGCATGGAAAACGGTGCGATACAGCAAGGCAGAGCTCGCCCCGTGGCGGTAAAGTACATGAGTGTCCAGGGACGGCGGCAGAGTGACCACGGTTGATCTTCGCGAGTCAGTTTCACGCTCGCGAGCGGTTCCGTTGCTCCTGAAGCGTTAAATCTCACGCCCAATTCACGGGCCAGTTCCTCGGCTCGTTGAATCGTTTCTTCCTCCTGCGCCGTGGTCTTTTCGAAGAGCGCGCTCTCGGAACGCGCCAGCCCAATGGGATTGTCATTAAAGAAAACCAGACGCTGCAGATAAACTTCCGGCACGTCCATTCGATGAGCCAAGCGAACGAAGGCCTCCAGTTGCCCAATTGTTTCGCGCAGCCCGGTCAGCCAGAGTGAAACCCGCGGAGACTCGGCGCCTAGCTCGCGCTGACGGCGGCGAAACCGCGTAAGATTCCGCACGATCCGATCGAACATATCCCGGCCACGAACCATCTGAAAGACCGAGCCTTCGGCAGCGTCCAGCGAGACCCGCAGTTCGTCGAGCCCCGTGTTCAGGAGCCGTTCACCATTAGCCTCATTCAGCAGTGTTCCATTGGTGTTGAAGAGGACATAGATGCCCCTTTTCTTCAGAAACTCGATGCGTTCCGGAAGATCCTTTACCAGCATCGGCTCGCCGACGCCGTGCAGCACCACTCGCTGGATGCCGTCGAACTGGTTGACGATACTGGTGAACAGATCCCACGACATGTCAGCTTCAGGCTCTAAATCTTCATACGTCCGCGGGCAGGTTGTACACAGCAGATTGCAGCGGTTGGTGACTTCTAGATAAAGGCAGACCGGTTCAGAATCTACTCGGGCGCGCAGTTCGTCCTCGGGCTTCTCGAAATACCGGCGCATCACGGCGGTGTTACTCATAAGCTTCTCCCGCGTAGCTTAATTCAGGCACCGGATGAGCATTCCGCCACCATCGAACGAAGAGATCAACGGCTATGGAAGCGAAGAAGATGCCGTACATGTACTCGTTCATGCGAAACATCTTTTCTCCCGGCAATGCGAGCTCGGTCGAAAACCAATAGGTTGCCTCTAGCGTGAGCACGATCGCAGGCATGTAGCGCAGCATAACGGCGAAAGGTAAGATCCAAAGGAAATACCACGGATAGTGTGGGGAGAATAGCATCGTCGCGACGATGCTGATCGCTAATTCGACTCCGAGTATTTGCTTGGGGTCGTGAAGTCGAACCATCCCCCAGAAGGCGATGCCGGCCAGAAGGAGCGCGGAAACGGCGATGTACAATCCCGGCCAAAAGGGCACGAGCAGATATCGGTGGGCCCAGGCGAGGAAGAAGTAACGATCGCCGGTATCCAGGCCCTCTTCGTACATAAATCCAGCTAGAAATCCGAGAACGCCGGAACCCACACTGGCGTAGAGTGCATAGCCCGCTACAGTGATGCCGGCGCATAAGAGCAGCATGCGAGCCGTAATGCGGCGGCCGAACGCGAGCAAAAGCACCATGGGAAACATCTTCACCATGGCTGCGAAGGTGATCCAGCAAGCCGATCGCAACATCTTGCCGCGTAGCATCGCCAACGCTGCAACCGACAGGAGACCGACCACGACGGCGTCCAGATGTCCGCTGGAGGCGATCTCCCAGACGCAGAGAGGATGCCACGCATAGAGAACGATCTCCTCTCGCGGCCTTCCGAACAAGGCAAGAATCTGAAGGAGCGCCCAGCATGCAAGAACCTCGAAGCCGACCATAGCGGCCTTCATGCATGCTTCGGTTTCAGAGATCCGCGTCACACCCAGGAAAATCAATTGCGCGCCCGGAGGGTAGATCGTGTGGGCGTATTCTTTTCGATTGATGTTGGGATAAATCTGGTCGTCGCGCAAGAACTGAAGATGCTCATCGGCAGGGATATAGCGATAAGGATTAATCCCGGCGCCCTGTACCTTCCCGTCCCAAACATAACGATACATGTCTGAAGAAAGAAACTCCGGAGCGAAGACTCCAACCAACCGTGAGGCAAGAGCCACGCCGAAAATGACGGAAAGCGTCCACCGGTTTGTTCTCCCGAAAACGACGAGAAGAACGCCCATGCTGTATAGCCCGATCTGCGTGAGAACATCCCTGCTGTAACCATGGATGTAGTGCTTGTACTCGACCACTCCGTCGCGACAATACTGAATGTAGACGAGTCCCAGAAGCAGCAGAGCGATGTTGGTGACCAGGGCGAAATGCCGGTTCAAGCGCGACCAAATCCTCATTGTTGTACGCTCTGCCCCGCGATCGCGGCCATCGACAACTCATCGAGTTGATCTTTGATTGTTCGTAGATAATCGCTCGTATAAGTTGCGGCAAAGCATTCGCAGCCGGATTCGGATCCCAGCAATTCCCGATATAGCCGGGTCAGTGTCTGGCGATCGTCGACATCAAACCAGGTTGGCAGCGAATACACGGGAAGATCGATCTCCTGAGCCCGCTGCAGCGTTTGCTCCGCTACGATCGCCGTGCTCCAGGCGATGTCCTCAAAGAGTCTCGGATGCAACGCATTCACGCCAATGAGGTAGTACCCGCCGTCGTCGGATGGACCTAACACCGTGCAGTCTTCATTGGTGAGCAAGCTTTCGACCGCCTCAATATAAGCGCCCGTTGGCACGGTGGGGCTGTCCGAATCGATCAGGCAAACCGCCCTAAACCCGGCGGCGAACAGATCTTCCGTCGTGTGTAGCAGCCGCTCTCCGAAACCTTCACCACGCTGAGAAACTAGTGGCACGTCGTTTGGAACAATGCTGGCGAAGTTGGCTTCCTCCCCGACGGGTGTATAGGAGATGATTACGTTTGCTTCCGCGGCCGTTTCTACTTCTTTGAGACAAGCGATGGTGTCGCGCAAGAACGCGATGTTCAACGCCGCGGCCTGCTGGGAATCCAGAGGAGGAGAAAGCCGAGTTTTGACGCGGCCCGCCTTGGGAGCCTTCGCCATTACCGCGAGCGCGCAACGCCCGTGAAACTTCGCAGCTGGCTGCTTCGGATCGATGATGGTGTTCAGGCACTTGCTCATGCCGGTTTCTCGCAGAGTGCGTATTGATATCGCTGATCGCTCCATTGCCGGACGTGCTTCCAGGGTTGAGATGCAACAAAGTCCGCAAACTGCGCTTTATTCAGAACGCGGCAATGCTTGAAATTATCGAGCGAATTCCGGGAACCCGTCAGGAGCTGCAGAATGCGCATGCAAGCCAGCGGCAGCGCAGCGCGCAGAGGAGAGCGCGGCTCAGCGATGAACAAGAGTCCGTTCGGCTTCAGCGCGGTGTACATCGTCTCGATGGCGAAGCGTCGGTTGAGAAGGATGAGAAACAGCCGGGAAGCGATGATGAAATCGGCGGCTTCGGGGAAATTGGAGAGTTGCTGGGCGCGCGCGCGTACGAATCGACAGTTCGTAAGGCGATCGCGAGCTGCTTTTCGTCTTGCACGTGCCAGCAGGCTCTCGGATGGGTCGAGGCCTATCACGTCAATATGCGGAAAGAGCTTGGCGAGTTTGGAAGAATAGAATCCCGGCCCGCACCCCACTTCCAAAAGGACGGGGCGGCAAGATTGCTTTAATAGCGGCGTCATAGTGCTCGCAATCTCATCCGTGTGGTCGGTAAATAGCAGTTCACGGCATAACGCGTAAAACCAGGAACATCTCTCGAACACGCTTTCCGGGCTGCCGGCGCAGATATCGTGAGTTGGAACGGTCATCTACAATCCCGCATACCAGTCGTAGCCCAACTTGGTCCAATAATCGTCGGGCCTTTCGGTGTTGTAGCTGATCAGCCCAATGCGCTTGATTTGCTTGTAACCGTACTTAGTTGGCATGTGCAGGCGCAACGGGGCGCCATGATATTGCGTCAGCGGAGCGCCCATCATCTCCGTCACCAGGAGTGTTTGCGGGTGCCTGCAAACCTGGATGTCATAACCGTTGTAGTAGTCTCCATCCGGTGTCTCCATGTACACGAATTGAGGTTCCTTGCCATTCCTGAGTTCGGGAGGGTATTCCTCCAGAAAATCAGCCATCCTTACTCCCGCCCAATGGACAATTTGGCTCCAACCTTCAATGCACTTGAATTGCGTGACTAGCTCATGACGAGGGAGCCGCAGTATGTCGCTCATCGTCAGCAGTAGTCCGCTAGTCGGTTGAGGCAATGTGGAGCGGCTCTGCCCCGCTTCCTCTCGACCGCGTGGCATGCGCCCGCTTCGCATCTCTCTCCGTTTCTCTTCCTCCATCATTGATTCGGGCGCCATCTTTTCCGCAGTCCTCGCCGACGGCGGAGGCGTCTTCGTGTCATGCCCCCTGCTTTCGGCGGTTTTCGCGTCCATATACTTGTATTCCCAGGCAGTCACGTCGGAGGCGTAGCGAGGATGTGTCCGCGAATCGCGCACACCCACCACCTGCAGGCGATAGCTGTCCGGATCGAGCGTCATGTGCAGGCCATAAACACCGTTCACTCGAAGATTCTCGGCTCGGCTTAACGGATAGGTTGGAGCAAGCGCGCGCTCGTCGAAAATAACTTTCGAAAGCTTAGCGTTGAATCGAAAGGCGTCGCGAAACGGATCCGGCTGCATCTGGGAGCGTGGCCCATCTTCGATCCACCTGTACAAACCATACCCGGCGGCCGCAGCCGCTGCCGCTATTGCAAAAGAACGGCGAGTGTGCCGGCGAGAATTCGCCAACACCGCTCGGTCCAGATCTTCGATATTGACCTGGGCGCTGGCGGGCGCTGCCTGCGACGGGTCCTGAGGCGCGGGCACCGTCTCAGGCGGAAGCATTTTGCTTTGTGGTTGCTGGCGCTCTTCTGAGTCCGGCATCACCAGGACAACCTTTCTTTCTCTAGCGACGGTTCGCCGGCCCGCCGGATCTCAAGACCGCTCACCATGCTTCGAAAGTTGTTCCAGCCGGCGAGTACCACTTGTCCAACATGCACCAGAAAGAAACCGACAAAGCCCATCGTGAGCCAGAAATGCTCCCAACGCGCCATCTCGTAACCGCCAAGAATCGTAGTGAGCCAGTGAGCCTGGGTCGGTTTGTAGATCGCGAGACCAGTGACCAGCATGCCGAATCCCATGGCAATCACGCTGGTATATGCGATCCGCTGTGCGCCATTGTATTTTGTCTGCGGTGGCAGCCCCTTGCGGAGATGAAGGTCTACCAGAGTCACTTGAATGGCGTCCTTGAGGCTGCGCTTCTGCGGGACTAAGAATCTCCATTCGCCGGAAATCGCGACAAACAAGACATAAGCGATGCCATTGAAGGCGAAGATCCACATGAAAAAGAAGTGGTGACCAATGGCCTGTGTGACGTGGAAGGGTGCATGAATCAGCTTCCAAAACCATTCCGGAAAGAGATGGAAAAGCGTAAGCCGGCCTATGCCAACGCGATAGATCTCATGCGGATGCTTGTACGCGTTGTCCGAGTCGTTCCAATAGATGAACAGTCCGCTCCAGATCATAACGAAGATGACCGGGAAGTTAATCCAATGCATCCAGCGAATGGCAAGCGGATGTTTGCGCTCCAGGTGAATGCCTGCATATGGAAGCGGAGGGTTCATCGAACTTCCACCACCATGAGAGTGCAGTCGTCGGTCAAAAGCGGTCCCCCCGAAAATCCAGTGGCGCGCTCGATCAGGGCGTCTCGCAGGCTCGCTAGTTCCGGGTCCGCCCGCGCATCCAATAAAGCGGGCAATTCCTTTTCTCCGAACTCCTCGTCGGACTTCGGGTCGGTCGCTTCCGTGAGACCGTCGGTATAAAGCAGGAAGCGGTCCGCCGCTTGCACCCGCACTGCGTCTTGATCGTATTGAACGGAGGGAAGAACGCCCAGCGGTAAGTTCGCTTTGCCCGATTGCGTTCCGAGAACTAGCGGCAACCACTTGCCCCCCGATCTCCGCGCCAGAACCGGCGGATGACCGGCGTAAGAGTAGTAAAGCGTCGAATCGCTGATGTAGTGGCTCACCACGGCGGCGGTCGTGATGGCGGCGAAGCCTCGGCCGTGAACCATACGATTGAGGTCCGACAGTACACCAGCGCCATCGAGCGAGTTCATCTTGTCCTGCAGGCACTGATAGATCCAAGAACTGATTTCACTCACCTGCTCGCCATGACCCCGCACATCCGCGACCACCATGCGCGTCAGCAAGTCAATGGAGCATACGCTCATGTAGTAAATATCCCCGCCGCGCTCGCCGCCGCTAGCGGTTGAATGCAGGCTGGCGGTGACGCCTTTCGTGCAAACGTCGAGAGTGACTGGCTCTGTGCCGCCCCAGATGGTGGCGCAAGGGATTCTATAAGGTTGGCTCTGAAGTTTAGGTGCCGTAGTCATGGAATTCAATTGATCAAGCAAGTAGCAAGGGTAGGAGCACACCCATGCAAAGCACGAACAGCCAAAGGGCCGGAGCGGCTGTTCCCACGGGACGCCTCAGGCGCTCTTCGCGGGCGGCGATTCTTGGGTCCAGGAGCAACCATTGGTCGTGGCGACGTTCGAGCAGCCAGAAGGACGCCGCAGCCACCGCTCCATACATCAGTTGTCCCACCAGCGCGGGAAATTGAGCCCGTGCGTCCGCGGGAGCCCACAGCGAGTGACCCTCGGCAACAGCGAGCAGCGTGAGCGGTCCGATGAACCAACCGATCAGTCCGTAGACCAGCCCCCATCCGATTCCGGAAGCGAGGTTAGGAGCCTCACGCTGAAAGAGCAGTCCGTAGCTCGCGCCCATAAAAATGCTGATGCCCAGATGGACGATGAAGCCAAGCGTGGGCGACATTCCGCCGGCTATCGCGGCAATCTCTTTCCATGAGCCCGCGGCAATCAGCACAAATGCATACAGCGCGCCTCCGGCAACGCCTGACACCGCGCCCCATTCGATCAATAGGATGAATCGCACACCCGGACCTTCCGGCTGCCTGCGGATCGGATCGGACTCGGTGAAGAATCGCACCCACAAGCGATCGACGGCCGCGTAGAGCAGCCCGACGATCACGCCATACACAATGTGCCCAATGAGCGATCCGAAGAGCTCGCTCGCATGACTACTGGACCAATCCAGTGGACGGCGCGACCACAACGGCAGGATGGTGAGCGGTCCCAGAAACCACCAAAAGATGCCATAGGCCATCCCGCAGGCCATACTGGATCCGTAACCGCGCGCTTCGCGCTGAAATAAGAGCGCGAACGTTACGCCGATGATTATTGCGAAGAGAAAGTGGAGCGATTCACCAAGCATTCTGGAATTCGATCCAACCAGGCCGGCGATCAGCGGATAGAAATTCACTTGCTCCATCCACTTGCCGAAGGCCCATCCGCCTACAATGCCCGCCAGCGTTCCGCCAACGATGGCTCGTCCGGCGCTGAAGGGAGCTAGCTTGTCGTCCGTTTTCCGCGCCTGGAATGTCCCGAGCACCAAGCCGAGGGGAGCGCCGAAGCAGAGGATATAACCGACCAGGTCCGGAAAGTTATCTCGATTGGTTCGCAACTGATCGAGGGACGTAACTCCGGCGTTCGCCAGTTGTAGGATCACCGTGACCACCGCGAGCCACAGTAGCAATGCAAACCCGAGGCCCCAGAGCAGCCCGGAGCCCGCGCTGGTTGCGCGATTCGAGAACAGAAGCGCGAACAACAAGCCGTAGAGCACGCCAAGGACCGGCCCGGTAACCAGCGTTGCATGAGCAGCTGGCATGAGCGCCAGGCCGCCAAGCAGCCCGGTTGCCGCGCATACGAGCACGGTGAACAAGCGGTTTGGGATGGAGAGCGATTGCGGCATAGGCGAGGCAAGTGCGGAGGTGGTGTGCATTTGGACGCTAATTCAGCTCGATAGTTTGGACGATGTCGCGGGGGAAGAACAGCTCGATCACCCAGTCGCTCAGTACTCGAATCTTCCGCTCCAGTCCGGGCAACTTTCCCAAATAAATGCCACGCCACAGCAGCCAGGCGAACAGTCCGCGGAAGCGAATGGACTTCCCGCGCGCGAAGGGAACCGTCAGTTCGGCGCAAGCTGTTTGATGTCCGACCACGCAGAGCGCGCCCAGCGAATCGAAGTGAAATGGTCTCAGTGCGCGGCCTCGCAAAGTGGCACGAATATTTCGAGCCAGCACACGGGCCTCGCGGAGTGCGAACTGCGCGGTAGGCGGACATGGATTGCCAGTCTTGCCATCCTGGAGAGCCGCGCAATCGCCCACGGCCCACACTCCCGCATGCCCCGTCACCGCCATCGTGTTTTCGACCACCACGGCTCCCCGGCGATCGGTCTCCAGGGGCAATGTCCGCAGCAACGGATTGGGCGCCGTCCCCGCGGTCCAGACCAGCGTTCGCGCGCGAACTTCACCGTCGCTCAGGATCACTCTGCCGGGCCCGCAATCGCTCAGCCGGCAGTTGAGACGGAACGTGACGCCACGCATCGCCATGCTCTCTTGCGCATACCGTCCCAAGGATTCGCTTAGTTCCGGCAGAATGCGGTCTCGTGAATGGACCAGAACGATCTGCAAATCTTCGGAGGTGATATTGGGATAGTCCGCCAAAATGCCGCGCGAAAAATCGTTGAGAGCGCCCGCCAGTTCGACGCCTGCGAATCCGCCGCCTGCGATGACGAACGTGAGCCTCTCACGCCGCAGCCCGTGATCTGTCTCGCGGTCAGCCTGCTCGAACATGTCGATCACGTGATTGCGTATGCGAATGGCGTCCAGCAGCGACTTAAAATCGAACGCAAGTTCCTGGACGTTCTTTAGGCCAAGATAGTTCGAAACAGCGCCCAAAGCGAAAACCACTTGGTCATAAGCCAACTCTCGGACGCCGCCGCCTTCCACGGCTACCCGTATCCGCCGGCCATCGAGATCCACTTCGCTCACGCGTCCACGAATTACCTGTGTGCGGCGCAAACTTGTCCGCAAGGGCATGCTGATATGGCTCGGCTCCAGGCTGCTTCCGGCTACCTCTGCCAGCATTGGCGTGAATAGTAGTGCGTTCGTCTCGCTGACCAAGGTAAAACTGACCGAGCGGTCCGGCCCGAACACCTCTTCCAGGTTTTGCGCGGTCGTCATGCCGGCAAACCCACCGCCTAGAATGACAATGTGCTTTTGCTCGGGCTCCGGCGACCTCGGACGCTCCTGTTCCGGACCGAATCTGGCAAGTGCGATATCGTTCAAGGCCTGTGTCACCAGCCCGAGCGCGCCCCCATAGAGGACCCAACCGACAAACTGGGGAAACAGAGCGCGCATCTCCCCATTCGTCCACGTGGGCATCCGCCCCCCGAACAGCGGGAAGAGGACCACACCGAAGAAGATCCAGGCCGGAACGCCGAGCGCCGCTGCGGTCATGGAGCTGTCAGCGTACGCGCGTGCAGTTGGGCGGAAGGCGATCGCATAGAGGATTCCAACCAAGACACCCAGCAGGACTGCGACTGCCTCCATCTCCTGCGTCATCACGAGCGCGTAGCTCGCCGCTAAGCCAGCGAGCGAGCCTATAACCGCGCGTCTGAGGTGCTTGTACACTCCGTCGATGCTAGATGCCGCGGATGCCCGGTTTTATTCCCGGTTCTCGGCGGCAGACGCCAGTTCCCGCTCTGCACGAAACCAATCTTCTTCAGAAGAACCGGGCGGACACCCGCGTTCCTGCCAGAAACGGTAAGCGAGATTGCGAACTTCCTCAACATCCGCTGTTTTCTGCTGCGGCAGGTTCGATGGCTCCGTCTCTTCGTCCGTCAACGAGCTCGACCTTTGTTTCTCTTCGTTTGGCATAGGTGCAATCCGTTCCAGTTCCGTCTGGAGATCTCTTCCCTGTGGGCGCTGCGGAATTATTGAATGCTGGAGAGGGGCGAAAATATTCCCAAGAGTACCGGCGGCCACACAGGACCACAAAGTCAAAGTTCGAGCTTTGCGAGAAAGCCCTTTACCGGTGGCGCAAGCGCCAGCATCAGGTCAGTGTTCCGCTGCTTGCCAAGGTCGGAAATGAAATAGACCAAATAATCGCCGGTTTCAAACGCTGAGATTTGAAAGCGTTGAACCCCGGCCTGATACATTGGAATCCCGGATCCGTTCAGCGCCGGTAGCAAGTTTTCGGCACGGAACGATTCGCCATTTACCTTTCGGGTCATCACCAGCGAGAGCATGTTCGATTCATCTTTTAGGGAAAGATGAATGTACTCGCGGCCTTTGTACGTGCACTGATGCGCCAGCGTCATCCGATAATTCTCCGGCACAAGTCTGCGGACAATTGGAATCAGCCCTGCATATTGTGGCGATATCGGCTTGACGCCCCTCTCGAATCTTGGATTGAGGATTTCTTCAGCCGTCGGCGGATTCTTGGGATACTTGCGGAACACCGAGCAATGGATGTGATCTCTCAATCCGATGCGCATAAGAGCGCCCAGGTGGGAAGAAACAGAAGCAATGTAGGCGTCCTGCGAGGCCTTGGTCAGCCTAAGATGACCGAATTGGTAGGCGGTCCATAGCGCTGCAAGAACGCCTGCGGCAACAAATACCGGCGCCAGCCTGGGAAGCCAGCGCCATGTCGGAAGCGCCCCAGAGATAGGGATTCGGATGCGGCTGTCAAGGGACGCAGGAACGGGCACATTCTTTACCGCGCTCTTCAAGCGATTCCGCGCACCCGAGGGGAGTCCTTGGGCGTGGATTTGGCTTCTCAGGCGGGCTGCGAGATCATCTGGCAGCGGGACGCTATTGACAGCATCCTTCAGGCGGTTCTTGTTCGGCGGCGTTGGGTTCACGGCTAGCCCTCGGCCTTTTTTATTCCGTAACTTTTTATTCCGTAACGTCGGGCAACCTCTCCCAACTGGTCCCGTAGCAGCTTTCTTCCTCTGCTCAAACGGGACATCACCGTGCCGACGGGAATCGAAAGAATTTGGGACGCTTCCCTATACGAGAACTCCTCAACGTCCACAATTAAGACGATAGCTCGAAAGTCAGACGGTAAGCGGTCGAGTGCGAGCAGAACGTCGTCGTCCGTTAGGCGTTCCGGAATCGGCTCGACATAAGCGAGATTGGCTTCAGCAACGACCTCCGAGTCCTGGAGTAGGGGAAAGCGGAGCCATCTGCGCCGGTCGTGGTTGACGCAATGAAAGAGAATCTTGAACAACCACGCATGGCAATTAGTTCCCGGCTGGAACCGGTGAAACGATTGCCAGGCCTTCAGGTAGACTTCCTGGGTGACATCTTCGGCCCGAGCACTCTCGCCCACCATACGGAGGGCGGCACGAAAGATGCTATTCAGATGCGGCATTGCCTCTGCTTCGAACCTGTCGGCCGGGGAGTGATCAGTGCTCAAGTCGTTACAGTCGCATTCGTGTGCGCAGCCGGTCTCTCAACGAGGAGGGCGCCGACATATTCCCGACGCTGCCTTTGATCAAACGCTTTAGCTCGATCTTTTCTTCAACGAAAGCCGCGCAGTTGCCACAACCGGCAATGTGGTATCGAACACGCGCCTGTGCCGCGGACATGAGTTCGTCATCCACGAACGCATCGAACAACCTCGTTACTTGTCTACACTCTGACAAGATTTTCACCGCTTCATTCGTTCAACTGTAAACAAGATCCCCCGGGACTATGAATTTATTCCGGAAAATGATTCCCTCCGCTAGGACGCGCACCGTAGGACGTTCTTGCAAGTTGAAATAGCCATGACAGCAAGCCGCTGGTCAGTCTTGCTTCGCCAAGCTGCGAAATTCGGCCACGGTGGCCACTAACCCGGCCGCTAGGATCGCGCCTACGAAAGCGGCAGGTACCAATTGGCCCGCAGGAAACATGCTCACCAGTCCCAGGAGCATTACGGCGTCGACTGAAATGCTGATAGCGACAAGAAAGACGAATACCCAAGTCGATGTACTGGTCGACCCTGCTTTACTTCTGCCCGTCTGCAACATTTTTTGCTTTCTCCTTTCACTGCTCTTTCCGATTCCACTTATTGTTTCGCGGCTAAGCGCTTAAGCGTTACGGACCAAGGTAGGCAATTAGAAGACTCAGCCGCGTTGCAGATGTCTTTGGAAATCGCGGCGACGATCCTTTTTGACGCGCCGGTGACGACGGTCAACTTCTCATTCGTTGCCATCTCTCAAGGACCCCGCGGATGCAATAGAATCTACATGCGCGCAAAGAAGGATTCATTTACCGATGTTGCGGGCTACAAACTGCTCCACTTCTAGGGCGGTTGTGTATGTGACTAGAGTGCAGTTGGGGTGCGTGTTTCCGGTGATCAGAAGAGAAACCTTCTGTTGCACCTCTAGGCGATAGAGCAGGACAACTTTCTTGGTGGTTGCACCCAGCAGATAACCTGTTTCGAATCCTAGACCGAAGGAGGAACCGGAAACTTCAGCAATGAACAGCTCGCACTGCTCGAGCCAAGTCATGTCGCGCCGATACACCTCTTGGGGGCTAATCAATCGGTCCGCTTCCCAGGCGTTTTCGCTGACCAGGTGCCTAGTCAACACTTCGTGTCCCATTTCCTCCAGTTGAAGCACGACCTTGCGCGCGATCTCGATACCCGACCGGTCGCCCGCCACGGTGAATCCGAAATAGATCTTCATGCTCGTAAGCTACTGTACCGCCGCGTAACTTTTCAACACGTTTTAACGAAATGGTAAGTGGAAGGAAATCATGAAAACTCTAAGTTCCAGAACCATGGCATGCTGTTTATTCGCAACGGCTTTGATTAGCGCACCCGCCGATAATGGCGCGAGCCGCGTGCCGGTGCTGTTGGAACTATTTACATCAGAGGGTTGCTCCAGCTGTCCGCCAGCCGACCGGTTGCTTGAAATTCTCGACCAGAAGCAACCCGTGGCTGGCGCCGACCTGATTGTCCTGAGCGAACACGTCGATTATTGGGACCGCCTCGGTTGGAAGGATCCATTTTCTTCGCCGCAGTATACAGCCCGCCAGCAGGACTACACGAACAAATACAATTTCGACGGCGTGTATACGCCTCAACTGGTAGTGGACGGACGATTCGGATTCGTGGGCAGCGACGGGCGCGAAGCGTCAGCGGCGATCCAAAAGGCCATCCGCGAGCAGAAGATTCCGATCGAGATCTCCAACGTATCTCGCGACGGCAACCAGGTCACAGCGCACATCGAGTTGCACGCCGACCAGAATTACAAAGGCGGGCGCGCGATACTATACGTCGCCGTCGCCGACAACCGGGCGGAATCCCACGTAGTCCGCGGAGAAAACGCCGGGCGGTCTTTGGCGCACGTCGCCGTGACGCGAGTCCTCAAACAGTTGGGCACTATCGAGCTCGACAGCGCCTCCGCGAAAGACGTCACGCTTTCTGTCCAACCCGGAGCAAACGGGTCCCGAATCGTGGCATTCGTTCAAGACCCCAGATCAGGACATGTGCTCGGGGTAGCGGAGCAAAAACTCTAACAAGAGGTGAATTACGAGAGTCGATTCTTCCGTAATAACGAAGTCGCCCTTTACGGCGGATCAATTTCCTGGCAAGTCCGCTCCGAGTCATCTGGACGCGTAGTTATTTGATTTCCATTACTTCTGAGATACTTTTCTTTTCGATCGCCGGGACCGTCGCGCCGGGCGAGGGCAAACCGACAGGAATCAAAACAAACGGCCGCTCGTTCTTCGGCCGCCCGAGAATGCTCGAAAGGAATCCCATCGGACTCGGAGTGTGAGTCAGGGTCGCCAGGCCACTCATGTGTAACGCGGCAAGGAGAAATCCCGTTGCGATTCCGACGGACTCCTGCACGTAGTAATGTTTCAGCTTCGTCTCGCTGTCGGCCGTCCTCGAAAGGCCGAAATCTATCCGAAAGACGACAATCAGGTACGGAGCGGTCTCGAGGAATTCCTTGTGCCAGTCCGTGCCCAATGGAGCCAGTGCCTCCAGCCAATCCGCGGGCATCCGGTGCTCGTAACTCTCGCGCTCTTCTGCCTCCGCCGCCTCGCGGATCTGGCGCTTGATTTCCGCATCCTTCACGACGACGAATTTCCATGGCTGCTGATTTGCGCCGCTGGGGGCGAGCGACGCGCAACGAATGGCGTTCTCGACCAGTTCGAATGCCACTGGCTCCGAAGAAATGAAACGCACCGACCGACGCGCCGCCATCCGCTCCGCGAATTCGCGTGAAGCGCGCAACTGCTCAGGTGGCGGCATGCGCATAAAATCCAGCGCAACATGCTTATACGGTTTCATCGCAAGTGTGTCCCCCAGGATGATGTTCACCTTTATGCTACATTCGCTGCCCGCTCGACAAAGTCACGCCGACGGAGCTTCTTTCAAAGCGTGACATTCCCCCGAGATAGACACGAAAGAGATTGTGGGAGACGAAGAATTATATGACACAAACGAATCTGGCCGGTTTTCGGGAAGCCTTAAGAACCAAGCAGGCCGAACTTACCAAAACGCGACGCTTGGAATGCATCGCGATCGAAAGAAGCGCAGATGAACTGGAGGAGGCCGACTACAAGACTGCTAGGGAACTGGCGTTCGCCGGCTTGAACCGTGAGTCGACGGTTCGACGCAGCGTCGAGTCAGCGCTGCTCCGAGTTCAGGACGGTTCATTCGGAATCTGTCTGCATTGTGGCAACGAAATCAGCAAGCGGCGCCTGGAAGCGGTGCCGTGGGCCCCGTTGTGCATCGCATGCCAGGAAGCCGCCGATCTTGGTGAAGAAAGTGTCCTCGAAAGTATCGCGCCATCGTTCTCGGACGCGGCATAGCCGGGTCATCAACCGAAATTCCCGCTATCTTGCGTACACCGATCGAGTGCAATGGCGCAATGTATTTCGTCGACGTTGCGAACAAAGACCGGGGAGCAATCCCCGGTCTTTTGCTTTTATACGGCCGTAACTCCGGGGCGCGAATCGCGAAGTAGCAAGTGACGGTGTGATAAACCTGGCAGCCAAACGTAGATGGAACGTGAGCTCGCAGGCCAACCGCCGATCAAGTCAGAATCCAGACACAAGGAGAAAATTACATGAAGATCAACAAGAACTCTCTCGTGCTCGCGGCTGCCTTCACCGGCTTGCTGGGCGGCACAATGGCCCGTTTGAACGCGGCTCCGGCATCCGGCTCATCGCTCTCCGCCGTGCTGCAGGCGGCGGACAACTCGGACAAAAAGGAAGTCGAAAAGCATGCCTGCAAGGGATTGAACTCTTGCAAGGGCAATGGCGGCGGGTCCAAGAAGGAGTGGGGCAAGAACTCCTGCAAGGGTAAGGGCGCTTGCGCCACCGACGGTTCAAAGTAAGAAGCCCTCCTAGGGGGCCGTCGCCAGCGTTGCGCCGGTCCCTTTTCTCAAACATATGCCAGCCAATCGATTTAACGGGTTCACGGATTACGGGATCGGCATCGGTCTGCGGATTCCTCATTACGCCCACATCTTCGAAAAGAAGCCCGCAGTCGACTGGTTCGAGATCATCTCGGAAAATTACATGGTCGATGGCGGTCGTCCGCTGGCGACTCTCGACCAGATCCTTGAACGTTACCGCGTCGTCCAGCATGGCGTTTCAACCTATTTCGGCTCGGCGGAGCCCCTAAACCGGGAGCATTTGCGACGCCTCAAGTCGTTGGTCAAACGCACCAAGACCCCCTGGCTGACTGATCATCTGTGCTGGGGCAGCGTGGACGGCAAGTACAGTCACGATCTGCTCCCCATGCCGTACACGTTCGAAGCGGCCGAGATCACGGCGCGCAAAGTTCGCGAAGCCCGCGACTTTCTGGAGGTGCCCATCGCGGTCGAGAACGTGAGCAGTTATGCCGAATTTCACATGTCCGAGATGACCGAGTGGGAATTCCTCAACGAAGTGGTCGAGCGCGCGGACTGCGGGATTCTTCTGGACGTGAACAACATCTATGTGTCATCCCGGAATCACGACTTTGATCCTTATGACTATCTCAACAGCATTCCGGCCGAGCTGGTGGCGCAAATTCACATCGCGGGCCACTCGAAATTTCAGAAATACATCCTTGACACGCACGATCATCCGGTGATCGATCCGGTCTGGAAAATGTACGAGCATGCAATCCGCCGTATCGGCCCGACGGCGACTCTGCTGGAGTGGGACGACAGCATTCCGTCTTTTGAAGAGGTCCACGCGGAAGCGCTCAAGGCCAAAAAGTACATTCAAGCTCCCGCGACGGCAGGCTTATGACGCTCCTCGAATTACAACGGCGAATGATGAAGGCGGTCATGCAGCCGCTCACGAGTTCCGACCGAATAGCCCCGAAAACGGAGGACGGGCGGCCAATGAAAATCGAGGCCGCTGAATTCATCACGCCGAACAGCCGGCTCACTTCCCTGGAGCGCCTGGAAATCTACAGCCGAAGCTATTGGTATCGCGCTCTGGATTCTCTCTATGACGACTTTCCTGGGCTGCGCGCTGTAATCGGCCGGCGCGCTTTCCAGCGTCTTTCCCGAGCCTATCTCGCCGAGTGCCCCTCGCAGTCATTCACCTTGCGTAATCTGGGCGCGCGCCTCGCGGGTTGGCTGCAACACAACCCGCAGTATTCAGGAAGACGGCATGCCTTAGCGCTCGACATGGTGCGTCTGGAATGGGCGCATATTGAGGCTTTCGACAGTGCTGCCGAGAAGGCGCTTGGGCCCGAAGATTTGATCGAGCTTGGTCCGGACCTCCGCGCCGGGTTGCAGCCCTACATCCGGCTGCTCGAATTCGAATATCCGGTTGACAAGCTGCTTATTCAGGTGAATCGCGCCTCCGAAGAGCACGAAGACGCGAGTAATGCCGTTCTAAAACAAAAGCATCACGACGTGGCACGGCGGGTGATCCGGTTGAAACGTGAGCACACCCATCTTGCCGTGCATCGGGTGGACTTCACCGTCTACTACCGAAGGATCGCCGCTGAAGAGTTTCGGATTCTTAACGCGCTTCGTGAAGGGCAGCCCGTCGGGCATGCCATTCAGTCCGGATTCGAGAACAGCACCGCGTCGCTCGATGAACAGCGGGGGATGCTGGAGACATGGTTTGCTGCGTGGGCCGAGTTGGGCTGGTTGTGCCCGCCAGCGGGAGTCAAGAAAGAGAGGGTAACCACATGATCGAATACTTCGAGAAGTACTATCGCCTGTTGAATCGTGCGTCGTCGAGCCTTGCATCTCCGTTCCTGCTCGCCGTACGGTTGTATTGGGGATGGCAGTTCATGCAGACCGGCTGGGGAAAGCTGACTGATATCGGTAAGGTCATACACTTCTTTACCGATCTTGGCATACCGGCCCCCGTATTAAACGCCTATTTTGTCTCGGCGCTTGAGTTCGGAGGCGGCCTGCTTCTCCTTCTCGGGCTCGGCTCGCGGCTCATTGCATTGCCCCTGGTCATCGACATGGTCGTCGCCTACATTACGGCGGATCGTGAGGCCTTGTTCTCGCTCATCTCCGATCCCGACAAGTTCACGGCGGCTGCTCCCTTCACGTTCTTGATCGCTTCCCTGGTGCTGCTTATCTTCGGCGCGGGGTGGTTTTCGCTCGACGCTCTGGTGGCCAGCCGAAGGAAGGAGAGGCGAATCCGGCCGGCGGCCGCGGAAGCCCCCGGATCGGCTGTGGTCGCTTGACGCGAATCTCACCTTATCCCCGCATGTCCCGGCGAGCGGTGTTGGAGAGTGTGGTTGGAGTGGGCTTCGGGCAGGGAATGAGCACGATTTTGCGCGCCGCAGACTTACCGTCGCACCTTGAAGTCGGAGAGGCCTCAATCGACGTTTCCTTCGATTCCGACCAGTTCGACATCGACCGGGCCGCCCTGTTTGACTGGGTGAGGCAATCCGCGCGAGCCACGACGGCGTACTTCGGCAGGTTCCCGGTGACACACGCCCGGGTCCGTCTCCTTCAGTCGCCGGGCGCTCGCGTTTCCAACGGGGTGAGTTTCGGTGAACCCGGGGCGCGATGCCGGATCACGGTGGGTCAACATGTCACGCAGGCCGATCTCGACGACGATTGGGTGTTGACGCCACGGCATCATCTTTCGATGTGCAGCTCCATCGTCGAAGAGAAGAGCAACAACATTCCGGGCCGATTTGGAAGACTTGCAGCTCTTTGGAGACAGAAGCAACTCGAATACACCTGGTTGCGATCGCTCATGGAGCGCTACGAGGACTTCTGGGAGGTCACCCGAGCCGCGTTGCGTTCGGCCATCATGCAACTTAAAATCGAAGCGAGCGGTGCGCAACTTGATCGACTCATCGGCTTACTTGAGCGCAGGCATTTCCGGAAGTGATATCGGCTTTGGATACCCTGAAGGGCACCCCAATGGCAATTCTTCGAACGGTTCGCCGGATGCTCGAATCCGCGGCCCATCACAAGGGTCTGACGGCCTATTTTGCCGAAATCATATCCGGGACCAAGTGAAGATACAAACCATCCCCCAGGGTTTACGCGCTGGCGGCGGGTTCTAAACGTTCCACATGAAGCGATCTGTTCGTCTCGTCGAACTCGTGGGACGCGCCGGAGCAAAGCATTTGGCTACAAGGTTTGCTGGTGCAACAGGTCTCAAGGGAACATGGAGGAACTAGGCATTTCGGTCGATTTGACAGTACTCAGCCTCGATCAAATCGCCTCTAGTCTCACCCAGGGCAACCCAAGGCTAGCCAACAAGATACCTTGAGGATATCCGAACTGTAGAGAGTTTCGGAAAAATGTTCGTGCGGACGTAACTCCATGGGTCACCGCTTCGAACTGAACCAATAGATGGAGTCTGGCTTCCAATGCTATCCAAGCGGAGGAAGGGCGGGAGGAGCAGCTCGATGAAATGCGATGACGTAGATAGGGCTCTCAGCGAGGACCTGCGGTTGCCGCTCCAAGCCCAAGAGCACGTGAAAAGTTGTACTCGCTGCCAGCAACTCGTGAGCGCGCTCAATATGCCGGGTGCGTTGGATACGCCTTCAGCAGCGACTTTGCGCAGTATCGCGGAGGGTATCGGCACTAACTTGAGCCCGGTACGCCTGATCGCTCCGGCGCGCTACTTTTTCATAGCTTTCATTGGCATCTTTACGTTTCATCGTCGCTTTGGGTGTCTACTACATGGGAGCGTTCGCCATCGCGGCCATGACCCCGCTGCAAACCGCCGTGATTCTGGGCGCGTTGGCAGTCAGTACTGGTTTGCTCGCCTACTCGCTGGTTCGTCAGATGGTGCCCGGCAGCCTCCACAGAATTTCTCCAAGAATGCTACCCGTTAGCATCACGATCTTACTGGCGATAGCAATCGCGATTTTGTTCCAGTTTCAGCACGAGCGAGATTTTTGGGGAAACGGCTGGACCTGCATTCGGGCGGGCACTCCATTTGGCGTCTTGGCCGCCGTGCCCATCTGGCTGTTGCTACGCCGAGGCATGCTCCTCGCACCGAGCGTCGCAGGAGCGGCAACGGGGCTATTCGCGGGGCTGGTGGGGACCAGTGTGCTGGAGATTCACTGCCCCAACCTGAATGCTTGGCACATTCTGGTATCGCACCTCGGTGTCGCCATTTTGTGCACTCTGGCCGGCCTTATGTCAGGGCTGACAATAGAAATGGTCGGTAAACGTTCGTTTCATCGCAGCAGCTAAGAACGCGGCTCGACTTCGAGGAAAATGGAAAGGAAAACATAGGATGAAGAGTATCAAACTGATCGTGGCATATCCACAACCCAAGGACGTCTCGGCTTTCGACAAAATATATCAGGAAGAGCACGTGCCAATGGCAATTGCGAAGCTCGCTGGGAAGACCAAAATGGTCGCCACCAAGATCTTGTCGCCTCACGGGGAATCACCGTTTTATCGCGTGGCGGAGGTTCATTTTCCATCCATGGAGGTCCTCCAGCAGTGCGCGGAGTCTGCGGGAGGCAAGGAGACGTTGGCCAATGCGGCGAAGATATCGTCAGGTGGCCCTCCCGTCATCATGATCGCCGAAGAGGATACGTTCACGTTCTGAGCGACCACCTACTTATATGGCAAAGAGATTTCTTACCGCAGTGGCGATCTGGGTGCTTCCGGTCGCGGCGTTGTATGGCCAGAACATCAAGACCGGGCCCAACGTTGGCCAGCAGGTGCCGGCTTTTTCTGCGACGGACCAGAATGGCCGCAACCAGACTCTCAAATCCGTCATGGGCCCGAAAGGGGCCATGCTCGTGTTCTTCCGTTCCGCGGATTGGTGACCGTTCTGCAAGATCCAGCTCGTGGAGCTGGAACAACATCTGGGTGCGATCCGGAAGCAGGGCCTCGGTGTAGCGGCGATCAGCTATGACTCCGTCGGTGCCCTTAAGAGTTTCGCGGACCGGCAGCACATCACGTATCCATTGCTCTCGGATCCGGACTCGAAAATCATTCGCACATACGACATCTTCAACGAAACGGTCAAGCCGGGCACGCCTGCCTACGGCATTCCATATCCAGGCGTCTATGTTGTCGATGCGCGAGGGATGGTGGTGTCCAAGTACTTTGAAGATGACTTCAAGGAGCGCGTCTCTACGGCCGACATTCTGGCCAGGCAGTTCGGGGCCCCGGTAGATGTGGTGCGAGGAGCAGTCGAAGCCAAGCACCTTCAAATCACCACCGCAGCCAGTAACGACATCGCTAGGCCAGGTCTCCGCATCGCACTCAGCCTCGATATCGAAATGAAGCCCAGGATGCATGTTTATGCTCCCGGAGTGCAGGGATACATTCCGATTGACTGGCGATTGGACGAAGGCGGACCGGCCGCGAAACGGCACTCTTTCGAATATCCGCACTCCGAGATGCTGCGCCTGGAAGCGATCGGCGAGACGGTTCCGGTGTATCGAGGCCACATCCGGATCCGCCGCGAGATCACTTTCGGACAGGAAGCCGTTCTGAAGCCGCTGGTGAGTCCAACCGGCGAAGTGATCGTCAAGGGATCGTTCCGCTATCAGGCGTGCGACGACCGCAAGTGCTACGTTCCCGAAGATGTGCCGCTTGTATGGCGCTTCAAATATGAAGGTCTAGACCTCCAACGGGCGCCGTCGGAGTTCCAGCACAAGCCGAACTAGCGCCCATCGAGAACTCCTTATTGCCGGCAATCTTCATCTCGCGACTTAGGGACCGCTACGCTCCGATAACGGTCCGGCTCATCGATTGCCCTACTGGTTGCCTCATTTATTGTTAATCCAAACGCACGTAATTCCTTCCTTTTGTCTGTACAGGATTAGCTATCCGGAGCACATACTGGAACAGTGTGGACTATCGAATAGGACCGCATAACCTTTCCATCAGTCAGGCGAAGGAATGATTTGTAGGCAGTCGTTTTCAAAAACACTGCTTCGGAGTCCAACCACTTAAATTAGAGGAGAGTTTCATTTGAATAGCAACACTTTCACACGCAGAATTTCGCGCGGCACCCTCGCCTCGGCAATTGCGATCACGCTAAGCCTGGCAGCCTTAGCGCAAGATTCACCCCGGCTTCGCACCCCACGCAGGGCCGTCGAAGGAAAAATCGACATCAGCCACACTAGCGTCGCCGAAGCCTCGACAACGAATCCCAACACCGCGCAAGGCCCGGGACCAGGACCGAGAGGCGCGGGCCCCGGATGTGACGTATTTCCAGCCCCGCCCTCCGTTGGCGCGACTGTGGATCTCTCATACTTCGGGCCATCCCCGTCGACGGTCGATCGCAGCTTGGTGGGACCGGTCCAACTGCTAAACACTGGCCCCATCGATTCGGTCGCGGGCACGATCACCATTCCTCTTTATCTGGGACATATGAAGGATGGAAGGAATGTATGGTATATCCTCACGGATGTCGACGACTCTGACGTGGCTGCCGAACTGGGGCTGAACTTTTCGGCGAAGCTGACGTTCGCGGCGAATGCAGCGCGGACGGCAAACTTCGATCAAAACAACGACCTCGTGTTCAATGCCGGAACCGTTGATTTTTCCCCCGTCCGGAGCGTTACTCCTGGTCCCGCTGGCAACGAGTTTCCTCCCACAGCCTTCCAGCCGGGAGCGGTGGGTGACAGCAACTACAGCCCGCTTGTTCAGGTGCTGAATGCCGCAGGCGTGATCTACAATGCCCCTATCGTCGCATTTAACGTCACGGCCGACCAGATCAATTTCCCGAATGGCAACGTGGACTACACGAAGGTTCATGATCAGGTGCTGGCGATCGATCCCGTCAATATGACGGTGACATTGAATCTGATCACTGGGTTCAGTTTTGGAAGACCAGTGTGGTATATCTCGATGGACGCGAGCATACCGCTGGCAGCCGCGATCGAGCACAATACGCTTGCTCCTTTGATGGCGAATCTTCCGCTCGGGAGGGATGACAGCTTCTCCAGCCCGATTGAGCGGATCTTCCTCGCCGCGAACGGTCCGGAAGAGGGTGGATGCGCAAACCCGCTTCGGCAGGGGTTGTCGGCCGACTTGGCGGACGGTCATCGGCCCAACAACGTATTGGGCGGTATACCGACCATTGCCTTGGATTACTCTCCTACCTGGGATGCTCAGATTTATCAGTGGACCCCAGCTGCAATTGCCAGTGGATACCGCGGCCAGTTGCGTGAAGAGTTCCAGATCCTGACTTTCGTCCAGGACGGCCTGCTTACGGCGCCAGGTGGAGCGCCGTTCACAACTAGCGGTTTCTCTATTAATTGTCCGATCGTCATACGGCTCGATTAGCCTTCCCTCGTGCCCGTTGCCCCGGTCCTGTCTGAGCAGCGGGCACACTTTTATTGGCTAGACTTGCGGTACTGTAAACTCGACCTCTGGAGGATTTATGTCTGACGTTGTCTATCGTTCCGAAGTGCGAATTGAGCGCGTGAAAGGCCCTGTGCGCAGAGCGTACCTTCCGGCGGAACAAGAGCCGGTAATATTCGGCGTGCATGGCGCTGTGGCGGAGCACTACAAGGTTCCGCCAGCGATCCTGGAGCCGCACGCCACGACGTTGGATTACGTGGTCGCCGCGGCGGCGGGTTGACTGACCGGAACCTTTGGAGGCGCGCTGGAGGCGCGTCAAATTGACGCATCGAATGACCGGTTGGTGTCTGAAGCGGTGGGTGAAGTTGAGTTGGAAGACAATGTACTCGTGATCCGCCGCATCCACGTCATTCTGAAACTGAAAGCCGAGGCGTCGCACAGAGAAACTGCAACCCGCGTCCATGGTTTCTTTGCCGATCGGTGTCCCGTATATCGCACGTTCAAACCTGCGATCGCGATGACTACGGAGCTGGTATTCGAGGATCTAACGTCATAAGTTTCATCTCGCGCCGAAGACAACGCAGGACCGGTTACTACTTTCGGTCCGCATCCATAAATACTTCGATGGTCAACGGCAGCTCGAACGGGATCGTCTCCGGCGCCTCGCAGATCGTGTCGCTACATTGCTGAAAGCGGAGCTGGCCTGACAACACGGTTTTACCCGCGACGATTGGAAATTTGAGCAGCAGCGAGCCCCGCCCTTGGAACGAACCACCGTACACCGGTAGAGTCTCACCGAGCGCCGTGATTTCCATCGGCCGTGCCGCCGGAAGTTCAAAGGATTGCCGTATGACTTTCGGATCGTCGAAGGTAATTGACGTGGCCGTGTAGTGGTCCGGCAGAGGCGTGCCGTAGATGTGCCAACCGGGCTCCAGCTTGAACTTCGCAAACAAGCCGATCTCCTGGCCCGCAAACGCGCTCGGGCTAGATAGCCCAATCTCCAGTGTGAGTGCGCCGCTCTGGAGAGTTATCATCGGAGCCTGCTCACCAACTACTCCAAATTCATGCAGAACTACCGCCGACGCAGTCACCCGGTGCTGGTAGTTCTCCACGAAGTATTTCCGGATCAATTTGCCGTCCGGAGCTACCAGATATTCCACGGGATGCGGTACACCATGGGCTCGTAGCCCTGCAGCAATGTTGGTATTGAAGATCCCAAAGCGGCGGATCACGGCGCTATCGTGATCCGAAAGCAGCGGAAATCCGATGCCATGCTTGTCCGCAAAGCCCGTGAGAATCTCCTGGGAATCATAACTGACGGCTGCGATCCGGACGCCATTCTTCTCCAGCATCGAACGGGATTGTTCCAACTCGACCAGTTGGGAGCGGCAGTATCGTCACCAGTCCGCGCTGCGATGAAACACCAGCAGCAAGCCGTTGGGCCCAGTGAGATCCGTGAGCGATCGCAAAACACCGTTCGCATCGGGTAGGGCGAAGTCCGGTATCCGCTCGCCTGGCTCCGGTCCAGTCGTGTAATTATCGTTGGTCGCGTTAACGTGCTTGGCCTGCAACTCCTCGGAGACAGGCTCACCGGCGGCTCGCCGTCGTCCAAACTCCCGCATGATGGCGGCCTTTTCCGCCAGATCCGCCGGCACGTCGTAGGCCATCGACGAAGCGCCCTTAGAATCTTCAATCGACATTTGTTTCATCCCGATACATGACCTTGTGCCGGCGAGTTTTCACCCAATCTTCAATCTGCTTCACAGTCATTAGGTTCTGGTGGTTGAAGAGATCCCAACTAACGATTTGGTCCAGCGGTTTTTTCCACCTTTTGTACGACGGCTTCAGGGGCGGTCCAAAACACATTATGTCGACGACGTCGAGTTCCTCGGGAATGTCGAGCAGCGGCCGTATATTCCTTTGCATCTCATCCTGTCCGATGGCGGTGATCCACCAGACGGCGTAGCCCAAAGCGGCAGCCGCGAGGTGCGCGGACATGGTGGAGGCGGCCACCGATTGCAGCAGGATTCGCTCGGCATTCCGGCGATACATCCGGTCCAATTCCGATCCGTCATTCAAGACCGGGAAGGCCCGGACAAAACGGTAATCGACGGCGATAGCGATGACACCAGGCGCCGTGGCAACTCCGGAATAATTCGGCGTCGGGAATTTCATCTGTAGCTTGACGCGGTTTTGCTGCTCCTGGACAAAGTACTGGCTGATGGCCTGTTTGACCGCCGCGTCGCGAACCACGATGTAATGCCAGGGCTGGGCGTTGGCGCCGGATGGCGCGTGGCGTGCCGCCTCCAGGACCAGTTCGTAGTGCTCTCGCGGAATCTCGCACGGAGCGAACGCTCGATTGGTCATCCGGTTCCGGATTACGTCCATCAGAGCTTCGTAGCGCTCCGTGTTTACCTGGGCTGCATCTGTCACCTGTTGATCCATCTCACACTCCTTCGTGTCGTCCAAGACTTCGTGCTTGCCGATAGGCCGCGGGCGAAACCCCAACACTGCGCCGGAACCAGCTCGATAGGTGGCTCTGCGAGTAGAAGCCAGATCGCAAAGCAACTTCGGCCAAGGGCAGATCGGTGCTCTGGAGAAGCGCCTTGGCTCGTTCCAGACGGCGTTGAAGCACGTACTGGTGGGGAGCCACCCCAACCGCGGCTTTAAAGGCTCGGATCAAATATATCGGACTCAATTTAATTTGCTCGGCTAGCGCCCGCAGAGTGAGATCGCTGGCGAGATTCTCTTCAATGAACTCGGCCAATCGGCGCATTCTCCAGCCTGAGATTTGGTCAACAGCGGGCGTATGAACGCGCCGCGAGCGGGACGAGTGGTTTCGCGCCAGATGCGCGGCGATCATCTGGGCCAGACTGTCGACGTACAGCTCATCGCCCACGGCTCCTCCCCGCAACAGCGAGCAAACGGCGTTGGCCAGTTGTTCGAGCAGCGGGTCCATGAGGGCGAAGCGGGGAACCACTTCCGCGTTGGAGCCGTCGCAACCGTACATCTCACCGACTGCGGCCTCGTAGATAGACTGCCGCAGGTATATTTGCAGGATCTCGGGACGTCCCGAATGCTGCCAAATGGTCGTCGCCTGACCTGGGGTAAGACAAAGGCAGCGGGGCCCGACTACAGCCCGGTCCGGGCGGGCGCCCTCCACCCTCCGCGTCACCTGGGTGGGACGGGCCAAGTGATAAATCAATGCGGGATGACCCATCGCCGGTTCGGTCGCTTCAAACGGAGACTCCTCGATAATCGCGCCGTACAGTGAACGCCAGCCCATAGCCGGGCTATGAACGATCAACCGGTTGCTGGCCCGAAGCGCCCGGCCATGCGTTTCGTCCGTCGCAAAGATCGGAAGGTGGGAGAACCTCATGCAAACTCCGGAACGCCACTAGCAGACTTGCGTTGATTATAACTCTGGAGGAGTGCCGGCAGCACTGCCGAACGGCGCAGGAGTAAGTAATTTGATGATAAAGTGAACTTCCTGCAAACGGGACGCCAGTTCAGCCCATAACGTTGTCGCATGCAACCGTCAAGATGAGCGAGAAGGTGGCCCTGGTAATCAGTCAAGCGCCCTCAAGATGCATTTCTATAATTGATGGCCTCGGATCACTCGCGACTCGCTTACGAAGCACTACCTGTCGGCCCCCCAGATTGAACTCAACTTCATCGACGAGATGCCTCATCAGAAACACGCCACGGCCATGACCGGCGAATATGTTCTCGCCGGACGTGGGGTCCGCCAAGACGGCGGGATCGAAACCGTCTCCATGATCAGTAACGGCTATTACCACCCGTGCCTGGTCGTCGCAGCCTGCGCAAACGTCTATAGTCTTACCCGGATCTTCACGATTGCCGTGGATGATCGCGTTCGATAAAGCCTCCAGCAGCGCGCGATGTAAATCATCAAAGCCGTCCTGAAGGCATGGGAGCGTTTGGACCAGGCTCATTATCCTGTCGGCAGCCCCTTCCACCTCATCGCGGTCACTTTTGATCGTCAGTTGAAAGCTCAACACCAGGTTTGGAAGACGATACACTTGTTCGTCCATTGCGGACTCCTATCATTAATAACTTCGTTCCTCCCACGGCGAAGTTACTCAAGCAATCCACATCGCAAGGCAAGAGAAGACCTCTACGCGGAATTCTTCATCGGGCGGTGCGCTTTACAGTTATAACTGTCCCTGTCCGCGTGCCGCGCATGGTTTTTGCGCTGTTCGATCTTACACAAGCTTACGTGGGAGTCGGGTGATATTTCGGAGGCGGAGAAAAGTTGGGCCTTGCCACCGTTATCAATAGACGCGCAGAAAAGCCATAACCTATCCGCATCATTAACGAACAAACGAGTAGAAAGGCAACTACATTTACCAAGGAGCAAGACTATGAAACAGTATTTTTCGACGATCGCCATCCTGGCTGCGAGCTTGATGAGCACCGTGCTCGTTCCCGCGCTGAAGGCGGATGAAAACAACAAGTTGACTACCATCACAATTGATCAGTCAATTGACGTCCAGGGCACCGTGCTGCCTGCAGGATCGTATGTGATAAAACTTCTCGGTTCGCCCGTGAACCGATTCACGTGCTGATCTACAACGCCGATGAGAACCATGTCATCGCTAACGTTCTCGCGATTCCGGCATACAGGCTGCAGCCGACGGGTGACAGCAAGTTCATGTTCTATGAATCAGAAGAGGGACAAGCGCCAGCGTTGCACACCTGGTTCTATCCTGGCGACAACTCCGGCTTTGAGTTTCGAGCCCCAAGGAGAAACGCTCTAGCCAATTCCAAGCAGAGCAACCCACCGAAAGTGGTCGCATCGATCGCGAGCGACAACTAGTCTATAAGCGCCCGCCATGCCCGCGTTTGAATGAGTTCCCCCTGACTCTCTCCCTCGAAGTCACGCCCACTGCGCCGTCCTCGGCACAGTGGGCGCTTTTTTTGATTAGCACGACTTTCACTCATTCGATCGATGATGTTGAGTTCTTTATTCGTTAGGGGATCGCGCTTGGGAAGAGATCGGTTCTGAGATTCGGAAAGTTCGTCCTCCGAAGAGGAGTGGGGCTCACGACAGAAGCTGTTGCGGTCCGAACAGAAGAATCCGAACGAAAATGGCAAATGGGCGCCCGCGTTCCTGGCCGACAAATCCCGTGTATATTCTCTGTGACGGAGATCGCTTTGGCCAAGCGTTTGACAACTGCAGACCAGTCGCCCGGCGGTCTAACCTCAAGATTCTTTGGTTGGACAGCGCCGCCGAATCGGTTTTCTCGCAGAGAGGCTGGGGATGATTTAACGACATTATCGCGCGAAGACATGAATTTGGCACACTGAGCTAACAACGTTCAGTTAATAGAGATCTTCGTCTCTGCAGGAGGATGGGTTAGGCAAGCATATACTGTGTGCTTCTGTGGGCATCCACGACGAGGAAGGGCAGCATCGAGACGGCAGGCGCATGAACAGTTTCGCAGGGAATCGTCTTGGCCCGAAACCTATTGTTGGAATTCCGCCCCACCATATCTGCCCACCGGAGAGGCAATGTTGGCATGCGCGTTTGCCGATCTGGACATCCGAAACAGAATGTCCTTCATTGCGACTCCCAAGTCACGGGGTAATACGATGTTGTACGCTAAGATTCCTTTGTACGCCTTGAGTGCCGAGCCAATGGCGTCGGCAAAGGGTTGTTCGATCGGATCAGGGTTGTAATTGAGGTAGAAGATCGGGCACGAAGGCGCACCCGCTTCTCTCAGCGACTCGATAGACACCTTCTTTTCGATTGTCACTTTCGGTCCTACGATGATAATCGCATCCTCCGAACCTGTCCGCGCGCTGAGCTGCTCAATCAAAAGGTTCGTCATGAACTGCGTTTCGCCCAGGGGATCCTGCAAGCGGCCATAGCTTACTGTCCCTGCCGTAGTGGTTTGTAGAGATCTCGCCAACTCAACAAAATCGATCCTCCCAGCGGCGTCCTGCCTGTAAGTGATCTTTTGACCTATCAAATTGAAAGCAACCAGAGTGACATGTCTCGCGCGAAATTCGCGAGTAATGGCACGCAGGATCGAGAGCAGAACCTCGGCGTATTCAGGTCGCAAAATACATTCGCGCGGCGATGGCGGAGAGACATTGAGCAGGATCTTTATGCGTAGCGGCTGGGCGGTATCTCGCTCCGCTGATGGCTCAAAGTTCAAGGGCCCCTCCAGTCTCTCTGAGACCATGTTCGGTGCCAGCGTTAGTGGCAGGGTCTCCCGTCCCTGTCTTACTTCCAAGTTCCAGTGGGATGAGCAGACTCGCCCCTTGTTGTCACGCATCATCCAGTCCACCCGATAACGGCCGAAGCCGAGCTCAAACTCGCTTGTCAGCATTCCTTCGCTTCGTGACTCTAACAACAACTCTGGAACTGATAATCGGTGTGTTAGATACACTTGTTCTTCGCTGTTTGCAGCCGGCCTCACTCGCGCGACCAGCTGCAACGATCCCCCAGCGTCCGCTAATGCCTTGTTCGGAACGGTCACACGGTAGTAAGCGTGAAAGCGCAGATCGAATCCCAGATAGGGCTTCTGCGGTCTAACTTGACAAGAGAGATCCTTACGCAGCTGGTTGGATTCGAGAACTGCCACATCGGTATCTCGAGGGCGGACTTCCGAGCGGCTTTGCGCCGAAGAGGTTGCGGCCGCCGCGGCCAAGGTCACCACAAACGCTTTGCATGTAAACCTGCATGCTGTGCGGCCACCGCCACGCTTCTGTTTTAACCAACTGGCTGGAGTCATGCCTGCTCCTCCGGTCTTACTGCTTGAATTTCGCTGGGCAGCGGTTATTCCAGCAGGTAGTTTGCTCGACATTTGTCTGTATCGGAGCGAAATTACATCGGAACTTCTATGCCAGCCTCTCTCGTGCCGAAATGACCATGGCTCGGGTTCCATGCTTTACCACTCTGGTTACTTCGCACAGCCTTGCCGGTGAGTAACCATCGATCTCTCTCAATAGCAGCAGGCACCGATTCTTTTCGGGTAATCGCTGCAGCAACGTGTCAAGCAGGTCGGGTTTGTAGTTGCCGAACGCAGTCCTGTTCCGCAGCACTCGTCTGACGCCGGCGCGCGAAAGGATTCACCAAACGATCCGCCTCACTACTCTGGACGGAGTTCAAGCGAAAAAGATGCAGGTGGACAACTGTCGAATTCTGAGTCACATGTGACAGTTAGTCTTTTGTTCTCGATCCACTGTTACAGGTAGGCAGTGTCGCTTGAGATTATCGCGCTGAATAATCATCCGTGGACCGCTACTTCGTGAATTGTTGAGACACTCGTAACTCCTGCCATCACGTTCGCGAACCACTCATACGAAGCACCAGTAGAAAGACCGGCTTGGAACCCAGCGCGCACCGAGAAATAGCTGCCTACTGTTCGGCCTATTTCATTTGGGCCCGCGCGTTGTTCGCGGCTAAGAAGCTTTTGGGAGGTTCTATGGAAATCAGACTTATCGTTTCTTCTGCGGTTCGAGTGTGCACAGCTAGACTCCCGCACTCAGACGGAGCGGCTGTGGGATTCCCGTTTCAAAGAGAGAAGAAACGCATGAAATCAAGGAACGGCCTGCTACTTATTATTATCGCCGCGACGTTATTGCTGATTGCAACGGCGAGCAGTTTCGCGCAGTTGATCAGCGGTAACCTCTCGGGCACGGTTTACGACGCCAGCGGAGCGGTTATTCCGATCGCAACGGTGATCGCGCACAACGAAGCCACCGGCATCGAGAACACGGCGCAAACGACGTCCGCCGGCGAATATCGCATCGTTAACTTGCCCGCTGGGGCTTACACTATCACTGTGACGGCTGCGGGCTTTGCCAAAGCTGTAGCTCAAGGATGTGCAGATCGAACTGAACGTTACTTCCACTGCCAACGTTACCCTGCGGGTTAGCAAGAGCGACGAGACGGTGGAAGTCAGCGACAGCTCGACAGTGATCGATACAACCACGGCGCAGCTTCAGAACAGTTTCTCGGCCCAGCTGCTAACGGAACTCCCCTCAGCTTCGACTGGTTCGGGGGTGATTAACCTATCGCTGCTAGCGCCCGGTGTGGCGAGTAGCGGAGGCATCGGCGTAGGCACTGGCCCGAGCGTCGGCGGCCAACGCCCGCGCAACAACAACTTCACCATCGAAGGTATCGACAACAACAATGGTGGTGTCACGGGTTCTTTGGTGACCGTTCCAAACGACGCCGTAGCGGAATTTACCTTCCTGCAGAATCAATTCGGAGCGGACTTCGGCCATTCCTCGGGCGGCCAGTTCAACCAGGTGGTGAAGAGTGGTACCAACCAATTTCACGGCTCGGCTTACGAGTACTTCATAAACAGAGACCTGGACGCTTCGGATAATCTGAATTTCGTACAGGGCAACCCGCTGCATCCTCGGTACGACAACAATCGCTTCGGTGGCACTTTCGGGGGCCCGATCAAGAAAAACAAGCTGTTCTTTTTCGTCGACTACGAGTACAACCCGATTGGCACCATTGGTTCCACAGGAACGGTTTGCGCTCCCATCGCATCGAGCTACGCAACTCTGTCCGGACTTCCGGGGATCAACCAGACCAACCTGAGCGATGCTGAAGCAGTATCTGGGCATGGCTTCGGCGGCATCTACGCCTGCGGCTTGCGGCGATAGCGCCTATCCTATCGTTGGGCCTGGAAATGAGAGCATCAACGGGCCGAGCCGGACCGGTGAATCCATACCAATCGGATTGGTCCCGGTAACCTCGCCCGCCTTCACCAATAACGAGTTCGCGGTGGCCTCCGTTGACTACGACATCTCGGGCAAGGATTCTCTCCGGGGGCGCTTCATTCTGAACCGCACGGGCACCATCGATTCGGTCGGCTTTCCTTCGGTTTTCTACCAGACTGTGCCCACCGACGCCTATCTCGTGACACTCACCGAGTATCACACCTTCACTCCCAGCCTGGTGAACGAATTCCGGTTAGGGTACAACCGCTTTTCACCGAGACTCCGGCCGGCAACGTCAAATTCCCGGGACTGGATCAATTCCCGAACATCGATATCTTCGAACTCGGCGGCGTGAATAATACATTCGGCCCCGATCCCAACGCGCCCCAAAGCACCGTTCAGAACCAATACCAATTGGCCGACAACATCTCCTGGAGCAAGGGAGCCCACACCTTCAAGTTCGGCTTCGACGGATGGAAGCAGATCTCACCGCAAACGTTCACGCAGAGGTCCCGTGGCGACTACGAATGGAGCTTTCTCTCGGACTACCTGTACGACAACTATCCGGACTACCTCGCGGAGCGCACTGTGGGCGGCTCGAAATATTACGGCGATCGGATTTTTTCGAACTATTTCGCCAGCGATAGCTGGAAGATCAGGCCGAACTTGACCTTAAACCTGGGCGTGCGCTACGAATACCAAACAATCCCCTACAGCGAACGGCTGCAGACGGAGAATGCGATTGCCAACGTCCCGGGCCTCATCACCTTCGGCGAACCGCAACCTCAGAAGAATGCGATCACGCCCCGCATCGGCATTGCCTACTCCCCTGGCACCAGCGGTACCACCTCCATTCGCGCCGGTTTCGGCGTTTTCTACGACGTGCTCTACGATAATCAAGGGCTGCTTACGCTCCCGCCGGAGGCCAACCACACCATAGATGTGGGCGGGGAAAACCTGAGCGGCTTTTTGGCCAACGGGAGTATTCTGCCGAGTACAAACGCCGGGACGCTGACCGCGGCGGAAGCGAGATCCGAAACCAGTGGCTACGTTCCGAACGGGACCCGGCCGGAGACGATCTCCTGGAATGTTGGCATCCAGCACGTATTCCATAACAAGTACACTTTTGAGACCCGCTATGTGGGCGACCACAGCGTACACCTGCCGGTCCAGATACGCTTGAATGAGCAGCCAGTCGTTAATTCCTCCAGCGCACTGCCGACGTACCTGACTGCTCCTAGCCAGACGACGTTGAATGGACTTACCAACACCTTGTCCTCCCTAGAGACCACTTACGACAACGGTGGCTACCTTCAGCCGGCTTACCTGAACGCCGGTTTCCAAAGCCTTATCACTGCTTACGAGCCCTGGGGGAACTCCATTTACCACGGCTGGCAGAACTCTTTGCAACGGCGTTTCTCCAACGGGATACAGTTCAACGCAGCCTATACCTGGAGCCACGCGATCGACGATTCCACGGCCGACGTGTTCAGCACCTACCTGACGCCCCGCCGCCCAGAAGACTCGACCAACCTGGCGCTGGACCGCTCCAGTTCCGGGCTCGACCATCGCCAACGCTTCACGTTCCAGGCGTTATACGATCTGCCGTTCTTCAAGCACTCAAACTGGCTCATGAAGAACGTAGTGGGGAACTGGGAATTTGCTCCGGTTTACACCTACCAGACCGGTACCTCGGTGGATGTCCAGAGCGGAGTGGACTCCAATCTGAACGGTGACTCTGCCGGAGACCGCGCGATCATCAACGCGGCCGGACAAGCGAATGTGGGCTCAGGCGTAACGGCCCTCACGAACAGCTCCGGTGATATCGTGGCTTACCTTGCCAATAACCCGAATGCCCGCTACATCCAAGCCGGCTTGGGCACGCTGCCCAACGGTGGCCGAAACACCGCGCAGCTTCCCCCCATCGACGACGTTGATTTCACCATCGCTAAGAGCTTCAACGTCACGGAAAGCAAGAAGCTACAGTTTTCGGCCCGCTTCATCAATCTTTTTAACCATCCGCAATACGTCGGAGGTTTCCTGAGTGACGTGGAGCCGACCACTCCGGCCAACGGCAACGCCGGTAACACCGATGCGATACACAGTTTCCTGGAGCCGCAGTCGGGAACCTTCCTGCAACCGTCCCAGGCTTTCTCAAGCAACCCGCGCCAGCTGCAACTCGCGCTCAAGTTCATCTTCTGAAGCGGAGCATAGAGTGGCTTGCAATTTCAGGGGAGCCTTTGGGCTCTTCTTTTTCATTGTGTGCCGAGCATGCTCGACAGCTCGATCAGCCCCGAACCATCCGGATCGTCGGGCGCTTCCTCTTCTAAACGACCACTTAGGATCCTTGATCTGCGCGTATCTTCGCCATGATCCTGTCTACGATCGGCTTGACGGCTGACTCAGGTAGGTCGAACGACCTACTGTCGGTAACAATCTTCACAGTCTTGCGGGTGGAATCGCAGATTACCTGGCAGGTTCTACAATGCGCGACGTGGTCTTCGAGCTGCTGGCGGACTTTGGCAGGGACTTCGCTCTCCAAGTAATCTCCGAACTCAGCCATGAACTCGCTGCACGTAATCATGAACCCATCCTTTTGGCGCTAGTAGCGAAGTGAGGTGCGAGCGCCTCGCGTAACATCAGGCGTGCCCTCAAGAGACGACTTTTCAGAGTCGGAATTTCCAAGTTGAGAGCCGCGGCAGCCTCCCCGGTCGAGAGTTCCTCGATAGTCTCGCAGCACCAATACGACCCTGTACTTTGATGGAAGCCTCATGACCGCCCGTTCAACAAGTTCTCGGCGCTCGGCTTCAGAGTAGAGTTGCTCGGGGTTGTCTCCCCAAGCCCGAACGAGTCGGGGGTGGAAGTCCTCTCCGTGGTCCTCCTCGTCGAAGCTTTCAAGCGGCTTGCGCTCCCGGAGGCATTGAAGTGCCGGTATTGCTAGCGATCGACAAAAGCCATCTGGAGAATGTTGATCGGCCCTCGAAACTGCCGATGTACCGAAATGCTTTCAAAAACGTCTCCTGAAACGCGTCCTGAGCCTCCTGGACGTTCCCTACGATACCGACCAGCGTCCGGTGTACACGGCGGCTGTGACGGATGACCAATTCTTCAAAAGCTTCCAGGTCTCCGGCCTGCACCCTGGCCACCAAACCAGCGTCTGGATCAATTTGTGCCCCTTCCGCGGGGTACTCTTCGGCGAGGGCTGGAAGGGCATCCTTGAGGGTGTACACGTGCCTGGGTTTAACGTCCGGGGTCGTCCCGAGGCCCATTTGCAGCGTATTCAGGAAGTTGTTAAGCGCCGTCACAGCTACTGTCTCCAGAATGTGCTCTTCGGTGAAGCCGTGGCCAATAAGTTCATCGATATCCTCGCTGCCGATCCTGAAACGTCGACTTGCAAGTTTGAGCGCGAAGTCCAGAAGGGCCTTGGTCTCTTTTGAAAGATCGGCTTCGTGATGGTCCAGCGCGATTTGGTCGGCTTCTTCCCTCGATAGACCCATTATGTGAAGCATCTCGCAATGGTCGGCAACGCAGTAGGTGTTCAGGTTCGTTGCCGCGGCGACCAGGAGGATGCACTCTTTCTGCACGTGGGAGAGAACATCTTTAGGCCCCAGTACGTTGCCGAACAGCTCCACTTCTGCTTCGAGGACATCTGGTCTAAGTGTCTGGGCGCGGGAGAGGTTGGGAATGAACCCAAATCTTTCGAGAAAGATGGCAAAAGGCGGGAAGCTCTCGGGACTGCGTTCGACGGCCCGCAGGTAGGGGCCGCCGGTCCCACCAACATAGGCTGCTGTCGGCGGAGACGTGTGGTTAGACGTGGGAATCACACGCGGCTCGAAGTCGGGCGATGGGCTCAGCCCAGTGCACAGCGTGCAAAGAAAGCTGGCCAGACTAGTGACCAGGATTGCTTCCAGGATGGACTCATCGTTGAATCCGCGATCCCGAAGCAGTTCGATATCTTCACGTGACAGCCAAGGGGCGCGCATCGCCAGCTTGATCGCGAAGTCGAGCAAAGCCGCGTCAGATGTCGACAGGGCAGCTTTGCGGTTATTGATAACGATTTGATCGAGTTGGCTGACCGGGACTCCCAGTGAACGTAGCACCTGATAGTGCAACGCTACGCAATAGTTGGATTGATACTCGACCCCGACTGCGAGCAATATAGATTCCTTCTGGATTCGGGACAGAATCGAGTCCTTGAAAAGCACGGCGCCCATAAGTTCGGCTTCGCCCTCAAGGACCCTCGGTAGCAGGGTTTGGGCGCGAAAGAGGTTCGGAACCACCCCAAAGTATTCCTCAAAGGAGACGAAGGGAGGAAAAGTGCCGCCCAGATCCACCTCTTGGAGGTAGCTCATTGATGTTTTCGACCGCACTTTAGACTACTAGACGTTGATCATGGCCTACTGTAACCAGAGACGGACTTATCGCGAAAGGGATGCGAGAAATTTGCGCCTCGCCCGCCCAGGGGCATTGGCCACCGGGCGGCCGTTCGGCGACCAGGAGGCCTAAGCGAAGCCGGCGATCGAGCCGACGGCCCGGCGGTTCTGCATCAGAACGAGAACCGGGCGACTAGCGTACCCGTTCGGCCCTGAAGGTACGGCGCCGTACCGTAGATGCTACCAGTCGGCAGGTAGGTGTTGATGACTCCGAAGCCACTGCTATAGATCCCGCTCGATGCGCCAGGCGCGTTCTGCGGATTCCCCGTGGTCGGATTCGGCAACAAGGTGCGGTTGAAGATGTTGACGAATTCGGCTCGGATAAAGAGGTTGAATTTACCCTCGGGCCCAAACCGGAAATTGCGGCCGATATTGGCGTTCTCGGTCGGTGTCCGCGGACCGCGGAAATCTCTGTAGTACACCGAGGTTGACGCGCAAGCCGCATTCTGTGGACAGGGCGCCCAGGCGGCGGGGTTCAGCACCTGAGTGGTAGCCGGATTAAAGCTGCTGTGGTCGTTAATGTTCACACCTTGCGTATACAAGGGGCTGGCCCGCAACCCGGATGTCCTCACTCTGGAAGAAATTCGGCGTGGTGCTGACAGGAGGTGCCAGGAACTGGCCGCTCTGGTAATTCGCGAACCAGCCGATCTGCCAATCCTTCGCTAAGTAATGCAGGCCGCCCTTGGTCGGAATGAACGACGCCCCGGGTACGGTGTAGATGGCGTTGAAGTTCAGATCCTGCGCAGGAATTTGCTGCAGTTGCCACACGCTGCTCTGGGGATTAAAGAAGTTCTGGCGGTCCGGCTCCACGAAGCCCTGGCCCCGTGTGTATGTGCCGCCGGCTTGCAGACCGTGCGACAAGCGCTTGGTCACCTTGATTTGAAGGGAATCGTATTTGGAACGCCCGGTCGGGGAATTGGCATCTAGAATACCACCGTACTGTGCAAACGGGTAAAGCGCGCTCTGTAGCGAGTTTGTCGCCGGGAAACCGGCATAAGGCGTAAAGCCGGCGTGTCCGGACGCCGCCAGTCTAGCCTGTACCGCATTGCTGTTGAGCGGCTGAGTCGTCAGCAGGTAATCCTGGTAATTGTTGGTGCCCGCAGGGCCCGTTCCAGGGTATGGGTAAAACCCATATTGCGCATAAGTTGACGCCGGGATCTGAGCAGCTGCGCCGCTGGCGGTGTTATAGGGGCCCGTACCGTCCACGGATCCCAAAGGTCCGCTGCCAAGCCACACAGCGCGGTTACCGACGTAGGAAGCTTCGACGACGAAATTTGGCGAGATCTCTTGCTGGATGCCGAAACTGAATTGGTTGATGCGGGGCGGCCGGTTTTCATTCCCGTCGGGAACATAGGGATCGGACACACCGGGTATCCCCACCGTGCCGGGGACGGGATAAATGTATGGATTGGTTACAGGGAAGCTTGGTTGCTCAATTGCGCCCGGAGTCGCGATATTTACATAAGGGTTGATCCCGGACAGAGGATATATCCCGTTCGTGCCTATGGGGGTTCCGGCTGGATATGCAACGAACTGGTAAGTGTATCCCCAGCCACCGCGCAACACCGTCTTGGGCTTAAGCTGATAAGCCACGCCCAGACGCGGTCCGAGGGCGAAAGGATATGCCGATTTGTAAAAGTTGCAGTTGCAGGTGTTGGCATATTGCACGGCACCCAGTGCACCTCCGGCGTTGACGTTCGGCAAGGTTGGGTCCAGCTGTCCCAAGCGGCCATATTGCTCATGTTCCGGAGTGGCGTAATCCCACCGGACGCCGTAGGTCACAGTCAAATTGCGACGCACCTTCCAGGAATCTTGCGCAAACAGTCCCCACTCCTGGCTTCCCTCACGGGTGAACTCGGACGGGGTCTGGGTGACGGAGGCGTAGTCGCCTAACAGGAAACTGGCGAATCCAAAACCCATGTTATATCCGTTGAAATTCGTGGTGGGAGTGTATGGTTGCGCGGTTGCGGTTGCGATGCCAGCTCCATTTACAGCATCCAGAGTAACCCCAGAAAAGGCTCCAGTGTAAGCTTGCTCCAGATATACCTCCGCGCCGAACTTGAATGTATGCTCGCCCTTGACCCACGTCAAATTGGCGTTGAAGCTCGGTTTCTCTTCGTAGTTTTGCGATTGGATTTGGCCATTGGTGCCAATATTCTGGATGCCGCCAAACCCGGAAACTGCGCCGATAGCGCCCTGAATACAATTCGTTGGGGTGCCGAGGGGGCCGATGAGCTGGCCGCACAATCCAGTTAAACTCGGAAACTGGCGGTCTTCGAGAAAGCCGGAGAGATCGAAGCGGAGGGATTGAAGCTGAGGAACGGCGCATGGTCGTTGAAACTGGTGTGAAAGTAGCCCGCGCCCAAGTGCAGCAGCATAGTCGGAGAAATGGTGCGGTCGTAGTTCAGCCGAGTAATCCAGGTGGGAATGAAGGTACCACGGTACCCGCCGATCTCGGTCGGCAGACCATCCGCATTCCCAAGCGGAGAGGAGATCTGGCTTTCGGTGTTGTTTCTGGTCCAAAAGAACGACAACTTGTCTTTGTCAGAGAGAATTTCATCCACCTTCACCGACGGGATGGCTGAGTATCTTCCGCCGGCGATGGTGCCGTTATAGTTACCAACGAGATTGGAGTTCTGCGGTTGAGGAAACAGGGCGAGAAACGCTAGCGAGCTGGCACTCAATGCGCTCGCGGGAATCTTATTGCCAGGGTACGGATTAGCGTACCCCAGACCGTTAGCCGGATTGATGGCGCGAGTGGTGGGATCGTAGATCTCATTGGCGTAAATTGGGCGGCTCAGAGCGTCGGTACCGAGTGGCGTGGTCGGAATGCCGTATTGCGCGCAAAGACTGCAAGTACCATTTGCCGAGATCGCCGAGAAGTCGCCGTTTCGAAACGCAGTGGTTGGGACCGTATCGACGAAGTTGTATTGCGAGCCTTCCAGGTATTGCTCATACGCGAAGAAGAAAAAGGTCTTGTTCTTCCCGTTATAGAGCTTGGGGATAATTACCGGGCCACCCAGAGTGCCGCCGAAATCGTTGCGCCGGTTTCGGGGCCGTTCCTTTCCACCAACGCCGTTATTGCTGAAAGGATCGCCGGCGTTCAGGTCTTCGTTGACGAAATAGTCGAAGCCGGTGCCGTGATATTGATTTGTTCCAGACTTCGCCGTGAGGTTGACGACTACGCTACCGGCTTGTCCGAACTCGGGGGCGTAGTTGCTGGTCTGGTATGCGATTTCCTGAATCGCATCCGCGTTCGGCTGAGCAATCTGAGTATAGTCGTAGTTCCCAAAGATACGAGAGGTCGCATCCTGGCCCTCGATGCGAAACGTCTCAGTCAGAGCGGCGGTGAAGGGATTCCCCGGAATCGATCCGCCCAACCCGTTGACAGTGAAGAGCCCGCTTGTGGCATAATCACTCACGCCCGGAAGCGTCAAAAGCGTGTTGTAGGGATTGCGGTAGCCGGATGTACCGGAGTTGACTGTTCCAATCCCCAACAGAGGGAGCTCGTCCAATTGCTTGACCGTAACATTGTGAGTCAAGTCGCCGGTTTGGGTGTCCAGGAGCGAGGCTTCGCCTTCGACGGTTATGGACTCGGTGGTCGCGCCCACTTGCAGAGGGATGTCTTCCTTCAGGGTTTGCGCCGCCGCGATGGTCAGGTTGGGGTGCGTGTAGGTCTTGAAGCCTTGCACCATCACGGACAATCCGTAGGTGCCGACCGGCAAATTCGGGACGGTGTAATTTCCTGCGGCAGTTGTTGCCGCGGTATAGACGCCACCTGTTTCGGCGTTGGTGGCTTGCACGGTAGCTCCAGCGACTGCCAAGCCAGTTGGATCGCTAACTGTACCGGTGATGGTTCCAGTGCCGCCCTGGCCGAATGCCAAGGGCGCAAAGGTCAAAAACAACAACGCTGTTAGGAATGAACCAGCGGCTACAAACACTGAGCGCATGTACACATCTCCTCAAGCTTTGAGTATCTAAACCTCGTTCGACTAAACCTCAAACCCACCGACGTGTCCGCATCGCCAGACAGCCTTAATCAAGGCGAGCGAAGGGATGAGCGCAAGTGAGTTCTTTGCTTAGGAGTTCGGGCCAACGAACCAGAAGTTACGGCTGATCATCTTTTTTTTGAGCCCTCGGCATGGGCCGGGCCATGCCGCAGGCGTATGGTATTGCGCCAACGATGGAGTTTCTAAGTCTTGCATCCTTTCCTCGCGCATCCCGTCTGAGGTGATGAAGAGTCTAGCTGGCACGAGGCGTGGTGGAACGAGTTGTAGGAGCATGACAATCCAGGCGAAGCACCTCGAGGAGCAACCGATACGGCCGGATACCGGTCACTATCCGTCTCCTACGCCGGACTTGGCAAGCCTAATGATGTTGTACCAACGGGGCGACGCTACCGCCGTAACCGTTCTGGTGGAGTCGCTCAGCCCACAGCTGTATCGGTTTTTCGCGAGCCAAATGGGCAGCAGAACCGACGCGGAAGACATGCTCCAAGACGTGTGGCTGCGCATTCACCGGGTGCGCCACACGTATCGGCCGAGCGAGCCCTTGCTCCCCTGGGTTTATGCCATAGCCCGGCGTGTGCGGGTGGATAGTTATCGCAAGCGTCAGCGCATCGCATCACGCGAGACTTCAGCCTATGCACTGCCTGAGCTTCCGGCAAACGAGGAGGAGACGAGCCATCTTCCACCGTTCGAAGAACTGGTGGCGTCGCTTCCGGAGAGCCAGCGCGAGGTTCTGACCATGCTCAAGGTGAATGGATTGAGCATTGAAGAAGTTGCTCGCGCGACGTCTTCAACGGTCGGAGCGGTGAAGCAGAAGGCCCACCGGGCATACGAGCGTTTACGCTCTTTGTTGGAACAGGCGCCCCGAGAAGGCGCCGGCAAAGCAGCCGCTCAGTAACTTGGCACGGGAAGGATAGTGACGATCAGTTGACATATTTGCAATAGGGCCTCGCTTACGGGCCGATAGGAGCAGCAAAATCGTGGGTCGCTAGCAGGTGAAGGATCTCACTCGCGTAATTGGTCTTGCTGACCAGGCCAATGTGGACAGCCGCAATCTTGCCCTCCTGGTCAATGATGAACGTCGTCGGCAACGAAGCGATTCCTCCGTAACGCCGCGCGACTTGGTCAGTGCCAATCGCAACGCGGTAGTTCATATTGTGCGCTGCTATGAAAGGTCTCACGGTCTGCCAGCCGTCTTCATCCATAGAGACGCCAAGCACGGCCAAACCTCGGTCTTTATACTTGTTCTGGAACTCGACGAACCATGGAATCTCGATCTTGCATGGACCGCACCATGTAGCCCAGAAATTTAGAAGCACGACCCTGCCCTTGTAATCGGAAAGCTTGATCGAGGCGCCTTTAGCGTCGGTGAGCATAAAGTCCGGGGCTGGCTTGCGGTCCTGGACAGCCTTCTCCGCAGCGTTCACTTGAGTCGACCACGAAGAACAGCCCACCATAAGTGCAGCCAGCACCACGAGGCTTGCCAACGCACCACGCAAAGGTAATGAATTCACAATAAAGGCCCTCATAGAAACCATTCGCTGAGGCCGTTAGCATGGTTACGACTTCCAACACGTCAAGCCACTCGTAACCACACTGACGTTCGCAGCGAAACTAATTCACGAAGCAGGAAGTACTCAGCGGTCCCCGCAGGGTGAGGACGCGGTCGTCGAAAGGATGGCACAACATGGCGCGAACGAATATTCCGTTGGATCCCACGAAGACCGGTTTGGAAGCGAAAAGGCTGGCGCTGGACCTCCAGGGACTTATTGTGGGACAGGACGAGCCTATCGAGCAGATCGTCAATTTCTATCAAGCTTATTTGACTGGCATGACCTTGCCGGGACGGCCGATTGCTAGCTTCTTGTTCCTCGGTCCGACAGGATCGGGCAAGACGAGAATAGTGGAAGCGACGGCTGAATGTCTTGTCAAGAGTCCTCGTGCGGTGATAAAGATCGACTGCGGGGAGTTCCAGCATAGTCACGAAATCGCAAAACTCATCGGCTCGCCGCCCGGCTACCTGGGCCATCGCGAGACCCATGCCCTGCTGACCCAGGAAGTACTAAACCAATACCACACGGAAACCGTAAAGATGAGCTTCGTGTTGTTTGACGAGATCGAGAAGGCGAGCGACGCGTTGTGGAACTTGTTGCTGGGCATCCTGGACAAGGGAACCTTGACGCTGGGCGACAACAGGAAGGTTGATTTCTCACGAGCTATGATCTTTATGACCAGTAATCTCGGTGCTTCGGAAATGAACGCGTTGGTCAACCCAAAGCTCGGATTCATGGCGTGCCGGCCGGGTGAGCCGGCTGCATCCGGCGCGATGGATCAGGAATTGGATAGTAAGATCGTTCGCAGCGGGCTGGAAGCTGCGCGCAAGAAATTCACCCCGGAATTCATCAACCGTATTGACAGGATCGTAACGTTCAGGCACGCTTGGCCCCGGCCAGCTTCAACGAATCCTCGACATCGAACTGGAGATGGTTCAACGGCGCATCTTCAGGGCTGCGCCCGAGCGTTCCTTCATCATTGAAGTAACCGGCCCAGCCAAAGATCTACTGCTGAGTGAAGGCACCGACATGAAATACAGCGCGCGCCATCTGAAGCGGGCGATCGAGCGCCTCTTGGTCCAACCGATTTGCAGTCTGATCGCAACCGGCCAGGTACGCGAGGGAGACAGCATCAGAGTGGATTGGAATCGCGCGTTCGATCACCTCACGTTCACAAGGGAAGCCGAGGGGCTTCCCTTCTGGGCCATGACAGATTCGCTTGGCAGAGCGAAGTTCGCGCCCGCGCTTCCAACGAGCAGGAGTATCTCGTTTGAGGCAGCCAAAGCGCCTGCTCGATTCTCCAGAACAACCTGACGGAAACTCGTTCTTTGTTGAACTCAGATCCGTTTCAAATGCCACGTTAGCGGCTGCGTGATCTCTAGGCTCTCCCGTTGGATGCAACCAGTGCCAATGTTTGCCTAACTCTGGGTGGTGTCCCTAAGTCAGACCAGGTGAGTTCCGGAGGCGTGAACACAGCCAGCAGGGATGGACAGGCTTCAAGGATCATGCGGGAGAAGTCTGCCTTCGGAGCGAGTCCGTAAATCTGCTCCATCTCACTGTCCCGTCCAGCTGCCAGGTGGTTAGCGGCGCAGGCCATATATGCGGTCAGGTCTGGAAGAAGTCTTTGCCCGGCGTCAAGGAGGGTCGATAGCTTCGCGACAATCACCATCGTGTTCCACAGACACCCTGTTGCCAGGCACGTCCGCGCCTGTTGCTCGGAGGGTTTTTCCCAGAATCTCCTGACTTGCCGGACTGAGTTCGCGCCAACGCGTCCTAGTGGCTCGCCGGGTTGGATCCAGCCGTACTCCGTCTCAGGCGCGTCCGCCGGCGCCCCCAACAGCACGAGCCTTGTGGGCTGCTGAAGGACAAAAGCCGCCAAGTTCGCGATGTGGTTCATGAATACGCTTTCCTTGAGAATAAAATGATCTGACGGAAAGACCGCCACGACTGCGTCTGGATCCTGGGAGTAGATCCAATGTGCTGGGAAAAGCACGCCAGCAGCTGTTCCGCGATCTTCCGGCTGCACAATAATACGCTGGCCAGGCATCTCCGCGAATTCCTCAGCCATGTACTTGCCGTGCGCGCGGCACGTGGCGATCACCGTCTGGACCGCCGGGATCTGCAGACCTACGCGGTCGAGGGTGTGACGAAGCAGCGACTTCGTACCCACGATTTTCGCAAACTGTTTCGGCCGTTCATCTCCGCAGAGTTCGCGGACTAGCGGCAGGAGCCGAATTCCTTGGCCGCCGGCTAGCACGATTGCCCACAATGCGCCGCCCGGCGCTCTTTTTGTATGTCCTAACATAAGCTCCCTTCGCGAGCCGCGCCTATCGGCCAATTTTGTAACCTCAAAATACTGGGGTGCCCAAGATCGGGCTTGACGTTTCGGTTTCAATTTCCATCTCCGGTTGGGCCTCCCGCACCTCGCGAAGATCTGGTCTCATGAAGAGCTTGAGAAGCACAATATCCCGCGCGAAGAATAGGTCAAGAGTCCAGTCCAAGGCGACCCGCACCTTTCGTTCTAGACCAGGCAGTTTGAGAAGATATATCGTGCGCCAGAGCCACCAGGCAAAGAAGCCGGAGAAACTGAACCCAAAGACCTCTGCTACAGCGCATCTCCGACCGAGCGACGCCAGCATCCCCACCGGTTTGTAAGCAAATGGTTTTTTCGTACCGATGCCAAGCGCGGCGGCGATGTTTTCCGCGACGACCTTCCCTTGTCGCATGGCGTTCTGTGCAGTCGGCGGGCTGGGCTTGCCGTCAAGACCATTGAGGATCTCGGCGCAATCGCCTAGCGCCCAGAGTCCACGGTGGCCGGGCACCGCCAGATACTCGTTGGTCGTCACCTGCCCTCTGCGATTACGTTTGCAGGGCAAACTGGAGAGCAACGGACTAGGCGCCACACCCGCCGTCCAGATTAGGGTCTTGGTGGCAATTCTTTGCCGGTCACTAAGTTCGACCCAGGATTCGCTCGCGGAACTCACGCGCGCATTCAGAACAAATTCGATCCCCTTGGCCTTGAGTTTCTTTAGGGCGTATTCAGCGAGTTCGCCACCGATCTCGGGCATAATTCGTCCACCCGAGTGAACCAGAACGACGCGAATTTCGTCTGGCCCGATTGTAGAATACAGGCGACACGCAGTTTGCAGAAAATCGTGGACTTCCGCTACAGTCTCGGTCCCAGCGAATCCGCCGCCCGCCACGACAAACGTCAGCATGGACTTGCGCACCTCGGGGTCGGTCTGCATATCTGCGTGTTCGAGGACATCGATGATGTGATTTCGAAGAGCCATCGCGTCGGCGAGCGTCTTCATGGACCTGGCATTTTCGGAAACTCCGGGAATACCATGGAAATCGGTCGTCGAGCCCAGGGCCAGAACGAGGTGGTCAAACGCCAGTTCGCGAGGACCGCACTTGGGGCAGTGGGAGGAAATTACAACCCGCCTCTCGAAATCGATGAACTGCACGTCACTGTTCTGAAATCTTACCCTTCGAAAGAAAGCTCGAATGGGGCTGACGATGTGGTTTGCTTCGATGGAACTGGAGACCACTTCGGCGAGCATGGGCGTAAATAAGAGAAAGTTCTCTCCGCTGATCAGTGTGATCTCGACATCCTTCCGGCGCGCGAAGATCTGCTCGAGCCGTTGCGCGGTGTATACGCCTCCGAAGCCACCGCCGACGATGAGTATGCGATGCGTTTTCATTGGAATCGTGCAGGCAACGCGGCCAGTTCAAGAAGTTGGAAGAACAGTTCTCTTCGACGAGACGTCATTCGATGTAGGCTCCTTGCAGTTCAATTCGGAAAACGGACTTGCAAAGTAACGCTCCCTGATACCTCGGCTGACAGAAGTAGCCTTCAGAGCCGAGCCGGTGCGCGCCTTTTCGAAGTCGATGATCCAGGAATGCATGGGACAAGGCCAAGGAAGACGCGTAAACTCTTCGCTGGAAGTGTTCGCCTAGTTACCCCCACTCGTCTTCGACCGTAACCTCGTTCGCATTAGCGACGAACCTGATGAGTGGAAGGAACAAGCCAAATGAAATTTGTCGTCCATACCGCGGAGACCGCGCCGGTATCTGCAAGACAGGATCTGAAAGCCGCGGAAAGGATTTTTGGGTTCGTGCCCAACTTGTTGGCCGTGCTCGCTGAGGCGCCAATCGCGCTGAGGGCGTATATGAACCTTACTGAATTGCTCGGTGAGGTAGCCTGAGTCCAATCGTGAAGCGGTGACTATGCTTGCTTCAGGTTATGAGCACTGCTGTGAATACTGTATGGCAGCGCACAGCACCGTGGCCACGATGGCTGGGATGCCAGAGCCCGGCCCAGTAACTCTTCGTTGCGGGGAATACGAAATATTTAACGGAAACTACACATGCTTATGATTCAGCGCCGCTATTCGTTGATTTTGCGACTCGGGAGCCTACGGAGCTATCTACCGAAGCTCTTCGTACCCACCTGCGCGCTCTTGATCCTGAGCGTACTCTTTTCGACGATCGCACAACCGGCGATACCTTCCAAGGGCGGGGGCCCGCATGGGAATATTCACCCGAGCCTCGATCTCAGCGCACTTACAGGACCTCTTCAAGAGCTCACGCCCGAAGAGCGAAAAGTTGTCGATGAAACCGTCGAACTGATCAGACAGAAACGGCACACCGCGGCCTTGCTGAACTTGAGCAGGCTCATCGGGAGCAACCCCAAAAATTCGGCTCTCCGGGTTCTGCGCGCTTACGTGCTACTCGAGGTCGGGAATGTTTCCGGGGCGTTGGACGAGGCGCGTTCCGCCGAGGCCTCCGGCCTTCGTTCCGCCTACAGATGCTGGTTCCTGGCGCAGGTGGCCTATCTTGCTGGAAATGTGCCACTCTGCCGTCGGGAAATCAAGCACATCGGCGGTGACGAATCCTACGGCCACGCGGCTGAAGCCCTCCGCCGCCGTGTGGAAACCGGATCGAAGTGAAGCTTGGGAGTCTCAGTTCTAAGCGCTGCGCCGTAACTGCGAAGCTCTAGCCGACGAAACAACAGGTGCAAGAGAAACACAGGAGAACGAAGATGTTATCAACAGTGAAATCGAAAGTGGGTACGAGCAGCCGAGCAATGACATTATTGGCTCTTCTTGTTGTTATCAGCCTTTCGGTGGAGGCTGTGCTGCTCTTGGGAGTCGTCAACATGGTTGGCGTGGGGAAGTTGATTCTTCCCGCAGCGGCAATGGCGGCCCTTGCCGCAGGATTGGTATTCACCGTGCTTGAGTTTGCCAGGCTTGCGAAGCAATACTAGCCCCGTTGTGCAGCACAAGGGGCGAAATCCATCCATGGTCGCTCCAAACTGATCGAATCGAATCTCCCAAGGAGGCCTGAAACCGCCTAGACAGAGTGCCCGCGTCCAGAAATCAGACAAGTATTGAGCATCCGTAGCCCGACGGGATTCGTTAGCAAATATCTTTTCTGACCGAGAGTAGCGTGGCTCTGTGCATAGACCGTCAGCCGTTGATTGTCGAACATGACTGGATTTCCCGTTGGACCCGCAATTTCTCCCACAGGCGGTGGAGCGGTAAGCAGACCCAAACCGCATAGACGAACGGCCCGACAAGAAATTGAAGATGTCAATTGCGTGGATGGCAGCTATTCGCCAAGGCTTTAGATCGACGGGTCAGCCCAATCGCTTACTTGCGGCGCCGCTGGCCTGTGTCTTCACATTGGCCTGCCACTGTCAACTGTGGTGCGGCCTGGAAGGACTATGGGCTGAAGTGTAGCGCATTCCTGCTGCAACCACGGGAGCGCGCCGCCGCTAAGTCATCACAGCGACCCGGGTTGTTGCCGCAGTCACTATCCACCTGCTGGAGATCCGGAGCCGCCTGGTCCCCACTCCCCAGCTTTCTGTTCGCGCGCTGGCCACCGTACTTCTGATCGCGCTGCCTCCGGTGGGCGCGTCGCTCGATTCTCGTGGACCGCGCGTTTCAAATGACCAGCGCCCCATCTCAGACGCAATTCTTAGAATTTAGCCCTAGCCTCACTTCTCATCGCAAACTTCATAACGGATAACCTTGCGCATGCCGCTAAAAGCGCCGCCATCCATCGATTCATTTTCCAAGGGGATCTAGATGAGGAACCGACGTAAGTTTTTTCGTAATGCGCTGGCGTGCGGCGCGGCTATGATGGCAGCCCCCAAACTGAATTCGGCGGAAGTATCGCCCCCCATGGTCCAGATGCCGGACGTTCCCAACTTGCCCCATACCATGGACAACGGCGTAAAGGTCTTTCATCTGATCGCTGAACCCGTGGCGCGAAAGATCTTGAACAAGCCCCAGGGTCGACTACGCCCCAACCCATAGAAGGTGTCCCGACGGTTCAGGACCAAGCTCGGCGATCAACACGACGAACGAAAATCGCCGTATAAGGTAGTAATAATGACCACAACTTATTAGGATCGGGTGAGTTAAAGACGGAGAGGTGGCTGAGTGGTCGAAAGCAGCGGTTTTGCTGCCGCATCGCCTTCAGAATGTAAGAGGGCTCGCCGAGTGTCGCCAGCTAGCGGTTCAAACGCTCGGTGCAATCGCAGTGCATGGCGAGACCCGAAGCCGTTGAGCCAGGTCGAACGCTTGACGACTTGATCTGCATCGTCTCAGCAAAGCGTCGTTGCGGTTCTTTTAGCCCATGGCACTCGCGGCCAGGGCAGCCAGATCGTCGGTGATGGAGAGGCATTTGCCCGTTAGGGAGTCGGCTTGGCCGGAGGCCAGCGTCAGGCACAAGTTCGCGGCACGCTCCGGCGGCACGGCGTGCTCCTCGAACATGGGACGGAACCAGGGCATCCATCTCGCAGCCTTATCCGATTCAAGAAACGCCTCGGACATTGCCGTATGTACCGCTCCCGGCGAAATCGCAAACATGACGATACCGTGGTGCTTGGTCTCCATCGCCAACAATTCCGTCATCTTGTTCAATGCCAACTTGCTGACGATGTAGCTCGAAAAATACGGTTCAGTGATTTCTGCTGCTCTGCTCGATACGTTGATAATCCGCCCACGCCGCCGCTCGATCATGCCGGGCAACACCGCGTGCGTACACAGCATCGGCCCGCGTAGGTTGACCTCTTGCGTGTGCCACCAAAGCGCGGGATCGGTTTCCTCTAGCGGACCGACCGGTCCGCCGTCGCCGGCGTTGTTCACCAGCAGATCTAGCGGTCCCAGCGCGCGCTCGATCTCTGCCAGTGTTTCGGCCACCGCTGTGGCATTGAGAACGTCAAGGGGAAAAGCGCGGGCCCGTCCGCCGGCACGCTCGATGAGGGTGACGCTTTCCGCCAATTCGCCCGGGGATCGCGAGAGCAACGCGACCGTTGCGCCTGCCGCGGCCAGGGTTTGCGCCGTCACTCGCCCGATGCCGCGTCCGCTACCGGTAACAGCGGCGATTTGTCCGTACAGGTTAATGGGTGTCATAGATTATTTCCAAACCTCCGCGACGAGTAGGATGAGGCGGATTCCCACCTCGGAATCAGCTCCTCCACCTACGGAAGCTTGCGCTGCAAATCTGCTGGAACGCGGGCACGGTCCAGACCTTCAAAATGAAAGTGCCACTCCAGGGGCACTACCTGCGGAACGTAGCACACACGGTCATCGCACGCCTGATACCGGAATGATCCCTTCAGCGTCAATTCGCCGGCCGGATTGACCAATGGCTTCAGCGCGGCTTCCTGACCGAAGGTGATCTCTCGTTTGATGATCACGCGGCCTCGATAAACCGGCACGGTCTCGCCGATCGCTTCCAGGTGCAGCATCTCCGAGGCGGGGTATGCGACAGGTTGCAACTTCCCGGCAGCGCCCTCCTCCAGTTTCCATTCGATGGGAATGTAGCCTTGCACGCCGGGAGCGTAGACGTGCATTTTGGGTTTGAGGTCGATTTCGAGGCTTAGCACGATCCGATGACCCGGCCTTGCCACTGGGGTGCTTGCGGCCGTGGTGAGACGAAGATGCTTGGTTTCCGCAACCTCGCGCGCCGCATCCGCGGACTTGCCAAAGTCCTGGATCAGAATGTCCGTAGCGGAAACGCGTTCCCGGTAGTCGTCCTCAAAATGCTTTGAAACGACTCTTCCTTGAGGGTCTATGACGTAGGTGCCAGGGTTGGGAATTCCATAGAATGCCGTGCCCGGCGCGACTGTCTCATTCAGGATGTCGAAGGCGCGTATGATCTTCGACTCAGGATCCGAGAGCAGCGGAAACGTAATGTGCTGCCGGTCGGTAAAATTCTTCAGCACCGCGACCGAGTCATAGCTGATCGCTGCCAGCCCCAGCCCCTGCTGCCGGATCGCATTCAGATTTCGTTGCAGCTCCACGAGCTGCGTTTTGCAGAACGGTCACCAGTCGGCCGAGCGGAAAAAGACAAGCATCGTTCCTTTCGGGCCGCTGACGGATTTCAGGGTTTGTGTCCGGCCTTCCTGATCCTGGGCCGAAAAATCAGGCACCCGGTTTCCAACCGCCGGGCCGGTCTTGATGTTTTGGCCGTGAAGAACGGCAATCGCAAGCATCCACAAAAAACCAAAACGCATAGGTCTCCCTTCCTCGATTCGTGAATTCGTCGGCCCCGGATCGGCCCCCGGACTTAGAACCTGAACGTGTCCTCTTCGGCAATCATGATGACCGGCGGTCCGCCGGATGAAATCTTCACGGCGTTTGCCAGGGTTTCCTTGCCCCCCGCCGATGCAGCGCACTCTTCGAGAACCTTCAGGGAAGGAAAAATGGACTTCCGCCACACGATAGAATGGCGGCTTCCCCTGCGGCGACGCGAGGATCTTCGTCGCAACGATCTTGGTTTTTCCCTCAAGCTTCGCGACCGCCAAGGGAACGTGCTCTTCCACGTACAGTTTTTCAAAAGCGTCGATATCCACTGGTTGTGGATACGCGACGATCAGCTTTGCACTACTCATGTCGGCCCTCCCTCATTGCAATAGTGTTTCGAGCTACCCCCGCACTCAACGGTGGGCTGATCGAAGGCGCTTTCCGGCGGCTTCTGCGGCGAATCCTGCTGCTAAACCGATCACTGCTCCCAGCAGAGCGACGCCCAGGTGCCACGTCAGGATATGCGATGCATCGAGAATGGGGCAGTAAATCTCTTGCGCACTCGTCGTGACCAGGCCTGCGAGCAAGCCGGCTGCGGCTCCCGTAACGCGCGGCGAAAGGCCGGCTCCCCGGCGCAGCAGCAGCCAAAAGGGCACGGCCGCGAGCAACGCAAATGGACCACCCGCCCTCAGACAAGCCAAGCCACTACCCCAGAAGTCCCTCTCGGGCTGGAATTGGAATAAACCGGCCATCAAAAGCGCAAGCAAACCCATGATGGCAGTCGGCAGTCGCGTCGGAGAGATCCGGTGCTGGCTGCCTGGCGCCATCTGATGCACAAGCGAATAAACCAGCAACCCGGCGCTCGCGGACAAGGCACAGAGGATTGCGATGGATTGTCCCGGACTCATCGCCGAGATCCCGGACGCGCCCAGGCGATACACACCCGCGGCGACGATCAGGATGAAGATCACGGCGAAAGCCGCAAAAAAGTAGCGCGCTGGCGCAAGCGGGCGAACAGGGCGCAGTCCGGTAGCGAGTGTATCCTCAAGCTGACGAAGGATCTCCGGCGCAGGCGCGTCCGCCATGATCGAAGGATTCAGCGCTCGCATGAATTCACCGCAGCGCTTGCAGGTCAATACGTGCTTTTGAACGTGTGCCGGTAATCGCGCCGCTCCCGACTTTTCATGTTCGATAAGAGAACGCTCCACGTCACGGCAGTTCATTCTCTTCCTCCTGCAATAATCTGCGCAGCCGCTCGTAAGCTCGGCTCGCCTTTTGCTTCACGGCGCCGACCGTGCATGACGTGGCACGGGCAACTTCCTCCAGACTTAGCCCTCCCGCTTTCAACATCGTCACCACTTCCCTCTGCGCTTCGGGCAAAACCGCGACGAGCGTTTCGAACGCAGGAGGGGCGTTCCGGATTTCAAAGCGCGGGCGTGGCTCGGGAAGCATTTCCGTCGCGATTTCGTCGACTCTGATGCGGCGGGTTCGGCGGTAGCCATCCACGCGCACTCGCCGCGCAATCGCATACACCCACGGCAGAACCGGCTGGCCTGGCCTGTAGGTGTGCCGGACCCGATGAATTCGCAACCAGGTTTCCTGTAGCAGATCATCGGCCTGCTCCCGGCTCATCAGGTCCTGGGTCCTGAAAAATCGCAACAACGAAGGGCTGAGGGTGCCAATCAGAGCAGCCGGCGCTTCGGGGTCCGCCTGCTGGTAGCGCGCCATCCAGCAGTCCAGGGCAGCAATCGATGGCGGTGGGGCCACGGCGCTTTCCTGCTGAGTTGATGCCATCGCTGGAGTGTTCGCTGGCGTGCCCTATGGAGTCACGCTTATTAAAGATATTTTTTGGCTCAGCCCACCGGGGCTGAGATTTCTTTGTGCATGGGCCGCTCCGGACTTCTTAATCATCCTGGAAGAGTTTCAGCGACCGTCAAGCGCGCACCGTAAAATCGGGAGAAAAAACTTCTTCCCCCCTTCCCCAAACCTAACAAAAACCTTTTCCGCGGCATCCCATAAGTTGGAGGAAACAAAGAGAACCCCTGCAGATCGCCCGCGAGGTTGGCGTGCCCCCCCTGGACAGGGAAATGGACATCAAACAGCGTTCCACCCGCCGAAAATACGGGCTTGGGGCTTCGAAAGCAGGGATTTCACGGCGGACAACGCAGCATTGAGCCGAAGAATCTAGACGGCCGCGCCGATGAGCACGCGGACGTCGAGCTTGCCTCGGAGTGTGTTCATCATGATGCAACCCCGGTCGGCGACCGCAACCAAATGCTCAAACAGCTCTCGATTGCCTCTCTCCGCTGCAACCCGCAACTCGACTCCCGTGAACCGGGCGGGTGAATCGGCCAGAATCCCCACCACCTCCACGCGCACATCCGAGATATCCGCCTCGCGCGCCCTGATGGCGGCCAAGAGGTTGCTCATGAAGCAGCCCCCCACCGCTGCTAGGAACAGTTCGCCTCCCATGGGTCCGGCATCGCTGCCACCCTTTGCGGCGGGCCGGTCGATGAACACCTGGTGCCGGCCTATCGTTGCTTCCGACGTGGAAGCCGAAATCTGACCGAGTTGAATCTTCATCTCGTTGGCCATATTCCTGACCTTTCTCTGCCGTGGCAGGGCGAACAGCGCCGGGGCCGCCAGCTAAAAGCTATACTCGGAGCCCCGAATGGACATCTTCATCATAAAGTCCTGAAGCTCCGCCTCGCCGCGAAACTTGGAACGGTCGTACCGCTCATGGTGAACTATTTCTTCGAGCGCCCTGCGGGGATGATGAATCGTAGGACTTCGCTTCGCGAACCCTATGGGAAGCAGATGATAAATCTGCAACGGCTCCGGAATGCCGAGGAGGGACTTGAGCATGACACTGAAATAGGGCGAGGCTACGTCGCTTATGTACATGGAGCTGAGCCCCAACACCTCGGCGGCCAGCAGCATCTGCAAGACGCAATTCGCCAGGCTGCTGTAAAAGTGCGCTTCCCATTTGTCCAGCTTTGTGCGCATCGGATAGGCGTCGTTCGTGCGAGGATCGCCGAGCACGAGTACATGGACCGGCGCATGGCGGAAGTCCACACCGGCATTCACGCGGCGGCGCTGGCCGCGCGTCGCCTCCTCGATTTCGATCTTGTCGCGCATTTGAGTCTTGAAGATCTCCACGATCTTTTCCCGAATCTCCAAGTCTCGTATGACAAGGAATTCCCAGGGCTGCGAGTTCCCAGCCGAGGGAGCCCATCGCGCCGCTTCCAGGATCCTTTCAATAAGTTCATCTGGGACTGGCTTGTCCCTCAGAAATCCGGTGCGAATGCTGCGGCGCGCCTGAAGAACCTCCAGAAAGGCGTCAATCGATTCGGCGCGGTAAGGAATTGGAAGTCCACCAGGTTTTTCAGAAGCCACGAATTTAGGTCCTCATCGTCATTACACAACTCAGCAAATGCTCGCGCGGATCGAAGCGAGCGCCGCCCGGTTGTCGACACCCGCACGCGCCGGGCGATCGTGTACACACAAGCCGCTCGCCCATTTGAAATTGCGAGAGCAGATAAACACGACGTTAGAGCCAGTTCCTTTGGTGCGGTTGATCCATAGGGGGGGGGCGCAAATGCAAGAAGAGTTATATCAAGTTCGTAGGCGGCGATTCCGTTGAAACCAGCGCTGGCGTCTACCGTTGGCAGAGTGACTGGGTGGTGCGCTTGCAACGAACCGTCAGCGTTAATAGTCCATATGTCGACGGCGCCGGCACCTCCGTTATTAGCATATAGATATTTGCCATCCTCCGACAAAGCCAGATCCAGGAGAGCGCCGCTAGCAACTATGGCGACTTCGCCTGTGCCAATTGCTGTAAAGAAGCCCGAAGCGGTAACGGAGTACCCATCGATTATGTTCGACCCGCCGGTCGAGCCGCAGACGAACCCATTCGGCGTCACCACAACCCAGCACGCGCCCGCAAAAATGGGCGTTGAGGCTAGTGAAGTCAGTTGGGCATCGTCATTGACCGAGTTAGAATCAATGTTGGGACCTCCGACGGAAATGAGTAGGCCGCTGCTTGGGGCTATAGCAAAATCGAAAATGCGTGGATATAAGAGGAAGTGATTAGGATTGACAGGAAACGAGTAGATCAAGACTGTGACTGTTCGGCGGCAGTAGAACTTTGGTGGACGTAAAGGAAATGGAGCTGCCGCCCGAAAGCGCAGTACTGAAGTAGCCGATTGCGCTGGGAATTCTAATCAGTCTGCCCTCCTCTAATTGGAAACCTACGACGCTACTATTCCCCGCCGCATTTAGAACATAAACAAGATCGCCCCACTGTGCGATCGCATTGGGAGCACTACCGCCCGTGGATTGAATGTCAACCAGTTGTAGACTTGCGCCAAACACCCGAAAGGATGAAATGGTGCCGCTCGCCGAATTAACGGCCAGCAGAGCTCTTGTCTTGGGTAAGCAGCAGTCAATTCTGAGAGCCAAGAGGATCAACGTTACCGCCACTGCCATTTCCCCCGGTGGGAGTGCTGCCCAGAGGAACTAAAGAGCCATCCGCCCGCCTGGCGAATTGCACGATTTGATTCCCGGTGTTACTGTTTGTCATCAAGAACACAGCACCCGCATCGGCTCTGTTTTGTCCTTAGCTGGACGACATCGACAGGGCCAAGAAGAGCGTGGTCGACGTATAGATATACTTTTTTGACACCTGTTTTTCCCTTTCAAAGCTGACTTAAGTGGAAGAACTTTGTTCATCCTGCTTGTCATTCGGAGACAGGTATCAAGAAGTCACGGCCAGAAAAGAATTTCGCAAAAAGTCGGGGGGTGCGCTGAGCCCTGCGGGAAAGGAGAAAGCGACTCCATCCTGACCCTGAGACAGCTTTCCTCTCGGTCGCGTCAAACCCATCGGTCACGGAGGCTTGGGAAATGGCTGCCGCGCCGGCCCAGCACGAGGTCTTAACGACTTGCGAATCTGGGCGTAACTATTTGCGTCTTCGCCACGAAACATTAACGGAGGCATCGTAAATGCAATCTGGCGAAAGTGCCTCAGCGTCGACAACCCCTGACATTGAGCAGTTGATGAAGCAATATCAGCAGGCAGATCCGGCTGCGGCGGCGGCCTTGGTTGAGTTGCTTAGTCCGCAACTCTATAGGTTTTTCGCCAGTCAAATGGGCAGCAGAACCGACGCGGAAGACATGCTCCAAGACGCGTGGCTGCGCATTCACCGGGTGCGCCACACGTATCGGCCGGGCGAGCCCTTACTCCCTTGGGTTTATGCAATAGCCCGGCGTGTGCGGGTCGATAGTTATCGCAAACGTCAGCGCATCTTATCCCGCGAGACTTCAGCCTATGCACTGCCTGAGCGTCCGGCAAATGAGGAGGACACGAGCCATTTTCCACCTTTCGAAGAGCTAGTGGCGTCGTTTCCGGAGAGCCAGCGCGAGGTTCTGACCATGCTCAAGGTGAATGGATTGAGTATTGAAGAAGTTGCTCGTGCGACGTCCACAACCGTCGGAGGCGTCAAGCAAAAAGCCCACCGGGCGTACAAACGGTTGCGCAAGTTGCTCGATCAAGCGCCAATCCAGCAACGCGCGCGCAAAGGAGTTGCTCAGTGACCTGTCGCCAAATGGATAACATGATTAGTTCACGTTCTGGAAATTCGCCGCTACCACCAGAGGCAGCCGAACACGTTGCTAGATGTCAGCGCTGTCACACTCTGGTACGACTACTTGACGAGAACCGCGAGACTCCTTCGCTTTCGCACAAGCAATTGAAACGAATCCAGGCGGCGGTTATCGAGAACATTAGTCCTGTGCGGCCCTTGCCGCCGTCCCGCATTTTTCTAGTCGCTTTTGCACTCATCTTTCTCTCGGTGGTGATAGTAGGTTCCATCCGACTTGGGGTGAATGGGTGGGAAGTACTCAGAATGGAGCAGAAGATTGCCATCTTCGCTACCCTCGTTGCGAGCGCGGCTGTGCTGGCCCTTTCCATGGTTCGGCAGATGGTGCCTGGAAGCAAACACGCTGTATCCCCCACTATCTTGCCGATCGTTATTCTAGTGGCGCTCTTACTTGTGATCGTCGCCGTGTTTCGATCGGAACAAGAATCAGCGTTCGTGATGAACGGTCTGATGTGTATGAGGAACGGCTTGGTGTATTCAATCCCCACGGCATTACTGTTCTGGATGCTGCTGCGCCGAGGCGCCATCCTGTTCCCCAAGCTCGTTGGCGCCGCGGCAGGTGGGTTTGCAGGCCTGATTGGCCTCAGCGTTCTTGAAATCAACTGCCCAAACTTGAACGAGTACCACGTCCTAGTCTGGCATTGGGGCGTAATCTTGATCAGCTCGCTTGCCGGCGTAGCGCTCGGTGCCGCAGCGGAATATATCGACCGGCGCAAAAATCACAGGATTTCTTAAAGTCGGACTTCCCTCAAAAGAAGCTACGAGCCGAGGTGGTCTTCGAGACCCGATCCCGACAACAAGAAGGCGTGATCGCTCCGGAAACCGATAAACGCGCGCATTGTTGGACCTCGATATTGCCCCGATGTTGCGCCCCCGCCTGCGTAGGCGACTTCACCGACTGCTACTTACCCGTTCGAAACCCTCGCAGGCACTTTGAAACTGCCCCATTCCATGTTCTCAAGCAATTTCGCGCCAGTGATTCCGGCGTGTCCGAAATTCTTTGCGCCGCTTTGCTGCTGCCAACTCCAGGCAATTCAACCGCAGCGTCAATTTGCAGATTGTTAGTAATTGATTGATTTCAGACCAAGTAGATGGAGCCACCCGCCGGGATCGAACCGGCGACCTGCTGAT
>CAWAHZ010000005.1:0-735992 GCA_963781905.1 Bryobacterales bacterium
CCGACGTGAAGGGGGCAAATGAAGCGAGCGGTGCGCAGCTTGATCGACTCATGCAGGCTTACTTAAGGCCGCAGGCATTCGGCTACAAGGTTTGCTGGTGCAACAGGTCTCAAGGGAACATGGTGCAACTAGGCATTTCGGTCGATTTGACAGTACTCAGCCTCGATCAAATCGCCTCTAGTCTCACCCAGGGCATCCCAAGGCTAGCCAACAAGATACCTTGAGGATATCCGAACTGTAGAGAGCTCCGGAAAAATGTTCGTGTGGACGTAACTCCCTGGGCCACCGCTGCGAACTGACCAATAGATGGAGTCTGACTTCCAATGGTATCCAAGCGGCGGAAGGCGGGAGGAGCAGCCCGATGAAATGCGATGACGTAGATAGGGCTCTCAGTGGGGACCCGCGGTTGCCGCTCAAAGCCCAAGAGCACGTGAAAAGTTGTACTCGCTGCCAGCAACTTGTGAGCGCGCTCAACATGCCGGGTGCGTTGGATACGCCTTCAGCAGCGACTTTGCGTAGTATCGCAGAGGGCATCGGCGCTGATTTGCGCCCGGTGCACCCAGTGGCTCCGGCACGCTACTTTTTCGCAGCTTTCGTAGGCATCTTTGTTTCTGTCGCCGCTTACGGTGTCTACCACCTGGGCGCGTTCGCCATCGCGGCCATGCCCCCGCTGCAGACCGCCGCGATTCTGAGCGCGCTGGCAGTCAGTACTGGTTTGCTCGCCTACTCGCTGGTACAACAAATGGTGCCTGGCAGCCTCCACAGAATTTCTCCAGGAATGCTACCCGTTAGCATCACGATCTTACTGGCGATAGCAATCACGATTTTGTTCCAGTTTCAGCACGAGCGAGATTTTTGGGGAAACACCTGGACCTGCATTCGGGCGGGCACTCCATTTGGCGTCTTGTCTGCCGTGCCCATCTGGCTGTTGCTACGCCGAGGCGTCCTCCTCGCACCGAGCGTCGCTGGAGCGGCAACGGGGCTATTCGCGGGGCTGGTGGGGAGCACTGTGCTGGAGATTCACTGCCCCAACCTGAACGCTTGGCACATTCTGGTATCGCACCTCGGTGTCGCCATTTTGTGCACTATGGCCGGCCTTATGTCAGGGCTGACAATAGAAATGGTCGGTAAACGTTGGTTTCATCGCAGCAGCTAAGAACGCGGCTCGACTTCGAGGAAAATGGAAAGGAAAACATAGGATGAAGAGTATCAAACTGATCGTGGCATATCCACAACCCAAGGACGTCTCGGCTTTCGACAAAATATATCAGGAAGAGCACGTGCCAATGGCAATTGCGAAGCTCGCTGGGAAGACCAAAATGGTCGCCACGAAGATCTTGTCGCCTCACGGGGAATCACCGTTTTATCGCGTGGCGGAAGTTCATTTTCCATCCATGGAGGCACTCCAGCAGTGCGCGGAGTCTGCGGGAGGCAAGGAGACGTTGGCCAATGCGGCGAAGATATCGTCAGGTGGCCCTCCCGTCATCATGATCGCCGAAGAGGATACGTTCACGTTCTGATTGATCACCTACTTATATGGCAAAAAGATTTCTTACCGCAGTGGCGATCTGGGTGCTTCCGGTCGCGGCGTTGTATGGCCAGAACATCAAGACCGGGCCCAACGTTGGCCAGCAGGTGCCGGCTTTTTCTGCGACGGACCAGAATGGCCGTAACCAGACTCTCAAATCCGTCATGGGCCCGAAAGGGGCCATGCTCGTGTTCTTCCGTTCCGCGGATTGGTGACCGTTCTGTAAGATCCAGCTCGTGGAGCTGGAACAACATCTGGGTGCGATCCGGAAGCAGGGCCTCGGTGTAGCGGCCATCAGTTATGACTCGGTCGGCGCCCTTAAGAGTTTCGCGGACCGGCAGCACATCACGTATCCATTGCTCTCGGATCCGGAGTCGAAAATCATTCGCACATACGACATCCTCAATGAAACGGTCAAGCGGGGCAACCCTGCCTACGGCATTCCATACCCAGGCATCTATGTTGTCGATGCGCGAGGGATGGTCGTGTCCAAGTACTTTGAAGATGACTTCAAGGAGCGCGTCTCTACGGCCGACATTCTGGCCCGGCAGTTCGGGGCGCCGGTAGATGTGGTGCGAGGAACAGTCGAAGCCAAGCACCTTCAAATCACCACCGCGGCCAGTAACGACATCGCCAGGCCAGGTCTCCGCATCGCACTCAGCCTCGATATCGAAATGAAGCCCAAGATGCATGTTTATGCTCCCGGAGTGCAGGGGTACATTCCGATTGACTGGCAATTGGACGAAGGCGGACCGGCCGCGAAACGGCACTCTTTCGAATATCCGCACTCCGAGATGCTGCGCCTGGAAGCGATCGGAGAGACGGTCCCGGTGTATCGAGGCCACATTCGGATACGCCGCGAGATCACTTTCGGACAGGAAGGCGTTCTGAAGCCGCTGGTGAGTGCAACCGGCGAAGTGATCGTCAAGGGATCGTTCCGCTATCAGGCGTGCGACGACCGCGAGTGCTACGTTCCAGAAGATGTGCCGCTTGTATGGCGCTTCAAATATCAAGGTCTAGATCTCCAACGGGCGCCGGCGGAGTTCCAGCACAAGCCGAACTAGCGCTCATCGAGAACTCCTTATTGCCGGCAATCTTCATCTCGCGACTTAGGGATGCTACGCTCCGGCTCATCGATTGCCCTACTGATTGCCTCGTTTATTGTTATTCGAAACAAACGTAATTCCTTCCTTTGTTCTGTACAGGATTAGCCATCCGAACATATTTTCAGGACCGCATAACCTTTCCATCAGTCAGGCGAAGGAATTATTTGTAGGCAGTCGTTTTAAAAATCACTGCTTCGAAGTCCACCCACTTAAATTAGAGGAGAGTTTCATTTGAATAGCAACACTTTCACACGCAGAATTTCGCGCGGCACTCTCGCCTCGGCAATTGCGATCACGCTAAGCCTGGCAGCCGTAGCGCAGGATTCACCCCGGCTTCGCACTCCACGCAGGGCCGTCGAAGGAAAAATCGACGTACGTAACTTGCACATCGCCTCTGCGGCCGCAGCATCGAATCCCAACACCGCGCAAGGCCCGGGACCAGGACCGAGAGGCGCGGGCCCCGGATGTGACGTATTTCCAGCCCCGCCCTCCGTTGGCGCGACTGTGGATCTCTCGTACTTCGGGCCATCCCCGTCGACGGTCGATCGTAGCCTGGTGGGCCCGGTCCAACTGCTAAACACTGGCCCCATCGATTCGGTCGCGGGCACGATCACGATTCCTCTTTACCTGGGACATATGTTGGACGGGAGGAGCGTCTGGTATATCTTGACGGATGTTGATGACTCCGATGTGGCTGCCGAACTGGGGCTGAACTTTTCGGCGAAGCTGACGTTCGCGGCGAATGCAGCCCGGACGGCAAACTTCGATGTGAACAATGATCTCGTGTTCAATGCCGGAACCGTCGATTTTTCGCCCCTCCGGAGCGTTACTCCTGGTCCCGCTGGCAACGAGTTTCCACCCACAGCCTACCAGCCCGGAGCGGTGGGTGACAGCAACTACAGTCCGCTTGTTCAGGTGCTGAATGCTGCGGGCGTCATCTACAATGCCCCCATCGTCGCATTTAACGTCACGGCAGACCAGATTAATTTTCCGAATGGCAACGTGGACTACTCGATGGTTCATGATCAGGTGCTGGCGATCGATCCCGTCAATATGACCGTGACATTGAATCTGATCACTGGGTTCAGTTTTGGAAGACCGGTGTGGTATATCTCGATGGACGCGAGCATACCGCTGGCAGCCGCGATCGAGCACAATACTTTTGCTCCGTTGATGGCGAATCTTCCGCTCGGGAGGGATGACAGCTTCTCCAGCCCGATTGAGCGGATCTTCCTCGCCGCGAACGGTCCGGAAGAGGGTGGATGCGCAAACCCGCTTCGGCAGGGGTTGTCGGCTGACCTGGCGGACGGTCATCGGCCCAACAATGTATTGGGCGGAATACCGACCATTGCGTTGGATTACTCTCCTACCTGGGATGCCCAGATTTATCAGTGGACCCCAGCTGCAATTGCCAGTGGATACCGCGGCCAGTTGCGTGAAGAGTTCCAGATCCTGACTTTCGTGCAGGACGGCCTGCTTACGGCGCCAGGTGGAGCGCCGTTCACAACTAGCGGGTTCTCCATTAATTGTCCGATCGTCATACGGCTCGATTAACCTTCCCTCGTGCCCGTTGCTCCGGTCCTGTCTGAGCAGCGGGCACACTTTTACTGGCCAGACTTGCGGTACCCTAAACTCGACCTCTGGGGGATTTATGTCCGACGTTGTCTATCGCTCCGAAGTGCGAATTGAGCGCGTGAAAGGTCCCGTGCGCAAAGCTTATCTTCCGGCGGAACAAGAGCCGGTAATATTCGGCGTGCATGGTGCCGTGGCGGAGCACTACAAGGTTCCACCGGCGATCCTGGACCCTCACGCCACGACTTTGGATTATGTGGTCGCCGCGGCGGCGGGTTGACTGACCGGAACCTTTGGAGGCGCGCTGGAGGCGCGTAAAATTGACGCATCGAATGACCGATTGGTGTCTGAAGCGGTTGGTGAAGTTGAGTTGGAGGACAATGTACTCGTGATCCGCCGCATCCACGTCATTCTGAAACTGAAAGCCGAGGCGTCGCACAGGGAAACTGCAACCCGAGTCCATAGCTTCTTTGCCGATCAGTGTCCCATATATCGCACGTTCAAACCTGCGATCGCGATGACTACGGAGCTGGTATTCGAGGATCTAACGTCGTAAGTTTCAATCTCGCGCCGAAGACAAGGACCGGTTACTACTTTCGGTCCGCATCCATAAATACTTCGATGGTCAACGGCAGCTCGAGTGGGATCGCCGAAGGTAATCGACGTGGCCGTGTAGTGGTCCGGCAGAGGCGTGCCGTAGATGTGCCAACCAGGCTCATTACCCTGTCTGCATGACTTTTGGCGATGTTCGAACTTATACAAGCTTACGTGGGAGTCGGGTGACTTTTCGGAGGCGGAGGAAAGTTGGGCCTTGCCACCGTTATCAAGAGGCGCGCAGAAAAGCCATAACCTATCCGCGTCATTAACGAATAAACGAGTAGAAAGGCAACTACCTTTACAAGGAGCAAGACTATGAAACACTATTTTCCAACCATCGCCACCCTGGCTGCGAGCTTGATGAGCACGGTGCTCGTTCCCGCGCTGAAGGCGGATGAAAATAACAAGTTGACTACCATCACAATTGATCAGTCAATTGACGTCCAGGGCACCGTGCTGCCTGCAGGATCGTATGTGATAAAACTTCTCGGTTCGCCCCAGAACCGATTCAACGTGCTGATCTACAACGCCGCTGAGAACCATGTCATCGCGAACGTTCTCGCCATTCCGGCATACAGGCTGCGGCCGACGGGTGACAGCAAGTTCATGTTCTATGAAACAGGAGAGGGACAAGCGCCGGCGTTGCACACCTGGTTCTATCCTGGCGACAACTCCGGCTTTGAGTTCCGAGCCCCCAGGAGAAACGCTCTAGCCAATTCCAAGCAGAGCAACCCACCGAAAGTGGTCGCATCGATCGCGAGCGACAACTAGTCTATAAGCGCCCGCCAAGCCCGCACCTGGATGAGATCCCTGACTCTCTCCCTCGAAGTCACGCCCACTGCGCCGTCCTCGGTACAGTGGGCGCTTTTTTGATTAGTACGACTTTCACTAAGGCGACCGATGGCGAGGTTAGTTAGTCTGAGTAGAAGCTTTGAAGGCCGCTACTTTTGCACTTAATACATAAGCGCCGACTGGCAAAGTGTCGCGCCAACGATGGAGTTTCTTAAGTCTTGCATCCTTTCCTCGCGCATCCCGTCTGAGGGGATGAAGAGTCTAGCTAGCACGAGGCGTGGTGGAACGAGTTGTAGGCGCATGACAATCCAGCCGAAGCACCTCAAGGAGCAACCGATACCGCCGGATACCGGTCACTATCCGTCTCCTGTGCCGGACTTGGCAAGCCTAATGATGTCGTACCAACGCGGCGACGCTACCGCCGTAACCGTTCTCGTGGAGTGGCTCAGCCCACAGCTATATCGGTTTGTCGCGAGCCAATTGGGCAGCAGAACCGACGCGGAAGACATGCTCCAAGACGTGTGGCTGCGCATTCACCGGGTGCGTCACACGTATCGGCCAAGCGAGCCCTTGCTCCCCTGGGTTTATGCCATAGCCCGGCGTGTGCGGGTGGATAGTTATCGCAAGCGTCAGCGCATCGCATCGCGCGAGACTTCAGCCTATGCACTGCCTGAGGTTCCGGCAAACGAGGAGGGGACAAGCCATCTTCCACCGTTCCTAGAACTGGTGGCGTCGCTTCCGGAGAGCCAGCGCGAGGTTCTGACCATGCTCAAGGTGAATGGATTGAGCATTGAGGAAGTTGCTCGCGCAACATCTTCAACGGTCGGAGCGGTCAAGCAGAAGGCCTACCGGGCGTACGAGCGTTTACGCTCTTTGTTGGAGCAGGCGCCCGGAAAAGGCGCCGGCAAAGCAGCCGCACAGTAACTTGGCACGGGAAGGATAGTGAGGATCAGTTGACATACTTGCAATTGGGCCTCGCTTACGGGCCGATAGAAGCAGCAAATTCGTGGTTCGCTAGCAGGTGAAGGATCTCAGTCGCGTAATCGGACTTGCTGACCAGACCAATGTGGACAGCCGCAATCTTGCCCTCTTGATCAATGATGAACGTCGTCGGCAACGAACCGATTCCTCCGTAACCTTGCGCGACTTGGTCAGTGGCAAGCGCAACGCGGTAGTTCATATTGTGCGCTGCTATGAAAGGTCTCACGGTCTGCCAGCCGTCTTCATCCACAGAGACGCCAAGCACGGCCAAACCTCGGTCCTTATACTTGTTCTGGAACTCGACGAACCATGGAATCTCGATCTTGCATGGACCGCACCATGTTGCCCAGAAATTTAGAAGTACGACCCTGCCCTTGTAATCAGAAAGCTTGATCGAGGCGCCTTTAGCGTCGGTGAGCATAAAGTCCGGAGCTGGCTTGCGGTCCTGGACAGCCTTTTCCGCAGCGTTCACTTGAGTCGACCACGAAGAACAACCCACCATAAGTGTAGCCAGCACTACGAAGCTTGCCAACGCACCACGCAAAGGTAATGAATTCACGCTAAAGGCCCTCATAGAAACCATTCGCTGAGGCCCTTCGCATGGTTACGACGTCCAACACATCAAGCCACTCGTAACCACACTGACTTTCGCAGCGAAACTAAGTCTCGAAGCAGGATCGAGAGGGCGAGTGACGCGTGGTGGTTGTTGCTGGGCATCCTGGACAAGGGAACCTTGACGCTCGGCGACAACAGGAAGGTTGATTTCTCACGAGCTATGATCATTGATCATACGCGCCTTCGACATCCTGAATGAGACAGTCGCGCCGGGCACGCCATTCTATGGAATTCCCAAGTCTCCCTTTCCCTTTTTCACAAATTCCCGGCGCCGGCTCCGCGCCTGGACTAGAATGTGAACGTGTCTTCTTCAGCGATCATGAAAAGCGGCGACGTCCACTGGTAGCGGATATGCAACAATCAACTTCGCACTACTCATATATAGGGACTCCCATCCTTCAAATAAGTGTTTCTAGCTAACCCGGAACTCAACGTTGGGCGGGTTTGAGCCGCCTTCCGGCAGTCTCTCCCGCGAATCCTGCTGCTAAACCTATCGATGCTCCCAGCACTGCGACGCCTAAGTGCCACGTCAGTATATGCGACGCATCGAGAATGGGGCAGTAAATCTCTTGCGCGCTCGTCGTGACCAGGCCCGCGAGCAAGCCGGCTGCGGCTCCCGTAACGCGCGGCGAAAGGCCGGCTCCCCGACGCAGTAGCAGCCAAAACGGCACGGCCGCGAGCAACGCAAAGGGACCACCCGCCCTCAGACAAGCCAAACCAGTACCCCAGAAGTCCCTCTCGGGCTGGAACTGGAATAAACCGGTCATCAGAAGCGCAAGCAAGCCTATGACCGCAGCCGGCAGTACTGTCGGCGAGATCCGGAGCTGGCTGCCTGGCGCCATCTGATGCACAAGCGAATAAACCAGCAACCCGGCGCTCGCGGACAAGGCGCAGAGGATTGCGATGGATTGCAGCGCACTCATCGCCGAGATCCCGGACGCACCCCGGCGATACACACCCGCGGCGACGATCAGGATGAAGATCACGGCGAAAGCCGCATAAAAGTAGCGCGCTGGCGCAAGCGGGCGAACGGGCCGCAATCCGGCTGTGAGCGTATCCTCAAGCTGACGAAGGATCTCCGGCGCAGGCGCATCCGCCATGATCGAAGGATTCAGCGCTCGCATGAATTCAGCGCAGCGGTTGCAGGTCAATACGTGCTTTTGAACCTGTGCCGGTAATGGCGCTGCTCCGGACTTTTCATGTTCGATAAGAGAACGCTCCACGTCACGGCAGTTCATTCGCTTCCTCCTGCAGTAATCTGCGCAGCCGCTCGTAAGCTCTGCTCGCCTTTTGCTTCACGGCCCCGACCGTGCACGACGTGGCGCGGGCTACTTCCTCCAGGCTTAGCCCTGCCGCTTTCAACATTGTCACCACTTCCCTCTGCGCTTCCGGCAAAGCCGCGACGAGCGTTTCGAACGCAGGCAGGGAGTTCCGGGCTTCAAAGCGCGGGCGTGGCTCGGGAAGGATCTCCGTCGCGATTTCGTGGGCTCTGATGCGGCGGGTCCGGCGGTAGCCATCCACCCGCACTCGCCGCGCAATCGCATACACCCACGGCAGAACCGGCTGGCCAGGCCTGTAGGTGTGCCGGACCCGATGAATTCGCAACCAGGTTTCCTGTAGCAGATCATCGGCCTGCTCCCGGCTCATCAGGTCCTGCGTCCTGAAAAATCGCAACAACGCAGGGCTGAGGGCGGCAATCAGAGCAGCCGGCGCTTCGGGGTCCGCTTGCTGGTAGCGCGCCATCAAGCAGTCCAGTGCAGCAAGCGACGGCGGCGGGGCCACGGCGCTTTCCTGCTGAGTTGGTGCCATCGCTGGACTGTTCGCTTGCGAGCCCTCTGGAGTCACGCTTGCTGAAACTATTTTTTGGTTCAGCCCTCCGGGGCTGAGATTTCTTTGTGTATGGGCCGCCCCGGACTCCTTAATCATCCTGGAAGAGTCTCAGCCAGCATCCCATAAGGCGGACCACGCAGCATGGAACCGAAGAACCTAGACGGCCGCGCCGATGAGCACGCGCACGTCGAGCTTGCCTCGGAGTGTGTTCATCATGATGCAACCCCGGTCGGCGACCGCAACCAAATGCTCAAACAGCTCTCGATTGCCTCTCTCCGCGGCAACCCGCAACTCGACTCCTGTGAACCGGGCGGGTGAGTCGGCAAGCGCCCCGACCACCTCCACGCGCACATCCCCGATATCGGCTTCGCGCGCCTTGATGGCGGCTAACAGGTTGCTCATGAAGCAGCCGCCCACTGCTGCTAGGAACAGTTCGCCTCCCATGGGTCCGGCATCGCTGCCGCCCTTTGCGACGGGCCGGTCGATAAGCACCTGGTGCCGGCCTATCGTTGCTTCCGAAGTCGAAGCCGAAATCTGCCGGAGTTCAATCTTCATCTCGCTGGCCATATATTCCTAACCTTTCCTTACGCGGGGATCAGTAACGCTTCCTGGGTGTCCCGCTCAAAAGCTGTACTCGGAGCCCCGGATGGACATCTTCATCATAAAGTCCTGAAGCTCCGCCTCGCCGCGAAACTTGGAACGGTCGTACCGCTCATGGTGAACTATTTCTTCGAGCGCCCGGCGCGGATGATGAATCGTAGGACTTCGCTTCGCGAACCCTATGGGCAGCAGATGATAAATCTGCAACGGCTCCGGAATGCCGAGCAGGGACTTGAGCATGACACTAAAATAGGGCGAGGCTACGTCGCTGATGTACATGGAGCTGAGCCCCAACACCTCGGCAGCCAGCAGCATCTGCAAGACGCAATTCGCCAGGCTGCTGTAAAAGTGCGCTTCCCATTTGTCCAGCTTTGTGCGCATGGGGTAGGCGTCGTTCGTGCGTGGATCGCCGAGCACGAGTACATGGACCGGCGCATGGCGGAAGTCCACACCGGCATTCACGCGGCGGCGCTGGCCGCGCGTCGCCTCCTCGATTTCGATCTTGTCGCGCATTTGAGTCTTGAAGATCTCCACAATCTTTTCCCGAATCTCCAAGTCTCGTATGACAAGGAATTCCCAGGGCTGCGAGTTCCCAGCCGAGGGAGCCCATCGCGCCGCTTCCAGGATCCTTTCAATGAGTTCATCTGGGACTGGCTTATCCCTCAGAAATCCGGTGCGAATGCTGCGGCGCGCCTGAAGAACCTCCAGAAAGGCGTCAATCGATTCGGCGCGGTTAGGAATTGGAAGTCCACCAGGTTTTTCAGAAGCCACGAATTTAGGTCCTCATCGTCATTACACAAGTCAGCAAATGCTCGCGCGGATGGAAGCGAGCGCCGCCCGGTTGTCGCCACCCGCACGCGCCGGGCGATCGTGTACACCCAAGCCGCTCGCCCATTTGAATTTGCGAGAGCAGATAAACACGACCTTAGAGCCAGTTCCTTTGGTGCGGTTGATCCATACGCGAAAGGGCGAGCCGCGTCTCGCGGCTCGCAAATGCAAGAAGAGTTATATCAAGTTAGTAGGCCGCGATTCCGTTCAAACCAGCGCTGGCGTCTACCGTTGGCAGAGTGACTGGGCGTTGCGCTTGCAACGAACCGTCAGCGTTAATAGTCCATATGTCGACGGCGCCAGCACCTCCATTATTAGCATATAAATATTTGCCATCCTCCGACAAAGCCAGATCCAGGAGAGCGCCGCTAGCAACTGTGGCGACTTCGCCTGTTCCAATTGCGGTAAAGAATCCCGAAGCGGTAACGGAGTACCCATCGATTATGTTCGACCCGCCAGTCGAGCCGTAGACGAACCCATTCGGCGTCACCACAACCCAGCACGCGCCCGCAAAAATAGGTGTTGAGGCTAGTGAAGTCAGTTTGGCGTCGTCATTGACCAAGTTAGACTCAATGTTGGGACCTCCCACGGAAATGAGAAGGCCGCTGCGCGGGGCTATAGCAAAATCGAAAATGCCTGGATATGAGGTGACACTGGCAGCGCCCAAGGTGCCATTAGGATTGACAGGAAACGCGTCGATCAAGCCTGTGACTCGTTCGGCGGCCAGTAGAACTTTGCCGTCGGACGTAAAGGAAATGGAGCTGCCGCCCGAAAGCGCAGTACTGAGGTAGCCGATTGCGCTGGGAATTCTAATCAGTCTGCCCTCCTCTAGTTTGAAACCTACGACGCTACTATTCCCCGCCGCATTTAGAACATAAACAAGATCGCCCCACTGTGCGATCGCATTGGGAGCACTACCGCCCGTGGATTGAATGTCAACCAGTTGTAGACTTGCGCCAAACACCCGAAAGGATGAAATGGTGCCGCTCGCCGAATTAACGGCCAGCAGAGAGCTCTTGTCTTGGGTAAGCAGCAGTGAATTCTGAGAGCCAAGAGGATCAACGTTACCGCCACTGCCATTTCCCCCGGTTGGAGTGCTGCCCAGAGGGACTAAAGAGCCATCCGCCCGCCGGGCGAATTGCAGGATTTGATTCCCGGCGTTACTGTTTGTCATCAAGAACACAGCACCCGCATCGGCGCTGTTTTGTCCGTAGCTGGACGACATCGACAGGGCCAAGAAGAGCGCGGTCGACGTATAGATATACTTTTGTGACATCTGTTTCTCCCTTTCAAAGCTGACTTAAGTGGAAGAACTTTGTTCATCCTGCTTTTCATTCGGGGACAGGTATCAAGAAGTCACGGCCAGAAAAGAATTTCGCAAAAAGTCGGGGGGTGCGCTGCGGGAAAGGAACGATCAGCGTGTCGACTCTCGGTATGGCTGCCGCGCCGGCCCAGCACGAGGTCTTAACGACTTGCGAATCTGGGCGTGACTTTTTGCGTCTCCGCCACGAAACGTTAACGGAGGCATAGTAAATGCAATCTGGCGAAAGTGCCTCAGTGTCGACAGCCCTTGACGTTGAGCAGTTAATGAAGCAATATCAACAGGCAGATCCGGCAGCGGCGGCGGCCTTGGTTGAGTTGCTTAGTCCGCAACTCTATAGGTTTTTCGCCAGTCAAATGGGCAGCAGAACCGACGCGGAAGACATGCTCCAAGACGTGTGGCTGCGCATTCACCGGGTGCGCCACACGTATCGGCCAGGCGAGCCCTTGCTCCCCTGGGTTTATGCCATAGCCCGGCGTGTGCGGGTGGATAGTTATCGCAAGCGTCAGCGCATCGCATCGCGCGAGACTTCAGCCTATGCACTGCCTGAGGTTCCGGCAAACGAGGAGGACACGAGCCATCTTCCGCCGTTCGAAGAACTGGTGGCGTCGCTTCCGGAGAGCCAGCGCGAGGTTCTGACCATGCTCAAGGTGAATGGATTGAGTATTGAAGAAGTTGCTCGCGCGACGTCCACAACCGTCGGTGGCGTCAAGCAAAAAGCCCACCGGGCGTACGAACGCTTGCGCAAGTTGCTCGATCAAACGCCAATCCCGCAACGCGCTCGCAAAGGAGTTGCTCAGTGACCTGTCGCCAAATGGATAACATGATTAGTTCACGTTCTGGAAATTCGCCGCTACCACCAGAAGCAGCCGAACACGTTGCTGGATGTCAGAGCTGTCATACTCTGGTACGACTACTTGACGAGAACCGCGAGATTCCTTCGCTTTCGCACAAGCAATTGAAACGAATCCAGGCGGCGTTGATCGAAAACATTCATCCCGTGCGGCCCTTGCCGCCGTCCCGGATTTTTCTAGTCGCTTTTGCACTCATCTTTCTCTCGGTGGTGATAGTAGGCTCCATCCGACTTGGGGTGAATGGGTGGGAAGTACTCAGAATGGAGCAGAAGATCGCGATCTTCGCTACCCTCGTTGCGAGCGCGGTGGTGCTGGCCCATTCCATGGTTCGGCAGATGGTGCCGGGAAGCAGGCACGCTGTATCCCCCACTATCTTGCCGATCGTTATTTTAGTAGCACTCGTACTTGTGATCGTCGCCGTGTTTCGATCGGAACAAGAATCAGCGTTCGTTATGAACGGTCTGATGTGTATGAGGAACGGCTTGGTGTATTCAATCCCCACGGCATTACTGTTCTGGATGCTGCTGCGCCGAGGCGCCATCCTGTTCCCCAAGCTCGTAGGAGCCGCGGCAGGTGGGTTTGCAGGCCTGATTGGGCTCAGCGTGCTTGAAATCAACTGCCCAAACTTGAACGAGTACCACATCCTAGTCTGGCATTGGGGCGTAATCTTGATCAGCTCGCTTGCCGGCGTAGCGCTCGGTGCCGTAGCGGAATATATCGACCGGCGCAAAAATCACAGGATATCTTAAAGTCGGACTTCCCTCAAAAGAAGCTACGAGCCGAGGTGATCTCGAGACCCGATCCCGACAACAAGAAGGCGTGATCGCTCCGGAAACCGATAAACGCGCGCATTGTTGGACCTCGATATTGCCCCGATGTTGCGCCCCCGCCTGCGTAGGCGACTTCACCGACTGCTACTTACCCGTTCGAAACCCTCGCAGGCACTTTGAAACTGCCCCATTCCATGTTCTCAAGCAATTTCGCGCCAGTGATTCCGGCGTGTCCGAAATTCTTTGCGCCGCTTTGTGTGCCAACTCCAGGCAATTCAACCGCAGCGTCAATTTGCAGATTGTTAGTAATTGATTGATTTCAGACCAAGTAGATGGAGCCACCCGCCGGGATCGAACCGGCGACCTGCTGATTACGAATCAGCCGCTCTACCAGCTGAGCTAGGGTGGCCCACATTGGGCGGCACAGAGCGCCCTTTCAGACTTCGATTTTAGCAGATGCCCCTTTGCTCGCGAGCGCACCCGGTGATAGTCTCGTTGACGATATGGCCATCAGAAACCAGTCTCTCTCACGCCGCACTATCGTTACCGGCGCGGGCATCGGTTTAGGTTCCGGTCTGTTGGCTGCCGCGCCTCCGTCCGCTGGCTCGGCCGGCAAGATCTGGAGCAAGGAATATTGGGCCAAGAAGAGCGCGCCCACCGGCGAGGTTTCGCTCTATCTGTTTCGTAAGCGCATCGGCGCTCCCAAGTCGGGGCAAGCGCTCCCGGTTCTCTTCCTGGTGCATGGCTCATCGGTTTCGTCGCGCCCCAGCTTCGACCTCACAGTGCCAGGCCACGGCGAATACTCCGTCATGAACACCTTCGCGCAATACGGTTTCGATGTATGGACTATGGACCACGAAAACTACGGCCAGTCCAGCCGCACTCCAAGCAACTCCGACATCGCCAGCGGTGTGGAGGACCTGAAAGCCGGGATCGATTTAGTGCAGCGCGAAACCGGCCGCTCGAAAGTTCACATCTTTGGCGAGTCTTCGGGCGGCCTGCGAGCCGGTGCCTACGCGATGGCGAGGCCGGAGAGTGTGGATCGCTTGATCCTGGCTGCCTTCACCTACAAAGGCGAGGGTTCGCCCACCCTGACCGAGCGAGCCAAACAGCTCGACTATTACCGCACGCACAATACCCGCCTGCGGGATCGCGCCATGATCCGCAGTATTTACACGCGCGATAAGGCTGGCACTTCCGATCCAGCGCTGGCCGAGTTCGTGGCCGATCAGGAGCTGAAGTTTGGCGATCAGGTTCCTACCGGCACTTATCTCGACATGACTTCTCGCCTGCCGCTGGTGGATCCGGCCAAGGTGCTGTCACCGGTGTTGCTGATTCGCGGCGAGTATGACGGCATTGCAACCGTGTCCGATCTGCTCGATTTTTACAAACAGCTTCCCACCGGCGATCGCCAGTTCGTAATTCTTCCCGGCATGGCGCACTCGGTGGTTTCCGGATTGAACCGGCAGCTATTTTGGCATTCTATGCAGGCCTTTCTCACTACGCCGAATCTGACCACATAGCCGTCGGGCAATGAATCACGCCGCGGTTCACTCGCCTCCGTGGTAGAACATTTGATATGGCATTCGTAAAAGTTGGTTCACTCTCTTCTCTGCTGCCCGGCTCGGTGACTGAAGTGACTCTGGGAGACGATTCGTACGCGATCTGCAACATCAACGGCGAGCTGCACGCGCTGGCGGGCATTTGTCCGCATGCGGGCGGGCCGTTGGGGCAGGGAAATGTGCAGGACAATATGGTGATTTGTCCCTGGCACGAGTGGGCCTACGATTGCCGCACTGGCGAGAACGATTTTGATCCCTCCATCAAGCTGGATCTTTTCCAGGTGAAAGCGGAAGGCGACGATATTCTCATCGATCCCCAGGCTAGCGCTTAGAGTTCCGCGTGCCTGAACTGCCTGAAGTAGAGACCGTTGTCCGGTCGCTTGCGCCGAAGCTCACCGGCCGCCGGATTGTCGACGCGAAATTCTCTTCGCATCACGTGGTGCGCCAGAGCTTCCCCATGCTGCGCAAGCGCGTTCGCAACCAGCGTGTAAAGTCCGTGGAACGTCACGGCAAATTTATCGTTCTAACACTCGATCACGGAGTGCTGGTGATTCATCTGGGGATGACCGGGAAGCTGCTGCTCGATTCGGAGCCCGGCCCCTACGCGCGGGCCATTTTCGAGCTGGATCGCGGACTGCTGGTGTACGATGATGTCCGCCATTTCGGCCGCATCGAATGGAGCGAGGAGCTTCCAGCTCGTGCCGCTGCTTTGGGGCCGGATGCGTTAACGATTGCGCTGGAAGATTTTCGGAAGCTGTTGAAGACGCGCAAATCGGGAATCAAGCCGCTGCTGCTCAATCAACGCTTCCTGCGCGGGATGGGCAACATTTATACAGACGAGGCGTTGTTTGAAGCGCGCATTCATCCACGCGCCAGCGCGGCCAGCTTGAGTAAGGATCGCGCCGGACGCCTGCATAGCGCGATGCTGGACATCCTGGCCACTGCCATCCGGCTGAAAGGCTCTTCGATTTCCGACTACGTGGATGCCGACGGGCAGCCCGGTACTTTTCAACAACAGCACCAGGTGTACGGGCGGGCGGGAGACCCGTGCCCTACTTGCGGAACGCCGATCCGCCGGATCGTGGTGGGGCAACGCGGGACGCACTATTGTCCGAAGTGCCAGCGAAGCTAGGGCCAGAGTAACTAAAGATCTGATCGGCCACCAGCGCAGCGGCCTTCATCTCCAGTACATCGTGAATGCGGACCACATGCGCTCCGCCCAGAATGGCCGCTGTCACCGCTGCCGCCGTCGCACATTGCAGAAATCCTTCGGAAGGCTTCTCCAGTTGCGGCAGGAACGATTTGCGCGAAGGGCCCAGCACCAAGGGAAACTCAAGCGGCGCGAGGGCGTTGAGATGCGCCAGGATCTCGGCGTTCTGCTCTTTACGCTTGCCGAAGCCGAGCCCCGGATCGATGGCGATGCGCGTGCGGTCGACACCCGCGCCAACCGCGCGATGCGTGGAGGCATCCAGATCGCGGCGAATGGTTCCCATCACGTCTTTGATGGGCGGGAGTTTGGCCCAGGTTTCCGGCGTGCCGCGCATGTGCGTGACAATCAATCCGGCGTCATGCTGCGCCACCACGCGCGCCAGTTGCGCGTCGAACGTCAGGCCGGAAGGATCGTTGATCAGCGCTGCGCCGTGTTCCAGCGCTTTTTCCGCCACTGCCGACTTGTAAGTGTCCACCGAAATCGGAACGCTCAGCTTGCCATTGAGGCGCTTCAATACCGGAACCAGGCGGCGCAACTCTTCGGCTTCCGAGACGCGCTGAGAACCCGGCTTGGTGGACTCTGCGCCGATGTCGATGATGTCCGCGCCCTGTTCCTCCAGTTCCACGGCACGCGCGAACGCGCGGTCAGGATCGAGATATTTGCCGCCGTCGGAAAACGAATCGGGCGTCACGTTCAACACGCCCATTAATAACGTGCGCTCGCCGAGCAGCAGTTCGCGGCCGGCCAGCTTCCAGACAAAATGTCGTCGTTCCATGGCTAAGGCTCGATCCTCTTCCACTTCTTGCCCACGTGAAAAACAGCGCCTCCCGGCGGAATCACGAACTTTAGGTCCGTATGCCTGGCGCCATCAATCTCGACTGCACCGGCCTTGATCTTCCGCTCTGCGTCTGTGCGCGAATCCGCCAGTCCTGCGGCGAGCAAGATCTTGGGCAAACTGTTTCCTACATCGTTCGGCAGCTTGACGGTCGGCATGTCGTCGGGCTGCTGGCCTTCGCGCACTTCATGTTGAAAATCCGCCTGCGCCTGATCCGCCGCTTCGGCCGAATGAAAGTCCGCGACCATCTGCCGTGCCAGCCGCATCTTCACTTGCATGGGCTCTTCCTTTTTCATGGCCGCGATCTCGGCCATGCTCTTGTCAGTCAAAAGCTCCCAATAGCGCCACATCAGCGTGTCGCTGATCCCCATCACTTTGCGAAAAATCACCTTGGGCGGTTCCGTGATGCCGATGTAGTTGCCCTTGGACTTCGACATCTTATCCACGCCATCGGTGCCTTCGAGCAGCGGGACCATTGCCACAATCTGCGCCGGTTGTCCCGCTTCGCGCTGCAGCTCGCGCCCCACCAACAAGTTGAAGCGCTGGTCGGTGCCGCCCATCTCCACGTCGCATTTCAACATCACCGAATCGTAGCCCTGCGCCAGGGGATACAGCAGCTCGTGCACCGAGATCGGGATGCCTTCCTTAAATCGTTTATTGAAATCATCCCGCTCCATGATCTGCGCCACGGTGTATTTCGAGCATAGCCGGATGATATCGGCAAACTTCATCGGCTCCAGCCATTCGCTGTTGAAGCGCACCTCGGTCTTTTCCCGATCGAGTATTTTGAACACCTGAGTCTTGTAGGTCTCGGCGTTCTTGTCGATCTCTTCGCGCGTCATGGGAGGGCGCGTTATGTTGCGGCCGGTAGGGTCGCCAATCAGCCCGGTGTTGTCGCCGATCAGAAAAATCACTTGGTGCCCCAGATCCTGAAAGTGCTTCATCTTGCGCAGCAGCACCGTGTGGCCGAGATGCAGATCGGGCGCCGTGGGATCGAACCCCGCTTTCACGCGCAGTGGGCGGCCGCTCTTCCCGGCTTGGACCAGGCGCTCGCGCAAGTCCTCTTCGCGAATCAGGTCGGCAAGGCCTTTCTTCAAGTACGTCAAATCTTCGTCGATAGACACTGTCTTTATTAAAGCAGGGCGAAGGCTGGCGGGACAGAAGAGTTTAACTATGGTGGTGGAGTTTAACGAAGGTGGTGAAGTTAATTATGGACAGGCTGAGCGGCGAGAACCGACTCAATGGTCTCGAACAATTCGTGCGCGTGAACCGGCTTCGCGATGTAGCCATCCATGCCTGCCTGCAGACAACGCTGGCGGTCCCCCACCATGGCATGCGCCGTCATGGCGATGATCGGAATATGCGCGCGTGTGTTTTCTTCCAGCCGGCGGATGGCCGCCGTGGCTTCAAATCCATCCATTACCGGCATCTGGGCATCCATGAGGACCAGGTCAAAACTTTGCGTCTCCAAATTGCTCAGGGCTTGAGCGCCGTCGGCCGCCACCACAACCGTATGGCCTTGATTCTCCAGTAGACGCGAAGCCAGCTTCTGATTCACCAGGTTGTCTTCGGCCAGCAGGATACGCAATTGGTGACGGCCCTCGCGCAGAGTGTGGCGCGTGATCACTTGAGCCGGCTTGGCGACGCCATCCGAGGACGCCAGCACCTGTAACAGCGCGTCGAGAAGATCGGCCTGGAGCACGGGCTTGATCAGATAGGCTGCGATGCCCAGCTCTTTACAGCGCAGACCATCGCCGCGCTGGCCGCCGGAGGTCAACATGATGGTGACCAGGTTCGACAGATCGGGCGATCGTTGAATTTGTTCCATCAGCATGAACCCGTCCATGCCGGGCATGTGACAATCCGCCACCATCAGGCTGAATGGCGCTCCAGCTGCCTTCGCCTCGCGAAGCAGATTGAACGCAGCCGTAGCATTGGAAACCGCGGTAGGCTGCATGCGCCAGTAGCCCAGCGTTCTCTCCAGGATCTGGCGATTGGTCGCGTTGTCGTCCACCACCAGCACCCGCACGTTGTCGAGAACGGCTGGATCTGCCGGCCTGGGGTGCGAAGCCGCGTTCGTCACCGCGCCGAAGTGAGCCGTGAAGTGAAAGGTAGATCCCTGGCCTGCTTCGCTCTCCAACCATATGCGGCCCCCCATCATCTCGATCAGGCGCATCGAAATGGAAAGGCCCAGGCCGGTGCCACCATAGCGGCGGGTGGTGGAGGTATCCGCTTGGGTGAACGGTTCGAAGATGAGTTTCTGCTTTTCTTTTGGGACACCGATGCCGGTATCGGTCACGGTGAAATGCAAGTTCAGGCCATCGTTATCCAGGCCGCTCTCGTCTGCCTCCACACGCAGGACCACCTCGCCCTGGTCCGTAAACTTGATGGCATTCCCCGCCAGATTCAGCACCACTTGGCGCAAACGCACGGGATCGCCGATCACGTACTCGGGCAGTTCGGGCGGAACGAAACACGCCAATTCCAAGTCCTTCTGGTGCGCGCCCACGGAGAGCGATTTCATGGCGTGGCCGAGATGATCCCGGAGATTAAACTCGATCGGATCGAGCGCCAGCCTTCCCACTTCGATTTTTGAAAAGTCCAGGATTTCGTTGATCACGCTCAGCAGCGAATCCGCGGAGTATTTCACCGCGTTCAAGTACTCGCGCTGGGTGAGATCGAGCTCCGTCTCCAGAGACAGCTCCGTCATCCCGATGATTCCGTTCATCGGCGTGCGGATCTCATGGCTCATGTTGGCGAGGAACTCGCTCTTGGCTCGGTTGGCCGTGTCGGCAGCTGCGAGCGCCTGCTCCAGCCGCAGCAGCATTTCCTTCTCCTCCGTAATGTCGATCATTGCTCCGCTGATCAGTTTGGGCTGTTCCGGCTGCCCCGATACTTGCGCCTGGCAGCGCATCCAGCGAACCGATCGGGCCGGTGTGATTACCCGGAATTCGGTGCTGAAGGATCCAATTTCCGCCATCGCCTTCTCTGCAACGGCATCCAATGCAGCCCGATCGTCCCGGTGGATCATCTCGCGCCATTGGTCCAAGGGCATCCGCAGCGGCTTTCCGGCCAGCCCCAACAACGCGGCGAATCCATCCGAGAACGACAACATGTTCGTAGCGGCGTCGGTCTGCCAGATGCCGAACATCGCGGCCTTTTCCGCCATGGCTATGCGCTCGGCGTTCTCCCGGAGTTTCTCCTCGGCGCGCAACCGCTCAATGGCATTGCCGGCCAGATGGGCCCCCGCTTCCACCACGCGCAAATCGCGATCATGCGGCGCAGCGGGGTGTTGATGATACATGGCGAACGTTCCGAGTACCTTCTGCTTGGAATCGCGGATGGGCACGCTCCAGCAAGCCCTGAGCCCGAAGCTCAGAACGAAATCCCGGGCGGCGCCGAAGCGATGATCGTTGGCGATGTCTTCGATAATCGTGGTTTCGTTGCTGAAGGCCGCCGAACCGCAAGCGCCCACCTCGGGGCCAATTTCCAGCCCGTTCACCGCTTGCATGTACGCCGGCGGCAAACCGCCCCCAGATCCTTCCCACAGCCGCTTTCCCTCTTCGTCGAGCAGCAGGACGGTGCAGAAGCAATCCGGGGCCATGCGCTCAATCGCGGCGGTGAGCGCGTTCAGGACCTCTTTGAGCGAGCAACCCTTGGCGATAAGCTCCAGAACGTGCCGTTCTTCCTCAATCACTCGGGAGGAACGTTCCAGCTTTTCCTGGTCCCGCTGGCTTGCGGTAAGGCGCCGGGTTTGCAAGTATGCCACTACGCAGGCGCCAAGCGCTAGACACAGCGCTCCGATTGCCATTACGGATAGCATTTATCGTCTATCGGTAAGAGCGCCGGGATTTCTTAGGATTTCTGCCTAAATATTTTGAGTACAACCGGGGCTAAAGTACTGTACTTTCTGACAGTTGCCCAAACCCCAGCGTGCCCGGCCGTCGGTTTAATTCCGCTCGCAGCCATCAGAAAATATATTTCAGCGCGAACTGGATCACGCGCGGATTTACGCTCGTGGAGGTGATCTGGCCGAAGGATCCCGATGCCCGGTCCGGTAGGCTGAACACCGCGCCCTGGCTGGCGTTGGGATTGGTGAATTGCGGGTGGTTGAAGATGTTGAAGAATTCCGCCCGGAACTGCACCATCTGCCGCTCGGTGATCTTGGTGGTTTTCAACAGCGACATGTCCCAGTTGAATTGGCCTGGTCCCAGGATGATTCCCGAGCCGGAGTCGCCATAGCCCGTTCCGTCACCAATAATGGGCGCACTGCAAAATGCGCTGGTGTTGAAGTAGCCGGGACCGCCGCTGTTTCCGCCCAGCCGCGCTTGTACGCCTCCCGGAGTTGCGATGTTTCCATACGTCATGCCGGGGCACATTTGAGCTCGCGCGAAGCCTGCCTGATCCGCGCTGCCGGCCGTTCCGTAGATGGTTCCGGCGCTCGAATCGGCGATGGTCATCGGTGTGCCATCCTGAATCACAGTCACGCCGGAGATGCTCCATCCCTCCGATACCCTGCCGAGTAAGCCGCTGTGCGTGCCAAAAGGCAGATCGTAGCTGTAGTTCACGACGAAGCGCTGCGGCCGGCTGTAAAGCGCGGGACCCCATTGCTGCGAAAGGTTGCTGGCGTTGTTGCTGTTCGCCACGCTGTCGTACAGATCCGTCAAGTCTTTGCTCCAGGTGTAGGCTGCTTGCATCATGAGTCCATGTGAGAACTGTTTGCGCACGGTGACCTGCAAGCTGTTGTAGTTGGAAGTGCCGTCGAAGCCGGTGCCCCGCACGCCCACTGACTGGTATCCCAGATAAGGAACGCGAAAGTCGATGTTTTCCACTGTGTTGGTGGTGATGCCGTTGATCGGGTTGCTGGGGCTGGCGAGCAATGGCGTGTTGTTGTTGTGATACTCGTCGAGCAGGTTGATTCCGCTCGATCCTACATAACCCGCCTCCAGCACCCAGTTCCGCGCAAATTCGTATTGAATGCCGAGATTGTACTGCCTCACCAACGGCGTATGCAGCACCTCATCCAGGAACGGCACATTCAGGTTGGAAGTCTGGCCCGTTGCGAAGTTCGCCCAGCGCGAGGAGAAGGTCCCGAGCGTCGGTGTGGATGGGAAGGGGTTAGCCAGTGTCTGAGTGTTCGGAACCCCGAAGTCCACCGTGGCGGAGTATGGGTTCCCCTGCTCGACGGCATAGATGATTCGATCCGCTCCTACGCGGTCATAAAAGATACCGGCGCCGCCGCGCACCACCAGCTTGCTGGTGAGTTGGTCCGCGAATCCAATGCGTGGCCCAAAATTGCTGAGCGGAGCATGCAATCTTTCGGGTGAACTGCTGTCGTTGACCAGCACTCCGGCCGGCGGTTGTCCGTAGTGTGAGACGTAGTTGTTGGGCACCACCCATTGGCTCACGCCGGGACCCGAGTCGGTGGGCCCGCTGGGAGGGATCGGCACCGCCGCGATGCGGGTCACCCAGGTTTGGGTCAGGTTCCCGTACTTATCGCTAAGTGCCCCGTTGAATTCCCAACGCACGCCCAGGTTGAGCGTCAAGCGCGAGCTGACCTTCCAGTCGTCCTGAACGTATGCGTTCATGCTGGGAGACGCATAGCCGTGGACAATGCCCAGGGGGGCGCTTCGCGAGCAATACAGGCACGAGAGGAGATTGCCGGCTCCGCCCACCAGCAGGTCGTTAAACGTACCCGTGAGCAGCAGCCCGCGCACGCCGGACCAGATGATCGGCCAGCGCGTGTCTTCAAACTCGTAGCCGGCCCGAATGGTGTGCTTGCCGTGCGACCAGGAAATCTGATCGGAGGCTTCCAGTTGGTTCGTCACGCTGTAGGTGGGGCCGAAGACGCCGAGCATGGTGTACCCTCCGGCAATCGAGATGATGCCGGGCGGCGGGATCACACCAGGCGTCATGGGCGTGATTCCGAGCCCAGCGTTGGTCGCTCCCGGGGGCGTCGCTGCGTTTCCCGTGCTCAGATTGCGCTGAAACGATATGCGAGCTTCGTTCACCACCGTATTGCTTACCAGCGTGGTCAATTTCAAGACCGCGTCCGTATTCGAGAACCCCAACAAACTCGGAGCGCCGGGCAATTCGCCGCCCAAGGTCAAAATCTGAGGATTGTTGGTGAAGAAATACCGGCCCGCGAGGGTGTTCTTGGAACTCATCACGTAATCGAAGTTGGCTACCACCTGGTCTTCGTTGTAAATTGCGGGGTCGCTAAAGCTGGTGGATGCATAGCCCGAACTTCCCGAACTCGGGAAATAGTAGTTGCCATTCGGAAGCTTCAAGTTGAGGATGTTGAGCATCACCGGACTGATGTTCGATCCATCGCAAGCCACGTTGGGGCCGCCGAATGTTCCGAAGTTGGCATTTCCTGGATGATTCGCCGGGCAATTCATGGCGCCCAGAGCCGCCGCGAAACCAGGTGCGCTTCGATCGCCGGCCGGTATTGGCGGCAGGAAGGCGCTGGTGAATCCCGAAGAGTGACCGCCGTTTTTCTGCCGGGTCCCCTGATAGCTGACGAAGAAGAACAGCTTGTCCCTTTTGATCGGACCGCCGAACACCCCGCCAAACTGATTCTGATTCAGCACTTGTTTCGGGCAGGCTCCGCTCGCGTACGCCGAGCAGGAATCGCGGTTGTAGAAAAAGTCGTTGGCGTTGAAGATGGTGTCGCGCAGAAACTCGAATGCCGTTCCATGAAATTGGTTCGTGCCGCTCTTGGTGACCACGTTCACGTTCGCGCCGGGGTTGCGCCCGTAACTGGCATCGTAGGTAGACGTCTGGACTTTAAACTCCTGAATGGCGTCAGGGCTCGGGACTCCGATTCCGGCATACAGGCTGGAGTCATTGGCGCTGCCGGCGTTCGCAAAATTGTTGATGTTCACGCCGTCCATCTGGAAGCTGTTCTGGCCCGGATCGTTCCCGTTGACGCTCATGTCCTGGGTGCCTTTGCCGAAGGCAGTCGCGTTGTTGGCGCCGCGTATTTGTTCCCGCCGACAAAGCGAGAATCTGAGTATAGTTGCGGCTGCTCAAAGGAAGTTCGGTGACGGTTTGAGACCCAACCGTGGTCCCGAGCGTCGAGCTCGCCGTCTGCAGCACCTCGGCCGTTGCTTCCACGGTGACCTGCTCGGATTGCGCTCCAACCTCGAGCGTCCGGTCCAGCACCGGTGTCTCGGTGACGTTGACTGTCACCGAGGGGACCTCGGCGGTTTTAAATCCCGATGCGCTAAACCGTAGCCGGTAATTACCGGGAGGCAGCAGTGAGAACTTGTAGCTTCCATCTCCGCCCGTAGTGACGGTGCGTGCCTGATTCGTTTCCAGGCTGACCAACACCACTGATACACCGGGCACTATGGCGCCGGTTGGATCGGTCACTGTGCCTGTGAGAGCTCCGGTTCCGGCCGATTGGGCCGCGAGCGACGCTGCAAACGCAATCAAAAGGGCTGGGACGAGCCAGCAGGACGACAGCTTCTTGGGTGTCATGTAATCCTCTTCTTTACAGCTAGATACGAGCTTCCGGCAGACCGAAAAGTTTGATTTTTACGCGCTAGTTACAGAAGTTTATGATAGAATTCCCCGGTCATCGCTCAAGGATCGATCAAATTCCTTGGGCTCTTGTCCAAGATCGGTCAAATTTTGGGGAGGCTCTCATCATGCTGGGAGTGGACGAACCGATTGCCTTGGGTCCTTTTCGTGTGAACCTGGCTACCACCCGGCTTCTTCGCGACGGCGCAGAGCTGGAGTTGCGCCCGCAAGCTTTTCGGGCGTTCAAGGTGCTGATCGAAAATCCGGGCCGGCTTGGTGGATTACAAGCAGATGATCCGCGAGGCGTGGGGCGGCGTGCAGGTCTCGCAGCCACACCGTTGCAGTTACCATCGGCGAGATCAAGCATGCTTTGGGCGAGTACGGTTCCTGGATTAACTGCCAACCTAAATTCGGTTACCGCCTGGAAATACCTCATTCCGAGGATTTGATTCGGAGAGGCTGGCATTTCTGGAATCAATACTCCCGGGTCGGCTACCAAAACGCGTTGCGCTGTTTCGAAGCAGCCGCGGAGCACGATGGCGCTGACTTCCGGGCTTTGGAAGGCATCTCCAGCACATATCTGATGCTGGCTAGTTTCGTCATGCTGGCTCCTCGCGATATGGCACAGCCGTTTTGGGTCGCGCACCACCGGGCGGTTGCTCTCTGCGGCCTTACCTGGGAATTAAGGCTGGATTGCGCGTATGCGCGATTTGTTTTCGATCATGACTTTCGGGCAGCGGAGCGAGAAATGGTGGAGCTGAAACGCGAGCGGCCGAATTCTGCCCACGTCTACATCCGGCTTGCGATGGTGTATCTGGCGAACGGCCGTTTGGACGAAGCTCGCGCATTGCTACCGCCCGCGCTGGCCGCCGACGCGCTGCTACCGCCCCTGGCGTTTATCGGCTCTCTGCTGCGTCTCTACTGCCGCGAGTTCGATGCCGCCGTCGAGTGGGCGGAGAGTAATCTGGATCTGCATCCCAGCTCCCAAGTGGGCCGTGCCCATTATGCCGAGGCTCTGGAGTTCGCGGGCCGTCTCGATGAAGCGCTCATTCAATATGAGCTGGCCAGCGCCCGCTCCGACAACGCCTTGATGTTGTCGTGCCTGGCGAGATTCCTGGCCAGGATCGGGCGAACCGAACGGGCCGCTGCAATTCTGGACGACCTGCGCCGAATTCGAGAGACCAATTATGTCGACGCCTATCACATCGCATTGCTGCTCGATGCGCTGGGCAGAAGGGAAGAGGCACTCGAAGAAATGGAGCGGGCGTACTTCGAGAAGTCGTATACGCTGCTGTTCTCGAAAGTCGATCCGAAGGCCGATGCGCTGCGGTCCGATTCCCGTTTCTTAAGTCTGCAAGCCCGGGTGTTCCTGGCCTCCAACTCCGTGGCATCCAACGCTGGCTGAAAGTCAGAGTGCGCGTCCCAGACTAAGGCGCACCCGACCCGGGATTTTGCTTCTGCCGCTCCCACTCTTTGCGAAACGTGTCGTCACGCTCCGCGACGTAGGCTTTGTACCCATCCGGATCGATGAACGCATTGGCGTCGCCGGCCTTCATCTTCGCGTACTTTGCCTTTAGCCCGAAATACACGCCGTGCGCACCCAGGAAAAGATCGCAGGGCAGGCTCTTCAGCACGGTGAATGTCTGGACGTAATCGTCCGCGATCTTCGGATAATTCTTGTTGCCAACCAGGATGTAGCCGGGGTTCACGTTCGGGCTGCCGATAATCACCGCGTTCAACGTGCGCCCGCCCTCGCGCACCTGCATGGTCCACGTGGTGCAGCCTTTGGTATGGCCGGGCGTAAGATGCGCCACTAGTTTTGCGCCGCCCAGTTCCACGGTGTCGCGATCGTGCAGCACGCGGTCTACATGCGCGGCGGGACGGCCTGGCGCGGTGCTCTCTTCCTCGGGAACGTCGGCTTCCATCACCATCAACTTCGCGCCCGTATCTTTCTTGATCAGGCCGGTTCCCGCATCATGATCGCCGTGCGCGTGGCTGATCAGGACAATCTTCGTGTCGGCGTATTTGAAGCCGAGCTGCTGGATGCTGTTCTTGATCAGCGGCAAGTCCTCTTGAAAGTCGGAGTTGATCAGGATATTTCCTTTGGGTGTGTTAATCAGGTACACAGCCAGATCGGCAGTGCCGACATAGTACAGATTCCCCGCGATCTTAAACGCTGGAAACGCTGTATGCCAATCCGGATTCGCTTGCCCCAGCACGCTCGTTGCGATGGCGCTGAAGAGGAGGAATAGAAGGAGTGTTCGTCGTGTCATAAAATCCTTTCGATGATGGTTCAAGGCTTCCAAGCCGGTCCGCGAACCACTTTGCCGGGCAGGGCATTGGTCATCGCCCCGTGTTCGATAACCGGTACACCGTTCACCAGCACGTACTGCATGCCCTGGGAAAGCTGGTTAGGTTTATCGAAGGTAGCCAGGTCAGTGATGGTTTCCGGATTGAAGACTACAATGTCGGCCCACATACCGGCTTTGATCACGCCGCGGTCAGCCAGCCGCAGCCGCGAGGCCGGCAGAGCGCTGAATTTTCGGATGGCGTCGGGCAACGTGAGTGCGCCGTCTTCACGCACGTATTTCCGCAGGATGCGTGGAAATGTTCCATAGGCGCGCGGATGCGGATGCTCTTGGCCAAGCAATCCGTCTGTCGCCGTGCCCTGAGAATCGTTGCACACGCTCACCCACGGTTGCTGCAGCGCGAGCCGAACGTCCGGCTCCGCCATTCCGAAGACTGCCACTTCGGTGGCCGCGTTGTCTTCGATCAGGATGTCGAAGATGGTGTCGATAGCGTCTGTCTTTCGCAACGCTGCAATTTCCGCAATGGTCTTGCCCTGCAACGGCAGCAGCTTGGGGTTCTGCACCACGCTAAGCAGGATCGCTTCCGGGCCCAAGATCTCGTTCCACTCATTGTCCCAGGTGGTGCTGGGCGTGAGCATCTCTTTGCGGATGCGGGCGCGCATGGCCGGGTCCTTCAAACGCTCGATCAGCTTCGCGTCGCCGCCGTCGTGGGCCCAGGGCGGAATGAAGGCCGAGAAGCTGTTGAACCAGGCGGTGTAGGCGTAGGTGTTCGCGCCAATCTCGACGCCCGATCGGCGCGCCTCATCGATATGCGCGACGATCTCGGGCATGCGTCCCCAATTCTGTCGGCCCGACACTTTCAGATGCCAGATTTCGACCGGGATGTGAGCTTCACGGCCGATGCGAATGGCTTCGTCGATGGCAGGGATGATCGCATCGCCCTCGCTGCGCATGTGCGTGGCGTAAATACCGCCCAGCTTGGCGCCCTCGGACGCCAGCGCGATCAGTTCTTCAGTAGAGGCATAAGGCGCGGGCGCGTACTGCAGCGAAGTGGATACGCCCACTGCTCCGTCGTGCATGGCATCCCGAACCAGCGCCTTCATTTTGTCTAGTTCCGCCGGAGTGGGGGCTCGATCGCCATCGCCGATCACCGCTCTTCGAACTTGCGTCGCGCCCACGTAACTGGCGACGTTAATACCCATGCCCTGCTTCTCCAGGCGGGCGAAGAACTCGCGGAACGTGTTCCATGACGGGTCGATTTTGTAGTGCTCGAAACTCGCATGGTCAGCCGCGCGAATAGCGTCGGTGAGCGGTGCGGCCGATCCGCCTTCGCCGGTAATCTCGGTGGTGATGCCCTGATAAATTTTCGACGGGAGATGAGGATTGACCAGCATCGATTCTTCGGATTGGCCGAGCATGTCGATGAAACCTGGAGCCACCACCATGCCGGCGGCGTCGATGGTCTGTTTGGCGGCGGCTGAATCGAGACGGCCAATGGCGGCGATGTGGCCGTCGCGAATCGCAATGTCCGCCGCGTACCAGGGCGAGCCGGTGCCGTCGATGATGTGGCCGTTGCGAATCATCAGGTCGTAATTCTGAGCGAACACGCTCAGTGGGACCAGAAGCAGAAGCGCGAATTTCACTTACCTAATATCCCATTACTCGGGCGGTTGGTTCACTGGCACGGTTGGTTTCAATCCGTGTCACTCTGCTAATGTTGTGGGTTATTGGCTATGCAAGTCATCCCCAGCGGCGCAGCTCTCGGAGCGGAAATTCAGGACGTGGAACTCGGCGGCGTGAGCGATCTGGACTTCCACGAAATCCACCGCGCATGGCTCGATCATCTGGTGCTCCGGTTTCGCGGTCAGCGGCTCGATGTGGAAGATCTCATCCGGTTCAGCCGCCGCTTTGGTGACCTGGATTGGGCGCCGGTGCAAGAAACCGGACGGCGCTTCGTTGAAGGGCATCCGGAGATCTACGTAGTCTCGAACGTGATTGAAAATGGCGTGCCCATCGGCAGTCTGGGCGCGGGCGAAGCCGTGTGGCACACCGACATGTCGTACCTGGAGCACCCTCCCAAGGCCAGTATGCTGTACGCTCTGGAAATTCCTCCCACCGGCGGCGACACCTACTTTTGCAACATGTATCGTGCCTATGAGAGCCTGCCCGATGCGCTGAAGCAGCGGATTTCGAGCCTCTCCCTCAAACACGACGCCACCTATAATAGCGGCGGCTACGTGCGCCAGGGATTGGCTGCGACCGATGATCCGGTATCGTCTTCCGGTGTCGTCCACGCAATAGTCCGCACGCATCCAGAGACCGGCCGCGGCGCGTTGTATCTCGGACGCCGGCGCAATGCCTACGTCGCCGGAATGCCGCTGGCGGAGTCTGAAGCGCTGCTCGATGAACTCTGGTCCTATGCCACGCGCGATGAAATAGCCTGGAGCAACCAGTGGCAGCCCGGCGACGTGGTGTTGTGGGATAACCGTTGCACCATGCATCGGCGCGATTCGTTCGATGCAAACACACGCCGCATCCTCTACCGCACGCAGATCAAGAGTGTGTCCGGCGAGCGGATGTGAATACTGCGCTCCGCGAGCTGAAGGCTTCGCGCAATGTTCTCTCGCTGCTTTGCATTTTGTATCTGATCCTGTTCGTCACCCGCGTCAACATTGCGACCGCGGCGCCTCTCATTAAAACCGATCTCGGGCTAAGCAATACGCAGCTGGGGCTGGCATTTTCGGCTTTCGCGATTCCTTACGCCCTGTTTCAGCTCATCGGCGGCTGGATTGGCGATAAATTTGGTCCGCGCCTGACATTATCGGCATGCTGTGCCTTGGTGGGTCTCTCTACCATGCTCACGGGTGCGGCCAGCGGGTTCGCGTCGCTCTTCGCCCTGCGCCTGGCTCTCGGCTTCGCTCAGGGCGCGGCATTTCCCACGGCCACGCGAGCCATGTCCACCTGGATACCGGCTCGAGCCTGGGGCTTCGCACAAGGCATCACGCATTCCTTCGGCAGAATCGGAAATGCGCTGACGCCGCCATTGATGGCTGGGCTGCTGCTGTTCGTAACCTGGCGGCGCTCGTTCGTGATCCTCGGATTCGCGAGCCTCTTCTGGCTGGTGGCCTGGGCCTCGTATTTTCGCAACGACCCGCGTGACCATCCTGGTATCGCTGAAGCGGACCTGGCAGCGCTGCCGGAATCCAGCAGCCGTAACCGTCCGATGATTCCATGGCTGCGGCTCGCGCGCCGCATCTTGCCCGCTACGCTAGTCGACTTCTGCTACGGTTGGACGCTGTGGCTGTTCTTGAGCTGGATCCCCGCGTTCTTCTTCGAGAATTATCATCTGAATCTCGGAGCCTCCGCGATGTACTCGGCTGGAGTGCTTCTCGCCGGCGTGATCGGCGATACGGTGGGCGGTATTGCCACCGATCGCGTGCTTCAGAAGACCGGTAGTTTATTGCTGGCGCGCCGCTCCGTGATCGTCACCGGATTCGGGGGCGCACTCCTCTTCTTGTTCCCGGTGGTGCTGGTTCATAATTTGTTGTTAACCGCGGTGTGCCTTTCGCTCGCATTCTTTTTCGCGGAGCTGATTGTTGCGCCCATCTGGGCGGTGCCCATGGATATCGCTCCCCGCTACGCCGGCTCCGCCAGCGGCATGATGAATTTCGGATTTGGTCTGGCGGGCCTGGTTTCGCCTTCCAGTTTCGGCTATTTGGTGGACCGAACCGGCAGTTGGGTTTTCCCGTTCATTTGCTCCATGCTATTGCTGCTGGTGGGTGCGGCGCTCGCATTCCGGCTGCGGCCCGACCAAGCTTTCGTGGACGGCTAACCGGCCTTCAGATCCCACTGGCGCGAATCCAGAAACTCTCGGTCCACTTGCCGCCGGCGGGAATTTGTTGCACTCGGCATACTTAAGGTTGAGACCATTGATGATCGCGGTCAATGGCTCAATGCAGATGAACTGTGGCCTCTCTCCTGGCAGCCAAATGGTTGCGACGCGGTATTTAGGCCCAAATAAATCTCTACCACTTTGCCGCTCGCGATTCGATCGAGAATTGCGCGCGGCCATTCGCATCCCGCTCGAGATCCGTAAAACCATCGTCTAAAGTTTGGCCGCGCAGGGACAATGGATTGGGTATGTCGAGAGGCCGCATTTCGCCGGTCGGAATTTGATGCTCATCCGCCATCACGTGTGTTCGAGCGGGAAGCTGCACCACCCACTCATCGCGCGGGATATCCGGGATTTGAAGGTACGGATGAAACCCGATGGCCAGCGGCATCGCGTCTTCACTCAGATTCGACACAGTGGTCTCGACTTCCAAAACACCATCGGACAAACGGTGTGTGATCACGTACTCGTGTGCAAACGGCCACTGCGCCATCAGGTCCGGATGTTTCCAGAATTCGAGCCGGCTGGAAACGTGAGCGCAGCCCTCATCCGCCGCCACTTCGACTACCTGCCAGAGCGGGGAATTGGTGAGCAGGCCGTGAATGGGCCTCTGGCCTTGAAGTGCCGAGGTGGACGTTGCCGAGGCCCAGGTTGAACCCATACCTCTTGCTATTGGCCCAGAAGGCTGGCTGGTCCAACAAATCCGCCCATGGCGCCAGAAATGGGATGCCGCCTAACTCACGTAAGATCGGACGGATGGTACAGGATGTTCTTCCCGTGTACCTTCATCTGCCAGACTCGATTGCCGGCAGATGGCAAGATCGAGACTTCTACGCCGTGTGCCCCATCGCTCAGATGAACGATGGGGACGCCGTGATCGAATGTTTTTTCGGCCGTGTAGCTCAGAAGTGGAACTTTAGCGCGAATTGCAGATTGCGCGCACCCTCCGATGTGTTGATCACGCCGAAATTGCTGCCGCCGAACACGTCTGTGACGTAACCTTGCACCAGCAGGATGGGCGTGTTGAAGGCGTTGATCGCTTCAGCCCGGAACTCCAGATTCTGACGTTCGGTAATTCTGAAGAATTTGGAAAGAGCGAAGTCCACGTTCTTCAATCCCGGGCCGCGCTCGGAACTGACCGGGCAATTGCCCAGGGTTCCCGCAGCCGGGGTTGCCATGGTTGCCGGATTAAACCAGAGATATCCATTCTGACCTGGATTCGGGTTTTGAGCATAGGGCGTTTCCTGAGAGGGCGCAATACAATTCGGCCGGGGCTCGGCGGACCCGGTGCCGGAAGGATCGGCGAAATCATAAATGGAGATCGGAAAGCCGCCGTGCAGTGAGACGATCGCCTTCGCTTCCCAGCCGCCCAGGAACCCATCCACCACCTTGTTCGCGTTGCTTCCAAACTGCCGTCCGCGGCCGAATGGGATGGCGTAAGTGGCGGTGCCGGTGAACACATTGGTCACGTCGTGATCGCACAGTCCGTAATCCAGGCCGAGATTGTACGCGTATTCCTGAAATGCCTTGTCGGCGCTGGCCTGGCTGGCGGTGGAATCGCCGTAGCGTCCGTAATAGCCCATCGCGTTGGTGAGACATTTCGAGAAAGTATAGTTCAAAGAGAACTCGAGTCCCTTCGAAAGGCGCTGTTGAGCGCTGAGTTGGAGCGCATTATAGTTCTGGATCCCGGTCGTCTCGTTCAGCCGGGCTTGTCCGATCTCGTCTTTGAGCGCCGGGTTTCCGGACAGGTAGGGACCGGGGACGGCAGTCCCATTCGGCAGCAGCACTTTCTGATTCGCGAAAATGATATCCGCCAGATGATCGGAGTGCTGGCCGATATAAGCCGCCTGCAACGTGGTGGAGCTACCGAACTGATGCTGTATGGAAAGGTTCCATTGATTGGAGATCGCCGGCCGGTAATCGGGATCGGTGAGGTGTACGCGAATTCCAGCGAAACATGCAGCTGGGGATGAAGTGACGTTTGCAACGGTGCATCCGCCCGAGGAACCCAGCGCCGCGAAACCTTGATCGAGAGTAATCTGATTGGATGGAATGGCGCCGTTCACGCCGGCCACTGGCTGGTTCACCAGATCGACATTCCAAGGCGCGTTGGTCGCCAGACGATTGTACTCACCCGTTCCTTCCTGGAAACTGGAACGGCTGAAAGCCGCGCGAAGAACGGTGTTCTTACCGAAGGGAGTCCACGCTGCGCCCAGCCGCGGCAGGAAATTCGCGATTCCGTTGTATTGATTGTAGAGCGCGCGGCTGTTGCCATCCACGCCCGCCAGTTCCACTTGACCGGTGGTCTCATTAAAGTTGGTCATCCGGTTACCCACTTCATAGATGGGCGTGAAGAGCTCCCAACGCAGTCCCATGTTCAATGTCAGATTGTTGGTGACGCGCCAATTGTCCTGGAAGTACGCGCCGAACGCACTGTTGCGCTGTCCCACTGTTCCGGCATAGCCCTGGCCGTACGCCATATAGGACGGCAGTCCGAGCAGAAAATCCGCCTCGGCATTGCCTGTGTATTGGCCGCTAAAACCGATTTGTCCGGCGGCGCCGTCGGCGGTGACCGACGGAACGTAGTCGTTACGATAGCGCTCGAACTGAAACCCGGTTTGCATGGTGTGCGCGCCGTGAATGATGGTGAGGTTATCCTCGTACGAAATGGTGGTCTGATGGAAAATTTCGGGAGCATCCACCGTTCCGAACGCGAAGGGACCGTCTTGCGATCCGCCCACCGGCGAACCTGCGAAATAAATGCCGGGCAGGAAAGCTGTCGGCTGGCCAGGGATCAGGTTCTGCGTGGCTGATGTCGCTCCACCTTGCACGTTGCCTTCAGCCGGGAAATAGTTGGTGCCCGCGCGGAATTCGTTGACGATATTCGGGCTGATGGTTCGGGTGTAACTGAGCACCCCGCTCTTCAGCGGGAAAATATTATTTCCAGTGCTGTTGTAAAGCAGCGGCTGGCTGTTCACGGTGGGCTGCGTGATGTATTGCTGTGAGTATCGCGCGAAGATGTGGTCGCGATCAGTGGGATTCCAATCCACCTTGGCGTCGCCCTGATCGCCATTGGTGTAGGTGTGCTGCGAGTTCGACAAATTGTTTTCCGTGCCGTTATTGGTGCCGCCCAGATCCGGTTTCGGAAGGATGCTAAGAATCTTCAGAGCCGTCGGGCTCAGGCCATTGATGCATGGCGACACCCCCATGGTTTGTCCGGCGCCGCAGATGGCCGCCTGGGAAAGATTGGCCGGCATTGCGATGGTGGTTCCCGGATAGTGCAGCGTGATGCCCGGGATATCGGAAAGATTTCCGGAGCCCTCCTGGGTGGTGAAGGTCGACACCGGCGAGGGAGTGGCCGGCGTGTCGAAACGCGAGCCCTGATAGTCGACGAAGAAAAAGAGCTTGTTCTTCTTAATAGGACCGCCCAGAGTGGCGCCGAATTCATTCCAGCGCATATTCACCGGAGCGCTGTTCACCGATGGATCGGGGCTGAAGTTGCGGTCCCACTCGTTGGCGTTGAAAAAATCGTTGCGCAGAAACTCGAATGCGTCGCCATGAAACTGGTTGCTGCCGCTCTTGAGGCTGACACTGATCACGCCGCCCAGGAAGTGGCCAAGATCGGCGCTCGGGTTGTTCGCGATGACGTTGAATTCCTGAATCGCGTCCACGCTGGGCGAAAACGCGACGTTGTTATCCACGAACTCGTTGTTGTCGATGCCGTCCAACAGGTAGTAATTGGCCTGCTCGCGATTGCCATTGATGTAGGGGCGGCCGGAGTTGAAGGTCGCGAGGCCCGTATTAAAGGCGCCAGGACTGGTGGTCACCGCGCCGGGAGTGAGCAGCGCGAGCTGGTTATAGTTGCGCGTCTCGAGCGGCAGGCTCGAGATGGTGTGGGCGTCCATGACGGTGCTCACCTGGGTGGAATCGGTCTGCAGCAGGGGCGCAACCTCAGTGACAACCACCGACGTCGCCACGTCACCCACCTTGAGCTGAAAGTCCAGCCGCGCCACTTGATTCAGGACCAGCGTAACGTTGGCCTGCTGAGCGCCCTGAAATCCCGTGTGTGCCACCTTGACGTTGTAATTTCCGATGGGAACCTGCGGGAGATCGTAGATGCCGTCGGAGTTGGTGGTGGCCGTCCACACCGTGCCGCGCTCGTTATCCACGGCGGTAACCTTCGCGTCCGGTACCGCTGCGCCCGACGGGTCGGTCACTTTCCCGGTGAACGCAGCCATTACTTGCTGGCCGTTACTCGGTTGAGGCATCAAGATCGCGATCAAAAGCAGCATGGCCGCTGCAACTGAGAACCCGATGGCAGTAGCTGATTTCATGGAAACTCCTGTTTTATTCATTCTCATAAGATGCTTCAGAGCAGATCCGACGCTAATGCTGGGCCGGTTCCTCTTATATGTCCAGTTCACAACGGTTGCAGAGCCGTTACGGGAAGGTTTATTACAGCATCGAACATCCTGGAAGTGAATCATTTATTTACCTCATTTGTTCTGGGACCGGACGCGCTCGGTGAAAGAGCATTGATTAATACACGCACCGGCCGCGTGGCCGCGAGCTGCACTTCGGCCACCGGCTTTTCCATTCCTTCGATTGACTGGATTTGCTGCGCCACCCAATTCTGAGAGGCCGGCTTTCCATCCATCAGATATTCCAAAGCGCGTAGACCGATCGATCCCAGATTTGAAAGATTTCTGGAAAGGGGGACTAGTTTCACGGTCAGGAAGTTGTCGGGCACCTGACCAGCGTTTGCGGACCAAGCGGTAAACGCGGCGCGCAGGTCGGCGATTTCAGCCCTGGCAGTCTCTGGATTCGCGGCCACCTTCTCCGCCATCTGCGTCCAATGACGGACCATCGGGCTTTCCGGCGGGACGGCATCCACAAACCGGTTCAGCGCAACCAGGCTGGTGTACTTGCGGGCATCGCGCCGGCCCTCGATCCCCAGCGCCTCAGACGCATCGGCCAGAACCCGAAGGGCTTGGCCGCCGGCATAGTCGGCGCCCATCCGGTCTAACATGCTCTGTTCATCGGAGAGAATGCCCACCGATTCGAGCACGTGGCTGACCGCGTCCAGCCGGTCATACATCGACGCCACGTCGGTAACTTCCTTGGGCGACCAGAGCCGTTCCGCAATCGCCGCGGCGCGCGGCCAGATTCGAGAATCGATAGTTTCCGCGCTCGCATATTCCGACCACATGCAGGCCTCGCCTCCTAAGATGCGCGCGGAATGCTCAGCGCCAGGCTCCGGATCCACGGCGTAATGAAAACTTGCCGGGTTCATGTGATCCAGATAATACCCATACGAGAGAATCCCGCGATAACCCTGCTTCGCGGCATCGGCCAGCGCCGCTTGTCCCCGCCAGGACTGGATCACGGCATCGGTAGCCAGACCCGGATGCAACACTTCGTCCCACCCCACCATTGTCTTACCGTACTTCTTCAGCATCTCCTGTACGCGCTGCATGAAATACGCCTCTATGTCGTCCGATGTTTTCAGATGCCGTTCCTGCGCGAAGGCTTGGATGGAAGCGGATTGTTTCCATTGCGCCTCGTCGATTTCGTCGCCGCCCACGTGAAAATAGCGGTCGGGAAATAGCGCGGTCATCTCGCCCAGGAATTGATCCAGGAACTTGTAGGTTTCCGGGCGCGCGGGATTCATAGTGGGTTGAAAAATACCCCAGCTGCGCTCAATCGAATAAGGCCCGGGGGCACTGGCGAGTTCCGGATATCCGACGAACCAGCTCGTCGTATGGCCGGGAATATCGAACTCCGGAACCACGCGAATGGCCCGGTCGCGTGCGTACGCCACGATGTGCCGCACTTCGTCCTGTGTGTAAAAATGCCCGTCGGAACCGAGTTGCTGGAGCTTCGGGAAGCTCTTGCTTTCGACGCGAAAGCCCTGGTCGTCGGAAAGATGCCAGTGCAGCACGTTGAGCTTCACCGCAGCCATGGCGTCCAGGTTTTGCTCGATCGTTTCCACCGGCATCCAGTGGCGTGAGCAGTCAATCATCAGACCGCGCCACGGGTATCGCGGATGGTCTTCGATGTGAATGCTTGGAACCTCGAAGCCGTCGCGCCCGGGCGAGATGAGCTGCGCGAATGTTTCCAGGCCATAGAGCGCGCCTTCCACCGTGGATGCGGCGATTGTGGCTTTGTCGGGCGAAGCATCCAGTTGATACGATTCGTCACCACCGCCAGTGGCGCTCTCGACCATCAAAACGGTCTTGCCGCCAGTAATTGGAATGCCCGTTTGACGCGCCATCCGAACGATAAGACGGCGAACTGCCGCGTCTACGCGCGAGTCCGAAAATCCATGGACCTCCACCGCGAAACTCGAATCGATCGCGAGATGTCCCGCCGCCGGCACGGATTTCCAGGGCAACGGCATGGGCGCGGCCAAGAGCGCGGGAACCATCACGACCGACAGCAGCAGCTTCATCCGGTCACCGCGTCCCACCCGCGCCGCGAAAGATCGAAATAAATGACCGCGCCGCCGGCCAATCCCAGCGCGAGCAATCCTACGCCGGTTCCCACTTCACCCAGAAGCAGCTTGCCGGTGCCGAACAGCACGCCATAAATGAGAACACAGCCACAGATCCAGTCCAGGAAATTGTGAGCGCCCGCGCCATCGGCCTTCACTTCAGGCGCAAGCCGCGCAATGGGCTTCCATCCGGCGATCCCTGGCCGCGCCCGCTTGTAGAACTTCACCAGAGTCTCGTTCGATTCGGGCTGCGTAAGCGAACGTCACTGCCAGCCAGACCGCCGTGGTGACGCTCACCGTGATGATCATGATCCAGGCGAAATCCACGGGTTTGTCGCTGTCCAGCCCGCCGCCGATTTGTAGCGCCAGCGAGGTTACAAATGCCGCGATCATGGCAGAAAGCTCGCTCCAGGCGTTGATCCGCCACCAGTACCAACGCAGCAGCAGCACCAGACCGGTGCCCGCGCCGGTGACCAATAGCATTTTCCACGCCCCGGCGATGGAGGTGAGGAAAAACGTGACCACGATGGAAACGATGGTCAATAGAACCGTGGTCCATTGCGACACAACCACGTAGTGACGGTCGAGCGCTTTCGGCCGGATGAAGCGCCGGTAGAAATCGTTGACCACGTAACTTGCGCCCCAATTGAGCTGCGTCGCGATAGTGGACATGTAAGCGGCGGCGAAAGCCGCGAGCATCACGCCGCGCAAGGACGCCGGCAGATACGCGATCATCACGCGAACGTAGCCGCTTTCGGGATCTTCGAGGCCTGGGAAAAGCACCAGGGACGCCAGCGCCACCAGTATCCACGGCCACGGCCGAACCGCGAAATGCGCGATGTTGAACCATAACGTCGCGAGCAGGGAATTCTTTTCATCCTTCGCGCTGAACATGCGCTGCGCGATGTACCCGCCGCCGCCCGGCTCGGCTCCCGGATACCAGGTGGCCCACCAGTTGAGCGAAATGTACACGAAGAAGGTGATCATCGGCATCCAGGGCGAATTAAGATCGGGGATGAAATTCAACAGCGCTCCAGCATGCGCCCCGCGCGAGTGATCGAGCACGGCCAGCTTCCTCTTCAGCGCATCCATCCCGCCGACCGCTTGCACGGCGTACACCGCGAGCACCGTGACCATCGTCATCTTGATGCCGAATTGCACCAGATCGGTCACCAGCACGCCCCATAAGCCCGAAAGAGTCGAGATCATGGACGTAACCACGATCAATCCCAGCACGATGAGCAGCGCTTCCACTCGTGTAACTCCCAGCGCCAGGCTCAGGATCTTCACCATCGCCAGATTCACCCAGCCGAGAATGATGCAATTGATGGGGATGCCGAGGTACAACGCGCGGAAGCCGCGCAGGAATGCCGCGGGCCTTCCCGAGTATCGGATCTCGGTGAACTCGATATCGGTCATCACTCCGCAGCGGCGCCACAGCCGCGCATAGAAAAAGACCGTCATCATGCCGCTCGCCACCCAGCTCCACCACAACCAGTTGCCGGCGATTCCGCCGCGCGCCACCATGCCCGTAACCGCCAGCGGCGTATCGGCGGCGAAGGTTGTCGCGACCATCGATGTTCCGGCCAGCCACCACGGCACGTTTCGCCCCGAGAGGAAAAACTCGTCGACGTTCTTTCCCGCGCGCGAGCGATAGTACAGGCCGATGGCTCCGTTGAGCGCGAAATACAGGCCGATGTAGAGCCAGTCGAGCCAGGTGAGCAGCACCTACATGGTCCTCGTGATTTTGTTCAATGTTCGCGGGCTGTCCGCGTTCAGGCCTTTAATGGACGCCAGGTGCGCGGCGAAAAGCTGCACCGGAACGATGTAAGGGATGGGCGTGTACAGATCCTCGATCCCGTTCTTGAATTGCGCCGGAAGTTGGATCAAGCGCGCGGCTTTCGATCGCGCCTCGGTATTGCTTTCGTCGCTGATGATCAGCGTTTCGGCCTTGAGCTCTCGAAGGCGATCGAGCAGCGCGGAGATAGACGGCCAGGTGACGCCGCTGGGCGCGAAGACAAATACCGGAAACGCGCGCTCCACCAACGCGATCGGGCCATGCATCAGATCGGCCGCGGAAAATCGTTCCGTGACTACGTAGCAGGTCTCCATCAGTTTCAGGCCGAATTCGAGCGCGTTGGCGTAATTCAACCCGCGGCCCACCGTCACCGCGCGGGTCATGAAAAAGTAGCGCTCGGCCAGATCCTCGATGTCTTCTTCGAGACCCAGAGCCGCGTCCACCCAGTCTGGGACGCGCCGCAGATCGTCCAGTTGCACATTCCCGGCCAGCGCATAAGCCAGCAGATAGAGCATGAGCAACTGGCAAGTGTAAGTCTTGGTGGCCGCGACGCTTTTCTCGCCGCCCGCTTGGATCAGCAGCGGATACTCCACCAGCTTGGCCATCGCACTGCCGGCTTCGTTGGTGATGCCGACCGTGGTGGCGCCGCGCTCCCGGGCATCGGCCAGCACTGCATTGGTGTCCGTGGATTCGCCCGACTGGGAAATGCCCACCACCAGCACGTCCTGAAGATCGAGCGGGCATTCGTACAGTGTCAGGATAGACGGCGCGGCGAGCGAAACCGGGATGCGGGTGGTGATTTCGATGAGGTATCGCCCAAACTGCGCGGCATTGTCGGAAGTGCCGCGCGCCACCATGATGATCAGCCTGGGACGATGCTCTTCAAAGTGATGGCGTAACTCGAAAATCGCGCGCAGCCCGCTCTCCAGCGTTTTCGTCAACGCCTGCGGTTGTTGGCGCGTCTCTTCCAGCATTTTCGACATGGGGTTACCGAGGGAAGATTTCATCCAGCTCCTGCCGGGAAGCGCGCCGGCCATACTCGCAGATCTGGAACGCTTCGGCGTGTTGAATTTCCCCCGTTCCATACCGCCGTTGCAGCGCCGCGCGGGCGCATTCGCTGATGGGGTGCCCCCAGGTCTTCGATAACCACTCGCGCCGGTGGTCGCGCGGAACGTCCTGACCCTCAATCCACGGGAGCCATTCGTAAAACTGCGAGGCGTGCGCGTCCAGGGCATCGATTTTCTGTGCGTAAACATCATCGATTGCCACCGCGACATCGGCGATGAACGGAGCCGGCAAACGAAATGCATCTTCCAGATACAGAAACAGAGGATTGTGGCGCAGCACGGGAGTGTCCGGGCACAGGCGCGGAACCATAACCAGGTACGCGGAATCCTGGACCAACTGGCCGGTATAGCGATGATCGGGATGATAATCCCAGGGCCGATGGGTCAGCACCACATCGGCGTTCCAACCCCGGATGCGGCGGACCAGGTCCTCCCGGGCGTCCAGGGTGGGCAGCAGACGGCCGTCCTTATAGGAGAGGATTTCGGTTTCGGCGATGCCCAGGCGTCGCGCGGCTTCGCCCGCTTCGGCTTTCCGGATAGCAGCCAATTCCACCGCCCCGTGCACGTGATGACCCGCCGAGCCGTCGGTCACCGAGAGGAACTTCACGGCGTGGCCCAAGGCCGCAAACTTATAGGCTGCGCCGCCGAACTCGATTTCGCAATCGTCCGGATGCGCCCCGATGCAGATGATCCTCACCGTCATGAATGGTGCGTCGAATCGGCGCTGGTGTCCAGTTCACAACGGTTGCGGGGAGGGTATGTTATGTTCATTACCCGACCGAACGTTTTTGTTTTCAGTCACGTTGGGACGTGTTAGAATCAGACCGAGTTTCATGACGGGGGTAGTCTGATGGTTCAAGGGCAGGCTCCCGGCGAGGCGCACACCAAGGCCCCGGCGGGGCCGCAGCCAGGTCGCGTTACCGACGAAGCGGTTCGGGAAGAACTCAGTCGCATTTTTTCGTGCCATGAGTTCCGATCGAGCAAGCGTAGCCAGGAGTTTTTGCGTTACATCGTAGAGCACACGCTCTCCGGCCACGCGGACATCCTCAAGGAACGAACCATCGGCATCGAGGTGTTCGGCCGTTCCACCAGCTATGAGCCGAGCGACGATGCAACGGTGCGCGTCAAAGCCGGCGACGTTCGGAAGCGGCTCGGGTTGTACTATGCCGAGCAGGGCGCGCAAAATCCGGTGCGGATCGAGTTGCCGGCGGGCACCTACGTCCCGGAGTTTCACTGGTCGGATACAACACCGCGACCGCAGGAAGCCGCGCCGCCCGATCTCGCCGTGGCTGCCATCCAACCGCGATCTCTGCGCCCCTGGTACTTCCTCGTAGCGGCGATTGTGATCGTGGCGGCCATCGTCGCGGCGCTATGGATGCGGTCCCGCCCCTCGGAGACAGTGCTCGATCAATTTTGGTCGCCGGTGTTGAAGGGAGCATCGCCCGTTTCTCTCTGCGTGGCTTTTGTTCCGGTCTATGGCCAGAATCGGGGCGATTATGTGCTGTTGACGGATCAATTCGTGGGCGGTGGCGACCTGATTGCCACTTCGCGCATCTCCGCGATGCTGGCGCGGATGCAGCATCCGTATCGATTAAGGATCGGCAGCGATGTTTCGTTCCAGGATTTGCGCTCCGCGCCCGCCATTCTGGTTGGATACTCGTACACCCGCTGGAAAGAGATCAGCAATCAGTTGCGATTCTTCATCGATACATCGCGCGAACCGGTGGGAATCACCGATAATGGCAAGCTGACCGAATGGACGCTGCCGAATCTCCCAGCCGACCGACGGACCAGCGAAGACTACGCCATCGTTTCGCGAGTATTCCATCCCGACACCCACGCCATGCTGGTGGAACTGGCGGGCATTACGCAATACGGCACCGAAGCGGCGGCGGATCTGGTAACGAATTCGGATCTGATGGCGGAAGCGCTGCGCGGCGCACCCGCCGGTTGGCAGAGCCGGAATCTACAGTTGGTGCTGCATGTGAAGGTGATCTCCGGAACCCCGAGTTCACCCAAAGTTTTGCAGACTCACTTCTGGTGATTTTGCGCCCGTCAGATTTCTAGTGGCGCAGTGCTGTCGCCGAAGCTGTCTTGATGGACACCCAGTTTATCCATCAGCGCCAGCATCAAATTCGACATAGGCGTGTGAGCCGGAAACGTCAGATGCCGTCCGCCTTTCAAATTGCCGGCGCCGCCCGCCACCAGGATCGGCAACGGATCATGATCGTGCTGATTGCCGTTGCTCATGCTGCTGCCGTAGAGCACCGTGGAGTGGTCCAACAGAGTGCCATCGCCATCCGGCGTGGCGCGTAGCTTTTCCAGGAAATAGCCGAGCATCTGGACGTGATATTTGTTGATGAGCGCAAAGCGGTCCATATTGGCGCGGACGTTGGAGTGGTGCGATGCGCCGTGGAAACCGTCGCGCACGCCACTGGCCGGATACGTAGCGCCGCTGGTGTCGCGCGCGTACATCATGGTGGAGATGCGGGTGGTCTCCGAGCGCCAGGCCAGCACCAATAAATCGAACATCAGTTTGATGTGATCCTCGAACGCTTCCGGGATTCCCACCGGCGCTTCGGGAACCGTCGGATCGTTGGCGGATTGCTGAGTGGCCTTCTGGATACGGCGCTCGATCTCGCGGATGTCGTCCAGGTATTCGCTCAGCCGGGCGCGGTCGCTGGGATCGAGCTTGCCCTGCAGTCGCGCTACCTTGTCGCTGACGGAATCGAGTATGCTGCTGTCCTGCTTCTTGCGGGAAAGGCGCTGCTCCGCGTTGGCGCCATCGCCGAACAGCCGTTCGAAAACCACCTGCGGACTATTTTCCATCGGCAGAGGAAGCGTCGGCGTGCGCCAGGAGATGGTGTTGTAGTAAGCGCAGCCGTATCCCGAGCCGCAATTCAAGCCCACTTCCTCGATGCCCAGCTCGATGGATGGTAGCGGTGTGTCCTGGCCGATGTGCTGAGCCAGCACCTGGTCGATCGTCATTCCGGCGTGTACGGAACCCTTCTCGGGATGTGCGCCGCTCAGGAAAACGGCGGCGGAACGCGCGTGATCCGCGCCGGCATCGGAGCCCACGCCGCTGGCCTGCGGATGGGCCAGGTTACTCATCACGCAAATTCGTTCCCTGAGTTTTTCGAGCGGCTTCAGGGTCTCGGTAAATTCGAACCCGGCACCTTCCGCGGAGGGCGTCCATTTGTCCATGGTTGCCCCGTGCGGGACATAGATGCCGCAGAAGCGGCTATGCGGGGCTGCGCTCGTCTTCGCGAGCGGAGTTTGCGCCGGAACCATGGAGTCCAGCAGCGGCAATCCGAGCGTCACCCCCACGCCGCGCAAAAACGTGCGCCGGGGCAAATGTTTCTTGCTGATAAACATCGTCGGGCTCCTTAGTCCGCCTTTCGGCTGGTGACGCTATCCGCTTCTTTCATTCTCATCTGAAATGGGGCGCTCCGCACAACTCCCAACACCAGGTCGGAGAGCCGGTATCGATCCCGCGCCGCATCCCGCATAATGCTGCGAACCACGGGCATGTCGTAATACTTGGTCTCGCGGCCCACACCATACATCAGCAATTTTTCGGTCATCGCGCCGACAAACGCCTCGGGACGGTCGAGCAAAGCTTTCCGCAGGCTGGCCGGCCCATCGATCGGAGTTCCATCCACCAGCTGGCCGGACGCGTCGATCTTGAAACCGGAATCCGCCGTGCGCCATTGGCCGACACCGTCGAAATTTTCGAGCGCCAGCCCGATCGGGTCCATAATCTTGTGGCACCCGGCGCAGGCCGGATTGGAGCGATGCTCTTCCATGCGCTCTCGAACCGACGTAGCGGCCGCGGCGTTCGCATTCTCCTTGAGCGGCGGAACATTGGGCGGAGGCAACGGCGGCGGGCTTCCCAGAAGATTTTCCAAAATCCACTTCCCACGTTGCACCGGCGATGTACGATTCGCGTTGGAGGTCACCAGCAGGATGCTGCCTTGCCCCAGCAGACCGCGGCGCGCGTCGCTCGGAACCGGAACCCGCCGGAAATCGGGACCGTAGATGTTGGCGATGCCGTAATGTTTGGCTAGGCGCTCGTTGACGAACGTGTAGTTGGCGTCCAGAAGATCCAATACAGACCGGTCCTCGCGCAGCACGCTTTCAAACAGCATTTCCGTTTCCCGCTGGAAGGCCTGGCGAAGGTTATCATCGAAATCGGGGAACTCGCGCGCGTCGGGTTCCGAGCTCTTCAACTCCCGCAGATAAAGCCATTGATCCGCGAAGCTCGCAACCAGAGCATGCGCCCGGTCATCGGCCAGCATCCGGCGCGTTTCGCGCTCCAGGACCGCTGGTTCGTGCAGTTTGCCTTCGATCGCCACTTTCAGCAGTTCATCGTCGGGAATGCTGGACCACAGGAAAAACGAAAGCCGCGAGGCCAGCTCCGTGTCGCTGATGCGATAGATCCCGTTGGGCGCGACACCGGCGGGCGGGGGCTCGAAGCGAAAGACGAATTCGGGATCGGCGAGAATGCGGCGCAGGGCCATCTCGATCCCCGCTTCAAAAGTCCCCTTGCTGCGTTCCTGCTGATAGAAGCTCAACAGAGATTCGAGATCGGCGTCTGTGGGTGAGCGGCGAAAAGCCCGCCGCACCATGTTCGATAAAATTTGCCGGGCGCATGGAATTTCGTCCGCGGGCGCATTGGGGTGGCACAGGAAGATGCGCCGCCGGCTGGGTGTGTCGCCCGGGCCGGTTGCCTTGTAGGGACCGGTGATGTCCACTCGTCCCAGGTGCGGCACCGTCTGATACCCGTATTGCATGCCGATGTTCACATCGAAGGTGCTGGCGCCCGGGCGATGGACCAGATCCTCGATTGCATCGTTATTCTTCTGCAGGAATGCGACGCCCAGGGTCTGCGGGCCGGCCTTGACCTTTAAACGAAACTCCAGACGAATGTTTGGAGTCATCTTGACGCGTTCTTCGGAGGGATCGCTCAGCGGCTGCGGAGGCGGCGCGGGGCCCGGCGCATCCTTCATAAAAAACATGGCGACTTCATCCAGCTTGTAGAGCTTCACGCGCTCGCCATTCAGCGTCACTTCGAGCTCCTGGCCCTCGGCTCCTTCACCGAATACCTGGCCGAAGCTGAGCTTTTGCAAAGACAGCTTGATCAGGTATTCGCCATCCAGCGGGAAGTTGTGGTGGATCACTGTGCCGCCGCGCGTTCCAGGCGGCAAGCCATCCAGCGTTTCGGTTTGCGAAAGATCGCCCTTCACCGTATAGGTGACGTCTAGCGGCGCCGTCTCGGGATCTCCCACCGCCAGCCGGCTAATCTTGGCCGCCGCGGAGACGTAGCGTTCCAGCAGTGCCGGCGACACGCCCAGCACATCGGCGATGTTGTCGAAGCCGTTCGAAGAATCGTCGGCGGGCAGCAGCGTAGATGGGTCCACTTCCACGCCCAGTAGATCCCGAATCGCATTGGCATACTCCACGCGATTCATGCGATGCAGGGGTGTTCGGCCTGGATTGGGGTTCGCGGCCGCTGCGCGATCGAGCGCTTCTTCCACCGTACCGGCCATCGCGTCCAGAGCCTTCCGGTCGGGACGGCGCGCGCCCGCGGGCGGCATCAGTCCGGCCCGAACTTTGCGAACCACCTTCTCCCAGGTTTCCCGGTCGGATGCAACTCGATCGAGGCTCAATTGATCGATCGCCAGCCCGCCAGTCTTCAATTTCGCGTTATGGCAGGTGACGCAATACTGATTGAGTAGCGCCTGCGGCCCGTTCGATAAAGCCTGCGGCTCTTGAGCGTTCAGCGCCGCAACGGCAAGCATCCCAAATAGACAGGATCTGAGCATTATTTTGAGGAGGGGGCCGACAACTTCTCGAGTAGCGCCATCGCTTCCGGCTTTGCCACCGGAGGCCGCACGGCGAGAAAGATCCCCTTGGCGAACGTCATCGGCGTGCGCCCTTCTTTATCCTTGGCGTCCGCCTTCGCGCCGTGATCCGCCAGTATCTGCATCACCGAAACCCATCCTCGATTGGCCGCGCCGTGCATCGCCGTCAGCCCCAGCGAGTTCGAAGCATTCACATCCGCGCCGCGCTCCACACAAAGCTTGACCGCTTCCACATAATCGGTCTCGCTGTGGCTGTAAGTTTGCGCCGGGATCCAGTTGATGCCGGATGCGGCCATCAGCGCCGTCGTGCCTTGCGTAGTCGCGATGTTTGGATCCGCGCCGTTTGCGAGCAACAGCCGCATCACCTCAATGTCGCCCGATAGCGCGGCGCGCACGAATGGCGTCTCGCCATCGAAGTTCACCCAGGACGCGTCGAATTGCATCAACCCGTGGACGGGAACTGTATTCGTTCTGAGATTGGGATCCGCGCCCTTCTTGAGCAGCGCTTTGATCACATCCAACGGATCTCGTCCATCGGTGGGCAAGTCGCCATATTTATCGTGATTAAAATTGCGCAGGTCGATGGCGGCGTAGAGAGCCGCGCGGTGATAATCGTCGGCGGCATTCGGATCGGCGCCTTTCGCGAGCAGCTCGGTCGCGATCCCCACCTGTCCGTTGAGCAGAGCGATGATCAGGGGCGTAGTGTGATTGCCGGACGACTGAGCCAGGTCCGCTCCGTGATCCAGAAGCAGCCGCATCATGTCGACGTTGCCGTCGCGAATCGCAAACAGCAGAGGCGTCATCCCGCCGTCGGCGGTCGGCAGAGCGCGCTGCCGGATGATCCCGTTGCCGGACGCTCCACCCGCGCGCGCCGGCACATATTCGCCCTTCGGCATGGTCACAGTGGTGTGAGCATTGACATCGGCGCCCGCTGCGATCAGCAATTTCACTACGTCCGCGTGATTCTCGAGCACTGCCCACATGAGCGCGGTTTGCGCGTGAACGGCGTCCTTCGCATTTGCGTTCGCGCCCCGGTCCAGAAGTAGTTTGACCGCTTCCGCACTGCCGGAACGAGATGCGGTCATCAGAGCCGTTTCGCCGCCCGGATTGGCGCTGTTCGCATCCACGCCCGCATCCAGCAGCTTGCGAATAATGGCCGCATTTCCATTGGCTGGCGGCCAGGTTGATCGGCGTGACGCCGTAGCGGTTGGCTGCCTTCACATCCGCGCCGGCTTTGATCAGCGCTGCAACGGCCGCGATGTCGTCGCGACGAACCGCCCAATGTAATGCTGTGGTGCCGTCCGGTTGCGCGGCGTTGATATTTTCGCGATCGGCAGGCAGGGATCGCAGAATGTCGGTGTCACCGTTCATCACCGCGTCGGCTACCCGTGCCTCAGCGGCGACACCGGCCCCCGCTGAGAACAGCGACACGAACAGCGACGCTACAAACAGCGTCCATAAAGGTTGGCGCACGCTCTTCCCCTCCACGCTAGCTTATTGTATTCGATCACCCGAGCCCACCGGCGTCAAGCCCGGCCCGCCGCCGTGTAGATGCTCCTTCTCAAAGCGGCGTGTCGGCGAAGTATCAGGAGTAATTTGAGGTTTCGAGAACCACGAGTGGCACAAGTCACCATAGTCCCTATTGGCCCAAGTGGATTCCAGCCTCCTTGCGCGTTTCCCGTTACTAATCCGGCAAACCTCCCCCAAGAGGACTTCTGGACAACAGCGCCACCTCAATGATGGCCGCAGCGACCCAATCGGCGGCGGGCTGACTGTCGTTGCGATCAAACTGCATGCGTGGGTAGCAGAGCCGCATCCGGCACGGTTCGCCTCTAAGGCGGATCGGCTTTTGTCCGTTTGATCGTTCGACGGTATACTGATTCACGTGTCACTCTTCGACGAGCCGTCAAAGCAGCCGCTGCCGAGCGGAACTACGCTGGAAGACCATCGTCTTGCGCTGATTAAGGGGGGCCTTGCGGCGCTGCCTTTGGTCGGAGGTGCCCTTGCGGAGGAGATGGGCCTACTTCTGATAACCCCGCTGACGCGTCGTCGCGACGAGTGGTGGGCGGATGTCGCTCGGCGGGTGCTTTACCTTGAAGACAAAGTGCAGGGCTTTAAATTTGAGAAGTTGCAAGACAATGAACAGTTTGTCTCTGCGATGATTCAGGCGACGCAGAGTGCCGCCAAAACCCATCGCAAAGAGAAACTGGAAGCTCTGCGCAATGCCGTCCTTAATATCGCCCTTGGCCATAAGCCAGCAGAAGATTTGCAAGCCATCTTCCTAAACCTCGTGGATAGCTTCACACCGGTGCATCTGGAACTGCTTCGATTTTTTCAGTGCCGAAACTCTTTTGATCTCGAAAGGTTTCGCAAGGAGCGCTACGTGAGCGATCAGTCGACTATGGACCTTCTTAGCCGGGGACTGATTCGGGACACCCGGCCGTACGCCGCGCGGGGTCGGGACTCCGACGATTCTTTGGTGATCAACGACTGGGAGGTTTCCAGTCTTGGAAAACAGTTTCTGGATCTCATATCGAATCCCCCGGAACTTTCATAAGGAAACCACCAGCCGCGCTCGGTGGCATCCTTCGGACACGGCCACTGCGACAACGCCACGCCCGTTGCGCCAGCCTAGCGCGCCCTGTGCGCTGTTGTAGTCGGCGTCGTTGAACTACCTCGCCATGTTTGCGAGAAACGGGGTTCGGGGAGGACTCAGGCCCAGCTGCTGTGGATTTGGTTGACTGTATCACTGCGCCGCAGAAACAACCCAAGCCTCAAAGTCGACAGAAGGAAACGGCCGCACATTCGTGAATCCACGGCTGCGAAATTCCTCCGCAATGCGAAGGCTATCGGAGCGGCAATGGATGCCTATCGCTGCCGATTTGGCGATGTTGCCGAAAAGTAGTTTTCTTGCACGCACATCTGCCGACGGCATGCTATAGCCATGGATGAGAACCTCACCGGCGGCGCATAGGCACTTAGCGGCGGAGCTCCACAGGGGCCCCCAAAAGGCATCCCAATAGAATTTCTTCCTCGGATCAGGAAGAATGAGCGCTCCCGAATTGTCCACGCCCATTCTTATCCCGTTAGCCCTCGGGTCGACGGGATTCTGGCACCCAAGCAGCGACAGATCACGAGGGAATATAACGGGCGGGGGCACGTCGTTGATGGGTTCTTTGAACCAATTGACGCTGCCGTGCAGTTTGTACACCGTCACCTCGGATGCAGGACGGTTGTGCAAGAAAGAGAATCCGTACCCGTTTCCGACGTCCCACTTCGCGGCTTTTGCCAACGCGCGCTCGAGCGCGATGTCGTAGTTAAAGGTGATAATACCCGAATCAGGTCCGGCTTTGCGTCGAGCGAAACTGTCATAGGCGTTGGGCTGGACGCGCAATTCCTCTATCTGGTAGAAGAACTCTCGGAGCGCGCCGATTAGTTCGCTACGCAGATACTGCGGGTAGAAACCTTCAGTGGCATCGTCGGGATCTCCGGAATCGGAACCTCGTAGGCGCTCCGTACAATCATGGATGATGTCCATGCGATCCTGCCTGTACGTCACCGGCCCGGTCGGTTTGACTCGCTTATGTCCGTACTGTTCGAGCCTGCCGAGGACTCCCTCGAAGTCATCGAGCGAGCCGAAAGTCTCGCGAACCTGAACGATGCGGTTCCGCGCCCAAGGAACCCAATGCAGCGAAGGATCGCAACGATCCAGCCAGGCCGACAGGCCATGCAAGAGCTGAGACGCCAGCGGGTACCCGGCGCTTGTCGACGCTCCTGCACCGAATATGTAGGCCGTCATGCCCCTCTATCATATGTCGGGCACTGTAGTTCAGGGGCCATCGTTAGAGCGCTCCCTTCATGTCGACAAAAGGTAGACATCGCGCCGAACTGCCCGTATGTCCCATGCTCCCGCGAAACGGCGTTCGGAGAAGTTGGCCGGATTCCTCCCAACAAGTCGGCTTCCCAACTGCAATCTTTGCGCGCAGGTCTAGTTGCCTTAAAACGGCCGACTCGTACCCATGAAACTCCACAGGTACCAATGATTTCAGCGTCGTCCCAATCACAAACTTCCGCCCGTTCTTTCTATTTCCCTTTCAACAAACCATGCCGACCCACCCCAGCGCCGCGTCCACGCCCGTGTTAATCCGGTGACCAAGGTGCGCAAAATCGCCATCCGCCCTGATAAAACTGCGCCCGAGGTCATCCCAGAGGTCATCCATGACAAACCCGATCCCTAATCCCCACTCCCCAACCCCAGGGTCTCGCACTCGCGCGAACCGCGCCAATGCCAGGCACTCCACCGGCCCACGCACCCAATCGGGCAAGCAGCGCTCCTCGCAGAACGCCCTCCGTCACGGTCTTACCGCCCGCGCCGCCCTCCTGCCCACTGAGGACCCCGACGCTTACCAGCGCCACGTCGAGCAATTTCTCGATGAGTACGCCCCCGCCACGCCCACCGAGACGCAACTCGTCCACGAAATCGCCAACACCGCCTGGCGCCTCAACCGCATCCCACTCCTCGAAGCCGAACTGCTCGCGCAAAGCCCCAACCCCCAATCCCTAATCACGCACCTCGCCACGCTTGGCCTCTACGGCTCGCGCCTCTCCCGCCAGTTCCAAAAGGCCGTCGATCAACTGCTTGATATTCAGGAAGCGCAAAGGGTGCGGCGCGCACCGCCGAACGAGGCGGGAACTTGCCCGCGCCGCACTCCGTTTTGCGCGATCAACTCAGAGGACGAACGTCGCCGCCTCGAGCGCCGCCAGCTCAACGAAGCTGCCGACCTGTTCATTCGCCATCAACGCAAAGGACTTCCGTGGGATCCCGCCGAGCTTTTTTCAGAGCAAGCTGGCTTCGTTTTTTCAAAACAACAAGTCGAGCGCCGCGCACGCGAGCTCACGCTTCAGAACCCGGCGTATTACACCTTCCACCCTCCTTCCCAAGCGGACCCGCCGCCCGCGGAGGCCACGGTTCGCCCGGTCGGTTCTCTCTGCCCGGTTCGCTATGTTTGATAGACTGGCTGGCTGTGACGCGTAAGTTTTTCCCCCTCTTGTTGCTGTCCGCCGCTGCCTATGCTCAACCACCGGCCAGTGAAGCCGCCAGACCGGGAGCGCGAGGCAGCGTGGAGGGACGCCTCACCTGGTTCGATCGCCAAGGGAACAAGGTTGGCACTGTTGGAGACCCGGGCGTGTATCGCACGCTCAGCATCTCGCCGGACGCCAAGCGCGTCGCTGTGGAGCGCACGGACCCTCAGACCCAGAATCGCGATATCTGGCTGCTGGACTCCGCCGGCGGGGCGAGCACCCGGTTCACTTCCGATCCAGGCTGGGATGCATTCCCTCTGTGGTCGCCGGATGGAAGCCGTATTATTTTCACCTCGAACAGAGACGGCGGCGTATTTAATTTGTACGAGAAGCCATCCAATGGTTCGGGAAACGAGAAGTTGCTGTACAAGTCGACCGAAAGCAAAGGTCCCACCAGTTGGTCGCCGGACGGAAAATTTCTGATTTATTACAGCCTGGGGCAACCCACTCACTTGCGGCTGCTGGCCGCCGACGGACCCGCGGACCGCACGGCCATCCCTCTGGTTGATCCGCAATACAACAGCATCACGGGACGGTTCTCGCCGAATGGCCGCTGGATGGTTTACACTTCCAACGAATCGGGAAAGAGTGAAGTTTCCGTACGCCCGTTTGATGCAGCCCCAGGCACTGCGGGCAATCCTGTGATCGTCACCAGCGCAGGCGGCAGAACGCCGGTCTGGAGTGGCGACGGCAAAGAGATCTACTACATTACTCCGGACGGAATGGTGATGGCTTTGGATGTGAACGCAGGAGCCACGTTCCAAGCTGGAACCGCGAAGCCTCTTTTCAAGGCGCCGCCCGGATTCCTGTTCTGGGATGTTGCGCCGGACACTTCCGGCGTCGGGGTGCGCTTCCTGATGCCGGTGCCCACAACGTAGGAATCGGGGGACAACAATGGATTCATTTAAGATGGAGGAAAAATGCTACGGAATACTCTAGGAATTACCCTCGCTCTACTGGCTGTCGCTGTGTTTGCCGGGGCTGATCTCGGTGCTCAACCACCGGCCGCGCCAGCGCCTGGGGGCCGCGGCGCTCCGCAACCGCAGGCCATCCAGCAGGTCAAGCCGGGGCTCTTCATGATCACCGGCGCCGGCGCCAATAGCTTGGTCCGCGTCACCAGCCAGGGCTTGATCGTCGTAGACGGCAAACTTCCAGGCGAGGCGAATTACAACGCTTTGATGGCGCTCATCAAGGGTGTCTCCGATCAGCCCGTCAAGTACCTCATCGTCACGCATCATCATGCCGATCACAGCGGCAACAACCAGAGATTCCTGGACGCGGGCGTGCAAGTAGTGGCGCACGAGAATCTAAGAAAGAATCTCCTCACCTACCAGGTGGATCCGAAACCCGCGCCGCCAAGCATCACCTATCCCGGCGCCGAATACACAGTCCAACTGGGCGACGTCAAGGTTGAACTGCACCACTTCGGCCGCGCTCATACCAGCGGAGACACCGTCGTGTATTTCCCCGATCTGAGGGTGGTCGCGCTCAGCGATACAGTCACCACCGGCAAGACCGGTCCACTGATCGACTACGCAGGCGGTGGCAGCGCTACCGATTGGACCAACGTTTTGGCGGGCATCTTGAGTCTGGATTTCGATGCAGCCATTCCAGGCAATGGAGGTGTCCTCACGAAAGCGGATGTTCTGGCGTACAAGACCAAGTTCGATACCGTGATCGCGAGAGCCAGGGAACTGGTCCGCGCGGGCGTGCCTCAGGATCAATTGCTCGCGATGATCAAGACCGACGATATCGGATGGACGCCGCGAGTTCCGAAGGTGGATGCGTTTTACGCCGAACTGTCGGCGTCCAAATAAGCCGGCTTCTACTGACCCGAACCTGGGACCGGCGCGCCATCCAGAACGAACGTTAACAGCTTGGGCAAGCCCGGCGGCGTCGAAGAAGGCGGAGGCGGAGGAAGTCCCGGGGATGGGATTACCTTCCCGGTTCCGCCCATTAACGAGATGTACTGCTTGCCGTCCAGCATGTAGGTGATCGGAGGACCCATTCCGCCGTGCAGGCCGGTCTTCAGATCCAGCAGCTTCTCTCCCGTATCGGCGCGATAGGCCACCAGGCGTCCGTCGGGAATCACTTCGATGACCAGATTCCCCGCGGTGGATACCGTCCCGCCGCCCAAAGCTCCGCCGCCCGATGCATGCCAGCGCTCGGTTTGAGTCACCGGGTCCCACGCCACCAAAATATTGCGCTGCCCTTCCGGCGGTGTTGGTCCAATCATGGGCGGGGAAGGCCGCGTTTTAGGAGCCTCTTTCGCCGCGGACGTCGCGCCGGCTGCGTCTCCAGTTGCCACCTTCGGCCTGACAATACCCAGGTTCTTTTCACCCGGCTTGAAGACGAAGTTCTCGTCCGCCATGTAAGAATTCATGCCGCCGGTGGCGCTGGGAACATAAACCAGGCCGGTGCTCGGATTGAAAGACATAGGCGACCAGTTGTGTCCGCCGCCTGGTCCCGGTGTCAGCATCACGCTTTCGGCGCCGTAGTGCGCCTCTGCATTGACGATGGGCCGTCCGGTCACTTCGTCCAAGCCCTTGGCCCAATTCACCTGCACAAAGGGCTGGCCCGAGATGAACTGTCCGGTCACGCGATCGAGCACGTAATAGAAACCGTCTTTATTGGCCTGCATCAGGACCTTGCGCTTCTGTCCCTTGATGGTGAGATCGGCCAGCATCAACTGCTGCACGCTGTCATAGTCCCAGGAATCGCCGGGCACCACTTGGAAATACCATTTCAACTCGCCGGTATCCGGCCGCACGGCCAGAATGGAGCAAGCATAGAGGTTGTCCTTGCCTTTCGATTTCCGCAGTTGTTCGGGCCAGGGTCCGGCGTTACCGGTGCCAACGTAAATCAGGTCAGCCTCCGGGTCGTACGCCATCCCGTCCCAAACCGTTGCGCCTCCGCCCATCTTCCACGCTTCGGGCGACCACGTTGCGGAGGCCTTTTTCATGGCTTCATTCTCGAAAGGCTTGGACGGATCGCCTGGCACCGTATAAAACTTCCACGCGAAGCGCCCGGTAGCCGCATCGAAGGCCGAGAAGAATCCGCGCACCGGGTATTCCGATCCGCTGACGCCGACAATCACCTTGCCCTTCGCGATGCGCGGCGCCATCGTGATGCTGTAGTTGTCCTGATGATAAGAGACTCGCGCTTCCCACACGGGCTTGCCGGTCTGGGCATCCAGCGCCTCCAGCCTGCCGTCGATAATGGGCGCGATGATCAGGTTCTGGTAGATCGCGACGCCGCGATTCACGATGCCGCAGCACACGCGTGGGAACACCGCCGTCTGGTTCACTTCCGGATCCCACCGCCAGCGCTCTTTGCCGGTACGCGCATCTACGGCGAACACCACGCTCCAATTCGTAATGCTATACAGCGTCCCATTCGAAAGCAGTGGAGTGGCTTCCTGATTGCCCCCGCCCTGGCCCACGTCGTACGACCACGCCAATCCCAGCCGGCCAACATTGGTCACGTCGATCTGCTTGAGCGGGCTGTAGCGCGTTTCTCCCGGATTCTGCCCGTAGGTCAACCATTCGTCCCCGCGCGGGGCTTGCTGGCCCATCAAAAGCGACGCCATCAAAAACGGCAACAAGGTCGTCTTATGCATATGCATATCTTACTCGGACCGTGATCCGTCCGTAAGAGGTGGCGCGTATTGTGGCGTGCGCACTCTTGCGCGCCGCGTTCACACTCGTGTGAACGTTTTGAATGTGGCGATGGTAGTATCGGAAAACAGACGCAACATGCCGGCTTCACAAGCTCCCGTGATCTCGATGCGCAACGTGAATCACTTCTATGGCACGGGTGCATTGCGCCGTCAGGTTTTGGACGAAGTAACCTGCGACATCTGGCCGGGCGAGATTGTGATTATCACCGGGCCATCGGGGTCGGGAAAAACCACCATGCTGACCCTCGCCGGAGCTCTGCGCTCCGTGCAACAGGGAAGCATGAAGATTCTCGGGGAAGAACTGCATGGTGCCAGTACCGGCACGCGGGTGCAGATCCGCGAGAACATTGGCTTCATTTTCCAATTGCACAATCTTTTGGAATGCCTCACCGCTCGCCAAAATGTGGAGTTAGCTTTGGGCGTGGAGCCGTTACCGAGGAACGAGGCGCGCGCCAGGTCTATGGCGATGCTCGAAGCGGTGGGGCTCGGTGACCGGCTCGATTATCCTCCCAGCAAATTGTCGGGCGGGCAGCGGCAACGCGTGGCGGTGGCGCGTGCGCTGGTGCGTCAGCCGAAAATTGTGCTGGCCGATGAGCCCACCGCGGCGTTGGATAAGCATACCGGCCGGGACGTCGTTGAACTGCTGCGGCAATTGGCACGCCGCGAAGGATGCGCGGTTCTGATCGTGACGCATGACAACCGCATCCTGGATATCGCCGACCGCCTGATGCTGCTCGAAGATGGGAAGCTGGGATCGTTTGGAGCATTGATGTCGCCGCATGCCGGCCATTTGCTTTCCGCCCTGGCGCGTATGCCCGATCGCGATCATCTGCAGGTGCTTCTGGGCCGCATGAACGAAGGCGAATTTCTGGAACTTCTGAAGACCATGGCCGCTGAGTTCGAACAGCTCTTGAATGTCATGGATATGGGAGATCGCGGTTCCATGCAGGTCCTGTTTCAAAATCTCCTGGAGGTGGTCTTCGGGAAGATCGCGAACCTGTTGGCGGCGGAAGGCGCCGGCCTGCTCACGGTCCGAGATGGGTGGCTTCAATGGCCGGACTCCGGTAGCGATCCGAGCGCAACATCGCCCGATCTGGCGGGCCGTTCGGCCGAGCGTGGTGAGATTCTCAATCTCTCCGGCGACGGCTTAGGTTCGGGAGTGCGTAGCGTTCTCTGCGTGCCCATTCGCAGCCGTCATGACGAGGTCCGCGGCGTGGCGCAACTGGTGAACAAGCGCGTCGGTGATGGATTCACGGCGGCCGACGAGCGAGTGTTTCGGGATTTTGCTGGACCGCTGGGATTGATTCTGGAAGGCTGCGAGCGGGTGTCCCAGCCGAATTAGGCGTTAGGGCGCGATGTCGAGAGTCACAGCATTGCTCAAGAAATTTCCCACCGCGGCTTGGAGCTCTACAGAGGTTGAGCCGGCTTCCGGCTGCGGTGCGACGAAATTCAGATGGATCACTCCCGGCGAGCCTGCGAGCGGCGAGATGCCGATGACGTTTGCCGCCACGCCGTCAGCCTGAAGAACGGGCGCCTGAGCGGGCACGCCAAGGCCTGTTAGGAAAATCGAAATAGTCTCGCCCGGATGCGCCGGATGCGCGGGGGAGACTGCCGAAGAGTCGCTCGAATGGAAGGCGAGTGCAGCGCCGGTTCCGCTTCCGCTGGCACTGAACACGGCCGGCACAGCGGGTGCCAGCAAAATGTTCAGCGTGTCGTGTCCCATGGCATTCGCGACTGAGACTTGCACCAGTCCGCTGGATGTAGCCGGGACAATGGTATTGATTTGACCGCTTGAGTCGAAGAAAACGGGAGAAGCAATACCGTCGATGGTGACGGAAGCTTCGCTCAGGTTGGAGCCGTAGATCGCGACCAGCATACCGGGGGACCTGTCGAGCGTAGAGACATTCCCGGCGGCGGGCGCGACCAAGTCAATCTTGGGACCGGGTTTCACTTCCAACGCGATATGCCCGCCCGCAACAATCGGAACAGGATATGTTTCGCCGCTCACGCGCACTTGATCCTGGCCCGGCGGCAGATAATCGGCGAAGAAAACTCCCTCTGAGTTCCAGGGCAGATCGCCTTGCTGCTGTGCATCCGTCAAGACCGCAGCGCCAGGATTTGCAATTGCGTTCCCCAGGTTGTCGCGAGCATCGAGCAATAAACCGCCGCGTTCTGAAAGCACCGCATCCTGGGACGCATCGTTCCCTATGCTCTGCCAGCTTGTGGTGTCAAGAAGGAAGGAGGTGACAATTTGGTAAGTGGGATGACTGCGATTCGTGACTACCGCGATGCCGGGACCGTCGCACAGTAAAGATGGAAGATTATTCGCGTGACAGTATGGCAGAACGCGGACGCGATTGGCGCCCAATGTCACCGCCAGCGAAGCCGAGGTCAGCACCACGACACCGTCGTTTGAATGTTGGGAGCCGTCGCTTCCGCCCAGATTTCCGGCCAGCGTAAGAGCGTCGATTCCGCGCAGGTCGTCCATGCGCTGGTTCCAGGTGGCAAGATCCCAAAGAAAGTTGCTGCCGGCGAACATCTCAACCGTCTGCGAATCGGTAGTGTTGCCGCCTACCAAACCCGAGATCGCAAGTAATCCGGCATGCGGCGTGGCGATGAAGACCGCCTTGCGAATCGGCACCACGGCGGGCGGCGAGAACACTCCTGTCGACAGCTTGCCCGCCAGATACGCGCGTACGATCAACCCTCCCATGCTATGCGCCACCACATCCACCTGGGGTGCTCCCAGACTGTCCAGGAAATTGCCAAAGGCCTGCGCCAATTGCTCGATGTTGGGCCGTGCGCTGCCGGTTGTTCCTGGCTCGACCGAACAATTGTCGAAGTACGCGACTTGCCATCCGTCCGCCGCGAGCAGGGACTGCAGGGAGCCGAAGGTTGCCGAAGAATCGGAAGTGCCTTTGCAAGTGGCCTGATATCCATTCACCAGCACTACCGGAGGACGAGCGCTTTGCGCCAGCGACGGCAGCGCGAAAACGATCAGCCCCAACCAATGCAGTTTAGTCATCAGAAGATCTCGGCCGGATCCGCTTTTCGGAGTGCCAGCATGGCAAAAGCGCCTGATCCCGCGCACATCAAGAGAGTCAGCAAGTACACCTGAGACGAACGCAGCAGGTTCATTTCGAGCGGAAGCAGTGTCGCATTCCGCGTAATGATGTAGATGGCATCCGCCATCAAGGCTCCAGGGATAAAACCGAGCACCGACATCAGCACCGCCTGCCGCATCACCAGGAGGGCCAGCTGAATGTCTCGATAACCCATGGCCTTCATCGTTGCGTACTCGGCCCGATGATTGGAGACATCGGTATAAAGGATCTGGTAGACCACTACCGATCCCACAATCAGCCCCATCAACAATCCGGCGGTAAAAACGAATCCGATGGGCGAAACCCGCAGCCAATAGCGCTTTTCCTGCTCGATGAATTCCGGCATGGCAACAAACCGGACGTCCGGCGGAAGCGCGGCGGTCAGACTCTTCACCACTTGATCCGCATCCGCACCGGGCCGAAGCCGGATCAGTCCCAAAGACGGCAGCGGGGAAGCTGTACCCGCGGTAAGGATGCGGTAAGTAAAATCGCTCGAGATTACGTAGCCGTCCGTGCCAAAACCAGGACCCAGGCGGAACAGCCCCACCACTTCGGCCTGGCGCTCGGACGCCTGAACTTCTACGCGCTTAGCGGCGCGCGCCTGGGCGGCGATGGGGCCAAACATCGAGCGCGATTGATCGTCAAAGAGCAGCGTCCCGCGTTCCGTTAGAGCATTGAAACGCACCGCCTGGCCCTCGAATCGAAACACATCGTCGGAGGGATTCAAGCCGAGCAGAACGATCTGATGCTCCTCAAAATCGGAAGGGTTTTTGAGCGCTGCCCATCCGATTTGGAGCGGCATGCACGACGATACTCCGGGCACGGCGAGAGCTTGCGCGAAGCGCTTCTCCGCGATCACGCCGGCTCCCTGCTGAAACTGATATTGCCAGCTGGTCATCACAATATCGGCGTTCAGATGGGAATACAGCCGTGTGGCCGTGGTGAGCAGCGAGTCTCTCAAGCCGATCTGGCCCAGCATCAACGTGACGGCAAAAGCCACGCCGGCCAGCGCAGCTGTGAAGTGCCCTTTTTGCTTCGAGAGCTGACGCCATGCGAGATAGATTCCTGCGGTCATGGCTTGATCATCATGGGCTTGATCATCATGGCTCGATCAGTACGTTCACCTTCGAATGGATGCGGTGCGCCAGCAGCTCGGGTTGTTTCACCCGGATATGCGCCTGGTAGACCCGCTGGTCAGGGGATTGCGATGCATCAACGGGCGTACTGATACTCTCCACTTGCGGGCTGATGGAAGCAACCACTCCCTCAATGGTGTTCGAAAACGATTGGGAGCTGATAATCGCCTTTTGCCCCGGATGTACGCGCGCGATGTCGGTCTCATAGATTTCGGCGACGACATCCATTCGATTGGTGTCCGCAAGAGTGACCACGCCGCCGGCTCCGACCGCTTCACCGGCTCGCGCGACGATTTGGATGACGCGCGCTCTGGCCGGAGATCGAATGGTTCCTGCCTCTACTTCGATGCGAGCCCGATCGCGATCCGCATCCGCCGACGCCAATTCAGCCTTCGCGAGATTTAAGTCCGAATCGCGCACCTCGGTGAGGCTTTCCAATTTGTGGCGGGCGGCTTCGAGTAACCCCTCCGCGTCTTGCGATTTCAGCCGCGCGGCATCCACCTGGACACGGGGAACATAATCCTTGCTGGCTAGCGCTTGCTCGCGATCCAATGCTTGCTTCGCGGCGTCGGCTTCCACTTCCAGCCGCGCCAGATCGGCCTTCAGCGCCAGTACGTCACCGGCGCGTGCACCAGCTTCGAGCTGCGCGAGCCGGCTTTGTGCCACGGCCACGCGCGCGTCGGCCTGCTTCACCGCGCTCTCCAGATCCGGCAGCGATTCGAGCAGCGCGATGGTTTGGCCAGGCGCCACCATCTGCCCTTCTTCCACCAGCACCTTCGCGATGACCGCGGTGCGCCCGAGCACGGGAGCGGCGGCCACCACGATCATTCCATCCTCCGGCTCCACGCGGCCGGTACAACCTACGCCCACTGCGCCTGGAGCGGGCACTGCGGCATTCACATGATCCGCTTGCACGGCTGGCTTTCCCTGGCGGGTTACTAGCAGCCAACCCCCGCCGGCCAAAAGGGCGATCAGCAGGATGGCTGCCCATCGAAAACGCCGGCCTCGCGAACCAACTACCACTCGATCCCCACCACGGCGCCGGTGGCCTCCGCCAAAGAGATTCGTGCCGCTTCGTGCTGATAAACAGCCAGGATATAGTCGTGCCGCGAACGGAAGGTCCGGGCCTCCGCTTCTGCCAGTTCGAGACCTCCGGCTTGACCCGCATCGTAGCGCCCTCGCGTCTCAACCGAATCTTCCTCCGCGAGCGTAGCCTTCTGTGAAGCCAGGTCAACCTGCCGGGATGCGGCTTCCAGCGATTCGAAAGCCATCCGGACTTGCACTTCAATTTGCCGGCGCTCGGCCAGTTGCCGAATATTCGCCTGTCGAATTTGCGATTCAATTTCCGCGCGCTGGCTGGCGCGCCGGTGACCGTCCAGAATCGGAACGCGAAATTCGAACCCGGCCGTGTAGGTGGGCGAGGAAACGATGGAGTTGTCTCCAGCCGGCGTAGGAGCCACGGTGAGCGCTCCGCCGTTGGCGAAAATCCCCAGCGTCGGCAGAGATTCCGCTTCCACCGCTCGCTCGTTCAGGCGCAGGCTTTCGACATCCAGGCCGGCCACGGCCAGTTCGGGTCTGGAGCGGAACGCGTTTTGGATCGCCTCTTGCAGGTTGGGGCTCTCCTTGCGGAACATCGGTTGATCCGTCAGCTCCACCGGCGTGTCCAATGGGATGCCGATCAGCGCGACCAGCTGCAATGATTGCGTTTTTGTAAGCCGTCTCAGCCGTGAAGAGCGCCTCCCGAGCCTCATCCAGATCCAGATTCGCGCGCCGAACTTCGCTGCCAGTGACCAATCCATTGGCTCTGCGCTCACCTGCCAGGCTTACTCTCGCTTCCGATATTTTCACATTCTCCGTCGCCAGTTCGGTTTCCGATCTCGCTCGCAGCGCATCCAGATAGGCCCGTGCTGTCTCCGCGGTGATCTGCCCGGCAACGGCCTTGCTTTGAGTTTTGACGGATTCGACGGATTCCTGCGCTGCCTCCACCTGCCGCGCGGCGGACCGGTTCACAACGCTCTTGGTGGCCCTTACTTGTGAATCGAGAACGGTGAAGGGACCCACCACCTGCGGAAACTGAACGTTCGCGACAAAGGGAGAAACCTCGGGTATCTCAACGCCGATGGAGCGCAGATCGAAACGGAGAACCCGGTCGCTAATCCCGGCGTCCACGTGGAGAGCTGTGGCCGCGCGCACTTCCTTTACGTGAATCTCAGCCACCTGCTCCGCCTCGGCGGCCAACTGCAGCCTCGCCTGCCCGGCGGGCAAGAGGGCCAGGCGGATGGCTTCCTGCAAGCTTAACTTCAGCGGCTGGGCGGCGGAGCATACAAACACGGAAGTTGCCAGCGACAGAATAGAAATCACCAGCCGGCGCGGGAGCTGCACAGGATACAACATAAGCATTTTATTCTAACGGTGCGGAGAGCGGCGCAAACCTTCGGAAATCACCAGTCCGAATTGCGGCATATGATAAATCCGCACGCCGTCGGCCCACAGCCAGCCTTCAGCCTTAAGGACATACTGGCCTGGGAGCCGCTCCACTTCGAGCACTCTCACTTCGGTTTCAATCTTGCCGATTCAACGGTGTCACCTGGCCCCGGTATTTCCAGATGGAATGCTCGGAGCATCCAAAACGCGGCTGCTTGAATTCGCTGCCGATACCAAGATGAATGGCGTAGAACTGAAGGGTTTCGATTAGCGCCTCGAGTCCCAGCGAGCCCGGCTGAACGGGGTCCTGATAAAAATGCGCCCTGAAATACCAATCCGTTGGATCGACCGCACGGCTGGCCCGGATGCGTCCCCCGAGCGAGCCGTCGGCGTCCGGCCACAATCCAGTGATGCGATCAATCATCAGAAGCTTGCCGCTAGAGATGCGCGGCGACGCGGCATCCATTTCGAATTCCGATGTCTTCGAGAACCAGGCGAGTTCCTCGGGCGTTGCGGGCAGGCCGGTCTGTCCGGCGAGATCTTCCCTGGTGAAAAAACCAAATCCGGTTTTCATGTCCACAAGCGGCTGGCCGTCGAGCAGCATATGCACATCGAACGACACCAGTGTCACCGTGCCTTGCCGTGCGATATTGATGAGCCTGGCGCGCGTAGTGATTACTCCACCACTCGCGGGCACACCTCGGTGGATTCGCGCGGAGCCATCCAGATTGCGGAAATAAAGTTCTTCTTTCGAGCGCAGCGGGATTCCCGTGAAGCAGCTCAACCATCCGCACGGCTGCAATCCGGCCTCGATCAGGATGGAGAACGGCATCTCGCCGGTTGCGCTTTCGGTGAAGTACCAGGCATCCGGAGCGAGATCGAATTCGGCTTCGACGCTCGATCCAGTGCGCTCCACGCCAAATTCCCCGTCTACGCGCGTGATCCGCGTCATGGCGTGATAGGGCGGACCAGGCAAACGAGGACAGCGCTCGCGCACATCGAAGCGCGCGTAGGGCGGGCCAAACGCTCTCGAGGGCAATCCCCAGGCGCAAGCGAGCAGCGCCTGATAATCCAGCGGCACGCCGTTGACGCGCGCCACTGATTTGCGCTCGCCGGGCCACTGATCAACTTCCGAGCGAGGAGAATCCAGCGGATTACCTGGAACCAGCTTCAATCCGATTCGACGGCCGTGGAAAGCTTTCAGCCCGTCGACGGTCCCGAGCACATCAGCGTACAAAACCGGCTCCGGGCCGTCGATAAAATCATCCACGAACAGATCGCAAATCAGAAGCTTCGAATCGGGCGTCACCTGCCCGCGGCAGCGGAGCTCGAAAGTCTCATCGCGCACCGGCTCAAAGCGCCATCCATCGCGATCGATGGTGAGTCCCAGGGCCATCATGTAAAACGCCATGAGTTGCAGGCAGCCTTCCAGCATGATGGTGCCGGGCATACAAGGATCGTCTTTAAAATGCGAAGTGAACAGCCAGCTATCGGAACGTACCGCGTACTCGGCGCGGCAATGGCCGCGACGCCAAGGTCCGCCTTCCAATTCCAATTCCGTGACGGTGTCAAAAAGGAGAAGCTCGCTGCGGGCGAAAGAAGGCGGCCTCTGTTGTGCCCCCGAAAGTTCGAATCCTTTTCCAAAACACTGGTAGGCGCCACCTTGGGATGCGGCGCGAATCTGAGCTTCGTCGAAATGCGCTGCGATGTTCGTCACGCGCGGAACGGGAGCCTTCCATTCGGGCCGGGCACGTTCCGCTTCCGGGTTCCAAAGCACTCCCGTGGAGCCGCGAAGCTCGGCGTCGGAAAAGAATCCGGCTTGCCCGTTGCGCACCGAGATGGCCAGCCGCTGGCCCACGAAACAATCGTATTGAAAGAAGAAAATGCGGGCGTCGCCCTGGCGCGCGTGTCCGGTGATTTTGATTTCGTAGCGCAGGGTTTCGCCGCTGCGCGCCAGCCGGTCATGAAACTTCACATCGCATCCGAGCATGCGGTAGACGCGCTCGCCGCGCACCTGGAAGTCGACGCCGAGCCAGGAGATCAGCAGCATGTCGGCCTGGCCGGCTTCGATCATGAGGCCGGCTGGAATGCTGTCGCGATGCAGAAACCAGGAGTCGGGCCGAATGTCGGTCTCAGTGTGGATCAGGCCAAGCTGCATGGACCTGGGTTCGCCTTCGAGCTTAGTGACGCGATCCACCAAAAGCAGCGGTGGCATCGGAAGGCGGCAAATTCGACGGAAGGTATCCAGCTCCTGAAACTCGGGGCCGTATACTTCGGAAATGTTTCCGGATGCGGCGATCTCGAGTTGAGCCCGGGTGAAGACCACTTCAGGAGGCGCAAGGATAGTGGCAACCGCGGCTGGGCTGGCGTGCGAGCTGCTGGATGTGAATTGGCTGAAGGCGCGCTCGGAGGTAGCGAGAAATTCTTCGTAGACGCGGCGGCTGGTTTCCTGGAAATGTGAATGCTCCACTGCGAGCCGTTTCATATGGAGTTCGATCAGCGAGCCATTGGAAGCCTTCGCGGGCGCTGCGGTTCGGGGCCGTGGACTTCGGGATCTTCACCGGCGGAGGATGCGCGGGCAATCGTAACACTCTGCGCGGCACAGCACTGGCTGTTGGCGAAATCCGCTGTTCCAGCCTGGTGAGATCGACGTCCACACCGGCGGCGATCAATTGCGCCGCCGCATGCATGGCTTGTGTCAGCGAATCGGTCCCGGGGAGATCGAGCGGGATGGCGACATGCTCGCGATTTCCCAGAATCTTGCGAATCCATGACGTACAACTTCCTCGCGGCCCGTGCTCCAGGAACACGCGCACTCCGTCGTTCCAGGCTTGCTCGATAGCGCGAGGATAGTCGAGCGTATTGAGGGCCTGTGCCGTAAGCGCTTCCGCGATGGCCGAACGGGTGAGGGCGTAAGAACGGCCAGTTGCCAATTGATAAAACCTGGGACCGTCGGCAGGCACGAACGTCTCACGATCGTGCAGCGTGCGCCACCGGTCCGCGAAGGGCTCGAGATCGGGGCAGTGCACCACCATATCGAAATCGATCCGCTGCACGCTTCCTTTGCCAACGCGATCGAGCGCAATGGCGCACGCTGCGCGGGGTCCAGCGATCAAATATTCTCCGGGTGCGTGAATCGCGAGCAAACGCAGTTGCGGCGCGGCTTGCAGGATGTCCTGGAGCCGATGTTCGGCGACGTGAACGATCCAGGTCTCCCAGGGCGTCCCGTTCACCGCGGCAAATTGTCCGCTCAAATGCGTACTGAAAACGCCGGAGGCGATGAACTCAGAGAAGAACCGGTCCGGATCCCGCCATACTTGAAACGCAAGCAAGGTGTTGGTCTCACCCGCGCTGAATCCGATGGCGGCCTGTGGCTTCAACCCAAACCAATCGAGCGTCAGTTTGACGTGCGCCTGGCAAAGCAGCGTACTGGCCGCGAGCTTTTCATCTGGACCGGCAGGCCGCGCAGTTTCGGCGGAGATCCACGCGGCCGCGGGCGCGAAATCGGGAGCGCGCCCGACTATTTCTTGCACGATGTCGGGAAAGGCCAGCAAGAGGCTGCGTCCGGCTCCGTGATAAGCGGCCGCCGCGCCAGGAAAGACATAGGCCAGCTCACGCTTGAGAGGCGCCGGGCGATAGTAGATTCCATCCGGCGCCAGCAGATCCAAAGGCCCGCCGACACTCAACATCTCGCGCGCACGCGTTCGCTTGCGGTCCAGATCGTCTTCACTCGAGGCGACGATGGCGAGGCGGGAACCGTCGTCCTCCACTGGATAAACGAATACCTTGGGAACGCGATCGACGATCAATGGCAGCGGAGATCGCGTGGAATGCGCGGCGAAGACTGCGCTGTCGAAGGCCCCACCCAGTGCCGTCACGCGGACCTCGACACGACGCGAGGCTGCGGGGGCGATCCAAGGACGTCCGAACGCGCGTGCGCCGTGCGCGCACTCGAGAACTACCGCGGCGGCATCCAGCATGCCCGAGGCTGCGTGCGCATGTCCGAAGCGCGACGCTACGGCGGCCGATTGTTCCGCGGGCTCGGCATCGTCGGGATCATGGTCCGGGTCGTCGTCAGGATCGTAGACGGCATAAATTGGATCGGCTGACCGTTCCGCGTCTTCCAGACGCTTCAACGCGAAGAACACGGCCGCGTCGCCAGCCACTTGTTTTTCCGGAGGCAGCATGGTGCGTGCGGCGGCTTCGTGTACCGGTCCGCACGATAGATCCACTGCGCCGGCGATTGCCAGATCGATCTTTCCCTGCTGCAGCGCTCGCGCGGCAAGGCGCAGCGCCACTAGTCCGGAAAGCTCTTCGGCCATGACTGCGAAGCCCGGCCCGCGAAAGTCGAATCGGCTATTGATGCGATTCGCGACGATGTTCGCGAGCCCACCGATGACGGATGCCGCGGTCCATGCCGGTAGCCCCGAATCGCTGGGCGGAGCGATCTCTTCGGACCACACACGGGAACGCAGACCGAGGCGGGCCGCTTCAGGATCGCAACCCATGCCGGCGTAAACGCCGGTTCTCTCTATTTGAATGTCACCCGCCCCAGCGATCGCCTGGCTGGCCGCGCCGAGCGCCAGGGCCTGCTGCGCCAGGCTGCGCTCCAGGTCGGCAGGCGGGAAACCCAAGCCATCCAGATCCAACTCAATGGCTTCGGTACGCCGCGAACGCGGTGCTTTGTCGAACAGCGCCCGCGTGAATTGATCGAGATTGGCGCAGTCACCCGCAATCACTCCGATGGAAACAATGGCGAGCGGCGAGCGCGGCGTGGGCAACGGATGAACTCTTCGCGCTGGTACCTGTCCCGCCCACTCTTCCACGATCAAGTGTGCGTTGTTTCCACCGAACCCAAAGGCGCTGAGCGCGGCTTTTCTTGGACTCTTCGCTTCCCACGGCTCATTGGCGCGCAACAACCGGAACGGCGACGAACGAAGCAACGGGATCTGATCCTCGTCACTAGCGACGTGCAGTGTCGCGGGACGCGTTCGGGTTTGGATTGCGCCCAGAAGTTTCAGCAGACCCGCCATGCCGGCCGCCGTCATGGGATGGCCCAGATTCGATTTCACCGATCCGATAGGAACATCGCGCAGGCTCTCGAAGACCTGTCCGGTACTGCGCAGCTCGCAGGCGTCTCCGACCGGCGTGCCGGTAGCATGGCATTCCAGCAGCGAAATTTCAGCGGGATCGATGCCTGCAATGCGGTAGGCCGCCCGCATGGCGCTTTCCTGGCCGCGCTCGGACGGCGTCATCAAGCTGGCGCTTCGTCCGTCGTTCGAAATACCGATTCCACGAATCATGCCGTGAATGGCGTCGCCGCTCCGAATGGCGTCCGAGAGCCGCTTGAGCGCGATGAAGGACGCGCCTTCGGCCGGCAACAGGCCATCGGCGTCTTTGTGAAACGGGCGGCTGTGGCCCGTGGGGCTCAGGGCTTCGAGCGTGCTGAAGCCGACGTGCAGAAACAAATCGTCGCCCCGGCTCACCGCACCCGCCAGCATCAGATCTGCTCGGCCGGATTGCAGTTCGTCGCATGCCAGCTGGATGGCATAGAGCGACGAAGCACAGGCGGCATCGAGCGCGAATGCGCCGCGATCGAGCTTCAACGCTTGCGCTAGCAGATGCGCTGTCAGGCCGGAGTTGAAGCGGCACGCTGCATCCTTCGGTTCGCCCAACCAAAAGGATTCGGCGTAGGCGGCGAACTTTTCGGTGGGAACGCACAGCAGACCGAAAATGGCGCCGGTGCGCGCGGGCGTCCGATGGGGCGCGTCAGTTCCGGCATCACGCAGGGCCTGGCGTGCGGCGTGCAGCACCCACGACAGCAATTCGTCGTGCCGGAGAATCTCGTCGGGATGGATCGCGTAACCGCGCGGATCGAACTCCACAACATGGCTCGCAACATGAACGTAACCCCCGCGATCGGTGCAGGCGCGCCCTGGCTGCCGGGCTTTCTCGGCCAGCACGGCGCTTTTCGGTACACGCCAGCGCTCCTGCGGGCAGCTTGAAATCGCGGACCGGCCGGCGGCGATCAGATCCCACAGCTCTTCCGGCGTAGATGCACCAGGGAAGAGACAACTCCTCCCGACGATTGCGATCGGTTCGAAGTCCATTTCGCCCAGGTTCACGCTCCCGATGCGGCGTACATTTCAACGCCGGTCATCAACGCGAGCAGATCCTTTTCGAGCGAGAAGAATGAGATGTCACACAGAATTCGATTGGTACCGGCCGACGCCGATACGCGGCACTCAATGGGCGAACCACCGGCGTCGCGCAGGATTCGGATGCATCCAATCCGCATGGGCAGCGTGGCTTGCCCCAGTTTCAAAAATCCCCAGAGCCGGGCTAATTGCAGACCACCATCCAGCATGCCGGCATCGTAACCGCCTTGGCCATGACGCCAGCGCTGGCCGTTGCGCGCACGCAAAGTTCCCGCGATGCCTTGTTCGGAAACGCCTTCGATGTCGCGAATGACATGGAACTCGGGGCCGTGGAAGAGCAGCTTGCCATAAATTTCGGTTTCGTTCCAGGGCGCCGCGGACAGCGGTGCGGGGTCGGGCGGCGCAACCGGAGCATCCATGGGATAAAGACTGGGAGCCCAAAGGTTGGCTTCATAGTGGCGCGTGCCATCCTCGGAAACCAATTCGAAAGTGGTATCGTTGCGCTGCCGGACGGTGAGCAGGCTGCCGCCATTGTGGAACCCCTCCAGCCGGATGCCACGCAGCACCTTTACGTCGATGCAACACGGCGGATCGGAGACGCGGCCCTTGAGCGCGGCGCCGCGCAGCAGCAATCCCACTGCTTCGACCAGCGGAAGCACGGGAACATCCTGAATGCGATGATCGTCCAGATGCGGATGCGTTGCGTTTCGGATGTCAACCCGCAGGTCCTCGGCGCGATGGAGAACAGGACCGCCGATGACTACTTCCACATGCGAACCGGGGCTGAGCAGTTCCTGGACGAACGCACGAGCGCCTGCGGCCAGGCCGATCAGCGGCACGTTCATTTCGGCGAAATGTTTCGCTAAGGCAGGCGTGACCATTCCGCCTTCCCACGGGCCCCAGTTCATGGAGCGCACGATGCACGTGTCGCCGCGCCGTTGCGCTTCGGCCTGGGCCGCTCGATTGAGGACTTCGTTCGCCATGGCGTAGGCCGATTGGCCGCGATTACCGTAACGAGCGGCCACTGACGAAAACAGCGAGAGCACGCTGACGGGATCGTCCGCCGTTGCGTCGAGCAGCACGCGGAGACCGTCCACTTTGGTGGAGAACACGGCATCGAATTGTTCGATGGTCAGGTCGGCGATCAGCTTGTCGGCGAGAACGCCAGCGGCGTGAATGAGACCATGAATCGGCCCCCATTCGCGACGGATATTGGCGAGAGCCGCGCTTACCGCGCTCGAATCGCGAGCGTCAACCGCGAAGTAACGCGCTTGCGCACCGGCGCGCAGCAACTCTTCAATCGTGTTTCGGACCTCGCGAGCGGCGAGAATCTGCTCGGCCTGATTTTTCAACTCTACCGGCGAAACCGCTTTACCCTCGGCGCGAAAGCCTGCGAGCAGAGCGTTACAAATAGAGCCGGAATCCATGGAAGCGCGGGTCGCGCGAGGTTCGTCAAGCAATGGGGTGCGGCCGAAAAGAACAAATCTTGGCTGAAGCGTTTTCGCGAGTTCCTTGAGACATGCGGCGGTGACGCCGCGCGCTCCGCCCGTAACTACCAAGACTGGATGGGCTGGAAGCGATGAGGGCGCGGCTGGATGGTGCGCATCCCAGCCGGCTTCGATGAGTTCAGGAACGCTGCGGGAGCCGTCCGCGGTAAGTTCGATTTCGAGCTCCGGACCTCCCGCTAGAATTTCGTTGGCCAGTGCGTTCGCGATGGCTTCTGGCGCGCGTCCGTCGGCGTGGAGGCGGATGGATTTCACCCGCATGTTCGGCCACTCGAGTGCGGCGGTTTTGGCCAGTCCCGACAGCCCACCAGCCCAAGGTTGTCCGGCGTTTTCGATCGCGACAAATACAGCACAACACCGCGCCGCGGTCTGCGCGAAACGCAACGCGTCGCGCTGCGATTGATTCAAACAAATCCAGACGTTCGCGTCCGGCGAATGGTCGCCAACCGCAGGAGGAAAACCGCGCGATTCGAGCAGGCCTGCCAGAGCCACGGCGACTCCGTGACGATCGTCAGAGATCACAACGCGGTCACCGGGACGGAGCATGCCATGACCGGATGCGGGCGCGTGACGCGACGAAACGATGTACCGCTTCGGAAGTTCGGACGCGGGCGGCGTAGTGACTGGGTCCGCAGCATCCAGCACCACAGGATCCAGCGCAACAGCATCCAGCGCCGCTACGATATCGCCCAGCGTCCGGAGCGACGCAAGGCTTTCCGCTTCCCGTTGGGCGAGATGGGGGAAGCGCTCCTGCAGCGCCGAGAAGATTTCAACGCGCTTGATGGAATCGATGCCGAGATCGGCTTCGAGAGCCATGGCCGGTTCCAGCATGTCGGCGGGATAGCCGGTCTTGTCCGCAACCACCTGCCACAACACCATTCGCGCGGACCCTTGCGCGGCAACGGGAGCGGGCACCGCTGCTGGCGCTGATGCAGCGCCATTCAAATGCCCGGCGATATCGCCCAGAGTGCGAAGCGAGACCATGCTCTCTTGGTCCATATTGGCAAGGGCGGGGAAAAGCTCCTGCAACGCCGAAAAGATCTCGACGCGTTTGATGGAATCTATACCGAGGTCGGCTTCCAAGGCCATGGCCGGTTCCAGCATGTCGGCCGGATAGCCGGTCTTGTCCGCAACCACCTGCCACAACACTTCGCGCGAAAGCGCAGCTTGCGCTGGCGGCGGTTTCTCAACCTCAGCCGCCTTGAAGATGGGATCGATGAAGATCGGATCGATTGGAAGCGTGACTCGCGGTGTCACTATCTCGGCGGGAAGCGCTTCCACAACTTGGTTCCCATTCGCGCTTCCGAACGCTCGCTCCATGCTCCGCAAGAAAGCCTCATGACCTTTCGCGAGGTTCGCTTGCCAATCGCGATGAGCAGAGGTGATGGACTCCTGGAAGATTCGATAGGCGTCGGCGGAATCGCCCTTGGACGGCGTGATCACTGGTGTGGAAACCGTAATTGGCGGAGGCAACGCCGCTGCGCCGCCTTGGGGTGGATACGGCCGGGCATAATTTCCGCCATCGATGGGGACTGAATATTTCGGCTGGATGGGCCGCGAAAGATCGGCTGAGACCGCGTGCGCGTCGCGGAATTTCCTCCAGTCCATCGCGATGCCCGATGCTGCCAGAGCGCCCAAGCCTTCCCACAGCGCCCGCAGTCCGCCTTGCGCCTGGCGATCGAGTGCGATGGCCTGATGATCGCGGCCATCGAGGATGCTTCGAACCAGCGATGTCAGGACATCGCGGGGGCCAACTTCAACAAAGGTGCGCACGCCATCGGCGTACATGCGTTCGATCATGTCGCCGAAATGTACAGGGGCCGCAATCTGCTGTGCCAGATGTTGCGCGACCGCCCTGCCATCCGCGGCGTGCAGACCACCATCCCGGTTTGAGTAGAACGGCAGGGTGCAAGAATCGATCGGCTGTTGTCCCAGATAATCTTCGAATGCATCGGCGGCAGGACGCATGAGAGGCGAGTGGAATGCCGTTGAAACCGGCAGAGCAGTGACGGCGAATCCGGCGCCTCGCAGCCGCTGTTCGGCCTCGTCGAGCGGACCAGCGGGTCCAGAGAGCACCACTTGCGCCGGTCCGTTGTGATTGGCTGGAGTAACCGCCAGGCCGGCCAGAAGCTCGCGAACGCGCTCCCAGTCTGACCGAACGGACAACATGCCGGCCGGTTCAGTGGAGCAATCCCGCATCAATTCACCGCGCTGCCGCGCGATGGCCAGCATAGCGTCCAGGCTGATGCCGCCGGCTGCGAACAGCGCCGGAATCTCGCCGAAACTATGCCCGCCTACGCAGTGGGGCCGCACACCGAGCTGATCGAGCAACGCGAGCAATGCCGCGCTCGCGGCGCCTACCGCAGGCTGGGCGGATTCCGTGGATGTCAGCTTCTTCGATTGTTCTTCCTCTTCATTATTCGAGAATGCGCGCGGCGGAAATACCACGGAAGCAGTCTCCGGAGCTTTCTCCCAGACCGCCATGGCGCGGGGAAAAGTGGTTGCCAGCTCCGCGCCCATATTCAAATATTGGCTGCCTTGCCCCGGGAACAGGAATGCGATCTTACCGCTAACTTTTCCGGCGCTGGTCGAAGTGCCGGGAACCGTTTTCCCGTCCGCCAACTGCCGCAGTTTGCGCGACATCTCCTGGCGATCTGTAGCCACCACCGCCCAACGATGCGGCAGCGCTGCATCGAACGCGAGTTGACTGGCCAGAGCGATATTCGAGAACGGGATGCTATCTGATTCGCAAAGTGCGGCCGTTTCGAGACAGGATTTACGCAACGCTTCGATATCGGGCGCGCTCAACAGTAACAATTCCGGACCAGCCGGCCAGATGCGTTTCGGACGCGCGCTCGGACCGGTGTATTCTTCGAGCACGGCGTGGAAGTTGGTTCCACCAAACCCGAACGAACTCACCGCGGCGCGGCGTCCGTGGCCATTGCGCGGAATCCACGGGCGGGCAGCGGTGTTGAGATAAAACGGACTGTCCCCGAGTGCGAGCGCCGGGCTGGGACGTTCCACCTTGATGGTGGGCGGAAGCGTTTGATGGTGAAGCGCCATGGCGGTTTTGAACAACGCCGCAGCGCCAGCCGCTGCTTTGGTGTGTCCCACTTGGGATTTCACGCTGCCCAGCGCGCACCATGCCTCTCGGCCGTTCGCCGCGGGCTCGAACACCATCCGCAGACTTTCCACTTCGGCGGCATCTCCGGCAGCCGTGCCAGTGCCGTGCGCCTCCACCAGTTCGATGCGGTCCGGACCGTAGCCCGCTTCTTCATACGCGCGATTCATCGCACGCGCTTGCCCGGAAGGGAGCGGTGCGTAAATGCTCTTAGAACGCCCGTCCGACGACGAGCCGATGGAACGAATGAGCGCGTAGATGTGGTTGCCATCGCGCTCCGCATCCCAGAGCCGCTTGAGGGCGAACATGGCGATGCCTTCGCCCAGCACCGTTCCGTCGGCGCGATCGGAGAAGGGACGGCAATCGCCGGTGGGAGAGAGCGCGGGCGTCTTCGAAAAAGCAACGAACATGGATGGATCGTTGAAGGTGTCGGCGCCGCCGGTGATCACGAGATCCGATCGGCCGAGGCGAAGTTCATCCACGGCCATCGAGATAGCGGCGAGAGAGCTGGCGCAGGCCGCGTCGGTGACGCAGTTGGTGCCATGCAGGTCGAAACGATTCGCGATGCGCCCGGCGACCACGTTGCCCAAAAGCCCAGGGAAAGTGTTTTCCTGCCAGGGCACGTGCGACGCCGCGATGCGGTCGCAAATATCCGTTACTTGGGATTCCACGATTCCGCTGTCGCGCAAGCGCCTTCACCCAAATTGGCCGGCCCATGCGCGACGCCACTTCCAGAAAAAGCTGCTGCCCCGAAGTAACGCCGAGAATCACGCTGGCGCGTTCGCGATCGATTTCGCCGGCCTGACCCCTGGCCACGTCGTCTAATACTCGCTTGGCCGCGACCAGCGAGAGCAACTGACAGGTGTCGGTGGCCGGAAGGGCGTTGGGCGGCACTCCGAATTCCAGCGGATCGAAAGCGCAAGGCGGAAGGAAAGCGCCGCGTTTACAGTACGTCTTATCTTCGGCGCGCGGATCTGGATCGTAGTGATCTGCGATCAGCCAGCGATGCGCGGGAACATCGGTGATCAGATCCTTGCCGGCGACAATGTCGCGCCAAAATCCCGCTTCGTCTTCGGAGCCCGGAAAAAGCGCGCTGACGCCAACAATGGCGATCGGCTCTTTACGCACTGGCTGGCTCCGCGACGCCGGCCGAAGTGCGCTTCCGGGCTTTCAACTCGCGCGGCGCATAGGAGAACAAACGCTGCGGAACGCTGAATCCGGCTGCGCGAAGCTGTTGCGCGCGAGTGAGCGCCGCGGCGCCGAACAACAGATTCAACCCTATTTCCGATACGTAGCGATTCTCGATTGGCTCCAGGAACGAGCCCGCCGCCCAGGCGTTGAAGGCGCCCATGGCCGGGCCGCACCAGATCTGATAATCCACGCGGCGAGCGGGGTCTCCGGAAATCGCCCAGTGGCTCGACAGCCCTAAGTACCAGCGGAAGACCAACGCCATGCGATGCTTTGGTTCGCGCTCGGCGCGCTCTACTTCTTTCGGATTCCCGGCTTTAAAATAACGCCGCGTCTCTTCCCAGATTTGTGCCACGGGCTGCTTGAACACATCCTTTTCGAGCGAAGCCATCACCGCGGGCGGAATCTGTTCGAGCGATTCATAGATGCGATATAACTCGTAGAGCTTGGCCGCGCGCATCGGAAAGAAGAGCCCGCGCTTGAGCACCTGCACCTTTACGCCGAGTTCGAACATATCGCCGGCCGGCGCCATGATCACGTCGGCGATGCTGGCCGCAGCCAGCAGTTTCTTGCCCTCGTCGCTCAGGCCGCTCTCGCGAGCGCTCTGATTAATGGAGCCGGTGAGCACGTAAGCCGCGCCCAGCGCAAAAGCCGCACTCACCGCCCCCGGCGTACCGATGCTTCCCGCCGCGCCGATTCTGGCCGGAGTAGCAAAGCCATACTGCTGCTGCAACTCGTCGCGTAGCGCCAGAATCGCGGGGAGCAGCGCAGTGAGCGGACGGTTGTCGGTATGGCCGCCCGAATCTGCTTCCACGGTGATGTCTTCGGCAACGGGCACCCGCCTTGCCAGCGCCGCTTCGGAAGGTGTAATTTCCTGCCTTTCGAGCAGCGCTTGCAGTATGGCCTCAGGGGCCGGCGAGAGAAAGTGTTTCGCTACTTCCGGCCGCGAGATTTTGGCGAAAACAAAGTTGCGCCGGATTACCGATCCGTCGGGACTTTCCGTGAGCCCTGAACAGGCGTACCGCACGATGGACGGCCGCATGGCCATGAAAGCCGAGGCTGAAACGCGGCGCACTCCATGGCGCAGATAGACGTCGACAGTTTTGTCTTCGAGCTGCGGTTCCTGCGGCGAATGGATGAGGTTCGAGCCCCAGGGTGCCTGCGCGCATTCCGAGCCCAGGCGCGCCATGGCGCGTTCAATCGTCTCCAGCGTGCAGCCCGCTGCACCGAAGAAGCCCAGCCATCCGGTGCGCGCCGATTCTACAACCATCTCCACTGTCGCGATGCCGTTCGCCATTTCGCCGCACACATATTGGAATCGGACACCATGGCAGCTGGTGAAGGATGCATCGCCCAGATTCTCGGGTCGGATGCCAGGCAGGTAGCCGACCGGCTCGCCATCAGAGGCAGGCTCAAAGGTGAGAGACGGCGCGCCGCCGTGTTTGCCGCCCACAATGTAGACCGGAACTTCGTGCTGCTCGACGGCCTTCTCCAGGTGCGCCACAATAGTGCTCAAACCTGGTTTGCTCAAACCTGGTTCCGTCACTGCTGAATGCATTGATCGATTGCGATGAGCGAAGGATAACACGGAACCTCATTCACTCCGCATGATTTTCTTGAACGGCGTCTTGAACGGCGCGCATCAGGCGCAGGTTGAAAGACTCGTAATCTTCGCCAGGCTCAGCTCGGATCGGGACGCCGGATTGTATGCGCACCGGCGCCAGCCTGATTCGTTTGCTGCCCCGGCCCCAAACACGGCCGGTCCCGGTTACGCCGATGGGAATGGTGTCCGCTCCGCTCTCCATCGCGACGATGGCCGTTCCCTTGCGGAAAGGCTGCAGGTGACCGTCGATGGAGCGGTGACCCTCGGGAAACACGCACAGCACCATCCCGCGCCGCAGTCCTTCGGCGGCGAGACGCAGGGCCGAGCGCAGATTGCGGTCCGGATCGATGGGCACCGCTCTCGCCTCGCGGCCGAACCAGGCGTGGAAACGGCCATGCACCAGGCGGCTGGCGCTCAACGAGAAAATGCGGCGGAAGATCGAATATGGCAAAGAGCCGATAATCAGCGGGAAATCGAGATAACTTTGATGATTCGCGGCCAGGACCAAGGGACCTTGGGCGGGCCAATCCTGCGCGGCGCGAAAGCGAAAGCGCAACAGAAGCTTGGCGCACAGACACGCGGTCTTCGTGGCAGCGAAAAAAAAGGGTGCGGCCAGCGGGCGGGCGCTCAAGTAACGATCGGCCAGGGCCAGTTCGGCTTCCGACAGCGGCTCCTGGAGGATATCGCGCCACTCGGCCCAATCTGTTTCGAGCGGCGCTCGGTCCCGCGCCAGCGCCATCACGTCGGCAACCGTAAAAATGCTTCCGGCTTGCTCCGCGGCGATCCGTAATCCGAACGCCTCCTGAACATTCGACAGCAGCTCAACCCGCTCCAGCGAATCGAATGCCAGGTCGAGCTCGAGATTCATCTCAGGACGAATGTCACGGCCTGGCTTAATGTGTGCGATCAACTGCTGAATGACTGCCGCGCTGTCGTGCTCCCCCGCGCCGAGTGCCGCCGCGGGCTCTTGCACCAAGCGGGCCTTCCCGGCCAGCGCGAACTCTTCCTGAATCCGAAACCTCTGCAACTTGCGCGAACTGGTGCGCGGCAGAGGTTCGAAACGGATGTCGAAGCCATTCAGTTTCTCATGCGGTGGAAGATCGCGGTTGAGATTCTCGATCCGGTAGCGCAGCTCGGCTCCAATGTTGACGATCCCGAGTTCACCGAGCTTGGCCGCATCCGGAACCAGGAGGGCGTGCAGGCGTTCCGCGCCGGTCAGGTCTCCGCTGTGTCCCCCATTGTGTCCCCCGCTATGTCCAAAGATGCAGATCTCCTGGATCAGCGGGCAGTTGGTCTGGAACCATGTTTCCAGCGGCTCGGGGAAAATGTTTTTTCCAGAACTGAGAACGATGACGTCTTTCTTACGGCCAACAATAATGAGACTGCCGCCGGAGACACGGCCGATATCGCCGGTGCGCAACCATCCATCCACCAGCGTGGCGTTGGTCGCTTCCTCATCCTTCCAATAGCCCTTCATGATGTTGTCGCCTCGCAGCAGGACCTCGCCTTCCCCTGGCGCACCGGCTGCGTCTATTCGGATCTCGACGTTCTTCAGCGGAGGGCCACTCGTTAGCCCTCCCTCGAAACTCATCGGCGAGATGGCGGCCAGCCCTGAAGTTTCCGTCATGCCGTAGCCCTGAAAGAAGGGAAATCCGAGATCGTGCAGGTCCCGGGCGATCTGGGGAGAGAAACTCGCGGCCCCTACGCCAAATCCTCGCAGCCGGGTCCCGAATCGCGCGTGCACTGGCCGGAATAAAACCCGGCCCGTGTTCCATCCTAGCGTGGTGCGAAAAAATCGCGACAAAGAGAGAAGCGCTTGGAAGACCGCTCTCTTCGCGAGCCCCTGCCGGGCAATCTCGCCGAAGATGCGGCGGTGCAGTTGGTAATAGAACATCGGCACGCAGAGAAACGCGGTAATGCCGTGTTCGCGGAAAGCATCCACGATGCGCTGCGGGTCGCGCGATTGCAGATAGGAGATTTGCGCGCCGGCATACAAGGGACCCAGCAGGTTGGCCTGGATCGCCATGATGTGGAAGAGCGGCAGGATGGAAAGTACGTGATCGCTCGCCGAGAGCGGAAACACGTGGAGGGTATCGCGGATGGTGACGACCACACCGCGCAAGGTGAGCCGTACACCTTTGGGGGCGCCGGTGGTGCCGCCGGTGTACATCAGAAGGAAATCGGAATCCGGATCGCGAGGCGCAAGCGGCCATGGCGCGCTAGAGGGTTGGTCGTCGAGGCAGCCTGGGTTAAGAATGGCGAGTTCGGGCAGATGCTTGCGGATGGCGCAGGTCTCGTCGGAGAAGCTTCCCTCATCGGCTAGCAACAGCCCGCATTCCGCGTGGGCGATGGTGGCGCTGAGACGGGCGGCGTCCTGCGATGGATCTAGCGGCACAATCACCGCGCCCGCGCTTGCCGCCGCAAAGAAAGCCACGCCGAACTGGTGATCGTTCGGCAGCAGCAACCCCACGCGGCAGCCAGGCTGGACGCCGGCGTCTGCGATGAGCCGGCTAAGCGCGCGCGACCGGTCAATCAACTCGCGAAATGTAATGGAACGCGTTGACGAGTCGGAGATGGTTCGAAGCGCGACATCGCCGGGGCGCGTGGAGGCATGCCGCTCCAATTGCTCGAAAAGATCTATCTTCAATGCAGGAGGTTCTGAGTCTTTAGTTTGACATACCGAAGTTTGACATACCGAACCTCTCCGCTCGTGGCCTGTTGCAGCGAGTTCGTTAGCATGGTCCAACCGCTCTCAGTATCCGACATGCTTGGCGGAGCCGCGACCGGAGGAAGCGGTAGTAACGATCTGGCTGCGAGAGGCCACTGTGAGGCGCGCGGGGGAATCTACTTCTTTACGTATTTCTTCAGCGCCTTCGGACCCACTTCGGCTCCATAGATGTTTCCCATCGCATCGGCCGCCACGCCTTCCGAGATGCTGGTGCCGGGCAGCTTGCCAGTGGCATCGGGCGCAAGCGGGTCGGGAATGAAGGCCGTAACCGTTCCATCTTTCGCGCTCCCAACGCGGATGCCGCGCTTATAACCCGGATTGTGCCCATAGCCGTCGCGGTCGGTGGATTCCGAATCGGTGACGTACAGAACATCGTTCTTGTCGATGAATATCCCGCTGGGACGTCCGAATTGCTTCCACTGCGCGATGAAGTTTCCGTCCTGGTCGAAAATCTGAATTCGATTGTTTGCGCGGTCGCCTACGAAGAGCCGCCCCTGGGAATCGAAGGCCAGCGCGTGCGGCACCTCGAACTGGCCCGGACCCGATCCGTGCCCACCCCATTGCTTAATGAACCTTCCGTCTTTCGTGAATTTGACTATGCGCGCGTTGTCCTTGTTCGCCGTGTGGCCATCGGAGACAAAAATATCGCCATTCGGCGCGACCACAACATCGTCGGGCTGGTTGAAAGTGTCCAAGCCGTCGCCGGCCACTCCGGCCTTGCCTAGGGTCATCAGCACTTTTCCGTCGGGGCTGAACTTGATCACCTGGTGGCCCTTGCCATTGGCTGCCTGCCCGTCAGTCACCCACACGTTGTCGTCTCGATCCACATAGATTCCGTGCGGAAAAATTAGCAGGCCCTCGCCGAAGGACTTCACCAGTTTGCCCGATGCGTCGAACTTCAGAATGGGTGGATCGTTCTTGCCGGCGCAACTGTTGGCGCCGCATCGCTCGGCTACCCAGACGCTCTTGCCGTCGCGATCGATATCCACCGCGCTGGTGGATCCCCACATTCTTCCTTCCGGCAATTTCGCCCAATGCTCCACCGTGACGTACGGGTTGGGTTGCGAATTCGGAACCGCATCCGTTTGCGCCCAGGCGACAACTACTGCGCCGCAGAGGACGGCTACGCTAACCAGCAGTTTCACGCGATTCAGATTTGTCATGACTATCCATCAGGTCTCGTCGTCGAAAAACAAGTGAGCCGAGCCACGCGAGGCCGGCCAGAAACACTAACACGGTCAGCCATCCCAATACGCTGGCAAGCTCGGCCGCGGTGATGCTGGGCCACTCGAAGCGAAACTGGGCCAATCGCTCCCAGCGATCCGTCATCCAGTGCCAGGCAGTGTGCGCAACGATGGCCGACAAAATGATCGTGCCCATTCGCTCCGCCACGACATAGCGGAAGAGCAGGTCGAGCGCCGGAATGAGCAGCGCCAGCACCAGCAGTTGCCCCAGTTCCACGCCCACATTGAATGAGAGCAAGGACGCCAGCATGTGCGTCCCGGCGAACTGCAGCGTCTGGCGAAGCGCGAAAGAGAAGCCGAAGCCGTGCACCAGGCCAAAAGCGAAGGTGATCATCCAGCGGCGGTTGACGCTCGCGGTCCCCACGATATTCTCGAGCGCCATGTAGACAATCGACGCCGCGATCAGCGCTTCCACGAGCGGCGGAAACCACAGGGCGCTGGGCGCCAGATTATATGCGGACGCGATCAATGTAATGGAGTGCGCGACGGTGAACGCGGTGACGATGGGGATCAATGCGCGCATCCGCCGGAACGGAATCACCAGGCACAACAGAAACAACAAGTGATCGGTTCCGTCCAGAATGTGCTCGAAACCCAACTTTACGAACTGCAGGGCGGCTTGGTACCAGCGCGGATCGAGCCGGATCAAGCCCGGGTCGCCGGGGAACTCGAAAGCCCGCACCGCGCCGCCGGGCGGCAGAAAGCGCAGCACCGAAACCACGCGCAGACCTAAGCGTGCCAGGCCGGGATGGATGGAAAACCGGGATTGGTCGGACGCAATCGGGTACTCGAACCAAACATCCAGCATGGCCTGGTTCCACACAATATTGGTATCGAGCGGCAACTTCGGCCCACGCAAATGCGCGAGCTCCTCGTCGAGCGAAGTGAACGAACGGTCCGAGGGAAGCGAGATGCGAGTCTCCAGCACGCGGGGCTTGGGCAGACGCCGATCGCCTTCGTACAATTCGATAAAATCGGAGAGCCACAATGTGGCGGCATCCGGGAGTATGGTATCGACGCGTGACAAGTCAAGGTATCCGGGAGGACGTTCCGGGAAAGAGATGTCACGCAGCGCCTGGAGCGGTACGCGGACCAGGAGATCCAAGTGGCTGCCCGACGGTCTGAGGAAACTTTGCACTACCACGTCGTTCGGAATGTCGTGCGCGGTTGCGAGCCGCGGCGCGAAGAGAAAGGTTGCGAACGCGATAGTGCGGACAGTGGCCAGCATGGGTGGATGACACATGGGCGGATGACCTTGACAACTATATCATCCCGAAATACAATCTACCGAGCGACAGGTTCAGCAACACATTTGCTTGCGTGATGCGCAAGGAGGAGGCAGGGTGTCGAAACGTACTCTGAAGATCGGCGTGGTTTTTCTGGCGCTTTTCGGCGGGCTTTTGACAGCCTACGTGCTCACCGCGCGCAGAGCGGTGGTGGAGGCGAACGGAACTCAGGCGCCGCGCTTTGAAGTGGATCCAATGTGGCCCAAGCCCTTGCCCAATCACTGGGTGACGGGCAACATCATCGGCGTGTCGGTGGACGCTCAGGATCACATCTGGGTGGTTCACCGCGGAGCTTCGCTGGAGCGCATGGAATCCTATTCCGCGCGCTAATCCTCCGGCCGCCGAGTGCTGTTCGGCAGCGCCGCCGGTGCTCGAGTTCGATGAAGAAGGCAACCTCTTGCATCATTGGGGCGGCCCTGGCGAAGGGTACGACTGGCCTGAGTCCAATCATGGAATCACCGTCGATTACAAGGGCAATGTCTGGATCGGCGGCAACGGCCGTCCGGCTCCCGGCAAGCCTGCCGCGCCAGCCGCACCGGGAGCGCCCGCGCCCACTGAGAGCCAAGCCGCTGCCGTGCCCGGCTACTACAACGACAATATGATCTTGAAATTTACGCAGGATGGTAAATTTCTGATGCAAATCGGCAAGCCTGGCCAGAGCAAAGGCAGCAACGATATCGAGAACCTGAAAGGGCCCGCCAAGATGTTTGTCGATCCCAAAACCAACGAGCTGTATGTCGCCGATGGCTACGGCAACCATCGCGTCATCGTGTTCGACGCGGACACCGGCAAATATAAACGGCACTGGGGCGCTTACGGCCACAAGCCCGACGACACTAATCTGGGCCGCTACAATCCGAACGATCCGCCCGCGCAGCAGTTCCGCAATCCGGTGCACTGCGCGGAGCTTTCGTTCGATGGACTCTTGTATGTTTGCGACCGCCCCAACGACCGCATCCAGGTGTTCCGCCCGGATGGGACGTTCCTCAAAGAACAGATTCTTTACAAGAACACGCTGGGCGATGGATCGGTGTGGGACATCGCCTTCTCGAAAGATCCTCAGCAGAAGTACATCTTTTTGGCCGACGGCTCCAACGAGCAGATTCACATCCTGGATCGCGAATCGCTGCAGGTGCTGACCAGCTTCGGCGATGGCGGACGCCAGCCCGGCGAGTTCTACGCGGTGCACAGTATCGCCGCCGATTCAAAGGGCAACATCTTCACCACCGAGACTTATCGCGGCCAGCGCGTGCAGAAGTTTGTCAACAAGGGGCTGGCGCCGGTAACCAAGCAGGAGCAGGGCGTAGTGTGGCCAAAGACGGCCAAGAGTTCGCTATAACCCGGAGAAGATACCGGCAAATCTCTGGAGTTATTTCAGGCCCAGCATCCGGGAAAAATCGACGCTCGCGACAATCGGGATATCGGCGTACGCCTTGAGATCCAGCAAGTGGTGGTCGTTGGAGACGATCAAGCCGGCTTTGCCAGCGACGGCGCACTCCAGGATTCGGTCATCGTCGGGATCGGCGGTGACGGCGTGGACCGTCGTACGCGAAGTAACCAGACCAGTGCCGGCGACTTCCGCAACGCGGCGGACCAATGTTCGAACACGTTCGTCTTGTCATCCAAATTTGTCACGAAGCACGCTAGCTATTTCCCGGATAATGGCGGGCGAGACAACGAGCCGAAAAAGTCCCGCAAGCGCGGCATCCCACAGGCGCGCGTTCCAGCCCTTGGGGGCGTTGAACGCCGCGACATAAATGTTGGTGTCGAGGGCGGCCTTAAGGCTTTCGCCGCTGGGCGCGGAACTCATCGATGATGCGCGGAATGTCGCGCTCTTTAATGCCGAGCTTCTTGGCTTGTTTCGCGCCGTATGCCTTGAGCTCCCTATCGACAGCCTGCGCCTGTCGAAGACTCATCGGCCGCTTTTTTGCGTCTTTAATGATCCGCATCACTGCCTCAAGAGGGTAATCGTCACGGGAAGTTTCGGCTTCTGGTGCAACAATCACGGTGCTGCTCTTGCTCATGATGGTTCTGCTCCGGATGTCCATCGCTTTCAGTGTACCGTCAATACAAGTCCCCGCCCACGCTACCGAATAAAGACGAACAAGGATGGCCTCACTTCTTCGGCTTTTCCGCCTCAAACTTGATCTGCTTCAAGACCTCCGAGCGGTGATCCAACTCCGCGGTTCCGGCGGGGAATTGGTTCACATTTAGGATGAACGCGAGAACATCGGCGTTCTGTTCGCGGGTGAGTTTTCCGGGACGATCCGCGGGCATCGAAACTCGAATCCGGTCGAACAAATCCCCCAGCGTCAGTCCGCTCCAGTTAGCGAAGAATTCGCCACCTGACAACGGTGGTGCGGATTCACCACCACCCAGCGCGCTGCCGTGGCAGGAGGCGCAATTGTTGGCATAAAGTGTCTCGCCGCGCTTGGATTGCTCCGTGGTATATACGCCGTCCCACACCGATCGCTCTGAAGATTGAGCGGTGATGGCCCCGGCGAGCGCAACCAGGGAGAACAGAACGCCCGCGCGCGACATCATTCCTCACGCGGCAGCGCGTAGGCGATGTATTCGCCCGAGTAAGCGCCGCCGCTGACCGCAACCACGATGTACTGTCTGCCATCCACCATGTAAGTCATCGGCGAGCCGCTCTGTGGCGCCGGCATGTAAACCGCGCCCACTTCTTTGCCGGTACCTTTATCATACGCACGCAGCATAGCGCCGCGAGGATGAGCGGGCGTCGTCGTCACCTGACTGTCGCCCAGGATCACGAGCGTCTTAGTAACCACCAGGCCCACGCTGCCGGGCTGGCCGGTGTTCGGAAGGTTCATCCCCTTGAGCGCGGGATTATTTCGAACCGCATCGGGCGTCTCGCCATACGGCACTTGCCATTTCAGATCGCCGCGGTCCAGATCAATGGCGGAGATCACGCCGTAGGGCGGTTTGACGATGGACAAGCCTTGCACCGTCAGGCCGCCGGCCGGAGCCGCGGCAGGCGCTGCTGGAGCGGGCGCACGCTTGGGTTGCGGAGCATCGGCCGCGCTGCCAAACCCGGGCCCTTCGGACACGCGGAAATCGCTATCGTTGCGTCCCATCACGTAGCGGATGTCGGAGAATCCCTGGGGCGGCGTGCGCAGCGAAATTGGAAACAGCGCGGACTGGTGCGCCTGGGCGTAAACGATATGCGTTTCCGGGTCGTAGCCCGCGCCCGGCCAATTTGTGCCGCCGCTCGCGTTACCCAGATTCAGCGATCCCAACATGTTGGAATTGCCGACGATGGGCGGCAGGAACATGGGTCCGGTCTTGTAGCGCGCTACGGCATCCTTGGCTTGCGCGCGAAGCTCCGGAGTGAAATCAATCAGGTCGTCCGGTATCTTCAGGAAATTGCGCCCATAAGCCGGAGGCTTGGTGGGAAAAGGCTGCGTGGGCGAAGTCTTTTCTCCAGGTACGTCGGATTGCGGCACCGGGCGCTCCTCAATCGGCCACACCGGCTTTCCCAGTTACGCGATCGAACACGTACAGGTAAGATTCTTTCGACGGCAGCGCGACAGCCTTGATGGCTTTCCCGTCCACATTGATATCGGCCAGGATGGGCGCCGAAGAAAGATCGTAATCCCAGATGGCATGATGCACTACCTGGAAGTGCCATTTGCGCTTGCCGGTCTTCAGATCGACGCAGACCAAGCTCTCACCGAACAAGTTGTCGCCGGGCCGCTCTCCGCCGTAAAAGTCCGACGTCGGCGATTCCACGGGCAAGTATACTAGCCCCAGATCCTCATCTACGGTCATCTGGGTCCACACGCCGGTATTGCCGTTGGTGGCCCAAGAGCCGTTTTCCCAGGTCTCATTGCCAAACTCGCCCGGCCGGGGAATGGTGTTGAAGGTCCACAATAACTTTCCGGAGCGGACATCGAAAGCCCGCACCAGGCCCTTGGTGTTGTTGTGCGTGACCACCGTCATGCCCTCCTTGAAGGAGGACCCGACAATCACCACATCCTTCACCACCAGCGGCGTGGAATGCAGACCGGCCTCACCGGTTTCCAGGTCAATCTGTTGTCCGGCGCCCGTCACCATGCCCTCTTTCAGATCCACCATGCCGCTCTTCCCGAAGGCACTGACGGGTTGGCCGGTATGAGCGTTCAGAGCGATGAGACGATAGCCGGTGGTTACGAACAGAACGCGATCGTCGCCATTGCCATCGGTCCAATAGGAGAGGCCGCGGCCTGACAGTTGCCGGGGCGCGATGGCTGCGCGCTGTCCTTCGCGCAGGCTATAGACCCACATCAGCTCACCCGTCTTCGGATCGAGCGCCACTACCGATCGGCGCGTACCGGCGGTGGTATAGAGGACGCCCTTCACCATGATGGGCGTGCCCTCGAGCTTGTACTCCGGACGCGTACCCAGGTTGTCGGTCTTGAAACGCCAGGCCACTTCGAGCTTGTTGAAGTTGGATGCGTTGATCTGATCGAGCGGCGAATATTTGGTGCCCTTCAGATCGGCGGTGTAATGCGGCCACTCGCCGTTCTTCGTCGATGGCTGCTGGCCCCGCGCCAACAGCCCCGCAATCAGCGCGCCGAGCAAAACCTTTTTCTGCATATGTCCCCTCCTTCGTGGAGTTACCGGCCTGATGAGCCCGCCGGGCTGACAGAAACTTTGATTTGAGCATTCGTCCAGCAGCACTGGAATCCAGCGCCGCCCACTCCGGTCCAATCATTGGCCACCACGCGCAGGATGTATTCTCCCGGCTCGCTAAACGCTGCGCTGGCGGTTACTTTGCCGGTAAACGTGGCGATGGGTGGCGCTTTGAATTCCGCTTTTTCGGCAACCGGCCGTTCTGGAGTGAAGGTCACCGAACCTGGCCCTCGATACTTGCTCAGAGAAATGGTGACCGGCGGTGTGCTCGGACGTCGCGCACCGGGCGCTACGCTCGCGTCGTCCGCCACCCAAAGGCTCAACTGCACTGGATTGGGCCAGGTGGTGGTGAGCGAGGTGCTTTGTCCGCGCGGCCCCTGCACAAACGGACCGGCCTCTGTAAAACCGATAAACGGAGGAGTGTTATCGGTGGCGTCTTTGAAGGGCGAAAGCAGGTACAGCGGATTCAAATTTGCGGGAACTACCGCAGTCTTCCCATTGGCGGTCAAGGTCCAGGTCAGCTTGTCATCGGATCCTTTGGGGAATCCCTTGGGAACGGTGACGGTGAACACACCCCACTGGCGCGCGCCCAGAAAATACGTCGGCTGGCCGCGATCCGGCCCGCCCGGCTCAATGCGATTATCCGGCCCCGCCGGGATATCCAGATTTTGTTTGAGATTCCGGTTGAAATATCCAAACATGATACTGAGGGTTCCGTCCGGATTCTCAAAATAGCCTTCGTATGCGGGAGTGATGCCTTGCCCGGAATCGTGAGGCGGCTCAACCCTCAATTGCTGCTGAGCATATAACATGGCGCAACACGCGGCACAACACGCCACCACGCCTGCTGCCAGGAAGCTCGCGTAGCGTTTCATTCGCAGAGAGAGGAGAGGTCCCTTAGTTACGACGGCTCTGCCGGGTTTCCGCTGCCGATGCCGGGTGATTTGCCACCCACTGCGCATAATCCTCGTCGCTGATATCTGTGACGTTGACCCACGCATGCGCCATCTCATCCACGGTACGATCGCCCCATCCAACCCACTGTTCCGGGTCGGGATTGTTGCGGCTGGCGGCGGTATTATCGTGCCATGCCACCACGTGGATGATGGTGCCCTTGGGCAGCACGGGCGCCGCATCGTCGGCGTAAATGTAGTTGGTCATCCAATTGAAGTTGAAGTGATCCACGTAGCTCAGCGTGCGTTTGCTCCCATCGGGAAGCAGGGCTTCGAGCAGCATCGCCTTGCCGCGCAGGTGCATATGCGGTTGGAAATTTTCGAGCCGTGCGGCCGAACGCAGCGTGGTATAACCTTCGGTCTCCACAATCGAATTAGGCGGGATGTCGAGCTGATACGCCCCGCCGCGAACCGGCGTTCCCGGGAAGAGCGTCAGACGCGTCCGATACTTGGGCACTTCGCCTTTCGGATAGAGATACACCGCCAGTTCGACATGGTCGCGAATCTCTTCACCCACGGCGTGATAATGCACCTCCCACGAAATCTGCGCGCCTGGTACCAGCAGCTTGCCGGTGTTGGGACGATAAATGTCGAATTGCTTGTTCACCGCCCACTCCATGAGCAGGCCTTGGTTCATGGCTGGGCCGCCACCCGAACCGCCCGTTTCGTCCTGCTGCAAATAAGCGAGCGAATGATGCGTGATCCTGCGTCCGGCTTGTGTCGCGGGACGCATCTCGACGGCGCGAACCCAGCGCGGCTCTGTCACCGGTACTGCTGTCACCGGTCTGAACCATTGGTCTTGACCCTTGGCCGGCATCGTATATTCTTCCGATTTCAAAACGAAGTCTGGCGGTCCAAACTGTTTGGCCAATTGCCAGCCATCGTTCTTCGGCCACACTTTGGGAGCCGGCATGTCCTTGAGGTCGCCTTCCGGAGCGCCTGCATCTACCCAATGAGCGATGGTCGCAATCTGGTCGTCATTCAAGGAAATATCGTTTTGGAAATCCTGGATGCCCACCGTCTTGTCCAGATGCCAGGGTGGCATTTGACGAGTAACCACTCGTTCCTTGATGGCCTTGGCCCACGGCCGGGTTTCTTCATAGCTGACCAGTGACATGGGCGCCATCTCGCCGTTGCGATGGCAGTTTTGACACTTTTCCTGCAAGATGGGCGCGACGTCCTTGGTGAAGGTGACGGGCCGGTTGGTCAAACTTGCGGAAAATGCCGGCGTTGCAAGCGCCACTAAAGCCGCTGCCAGGACGCTGGTTCGTAAATTTCGCACGCTGAGATCGGGAAGAACTCGATGCATTCTCATCCTCCTCAAACCACGCTGCCATCCGGAGACGTTCTTACCTGTCGCCCGGTAGGGTACCAGAAAGCATATCACAATCAGGCTGGCCTATAGTTCAACTATCGCACGTCCTCTGAGCGATAATAGTCGATTCACGCTAAATGCGTTCGAGCCGTGCGTTGTCGCCTACTTCCGATACCCCCGTACCAGCTGACATTTCCACGCAGGAACGAGTGCTCGATAAGGCTGCCGAGTTGTTTTGGAAGAAAGGTTATGCGGCCACCACCACGCGCGAAGTTGCCGCCAGCCTGGGTATTCGGCAGGCCTCTCTCTATCACCATGTCGCGAGCAAAGAGGATCTGCTTTGCCAGCTCTGCGTCACCTCGCTTGAGCAACTCCTCAAGGAGGTCCAGCTAGCCGTCAGTGAATCGGACTGTCCCGACGGGAAGATTCGCCTGCTCGTTCAGGCGCATCTCAATACGCTGCTGAAGTACCGGACCAGGCACGCCCTCATGCTCAGTGAGCTGCGCTCCCTCTCCGGCGCGCATCGCAGGCAAGTGCTCGCATTGCGCAAACGATACGAGAAGCTGGTTCTGTCGGTGCTCAAGAACGGGCAGAGTGAAGGTTCGGTTCGAAGCGACATTCCGGCCAAATACCTGGGCCTGGCCCTCCTGAATATTCTCAATTGGGCCGTTTTGTGGTTTCGCGATGACGATGCGCTTTCCCCAGACCAGCTGGCTGAGATCTTCGCGCGTACTTACGTCGAGGGTGCGAGCACGTCCGCGGGCCGCGTCTCGCTGGTGCTTCCCAAACTGCACCTGAGCTCCCGGAACGCAACACCCCGGCGGCGAAGGCCGGCCAGGATATCACGGAAAGCAGGCTCGACACTCCAGGACGCCGCGGCCGCTTTGTTTGCCAAAAAAGGCTACGCGCTCACCAGCACCCGTGAAATCGCGGAAGAGCTGGGCATTCAAAAGGCTTCCTTGTACTATCACATCGAAACCAAGGAAGACCTGCTTTACGATATTTCGAAGTCGATATTGAAGAAAATCACCGATGACGTGGAAGATGCTCTCCGGCAGTCGTCGGATCCCCTGCATCGAACCGAGATACTGATTCGAACTCACGTCGAAAGCATGCTGCGGGATTACCAGAGGCATTCGGCGGCGTTGACGGAGATGTCCTGCCTCTCGAGAGAACGCCTGAATGAAGTGACCGCGCTTCGGGATTTCTACGAAAGCCTGGCGCGCTCTGTTCTGGATGCGGCGCAAAAGGCGGGAGCATTGCGCGCGGATGTGCCGGTGAAGTATCTTTGCCTTGCGCTGCTCGGTCTGCTGAACCGCGTGCTGGTCTGGTTTCGGCCGAATGGGCCCTTATCGCCCGAACAGATCGGCATGTTGTTCGCGAGAATCTATTTGACCGGCGCGGCGGCGGATGCAAACGCAAAGCGTAGTTAGTTCGCCAGCTTCCTTTTCATAGGTCACCTCCGCGCGCTTGGAATCTGCTGATGGTACGCGTCGAGCGCGTCATGCAGACTATCAAAAATCCGATTCGCGCCGATGACCTCGGTGAGATGGTGACGGTCCAGATCGGGCTTCAGGTCCGATTGCACATGCGCAAACACCAGCTCGACACCACGCTGAGCCAGGTCGTCGTGAAGTTCCCGAACCACCCGCGCAGCGGTGTAATCCACTTGAATGATGGCTCCGGCATCCACCACCAACCAGCGCACCGCCGAGGGAGCCGGTCCCGCCAGGAGCTCTATTTCCGCTGCGAACCGGCCCGCGTTGGCGTAAAACAGCGGTGCGCCAAAGCGGTAGATCACCAACCCGGGCTCGGTTAAGGCGCCCGCAACCACGGGGTTCAACTGCCAAATGCCTCCTTCGCCGCGCCGCAGCACCGCGGTGTGCGGATGATAGCTGTGCCGCACAATTCGCAGCAGCGAGAGAACCATGGCGAATATGATTCCTTGCTCCACGCCCACCACCACAACCACGCCCGCGGTGGTCACCGCCAGCAGAAATTCGCCGGGGCTCTCGCGGCGAATGTTCAGAAGACCGCGCAGGTTCACCAGGCGGATGGCGACAATGAATACAATGGCGCCCAACACGCAGCGCGGCAGATACTGCAACGGTTGAGTTAGAAACAGCAGCACCAGCGCAACCACCGCCGCGGCGGCCACGTGTGCCACCTGGCTGCGTCCACCCGAGCTTTCCACCATCGCGGTTTGCGTCGGGCTTCCGTTCACCACAAACGCGCCGCTGAGTGACGCCACGGTGTTCGCCGCGCATAAGCCGGCCAGGTCCGCATTCTCATCCAGCTGTTGATGATTGCGGGCGGCATACACCCGGGCCGTCGCGGCGCTCTGCGCAACGATCATCACGAAGCAAGATCCGGCCACGGGAATCAGCAGTTCGATCTCGTGCCAGCTCACATCCGGCAAACCAAGATGCGGCAGGCCGCCGGCCACCGGCCCAAGCACTGCGATCCCTTGCCCGGCGAAGTCCCACATCGCACTGGCCGCAATCGCGCCCGCCACGGCAATGAATGAACCCGGAAATTTGGGCGCCAAGCGTGCAAGAGTCAGCACGCCCGCCACTACGATCGCGGAGAGCAGCAGCGATGGCACATGCGTGTGAGGCAACGCTCGCAGAACCTGCGCCAGTTGTATGACCGTCCTTCGGGAGTGAACCTCTATTCCGAGCATCTGGCCCAGCACCGCAATTCCGACTTGGAAGCCCACCCCTGTGAGAAATCCCAGCAGCACGGTTTGCGAGAGGAAGTCGGCTATAAAGCCGAGCTTGAGCAATCGCGCCACCAGCAAAAATCCAGCGGTGAGCAGCGCCACCATGCCAGCCAGTGCCACGTACTTCACGCTGCCCGGCGTCGCCATTCCCGAGAGGCCGCCGGCAAGAATGGCGGCGGTAGCAGAGTCGGCGGCCACTACCAGGTATCGCGACGAGCCGAAAGTCGCGAAGGCCAGAAGCGGCAGAAGCAACGTGTAGAATCCAGTGACAGCGGGCATGCCGGCGATACTGGTGTAGCCCAGCGCCTGCGGGATGCTCAGCGCCGCCAGTGCGATTCCGGCCAGGGAATCGCGGATCGCGCGAGCGCCGTTGAACGGCCGAATGCCTCGAAACAGGGTGAATCCACTGGGCTGATTCATGACGGACTGGTTACAATTGTAAGATCACACGCCAAGCCTCAGGAAGTATTCCGGCCCGCAAACGAGTAAAGTAATGCGGAGGAGGTCGCGCATGAACTCTACGATTCCGGCCGGCATCGCTTTTTTCGCCCTTGCCTTTACGGCTGTCTCTCAGAATGTGCCGAAGTTTGAACCCGATCCATCCTGGCCGAAGCCACTGCCGAACAATTGGATGCTAGGCCAGGTGGGCGGCATCTTCGTCGATTCGCACGATCACATTTGGGTGACCAGCCGCCCCAGAACGCTGGATAACAACGATAAGTACGCGGCTCTCGACCCGCCTGAGGCCGATTGTTGCATCCCCTCACCGCCCGTCCTCGAATTCGACCAGGCGGGCAACCTCATTCAAAGTTGGGGCGGTCCATCCAAGGACTACGAGTGGCCTGACAACGAACACGGCATGTTCGTCGACTACAAAGACAACGTCTGGATCGGCGGCAACGGTCCGAAAGACACCAACATCCTGAAGTTCTCGAAATCCGGAAAGTTTCTGCTCCAGATCGGTCACCATGGAAAAACCGGCGGAAGCAACGACACCGAAAATCTGAATCGGCCCGCGGGGATTTTTGTGTATCCGAAAACTAATGAGGTGTTCGTTGCGGATGGCTATGGCAACCGCCGCGTCATCGTGTTCGATGCCGACACCGGAGCTTACAAGCGCCATTGGGGAGCTTACGGAAATAAGCCGGACGACACCGTTCCCCGGACGCGAGTGTTCGATGGACCCGGCCCCGCGCAGTTCAACACCGTTCACGGCATCCGGATTTCGAATGACGGGTTGGTCTATGTGGGCGATCGCGTTAATAATCGGATTCAGGTATTCACGCCCGATGGCAAGTTCGTGAAAGAGGGATTCATCGAGCGCAAAACCTCGACGCCCGAGGGAACGGCCTTCGATGTGGCCTTCTCAGCGGATAAGGGGCAGCAGTTCCTCTACGTTTCCGACGGCAGCAATAAGAAGGTGCAGATCCTGAATCGGGAAACGCTGGAGGTGGTCGGCTTCTTCGGCGGGCACGGTGGGCACGGACCGGGACAGTTCTATCATCTGCACAGCATCGCTACCGACTCGAAGGGGAACGTCTACATTGGCGAATCGTTCGGCGAGCGCGCGCTGCGGTGGAATCTAAAGAGCCGGTAGCACTTGCCATTGACTGATGAAAATCCAGTCTACGACGTGCTCGTGATCGGTGGCGGGAATGCAGCTCTTTGCGCGGCGTTGAGCGCGAGCGAGTGCGGCGCCCGCGTACTGGTGGTGGAAGCCGCTCCGCCGGATTTTCGCGGAGGCAATAGCCGTCACACACGCAACATGCGATGCATGACGGATTCCTATGACGAGGAGGAATACTGGACGGACCTGTTTCGGGTCACGGGCGGCCATACGGACGAACACCTGGCCCGCATCGCGATTCGGTCAACACCGGAATCGATGATTTGGATGAAGCGTCACGGCGCTCGCTTTCAGCCGGCTCTGGGCGGGACGCTGCATTTGGGGCGCACCAACGCGTTCTTTCTCGGCGGCGGCAAGGCATTAATGAACGCGTACTATCAGGCGGCCTGCAGGCGAGGAATCCAGATTTTGTACAACGCGGAAGTGATGGCGCTCGAAATGCGCGGCGGAAAGTTCGAAGGCGCAACTGCGCTGGTGAACGGAGTCCCGACGGAGCTTCGCGCCAAGGCCGCGGTTTTTGCATCGGGCGGCTTCGAAGCGAACATCGAATGGCTCAAAGAGGCCTGGGGCGAAGCCGCGGAGAACTTTCTGATCCGCGGCACGCCGTTCAACACGGGCCGCGTGCTGAAACTGCTGCTCGATGCTGGCGCCGGACAGGTGGGCGATCCGAAGCAGTGCCACGCGGTGGCCATCGACGCGCGCGCGCCGAAATTCGATGGAGGCATCGTCACGCGTCTGGATTGCCTGCCGTTGGGAATCGTCGTCAACCGCGAGGGCGTGCGCTTCTACGATGAAGGGGAAGACTTGTGGCCGAAGCGCTATGCCATTTGGGGACGTTTGGTCGCCGCGCAGCCGGGGCAGATCGCATGGTCGATCATCGATTCGAAAGTCACCGGTCGATTCATTCCATCCGTCTTTCCTGCCATCAAGGCGAACTCCATCCGCGAACTTGCCGTCCAGCTGGGCTTGCCCGCGGACCAGGTTGAGGGCACCGTCCGGCGCTTCAACGAATCGGTGAGAGCTGGGAAGTTCGATCACAATGTATTGGATGACTGCCGAACGGAAGGGCTCACGCCTCCAAAATCGCATTGGGCGCAGGCCATCGATACACCGCCGTTCCTGGCGTATCCATTGCGGCCGGGAATCACATTCACCTATCTCAGCGTTAAAGTGAACGAGTCGGCGAGGATTGTGATGCAGGATGGGAAACTTTCACCGAATATGTTTGCGGCTGGCGAACTGATGGCGGGAAACATTCTCGGCCAGGGATATCTGGCGGGCTTTGGGATGACCATCGGAACGGTATTCGGCCGCATCGCGGGAAGGGAAGCAGCTGGTGTCGCAGACCGATCCGCTAGCTGAAGGCGATCGTCTGCTGACGATCTGCAATTCGTGCCGGTATTGCGAAGGCTTCTGCGCCGTGTTTCCGGCCATGGAACGGCGTTTGCAATTCTCCGAAGCCGATCTCAATTACCTGGCGAACCTCTGCCATAACTGCTCGGAATGCTTCTATGCGTGTCAGTATGCTCCGCCGCACGAATTCGCCGTGAATGTGCCGAAGGTGCTGGCGGAAATACGGGTGAAGTCCTATGAGAAGTACACTTGGCCTGCATTCATTCGCGGCGCGTGGGTGTTCAGCGCCCTGGCCGTCGTGCTTGCCGCGCTCGCCCTGGTGCTTACGCCACATGCGTCCGGTGGCGATTTCTACGCGGCCGTTCCACATGGCGCTATGGTTGGCATCTTCGGCGCAATGGGCGTGTTGGTTCTCATCGCTTGGGGAATTGGTCTGGTGCGTTTTTGGAATGAGGATGGGACCGGGCGTTGGCTTGGTTTTTCCGAATTCTCAAAAGCGCTCAAAGACGTGCTGACGCTGGCCAACCTCTCGAGCCATGGTGCGGGATGCACCTATCCGAACGAACGGCATTCACAGGCGCGGCGAGTTTTTCATCACTTTACTTTCTATGGCTTTCTGTTGTGCTTCGCCTCCACCTCAGTGGCTGCGGTCTATGATAATTTTTTCGGATGGAAAGCGCCGTACGCATATTCGAGCGTTCCGGTGGTACTGGGTGCTTTAGGAGGAATCGGAATCATCGTAGGGCCGTTGGGGTTTCTCGCGTTGCGGATGCGTCGCGATGGAAGGATCGTCGATGCGTCGCAAGATGGCATGGATCTTTCGTTCATCGGCTTGCTGCTCGCGAGCGGAATCACTGGCCTGGCGTTGATGGTGCTGCGCGCAACCGCGGCCATGAGTCCGCTCCTGGCCATCCATCTGGCCGTGGTTCTAGCGTTGTTCGTAACGCTTCCGTTCGGCAAGTTCGTACATGGGATCTACCGCGCCGCCGCTTTGCTCCGAAACGCCGCCGAGCAGCGCGACAGCGATCAGCGCAAGAACAGCCGCGAAGGATAGCCATAGCGCGGGCATGGCGCGGCTGCCCGTCATGCCGATGAGCGCCGTTGAAATCGCGGGAGTGAAGCCGCCGAAAATCGCTGTCGCCAGGCTGAAGGCCAGTGAGTAGCCGGTGGTCCGAACGCTCGCGGGCATAATTTCGGTGAGAAATGGAACCATCGCGCCGCTGGAACTTGCGAAGATGACTGAGAACCACAGTTCGACAAAAAGCAGCTTCGGGACGGTGGGCGCAGCTACCAGCCAGATGTACAGCGGCGCGGCCGTGAGCAGTGCAGCAATTGCGGTAACCGCCAGTTGAGGGCGGCGCCCCACTTTGTCCGACAGCGCGCCCATGGTAGGCACCAGCACGAAGTTTGACGCTCCCACAAAAAGCGTCACCAGCAGCACCTGGTGGCTGGCAAGATGCAGCACGCTGCTCCCGAATGTGGGCGTATACGCCGTGATCATGTAGAAGCTGACCGTGGTGAGCACGGAAAGCAGCATGCCTAGCACCACTAACCGCGCGTGCGCCAGCATCGTCTTCCAGATCTCGCGAATCGAAGGGCGATGTTTGCGTGCTAGAAAAACGTCGGTTTCGAGTAACGAGCTGCGCACCCAGAAAAGGAATGGGATCAGCAGGCATCCGATGAGCAGCGGAGCGCGCCATCCCCAGCGTGGAGCGACGATCAGGCCCAATAGCGCGGCGAACATCACTGCGGTCTGCTGGCTCGCGGACTGCCAACTGGTGTAAAAACCGTTGTGGCCGGGAGTAGCGATTTCGGAGAGATATACCGAAGCTGCCCCTACTTCAACACCCGCCGAAAACCCCTGTATCAAGCGCCCGGCGAGCACCAACAACGGCGCGGCCACACCAATCCGCGCATAGCCCGGAGTGACGGCCACCGACAGCGTGCCCGCCGCCATCAGCCAGAGCGTGAGAATCAGGCCGCGGCGGCGTCCGTGGCGGTCGATATAGTTGCCCAGGACGATGGCGCCCAGCGGCCGCATGAGGAAGCCCGCGCCAAACGTCATCAGCGAGAGCATTAAAGATGCGAAGGGATTCGTGCTCGGAAAAAATGTTTTGCCGATGTCCCCGGCATAATAGCCGAAGACCATGAAGTCATACATCTCGAGGAAGTTTCCGATCGAGACGCGTACCACGGAACCGACTGCCGAATTGGTCTTACGCGCGGCCAAGTGCAGTCATCGTAGCAGACCGTAATCCGTCCGATTCAGCCGGAGGCCCAATCGCAATTGTTGGCCCTCAGTCACCTTACTGTTGCGAGCATGGCGTGGCGCACGCACTCCTGCGTGCCGTGTTCGCACTCATGCGAACACGTTTTGTTCTGGCCTCGAATGCGTTCACACGAGTGTGAACGCGGCACGCAGGAGTGCGTGCGCCACAATACGCACCCACCTCTTACGGGCGGACTACGTAGCAAGAACTACTTGCTGGGCAAGAGTAATTCGCACGCTTGCGGATCCCACTTCGATCCATCCGGCTCGCGCCGGTAATGGCTGCTCACCACCCAGGGAGCATTCAGATACTTGGGATCTTCGACGATTTGTGTCTGCACCAGATACTCGTCGTTGCCGCGCTTATGAAGATCGTAGTATTCGGTGAGAACGGCGTCGGCGCTGAACGGCACGCCATTGTTGCGAAGGTATCCCGGCTTGATGTGCGTGGTAACCACCTTCAACGTACCACCCAGTTTGCGGGTGTCCGGCGGAGGCGGGGGCGACGCCATGCTGGCGTCCCTGAATCCAGGCGTGTTGGGATCTTGTGCCGATATCTTCGACGTATAGGCGCGGATGGATTGCGGCGTCTGCCATAGCGCAACGGAAGTTCCTTGCAAGGATGGCTCAGCTTGCGCCGGCGGCGGCGAGAACAATAACAACCGGGTCTGTTTTCCGGCGTCGATCTCGATTTTGAGCGTGTTGTCGTTGGTCCAAGTGATGTGCAGGCGCGCCGGCTGGCGCATGATGTTCGGCGCACCGTAGCTCAAACATTGTTTGCCCGCCGCGATGTCCTTGGCGGGATCCCAGGTGTCGGCCACGCGCTTGCCTTCCGCGTTCAGAGGGATGCTGTAGTAATCGCCCTTGGGTGCGTTCAGCATGCGATACCGCCAATCCTCGGTCACTAGCGATACCCAGTATCCGGTGATGTCGACTGGGGAGCTCGCCTTCGGCGTCGCCGGGGCTGGGGATTGGGGGCTGGCTGGCAGGCACAGGACTGCGAGGGTGAACGCTGTCGCGATCCCGGGGCGTCTTATTTTGTAAGCAATCACCGGAGGTGTTCTCCCAGGCTTTTGTAAATGGCTTCGACGAACATGTCGCCGGTCCATGCGCTGGTGCTGTATCGTCGGTCGTAATCCCGGCTCAGCTTCGCCGCCTTCACTTCCTCCAGTGTCTTTCCTTTATGCAGCATGTTTTGGACGCGATCCCGAATGATGGTGAGCATATCGCGGTAGTCGCTCACTTCGGACTCGTCGCACAGCCGTCCGTGTCCGGGAATCACCATCGTTCCTCCTTCCTGCATGGAGCGAGGGACGGTGAGATCGAGAATGTGGTTCAAGGCGAGAATTTCACCCTGGATACTTCCGCCGCGCTCCAGATCGATCACCGGGTAGCCCGTGGTGAGGAAAATATCCCCGGCGCTCAGTACGTTCGATCCTCGAAACAGCACGATGCTGTCGCCGTCGGTATGAGCGGCCTTTTCGGCGAACATCTGAATGGCCTCGCCATTGAACGCGAAGCTCTTCCCCTCCAGGTACGTCAGTGTCGGCCAGGCTCCCGAGGGAACGCCCGATCCTTGGCGGCTCTCGCGCTGCAACACATTGTCTTGGGCGAAGAGCGCCACTTCAGCCGGCAGTTGGTAGGTGCGGGGAGGTTTCAGCAAAACTGCGTTCGAACCGATATGGTCCGCATCGGCGCTGGTGTTGATGATGAAACGCACCGGTTCAGTGGACAGTTTGTGGATCTCGGCGAGCAGCGTGTCATGCAGCTGCGGCGCACCCGTATCCACCAGCAGTACGCCATCATGTCCCGCGTCTTTGCCGATCTGTATGGTGACGTTCCCGAGCGTGCTGGCGAACATGTAGACATTGCCTTGGACGTGACGAACCTCATATTCCTGGCCTGACGCGAGGGACACGAAGAGCAGCAGCGCAGCCGTCCTCACGGCTTCACCTCGGCCTGCTTCTTGTGCTCCTGCTCAAACTGGACATCGAAGACCTTGGCGCGTGGAATTTCCATTTGCTTCAGCTTCTTTCGATACTCCGGATACATGGTTTCCGCGCCGCCCCGGCTGGCTGCAAACGGTACGCCATATTCCTTCGAAAATTCCGGGATCACGGTGTTGGTGCCCGGCAAATGATGCGGCACCCAGCCATAGGGCCGCGGGATCTCGGGAGTGGGCAGGCACGATCCATAGCCAGCGATCGGAGTGAAAACCTGGTAAGGATTCCAGACCCAGCTTTCGGTGCGCACCAGCGGCTCGGTCAGGTAAACCGGATCTTCCGCGATGCTGGTTAGCGTCAGGTATTTATCGTGCAGGTCCAGGAACTCGGTCAGCTTCGCCTCATCTGAAAACGCGATGCCATTGCGCCGCAGATAGCCCGATTTGATATGCGTGGTCTCGATCCGCAGCGTGTCGCCTTCCCAAGCTCCGGTAGAGAATCCGGCCCAACTGTGAGGAGCGAATTGAGACGGATGCGGGCGGCCATCCATCCAGATGGTGCGCGGGCCGGTGTATGTGCCGTCGATGATATAGGCGAGGATTTCGCCCGACGCTGGATCATTGACCGTGGTGATTTTCAGCGCCGACGGGGCGCGCATGGCGTACACCGCCGAATGCGGGATGCACTGGTGCTGCAACACCGAAACAAGATCGCCATCCCATGTATCGGCTCGCAGCCGGGCGTCGTCATTGATGGGAATGCCCAGATAATCGCCGGCCGGAGATCCTGGATCGGTGCGCTCCAGTTCATCTTCGTGGTACATCGCGGTCCACATCCCGGAGGGGTTGAAGCCTGGGCCGCCTTGCGCGAACAGGGGCGCACTCGCTAGCGTGCCGAGCGCGAAGAGAAAAGGAACTCTGGAAACCACAGCGCGTATTGTATAACAGTCGCGAAAACAAGGAACGAGCGCGCCCCGCTCGACGTATGCTCTTCATACGCCGCTTCCGGCGATACTGAAAGAATCTATGTCGAGCCGATGGCAAATTGCGGTTTTAACCCTGTTCGTTCCTCTGCTTTTGGCGCCCTTTGCCGCCGCGCAATCGGAGATCACCGTTCAATCCCCGACCGGAGGCTTGGGCTGGCTGACGCATCCTTATCAGGCGGGCAGCGTTCCGCCCATTCGTCTCACCAACTCGCCGCGCTTCAATGACCTGATTCGAGCCGGAAACCTCTATCTCACGGCGCAGGACGTGGTGGCGCTCGCGATCGAAAACAACATCGACGTCGAAGTGCAGCGTTACGGGCCGCTGCTGGCCCAGCAAGTGTTGCGGCGCGCCCAGGGTGGTGGAGCTCTGCGAAGCGTCGGACTGGGCGTGGCCGCGGGCCCGGAAAGCGTCAGCCTGCAGGGTGTCAGCGTGAACAACTCCGGGTCGGTGGCGCTCTCGGGAGGCAACGGCGTAAGTTCCGGCGGCGGCATCGTGACGCAGTTGGGTCCCAGCATTCCCTCGCTCGATCCGTCGTTTTTCGCCTTCGCAAATTTCCAGCACGCTACCGCGCCCCAAAGCAATACTCTCCTCACTGGCACCACCGCTCTGATTCAGAGCGCCAAGAGCGTTCAGGCGCAATACGTGCAGAATTGGGACTTCGGTTTGACCGCGCAGCTCACCTATGCCAGTAGCAACTTTCATCTCAACAGCCAGGTGTTCAGCTTGAATCCTTATACCTCCGGCGATCTCGACCTGCAACTCACCCAAAATCTTCTGCAAGGGTTCGGACGCGCCGTGAACGCCCGCAACATTCGCGTGCAACGCAATAACGTGAAGGTGAGCGATCTGCAATTCAAACAGCAGGTGATCACCACGGTATCGGCCGCACTGAATCTGTACTGGGATCTGGTCAGCTTTAACGAGGATGTGGGAGCGCGCCGGCAAGAGGTGGGCACGGCCCAACAGCTCCTGGACGACAACAAGCGACAGGTGCAGATTGGTGCGCTGGCGGAGATTGAAGTGACGCGCGCCGAGGCACAGCTTTATTCCAGCCAGCAGGATCTGGTAATTTCCGAAACCAATCTGCAGCAACAGGAGATCGTGCTCAAGAACGCGCTTTGCCGCGACGGCATCTCCGCGGCCGGGCTCGAGAACGTGCATGTGGTGCCGCTCGACAAGATCCAGATTCCACCGAGCGACAACGTTCGTCCGGTTCCCGAGCTGGTCAATCAGGCGCTCGCGAACCGAACTGAAATCGCCACCGCGCGCATCAATATTGACAGCAACGAGATGAATCTGGTGGGGATCAAGAACTCGCTGAAACCCACGCTGCAGGCGTTCGCGGAGCTGACGAATAACGGACTCAGCGGTGAGCTGACTGCGTTTGGCGCCACGCAACCCGGCTTCGATTACCTGGCCGGAGGCTACGGGAATCTTTTAGGAGAGATCTTCCGGCGTAATTTTCCGAATTACTCGGCGGGGCTTTCGTTGAATATTCCGCTGCGCAATCGCGCGGCTCAGTCAGACTATGCCACCAGCCTGCTCGAGCTTCGCCAGAACGAGCTCAACCTTCGGAAGAATACGAATCAAGTGACGGTAGACGTACAGAATGCCGTGATCGGTTTGCGACAAGCTCGCGTGCGTTACGACTCGGCATCCAAAGCGCGTGAGCTTCAGGAACAGACCCTGGCCGCCGATCAGCGCCGATACGCTCTGGGCGCCGCCACTGTTTTCCAAGTGGTTCAGGACCAGCGCGATCTGGCAACCAGCCAAAGCACCGAGGTGCAGGCCATGGCCAACTACACCCACGCACGCATCTCGTTCGATCAAGCATTGGGCACTACGCTGGACGAAAATCACATTTCTCTGGATGAAGCCATGAAGGGCCGGCTCACCAGAGACTCGGCGCTGCCTGCGAATTTGCCGGGAGTAAATCCGGGAGTAAATCCGGGAGTAAGACAATGACGCGCGCCATCAAGCAAATGGTCGCCCTGCTGTGCTTGACCACTCTGGCCTGGGCGCAGGATATCCAACCCGTTCGCTCGCAGGCACCCATCATCGTTCGGCCCTATCTGCCGGTGACCGTTCCGCCCATCAGGATCGCCAATTCGGAACGGCTCAGCCAGCTGGTGCGCGCCGGGATGCTTTATCTCACCACCGAGGACGCCATCGCGCTCGCGCTCGAAAACAACATCGACATCGAAGTCAGCCGCTACAATCCGTTTATATCGGCCTGGAACCTGGAACGCGCGCAAGCCGGCGGCGCGTTGCCCGGCGTGCCCAGCAGTGCGTCGCAAGCTGGATCGGTGGCCAGCGGTCAAGGTGTGGCAGGCAGCCAGGCCGCGGCCGGAGTGAGCGTTCCTGGAGCGCGCTCCAGTGGCTCCAGCTCCAACGCCACGGTTTCGCAGATCGGGCCGGTGACGCAAAATTTGGATCCGACCCTCCAGGAGAACTCCACCTTCAGCCATATCAGCTCTCCGCAACCCGATGAAGTGCAAAGCGGCGTGTTCAACCTGATTGAAAATACGCGGGCCTACAGCGGAAGCTACCAGCAAGGTTATCTGGCCGGAGGGATTGCCCAAGTCAGCTACAACGATCACTATCTGAGCGAGAACGCGTCCAGTGATTTGCTGAATCCTTCGGTTGCTCCCACTCTCAGCGTGTCGGTGCAGCAAAATCTGCTGCGCGGATTCGGAGTGGCCACCAACGCCCGCACCATCACGGTGGCCCGTATGAATCTGAACACAGCGGAGCTCAACTTCAAAACCCAGGTGATTTCCGTGGTGAACCAGGTCCTGAATGCCTATTACAACCTGGCTGCGGATTACGAAGACCTGCGGGCGAAGCGCGGTGCGTCGGAAACCGCGCAAACATTTGTAAGCGATACGAAGCGGCAAATCGAAATCGGATCGGTGGCGCCCAGCGACTTGATCGCCGCCGAGAGCGCGGCAGCCTCCAGCGCTCAGGCTGTGGTGGATTCCGACACCGCGGTGCAGCAGCAGGAACTGACGCTGAAGAATCTGATCAGCCGCACTGGCCCGGCCGACGCGGTGCTCGCGAACGTGCGCATCGTTCCCATCGACTCCATAGCCATTCCCGCCAGCGACAATCTGCTGCCCGTGGATCAATTGGTGCGGCAGGCGCTTACCAATCGCGCCGACCTGGCGTCTGAGCTGGCCGGCGAGAAGGCCAACGAGGTGAACTTGCTCGGAACCAAGAACGGCATTCTTCCGAGCCTGACCGGATTTGCGGTAGAGAGCGACGCCGGGCTGGCCGGAGTTCCGAGGACCGTTAGCGTCGATGGTTTCACCGAAAGCGGGGATAAGTATTTTGGGGGTGGCATTGGCAACGCGCTGGGGCAGGTGTTCCGCCGCAACTTTCCCACGCAATCCGGTGGCGTCTTCTATCAGGAGCCCTTGCGCAACCGGCAGGCGCAAGCGGATTATTCCATCGACCTGTTAACTCTACGCCAGACCCAGCTCACCAATCACAAGGATCTCAACCAGGTGGAAGTGGACGTGCGAAACGGCGTGGTGGCTTTGCAGCAGGCTCGTGCGCGCTTCGATGCCGCAGTCAGAAATCGCACGCTACAGCAGGAACTGTTCGACGCCGAAGAGAAGCGCTTCCGCCTGGGCGCCTCCACGCCCTACAACGTGGCGCTCCAGCAGCGCGATCTGATCAACGCGCAATCGGCCGCGGTGGCGGCGACGGTGGCCTACAGCACCGCGCGAGTTACGCTGGACCAGACGCTCGGAATCACTTTGGAAGCCAATCATATCGACATTAATGAAGTGAAGAGTGGAAAGATCGGGCGGAATTCGTCGCCACCCGCGAACTTACCGGCGCCATAACAACAGCCAGGTATCCCAACAACACCCCTTGCTAACCTTGTGTAACCTGCTAGAATTAGCGGAATCATGGGACATTTCGTGTGGGGTGCACGTAATTGCCTTTTAATTCTCGCGCTGAGCGGTTTTCCCGCCCTGGCGCAGTCCGGCGCTATCGATACCGCCTGGCTTCCGATTACCGACGCCGAGCGCAACATGATAACGCCCGTGGTGGACAAAGATGCCGGCGTAGAAGCGCTGTTTTGGAGGGTCCACGTTCGCGATGAACTGAAGGGGGGCGGGGATCTTCAGCGAAGTTTTTACCACTACGTGCGCCTCAGGATTTTCGATGAAAAGGGCAAGGAACAAGCTGCAACCATCGATCTTCCTTTTGGGAACAAAAGATCCATCCAGAATGTCGCCGGCCGAACCATTAAAGCGGATGGAACCGAACTGGAGTTGAAGAAGGACAGCGTGTACGAGCGCGATCTGGTTCGCGCCGGACGCCTCCGAATCAAGGTGAAATCCTTCGCTATGCCGGGTGTGGAACCGGGAGCGATCGTGGAATACCGCTGGAGAGAAGTGGATTCAGATCCTCAGTCGCTCTACATTCGGACACAGTTTCAGCGTGAATTTCCGGTGCAGAAGGTCACCTATTTCTTCGCGCCGCTGTCGGGAGCAGTACACCACGTTCCGGATGTCCATTCTGCCGTTTCATTGCAACCTTCCTCCGCTCCAGGGCGACAAGCAGGGTTATCAATCCTTCACACTGGAAAACATGCCGGCGTTTCGGGAAGAACCGATGATGCCTGGCGAGCCTAATGTCCGGGCCTGGGCGTTGGTTTTCTATTCGGACGGCGAACGGCGGGAACCGGAGAAATATTGGAACAACGTCGGGAAAGAACAGTACGGCCGCTATTTGAAACCTGCCATGAAGGCCGACAGCGAGATCAAGGAAGCCGCCGCCACCGCCACTTCCGGCGCCAAGACCGACGAAGAGAAAGCCCTGGCACTGATCCAGTACATCCGGAAGAACCTCCGGGATTTGTTCGGCTCGCAGGTCACCGAAGCGGACCGGGCACAGATTTTGAAGCAGATGCCGAAGGATCGTTATCGCAACGCTAAGGAGATTTTCAAAAGCGGCATCGGGGACGCGGACGAACTGAATACTTTGTTCGCCGCGATGGCCACCTCCGCGGGATTGGAGGTGCGCCCGGCTCTCACCGCCGACCGCGAAGACATCGTCTTTACTCCGGCCATGACCGACAGCTACTTCCTGCGTCACATCGATATGGGGGTGAACATCGGGGGCAATTGGAAGCTTTACGATGTGAGCGCTCGCGAACTTCCGGCCGGCATGCTTTCCTGGAACGAGGAAGGGATGCAGGCGCTGCTGAGCGATCCCAAGAAACCGACCTTCATCAAGGCGCCGGTGGCGGCTCCGGAAGCTTCCGCCCGCATACGGAAAGCGAAGTTGACATTGTCGGACGACGGCGCGATTGAAGGCGATATCGACCTGGAGTATTCCGGCCATAGTGCGCAGGATCGCCGTTATCAACTGGAAGGCGACTCCGACCAACGCCGCTTGGAGCGCTACAAGGACGAACTGAGCAAGATGTACCCGGATGCCGAGATCTCCGGTACTCGAATTGAAAACGCGAGCGATGCCGAAAAGCCCCTGGCGCTGCATTATCACTTGAAGTCAGCCGGGTATGCACAGCGCACCGGCAAGCGAATTCTGCTGCAGCCGTTCTTTTTCCAGCGCGGCGCGGCTCCTATGTTTTCGGCCAGCGAGCGCAAGTATCCCGTCGACTTTCCCTACGCCTGGAAGGAACATGACTCCGTCACCATCGAGCTTCCGGCCGGATTCGCGCTGGACAACGCCGAAGCTCCCGGTTCGCTCAATTTTGGCGGGCCAGGGGCGTACCAGGTCAAAATCATGAGACGCGGTTCCAGTGAACTGATTTTAGAACGCGACTTTACTTTTGGGAAGGACGGCAGTCTTGTTTTTCCGGCCGACACCTATCCCCAGCTCAAGAGAATCTTCGATGAGATTCAGAAGCGCGACGAACATACCATCTCCTTGAAACAGGCTGTTACCGCGGAGGCAAAATGAGACTCATTCTGGCTTTGCTGCTGGCCGCAATGCTGCCTTTGCTCGCCAGGGATTCATCGCCGGGGTGGGTGCACGACGCAGCTGCGGCCGCGCCCAAGAAGGAATTCCCGGCCAAAGTTGGGAGCGTGGTGTTGCTTCATGAGGAGCACCTCACCGTGGGTTCAGATGGAAAGTGGTCCACCACCGAGCGAGGCGCCATCAAGATCCTGCAGAGCGGCCGCCACAACATCTCCGCCTGGCGTGCTTACAATACCAAGTCTGGCCGCATTCGCGACTTTCGCGGTTGGCTCATTCTTCCTTCCGGTAAGGAGATCGAATACCAGAAGAACAGCATTCTGGACGAGGCGCTGTCCGCCGAATACACCTACGATGAAGGGCGCGCCAAACGGTTGGACTGCGATCCCGATGCGCCTCCAGGCTCGGTCTTCGCTTACGAAGTGACGCAAGAGGAAGACTCGATATCCACCACCGATCGCTTCGGCTTCCAGGAACTTTCGCCTGTCATGGTGTCGCGATTCGTTCTGTCGCTTCCAGCCTCCTGGGAAGCGCGCGCCTCGATGTTCAATCACGCCGATATCCAACCCAAGGTGGAAGGCAACACCTATACCTGGGAGCTTCGCGATCTGCCTTGGATCGAACGGGAGGACTACAGTCCAGGATTCGAATCGATCGCACCATGGATCGGCGTCACTTACTTTCCGACCACCAGTTCCAACCCGATGCTGCATTCGCTCAAGGATTGGGCGGCGGTATCGCACTGGCTCTCCGGCTTTATGGATCCACCGGCGGAGCCAACGGCGCTGGTGCGGGCCAAAGCCGCCGAGCTGACCAGCGGAGCCAAAACGGAGATGGACAAGATCCGTGCCATCGCCGCCTTCGCTCAACAGACCAACTACGTCGAAGTGGCGATGAACATCACCAAGGGAGGCGGCTACACTCCGCACTCGGCCGAGCAGGTGCTCACGCGCAATTACGGCGATTGCAAGGACAAGGCCGGGCTCATGCGCGCCCTGCTGAAAGCTTCCGGAATCGACGCGTATACCATCGTGATCTTTTCCGGCGACCGCGAGTTCGTGCATCCTCAATGGCCGTCGCCCAACCAGTTTAACCACGCCATCGTGGCAGTCAAAGTTTCGCCGGAAACAGTTGCGGCTTCGGTGCTCAACCATCCCCGCCTGGGTCGCTTGTTGATTTTCGATCCAACCGATCCCGTCACGCCGGTCGGCGATCTGCCGACCGACGAGCAGTCGAGTTTCGCGCTGGTAGTGGCGGCCGAGGACGGCGATCTCATCAAAATGCCGCAATTGCCGCCATCCTCCGCGCGCATCGAGCGCACAGTGGATGCGCGAATGGACGAAAGCGGGCATTTGGCCGCGCATCTGGTAACGGAATTCTTCGGAGAATCCGGCGCATCGGTGCGATACATGACCAGCCACGGCGGCGTGGACAAATTGAAGCAGACACTGGAGCGCTCCTATTCGCGCCGGCTGGGCGGGGTGACCCTCGACAAGATCAGTCCCGAGGATCACGCCGCTGAGGATCGAATGGAGCTGGGAGTGGATCTGGGAGTCGGCCAATTCGGGCAATTCATGCAGCAGAAGATGCTGATGGTGAAGCCCGGAGTTCTGGCTCCCGACACCGACTATGTGTTTTCGAACATGGAACGCAAGCTGCCTGTACGGCTGGAGTCCAGGCTGCGTCAGGATTCCGTTGTGATTCAGTTGCCGGCCGGTTTTGTGGTCGACGAGATCCCCGAGCCGGTGAAGATCGACAGTCCCTATGGCGTCTATCATGCTTCGTGGAAGACCGGCGATGAGAAGAACAGCAATCCGTCCGTGACCTTTGAACAGTCGCTCGAAGTTAAAGAGGTGATTGCCACGCCGGCTGAGTATACGAAGATAAAGGATTTCTTTGACCGGGTGCTCGGCAGCCAGAGCGCCCCGGTGATTCTCCTCAAACACTAACCCTCGCTTCCATGGGCTGTATAGAAACTTTGGATTGGTAAAGGCTCCGGCAAAACTCTAGAATGTCGATAGAGTCATGTCAGCTCCCCGCTGTTCACGTTTGTAAACCCAGTTTGTAAACTCACAAACCTCGTACCACAGCTCTAACCAGATTCATTCAGAGGAGGAAGTGTGTCTACGAACCGATTTTTCGGAATCATCTGCTTTTGGGCATCCCTGCTTTCGACAGCATCGGCGCAGTACTCTTCCGGACCAGGAATGAGCGTCAGCGGTGAAATTCGGTCTACGGGCGATGCCGCATTGAACGAGTTTATGGTCGAAGTCTATGATTTGCGGACTCACGAGGTGATCGAGCGCGAATCCGTTTCGCATGGGCAATTTCAGCTGGACCACGTGCCTGCCGGCACGTATTCGGTCCGTCTGGTGACGGCGCCGGGGGGGCCTGCGTTGGTCGAAGAATTTCATGAGTTCGAGCCAGGCGGCGCGCCTCTGGTTCTCGACTTGCCGGACCGTCCGTCCGATAAACCGATTTCAGGCATCGTGTCGCTGCACGATTTAGAACATCCTGTTCCGAAGAAGGCGCTTCAGGACGCCTACGAAGCGCAACAGTTCGCGCACGCCAACAACCTTCCTAAGGCCATCGCCAAGCTCGAACAAGCCATTCGGATTGACCCGTCGTATCGCGACGCACACATAAATCTCGGCGTGCTGTACGTTCGCGCCGGGCGTGGCCCCGAAGCGCTCGCCGAGTTCCACAAAGCTCTCGACATCGGACCGCCGATCGCGCCCCTGTATGTCGACCTGGCGCTCGCTTCCTCGGCCTTGGGCGATTATCCCGCCGCCGAAACATTCGCCCACAAGGCGCAGGAATTGGCCCCCGGGAACGCGACTGCGCAGAGGGTGTTGGATTTCGTGAATCGAAAGGCCATGAACCCAACCGGGGTCGCGAGATAGACCAATGGAATCCGCCGGTCCGTACAATGGTTCTGGCGGCAGCAGCTCTCTCCCTTTGGGTGCCGGAGCAGGATCGACCTGGGTCCGGGCTTCCGCATTTACTATGGGCGCGACCGCGATAGGATCGTGTTGCTTCGCGGGGGCGATAAGTCGACGCAGACCGCTGACATCCGACAAGCGAAGATCTTTTGGACGGAATATAAGACACGCAAGAGCGACGAACGCGACGAGAGAGCGGTAGCGAATGCCCGACTACAAAGAAGATCTCCTCAAGGATCTAAGAAAAAGCCCTAAGTACGCGGCCAAGTACCTGTCAGCGGCAGCAGCAGATTCGCCCGAGGCGTTCTTGGTGGCGCTTAGAGACGTGGCCGATTCGCAAGACGGAGTGCCGACCCTGGCCGCGCAAGCCGGCGTGAATCGGGAAAACCTGTATCGGATGCTTTCCGAAGGCGGCAACCTCGGCTCCAGAGCCTGGCGGCGATTCTCAAGGCACTCCACTTGCGGCTAAGCATTGAGCCGCTTCGATCCCCGAAGGCCCCTCGGCAACAGGCCCACGACTGATTTGGCAGCGACTTCGAAGGTGATTTCGTGAGCATTGGAGTGCCGGTTTCACTGGCGTTTAGCGGCCCCAAACTGCTAAAATAAGACTTGCGAAACGTTCGTTCCCCCAATCGTTTCGCTCCTCTATTTTCTAGGAGTTAACTAGTTGGCAGACCCCCAAGATCCTAAAGATCCGCAAACTCCGCCCCCAGGCGGACAGATGCCCCTCGGCGGCGAAAGCAAGCAGAACCTGATCCCCATCAACATCGAAGACGAGATGCGTCGTTCGTATCTCGATTATGCGATGAGCGTGATCATCGGGCGCGCGCTGCCCGACATCCGCGACGGCTTGAAACCGGTGCATCGCCGCATCCTCTACGCGATGTCGGACATGGGGCTGGCGTTCAACCGCGCTTATCGCAAATGCGCGGGCATCGTCGGCGAAGTGCTGGGCAACTACCATCCGCATGGCGACGCGTCGGTGTATGACGCGCTGGTTCGCATGGCGCAGGATTTTTCGCTGCGCTATCCGCTGGTGGATGGGCAAGGAAATTTTGGTTCCGTGGACGGCGATCCGCCGGCGGCTTACCGGTACACCGAGGCGCGGCTCTCGCGCATCGACACTGCGCTGCTGGAAGATCTGGATAAAGAGACGGTCGATTTTCGGCCTAACTTCGACGAACGGCGCGTGGAGCCCGAAGTTCTGCCTACGCGCGTTCCGAATCTGCTGATCAATGGATCGTCCGGCATCGCGGTGGGCATGGCGACCAACATCCCGCCGCACAATCTTACTGAGATCATCAACGCGACCATTCTGCTGGTTCAGAAGCCCGACACCCACCTGAGTGAGATCGTCAGTCTGGTGCAAGGGCCGGATTTCCCGACCGGCGGATTTATTCTCGGCCGGCAGGGCATCCTGGACTACTTCACCAAGGGACGAGGCACGCTGAAGCTGCGCGCCAAAGCCGCGACGGAGAAAATCGGGAAAGACCGTGAAGCCATCATCGTCACCGAAATTCCCTATCAGGTGAACAAGGCGCGGTTGATCGAAACCACCGCCGGTCTGGTGAACGAGAAGAAAATCGAGGGGATTTCCGAAATTCGCGACGAGAGCGATCGCGACGGCATGCGCATCGTCTTCGAATTGAAGCGCGGTGAGCAAGCCGAAGTAATTCTCAACAACCTCTACAAGCACACGCAGCTGCAAATCAATTTCGGCGTCATCATGCTGTCCATCGTGGCCGGGCAGCCGCGCGAGCTGGGCCTGGCCGACGTACTGCGGCGCTTTATCGACCATCGTATTGATGTTGTCCGGCGCAGGACGGATTACCTGCTGCGCAAGGCCAGGGAACGCGAGCATATTTTGCTCGGCTTCAAGCGCGCGCTGGATAACCTGGATGCGATCATTCAACTGATCCGCGATTCGAAAACGCCGCGAGAAGCGCGAGATCGCTTGATGGCTTTTGATGCCCCGAACGCGGTAGCAGATCAGAGGTTCACCGAACGGCAAGCGCAGGCCATCATCGAATTGCAATTGCAGCGCCTGACCGGCATGGAGATCGAGAAGATTATCAAAGAGCTGGCCGATATCCAGATTGAGATCGCCGAATATCTTGACATCCTCGGGTCCGACAAAAAGCTGCGCGGAATCATCGTGCAGGAGTTGAAAGATGTCCAGAAGGAGTTCGGCGACGAACGCCGCACCCAGATCATCGAAGACACGGGCGAGATTCATCTCGAAGATCTGATCCAGGTGGAGGACGTCGCGGTTACCGTTACGCACGGCGGTTACTTGAAACGCACAGCTGTGGATACCTACCGGCGCCAGTCGCGCGGCGGCAAAGGACGCATCGGGATGGGGACGCGTACCGAGGATGTCGTGGAGCACTTAGTGGTGGCATCCACGCACGCCTACCTATTGGTGTTTACCACCAAAGGCCGCGTCTTTTGGCTGAAGATCTACGAGATTCCCGATGCCGGCACCACCGGCAAGGGCAAACACGTTTCCGGACTCGTGAATTTGCAGCCGGACGAAGCGGTAAAGACCTTCCTGCCGGTGAAGGATTTTGTTCCCAACCAGTTCATCGTCATGGTCACCAAGCAGGGCGTCATCAAGAAATGCGAACTCACCGAGTTCGACAATCCGATGTCGCGCGGGATTATCGCACTGTCGCTGGATGAAGGCGATGAGCTGCTGGCCGCGCGGCTCACCAACGGCGAGAACTACATCTTCCTCGGCACCCGCGAGGGCAAGGCCATCCGCTTCGAGGAAAGCGACGTTCGCGCCATGGGCCGGCCGGCTCGGGGCGTCCGCGCCATGGATCTGGCCGATGGCGACGCCATCATCGGCGCGGAGGTGGTGGAGAAAGAGGGCTTGATCCTGTCGATCTCCGAAAACGGATTCGGCAAACGCACGCCGCTCGTGGACTACCGGCTCACCGCGCGCGGAGGCAAGGGCGTGATCAACATGAAACTCGCGCCACGCATCGGTAAGGTGGTGGCGATTCTTTCCGTCAAGGAAGATACGGACCTGATGATCATCACGCGCGATGGCAAGATCATCCGGCTGGAATCGGGCGAGATCCGGCAGGCCGGCCGCTCCACGCAGGGCGTTCGGCTGGTGCGCATGGAGGATGGCGATCAGGTGGCCGCGGCGTCGGTGATTCCGACCGTGATACCGGATGAAGGCGAAAACGGCGGCAACGGCCAGAACGATCTGCCGCTGCAGTAAGGCCTGGTAGTTAGCGCTAGGGCTTGGCGAGCGTGGCTTGTGCTACGTTTCCAAGCTCCGCTGCCCGGTGCTGGTCGTCTCGAGCTCCGGCCACATCACCCATCGCTCTTTTCGCGACGGACCGGTTCAGATACGCGTTCGCGTAACTCGGGTTCAACCGGATGGCCTGCGTGCAATCGTTGATGGCTCCCTGGTAATTGCGCAGACGTAGCTGCGCGTAGCCTCGCCCATTGAGCGCCAGCGAGTTTGCGGGATCCATCTGGAGCGCTTGATCGAACGCCTGCACCGCTTGCTGGAAGTTTTCCTGTTCGGACAAATAGCGGCCCTGCTTGTAAAACCGGCTGGCGTCATGCGTGGGTTGCGGTGCGGTCAACACTTGCGGCGGTTTTACTGTCGGCGCCGCTGCTGCCACGACGGGCCGCACTGGGGCAACCGGCGCTGGCACCGCTGGAGCGGGCGCCACTGGCATGCGAACCGGGGTCTTGGGAAGGTCCGGGACCTGGATCATCGGCTCGGGAGGAGCAGGCCTTGCTGCTGCCACAACCACGGGAGCGGGCAGGGAAGGCGCCGGTGGAGTGGGCGCTGCCGGCTTAGGCTCGATCATTTTCTGAGCCGCGCTCAACAAACCCGCGGCTTCCGCCGGATTCTGGCCGATCAGCATGGCCCGGTTGATATCTTCGATGGCGGGCTGCGAGGCGCCGGTGGCCAGATAAAATTGCGCCCGGCAAACGTACGCCGCGCTGTCCGCCGGATTCAACTGGATGGCCTTGTAACAATCGGCCAGCGATTGCTGCAGCTGCCCATGCGTGCGGAGAATGGCCGCTCGTCCCAGGTACGCCTTGGCCGAATCCGGGGCCAGTTGGATGGCTTGGCCGTAATCGTTTAGCGCTTCCTGCGTCTGGCCGATCTGCTGGTGAAAGCCCGCGCGCTCCTGGTAATTTTCCCCATTGCGTGGATCGCGCTCAATGGCCTCAGTGGCGTCGGCGATGGCGTCCTTGGTTCGGCCGCTCGCAGCGAGTGCGGAAGCTCGCATGGCATATGCCCGGGAATTGTTGGGCTGCAGTTCCAGCGAATGGCCGATGTCGGAGACGGCCATGGCAAAATCGCCCAGGTAGAAATGCGCGTAACCGCGATGCAGGAAGGCTGAGTCGTTCTTGGGATCCAGATCGACGGCCTCGGTGAAAGACTCGATGGCCGATCCGTAAGCCTTCAGATCCTCCGCACGCCGGCCGCGCTCATAGGCTTGCTGAGCCCGCTGCCAGGCGGATTCGGCCGTCTTTGCCGCGGGACCGGCTTCGCTTGCCTTGGCGGGCTGTACAACGGCGCGGGACACCCTTTTGGCTTCCTTGGCTTCGCGCGCCAGATCCTTCACCGAGGATTGCAGGTCTTTGATCTGAGTCTGGAGCTGCGAAAGCGTGCTTTGGAGGCTTTGGATGGCCGCCCCTAAATCGGGCTTGGGGATGTCGTCGCTGTACATCCATCCAGCGAAAACCAGGAGCACCACAACGGGGAGGATGTAACGAAGGCGATACAGCATTGCAATTCTATGTCTGACGCTGCGGAAAATCGAGTATAGCACTTCAGCTACGTGGTAAGGCATCGGCATTAAACCTGCTAGCCTAGCCCAACCGTAACACCCCACTAAGGTATTCACCTGCGCTGCTATACTCTGGAGACGACAGGAGAGAAATGGGACAAAATAGCAAAACGGTAGAAGCGTTCTATGCGGCGATGGGGCAGGGAGACGTTCCCGCCATTATCGGAGCGATGGATCCGCAGATTGTCTGGAATGAGGCGGAGAACTTCGTGTACGCCGACCGGAGCCCCTACGTCGGCATAGAAGCGGTGCTCACCGGCCTTTTTGCGCGCCTGGTAGGCGAGTGGGACGGCTTCTCAGCGGTTCCCGGGGAGATCGTCGACGGCGGCGACACGGTGGTCTGCCTGGGGCGCTATGGCGGTGTCTACAAAGCCACCGGCGCGAAGGTGAACGCTCAGTTCACCCATGTCTTCCGCTTCAAGGACGGGAAGATCGCCAGTTTTCAGCAACACACCGACACGGCGCAGTTCAAGGACGCGGTTAGCCACCGCGCCGGAGCGTAAGGGTTATTACCTCATCCCGAGGCGTTCCAGCAATTTGGCAACGAAGCCGGGCGTGGAGGAACCGGGCTCCTGCGCGGAAAGCCCCGAAGTTCTTCCACTACCCCGGCAGACGGGACATTGGCCGCTGCCTGCGCATCGCGGACATTTCGGCTCGGGTGAATTCAGGTGAACGTTCTGGCCCGTTCCGAAGCATTCGCTGCACGTCCCGCTGCCCTTAGGATCGCAGTGGATACACTTCTTGCCGCCGCCCGGCATGTGATCAGGTCCCCAACTCCTGCCGGATCTCTTGCGCCACCGCCCGGGCTTTGTCCGCGGCGCCGATCTCGAAGCTGATAGCGCCTACACGCGGGTGACCACCGCCGCCGTAACGCTCACAGATGGTGGCCAGGTTGTGTTCCACCGGCTCCGTCGCCCAGGGATTTGACCCCACCGAAACCTTGGTCCGGAAGCTGGATGTGCTCACCGAAACGGTGTAGACGGAGCTCGGAAACAGGTAATAAGGGATGAACTTGTTGTAGCCTTCCAGCTCGTCTCCGATCAAATCGAAGAACACCACTCCATCGCCGGTTTGCGCGCGCTTCTGGATCAGGTCTATGGATCGCACGTGGCGCTCGTACAGAGGAACATAGAGCTGCTGGATTTCGGGCTGTTGCACGATCTCGCTCAACTTGCATTGCCGCATCCAGCCGATGATTTTGTGAATAATCTCGGAGCCCGGCGCGCCTTCGATCACCAGGGTCAGCTTCATGGCAGGCGCCTTCAGCTCCACGGCCTCCTGCGCGTTGGCATAGCGCGCGCCGTCGATAACGTCGGCCCACTGCACCAGCTCGGAAAGATCGGGCGCGTCGTATCCGAAGCGCTGGCGCGCAACATCGGCGATAAACATTGTGCAGGAGCTATAGGAGGGATCGTAAAGCTTGTGGCCGCTATGATCGTGCCGGAAGTGCTCGGCGTCCTCCGGGCTCAGGAACGCGCTCTGATGATGGTCGAACCACCAGGTGAGCCGCGGGTTGGGCGAATACTTGAAATCGACGATGGCATTCACATCGCCATCGAAAAGCCCATCCTCAAAGAGCTGGGACGCTTTGTGAGCCAGGCCGGTGAATTCAAAATCCGCGGCTGGAGCGTATTTATCCCCGTAAAAACGGCTAAAGTAAGCCGCCGAGGCAGCACCGTCGAAACAGTGGTCGTGATAGAGAACTCTCACCCGCATGAATTCATGTCCCTGAAGCGTGGAAAACTATCCAGCTTGCCTTACTTGAGGGGGTAAATGCAAGTGCGAGGCTAAATCGTGAGCCGGCTCCCCGCTATTCCACGTTGTAATCGTTGCGCAAAGCTTCCAGATTTTTGAGCGCCAGCGAGTGAAAAGGCGAGTCCATCTCGGCGCACTCTTTGCTGAATTTCACCGCGTCGGTGGCGCGGCCCTTGTCGGCCAGTTCCCCGGCCAGCGCGTAGTTGGCGTAACCGAGATAGAAGTAAGCCGCGGCGAGCAAGCGATGCTCTCCCTGGATGTAGTTCAGCGCCACGCGCAGATAGCGGTCCGACAATCCATAACGACCCTGCTTGGCATAGACCACCCCTGCCAGCCAGTTGGCCCAGCCCATGAATTTGGCCCTTTTCTTTTCCCACTCGGCCGGCGTGATGTCAGCGGGCTGCGGCCTGCCGTCCACCAGTTCCAGAATATGCAGCGCGTACTTGAGCACCTGTGGCAGATTCCGTTCCAGGCTCATGTCGTGATCGGCGATGGTCATCAGAAAATCGATGTTGTCCGGATCTTTGACCAGGCCTTCTTCCGCCAATTGGATGGCTTTCTGGGGGTTGAGCGTGGCCAATTCGATCACCGTGGCCTTCTTGGTAAGCGCCAGGAACTTGCTATCGGGATTGCGCTGGGACAAAGCCAGCGTCAGTTCGGCACGCTTGGGATCGTCGGTTTGCACGGCCGCTAAACTCGCGATGGTATATTCGGAATAATCCAGAATCTCTCGTGCGAAGGTGGTCTGCTTGGTCCAGTCGGGCAGGTCGTCCGGATCGGCCGGCTTAGGAGCGGCCAGGGTGCGTGAAGCCAGGTCCCAAGCCAATTCGGCATACTTCACCCTGAGGTCGAAGTTGTTGATTGCCTCGGCCGCTTTCAAGGCGTCGTGTGCGGAGTCCAGGTCGTTGGGGTCCCTGGTCAGCAGCCCGTCAGCGGTCGCAATCACCTTGTCCCATTCGTTCGCTTCCATGTAAATGGGAAGAAGCTGTTCGTAGACCCAGACCACGGAGGCCGCTTCCGGATATTCGACCACATACTTTTCGAGCAGAGCCAGCTTGCGTGGTTGCGTCGGTTCCTGTTGAATCCTCTGCAGCAGCAGGCCGTCCTCAGTTTCCGGGTCGGCATCCAGCTTGTGCCGGTCCGCTGCCGGCGCGTTTACGGCCAGAGACACCACCAGCAACGGAGCGAGTGCGTGAAGGACCTTAAAGGATCTCACAACACGTGAATTCGGACCCTTTCGTAGGGAACTTTAGCGCTCCACCTTAGTACCTTGGGCCCAGGTGTTCGCGTAGCCGCAGGCTGTACGGGCGCTTCAGGATGTGAGATTTAGCTGGCTGGTGAGGGATTGGACCAGTTGCTCGAGGGCTTCTTTTGAGGGAAGGCTGCCTTGGGCCAGGGCCGCGTTGCCGCCGCCGCGCCCACCCGCATCGGCGAGCGTGCGCTTCAGCAGATCGCCGGCATGGACGCTGCTGTCACTTGAAGCAGAACGGGAGGCAGCGAGCAGAACCGAGGGCGGGTTTAGGGCGACAGCCAGGAAAATGGCGGGTCCCGAAGAGGTGAAGCTTTGAGCCTCGGTTCGTGATTCTTCAGAAAGCGCATCCACGCGGCGCAACACGCGGCGAATGCCGTCGGAGCCGGGCGGCGTCTCGGCATACAGTGCCCGTCCGTTCGACGCTGCCAGTTCAGTAGCCAGACGCCGGCGTGTCTTGTCGGTTTCCTGGAGCTTCTCGCGCTGCGCCTCCACCATGGCCGGCGCCTCATCCAAAGAAGCCGAGAAAACGCGCGCGATTTCCGAGAGCGCTTCAAAATCGGCACGAGCGCGCGCAACCGCGCGTCCGCCGCACAGAAATTCGATGCGCAGATTCCCGCGGATGCGATCCAGCTTGCGCAGCAGGATGGCGCCAATTTCGCCCGTGGCGCGAACGTGCGTGCCGCCGCAAGCGCTACGGTCCAGCCCCTGGATCGAAATGATGCGAACCTCGCCTTCGCGCTCCGTCGGCTTACGCAGCCCGAGATCCTCCGAGGAATGTTGGAAGCTGATGGCGACCGGCCGATTCTCGAAGACAATTTGATTGGCGCGGCGCTCGGCTTCGCGAAGCTGAGCGGGCCCGAGCGTGCGTCCGTCAGCTTGGGCAACATCGATGGTGCATGACTCCGCGCCTAAGTGAAAACTGACGGTTGGGGCGTCGAACATTTCGAGCATCACCGCCGAGAGCAGGTGCTGGCCGGTGTGTTGCTGCATGTGATCGAAGCGGCGCGCGAGGTGGATGGTTCCTTCTACTTCAGTTTGTGTGAGCGGCCCGCGCAGCACGTGCGCCACGCGGTCGCCCTCGTCGATCACTTCCATGACATCGATCCCAGCCAGGCGTCCGGTATCGAAAGGCTGGCCGCCCGAAGTGGGATAAAACGCCGTCCGATCGAGATAGACGCGCTGCCGGTCAGGATTCGCGGCATCCGGACTCACGTCGACAACGCGAGCCCGGAAATCGGTGAGATAGCTGTCCAGGTAGTAGAGACGTTCCGTCATTACTGAACGGCAAGCAGCACGGAGTCGCTTGCAATATTGTTTTCCAAGATGAGCGACATGGTACTGCTGCCGCTTGCGATGCCGGGTGGAATGGTGACGTTGATCTGGTAGAGTCCCACAAAATTCGGGGTCAAGCCGACAAATAGAGGGGTTGCGCAGGGCGCCTGATGGAAGAGAGACTCGACACCGAAACACACCTGGGTGACCCCAGGCACGGTCGCCAGCGTGGCGGAGGGCGACGCCGTTCCCGAGGGAACCGGAGGCGTAGTGGGCCCCAGGCCGATGGTGTAGATCACAATGGTGTCTCCGATGTTCACGGGATGAGAAGGGATGCCGGTTAAGACCGCCTGTGGGGTAGTCATAATGCCGTACCCTCCGTCATACACGATGAAGCGCGGAGCTTGTGCGGCGATGTCCAGATAAATCAGGTTCCCCAGCGTGCCGTTCCGCACCACTTGCACGGTCCCGCCTCCGGCGGCCGCATTGATGGGAATCTCGAAATTGATTTGACCGGAAGAGACGTAGTATAACGGCGCAGCCACGCCGTTCACCATCACTTGCACTCCGTCGAGCGTCGTCAACAGTGGCAGACCGCTGGCCGACTGCGCGGCATCGAAGTCGAATTGACTGCCGAAGACCGCGGCGATGTCGCCTTGGGCCAGTGCCTCGCCACTCCCGAAGGTTCCGTTGTTCACCACGCCGCCGGCAAAAGCGACCGGTGGACCTTGCGCTGCAACCGTGAGCTCCACCGGGATGACGATGTTTCCGTTAATGCCATTGCTTGCGACTGTGACGGTGCCGGTGTAAATGTCGGGCGCGAGGCCGGTAGGATCGGCCTTCACCGCGATGCCTCCGTTGACAGTTGTTGCGGAGAGCCAGGTTCCGCTGCTGGCCGCTGCAGCGGTGACGCCAGAGACGGTCAGCGTACCCTCGCCGGCATCCGTCACGGCCACATTCGTAGTCTGAGCCGCGGTTCCTTGCGCGGCGTTGAAGGACAGCGAACTGCTGCTGGCTTGAGCGATGGGTTGCGTGGTGACATTGAGCGTCACCGCGATCGGCTTATTGTCGGGCGCGAATGACGATCCGGATACGGTGACGGTCCCGTTGTAAGCCGCAGCGGCCATGCTGCTTCCCGCCTTGGCAGTAATGGTGGTGGTGTAACCAGCCGTAGTGGAGCTCTGCGCGCTGGTCGTAGTCAGCCAGCTTGCATTCGCCAATTTGATTGTGATTGGACCGTTGGTAGTGAAGGTGGTGGATGTGGAGCCGCCCGGCGCCAGATAGAAAACAAGACTGCTCGGAACGTCGCCGCCCACCTGCGCAGTGACGGTAATGGTTTGCGGCGAGTCGATCGCATTGGGGTCAGAGAGCGTGATGATTCCGGTGTACGTGCCTGCCGCAAGTGAGGAGGTTTGAAACGCGATTGACACCGGGTAGCAACCGCCCCGCAATCCGCACAACTGCGATGTGCCGACGGTGGGAACCATCCACGGGACGGAGGAAGCGGCTGTGAGGTTCAAGGTCCCATCGCCGGTGTTAAAGGTGTCCACAGCGTATGTGGGAGCCGCTGCACCGGTGGGGACGGAAACGGTGAGGGCGGATTGAATCAGTTCCAGGCGGGGCGCTGCAATCAGGCCCGAAACGAACAGCAGCGGCATAAAAAATCGCACGCTCAAAATCTTGTTAAGTATCACGGAAGCTCCTTAGCCTTTATTGGTGGCGTTCAATTCCAGTGGGTCTAAAATCCAGGTTTCGGGACGCGGGCGGCGCAGCCCGTTATGCAGGCTGAATACCATTCTCGCAAGTTATCGCTTTACCATGAGACGCACCAGGAGGCCAGATGTGTTCAGCCACAATGCATGAGGCAAAGAGAAACATGGCAGGCTCATTCTTTTGGTTCGGTGATTTCGAAGTCGGCCTTCAGGAATTGCCAGTCCGGCAGTTCGTACACGCGCATCTTGGTGGGAACCTCAGCCATTACGTCTTTTAGTTCGCTGGGTCCGAGATGAGAAACCTGTGCCGGAAAACTGATCAGCGGCGGATCCCCGGGCTTCGCGGCGGTGGTACCCAGGTTGACGGTCATCTTCACGTCGCCGATATCGGCTTCGGAGTGATTAACCACACCGAACTGGATGATCAAATGCCCGGGACTTCTCTCAGTGACGCGAAAGCCAACCAGTTCGAGGTACTTGGCGACGGGGTTGGAGGTGTTGGTGGCGGTAAAGTGCGCTGGAATGGCGGGCGCAGCTTTGGCCTGCTTGTCGGGCGCAGAGGAAGAAGAGCAAGCATTGAGAAACACGGCAAGAAAAAACGCCGCCGGGAAGAGCCAACCGAGCCGCATCGAAACTATCATAGCAACGCTTGTTTGCGTCGCACTACCCAAGTGCTGGCCCGCGCGATCTCGCCAACGGGTGACTCCCGAGCAGGCTCGGCTAGAGCGGCACCGGACCCGGCGCCGGCGAACGGTGGCAGCACCTAAAAAGGTGCTTTAATTGAGGCACCTATGCTTGACATCACCAAGGATATTCAGTCGCTGACGACCTTCCGGCGTCGCTCTGGCGAATTCCTGAAACAGCTCAAGAAGAGCAAGCGTCCGGTGGTCCTAACGGTGAAGGGAAAGGCCGCGGCCATCGTGCAGGACGCGCAGGCCTATCAGCGCCTCCTCGATATCGCCGCCCGGGCTGACGCAGGGGAAGGTATCCGCCAGGGCCTGGAGGACATCCGCGAAGGCAAAGTCCGGCCTGCAAGGGAATTTTTCGACGAGTTTCAGACCGGGCATGGCATACGTCGTTAAGGTCACCGCCCGAGCGGAGCGCGACCTTGCGTTTCTCTTCGATGAAGTCGACGCCAAACGCTCGGAAGCCGCTCTCGGTTGGTACCGGGGCCTCAAAGAGGCCATCCTCAGCCTTGAAGAGCACCCGAACCGGTGCCCGGTGACTCGCGAGAATGTGAGTCTCCGGCATCTGCTCTTCGGCCACAGGCCGCATATCTATCGCGTCATCTTCCGCGTCATCTTCCGCGTCCAGGAAAAGCGCAAGGAGGTGGAAATCGTGCACATCCGGCACAGCGCGCGGCGCAGATTTAAGGCTTCGGATGACCTGTGAGCCTGGATTCATCGGCACGTTTTGCGGAGGCCAACCGGTTTGTTCGTCATATGCTGGAGCGAACGCGTGGCATACTGATGCCATATGATTCGTCTTGTTCTCGGAACTCTTCTTCTTGTTGTTGCCGCGGGGTGGTTGATGGCGGATTCGGGCGCTGGAGTCCGCTGGACCATGCCTCCCACCTGGACGGCCGAGGCGCAGCGTCCCATGCGCCTGGCTACCTACCGCGTGTCTCCGGATGCTGAGTGTGGCGTGTATTATTTCGGAGCCGGCCAAGGCGGAAGCGTGGATGCGAATCTGGACCGGTGGGTCGGCCAGTTTCTGCAAGCCGACGGAAAGCCATCCAAAGCGGCGGCCAAGATCGTCAAGCGAACCATCCACGGCTCCCAAGTGACAACGGTGGATGTGTCGGGCAGCTACACCGGAATGGGTGGTCCAACGGCATCGTCGGCAAGCCCTGCCATTGCCGGATATCGCTTGTTGGGAGCCATTGTGATAGCTCCGCAAGGGTCGATTTTCTTTAAGTTTACCGGTCCAGCGAAGACGGTGGCCGCCAATCAGGCGGCATTCGATAAAATGCTCGCGGATCTTCACTAAGGTGCATCGCTCGGGCCGGTGAGATAATCAAAAGAAAGCAGTATGTTTCGGGCCATCCGCGAACAGATCGACACGGTTTTCCACGGCGATCCAGCCGCCAAGAGCGCGCTCGAGATTTTCTTCTGTTACCCCGGTTTTCATTCCATCCTGTTGCATCGGGCAGCTCACCGTATGCACCTTGCGGGATTCACGCTGCTGGCGCGGATTGTTTCGCAGTTTAATCGAACCGTCACGGGCATCGAGATCCATCCCGGTGCGACGGTCGGAAGGCGATGTTTCATCGATCACGGAATGGGCGTCGTCATTGGTGAGACTACTGAAATTGGCGATGATGTGCTGCTTTATCAAGGCGTGACACTGGGGGGAACCGGCAAGGAAAGAGGCAAACGGCACCCGACCATTGGGAATAATGTCGTCATCGGCACCGGCGCGAAGATCCTGGGCAACATCACGATCGGCGATCACACCAAGATCGGCGCCGGCTCTGTGGTCATCCGCTCGGTACCCGATCACTCTACCGTGGTGGGTGTGCCAGGGCGCGTGGTTCGCTCGCGCGTGGACACTGGCGGAGACTATCTCGAACACGGAACTCTTCCCGATCCCGAGGGTCAATTGATCGACGATCTCACCAAGCGCATCGAGCAACTGGAGGCGCAGATTAAGTTGTTGGCGGAAGATCGCCTGGCCCAAAGACGATGACACAACCCCGGCTGTTGGCTCTTGGGCTGTTGGCTCTTGGCTTAAGCGCGGCGCCGCAGAAATACACATATTGGGTGCAGCCTTGCACCGATCCCGCGTCGCTGTGCCAGGCCGACGATCCGCAATTAGCCCAATGGGCGTTCGAAGCGTGGCAGAAGGCGTCGGGCGGGGAACTCGAATTCACACGCGTGAAGGATCGGGACCACGCCCGCATTCGCCTTTACTGGGCGTCCGCGGAGCAAGGCATGTACGGCGAGACTCGCCCGATGGCGTTTGAAGGACATCTGGGCGCCGAAGTTTATGTGCGGCCATCTCCGATGCAGGTGAATGGGGACCGGTTACTGCGCGACGCCATCGTGTACCTGACGTGCCTGCATGAAACAGGGCATGCGCTGGGGCTCTCGCACACCGCGGTGTTCGCCGACATCATGTACAGCTTCCAGTACGGCGGCGACATCGAAGAATACTTCGGGCGTTATCGCAGGAAGCTCGAGACACGCGGCGATATCGCGAAGAATTCGGGCATGTCGGCGGCGGACAGGGCGCGGCTGATCGAGGCGTTGAACAACCACCTATAAAACCACTCCCTTCGGTCGTGGCTCTGTTTTTAGGATTTGCTAATGCCCGCTCGGCGCGTCTTCTGTTTCGGCCTTCAGCGGGAAATGCGCGCCCTGTGGAATGGGCGCGAGCATCTTCTCTTTGCGGTAGATCAATGTGGAAACGTTGTAGCTAGCGATTTCAAAACCATGCCCGTGCGTGATGGCATCGGTGGGACAAGCTTCGACGCAATAGCCGCAGAAGATGCAGCGTGAATAATCGATGTTGTAGACGTGAGCGTAGCGTTCGCCGCCGCTGATGCGCAGTTTGTCGGTATTCTCGGCGGCCTCGATATAGATGCAATCGGCCGGACAGGCGGCCGCGCACAGGAAGCATGCGACGCACTTCTCCAGTCCATTTTCGTCGCGCTGCAGCACATGCACGCCGCGGTAGCGCTCCTGGAACGTAGGCGGGGCGTCGGGGTACAGATCGGTGATGGTGGGGTTCATCATCTCGCCCAGGGTGATGGACATGCCCTTGGCGATGGCTGCTGCGGATCCGAATGCTTCAGAGATTTTGGAGGCCATTTGGAATTTTCATTATCGCAGGTCCCAGACCGGGCCTAGTTCTTGGAGCCTCAGCCGGCTTTCCATTCCGGCACGTGATCGTCAGGGCCGAAGGGCGAAGCGCCCCAGCGCAGGCCGATCTCTTCGAAATCGCGTTTTGAGAATCCATTAAAGGATCGCGTCACAACGCCATCCCGCTCGATCAGGAACAGGGATGGAACGGAGGTGATGCCGTAAGCGTTGCTCGCGGGATACTCTTCGCTCGCCAAATCCAGCAGCGTGGGAAACGTAACGCCGAAGCGCTGCATAAACTCACGAGTGGCGCCGGCATCGTCCTGCGAGATCCCGATCACCTGAAGCGCGCTGTTCGCGGCCAGCCGCTCCAGGTAAGGAGCGGTGAGCTGGCAGACGGGACAACTGATTTTGTAGAAAGCCAGAAGGGTGGGCCCGCCGGCCAGAATATCCTCCAGCGATCGCTCGCTGGCGTCCACGCCCGCCAGCCTGAAAGCCGGCGCCGGCGCTCCTGCCGCCACCAGCCCTTTCTTGCGACGCCCGAACATGCCGCCGGCTTACGCGCCGTCCTTTTGCTGCTGGACGAAGCTAAGAATGTCGAAGTGCTTGATCTCGCGATCGGGGAAGAAGCTGTTGATGGCTTCCTGCTCCTCATTGTAAATCTGAAACACCGTCGTCAACTTGGTCAGCAACACCAGCTCCAGGTTGCGGCGATTGAGATTCACCAGCTTCAGCGCGCCTCCGGCTTTTTGCACCGCCATGAAGCAGATCACCAACGTGCCGAGGCCGGTACTATCGATGTACTCCACGTCCTTCAGGTTCAAAAGCTGTTGTAAACTGCCGGCAGCCGTTTCCGCGCTGACTTTTTCGCGCAGATCGGACGCTCCGCCGACCGCCAGCTTCCCGCTCAGGTCGAGGATTTTGACGCCTTCCTTCTCCCGGGACGCAATCTCGAGATTGGCCATGTCCTCTTAGTGTACCCGTTCGGCGACGGGCACGGCCGGAGCCTCCGGGACGCCCAGCGGCCAATGTCCGGCGGGTAACTGCACGATAAAGCGCGTACCTTCCTTCAAAGTGCTTTCTACGGCCACAGTTCCGCCGTGCGCTTTGGCGATCCAGGCGACGAAGCTGAGGCCGAGGCCAAGACCTTTTTCCGCGTCGGCCGAAGGCACGCGATAGAAACGATCAAAAATGTGCGGCAGGTGTTCCGCTGAGATTCCAACCCCGTTGTCTTCTACCATGAGCGTCACCTGATCGAAGCTCTGAATCAGGCTGGCCTTCACCATTCCGCCGGCCGGTGTGTATTTAATGGCATTGCCCAGGAGATTGGATACCAGCCGCTCGATCTGAATGCGATCGGCACTGATCGGACAACTGTCCGGCAGGTCCGCGGCCAGCCGGACGCCCTCCGCCTCGGCGGGAATCTGATGCTGGTCAACCAGGTCGCGAACCAACTCAGCCAGATCGATCTCGGTCTTTTGCAGGGCCAGTTGTCCGGACTCGGCCTGCGAAAGCATCAACAGAGCGCGCACGATATTCGAGAGACGCTCCACGCCTTCCAAAGCGTCGGCCATGGCGTCGCGATATTGATCCACGGTCTGCGCGGTGAATAGCGCCACTTCGAGCTGCCCGCGAACCACCGTCAGCGGCGTGCGCAGTTCGTGCGATACGTCGGTGGAGAATTGGCGGATCTGCTCGAAGGAATGATTGAGGCGCGTCATCATGTGGTTGAACGCCTCGATCAGCCGGTCCAGCTCATCATTGGCATGGCGCAAGGGGATCTGCACATCCAGATTGGAATGCGTGATATGCTGCGCGGCATCGGCCACCGAATTTACCGGATCGAGCGCCCGCCCCGCGAGAAACCATCCCAGAACGCCGCTTAGCACGATGACCAACGGAACCCAGGCGAAGTAATCCGTGGTGAAATTCCCCAATACCTTGTCGTTGTAATCGAGCGCGCGGCCGATGGCCAGGTAATATTTGTGGCCGTCGTGATCCACCCACAGGCCCGATCGAATCATGTAAGGAACGTGGCTAGGATCGGTGCGCACGCGGATGGCAGGCTTGCCGGACTGCAGGATGGCACGAATCTCCGACGGCGGATCGATGCCCAGCGAATCGTAGATTTCCGAGTGCTGCAGCGGATGCCCTTGCGTATCGGCCAGCATGTAAACGCGCTGTACACGGCGAACGGTGAAGCTTTCGTCCGGATCCTTTTCGTCGAATACCCAATCCGGACCTTCCAGGCCGGTGCGCAGATAACCCTTGGCCGCGCCCCACTCCTCCTCCAACACGTTTTCCATCTGCGATTGAAAAGTGCCGCTCAAGATCTGGCGGAACAGCATGCCAAGCAGCACCAGCAGGATGCTGAAGAAGATGACGTAGCTCAAGGCCAGGCGGAAGCGGAGCCCGCGGGTCCAGCCGAGAGCTTTGCCAGGGGTGATCATATTGGTGTGATCATACTGGTGTGATCATGGCCTCAAATGGCCTGTTCCACCGGCGTCTCAACCGCCTTCTCGGGCGTGTCCAGCATATAGCCGATGCCCCGTACGGTGTGAATCATCTTGTCCGCAAATTTGTCGTCGATCTTGCTGCGCAGGTGGCGGATGTACACGTCGACGATATTGGTGAGGCCATCGTAATCCATGTCCCACACGTGCTCGACGATCATGGTGCGGCTGAGCGGGCGGCCGCGGTTGCGCATCAAATATTCCAGGATGCTGAATTCCTTGGGAGCCAGCTCGATGTTTTCGTTGGAGCGCGTGACTTTGCGGCGGATGCAATCGAGCAACAGTTCGCCCACCTGCAAGCGCTCCGGCATGGGCTGGCCGCGGCGCAGACGCGCCCTGACGCGAGCCAATAATTCGACGAACGCAAACGGCTTCACCAGATAATCGTCGGCGCCCAACTCCAGGCCCTTCACGCGATCGTCCACCGCGTCGCGCGCGCTCAGGATCAGCACCGGCGGGCTGGTCTTACGGTTGCGAATCTTTTGCAACACGGTAAGGCCGTCCATATCGGGCAGCATCAAGTCCAGAATGATGAGGTCATACTCCGCGCCATGCACCAGATCCACCGCGGTAGCGCCGTTGCCGGCGACATCCACGGCATAGCCCGCGCTCTCGAGACCGCGGGACAAGAAGTCCTGAATTCGTTTTTCGTCCTCGACAACGAGTATTCTCATAGATGGTGTGAGCTATACCTTTATTAGACCACCACTGTTTTGCAGTCGGCCAGGGATTGGCGATTAGCAAGTTAGCGATTGACCGGGGCAACGGAATCACCCGGGCAGCGTCTCACAAAGGGAGGCACGTCATGAAGAAATGGATTGCGGCGGGTGGATTGGTGATTGCGCTGGCGGCCGCTTCAGCGTGCAATCGCCGCGACACGGATCGCGCGAGAGAGGACAGCCGGGAAGCGCAGGACAAGGCCCAAAGACAATTGCAAGAAGCCAACCGAAAATTGCAGGAGGGCCTGAAACGCGCCGACCAGCAGACTCGTGAAGATCTCGACAAAGCGCGGGACCAGTTGCATCAGGCGTTGAGCCAATCCGAGCGCGATGCCGAGAAGGCGCGGGACCGGCTGCGGGATAGCAATCGCGATCCCGACAAAGATCGCGATCGCCAATAGTTGGGCACAACATAAACGCGCGGCGCGCTCCTCCTGAGAATGATCTGCAAGAGAATGATCGCGCCGCACGAAAATGCTCTGCTACTTGCTGCGGGCGAGGGCCACCATGGCTTTGGCCGGAGCGTCGCCAAGTTTGGCTAGTTCCTTTTGGCGAGGCGTCTGCTGTACCTGGCGTCCGTCCTGAGAGTACGAATTCCAGATCGCCGTCAGGAAGTACTCGCTTCCATAACAGTTGAAGTCGAGACGGGCGTTGCGGGGCGCATTGACGCGATCCCAGACGCCGAAGGTGATCAATGCCGACGCCGGCCCTGCACCACCCTCCGGGCGCACCACCACGATAGGCCCTTGCTCATGGATCAGGTATTCGCCGGCGGGCATCAACTTGTCGCCAGCGTGGAAATTGAACGGAATGGTCGCCCGCAGGTCGGCGCTCTGCGCGTGAAGACCGGTGCATGCCAGGGCGGCAAAAATAGTTACTGCGAGGAACTGCTTACGAATCGTCATACTCTGCTCCTTTTTTCCCGGATTATTAGAACCGGGTTACTGAATCTCGCCCTGGATAGCGCGACGGGGGAGAAAAGTCCGCCACTTCAGCCAACAGAGCCCGCAAAGTGCTGGATCGATGTGGTAGGATCGGCCACATCTGCTGAAGCCCTATGGAGCTGCCCATGGGAGACATCACGGAACTTTTGCACCAGTGGAGAGCGGGGAATCGAGAGGCTGAAAACCAGCTTTTCACACTGGTCCTGCCCAACTTGCGCCGACTCGCGCACTATTTGATGCAGCGCGAGCGCAAGGACCATTCCATGCAGGCCACCGAGCTGGTGGACCAGATTTATTTCCGCATGGTAGCCGCCAAGGAAAGAGATTGGCAGAATAGGAAACATTTTTACGCTATAGCGGCTAGAGCGATGCGCAGATATCTGATCGATCACGCGCGGGGCAGACCGTCAGAGGAGTTCGTGGCGTTGGAAGGATTGGAAGATATTCTTCCCGCCACCAGCGGCAAAGTGGATCTGGCCATCGCGGTAGACCGCCTGCTGGATGAATTGGCGGAAACCAAGCCGGAGTGGAGCATGCTGGTGGAAATGAAATTTTTTCTTGGCCTGACCGACGAAGAAGCGGCCGAAGCCCTGGGTGTAAAGCTCCGAACCATGCAACGAACCTGGAGCGACGCGCGCCGATGGCTGTATACGCGTATGGAGCCGGGCAATGCCCAAAGCGCAGGATGACGATGTGGTGATGACCCTGGTGGAGCTGGCGTTGAGCCATCCGCCGGACACCCGCGAAGAATATGTCCGCTCGGCTTGCGCCGGCGACACGGAACTATTCAGCCAGGTTTGGGACTACGTGCGCTGGGATGACCGGATGCAGGATTTTCTTCTGGAGCCGCTGTTTCCGGCGCTGCGCGAGCATGAGTTCGAACCTGGAGCGCTGCTGGCCGGCCGCTTTCGGATCGTGCGGGAAGTGGCACGCGGGGGCATGGGCATCGTTTACGAAGCACAGGACGAAAAGCTGGGCCGCCGGATCGCGCTCAAGTGCGCCAAGAGCGGATTCCGCAAGCGTCTTCCGCCGGAAGTGCGCCACGCGAGCCAGATCGCCCATCCGAACGTGTGCAAGATTTTCGAGATCCACACTGCGTCCACCACGAGCGGGGCCATCGACTTCCTCACCATGGAGTTTCTGGATGGCGAGACACTGGCCGCGCGCCTGAGCCGTGGGAAGCTGCCGCAAGCCGAAGCCCGCGATATCGGACGGCAGATCTGCGCGGGATTGGCCGAAGCGCATCGCAACCGCGTGGTGCATGGCGATCTGAAGAGCAACAATGTAATTCTCACCGAGGATGCCGATGGCGGGGTCCGGGCGGTGATCACGGACTTCGGATTGGCGCGCAAGCCGTTCGGTCCCGCGGCGGACAACGCAGGCGGGGCCGGGTCCAGCCAAGCCGGCGGAACTCCGGCTTATATGGCGCCGGAATTATGGGGCGGGGAAAAGCCATCCATGGCTTCCGACGTCTACGCGCTCGGCGTCATCCTGTACGAGCTGGCTGCCAGCCGCCGTCCCTATGCACCCGAAGTCACACGCCAGGGCCGGCTGGAACACAAGCCCGCGCCGGTGCGTCGCGAATGGGACTCGACGGTGCAGAAATGCCTGGACCCCGATCCGGCCAAGCGCTTCTTAGACGCTGCTGAAGTGGCGGTGGCGCTGAAACCATCGCATGCGCTGCGCTGGTGGCTGGCTGCCGCGGCTGCCGTGCTGCTGGCGGCGATTTCGGGTCTGGTTACTTTCGAACGCGCCACGGCTCCGAAGGAATCTATCAGCCTGGCCATGCTACCGCTGGAAGCTGGACCGGATGCGGCGGCGCTGGCAGACGTAGTAACGCGCGACGCGGCTTCCGAACTGTCGCATATAAAAGGAGGCACGCGCGCCCGGCTGAAGGTGATTCCCCTGGCCGATGCCGCGGGACGGCCTGCCGCCACGCACGTGCTGCGCGGAAACATCACGCGTGAAAACGGCCGGGTATCGCTGCGCGTTTTCCTGACGGATTCGAGGACGCAGGTTAACGTTGGCGACTGGAAAGCGGAATACGCTCCGGGCGAAGTCCGATACGCGGGCAGGGCGATGGCCGCAATGGTCACCGCGTCGCTCCGGCTCCCTCCGCTCGCGGCTTCAGTGAACGCGAAAGCCAGGCCGGATTACCAGGCGGGCATGGCGTATACGCGCCGCAATTCCACCATCGACAAAGCGCTGCCGCTGCTCGAAAGCGCCGTGGCGGCCGATCCGGATTCGGCGCTCACCTGGGCCGGGCTGGCGGAAGCGCAATGGTTCAAGTACTTCCTCACTGACGACCCAGCCTGGCTGGATCGTACGTCGGAATCACTGCGGCAGGCACAGGACCGCGATCTGGATCTGGCCCCCGTGCACCGCGTGGCCGGCCTGCTGCGGGCCAATGCAGGCTCTTACGAGCAGGCTGAGGCGGAGTATCAGAGGGCCATTGAAATCGACCCGTCCAATGGCGATGCTTATCGGCGACTCGGGACGGTTTACGAGCGGAGCAACCAGATGGATCAAGCGCTGACGGCGTTTAAGAGGGCCGTCGAAGTTGACCCTGAGTACTTCAAGGTTTATCAGGATCTGGGTACGTTCTATCGCGATCGCGGCGACATATCGCAAGCCGCGCGGCTGTTCGAACAAGAAGTGAAGACAGCTCCCGATGAGCCGGATGCGCACTTTGTTCTGGGCACCGCGTATGAGGAATTAGGCCGATTTTCTGAAGCTGAGCGTGAGCTCCGCGCCGCTATCGAGTTGCAGCCGATGTCGCCCGCTTTGCACAATCTCGGGTTCACATTGATGCAGCTCGGGAAAGATTCAGAGGCCATACCTTTTCTGCTTCGGGCCTCCACCGGGCTGCGGGAACAGTATGTAGCGCTGATGAACCTGGGATCCGCTTACCGGCGAACGAAGCAGCCCGCGGCGTCCAGGCAGGCTTATGAGAGAAGCCTGTCTTTGGCGGAAGTGGAGCTGGGACGGGATCCGCGCGATGGTTTAGTGAGATCCCGGGTGGCATACCTGTGTGCGCGGCTCGAAAACCCGCAACGCGCCGAAAGCGAAATAGCTCAAGCTCTGAGCCTGGCGCCTCAGGATGCCAACGTGCGCGATATGGCGGTGGACGTCTATGAGGCGCTGGGCAGACGCGACGACGCCCTGGCTGTTCTGAGAGCGTCCTCCGACGAGGTTCTGCTGGAAGCTGTACACTGGCCTGATTTGGCGGGGTTGCACGCGGATCCTCGCTTTCAAGAATTAGTAGCGTTGCACCACATCCAGTTGCACCACATCCAAGTGACAAGGGAGTAACCAATGGCAACCACGTTCGATATCCAGGTCCGCGATGGCGCGGTGATCATCACGGTGGGTGGGTCCGGGAACAAGGGGCATAAAGGCGCTCAGTCCGGGCCAGACTGCGGTGCTCCAGTGGTCATCGGCCCAATTGTGATCAGCGACCCGACGGGGGAGTTCGGATCGCTGGGCGGCAGCGGGAAGAACGTGGGCACCGGAACTGGTGGGAGCGGAAAGAACGTAGGCACCGGCACCGGCGGAAGTGGAAAGAACGTGGGCACTGGAACCGGAGGCGACGGCCCGGACTCCGGATGCTGTTATCCCGTAGTGATTGGCCCCATCGTCATCGGTGGCTGCTCCGGTCAGGGCGCATCGTCGGTCGGATTCACCGGCTCTCGGGCGGTGACCGTAAATCCGCCGGCGGAGACGGAGACAATCATGTCCGCGGCGGCCTTCATCGTCCAAACTCAGCTGGCGAGTAACTGGTGCTGGGCTGCGGTGGCCGTTTCCATCAACGCCTTTCTGGAACCGCCGAACCCGCTAGCAGGGCCCGGTTGGACCCAAGCCTCCCTGGCAAACCAGCTTCTGGGGAAAAAGGCGCCAGGCTGCATCACGAACCCGATTCCCGGCTCTTGCAATAAGCCCGAAAGGCTGGACGTCGCGCTTACCATCACGCGCAATATGATGCCGGACGGCTACCTGACTAACCAGCATCTGACGTTCGATTGCATTCAGAACTGGGTAAACGTGCAACTCCCGCTGGGCGCGAGAGTCACCTGGTTTGGCGGCGGCGCGCATTTCATCGCATTGGATGGCTGCAAAGTGATGAGTGACGGGCAGCGGATGGTGCATGTGCAGGATCCGAGTTTCAGTCCCGCTTCTTCCCCCGGGCTCTGGGATTACGACGCCTTGGTGGAGGACTACCTGGAGCAAGGGTATTGGAGCGACACCTATCTGGTGACCGCAAATCCCAACGCTTAATTTCGATTCACCAGTTTGATTTAACAGGAAAGGTTCACTCATGGCACTGCTCACACCCACCCCACCGGTTGCTGTTTCCACAGCCTTCTCCAGCGGACTGCCCGCGTTCCTTTCGGGCGGCGCCGCGGGCACCGTCGTCAGCGAGAAATATGTCGGCAGCGCGCCACCCATTCCGAGCCTGATCGACGTCAGCACGCCCGGTGGTATCACCAATGTCACGTCGGCGCTGCAGGCGTTCGTCCTGACGCTCCAGGACGCAGCCCACAACACCGGAGTTATCTCTCCCGCCGCAACCGGCTGGATCTTTTTCGCCGGCGACGCAAACAACAAAACAGTGCTCGGAAGAATGGTCCAACGGCGTCATGCCTGGAAACTTGTCGCGGTACATTACGGGCCCGTGATTTGGGAAACGATGAATGTTTCCGTGAATCTCGCCAAAACGCAGCCGGCGGTGGTTCCAGCCGGAAACTACGATTTACGCCTGCTGGCTGTTCCCGGACTCAACCTGGAAGTCTTCTGGTTGGCGGCGCAGACCCCTGGATCGAGCGACTGGATTATTCCCACCCCGACGGACCCTTCGGTACCGATCCCTCCACTTGCCCCAACTCCGCAACCGATGCAGACCTTCTTAGCGCAGATCGGGCCGCAAGCCGTCAGTGCACTGAGCATGGCCGCGGGGTACGGAGCTTAGTTAAGTTAGGCGGACTTTTCGGCTGGTCTACGCTATCCCTGGTGAGACGGGGGATCCGATGGCGAACACCATGCTGATTGAAATTGAACAAAAAGATCGAATGTGCATCCTGCGCTGCAAAGGGCGTTTCGTTGCAGGGCCAGAGATGGAGTACATGCAAACCAAACTGGACGACATCAAGAGGCTGGCATGCATTCGCGTGCTCGTCGATTTTCAAGATGTCACGTCCATCGGATCGATGGGAGTTACCTTTATTGTGGGCGTGTATACTTCCGTCGCACGGAAACCCGGTGGACGTTTCGTCCTGGCAGCAGCCAATCCACTGGTGCAACACGTGCTCCACCTCACAGGGCTCAGCACCGTGCTCCCTCAATCGCCCGATGTGGCGTCGGGCCAAGCCGCGCTTTGGGGGGAAGCCCCGATGTGCACACCCGCCGCTGTGCATACCAATGCCGCGCAATGACGCGTCCAGAGCCTGTTAAAGGAGCGCCGTGGGCCGCCGGGTCCAGGCCTTGCCCTTTTCTTTCGAGACTGCTTCCACATCCTTGACGTAAGCGCCGGCCTGCGTGAGCATGTGATGCAGATCGTTTCCGACGCTAATGAACGGGAAGCCCTTTTCCAGGAATTCTCCCACGCGTGAAGTTCCGAACAGGAACAGGCCCAGGATCACATTGTTCTTCTTGGCGGCGGCACGCAGTTTGTCGGTGGCGGCGAACAACTCGTCGGAAGTATACATGTCGGGGAATTTGTATTTTTCGAACAGACCCATCGACATGCACAGATCGTTCTGTCCCAGGAACAGCATATCCACGCCCTTCACCGCTGCGATCTCGTCGATGTTCTTAATGCAATCGGCGGTTTCCACTTGCAGGGCCAGGATCACGTTGTCATTGGCCGCACCCGCGTAGCCCAGCAACCCGGCTTTGTTCATGCTGCGCTGCGGAAAATAAACCGAGCGCGTGCCGACGGTGGGATAGCGCGCGCAACTCACGGCCTGGCGGGCTTCTTCGGCGGTATTGATGTAGGGCACAAGCACGCCATCCGCGCCCATGTCGAGAGACTGCTGGATGCCGCCACGATCGTGGTATCCCGCCACGCGCACCATGGACTTGGCCCCGCCGTTTGCGATTCCTGCCAGCATGGCGGACAGCTCGGGAAATCCCATCGGTCCGTGTTGGGAGTCCACCAACAGCCAGTCATACCCGCTATGCGCCAACTGCTCGGCCACCGTCGGACTGTGCGAATTCAGGAACAAGCCGAGCTTGGGCTGTCCTTCGCGCAGTTGCTTCTTAAACTCAGCTCCACTGAGTGCTTCACTCATTCGTTCATGTCTCCTGGATTTTGGGCAGGCCCTCGGTTACGATCGACGCCCAACCTGCATGAAGTATACAACGGAGCCGCGAATACAAAGGCCGGTCCATCCGCTTCAGCCCAGTGACGTCACGCCACATCGAATCAGGTATTGTGCAGTTTTTTCAAACTCCCCGGGCAAGTTGGTAGGATCATCGATATTGCCCCTTGGAACAAAAATGATCATCCCTTGTCTTGCGCGGGTGAGTAAAACACGATAGGCGTTTCTCCGATAGATTTGCTTCTCACCGCTCTTGATCGCACTCCATCTGCTCACGCGACCAAGTCTCAAGGCGCGCAGTTGCCACCCTTCCGAATCACTCCAAATGAAATCTCCGCCCCAGCACAGCCCGATCCAGTCCAGTTCCAATCCCTGGATCTCAAACTCGGTCGCAAAGACTTCACATCGATAGCTCGAACGCACATCGGTTTCGTCCGCCAGATACCAGTGCTCCCACTGATAGTCGGCATGAAAAGTTGAACTGGGCTCCAGCCCTTCGGCTCGCAAGCGTGCAGCCCCAGAAGATCCCACTAGGCCGTAACGATTTGCTCCAATTCCCTGCTCACGTAGCTTAAGTCGCGTTTCGTTCAGGTCCCTGGAAAGCAAGATTGGGAATCTCGCAGTGATGCCCAAGGAGGCTGCCCTCCCGGCATCTCCTTCAAGAACGAGATTAACCCACCTGGCTAGTTGATCGGCTCGTAGACTGCGATTGGATGTCCTGAGATGTAGGGCGGAACTAGTTCGCACTTCTTTCTGTTTCGTGGGGTCATCGAACAATCGATGTCCGGCCGTAGATGACCCACCTTCCAATACTTCGGGCGACGCATAGACTACCCAATCCTTGGCACTGTTGGACAGCGCACGGCCCCATTCCTCCAGCCCGGCTTCGCCATCATTTATCTCCTGCCCGCCGCCGACCAAGGCGACAACCACCGCCCAGTCGTTGTGACGTTCCATGATGCGGAGCAGCATCTCCGGCTCCGAGTAGTCTCGTTGGAATTTCTTCTTGTTCTGTGCTCGGTTCCAAGCACGCTGTGCCTCATCGAAAATAATTGCATGATTAGATGGCGGCCCTGGGTTATCTTCCGTTTGATATCGAGCAAAGACGTGAACATTTTCTATTAGCGTCTTCGCCTCGGCTCGCGCCTGCGGCGCCTTAGCACCCCCTCGCATACTCTCTTGTGTAAACAGGTGTTGCAATACCTTCACAAGAGGGCCATTGCCACTCATAAAATGAATGACCTCAGCTTTGTTTTCGGCCGAGTGAGCCAGGCTCAGACCTACCAGCGTCTTTCCCGAACCCGGCACACCGGTGAGCATGCAGATTGCGTGATGATTCTCGGCTCGCGCTTGGTCGACATATCCCTGAATAGCTTGCCTCACGGTCTCGATTTCATGTTCAGACGCTTCGCTGTGTGCTATCTCTCGTATCGAAAGTCCGCTCCTCAGAGCCATCGCGGCTTCGATGATACTTGGCACGGGGAAATAGGGACTGTTGTCCCATGCCTCGCCGAGCGTTTGATCTGCGCCTGGCTGCTCAATCGCGATTAAGAGGCGTGCCAGATTTTGCCACGAGGTCCGTATTACCGGTGCCACCCAATAACTGGACAATTGTGGGAAAAGTTGTCTCTGGCCCAGCGATGCTAGATCAAGGTCAAACGAATCCGGTGAAACAATGATTGGGACAATCCGGCGATACGTCGATGCTTTGTGGAAGTAATGCAAAAGGAGTGAATACTCCTCAATCTGTCGCTTGGCTTGCAGGGCAGCGTGCCCAGTCTTCGCTTCCAGTACAACAATCACGTCACGGATCAATAGGACGACATCGATCCGCATTTCCTTTCGTGGAATCGAGAATTCCAGGAGCATTGCCCAGGACGTCGCAAAACCTGATCCGATAACACACTCCTCCAGCGATCGTCGAAGGGATCCGATGTCACGCTTCCAAGTTAGCGTCTGGTCTGTGTACTGGCTGGTGTAGCCACGGTTCGCATAAGCAACACCCAAACGAGCGAGTATTTGGTCCTCATTCTGCGCAAGGAATTCCTTTACGGTCGATCGATAAAAAGATGCCATTTTCTGCGCCTAGATTACTTTGGCCCAGGGTAGCATCTCGTCTGCGATTTGCGCGTTGGTCGGGAGAAGACTGTAAGCTTATCTTCATCCTTAAACAGTCGCGACGCCCGAACAACTGGCGCTGGCCGCGATATACGATTCAGGGTAACTTTCGGCGGCCGGACAGCGCCTAAATCCAGATGTCTGTGCTCGCCGATCTTCGGTTGAGTTGCCGGGCTCTCATCCAGAATCCCGGATTCACGCTGGTGGCAGTGACGATGCTGGCCTTGGGGATCGGGGTCAATGCCACTGTTTTCACGGTGACGAACGCAGTCCTCTTCAAGGGATTTCCACTGGTTCAGCGGAATGACCGCCTGGTGTACATCGCGCCCAGAGGCTCCAATTGCTGCGTCTCCTATCCCGATTTTCTGGACTGGCGGGCGCAGGCGAAGTCATTCCAGGGTATGGCAATCGTCCATGGCGTCGGGAAAATTCTTAGCGATCCCAGCGGTTTCGCCCAAAGGTTAGACGCCACCGAAGTGAGCGCCAACACGTTCCGGTTGGTTGGCCAGAGGCCGATTCTCGGCCGTGATTTCGCGCCGTCCGACGAGATACCCGGCGCCCCCGCGGTCGCCATCCTGAGCTACGGCTTTTGGGAAAGCCAATACGGAAAGGATCCAGCGGTGGTAGGCCGGGCACTACGGATGAACGACGTGCGAACCACCGTGATCGGCGTCATGCCTTTCGCCTTTTCGTTCCCGCAGAAGCAGGATCTATGGGTGCCGCTGGTGGCGACGCCCACGGTGCTGAAGCGAGAAAACCATGACACCTGGATGGCGATCGGCCGCATGGCCGATGGCGTCACCATGCAAAGCGCACAGCGGGAAATGGAGGTCATCGGAAAACGGCTTGCCATCGCCTACCCGGTTACGAATCAGGATCTGGTTCCCGAAGTCCAGAATTTCACCCAGTTCTTCATAGGCGCGGACGCAGCCACTTTGTATGGAGCCATGTGGGGCGCGGTCGGATTTGTGCTCTTGATCGCCTGCGCCAATCTGGCGAATCTTTTGCTGGCGCGCGCGATTGGCAGATCCCGCGAGATTTCCATCCGCATCGCACTCGGGGCCGGGCGCTGGCGAATTATCAGGCAGCTGCTGATCGAGAGCGTCCTGCTTTCCGGGATCGGCGGATTTTTCGGCTGGTGGATCGCGAAGTGGGGCGTCCGCACCTATGCGCTCGCCATGGCACAGAAGGCGTCCTGGCTGATCGTCGACTATACAATGGACCACCGCGTTCTGGGATATCTCATCGCGATTTCCATCGGAACGGGATTGGTTTTTGGGATGGCGCCGGCGCTCCGGCTCTCAAGCCTCGATGTAAATGTCGCGCTGAAGGATGGCGGGCGCGGCGCAACGGCAGGTGGGCGCGGGAAGCATCTGTCGGCCGTCCTGGTGATCGGGGAAATGGCGCTGGCGGTGGTCCTGCTGGCTGGAGCGGGCGTGATGATCCGCAGCTTTCTGAAGGTTCACAACGCGACTCTGGGAATCAACATGGCCAATGTGTTGACAGGGTCCGTGGCTCTGCCTGCTAACCAGTACCCGGGAGCAGACAAGCAGATTTCTTTCTTCGAGCGCCTGGCTACTCATCTGGAACGGATTCCGGGCGTCGAATCCGTAGCGATGGCCGACAACACACCGCAGTGGGGTGCGCGGCGAGTTGCGTATGAGATCGAAGGAGACCCTGACACTGCCAGCCGCACTGCCAGTCAGGATGAACGGCGCCGGCCTTTGCTCCACGTTGTGGTGGTAAGCCCGAAGTATTTCCATACCCTGCAAGCGACCATGCTCGCCGGGCGCGATTTCAACGGCCATGACAGCGCGTCCGAAATGCCCGTGGCGATCGTCAACCAGCGTTTGGCGGACAAGTTCTGGCCGGGAGAGGACCCGCTCGGCAAAGGTCTGCGGCTATTCGACGGAAACACACAGCCAGCCTGGCGCACTGTGGTCGGCGTGGTGTCCAACATCAATCAGAGTGACGAAACCCGGCAGCAGTTCGAACCTCTGATTTACCTGCCATACCGGCAAAAGCCCCTCGCGGCAATGTGGATTTTCGCGCGCACCAGCGTTCCTCCAGACCATCTCGCAACCGCCTTTAGGCGTGAGCTTCAGACGCTGGATCGCGATCTTCCACTGTATGGTCCAATCGCTCTGGAGAAGCACCTGGAGGTGTTTTCGGACCGGAAATTCTACGGAGCGCTGTTTGTGATCTTTGCCGCGATTGCAGTTCTGCTGGCTTCCATCGGTCTCTACACCGTCATCGCGCATGCGGTGAGCCAGCGCACTCAGGAGATCGGAATTCGGATTGCAATCGGCGCAACGGCCCGCGACATCCGCAGACTCGTGCTGTGGCAGGGAATGCTTCCGCTTGGGGTTGGCCTCGCCATCGGGCTGGCTGCGTCGTTCGCTGTCAATCGCCTCTTGAAATCGCAGCTAGTCCAGGTTTCGCCCGCCGACCCTGTCACGCTGGTCGTCGCATCCGGCGTATTGATCCTGGCGGCCATGCTTGGTTGCCTGCTACCGGTGCGCCGCGCGATGCGCGTTGATCCGGTCATTGCGCTCAGGCACGAATAGCTAAGCATGGCCCAACCGCTCCCTGCGGTCACGGCTCAGTATCCGACGTGCTTAACGGAGCCGCGACCGGAGGAAGCGGTACCCGCTAGTGTTTGCCCAAGAAATTCAAAACCGTGAGATTAAACTTTTCAGGCTGCTCCCAATAAGCCGAGTGTCCGGCTTCGGGGATGACTGATAGCGTCGAGCCTTTGATGCGGGCCGCGAAGAGCTGCATTACTGGTGGGGGTGCGTACAGATCGGCGTCGCCGGTCAGCAAGAGCGTCGGCGTCTGGATGGTTTCGAGCAAAGCAAAAGTGATGTGATTGCGCATTGGCTGCGCCGGTGCCGGCGGTCCCGCAGGCCGGCTGATCTTTTGCAACTCTACCCAACGCTCGGTACCGGGCGCGTTACCAGCCCGGTACGAGGGGCCCAATTCGCGGAACTCCGGTGGCAATTTACCGAATTCCGGCGGACGAATGCGGCGTCCCAGTTCGAGAAAATCCGCGTCCTGGACGCCTCCTATCGAGTTTGCGACCACTAAGCTGCGCACCCGCTGCGGGTACGACAAGGCGAAATCGAGCGCGGCGAATCCACCAGCTGCCGTGCCCATGATGTGCACGCGATCCAGATGCAACTGGTCGAGCAAGCTGAGTAGATCGTCGGCGGCAGTTCCGGGCTGCGCTTCCCCGGAATCCATGGTGGTCCGGCCCCAACCGCGCCGGTCGAAGGCAATCACGCGATAGCCAGCCGCAGTAAACGCCGGAATCTGGTATTCCCAGACGCGGCTGCTGCCGGTGGCCGCATGCAGCAGGATTACCGGCACTCCGCTGCCGCCGGTATCGCGGTAGAAAATCTTCGCCCCGGGGACGGTTGCGTAGGCCTCACGCACTGCCGGCTCCGCGGAAACGGGTGTCTGGGCCGGTAGACTCGCGACCGCCGACATAAGAAACGCCCAGCGCGTGAATCGCAAGCGGGCCCTTACTTAAGCGCCTTCACGGAAGTATCGAACTGACTGCTGATGGTGTGGCGCTCGGTAGCGTACTGCTGCTGCTGGTCCTTGCGCTGCGCGTCATATCTTTGGCGCACGGTTTGAAGCTCGGCGTCTTCCTGCTGGCGTAAAGTCTGGCTCGCTTCATCCTCTTGCGTTTTCAGGTTGGCAAGCGATTGCTGCTCTTGCTGGTACAACGCGAGATAGCCAGGCTTGATTTGATTCCACAGAGACGCCTTTTGGTCGTTATCCTGACTACGCGTAGCCTCATATTGATCCTGCAACGGTTTCAGTGCACCCTGGAAAGCTTCGTTGAGAGAAGCGAGTTGCTGCTGGAGAGGCGCGATGTCGCTCTGATGTTTTTGCTTCAACTCCGCCATCTGCTGGTTGATGTTGTCCAACTGAGTTTTTTCTTGCTGTTCCAGTGCATGGATTTCCGACAATACGGCGTTACCGGCGGAATACACCAGCGGTGCGGCGCCCAAAGAAACGACGAGACTCCAAAATATGAATCGTCCGGCGGGCCTGTGCATGTGGTTACCTCTTCCCTAAATTGTATTCCTTATCTGCAACCCTGACGTTTGCACCGCCTGCAGCATCGCTTCGATGTCCGCTTCCGTGGTGCCATAGTGCAGAATGCAGGCCCGCAACGCGAACCGGTCGGCCAGCGTGGTGTTGGTAAGAAATGCGGCCCCATCCGCCTGCACTTGCTGCATGATTTTCTGGTTCAGAGCATCCAGCGCTGCTTCATTTCCGGCGAGTTCACGCGGCACATATCGAAAGCAAACGATCGAGAGTTTGCCATTCGACAGCAATTCGAAGTCCGCCGTGGCCTGGATCCGCTGCTCCAGATAGCGGGCCAGTGCAATCTGCCGGGAGATCTGCTGCTCTAAGCCCGACGTTCCGGCATGTGCCAGCGTGACCCAAAGTTTCAGCGCCCGGAATCCTCTGGTTTGCTGGAAGCCATACTCGGAAAACCACGGCAGGTTCCCGATGCCTTTTCCGGATTCGGTTCGAATATAGGGAGGCACCAGCGAGAAAGCGCTCCGCAGCAGCTGTCCGTCACGCACCAGGACGCAGCCGCATTCCACTGGCACCGACAGCCACTTGTGCGGATCGAGGGCGATGGAATCCGCGCGTTCCATTCCCGCGAACAGTGGTTTCGTATTCGGATCCAAGACCGCGGCAGCTCCGTACGCGCCATCCACATGCAGCCAGAGGCCGGATTCGAGCGCCAGGTCCGCGAGCGCATGGAACGGATCGATTGCGCCCATGTTCACGCTTCCCGCGCTGGCGACGATGCAAAACGGCCGCCATCCTGACTGCCGGTCTTCGCGAATCGCCAAACGCAGTTCGTCCAGCGATATGCGAAACTCCTCATCCACACCGATCCATCGAATGCAGTCCGATCCAAGGCCCAGGAGTTCCACGGCCTTCTGAACGCAACTGTGCACTTGCGTAGATGCGTAGAGGCGAAGCTTGGCGTCCGTGCTGACGCCCTGTTTTCGTACGTCAATTCCCATGTCACGGAGCGCTCGATGCCGGGCGGCGGCCAGCGCCGTGAGAGATGCGGCCGAGCCGCCACTCACCAGTAACCCGGCGCTCCCTTCGATCGGGAAATTGAGTAACTGCATCACCCATCGGAGCACGCAATGTTCCAGGTATATGGCTGCGTGATCCCCGCCGGCGCAACTGGGATTCATCGCCGCGGCCAGAATCTCGGTGATCACTGCCATCCAAGCGGGCGGCGAGTTCACCCATCCGAAGAAGCGCGGATGGCCGTTGCCCATCGGGTGCGGGAGCATCTGTTCCGCCACCAGCCGTAGGATTTCATCTCCAGACAGCGGAGCAACCGGCATGGACATGGTCAGCAGTGCTTCGCGCTCGCCTTCCTTCATTCGCTGAAAGACGGGACGCGTGGGAAGGTCAGCCAGGTAGCCGGCCGCCAGGTCGACGGCTTGATAGCCCAGTCTTCTGAACTCGTCCTTATTCATCACGATGGTTTCCTCCCTTTGCGTTCTTCGCCTTCCCCGCCAGCCCCTTCCCCGCCAAGCGATGACGAAGCTGGTCGGGATGGCCAGTCACATCCATGGCGAGGTAATACTCGCAAGGTTTGTGCCGGTCGGCGTTCTCAAACTCGTGGATACAATCCCCGGCGTAGTAAATGCTGTCGCCCTTCTTCAGGACGTACACTTCGCCGTCGAGCGTCAAGCGAAGAGCGCCGCGCTCTACCGCGACATACTCACGGGACCCTGCATTGTGGGGCAGAAATGCCCCGGCGTTCACTCCCGGGGACAGGATGGTCCGCATAAACTCGAATTCCACGTTCGGCAAAACGGGCGAAAGAATACGGCGCTCCCAGCCGGATGGATCGATGGCGCGGTCCTGATCGTCCGCGCGCAACAACACGACTCGTCCTGCGCTCTCCGCGGCCAATAGCCGCGCGATGGAGCTGCCCAGGCCAGTTGCAATCTGATCGAGGATCAACACCGTGGGAGCTTTCTCCCCTCGTTCCACGGCCGAAAGCATCGATCGGCTTACACGGGCGTTCCGGGCGAGTTCTTCGAGCGAAAGGCCGCGCCGCATCCGCTCGTCCCGGATGCGCCTCCCAAGGTCAACCAATTGAAGAGCGCCTGATTTTGTGGTCATCTTCTATAGAGGAATATTATCCTCTATAGAGGATATTTGCAAGGTGCGGGTCCGGGAGCTGGATTCATCTGTTGTGTTAACGTGAGGGCATGGATGTGGCTGCCGGGCTTGACAGCCTTTTGGAACCCCTGAGTCTTTGCCTCGACGCGGAGTCTGCCCGACGTATCATAGCCTTCCGTATCGATCAGCCAGTACAATCGCGGATCAAGTTGCTTGGTGAGCGGGCCAACGAAGGCAATCTTACCGCCTCTGAACGGTCGGAATATGAAGCACTGATCAATGCGGCCGACTTTATCGCAATTCTCAAAATCAAAGCCCGCCGTCATCTGGAACCGATTCCTCACTAACGATGGATGCCGGAACCCGGCAGTTCATCCGTGATAGGGCCGGGGAGATTTGCGAGTACTGCCGGCTGCACCAAGACAACAGTGAACTTGTGCATCACATTGAGCATGTGATTGCACGCCAGCACGGTGGCTCCGATGAGATCGATAATCTCGCTCTGGCATGCCATCGCTGTAATCTCCACAAGGGGCCCAATCTCAGCGGAGTCGACCCCTCCACGGGCGCCGTGGCGAGCCTTTTTCATCCTCGGCGCGACGAATGGCACAAGCACTTTGTTCTCCGGGGATCGCGTATTGAGGGTTTGACACCAGCGGGTCGCGCTACTGTCGACGTGCTCGCATTGAATGATGCCAGGCGGATTGAACTGCGACAGGAACTTTTGAGACGCGGCGAATTGACCTGAAGCCCCTAAACCTTTTGTTCTGGAAGCATCGCCGTGCCCGAGGATCGGGTTTGGGCCGAGTCCTGCACCCGCACCTCCGGCGCGGCTAACCGTTTACAAAAACTGAAGTCTAAAGGACGGATGGAAGCGGAAGCCAGCGGCGCTGTCGAGCGCGCACGCTCGGGTGATCACGACGCGTTTCGGCTGCTGGTGGAGCAGCATGGCCGCGCCATCTTCCGGCTGGCTTATCGCATGACCGGAAACGAAGAGGATGCGGAGGATGTAGTGCAGGAGACGTTCTTGAAGGCTTACCGGCAAATCGACCGATTCGATGCCCGCTCCAGCTTTTCCACCTGGCTGCATCGCATCGCCTCCAACTGTTCGCTCGACCTGATTCGGAAACGAAAAACTCGCGAACGGAAGCGCGAGCGCGGTCCTGACCCCGCTCAGGATGTCCTGGTGTCCATTCGAGCGGTAACTCCGGGGCCGGATCGGGAACTATTCAGCGGCCAAATATCCGACTCCGTGAACGCCGCGCTGGGCGAACTGAGCGAGCAGGAAAGAACGGCGTTCGTCCTGCGGCACTTCGAGGGCTTGTCGATTGATGAGATCGGCGCAACACTCGGAACCGGCACCAACGCTACCAAACACAGTATTTTTCGAGCGGTCCAAAAGCTCCGCCGGAGTCTGGAACCACTAGTGAGCATGGTTCGATGATGTGCATGAGCGGATGATGAACGAGATGAATCACATCAACATGGATCACATCAATGAAGATCAGCTGGTGCTTTTCTATTACGGCGAGTCGACGGAATCAGCGGCCATCGAGAAGCATCTGTCCGGTTGCGAGCACTGCCGATCCGAGCTCCGCTCACTGCAGCTGGTGCTCAATACAGTGGATTCCGCGCAGGTTCCCGAGCGCCCGGCCGATTATGAGCAAGACATCTGGAAACAAATCGAGCCGCGGCTGGCAGCCCCCCGCAGGCCGCTGATCCGGCAATGGTGGATTTGGGCGCCTGTGCTGGCGGCCCTATTGATCGCGGCGTTTCTGGCGGGAAGGTTTTGGCAGCGCGGCGACGCTTCCGTGGTAGCGAAGAATCGGAATAACCAGCAGATTCGCGAGCGCATTCTCCTGGTCGCGGTGGGCGATCACCTGGAACGGTCCCAGATGGTGCTCGCCGAGATCGATAATGCGCCGGAAGGCGCCCCGGACGGCAAAGGCAGGCTCGATATTTCAGACGAGCGGCGGATGGCGGAAGATCTTCTGGACGACAATCGCCTTTACCGTCAGACCGCTCGGACCACGGGCGACAATTCCATGGCCAGCGTCCTGGACGACCTGGAGCGCGTGCTGCTGGAAATCGCGCACAGTCCCTCGGAAATATCCAGCCAACAGCTCAACGACCTGCGCCAGCAGATTGAAAGCCGCGGCCTGCTGTTCAAGGTGCGCGTGTTAGGCACAGAAGCGCGGGGCTCCGAGACCCACAGTCTGGAAAACCACCCGGCATCGGAAAAGGACAAGAATTCGAAGAAATTGTAGGATGATTATGCGGATATATTTCACACTCACTGCTTCCATTTTCACCGCGCTGCTCGCGTTTGCGCAGCAGCCGCCTGAGCCGCCCATCGAGCTGGCTCCGATAGCTCCATTACCGCCGTTGCCGCCGTTCCCTCATTTCCCGCAAGTGACGATCCCTCCCATCACATTGGACCTGGACTTGTCGGGACTTCCCCTGTTCGCCTTTCAGGACTCCCAGCGTGACGCGGAACGGAGTGCAAGGGAACAGCTCCGTCACCTGCAGGAACGCTCGTCAGAAAGCTACTCGCGCGGCAAGAGCTATCTGGATCGCAAAGAATACGACCGTGCCATCGACACATTTAACCAGGTGATCGACAGCAAGAGCAGCCGCGCCGATGGCGCTTATTACTGGCGCGCCTACGCGCAGAACAAGCTGGGCCATCGCGACGAGGCGCTGGCTAGTCTGGCCGAGTTGCAGAAGAGTTATCCCGGCAGCCGCTGGCTGGACGATGCCAAGGCTTTCCAGGTGGAGATCCGATCGCAAAACGGCCAGCCACTTTCGCCGGAAACGGCCACCGATGAAGATCTGAAGCTGCTGGCATTGAACAGCCTGATGAGTACCGATCCGGAGCGCAGCCTGCCCATGCTCGAAAAGCTGCTCAAGAGCAGCAACTCGCCGAAGCTCAAAGAGCGCGCTCTGTTTGTTCTGGCGCAAAGCGGGTCGCAAGCCTCGCGCGATCTTCTGGCCGGTATCGCCAAGGGCGGATCGAATCCCGACCTGCAGTCCAAGGCCATCGAATATCTGGGAATCCATGGCGGCCGCGACAACCTGCAAGTTCTGGTCGACGTCTACAAAAGCTCCAATGACGCGCAGGTAAAGCGCACCATACTCAACAGCTTCATGGTGGCCGGCAGCCGCGACAATCTGCTGGCGGTAGCGAAGTCGGAATCGAACCCGGAATTGAAGGTGCACGCCATCCAGATGCTCGGAAACGTGGGAGGAGCGGCTGACCTGGCGCAGCTTTATTCCGCCGACGCCGCGGCCGATGTGAAGCGCGCCGTAATCCAGGGGCTTTTCATTTCGGGCAATTCGGACAAGCTTTTCGACATCGTCAAGAACGAGAAGGACGAAGCCCTGCGTCGTTACGCGATTAATCAACTGGGGGTGATGGGAAAGAGCAAGACCGGGGCTGCGCTCGCCTCCATGTATGCGCAGGAAACCAGCGCCGATAACAAAAAGGCCATTATCAATGCGCTTTTCGTGCAGAATAATGCCACCGCGCTGGTCGAGATCGCGCGCAAGGAGACCGACTTGAACCTGAAAAAAGCGATCGTCAATCAGCTCTCAGTGATGCACTCCAAAGAAGCGACGGATTATCTGATGGAGATCTTGACCAAATGAAGCTGGCTGCCATCTTCCTAAGCGCTCTTTCGTTGCTCGCGCAACAGCCCCGCGTTTCGAACGCGCAGCTCGAGGCACGTCCGGTCTCGGGCAGCCTGGAATCGACGTTCCGGTCTATTCTCAGCGCTCAAACCACCGCGGCGTGGGTGGGCTATGCCGAACCAATCGTGCCGAGCGAGCGGTCCGGCGAACGCCAGAGCTGTTTCTGGAATGGCGGCGGATATTCGCTCGAACACTCTGACGATGGCGTTACGGTCGCTGCGCCTCAAACGGTAAAGCTCGAAGGTCCGACTCATCTGGTCGTGCTCTATCGAGTGGAGAACCATCAAGTGGGCAAGATCCATACCTTCACCCCGGAATGCGACCTCGATGCGGGTGGCTTGCCGTTCATCTGGCTCACCGGCGTCGCGGCTCCCGATAGCGTACGGTTCCTGTTATCGCTTGCGAAGAACGCCTCCGGCACTACGCGAGACGACGCCCGTATGGCGGATCGCGCGGTGTCGGCGATCGCGCTCCACGCCGACCCATCGGCCGACTCGGCGCTTGAAGAACTGGCTGCTCGGAGCCAGCCCGAAAAACTTCGTCGTCAGGCGATTTTCTGGCTGGGGAATTCGCGCGGCCGGCGCGGCTTTGAAGTGGTCAGCCGAATTGTACGAGAAGACCCCAGTGACAAAATCCGCGAGCACGCCGTCTTCGCGCTCTCGGAAAGCAAGCAGCCCGAAGCGCTGAGCACCGTGGCTGCCGTCGCGCATAGTGATTCAAGCCCCCGCGTCCGCGGCCAGGCTCTGTTCTGGCTGGCGCAAAAAGCCGGACAGAAGATGGCTGAATCATCCATCACCGACGCCATTGTGAACGATCCCGAGACGGAGGTAAAGAAGAAGGCGGTCTTCGCTCTGACGCAAATGCCCAACGGTGAAGGCGTCCCGCTATTGATTCAGGTGGTGCGCGCGAATCGCAATCCGGAGGTTCGAAAACAGGCCGTATTCTGGCTGGGACAGAGCAAGGACACCCGTGCGTTGGCCTTTATCGAGGCCGTTCTGGGGGGTGCCGACGTTCTGAAATAGCTTCGTTCACGAGGCGCGCGGCCTGCGTAAGAAGGTAATTGCGTTCCGGGAGGCTTCCGGTTTTACCTGCCGCCGCCCTGTAATGTCGCGCGGCGCCCTGGTGGTCTCCAGTGAGCTCCAGCAAATGCGCTCGAACGGCGTCCAAGCGATGGTGATCGCTCAAGCGGCCGTCCGCCTGGAGCGCGTCGAGAAGTTCCAAACCTTTCGCCGGCCCGTGCACCATGGCCGCTGCCACCGCGCGATTCAATTCCACCATGGGATTCGCGGACATGCGCCGCAGCACATCGTACAGCGCCAGGATCTGCGGCCAATCCGTGTCTTCCACTTTCGCTGCTTCGTCGTGCACGGCCGCAATGGCCGCTTGCAATTGGTACGGCCCCACTGAGCCCTTGGGTAAAGTGGCTGAGAGTAGCGCTACACCTTCGGTAATCTCTTGCCGATCCCACAGCGCTCTGTCCTGCTGCGCGAGCGCAATCAACTCACCGTCGGTGTTGGTGCGCGCCATACGCCGGGCATCGGTCAGTAACATGAGCGCGAGCAATCCAGCGATTTCGGTTTCATTGGGCTGCAGCTTATGCACGATGCGAGTCAGGCGCATGGCCTCGAGCGATAAATCGTCCCGGCGGAGATTGGGTCCCGCGCTCGTCGTGTAGCCCTCGTTGAAGATCAGGTAAAGGACGTGTAACACCGCGCGCAGGCGCTCGGTTCGCTCCTGCGCGGTGGGCAATTGGAATGGAATGCCAGAGCTCTTAATACTTTGCTTGGCCCGGCTGATCCGCTGGGCCATGGTCGCCTCCGGCACCAGGAATGCGCGGGCAATCTCGGCCGTGGTCAACCCGCCCACTGCCCGCAATGTCAAAGCGATTGCCGAAGCCGGGGTCAATGCCGGATGGCAGCACATAAAGAGGAGAACCAGGGTGTCGTCTTCCCCGGGCGCTCCTGTCGATCCAGGCCAGGCCGACGTGCGGACCGCTTCCACGGCGACCTGGTTTTCGCGCCGGCGCCGAGCCGATTCGCTGCGAATGTGGTCCGTCATGCGGCGAGAAGCTACCTGGGTCAGCCAGGCGCGCGGATTCTCCGGTAACCCTTCGCGCGGCCACTGTGTCGCCGCGGCCAGCAACGATTCCTGAACTGCGTCCTCCGATGCCGCGAAGTCCCCAAATCTCCGGACAACCATTCCGAGCACCTGCGGCGCGAGTTCACGCAACAGATACTCGGAGCGGTCATCCATATCTAAGACCAACTGCCCAGTCACCGCGACAGTTCTTCCGCGCTACTGAGCACTTGCCGCACTTCGATGGGGATGTTCCCACGCTTGCCTCCAGGCCCGGGCGCACCCGAAACCCGAGCGGCGATCTTGTAAGCTTGCTCAGGGCTCTCCACGTCGACAATCCAATAGCCGGCCAGGAACTCTTTCGACTCTGGAAATATCCCGTCGGTGATGGGCTCGCCGTCGCTTCCCGCGCGCACGATTTTGGCTTGATCGGGGAACGCCAGTCCTTCCGTGGAAACGAAGACGCCGGAATCGCTGAGTTCCTTGCTGAAAGCCCGCATAAAAGCGATATTTGCCAGCAGGTCCTGCTTGGGCCACTTCGCGTAGGACTCAAATTCAGCGTTCGTACCCGTCATCATCAACATGTATTTCATTGCTGGGCTCTCCCTTCGGCTAGCTGCCGCACTTCGATGGGCATGTTCGTAGCCGCTCCGCCAAGTCCTGGTCCAGCCGACAGACGCGCCGCGATCTCATAGGCACGTTCCGGAGTTTTGACATCCACAATCCAGTAACCGAGCAGAAACTCCTTGGCTTCTGGAAACACGCCATCCGTGATCGGCGCACCGTCGCTCCCGGCTCGCACCATCCTGGCTTCATCCGGGCCAGCCAACGGCTGCGTGCTCACGAACTCCCCGGATTCTCTGAGGTCCTGGTTCAGCTTGCCCAAGAACGCGAAATGCGTTTGAATCTCCTTCTCAGGCCAAGCTTTGTACGTGTCGACGCCGGCCTTTGTTGCGCTCATCATCAGTAGGTATTTCATGTTTGTTCCCATCGCTTTCGCGTGGCTCCTTTTGTCTGGCGCTCTTTTCGCGCTTTCAATAGGCAGTCGGAACCCGCGCCGGTTTCTCGACATTCCGGACACTAATTTTAAGAAAGTTTTCCGCGCGCCTGTGGCGTCAGCACCGTCAGCCTTGTTACAAGCGTTGTTAGAAATTCATGCGGAACTCTGCGCGTCCTGGTGCATCATAACGTATGGGCGTATTCTTCAGCCCCAAGGAGGCCGGAAGAATGAAACTCTTCAGGTTGGTCGCGGCAGCCAGTTTGCCGATCGTAATGGCGGCCACATTATTTGCACAGGATCAAACAGAGCAGCCCGGGCAATTGCCACCACCACCCCCGGCGCAGCCCCTAAATCCCCAGCAACTCGAAAATTTAGTGGCGCCTATCGCGCTATACCCGGATACTTTGTTGAGCCAGATCCTGGTGGCTTCGACGTATCCCATCGAAGTGGTGGAAGCGCAACAGTGGCTGCAACAGAACCGCAATCTGAAAGGTCAGCAGTTGATGGACGCGGCCCGGCAGCAGAACTGGGATCCGAGCATCCAGGCCCTGGTTGCGTTTCCCGATGTGTTGACGCGCCTGAATCAGGACATCCGCTGGACCACGGACTTGGGTAACGCGTTCCTGGCCCAGCAGCCGGACGTGATGAGCGCCGTGCAGCGCCTGCGCGCCAAGGCGGAGGCCAACGGAAAGCTGCAGTCGACGCCCCAGGAGAAGGTGACAACTCAAACCGACAACGGTCAGACGGCGATCGACATTGCGCCGCCCGAGCCCGGCGTGGTTTATGTTCCCGTATACAACCCCGAGTGGGTTTGGGGCCCGCCGCTTTTTGGCTATTATCCGCCACTGTTTTATCCGGGGGTTGACGTGGGATTCTCGTTCTTGCCCGGCATCGATCTCGGCTTCTATTTTGGCGGCGGCTGGGGACTGTGGGGCGGCTTTGGATGGGGTTGGGGACCGGATTGGTTTGGCGGGCGAATCCTGTTGAACGGCAACTTTTTCCATCGCTACGGATTTAACGATTTTCATGGCGGATTGGGTGGCGTCTGGGCGCACGATCCCGGGCATCGGTTAGGTGTTCCATATCCCAATCGCGCCGTCGCGAGCCGTTTCGGTGGCTCGGCGGGAGTCCGTGGCACCGCTGGATTCCGAGGGGCAGCGTCATTTCGCGGAGAAGAAGGTCGTGGAGAAACGGGTCGTGGTGAAGAAGGCCGTGGAGCAGAAGGCGCTCGCGGAAACACGGGCGCTGGACGATCCTTCGCTCCAGCGGAGCGCGAAAGTCATAGCGCTTTCGGCGGAATCCAAAATGGCGGCGCCACGCGCATGGAGAGCGACCATGGATTCTCGAGCCTGGGTCACTCCGGCTTCGGCGGCGGTGGTGGAGGATTCCGAGGCGGCGGTTTTGGCGGCGGGGGCGGTGGATTCCATGGTGGTGGCGGAGGCCGGAGGTAACATGACCACAAGAATATTCACGTCAACAATGTTTGGTCTGCTGGCTGTTAGTGCGTGGGCTCAAGAGCCCGCTAAGCCGGCCGCACACTCCAAGGCGGCGGCTCCGAAAGTTGCCCAGACCATGTTTGATTCACCGGAAGCGGCCACTCAGTCGCTGATCGATGCGGCATCGAAAAACGATGTTGCCACTCTGCGGGCCGTGTTGGGATCGTCGGCTAAGGGCATACTCACTTCCGGCGACCCCAAGCAGGATGAAGCTGAGCGTAAGGAATTCGCGCAGATTGCTACCCAGAAACATCATTTGGCGCAATCCACCATGAATTCTCACGTAATGGTTCTGCTGATCGGCGATCAGGACTGGCCATTTCCGATTCCACTGCTTCACGAGGGCGAGAAGTGGCGCTTCGATCCCCAGCGTGGCTCCATGGAAGTGCGCGCGCGCCAGGTGGGAGCCAACGAATTGGATGCCATTCAGGCTTGTGCCGCATACGTGGGCGTGGAAGCGGATTACGCAGCCAAGAAGCGCTCGGCGGCGGGAACGGCGGAATATGCAGAAAGCGTAGCGAGTTCCCAGGTTCCCAAAGAATTCGCGCAAGCGGCCGGCCCGAATCCCTCTAAGCCTTACCACGGTTACTACTTCCGTGTGCTGAAGGAACAGGGTCCGGACGCGCCCGGCGGCCAGCATCCTTATGTGCTCGGAAAAAGCATGATCGGTGGATTCGCGCTGGTAGCTTGGCCCGCAAACTACGGCGTGAGCGGCGTCCACACCTTCATCGTGAATCAGAGCGGCGTGGTTTATGAGAAGGATCGCGGAACGCGCTCCGCCACTCCGCCCGCCAGCTTCGATCCCGACAGGGGCTGGACCCCCGTAGATTAAGACAACTCGATTAAAATAGGCGGAGAATGTTGCCCTTTCGGAAGCTTCTCCGCCTGGCTTTGAGCATCTTCGTCCTGGCGCTCCTATGGATGCGCATCGCGCGGCAATGGCGTTACGAATCGGGCTGGTGGCTTACCGGGACCCTGACCCTTTCGGTACTGCTGCTGGCCCTGGTTATTTTTCTGGTCATCAGCATTTTTCGGAAGCCCCGAAATCTTCGCGATGAAGTTCCCAAACACCCCCTAGGCCTGGACTCTTAGTGGTCGGACTGGACCTTCAAGCTGTCAGGTAACATACAGAATCGTCGCTGCCCCGCCGATTTGGTGGGGAGCGATGCCAAGCCAATTCGTAGCCTCATCCAGCCCGGCCACGCCTTCTAGCTCAACGCTCCCTGGCGCAACACTGCGTGTTTCCGCGCTCATCTCCGCTCTTTCGTATTCGTTGGACCTCACCGAAGGCCGTCCCATGGGGCACTCCGTGCGTTCCTGCATGCTCGGAATGCGCATCGCCCAGCACATCGGAATGCCGATTTCCGACCAGGGCGACTTATTTTACGCACTTTTACTGAAGGACGCCGGCTGCAGCAGCAACTCGTCCAAGTTGTTTCACATCCTGGCGGCAGACGAGATCCGGGCCAAACGCGATGTAAAGCTCACGGATTGGACTCGCGTCGGCTGGGAAAGTCTGCAATACGCTTTGACTCACGTGGCAACCGGAGCTCCGTTCCTGGAACGGATGCGGACCTTGGCTCGCGTGGCGGCAAAACAGCAGACCGAATCGTGTGAACTGGTAAAGATCCGCTGCGAGCGCGGAGCATCCGTGGCCCGCCGCCTTGGGTTCCCCGAACCCGTGGCGCAAGCCATCCACAGCCTGGACGAGCATTGGGGTGGCGGCGGATACCCGGACGGCCTGCGCGGCGCGGAGATCCCCTTGTTTTCGCGCATCATGAACCTGTCGCAGACGCTCGAGGTTTTTCTGGTCAACCAGGGTCCAGAAGCTGCGCTTGCGGTGGTAGAGAAGCGCAAAGGCCGTTGGTTCGATCCCGATCTGGTGAAGGCCACGGCCTCGCTCGCGAAGTCCGGGGCGCTTTGGAGCAATCTGGAGCACTCCGATGCCATCGAGCACGCCCTCGCGCTCGAGCCTGAAGAACGGCGCATGGCCGCTAGCGACGAAACTGTCGAGAATATCTGCCAGGCCTTCGCCGAAATTGTCGACGCAAAATCGCCGTTCACGTATCGCCATTCCAATGGCGTCGCCGACGCGGCAGTCGCCATTTCGCGCCAGCTTTCCATGAGCGCAGAGGATACGACATTTCTGCGCCGCGCCGCGCTGCTGCATGACGTCGGAAAGCTGAGCGTCTCCAATACAATTCTTGAGAAACCAGGTCCCCTCGACGACGAAGAATGGAAAATCATCCAGAAACATCCTTATTACAGCTATGAAATACTTCGCCGCATCCCGAGCTTTGAGCAATTGAGCGAAGTGGCTGCCGCGCATCACGAGAAGCTGGACGGATCCGGCTACTTCCGGCACTGGGGCGCGGAGCAGATGTCTCTGCCCTCGCGCATTCTGGTGGTCTCGGACATCTTCGACGCCCTTGCGGCGGAGCGTCCGTACCGCTCTGCCATGCCTCTCGAGAAGGTGTTCGGCATCATGCAAAAGGACGCGCCACGGGCGCTGGATGCCACGTGCCTGGAAGCGCTCATGGCGGCCAAGCAATATCCGAAGCCAAACTCTCAGTCTCAAGATTCCAGCCTGTCCGCCCTGGCTCGCGGCGTGGAAAATGAGGACGCTAAATCAAAAGGGCAGGTAAATCATGAAGGTGTGTCATCCATCAATCCATAAATCATCAATCCATAAATCGATTCAATTGGTCCTGGTTTGCGGCCTCGCCGCTGCTTCTTTAACCGCCCAGGATTTTTACTGGACTACGGCCAGCGCGCGCTCCCTGGCGCTGGGCGGCGTATACGTGCCATCTTCGGACGGAGCCATCGACGCGCTGGCGGCGAATCCCGCCGGGCTGACGGCGCTCAGTTCGCCCACTGTCGATCTCAACCTGACCAGCATATTCGCGCGCGGCTCCTTCAGCAACTCAGTGAACAGCAACGTCCCACTCCGGGATTCGCCGGGCGTTCTGCCTTATGGCGCATTCGGTACGCCGATCGGCCATTCGCGCTTCAGCTTTGGAATTGGGATAACGCCCGAACTGATGTCGGTTTCCAATTGGAGATATGCCGACGCCCCCGGTTTCGCGCGGCGCCAGCTACGGGTTACAACAGCAGCGGTCCGCGATCGTGGCCGCTCGCTTGGGCGTTGGCATGGGCGTGGCGCTCACCAAGAAGGTGGATGTGGGAGTGAGCTTCGGCGCGGTTTACAACCAAAATACGCTGGACGCGCCCTACATCTTCCAAAGCAACCCCGCGCTGGCCGGATTGAAAACGCTGCTGGCGATGCACACCACCGGCTTCGGTTGGAACTCCAGTGTCGGCGTGATCGCGCGTCCCACCGATCGGCTGACCGTGAACCTGGCGTGGAAGTCGCGCACGGTGATCGATAGCACCGGGGTAGCTCGCGGAGATCTGTCGCAACAGTTTGCCGTGCTCGGGCTTGCGGCGCCATCCACTTTTGGATACTCGGCCGCGGTCCGCAACGTGCTGCCTCAGTCGGTTCTGGCCGGCGTGAACTGGCGCGTGGACGGCCGCTGGGTTTTTGGCCTGCAAGGCAACTGGGTGAATTGGAACGATGCATTCACCGGCCTTCCGGTCTCGCTCACCAACGGCACGAATTCCGCCATCAATGGGCTGCTCAGTTCCACTTCGATTTTCGACCGTGTTCCGTTGCAGTGGAAGGATCAGTATTCCATTCGCGGCGGCGTGGAGCGGCTGCTTACCGAACGCCTCTCCATTCTCGGCGGATACGTACATTCCACCAATCCAGTGCCGGCGTCCACGCTTTCGCCGCTGACGGCCGCCATCATGACCAATCAGTTTTCCACGGGTCTCGGATATCGCTACGCGCGCTGGCGCTTCGATCTGGCGTACGGCGTGGGCCCATCCAATCAAGAGAGCGTCGCGAAGAGCGCGCTGCTGTACGGAGAATACAGCAACAGCAGCGTTCGCATCGGCACGCAATCTCTGACCCTGGATACTTCATTCCATTTCTAGTGGCCTGTCGCAGCCGGATCGTTACTACCGCTTCCTCCGGTCGCGGCTCCGTTAAGCACATCGGATACTGAGCCGTGACCGGAGGGAGCGGTTGGGCCATGCTAGCGAACTCGCTGCGACAGGCCACTAGTGCGGGGCAGCCGAGAGGGGCTTCACGAGCCCGCGGAACGGATCCACTTCGAGCGCAGTTATATCGCTAAGGATCCGTTTTCGGCGATCGGGCGGGATCGCACTAAGTTGCTTCGCGGCTTCTTGGTGAACGAGGAAGGTCCGCGTCACGGCGCAGCTGGTTCTTAAGGCAAAGCGTCAATCAAGGTAAAGCCTCGATCACGCGATCGATATCTTCCGGGCTGATGTAAAAATGCGGCGACAGCCGTATCCAACCCTGACGGGGCGCGGCGATGATGCCCTTCTGCTTCAGGTCATGCACCAGTTTGCGGCTGTCGAAGCCCGGCTTCTGAATAGCGACAATTCCGGCGCCGTTTTCAGGCGTGCGATCGCCGAGTATCTGATAGCCTTTACTCGCGGCTCCCGCAGCCAGCCGGTCAGCGAGCGCTTGAACCGCAGCCGCAATGCGGTCCACGCCGGCTTCCAGCAATAGTTCGATGGATGCTCGCAGTCCATAGCAACCAATGGTGTTCAGCGTTCCGCATTCGTAACGCCCGGCGTCTTGCCGCAGCGCCATGTCGCGCGACGCATAGTCGTTGTAGCCGGCCACGGTGGTCCAGCCGAACTCCTCGGGAAAAATGGAGTCCTGGCGCGATTTCCGGACATACAGGATCCCGCATCCCTCCGATCCGAGCAGCCATTTGTGCCCGTCCGCGGCCAACGCATCGATGTGAGCGGTCTCCACGTCCAGCGGAAAAGCACCCAGCCCTTGGATGGCATCCACGAAAAAGAAGCATTTGCGCCGCTTACAGATCTCGCCGATTGCGTTCAAATTAGCCCGAAAACCGCTGAGATATTGGACGAAACTGATGGCTAGGAGCCGGGCGCCGGAGCAGGCCATGTCGATCTTTTCCAGCGGATCGTCGGCCGAGAGCCAGTCCACCGAACACCTCTTGGCTTCCAGGCGTAACCAGGGGTAATAGTTCGAGGGGAACTCCTCGCGAAACGCAACAATCCGGTCGCCTGGGCGCCAATCGAGTCCCATGGCTACCGTGGATATGCCTTCGGAGGTATTCTTGATCAGCGCGATCTCGCCGCGGTTGGCGCCGATCAGCCGTGCGGCCGCAACTCTAAGGCCCTCATAGGCATCCAACCATCGATCATAGTGCAGGGCCCCGTACTGGAGAGCGTCCTCGGCTAACCCCTGCATGGCGGTAGCCGTCCGCCTGGGTAGCGGCGACACAGCGGCGTGGTTCAGGTAAATCAGGTTCTGGGTCACCGGGAACTCCTCCCGGTACTGTCGCCAGAGAGGTTCGGTCTGGACCGGAATGGGGCCGGACCTTTGGTCGGAATCCTTCGCGAAACCCATAATCACCACTATACGTATAAAGCATGAAGGTTTATACTCGACTGTAGGAGTCTGTGGATGAAACGCCTGTTGTCCGCTAGCCTGAGTTTTTCGCTTGCTTTGGCGTTGGTCACGCCGGGTAGAGTATTCGCCGAAGACCCCGAAAAAGATCCCGACCAGATCGGGAACCGGAACGTCAGCGGCAAGGTCAATTTCTACTCCCTCGAAAAAGAGATCGCCCTCGGCAAGCAGCTCGCCTCCGAAGTGGAACGCCAGGCCAAAATCATCAATGACCCGGTGATTGCGGAGTACGTCAACCGTGTGGGTCAGAACCTGGTGCGGAATTCCGACGCCAAGGTTCCCTTCACCATCAAAGTGATCGACAGCGAAGAAGTGAACGCGTTCGCGCTGCCGGGCGGATTCTTCTTTGTGAACTCAGGGCTCATCTTAAAGGCGGATAATGAAGCGGAACTGGCCGGTGTGATGGCGCATGAAATCGGGCATGTGGCGGCGCGGCATGGCACCCGGCAGGCCACGCGCGGCGAGATCGCGCAGCTGGGCATGATCCCGCTGATCTTCATGGGCGGCTGGACGGGATATGGAATTTATCAGGCGGCCAGCGTGCTGGTGCCGGTGGGCTTTCTGAAGTTTTCGCGCGCCATGGAATCGGAAGCCGATTTATTGGGCCTGGAATACATGTATAAAGCTGGGTATGATCCCACCGCCTTTGTCGATTTCTTCGAGAAAATTGAGACATTGGAGAAGCGTAAGCCGGGCACCGTCGCCAAGGTGTTCTCCACCCATCCGCCCACTGACGCTCGCATCCAGGCGGCGCAGAAGAATATTCAGGAATATCTCAAGGCCAAGCCCGAGTATGTGCTGACCACTTCCGAGTTCAACGATGTGAAAGCGCGCTTGCTCGCGATGCACAACAAGCGCAAGGTGGATAACCCGGCCGATCCCACTCGTCCAACGCTGCGGCGCGCGCCCGGGTCGAATGGCGGCACGGTCGGTTCCGATGATGGCGGCACCAGCGGATCTACCAACACCGATGACGATGACCGTCCAACTTTAAAGCGCCGGCCAGCGTCTGAATAACAGATACCTTCTCCTATTCCTTATGAAGCCCGTGAAGCCGAAAGCTCCACGGGCTTCTGTTTTGGCGCGAATTTCCCTCAGCCTGCTTCTTTCGTTGGCGGCGATCTGCGCTTGGGCCCAGCCCAGGATGCAATATGTAACCGTTGCACATCAACTGGGGCCAGTGAATTACCGGGACCCGCTGGGAGCAATTTCTCCCTCTGGAGAATGGCTGGCCTACTCCGTCGCCCAGCATCTCTATATTCAACGCATCGCCGGCGGCGTAACGAAAGAACTGCCCGAGTCTCGGGCCATCATCCGCCACATCGCATGGCTTCCGGATAACCGAACCATTGCCATCGACAGCCCGGAGCCGGGCGCACGCTGGTGGCTGTACGACATCGAAAAGTCCGCGCGCCGGCCACTATGGAATGGGAATCCGGAACGTCCGTTCAAAATAGAGTCGCTCGATCAGCTGGCATGGTCGCCCGACGGGAAGTCCGTGGCTGCTGTGGAGCGGATGCCGGGCGGCGGCAGCGTATTGTGGACTCTAGCCGTAGACGGCACGTCGGGAACGCCGGTTGCTCAAAGTGATGCGATATTGACCTTTCCCGCCTGGTCGCCGGACGGCCGCATCGCGTGTCTGGCTTTGGCCAACGGTTCGCAAAAGCTGAGCTTCCCGTGCGGCGGGAACAATGTCCTGGCTGATCAGGAAGCCTATGGACCGATCGCCTTCTCTTCCGACGGGCGCTCGCTCTATTTCGGCGCTCCCAATAGCAGCGGCACTCTCGATCTGTGGTCGCGTCCCGTCGCGGGGGGCCCTGCCACGCGGCTGACCGTGTTTTCGCGCGATACTTACGCGCCTTCCGCGGCCAAAGACGGATTGGTCCTTTTCAAACAACAAGACTATCGAACGTTCATTGCATCTGCTCCATCGGGGGGCGGGGCAACCACCGAGCTCACCACCTTTCAATCGGAGACGCCGTCCTTCCATCCCGACGGCAGGTGGATCGGGATCACATTTGGAAATTGGCGAAGAATGGTGGACGATTTTCATTATCCAGACATTGCGCAGGATGTCGGCATTGTTTCCTTGACGGCGCCGCTGCCCGCTCCGGAGCCTGCGCGGATCGTGTACGCTTCGAAGGCCGAAGACCAGAGCCTTTGCTGGTCGCCGAACGGCCGCTGGATTGTGTTTCATTCGCACAAAGATCAGTCGGACGATTTGTGGCTCCAGCCCGCGGATGGATCCGTCGAGCCGGTTCTGATCACACATTTCGGCCGAGGCGCGGAAACCGGTTGGCCGCGCTGGTCGCCCGATGGCCGTTCCATTGTGGTGGATTCCCGGCGGAAAGGCGAGCGTCCGGTGCGCAGCGTGGTTTACAGCATCGCGGTGGATCAGGAGACCGGCAAAACGCAGGCGCCCATCGAGGTTCCGTTACAAGGTTTCGCCGAAGACGTCACGCATACCGAGTGGAGCCCGGACGGGCGCAGCATTCTTTTTCAAGCCTTTCACTTTCCGGCGCGGCAGGGGCTCTATCGCGTTCCCAGGGAAGGCGGCCGGGTGGAGCGTCTTTACGGGTTCTCCAGTGAACAACGCGTTCCGGGATTTGCCGTCTCGCCCGATGGACATTGGATCGCGTTCGTGAAGCCCGCGCCCGACGGGTGGCTGCAGCTCTACAAGGTATCGATGGACGGCCGGCAGGTGATCGAGCTAACTTTCGATCGGAGCCACAAGACGCAACCAGCTTGGTCGCCCGATGGAAAGACCGTGGCTTTCACCGTTTGGAACTACGACATGCATTTCTGGTTGCTGCGGCCTAACAAATGAAGCAAACCCATTCCTCCAGGCGCAAGGTCGTTTTCGGCGCAAACCCTTCCGGCACGTCCCTTTCCGGGAAGCCTGCAATGATGAGCGTGGATCCCGGCGCGCGCACACGCTCCAACTCCGGCGCAATGCGCTCCAAAGTGGAGGCGTCGATGTTCGCGACAATCACGTCGGCCCACCCGGATCGCGCGGCATCGGCCGAGCCAACGAACAGCGGCACACGCACGCGCTCGCTCGCGATGCGAACCGCGTCGAGATCCACATCGCAGCCGACCACCGAAGCGCCCATCAGCCTGGCGGCGTCGGACAGAATGCCCGACCCCGAGCCTACATCCAACACCCGCGAGCCCGGCTTCACCCAGCGTTCCATGGCCTGCAGGCAAAGCTGCGTGGCTGGATGGCGGCCCGTCCCGCAAGCCATCCCCGGATAGATTTCGAGGCGCAAACGTCCCGCGGGAATGGGTGCGTCCCGATCCCAAGGCGCCGTTAAAAAGAACCGTTCGCCGACCGGCAGCGGAGGCCACGCATCGCGCGTTGCCTGTTCCCAATCGACGGAAGGTTCCTCACGAAACTCGGGGGAAAATTCGGCGAAACGATCCAGGAAATCCGCGGCGTTTCCTTCATCCTCAAAGAAAGCCCGCAGGCCCTGATCCTCTTCGGTCACGCCGGCCGTGCCGCACTCCTGAAGTTCAGCAATGAGAGCATCTTCGCGATCGGCGGGAGGGTGAAGAAGCAAGGAAAACAATCCTTCAGTTTACGCGATTGTGATAATCTGAATTACATCCTTCCCTGTTGAAGTCAAGCGATCAAGCTAGACACCACATGGCAACTCCTGGATTCGACGAACCGCGCATCGCTTCCGGTCCGTTTGCAAGCTACCATCTGGACGAGGCGTTCGACGAAATGTTCGATTCAGAGCGCCAGCCGCGCAAGCATTATCGCGCGCTGTACGACCTGTTGCTTAAGCTGCCGGCGGAAGAAATGCGGCGCAAAAAGCAGGCGGCCGATGTGTCGTTTCTGAACCAGGGCATCACTTTTACGGTGTATGGCCGCGACGAGGGCACCGAGCGCATCTTCCCGCATGACCTGCTGCCGCGTATTGTCACCAGCGCCGAATGGCAGACCATCGAGAAAGGACTCACCCAGCGCATCACCGCTCTCAACATGTTCCTGCGCGACATTTACAACGAAGGCCGCTGCCTGGCCGACGGCGTGGTCCCGCGCGAAATGGTTTATAGCTGTAAACATTTCCGGCGGCAGATGCGCGGCGTTACGGCGCCCAAAAACATTTATGTCGCGGTGATGGGTACCGACCTCATCCGTCTTCCCGACGGGCGATTTGTCGTTCTGGAAGATAATCTGCGAGTGCCCAGCGGCGTTTCCTACATGCTCACCTCGCGGCAAGTGATGAAGCGCACCTTCCCGGAATTGTTCCAGCATACCGACGTCCGGCCCATCGATCATTACCCGGAAGCGCTGTTAACAACGCTGCGCGCGCTGGCGCCGGAGGGCCGGGGCGAGCCGAACATCGTGCTGCTCACTCCGGGCGTTTTTAACTCGGCCTACTTCGAACACACCTATCTGGCCCGGCAAATGGGCATTGAGCTGGTGGAAGGCCGCGACCTGGTGGTGCACGACAACGTGGTCTACATGCGCACCACCGGCGGGCTGCGGCGCGTGGATGTGATTTACCGGCGCGTAGACGACGACTTCATCGATCCACTGGCTTTTCGGTCCGATTCCATTTTGGGTGTGGCCGGATTGTTCAACGCTTATCGCGCGGGCAACGTCACGCTGGCCAATGCTCTGGGCACCGGCGTGGCCGACGACAAAGCCCTGTACGCGTACGTGCCCAAGCTGATCAAGTATTTTCTCGGCGAAGATCCCATTCTCGACAACGTCGAGACCTATTTGCTCACCGAACCGGCCGAGCGCCGGCATGTGCTGGCGCATCTGGAGAAGTACGTGGTGAAAGCGGTGGGCGAATCGGGTGGCTATGGGATGCTGATCGGGCCGCACTCCACCGCTGAACAGCGCGAGGAATTTCGGGAGCGCATCGAAGCCGATCCGCGCAACTACATCGCGCAACCTACGCTGATGCTTTCGCGCGCCCCGTGCTTCTTCGATGGCCGCGTGGAACCGCGCCACGTGGATCTGCGGCCGTATATCCTGTGCGGCGACAAAGTGACTATCGTGCCCGGCGGATTGACGCGCGTGGCGTTGCGCTCGGGATCGCTGGTGGTGAATTCATCGCAAGGCGGAGGCAGCAAAGATACGTGGGTGTTGCAGTGAGAAGGAAGAATTCGGAAGACAGAATGCGGGGGAATCCAGAATGCGGAGCCCGAATCTTCTGAATTCTGACTTCTGAATTCTGAATTCTTTTATATGCTCTCTCGAGTCGCCGACAGCTTGTATTGGATGAGCCGCTACCTGGAGCGCGCCGAACATACCGCGCGTGTGCTCGGCGTCCAATTGAACCTGATGCTGGAGCAGGACCCGCGCTCGTCGGACCGCCGCTGGCTGCGCGTGCTGGGCAGCCTGGGCCATCCGGGCTCCGTCACCGAGAACAGCGATCCGTTCACCCGTGCCCAAACCTACGCTTTGCGGGTGATCACCGGCGGCATCGCGTCGGCGCGGGAAAACGCGCGCCAGGTGCGCGAGCAGATCAGTTCGGAGATGTGGGAGCATCTCAACCGCCTGTTTCACGAAGTGCGGCGCATGGAGTCGGCCGGACTCTGGCAATCGCAGCCGCTGGATTTTCTGGCCGTCATCGTCGAAAGCTCGCATCTGGTGCAGGGTGTCACGGACTCAACCATGAACCACGGCGAAGGCTGGCAATTCATCCAGGTGGGCCGGTTCATCGAGCGCGCGGCGGCCATCGCCCGGCTGCTCGACATCTACTTTCACGAATTCCCGGCCGGCCAGCCCATGGACGCGGGCGAGCACATGGAATGGGTGGGCCTGTTGCGGAGCTGCACTGCGTTTGAAGCCTACTGCAAGGTCTACACCGCTGACCTGCGCCCCGAGCGCGTGGCCGAGTTCCTGCTGCTGAACAATGAATTTCCACATTCGGTCCGATTCGCGGCCGACCACTTGCAGCGTTCGCTCGAAGCCATCAATCAGGCGGCAGCCAGCAAGCGATCGCCGCGCGTGGCCAAGATCGCCGGCCGTCTGAGCGCGGGATTGATGTTCACCCCGCTCGAGGAAGTGGTGGCCACGCTAGCCCAGTTTTTCGCCGATATTCAGAAACAATGCGCCCGCATTCACACCGCGATTTACGAAGTGTATATCACTTATCCCGTGGAGGCCGCAATCGAGGCGTGAAGCCACCATTGATTCTGAATTCTGACTTCTGACTTCTGACTTCTGGATTCTTCTCAAATGTACTATTCCATCCGCCATCTGACAAAATTCCGCTATAGCGCGCACGTCAGCGAAAGCCTGATGGAAGCACGCATGCAGCCGCGCTCGGACGGTCCGCAGCGCTGCCTCTCGTTCCAGCTGATGGTGCAGCCCAAGGCGCGCGTGCAGTTCTACCGGGACTATCTGGGCAACATGGTGCATCACTTCGACGTTCCCGGCCGGCATAAGCAGCTCTCCATTGTCGCCGACGCATTGGTGGATGTGCAGCAGCCGCCCGGGTTGCCCGATTCGCTGGGCGAAGGCGCCTGGGACGAACTGGATGAAATGATTGCCGCCGGCGACTATATTGAGATGCTGATGCCCAGCCATTTCGGTCAATCCAGCGAGCTACTGGAGGCCTTTGCCAAGGAGCTGGGTGTGGAATCGCGCGAGAAGACGCGCTGGCGCGATCCCCTGGAGTTTGTGCTCCATCTCAACGCGCTGCTCTATACGAAAATTGCGTACGTTCCCAAAAGCACCAGCGTGGATTCGCCCATCGACCATGCGCTCGAGAGCCGGCAAGGAGTTTGCCAGGACTTCGCTCATATCATGATCGGCCTCACCAGGCGCATTGGGATCCCCTGCCGCTACGTCAGCGGCTACCTGTTCCACAAAGCGGGCGATAAAACGCGCTCGGCCGAGGGCGCCACGCACGCCTGGGCGGAGACGCTGCTTCCGGGTTTAGGCTGGGTGGGCCTGGATCCAACCAACAATGTGCTGGCCGGCGAAAGGCATGTTCGGACTTCGGTGGGCCGCGACTACGCCGACGTTCCTCCCACCAAAGGCGTGTTCAAGGGATCGGCCGACAGCCAGTTGCTGGTCTCGGTTCAAGTTGCTCCCTCCGATGCGCCGCCGCTCGAGCCCGAGCTCGGCATCGAAGATTGGTCCAGCGCGCTGCGCGAAGAGGGGCTGGACCACGACCTGGCCGCTCAGCATCAACAGCAACAACAGCAGCAGCAGCAACAATAAGAACCGGCCCGCCGCTTACTTTGTTCCGCTGGCGGGAGGTGGCGCTGTGGTGGCAGTGGCCTGCAGCGTCTCCTTGGACTCTTTGCCTTCTTCGACGGTGATATAAACCGGCTGTTCCAGGATGATCGGCTCCTTGCCCACGGTCTTCACCACCAGCTGCAATCGCCCGGGTTTGGCGAAAGGCGGGACCCGGAACTCGATGGAGTCATCAGTCTGATTCAGCACCTTCACCTTCATGTCGAAGGTGTGGTCCGTCAGATAGACCTCGTCCACTTTGGTTTTTCCCAGATAGACGCCCTGAATCCGCAAAACCGATCCGATCTTGCCGCTATCGGGCTGCACCTTATTCATCACCGGCACCTGAGCTGAGAGCGAAGCTGCTCCAGCGCAGCAAAGCAACGAAAGAACAAGCGTAAGTCGCATCCTTTGGCACGCTCCGTACCAAGGACTTTAATCCTAGCCCGGATAGACAGCAATGGGTGGAAAGTACCAGAGGAGAAGGGAAATCTGCTGAGGAGGAGACGGTACCAGAATCTAGGGCCGAGCTGAGACTGAAAGGACTGGGGAAGCCGGGGGAAGGGCGGGGGAGTGTGCGGGCTGACGGCTTCGCCAGCCCGCGGGAGGAGGAGAAGCTAACGTTCGGCGGCCAGGTGCAGACCTTTGTGGATGGCGTAGAGAGCCAGTTCCAGACGGTCTGAGACACCCAGTTTATCGAAGATGTTGTGCAAGTGGTTCTTCACGGTCTGCTCGCTGATGAACATCTTCTCGGCCATTTCCTTGTTCTTGTAACCCTGGGCTACCAGTTGAACGATCTCGCGCTCACGCTGGCTGAGGGGTGAGCGCTCGCGGGTCTTGCCGGAACCACCGCTCGAACCCACCTCGCCCGGCGCTGCAAACTGCCGCATGACGGCCGCCGTGGTGTGGGAGTCCAGCCAGATTTCGCCGCCGTGAACTTTGCGGATGCTCTTGACGATCAGCTCCGGGGCGGTCTGCTTCAGCACGATGCCCGAGCAGCCGAGCTTCATGGCTTGCACGAACTCGTTCTTGTCTTCTGACGCGGTGAGGACAATCACGCGAGTGCGCTTGTTGGTCTGCTGCAGGGCTTGCAGAGCCGAAAGGCCGTCCAGATTGGGCATGCGGAGATCGAGCAGCAGCACATCGGGATCCAGTTCCTGCACTCGATCCAGTACTTCGCATCCGTCCGAGGCTTCGCCCACCACTTGGAAGTCCTCTTCCAGGCTGAGCAGCTTCTTCAGGCCGTCACGGACGATTGGATGATCGTCGGCGATGAGCACTCGAATGGTGCCTTTCCTCGGCTCCGCGGGAGTGTGGCGTACTCCGTTGTCTTCCAATGTCGTGAAGGTTTCGTTCATATATAGTGTATCGACCATCCGCATCTAGATTCTACAGGGGTACTGGTACGTAATCAATTTCAGGTAACGCTTAAACTAACCCGACGAAACCACCTAGATCCAGTGGGTGAAACCCCTTACAATCAATTCCTGAGAGCTTGAAAGTCGTACTACTCTAGTACTACTTTTCCGGTCGCCATGTCAAAGGCGCCTTCGAATGTGGCTCTCCGAGCCGGAACGGCAATTCCCTGGCAGCGGCAGAAACTTGGCCCACCTGACGCTCGGCAAGGGGCCAAGTCGTCGCACCCAAATGGCTGATAAAAGCGGGTTTCTCCCCGGGCGTGCGTTTGGCCTCGCTCTTGCAAACCATCCCCGTGTGATCGACGGCGTGACCAACCAGATCGAGCAGTACATGGATTTGCTCAGCACCCGTCAGAAGCTGGTGGCTTCGAACATCGCCAACCTCGACACTCCCGGATACAAGGCCAAAGATATTGACTTCCAATTCGAGTTCATCAGCCTTTCCCAAGGCCAATCTCCGGATGTCATCGACACTCCCGGCCTGGTGGTCAAGAGCGATGGCAACAACGTCAGCCTGGACCGGGAAGCGCGGCTGCTGGCGGAGAACGCGCTGCGGTTCAGCGTGGCCTCCACGTTGATGAAGGCCCAACTGAAGACGGTGGAGTCGGCGATCAAAGAAGGCCAGTCCGGATGAGTCTGTTTTCGCTGCTATCGGTGAGCGCATCGGGGATGGCCGCGCAGCGCACTCGCGCCGAGCTGGTTATTCAGAACCTGGCCAATTCGGAAACCACGCGGACGCCCGAAGGCGGGCCCTACCGGCGGCAGGACGCGGTTTTTGAGAGCGCGCCGCAAAATTCGCCTTTCTCCGCTGTTTTCCAAACGGAAATGACATCGGGCGTCAATGGCGTCGAGGTGGCCGATATCATTCAGGACCCGAGCGAGGGCGAAAAGCGCTACCAGCCCGGGCATCCCGACGCGGACAAGGAGGGTTTCGTCGCATATCCCAACGTGAACCCGGCCGAAGACATGGTGGATCTGCTGAGCGCCCAGCGCGGCTACGAGGGGAATGTCGCGGCGATGACCGCGATCAAGGACATGATCCAGCGTTCCATCGATTTAATGAAATAGGGACTTAATGAAATAGCGTCTTGATGAAATAGCCGTCATGTCTTTACCCATTACCCCCATCCGGTCTCCGGTGGCAGTTCTCCCGCTAGCGCCAGCCGCCGGGTTGAACCAGACGAGCGCCAGCCAGTCAGGCGCGGGATTTGGCCCGGTGCTGGCCGACGCCATCGGGCGTGTGGAGCAGTTCCAGCAGAACGCGGATTCGAGCATCGGTAAATTTCTTTCCGGCGCGGACGAAGAGGTACACAGGGTTGCGTTGGCCACCGAGCAAGCGTCGATTTCGTTCGACCTGTTCCTCCAGGTGAGAAACAAGGTGGTCTCGGCGTACCAGGAAGTGATGCGCATGCAGATGTAGCGGTTGGCTTTTGGCTGTTGGGAGATTGGCTGTTGGCAAATAATACGTGATGGATCAGATCAAACGACTGCTGGAGAGCCTCACCTGGAAGCAGATGCTGTCGCTGGTCCTGGCGGCCGCGGCGGTGATTGGTGCGCTCACGGTATTTTCGCGCTGGAACCACGAGCGCGACTTCCGCCCGCTGTACAGCTCGCTTGCGCCCGAGGACGCAGCGGCTGTGCTCGCGAAGGTGCGCGAAAGCGGATCGGAATTCCGTCTATCGGAAAATGGCTCGGTTGTGCTGGTGCCTTCGGCGCGTGTGGCCGAACTGCGGCTGCTGATGGCCGGGGCCGGCCTTCCTAAGTCCGGGCGCATCGGCTTCGAGCTGTTCGACAAGAGCACCTTCGGGATGAGCGACTTCACCGAACAGGTGAACTTTCACCGCGCGCTGGAAGGTGAGCTGGAGCGGAGCGTGATGTCGCTGGCCGAAGTGGAGCAGGCACGCGTACATATCACCTTTCCGAAAGACTCGCTCTTTCTGGACTCGCGCCAGCCCGCCAAAGCCAGCGTTCTGGTGAAGCTGCGTGCCGGGGCGCAACTTTCGCCGCAGAACGTGGCCGCGATTTGCCAGCTCGCAGCCAGCGCCGTGGACGGTCTGCTGCCGGAGGCCGTTTCGGTGGTCGACATGCGGGGCAATCTGTTGAACCGGGCGCGCAAAGCCTCTTCGCCCGACGATCCGGAGCCGTCCGAAGAGGCGCTCGAATACCGCCAGAAGCTGGAGCATGATCTGCTCGACAAGATCAGCCATACCCTGGAGCCCCTGCTGGGCGCTGAGAAATTCCGGGCCACGGCGTCGGTGGAGTGCGACTTCTCGAGCGCCGACCAGAGCGAGGAGACTTACGATCCAAGCAAGTCGGTCATCGTTAATTCGCAAAAAACCGAAGACATCAGCGGCGGAGCGGTGGCGGCCGGCGTGCCAGGCACGGCGTCCACTCTGCCGCGGCCAACCTCGCGTCCTGGGAGCGGCGGCAATGCGGTCACGCGCCGCACCGAAAACGTCAGCTACCAATCCAGCCATACGGTGCGTCACGTGCGCGAGCCGCAGGGTACGGTCAAACGGATGTCGGTCTCGCTGCTGGTGGATTCCGACGTGCGCTACGAAGGCGTGGGAGCGAAGGCTAAGCGGATTGTCGAAGCACCCTCGGCGGATCGGCTAAAAGCCATCCACGATCTGGTGGCGGGCGTTATTGGTCTGTCCACTGAGCGGGGCGATCAGCTGGTGGTGGAGACACTGCCGTTTGAATCCACGTTGAATCCGGAGCAACTCCCGGCGGCCAATCCTGCCCCTCCTCCGCCGCCCTCCTGGCAGGACCAATTCCTCAAGAACAGGGTCTTTGTGATCGGCGTGGCCGCCGGAGCGACGCTGTTGCTGGCCCTGCTCTTCATTGTCCTGCGTGTGATGCGGAAAAAAGCGCCGCACGGTTCCATTGGACTGCCCGGGGAACTTCCTCCTGGATCACCCGACGAACTCCAGGGACAGATCGAAAGCCGTCTGGCCGAACAGGCGGCGCAGCGTCAAAAGCAGGAGATGGACGCTCTAAACTCGCTGAAACTGCCGCCCGTCACGAAAAAAGCCGCCGTGCTGACCAAACACATCACTGAGCAGGCCAAGAAAGATTCCGCCAGTATGGCTCACGTCCTGCGCGCCTGGATGTCTGAGTCGGGCGATGAAGTCAAGCACTGAGCGATCTTCCAATGAAGCCTAGCGATCCGCCTGAAGCGCAGCGATTCTGCAATGAAGCGAAGCGATCTGCAATGAAGCGAAGCGATCTGCAATGAAGCGAAGCGATCCGCAATGATTCAGAATCTCGAAAGCGCGCCCAGCGCAACCGCTTCGGGCATTCGCAAGGCCGCCATTCTCATGATCATTCTGGGCGACCAGGCCAGCGCGGAGATCCTGCGGCAGATGGACGAGGACGAAGTACAGATGATCGGCCAGGAAGTGGCCCGCATTACCTCCATCAGCAACGATCAGGCCGAAGAAGTGCTGGAAGAGTTCTACCAGATGTCGATGGCCCATGAGTACGTTCTCAAGGGCGGCATCGACTACGCGAAGAAAATGCTCATGAGCGCCTTTGGGCCCGAGCACGCCAGAAAACTGGTGGACCGGCTGGTGAAGACGCTGGGCTCGGAGCTGGCCAATTTCGACACGCTGCAGAAAGCCGATCCGCAGCAGCTCGCCAAGTTCATCCACAATGAACATCCGCAGACCATCGCGCTCATCCTCTCGCATTTGAACGCCTCGCAAGCCGCCGGATTGCTGGTGTCGCTGCCGCAGGAGCTGCGCGCGGACGTGGCGCTGCGGATGGCGCACCTGGACCAGATCTCGCCCCTCATCGTTTCCAAGATCGCCGCCATTATCGGGCAGCGGCTGAAATCGCTGGGCGAGCTGAGCCGCGAATCCTACGGGGGCGTGCGGGCGGTGTCGGAGATGTTCAACCGGCTGGATTCCGGTTCGAGCAAGGACATCCTGGAGGCCATCGAGCAGAACGATCCAAAATTGGTAGAGACCATCCGGCACATGATGTTCGTCTTCGAAGACCTGCTGCTGCTGAGCCAGGAAGCCATCAAGGAAATGCTGGGCAAGGTAGACCGCAAGATCCTGACCTTGGCGCTCAAGGGCACAAGCGATCAACTGAAAAATCATATTCTGCAGCTCATGTCGCAGCGCGGCGCCGAAATGTTGCGGGAAGATCTGGAGTCGCTCGGGCCCATCAAGATCAAGGAAGTGGAAGCGGCGCAGCAGCAGATCATCGCGGTGTTCCGCCAGCTGGAGGCCGAAGGCTCCATCAGCCTCAAAGGCACGGTCGGAGAACAGTATGTCGTCTAAGCTGCTGCGCGGCGGGACCATCGCAACCGAGCCGGTGACCTGGCGCCGGGTCTCGTCTTCAGAAGCCATCAGCGGTGAAGGACAACCCTGCCATATGCCCGAACCGGTTGCGAGGGCCGGAGTCGAAGGCCGCCGGTGATATCGAGCAGCGCCTCAAGCTGGCGCGCCGGGAGGGCGTCGAAGAAGGAAAAGCGGCCAGCCGCCAAAGCCTGGCCGCGCAGGTGGAGGCGATGCAGATGAAGCTCGCGCGCTCTATCGAAGAGCTCACCGGCGCCCGTCTCAGGGCCCGCCGGGAAGCGGAGCAGGATGTTGTGGCGCTGGCTCTGGCGGTGGCGCGCCGCATCCTGCATCGCGAGCTGACGGTGGCGCCCGAAGCTCTGTGGGGTTTGGTGAAGGCCGCGCTCGAAAAGCTGGAGGCGCGCGAAGTGCATCGGGTGCGTGTGGCCCCTTCAGACGCGGGGACGCTCAGGAAATTCATCGAACAGATGGGCCTGCCGCAGCGGGTGGAGCTGGTGGAGGATGCGAGCCTTGCGCCGGGTAGCGTCCTGATCGATTCGAGCCGGGGCGTGCTGGACGCCTCGGTGGATACGCAGCTCGCCGAGATCGAGCGCGGGTTCGCCGATGTGGTCAGGAGCGGCGCTTGAATCTGGCTCCGCTACCTGGAGAAACTCGCGCGCATCGAAACCTGCCGGTTCTCGGGCAGCGTCACCGAGATGGTCGGATTGCTGGTGGAGTCCCAAGGGCCGGAAGCGGCAGTGGGCGATTTCCTGGAAATCGGCGCGCGCTCGGGGCGCGTGATTCGCACCCAGGTGATCGGCTTCCGCGAGGGGCGCGTGCTGTCGATGCCGCTCGAAGAAACCGATGGCTTGCATTTGGGCGATCGAATCACCACGCGCCAGGACGATGCCAGGATGGAGGCCGGGCCCCAACTGCTGGGCCGCGTGATCGATGGCTTCGGCAAGCCCATGGACGATCTCGGTCCCATCCCGGCCGGGGTGCCTTACGATCTCTACGCGGCGCCTCCCGGCCCGCTCGAGCGTGAACCCATTGCCGAGGCGCTCGTGACTGGCATTCGCGCCATCGACAGCCTGCTCACCTGCGGCAAGGGCCAGAGAATCGGGATCTTCGGTGGCTCGGGCGTGGGCAAGAGCACGCTGCTGGGCGCGATGGCGAGGTCGAGCGACGCCGATGTAAGCGTCATCGCGCTGATCGGAGAACGCAATCGCGAGGTCCGGGATTTTATCGAACAGGAGCTGGGCCCGGGAGGGCTCGCGAAATCCGTACTGGTGGTGGCCACTTCGGACCGCCCCGCGCCTTTAAGAATTCGCGCCGCGTTTGTCGCGCTGGCAGTAGCCGAATATTTTCGCGACCAGGGCAAAGACGTGCTGCTGGTGATGGATTCGGTCACCCGGCTCGCCATGGCGCAGCGCGAGATTGGTCTGGCGGCCGGTGAGCCGCCCAGCCAGAAGGGCTATACACCGTCCGTCTTCCATCTGCTGCCCAAGATCTTCGAGCGGGCCGGGAGATTTCGCAAAGGCTCCATCACCGGATTTTTCACCGTGTTGGTGGAAGGTGACGATTTCAACGAACCCATCTGCGACGCGGTGCGGGCCATTCTGGACGGTCATATCGTTTTGTCGCGCGAACTGGGCGCGGCCGGCCACTATCCGGCGATCGATGTTTTGCAGTCCGTAAGCCGCCTCGCGCCGCGCTTATGTTCGCCCGAACAAAAAGCAGCGGCGGCCAAGATCCGCGAGGCGCTGGCAACGCACCAGCGCTCCGAAGACCTGATCAATCTGGGCGCTTACGCCAGCGGCGTCAATCCGAAGCTGGACGCAGCCATCCGCCTGCGGCCCCGCCTGCTCGATTTTTTGAAGCAAGCGAGCCGGGAGGAGAGCGCCTTCTTGAAGACCATGGCCGAGTTGAGTGAACTCGCGAAACTTGCGGAATGAAACGGTTCTCTTTTCCCTTGGAGCGCGTCCGGCTCTGGCGCGCCGGGCAAGCGGCGCTCGAAGAGCTGAAGCTGGAACACTTGCGGGAAGCACTGTCCAGGCTGCAGCAAGAAAAACAGGGCATTCAAACCGAACGCGCCTCGAGCCACCGGCAGGTGCTGGGGCAGCTCTCCATTCAAGCGGCCGAGCTTGAGAGCCTGGACGTCTACCGCCTGCATAGCCGCAACAGAATTCGCGAAATTGAAAACCGGGAGCGTCAAGCCGCGCAGCAACTCGACGCCCAGCGCCGGCGCGTGATCGAAGCCCGTCGGGCTGCCGAACTTCTCGATCGATTGCGGCGCAAGGCGATGGAAGAATGGCGGACCGCGAGCGACCGGGAGCAGGAGACGCTAGCCACTGAATTGTATCTGGCCAAGCGCCCGCGGCGCTAAAGGCGCGAAGCGACTTTGTTTTCGCCGCGCCTCTTCAAGAAGCCGACGAATTCCGACACGTTGCGCGTCAGGCCGGGGAACGTCGCGATGGTGTGCTCATCCGGATCGACAATGGCATAAAACGGAATAGCCACCGTGCCGAAGCGCTTCTCTTCGAGTTGCTGATTCTGTTCAGAAGGGGCGTCGGTGCCGTCGGTGTAAAGGTCTACCAGCACAAAATCTTTCAACAGTCCCGCAATCTCGGGCCGGGGAAACATATTGGCCTTCATCCAATGGCAGTTGGTGCAGGCGTATCCAGTGAAGTTGATGAACACCAGCTTGTTCTCGGCGCGAGCCTTCAGAAGCGCTTCGTGATATTGATTCTTCAGCCACACGGGGGCGGAAGGCTCGCCTGCCCGATTGAGTATCGCCGTTTCCTTAGCTTGGACCGGAATGAACGCTTCCACATTGCCGAGCGATGCTCCGAAGAGTCCCGGGAGCAAGCTGATCGAAAACGTCAGGAAGCACGCGGCGATCAGCACGCGGCCGACGCCCAGAGAATCTTCCGCCTGGATCCCTTCCAGCCGCAAAAAGCCGAGCAGATAAAGGCCGGGCAGCGCGAAGAGCACAATCCAGCAAGCCAGGAACATTTCGCGCGAGATCCAACCGGTTTGGAGAATTTGATCGGCCGAGCTCAAGTATTTTAGAGCGATCGCGAGCACCACGAACCCCAGCACCACCTTCACGCGCATCAGCCAGCCGCCGCTCTTGGGCATCTTCTGCAAGAACGAGGGGAAGAGAGCGAGGAGGAAGAACGGCGCGGCCAGACCGGTGGAGAAGGCCGCCATGCCAACCACCGGCTGCAATCCTCCGCCTGCCACTGAACCAGCAAGCAGCGACCCCATGAACGGCCCGATGCAAGCGAATGAGGTCAGCGTGAACGTCAGGCCCATCAGCAGCGAGCCAGCGTAGCCGCCGCCTTCGGAAGCCTGGTTGAGCTTGGTCAGCAGGCCCGAAGGAAGCGCCAGTTCGTAGGCGCCCAGCAGGCTCAGGCCAAACACGACGAACAACGCTCCGATGAATCCGTTCACCCAGGGACTGTTGCCAAGCTGCACCACTCCCGCGGAGCCGACCAATAGCTTCAGCAGTGCGCCAATCCCGGTGAAGAAGACGACAATGCCGAGGCAAAAAGCCAGCGCTTGCAGCACCCCGTCCCTCCTTCTCCCCGTCTGACGATTCAAGAAATAAGAGACAGTGAACGGAATCATCGGAAAAACGCACGGTGTAAAGATCGCGGCGATTCCTGCACCAAACGCGGTCAGTAGGAAGAACAGTCCTACGCCTGAGGGCTGCGGCGCAGGCGCGGGACTGGGTTGAGCCGGGGCCGATGCGGGAGCGGCGGTTGGCACTAAGGTGTAGCCGGAGGGAATCGAAATTGCCGCCGATGTCGCCGCAGGGTCAATACTGACGGCCGCCATCGCCGATTTCTTCTTGGGCGGAAGGCAGATCGTGTCGTTGCAGGATTGATAGCGTACATTCGCTGCAATGTTAATCGGGCCAGAAGCCGCGTCCTTCTTCAATTCGATATCGAACAACAGCACATACTGCCCGGCGAATGTTTCCGTGTCGATTCCGAAACTCGGGTCCAGCTTCCGCACCGGCTTTCGCCTGGTAGATTTTGAACCCGGCCACCGCGGGATTATCCGCGATGCCGGCTGTGGTTGGATTCGGACCGCCCGGCGGCGTGGTCATCGAATAAACGTGCCAGTGTTCCTGAATGGTCCCGGTGAGTTTGGCTAGAACGTGCGATCCCGGTGCGGCGGTCTTGGTATCCAAGCTGAGTGTCCATTGAACGGGATCTTCCGCGGCTCCGGCTACCGATGTTAGCGCCAGGAAGCAAATGGCCAACGGCCGAATCATTTCAGTCCGCCTTCGCCGCCGCAGTGAAGCCGGCCATCTGAGTGTGAGCCAACTCCGCCTCAATCTGCTCGTTGATATTCCCCGCGGCGAACTCCGCGGCCACGCGAATGGCATTCTTGATCGCATTGGCGTTGGGCCGCCCATGGGTAATGATGCAAACGCCTTTGACGCCCAACAGCGGAGCGCCCCCGTACTCGGAATAATCCACGCGTTTTTTGAATTCCTTGAAGGCGGCGCTGGCCAGCAGGGAACCGATCTTGCGCGCGATGGTGGCCTTGAGCGATGCCCGCAACATTTTGGACACCATCTCCACCAACCCTTCGCTGACCTTCAGCGCGACGTTGCCGATGAAACCGTCGCAGACAATCACGTCGGTATCGCCGGCATAAATATCGCGGCCTTCCACGTTGCCGATGAAATGAATGGGCAGCGTCTTGAGCAGCGGAGTGGCCGCGCGGGTAAGCTCGTTGCCCTTGTGTTCTTCTTCGCCGATTGAAAGCAAGCCCACGCGTGGGCGCCCGGTGTGAAAGATCACGCGCGAATAGATGTCGCCCATGATGGCGAATTGCGCCAGCATGTTGGGAGTGCAATCGACGTTGGCGCCCACATCCACCACCACCACCGGAGTGCCCTTGAAGGTGGGGAAGGCGGCGGCCAGCGCCGGCCGGTCCACGCCGGGCAGCATGCCTTGCACCAGTTTGGACGTCGCCATCACGGCGCCGGTGTTGCCGGCTGAAACGAAGCCGTCCGCCACGCCGTCCCGCACCAGGCGAGCCGCCACCCGGACGGAGCTGTCGCGCTTGTTGCGCACTTTCGCCACGCTGTCTTCCATGGTGACGTGTTCGCTCGCGTGATGCACTTCGATCGGCAGATCGGCCAGGTCTTCGTGCTTGGACAATTCCGCACGCACGATGTCCTGCTTGCCGACCAGAATGACTCGGATCCCCAACGACCGGGCAGCGCGAATGGCTCCCTCTACCTCAGCCTTCGGGGCGTCGTCGCCGCCCATTGCGTCAACCGCGATGGTCACCATGGAATGACGATTTCCGCTGCGCTATTCTTCCGCAACCTCGATCACTTCGCGTCCTTTATAGCGGCCACAATGCGGACAGGCGCGGTGCGGAAGCTTCGGCTCGTGACAATTGGGGCACTCGGCGCGGCCGGCGACTTTCAAATGGTCGTGAGCCCGGCGTGTGGAGGTGCGCTCCTGGGAGTGTCGTCTTTTTGGATTTGGCATCTTGTCTTCTCTTAGTTACCTTTAACGTGAACTTTCTTGAGCGCCGACCAACGGTCGTCCACTAACTTAGATTCGCAACCGCACTTTATCAGGTTACGATTTTGACCGCATACCGGGCAAATCCCCTGGCAATCCTCGCGGCAAACCCGCTGCATCGGCATGCTGAGCAGAATCTGCTCCCGCAAAACATCTTTCAGCTCGATGCCGTCGCCCCGATAGAAGGCGATCTCGGCTTCTCCTTCATCAATCTCGACTTCCTCGTCATCGTCCCCTGCCACTTCCGCCGGGCGATAATAAAGATCGAAGCTGGAATCGATCGAAAACTCCGCCGGCTCCAGGCAACGATTGCAATCGCAGCGCATCCTGACCGCCAGATGCCCCCGCACTCGAATTTCCCCCAGGGTATGCGGGAGAAGCTCCGCGGAACCTTCCGACTGGAGCGGGCTAGCCTGGCTGAGCCGGTCGCCGTCGTCTACGTAATCGATCTCACCCGGCGGGAAGGCCACATCAAAATGGACCTTCTTAAGTTCCAGCTCCTTGACGCTGATAAACACACTGACACCTCGCCGCTACTTCAGCGTTAAGCCATTAGTATAGCAAGACTTGGGACGGATGGCACATCTCATGCCGCGTACGCGCATATTCGCGCGGGCGGACCAGGTAACCAGAGGCTAATTTTCCGTCGGCTTCTGCTCCGCGTGGTCGATCACCAGCACCGATACCGGCCGCTTCTGTGCCTCCAGCTTCAGTCCAAGCTGCTTTTCGATGGCTTCGAAAAGCGTCACTGCTCCGGTTGGGTCCGATGCCGCGGCCGCTACATCGCCCGGGGGTGGTGGAGCACCAGGAACTCCCGGGCCTCCGGGGCCGCCCGGTCCCATCACCCGGTTCAGCCCGGCGGCGCTGAAGCTCAGCGTGAAATCATAACCGCCTTCCAGTCCCGTGGAATCCAGAACCGGAGAATGAATATAACCCGGTGCAATATCCTTCAGCTTGGCCGCAAATTGCGCCATCGTCATGTTCTGGCAGGTGACCAGCCTGGACAATATCGGATTTTTGTCTCTGGGATCCTTGCCGTCGGCGGCCGGCCCTTCCTTATATTTCGTGCGGCTGGCGGGATCGGCCTTCTTCAATTTCGGCTTCACCGCCACCAAACTGTACGCAGTCTCGGGACGCTCCTCCGTGTGCGCGGCGATCATAAACCGCTCCTTCAGCAGCGCGCGAACCATCAGCCAAAGCCCATCGATGTCCAGGTCCGGGCCCCCGGCAGGCGCCTTCGCGACGATATCATAGCGATCCGTATCAAACCATTTCGGAGCCCCGATGAGCATGTCGTCCGTCACGTCCCAGGCCTGTTCGATCAAAAATTTCAATGGAATGCCCGCAATGTTGACGCGTCCGCCGGGCTGGATCTGAATCATCCCTCTACGGGAATCGGGAGGGGTGGGCTTTAAATCGGCCACTTCAAACTCCGTCGGACCCGGGGCGATATGCAGGCTCTCGGCCACATTGGGCAAATTGGCGGTCGGCTTCTGGTTCACACTGTCCACCACGATCACCGGCACCGGCGCCTCCACCGGGTCAAGCTTGAGCCCGAGGTTTTCGACGGCGTCGAATAGCGTGATGGTGCCCGTCATGGGTCCGCCGGGTCCGATCATGCCTCGCGGCGTCACTTTCAAATCGAAGTCCCAGGCGCCTTTCAGTTCCGTCTCGTCCACCACCACCCGGTCGTTCAGATACTGCGGTGCTATAAAAATTGTGGTGCGCAATGCCTCCACGAACGCGGCCATGGTCATATTGGTGCATTTGTAGGAGAATACCGGCGCTGCTGGAGGAGGCCCTCCGGGAGCGGGGGGCGCTGGTGGCGGTGGAAAATCCCCGAACTTGCATCCAGTCTCACCCGATCCGCCGGCTTCTTTCATCTGCCCGCGTTTGCCGACTTTCAGGGCATAGGCGGGAACCGGCTTGGTGTCGTTGTGAAACACCAGTTTGAAGCGGTCGGCCAGAAGCGCCTGGAGCATCGGCTTGGCCGTCTCCGCGGTGGTTCCCTCCGGCGTTTTGGCAGTCACATCGAAGGTGTCGTCTTCCAGCCAATTCGGCCCGCCGAGCACCCTCTCGGCTTCGATTCCGTAGGCTGTTCGAATCAGATCCACCATCGTCGCGTAGCGGATTTCAAAGCGTCCACGCCGAACGAAAGGCCCTCTCATGAATGGATTGCGGGCGGTGGCGCTCATATGGACGTCCGAAATCTCGAATGCCGGTTTCGTTTCGGCGCTTTTGGTCTCGGTGGACTGGCCTGCCGCCAGACTGGAAAACAAAACGGCGCAGCTTAGGGCAGCGAATGCTCCTGACATAGCCCGTTACCTCCACACGCTTGAAATGGAAGACGCTTGGGATGGAGATTTTGACGATATAATCCCGGCTTTGGTTCCCGGTGATTCAGGGCGCGAATGGCTTATGCTGCTGTAAGTGAGCCTGCTGTACGTGAAGCTGGAAGTGATCCCCGCCGCACCGGATCAGGAACCGATCCTGGCGAATCTCCTGGAGTTGTACGCGCATGATTTCAGCGAATTTCACAATTTGGAGCTGGGTCCGGACGGAAGATTCGGATACAAACATCTTTCTCTTTATTGGCGCGAACCAGGCCGGTACCCGTTTCTGGCGAAAGTGGATGGCCAATTAGCGGGATTGGTTTTGGTAAAACGAATGGAGGAAGGCTCCGGCAACGAAGTTGTCTGGGATATGGCGGAGTTCTTCGTGGTTCGTGGCTACCGGCGGCGCGGCATCGGAACCGGAGTGGCGCATGAGGTCTGGAGGCGATTTCCGGGCCGCTGGCAGGTTCGCGTTATGGAGTCCAACGGCGCGGCGCATCGGTTCTGGACGCAAGCCATCTCGGAATTCGTGGGTGAGGTCATCCGCCCGCTCAGCGTCGAAGATGACGGCGAGCGCTGGCACGCGTTCTCATTTGAATCCAGGCATGCCGTCTAGAGCCAGGATTGCCCTTTAGTACGATAAACAAAATTAGTCACTTGGCATATACTCCCAAGAAGCTTGAATCCAGAGGGACATTCCGGCTCAAGCTGAGGAGGCTTTTGAGTTATGTTTATCCGAACCATTTGTGCGTCGATTTGTTTCGTCCATTTGCTGACTCTTTCGCCGCTGATCGCGCAAACACAACCGCAAACCATTCCGACAACTGCCGAACAAGGTGCGGTGCCGCGTTTGATCCGATTCAACGGAACGCTAGCCGAAACGGTATCCAAGCCAGGCGCTTTGGTGGGCGTCGAATTTGCCATTCATAAAGAAGAAACCGGCGGCCTTGCGCTGTGGTCGGAGATTCAAAATGTCGAGCCGGATTCGAGCGGCCATTTTAGCGTGCTGTTAGGATCGACCAAGAATGGCGGACTGCCTCCCGACGTGCTCGGAATCGGTGAACCGCGCTGGCTAATGGTGACGCCGGTGGGCGGACCAGCGCAGCCTGCAGTGCTTCTAGTGAGCGTCCCCTACGCGCTCCGTGCCGAAGAAGCGGTGCGCATCGCAGGTGCATCCGCGAGCGATCTGGTTCGCAAGGGCGATCTGACGGATTCGGTGCGCGAAGCCATGCAATCCATCCAGTCCAACGGCAACGCGGTCAGCCATCCCACGCCCCTGGCGAGTAGCGGGCCGACGACATTTGCGGGTGCCACCACGAATCAGGTGGTGCTGGTGCAGCAGACCAGCACCGGCAAAGCGATTGTTGCCACTGCATCCAGCGGCGCTGGAACCGTGTCCACGGGCGGTACGGTCGGCGTTTACGGCAACGCCACAGCGGCCAAGGGCATCGGAGTGGAAGGTTTGGCTACATTGGCCACCGGGGGCGGCGCGTCCATCGGCGTATATGGAAGCTCTTCGAGCGCGGCGGGCACCGGAGTCTCGGGGAAGGGATCGGCGTTTGGTGTAACAGGAACGGCGGCGAATTCCGGCGGCGTCGGCGTAAAAGGCACTTCAACCGATACGACGAACATCACTGGCGCCGATTTCGGCGTGCAAGGCGTCGCCAGTAATTCCACCGGCGCGGGAGTACAAGGCAACAACACCGCGACCACAGGGGCGAGCATCGGCGTGCTCGGCACAACCTCGAGTCCCAACGGTATCGGCGTGGAAGGAATGGTGAACGCATCCACGGGAAACGCTGTTTTCGGCATCAATAATGCCACTACCGGGACAGCGATTGGCGTTTCGGGAATTACCGCCAGCAGCACGGCAAATTCCACGGGCGTGAATGGCTACGCCAGCGCCACATCCGGGCAAGTGTACGGCGTCAACGGGAATACGAATAGTACGGGGCCATTTGCCGCCGGCGTGAACGGTTTCGAGGGGGCCGCGACGGGTCAGGTTTTCGGCGTGAACGGAGGAACTAACAGCACCACGACCGGATCGGCGGGGGTCAACGGCGGTCAAGGCGCGACGACGGGCACAGTGTATGGCGTCGCCGGAAACGCGTTGAGCAGTGGCCAGGGGTCGGCGGGAGTGAGCGGCTACGAAGGCAGCACGACAGGGCAGGTGTTTGGCGTAAATGGTGGCACAAACAGCGCCGGCCAGGGATCTGCCGCGGTGAACGGCTTCGAAGGCGCAACCTCGGGCAACGTGTACGGTGTATCCGGCACCAGCCAGAGTCCCAACGGCATTGGCGTTCTCGGCAACAACAATGCAACGAGCGGGCCAACCATCGGCGTGTTGGGAGCTTCGGTCAGCCCCAACGGCTACGGAACTCAAGGCGCCTCTCCCAACATTGCCGTAGCGGGCTTCAACCAGAGCTGCAACTCGAATGGCTGTACGCCAGCGAATGGAGTCGCGGGCCAGTTTTATACGGCCCCCGGAGGCACTCTCCTGCAGGGTCTTACTGGAGCCAGCTTCAGTTCACTCACGCCCGTTTTCACCGTAGACGGTACGGGTAAAGGCACCTTCAACGGCGGCGTTTTGACCAATTCGAGCAATCCCGCAATTAATCTCATCGTCGGCACCAATAACGCGACCTCCGGTACCGCCGCTCCGATCGTGGGCACCACCTACAGTCCTTCCGCCGCCGGAATCGCGGGGTTTAACTATGCCACCACCGGCGGAGGCGGAATCTACTCAGAAGGCCATAGCGCCAGCGGGGCCGCATTCTACGCCAATAATATGGCTGGGGGCCTGGCCGGAGCATTCAACGGCGGCGTTTCGATTACCGGAAACCTGAATGTCAGCGGCACGATCACCGGGGCCGCGAAGAACTTCCGCATCGACGATCCCCTCGACCCGGAACGCAAGTATCTCACCCACGCTTCCATTGAGTCGTCCGAGATGGCGAACATTTATAGCGGCAACATCGTGCTCGATCGCAGAGGCCAGGCGGTGGTGGATCTCCCCGAATGGTTCGAGGCGCTCAATGGCGATTTTCGCTATCAGCTAACGACCATCGGGCGCGCGGCGCCCGTTTATATCGCGAAGGAAATTGAGAATCACCACTTCAAGATCGCAGGTGGGCGCGCGGGCATGAAGGTCTCCTGGCAGGTCACTGGCGTCCGTCATGACGCTTGGGCGCAATCTCATCCACTCGAAGTGGTGGGGGAAAAACCGCAAGAGTAGTGGTCTAGTAGATCCGCCGCGTCAGGTCGAAGCCCAGGAACAATCCTGCCGGCGTGTCCGCGCCTGGACTATTCAGGAATGTCGCGTTAGTGCCGGCGCGTTGCGAAACCGTAGTCCCCGGACTGGTGGTGAACCCGAATGTGAACGCGTGGCGGTAAAGCTTCTTTTGGATCGCGAAGGAGAACGGCGGCCGATGAATGCCAAGCTCAATTCCTCCCACCACGGTTGGAATCACTTCCGCGATCAGCGCGACGGTGGGACGAATATCCACGGCCAGCCCGGTTCCGAGTGAGAAGGCATTGATGCCCGGCTCGTCGAGGATCTCGTTCGACTCAAGCGAACCCTGAACCAGACGGCGGTCGTTGAAGGATGCCGTTGGCACAAAGTAAATCTGCGCGCGCGAGGTCAGGCTGCGCGAAACGATCATTTCCAGATTCTCGGTGTAGTTCTTGCGGAAGTTGTTTTGTCCTTCCACCGAAACCCGGAAGACCAGGTTGAACGGCTCCTCATGATGCTCGTCGAAGATGTTATACGCGGCCATGAGCTGGATGGGCCGCCCGATGAAAGACGGCGATCGCCACACGTCTACCGAGAGCTTGTCGGTTACCCCGTAGCGCAGGCCAAACGAGGAAAGCGCAAAATTGTCCAGGCCGAAAAGTTCGGCGCCGCGCGCTTGTCCCGTCACCGCGGAATCATAAGCGAAGCGGTGCGTGAAATTGACGATGAGGGCGTGCTCGTCCACGGCACGTCCGGTAGGCAATGTAAAGAGCTGGTCGTCGCCAGCTTGATAGATTCCCGAAGACGCGATCTCGGGGCGGGCCGGATTGCCGGCCGCATTCCCAGGTGAGCCGCCGGGCGAACTAGCGGACGAAGCCGGGAACGACCGAACATAAGTAACCAGGGCGGAAATCTGTTCGTTGCTGAGCTCCTTGCCGAAGGCCGGCATGCGTCCCGATTTTCCATTGCGGATGGTATCGGCGATCTGCTGCTCGGATAGTTTGGCCTGGAAGTCGCGATTGGTGAAGTTGGGCGTCCCGGCCGAACTGATTCCACGGCCGTCCGTCCCATGGCAGCCCGAGCAACGCGTGGCGAATTGTTCCGAGCCCGGCAAAGCTGCCGAGCCGTTTGCGATGGCGGGCCGAACGGTCCCCGCGGCGACATCCACCAGGAAGGGCTTGCCGTCCACTTCCAGACGCAGCGTGGTGTGCGAGGCATCCACGAAGGAGGCTTGAGGTTCGGCGGTCTGGGCGGCGAGGGTGAGGGTACAGGCGAAGAGAGCTGACAGAAGGCGTCGCATAGAACTATTAGAAAAGTCTCGGCGGATCAAGAGGTTGTCGAGTTGTAATAAAGGCGTAAATTCCCCAAGCCAGACCGACCTGGTTTCCCGGTGCGATGCGGCGCATTTGGCCAGTTACTTGCTCGCGGCCGGTGTTATGATGGCTCTAGATGTCAATGCTTTCGCCCAGACTGCAGTTGAAGGTCTCGCAGAAGCAAATACTCACGCCCGGCCTCGTGCAGATGGTCACGGTGCTCCAGTTGAACCGGCTGGAGCTGAAGGACATGATCACGCAGGAGATTGCCGAGAATCCGGTGCTCGAAGAATCGGTGGACGGCATTGAGGAGCTGTCGGCCGAAGAGATGCAGTCCATTCTCGAGCGGGAGCGGGTTTCAGATCCGTCCGATCAGGTAATTCTCGAGACGGTGAACGGAGCTGGATCGGAGCCTGAGATCGCCGCCGGCATCCCGGAAGCTTCGCCCGTTGAGTTTGACTTCGATGCTTCGGCTCCCGCCACGCTCGATGGCGCGGCATCCGATGGCGCTGCTGCGCCGGCGCCTGAAGCCGAGGTCACCGAGCAGAAAACCGAGAAGGACCCGTTCGATGAAATCGATTTCGGTACTTTCTTCGACGACTATCTCGATCCGGGATACAAGAGCCCCGCTTCCGAGCAGGTAGAAAAGCCGTCCTTTGAAACATTTCTCTCGTCGCCCGTCACCCTGGCCGATCATCTGCATTCGCAATTGGCTGTCCTGGTGATGTCGGAAGACGTGCGCGACGCTGCCGACAACATCATCGGCAACTTGAATGAGAACGGCTACCTGACCGCTACGCTCGAGGAAATCGCGGATTCCGGGCAGCACAGCATGGCCGAGGTTCAGGAAGGTCTGCGGATCGTGCAAACGCTCGACCCGGCGGGCGTCGGCGCCACCGACGTGCGGGAATGCCTGCTGCTGCAGATCGAGAGCCGCAATGGAAAAGGCGGCGTGGCATGGAACATTGTCGCCAATCATTTAAAGCTGCTGGAGACCCGGCAGATCAAGGAAATCGCTAAGCAATTAGGCCGGCCTTTGGAGCACGTTCAAATGGCGCTGGATGTGATCCGCCATCTGGACCCATATCCAGGGTTACGCTATTCAGACCAGGGCGCCAAGCAGGTGGAACCCGATGTTTACATCTTCAAGGAGGGTGACGAATACATCATCCAGCTGAATGATGACGATCTTCCGCAGCTTCGCCTGAACGCCCAATACCGCAAGATGCTGGATCGCGATCAGGAGCCGAGCAAAGAGATCCGCAACTACGTTAAGGACCGTTACGCGGCGGCCATCCAGCTGATCAAGAATATCGAGCAGCGCAAGCAGACCATTCTGAAAGTTTGCCAGTCCATCGTGCGGCGGCAGCTGGAATTTCTCGAAAATGGCATCGATACGCTCAAGCCGATGATGATCAAGGAAGTAGCCGAAGAGATCGGCGTGCATCCTTCCACCGTGAGCCGCGCGGTGGCCAGCAAATACGCCGATACACCGCAGGGCGTTTTCGAGCTCCGTTATTTCTTCTCCGAAGCGGTGCAAGGCTCCGCGGGAAGCGCCACCCCGTTGTTGATTTTGAAACGCCGGGTGAAGAAAATGATCGAAGAGGAAGATACTCAGCATCCTTTGACCGATGAGCAGATCACGGCTCGATTGAAGAGCGAAGGTATAGACGTGACCAGGCGAACCGTGGCCAAGTACAGAGAAGACATGAAAATCCCCTCGACTCACCAGCGCCGGGTCCGCGCCTAAGAGCCGCGACCGCCAAGGAGCGGGTGACCCTATGAAAATCAGTTACACAGGCAAGTCCGAAGAAATTCCCAGCCGGCAACGCACCAAGCTGGAAGCCAAACTGCAAAAACTTGCGAAGGTTGTGGAGCACCGTGGCGAGAAGGAAGCGCACGTAGTGCTCACTGAGCAGCGTTATCTGCACAAAGTGGAGATTACGATCCACGCCTGGGATCATGCATTGGTCGGCATCGCCAGCAATGGCGATGTCACGGCGGCCGCGTTTGAGGCGTTCGACCGGCTAGAGAAGCAGCTTCTGAAATTGCGCGCCCGGTGGCGCGACACCAAGCGGGTGCGCGACAAGGAAGCCGACGGAGAAAAAGCCAGCGCGACCATGCAGCCGGCGGCGGTTTCCCCGGCCGGTTCCAAGAAGAAGGCCAAGCTGGCCGGCAAAGCGCAGGCGTCGAAGAAGGCTGCGGGCAAACAGGTATTTCGCATCAACCATTCCGACGGCCGCAAGCCGATGACGCTCGAAGAAGCGATGCTCGAAATGGAGGCGTCGCAGGATTATCTGGTGTACCGCGACGCGCAAACCGACCGCGTGACGGTTCTCATGCGCCGTTCCGACGGCCACTTCGATTTGATCGAGAGCTAGTGTCGGAAAGAATCAGCTAGTGGCCAAACGCGTCGCCGGGAAACTGGATCCGCAAGGCGCGGAGCTTGTCGTCATCACCGGTTTGAGCGGCTCGGGCAAGGCGACAGTGCTCAAGGCTTTCGAAGACCTGGGCTACTATGCCGTCGACAACCTGCCCATCGAACTGATTCCGAAGTTCGCCGAGCTGGCTAAGGATTCCGGCCACGTGCGGCGCGCCGCGTTAGTGATCGACATTCGCGAAGGCGAACAACTGGCGCAATTCCCGGCGCTGTTCGAAAAGCTGCGCCGGCGCACTCCAGCCACGCTGGTTTTTCTCGAAGCCGACGACCGTACGCTCGCGCGCCGCTTTAGCGAGACCCGGCGTCCGCATCCGCTCGGCACGGAAGCCACGGTACCCAAGAACCTGCGCACCGAACGCGAGTTGCTCGCCCCCATCCGCAGCGTGGCCGATCACATCATCGACACTTCGAAGTTTAACGTGCACGAACTGCGCGAAGTGATTGGGGAAAAGTTTAGCGGCGGCCGCAACGAATCGAGCATCCGGATAGACATCAACAGCTTCGGCTACCGCCACGGAGTGCCGCCCGATAGCGATCTGGTGTTCGACGTGCGCTTTCTGCCCAACCCCAACTACATTCCCGAGTTCAAGAAGCTTACCGGCCGCCATCCCAGCGTGGCGCGCTATATTCGCTCATTTCCGCAGACCACGGAGTTTATCGATCGCATCTCGGAGCTGCTGATTTATCTGATCCCGCACTATATTCGCGAAGGCAAGAGCTATCTGACCATCGGATTCGGCTGCACCGGCGGCCATCACCGTTCCGTCATGATCGCAAGCGAAATCCGCAAGCGGCTGGCGCGTGCGGGATTTAAGGCCAAAGAAACTCACCGGGATATTAGCAAGTAATTAGGGAGAACCGGGATGACAACTCGGAAAGCAAAATGGTTGTGCGTAGTGAGCGTTTTCTGCAGTGCGGATTTGGCACAGGGGCCGGGCCAGCGTCCACCCGACCAGCCCGCTTCTCCGGCGAGTCTTCCGGGTGACACGTTGCCCCCTTTCGGCATGTTGGACAACAGCGGAAAATTAATCCCGCTACCCACACGGCCGGCCGGAAACAATGCGAAAGGAAACGCGGCGCCGCAGCGGCGGGGCCCGGTACATACCAGAGGTCCTGAGATGGCGCTCGCCATTGAAGCGGCACGAGCGGCAGTGGAAAATTGCGAAGCGGGCGGGTACTACATTGGGGCGAGTGTAATCGATACGTCCGGCAAGCCCAGGGCGATGGTGGAATCGGACGGATCGGACGGCGGCCACGTTTATGTCGCGGTTCGCAAAGCACTGGTGGCTTTAACGCTCAAGATGCCGAGCTCCCAAGCGAGCGAGGCGGTTCAAAAAAGCCCGGCCCTACTCTCCCGCATCACACCCCAGATGTTTGTAATGGAAGGCGCGGTCCCTATTATGGCTGGCTCCGAGGTGATCGGAGCGATTGGAGCCAGTGGCGCGGCGGGCGGAAACCAGGATGAAGTCTGCGCCATAGCCGGTCTCCAGAAAATAAAGGATCGCGTTCACTGATTGATTAGGCGCCCCGCCACCCAGGGCTACACGAGCGCTTGCTCGATCACCGCGCCCAATCCAGCCAGAGGTTTGATCACGTCGTCGCCCAACCCGTAGCGCTTCTGAATGTAGGCGGCATCGTTGTAGCTGAGCCACACTTGCCCGGCCGCATCCTGCCAGGCCAGCGCCTTCCATGGCAGATCGATGGCCGCGGTGGGAGCGGCCAGCATCACCGGAGTGCCGCCCTTGGGGTTCCCGAAGATGAGCAACTGCGTGGGCGGCATTTTCAATCCAGCCTTTTCGGCTTCGCCGCTATGATCCACTTGCGCGAAAACTTTGATGCCCTTCAAGGTGAGAATTGTTTCCAAGCGATGCAGCGTCTCGGGCACCGAATATTTGCTTGGCTTGCTGATAATGCCTTCGCCGGTATTCATTTCGTAACCAACTCCTTGCCTAAGTAAACTGCCATCGCCAATCCCGCGGCCGCCAGCCCAAGGGAGACGATAATTGCCATGCTGGAAGGTTTCGTGACAAGCGGCGCGCCGGTATTGAGCGCGCGGACGATGCGCACATGACGGATAGAAGAAAAGATATTGACCAATACTCCGCCCACCAGCAGCGCCGTCCCCAACGGCACCGAGAGCGCGGAAGTTTCGAATTGCGGAAAGTTCCGTATGGACGCCAGTTCGCGCAGGAACAATCCAAAGCGCGCCACCACGAATCCAAAACCCATGAGCGCGATTCCGGTTCGAATCCAGGCCAGGAATGTGCGCTCCTCCGCGAAGTAAGTGCGCGGATCGGATTGAGGGCTTTCCGGCGGCATCAAACTTAAACTGTAACCTGCTTCCACTTCCCACGGCGGAACAGGATCACGCCCAGCAGCGCAAGCAGGGAATCGGAAACCACGACGGCGACGTACACGCCATTCGGGCCGAGCCCGGTGTGAAAAGCGAGCGCCCACGCAAGCGGAATCTGGCATAGCCAGAAACAGATCAGGTTCAAGACAGTGGGAGTGGCCGTGTCGCCCGCGCCATTGAAGGCCGCGGTAATCACCATGCCGTAGGAATAGGAGATGTTGCCGTAGCTGAACAGGCGCAGAGCATTGACCGCGAGCGGGGACACCGCGGGGTCCGTAGTGAAAATCGCGATGATTTGTGGAGCGAACACAATGAATACGAGCCCGATGGCGCCCAGGAACAGCATGTTGTACAGTCCCGTCCGCCACACCGAAGTCTCCGCGCGCGACGGTTTGCCCGCGCCCAGATTCTGTCCCACCAGCGTTGCGGCGGCGTTGCTCATGCCCCACGAGGGAAGAATCGCAAAAATGATCACCTTGAACGCCACGGTGTACGCGGCGGTGGCGTCGCTTCCGAAACTCGCGATGATGCGCACCATGCCGATCCAACTGGCCATTTGCACCATGTACTGGAACATGGCGTTCAACGACAGCCGGATGAGGCGCCACATGATCAGAAAATCCGCCTTCCATTGCGACGCGTGAACCGCCAGCCTGCCGCGGCCGGACGTTAGAACATATAGCTGCAAGAGAACGCCTACGCCGCGCCCGATGGTTGTCCCTACGGCCGAGCCGGTCACGCCCAAGCGCGGAAACGGGCCGAGGCCGAAGATCAAACACGGATTCAGACAAATGTTCACGATGTTCGCGATCCAAAGCACGCGCATGGCAATGGCTGCGTCGCCCGCGCCGCGAAAAACGGCGTTGATCAGGAACAATAGGAAGATGGTGGCGCTGCCGCTCAGGATCATCCGCGTGTACCCGGAGCCGAGCTTGACCACGCTGTCCGACCCTCCCATAATGTGCAGCAGATTCGGCGCGAAGAAATAGCCGAAGATGGCGGTGGTTGCAGAAACGGCGAGCCCGATGAGGATGGCTTGCACCGCCACCGACCCGGCGGCCCGCTCGTCTTTCTCGCCGATGCGCCGCGCCACCAGCGCCGTCGCGCCCATGCTGAGCCCGAGCGCGATGACGAAGATCAACGTGAGCGCGGTTTCGGTGAGGCCCACGGTCGCCACGGCGTCGGCGCCCAGGCGCGACACCCAGAACACGTCCACCACGCCGAACAGCGATTCCATGCACATCTCGAGAACCATCGGCACGGCCAATAGGACGATAGCGCGGCTGATGTTGCCTTCGGTGAAGTCCTGGTGGGTGCCCATCACTGCTTCGCGCAGCGATTGCCAGATACCGGGGGTGCGAAGCTGGATTGTGCTAGTGCTCTCACTCATAAGAATTCCTCAAGACAATTTGAAAACCGGGAGCGCCAAGAAACTGGAAAAGCGTTAGAGTGCGGATGGGGTTTTCACGGGTGTCATGACCTCAAGTGAAGCAGTTACCACAGTGTACCAAAGATGTGGCGCGCACACTCGTGCGTGCCGTGCTCGCACTCCTGCGAAAACGTGTCTACGGCGCGACCTCGAAGGAGACGTTGCTCGAAAGCGTGCCGCTGGGAGTGACCACTTGGACCTTGCCGGAGGTCGCGCCGGCGGGCACGGTGGTCGTGATCGCGGTCGCCGCGTCGACGTTGAAGGCAGTGGGTATTCCGTTGAAGGTGACGCTCGTTGCGTCGGTCAATCCGTAGCCGATAATCGTGACTGCTTCGCCGACCACGCCGATGGTTGGTCTGGTCATGACGAACGGAGGCTCGCCTGTCGAGAGGCTGAAAACGACCCCCAAGAAGTTGGTGCCACCTACGCCGGTTTTCCCATAAAGCACACCATTGGTCCCCTGGACTAGCCCCATAGGGCCCTCTCCGTCAGCGCAGGTGAGTTCGCAGAAGTTGTAAAGAGTCGTCAAGATCCCGCTCGGAGTGATCTTGAATATCGTGCCGCCGCTGAAGGTTCCTCCCTCGACAGTTGTTCCGTAATAGTCGCCATTAGCTGCCTGGATCAATGCGCCGGCCTCGTACCCGTCAGCACACCCAATGCTGGAGCAGAAGTTGTGAAGAGTAGTTAAGATTCCGCCCGGCGTGATTCTGAAGACTGTCCCGCAACCACTTGTTCTATATGCGGGGCAATTGACACCCGCTCCTCCTCCGCCGGTCGTCCCATAGAGATCGCCGTTGCTGGCTAGCACCAATCCTGTGGCGCCGAGTCCGTCTGCACACCCGTCCTTGGAGCAGAAGCTGTAGAGGGTCGTTAGAGATCCAGCTGGCGTGATCCTGAAAATCGTCCCACAGCCGAACGAACACGCTGGGTTATTGTTACCGCCATTTTCAGTTGTCCCGTAGAAGTCGCCATTAGTCGCCTGAATCATTCCGCCGTATGGGTGTGTGCCGTCTGCGCAGCCGCTCTGGGTACAAAAGGTGTACAGGGTCGTCAGGGCGCCGCTCGGCGTGATTTTGAAGACCGTGCCACAGTTAGTGCCAGCCGGATCATCCATACAGCTTCCAAGGCTCCCGAACGTCGTGCCGTATAGATCCCCACTGGCGGCCTGAACCAGCCCGCCGAACGGGTTAAAGCCGTCCGGGCATCCGGCCTGGGCGCAAAAGCGGTACAGGGTTGTCGCGTTGCCATCCAGACTGGCTTTGAAGATCGTTCCACAGCCAGATGCGACGCAGGTCACGCCCCCGTTTAAGGTCGTGCCATACATATATCCATTGCTCGCCTGGACTGGAGCCTCATATGGCCCGCTGCCGTCCGAGCAACCTTGCGAACAGAAGTCGTAAAGAGCGGTGAGCACGCCGGCAGGGGTAATCCTGAAGAGTGTCCCGCACTCGTTTGCCAGACTGTTGCCGCTGTAGCAGCTAGAACTGCCGCCGTCAGGAGCGGTTCCGTAAAAATCTCCATTGGTCGCCTGGACCAGTGGGGCGCTCGACCCTACACCGTCTGCCGGACTGAAGCTGTGAAGTACAGTGTACGTGCCGGGAGCGGGCTCGCTCGTCTGCGCGGACGCGATATTCGCTCCAATTCCGAACGCTAGAAACAGCAAGTGAAGGTTCAACCGGCTCATTTTGGTCATCTGCGCGTGATTTTCTGAGCTAGTATACACGAAGCCATCAGCTATCATCCACGCGGCTTAGTAATGTGAGTAATGAATTAGTAAATCGCCAGTTCCACCGGCGATCCCGCTCCGCACCCCAGCGACTTCGCGGCCGAGCCTTCGCTGGCTGCCACTTCGATATATCCTGAGCTTCCGACAATGGCGAACAGCTCTCCCGCCGCGCATTCGGAATACGTGAGCGCCAGGCGCGTGATGGTCTGCGATCCCATATTCAGCGAGAAAGCATGTGTTCGAAGGGAAGGGAATTGATCGATGTGGAAATTCGTGGCTAAATTCCCGAAATGATCGGCCTTCAGAATAACTCCCTTCCATTTATGCTGGCCGGTCTGCTCCGGTTTATCAAAACTCGCCCGCAGATAATCCTCGATGCGCTTGCCGAATTTGGCCGGCGTCACTCCCGCAGCCAGGTGCGCGGCCACCGGCGAAAAAACATCGCGGCCGTGAAACGTTCGGCTGATCGGATGCAGAAAATAACGTTCGTTCGTGATGTGCCTGACTTTTGGTTTCTCGCGCGCAAACACCATCGATAGCACGCCGTTATCGGGAGCCACGAAGTATTGCCCGCCCATTTCAGCCAGCAGCGGCCGGCGCGCAGAGCCAACTCCCGGATCCACTACCACCACGTGAATCGTCTTCTTAGGGAAATAACGATAAGCTGCGGCGATGGTGAACGCGCCGTCCACTATCTCGAAGGGCTGAACGGCATGGCTGATATCGACGATCTGCGCGGCAGGTTGGATACCCAGAATCACGCCTTTCATGACGCCCACAAAATGATCGGAGAGTCCGAAGTCGGTAGTGAGCGTGATAACGGGCCGGGTCACTCCTGGGATCTTACCGTAAACGTCTTGCTAACCGATATCTCCACTGGCGGCAAAACCCGGTTGCCCACCACCACGGTCAGCGTGGCCATGCCCGGCTTGGTCGCGAAAGGAATCTGTGCATTGATTTGCGTCTCGCTCACGTAGCCAATGGAAGCGGCCACACCATTGACGAAGACCGAGGTACCCTCCAGGACCTTGGGCCAAACCGAACCTGGCGCGGGCATGGCGCGCGGCGTCAGATTGGAGCCGAACAATGAAATGTTCGATCCTCGCGCAAACGTTCCGGGTTGGAATCCAACAGCGCTCACCACCGCTGCGATGCTCCCCGGTGCCTGGTCCTTCAAGCCGAACGCCAGCAGGCTATCAGTTGTGCCCACGTACACTTTTCCGTTCGCGATGGTCGGCGTTGAAAACTTGATGGACGAGCCGATGCTCCCTTGATAGAGCTGATGCGCCAGGTCCGTGGCATCGTAGGCTTGGAGCTGGCCGGCCGGGTCGATGGTCCAGAGAATTCCATTCGCTGCGCCGTTCGCCGAGATACTCGGCACCGTCCCGATGGTGCCAAACGCCGAATTGCCGGCGGAAACTGGAACCGTGGACAACAGCCCGTTCCGCAGCGCGAAAGCCTTCACCTGGTCATGCCCCGCGGAAAAATACACCGTGTTGTTGAAATACGCCGGGATGCCAAAGAGCGGGCCCACGGCGCTCGCGAGCGATTGAACAATCTGGCTGTCCCCCTGCGCCTGGAAATGGCCCATATGCTCGCGATCCACCACGTAAACGGTACCCGCTTTGCTTCCGATCACGAGCAAGTTGGGGTGCGCCGCGCCGCCCGCGCCGTCGGGAAGCAACAGCGCGCCGCTCGATCCCAGATCCAGGTTTTGATTGCTCAGCGTGTCCGCGTTGTAAGGCGTGAAGTAATCCGCCACCGTGATGCCGCTCGCGGTCGAAAGCTTGAGAATACTCTCCGCCAAGTCCGATCCGCCCAGGTTTACGTCAAACGTTCCGTTCGCTGTCACGGCATAGATGTTGCCGTTCGAATCCGCTGCAGGAGCCGCGCCGCCTTGCCAAAACGAGCCCGCGTCCCAATTCGGCGTGGCGGTGTAAGCGGCGGTTTGCTTGAGCGTCCCCGCGTCATACGCGATCATCCATCCGTGGTAATTTCCCGAATCGCACTGCGAGGACCAGGCTGTATACACCACGCCATTCAGCAACAACAGGCCGGCGCGTTGCTTGTACAACCAAGGTTGGAATCGAACCACGGTGTTGCCGTCGCCGGTGCCTGGAACGGACGCTTGGATTTCCACCGGGCTCCCGAACCGTTCCGCTCCCGTGGTCACGTCGAGCGCATGCAGCCAATGCGAGAAAGTGGGGCCCGATGCAGTTTCGGTCATCGCGACCACATACAAAGTTCCGGTCACCGGATCGATCACCGGCGTCCCGGTAATTCCGATTTCGGGCGTAATGGAGCCGCACCCCAGCTCAGCCGCCGACGCCGTCGTCAGGCCCTGCGAGGAATTGAGGAAGCTGGTGTGCCAGAGCGGAGCGGCCAGAGCATTGTCGGCATCAAAGGCATACACGCTATCATGCTCGGTAGCGACGAAAACGACGTTGTGGATCCCTTTTCCAGGGATGATCACGCCCGGCATATACAGCGGCTGCGTATAAACCTGGCCGTCCACTGGATAGCTGAAGAGCTGTCCAAATTGCCCCGAACTGACGCTGGCCGAAGTGAGCTCGGTTTCGCTGAGGTTTTGCCCCGTTCGCGCCAGATCGTTGTGATAGGTGAGGACGCTCACCTGGCAATTCCACCAGAGAGCACACAGCAGGATCGGGGCGGGGGCAGAGCGAGTAGAACGCATCTTCATGTTAGACCCGCACCAGGGCTTGTTTGTTACTCGGGTGTCTAGAGCTCGCTCAACGCCGCCACCAACGCCCCACGCGCCGTCGACACCATCGGGTTCGACGCCATCCGAACCTCGGCGATCGCCACCGGCAGCTCAATCTCGCGCAGCGATTTCTCGAACCGGTCCCGAAATCCCGGCGGCATCACGCTCCCGCCGCTCAAAACCAGAGGGATGGGCCGGTTGAGCTTCGGCATGTTCTGCACGCTCGCGAATTGATCCTTGAGCGCGGCCACCAGGGCCTGGATCATGTCGTCGTAATAATTGCTCAAGGCCTGGTGGATCTTGTTCGCGAAATGCCCGTTGAAGTGGAACGACTCCTCTTTGATGGTCCGGATCCGCGTGGCCGGCTCGCCGCGTAACTGTGACGCGCTGGAATCGATAAAATCGCCTGCCTTGGGAATGCTGAAGCTGAACACTGGCACCGAAAGGTATGCCAGGCAAACGTTGCACAGTCCTCCGCCGCAACTGATTCCGATGCCAGTGTAATTGGAACTTTCCAGTTCGCCATACACCACCGCCAGCCCTTCCGAGATCGGATGAGGATCGTACCCCAGTTTCGAGAGCATAGCCTTGAGATCGGCTTGGTGCTCGTTCACCTCGTCGGTGGCGCCCAACGGAGCGGCGGGCACGCTGAAGCAAACCCGGCGGCCTTGCCCTTCGCCCTCACCCATCACCAGCGTGACGATTTGCCGCACCAGCGTCAAACTGCCCGTTTCGCCCGGATTCAGGACGCCGCGCAGCATGGGCCGCCGCGTTTCTTTGTGAAAGAGATTGGCGAACCGCTCGCTCTCGTCGCCATAGACTGTGATCTCGGAATCCTGCACCAGATGCGGGATGCGCTCCTTCTTCAGGACGCTCTGGGTCAGCTTGGAAAAGGGAATGGTGACGAAGGCGTTCAGTTGTGTATCGAACTGAATGTCCTTGTCCTGGCGCTGGGCGGCGACAATGCGGCTGGTGCCGACGTCGAGCCCCAGAGCGCTGAGAGGTTGCGTGTTGGCGGCATTCAACATGTTGGTCGCAATCATTGGGTGAGTGGCATTCATGAGTAGTACTCCTGGAAGAAAGAGTAGTGCCACAAGAGTCAAAACTCTCTCATTGTTTCCCGTGTCGAATTCAGCCGTGAGCGAGTGAGGAAGCCTTGCGTGCGATGAGATTATAGCCTTTGGCTTTAGCGTCCGCCTCAATAGCGGCCAAGTGCGCGCGTCCGGCCGCCGTTTGTCCGGCTTTGATTTCGATTTCGGCGAGCGCCAAACGAGCATCCAGTTCAACGCCCCGATATCCCAGCTCGCGAGATTTTGCGACCACGGCATCCAGTTCCTTGCGGGCCGCCGGACCTGTGGAGTTTATGCGGGCTGCGGCGATTGCTGTCCGCCAGCGGGTCTCGGGCGCCTGACTCTTTCCGGCCAGCGACCGCGCGTGCCCGATCGCATCGGCCGCAGCCGCTGCTTTACCCTGCGCGAGCATGGCGCGCGCCAGGATACACCAGGCTTGAATTTCGTCGTCGCGGGCTTTCTGTTTCTGGAATACCTCGATCACCTGGTGCGTCGCCGCTTCTTGCTCGGCGGGAGAATGCGCTTCCTCCAGCGACAAATCCGCGAGCGCGAGCTGCGTTTCAGCTATCGTGAGCTGGTCGCCCCCCGATTTGCGTATGGCCAGGGCCTGCTCGTACATCTTGCGCGCGCCGGAAAAATCGGCCTCCTCGAGCAGCACGCTTCCTAAACCCGACACTGCATCGGCCTGGGAATTCCGATCGCCGTTCTTTTGCCAGAATTGGAGGGCTTGGTTCATCTCCTGCTTGGCGCCTGCCAAGTCCCCTTGCAATTGGTGGACGACCGCGAGGTCGAAGCCGATCATATTAGCGCTTCCAGTATCGGTTTCCCGGTCCAGTTGCAACGCATCCTGATAGAGCTGGATCGCGCCCGGCAAATCGCCTTGGTCCCGTCGCTGGTCGGCTACGTTACCTGTAACCTTGAGCTCATTCACCTTACTACCGAGAAGCCGGAAGCTTTCGAGCGACCGGCGGTACATTTTCTCGGCGGCGGCGAGATCGCCCTGAGCTCCGTATACTATGCCGAGGTTGTTCAGCACAGTCGCTACTCCCACCTCAGATCCGACTTTGCGCTCGATGACTTCCGCCTGCTGGTAAAGCCGGATGGCCTCCGTTGCATCCGCCTCGCTGACCGCGTCCGCCCAAAGTATTAACGAATTGGCCTCGCCATATCCGTCCCCGGCGGCAGCATAAATGTCCCTGGATTCGCGGCAGGCTGCAACCGCATCCTGCAGTTGCTCCAGGTGGCTGAACACCCAACACTGCTCTTGGCGGGCGCGTGCCAGAATCAGCCGCGATCCCTGCGCCCTTGCCAACTCCACCGCCCGGGCCAGAGGCTGTTCCTGCTGTTTTATATCGCCCAACGCATCCCAGGCTGCCGCCTCCTGCCAATCTATCAGGGGAAGTTCAGACGCTGGAGGCATCAGCTTGCGCAGAGACTCCACCGTAGCCAGAGCGTCATGTCCTTTGCCGGCGCGGACCTGAACTGCCGCCAGCTTCAGGCCATAATCCAGGTTGTCGGGGAACAGCACGAACAGCGAACGATAAATCTCGATCGCCTTGTCATATTCGTGATCAATATCGCGGTAGCGGCCTTCCACTACGAACCTCTCTTCGCGCGAGAGATTGGCAGCCAGTTCGAAGGCCTGCCGGGCTTCCGCCTGCGCCTTTTTGTCATAGCCCAACCGGGACCAGGCCTCCGCCAGGGCAGAATGAGCGAGGGAATACTTCGGATCGGCGGCGATGGAGCCTTCGAGAAGACCTCGAGCCGCCAGGGCATCGAACACACGCAGCCGGGCCAGCCCCTCCGAATAAAGACGAGCGGCATCGCGATTGGAAGGCAAGGAGGCACGGACGCTTACAGCGTCGGCCGGAGAAACCGCTTCCACGCCAAGTTTTTCGCGCAACTGGGAACCAGCCTGAGAAACCAGGTCAAACAGGTCCGCCTCGCTTCCCACTACAGCGACATCGGCGATGGTCTCCCCGATGGCCGTGTCCTGAAGGCGCACGTCGAGACGAATGCGGGTGCCGGGCTGTCCAACCAAAGCGGTGTAGGAACCGAGGACGATCAAGTCGCTATCCAGGTCCTGGTGTACTCGCGCCAGCGTGTTTCGCGAGAGGCTGTCGACCTCCGCGAGATGAAGATCGAGCTTGGTGCGCGTGATCTCTTCACCCGAAACCAGGCGCAGCTTTTCGCCAGCCACCAGTTCGGTGCTCAGCATTTCCGCCAGGGCCGTCGAAAGCCAGCCTTCCTCGGGACGGCCGGACAGGTTGTGAAAACCGAGAACGGCGATGGAACGGCGGTTGGCGCGCGCCGAAGGTGTCGAGTGATGAGTCGCCTGCCATCCCCAGATCCCGAGCGCTGCCAGCGCGGCGGCGGAAGCAGCGACCCCGGCTGCGGTCTTCCTTCCAAATCGGCGAGCCGCCGGGAGCAGCGCCGGGGGTTGGTGAACAATTTCCTCCGTGACCACCGTGCTGCGCTCCCGAATGGTCTGAACTACGATCTCGTCCTCGGTCGCCAGCGTTCCGGGCGTCATTTTCGCCGGTGTTAACGATTCGACGTCAGATTCGACGACAATCGAAAACTGATAGCCTTGGCCCGGAACGGTCACAATACACGGAGGGCTGTCCGGCTGAGGCTGCAGCGCCTTACGGAGCCGGAAGACATGCTGGGTGAGATTGCTCTCCTCGACAAATGAGTCGGGCCATACTCCTTTCAGCAATTCGTCTTTCGTGACCACGCGGCCCGAATTGGCCACCAAATAAAGCAGCACTTCAAAGGTTTTCGACGGCAATGGAACGCCGACACCCTGGCGAAACAGCGCACGGGCAAGAACCCGCAGCTCGAATTCGCCGAAGCGGTATACGCTGTTCGAAGAGGGCATCGCTCGCACGCCGGCCGATCAATGATAGTTTAGCGGTCGGAACAGAGCCACGTGCGAGCGCGCCGCGCGCGGCAGCCGGAGTGTCCGCGCGCGGCAGCCTTAAGGCTCTTATTGGGTGTTGTAACTTTCGGTTATGCGAAGCGTGGGCGCCACCCGGCTGGACTGTCCGGTGATCTCAGTGCTGGTTGTCCAGGCGATACCGTTGGCTGAGGTTGTCACCAGCAGATCGTTGCTTCCATTATTAGCGACGTAAACCATGATCAGATTGAACGTCGTAAACGGTGTCGGAGAATCGATCGGATTCGGTATAACGGCAATCGCCGGGGTCACTGAACTTTGCTGTCCAGTGACTGGAACGCTCTTGGTCCAGCTAACGCCATTAGTGGAGAACGTCACGAGAAGATCGTGGCTGCCGTTATTTGCGACATAAGCCAGGACGAGGTTGTGGCCGTACACGGTGAGCGCGGGGGACAACGCGCTAGACTGCCCGGTGACGGGAGCGCTCGTCGACCAGTTGACGCCGTCAGTGGAGGTGGTCACCAGCAGATCGTTGCTGCCGTTGTTAGCGACGTAAGCCAGGACGAGTTCATTGTTAAATACGGTGAGCGCGGGGGCGTGCCCGCTGAATTGTCCGGTGACCCGAGTGCTCGGCGTCCAGGTGGTGCCATTGGTGGAGGTGGTCACCAGCAGATCGTCGCTGCCGTTATTTGCGACATAGGCCAGGACGAGCTTGTCGTTGAACACGGTGAGCGCGGGGGAGAGCGCGCTAAATTGCCCGGTCACCCGAACGCTTTTCGACCAGGTGACGGTATCGTCGGAGAACGTCACCAGCAAATCGTCACTGCCGTTGTTGGCAACGTAAGCCACGACGAAGTATTGTCCGAACCGTGTCATCGCGGGCGCTACGGCGCTCTGTTGTCCGGTGACTGGCGTGCTCGTCGTCCAGCCGGCAGGCGACCCGGACGTCGATAGCAAGTCGTTACTACCGTTGGCCGCGACGTAGACCACCGTTGCAGTGGCGGAATATCCGTCTTGGGCCAACATTGCCGGTGGGAAACATGCGACGGCTAGAACTAAGGATGCCAGCCACCGTCGATCCGGTCTTGCAGGGCTCTTCCAGGATAGGTTTCGATCCGGGAGTGTTCCCGGGCATGATGTAGTGTGTTTCACGTGTAATCCTCCTTTAAGGATCGCCGTCAGTTTCAATTCAGAGGAACGAACGGCTTCCATACTTCTAACCGGTGTTGGGTTCTGAGGTCCTGAATTTAGCGCTTAATCGTTCTTACGAAATCTCGCCGGACGATATCCCTCAACGTCTTAATAAAGATTCAGAGGTCGTTAATGGTGGTCTTAAGGACGCCGGTACTCCTTCGGTGCAATGTTGATAGCTGAAAGTTTCGAAATCCGCTGGACGAGATCACAATGGACGAGATCACAATGGACGAGATCACAAAAGACAACCCCAACGGATCGCAACCCTTGCCGGAGGGCGCCACGATTGTGCGGCGCGTGGAGATCACTGTGGAACGTGAAATCACCACCGTGATCTTGCGGCGCAAAATCGAATCCCCCGAGCCGGAGTCCCCGGCTAAAACGCCCGATAGCTGACGACTCGCAAGCCCTTCATTTCCATAAAGTTAACGCGTCTTAAGATCTCTTGAGCTTTATTAAGCGCGGTATTCAGGACTCGGCGCCCACTCCCATGTTTTCATGGCCCATGCCGCTTCACTGGAAGCGGAAAGGAGAAAAAATCATGAGCCATAGAATCTTGACAGCCATCTTGATCGCGCAGATGGGATCGCTTTCCCTGCACGCCGCCGAGGAGATCCTGGTGTCCAGCACCAGGAGCAGTTCCCTGGAGCAGTTTACCCCTACCGGAACCTGGGAACGCACCTTCGCCACCACGGGTCCTTATGCCCCAATTGCAACGGCCCAGAGCCCCTTGACCGGAGAGATCTTCGTTACCACCGAGTTCACCTCCGGACAGCAGGTCGGACAGCTCACCAACGTGATTCTGCGATACGAAGCCAATGGGCAGTTCGATACCAATTGGGATACGTTCAGCGTGGCCTGCAAGGCCCCGTGTGTTACGTCCGAGACCCAGAGCATTCTCTTCGATGCGTCCGGAAATCTTTGGGTAGCCACGGCTTACGGAGAAGACCTGGGCGGACCCATTTACATTTTCGAATACCTGGCTTCCGAACTCACCTTGCCCCATCCCCAGGCCCAGCCAAGCCCCATCGCCGCCAATATGTACCGCGGCAATCAGATGGCATTCAACCCGGCCGGGAATCTGTGTATCGCGGGTTTCATCGACGAGGACGTGCAATGTTTCAACACGTCCACCGGCGCGCTGACCAAGGATTACAAGACTGAGATCCAGTCCGCCGGCCTCGGCATTGAACCGGGCGGTTTGGCTTTCGATGAATCCGGCCGTTTGTACCTGACCAGCATCTTTAGAGGCCAAGTGGTGCGAGAGACCAAAGTGGGCGGACCCATCGTGGCGCTGGCAACACTAGTCTCGTCGCCCATTCTGCTCAATGGAAATCTCGTTTTGCGGTATGGCGAACTCTACCTGACCAGTTACTACAACCCCCCGCCGACGGTAAGCACTCCCGACACAGTCTTCGAAGTTTCCACCACCGGGACGGTCACCAATTTCATCTCCGGAGGAGCGCCGCCGGATCTGGGCAACGATCACCTGTGGGGCGCCAACTGGATGATCTTTTATTCCACGACGCTTTAGCCCGATGGGCGGAGCGCGATCTCTCATGGAATCGCCGGCTCGATTAGGTGAGCAATTGTCGACGCTATTTCCACCTTACTGTGTTAGTATTGTCCAACCACCTTAGCAGCAACAAGGAGGGATCATGTTCAGGAAGTTCTTGCAGGCTTCCTCGCCGGAGGGCCGTTTCATGGCCGTCGAGGAAGAGCGGAATGACTTGCCTGCCGGGCCGCCTTCGCCTGGTATCAGTGAACGGAATCGGAGCGATTCGTCATCCAATTCGAAGTTGTCAACCTTCGAAGAGATTTATCACCGGTCGCCGTTTAAAGCTTCTACTTCCACCGCGGCGTGGGACATTTTGAAAGTAGCGGATATGATTGCGAGCGAGCATTTACATGGCCTGTCGTCCGCGGGCAAACACAGCGCCTTGTTGATGGCTCTGGAAGCGGCGGGCGTCGCGGTGGAGGACATGCTGCAGGATGCGGTGCAACGGCAGCGCATTTTGAACGAGTATGAAGACGGCCAGCGCAGGCGTCTCGAAGAGTTCGAGAAAGTTAAACTCACCGAGAATGAGCGGCTGAGTGAGGAGATGGAAGGCATCTGCTCACAATACCGGATGCGAATAGCAGGCGCCGTGCAGGAAATCGAGCGCGAGCGGCTGAGCTTTCGCGAGTGGCAGGAACGCAAGGAGAGGGAGCAGCGAAGAATCTCGGAGGCTGCCTCGGCTTGCGTGTCCGGAGAGTCTTCCGGATCGAGCGACGCGAGCATCTCGCGGCTGCTGGAGAAAAATTCCGGCCGGCTTCGGGAGTTAGCTTAGGTTACTTCGGTTGTCCCGATGTCCTGACATCGCCCGGCGCGGCGGTGCGGCGGACCACGTTAGGCAGACGCCCCTCTGTAGGTCGCGCAACACACTCCACGGAAAGAGGCGAACGATTCCTTAATTTTGAGTGAAGGTTTTGGCGAATTGTTTCTTGTCATTGAAACGTAGTCCATGTGCCATCAGCGCCTAATGGCTGAAAGCGAACAATGGTGAATTGCCATGCTACCTGAATTAAGCCTTTCTTTTGACCGGCGATCGAAGTCCCGATTTCCGCTGCGCCTCAGTGTCCGCTATCGGATGCTTACAGGCGGGCCATCGGCCATCGGCACGGGCCGCACCCTGAATATGAGCAGTGGCGGGTTGTTGATCGCCGCCGATGACCAGCCCAGCCTGCGCGCCGGTACGCGATTACAACTTACCGTGGATTGGCCGTTCCTGCTGCACGGAATCACACCCCTGCAACTGTTCGTCTCCTGCCGCGTGACTCGCTGGCGGCCGCAGGAGTTCGCGGTCAAGCTGGATCAATACCAGTTCAAGACCAAGAAGCGGTAGCCGGTCGACGAACTGCCAACCAGCCACCCGGCGCGCCGGAGCGGTAACCTATGGTCGATGGTTCAAACCCCGCTCGTTCAAAAAATGACTCCGCCGTTCCGCGCCGACCATGTCGGTAGCCTGCTTCGTCCCCCCGAGTTGCTCCAGGCCCGCGAAGACCTGAAGAACGGCCGCATCACCGCATCCGATTTGCGCCGCATCGAAGATCAGGCCATCCGCGACGTGGTCCGCCGGCAGGAGGACCTTGGCCTGGAAGGAATCACCGACGGCGAGTTCCGCCGCTCGTCCTGGCACATGGATTTCCTCTATCAGGTGGGCGGCACGGCCAAGGTGCAGGACAACGTCAAGGTCCAATTTCGCAATGAACAGGGCGTGATCGAATTCACGCCCGCCGCGCTCCAGATCCAGGGTAAGCTGAAGCTCGACAAATGCATCTTCGGCGACGACTTTGCGTTTCTCAAATCCGTGGCACACGCCACTCCCAAGCTGACCATCCCCTCGCCCAGCATGATGCACTATCGCAGCGGCCGCGCGGCCATCGATCCCGCAATTTACCCCGACATCAACGAATTCTGGCACGATCTGGCACAGGTCTACGCGCAGGAAATCGCCGAACTCGCCAAGCTAGGCTGCACCTATCTGCAGCTGGATGACATCAGCCTGGCGTATTTGAACGATCCCGCTCAGCGCGAGCAGGTTTCCAAGATGGGCGAAGACGGCGAGCACGCGCACATCCGCCATATCAAAACGCTCAACGAAGCGCTGGCGAATAAGCCCGCCGGCATGTCCATCTGCACGCATCTTTGTAGAGGCAATTTTCGCTCGTCCTGGGCGGCGTCCGGCGGTTATGATCACGTAGCGGAGGCTCTCTTCGGCGAACTAAACGTGGATGGTTACTTCCTGGAGTTCGACGATGCGCGCTCGGGAACTTTCGCGCCTCTCCGCTTTGTGCCCAAGGGCAAGAAAGTAGTGCTGGGTCTTCTGACTTCCAAGCGCGGCGAACTGGAAAAGAAAGACGATCTGAAGCGCCGCATCGACGAAGCCTCGCAGTACGTGCCGCTCGATCAGATCTGCCTGAGCCCTCAGTGCGGATTTTCTTCCACCAGCGAAGGCAACTCGCTCAGCACGGACCAGCAATTTAATAAATTGCGGTTGGTGGTGGAAACCGCGCGCGAAATCTGGCAGAACTAGTTCAACGGGGGATTTTCTCGTCCCAAGGGTTGAAAACGTCCGCGCCGAGACCGGCAAAATCTTTCACGTTCCGCGTGACGATGGTCAGGTCGTGGTGAAGGGCCGTTGCCGCGATTACTCCGTCCACAACGGCCAACGTCATTCCCTTTTGCTTCGCGGCGGCAGCTAAATTCCCCCAACGTTCGGCAACACCCTCCGTAACCGGCAGGATGCGCCCGGCGAACCATGACCGAACCTCAATATCAAGCCAGTCCTGCAACCCGGTGCGCTTCTGGCTGGCCGGAAGTTCGGCGATTCCTTTGCAGATTTCGCCAATCGTCAGGACACTAAGAAAAACGCTGCTCTGGCCAGCATTATCGAGAAACGCAGCAACCCGCGCATCGGGCCTCTCGCGGGTGAGTTCTGAGGGGATATTCGTGTCTACCAGATACCCTTCACAGGTTGATATCCCGGCCCGTGTCCTTGCTCCTGTCGTTCTCAAAGTCGATATTCATGCCCCGCAGTGGCGCGAACAGCTCGACCATGTTTTTCGCAGGCCCCGCGTTTTTCGGGGAAGTTGATGCCGCTTCCGGTGGCGAAGACTGAAGGGCCTGCCAGACAACATCCTCGGCGTCCTTAAATCCGCCGGAACGGAGACGTTGATTAATCAACGCCTCGACTTCGGGTTTGGTGATCTGAATCGTCATGGCGTTGGCCTCCTTCATCATTATCGCCCGTCAACAATACACCGGGCGCGGCACATCTGCAAAGGGGACATAGGGCAGGGGTCAGGAAAACCTGTTGCGTACCCCGGCAATGGAAAATCGCGCCGGAGCCCTCTCTTTCAATCGGGCTGGCATTCGCAAATACGCCAACGCATTGGCCGCAGCTATCAACGTTCCTCAAAACTCTGGGGACGCGGTATTTTGAAAATCACCGCTCTAACTCCATCTCCCGGAACACCCGCGCCATTCGAGTACCGGATAGCTGGACGCATACGAAAGAGGATAGATCAATCAATGCGAGCTTGCGGACGGTTGTCTACCGCCCCTCAACAAAGTCCACGGCCACCTGTGAAGGGGCAGGTCACCGCCAAAGCGTCTGGAACCGTGCGGGATTGGTGGCGGCGTACCTGACGGTGTGCTGAATATTCCGGTGGCCCAAGTAATCCTGAATGAGCCGCGTAATTGGCGCAAAAGCGCTAGATTACGGAAAGCGTGATGGCCGAAGGATGTTCCGGCCCATGCAAAATCCGCTGGTGAGCCACGATCATGTTGGTCGCATCGCCTAAGGGTTCCCCGCTGCCTGGGTTCCGCGCATAGCGTGGATGAGCGCCGCTCGCCACAATCACTCGCAGCTTGTGTCCTGCGCGAAACCGGTACGCTGTCGGCCAAAACTCGATATCCACCTTGCGTACCTCCCGATTGCCGTCTGGCCGTAGCCGCCGGTAACCATCGCAGACATTGGTCGACCGGCCTTCTGGCGTCACGTCGCACAGGCATAAATACAAATCCGTGTGCTCCGTATTCGAGCGCAGGAATATTTCAGCCGACACCGGGCCCACTACGTCTAGATCGACAGACACCGCCGCACTGGTGAAGAGCAATACATCCGAGCGCTTTTCGAGCTCCGCCATGTCGCCCGAGCCTTTCCGGCCCTCGAGCGTGGCTCCGAAGTACGCGGGCGTGGGATGAGCCGGATCATAATCGAAAGTGCTCTCGCTTTCTGAAGCCGGTGCATCGGGGGACATGCCTCCGTCAGGATGCAGATAAAACTTCCGGGGCGACGCGCCCGGCGGAGGCCAGCCAGAATATTCGCGCCACTCATTCGCACCCATCAGAAACAGCCGCACGGCCGGCTTCACTGCTTCGGGCGCCCGGATGCGGAATCGCTCTTGAAACAGCACGATGCTCTGGCGAACCGATTCGGCAAATCCGGACATGGCCGCGTGCGTCCCAGCTCCGATGGTGATCCGTACATCCCTGCCGGCTTGTTGAGCGTTGACAAAATCGCGCAGTTGCCAGGGCAGGAAAATGTCATACCAGGCACCGGTCATCACGGTGGGTGGAATGCTTCGGGCAGCCGCGCCGTAGTCGATCGCATCCCACCACCGGTCGCCGGGCTCGGCGTGATCCATCCAATGCTGCCACCAGAAGACACCCTCGGGAGCGATCACCCGGTCTGCTTTGCGCAACGGGAGCGTGGCGGCCACTCGCTCCGATACGGCCTTCGCCTTTCGCGCGCCTAACAGGGCCTTCAGGCTAATCCCGCCGCCCGTGCGAATATTATTCGCCATGGTGACGGTCCATCCGGCACAGCCGATCAAGGTAAAACCGCCAAAAGAGTAGTTCTCATCGCGGAAATTCGTGAGCGTCACATGCAGCCCGAGTGCATCCACTTTCGGCCCGGCACTCGACGCGGCAATGGCCCAAGCCGTATTCCCGAGATAACTCCCGCCCCACAACGCCAGCTTGCCCGAGAACCACGGCTGGCGCTCGATCCAATCAACGGTGTCGGCCCCGTCATTTTGCTCGTCAAAGAAGGGCCGAAAGGTCCCTCCGGACCCGGAGGTTCCACGGCAACTTTGCATAACAACCTGCATGCCTCGCTCGGCGAAGACGGTCGCGATGAATTTGAAGGCGCCACGACCGTAGCAGCTTCGGATGAGTACGGTGGGTGCGGGCCCACCGGTACGCGGATAATAGCGATCCGCCAAAAGCTCAACTCCGTCGCGCATCGGGACGCGAAGCGGCTGGCTCGCAATATCGCGAGTGATCGGAGCGGGGAGTTTCCAAAAGCGGCCGACCAGGCGGCTGATGAGGCTCATGATTACTTCAGTTCGGCAATCATGGCATCTACCTGTTGCACCGCCAGCCCACCCGCGGCCCAATGATAATCGCCCACCAGCACCTTCGAAATCTCGTCTTTGCTAGCGCCCGAGCGCACCAAGCCTTGGATGCGATCGCGCATGGCCTGAAAGTCGCTTCGGAATTTCAAAATCCCCGCACGATCCGACACCGGCCCGTGCCCAGGAATCGCAATGTCGAAGTCCAGCTTGAGCACCCCATCCAGGGTCTTGGTCCATTCGAGGGCGCTGCCGCCCTGCGCGTAGTCGATAAACGGCTGCGGAGGAAACGTCAGGAAAAGGTCTCCGGTGTGGATCACTTTTTCGGCGGGAAATTCCATTACCGCGTCACCGCCCGTGTGGCCGCGCCCATAATAATGCGCGCGCGCCTCTTTGCCTCCCAGGTAGACGTTCATCTCATTGGAAAACGTTACGTGCGCCAGGCCTGGCATTTTCAGCAAGGCCATATTCGCGCGAGCGTTACGGTGTGAAATCACCTCGGCGTTCAAAGCCAGCATCTTCGCGTTGCCGCCCGAATGGTCCTCATGCTGATGCGTGTTCAGCACATACTTGATGGGTTTGTCGGTCACCGTTCGCAGCTTCTCGATGATTTCGTCGTGATTGCGGTCGAACATATCGTCCACCAGGATCACGCCCTCGCCGGTAACTTCCACCGCGACATTTCCCCCGCCCACGCCCTTGGTCACGCCGATGACGTACAAATCGTTCTTCAGCTTTTGAATGCCCAGCTTTTGATTGCGGATGCCGGGCGCAGGCGGGTTCTGCGTGTAGGTGAGCCAGGCGCCCGCCAACAGAATAGCCACGGCTGAACCGCGGATGAGAAGTGTCCTGCGCATCTGGGCACTCTATCATAGAGGATATGCGTCTAACGTTCCTGCTCCTCAGCGTATGCCTCTTTGCCGTGGCACAGGCTCCGCCTGCATGGGTTGAGAAGAGCAATCAAAACGCTCAACTGCTCATCGCTATCATGGCGAAATATTCGCCCGAAAGTGCCGCTGAGGAAGGCGTCCCAGGCCTGGACGAACAGATCAGCAGCTCCCCGGCAGACGAACCGGAGCGTTTCCGCAAAGACCTGGCAGCGGCGCGCGACGAGTTGCAGAAGCGCCTCGGGGCGGAGAAGGATGAGCTGGTTCGCCAGGACCTGGAGATATTGATCGGGCAGGCCGATCGCGACATTCGCCGCTCGGAAGCCAACGAGCGCAATCTGCTCCCCTATGACGACGTCGCCGGGACCATCTTCTTTGGCATGAAGAGTCTGCTGGACGATCAGGTCGCCGCCGAGCGCCGTCCTGCCTCGGTGGTTCGCCTGCGCAAGTACACCGGCCTCGCGTCTGGCTATGAGCCGCTTACCTTGCAGTCCGAAAAACGTTTTCGCGAGAAGTTGATAACACCCGGGCTCATCGGCCCATCCAAAGCGGAGCTCCAGAAAAACCTGGAAAACACGCAAGCCTACGTTACCGGCATCGGCTTGCTGCTTGAAAATTACAAGATGTCGGGCTATCAGGACGCGTTCGCGAAGCTCAAGGAGCAGCTCGCGGCTTACGACGATTTTGTGCGCAAGGAAGTGCTGCCCAAAGCGCGCGCCGATTTCCGGCTTCCACCCGAGCTGTACACCATCAGGCTCGAAAACTATGGCATCGATTATGCTCCCGATGAACTGACGCGCCTGGCGCACCAGACCTTCACGCAATTGCAAAGCGAGATGCAGCCCATCGCCGCCAAGATCGCGCAGGAGCGTCACCTGCCGTCTTCCGACTATCGCGACGTTATCAACGCATTGAAGAAGGATCAGATCCCCGGTGATCAGATATTGCCGCATTATCAAAAGCGGCTGGCCGAAATCGAAGGGATCATCCGGCGCGAGCATCTGATCACGCTGCCCGATCGTCCGGCCATCATTCGCCTGGCGTCGGCCGCCGAGACCGCGCAGCAGCCGGCGCCGCACATGGTTCCACCGCCTTTGATCGGTAATCACGGCGAGCGCGGCCAGTTCGTCCTGCCGCTCGAAACCACCGGTAAAGGCGGCGAGACGCTGAAGTACGACGATTTCAGTTTCGCCGCCGCATCCTGGACGCTAACCGCGCATGAGGCCCGCCCCGGCCATGAGTTGCAATTCGATGCCATGGTGGAACGCGGCGTCTCACTGGCGCGTGCTCTGTTCGCTTTCAACAGCACCAACGTCGAAGGCTGGGGACTTTATTCGGAATGGTTCATGCTGCCTTACATGCCGGACGACGCGAAGCTGGTCTCGCTCGATTACCGTCTGCTCCGTGCTGCGCGCGCGTTTCTCGATCCCGAATTGCAGCAAGGTAAAATCACTCCCGAGCAAGCCATGCAGGTTTTGGAGCACGACGTGGTGTGCTCACCCGCCCTGGCCACCGAGGAAGTGGAGCGCTTCACTTTCCGCATGCCCGGCCAGGCGCCATCGTATTTCGATGGCTTCACGCGTCTGCTTGAAATTCGCAAATCCGCCCAGGCGGCGCTGGGCCCCAAGTTCAAGCTCCAGCGCTTCCACGACTTCATCCTGTCGCAAGGCCTGCTGCCGCCCAATCTGCTGCGCAAGGCCGTCATGGAAGATTTCGTCCCGCATGCCGACGCGATGTTCCATCATTAAGCCGTCAGAGGTGGCGCGTATTGTGGCGCAAGCACTCGTGCTTGCAGCGTTCACACTCGTGTGAACGATTGTTGTGTTGGCACGATTGCCAACACGGCACGCTGAGAGCGTGCGCCACGCACTCCTTCCACCAGTCGGGTGAACATTGGCACGGCTGCCCGCTATAATGTTGAGCGTGGAAAAACAGATGTTCGAGAAAGGCCTGGGCATCCGCCGCGAGATTTTTGGCGCCGAGCTCGCCGACAAGACCTGGGCCGCGGCCGACGATTTCAACCGTCCCTTCGAAGAGCTGGTGAATCAGTATTGCTTCGGCGAAATTTGGGGCCGCCCCGGCCTGGACCGCAAGACCCGAAGCATCGTCACCCTTTCGATGCTCACCGGATTGAACCGGCCCAATCAGATTCGCGCGCACGTCAGGGGCGCCATCGCCAACGGCGTCAGCAAAGAAGAGCTGAAGGAGCTTTTCCTGCAGGCCGCCATCTACTGCGGCGTGCCCGCGGCCGTGGATAGCTTCCGCATCGCGCGCGAAGTTTTTCAGGAGATGGGCATCTAGTGATCAACGCCGTCTACGGCGTGGCTTTGAATTTTCGAGCTGAACTGGAAGCGCTCGGCGAGCGACTGAATCGCGACCCCTACAAGAAGCCGCCTGTCGCGCCCATCCTTTACCTCCGTCCTCGCAACACCTGGGGCTCCTCCGGCTCGAAAATCCTGCTGCCGATCGGTGAGGACGCGCTCAAAATGGCGGGCACCGTCGGCGTCGTTATCGGCCGCCCGCTCACATACGTCGCCGTGAACGACGTCAGCATCCCGCACGACTCGTATTTCCGCCCCGCCATTTGCCAGCGCTGCCGCGACCGCTTCTGCATCATCGGCTCCGAAGCCACGGATCACGCGCCCACCGAAATCCGCACTTACATTAACGGCGAACTGCGCTCCCGTGCCTCACTCGCCGATCTTGTCCGCCCCATCGATCGCTTGCTCGCCGACATCAATGAATTTCTCACGCTCGCTCCCGGCGACATCGTTTTGATCGGCGAACCGCCGGATTCGCCGCTGGCCCTGGCAGGCGACTGGGTTCGCGTCGAAGTGGACGGTCTGCCTGCGCTTCAGAACCAGGTGATCCCCGAATGAAAACCGCACGGATCGCCTACGCCGGCGCCATTTACCGAGCAGTTGAAGATAACGGCCGCCTGCGCCTTCCCGATGGCCGCGTCGTCGCCGAAGATGCCGTGGTCTGGCTTCCCCCCGTCGACGCCGGGACTATTTTCGCCCTGGGACTCAACTACGCCGATCACGCCAAGGAACTGGCCTTCAAAGCGCCCGACGAACCTTTGGTTTTCCTGAAAGGTCCGCAAAGCTTGGTCGGACATCGCGGCCAGACGCGCCGCCCGCCCGGCGTGACGTACATGCACTACGAATGCGAGCTCGCAGTCGTCATCGGCAAAACCGCGCGCTGGGTCCTCAAAACAAATGCGTATGATTACGTCGCCGGCTACACCGTCGCCAACGATTACGCGATTCGCGATTACCTGGAAAATTACTACCGCCCGAACTTCCGCGTCAAAAGCCGCGATCAAACCACGCCCATCGGCCCTTGGCTGGTCGACGCCGCCGACGTCGCCGACCCCATGAACTTGCACTTGCGAACGCTAGTCAACGGCCGCATCACGCAGGAAGGCTCGACGCGCGACATGATCTTCGACATTCCCGCGCTCATCGCCTACCTCAGCGAATTTATGACCCTGTCGCCCGGCGACATCATCCTGACTGGAACGCCCGAGGGCCTGGCTGGAGTCGAGGTGGGCGACGAAGTGGTAACGGAGATCGAGGGAATTGGAAGTTTGAAAAATACGATAATTGGCGATCCGGAGGGAATGCATGTTGGATGAAATCAGTATTCGCGATGCAGCCAGGCGGTTGGACGAATCCGAGCGCGCCCGCACCCAGATCCGCCAGCTTTCCATCCAGCATCCGGGCATAAGCATCGACGATGCCTACGCCGTGCAGAAGGCCTGGGTCGGGCTCAAGACCAGCGCGGGCCGCGTAGTGAAAGGCCACAAGATCGGTCTCACGTCCAAGGCCATGCAGTATTCTTCGAACATCAATGAGCCGGATTATGGCGTCCTGCTGGACGACATGTTCTTCGCCGATGGCTCCAGCATTCCGGCCGATCGCTTTATCGTCCCGCGATTGGAAGTGGAACTGGCGTTCGTCCTCGGCAAGCCGCTCCAAGGCCCGAACTGCACCATCTTCGACGTGTTGAGCGCCACCGATTACGTCACGCCCGCGGTGGAAATCATCGATGCTCGCATTCAGCAAGTGGATCCCGAAACCAAGGCCACGCGCAAGGTTTTCGATACTATTTCCGACAACGCCGCGGGCGCCGCGCTGGTGGCCGGCGGCCGTCCCTTTCGTCCGCTCGACACAGATCTACGCTGGGTCTCCGCGGTCTGTTATCGCAACGGCGTGATCGAAGAATCGGGCGTCGCGGCGGCTGTGCTCAATCATCCCGCCAATGGCGTGGCGTGGCTTGCGAACAAATTCGCGGCCCACAATGTCAGCCTTGCGGCGGGCGAGCTGATCCTGGGCGGATCGTTCACCCGGCCGGTGCCCGCTCGCCGCGGAGATACTTTTCATATCGATTACGGCCCGTTCGGCTGCATCTCGTGTCACTTCGGATAGACCGCGAATAGACCGCCATGGAAATCAAGAAGAATATATTTAAAGCTGCGCTCGCGAGCGGTGAGCGAGCCCAGATCGGATTGTGGCTCGGCCTGGCGGATCCCATCTGCGCCGAGATCTGCGCCGGCGCGGGATTCGATTGGCTGCTCATCGATGGCGAGCATGCGCCCAATGATGTCCGCTCCATCCTGGCTCAATTGCAGGCGGTAGCGCCGCATCCGGTGCACCCGATCGTGCGGCCGGTTTCGGGCGACGTGCAACTCATCAAGCAACTGCTCGATATCGGCGCGCAGACATTGCTGGTGCCCATGGTGGAGAGCGCGGAGCAAGCCAAATTATTGGTGGCCGCGATGCGTTACCCACCCGCGGGAATTCGCGGCGTCGGCGCGGCGTTGGCGCGTGCTTCGCAGTGGAATCGCGTCCACAATTATCTGCATGAGGCGAACCATCAGATGTGCCTTCTGGTCCAAGTGGAGACGCGCGCCGGTCTCGACAATCTGGATGCCATCGCCGCTGTCGAGGGTGTGGACGGCATCTTCATCGGCCCGTCGGATCTCTCGGCCGCGCTCGGGCACTTGGGAAAGCCGGGCCATCCTGACGTGCAGCGTGCCATCGAAAACGCCATCGGCCGCATCCGCGCCTCGGGCCGGGCCGCGGGCATCCTGACCACCGACGACGCGCAGGCGCGCCATTATCTTTCGTTGGGCTGTGCCTTTGTCGCCGTCGGACTCGACGGCAACCTGTTGATGCGCGCGACCCAAGAGTTGGCCGCCAAGTTCAAGTGAGGCTGCGCTTACTTCGCCGCTTTGCTCTTCCAGACGTCCCACGCGCGTACGAAGCCGTCCTGAGGCGCGGTCTTCTTGGCTTCTTCCGCTTCGAAATAAGTGACCTTCCCGCCCAGCAAGATCGCCTGCTCCTGCAATCTGGCGTTCGAATCGAGATAGTACGCGCGTCCCACCGCCTCCTTCACCGTCGCACCCACCAGCACCGCGCCGTGTCCGCGCATCAGCGCCGCGGGATGATCGCCCAGCACTTTCGCCAGAGATTGTCCGCGCTTCGCGTTCGAGACCAGCATATCGGTCATGCCGTCCACGTCGCGAATCTCGAACACCGGAATGCCCAGTCCGATGAACGCCGCCATGTGCGACACCGCGCGCAGCGGCACGGAGCTGACGCTGAACGGAATCACGGCCGGCGAATGATCGTGAACGATGGCCATCACGTCCGGGCGCGCTTTGTAAATCTCGCCGTGAATGAATCGCTCGCGATAACTCAGCCGGCTGTCGTTGATCGGGTTGCTATCCAGGTCGTACTCGATGATGTCGGCCGCCGTCACCAAGCCTGGCGCGAGCGAGCGCGAAAGAAAATAATGATTGGGATTGGCGGGGTCGCGCACGCTCACGTGCCCGTAACCGTCCAGGATCGCCTCGGTCGCCAGAATGTGATTGGCCGTGACCAGATCGTCGATGAGCGCCTGATTTCGCGGCTGCGCGCAGAGCATAGCGGCCGAAGCCAACAGGAGTGCGAATTTCATGCCTGGGATTCTATCACCCCGCTTCGAGCGTTCAATAATGGAACTGGAAGTGAATCAGGATGACGCGCGAAACGCTGCTCGATTTCTTCCATGACTTCGCTGCGCTCGAAGACGAATTCCTCATCCACGACGATGGTTTCCACGCGCGTCACTTTCGCTATAGCGAGATCGCGGCGCGAGCCAGGGCGTTTGCGGCAGGGTTAGGGGAGCGAGGAATTGGGCGCGACGAGAAGATCATTCTCTATGGCGAGAATCGGCCCGAATGGATTATCGCGCTGTGGGGATGCCTGCTGGCGGGCGTGATCGCGGTTCCCATCGACTATCGTTCTTCACCGGAATTTGTCGAGCGCGTCAAGAGTATTGTTGGCGCGCGCCTGGTTCTGACCGGCGAAGAAGCGGGCCTGTATGATGGCCAGGCGCCGTACGAACCGGAGAGGATTTCGAAAGATCAGACGGCGGAAATCATCTTCACTTCCGGCGCCACGGCCGATCCCAAGGGCGTGATCATCACGCACCGGAACATTCTCGCGAATATTGTTCCGGTAGAAAACGAGGTGCAGAAATACCTGCGCTACTATCGTCCGTTCGCGCCGGTCCGATTTCTCAACCTGCTGCCGTTGAGCCACATGTTCGGGCAAGCCATGGCGACGTTTATTCCGCCCATGCTTCCGGGTGTGGTGATATTCATGCGCGGTTTCGCGCCCAACGAAATTCTGCGGCAGATTCGGACGCGCCGTGTTTCGGTGCTGGTCTCGGTGCCGCAAATTCTCGAAATCCTGCGCACGCACCTCATCCAGATGTTTCCGGAACTTCGCCAATTGAAGTCCCAGAAGGGCCACTGGGTGTTTCGCTGGTGGCGATATCGCAAAGTGCATCGCCTGTTCGGCTGGAAGTTCTGGAGCTTTATCGTCGGCGCCGCGCCTTTGCCGGCCGACCTGGAAGCTTTTTTCTCCGAGCTCGGGTTTCTCGTCATTCAGGGCTACGGTCTTACCGAGACCGCGCCTATCGTAACGCTGAACCATCCCTTCCACGCGCGCCAGGGAAGCGTCGGCAAGGCGATTGGCGGCGTCGAAGTGAAGATCGCTCCGGACGGCGAGATCCTGGTGCGCGGCGACAACGTCACCTCCGGCTATTTTGAGCGTCCCGAAGAGACCGCGCGGGCCTTTGCAGACGGCTGGTTTCATACCGGCGATATCGGCGAATTGAAGGGCAACGGCGAGCTTTCTATTCTGGGCCGCAAGAAGGAAATGATCGTCACGCCGGAAGGCCTCAACGTTTTCCCCGAAGACGTGGAAAGCGTGCTGAAGCAGCAGCCCGGCGTGCGCGACGCCGCCGTCATTGGGACCGGCCGGGTGCAGGCGGTGCTGATTCTCGACAACGGCGCCGAGGCGTCGGAAATCGTGCGACGCGCCAACGCGCGCCTGGCCGATTATCAACGCATTCGTGGTTTCTCCATTTGGCCTCGCGACACCTTCCCGCGCACTGAAGGAACCGGAAAGCTGAAGCGTCACGAAATCGCCCGGGACGCATCGCCGCCCGCGGCCGCTGACACGGAGGTGCCGCTCGAGAATCTAACATCGCTCGAACGCGTGGAGCGGATGGTCGCTCTCGGATTGGACGAGGCGGAGGTAACGAGTGCGCCCGCGTCGAGCATGGATGATTTTCCGAAATGGAATCGAAGCGCGCTGGCCCGCGCGGCGCGCCGCATTTTCCTTCCCGGATTCCTGCTGCCGCTCACTCGCGTCTTCGCCCACGTTCACGCGCATGGTCTCGAAAATCTCAAGGATCTTGAGGCTCCGGTTATTTTCGCTTCCAGCCATCAAAGCATCATGGACGTGCCCGCCATTCTCAGCGCGCTCCCCTCGCGTTGGCGTTACCGTGTGGCGCCCGCCATGCGCAAGGAATTTTTCCAGGCGCACTTTCACGGCCGCAGCTTTACCAACAGCCTGAACTACTATCTCTCTACCCTGTTCTTCAACTGCTTCCCCATTCCGCAGCGCGAACCGGGCGCGCTAAGCACGCTGCGCTACATCGGCGAGCTATCGAACGACAAATGGTGCCTGCTCATTTTTCCCGAAGGGATTATGACCCAGGCCGGCGAAATCGCTCCGTTCCAGCCGGGCGTCGGCATGATCGCGTCGAAATTCGGAATCCCCGTGGTGCCCATCCGAATCGTTGGAATGGACCGCGTGCTGCACCAGACGTGGAAGATGGCTCGTCCGGGCCCCGTCGACATCACGTTCGGGCCCGCTCTGAGTCTTACGGGAAGCGACGATTACCTCGCGCTGGCGCGGCAGGTGGAGGACGCGGTGCGAAAACTTTAATCAGAAAAAGCTCTGATCAGAATAGTTCGATCTGCTCTTTGGGCGTCACCTTCGGTTTGCGCGGCGTGCGCAAAGGACTGCCGACCACGCCCAGCACCTCCATGCGCGACAGCGCGGCTCTGGGAACGAAGATGCGCTGGTTTTGGAACCCGGGATCGGGAGGCACTACGGAGAAACCGAACGAGTCAAGCTGCAGCAGGTTGTTCGAAAGGATTCCGTCCATGGCGTCGCCATCCCGAAAATACATCCGCAGCCACAGGCCTTCCAACTTGGGTCGGGTGGTGAACAAGCGCAGTTCCTTGCGTGGCTCGCCTTGCTGGAAATCGCGCACGAAGCAGACCAGCTTCACCTCGTCATAGGGCACCATGCTGACGGACCCGCCCTGCGTCATCAGCTCCAGGCCATTGGCCAAAAGATAGCCTTGTGGATTGACGAAACCTGACAAAGTGTCCCGGTCAAAGCGCGAGACCAGAACCTTCTTGGTAGTGGAAACCCCCAATACACTCCTTTTAGACCATTTGCTGACGCGCCAGGCCCAGAGCCGCGCGAAATCACTTTTCTTCCAAACAATTTTGCGAATATTGTATCATTGGCAGAATGCGATCCGTTGACGGGATCTCGGCTCATATCGCGTCCTTTCTCGACTTTTGCCGCATCGAAAAGGGGCTTTCGAGAACCACGGTTTCAGCCTATCATGCTGATTTGAAACGGTTTTCTGCTTCACTCCGGGCCGGGGACACGCTCGCCAGTCCAGACCCTGTCCGCCGCTATATCGACGGCCTTTATAAAGCCCGGATGGCCAGCCGATCCATCGCCCGCCACATTACCACGCTGCGCAACCTTTACGCTCATCTGATCGAGAAGGGCACGCTGGATGTGGATCCAACCGCTCATCTGGCAGCGCCGCGGCAGTGGCAAAGTCTTCCTAAATACCTTAATAAGAAACAGATCGACGATTTGCTGGGCTCCTGCGACAGTTCCAAGCCGCAGGGTCTGCGCGATCGTGCCATGCTGGAGCTTCTGTACGCCACCGGACTCCGGGTCTCGGAGCTGTGCGGGGTTCGAGTGTCGGCGCTCGAGATGAACATGGGCGTGGTGCGCGTGATTGGCAAGGGCAACAAGCAACGGATCGTACCGGTAGGCAAGTCCGCGATCCAGGCGGTGGAACAATACCTGGGCAATGGCCGGCCGCTTTTGCTGAAGGGGCGCGGCAGCCCCTACCTGTTCGTTACCAATCGCGGAAGTGCGATGACGCGCCAGGCTTTTTGGCTGTTGCTGGCGCGCTACGGCAAGAAGGCGGGGATTTTTCACGATTTGACGCCGCACGTCCTGCGGCACACCTTTGCCACGCACTTGCTGGAAGGCGGAGCCGATCTCAGAAGCTTGCAGAGCATGCTGGGGCACTCCGACATCTCGACAACCCAGATTTATACCCATGTAGTGCGTTCGCGGTTGCGGAAGACCGTGGACGAGCATCATCCCAGAGCTTGAACCAAACGGGCGAGAGCTTGAGCGTATTCGACGACAGGAAATGTGAAGTAGGGCGCGCGGGATTGGCTGTGCGCGTTCGCCGTGCACTTTGCGCCGTGCACCTGATGAGAAGAGGGAATCGATGAGCGATTACATGTTTATGCTCGAGAGCCACCTGAGCGCCGACCAGAGCCGGGCTGTCTCCGAGATTCAAACGGCCGCGACCAACGCCAATCTGAATGTTTTCCTGACCGGCGGAGCGATGCGCGACATGTTGGGTGGCTTTCCTATGCTCGATATCGATTTCACCATCGAGGGCAACGCCATCAAGGTAGCGCAAGCGGTGGCGAAGAAAAGCGCGGCGAAGATTTTATCCGAGGATGACAACCGCAAGCTCGCGCACTTGCTGTTCCCGAGCGGCGTGCATGCTACCACCGGGATGGCGCGCCAGGAAAAATATGCCAAGCCCGGCGGAAAGCCAACGGTGAAACCCGCCACCATTCATGAGGACCTGCGCGGGCGCGATTTCACCATCAACTCCATCGCGCTGTCGCTCAACCCCGCGTCGCGCGGTTTGCTGCTCGATCCGAACAACGGCGTGGGCGATCTGGAGCGTAAAGAGCTGCGCGCGGTGAGCAATTATACGCTGTACGACGATCCCATCCGCCTGCTGCGGATGCTGCGCTTCAAAGTGCGTCTGGGTTTCACCATCGAAGAGCGCACCAAGATGCAGTACGATAACGCGCGAGAGGCGCAACTGGAAACGCGCATCACGCCGGCGGATCTTCTCGACGAGCTGCGCCACATCGCCAACGAACCGAACTGCGCCGACATCGTCAAGGTACTCGAGGAAGAGAAGCTGCTGCATTTATTCTCGCCGGATTTAGCGGGCGCGAAGCTGAATCACCCGGGGCTGCAGAAACTGCAAAAGGCCAGGCAATTAGTTCCGTTCGGGATCGACATTCATCTCGAAAGCATGGGCCTGTTCCTGTACTTCCTGACCGAGAAGATGCCCGCCAAAGACCGGGCTTCGTTCACCAAGAACATTGGGTTGAGCCGGCGCGAAATTGAACATTGGCAAAAGCTGGAAGCCAAATCGAAGAAGCTGGAGAAAGACCTGAAGTCGGCGAAGCTGCAGAAGCCGTCGAAAGTTTACCAGGTGCTCGCCGCGGTTCCGGGCGAGCAGATTTTGTTCCTGCTGGCGCACTCTTCCGAGCGCCTGGTGCACGATCGCATCAAGAATTACCTGGGCAAGTATTTGCCCACTGCGCAGGAAGTCAGCGAGCGGGATGTGCTCGCGACCGGCGTCAAAGCCGGCACGCCCAAGTTCCAGAAGGCGCGCGAGGAGTTGATCCTGACGCGCTTGGACGCCCGGCCCAAGAAAATTCCGCCGCCTGAAGAGACAGCTGCTCCGGGCGCTCCCGGTCACGCACCCGGACCCGCGATGGCGCGAAAGTCCATGTAAGCTGCACGTGCTGGTTCTTGCCTCCAAATCGCCACGCCGCCAGCAAATCCTGCGCGACGCGGGGATTCCGTTTGTGGTGCGATCCGCGAACGTTCCCGAAGAGCGCCATTCCGGGGAAGCGCCCGCCGATTACGTGCGGCGTTTGGCGGAAGCCAAGGCGTTCGCGGTCTCGCTCCTTCCGGGCGAAATAATATTAGGCGCCGACACCACGGTGGTGGTTGACCATCACGTGCTCGAAAAGCCGCGCGACACAGCCGATGTCATGCGAATGCTCAGGCTGCTCGAAGGGCGTGAGCACGAAGTAATCACGGGCATCTGTCTGCGGACCGAATCGCTAAAAATTATCGATACCGCCGTCACGCGCGTGCGATTCGTGCCGCTGTCGTCCGAAGAGCTGGAAGCATACGCCGCTAGCGGCGAGCCAATGGACAAAGCGGGCGCGTACGCCATCCAGGGCCTGGCTTCGAAGTTTATCGACCGCATTGAAGGAGACTATTTCAACGTGGTCGGCCTGCCTGTTGCGTTGGCGTATCGGCACTGGAAAGAAGTGTCGCGAGTGTTAGACTAATCAGGCGTGGACCACAGGCAAGCAGATCCGGCAAATGACAACGCCAGCGCGGAGCGTGAGATTGACGATTCCGACGCGCTCCTGGCGGCACGTCTGAAGCAGATCCTGGAGACGCCCGGCATCAGCGACAAAGACCGTAAACTGGTAGAACGTAATCTAAGAAGACTTCTCGCGGCCACGCTCGCCGGGTGATCCCCTAAAAGGAGACAACATAACGAGCGATGCGACACCTTCTGTGTCTGTTTCTCTTTCTGCTTCTGCCTGTGACCCCTGCGCTCCCGCAACTGGCCGACGCGCAGAAATCGGCAATCGACGATCTGGCCCGCAAGACACTGGCCGAGACCGGCGTTCCGGCGGCATCCATCGCGGTGGTGAAGGACGGCAAAATCGCGATGGTCGCGGCCTATGGCGATGCCAGGCTGGATCCGAAAGTCCCCGCCACTCCGGCCATGCGTTTCAAGATTGCGTCCAACAGCAAGCAGTTCGCGGCCAGTGCGGTGTTGCTGCTTGAGGAACGGCACAAACTCTCGCTCGACGACCCGGTTTCCCGGTACCTGCCGGAGCTGACGCGCGCCCGCGAAGTGACCTTGCGGCAGTTGCTCTCGCATACTTCCGGCTACGAGGATTACTATCCTCTCGACTATGTGACGCCTTGGATGGCGCGCGACACCACCGCGGCCGGCATCCTGGATGGATGGGCCAAGAAGCCGCTGAATTTCGATCCTGGCACGCGCTGGCAATACAGCAATACCGGGTATGTGATCATCGGCCAGATCGTCGAAAAGGTCACGCACAAACCGTTCATGGAGTTTCTGCGCGCTAATATTCTCTCGCCGCTCGGCATGCATTCCGCCATCGATGAGAGCGACGGGAAATGGAGCGATGCGGACCCCACTGGGTACCATAACTTTGCGCTCGGCCCGGCCCGCCCGGCGACACCGGAAGGCGGCGCATGGACCTACGCCTGTGGAGAATTGGCCATGACCGCGAGCGACCTTGCGCTGTGGGATATTTCGCTCATGAATGGAACCATTCTCAGCCCCGCGTCGCTCAAGGAGCTGACCACCGAAGTGCTCCTGAAGAACGGCATGGGCACAGGCTACGGTCTGGGCCTCGCTCTCACCACCGATTCGAACGGTCACCGGCGCTGGAGCCATAGTGGCGGAGCCGCGGGTTTCTTCAGCCGCAATGTGACGCTTCCGGACGACCGTATGTCCGTCACCGTTCTCACCAACGGACAGGGCAGGGCATCGGCTTTGCTGGAACAAAGGATCGTGGATTTGTTGCTGGCTCCCGCCGCCGACCCGGACGGCAAAGTGGCGCTCGAACGCGCGCGCAGTCTTTTCTCCGGCCTGCAGAAGGGACAACTCGATCGGTCGTCTCGTGACCGACGACGCGCTGTCGTATTTCACCGAGCAGGGCATCTCCGATTTTCGGGCGTCGCTTGCGCCGCTCGGCGAACCGACCAGCTTCACGGAGATCAACCATATCGGCCGGGGAGGAATGACCGTGCGCAGCTTTATCATCCAGGCGGGCGGAAAAAGGTTGTGGCTCGAAACTTACATCCAGCCGGACGGCAAATTCGCCCAGTACATGTTGGATCCCGCGCCTGCCGCGCAATAACAACCGTGCATGCTCGTAAAAAGAACAAGGAGCTCCCGTTGACCTCACGCCGCCACTTTCTGGAACAAAGCTGTCTGCTGGCTGGATCCGCCTTCCTCGCAACCGCATCCGCGCAGGACGGCGACGCCGCGCCGCTGCTCGCTCGCGCCAAGGCACTCCTCGAAAAAGCTCCGCTCATCGACACGCATAACGACCTGCCATCGATGCTGCTGGAACTCAAGGCCGGCGATCTCAGTTCCATCGACTTTAGCCAGCCGCAGCCCACCCTGTGCGCCGACATCCCCAGCATGCGCGAGGGCCGTCTCGGCGTCCAATATTGGTCGGTCTTTGTGGAGTCGTCCACGCAAGTCAGCCACACCGCGCTGCATGAAACCATGCGCGAATTTGATGTGGCTCTGCGGCTCATCCGCAGCCGGCCGGAATTCGAACAAGCCCGTACCGCCGCCGACATCGATCGCATCCATGCTTCGGGCCGCATCGCCTGCCTGATGGGTGTAGAGGGCGGCCACATGATCGAGAATTCGCCGTCGGCCTTGCGCATGTTTTACGAACTGGGCGGCCGCTATCTGACGCTCACGCATTGGGACAACGTGGATTGGGCCGACTCCGCTACCGACCGTCCGCTGCATTTCGGCCTCACCGAATTCGGCAAGCGAGTGGTGAAGGAGCTGAACCGCATCGGCATGTTCGTCGATATCTCTCACGTCAGCGCCGACACCATGCGCGATGCGCTGCATGTCACGCGCGCGCCGGTGATCTTCTCGCACTCCAATGCGTTCGCCATCGATCCGCATCCCCGCGCGGCTCCCGATGACGTGCTCGAGATGCTCTCCGCCAATGGCGGCGTGATCCACGTGAACTTCATCAAGGAATTCGTCGCTCCCGAGAGCCCGGCCTGGCAACAGAAACACGATGCGGCCCTGCGCGATCTGCATGCGCGCCTCACTGCCGACCAGGACGTGGACAAAGGGATCGCCGACTGGACCAAAGCCAACCCGGCCCCGCGCGGCACCATTTCCGACGTGGCCGATCATATCGATCACATCCGCAAGGTAGCCGGGATCGATCACATCGGCATCGGCTCCGACTTTTATGATACGCAGCCGGACTTGATGGTCCAGGGTCTCGAGAATGTCACGCGCTATCCGTACTTGTTCGCGGAACTCCTGCGCCGGGGCTATTCGGACGACGATGTCATGAAAATCGCCGGACGAAATCATCTGCGCGCCATGCGCCAGATGGAGAAAGTGGCCGCGGAATTACAGAAGACCGAGACCCCGTTCATCGGCGAAGGACTGATCCACAAGTGGACGCCGTAGCGCTGAGACGCGCCGCTGCAATGATTACTTCAAATACCGCTTCCGCATTTTAGCGACGATGGTGAATTCCGGATCCACCACGTTGGCGATCTCGGACTCCATGGCCTGACCCATCAGCAGCGACGACCCACGCTCGTCGAACCCATAGTCCGCCATCAGCCAGCGCTGCATTTCCGTGTTGGCGTGCTGCAATGCTTCCACCAACGAGCGTGAACTTCCGAGCACCATGATGTAGTCGTCATTCTCCAGGCGCGGCCATGCGATCTTCCTGCCCTTCTGCAATTCCACCGAGAATTCCACATCCAGCGATGTTTCGATCGCGCCGCCCGTCACTTCACCATCGCCTTGCCGTGCGTGTCCGTCACCCAGGAAAAATAGCGCGCCGGGCTCGAAAACCGGCAGCATCAACGTGACGCCGGCATTCATTCCGTTGTAGTCCATGTTCCCGCCAAAGTTGTCGGGCGTTGACGTCGGGATGGCTGCGTGTCCAGCGGGCGAGGTGCCGATGCAGCCCAGCATGGGGCGCAAGGGTAATTCAATCCGTCCGGGCTTGAAGTCCGGGGACTCCATCCGCGCCACGCCCATTTTCTTGTCCAGTTGCCAGATGAGAGTCTTCGATTCGCGCAGCCCTTCGGCGCGCAGGAAAGCCGGATCGGCGGCGTAAGGAGCGAGCAGCGTTCCCGAATATCCCGTGGCACGATTGGTTTCGAGACGAATCAGGTGCACCACCAGCGTGTCGCCCGGCTCAGCTCCTTCTATGAAAAACGGACCCGTTTCTGGATTAGGACCCTGTCCGCGCTTCACGCCGGCAGAGTCGGTTCCACTGGCATCGATGGTGGATGTGATCACATGATCGCCGGGCTTGATGGTGAGAACGGGCGGATGCGGCCCGAAGGTGTTGTGGAATTCTTTGGGCTCGAAGTGGTAAGTCTCGGCGAAGGCCATGCCCCCGAGCAATACCGCCAGGACGGCGCGAAGCAGCGTTTTCATAAGCGATTGTACTATGGGTGGTTAAAGGAAATTCAATGGCCCGTGCGCATCCTGATCCTCTCCCTCTTGCTCAAGCGCTGGTCGAGAGCTACGCGGTCAACGATCGGATGAACCAGCTTGTGATCGAACATCTGGATCCCGCTGCGTGGCGCGCCAAACTGCCTTCTAGCCCTGGACGTACCATCGCCGATATCTTTTCGCACGTTCATAACATGCGCCGGAAATGGCTGAGACTTTCGGCGCCGCATCTCAAGCTCCCCGCGCCGCTGGACCGCGTCCGCTGTACGCAGCAGCAGGCCGGCCGGGCGTTGGCAGAAAGCGCCGCACGGTGTTCCGATATGCTCGCCGAAGCTCTCGTTCAGCCCGAGGGCCGCGTCAAAACTTTTCGCCGGGATGGGTGGGCGAAACCCTGGCCCGTGGGCGCAGCTCCCGTTGGAGGAGCGCTCGTGGCATACATGATTTCGCACGACGCCCATCATCGCGGGCAGGCCTGCATGCTCGCGCACCAGCTTGGATTTCCACTGCCGGTGAAGGCCGGCGCCGGCATGTGGGTCTGGGAAAAATTATGGAAGGACTGCGGATTCACGCAGCCGCGCTGAGCCTCAATCCCTACTTGCTGCTGCAGCCCTTTTTGGTTTCCTCAAAGCCGTCGAATAATCGCCCGGCATTGGCGCCGGCTAATGTTTCCATGCGGTGCGGCTGCCCCTTCTCGACCGTATAGTGCGCCACCGTCCCTAGCGACTGCAGGAATTCCGCTTCCCGCTTCATCTCCGAATGCCACATATATTCGTCGTTCTCGCCAACGTACATGAAGACGCACATCTTGGAAATGGCTTGCAACTTGGCCGGGGTGGGCTCCCACAAATATCCGGGAAACGCGGTCACCGACAGGAAGTACTGAGGATTCGCGGCTGCTACGTGGAACGCGGCGATTCCCCCGTTGGATGGTCCGGCGATGTGGAACTTGTTGTTTTGTATTTTGTAATCCGCCAGCATCAGCTTCAGGAACTCGGGGAAAATGCGCGCCCCCTCCTCGAAGAACAATTGATCGTCCGGCGCGGCGGGAGCGATCACGATGTAGCCCCGTTTTTCGGCCTCCGCGCGCAGGTTGCGGCTGAGAACGCCATCCACGGTGTTCATGGTTTGCGGACCCCCGCCGAACGCCAGGATAGCCGGATACGCCTTCGCGGGATCATACCCGTCGGGAAGAACCACCTTATAGTGGACGGTGGTGCCGCCCACCTTCTTGGTCTTCTCCAGTAACTCCGCATGCATGGATTCAGTTGCGAACATCGCGACCAGGGCCGCGGAAACCAGCGGCAGCCACTGCCATCTGACTTGCATCATCTGGCAATTGTATCGTGTGCGCCCGGTCCTGGGATTTGGCCCATCATTATTCGCGCCGCGTTGACCACCACGTGCCCCGCCTTTTCCGGCGAACCCGCATCGAAGGGCGGTTGCGGATCGTATTCCATCATCAGCTGGACCATTCGTGCTACATCCGCGCCGCGCAACTGCGCGAGCACCGTGAGGCCGAAGTCGATTCCCGCCGTGACGCCGCCTCCGCTGATGCGGTTTCGATCGGTAACCACGCGCGCCTTCACCGGTTGCGCTCCGAATTGGGAGAGCTCGTCGTGAACAGCCCAGTGTGTGGTCGCCCGGTATCCCTTCATCAGACCGGCCGCGCCCAGCAGCAATGCGCCGCTGCAGACCGATGTGATGTAATCCGCGCGCTGAGCGGCCGCTTGCAGGAAGGCGATCAACTCGGCATCCGCCATCGCGGCCTCGGTTCCAAAGCCGCCGGGCACAAACAGTACATCGAGTTTTTCCGGACAATCGCTGAGCAGCGTAGTAGGGACCATGGCTACGCCGGAATCCGATGCCACCGGCTCTAGAGTTTTCCAGAGAAGGTGCAACTTCGAGTGCATGCTGAACACGGTGAGCGGGCCCACCAGGTCGAGCATGGTGAAGCCGGGATATAGCAACATTCCTATCACCAGCGGCGGCTGATTAATTGGATTCATTCCGTCCTCATTTCGTTTTGGATTTTCCTTGGTATCGAGCTTTGCCGCCGGGGCTGGGACGAGATCGCTCCACCAGCGCGTCGAACGCCGCCGCGGCACGCCGGTCCGAGTCCGGCGATCGCAAGAATCGTTGCGAAGTATGGTGAGCCAGATAGATGCCGCCCACTTCCCAAACGAACTGCTCGACGTCCAGCCCTTTGCGCAAATGGCCCAGTTCCACCGCGCGCCGCGTCATGTCGCACAGGAATGCGCGCCATCGAGCTTCGAGCTCCGCGATCTTGTCTCGCACCGGGCTTTCTATGTCGTCGTACTCAAACATGCCGGCGGCGATGGGACATCCGCCTGGAAGGCCGCTGCGTGGAGCCCATCCGAACCAGTGGCGAACCAGCGCCCGTAGCCGCGGCAATCCCTCGGGCTGCTTCATGGCGGGTTCGATAATATGCGGGGCGCCGAAAAGAGAGGAGTATTCCAGCAGCTCGATCTGCACTTCGTCCTTGGACTTGAAGTGCGCGAACAGGCCGCTCTTGGACATTCCCACTTGATCGGCGAGAACGCCCAGCGTAACGCCGCCCAGGCCGGACTGGCTCATCAACGCCAATCCACGGTCCAGAATGCGCTCGCGTGTGGTTGCTGCGTGTCCCATGGAGGGGAGAATAGCACGACCGGTCGGTTGTGTCAAGGGCCGGTGTGTGAAATGGGGCGGGATTGGAGGGAAAAAGAGGCGGGGCGTCTCTGTTTCGAGGCGCCCCATTGCAGCGCGACCTTACTGAGTGCGACCTTACTTAGCGGGAACGTTGATAACGGCCAGTTCCTCACGATCGGATTTACTGCGGTGGGGAGCAGGCACTTCCACTCCGTATCTTCCGTTACCCGGATGGATGGCTTCGAGTTGGCACTCGGCGCGAGCGCATGCGAATGACAGGGTGAAAGCCTGGTAACCAGCGTCGCGGATGCCGACGTAATTCACAATCGGGACGGTGGTGCGATAATCCTCGCTCGTCATCCGCCATATGCCCTGGTTCTGCGAGATAACGTAGTTCCCTGAGGGCAGATTCGCTCGGTTGTTCACGGAAAAGTTGAACGGCACGTTCACTCTGACGCCCAGGCTCTGCGAAGAAGCCGTAGCGGCCGCTCCGGCGGCTACCACTGCGATTGCCAAGAAGTTTTTCCAGTTGCTGCTCATTGTTTTTCTCCCTCTCTGTTGGCCGGTTTCCCGGAAGTTCTTTACGAAGACGGCAGGCATGATGCATCCGGATGGCCACGGCGCTTGCAACAGCGGACGAGCATGCAAACTACTGAAAAGCCGTCGGCGTGCCCAACTCGAGGCCCTCTCCATGAACAGAGCGGTTCACGGATCGTAAACCGAACTGTTTATGGCAGCGTATTTGAGGCGCCGGGAATCACTGTTACACTCTTTTTGGATTCCAAGATGGAAGGTGAGCTGCTCGCCATAACAGGTCCCAGGCTGTGTGAACGTTTTCCATTGGGTGCGGAAGACACCAGCATTGGCCGTTCGCCAACTTCGACGATTCATTTGGATGAGCCCGGAATTGCCTGGCGCCACTGCGTGGTGCAGCCGGTCGGAAACCGATACCGCATTCTTGACCAGCGCAGCGGCACCGGAACATTTCTCAATGGGAAGCGCATCGTGGAACACTTGCTCGAACCCGGCGATCAAGTCTCCATTGGTGAGACCGTGCTGCTTTATCGCGAGGAGCCGGCTGGCCAGGCCAGCGTCACGGCGCGCCAAACCCTGTTGCGTACTTGCGCCATGCAATTTCTGTTTCGGGCCTTAGCCCGATCGGAGAATGCCGCGGTACGTGCGGTGGTGGAAGAACAGCTGATGCGCCTGATCGCCGATATGGCTCCCATCATCGAAGGCGCGGTGTACCTGGGCAATGAAGCCGAACTGCGCGACGAGAGAAACTTGCAGCCGAAAGCCGGCCACGCGGCATCCGGTTTGGCAACATCCGGTTTGGCGGAACGGGTGTGCCGCGAGGGTCCCATTGCCGATATGGATTTGGGGCACGTAGCGGTGCCGCTCTATGTGCGTGGCAGAATCGCCGGGGTGATTGCGGCTCGGTTTTCGTTATCGGAATCGGAGCGGCTGAGCGAACATGCCGACACATTTGCCGCGATTGCCACGCTGGGCGCGATGGCGCTCGAAACGGCTCGCGAGGTGGAGCGGCTCACTACCGAGAATGAGCTGCTGACAGACCGGCTGAACCGCACCAGTCCGTCGACGGGCATCGTCGGGAACAGCCCCCCGATGCAGCGCCTGATGCAGAAGGTAAAGCGCGTGGCTACCTCCGAAGCATCGGTGCTGCTGTTGGGCGAAACCGGTACCGGTAAGGAGATGGTGGCGCAAGCCATTCATCGCGCGAGCGGACGCGCCGGGCGGGCGTTTGTCGCCATCAACTGCGCCGCTCTCACCGAGACGTTGCTTGAAAGCGAATTGTTCGGCCACGAAAAAGGCGCCTTTACGGGCGCGGTATCGCAGAAAAAAGGCAAGCTCGAGATGGCGCAGGGAGGCACCGTCTTCCTGGACGAGATCGGCGAGTTGGCCTTGTCGCTGCAAGCCAAACTTTTGCGGGTGCTGCAGCAACGTGAATTGGAGCGAGTGGGCGGAACGCACGTGGTAAAGCTGGACTTGCGGTTGATCGCCGCCACCAATCGCGATCTCACTGTCGAAATCAAGCGGGGCGTATTTCGCGAGGACTTATATCACCGCCTGAATGTGGTCTCGCTGCAACTGCCTCCGCTGCGCGATCGAAGGGAAGACATTCCCGCGCTGGCCATGCATTTTCTGGAGCTGGCCGCAGCGCGCTGCGCCAGACGCGTGTGCGCGATTTCACCGCAGGCGCTGGCTTATTTGATCGCTTATCCATGGCCGGGCAATGTACGGGAATTGGAGAATGCGGTGGAGCGGGCGGTGGTGCTCGGAGAATCGGAAACCTTGCTGGCGGAGGATTTGCCGGAAGCCGTGCTGGATGTGCCGACGCCGCAAACGCCGGGGGCCTTGCAGGCCTCCATTTCGGACACCAAGCGGCAGCTCATTCTACGCGCGTGGGAAGAATGCGGAGGCGACTACAAGCTCGCTGCGGCGAAATTGAGTATCCATCCGAATTCGCTCATCCGGTTGATACGGACGCTGGGACTGCGCGACAACCTGTCGTGATGACCCGTCGTGTTTAATGCTCTGAACGTCTGTGTTATGATGCTTTCGCGTTAACGGATCAAACTGCTTCTTCGAGCCGCCGCACCGGCGATTACCATCAAGGAGGACTCCGATTATGGGTTCGACCAGACGCACTATATTGGCAGCGGGCGCCGCGGCTGCGGCAACGGCCGCCGTGCCACGCGTATTTGCTCAGCAGCCGGGCCATGCAGGAAACGGCAAGTTTTATGAAAAGGGCCCGGTTCGCATCTACTATGAGGAGGCCGGCTCCGGCTTCCCGCTGATGCTGATTCCAGGCGGAGGGTTGAACTCCACCATTGGCTTCTTCGCGGGCAACTCGCCGTTCAATGCGATCGAGGAGTTCAAGGGACAGTATCGGTGCATCACGGCCGACCTGCGCAACGCCCCCAGCGGCCAATCCAGCGGCCCTGTGGAGATCGAGCGGCCCTGGGAATCTTATGCCGACGACCAGCTCGGCCTGATGGATCATCTGGGCATCGACAAGTTCATGGTGATGGGCTTCTGCATTGGCGGCCCCTTCATCTGGAGTCTCTTGAAGCGCGCACCGAACCGTGTGGTTGCGGCGGTGCTGGCGCAGCCTGTGGGATGGCGTCCGGAAATGCGCGACCCTAAATACCCAGGCACATTTTGGAAGAGCTGGGGTGCGACGCTGATCGCGAAGCGGCCCGAGATCACGCAGCAGACTACCGACCAATTCGTGACCAACATGTTCGAAACCAATCCCGACTTCGTCTTCACCGTGACGCGCGATTTCGTGCGCAGTTGCCAGAACCCAGTCCTGGTGCTGCCGGACGAAGTCCCCGCGCACCCTTACGCTGTCGCGATGGAGTGCGCGATGCTGGCTCCGAAAGCCGAAGTGAGCATTTTCCCGTGGAAAGAGCCCAAGGAACGGATTCCGCTGGCGGTGCGCCAGGTTCATTCGTTCCTAAAGGCGCACCAGCCGGCCTAGGTCGAGTTCCAATCTCGACTCGGACGGAAGAAGGTCACGCCGTTCATATCAGCGCGTAGGCCGTTATGTCCAAGTAGATTTCGGCGAAGCCGCCACTAAACCCTTGCCGGCTACTCGCGACTAATACGACTGGGTACCCCAGACGCCGCCGCTCACTGGCCGTGGGGCACGTTTTATTCATAGCGGAGAGCTTCGGCGGGTTCTACGGCGATGGCGTGGCGGGCGGGCAACAGGCAGGCGAGGAGTGCGCTGAGAGCGAGGAGTGCTGCGGCTGCGAACAGACTGCCTGCGGCAAAAGCGCTTTGCATCCAGTGGGCGAGGATGGCGCCGAGAAAACTGTCAAAGGCAAGACCGATGACAATGCCCGCGGCTGCGCTGACGAGCGAGATGCGCGTTGCGATCCACAGGACGTGCGTGCGCGGTGCGCCGAGCGCCAAGCGGACGCCGAACTCCGTGGTGCGCTGCGCAACGCTGTAAGCGACGACGCTGAAGATGCCGACCAGCGCGAGCGCGAGCGCCATGGCGGAGAAGACGCCAAACAATATGGAGAAGAGCTGCTGGCGGCTGTATTCTTCGTCGCGCTCGAGGGCTTCGTTGAGGGTGAACGTGCCGTTGAAACCGCTGGTAGAGATCTGCTGGTCGGGAGCGACGGATGCGATGGCGGCGCGGATGGAGTGCAGGTAGGTGAGCGGTTCGCCCTGGGTGCGGACGAGGAACTGCACGTAGGGCAGCATCATGGCGGTGTAAGGAAGGTAGATGGCGGGGACAACGGGGCGATCCAGGCCATCGTTGCGCACATCGCCGACGACGCCGACGATCTGGCGCCAGGCTGTGCTTTGCGCGGAGGTCACCTGGTAGCGATTCAGAGGCGTAAGACCCGGAATCCGTAGCTGCCGGCCCACGGCATTGGACGACGAGAGATAGCGCGTTGCGAAAGCGTGATTGACCACCGCGTTGAAGTCTCCGCTGATGTTTTCATCCGCGTTCCAGATGCGACCTTGAAGCAGAGGGATGCTGAGCGCAGCGAAATATCGCTGATCAACCAGAATCACCCGGGCCGCGGGCGGCGGCTCTGGATCGCCGGTTCCGTCGATGATGAAGGAGCTCTTATCGCCGGGATCGGGCGGCACGGCAGCGGCGGCGACGGCGACCGTGGAAACGCCGCGGACGGATGCGATCTTCCCCCGGATCTGCTCGATGTAAGCGGTGCGCCCTTCGCGCGACTGAATGCCCCTCCACTTGCCTGCGTCTTGGACGCGCAGCTGGATGCCGATCTTCATGACATTTGCGGGATCGTAGCCAAGCGGCATCTGCCTGAGTTGGAGAAAGCTGCGGATCGCGGTGCCCGCAGTGGCCATGAGAAGAAGCGTGAGCGCGATTTGCGCGGCGATGAGAACGTTCCAGTGATGGTTTGCGGGAGCCGCAGCAATGCCCCGGCCGGGGAGCATACGCGCCGAATCGTGACGCGAGAGACGCAATGCGGGAACCAGACCGAAGAGGATGCCGCAGACCAACGCGAGCGCGACAGAGAATGTGAGGATGGGAGCATTGATGCGAATGACGGATTCGGCGGGAAAGGAATCCGGAGAAAGCGACAAGGGAAGCTCCGCAAGCCAATACGACGCAGCAACGCCAAGTGCGGCGCCGGTGCAGGAGATGACGACAGCTTCGACGAGCAACTGGCGGACGATGCGCCAGCGGCTGGCGCCGATGGCACTGCGGATGGCGAGCTCATGCTGGCGCATGCGGCCACGGGCCAGCAGGAGGATGGAGCAGTTGGCACAGCCGATGACCAGCAGGAGCACAACGCCTGCCAGAAGAAACGTCAGGGTGCGGCCAGTTTCCTGCTGGAAAGGCACGATAATGGGCTGTAGCGCGAGATGCAAGCGATCGGGAAAGCGCTCGGGATGCTCCTTCGTAAACTGGCGCACCATGTGCTCCAGCGCAGCGTTGGCGGCGGCAAGCGCGACCTGGGGCCGGAGCTTGATCCACGGTAAGTATTCCAAGGTGGAAACGTTGAAAAGACCTAGCATTAGACTGCCCGGCAGGTAGACATCGCCGACGCCGGTGGTGTCATTGAATGCGAAGCTCCGCGGCATGACCCCGATGATGGTGTAGGGGGCGTGATCGATTTCCAGCGTTCGCCCAATGATGTGAGGATCGGCGCCGAAGTAGCGCTGCCAGAAGCGGTAGTTGAGAACAACCACGGAGTGGCCGCCATTCTCTGCATCGGATGGCTCGATGTTGCGGCCGAGAAGCGGGCGCACACCAAAGAAAGTCCCGGCATTCTCTGTCAGGTAGATGCCCCAGATGTCTTCGGGCAGTGCGCCGCCGGTGATCTCCATGTGCGAGTTGTTGAAGCCAAGCGCCGAATCGACCGGGCCTGCCAGGCGCAGTTCATCAAGCTGTGCCTTGCTGAGATTAAACCAGCTGAACTCGTCAGGATGTTGCCTGTCTCTGAGGACTGGGTTCACGATCCGGTCGGCGCCCTCGTATGGAAACGGGTGCAGCAAAACGGCATAGATCAGTGAGAACATCGCCGTGGTGGCACCGATGCCGAGCGCGAGTGAAATCACAGCGACGGCGGCGAAGCCAGGGTTGCGGCGCAGGGCGCGGAGGCCGTAGCGGATGTCTCCGCCGAACTCATCGAAGAGGCGTAGGCCGATGGCGTCGCGGTAAGTTTCGTTTTGGGCGGCGGGCTGGCCGAGGTCGATGCGGGCTTTGCGGCGGGCTTCTTCTTGGCCGAGGCCCCGGCGGATTAAATCTTCCTGGTAGGCGTCGAGGGTAGAGCGAAACTCTTCTTCGACATCGCGGTGGGAGCGTGGCGCGATAAAGTGCCAGAGCTGGCGAATTGCAGCTAGGAGACTCATATCTCGTCCGTCTTCTTGTCGAGAATGCCGATGACGACGGCGGCCATCTCAGTCCATCTGGCGGTCTCGGCCTTGAGCTGACGCGTACCGGCAGTGGTGAGCGAGTAAAAGCGGGCGCGGCGATTGTTCTCCGACTCGCCCCACTCGCCTTCGATCCAGCCCCGGCGCTCAAGACGGTAGATGGCGGTGTAGAAGGAGCCCTGCAGGATCTCGAGGCGCTCGCCGGAGATCTGTTGGATGCGCAGCAGGATGCCGTAGCCATGCAGCGGACCGAGCGAGATCGCCTTGAGGATAAGCATCTCGAGTGTGCCCTGCGGGAGTTCAACCGGTTTCGCCAAAGGCTCTCTCCTATCCGGAAAAGGAGAGTAGCATGATCTCTCCTTTCCCGTCAAGGAGACCGCCAGCCGGGCAACTGCGTCTTCGACGGCTTCAGCCGATTCGCTCTCGTGGTCTACGATTTCTTCATGCCAACTGTTGATAAATCGCTAAGTCACTCATTAATGTTGCGCTCGAAAACCGGGTTTCTGGCGGATAACGAGTTCCTGGGAAGGGACGTAGCGGTCCCTGACTTTTCGCCTCAGGCCAATGCTAGAACAGCGACCGCCCGACGGCGCGGGTCAAGCTCGCTTTCGATGCGACGTCCGGTCCGCGATCTCAAGGAGCGCCCGCAGAGCATCATTCACCGATTTCGAGTCAGGGAACGCCGCCGCTACTTCAGGCTCGAGCAGAATCACGTTAACACCCCGACGATAGCGGTCCGCGTACTTGCCCCGAACACCGCCAGAGAAATCGTACTCGGCCCTCATCTCCGGCGCTGCGCCCTTAGAACGACGTTTCTTCGTAGTTGCGTCTTTCATGTCGTGTCGCAATGCGCGCGCCAATTTTGCGAATTCGCGCTCCTCTCATAGTGATCAGGAAGCGCTCTTCGTCAGCGGGCTGCTCGACGCCGGACCAGGTGCCCGCGCACCCTTACGCCGTGGCGATGGAGTGCGCCATGCTAGCGCCGAAAGCTGAAGTGAGCATATTCCCGTGGAAAGAGCCCAAGGAACGGATTCCGCTGGCGGTGCGCCAGGTTCATTCGTTCCTCAAGGCCCATCAGCCCGCCTAGGCGGCTGTGCGAACTCCAATCCCGACTCGGACGCAAATCTCACCGGCGTAGAGCCAGAATGAGTAACTCCACCCTGAGCTGGGGCCTCCGGGATGGGCCAGCGTTTGCTTTGCGTTCAGTATCTAGCGCACGACGATCATCAAAACTTCAACTTCTTATTTCGCCTGCGCTAGGCCCGCAACAACCGCTGCAACTTTATCGAGTATCTGGTTCCAGCCCTCCATTTGACCGCTATTTTTCGCGCTCTCCATGGGTTCATTTCCAATGAAGGTAAGTTTCGTCTGGCCGTTTCCGAGATCCTCAAAGATGGTCACGTCGTACGCACCGTCTATAGCCTCATGCTCTATTCCTAATTGCGCAGCGTCGACCTTATTTCCATCCGGGTCGGAAAAGTACATGGAGGAAACGATCTTCTCGTGCAGAACAATCTCGTGGTATTCAACCGTATTCCAGCACTCCTGCCCATCCGGCGTTCTCATGCAGAGGAGAGATTTTCCTCCAACGCGAACATCCATCTGACAAACCGGCGCAGTAAAGCCCTTCGGTCCCCACCACTGCATCACGTACTTCGGGTCTGTCCACGCCTTCCACACCAGCTCGCGTGGGGCATCAAAAATTCTTGTGACAACCATCCGCTCAATTTCGCTAACCGTGTTTTTTGTCATCTCTGACCTCTTTCTTCATTTGATTTACAACGACATCCAGTTTGTCGAAGCTCTCTTCCCAGAACCGGCGATAGCTGATCGCCCAATCGCTGACTGCTTTTATCGCATCTGGCCTAAGCGTGCACACACTCTCTCGTCCACGCTTCGTCTTGATCACAATCCGCGCCCGCACCAGGTAGGCAATATGTTTTGAAATCATCTGCTGCGAGAGTGCAAACGGTTCCGTCAATCCATGCACAGAGGCAGGACCACGTGAGAGTCGTTCGATCATCCCCCGCCGGGTTGGATCAGACAAAGCAGCAAATGTTGTACCCAATTGATCCACAACCATATGGTAGTGGATTTTAAGTGAATGTCAAGTGTGAATTTTTCGACTCCTGAGTTCCCTGATCTCTGGCGGTCAATCCACGCTGAACGGGAGAACCGTGAATCTCACCAACAACCCGGTGCTGCTCGAACAACTAGTCGAATTAACGGACTGTCTTCACCGGGATGAGGAGATACGATCCCATCTGAGGGGTTCTGGGCCAGGAAGAACGTACCTGAAGTATTTCGTAGAGACCTACATCGATCGGTTCACCGGCGATTTAGAAACGATCGCGACCAGTCAACTACCGTTTATTTCCTCGATCTTGCTTGCGTGGATGCAAGGCGAAACAGGGCGGCTGCACCAGTCGGAGAACGGTTTTGTCGAGCGCATCAAAATCTGCTTCAGAGCACAGCTTCTCGATGAAGTGATCGATCCACTTGCCGATTACATCGAGGCGCGTGCGGTTCCGTCACGACGGGAAGAGGTACAACAGGTTAAGCGGAAGCGACACGAGGAAGCATTAGAAAAGTACCAGATGACCTGGCGCGGATGAGCATCTTTCGGCACCGGCTGAGGTTGTGGAAATGGTGGCTGACCCCACCTGACGGCGAAGTTGCAATCTGATGCCGGCGTCCATCTCATTCCGGCCACTGGAACGATGCGACTTCCCTCTGATGCAGGAATGGCTCGCCGCCCCTCACGTGGCCGTCTGGTGGAACGAGCAGTATGATTTGGCGAGTGTTGAGGCGAAATACGGTCCGCGCATTGACGGTACCGAGCCGACGCATGTGTTCGTGATCGAACAGGAATGCAGGCCAATCGGCTGGATTCAGTGGTATCTTTGGGCTCACTACCCAGAGCACGCGCGACAAGTTGGAGCGGAGCCTGCTTCGGCCGGTATCGACCTCGCAATCGGAGAACTTAAAATGACAGGCTTGGGGTTGGGTCCGGTTGTAATCCGCGAGTTCGTCGACCAGTTCGTCTTTACGAACTCCAGCATCTGCGCAGTCGTCGCCGACCCTGAGGAAAGGAATCTCAGATCCTTGCACGCCTTCAGGAAAGCTGGCTTCAGCGTGGTAAATACGGTTCAACTCGCGAGTGAAGGTTGCAGGCGGCAGGTTGTGCGCTTGCTTCGCCCATAGGCTGCCGCAGGCACGCCTTCGTTACCGCTGACGGCGAAGGGCAGATCGAATCACTTTCCGATAATGTGAGCGGTGTCTTTCTCGTTGTCCTGGCAGTAATATTCGAGAAGGTCCGTGTCCGGCACCAGCAATTGGTGCAGCTTGATGGTCCACGGTTTGGTGTATGCCTTAGAATCATCGATTGTCACCTCGATGTCCAGATTCCCGAAATTCGTCCGTCTGAAACGCTCCGTCATTCTTGCGGCATCGGTCAGCGGACTCCCCTTGCGGTCGAGCCAGATCCCGTCGCGGAATCCAATGGTCTCCACAACCAATGTGTCGCCCTCCCACCTGCCAATCGAATAGCCGTTAAAGGATGGATTCGGATCTTTGGGCAGCGGCCTGCCGTCCATGAAGATTTGCCGGAACGTCACGTCCCTTTCCGACAGGATCACAACAAGCCCCGGCATTTGGATGAGCTTCCGGTAAGGAGGATAGGTCAACAGGCGTAGCGCTCCGGCCGGCTTACACAATGCGACGGGATCGTCCTTTCCTATTCCAGCGGTGCGCTGCTTCACCAACTCTGCGGCCCAGGGCTGATAAGGTAGTTCGCTTGAAAGGCGGGCGCCGATATTGGCGAACTCCGGCCCGCCCGTGTAATCTTGGCCGCAAGTTCCGACACTTTCAGAAACATTGCAGTGTGCAGGTTCCAGTTGCCAGACGCCCGAGAGATCCGGTTTGTGGTCCGCTGTACGAGGAACTGACGCGCCAAGGTTAGGCTTTCCATTTGGCAGGCGCGGAATTCCGGGAGTCGGATAATTCAGCCACTGCGGTTTCAACGGCATCGCTACCAGCCCGAATATCAGAGCAGCGCAGGGTAACTTCATGGCCGCCCAGTATACGCCCTTTAGGAATTGGCGTTCTCCTTGAGCGTCCGACACCTTGAGCGTCTGGCAATCCGCACCTCCGGAATTCCTCGAGCGAGCGCCAGGAGGCGCGATGGCTCAAACGATCCGTTCCATTAAACTGACTAGTTGTTCCTGGCTGAACAGCCCAGACCGGCCACTGGGCCAGTCGTGGTAGCGCCATGCCTTCCGGCTGTCCTCGACGCAATAGAACAGGGCATGCGAGCGGACCTGGGTTCGTTCCAGCATTTCCTGATTGTAGGCGCGGACCTCGCCTTCGAGGATGTACGGAATCAGGAATTTGTCGGTCGAAAATCTTTCTCGCGTCGATTCAAACGCAATCTGCAGGATCCGCCCTTGCGCATTGAGCTGGATGAGGTTGGCGGCGGAGTTGCGAAACATTTCGGGAGCGAAGGCCGGCGGTACCATTTCGAGCACCGGGGGCGTGAGCAAGCGGTTGATGGACGCGGCAAAGTCGGCGCAGATGGCGTGCAACTGCGCAGCTCCTTGACGGCGAAATTCCAGTACCTCGCCATCGGTGAACAGCAGGTGCTGCTCTCTCCTGACATCCTCGCCGATGTGCCTGGCGAGCCTTGCGATACGTTCTTCATCGGCCATGACAGGTCGTCTTCCTAACTACCTTTGTGCGGCCCCGGAAATCACCTTCATGATCCCGTCGCGTGTACTGCCCACGTTCTTTACGCCCGCAAGATAGGTCAGCTCGCTGGGTCCGGAACCACGCGCTGCACTTCCACTCAGCAATGCTTTTTCCGTCGCATCCGCGCGCAGAAATCCCGTGATCACCTGTTCGGCCACCGGTCCAGTGGTGAACCTGGTGACTCCGCCATCAAGGACGGTGGGGGCGAAGAACGGATGCTTGACGCCCAAATCACTCGCCTCGCGATACAGAATCTCCCCCACGAGTTGCATGCGCTGCGGCGTGAAAGTCTGCGAATCCCCAAGCCCGATGATCAGCAACCTGTGCGCGGCAAGACTTCCTTTTGGTGGACGGATCACGAGCGTCTCGCCAAGCTCGCCACGAAACAACTCCGGCTTGCGAATGCGATCGAGCAGGCCATTCAGCTTCTCGTTGATTTCGACCAAAGAGCCGTGAAGCGTGTTGACTGGCGAGGAGCGAAACAGGCAGATCGCTTGAAGGTCAGTAGAGGTGTCGGCCGGACTCTGTGCCAAAACCCAGATGGGCATCGGACCGCCAGGCACCTCGATACGCGCCGGAGAGTTCTGAGCGTGCCCTGCCGTAACGACGCTTAGAACACCAATCAGAAACGCCCATTTCACTGCCTTTTGCTTGCCGGTCATCATCTCTTACCTTCCGTATGGTAAACCAGATCAACCGCGCGAACGCCAGGACGTTCGTGTCCAATGCGACCCTCATGGGGCGTCCTCGTACAGCTCGTCACGGGTCCAGCGGCCGACGTTCACAACCCGTTCTCGACGGAGCCGGGCGAGAAGGACGGAACGCGCGCCGTCCACCACCCGATTGTCCTCAACGATGGGCGAGATTTTAGCCACCGGTTTGCCGTGACTCGTCACGACGACACTTTGGCCTTTCTTCACGGTTCGCAAGAGTTCGGAGAACCGGCGATTGGCGTCCGCGGCCGAGATTGTCTTGTCCATGGTGGCCTCCACGATAAGGGCTGAGGTTGACGGACACCCTCATTTGTCGGGATCGAACGTGATGTTGCTGTCGGCGCTGAATTTTTTGTAGTTCCGGAACTCGATCACGTTGCGGGTGCACCCGTTCGCTCCGTGCGCGCAGCTCAGCGCCTCGGAGTGGACCGGCAGCAGAAACTTGGCCTCGCCGATGAACACATAGTCGTAATCGACCGCCGATTCCACGGTGTCGAGAGGAAACGACCGCGGCAGGTTTTGCGCGGACAGCTCGATCCGCAGCACCCGATGGTTCTCTTTGTCGATCCAGATCGAACCCGTGTAGCCCGGCTGATAAGAATCGCCGTCCGCCTCAATGTGCCAGTGCGAGTTGGGTTGCTCCACCGAGAAGTCGTAAAGGAACGCAGCCCGGTTCACAATTGTCGTGGCTTTCTTGCCGTGAAAATGAGCGTTGGTGTTGGGAGCCAGCACGTCCAGTTGCAGACTGGAGAATTCACCGCGCGACCATGATCCGGTCTTTTCGACATCCACCCTGGGCACTTGCCCATTGACGAGAATATTCTTGTACTTCTCGCTGCCACCCTCTTCGATCACGTCGGCGGTAACGGTATCCAGCGCCTGCCAGGAGGTCTGGCTCCCGCGCGCCAACCGGGCCGCGTAGCGCGTAGTGTACTGCTTGACCACGTAATTGGGAAGAGTTTCGGTGAAGGAAAAAGCCGCTTCCCGAGTCTCATCGATGAACGGGTCTTCGGATCCAGGCAAATTCTCGCGCCTGTTTCCACTCGCGGACGAACGTCCTTCCTCAGGTGCATCCACCAGGGGCGGAGAGGGTGTCCGCGTTACGCCGTTCGAGACGTCGGCCTGCAGGTTCGGGCGTGCATCGGAGGCCGTGGCGTCGGAATTTGTCGAGGGCGTGCTGTTCGAACTGCCGGTCGAACGTTTTAGCCTGGGACGGTCGGGGTCGTCGTTGAATGGAGGGTTGCTCGGAGGAGGACTAGCAGGGCTGATTGGCGTGCTGCTCGCGGTGTTGCTTGGGGTGTTACTTGCGGAGCTGTTTGAGGGATTGCTCGAAGCCGCCCTGCGCAACTTAGGACTATCGGGGGGACTGGCGTGTTCGCTGCTGCTGGATGAGGCGACCGGGTTGTTGCCCGGCGAACTACTGATCGGGTTGCTCGCTAAGGCTAAGGGGTGCGACGTGTCGTTCATGGCCTGCGACGCGGCCGCGCGCTCGTCCATTGTGCCTTCCTTGACCATCGTCATCGTTGAGGCATGGTAGACGTTGTTGACCTGCTCCGCGGCGATACGCACGTGATCGCCAGGCTGAAAATCGCCGATCTGTGTCGAACCGCCAGAGACGCTTATGTATTTGGTCGACTTCGCGGTAGAGAAAGTGGTGATGGTCTTGTCGTCGGACTGAACGACGACGTCGTTCCTTCCAATGCTCCGCAACATCCCAGTGAACGTGGTCTGGCCAAAACCGGGAATTGCGGCCAGCAGCGAGAAAACTCAGTATAGACGTGAAACAGCGAGCCATTAAGCTCCTAGGTCGAAGGTTAACAGCGCGCCGGTGCTAAATCAAGCCCGTAACTGCCGAGTGTTGCTGCACGTCGTTTGGTGCAAATGCGCGCGGTGGCTGTCTGCTGGATTCTCGTCGTCGGAGCGGCTGGGCTGAAGGCTCAGGGGGTCGCGCAAGTGGTCCTGACCCGCCGAGATTACGCCGAACACGGCCGGACGTTTCCCCAGATCTGGATGGCGGACACAGGAACCGTGAATTTCCGCCGGCTCACGCACTCGGCACGCGACCACTCTGAGCCCGTTTGCTCGCGCGACGGCAAACTGATTTACTTCGCCTCGGACCGCGATGCCGAGCGCTCCCGCAATGGCTACGGCAGTGGCGGTAACCGTGAAGTCTGGGCGTATGACAGGCAGACCGGCCAGGAACACTTCGTGTGGCGCACTTCGCAGGTATACGGACTTGATCTCAACGGGCTGACCGCGAACGGTGGATTGCTGGTCCACGTCGGCACAGAACTCCACAACCTGCCGCGGAATCTATGGACAATCGACAACGTGGATGAAGCCGTCGTCTCGCCGGATGGCCGCCGCCTGGCGCTGGTGATCGCAGAATCGCTGTTCGTCGCCGATGCCGCGACCGGCCAGTCGCGCGTTGAGCTGGGCAAGTATAGCGAGCCGACGTGGTCGCCGGACGGCACGCGGATCGCCGCTTTTTTCGATGGCGGTCTGGCTATCCTCGACGCTCGGACGCGGCAGGAGATGGAGCGAATCGGGTTGCCGAAGCGCGACGCGCCTTCCCAGGACATTATATGGTCGCCTGACGGCAAGAGCCTGCTGGTGGGTCTATATGGTGAGAACGGGGGCGCTGGCGATCCGCAGAGCGATTACTTCCAGCTCAATCTGGCGGCTCGGACCTGGACGCTCGAACTGACGGCGCGCGTATTGCTATGGCTTCAACCCGAGCGTGTCCTTTATCTACGTCCTTACGGGACCTCGCCGCTTGCGCCCGAAAGCCCGCACAGTGTCTGGACCTCCGAGCTGGCAGTTTACGATCTGGCTTCGCACAAAGACATGGCGCTCACTTCGGGTCTCGTGCTGAACGACGACCTATCCACCTGCGGCCGCTGAGGAGTTAGCGTGCGGTTAGCGTGCAGCCCTGCGGGCATTCGCAGCCGGGATATTCGCGTTAGCCGGGCTCTTGAGCGCCGGGTTCACGGCTACATCGCTGGCTTCGGCTTGGGCAACGAGTTTGTCGGCGTCTTCCTGGAGCAGCAGACGAGCGGCTACTGCCTTAGAGGCAGCGGCCTGCACAAGTTCCACATAGTGCTCATGGGTGCCATAGCGCTCTTCGATGGAGGGGCGCGGATCGCGTCTGGCTTCGCGTTCCGTCTTGCTCTTAGCGAAGGGGATGTAGCCCCCGTTCAGACCGCACCATGCGCCTCTGTTCCAGCCGAACGCGGTGATGTTCCAGCCGGTATAAGTTCCGAGCGGCACCTGGCGGAGGACCGAGGGGACACCACCCAGGTCGTTACCATCGGCATCCGTTTTGGGTACCAGAGTCGGGAGCGCCTTTCGGACCACGGGCGGCGCCTTGGTGATGACGCCGGCCAGATCCGCGTAGCGGAATTCAGGGCCGAAATCGTAATCGTAAATGGGGTTGAGCGCGCCATCGGGCAAGGGCTGGCCGGGAATCTCAGGGAAACCTATGGCGTTGTGGTTGGCCACCACGAGTTGGCCCTCTTCACCGCTCCTCGGATGCAGCTTAGGATATTTGCTCGCCGGCGGTTCGATACCTTTCGTGACCCATTCCACAAGATCGGCCCGCAGGGCGCGCAGCGTTTCGGCCTCAGGGTTGGGATTGGCCGGGAGCACACAGTTGCGGGGCGTGGCGCTGGCATCCACTGCGAAGCCTCCGCGGCCGCCCCCGTGCGTGGTGGAAGGGAAGTAATAGCGGCGGACGTTGTCTGGAAGGGGAATGTCTTCCTTCGCGTCGGTGCCCACCAGGTCGGCGGACATGCGAAGACCCCAGAATTCGAGGCCGCCGAAGGTCTCTATGATCTTGGGGCAGGTCTTCGTGGCGCGGCAACGATCCAGCAGGCCGGCGGTGAGCAAGGCCGCGTGCGGCATTCGGATAATCTTCCCACCAGACCACGCCATCCGAGCCGGGCTCATTGAGCAGAACCGTGCCGCCGGCGACGGCGAAGCGGTAGTTCATCGCCAGCTGGCGTCCGGCGATGTGCGGGTTGGAGCCGTCCCAGATGATGCGGTTGGCTTCATCCTGATTGAAGCCGAGGTGAATGTAGCTGCGGAGGAAATTGCCGCTCTGGGAGTTGCCTTCGGAGATGGCCCACCGGATGTGGCTGGCCACCGGGTTGTCGGTGCCGGCCGAGTCCTTTGGTTCGTAACGAAGGAAGGAGTTGAGGTCGCGAGTTGCGGCATAACCGATGCCCAGCACCAGGGGATCTTTGGCCGTGTAGTCGAGTTCATACAAGAGCGTGTTGTCGAGCGGAGCTTTCGTGCAGATCTTGGTTGGATCGGGAGTGCCAGGGAACGGAGCTGTGCTGCAATCGGCGAAAGCCCAGTCGGCGGATGGGATGGTGGTGCGCGGCGCCGTCCTCAGTGGCGCGCCTGGTCAGCAATGCTTTCGTGGTGTCGAGAGAAGCCGGGAGTTGGTAAACGATGGCGCTGGTGGCGATAGAGAGCGGGATGGTGGTGATGCCGGTCGGGGAAATCGATGAAGCGGGCGGCGATGGGGCCGGTGATGGCGGAGCCGTCGGCATTCTTCGCGAGGGGGACAGTGATGGTCTGAAGATTGGCGCGCGGGGTGAGGTCACCCTGCCAGCCAGAGACCACGCTGACGTCTCCATCGGCATCCGGTGCGGGCGCGCCGTTGCCGCGGTTGACGACGCTGTACATCAGCAGGCCGCTCGATTTGGACATGTCGATGGGCTTGGCAATGGCGAAGGTGGCGGTATATTCGACCATGCCGCTGGCATTGCGGACGGCGAGCTGGATATCGGTGATGACTTGGTTGTGCGGGTCTTTGGGATCGAGTTCGCCGGTGAAGTGGCCAGTGAGCAACTCGTACTGGCCGGCTTTTCCGAAGACCTTGCCGCTATAGGCAGGGGATTCGCGGTGCTCGATGGTGATTTTGGTGACGCGCGCTTCGAGCGAGGCAGCCAGCGCGACCAGAGCCACGGTTAATCCGGATCTTGTCCATATCAGCGCCATTATATGCTCGCAGCGGTTCCGTCTGACCACCTGGCGACCGGAATTAGAAAAATGGTCAGCCGATCTTCAGGGACCTTGGCTCCAATCAGCGGGGAACCCGGCAAGTTTGCGCCCCAAGCCGCCGGCTCTGTAAGCGGAACGAAAAACATCAGGTGCGGGTGCCAGTGCCCGTCACGATCGTTCAAGTACCCTTGCTTCGACAGCATGTAGCACATGGCGCCAGGTTCCATGCCCGGTAATTTCTTCTGATGGAAAGCGGCATCCATATCCTCGAACATTTGAGCCTTGGATCGCCCGGCCAGCACCAGCTCGGTTTTCTTGATTGTCAAGGGAAGGTAGGATCGCACTGCCGGAGGATTGAAGCAGATCGGAGACCGGATCTTGGGATTCCAAAAGTCGGGATCGTCGCTCCCGGCGGTCCAGGATCGTTGCACCATGCACACGAAGCCGTTCTTGCCTTTGACCGCAGTTTCGTAGGCATGCCGTCCCAGCACCATAACGTCAGCATCCTGAGCGATCGATGCCGGGGCGGCACTCCGCGCGAGCTCTATCTCGGCATTCCGCGCCATCAGGTATTGGTCCAGCGGGGCGATGTTCGGATAGAGTGTCTTCGGGTCCTGGGCTTGCGCCATCCACATCGCACTGAGCACGATGACCAACATGAAACGTCTCGCTCTCATGGCTTCCTCCCGATTCTCGGACTGGTCGATAATACGTTGATATAAATATAATGGCTGCCGCGCGGTTCCGTCTACCGTTTCGCCGAATGTCCGTTAGCGAACACCAAATGCCGCTAGCGAGCAGTCCCCAAGGCCAGAAGGCTTCCAGCATGAATGCCTGCGGATGGCCTGAAGATGGAACGCCACGTGCCCTCTAATCTCGCCTGATGCTGTCCACGCTGCTCCAAGACACCGGCTTCGCACTCCGCCAGATGCGCAAGAGTCCGGGGAGAACCATGGTGGCCATCGCCGTCCTCGCGCTGGGTCTCGGCGCCAACGCGGCCATCTTCAGCGTAGTGAACGCATTGCTGCTCCAGCCGCTGCCCTATCCCGATCCAGACCGGCTGGTTCAACTTTTCGAGCGAGACGTCATTGGCGACGAGCCTTATAATTCCGTAGCACCCGCGAATTATCTGGACTGGCGCCGTGACGCGCGCCAATTCGAACAGATTGCCGCGGCCGGCGACGAGCAGTTCAACCTGGCCAGCAGTTCGGGCGACTCCGCACCGGAGCGAATCGACGCTTCGTTGATTTCGGACAACCTGCTGACCACTCTTGGCGTCCGGCCCATGCTTGGACGCAATTTCCGCCGCGATGAGGACCGGCACGGTGCACCCCGCGTGGCTCTGATCAGCTACGGACTGTGGCAGCGTCGATTCGCCGGCTCGCCCGACGCCCTGGGACGCCAGATCCGGCTGGATAGTGAGGACTACCAGATTGTCGGCATTCTTCCGCGCTGGTTCATGTATCCCAGCCGCACGGTGCAGGTTTGGGTGCCGCTCGAACAGCGCATTACGCAGGAGCAAATGGGGCGCCACGACAACCATTTTCTGGACGTGATCGGCCGGTTGCGCCCGCAAGTGTCGGTAGAACAGGGACGCGCGGAAATCGACGGCATTGTCAAACAATTTAAGCACGCTCATCCAGAAGCAGTGATGGGGAAGGGCGGCAATGTTGTTTCGCTCGGTGAGATGACGGTCCGCGATATCCGGACTTCGCTGCTGGTTTTGTTTGGGGCCGTGTTTTGCGTTCTGATCATCGCTTGCGTCAATGTCGCCAACTTGCTCCTGGCGCAGTCCTTGGGGCGCCAGCGTGAGGTTGCCATTCGCGCGGCGGTAGGCGCCAGCCGAGCTCGAATCGTCGGTCAATTGCTCACCGAAAGCATCCTGATGTCCATTTTGGGCGGCATGCTTGGTCTCGGCGTAGCGTCATTTTCCACTGTGTTTCTGGCCGCCAAAGCGCCCGACGCCGCCTACCTGCCGCAGGTGGACAAAATCGGCGTGGATTACCGGGTGTTCCTGTTTACTTTCGGCGTCGCGTTGCTCACTGGCATTGCCGCCGGGCTGTTCCCCGCCGCACAAGCTTCGCGCTTCGATCTGGTGAGCAACCTCAAGGATTCCGGCCGCTCTTCCACCCCCGGCCGTTCGCACGCTCGCTTCCGCGACGTTCTGGTTTCAGCCGAGGTGGCGCTCTCGCTGATGGTGCTGGTGGCCGCCGGGCTGCTGCTACGCAGCTTTCAACAACTGAAGGATGTTCACATCGGGGCGCGAACCGACCATACTCTCACCGTGGGCGTCTATCCCGCCGAAGCCGCCTATCCCAAGAATTCAGACGTCTCGGCGTTCTTAAAGAAGCTGGAGCGGTCGGCCGCTACAGTGCCCGGAGTGGAGTCTGCTGGTTTAACCACTTGTCCGCCCGCAGGCGGCCATTGCAGCGATTGGGTCTTCACCATCGAAGGCCGCACCATGCCTCCCGGAGCGCTCATGGACGCTCTTTACCGCTCCGTCGACCCTGGATTTTTCCAGGCCGCCGGCATTCCAGTACTGCGTGGCCGCACGTTCACCGAACAGGACGGGCAGGGCTTCGACCAGGATCATCCGCGGCCCGGCCAGGTCATCATTAGCGAGTCGCTCAGGAAGCAATACTTCCCGAATGAGGACCCGATCGGAAAGAACATCCTGCTGGGCCGGCCACCCTCCAAGCTGCAGGTGATTGGCATCGTGGGCGACGTTCTGCAACAGCCGGACGCTCCAATCCAGCCGACCGTGTATGCGCCCATCCTGGATGGCGAGAGGCGCGGCGTTTACCTGGTGTTGCGCACCGCACTCGAACCGCACAGCGTTGTGCCGTCCATCCGCAGATCGATCGCGCTACTGGACCGGGACATGCCGCTGTTCCGCGTGCGGACCACGGCTGAGATCATCGACAGCACCATCGAGCGGCGCGAATTCAGCATCCTGTTACTGAGCCTGTTCGCCGGGCTGGCCCTGGTGCTGGCAGCGGTTGGACTTTATGGCGTGCTCTCCTACACCGTGTCGCAACGAACCGCGGAGATGGGGATCCGCGTGGCGTTGGGCGCCAGCGTTAACGACGTTCGCCGCCTGATCCTGGTGCAGGGGATGAAGCCCGCGTTGGCCGGCATAGGGGTGGGTGTGATCGGCGCGCTTTTCGCCACGCGCCTGCTGCGCAGCATGCTGTTCCAGGTGAGCGCGATGGACCCGTCCACGTTCGCCGCCGTGGCGCTGGTCTTGATCGCGGTAGCGGCGCTCGCCTGCTGGCTGCCCGCGGTCCGTGCCACGCGCATCGACCCAACCCTTGCTCTTCGGCGTGAATAGCGTCGTCTTCAGGAGAGAAATTTCGCTGCCAACGGCCACATGATGACTTAGCCTTGTGGCCTACCACCGAATAGTTTCTCAAGCGCTTCTGCTCGCGGCTGTGCAGATGCTCGAAGCGCAGACCATTTTCAATCCGGCCCCGTCGCGAATTGTGGGACAAGCCGTCTTGCAGCAGCAGGGCGTGCTGACGGCCATCGCGCCCAACCTGGTTGAGGGCAGGGAATTCAATAATCCGCAAGCCGTCGCTCTGGATACATCTGTGACGCCGCCCATTCTCTACGTAGCGGACTTGGGGAATAACCGCGTGCTCGCGTGGAAGAACGCGTCGGGCTTTCCTAGCGGCGCGTACGCGGACCTGGTGATCGGCCAGCGCGACCTGATGTCCACTGCGCCCGAGGGGCCCGCCGGTGATTTGAGCACCGGTCTTACCAGCCCGGTGGGACTTGCCGTGGATGCGCACGGCAGCCTGTATGTCGCGGACGCCGGCAACAATCGCGTGCTGCGATATCCTGCGCCGTTCATGCAGTCGAGCGCTCTGCTGGCGGTGGATATGATCATTGGCCAGCCGGATCTCAATAGCAACTCACCCAATGGCGGCCAAACCGCGCCGACGGCCAACACGCTGGCGCTCGAGAACTATAGCGGGGTTTTTCGAGCCGGACTGGCGCTCGATGCGCAGGGAAATTTGTGGGTGTCGGACCCAGGCAACAATCGCGTGCTGCGATTTCCGGCGAGCGAGCTGACACCCGGTTCGCCGAATCAACCGTCCGCCGATCTGGTGCTGGGGCAGAGCGATTTCTCCTCTACTTCCTTGCCCGCGAATATGACGCGCAACGGGAAGAATTATCTATCGCAGCCCTCCGGGCTGGCGTTCGATTTGGAGGGCCGGCTGTTCATCGCCGATAATGCAAACCGGGTGGTGGTCTATGCGCCGCCGTTTGGGATTGGGCAGTCGAGTGCCCGCGTGATGGGAGTTGTCACCACGCCCAACGCACCGCTCGTGAGCGAGAGCACGCTCGGCGCCATGAGCGCCGGCCGTGCGGTGCCTCCCCAAGCCATCTTTTTTATCGGCGACGATCCCTACGTGGTGGATACCGGCAACGCCCGGATCTTAGGCTACAGCCCGTTCGCGCAATGGCCGGCGGAGAGCATCGCGTTTTCGCCGCCCGCGCAGACGGTTTTTGGACAGCCGAATTTTCAAGGCGCGCAATCCAATCAAGGGATGGCGCAACCAAACGCTGGGACGTTCGCCGGCCCGCAACCAAATCCGTTCGTGGCAGGGCCGGTGGACGCCGTCTTTGACGGCATTGGAACCCTCTATGTTGCCGATTCCGGAAATAACCGGGTGCTGGCGTTTCCGCAACAACCGATCGGGACATTCACCGGCGCCACGCGCCTGCTCGGTCAGCCGGGCTTCGCATACAACTCGCTCAACTGGATTGACGGCCGCGAAGTGGGCTTCGGGGGCAACACCGGCTCTTGCAGCGTGAACGGCGCGTTGCAGTTTCTGCTGGGAGGAAGCGCGGTGATCGATGGAGGGTCCACGCCGCCGCATCTCTATATCGCCGATGCGCTCAACAACCGCGTGCTGGGCTACAAGGATTATCGCCAGGTGCATGCAGATGTCACCGCCGATCTGGTGATCGGCCAGCCGGATCTCAATACAGCGCTCGTGAACTACCCGAGCAACAGCCCGACGCAAACCAACGCGCAGGGGCTATGGTCACCGGAGGGATTGGCGTTGGACGCGAAAGGCAACCTCTACGTCGCCGACACTTGCAACGCGCGCGTGGTGCGGTTTCCGGCGCCCTTCGAACAAGCTGCCGCCACATTGCCGCAAGCTGTGTTACCGCAGGCTGACCTGGTTCTGGGGCAGACCAGCCTGACGGGGCAGCCCATCAAAGACGTGAGCGCGCAAACCATGAAAAGCGCTTACGGGATTGCATTTACATCCGCGGGCAATTTGGTGGTTTCCGATCCCGCGGCGAGCCGTGTTCTCTATTTCCAGAAGGCCGCGAGCGGTGATTTTCAGTCCGGCGAATCCGCGGCCAATGTGTTCGGCCAGCCGGATTTTAATTCGTCTCTCCCGAGCGTGCTCTCGGGCCCTCATCTGATCGCACTCGATACAAACGATCAACTCTACGTGGCTGATACGGGCAACAATCGCATTGCGGTTCTGCCCAGCGTTCCAACCGCCGGCGACAATCCCGCGGTGCTGTTTTCGATTACCAGTCTGAGCAATCCCTATGGCGTGTTCGTCGATGCCGGGAGCGGCTCCATCTGGGTGACCAACACGGGCGGAAATCAGGTGGTCCAATATGCGAGCGGTGCGGCAGTGATCGAAAATGCGGCGCCCAGCGCTACCCTTAACGCTTTCGGACCGGTGTCGATCGCGACGGACCCGTTCGGCAATCCGGTGATCGCGGAAGGCGGCGCGAATCGTGTGGGTTTTTATTACCCGGCAATCGACTACACCACCTCCGCCGGCGGCGTTCAGGGACAGCTTTCCGGGAACGCGGCCAACTTCTTCGGCCGCTTCGCTCCGGGGATGCTGGCGACCATCTTCTCGTTCCCGTCGGCGCCTTTTGGCGGCGAGACAGCGTCGTCCACGTCCGAGCCGGCACCCATATCTTTGAGCGACCTGCGAGTCTCGGTGGGCGGAACAGCCGCGCCGCTGCAGCTGGTTTCACCCGGCCAGATCAACTTCCAGGTTCCGGGCGCGACGCCGGTGGGCGGCCTGGAGGAGATCCAGGTGGCGCGCGTTTCGACCGGTCAGGTGCTGGCGAGCTGGTTGTTCCAGATGGATGCCGAATCGCCCGGCCTGTTCACGGTGGATGGCAGCGGCTCCGGCCAGGTCGCCGCGGTGAATCAGGATGGCTCGTTGAATAATGGCGCCAATCCGGCCCAGGCGGGCAGCGTAGTCACACTCTTCGCCACCGGCCAAGGCGTTCTCGACGGAATGCCGGCCGACGGCGTGGGCGCCCAAGGTCTGCTGGCGACCAGCGAAACTCCGCAGGTTTTCATCAACTCGGGCTTCGTTCCGGCCGGCGACGTCCTCTATTCGGGGCTGGCGCCGGGTTTCGCTGGGTTGTGGCAGATCAACGTGAGAGTCCCGTCGGATGCGCCACCGGGGAATGTAATCGTTTTCATTATTTATGGAGGCGTGAACAGTATCCTGGACCCGAACGGGATCCGGAGGTTGACTACGATAGCGACGAAGCCGTAGGGAAGGCGGAGGAATACGGGGAATACGAGGAATACGAGGAATACGGAGGAATGGGAATACCTTGTATCCCTAGTATTCCTTTTTTCGGCCCGAATTCCTTCCGGCTAAAGGCAAGGAGCGCGCATGCCGATGTCTGAAACAGGCGGTATCGCGTTGAAAACGGATGAACTTGGGGAAGTACAGGGCCAATTTCTCGCTAGTCTGAATCACGAGATTCGCACCCCACTCAGCGGAATTCTCGGGATGACGGATCTGCTGCTTGAGACGCCGCTTACGGAAGATCAGCGCGAATACGTGGGCGCAACTCGCGTTTGCGCCGAAAACCTACTCGAAATTCTGAACGTCACGCTCGAATATTCCGCGCTCTCCGCAAATCGAGTATTGCTTGAGGAGACCGAGTTCTCACTGCGCGACACGCTCAACGGCGTTCTGGGTGAATTTGCGGCTAAGGCGGAAGCCAAGGGGCTGCGCCTGGTCCGCTCGCTGGATGGCAGTTTGCCGGAGATGGTGGTGGGTGACCCGCAGCGGTTGCGCCAAATCCTCTGGCATCTGGTAGCGAACGGTTTAAAATTCACACGGGAAGGCCAAGTGGAAGTGGCTGCTTCGGCCATTGCCGGCCTGGACCGGCTGGTGAAGGTGACGCTACGGGTTCACGACACCGGCATTGGAATCGCGCCCGATCAACTTGCCGCGATCTTTGAGAGTTTTAGGCAACTGGAGACGGGGCTATCGAGGAATCACGGCGGGCTGGGACTGGGCCTGGCAGTGGCGCAAAAGCTGATTGCTTTGCTGGATGGGTCCATTACCGTCGACAGTGAATTAGGGAAGGGTAGCGTGTTCAGTGTCACTCTGCCTTTTAAACTGCCGATGGAAACCGGCGCAGGGCAGGTGGTGGTGGAGAAGACTCGGGGACGGGTCTTGGTGGTGGACGATAATTCGATCGCGCAGACCATCGCGGCGCATGCCCTGCGGCGGCAATCCTTTGAAGTGGAATGCGCGGGCAATGGCAGGCTGGCCCTGCTAGCGGCTTCCAAGACGCGATTCGACGTAATTCTGATGGATCTGCAAATGCCTGGGTGGGACGGTTTTGAAACGGTGGAACAGATTCGCCAGTTGCCGGGCTATCGGGAGACACCCATTATCGCGGTGACAGCGAATTGCTCGGATGATTATCGGGCCCGCACCATCCGCTGCGGGATGCAGGATTTTCTGGCCAAGCCGGTCCGCACGCGAGACCTGGTTCAGGCCGTGGAAAAGCAGTTACTACTAGAGCTTGCGCCCGCGGCGGATTAGCCGGCGCTTAACTCTTCATCGATTCCTTGAAGTTGCGAATCCCTTCGCCCAAACCTTTTGCAAGTTCCGGGATCTTGTTGCCACCAAACAAAAGAACGGCCACAACAAGAATCACCAGCAACTCCGGCATTCCGATACTTTCCAGCATTTAGTGCTCTTCCTCTCTCATGTAGCTTACCTCATTTAGGACGGCCTCCGAGTCCAGGCGGGTTACAATGAGCTTTGTTCCGGCGCGGCGACGACAACGTTTTACGAGCGGAAGCGCTCCATTCTTTGCCCTGGCTCCAACACGGGTTCGGCACCCGGCTCAGCCCCGCATGGCCTGGAAATCGTGTCATAGCGAGCGCTAAACAGGTTCACTCCGACGGTGTTTTGGTGGTGGAATCCGCCGGGCCGCAGGGCGAAGGTGACGCGCTGATCTCGAACCGGCCCGGTATCGGACTGATCATCCGGACCGCCGATTGTCTTCCGATACTGATTTCCGATCCACAAAATCGGGCGGTGGCTGCGATTCACGCTGGATGGCGCGGCGTAGTTGCCGAGGTGGCGTGTAAAGCCATCCACGCCATGTGTCAACAGTTCGGCAGCAAACCAGAGGATCTTGTCATCGCGATCGGTCCCGGGATTGGCGCCTGCTGTTTCGAAGTGGGACCCGAGGTGGCAGTTCAGTTCCAATTAACCGGACGATCGAAAGTCGATTTAGTTGAGACCACGTGTCGGCAGCTGCGACGAATTGGCGTCAGCGATGGACAGATTAGCACCAGCGGGCTTTGCACCTATTGCAACCCTGAGCTTTTTGAATCGTATCGAAGGGACAAGACGGAAGCGGGCAGGATGGTTGCGCTGATTGGAGTATTGGAGGACGGAGTATTGGAAGATTAACTTGAGGGGGCGATGGACGCCCCCTTCTGATGGTTTCGCATGCCTGGATCAGGCGGCATGAACAAGAATGTCGTCGAGCGAATCGGAACCTTCTTCCTGATTCCGGTCAGCGATTTCCTGGCACTGGATACAGTAAGCAGCCCACGGTACGGCGTGCAAACGCTTGATGCTAATGTCCTCTTCGCAGTGTAAACACACGCCGAAGGTGCCTTCGTCGATGCGGTGCAACGCCGCGCGAACATTACGCAAAAGGTTAGATTCCCGATCCAAATTGCGAATCGCCAACTCACGCTCCGCGGCGTTCTGAACTTCATCCAGCGCGTCCGGGCTCTTCTCGATCGCAATACCTTCACGGTTCCGTAATACCTGTGTCAACTCAGCCTGTTTAGTTTCCAGGACTTCTTTAAATTTGTGTAGTTCGGTCTTCGTCATAGGGTTAACTCTCCTTCTTCTTATTAGTTACTTCACTTTCACTCACTGCTTTCAACAGGTTTAGACGCGGGAGCCTCTCGAAAGGTTCAAGCTGTTACAGCAAATTACTGAACTAGGGTGAACACCAAAGCTTAACGGACTTATTAAGCCACAGTCAGCCAGATGGCAGCGCCCATCGGCCGGAGAGGTTCGCAGCAGTTTAACTCCCAAGATCATACCACATCCCCTGAGCAATTCAAGTGCCAGGCCAAGATTTTGCAATTTTGGTACATTCCCATCCTCCGTACCATGGCCCGCTTGTTGTTCCAACCCCGACATTTGCGTCTTATCGACCTCGCACGGCAAAACATTTATGCTTCGACCGCAGAAAGACGTTAACGGCCAGCTTCGGGTAACCAACTGATGTATACTGATTACCTTCTGGCCCAGTAATTCTTCCCCGGCCTCGAGGGAAATCACTTCCCTGGGGGCCGTGGCTCAGTACCGTGACTGCGCGACCCAACTTCCAGCGATTTAGGTGGGCTGCCGCGATTCTTCCTCTCCTGTTTTTTTGCCTGGGGTTAGTCTTTCTTCCACGCGTGGGAATACAAGATGACGAAGTCTTCTTTGCGACATCCATCTTTCACCTGCCCGGCAGCGCGATCTTCGAGGCGCACATTTTCCATAGCCAGATACCTTTGATGCGGCTGTCGTATCTGGGGGCTCTAAAAACTTGGATCTACTTCCCGATCCTGCTCCGCATCCGGCCTTCTTATCTGACCATTCGTTTACCCATGCTTCTGGCAGGCGCAGTGACCATCTGGCTGTTCATGTGGTTCCTGGAAAAAGCTCACGGCCGTAGAGTCGCTTGGGTGGGAGGGGTGTTGCTGGCTACCGATACGATGTATCTGCTGACCACGTGTTTCGACTGGGGGCCGGTGGCATTGCAACACCTGCTGGCTCTGGCGGGCATGGCTATGGTGCTCAAGTTTACCAGCACCGGCCGGCGCTCTACGCTGTTCTGGGCCTTCTTCTGGTTCGGCCTGACGCTGTGGGACAAGGCGCTGTTTCTGTGGTTCTTCAGCGGCCTGGTGGTGGCCACCATTGCGATTTTTCCACGCGAGCTGTGGGCGCGCTTGAATCGCAAGAATCTGGGATTGGCAGCCGCTGGATTGCTGCTCGGCGCGCTTCCGCTGGTGGCCTACAACCTGGCTTCGAACTTCAACACGTTCCGCTCCAACTCCCGATTCCTGCTGTCCCAGTTTCCATCCCGGCTGCAGGCGCTGCGAATCACATTGGATGGCCAGATTCTGTTCGACTATATGGTTCATGCACCCTGGGTTTCCGGCACGCCGCGCGAACCTCGGACGGCTCTGGAACGTGTTTCCGCCGAAGTGCACGAGCTGTCCGGAAGCCGCGATCACTATCACAATGAGCTGGTGCCTGCGCTGTGGGTGGCGCTGGCGCTTCTGCCGCTGCTTTTCTTGAATCGGGAGCGGACACGCGCGCGCCGGGCCATGTTGTTCTGCCTGGTGGTCTTCGTAGTGGCGTGGCTTCAGATGGCGCTCACCGAGAACGCTGGTTCGAGCGCTCATCATGTGGTGCTGCTTTGGCCGCTGCCGCAATGGTTCCTGGCGCTGGCGATGGTGGAAGCGGCAGCGTGGCGCCCGTTACAGTGGAAGCACGCCGGGACGGTGTTGCTGGCGGCCGGGGTGGTTTTCCTGGCTGGGGCCAATCTGCTGCTGACCAACGAATACTTCTATCAGCTAGCGGCCTACGGCCCGATCGGGAGTTGGAATGACGCTATATTTCGACTCTCCGACGAGGCTCGCAACATCCAAGCCGAGCATCTGGTGGTGGATGATTGGGGAATCCTGAATCCGCTCGTCGCGCTCAACCGAAACCGGCTGCCGATGTACTATGCCGGCACATCCTTCCTCTCGCCGGGATATCCGCAAGTCGGACTACGGCTGGTTTATCGACCGTTTGTCGGAAGACGTTTGGATCGGCCATACGCCGCAATTTCAGCAATTGGCCGGCGAATACGAAAGAATCGTTCAAGTGGCGCGCGCGGCGGGTTACGAAAAGCAGTTGATCAGCACGGTGCCGGACCGGCACGGAAAGCCCGCGTTCGAGATCTTCCGTTTCGTGCAAATCAAGCCGCGGGTGCCGGAAAACGGACGTTAGTTGATCCGCGACGTTAGTTAATCCGCAAAGACGCTTTGTCCCCGTGGCCGCGGGCGTGAGAGGGCGCGGTGTTCAGCAACTGCTCCAACGCTTGTTCCGGGATGGCCAGCGTGATGTTAGTGGTATTGCCAGTGGCGCTGGCTTGCAGCGTATCCAGTAAGGTTGCAGCGGGATTGTTCTGCTTGTTCATTTGCACCAGGCCTGCGAAGAATTTCACCACGTCGACCAGCGCCTGGGCGTCTTTGTCGGAGCGCGTCACGGCCTCCGCCGAGATGGTTACCGTATCGCCGAAAAGGATACCGCCGCTGCACTGATTGATGGCCGCGAACAGGTTGCCCTGCAGCGCACCGCTCAGATTGGAATCGGGAATCGCGCCGGCGAAATTCGAGAGCGGCACCAGCGTAACGAACCAGAAGTCGTTGTTCGCACTGACTTGCTGAACGTCGGTGAACACCGCGCTGACGGTGGGGGCGTTGGTCTGCTTGCGGTCGATGGCGGCTTTCACCGACGTGATGTCGCCGGCCAGGCCTACGGTGGGGCTAAGAAAACCGAACGCGGTAGCCAATTGGGAGCTGGAAGCCGCGGCGTGGGTCACCAGGTTTACGCCCTGGTAGACCATGGGAACGCCGCCGTTGGCTTGCGCGGCGGCTGTGATCTTGGAAACGTTGAACGTTCCGTCGGCCAGCACCAGCCACTGGCTGTCGGGAGTATTGGCTTTCCAATTCGAGGCAATCACGATCTCGCTCACGTCCTTGGTGGGGTCAAAGCCGGTTTGGGAAATGAATTGTTGGAGCTTGTTGTCATTCACCGACAGATGCGAGAGTACATACTGGCCAAAGAGCGAACCCTTGGCTTGGGTGACTTCAAGCCCGGCAACCACTTGGGCATCGGGCAGGATCATCTGCAGGAGGGCCGGATCGGCGGCGAAGGCGCCCAGGGGAAGAGCTAAGAGCACCGCAAGGCGGCTGAACTTTGTCATGAAAACCTCTCTGCTGACATTACGAGGGTAGCATGGGGGAAGTTCGCAGATATCGTTGGATAGCGCGCTGCGCGCGGTACCCAACGGGGTTGGGGATTAGGGGTTGGCTTCCAGGCACGCTGTCGCCAGCTCCCAATTTCTCGCTCGGCGGGGTTGGCTAAGATAATTCCTGGTGGATTTTGGACGACTACACTGAGTCTTGGAGGCGATACAAACGAACAAGAAACCTCTTTTGGTTCGTGTTCGTTGGATATGTTCCGGTTGTCTTTCCCACGATGCTACTCGGCCTACATTTTTTTCACACCGCCTCGCTTGGCTTCGGGGCGGCTTTGGCTTGGATGGCGGTCTGGGCTGTCATCTGGCTGCGGCTCAACACATGGCGCTGCCCAAGATGCGGAAAGTGGTTTGGCGCGATGGTGGTATAACAAGAGCTTTTTCGCGAGGAAATGCGTTCATTGCGGACTTCCAAAGTATGCGCAACATCAGCCGGCCGCGGATCAATAGTCTTAGCTAGACCGGGACTTGTTCGGTGATCTGGATCCCGTAGGCGTCCAGGCCGACGATCTTGCGGGGGTGGTTGGTGAGCAGGCGGATGGTGTGCAGGCCGAGATCGGAGAGGATTTGCGCGCCCAGGCCGCTTTCATGTTGGGATTGCTGCTGGCCGTCGGGCGTGCCATAGGCCACGTGGTTGCGGAATCCTGGACCGGTTTGGTGCAGGTAGACCAGAACGCCGGCGCCCTCTTCGGTGATGCGCTCGAGTGACCGGCGAATCAGCAGATGGCATTCGCAATCCGTCGATCCGAAGACATCGCCATAGATGCAATGGGAGTGCATGCGAACCAGTACGTCGGTCTTGCCGGCGATCTCGCCGTGCACCAGCGCCAGATGCCGCTCCGGCACGATGCTGCTCGAATAAACGACGGTCTTGAAATCGCCGAACTCGGTGTGCAGGCAGCTTTCCGATTGGCGTTTGATGAAGCGCTCGGTTTGCAGGCGGTAGCGGATGAGGTCGGCCACCGAAATCATGCGGACCTTATGCAGCTTGCAGAACTCGGCCAGTTGCGGAACGCGCGCCATGCTGCCGTCGTCGTTCATGATTTCGCAGATCACGCCGCCTTGCCGCAGGCCAGCCAGGCGAGCCAGATCGACGGCTGCTTCGGTTTGGCCGGCGCGAACCAGGACGCCGCCTTCGCGAGCGCGCAAGCGGGAAGACATGGCCGGGACGAACCAGATCGCCCGGTTTGCTGGACGGATCGATGGCCACGCGGATGGTATGCGCCCGGTCGGCCGCGGAGATGCCGGTGGTGACGCCCTCCGCCGCTTCGACGGATTCGGTAAACGCGGTGCCGAAGCGCGAATTGTTGCGCGACGACATGGGTGGCAGTTGCAGCGCGTCGCAGATTTCGGGACTGAGCGAGAGGCAGATCAGGCCGCGCGCGTGCCGCGCCATGAAGTTGATGACGTCGGGCGTGACTTTTTCGGCGGCTATGGTGACGTCGCCTTCGTTTTCGCGATCTTCATCGTCGACGATGACGAGCATCCGGCCGGCCCGGAAGTCTTCGATGGCTTCGGGGATGGAAGCAAAGGGCATGGAAATTCCAGGATAGCAGGGGAGAAGAAGATGAGAAGACAGAACTCAGAATTCAGAAGTCAGGATTCAGAATGAAGAACGGCGCTGTCGGGAATTCTGGCTTCTGGATTCTGTCTTCTTGAATTCTGAATTCTTTCTTTGCTACAGCCCGAGCTTGGCGTCCAGGTCGGCAGTCACTCTCGGGAGGGTTTCCGGATTGGTCAGGACATTGCGAATACCGTAGCTGGCGTAGTTGTCGTACAGGGCGTCGGCGGCGGCCAGCGCCAGGCTATAGGCGGCGAGCGCATTTTGCGTGCTCATGCGGGACCAATTCTGCTGCAAGTTCTCGAGCCTCGGGATGGCGTGGGTTTGGGCCAGTTGCCGAAGTTGCTCGCGGACGTTGGCGGGCAACCGATCGCCCGAGAGTTTTTGCGCCAAGCCCTCCTGCAGCCAGGCCGGCCAGGGCCGAGCGCCGGATGGAATGCTGGTCAGACAGGCATGCACCAGTTCGTGCGCCAACGCGCGCTGCATGGCCGGGCCAACTTGGGAACCGTCCGTCCAAGCGATGTGAATGCGCCCGTCATACTGCCCGCCGCTCCATTCCGCGGCGCCGGTGCTGCGCAGGTACGCCTCACGGCTTTGCACGATGGCGACGATGCGCTCATCGGAAGTGCATCCCAACTGCGCGGCGATGTTGGTATAGTCGTCATCCAGAACTGCCAGGATGGCGCGCGCGGTGTCCGGGGGAAGGGCCTGGCCCTCGTAGCGCAGCGCTACGTGTATGCCGAAGAGCTTGTCGCCGCTATGGTCGGCATCGGCTTCGCGCTTCACGCGTGCGTAAATGGCCGCCAGAGGATCGTTGGGAGCAATATCCAGCGCCTGTTTCCAGTAATCCAAAGCCTGGCGCAATTGGTCGGCACGGTAAGCGGCGAATCCGGCCAGCACCAGAACGTTGGGATCCCGCGGGTGCCTGGCGAGCGCGATTTGCGTTTGCTCCAGCGCCTGCGCGGGCTGGTTGGCTTCGAGCAACTGCTGGGCGCGGTCGAGCGCGGGATCGCCCGTCTTGGCCACGGCTTTCCTGGTTTCGGCGACTACCGGGTTGAGCGCGCGTAACACATCCACCGAAGCGGCCGAAGCCCGCTCCTGCTCATAGCGCTCCAATCCGGTGAGCGCGGTGGCGGGAACATAGCCCAAGACATCTTTCCCGTCGATGGTCGCGGCCACTTTGAAGCAATCCGAGCCGTCGGAAAGGCGGAAGCGCACTTCCACGGGTGTACCGGCAGGCAGACTGGCCACGACTGTGGCTTCCGAATCGCAGCCGGAACGCAAGGGAGTTTGATCCGTGCGGACCGCCATCGCCGCGACAAAGAAGACTAGAGGCAACGCCACGCTACCTCGATGTTACGGTTCTTCAGTCGCGGAGTCGCTCGGGGGAAAACCTGAGACGGCGCCGGCGTATTACGACCACCATCGCCAGGAAACCCAAGGCGAGAAGCCAGCTATAGTGCGGTTCTGGAACGATAGCCACCGGCGGCGGTACCTGGGGAGTGCCCGGAGACGTGGGCGAGGAGGGTCCGTTCCCGGGATGGCGGTGGATGGGCGGGATGATCGGAATCAGCGGGAACCAGATACCTCCCGGTTTGCTTCCGGCAGGAGGAGTCACCGAACTTGGGATCACCGGGACAGTCGGGGTGAGTTCGCCGGGCGGGATGGGCAGCACCAGCGGAGACACCGGAAGCATCGGGAAAGTATATACGGTGACGGGCATTTCGACCGGCAAATCCAATAGCGCTTCGGTGGGCTCATGCGGCCGGATGGGCGCCATGGGGAGCGCGGAATAGCAGTTCAGGCAGCGTCCGCGTACGATGTGCGTTCCGTCGGTGAATACCGTTTCTCCGGCGTGGAGGGTAAGCTTCTTGGCAGTCCAATAGATCTTTTCACCCCAGCGGTACGAAACGTAGCCCGTCAGATTCGTCGTCAATTTGACCTGCTTCAATTGGGCAAGGTTCACGTTTGCATAGTGACTTTTGATGGCAGGATCTTCCATGGCCCATCTGGCTTCGTGCAGAGTTTCGGCGCCACCGGGAACGATGGAGTAGGGGTAAACCTTGCGTTTCTCCTGTCCTTCGACCATCGTGGTCCGAAAAACGGCCGGAGTAAGGTGAGGCTGGTGGCGTACTAAGGTGGCTGGATGACGCCAGGAGGGTGTGGGCAGGGATACAACGGCTGGCAGGAGCAAACCTGCAGCGACGCTTAGCAGGCCGGCCAAAAGTCCGGCTGCCTGCCCTAAGCCAATGTGCAGCCGAGGTGCGGAAAGCCTCCGCGCCTCCCGTCTGCAAGCCTGACAGACCACGCCACGATGGGCGATTTGTCTTTCACAAACCCAGCACAACATTGCTACGTACGTGCTAATCATCTTACATGAAATCGCTTATCCCCGTAGTACCCAAGTACCATGGAGGTCCGCTGGCAAACTGAATCCTATGGAACCAATGGTACTTAGCCGAGCCGGGGAGTCTGAGGCCGGAGTTCGAGACGGCGGAAGGCCTTAACTGGTGCGGATGGCTACTACGCGAAGACGGCGATAATCTACGGTCCAAACGCCGTTGGAATAGAGCGCCGGACGAAGCAGTTCTTCCAACTGGCAGACCATGCCATCGCCCTGTTCCGGTGAGAGCTTGCCCAGGTAGGTTTGGCCGAACATGCGCAGCCACTGGTCCAGGCCGTTTTCACCTTCGAGCGGCGTGGGACGGTCGAACAGGCTGGCATTGCGCACTTCCAGGCCGTGGCGCTCCAGAACGGCCGAATATTCGCCGATGCTGGGGTAATACCAAGGCGATTGGGCATCGGCAGCGGGGCCGAGCAAAGCGCGCAGAGCAGCTTGGACAGTGGCGATATTGCCTTTGCCGCCGAACTCGGCCACGAAGCGTCCACCGGGGCGGAGCGCGCGGGCGATGGAAGCGGCGGCTCCGTCGGCGTTCTTGACCCAATGCAGAACGGCGTTAGAGAAAACGGCGTCGAATGGTTCAGAAAAATCGAAGGCGGATGCGTCGCCTGAGACGAACGTCAGGCCTGGGAAATTTCTGCGAGCGTCGGCCAGCATGCCGGCGGAATAATCGAGCCCGGTGACCAGCGCTCCGCTGCGCGCGATTTCAGCCGTGAGCTGTCCGGTGCCGCAGCCGAGATCGAGAATTCGCTCGCCGGGTTGGGCTGCGAGAAGCTCCAGAAGATCCGCGCCGTAGCGCCAGACGAAGGAATGTTTGTTTTGGTAACGAGCGGCGTCCCAGGCGCCGGACGCCACCGAACCGCTCAAGCTTTTTTCCCGCGGGCGGCAACCTTCTTGGCTGCCTTGGCGGGGGGCTCAGACTCGGCTGGTGGGTCGTCCCCGTCGATGGCCGCGCCGGGGACCGTGCCGGGCGGGGCTGCCGCGGCGAGAACCTCTTTGAACAGCTCGGCCTTCTTCAAGTCCTTCTTGGATGGCGGCGCCTGTTCGTGGCGATAGTCATGATCGTGATAGCAGGTGCGGCAGCGCACTTTGGCGGGCTCTGCGCTGACTAGCGAAACGATGGCGTGGTTGGTTACCCGACGACACTTGATGCAGTGATCGTCAATGATGTCGCCTAAGCGAAAATCCGACATAGAAAACGCACGATCATCGCTGAGTATATCAGAACAGGAACGCGATCACTCCGATGAGCGCCGCGCCCAGCATCACCCACAGCGAATCGATGCGCGCGCTGGCGATGGCCAGGAAGCTTGCGGCGAAGATGGCGAGCGACAACGGATTGACGACGGCATCGCGGGCCATCGGGACGGCGGCGGACGCTATGAGTCCCGCTCCGGCAAAAAGCACTGCGCGAGCCACGGCTCTGGCGCGCGGATGTTCGGCGCGAGCGCCCAGGAATCGCAGCATGGGGATGATCAGGAAGGCCGGCGTGATCATGGCGAGCCAGCCCGCGCAGGCTCCCGGCACGCCATCCACCAGGTAACCAAGACCGACCACGTAGATGCCGTTGGGGCCTGGGCCGATGCGTCCCGCGGCTACCGCGGTGTTGAGCTGGCGATCGGTGAGTAGGGTGCGGCGCACCACAAAATCGTTACGAACCATCGGCAGCGATGCCAATCCGCTGAAGGACGTGAGCGTGGCCTTGACGAGCAGCAGGTATAGAACGACGACGTTCATGATTCAGGCCAGAAGAAGCCCGCGACGACAGCTATGCCGATCACTTGCAATGGCGAGAGCTTGACGACGAAGGCCAGAAGGAACGCGCCGCTAGAGATGGCGATCGGCTTCAGCCATCGGCCGGGTTTGCATTGCGAGCGAACCAGCCAGAGAGCCGCGCCGATCATGGTTCCGACGGCCGCGGCGAGCAACGCGTTCGCGATGGATTGCGCGAGCCGGCTGTGAGCGGTGAGATCGTAAGCGCGGGTAAGCCAGACGACGAGCACAGCGGCTGGGATGGTGTTGGCGAGCACTGCGGCCAGCGCGCCGCCGATTCCGAGAATGTACCAGCCGGTGGCCGCACAAAAAGCCAGCACGTTGGTGCCGGGGGTGAGGCGGGCGAGACCGAACGCGATGGCGAATTTTTCCGGGGTGAGCCAGTCGCACCGGTAGAACTCACGCTGCAGGATGGCGATGGTGGGGTCGCCGCCGCCGAAAACGGTGACGCCGACGCGAAAGAAGAGGCTGGAAAGGGCGGAGAGGCGCGGGCGGGTCATCGGAGTTTAGGGTAACAAGCTCAGACGGATTTGCCGGTGAGGCCGAAAGACGGAGCGGCCTTCAGGAGGTTTCTATCATTCGACCAAATTTCCGTGAAGCCCGCGCCCTGAGCGGCTGCCAAGTGGATGGCGTCTCCGGCGCGCAAGTATGTGGATTTAGGCAGAGTGCTTACCAAGGATTCCACGCGGAAAAGGAACCGTTCGGAGATCGGCAGGAGCGACCAGACGCCACTTTGGACGTCCGCAAGGAAAAACTCTCGTGCCTTTGCCGCCTCCGACCGTGGCATCTTAAATTCTCGAATCTGACGCTGAAACACACACGCCATTTCTGGAATGCACCATGACGACGCGTACAATCCCGACGAGCTTTGAACTAACTCTCGGACGGCTTCAGAATCGGCTTCGTTAACGTAGCACTTCGCTACATATGTCGTGTCGAAATACAGATTCAAGAGCGATCTTCTTCTAGAATGCGTCCGCTGTCCCCCACCCGTTTCATCTTGGAAATGATGGCTTCTCTATTCGGCATCCTTCGGGTGGGGGGCAGCTGTTCGAAAGGTCTTATTTCGGCGACGGGGAGGCCTGATTTCTCGATCACGAACGACTCGCCTGCAGCCACAGCACGAACGATCGCGCTGGTCTGCAAATGGAGTTCCCGAACCGTAGTGCGCTTCATGTGACACATTGTGACACAATCGACGGCGAAACTACAGCCGCTATCGTCGAGGGGAGGCACCCTGGGAAGCTTCCGATCTTTTTCACGATTCAGGCTCCACGTGCCTTTCAGGATAATCACGTTCTTAGAACTCACCTAGCCGCAACTTTGCGTACAAAGCTCGCTCTGCTTTATTTATTTGTGCCGAGGCGCGATCAATCTCGCGCTTCGATTTAGGCAGGAATTTAGACTTTTCTTTGTAGCCGTAGTAGAGAGTGCCATGGATGCCCTGCGCGTGACGCTTGTGGATCGGTCTTTCCCACAGCTTTGACAGTGTTCTGCCTGCTTCCTTCTCACCAACTCGGCTGACAAAATCCTCGACTACCTCGATGTCTTGCCCGGGTCCCGGGAAGATTGTCTCGAATTCCATCTCTGCGGCTTGAAAGATGCTGTAGGTGGCGTTTTCTGCGCCATCAATGATCTGAATATTCTTCACAGCGCCTGTCAGTGCACCGGGGCGCTAGATGGCGCCGTGGTCGCCGCCGGTGCGGCTGGAACGGCGGGCGGCGCCGTTTTCGTGGTCCACTCGCCGAGCCATTCGAGAAACGCGTTGTACCACTGCACGCTGTTTTGAGGCTTCAAAATCCAATGGCCTTCGTCAGGGAACAGCAGCAGCTTCGATGGCACCTTCTGCAGTTGCAGCGCCGTGAAGAGCTGAAGACCTTGCGTGTAGGGCACGCGGAAATCCTGCTCGCCGTGGATCACGAGAGTTGGCGTGTGGAAATCCTTGACGAAGTAGCTGGGCGACCATTTAGCGTACGATTCCGGATTATCCCAGGGCGCTCCGTTGAACTCCCACAGCGGGAACCAAAGCTCCTCAGTGGCGCCGAATTCGCTGCGCAGATCGTAGACGCCGGCGTGCGATACCAGCGCCTTGAAACGCTGCGTGTGGCCGAGCATCCAATCCACCATGTAGCCGCCATAGGAGCCGCCGGCCGCCACCATGCGATCCGCGTCGGCATAGGGCAGCGTGACCACGTGATCCACCACGGTCATGATGTCGTCGAACGGTTTGCCGCCCCAATCGTCCTTGATGTCTTCGGTGAACTTCTGGCCATAGCCGGTGGAGCCGCGTGGATTCGGCATCACGACTACATAGCCGGCCGACGCGAACACCTGCGCGTTCCAGCGATAGGTCCAGCTCTCGCCCCAGGCTCCTTCCGGACCGCCGTGAATTAAAAACAAAACCGGGTATTTCCGATTGGGATCAAAATTCGGCGGCTTGACCAGGAAACTCTGGATGCGCGTTTTGTCGGCGGCATCCACCCAAAAATCTTCCAGCGGCGTCAGCGCGCTTTGCGCCAGCAGCGTGTCATTCAAATGCGTGAGCGCGATTGGCGCGCCACCGCTCGAACTGGCGCGATAAAGCTCGGTGGGCGCCGATCCGCTTTGGCTGGAGTACAGCATGGTCTTGGCGTCGCTGGTCAACTGCATGTCGTCAAAGGTGCTGGCGCCGTTGACCACCACGCGGGCGGCTCCGCCGGTGGTGGGAATCATCTCGATGGTCTGCCGGCCACGATCCTCCACGGTGAAGAACAGGGCGTTCGAATCGGGCGACCAGGTGAAGCTGTTTACGTAACGGTCGAGCGAATCGGTGAGTACGTTCACGCGGCCGGTGGCGCGATCCAGCACCAACAAACGCCAGCGATCGCTCTCATAACCGCCGCGAGCCTGGCTGCGGTAGGCCAGCCATTTGCCATCCGGAGAATATTGCGGGCTCTGGTCCGCGCCGGGGTTACTGGTGATCTTGGTGGAGTCGCCGCCGATGATGGGAACCACGAACAGGTCCGAGTTGGTGCTGATGGCGGGTGTCGGGTCAGCATTCATCGAATAGCAGACTTCTTTGGAATCCGCCGAGATGGCGTAATCGTCGGGGCCGCCGAGGGAAAAAGGCGGAACGTCGCGATTGCCGGGCGTCAGGTCCTTAGCCGGGCCACCGGCCACATCCACCACCATGAGATGCGAGTGCCGCTTGGTCTGCCATTCGGTCCAGTGGCGATAGAGCAGCGTGGTGTAGCTGCGCGCCTTCATCTTGCCGTTCTTCTCGGTGTCCAAGCGGCTCTTATTGCAGGCGTCGTCGGGACAATCGGGAAAAACTTCGCTGGTGAACACCAACTTCTTACCATCCGGCGAGAACAGGACGCCGCCCGCTTCGGTGGAAAGATTGGTCAACTGGCGCGCGTTCGATCCGTCCGCATTCATGATCCAGACTTGCGCGGAGCTTCGTTGATCCAAACCTGCTCGATCCGATATGAACGCGATTTGTTTGGAATCGGGCGACCACTCGGGCCGCTCATTGTCGGAGCCCTGCAGGGTGATCTGCCGCGGTGAGCCGCCGTTCAGCGGGACGATGTAGATCTGTTTCGGCTTGGTGTTTTGCGCGATATCGACGGTCTGAACCGTGAACGCGACTGTCTTTCCATCGGGCGAAAGCTGCGGCTCTTCGATGCGTGCCACCTTGAGAAGGGTTTGCACGTCGAAGGGCTGCTTCTGGGCCGCCAGGGTGACGGAGAGCAGGAAGACGATGTAGCAAGGCCGAATCATGCGACGTGGAATGCCGAACGGCATATGCTTCGATTGTGCCACAGGCTTAAGCTAATCTCCTCTCATTTACTTCTCAGCATCGATATTCACTTCGCAGTATCGATCTTCCACGCGTGCCGTTCATTTTTCGGGACGTCCGCCCAAGTGAAATCCACCAGGCCGTCGGGCTGTTTTTCGGAGCGAAACGCGATCCGAAGCTTCCACCAGGGTCCCACGTGATTGAGCGGCACGCTAAATAGCAGATCGGCTTTGGGCTGAATATCCACCGTTGTGACGACATCGGCGGGCGAATAGCGGCTGGGCGGAAGAATCCAGCCGGATGCATGCGCGGGGACGCTCGAAGCTTCCACGATCTCGTGCAGCAAATCCACACCCAGGGAACTTGCTTCGGGCGGACCAGCGAAAATGTGAATGGCGGAGCGGGTATTGTTCCTGATCCGCAGGTAGAGCAAACCAGGATCGAGATCTCGCCGCGATGCCGGCGGGAGTTCGACATGATCGAACGAGATGACCACCAGGGGCTGGCCGGCGCCTACGGCCAGGACAGATCCCAACAGAGTTATGAGAACGAGCCTCGTATGACGCAACGTCAAGTGTGACTATAGCGCGAGTTTCCCCTCGTATTGCATGTCGCCGAGTTTGAACTTTTCTTCCACCTTGATGCGGCGAATGTCCATAATGAAGTCCACTTCCTTGTCGCCGGCGCTGATGGGATTGGTGCGCGGGAACAGAAAGCGTACGCCGTCGATTCCGCCGGGGCCTTCGATTTGCACGTCCTGCGCATAGATGGAGCTTTTGCCCTTGGGTGCCAGCTGCGCGGCATCCAGCAATTGGGATCGCAGGGCGTCATTTTGACTCTTACTGCGCTGGCTATTGTCGTCGCCGTTGTTATTGCCGTTGTCGTTCGGATCGTCGGCATCCACCGTGCTGCTCCTGCGGGGGCGCGGCATGCGCAGACCCAGCACGGAAATAACGTAATATTTCTCCGTGGAAGCTGCGATGGCCTTCAATTCGTCCGAAGCCGAGGCGCCCTGGCGCATTAGAGCTGCCTGGATAGGAGCGGCGCTGGCCCAACGGATGGTCAGATTCATCTGCTCATTTTGCGACGGGTCACCGTTACTTCCGCCGTTGCTGGACGGATAGCCGCCGCCGGATTGTGGATAACCGCCGCCTCCACCTGGATAACCACCACCTCCGCCCGGATAACCGCCGCCACCACCCGGATAACCTCCTCCGCCGAGTCCGCCGCCGGGGAATCCGAAGCCGCCACGACGTCCACCGCCGGGCCGTCTGGTCAGTTGTTGTTGAGGCTGAACGGTCTTGGCCTTCGCCCAGGGCGAATCGCTCAAGATTTTGCTCACTTCCTCGTCGGTCCAGACCGCGGAATCCTTCGTCTTCCAGAAATCAGAAGCAGCGAAAAGCATCGCGGCACAAGCTGAGCCCGCGATACCGATTTGCGCAAGTCGAGTGAGATTCATTCTTAGTTCGCCAGACGCTATGCGAGACGCCTCCGTTACGATAAACTCGTTGTCAGTGCTTACAAACATTGTCAACTTTTGTAACCGCGGAAGGCGGAAAAGTGCGCCGTACGGCATTTTTCCGTTAACCTGTTCCGTGGTGGATACGTCGTTAGCGTCATTCGTCTCGACATGCAATTAAAAATACTGCCCGTTTTATGTCTGGCGGCTTGCGCCTGTCTCGCGGCCGCTCAATCCAATCCGATGCAAATTCTCGCCAACGCACCGCTCCGTTTTGAGCCTGCGGCGGAAATTAGTCCGGTGGCGTTTGTGGCGCGGGGTACACGTTTTCGTTTTGAGTTCACGCCGCGGGAGGCGATTCTGCGCTCAGGCGAGCAAGACGTCCGCCTGCGTTTCGATGGCGCCAATCCGGCTGCCCGGATCGAGGGCGCCGAGCTGCTGCCATCCACTACCAATCTGTACTTCGGCAACGACTCCTCGAAATGGCGCCATGCGGTTGCTAATTACGGCAAGGTGGAAGTGCGGGGATTGTATCGAGGCATCGATCTCGCTTACTACGGGAACGGTGCTCAACTGGAGTACGATCTCACGGTGAATCCGGGCGCCGATCCGCGTTTCATTCGATTGCGTTTGAACGGCGCGCGGCTGAACGGGGATGGCGATCTGGTTGCGGCGCTGATTCAGAAACGTCCGGTGGCGTATCAGATTGCTGCGGACGGTTCGCGCCGAAGCGTACCGAGCAGCTATCGCAGGAACGCCGATGGATCCTACGGATTCCAACTCGGCGCTTACGATGCTTCGCGCGCGCTGGTGATCGATCCCATCATCATGGGGCAGTATTTCGCGGGATCGATGGAAAACATCGCGTACTCAATCGGTCACGATTCCAAGGGCCTGGTTTACATCGGTGGCACGACGGAATCCGTCGACCTGCCGTTGGTGGGGAGCTCTTATCAAGCCACCGAGGGCGGAGGGCAGGATTTGTTCCTCGCCATCGTCAACCCAAAACTATCGGGGAGCGCCCAGGTGATTTATGTGACGTATATCGGCGGAGAAGAGGACGAGACGTTCGGCGCGATGGCGGTTACCTCCGGCGGCGATGTGTACATGACGGGTTCCACGGCTTCCGGCAATTTCCCCTTGCAGAATGCCGCACAGAGCACCCAGGGAGGATCCAGCGGCTTGCCGGACGCCTTTGTGCTTTGGCTGAATTCCGCCCAAAGTTTGACGTACTCCACCTTCTTCGGCGGGAGTGAAACGGATTCAGGCATGGCCATCGCGGTGCAATCGAACGGCAAGATTTGGATTGCCGGCGATACGCAATCCACCGATTTTCCGAATACTGGCGGATTTCAGGGTTCATTGATCGGCCAGCAGAATATGTTCGTTGCGGGCTTTGATCCCTCCAAAACGACCACCGCCACGGAAATCTACTCTATCTACATCGGCGGCACGCACTGGGATGACGCGTATGGCATAGCCATAGCCCCGGATGGAACCATCTGGCTGGCAGGTGCTACGTATTCACCCGACATCTGGGTCCAGGGCAACGCCTATCAGGGATTTTATGGCGGCGACGGCGATGCCTACATCGCTCACATCAATCCTGGATTAGGATCGAAAGCCTTGCTCTATGCCAGCTTTCTGGGCGGCAACGAAATCGATGAAGCAACCAGCATGGTGCTGGATCCATCCGGCCGGATCATTCTGAGCGGCTATACGCTGTCGTCGAATTTTCCAGTGACAAGCAATGCATTTCAGACCAAGTACGGCGGGGATACGGATGCTTTCATCAGCATTCTGGATACCGCAAAAAGAGAGCTGGTTTATTCCACGTACTTCGGCGGTCCGAATCCGGACGCGGCCATGGACTTGAAGGAAGACAGCAGCGGGGTTCTGTACGTGAGCGGTTACACGGAATCAGCCGGGCTGCCATCCACTAGCGACGCGTTGCAGGTGAACTATGACAACAACGTGGATGCCTTTGGCCTGAAACTGGATCCATCCAAAGATGGGGCGGCTGGGATCGACTACTTCACTTATGTGGGAAGCGACGGCCAGCAGGTTGCTTACGGTGTGGATGTCGACAGCAGCGGCAACATGTATCTGGCGGGTTACTCGAGCTCGAATATCCTTTCGCGTATTGGTGGTCCCGCGCGGCCGACCGTTACGGGGAACTGGGACGCGTTTGTGGTCGGCTTCAGCCCGGGTGCTTCTACACCAGCCGTTACTTCTTCCGCGGCTAACGGACATCGAAGACGTCCGCCGTTGCCGGTGTCGCCACATCGATAAAAGATCAGGTTAGTAGATCGGGCTTTCCCGTAGCGCTGCGATTTGAACTATAGTGGCTTGCAAGGAGGTTCTTCGCATGCGTAACGCGGTTACGTTCCTGTCTGTTTGCGCCCTCTGTGCCCTGGCGCTCCCGCTGGCGGCACAGGACGATCGTCCCAATCTCAGCGGCACCTGGCAGTTCGACGGCACCAAGAGCGAATTGCACACAGTGAAGGTGGCGGGCGCCACCTGGGTGATCCATGAAGACGACAGCTCGATTCAGATCAGTGAAAGCGCGGATGGAGCAAGCAAAACGATCGAGATGAAGTGCACCACCGACGGCAAGCAATGCAAGATCGGCGGCGATAAAGCGACGGCGTCTTTCTGGTACAACGGGCCGATGCTGGTGGAGATGGAGAGCAAAGGCGATCATGTGACGCGCTACAGAATGAAGCTGAGCAGTGATGGCAAGACACTGACGGTGGATACGACGTCCATTGTTCCGCAGTCCACAGAGGACGACGTGCTGGTGTTTCGCAAGCAGGCCTGACCGTAATCCGTCCGTAAGAGGTGGCGCGTATTGTGTTCACGGTGGTCGCAGGAGTGCGAACACGGCACGCACGAGTGCGTGCGCCACCCCCATGCTTGCACCACCCCACGCTTGCACCGAAAAGGTGACTGTGGGCTCATGGACGGATTACGGCCTGACAGGTGTGAGGAGGTTTAGTGGTTGTGGCTGAACTTGCGCTTCAGGTCCGGGTAAAATTCCTTCAGCACGTTGAACAGTGAGTCGTACCCGATCTCGACGCTCATGCGCGTGAACACGCCGCTAACGCTGCGCTCGTTTTGCGGATAGTAGCTCATCGAGATGGCGCCGGATGCCATGTTTCCGAGGAACTCAGAAGCATTGATCCGGTTGTTGCCCGAATCGCCGCGTGCGATCAGAATGCGCGAGAGCGCATACCCCGTTCGCTTCCAGGCGTTCCCGCGTCCGAGCCGGTAATAGCGCGGGTCCTCATGCAGCAGGGAAGGGAAGACACCGGTGACGAATAACTCGTTGGTAAGTCCGTCGGTGAAATCGGCGCCGTAGCGCTTGGCGTAGCCCAAGGCGCCCTGGCCGTAGCCGGCTTTTTCATTGGTGCTCTGCTCGATACCGGCCGTGATACTGGTGAACACGAAGGTGAACGGATCGAAGTAATGCTCCACCAGCGCGAATTTCTCGCCCACGCGGAGCGCGGGCACCTGCTGTTCCGGATCGTTGATGGTCTTATAGTTCGGGAGCACCTTGAACATGCGATGGTCGTCGGCTGCGTCATTGATGGCCGACGAGGGGGAAGTGGGCGCGGCGGTGGCCGGAGCGATGTCCTGCCCGGGAGCGCTTGGGGGTACGGCGCACAGCAGGGCCGCGCTTAGAAACACATAGAATTTCAGGATATATCTCCGGGTCCTTTTTATTCTACTTGATTTCAGGCTGCCCTGCCTTCAAAGCCAGGGTTTCGGCCGTGGCCTCCGGCAGCCGTTCGATCTTCACCCGGGAGATGCGATTGTGATCCATGGCCTGGATGCTGAATTTGCGCTGGCCATACACTACCGCGTCGCCCGGTTTGGGAATGTAGCCCAACTGGAAGAGCAGGAACCCGGCCAGCGTTTCGAAACCGGCGTCGCCGGGTAATTCCAGCCCATACTGCGTGTCCAGATCACGGATCGTGATGGTGCCGTCCACTTCCAGGCTGGACGCTTCGGTGGCGGGGCGCGGCCGCTTGACGTCGTGTTCGTCGCCGATCTCGCCGAAGATTTGCTCGAGCGCGTCTTCGAGCGTCACCAGGCCGGCGATGGTGCCAAACTCGTCCACCACAATGGCCATGTGGATATGGGCTTCACGAAATTCGTCGATCAGATCGTTCAGCGCTTTGGTTTCGGGCACCACCAAAGGTTTGCGCAGCACGCGCGACAGATGAAACGGAGGCAGCGGGCGGCGCTTGGAATTCGCCAGGCGGCGCTCCTCCCAGATCCGCATCATGTCCTTGTAGTGAACGTAGCCGATGATGTGCTCGGGGCTGGCGTCGTACACCGGAAGGCGCGAATACTCGTGCTCGCGCATGCGCCGCAGCACCTGATCCAGGCTGGCGTCCACCGAGACTGACACGATGGCGTTGCGCGGCACCATGATTTCGCGCGCGTAATAATCGGAGAGTTCCAGCAGCGCCTGGATCGCGTCTTCTTCGAAGCGATGCAGGTGTCCTTCGCTGCGGCTGGAGCTGACGATAAACTTCAGCTCTTCCGCCGAATGTCCTCCGCCTCCGTGGCCCGTGCGCAATCCGATCCAACGCGAGATTCTCGCGGCGGAAGCCTCGGCGAAATAGGTGAACGGCGCAAGCACTCGCGAGAAGACCAGCAGCACCGGGGCCACCAGAATCGCCATCCGATCGGCCTTTTCGAGGGCCAGATTCTTGGGGACCACTTCGCCGAAAACGATGTGCGCATAACTGATGAGCAGGAATGCGATCCCGAAGCTAATGACGTGCCACGCGGGTTCCGAGCGAGGAGTCATGATCGGGCGCAAGAGTGACTGCAGTAAATCGTAGACGGTGTTCTCGCCGGCCCATCCCAGCCCGAGACTGGCGAGCGTGACGCCGGCTTGGGTGAGCGATAGCAGCCGGGATGGATTTGCCAGCAAGTTCAGCGCGGCCTGCGCCCCGGCCTGTCCTTCCTCGGCCAGCGTCCGCAGGCGGCTCTTGCGGACCGAAATCAGCGCGACTTCAGCGGTGGCGAAAAAACCGTTGAGCAGCAGCACCGCGGCCAGGATCACGAAACGATAGGCCATACACGCGCTAAATCACGGCGCTGAAACAGCGGTACGGTAGAATCGTCCCAGTGCTTGGAAAAGCCCTGAAGTTCATCAACTTGAGCATAGCGGTTTTGCTGGTGCTCGTTCTCGGCGTCACTTATTGGATTGCTTATCGCCCCCTGCCTAAGACGTCCGGCGAAATCTCGGCCCCCGTTTCCGCGCCAGCTGCGGTGGTGCGCGATGCTCTGGGCGTTCCGCACATCACAGCCGGCGGTTGGGAAGATGCAATTTTTCTGCAAGGCTACGCGACGGCTCAGGATCGCTTGTGGCAAATGGATGTGCTGCGGCGCCTGGCCGCGGGAGAATTAGCCGAGATCTTCGGAACCGCGACGCTCGAGTTGGATCGCGATGCGCGGCGTCTGCGCATGCGCCGGATCGCCGAAGAGCATGTGCGGACGCTGCCCGCCGCCGATCGCGCAGTCTTCGCGGCCTATGCGCGCGGGGTGAATTATTTTATAGAGACGCATCGCAACGCACTGCCGCTGGAATTCACGCTACTACGCTACGATCCGCGTCCGTGGAGCATTGTGGACAGCCTGCTGTGCGGCCTGGAAATGTATCGCAGCCTGACCAGCACGTGGCGTGAGGACCTGCGCAAGATGGCCATGTTAGCGGGAGGCGACCGGTCGAAAGTGACTCTGCTATATCCGGTGCGCCAGGGTACCGAATTCCAGCCGGGTTCCAATGCCTGGGCGGTCTCTGGAAGATTCACGGCGAGCGGCAAGCCGATTCTCGCCAACGATCCGCATCTGGAGTGGTCCATCCCAGCGGCGTGGTATCAGGTGCATCTCAAAGCGCCTGGGCTGGACGTGACCGGCGTGTCGCTGCCCGGCGTGCCTTGCGTGATCGTCGGCCACAACCAGCGGATCGCTTGGGGCGTGACGAATCTGGGTTTCGATGTCGAAGACCTGTATCTGGAAAAGATCGATCCGCAGACCGGCCGCTATGCGTTTCACGGACAGGTGGAGCAAGCGCGGCTGGAATCGGAATGGATTCGCGTGAAGGGCGCGCGGCCGGTGGAATTCCGGCAATGGGTGACGCGGCATGGCCCGGTGGCTTTCAGCGAAAACGGCCATTATTTCGCGCTGCGTTGGGCGGCCGCGGAGCCCGGAGGATTCGGATTTCCTTTTCTCGACTTGAATCGAGCCGGCAATTGGAAGGAGTTCACCACTGCGCTGGCGCGCTATCCCGGCCCCGGCCAAAACTTCGTTTATGCTGACGTGGACGGCAACATTGGGTATCAGGCGACGGGGCTGCTTCCGATTCGCAAGAGTTTTGACGGCGATGTGCCGGTGGATGGCGCGAGCGGCGATTTCGAATGGGAGGGCTTTATTCCTTTCGATCAGTTGCCGGCCTTTTACAATCCGCCGCGCGGATGGATCGTCACCGCCAATCAGAATCCGTTTCCAGAAAACTATCCTTACCGGGTGAATGGAGAGTTCGCGGCGCCCTATCGCTCGCGCCAGATTCGCGACCGGTTGCTGGCGCGTGCCGGTTGGAAGCCCGAAGAAATGCTGGGAGTAGAGAAGGATGTCTATTCTTCGTTCTCGAGTTTTCTCGCGGCGCGGATTGTGGCGGCGTACGATCGCAAAAAGCCGGCCCAGCCGGAGTTGGGCGAAGCCGTGCGATTGCTGCGGAACTGGAACGGGCAGATGGAGAAAGGAACGGCGGCGCCGCTGGTGATCACGCTGGCCTACGATCAATTGCGGATTGCAGCTGTGCATGCGGCGTGGCCCGGTGCACCGGATATTTACAGGCCGTACATGGCGACCGCGGCCATTGAGCGAATTGTCGAATCGGGTGGGCGAGGATTCTTTCGCGATCCAGACGACGCGCTGTTAACGGCGCTGGGCGCTGCGCTACAGGAAGGCAGGAAAACGCAAGGCAGCGATGTCGCGCGCTGGAACTGGGGGCGCTACAATCTGCTCACCATCAAACATCCGGTTGGCAGCCAATTGCCCGCCATCGGAGCCTACTTCAATATCGGGCCGGTAGAGATGAGCGGTTCCTCGACCACCGTGAAACAGACTTCGGTGACGCTGGGACCGTCCATGCGATTCATTGCGGACCTGGGGCACTGGGACGGATCGTTGAACAACATCGATATCGGCCAATCCGGGCAGATTCTATCGCGGCATTACAAGGACCAGTGGGACGCTTACTACGTGGGACGGAGCTTCCCGATGCAATTTGAAAAGGTGGAGGCGAAGGACACGCTGCAGGTGGTGCCGAAGTAGGTGTAGCGCACGCACTCGAGTTTGCACCGTGGAATCCTAGCGTTCACACGAGTGTGAACGCGGCACGCAAGAGTGCGTGCGCCACGCGCATCTACGCGATGGTGGGTTCGGGCATCGGCTGCTGCTTGGCGCGCCGCTTGCGGTGCTGGATCTTTTCGAGCACTGCCGCCATGTAGGTGTAGAAAACCGGCGTCAGGTAGAGCGTGACGAGCTGCGAGAAGAGCAGACCGCCCACTACCACCAAGCCCAGCGGTTGCCGCGCTTCGCCGCCCGCGCCGTAGCCCAGAGCTATGGGAACCGCGCCCAGCAACGCTGCCATGGTGGTCATCATGATGGGGCGGAAACGGATGAGGCAGCCTTCGTAGATGGCCTTCATCGGCGTGAAGCCCTGATTGCGCTCGGCTTCGAGAGCAAAGTCGATCTGCATGATCGCGTTCTTTTCCACGATGCCGATCAACATGATGAGCCCGACGAACGCGTAGATGTTCAAATCCATGTGGAACAAATAGAGCGTGATCAAGGCGCCGAAACCGGCCGAAGGCAGTCCCGAAAGAATGGTGAGCGGGTGAATATAGCTTTCATACAGGATGCCGAGCACGATGTAAACCACCAGGATGGCGACGATCAGCAATACCCAGAGATTGCCCAGCGAACTTTGGAAGGCTTTGGCCGAACCTTGAAAGTCCGTGGTAATGCCGGAAGGCAAGGTCTGCTGGGCCAGCTCCTGCACCTTCGAGACCACGTCACCCAGAGCCGCGCCTGGTCTCAAATTGAATGAGACCGTGACCGCGTTGAGCTGTCCATAATGATTAATGGTTTGAGGGCCGGTGTCCTGGTGCAGCTTGGCCAGCGTGTCGAGCGGGATCAGGGCGCCGTTGGACGACTTGAAGTACAGCAGCGAGATCGCATGCGGGTCGGCTTGATATTGCGGCTTTAGTTCCAGCAGGACCTTGTATTCGTTGATCGCGGCGTAGATGGTAGAGACCCAGCGTGGGCCGTAGGCATCGTAGAACGCATTCTCAATGGCGTCGGCGTTCACTTGCAAGGAGGCGGCCTTGTCGCGATCGATGGTTACGTTCACTTGCGGCGCCAGGATCGCCAGGTCGCTTGTGACATCCTCTACTTCGGGCAGCCTTTCGATTTCGTTCTGCAGTTTCGTCGCGCCCGCATAGAGCTCGTCTTTGTCGGGCGACTGCATGGAGAACTGATACAGGCTCTTGGTGACCTGCCCGCCGATCCGGATGGTCGGAGGGTTTTGCAAATAAACGCGCATTCCGGGGAAATTCGAGAGCTGCGGGCGTAAATCCGCGATAATGTCGTTCACCAGAAGTTTGCGCTGGGAGCGCGGCTTCAAATGCACCACCAGCTCGCCATAGTTGGGGCCGCCCAGGGTGGAAGCCGACGTGCCGCCCACCGTGGACATCAAGGCTTGGACGTCGGGGTTGGTGCGGAACACTTCGGCGACGCGCTTCTGATAATCCACCATCTGGTAGTAAGAAGTGCCCTGCGCGGCTTCGGTGACGGCATAAACCTGGTCGGTATCCTGATCGGGAATGAAGCCCTTGGGGATCTTAACGAACATCGCTATGGTTCCGGCCAGCACCAACAAAGAAGCCAGCATGGTGACGGCGCGATGCCGCAGCACGATTTGTAACGTATAGTCGTACACGCGCAGCAGAGCTTCAAAGAATCGCTCGGTGATGCGGTAGAACCAGGATCGCTTCTGCTCCTCGGGTGAGCGCAGGAAGCGTGAGCAGAGCATGGGCGTGAGCGTTACCGAGACAATTCCTGAAATGAGAATGGCTACGCAAATGGTGACGGCGAATTCGCGGAACAAGCGGCCCAGAATCCCGCCCAGGAACAAGACGGGGATGAATACAGCGGCGAGCGACAGCGTCATCGAAACGATGGTGAATCCGATTTCCTTGGACCCCGCCAGCGCCGCATACAAAGGCTTTTCGCCCATTTCCATGTGGCGGAAAATATTTTCCAGCATCACGATGGCGTCGTCCACCACGAAGCCCACGGAAAGAATCAGCGCCATCATCGACAGATTGTCCAGGCTGTAATGCAGCAGGTACATAATGGCGAAGGTGCCGATGATCGAAAACGGCAGCGCCAGCGCTGGAATCACGGTGGCCGAGACGTTGCGCAGGAACAGGAAGATCACCATCACCACCAGGCCGAGCGTCAGCAGCATGGTGAACTGCACATCTTTGTAGGATTCGCGAATGGTGTCCGAGCGATCGTACAAGATGTCCATCTTCACCGACGCGGGGATTTCGGAACGGAAGGTGGGCAGCAGGTTCTTCACCGCGTCTGTGACGGCGATGGTGTTGGTTCCCGGCTGGCGCTGTACGCCCAGGATGATGGCGCGCTGCGTGCCTAGCTTGGTGTAGAACCAGGACGCAGTCTTGTCGTCCTCCACGCTGTCGATGACGTTGCCGAGTTCTTCCAGGCGCACGGGCGATCCATTGCGATACGCTACAATCAGGGGCCGGTATTGAGCGGCGCTCATCAACTGACCGGTGGCTTGCAGGGTAAACGCGCGTTGCGGTCCGATGATGCTGCCGGTTGGCAGGTTGACGTTCCAGCCCGACAGCGCGGTTTGCACTTCATTGATGCCGATCTGGCGCGAGGCCAGCAAGTGGGGATCCACCTGCACGTGCACCGCGTATTTCTGCGCGCCCAACACTTGCACCTGCGCGACGCCCGAGACCATGGAGATGCGCTGCGCGATGCGAGTCTCCGCGTATTCATCCAGCGTCCAGAGCGGAAGCGTTTGCGAGGTGATGGCCAGATAGAGAATGGGCTGGTCGGCCGGATTCACCTTGGTGAAGGTGGGGGGCGTCGGCATGCCTTGCGGCAATAGACGCGCGGCCTGCGTGATGGCCGATTGAACGTCCACAGCGGCTCCGTCCAGGCTTTTGTTGAGGACGAATTCGAGCGTCACTTGCGTGGAGCCGAGTGAGTTGGTGGACGTCATCGAATCCAGACCCGAGATGTTAGAGAACTGATTCTCGAGCGGGGTGGCCACGGCCGACGCCATGGTGTCGGGGCTGGCGCCGGGAAGGCTGGCCGTGACGAGCAGCGTGGGGAAATCCACGTTCGGCAGATCGCTGACCGGGAGCGAGCGATACGCCACCAGGCCGAACAGCGCGATGGCGGCCATCATGAGGCTGGTGGCGATGGGCCGGCGTATGAATGTTTCCGAAAAGTTCATTTAGCTTTGTTGTGTCTGCATTTGTGGCGCACGCAAGAGTGCGTGCGCCACAAGGCCAGCAATAGTAATTGATCTGGCATACGATTAATCGGCGCCGACAGGCGCCCCATGCGGCGCCGGGAAATCGCTAGCCTGGTGCTTGCGGCGGCGCGTCCACTCCAGCACCGAAGCCATGTAGGTATAGACCACCGGCGTCAAATATAACGTGATCAATTGCGAGAATATCAGCCCACCCACCACGGCCAATCCCAGGGGACGGCGTGAATCGCCACCTGCGCCATAACCCAGGGCCACGGGAAGAGCGCCCAGCAACGCAGCCATGGTGGTCATCATGATGGGCCGGAAGCGGATCAGGCAGCCTTCGTAAATGGCTTCGAGCGGCGTTTTGCCTTCCTTGCGCTCGGCTTCCAGCGCAAAGTCAATCTGCATGATGGCGTTCTTTTTCACGATGCCGATCAGCATCATCAGCCCGACGAATGAGTAGAGATTGAGATCAACGTGAAAGATCATCAGGGTGAGCAGCGCGCCCACGCCGGCCGACGGCAGCCCGGAAAGGATGGTTAACGGATGAATGTAGCTTTCATACAGCACGCCCAGGACGATGTAGACCACCAGAACCGCAATGATCAGCAGCAACGTCAGGTTCTTGAGCGAGCTCTGGAAGGCTTGCGCGGTGCCTTCGAAGTTCGCGTTCATGTTCGCCGGCAGGACGCGCCGCGCGGTTTCCTGCACCATGTTCACCGCATCACCCAACGCCACGCCGGGCTTGGCATTGAAGGAAACGGTCACTGAAGGGAACTGTCCCGAATGATTAATGCTCTGCGCGCTCGCGCCCTCCCGCATCTTCGAGAAATTGCTGAGCGGAATCAATTGGCCGCCAGGAGTTTTGAAGAAGAGCTTGGACAGGTAATCGGAGAACTCCTGATATTTTGGCGAAACCTCCAGCAGCACCTTGTATTGATTGGTGGGTGCGTAGATGGTGGACGACCAGCGCGGGCCAAACGCGCTGTAGAGAGCACTTTCGATCGAATTGGCGTCCAGGCCAAGGGCCGCCGCGCGATCGCGGTCGATCTCCAGATTCACTTGCGGGTTCTTCACCTGCAAGTCCGTGGTCACATCCACTAAGCCCGGCAGCTTGGCGATTTCGCGCTCCAGCTTCTGCGCTTGAGTGTAGAGCTCGGCCGTGTCGGGACCTTGCAAGGTGAAATCGTACGCCGATTTGGTCTGGTGTCCTCCGAAGCGCAGGCTGGGCGGGGCGACCAGGAAAACTTTGATGCCGGGAAATCCGGAAACCTTGGGACGCAACTCGGCGATGACCTGCGTCACCGACAATGCGCGCATCTTGCGCGGCTTCAACTGCACCCAGAAGCGCGGCGTATTTGTCGTGTCGGCGTTCGACATGAACGAATCGATATTCGGATCGCGCCGCATGATGTTGGCCACCTGCGTTACGTAGTCCACCATCTTGTAGTAGGAAGTGCCTTGCGCGGCTTCGAGCGTCACCATCATGGAATCGTTGTCGTCGTCCGGCATAAAGCCCTTGGAGACTGCGCCGAAAAGGTAAATTGTGGCGCCGATCAGGATGAAGAACACCGCGGCCATCACGTAATGATGTTTCAGCACCACGCGCAGGCTGCGCTTATAGCCGTTCAACAGCCGGTTGAAGAAGCCTTCCATGGTCCGGTTGAACCAGGATGGCCGCTGCTGCCGCGGGTCTTTCAAGAACCGGCTGCACAGCATGGGCGTCAGAGTGATGGAGACCAGGCCGGAGATGAAAATCGCGGTACATAAGGTGACCGCGAATTCCTTGAACAAGCGGCCCAGAATGCCGCCCATAAACAGCACCGGGATAAACACGGCGCCCAGCGAAATGGTCATCGATACGATGGTGAATCCGATTTCGCGCGAGCCGCGCAGAGCGGCTTCAAACGCAGTCTCGCCCTTTTCCATGTGCCGGACGATGTTTTCGAGCATCACGATGGCGTCGTCCACCACAAAGCCGATGCACAGGATCAGCGCCATCATCGAGATGTTGTCCAGGCTGTAGTTGAGCAGGTACATCACGGTGAAGGTGCCGAGGATGGAGAAGGGCAGCGCCATGCTCGGAATCAGCGTGGCGGAAGCATTTCGCAGAAACAGGAAGATCACCGCAATCACCAGGCCGAGCGTGATGGCCATGGTGAACTGGATGTCGTGAAAGGCCTGGCGAATCCCGGTGGCGCGGTCGCCGCGAATGGTCAGGGTCACCGAAGGCGGCAAGTGAGTTTGCAGCGTTGGAATGACGCGCCGGATTTCATCGATGATCTGGATGGTGTTGCTGCCGGCCTGGCGCATGATGCCCAGATTGACCGCGCGTTCCACGGTTTTGGCGGTGTCCACCCAGGATGCGGCCTTGTCGTTCTCCACGCTGTCGATGACGTTGGCCACTTCATCCAGACGGATGGGCGCTCCGTTGCGCCACGCCACCACCATCGGCCGATAATCCTTGGCGTGCATGAGCTGGCCGTTGGCTTGGATGTTGTAAGCGGTGTGGGCGCCGTACAGCGTACCGACCGGAGTGTTGACGTTCCAGCCGTTTAGCGCGGTATCGATTTCATTCAGCCCGAGTTGTTTCGCGTTCAGTTTGTCAGGGTCCACCTGCACGTGGACCGCGTACTTCATGCTGCCCCACACCTGCACCTGGGCGACGCCCGAAACCATCGACAGGCGCTGGGCCACCAGGGTCTCGGCGTATTCGTCGAGTTCCCACAGTGGGCGCGTGGCGCTGGTGAGCGCCAGAAACATGATGGGCTGGTCGGCGGGATTGGCCTTCTTGAAGGAGGGCGGAGCCGGCAATCCCGCGGGCAGCAGCGGCGTGGCTTCCGAAATTGCCGTTTGCACATCCACCGCGGCGCCATCGATATCGCGATCCAGATCGAATGTCAGACTGATTTGCGTATTCCCGGTGGAACTCGTCGAGGTCATCGAATCGAGCCCGGCAATGGAAGTGAATTGGCGCTCCAGCGGCGTCGCCACCGAAGAAGCCATGGTGGTGGGGTCGGCGCCGGGCAATCCCACCTGCACCTGGATGGTCGGGAAATCCACGCTCGGCAGATCGCTCACCGCCAGGCCCCGATAAGCCACCACGCCGAACAGCGCGATGCCCGCCATCAACAGGCTGGTGGCGATGGGCCGGCGAATGAAGACCTCTGAGATATTCAAGCGCGGAGTCTCCTAGCTGGTTTTGGTGGAGGGCGCGCCGCCAGTGACGGGCGATTCCCGGCTGTCTTGAACCTGCACGTGGCTGCCGGGCGTAAGCCGCAGCTGGCCTTCGGTGACGACAGTTTCGCCGGGCTCCAGGCCCCGGTCAATCACCAATTCCTGATCCACGCGCGTGCTGGTTACTACCGGCCGCATTTCGACCGTCCGATCCTGCTTGACGACGTAAACGAACTGGCCGTCCTGTCCGGTTTGTACCGCTTGATTGGGAACCACGGTAGCGTGCGGCCGCGTGGTGAGCCCCAGCGTCACGCGCACGAATTCGCCCGGCCAAAGGCGATTGGCCGCATTTTGGAAAGTGCCTTTGAGCTTGATGGTGCCGGTGGTGGCGTCGACCGAGTTGTCGATGAAGGTCAGCACGCCGGCCTCAGGGCTAGTGGTGTCGGACTGTGGCGCGGCATGCACCGGAAGCTGGCCCTCCGCCCGGTATCGCTTAATATCGCCCAACTGCGCTTCCGGAACGGAGAAGGTGACGTAGATGGGAGAAACTTCCGTGATGGTCATCAGGTCGCTGGTGTTGGCCGTCACCACGTTGCCTTGCTTCACGGCGATGTTGCCGGTTCGGCCGTCAATGGGCGAAGTGATGGTGGTGTAGCTCATCTGAACGGTGGCCGTATCCACGGCGGCTTTCGAGGCTACAATTTGGGCGCGAGCGCTTTCGATGGCGGCTTTGTCGGCCAGCACGGTTTGCGAAAGAGCGTCGGCACTGGAACGCATCTGGTCCGTTTGCTCGCGCGAGACCACGCCTTGTTCGAATAATCCGCTGTAGCGTTTGGCCTGATCCTGCGCATATTTTTCGTTGGCGATGTCACGCGCCAGATTGGCTTGCGCCTGGCTGAGCGCCGCGGTATCACGCGCCAGATTGGCCTGCGCCTGGGCCAGCTGGGCTTCGAAGGGCCGCGCGTCGATGGTAAAGAGCAGATCGCCCTTTTTGACGAAATCGCCCTCGTGGAAGGAGACTTTGGTCAGCTCGCCGCCCACCTGAGCCTTCACCGTGATGGTGGAATACGCTTCGACGTTGCCGATGACGTCGACGTTGATGGGCACGTCGCGCTGGGAAACCATGGCAACTACCACCGGAACGGGTCCGCCTTCTCCGGGCCGGCCGCGTCCGCCGGGACCACCTGTCTTTGCGTCCGAAGTTTTGCAGCCCGCCAGGAGAGCAAACGTCACCGTCGCAACAGCCAAAAGCCGAAATGTTTTGCCAATGTTCATGGAGATAGCCACCCCGTACGGGCGCCTGTATACAAGATTGAAGAAAGGGCGTCCTTCAGGCGCGAAAGGTTACCGGCTAAACATAATTATCTATAAGTATACCTTGATCTTACGAGGGATCGACGAGCAGCGACAGCTAAGCGATACGCTCGAGGGACGCAAGAAGGTCAGAAACCACTTTTTCGGAATGAAGGGCCTGCCGACGCGCGATCTCGTACAAGTCCCGGAGGCGCTCCCAGTTTGTGTTGGAACTGGTAGACCTTTCCGGGCCCTTATAAGGGGCTATGACGCCTTCGATGGCCCTACCGCTGCCGTCCAGTATCTGGAAGCTGTAACCACCAAACACTTCCGAGCCCTGCTTGTTAATTGTGACAACAAATTTGTCGACCCGCGCGAGGTATGTGTTGAGATTGGCCGTCTCCTGCCAGTCAACCTTGTCCCTAGCCGTCAGCTCGGTGAGTTTCGCCACGAGCCTATCGATCTGCTCTGAAAAGGTCATCGTTCAACCCTCTCAATGGCGATTCGCGCTCTCTCAAGTTCGTCGATTTGGCCTGATAGGAAGCGGTTGATTCTCACAATATCCAATTGCACTTGATCCGGGTCGATCCGAGCCGTCTCTATGTCTTCAACTATACTACGCAGAAGACCAACAGCCGTTATGATTGACTCGCGTTGCGCCTCTGGCACACCATGTGCCCTCTCACAGCGAACGAGACTTAGACGAGCCCTTTCGTATCGGTCAAGCACCATCGGCCAAAGAATTTCTCCGAGTTCAAGCCGCTGCAATCCAATTATATCTGTCAGAGTCAGCCTTGCAGCGGTGAGTTCGCTGACGACATCCAACGAAAATACCCGGTCTCTGGCTTCCCGTGCGGCATCCCGAGCTTGCTCGGCGGCGTTCCTGGCCCAATAGGCGAGATAGATGGCGTATGCGAGCCCGGCAATGCTTGCCAGGTCGCCCCAATGTTTGGCGAAAAAATCCAAAGGCTTTGGGGCAGTATATCAGGACTATTTAATTCGATTTATTCCGTCCGGGCTTTGCTGTCGATCAGCCCCTGGATCGCTGTGATGAACTCCTCCACTTTCTGCGCCCCCTGATCGGCATGCTTACGATTGCGCACCGATACCGTGCCGTCCTGGGCTTCCCGATCGCCCACCACCAGCATGTAGGGGATCTTCTGCAATTGCGCATCGCGGATCTTGAGGTTGACCTTTTCCTTGCGGTCGTCCAGTTCCACCCGCAAATCCGCGGCCTTTAATTGATCAACCACCTTTCGCGCGTACTCCGCGTGGCGATCGGTGATCGGCATCACAACCGCTTGCACCGGCGCCAGCCACACCGGAAACGCACCAGCGTAGTGCTCGATCAAGATGCCGAAGAAGCGCTCGATGGAGCCATAGAGCGCCCGATGCACCATCAGCGGCTGGTGCTTCTTGCCATCATCGGCGACGTATTCGAGTTCGAAGCGCCGCGGCAGGGTGAAATCGAACTGGACGGTGGAAAGCTGCCACAGCCGTCCGATGGCATCCACCAGCTTCACGTCGATCTTGGGGCCATAGAAGGCCGCTTCGTCCGGCATCACCTTCACCTTCATGTTCAGCCGTTCGGTGGCGCGTTTGAGCGCGTTTTCGGCCAGCTCCCATTGCTCCGGAGTACCATCGTACTTGCCGCTCACCCCTTGATCCCAGGTAGAGACTTCGGCTTCATAACTGTCGAAGCCGTAGGTGCTCAGCGTATCGATGGCGAACTGCATGCAGCTCACCACTTCGTCTTCGATCTGTTCGGGCGTACAGAAAATATGCGCGTCGTCCTGCGTGAAGCCGCGCACGCGCATCAATCCGTGCATCACGCCCGATCGCTCGTAGCGATACACCGTACCCAGTTCGCCCAGCCGGACGGGAAGATCGCGATAACTGTGCAGCTTGTCTTTATAAATCAGAATGTGGCCGGGGCAGTTCATGGGCTTGAGCTGATACTCGGCGTCGTCCAGCTCCATGGGCTTGAACATGTTGTCGCTGTAGAAATTGGCGTGCCCGGAAATCTTCCACAAATCGCGGCGCATGACGTGCGGCGTGTAGACCAGCGAATAGCCGCGCGCCAGGTATTGATCGCGCATCCAGTCTTCGATGATCTTGCGAATGCGGCCGCCCTTGGGATGCCAGAAAATCAACCCGGGTCCGGCCAGCTCCTGGATGCTGAACAGGTCCAGTTCCTGGCCGAGCTTGCGATGATCGCGCTTCTTGGCTTCTTCCAGGCGCAGCAGGTACGCGTCTTGATCCTTCTTGCTGAAAAACGCCGTGCCGTAGATTCGCTGCAGGCGCGCATTGTGCTCGTCGCCCTTCCAATAGGCGCCGGCGATACTCAGCAGCTTGAACGCCTTCAGGCGCGACGTGGATGGCACGTGCGGGCCGCGGCAAAAGTCGATGAAATGCGGTCCCAGCGTGTATTCGGAGAAGATTTCGCCCGCGCGCTCTTCGATCAGTTCGTGCTTCATCCAATCATCCGCGTACTTTTTCAAACCGGCATCCTTCGGCGTCATGACGCGCTCGAAAGTCAGGCCTTTGGCTTGCAATTCCGCCATGCGTGCTTCGAGCTTTTCGAGATCCTCGGGTGTGAAGGGGGTCTCGCGCTGGAAGTCGTAATAAAAGCCTGTGTCGGTGGGCGGCCCGATGCCGAGCTTGGTTTCGGGAAACAATTCGAGCACTGCGGCGGCCAGCAAATGGGCCGTCGAATGACGATAGACCTGGAGCGCCTCCGGATTCTTGGACGTCAGGATCTCCAGCTTGGCGTCTTTCTCGAAGGGCCGCGTCAGATCCCAAAGGTCGCCATCCACGCGCGCGACAACGGCATCATCAGCCAGACGCGGGCCGATTTCCTTTGCGATGTCCAGCGGCGCGCTTCCGGCTGGAACGGTCTTTTGGCTGCCATCGGGCAGAGTAATGGTGAGGCTTTCGCTCATGTAAATTTCAGGTTATCAGGCTAGGGCAGCTTCGCGTATTCGGCTTTGGCTAGCTTGAGGATCGGAATATCGGGGTCGGCATTTTTCCAGAGGGCGAGGAAATCCTGGTATGCGGTCTTGGCCTTTGAGCCGTCGCCGGCCAGGGCGTAGGCGCGCCCCAGGCCTAGGTGGGCCAGCGCACCGATCGGCTGGTTCCCGACGACGCCTGGATGATCCAGAATCTTCTGAAACTCGCCTGTCGCCGCGATACTCTGCCGGGCGGACAAATACGCCCAGCCACGAAGATAAACCGGATAGAAGGCAAAAATGAAGGAAGAGTTGGTCTGGCCGAATTCATAGGGCCCGGCTGCGGTCAACGCGTCGATAGCCCGTCCCGGGTCGCCGCTTTGAAGCGCGACCGCAGCGTGAATCATCGGCAGGTAATGGAACTCGACCACCGTATCTTCGGCGAAGCGTTTCGCCAGCCCGGCGGCTAATTGCGCGGACTGTTCAGCATCGCCGGCGATGCCCAGCGCAATGGCCGAAAGGGCTTGAACGTCTCTGCCGTTTGCCAGCGATAGCGCGGCCTGAGCGTCCTGCTTTGCCAAGGCGATATTGCCCACCAGCGCCTCGCGAATGGCAGATTCCGCGTTGTATCCTCCGGCGGCCTCCCGTTCATCCGACCGTTCCGCGAGGGCACCGGCGCGCCGCGTCAGTTCCCGAGCTTTGGAAAACTCACCGCCATAAGCGGCCGTGTCGGACTGAAGTTCCAGCATGGCGTCCTCGTATCCCGGTTGCCCGGTCAGTTCGACGGACTCCTGCTGCATGCCGCTGGCATCGTGCTGAAGAAAATCCGCCAGGTAGTGAAATTGGTGAATTAAAGGCCCGTCGAGTTTGTGCGCTCGCGCTTCCCACGCCGTAGCGTTGGCTTCCTCCAAACGGTTCAGAAATACGAATGCACCCAACAAATTTCCATAGGAGATCACGCTTCCGGAGTTGAGTTTTAGCGCCTCCTGCGCGGCCGAGAGCGCTTTCTGGTAATCCGCCAGCTTGTTGTAGATGCCCGTCAGGCCAAACTGCGGCAGGCCGTCCCGCGGGTAGGTCTGCGCCCAGAGCTGATATGCGGTGCGTGCCGCCTCAAGGTTGCCGGTAACGTAATCCTGATAGTAGGACGAAATGGCGAGCTTCTCCTGCTCGCTGGTCCGCCCGCGCAGCTCATAGGCTTGGCGCGTGCTCTGAGCGGCCCTTTGGGCCTCGCCTAGATCGGCGTAATTGATTCCCATGCGTGCATACGCCATGGCGAAGTTCGGATCCAGACGGATGGCTCTCTGAAAGAACGGGATGGCTCCGGCGTCGTCGCTCTTTGCCACCGTCGCCTGGTAGCCCTGCGTGTAGGCTTGCAGCGCCTCCAGCGAAGGCGTGCTCACGTTTTCCGGCGGCGCATCAAACTTCCGTACCGAGGCGAGCGATTCTCCCAGCTTCTCGCGCAGCGCGGTAGCTGCGTCCCCCAGAGCCTTGAGCACCTGCTCTTTTCCGCTGGCCGTCACTTGCTCCTGCGCCAATAGATCGCCGTTGCGGCAGTTCACGGCCTTCAACCCAAGAACATATTGACTGCCCAAACGGGAGATGGACCCTTCGATATCGGCGGCGCTGGCGGTTCTCTGGCAAACTTCGTGGCCTAGCTCCGCGGTGAGCCTCGCGTCTTTGGGCTGTCCCATCAGAGCCAGCATTTGCGCGATCCGTTGATCCGAGAGCAGGTACAGAAACGGAGACTGAGCAAGCTGGGCCGACAGCCCTTGCCGGAGCGTGCCGTCAAAGACAGGGTCGCCGGTGGTGTTCGCGAAGTCGGCCAGAACGATGGTGTCTTTTTCGGTGAGTTTGGGCGTGAGGCGGCGTTGTGAGAAGTAGACCGCGGCCGCGGCTACCACCAGCATCAGGGCCACCGCGGCGAACCACGGCAGCCGCCTGGATTTGGCAGCGGGCGCCCCTTGGGTACTCGCCGCCGGCCATTTTTGCGAATCGCTATTCCGCTTCAGACGTTGCAGGTCCGATCGCATATCGGCCGCACTCTGATAGCGCAGATCGCGATCCTTTTCCAGAGCTCTTTCGATGATGCGCTCTAATTCCACCGGCAGGTCGGGATTCAGCCGCACCGCCGCCGTCGGCGTGCCCTCCAGGATGGCGTTGAAGATCACCGCGGAACTTTCTCCGCGGAACGGCATCACGCCGGTCGCCATTTCATACAGCACCGCGCCGAAGGAAAACAGATCGCTTCGCCCGTCCAGTTCTTTGGCGCGGGCTTGCTCCGGAGACATGTAGGTGACCGTGCCGATGGTCTTACCGGGGCTGGTGGCGTGCTGTTGGTCGATGGTGAACGCCTGGGTATCGATTTTGGAGGAAAGGGATGGGTGCAGCTTGGCCAGGCCGAAGTCCAGAATTTTCGCGTGGCCGCGATCGGTGACGAAGATGTTGGCCGGCTTGATGTCGCGGTGCACGATGCCTTTGGAATGTGCGGCATCCAGCGCATCGGCAATTTCAATCGCGAGGGAGAGCAGCGTTTCCATTTCGAGCGGCCGGCCGCCGATGCGGTCGCGCAAGGTGATGCCCTCCAGGCATTCCATGACGATGTAGGACTGCTCTCCGGTGTTGCCAATCTCGTAGAGCGTGCAAATATTAGGATGATTCAAAACCGAAGCGGCTCGGGCTTCGCGGCGGAAGCGCTCAAGCGATTGCGGGTCGCGCGCCAGTTCATCGGGCAGGAACTTCAGGGCGACGAAGCGGCCCAGCTCGGTGTCTTCGGCTTTATAGACGACACCCATTCCTCCTCCGCCCAGTTTTTCGATGATGTGATACCGCGCGACGGTTTGACCGACCATTCAGACTCTACTGAGACTCTACTTCAGTTTTGCGTACTCGGCTTTAGCTTGTTGGAAGATGGGGATGTCAGGGTCGGCGTTTTTCCAGAGAGCGAGAAAATCCTGGTAAGCGGTTTTGGCTTTCGCGGTATCGCCGGCCAGGACGTAGGCGCGTCCCAGGCCGAGATGCGCCAGCGCGCCGATGGGCTCGTTCCCCACTACGCCTGGATGATCGAGAATCTTCTGAAATTCCGCGGCCGCTGCGGGGCCTTGCTTGGCGGCCAGATACGCCTCACCCCGCAAGTAAATGGGATAGAGGGCAAACGTGAAGACACTGTTCGTGTGTCCCAATTCGTAAGGCTTACTCGCCGACAGCGCCTGGACAGCCTTGCCGGCGTCGCCGCTCCGAAGCGCGATGGCGGCATGGATCATGGGCAAGTAATCGAACTGCACAATCGTATCGTTAGGGTGTCGCTTGTTGAGGTCGTCCGCTAATTTCGCGGCTTGGGCCGAGTCGCCCGCCAGTGCGAGCGCAAGAGCCGAGAATCCGGTCACCTGTCTGCCATTGGCCAGCGCCGGTGCGGCTTGGGCCTCTTGCTTTGCGACAGCCAGATTGCCCGCCAACGCTTCGCGCACGGAGGCGTGGGCCCGGTATTCCGCCGCGGGTTCTTTTTCATCGGCTCGCTGCGCGGAGTCGGCTGCCTGGCGCGTCAGTTCCGCGAGCCTTGGCAAACTCCCCGCCATACGCCGCCGTGTCCGACTCCAGGTACAAGCATCTGCATCCTCATGTCCCGGACTTCCCCGTCAGCCAAGCGGCCTCGCGCTCCATCCCAGCGGCATTGTGCTGAAGGAAATTAACGATGTAAAGATACCCGATGGAGTGAAAGGCCCGTCGAGATGGTGGGCGCAGCGCCTCCTCTGCCGTGGCCTTGGCCTCATCCAGGCGGTTGAGCCCACGTACGCGGAGACCAGATTCGCATAGCGTAATTCACTTCCGGAGTTGAGCTTCACCGCCTCCTGCGCCGCTGGCAGAGCCTTCTCATAGTCTCCCAGGAAACTGTAAACGGGCCAGAGTCAACTCGCGAGACTCGTCGTCACGCGGGTAGGTCTGCGCCCATAACTCACTAGGCCGTGCGGGCTGCCTCCAGATTTCCGGTGAGCACAGCTCGTAAAATGAGGAGATGTCAGAACTTTTCCCGTTCGCTGGTCCGCCCCCGCAGCTCATAGGCCTTACGCATGCTCTCGGCTGCCCGGGCGGGTTCACCCAGTGTACGAATAACTTTCTCCCGAACTCGCAGATAGGCCATGGCAAAATTCGGGTCCAGAGCTGACGGCCCTTTGGAAGAACGGGATCGCGGCAGCGATAATCGATTCTGTCGCGTCCGATGCTTTGATACGCGAGACTATAAGCCTGCAGCGCCTCCAGCGATGGCGTGGTGACATTTTCCGGCGGCGCATCATACTTCTGCACCGAAGCCAGCGATTCTCCCAGCTTCTCGCGCAGCTTGGTGGCGGCGTCGCCGAGAGCCTTGAGCACCTGCTCCTTTCCGTTGGCCGTCACCTGCTCTTGGGCCAGCATGTCGCCGTCGTGGCAGTTGACGGCGTTCAATCCCAGCACATACTGGCTGCCCAAACTGGCGATGGAGCCTTCGATGGTCGCCGCGCTGGCCGTTCGCTGGCAAACCTCGCGCGCCAGTTCCGGCGTAAGCCGTGCGTCCTTTGGCTGGCGACATCAGCGCCAGGGTCTGAGCGATGCGTTGATCAGAAATCAGGCTCAGAAACGGCGACTGCTCCAGTTGCGCCGAAAGTCCCTGCCGCAGCGTGCCGTCAAAAACAGAATCGCCGGTGGTGTTGGTGAAGTCGGCCAGAACGATCGTGTCTTTTTCGGTGAGCTTGGGCGCGCGGTTCGATGCAGGAAGAAATAGGCCGCGCCCGCTGCCGCGAGCAAGATCAGCGCGGCTGCGCCGGCAATCCAGGGCCGATCGACGACGTGGCGCAGGCGCTGCCGGACTCCGCCGATAATTTCGTCGACTCGCTGTCTCGCTTCAGCCGCTGCAGGTCGGATGCGCATCTCCGCCGCGCTCTGGTAGCGCAGATCGCGATCTTTCTCCAGCGCCTTGTTGATAATTCGCTCTAGCTCAGCAGGCATGTCCGGATTGAGCCGCACCGCCGGCGTCGGAGTCCCATCCAGAATCGCCTTGAAGATCACCGCCGAGCTTTCACCGCGAAACGGCAATACGCCGGTCGACATTTCGTACAAGACCGCGCCGAAGGAAAACAGATCGCTGCGCGCGTCGAGTTCCTTGGCGCGCGCTTGCTCCGGCGACATATACGCGACGGTGCCCATGGTCGATCCCGGACTGGTCAGATGCGTCTGGGTGCTATCCTCGCCGGACCGCGTCGCCGTCCCCACTTTCGCCAGGCCGAAATCCAGAATCTTGGCGTGGCCCCGATCGGTGACGAAGATGTTTGCGGGCTTGATGTCGCGGTGAACGATGCCTTTGGAATGCGCCGCATCCAGCGCGTCGGCAATTTCGATCGCGATGGAGAGCAGCGTCTCCATTTCAAGTGGCTTGCCGCCGATGCGATCCTTGAGGGTGGCACCTTCCAGGCACTCCATGACGATATAGGTCTGCTCGCCGGTAGTCCCGACCTCGTGGATGGTGCAGATATTCGGATGATTCAGCGCGGAAGCGGCTCGGGCTTCGCGGCGGAAGCGCTCGAGCGATTGCGGATCGCGCGCCAGCTCATCCGGCAGAAACTTCAGCGCGACGAAGCGGCCCAGCTCCGTATCCTCGGCTTTATAAACGACGCCCATGCCCCCGCCGCCGAGCTTCTCAATCACGCGGTATCGTGACACCGTTTGGCCGATCATGTGTGGCTGGCTATCCATGTATCGTAACGCCGTATACTTGAAAAAAGCATTTTGACGGAGGCCCCATGACCTTCTGGAACGATCTGAAATTCGCCGCTCGTTCGCTCACCCGCACCAAGGGACTGACGGTGACGGTCATACTTACGCTGGCGCTTGGTATCGGCGCGAACGCTGCGATCTTCACGCTGGTGCGTGGCGTCCTGCTGCGGCCGCTCGTCAACCGCGACGAGAACAGCCTCATCTATATCAGGCAAAGCGCGCGCGGCATCGGCGTTGAGGATGCCGCATTCTCGGTGCCCGAAATCCAGGATCTGCGCTCACGCGTCAAGACTTTGCGAGCCTTCGGCGACTTCTCTCAAATCGGCTTCACCATGGTGGGCCTGGGCGAGCCGCGCGAAGTCCGCGCCGGTGTGGTCGGCGGATCGTATTTCGACGTCATGGGACTCCGCCCGGTGCTAGGCCGTCTGCTCGACATGCGAGACGACGGACCAGGCGCGGCTGGCGCGATGGTGTTGACCTATCGTTTCTGGGCCAACGAACTGAAGAGCGATCCGTCGGTGCTGGGAAAAACCGTGCGCCTCGGCGAGCGCTCGGCCACCATCGTGGGCGTCCTGGAGCCGTCGGTCCCCTACCCGGCGGAGACCGAAATCATCGCCAATATCGTAACCAGCCCGCATCATCTATCGGCGACCATGGTCACCGGCCGAGTGCATCGCATGACCGAGCTGTTCGCCCGGCTCGCTCCCGGCGCCACTCTGGAGCAGGCGCGCGCCGAGCTGAGCACCGCGTACGGAGCCATGCTGAAGGAACATCCCGAGGCATATTCGTCCAAGGCGGACTTCCGCATCAGCGCGGTCCGGCTGCGCGACCAGATCACTGCGCGCGCCAGGACCGTGTTGTGGGTGCTGCTGGCGGCGTCGATGCTGGTATTCGTCATCGCGTGCTCGAATGTCGCGAATCTGATTCTCGCGCGCACGGTACGTCGTGAAGGGGAACTTGCCATACGAGCAGCGCTGGGCGCCGGCACGGCCGCGCTTCGCCGGACCTTGTTGGCCGAGAGTCTCCTGCTGTGCGTCACGGGAGCGGCGCTGGGTGTGCTCAGCGCGCGGCCCATGGTGGCTATCCTGGCTCGTTATGCGTCTCGCTTTTCGGTTCGCGCTCTGGATCTCACGGTGGATTCCAGCATGCTCTGGATCGGGGCGCTGCTGGCCGTGATCGCAGCGGTGCTTCTGGCCTTCGTGCCGCGCCTCCCATTGACCGACGGCTCCAATGGATTCAACCTCGCCGCCGGCAGCGTGCGGGTCACCAGTAGCGCCAGCCGCCGGCAGCGGGTCTTCGTAGTCACTCAGATCGCCGCGTGCTTTGTGCTGCTGGCCGGCGCCAGCATGCTGCTGAAAACATTGCTTGCCTTACAGGCGGTCGCAAACCGGCTTCGACACGCATCAGTGCTTGCCATCAATGTGCCGGTGATGTCCTACGGAAAAACGCCCGAGCAGATCGTGAGCTTCTACAAGGAAACCATCCGGCGCGTCACCGAACTGCCGGGTGTGGATCGCGTCGCCGTGGGCACCGTTATTCCGTGGCGCGACCCAGGCTTCGGTCCGGGGTTCGAATTCTCGACGGACGGCCACGTCAAAGGTCCGGGCGAAGAAGATCCGACCGCGCAGTTCCGTACGGTGTCGCCAGGATTTTTCGCCGCGCTTGGGCGTCCCCTTGATCGCCGGACGCGATTTTGACGATCGCGATCGCCAGAAAGGCGAGTCAGTGGTCATCGTGAGCCAGAGCGTGGCGCAGCGCATGTTCCCCAACCAGGACGCCGTCAACCATCATCTGATGTGGACCGATCCGGTGATGAAATTCATCGACGTCAGCCCGGCGCCGCGGCGCATCATCGGCGTGGTGGCCGACATGGATGATGAGCATGTGATGCCGGGTCCGGCGCTCACCGTGTATCATCCATTGGACCAGGACGTAGAGTTGTTCGGAGGCCGGCTGTTCATTCACGCGCACTCCAATCCATATGCGCTGGTGTCGCCGGTTACACGCATCATCCGCCAAATGTCAGCCGATCAGATCGTAGAGAAAGCTGCAACGCTCGAAGACGTGCGCGCGGAGGTGCTCACGCCAGACCGGCTGAATACGCTGGTGTTCGGCGGTTTCGCGGCGGTCGCGCTACTGATCGCCGTGGTCGGGGTCGCGGGCGTCCTGGCGTTTTCGGTGAGCGGCCGCACTCGCGAGTTCGGCATCCGGCTCGCCATAGGATCTCAGCCACGGAATCTGGTGATGGGTGTGCTGGCCGAAGGCGCCTGGATGGCCGGAATAGGCATCGTGGCGGGCGTGGCTTGCGGTCTTGCAATGGCGCGTCTGGCAGGCAGTTATTTTGAGGACGTGCGCATGCCCGGCGTTCTGCCCATTATCGGCTCCGCCCTGGTGCTGCTCGCTGCCGCCCTAATCGCGTCTATTTTGCCGGCGGCCCGCGCGGCGCGCATCGACGTTACGCAGGCCCTGCGATCGGACTAGGTTTCGAATGCGAATCAATTTGTGGGCGGGAATTTTATTGGCCGCCGTTACCGCCTTCGGCGCCGACACACGCGAATTGCAACAACGCCGCGAGCGCGCCGAGGCAGCCTTCAGTGACGGCATTCTCCTGCTCCACGCGAGATTCGTGCCGGACTACATTTCCGATGGGTTTCACCAGGACCCTTCGTTTTATTACCTTACCGGCCTCGCAAACACTGTCGGCGCCATCCTGGCCATCGACGGCCGTTCGCGCCAGAGCTGGCTCTTCCTGCCGACGCACCCGCCGCTCGGTTCGATCGAGGGCTCGACAACCTCGGACGCCGTGAAGCACGCGGGAATTGAACACGTGTCCGATTGGTCCGGGCTCCAGGGCTTTCTCGAAAAAAGTCCGGCCGCTTCCACCACGCTTTATTACGTACCCGTGGATTATTCCATCGCCGAGTTGCCGCCTGACATTACCGGTGACACAGGCAGCCCGCCAACAGCGCCTTCCTGGGCGCTCGTCTTAGCCCATAAATGGCCGTCGTTTCATCTTCAGGACGCGCGCGAACGAGTGAACGCGCTTATGGATGTGCAGAGCCCAGCGGAATTGGCTGACGTCCGTTCCGCTGCAAAGGCCACGGTTGCGGCTGTCATGGCCGGAATCCACGCCATCCGGCCCGGCGTGTCGCAACGCAGCGTGGAAGTGGCTGTCGAGGACGCATGCTGGAAACAAGGGGCGCACGGCTCGTCGTTCTGGCCTTGGGCCATGGCGGGGATCAATGGCGTTTTCCCGAAGCCGTTTACGTCCATGACTCTTTACGACCATCTCAACGGCATCATGAACGCCGGGGATCTTGTGCGGCTGGACGTCGGCTGCGAATGGAACGACTACGGGGGCGACCTGGGCCGGACCGTGCCGGTATCGGGCCGTTACGGCACCGATCAGCGCGAGATCTGGAACATCTTTGTCTCCGCATATCACGCAGGCGCAAAATCGTTGCGGGAGGGAGCCACCCAGGATCAGGTTTTCGAGTTCTGGCGCTCCGAATTATTACGCCAGCGCCAATCCGCCAGGAGTTCACTCGCAAAACAGGCCATTGAGGAGTGGTCCAAGCGGGAGAACGTTCGTTATTGGCAAATTCACACGGTCAATCTCGACGAGGGCCATGTCGGGGGCCCGCTGCGCGCGGGCACCACCATCGCGTTTGAGCCGATTGCTTCCATTGGAGGCCAAGGGTACTACTTGGAAGACATGTTCCTGGTGACCAAAGAGGGCGCGGAACTGCTCACGCCCGGCGTCCCTTATTCCGCGGACGAAATCGAAGCCGCGATGCGGCGCTAGTAGACCAATTTGGTCCGAGTGCTAAGATTAGAAGCAGAATGCCTGCCATCACCGAAGCAGGGGTGTTCGACGAGTCCGGATTGCTGGCAAAGGCTCGCGAGGGAGACGTTGCGGCCTTCAGTGAGCTGGTGAACCGGTACTCGCGCAAGATCTACCGCCTGGCCAAACACATTACTCAGAACGATACCGATGCCGAAGACGTGCTTCAAGAGACCTTCATGAAGTCGTTCGAGCATTTAGGGGATTTCCAAGGGCAATCTAAGTTTTACACCTGGATTGTCCGAATTGCCGTCAACGAATCGCTCATGAAGCTCCGTAAGCGGAAGTCCGACCGGACGGTACCGCTCGATGAGCCGCTCGATACGGGCGAAGATACCGTAGTGCGCGAAATAGCGGTCTGGGACGAAAATCCCGAGCAGCAGTACTCGCGCGAGGAACTGGCTAAGATCCTGGATGATGCGGTCGAAAGTTTAAAGCCGGACTTCCGCACCGTTTTCGTACTCAGAGACATCGAAGAACTGAGCACCGAGGAAACTGCCCAAGCGCTGGGTATTTCGGTGCCGGCGGTGAAGAGCCGCCTGTTGCGCGCGCGTCTGCAATTGCGGGAGAAGCTGACGCGATTTTTCCGACGGAAAGGGGACGACGTCTTTGCTTACCTGTAAAGAGTTTTTGCAGGAGCTCACCGATTATCTGGATTCAACCGTGGACGTGGAACTGCGCCGCAAACTGGAGGCACATATTAACGAGTGTCCCAACTGTTTTGTGATTCTCGACACCACCCAAAAGACCATCAAGGTCTATAAGGGCATGCAGGAGAAGGAAATTCCCGCAGAAGTTCAAGTCCGGTTGATGAAGGCGGTAGAGCGCAAATGCGCGGCTGGTAAGACAGCCGCCGGCAAACCCAGCGCTTAGGCGACTGCGTTTAACCCCCCTGTGGCGCGGACCAGCGGACGCGACACTCGGATGCCGCCGTCAAAGCCCTGGCGCAAAAGCGCTTCGCGCACGCGCTCCACTTGGCTCAGATAAGCTGGAAACTCGACCAGTACCTCGGTCGGCCGGTGATAAAGCTGAGGGTTCACCGGGAAATCCAGGCAGGCCAAAGCCTCCAGTAAGTCCTCCAAAAGCTTCGGGTCGGTTGCAACGCTCAGGGAGATGAGTTCACCCTCCCGGCCAAAAAGAGCGGCTGCAGGAGGTAAAGGCGCCGTCATCGAACGATCCTCTCCGGCGACCCGGTCTACAAATAAAAATCCCCTGGGCATGTGCCGCAGGGGGTTTAGTTTCGTGAAGACCGACTCACCTTTAGCATTTTTTAGCGTGGTTGCAATTAGCCAGCCCCACCTCGCGGTGAAACCTAAATCAATCCACGGTTCATCTACAGCTTACCATCAGGTCAGATTATATGCAATAGCCAAGCAGTCCCGTTGACGGAGGCGAATTATAGAAATCCGGGTCTGAGGTTAGTGTCCTGGAAGCTGCTCGGAAAGGTCTTCGAAGCGCTTGCGCTGCTCGGGCGTAAGAATTTGCAGGATCCGGTTGCGGCCGGTGGCGCGGACATCTTCGATCTGAGCTTCTAGATCCTCGTGGTACTTCACAAAATCGTCCAGCACTGTCTTCATACGTTCGGACTGATCCGGCGTAAGATTCAGTTCTCTTTTGAGCTGGTCGTAGGAGAATTCCTTCTTGTCGCTCCAATACCGCGCGTTGTCACGCAGCTTCTGATGCAGGCCGAACTGCATTCCGATGGCGCCAGCCATGGCACCAGTGAGGAACACCAGGATCAGCGTGGTCAGGATGCGCGGATTTTGCCAGGTCGGCTGATCCGAAGCAAACATGGCCCTACTGGTGGTAACTGGCAAGATCCACCAGCACGGCATCGCGCTGCTGTTGCTGCCGCGGGCTGTTTTCGAGAGCGCTCACCTGAGCGGCCCGCGGGGTGTCCGTCAGAACCACCGCGGAGGCGGAGGAATATTCCGGACCGCTCGGTTCCGAGGTCACCAGGTAGGTTCCCAGCAGCGCCACCAGCGCGGCCGAAGCCAACGCCAGCCGGAAGCCGAACTTCCGGTCTAGAAACACGGACCAGATCGACGCTGGCCGTGATTCGATCCGCTCGATTACGCGAGCATAGAAGCCGGCGCGCTGTTCGACGTCGGGAGGACTCTTGAGCGACCGCAAGAGCTGCGATTGCGCCACGAGCGACTGCAGTTCTTCGGTGCATTCAGCGCACTCTCCCAAGTGCGCGTGAAATTCGGCCGGAAGCCCTGAACCCCTCGAATCTTCATCATCCTTCAGATGACTCCCCTTGAGATAATTCTCACCTTTGAGATAATCTTCAAGGCTTTCCCTAATGTGCTGATGCATGACTTCTTCCCTCAAAAAAGACCGCTCACTTAGACTTCTACGGATCGATTCGTCCGTTTCGCTGTCAATCTACCGTCGTCAATCCACTAACGACAAACAATGTTCCAACTGTTCTATCACACTTCGCATCACAGTCAGGCCAGTGACGTTCCGCCGCGTGTCAAACGCTGCGCCACCTTCAACAGCTTCTGGCGAGCTCGAAACAATTTGACCTTAATTGTATTTTCGTTCATCCCGGTCATCTGCGACAACTCTTCCACCGAATGCCCTTCCACTTCCTTGAGCAGCAGCAGACTACGATCCTCACTGGACAGCTTGGCCAGCAGCTTGACCACCAGGTCTTTGCGCGCCAGCTGGGTATCCACCGCCGGAGCCTGTCCGGTGGCGCTCTCGCTGTTCTGCATCCGCTGGGCGTCTTCCTCGGAAAAATCGCTCTCGTAAACCAGCTTCCGCACGCGCTTTTTGCGCAGATAATCGTAGCATTCGTTGACCGTAATCTTGTAAATCCAGGTCAGCAGAGAACTGCGAAAATCGAAGCTCTGGATGGAGAAGTAAATCTTGGCGAACACCTGCTGGGCGATGTCCTCAGCGTCGTTATGATTGCGGAGGATGCCATAGATAATGGAGAACACCTTGGCTTGATAGCGCTCCACGATCTCGCGGAAGGCCAGTTCGTCCCTGGCCTGCACACGCCTGACCAGGGCGGCTTCTTCAGAATTCCGGTGATCCACTCTGGTTTTGGCCTGAACCCGCGTGCCGGACGCAGGGTACGGAAGTGTGCCAGCAAGACCGCTCATACATCCTGCCAGACGTATGCCAACCGCTTGCGGTTGCAGTCAGTTGGGGGCAAATAGCGAGATTCGGCCGGGAGTGCATCCTGTCATTGCATCCTAGTTGGGAGTTTAGCATCTAAATCATCGGCGACTGACGTGTTGCGATGGCAGGGCGTTCAGGCGATAATAGCTGCTAGAGACTCAGCAGACTAAATAATTCACCTGACAGGAGATCTTAAGACAATGGTTCAACTGACCGAAACGGCCGTTAGCAAGGTGAGGGAGATCCTGGGATCGCAGGACCCCAAGCCAGCCGGGCTCCGCATCGCAGTAGTGGGTGGCGGGTGCTCCGGATTCAGCTATTCCATGGCTTTCGAGAATACGCCGAACATGCTGGATAAGACCTATAAGTTCGACGATCTGAAGGTGTTCATCGACCAGGCTAGCCTGCTGTATCTGGACGGCGCCGAAGTGGACTATGTCGAGTCCATGGAAGGCTCCGGATTCAAGTTCAATAATCCGAACGTGAAGAGCACCTGCGGGTGCGGCAGCTCCTTCAGCGCATAAACCCCTGAAACCCGCGAGCCTTGAAGGCCTGCTGACCGAGCAGGCCAATGCATCCTCGGCCAACCTGGACGCCCTCCCTACGGCCGAGGCGCTCGCAATCATCAATCAAAACGATCAGCAAGTAGCTCCGGCCGTGTCCGCTGAGATTCCGCGTATTGCGGAAGCAGTGGATCGGATCGTGGAATTGCTGCGCGCGGGCGGGCGTCTGTTTTATATGGGTGCCGGCACCAGCGGACGGCTGGGCGTTTTGGACGCTGCCGAGTGTCCCCCGACGTTTCAAGTCCCGCCGGAGTTGGTACAGGGCATTATCGCCGGTGGCGAGGCGGCGCTGGCCCGGGCCACCGAGGCTTCTGAAGATGATCCCGAGACCGGAATGCGGGATCTGATCGAACGAGGATTCACAGGGAAAGACGCTCTGGTAGGAATCGCCGCCAGTGGCCGCACTCCCTACGTGCTGGGCGCCATGGAGGCGGCGAACAAACTGGGCGGGCTGACTATCGGCATCAGTTGTACGCCGGATTCGCCGTTGGCGCGTTGCGCGCGGATTGCGATTACACCGCTGGTAGGGCCCGAAGTGATTGCCGGATCCACCCGCATGAAGGCGGGCACCGCGACCAAGCTGGTGTTGAATATGATCAGCACCGCCGCGATGGTTCGCCTGGGATATGTGTTTGGCAACCTGATGGTGAATGTGCAGCCGCGCAATACCAAACTGCGCGACCGGGCTACGCGGATTATTGCATCCAGCGCGGCGATCGCCTTATGAACGAGCGGGCGAGTTGCTGGTGGAGGCGCGCGACAGCGTTCCGGTAGCGATTCTGATGGCGCGGTTGTCGCTCGATCGTGCGTCCGCCGAGGCGCGGCTGGCGGCTGCGGGCGGTCGAATTTCGGATGCGTTGAAGAGCGAATAGATTCTTGAAGAGCTAATAGATTATGGACAAGTTTCGGATTCAGGGCGGCGTGCCGCTCGAAGGCGAGATCGCGGTGAGCGGCGCGAAAAACTCCGCGCTGCCCGCCTTGGCGGCATGTTTGCTCACCAGCGAGCCGGTGAAGTTGCAGCGCATCCCGCCGGTGCGTGACATCGGGACCATGCAACGGCTCTTGCAGCACACCGGGGCCGAACTGGATGTTTCGGGTGGTGATGTAACGGTCCGCGCGGAAAAACTCGACCATCCCGAAGCGCCCTACGATCTGGTCAAGACCATGCGGGCATCCAGCTTAGTGCTCGGGCCGCTGGTGGCGCGCACCGGCCGCGCGCGCGTCTCCATGCCCGGCGGCTGCGCCATCGGTGCGCGGCCCATCAATCTGCATGTGGCGGCATTGGAGCAGCTGGGCGCCGAGATTCACCACTCGCACGGATATGTGGAAGCGCGAGCGCCGCGAGGGTTGAAAGGTGCGCTGGTGCATTTCGATCGCATCACGGTAACCGGCACCGAAGACGTTCTCATGGCCGCCGTTTTAGCCGAAGGCGAGACGCTGATCAGCAATGCGGCGCGCGAACCGGAAGTGCAGGACCTGGCTCTGCTGTTGAACAAAATGGGAGCCGCGGTGGAGGGCGCCGGCACTTCCAGCATTCGAGTGCGGGGCGTCTCCAGTTTGCATGGAACAACGCACGCGATCATTCCCGATCGAATCGAAGCCGGCACGTTTCTGATCGCCGGAGCCATCACGCGCGGCGACCTGGTGGTCTCCGGTTTTATTCCTGAGCACCTGGACGCGCTGGCATCCAAGATGCGCCAGGCGGGCGTGAGTGTCACCGAAGCGGGCAGCGGGGCGCTGCGGGTGAAAGCGTCATCACGGCTGCGCGCCACCGACATCACAACCGAAGAGTATCCTGGATTCGCCACGGATCTCCAGGCTCAATATATGGCGCTCATGACGCCGGCCGAGGGGATCTCGTTCATCAGCGAGACCATCTTTGAAAACCGCTTCATGCATACCCAGGAGCTGGCGCGGATGGGAGCGAATATCCGGGTGGAAGGGCGGCAGGCGATTGTGGCGGGAGTAGCCGAGCTGACGGGCGCTCAGGTGCTAGCCTCCGACCTGAGAGCTAGCGCGTCGCTGGTGCTGGCTGGTCTGGTGGCGCGCGGAGAAACGCTGATCGACCGCGTTTACCATATCGACCGGGGCTATGAGAGAATCGAGGAAAAGTTGGCGCGCGTAGGCGCGCGGATCGAGCGGGTGAATTAAAATGAGCGCACCGAAGCTTCACAATCCAGCCTTTCTCGCGCTGGTGAACCAGGCGAAGAGCCGAATTCAGGAAATTGATATGGCTGAGTATCAGCGCATGCGGGCGGCGGGTGAGGCGCACATTTTGATCGACACTCGCGAGAACGACGAGTGGGCGGCTGGCCACGCCGCCGGAGCGGTTCACCTGGGGAAGGGAATCATCGAACGCGATATCGAAGGGCAAGTGCCGGCCAAGGACACCAAGCTGATCTTGTATTGCGGCGGCGGGTATCGTTCAGCGCTGGCGGCCGATGCGCTGCGCCAGATGGGCTACTCCAACGCGATTTCGCTCGACGGTGGATGGCGAGCGTATCAGTCATCCGGGCTTCCGGTAGAGAAATAATCGGACCTGCGAAAAATACTCTAGAAGGTTACCAGCATGGTGGTGGAGAGATAGAGCATAGCGCCGAGAGCTCCCAGCTCGAGGAACTTGATCACGCGCGTGAAGCCGCTGTTCATGAATTCAAATCGCAGAATCATGGCCAGGCCAAAGCCGGTACACATCAGCCAGAAAGGCACCGCGCCATCCACCGATTGCATGAAGCCGAAGAAAAGCACGTAGAAGATAATGGTCAGGTTGCTGTCGAACCAGTTCTTCCATTGGGTGTACATGACGAACAACCCAAAGCCAATGAGCAGTATCGCGGTGACCGAAGCGGCGTTTGATAGATTCATGAGTCACGCCAAGGTTCTTCATGGAACCCAGCTGGATTCCCAGCCGGGTCCGAATGCTGAAACGGATTAGAAGCCGAAGCTGATACCCGCCGATACGACGAAATCCTGAAGCCACCCTCCCACGCTCGATCCGCTCACTGGTGCGATCAACGTACTGGGAAACGGAGTCAGGTAGTCGTGAACTTCGAGGCGCAGCAGCGTGGATTTGGCGACATTGAATTTCACGCCGCCGCCCACCGAGATCAGGGGACGGAGGTCGCGGACGTCGCTGAACACGGCGATGTTGGAGAGCGGCTGGTAAACCTGTTCGGTTCCGGTTCCCGAGTACCATTTCACGCCGCCGCCCGCTTCGACGAAGGGCCGGATGGCGGATTCCGACGAGGCGAAGTTGAAGACGAAATCGTAGTGGATGGCGTTGCTCTGGCTGGCAAAAGTGGCGCTCGTGCCGCCGGAGGAAAGCTTCAGATCGCCCATCTCATGGTCATAGCGCAACTCGCCTCCAAAAAGGCCGCTGCCGATGGTGTTGTCGAGCCAGGCGCTCAGCGCCAAACCTGGATCGCGAGTGGCGCTGGCGTTACCCGCCGGATTGTTGATGGTATCGGAGGTGAGAAAACTGCCGCCAACTCCGAAGCCGACCTCCCACTTCTGGGCGAACGCCGCCGGTACCGCCACGGCCGTCGCCAAAAACATTAACGACAGGAAATGTTTCATATTGTCTCTCATTCTATTCTAGAATTTGCGGTTAGTCCACCACTCGCTCGGGGATCGTGGTCGAAGCCGTTCCCTGAGAAATCTGGAGGGGGACAGACATTCCGTCCGGCACAGTGAAGGGCACCGAGACGTTGATCTGATCGACGCCCACCATGCCTGGCGCCAAGCCGGAGTAGAGCACCGGCAACTCCACGCCTCCCAGAGTTACTGTCGGCTGGGTGAGCGTAATGGCCAGCGGGCTGGAAGGCGCCGGCTGTCCGGTGCCGACCGCAGGTGAAGTGGGGCCGAGACCGGTCAAGTAAATCACGAGCGCCGTGTTGGATTTGCGGTGAATCGGATGGGAAGGTGTCACCAGCTTGTTGTCGTCGTTCCGCACCACGGTGGGGATGTCGGTTTCAGCTCCCACGGTAGCTATGAAAACGCTGGGCGCGTTGGGTTCAATGACGAGGTTGTAGTTATCGCTCTGACCGCCCGGCGTACGCAGGATCAGCGTGACGTCGCCGATAGCCTGGAAGGGCATCTGGGCGTTTACCTGGTTGGGTGAAACGAACAGCATGGGTACCGGCAATCCGTTGACGCTGAGACAGCTGTTGGCGAGCGCGGTGGGCAACGGGATTTCCGAAGACACCATGTTGACGGGACTCAATTGGGTTCCGTAGACCGAGATCAGACCGCCCGGAGCGATATCGGTGCCTCCGCTGCCGGCGTTGACCACCGAGGTGATGTGCGGCGGCGCCACCGCAGCGTCGTAGTTCCAGGGCAGAACGGTGACGCCGGAAACTGTCAGATTGATAATGGCGCTCTGGTCGGCCAGCGGCGCGATGGTGCGGGTGAACGGCGAAGTTGTGGTCCCGAGGAGCGGAGCTTCCACCGTCGAGGTGGCACTGCTGACCGAACTGGACGGGTTGGTCATGTCAACCCGCTGAATCACGCCCGGGGCGGTGCTCTGGCCAACGCCGGCGCCAGGCGTGGGAGGGCCGGTGGTGGTCACGCAGGTTGAGGTAGTCCCGCTGCCTATGCACGTTACGATGATGGTGCCGGTGGGGCTGGTTGTCGTGCAGGTTGAGCCTGTCGCGGTGTTTACGCACACTGTGGTGGTGGTGGTGACGGGGATGGGTGGGGGCGGGGGCGCATTGGAACGGAACCCCGTCTCGTTCACAAAGGCGAAACCGGATGGGTTACCGGTGCCGGTCTCAAACGCCATCACCGGCACCAGCGAAGAGTCCAAGAGGTTGTTGCCGACTACATATTGATTAAAGGCGGATGCGGCGTAGGGGCCGGAGAGCGATGTGAAATCCTGGCGCGAAACGGTAAAGGAATTCGAATTGGCGTCGTACAGATAGACCGTTCCATCGGCCTGCGCGATGAAGATCGAAGACCCGTTTTGCGAGGCTGTCATGACGGTGTTGGCGTTGGTCAGGTTGGTGAACACACCGAGCGTCGGCAACTCCGTTCCCGAACGCTGCGGAATGTTGAGCTGCAGGATGTGGAACGTGCCATCGTAGTAGCCGCCCTGCGCCAAAGTTGCATTGGCCGAGGACGCGATGGAGTAGGAGTTGAATCCGGGCGGCAGTTGAATGGGTGTGTCCGGTTGCAGGGTATCGAGATCGAACACGTTGACGCTCTGCGAGCCCACGTTACCGACCAGCAGATATCGTTGGTCGAAGGAGATGGCCATGGTGGTGGGCTGGTTGCCGGTCGGAAGCGCGGCGATTTGGGAATAATTCGTGGCGTCATAGACCAGCACTTCGTTCTTGTCGCTACGCACCACGTAAAACTGGCTGCGCACCGGATCGGGCAGGATATCGGTCAGGTTTCCGGGGATGTCGATGAAGCTGCCAACCTGATTGGGTCCGGCGTCATTGACCAGCACCCGGACGCTTGGGATGACGTTGATCGCGGCGCCGGATTGAATGTTCAAATGAGCGATCACGGTTCCCGTTACGCCGGCGAATGCCGTGGGATCCGCGGAGACTGTCAGCACTGCCGGGGTGACGCCGGCCGAAGGCGAGACTGACACGCCTGGGGTGTCCGAAGCGATGCTGAAGGGCGTATTGTTGCCGCCCGGATCGGCGATGGTGAGTTGCTGAGTGGATACGCCGGTATTGCAGAAGCTTCCCCGGAATACCAGATCTTCCTGCTGTGCCAGTACCTGCGGTTCGAGCGCCAGGCTGCCTACCGGCAGGATGGTGATGCCACTTTGTGAAATAGAGTAGAGCGTATTGGAATCGGCCGATAGCACGCTCTTGCCCGCCAGATTTTCGGGCAATTGCAGGGTTTCCTGCAGTGTCAGGTTGTTGGAACTGACCACCATGAGGGTGGGAGGCTCGCCTTCGGTCTTGGGAATCTGAGCGTATAGCAGGCCGCGGCTATCGTCGAAAGCGGAGCTTCCAACGCTGAACTGATTGGTATGTTGCGGGAAGTAATTGTTGAAGCCGGACGTGCTGATCATCACCCACCCGGCCATGACCAGAGAGCCGTTATGATTCAGGCTGACCACGCGCGGGCCCAGGATTCCCGAGTTCGTCACGATGGCGCCCGGGAAGATGGCCTTGGCATTCACATCGTAGCGGAAGGTGACCGTGTTGGTGGTGCCGCCTAATCCATAAACCTGGAGTCCGTCCGCCGACGCCGCCACCGAAGCCGCGGTGATGGCTGGCGGGAAATTGGCGGGCGCCACCGGCAGGGTATTGGCGACCACGTTGGCCAGGGTATTGAGTACTTGCGTGGCTCCGGTGGAGGGATCAAAGAGCAAAAAGTCCGTGGTGGTAACTACCAGCGCGATGCCGTCGGCGCCGAAAGCCACGCCGAGCGGCGGGTTGCCCAGCGCGAAGGATTGCGTCCCTTGATTGGTCAGATCGATCACTGTCAGCCCGTTGGCCGGCGAGCCGGGAGCGGCTGCGTTCCCGAAGTTAGTGGCCACCAGATAGTGGCCATCCGGCGACATGGCGATCGAACTCGGCTGCGCGGCCACGTTCATCGAAGTCGTGATGGTGTTGGTGGCGAGCGACATCACATCGATCTGGTTCGCGGTGAAGTTAGCGATGTAGAGGACGCCGCGCGTCTCATCCAGCGCCAAGTCCGCTGCTTCACCCCCGATGGACAATACTGTCCCGAAGGTCCCTCCCCAGGCCGCCGCTACCGCGAGCGAAGCGGCCAAAACGGTCTTCCACCAAATTGACTTCAGCATAGCGATTTACTCCAAAAACCCATGATATTGTCAGCTTTTCAGCTCACTTGCACACATTACTGATCTGCAATACGTCACTCATTTACAAACATCGGCGATTTACAAACATCGGCGATTTACAAACATCGGCGATTTACAAACATCGGCGCGGCACGCCCCGCGCTCACTCACTCCGGCGAAACAACCACTCCTCCCACATCGCTTCTGACCGCAGCCCCGCAAAACGGGCGGCTGGAGACCGCGAGCGGGGTGGTGGCGCGCGCGGGACCCTAGGCCCTCACACGCCACCGGATGCGTCCAGCTCCCCAGTTACTCAGGGGTCTTCTTGCGCCGCAGAACGATCAGTCCCAGAAACAGGACTGCGAGCACCGCGCAGACGATGCGAATCATCGAGCTATCCATCATCGCTTTTTCTCCTTTCCCCAATAAAATGATTCCGCTACATGTTATTCATCATCGGGAGCAACTCCCGGATGATTTTCATAACAATCGGTCCCACCGTGACCACGAACAAAGACGGCAGAATACAAAAAAAGATCGGAAATACTAGTTTTACGCCCAGCTTGGCGGCTTTCTCTTCGGCGATCTGGCGCGCCTGGACGCGCATGTAATCGGAGTGCGCGCGCAGACTCTGGGCCACGCCGGTTCCGAAGCGGTCTGCCTGAATCAGCACCGCAACCAGTTTCTTCAGGTCCTCTACCGCCGTCCGATCGGCCAAATTTCGCAAAGCCTCCGCGCGCCGCTTGCCGGCCTTTAATTCCAGGTTCACAATGGCCAGTTCTTCGCTAATCTCCGGGTGGGCGTGTTCCAGTTCCTTGGCCACCTGCATGATGGCCTGATCGAGACCGAGGCCAGACTCCACGCACACCACCATCAGGTCGAGCGAATTCGCCAACCCGCGCTGGATCTGTTTTTGGCGGCGCTTGGCCGCCATGCGCACGTATTCGTTCGGACCAAAGAAGCCCACCGCGACCGCCACCAGAATCGCCATCACTTTGTTGCTCTGCGCCGCCGAAGAGTTAAAGACCGCTACCGTCATCAAGACCGGAAGTAAGACCGCAAAAATAGCCTTGGCGCCATAGAGCGCTTTCAACGCGTTGGGGTTGCGGTAGCCGGCGCGAATCAGCCGGCGCTGCATCACGGTCACGTCCTTGGGCGAAGCTGGTACAAGGTTGCCCAGCCGTTTCACCAGCTCGTGGAACAGCAGGCTGGGATGAACCGGCGCGGCTTCATGCGCGCTCATGCCAGTGCCGGCCACACGCTCGATGGCTTCCTTAGGCTTGACCCACAACCTTACCCCGCCGAAGGAAAATACCGCCGCGAACAACAGGAAGATCACGAAAGTGAATAAAAGTACCATCGCGTTATACCTCGATGCTCGTGATCTTCTTCATGACCAGGTATCCGGTGATCTGCAGGAATACCGCGACGCCGATCATGATATTCCCCACGTCGTCGAGGAAGAAGAATCTGACATACTCTGGATTGGTGTAGAACATCAGCACCGCGACGCCAATGGGAATGCAACTGAGCGCGATGCCCGTCATTCGCCCATGCGCGCTGATGGCGCGGATGCGGCCCCGCAGCTTGAAGCGCTCCCGGATCACGTAAGCCAGCTTGTCCAGGATCTCGGCCAGGTTGCCTCCGGTACGTTTCTGCAGCAGCACCGCGGAGACGAAGAAGTGTACGTCGAGCGAAGGCACCCGCTTGGCGAGCTTCTGTAGCGCTACATCCAGCGGCAATCCCAGGTTGTGTTCCTCGAAGGACCGGCGGAATTCACCCGCCAGCGGTTCCTGGAACTCGCGGTGGATCATTTCGAGCGATACCGAGAATGCGTGCCCGGCCCGCATCGAGCGCGATACGAATTCCAGGCTGTCGGGAAACAACTCTTCAAAGCGGTGCAGGCGGGCCTTGCGCTTGCGAATCACAAAAAGCACCGGCACGGCGCCCGCCGCGAGCGCCGGCAAGTAGGCAAAGCGCTGAAACTGGTCGGGAAGCAAAACCCAGCACAGCCCCCCGGTTACTACCACCGCCACCAGGCAGGTGTTGACCAGCCGGTGCGTGCTCCATTTCATCCCGGCCTGCTCGATCAACTCCTGTAATTTGCTTTGGAGCTGGAACCGCCGCAGGAACTTGGTGGCCAGCAGAACGTTCTTTTCCTCGGAATGAATGAGCGAACCGCCGCTCGAGGCGCTGACCTTGGCGGCCTTGGTCTTGCTTGTGCCGATTAACCGGCTCTTGAGCTTGTCGAGGTCGGAGTGGCGGAATGCGTTCGAGCAGATCCACCAGATGACCAGGATGCAGGCCCAGATCGCGATGCCGATCAGTAAAATCATGCCGTCAAACCTCCACCACCTCGTCGAACAAGTCGGCGCGCAACCGGATGCCGGCGGCCAGCAGCTTTTCGTAGAACTTGGGGCGGATGCCGGTGGCGGCGAACCGTCCCACCACGCGGCCGTCCGGGTTCAAGCCGCGCTTTTCGAAAACGAATATGTCCTGCAGCGTGATCACGTCGCCTTCCATGCCCGTTACCTCGGTCAGATTGATCACCCGGCGAGAGCCGTCGCTCAAGCGCGAAGCCTGCACCAGCAGGTGCACGGCGCTCGCGATTTGCTGGCGGACCGAAACCAGTTGCATGTTCGCGCTCGCGAGCGACACCATCACCTCCAGGCGCGAAATAGCGTCGCGCGGGCTGTTGGCGTGGACCGTGGTCAGCGACCCGTCGTGACCCGTGTTCATGGCCTGCAGCATGTCGAGCGCTTCTTCGCCGCGGACTTCGCCCACCACGATGCGGTCCGGACGCATACGCAAGCTGTTCACCAGCAGTTCGCGCTGCCTGACCGCGCCGTTGCCTTCTAAGTTGGGAGGCCGCGTTTCGAGCCGCGCCACGTGCGGCTGCTTCAACTGCAATTCGGCCGCGTCTTCGATGGTGACAATGCGCTCCTTGGGCGAAATGAAGGCCGAGAGAGCGTTCAGCAGAGTGGTCTTACCGGCGCCGGTTCCACCCGCGATGATGATGTTCATCTTGGCCTTGACGGCCGCTTCGAGCAGCTCCATCATGCCGGGTGTCATGGCGCGCCGGTCCACCAGGTCGGGCGGCATCAGTTTATCCGTCGAAAAACGGCGGATCGACAACAAGGGGCCATCCACGGCCAAGGGTGGGATGATGGCGTTGACGCGCGATCCGTCGCTCAAGCGCGCATCCACCATCGGATTCGATTCATCCACGCGCCGTCCCACTTGTGAGACGATCTTGTCGATGATGCGCAGCAGGTGCTGCGCGTCGCGGAAGGTGACGGTAGTCAACTCGAGCAGGCCTTTGCGTTCGATGTAGACCTGCTTATGGGTGTTGACCAGAATGTCGGAGATGCTGGGATCCTGCAGCAGGGGTTCGAGCGGCCCCAGGCCAAAGACTTCGTCCAGCACCTCATCGCAGATCTGCTGCTTTTCGAGCGAACTGAGCAGTGTCGGCTCCGAATCGATGAGAGAAATGAGCGCCTGGCGCACTTCACTGCGCACCCGTTGATTATCAATGGTGGCCAGCGCCTCCAGATTGATCTTGTCCACCAGCTTACGGTGCAGGGTGAACTTCAGCTCCTGATATTCGGGCTTGAGCGCGCTCTTGGACTTGCCGCCGTTTTTCAACAGCCGCTGCTCCCAACTGATTTGGGGCGCCGACTTGGTATCGAGATTAGGAAACATAAGTCTTCACTGCAAACCCTTCACACCGCACTACACTGGCGAAGTCGCGACTCTCAGATCCGAAATTGCCGCGCGTTTACGATCCTGTCCTCCGCCGCCCGACAGGCGGTTGGCCAGGTTCTCGACCGCCTTACCGAGTTCAGAATGTCCATCCACCGGCTGGCCGAGCGTGACCGCGCGGTGCAGCGAGAAATAGTCGTTGGGAATCCGTGCGTCGATCGCGCAGTTAAACAAGCGCTCAATGTCGGATCCGGCGATTTCATCGCGCCGGTCGATGCGATTCATCACGATTTGAAAACGTTCCTTGGGAAAGCCCAGATGATCCAGAAGATTGACGGCTTTGCGCGCCAGGTGCAGGCTCGGCAGCTCGGGCGTCGAGACCAGATACGCGCGATCGGATTCGGAAATGGTCATCAGGCTCAGACGTTGGAAAACCACCGGCAGGTCGATCACCACCCACTCGTAGTTCATGCGGGCGTATTCCATCACTGCGTGCAACCGCGCCGCGTCGATCGGCCCGGCATAGGGCGTTTCCGGCGCCGGCAGAATGTCCACGCCATCCGCCACCGCGACACAGGAAGCCCACGCGCCCTCCCCCAGCCGCTCCGCCATTTGCAGGGCGTCCAGCAGAGACTTGGTATTGGTGAGCTTCAGATAAAAGCCGATCATGCCCCCCATGAGGTCGAAGTCGGCGAGCAAAACCCGTTGCGAGGTAGTGCGGCGCAACGCGAATGCGGCTTGAGCCGCGAGCGTGGACGCGCCCGAGCCGGGCTTGGCGCTGGAGAAGGCCACGATCGAACCAGGTTCGGACTGTTCGACGGGACCGGGCTGTAGCAGACGGTGCAGCCGCGCTACTGCATCGTTTTGCGTTTGCACGTCGAACGGCGCGTACAGAAACTCGCTCGCACCGCTCCGCAAGGAGCGTAAGATCGCATCGGAATCGTTCCGCACATGCAGACCCACTACGTGCGCCCGCAGGTTGAGCGAGGAAACCGAGCGAATCAACTCGCAGGCCTGATCGAGGTCCGATGTCAAATCGAGCAGGATCACGTCGGGCTTGGTTTGGCGCACCCGAATCTCGAGCGTTTGGAGCGAAGGATAGGACTTCAACTCCGACAGGATCTGAAAGGAGCGCGTGCGCTCGAGGGCGGACGCCAGATGCGCGGCCAGCTCGCGATCGGGAATGATCGCTAGCGCCGTCAATACTGGTCCCCGGCCCGTCATCGCGCACACCTCGCTTTTCTCATCCGCCGTTACTCCTACTTGGCCTTGGCTTTCGTTGGAAACGCATCCGTCGAACCCGGCGTCACCGGAACCAGGAAGGGGTGCGGCATCGGAACGCTGGGCTTGGCGTCGCCCGGCTGCAACGGCATGGTGATTTCCGGCGTCACCAGGACCACCAATTCGTCGTCGCTCTTGGATATGTTGTGGGACTTGAACAAATTTCCCAGGATCGGCAAACTCGAAAGGCCTGGGATCTTGGAGATGGTTTCGGTCACCTGGTTGTCGATGAGACCGGCGATCACGAAGCTCTGGCCTTCGCCCAGCTCGACATTGGTCTCCATCTTGCGCGACGACAAGGCCGGGATGGTGAAGCCGTTGAACGACAGCGCGTTGCTGTAATCGAGCGCGGAAACTTCCGGCTTCACGTGCAGCCGAATATTGTTGTTGCCGGTAATGTTGGGGGTGAAAGTCAGACGCACGCCGAATTCTCGAAACTGAATGGTGACGGCGCCGGAGTTCGCTCCGCCTTGTAGAACCGGGATGGGAAATTCTCCGCCCACCAGGAAGCTGGCTTCTTTGCCGTCACTGGTGATGAGCGTCGGCTCGTCCAGGGTCTGGAGCAGGTTTTTCTGTTCCAGGGCCTGGATGAACGCTCCCAAGTTAAGATCGGGACGAAACGCGAAGATATTCAGGGCGTTGGTGATGGTGAAGGTAGACGGTTGTCCGCCCCCAATCGAAGAAGGACTACTGGACGACGCCTGGCCGGTGGAGACAGCGCCAATGGTGTTGGTGGCGCCGGTGGATATCAGGTTGACCGCGAACTGGTTGGATGCCGAACGGCTCAGCTCGGCAAACTTGATGCGCAGCACAACTTGGCGCTGCATGGGCGGCTCGGCTATTTGCAGATTATTCACCACCGTTTTCGCGAAGGGAGTGGCCAGCGCGGTGGCCCGGTCGGCAATATCTTTATTCGCTACCCGCCCGGTTAGCGACAGCGAATCGCGCGAGGATTGAACGTGGATATCCTGCGCGGGGAAGGTTTCCTTGAGGAGCAGGCGCAGGGGTTCCAGGTTCTGCTCGACCGTGATGTTATAGAAGTTGCGCTGACCGGCTTTGCTCCAGACCACCAGCGTCACCGTTCCGAACGCCTTGCCATGGACTAGCACTTCGCGCCCCGTAACGGGCGAAGCGTCCACTATGTCCGGGTTGCTGGTAGAAATCCGCGCAATGTCGGCCGGATAATCGATGACGATACTCTTTCCGATCGTCAGGCGAATCTCTTCGGGCCCCCCCTGGCCGAATAGCCAAGTGGTCGCGCCCAGGGCGAGCAACCCCAACAGGATGTACAGCCGTGTCATTCTTCGCATGGTCTACTTTCCCCCGCCTCCACCCACTCCAACCACTTCCACGCTCTTCGTCGTTCCGCGAATCACCACGATCTGATCGGGCGGCGGAGGAGGAGGGGGCGGGGCTGCGGCCACAACTACCGGCCGGGCCCGTGGCCGCGGTGGAGCGCTTTCTGCTGCGGTCTTCTTGTGCACGGCGCGCTCGCCGTACAACTCCGCGATGTCGCGCCCGGGCGTTTTTTCGATGGTCTGATCGCTACCGTTTCTCAACACCAATTGAATGCGTGCATCGGAGCTCGCAAGCGTGAGCGTCTCGGCTTGTTCCGGCGTCCCGAGTAAGGTGACGGTCTGCGCCGGCATGGCCTGACCTCGAGCATCCGGCTGCATCACGGTTCCAGCCGAGAGTACCAGCAGGTTTTGCAGTTGCACCGGGGTAGCTGTTACCGAGGCATCGGAGTTGGGAGGATGGCCCGTCACTAATACGTCCACCCGCATTCCCGGGAGCACGAAGCCGGCGATGCCCGTGACATCGTTCACCCGCAGCGTCACCGCCCGCATCCCGACCGGAATCACCGGCGCCAGTCCAATTCCGCTGCCGCGCGCCGCCAGCCGGCCTTCGAGCACCGGCTCGTCCATCAGAATGTTGCTGATGAGCGGACGATCAATCACTTCCTCGGGCTTGGCGAACGCGCCCTTCGGAAAGGCCGCCGATGGGATCTTGCCGAGCTTGATGTCGGCCGGCTTTACCGTGGTCCCCACCGAGAGTGGCCTGGCAGCCAAAACGATGTCCTTCAAATCGGTTGGTTCAGCCTTCTTCGTGCCGCCGGCGCGAGCCGTCATCTGATAGAACACGCTTGAAATCACCAGCGCGAACACCAGACTCACCCCCAATACGGTCAGAAATCTACGATCCATATATCTCTCCTCGGTAAACGCCCCGCACACCTCGGTAAACGCCACGCACAAAGCAAGGTGCCGCGTTGATCTGCTCCCCGCTCGGAGCGCGTCCCGCGCTGTGCGTTCCCTCGCGTTTGATCGCTAACTGGAATGCGACGGATATCTTTTCCTGTTCGAGTGTCATGTATCTCTTTACGCTCTCGCCCCAGCTTGTTACGTCGCTCCCACCAGGCTTAACCACACTCCGGCGGCGATGGCCGGAGCGTAAGGGATGCTGTCCCGGCGCCGGTCTTGACTACCGGACGCTGCCGCTGCTTCGCTCCCAGTGGATTTACCCCGCGCCCATCTGCTGCCAACCCAGAAATCCCGAATCAGGCCAGTGGCGATGACCGCCAACGCCATCACGCCGCCGCAACCGGCAGTCCACAAAGCAGCTTCAAACAGCCTCTTCACTCCCAGCAGCGCGCCGAAGCCCGCCATCAACTTCACGTCTCCTCCGCCCATGCCGCCCAGCAAATAGAAAATGAGGAACACGCCCGCACCGGCCAGAGTGCCAAGCAACGCCGAGCCCGCGCCGCGCCAGCCATGCTGCACGGTTTGCAGAACCAGACCGCTCACGAACGCCGAGCCGGGTATCCAATTGGAAATCTGGCGCCGCCGCAGATCGTCGACACAGGCTGCGATCCCAACTCCGCCCGCCAACAGGGCCTGTGCCGTCACCGGCCATCCCCCTTGCCGAGCTGTTTGCCGCGTGCTGGCGCCACGCTCCCGGTCATTTCCGATGACTCTGGCAGAGCCGGCGCTTCGGCCGCCTTAGCGTTCCGGTTGGGAGCGCTCTTCCCAAAGCCTTCGGCTCGAAACAGCAGCGGCGCCAAAAACCCGGCCTGCAAGGCAAATTCGGCCAGCGCCTTACCCGAAGGCAGCCGCCAGCTTCCCGAATCGAGCCACTCCACAGGCATTTGAGGCATGCTCAGCTTCGCCACGACACTTGGTTCTCCAACGCCCCGGGCCCCGACACTCCGCGTGGCTGACCCTGACGGGTTTTGATTGCTTCTCATGCCGGTGGCTCTCCCTGACTTATAACTTCGGCCAACTGGGAGGTTTTCATTAGCCCGAACGCTTGGTTTTCTTTAGTACGAACGATGCCCGGTTGGGGGGCTGAAATACCTAATTCCTGGGCGCTTGCTGGCTTAGCCGCTGGAACAAGATGGCCTTGGTATCGTCTTGGACTACGTGCCAGCGCGGGTCTAACTTCAGCATCGAAGCCAGCGGCCAATCCACCGGCAGCAGAGCTATGTTGAAGCCATTGCGGTCCATGATCGTCTTCCAGTCCGAAGCCCCCTGCATTAAGTGGAGATACTCCTGGCCCAACTGCTCTCCGTAGAAGTCACTACGACCATCTACATACACTTTCTGCCGTGGATAAAAACTGTAGATGACGTAGTCACCCCACTGGTCCGGGGTCAGCAAACGACCCGAGGCGATCAGGTCTGCGTGCTGGTGGATCATAGCGGTCGGGAACATGATGTCGGGGAAGTCGCGCGGCCACTTGAACGGAGCGTCGAGCGCAATCAAAGACAGCACTAATACGGCCGGCCACACGCTGGTGCGGCGAAATCCGGGCGCCAGATCCTCGCCTAACTGGTAAAGGATCCGCAAGACAGAGGACTTCTTCAGCCCCGCCACCGAAGCCCGCCACCACTCGCTGATCTCAGAAGCAATGAGCGGCGCGGCCACCGCCGCATAGAGCGGAGCATGCCGCACGCTGATGAGCGACGAGTGGCCCAGGAACAGCACCCACAGTCCTTCAGCGATCATCCGCCGGCGGAACAGGAAGCCGCTGGTGATGAGACCGGCCACCAGCAACAGCTCATATTGGAGTTGGCCTTCCGAGCGGAAGGTGGGCGCTTGAAACTCCTGCACCAGGTTCCTGATCCAGTCGGCCCGCAGGTATTCGGCGATATGCACATGCAGTTGGACCCCGTAGGGATTGGCCAGCGACGCAAGCGAGCATCCCGCCAATAGCGTGGAGTAGCGCCGGATCTGCGGCCAGGCCGCCTGCTTTGTTTGATGGCCGAGCGCCATTTCGATCGCGTAGGCCGCCACCAACAATCCCAGGCACGCCAGAAAAATCAGGAATCCGCCATGCAGATTGGTCCATACCGCAGTCACCGGAATGAGCGCCCAAATCCAGCGCGTGTTTTCGCGCCGGTCGGCTTCGAGCAGCCACAGGCAGACCGGCAGCAGGAGCAGCGTGAACAGATGCGGGCGCGCCAGGAAGTGCATGGATGAAGCGCCCACGGTGAGCATGGTGGTGAGCGCGGCCACCAGGGCATTGGCGCCCCGCCACAGTGTGTAACGCAGCACCACGGTGGCAAACAGCGCGATCATCACAGCCGCCACCAGCACGATCCCCTTCAGCCCGGCCATCTGGAATGACACCGCATAGGTCACGTCGGTCAGCCATTCCCAGGCGAACCAGGGAGCGCCGGGTCGCGAGAACGAGAACAAGTCCTGAGTCGGTACGCGATGGTGTTCCAGAATGTACTGGCCGGTGCGAATGTGCCATCCCGTGTCACCGTCGCCGAGCAGCGCGATCCAACCGCTCACGCCCCACACGAACATCCAGAGAATGAGGGCTATAAAGAAGCAGTCCGAAAGCGATGGCTTGAAAATGCGTGCGAGCACTCGCCCCACTGCTCCGCTAGACCTGCCCGTGCTAGCAGGCGCAGGTGTCGATTCCAAAGACTCGGCGCGCGATGGTGGCGGAGGATGTGTGGAGGTTGCCAAAGACACTGCTCGCTCGGGACCCGAGGTCCCTTGGAAGTTGATCGACCCCAGCGCCCACTTCCATTAGCGCTGCTACCGGCCAGCCACATTGGCTACGATCAACGCCTTATACAGCCATCCCGTCCTTCCTGACGATATGTAATCAGGAGAGCCCCATGAGCACCAGTGCGATCACACCAGCCATTTCCCAGCCCATCGGGATGCGGCCGGCCGGCACCAGTTGGATCATTTCCCGGCGCGACGATCTGCTCTGGTTCATTGGGCCCGCGGCCATCAGCTACCTGGCTTTGGGCTTGATGGCAGCCGGGTTTCCGATCACTCCCATTTACCTCACCTGGTTCCTGGCCGTGGACGGTCCGCATGTAATGGGAACCGTCACCCGCACTTATATGGATAAGCGGGAGCGAAAACGGCTGGGATGGTTCCTATGGATTATCGTTCCATTCTGCGTCATCGGTCCCCTGATGGTATGGGTCGGCCAAGCGTCCCTCTTCTATCTCTTCGCGGTGTGCTGGCAGCACTACCACATCGCGAAACAGCACATGGGTTTCATGATGTTGTGGAAGGCCAAGAATAAGGAGCGGGACCCTCTGGATCTGAAGCTGGACCGTTGGTTCATGCTGTCATCGACAGTGCTGCCACTCGCGCTGTTCGTCATCAAAACCAGGCTGATGGCTTACCAGGCCGTGCAATTCCTGGGATGGGCGGCCACCGCGGCTTATGCCATTTTCGCCTTGATCTGGGTGGGACGCCAGGTGCAAAAGTTCCGCGCCGGCCTGCCCTTGAATGCGCCCAAGCTGATGCTGCTGGCGGTGCTGGTGCCGCTGCAGTGGATCGCGTTTCTGTATGCCGCAAGTTTTGGCGCCGACGGAATACTGCGGGCCGGAATTACGCTCGGATTATTTCACTCATTTCAATATCATCGTCTGATGTGGTTCCATAACAAGAACCGCTATTCAGTCCCGCAAGCCAAGGAACAATACGGGATGGCGGCGTTTTTTGCCAAAAGCCTGGGTAATTACGTCATTATTGCGCTGGCGCTGCATTTCGCCTTGAACGTCCTGCCGCAAGCTTACTTCCCCGCCGTTCAATGGCTGCAGGCTGCCATCTGGGGCATGCCCTTCACGCACTACATGCTGGATTCCAAAATCTGGCGGGTGCGCGGCGACAAGGAATTAGCCGCTGCGCTGCATATATAATCGGCCAGCCAGGCTCTACGTGCCGGCCGCGTCGCTGGCCGGAACTTCCACTCCCACCAGCTCGCGGCCATGCACAGCCAACGCCAGGCGATCCTTGAGTCCCGTCTTTTCGAAAATGTGCATCAGGTGCACCTTCACGGTGCCCGCCGTGATGTGCAAATTCTCGGCGATTTGTTTGTTGCGAAGCCCGCGGCAAATCAGGCGCACCACTTCCTTCTCTCGCGGTGTCAGGCGCGAAGCATCCTTGCGCTGCAGGAAGTCGGCAACCTGCTCGGATTCCTGCATCCAGATTTGTCCGGCCCCCACTTCCCTCAGACACTCGATGAGCGTAGCGGTGGGAAGAGTTTTCTTGACGATGCCGCGCGCGCCCATTTGCAATGCGCGGAAAGCATCCATCTCCGGCAGGTCCACCACCCACAGCACCGGATGAGCGGGCCCAGCAGCCTTCAGATGGCCGAGCAGCCGCAGCGCCGCCGTCAGCCCCGTGCTTCCATCGATCAACACAATGTTGGGATGGATGCGCTGGATGGCGTCCAGCGCGTCTGCCGGCCGTGATACCGCACCCGCATAGACCAGATCGGCGGTCTCGGCGAGCACCTTGCGCAAGCCTTCGATCACGATCGGCTGCGACTCACATACGAAAATAGAAATACTACTCAATATGCCCTCGCAGCTATCCTCATCGGCGGTAGAGTACCTGCAAGATAGGTACTAAGGTAATTCAGTGGATACCGACGCTCGAAAAGGTACTGGGGTGGTAACGTTCAGGTAACAGCATTTCCCGCCACCGCGCTATCATTTCACTAAGGGGTAACGTGCCTGCCTGGTCGTGGTATTGGCACAGAAACGGGGAACGATTATGCGTCCGTGGATTCTTGGAATCGTATTCGGAGGAATGGCGCTGGCCGGCGAAACTACTTCCTCCATGCCAGTCACCTTCAACAAGGACGTGCTGCCCGTCTTGCAGAAAAACTGCCAGAGCTGCCACCGTCCGGGCCAAGTGGCGCCTATGTCCTTCCTCAGTTACCCGGAAGTCCGTCCGTGGGCCAAAGCGATGAAGGTCGCGGTGCTCTCGAAGAAAATGCCGCCGTGGTTTGCCGATGCGCAATACGGACATTTCGTCAACGATCGTTCGCTACGGCAGAGCGACATCGACCTCATCGCCAAATGGGCCGACAACGGCGCCCTGGAAGGCGATGCCAAGGACGCGCCTCCGCCGCTGGCTTGGCCGGCCGACGGCTGGGAATTCCAGCCGGACCTGATCGTGAAGGGTCCCGAAACGGTGGTCCCGGCGCATCCCAAGAACAACGTCGTCGAGTGGTCCTACATCACTGTGCCGAGCGGCATCACCGAGGACACCTGGATCACGTCCATGCAGATTCGTCCCAGCGAGCCATCCATCGCGCATCACATTTGCATCTTCTTCAAACCTCACACCGCCGACGTGAAATACAACGTGCCTTACTGGTACGACCGCAAACGCGATGAGAACGGCAGCGCGGTGGAGGCTGAGGCGGGCATCAACGGGCGGGGAATTCCGGACTCGGTGACCGATGGAACCAGCGGCATCGAAGGCTGCTATGTGCCCGGCCAGTTCACTCAGGACTATCGCATTTTCAACGCCGGCAAACTGGTGAAGGCCGGAACCGACATCCTGTTCCAGGTGCACTACACGCCGAACGGAAAAGAGATGGTCGATCGCCCGTTAATCGGGTTCACCGTGTCCAAGCAGCCGCCCGAGCGGCGCTATCTCAGCTTCGGCATGTCCGCGCCCAGCGATCCGAAGCATTTCGCCATCCCGCCCAACGACGGCAATTGGGCCAGCCCTCCAGCCGAAGCCATTTTCACGCAGGATACCGAACTGGTGTACATGTTCCCCCACATGCACGTGCGCGGGAAGGACATGACCTATCGGCTGGAGTTCCCCGACGGCACCAGCCAAACCATTTTGAATGTGCCGCATTACGATTTCAACTGGCAACTGGCCTACAATGTCGCGCAGCCCATTAAGATTCCCAAGGGCACCAAGTTGACAGTGACGGCGCACTTTGATAATTCGGCCAACAACAAGTTCAATCCCGACCCGAGCAAGACCGTCTTCTACGGCGACATGACTTGGGAGGAGATGATGTTCCCGTTCTTCAGCGTGGTGGTGGATCAAGGAGTGGACGCGGGAAAGATTGTGAAGTTCGTCAGTGGCCGGGCCAACGGCGCTTAAGCGCGTGTTACTATCGCCACAGATGTACCGACAGCGCGTTCACCTGGTGGCTCTGTTGATCCTGGCGCTGATTTGTTGCGCTACCCAGTGCGTTGCCGGGCGCGTAGCAGACAGCGGTAAACCTGCCATGCCGCCGTGCCATTCACAGCACGGGTCATCGGCCGCCTGTTCGCAGGATTTCGAGCTTCCCGTTGCACATGCAGTGCTGATTCACGTAGCAGCAGTAGATTTTCAGGTGACTGCCGTAGAGACGCCGCTGCTGTTGGCTACGCCGGTCCGGAAAACGATCGCCACCTCGCCACCTGATCCAACGTCCACTCCTGGCATTCTGAGAATCTGATCTTCCTTCGCTCCCTCACGGTCGCAGCTCTGTAAGTCTGTGTGTGTGCGAAGGAGTCGCATGGTCCGAAGTATTTTCCTCATTCTGTTGGCGGGAGCCTCGATCCCCGCGCGTGGGCAGATGAACATGCCGGGAATGAGCGGCATGAACATGACGGATATGAATCCCGCCGGCATGGATCTCATGAATCTCGCCACGGGCACGTCCGTGAATCCAGACTCTTGGCCGATGCCGATGATCGTGACTCATTTCGGTTCCTGGAACGCCATGTTCATGGGCGACGGATTTCTGGTGGACACGCAACAATCCGGACCGCGTGGAGGCGACAAGGTTTATTCAACTAACTGGGCGATGGCCAGCGCAGAGCACCGCGCCGGTAAGAGCGGCGCCTTCCAGATCGATTTGATGTTGAGCCTGGAGCCGGCTACCGTCACCGATCGCCGTTACCCATTGCTGTTCCAAACCGGCGAGACGGCATACGGCAAAGACATCGTCGATGGACAGCATCCGCACAATTTCATCATGGGCCTCGGGCTCCACTATGTGCGTGAGCTCGGGGGGCATACCAGGCTGGAATTCTATGCCGCGCCGGTTGGTGACCCGGCGCTTGGGCCGGTGGCTTATCCCCATCGCGCATCCGCCGCGGAGTTGCCGGAAGCGCCCATCTCGCACCACTGGCAGGACTCCACGCATATCTCCGACGACGTCATCACCGTCGGTCTGGCCTACCGGCGATTGAAACTCGAAGCCAGCGGCTTCCATGGCGCCGAGCCCGGCGAGAATCGTTGGATCATCCAACAAGGCGCCATCGATTCCTGGTCCACTCGATTGTGGTTCTTCCCCTCGAAGAACTGGGCGGCGCAGGTATCCATGGGAAGACTCGCGCATCCGGAAGCTTTGGAGCCAGGCGATCAAGTGCGCAGCACCGCGTCGCTCGAATACACCAAGCCGCTCGCGGGAGGAAGCTGGGCGTCGAGTTTTATCTGGGGCCGCAATCACGAGACGGCCACGGGACGCAATCTGAATTCGTACCTGGCGGAATCGGCGCTGCCCATTAGACGCAAGAATTTTGTGACGGGCCGCGCCGAACTGGTGGATAAAGACGAATTGTTCGATGGCCAGCCGCTGATCGAACAAAATTTGGACGTTTTGTACGGAAGCACTTTTCGGATCGGCGAGTACACCATCGGCTACACGCGAGACGTCGATATTTTCCGGAATGTCGAGACCGGCATCGGCGTCAACTTTACGGCTTATTCGCTGCCGGACTCCATCAAGCCGTATTATGGAGATCGTCCGCTGGGCGGGAATGTGTTCATCCGGGTCCGGCTGCGCCCGAGCGAACGATAATGAGTTTTTATGCGTAAGCACAGCCTGTTTCTCGCGGGCGCCTTGTCGGTGATTGTGATCGCCCTGGCCGCGGGCCTCATCTTTGTGACCACCGCGCGTGGCTTCAGCGCTCGTGAACAGCCGAGCGCCTTGGAGCGTTGGGTGGCGCGCCGCGTCCGTGGAATGGCCGCACCGGCCGGCGCGAAAGATCGCATCAATCCAATTCCAGCCTCGCCCCGAGTGCTGGCCGAAGCTCGGGCCCACTGGGCGGATCATTGCGCTGCATGCCACGCCAATAATGGCAGTGGCGATGCCGAGATGGGCAAGCGCATGTATCCACCGGCGCCCGATATGCGGCTGGCCGCGACGCAGCAAATGAGCGATGGCGAATTATTCTTTATCATTCAGAATGGTGTTCGAATGACGGGCATGCCTGGCTGGGGAGGGATGAACCATGGGGAACACAACCACGACGAAGAGGATTCCTGGAAGCTGGTCCGGTTTATTCGCCACTTGCCGCAGCTGACCGCTGAAGAAGAACGCGAAATGCAAAGCTTGAATCCGAAGAGTCCCGACGAGTTAAAGGAAGAGCAAGAGGAAAAGGAATTCTTGAATGGAGGAGCATCACATGAACAGGAACATCATCACTAGGCGGGTGCTGCTATTGGCGCTTGCCATCACCCCCGCGATTGCGTTTGCGCACGGCGGCCTGGAGCACGTGCGTGGCACTGTGGCGAAGATTTCAGATCAGTCCGTCACGGTCACCACCACGGCCGGCAAGACCGTGGAAGTGCTGTTCGACGATAAGACCACTTTCGCCAAAGCAGACAAACCGATTCAGAAGAGCGACCTGAAGGTCGGGGATCGCGTGGTGATCCACGCGGCGGAAAGTGGAACTACGCTCACCGCCCACACCGTCGAGGTGGGAGTATCCGCATCCAAGAAACCTTAAGCGGAGGGAAACCTTAAGCGCAGGGCGGGCCGCGCCGGTTGTCAGGGGAGATATTTACGCAAATTCACCGTATCTCCCTGACATGCTTGTTACAATAAGGATCAATGCATGGTGCGTTACCTGCCATCCACGTTTTCGGATTTGCCGCAACTCACTATCACCGCGGCCATTGACATCGTCATTGTCGCGATTCTCATTTATCAGTTTCTAATGATCATTCGCGGACGCCGCGCGGTGCATGTGTTGCTGGGCCTGTGCGTGCTCGGTTTGATCTATGCCGGCGCCGTTTGGGCCAAGCTGGAGCTGCTGCATTCCATCCTGGCGACCCTTGCGCCTTATACTCCCATCGCCCTGATCGTCATGTTCCAGGCGGAATTGCGTAGAGCGCTGGCGCGATTGGGCCGTAAACCGTTCCTCGGAATCAGCCAGCTGGAGCGGCGCGAATTGAGCCAGGAAGTGGTGCTGGCGGTGGGCCGGTTATCGCAGACCAAGGTGGGCGCGCTGATCGTCATCGAGCGCAAGATCGGCCTCAGAACTTTTATCGAGAGCGGAGTGAGCCTGGACGGTTTGGTCTCCCGCGATCTGCTTTGCTCCATCTTTCATCCGGGCGGCACGCTCCACGATGGCGCGGTGATCATCCAGGGCGACCGGATTTCCGCCGCGGCCTGCTTCCTGCCGCTCACCACCAATCCTATGTTAATCACCGAGCTCGGCACGCGACATCGCGCAGCCATCGGAATCAGCGAGGAATCGGATTGCATTGCGATCGTGGTCTCGGAAGAGACCGGCAAAGTATCCCTGGCATCCTTTGGAGAAATCGAGCTCGACGTTCCGCTGGAGCGTGTGGAACATTTGCTCTCCGAGCGGCTGGACCGCGACGAAAAGCGATCGCCGGCATCGCACGCGCGCACTCCCACGCCAGTGCATCAGTCCACTCTGGATCGTCCATGAACTTACCGAGCGGCTTCCGATGATCCAGCTTTTCACTCGCAACCTGGGTTGGAAGCTGCTCTCCCTGCTGATCGCAATCGCTCTCTGGCTGGCGGTAGCGCGCGAACCGGAAGTGGCTACGTCGCTCACCGTTCCGGTGGAGTACAGGAACCCGCGGGATGATCTGGACATCAGCGGCACTTTGCCGGATCGAGTGCGGCTTGAAATCCGCGGTCCGTCGGGACGCCTGACACGCGATAATCTATCCGCCGTGGCCGCCGTGCTCGACCTTTCCGACTCCCAACCCGGCGATCGCACCTACAGCATCCGCGGCCGCAATTTGAATCTGCCGGCGGGAGTGGTGTTCTACAAGGCCGTTCCCTCGCAATTGACGCTGCACTTTGACCAACTCGCCTTCAAGCAGGAACCGATTCAAGCTGTTTATGTGAACACCCCCCCTGGCTATCGCGTCGCCGACGCGCAGTTCAGCCTGACCGAGGTAAGAATTCGAGGGCCCCAGGATCGCGTGCAAAAAATAAATCAGGTGAAGACTGATCCGCTGGACTTGAGCGGCGTCAACGGACAGAAGATCTTTAGCACGCACTTGAACGTCGGTGATCCGCAGGTAAGGCTGGTGGACGCACCCACCGAGATCATCGTGCGAGTGAAGCTCGAAAAGATCGCGAGCGGGGGTGCCCGCTAGTGGCGCGTGCTCTATTTGGAACCGACGGAATTCGCGGAGTGGCTGGCGAAGCCCCGCTCGACCCGAAAACCGCGCAGGCTGTGGGAGCGGCTTTGGGCCATTGGATTATCGAGTCCGGGCAGCCGCATCGAGAAGCGCTGTGTTGGCATGGATACGCGCGAATCGGGGCCATGGCTCGCCGCGGAAGTGGCGGCTGGATTGGCTCGGCATGGCGTCGAGGTCGAGTTCGCGGGCGTCACCACCACCCCCGGCGTCGCGTACCTCGCCAAGCATGGACCATTCGCGGCTGGAGTGATGATTTCGGCTTCGCACAATCCGTATCAGGATAACGGCATCAAGCTGATCGGTCACGCCGGCTATAAGCTTCCCGACGAGCAGGAAGAATTGCTGGAGAAAGAAATCTTCTCGCTGCTCGATCAAGGCGCTTACTCGCCGCCGGCGCCGCTCGCGGTAAACACGGGGCTGGATCGCGCCTACACCGATCACCTGGCTGCAACCCTGCCGGGAGATTTGAGCGGGTTAAAGATCGTCGCCGACTGCGCGAATGGATCGGCTTCCATCCTTGCGCCCGAACTTTTTGAGCGCCTGGGCGCTCGCGTGCATCCCATCCATTGCTCGCCCGACGGCCGCAACATCAATCTCAACTGCGGCTCGTTGCATCTGGAAGTTTTGCAGGCGGCCGTGCTGGAGCAAAAGGCCGATGTGGGTGTCGCCTTCGATGGCGATGCCGATCGCGCTTTGTTCGTCGCGCGGTCCGGAAAGATCATCGATGGCGACGCGGTGTTGTTCGTCACCGGGCGCTACTTGAAGGAACACGGACAGCTTACCGTCGACGGGCATCCGCCCCTTATAGTAGCCACCGTGATGTCCAATCTGGGCCTCGAGCGCGCGCTCTGCGCTCATGGGATCGACATGATCCGAACGCCGGTGGGCGACAAGTACGTGCTGGAAGAGATGCTGAAGCGCGGCGCGGTGCTCGGAGGCGAACAGTCCGGCCACGTCATCTTTCATCGCTACGCTACCACCGGAGATGGCATGCTGACGGCGCTGCGCGTGTTCGAGGTGATGCGTGATGCCAACGCTGGACTGGATGAATTAACCCAGGAAGTCCAGGTTTATCCGCAACGTTTGGTGAACGTGCGCATCAAACAGAGAAAGCGCCTGGAGGATCTGCCTGGAGTAGCGGCAGAAATCCGCGCCGCAGAAGAATCCTTCGGCGATTCCGGCCGCGTCCTGGTACGATTTTCCGGCACCGAGCCCTTGGCCCGAGTGATGGTGGAAGGGCCGGAACTGGATCGCGTCGAAACATTCGCCAATCGCATTGCGTCACAGATTCAGGCCGAGCTGGGCGGCTAGTCCTAAGGCCTGATTAAACATTTTTTCAATCTTCCTCCGCGTCGTGGATCGCGATTTCTGCATCTACTTTGCAGGAGCGAATGTTTTGCGATTCCAGGGTTTTATTCCATCCAGGCCGTTTGCAGCATTGAGGCTGATGCCGCTCATTATGCTTCCGCTGCTATCTTCAGCCCCATCCTTCGCGGCCCATCTTACGCTTGCTACTTCGCAAGCCTGGGATGAGTATGTGGAATCCGCAGACGCCCGGATGGCGCAACGCTTGAGCGGCGGCATGCCCTTTTTATGGATCGATGAAGAGCCGGACCGCCTGGCTAGAGTACGCGCCGGCGAGTTGGTCGTCTCGCCAATCGGGCCGCAGACTCCCAAGAAAGTTCCCTCTGGATTGATTCACGATTGGATTGGCGCGGTCTTTGTCCCCAACACTTCGTTGAACGACGTGCTGCAAGTTGTGCGCGATTACTCTCGATATAAGGATTTATACCAGCCGGGAGTGGTCGACTGTAAAGTGATCGCCACCGGCCCGAACGAAGACCGCTTTTCGATGTTGCTGATGAATAAGGCGCTGCTTTTGAAGACTGCGTTCGACGCCGATTACGAATCTCGCTACGTTCAAGTGGACGAGCACCGCGCGTATAGCATTTCGCGCACCACGCGCGTCCAGGAAGTAGCCGAGTATGGATCGCCCGCCCAGCACGTCCTCAATGCGGGAGAAGGCAATGGCATCATCTGGCATCTGATGGGAATTACGCGCTTCATGCAGCGCGACAGCGGCGTCTACATCGAATTGGAGGCCCTGGGATTAAGCCGCGATATACCGGCAGCCATTCGATGGTTCGTGGAACCGACGGTCCGCCGCGTTTCGCGCGATGCGCTCTCCACATCGCTCGAACAAACCGAGAAGGCGGTACGCATCCACGCTGAGCTGGCCAAGGCCGAGCTCGCCAAAACTGATGCCGGCGCCCCCTCTGGCTCGCCCTCAACTCGCCGCGCAGGGCAATCCTTGCTGGGCGGAGAAGCCATCAAGTTTCACATGAGGCCCCAGCCTTAACTGGCTGAAAATAGAGCCTTAGTACTCCGCTTCGAGCGGGCCTTTCCGCGCCGCATAGCTGGGAAATTTCTCGCTTTGGCGATGCACCTCTGTTATCATTACCAGGGGAGCGTTTCTGCCCGGTTTGGGAATCGGTTTCCTTAAATTGATCCGACAGTCAATTGTCTAGGGGTCCGTCTCGGTTTATGCGTTGGTGTGCAAGCTCCGGCGGTGTAAAAGCTGCCATTGGAGAAGCCTAAAGACGCTCGGAGGGCTCCGCCCTGCTGAGTTTCGGGGTCAAGGACGGGGGCCGGTTCCGCTGGTAGTACGCTCCTCTTTTCTTTTTTCAGCCTTCAATCTGATGAACATTTTATTTATTGGCGATATCTTTGCGTCGCCGGGCCGCGTTCTGGTCGGCCGATATCTGCAGGAAATCATTACCGAGGAAAAGATCCAACTGGCCATCGCCAACGGGGAGAACTCGGCTGGAGGTTTTGGCATCACGCCTCTGATCGCCGAGGAACTTTTTTCGCTCGGGCTGGACGTGATCACATCCGGCAATCATATCTGGGACAAGAAAGAGATCTTCGACTATTTGCCGCGCAATCCACGCTTGCTGCGTCCCGCGAATTATCCCGCCGATCTTCCGGGAACCGGCCTGCTGGTCACCAAGGCGCGCGACGGCGTTCCAGTAGCTGTGATCGACTTGCAGGGCCGCGTTCATTTGCCCGCTATCGAAGACCCGTTCCGCATGGCCGACAGTATTCTTCAATCGCTCGATCCCTCTGTCAAGGTGCGCTTCGTCGATTTTCACGCCGAAGTCACCAGCGAGAAAATGGCCATGGGCTGGTATCTGGATGGCCGCGTGTCGGCGATGATCGGCACGCACACCCACATTCCAACCGCCGATGAACGCATCTTGCCAGGTGGCACCGCGTATCAGACCGACGTCGGAATGACCGGGCCTTATGATTCTGTGATCGGCTCGGAGAAGAGCCTTGCCATTCGCCGTTTTCTCACCGGCATGCCGATTCGCCTCGAGAACGCCAAGTCGGGCGCCGAACTGCACGCCGTGATTGTTACCGTCGACCCCAACACTGGACACGCCACAGCTATCCGCCGCTACACTCGGGCTGGGTGAAATTGGATTGGAGTTCTAGCGCTTCCGTCTACGGTCCGCCTTATAGTCGTATTCCGGGTCGAAGTCGATGGTGCCGAAAGAGTCGAGGATCTTCAGCCGCTTGCGGTGGGCGATGTACTCGGCAAGAGCAGTGGTCACAGCATCTTTCTTAGTCTTGTGACCGCCGATCCGGCGCGCTTCTTCAATTAGATTGTTATCGATGTCCAAGCATCTAACCTGCCGAACTCAGCAGCTTCTTCTTGGCCTTCTTCTTCTCCTTGCGAGGCAAGCGCTGCTTGTCCTTCTTCACCAGCTTTCCAATTTTCTTCTTGGGTTTCGCCTCAGCCGGTGCAACCACGGGCTTGGCGGCTTTTGCGGCCTTCGCGGCCTTTTGCGGGACTTCCTCGACAACCGCTTCCTTCTCTTGCTCTGCCTTCTTTTTCGTTGCCATTGCTTCCAAGCATACGACAGCGCCCGGTAATTCCGATAGTAGTAGACAATCTGCAGCCTTTATGATAGTAGTAGATGGTCTACAGCACTCGTATGCCATCCCAAGAATTACACAAGAGAGAACCCTACAAGAACCGCATTGAGCTTTTGCAGGGGACTTTAGACATGCTTATCCTCACTACGCTGCAGTGGGGTCCGCAGCACGGTCACGGAATCGGTCAGGCCATTCGCGCTGGATCGGGAGAGCTGTTGCAGGTGGAAACCGGCTCACTCTATCCGGCCCTGCATCGCCTGGAAAAGCAAGGCTGGCTGTCTTCGGAATGGAAGGTTTCGGACAAGAACCAAAGAGCCAAATACTACCGCCTTACCGCAGCCGGGAAGAAGCAGTTGCTTGCCGAAGAGAGCAAGTGGAAGTTGCTGGTAGGGGCCATCGCCGGGGTGATGAAGCCGGCGCAGTGAGGACCAGATGGCGCGCCATCCTTTCAAATTTCTCTTTCGACGCCGGCAGCTCGACCGTGACCTGGAAGACGAGATTCGTGCGCATCTCGAGATCGAGAAACAGCAGCGCGTGGAGCGCGGAGAGACGCCGGGGATGGCGGAACAAAATGCCCGTAGAGCGCTCGGAAACGAGCTCCTGATCAAGGAGGTCACTCGCGAAATGTGGGGCTGGATCAGTATTGAGAGAATATTCCGCGATCTGCTGTACGCGCTCCGCCAATCGAAGCGTTCACCCGGTTTCGCCGCAGTTGCCATCCTGTCCCTGGCGCTGGGCATCGGCGCCAACAGTGCGATTTTTTCCATCCTGAATGCGCTGCTCTTCAAGTCCTTGCCGGTGGCCGCGCCCAACCAGCTGTTCCTGCTTCGGGAGCAGTCTCGCGCCATCGTGCCGCAACGCTTTTCGTATCCCATGTTCCAGCGCTTCCGCGATTCGGGCTCCGGCGCGGAAGGAATAGCGGCGATGAGCCACGTGCTGCGCGCTCAAACGTCCATCGAGGCCGGGGCGCAGCCGGAGATGGCGCCGGTCCAACTGGTGTCCGGAGAGTTTTTCCCTGTGCTCGGTTTGTCTCCGGTGCTCGGGCGATTGCTCACCCCGAGCGACAACCAAAGTATCGGCGGACACCCGGTCGCGGTGATCGCTTACGGATATTGGCAGCGCGCCTTTGCGGGATCCTTCGACGTAATCGGACGAACCATCCGCGTGAACGGTTCCCGATTCACCGTGGTTGGCGTGGCGCCGCGGGATTTCCGGGGCGTGTGGCTTGAGTTGCCCACCGACATCTGGATTCCGCTCATGATGCAGGCGAGCGTTCACTACGCTCAGAATTTCAGCGACCACCAGGATGCTGATCCTGAAAAGCCGTGGATTCCGCAAGAGTTCATTGAATGGCTGGATGTAATGGTGCGCGTCGACGCCGCTTCGGCCCCGGCCATCCAAAACCGCCTGAATGGCACGTTTGTCCATTCCATGGAGACTCTGGCGGGAACGATGGACGCCGACACCCGGCGCTATTTCCTGGAGCGTAATCTCACCTTTGAGCCATTCGCTCATGGGCTGTCCAATGCGCGTCAGAGGTTCGCATCGCCGCTGGCGGTCATCATGGCGATGGTGGCGCTGGTGCTATTAATCGCCTGCGCGAACACCGCCAATCTGCTGCTGGCGCGAGCGGAGGGCCGCCGTCGCGAGATTGCCGTGCGCTTGTCCATCGGCGCCAGCCGGAGCCGATTGATCCAGCAATTGCTGACCGAAAGCTTTCTGCTGGTTGCGGTGGCCGCCGGGCTCGGCCTGCTATTGGCACGCTGGGCGAGCGAACAACTGATACGCATGGCGTTCGGCGTCGCAGCCGGTAGCCGAACTCCATTCGCCCCTAGTCTCGACGGGCATGTTCTTCTCTTCACCACCGGACTCACGGTCGCCACCGGATTGCTGTTCGGCCTGGCTCCAGCGTTCCGTGCGACCAATATGGAGCTCGGGGCCGCCATGAAAGCCGCTGCGCGAAATACGCCCGGACGTTTCGACTTTCGTGGAGCCAAGTATCTGGTTTCCGCTCAAGTGGCTCTCTCACTGGTGGTGGTGTTCGGCGCGGCGCTGTTCGCCCGCAGTCTTCGCAATCTAGCGAAAGTAGAACTTGGATTCGATCGCGAGCATGTTTTGACGGTGTCCATCGATCTTCGCGCGGCCGGTTATGCTGCCCCGCAATTGCCCGCCTTGTTCCAGCGTTTGGTGGAGCGGACAGAGGCTATACCCGGAGTGCGTTCGGCAGTGGTGTCCATGTGCGGCCTCGCGGATGAATGCCGTTCCATTCACGGCGGCGAGAAAATATCCGGCTACCAACCCGCTCCCAACGAGGAAATTCGAATTCAGGAGAACTACGTCGGGCCGGGATATTTTTCTACGGTCGGAATGCGACTGCTGAATGGTCGTGATTTCGAGCCGGCCGATAGCGGCAACCGGTTTGCTGTCGTGAACCAGGCACTGGTGCGGCGATATTTTGCGAATCGCAGTCCGCTCGGGCAACGCTTGGGCGATCATTTGGAATCGGAGATCGTCGGCATTGTTGGGGATGCGCGGGTGAACACGGTCCGCGAGGAAGCGCCTCCCATGGCCTATTATCCGCTCCGTGGAAACGTGGCCTTCGCTGAGAGTCTGGAGGTTCGTGCGGCTGGAGATCCGAACACGATAGCCACCGGCGTTCGCAAAGCGCTCAACGCTGTTGCGCCCGATCTGCCCATCGATCGCATTGCGCCGCTCGCGCTCCAGGTGGATCGTAGCTTGAATCCGGAGCGCATGGGCAGCGTCGTGACCGGCGCCTTCGGAATATTGGCTCTGGGCCTGGCTTGCTTCGGACTCTACGGCGTCATGTCCTACGCAGTTTCCCGGCGGACGTCGGAAATCGGTGTTCGGATGGCTCTCGGTGCTCGGCCTGGAAACGTGTTGTGGGATGTTCTTCGAGAAGCGCTCGCTCTCATCGCGCTCGGCCTGGCCGTCGGTCTGCCGGTAGTGCTTTTTGCTTCCCGATCCATCTCGGCTCTTCTTTACGGGCTCCAGCCGAACGATCCCGCCACACTCGCGATGACTATCCTGATCCTGACCTCTGTCGCTGCCATTGCGGCGCTCTTGCCAGCCTGGCGCGCCTCAAGAGTTAGCCCGATGACGGCCCTGCGGCACGAGTAAACCTTGCCACGCTACGCCCTCGAGCGTTGGCTCGAACGCCTCCGGATGCAGGATCTCGGCCAGGATCTGGAGAGACTCCAGCAGTCGCGGCTCCTTTTTTTCGAGGCAGCTATGCAGTTTCATCTATTGTTCCTCCGACCAAAATCACATGTCAAACATTTCTCTCGCCGTTCATCCAGCGGAACGAAAAAGTAGCGCTCTGTCACCCAACCCGTCTTTTCGAACATGTTGTCAGGAATAATATCGCGGAAAGTGGTCGTAATAGTGATGAGCTTCTTGCCGGTATCGACACTGTACACGTCAAAGAAAATCTTCCCGTGCGAACGGCTAAAGTCAAGGTGAATGGAAAAATCACCCGGCACATCGCTACCTCCGCCGGAACCCATTGTTCCGCTCCAACTCTGCGCGATCACAATGGATCGATCAGGTGAAACTCGTCCAACCGAAAGATTATGGTCTCCACTCCCTGTGAAATGAAACCCACGAGATTCGGCATATCTTGCAAACACTTCCCTGGGCGCGCGATCACGTAATGGAACAATCGCGCCACTACTCCACTCGTCCTCGGTAGCCGGCCCAGCAACAGCCGCGGGGTCAGCAAGATCCACCCCGTAGGTGTTGAGAGTGGGAATTTTAAAAGGTTCATTGATTACTCGCACGAGGAACCGCGTGCCAAGCACGCCCGCGACCCGAAACTCATATTCGTCACTGAGACTTACTTTGGGCAAGAAAGTCTGCCGGCCGTCTTTGCCACGAATGAAATTCGGCATATGCCAGCCTTGCGAAAACGACAGCACATGGCAGGATTCCCGGGTGCCTTGATTCCATTTCACTTGAATAACATCCTTTGGCAAAGAAAGCTGCGGAAGTGCCAGGATTGCAAAATGTATGAGCAGTAGCTTACTGTACTGTCTCATTCAGGTTTGTTTCCGCTTGCTGTACGCTAGTTCCATAACATCCTTTTTACCAGGTAGCTATGAAGCCCAATTCGGCGATCCGCCCGTTTCCTTCGAGCATGGGGTATTAGGTGCCATCCAGCAGTTACAACCTATCCAGTAGGAGTGCTTGGGAACCGCCCTGATCCTCCAGGTGTCGCTCGTGACCTCCGCTTGCGGCCAATTTGGGTCGCTAAACCCGATCATTTTCGACGGGGGGCAATTCGCACATTCGATTCAACTCCAAGCACGATTCCGCCTACCAGAGAAAGCACCAGGCGGTTTCCGCTTGTCTTCGACCACTACCGCTTCCGGCTTTCCAAGACATTCCCTGGCGTGCTTCTTGTCGCTGCCTGTCAAGAGGTTACCGTAAGGCTGCAAGTGTTGGAGATCTGCAGCCTCAACTCATTCGCGATAGATACGGAGCACGGATACGCAACGCGCGATGCAGAGGCGGGAGAGTGGGAGCAGGGAACACCAGTAACGAGCCTGGAGATGAATGACCCTACAAGCAGAACCGTGAAGGAAGAGTACGCCAAGCCGGCGTTCCTCCGGGCAATGCCGATCGCTCCAAGACCAGGCGACGAATATCAGGGGTATAAGTACCGGGGCAACGAATACCTAAGAAGAGGCGACTGGCTCGGAAGTCTTACGTTCGGCCATTCCGATGATGGGGCCCTTATGGTTCTCACGGGTGCTGATAAGCGCAAGTTTCCCGACCAGCGGCCAGCTTACGTAGATGCAGCGATCTTCACGAACCCAAGCGGCCTCGTTACCGTTGACGTATTCGCCTCCGACCCATCCCACCGAATCGCGTCCCTCGATTTGCACTCCCATACAAGCGTTGACACAGCGCGCCGTAGAACTAGCCTGGTGAACTCGCGATGGATCGCCATTGGGTTGTCGCCTTTCTTGGATAAAATGCTGTTGTTCGATTTCAAGCCAACGAGAGAACAACCAAAATGACGGCGGAGATTTTATCGACGTCGTCTCACAAACTGCGCCACGCTCTGCCTTCGAGCGTTGGCTCGAACGCCGCCGGATGCAGGATCTCGGCCAGGATCTGGAGAGACTCCACCAGTCGCGGTCCCGGACGATTGAAGTACTGATTGCCGTCGGCCAAATAAACCTGGCCTGTTTCGACGGCGCGCAGCTTGGGCCATTCCGGCCTACGGTCCAGCCAATACATTTCCGCGCAGGTGCGGGCCAGGTCGAAGCCGCAGGGCATGCTGATTATGACATCCGGATCGGCGTCCAGTAATTGCTGCCACGTCATCCACGGTGAATGCGCACCCGCTTGTCCAAACAGGTTCACCGCGCCCGCCATCTCCACCAGTTCCGGGACCCAGTTGCCGGCGGCCATCAAAGGCTCGTGCCATTCAATGCACGCGACACGCGGCCGTACGGGCGATGTGGACGCGCGCACTGCAATCGCTCGCATCTTAGCTTGAAGATTAGCGACCGCTTCTTCGCCTCGTTCCGCGACGCCGCAGGACGCCGCGACGCGCCGGATGTCGGCCCAGACATCGGCCAGCGAGTTCGGCTCCAGCGCCACAAGTTTCGGACGGCTCGTCACCCAGCCGGTCAGTGCCCGCTCCACGTCCTCCAGGCTGACGGCGCAGACTCGGCATTGCGTTTGAGTGATCACGTGAGTTGGCTGCAACGCGTCCAGCGCTTCGCGTGAGACTTCGTAGACGGAGAGCGCACTCGCAACTCGCTCCTTGACTCGCCTGTCGATTTCCGCGCTCGACCCATCAGTAGGGAAAGCCGGTGCGGTGCAAATCGGCAGCGCGAGAATCTCCGGCGGGAAATCGCATTCATGCGAGCGGCCCACCTGATACCTGCTGAGGTCGAGCGAAGCAACAATCTCGCTGGCGCTCGCGATGAGCGATACGATACGGAGCATTACTTTACGATATGCGCTTTTTCATTACAACGACCATCCCGCAGCGACAGAAATTTACCGCATGACGGGATTTGGTCATCCTCGAATCGGGCTTATCTGGCGTTGATCCGGCAGGTGGGAAGCGTGAAATACTCAAGGAGCCGGTCGGGAGGGAGTTCAGTAGGGGTTCTAAAGAAGTTTTCTTGTTTTGGGAGAGTTGGAAGCGGATTTTACTGAGGAACGACCTCTGCTCCTTGAGCTTGATTTGATTTCACGCCTGTAGAGATTGCACGCGCCTAGCCAAAACCCAAATGTGCTTATTTCAGAGCTAAAGTGGCCCGGAGGGGCTAGAAAAAATTACCCGGTTGGAACAAGCGCAGTGCAAATACGGAACAGATTGCCGACCCGCTAGCCATTCTGGAACGTAACGAATCGTAGAAATTGTTGTTTCCTCAAGACGAAGCCATCTAACGCTGTCGATATTTGGACTTGTAACGTCGGCTACTTTGCCGGTTCGGCCACAGACGAAACGCGCTGGACTTTGCCGCCCTGCGCGTCCTCGATGGCAACGTGATTTACTTCGAGCGTGATGCCGAGCGTCTGGTCTAGCGCCACCCGCGCGTTGCTGAAATCCACCAGCGCTGCAATCTCGGCCGATTGCGCGGCCACCAAGTCTCGTTGTTGCTGCACCACGTTGAACGGAGTAGACGCTCCGCCCGCCAGCTTCTTTTGTTCCGCATCCAACAATTGCTCCTCGAGCACCCGGGTTTGGACCGCGGCGCGATAACGCCCTCGGGCCTGCCGCATGGCCACCAGATAATTCGATACATCCACGGCCACCTGGTTGAGATCCTTGCTGAGTTGCACCTGCGATTGGCGGAGCTGCAACTGGTCGATCGCGTAGTCGGCCTGGGCCTGATCATTGTGCAGCGGGGTTTGGAAATATCCCGCAATGCGGTTGGTCGGGAAGTCTCGCCGCAAAACCTGGCCGAGCGCGGTGCCGATTCCGCCGTTGAAGTAAGGGTTCGACGTTTCCGTTCCAAAACTGGTAACCGACGTTACCGGTGTTCCCGCTAACCCAGCGGTACTCTCCGTACCAATCCCCACCAGTTGAGGCAGAAGTCCGTTCTTGGTTCCCAGCGACGAAATTTCGCTGCTGGTGATACCCATCCGCTCCGCCGCCAGATCACTGCGATTGGCGAGCGCTGTCTGCAGCAGGTCTTTCAACGGACGGGTCTCGTCACTGTCTGGCACCGCGATCCGATCCAACGGAACAATCTGGACGGAAGCGAGCACTGGATCGGCCAGGCCCCGGCGGCTCAAGAGGTTCTTTAACAGTAGCTCCTGTTGCCGCAGATTCGTTTGGGAATTCACCAGGTCGTATTGGGCGCTGGCCAGCTGGGACTCAGCCGTTATGACATCCAGACGAGCCAGGGTTCCGGCCCGCTCTTGTATCCCGCTGTTTTCATAGAACTTCTGCGCCACTCCCACCGCGTTGGATTTAGCCTTGATGTCTTCATAACTTGCCGACAGTCCATAGTAAAGGTTCAACACTTGGTTGACGGTATTGCTCACCTGCGTCTTGAAGTTGAGCGCGGAAGCTTTGACGTTCAATTGGCTTACTCGAATGGTCCGGGCGTTCACCGCGATTCCGAAGCCACGCAGCAGGTTCTGCTGGACAGTTAGGGTGAGGCTGGGCGCCGACGAGGGATTCAAAACGTCGGTGGGGGCGTTCTCATTCAGGTAGCTGTCCCGGTAACTGACTGTGACGTTGCCACCAGTCAAAAAGCCTTGCGCATATGCAAAGGATGAGTTTCGAGTGTTGGATATGAGCACCGGCAGGATGCTTTGCACGGTGTCCGACTGCGGCGCGGTCTGATGGCTGAACACCGTGTTGTACTGAATGACCGGGTCCAGAGTCTGTGCAATGGGACCAATTTGCGCGATGGTGGCATTCGTGGATGCCGTTCCATTGCCTCCGTTGCCGCCGGTGTTCACGCCGGCCGCTGCCTGGCTTCCAACTACGCCCTGGCCGTTGGCTACGTTACCGGCCTGAGCCGCGCTGCTGGGCACGCCGGGTAACGCGCCGCCGGCCTGCGACCGCTCCAACTGCCACTCCGCGAGAATCGGATTGTAGCGCGCTACCTCAATATCGAGATTGTTTTCGAGCGCCAGTGCTATGGCATCCTGCACCGTTAAGTAAAGCATCCCGGCCCGGACCAGGCTCGCTAAACGTCCGGAATTTTCCAGCCGAATGGGCGGAATGTCGGGAGCCAGGTACGGACGCACGGCGACGAATGCCGACGGACGAACCGGCTGGATGGCCGGCTCCTGGGCGCCGAGCAACATCATCGAGCACAGCAGACTGACCGCGATCCGAAGCGTCCGCATGGACCGCTCCCTCTGGTCGCGGCTCAGTAACACTGTGAGTTTTCTCGACCGTCGATACCGAGCCGTGACCGAAGGGAGCGGTTGATCGTGGTTTTTGACCCTCATGGATGCACGTCCGCTGGTAACGTCGCCGGCAGTTGCGATGGCCTGGAAATATTGCCCGCCAAAGCTTCCTGGAAGGTGATGTGATTGGCTTCGAGCGTTCGGCCCAAAGCCACATCCAGCCCAATGCGGGCGTGGCTATAGCTGGCCAGCGCCTGCACCTCCGCGCTTTCCGCGCTCGCCACGTTTTGCTGATCCAGCACCACCTGGTATTCCGTTGAGGCTCCTAGCGCCAACCGTTTTTGGTCGGCTTCGAGCGTCTGTTGCTGCAGGGCGCTGGCCTTGATGGCCGCGGCATATCGGGCGCGCGCCTGTTGCAGCGCGATCACCGAGTTTTGCACGTCCACGCGAACCTGATTAATGTTTTGCTGCAGACCAAGTTCGCTCTGCCGTAGCTCCAGTTCGCTGGTCACGTAGTCGGATTGTGCCGCGCGATTCCGCAGCGGAATGTTCAGCGCGATCCCCGCCGAATAGTTGGGGTAATTGCGGCGGAACATCTCGCCCAGCAGGTTGCCATAGCCGCCGGCCAGATATCCCACCCCAGGCGTTTGCTCGCCCAGAGCAGTGAGTGGTCCGCTGAGCCCGTTGTTGGTCAACTCCGCAAAAGCCTGCAAGGTGGGTTTCAGCGCGCTCTTGATTCCCACCAGGTTCAATTTATTGCTATCGATATTCAGGCGGCTCTGCGCGATCTCAGACCGGTTGGCGAGGGCGATGTCGAGCAATTGATCCACCGGCGGCGTATCGTCCTGGGCCGGAATCGTGATGGTGTCGAGCGGAATAATATGCGCGTCCACCAGGCTGGAGCTCGCAATTCCATTGCGGCTGATGGCGTTCTTCAGCACGGTTTCCTGTTGCAGCAGATTGGTCTGCGATACCAACAGATCCTGCTGGCTGACATAAACCTGCGCCTCGGCGCGCGTCACTTCAATGGGCGCCAGAGACCCCGCCTCGGCCTGTTTCTTGTTGTTGTTCAAAAGCTGTTCGGCCGCCGCGAGTTCCCGCTGGCGGGCCCGCACGTCCTGCCAGAACTCCACCAGATCCCAATACAAGTTGAGAACCGACGACACCGTGGTAGCCACCTGCGATCGAAACTGCAGATCCGTCACTTTAATATTGTTCTTCTGCACGCGGATGTTGCGCCCGTTCACGGCCGATCCAAAACCGTACAGCAGGTTCTGGGTGATTTGCAGATCCAGATAACCCGTGGTGTAGGGATCGATGCTGAAGAGCTGGCTGTTCACGTTGGTGCGCTGGTTGTAGTAAGTGAACTGCGCGCTCATGCCGAAATCCCAGGCTTGGTTGTAAATCGCTTGCAACGTACGAGTCCCCTGGATCAAGGCGGTGGTTCCCGTCAGGATGGTGTTGCTTTGCGGGCTGGTGGTATGGGCCAGGCTTCCGATGACGGTGAGGGTGGGATCGAAGGACGATATGGGCGGGCCCAATTGCGTCACGATGCCTCCGCCCGAGCTAACACCCTGGCCGGCCGTGCCCACTGTGCCAATGTTGGTAACCGTCACTCCCGTCAGGCTGACGCTGGATGGTCCGGCAGCCACGCCGACGCCCACGTTCCGCAATGCCCCGCCGGCCCGCGCACGTCGCAACACCTCCTGGGCCAAGAGCGGGCCGTAGCGCTGGACTTCGATATCCAGATTGTTCTCCACCGCCAGGGCCACGGCGTCTTGCGCCGACAAATAGAGATTCCCGGCATGCAGCAGAGAATCCAGGCGTCCGGTGTTCGCCAGGTTGGCGGGCGGAACGGGCCGCTCTCGAAAGGGACGGGTGAGCCGGAGCAGCGGCCCCTCGGCTGGGTCGATTCTGACCGCGTTCTCAGCCCAGACGGGGCATGCCAATAGCAGTAGCACGGACCATGGTAGGCGCCAAAAGTGCATTCTGAAAATACCTCAACTTGTTGAAAATGAAAACAGAACTAAGGCCTTGCGTTTTCACGATGTTAGCATGTTAAGAGTTGGCGAGTACTAACTTGCAGTAGTTACACCTTCCGTTAAACTTGCATGCGGCGCATCAAAATCCAGCTTTCCTACGACGGGACCGATTATCACGGCTGGCAGGTGCAGCCCGGATTGCCGACCATCCAGGGCGTGCTGGAAAAGGTGATTGCGGAAATCGAAGGGCGCTCCGTGCCTGTCGCCGGCTCCGGCCGAACCGACGCGGGCGTGCATGCAATTGGTCAGGTAGCGGCCTTTTCGATCGAGAATCCCATCCCCGTGGATAACCTGCGCCGGGCCGTCAATCGGCTACTGCCGCGCGACATTCGCGTGCTGAGTGCCGAAGAAGCCGTGCTCGATTTTCATCCTCGCTTCCAGGCCAAACGCAAGACTTACGAATATCGCATCTTTCGCGGCGAGATCTGTTCGCCGTTCGAACGCCGCTATGTTTGCCATCATCCCTATCCGCTGGCGACTCAAGAAATGACGGCCGCTGCGCCGCTGCTCGAAGGCCAGCACGATTTCACGGCGTTTGCCGCGTCGGATGACCGCGATGAGCTGGAACTATCGAAAGTGCGGACCATTTTTTGCTCGCGGCTGGCATTGGAAAAAAGCGCCGAAGGCGATCGGCTGATCTATCGCGTCACCGGAAGCGGATTTCTGAAGCACATGGTGCGGAACATCGTGGGCGTTCTCTTCGAAGTAGGGAAGGGCAACCTGGATCGCGCCGGATTCCTGGCGCGCCTTGAACCCGGCTGCGCGATTCCGGCCGGGCCGACTGCGCCGGCAAGGGGGTTGTTTCTGGAGTCAGTGGAGTATTGACTAGGCTTAGCCAGCTTCACGTGATAGAGAGTTGGAATGACCGTCAAAAATCTCTTTGACCCCGGTCTGGCGGGAGATACAAAGCAGCGCATTATGCAGCTCCATCCTCACAGTCAGCGGCTGTGGGGTAATATGACGGTCGCACAGACCCTTGCGCTGCACTTCTGGCCTGGAGATGGCGATGGGCGTTATCAAGCCCAAACGGGTGCCGTTCCCTGCCAACGTCATGGGTCTGCTGATTAAGCCGCTGGTTTTTGGGAACGACAAGCCCATGCGTCGCAATTCACCTTCGTCGCCGGAGCTCTTTTACCCGGACCACACCAAGTGCGACTTCGAGCTGGAACGCCGCTCTCTCATGGCAGCGATCGATCGCTTCGCTAGTGAAGGCGCAGCGTGCTGCTCCCAGCACCCACACCCTGGCGGCTACTTCAGTTCGACGGCAGGATAGCTTTCCAGGTACGCCTCTTCATTGCAGCCGTAGTACGCAACTGTACGTGCCGCGAAATCGACATCGTAACGCACAACTCCGGCGCGCCACGATGCCGCGAGAAATTCGGGAAAGGTGCTCCCTCCAGCTTGGTCGGTTCGTAAAGCTCTGATGAGCGCCTCGCGATTGAAAGAAGGTATATCCTGCGTGCCGGTCAGCAACGGCGTGCCCAGAGTGACGATAGGCCCATCCTTCGTCAGATATAAACTTTGACATGCCGGCAAAAACCAGAGATTGCGCGTGACGCCTGCCTGGCGCAAGGCCTCAGCCAGGTATGGAAATCCGCCAACCTTCGGGCGTATTGCCATCGCTCGCCGTTGAGCGGCCTCCAGGTTTTCGATAGCCTTGCTCATGAATATCTCCTCCCCTCGCTCTAACCATACAATCTAACGGTACAATTTGATATGGCGTGAAAATCACCGTTTCCAAGGAAAATTACCTCAAAGCGATTGCCGAAGCCGAGAGCGAGGGCGAACCCCTCATCCCAGCCACTCTGGCGCGCTGGCTAAACGTTTCGGCGCCCGCGGTCACCATGGCCATCAAGCGCCTGAGGCGCGATGCGCTGATCCGCACCGGGCGCGATGGGACCCTTTCACTCACCTCCGCCGGGCGCGATATCGCCAATCGCCTGCTCAACCGGCACCATTTGATCGAGCGCATGCTCACCGAGATTTTCGGCATGGAATGGTACAAGGTTCACGAGGAAGCCGAGCAACTGGAGCACGCCGTCTCAGCGGATTTCGAACGGCGCTTGCTCGATAAGCTCGGTACCGGCGAGGCCTGCCCGCATGGGAATCGCGTAGAGGGCGACACGCCGCAGGACCGTCGCGACCGGGGGCTGCGTCCTCTGGATGAAGCTCCGACGGATGCCGAATCCATCGTGGTCAGCGTCTTCGAGCGCGACCGGCGTTTGCTCGAATATCTGCACGGCCTGGGCATTCATCCGGGCGCGACGGTGCGCATGTTGGCGTCCAATTATGACGACACACTGACGCTGCGCATTGCCGGAAAGCCGGTGCAGCTCGGAAAATCCGCTGCCGCGAAAGTCTGGATTGAAGCGGCGCCGGTTGTTACCGCGCGAGAACCGGCGAAGGCAGGTTCTGGAAGTACGCGATAGTCTCTTTCAGCCCGTCCTCCAGGCTAACCTTGGGCTCCCAGCCCAATATCTTTTTCGCCTTGGCGATGTTCGGCTGCCGCCGCTTGGGATCGTCCTGCGGGAGCGGTTTGAAATCCAGCTGAGCCGTGGTTCCAGTCAGCCGGCGGATGCGCTCGGCGAATTCGAGAATCGTCAGCTCCTGCGGATTCCCCAGATTCACTGGATAGCGCTCGTCGGATAAGGTGAGCCGGTACAGCCCATCCACCAGATCGCGAACGTAGCAGAAGCTGCGCGTTTGCGTGCCGTCGCCGAACACCGTCATCGGTTCGCCGTGCAGAGCCTGATCGATAAACGCAGGCACCACGCGCCCGTCCTTCAACTGCATGCGCGGGCCGTAGGTATTAAAGATGCGTGCAATGGTGGTCCGCACGCCGTGCACCCGGTGGTAAGCCATGGTCAGAGCTTCGGCGTAGCGCTTGCTTTCGTCGTAACACGAGCGCACGCCCACCGGATTCACATTACCCCAATAGGTCTCCACTTGCGGATGCTCCAGCGGATCGCCATAGCACTCCGACGTAGAAGTCACCATAAACCGAGCCTGGTGCTCCCGCGCGATCTCGAGCATATTGCGCGTGCCCGTTGAACCCACGTCCAGGGTCTCAATCGGGTGCTCGAAATAATCCTTGGGGCTCGCGAGCGACGCCAGATGCAGCACGCCATCCACCGGCCCATCGGCTTCCAAAGGCTGGCAAACATCCCAGTGCCGAAACTCAAACGCCGGATTGCCCTTCAGATGCTCGAGATTACGAGCATCCCCGGTCATGAAGTTGTCGTAACCGACAACCTGGTGCCCTTCGGCGATCAGACGGTCACAAAGGTGCGAGCCGATGAAACCAGCGGCCCCGGACATAATGAAACGCAAACGTTTGCCCCCTAATTTACCTATCGTAGCGTAGGGAGGATGTCTTTATAGGACGTAGGGTATCTTTACCCGCCTGCGCTACACTCGCTTCTAGTGCCCCAACTGTCCTGGCCGGAGTCGGCCCTGTTCCTCATTCTGCTGGTAGCTTCCGTCTTCGGTTTTTGGCGCCGGTTCGGTAAAGTCTGGCACGTGATCCTCCAATCGAAGAAGGACGCCGATTTTCGCATACAGCCCGTCGCGCGCCGCGTCGCCGACTTCATCTGGGAAGTGATGCTGCAAGGCAAAGTGATTTCCCAACGCCCGCTGCCAGGTATCGCGCACGCGCTGGTGTTTTGGGGATTTTGCGTATTCGCGCTCATCACCGCGAACCATTTCGCCGAAGGCCTGCGCCTGGGGTTTCTCGATCGCAATGGAGTGATCGGTCCGGTCTATTTCGTCATCGCCGCAGTCTTTGCTATTGCAGTTGCCATTTCCATCGCCGGCCTGGCCTTTCGCCGCTTCGTGATCCGTCCGAAATGGTTGGGAGCGTGGTCGCCGGAATCGGGCATCATCGCGCTCTTGATTTTCCTGCTGATGGCCACCTATCTCGCGACGTTCGTGCCGGGCTGGGAATCCAGCCGCCTGCTTTGGTGGGCGCACACGCTCACCATTCTCATATTCCTCCCGCTGGTCCCGCACACCAAGCATCTGCACCTGATCCTGAGCCCGGTGACGGTCTTCTTGAAGCGCGATACGTTCAGCAAGATCCCTCCGCTTTCTGGCGACGAAGACTTCGGTCTCGACACCGGTAAGGACGTCACTGAGCTGATCTCGCTTCAGGCCTTCACCTGCGTCGAGTGCGGGCGCTGCTCCCAACATTGCCCGGCGACCAACACCGGGAAAATTCTAAACCCCAAGGAAATCGCGCTCGGCGTGCGCGGATATCTGAACGAATTTGGCCCGGCCAGCGAGCAGCCGCTGCTGGGCGCGCATTTATCCCAGGAAGCTGTTTTCCAATGCACCACCTGCGGCTCCTGCGAGTTTCAATGCCCGGTGGGTGTGCAGCATCTGCCGATCATCATCGGCCTCAGGCGCGGCGCGGTGAACACCGGGAAATGGGAGGACGATTACGGCACCAAGCTCTTTCTCAATCTGGAACGTAACGGCAATGCGCTTGGATTTTCGTCCAACGAACGCGACAAATTCATTCAGAAGCAGGAGCTTCCCATCTTCGACGGCACACAGGAGTATTGTCTGTGGCTCGGTTGCATGGGAGGGTACGATCCGCGGGGCAGGGAAATCATCGCGTCCCTGGTGCGGGTGTTTCAAGGATTGAACGTGACGTTCGGAGTGCTGCGCAAGGAGAAGTGCACGGGCGATCCGGCGCGGCGGCTAGGCAACGACCTGGCTTTCGGACAGCTTGCCGAGACCAATCTGGAGACACTGCGCGGGAACAATGTAAAGAAGATCATTTCTATCTGCCCGCATTGCGTGCGAACCATCGGCACGGACTGGAAGGAATACGGCGAGGCCCCGCCCATCGAACATCACAGTGAATTTCTCGCGCGCCATTTGGACCAGTTGCCCGCGCGCTCAGGTGACGCCCAAAAGATCGTGTATCACGATCCGTGCTATTTAGGCCGCTACCGTAACGTGTACGATGAGCCGCGCAATGTCGTCGCGAAATTCGGCGCACTCACCGATCCACCACGTTCGCGCGATCGATCGTTCTGTTGCGGCGCGGGTGGCGGACTGGCGTTCCTGGGCGAAGAGAAAGGCAAACGCATTAGCGCCGAGCGCGCCGAGGAGTTAGTAGCCACCGGCGCGAGCGTCGTCGCGGCCGCGTGCCCCTTCTGCAACACCATGTTTCGCGATGCATTGTCGGCAGTTTCCTCCACGCCGCCCCAGTTGCTCGACATCGCCCAGATCGCAGCGGCTTCGTTCCCGACGAAAGAGACGAATGACCTTTGATCCCAGCGATGCTACAATCGAAAAGTTGGCGCGAGTGAATTTTGCCGCGCGCCAGCATCCTGAGATCGATTCCCGAATCGGGCGCGTAGCTCAACTGGCAGAGCAAGTGACTCTTAATCACTAGGTTGTAGGTTCGATTCCTACCGCGCTCACCACCCGAATCACCCCGAACCGCATCGGTCGACTACCGCTTGTCGTAAACGATGGTGTCCTTGGTCTTCGCGCCATTGCCATTAGTTCTGGTTTCGGTGACGGTGCTGGTCTTACCGTCAGCAGAGTACACGATGCGATCGGTTTCGACGGTCTTGCCGCCCTTCTTCACGGTTAGCACCACGGTGTGATCGTTGATCGATTTATACGCAAAGGTGTCGGTGTCAGGATCACCTGTCACCGGGTAATCCTTGCCGTCGAACTTGCCCGTCCAATCGTCGAGTGTGGGCTTGCCCTTATCATCGATGCCGTTCACCGTAACTTTCATGCTGTCTCCCGCAGCGGCGATCACAATCGTGGTGTTTTTCTCGTCTGAGGGGAGGTTCTAAGACTTGGCAGCGTTCACCTTCCAAGTGCCAATGTTCACATCGGCGGCGAAGCACACCATGGCGGTAGCGAACAGGGCGACCCAAGCCAGCAATGTCGTTCTAATTTTCATGTGATCTCCTCTAATAAATGTTTTGGAGTCCAAAACCGGAAGTCTTGTATTTTGGATACGGGTCGCTCCAATATGCACCCAACCTCAAAAGCCCACAAATTGCCTTCGCCGCACAGTCCTTCCAACTCCCACCCATGATGCAGAACATGGATTCAGGTTCGAGAACGACATCGGCGACGGGAGTTTGTTCGGGGAGAACAGCGCGGGAAATTGGGGTTCTAGCCTCTCAACGACTCGCTGCAACTTTCGCATCGGAAGTCATTACTCACATGACTAAATCGAGTGGATTAAGTCTCAAGGTAGTGTATACTCGCTCAAATATCCTTTTTAAGGAACAGAATGAATATTGCGAAGGCGTTAATCGGTCGGGCGAGTTGTGTTTTGGCGTTGATGGCGGTAGGAGTTGGGGCTGGGATTGGATTGTCGCGACCCGAAGAAGCCAGCGCAGGCGCGGTGAATTTGAAAGTGCTGTACAGCTTTAGCGGGAGTACGGATGGCAGCTATCCGATGGGTTCGGTAGTGCAAGCCACGAACGGCGAATTCTATGGGACGACAAGCGACGGAGGAGCCGACTGCTGTAGTGGCACGATTTTCAAAATCACGCCGAGCGGCACCTTCACGACGATTCACAGCTTTTGTACCCAGGGTGATTGTTCGGACGGCTTGGATTCTCGTGCCGGATTGGTTCAGGCGAAAAACGGCTACTTGTACGGAACAACCTGGTATGGCGGTTCTGCTGGCGACGGTACGGTGTTCAAGATTGCACCGAATGGAATGCTGACCATCATCTACAATTTCTGCCCGCCCCAAATTACTAGCTGCCTAGATGGCGCTGGCCCTGGAGCGGCGTTAATTCAAGGGGCTGACGGTGATCTTTATGGAACGACGGTGAACGGAGGTCTGGACGGGAGCGGGAGAACTGGTATTCAGTGCCCCCTAGGATGCGGGACAGTCTTCAAAATTACCCCTGCGGGTACCCTAACAACGCTTTATAGTTTTTGCTCGCAAACCAATTGCACCGACGGTTCTTACCCAAGCGGAGGCCTCACGCAGGCTGCAAATGGAGACTTCTACGGAACCACGAGCGCCGGCGGTTCGGTGAGCCTGGGAACCGTCTTCAAGATCAACTCCAGCGGTGCTCTGACAACACTGCATAGCTTTTGCGAGGCCCTGTGTTCGGATGGCCGCGCTCCCAACGGAGGGCTCGTACAGGCACCAAACGGAAATCTCTACGGGACCACCTCATGGGGCCTTGGAACACTGTTCAGCATCACGCCAGATGGCACCTTAACTACTCTGCACAACTTCGTCGGCGGTGTACCTCAGCCCGGACTTGTATTAGCTGCCAGTGGCAACCTGCTTGGAACAACGAACAATGTAGGAGGCTTTGGTACAGTCTTCCAAGTAACTTCGAGCGGCCGGTTCAAGACGGTTTATGAATTCTGTTCACAAGCAGCATGTGCCGACGGGGATAACCCGGTTGGACTGGTCCAAGGAACTGACGGCATCTTCTACGGCGCTACATCTCAGGGCGGCGCGATTGGCTACGGAACAGTATTCGCCCTGTCCACAGAAGAGGCACCGTTTGTGCTGACCCGTCCGACCATCGGTGTCGTCGGCGAGGTCGTCACGATTATCGGATACGGATTGAAAGACGCAACCAGCGTCACGTTCAACGGCACATCGGCCACGATTCTCTACGACGCGGCGACAGTGATTTATGCCAAGGTTCCGACTGGTGCAACGACTGGCAAGGTCCAAGTGGTCACGCCGAGCGGGACGTTGACGAGCAATGTAGCGTTCGAAGTCGTCCCATAAAATGAGCTGGTTTTGGTGGTTGCTTTCCTTCACTGTGCCGCGCCGAGGCCTGGGGTAGCGCCACATTGGTAACATCGACTCGATGCATATCACCAACGGGACCATATCCGCCGACGTAGAATACACCGAGCATGAAGACGGCACCTGGTCGTTCAAACTGACCTTCGAGGATGATCCGGTCCCGGTCGAGAGTGTCGATAATTTCCCGGCCAGGGAACTCGCGGAAGAACAGGTAAACTACGAACTTCAGTCAGCCTCCTTGCGAATCGCGGAGGGTTGAGGCCGTTTGTCCAAGAATCTGCCTCCCGCCGACATTACGGCAGTGCGATCATCAAGACGAAGAGAGCATCCGTGACCTGCCAGAAGTGCAAAGTCGCCATGAAGGAACTCAAAGGGCACATCTACCACAAGAAGCGAAAATGGCGCTGCCCGAAATGCAATCGGGTCCGAATGCAGGTGCACATGCCGCGTTAGCTTGAGTGAGATCGAGTTCGCCCACTCGCGTAGTCGATGATGGGAAGGCGCTAACGGGAGAGCGTGTCATCGGCTATGAAATCGAAACTAATTTGGCTGTTCGTCGCTGTCGCAATCATCCTCGGCTACGCTCTCTATCTGTCGATGGCGTCAAGGGACCGCTTACAGATAGATCCCCACGCCCGCCAGGAGATCGAGAAAGCGAAACATAGATAAATTCTGGCCCGCCGGCCTGGATGACACTCCTGAATCGTCGCGGCCGTCCAACGTGCTCCGCGCCTAAAATATAACTGTGATGCTCAAGTGGCCCGATGTCCTGAATTCGGCGAAGAGCGGCAACCCGGCGCCGGATCGCAAGGTCGCGAAGACGGACGCCGAATGGCGTGAACAGCTAAGTGACGAGGAATACCTTGTCACTCGCCAGGCCGGAACGGAGCGCCCCTTCAGCTCTGAAATGTGCAGCCTCTTTGAGCCGGGGATCTATTCCTGCCTGTGCTGCGACACGGTGCTTTTCGATGCGTCCGAGAAATTCGAGTCTAATACTGGCTGGCCGTCGTTCACCCAGCCGATCAAGGAAAATGTCATCGCTTACCGGTTCGACTTGAAGCGCGTCGAGTCCATCTGCAACACTTGTGACGCCCACCTGGGCCATGTCTACCGTGATGGTCCGGCGCCGAGCGGGCTGCGCTATTGCATTAACGCCGCGGCGCTGCGCAAGGCCGCAAAGGTCTGAGCTTGGGCGACACGGGGACTTCCAACGCCTAATTTAGATCACATCCGCGATCTTACGCGGCCAAGTGTTGTAGAGCGCTTCCCAATAGTGCATGCCATCCCAACCTTAGTCCTCTTGGCCTTCTCCTCGGCTGCAGCTTTTAGCCGGTCGAGCGTACTCAAGAGACTACCAAGATTCCAGGCCCAGTATACGGCTAAGTATCTCTCTTAACGAAACACCTGAGCGTCAAAGGTGTACCGGATTTCACAATGCTAGTGGCCGTGTCCGCCACCGTGCCCACCTTCACTACGGCTACCTTGCGAACCAGCTCGGTGCTCGCCTCCGCCATCATGTCCCGCATTGCCCGTATGCCCTCGCCCGTCGCGCGCCTCGTTCGCTTGGAAGTGGTTGAACGCACGATCGCCGCGATTTGGGGTCGGTCCGGCGTATCCGTGCCGAGGGTCATAGCGATTATCAACGTGACCGTAGAAGCCGGCACCGCCGTGAAACCATGGTCCAGCTCCGATGAAAAGGCCGCCATTGAACCAGTCGGGCCCGTAGTACCCATAGGGGGAGCAGTTGTACGGAGCGTAGTCATAGTACCCATAGGGGCATCCGGGAGGTGCGCCAATACCAACCACCACTTGAGCCCGTGATACGTCTGTAAACGTCGACAGACCTACACCGAACGCAAGCAAGCCCATAATCGATAAGCGGAACATAATTTCTCCTTGTTCAGCCTCAGTATCGAGGACTGGCTGAGAAATATCTGTACCGCCTTGCTCACCATTGGTTGTTGCTTGTTAGGCGGAGGCGGCACATAGAATGGAAATAGCATGCGGTACTTAGTGCGCGCTCGTGTCAGGCCAGGCGGCGAGCGGTCCCTTCTACAGGCGATTGAAGACAAAACTCTCGGCAAGGGCTCGGTGGCCGGCGGCGAGTATCTGCGCAACATGCAAGATGCCCGGCTTTGCCCGGACGGCACGGCCCGCTGGGTTGAGGTCTGCTACTGCCCGACGCCGTTGCAGGAAGAGCGGCCCTATTGGGAGCAATATTTCGAACTGGTCAAAGTGCAGGATGCGCATGATCGAGCGGAGTGCCGGGATCAGAACGGATCAGAGCCTTGGGCCTGCGAGAATTGCGACTGCACCGAGCGCTTGGAGCGAAAGCTCGCAACTATCGGCGATCCGTTCTTGAAGACGCTCCGAGGCGTCTAGAGTTCGCTTCCTACCGCGCTCACCACCCGAATCAAGGCTCTAGTCAAAGGCCCTGGCTCTACGCAGTTAATTGGGGGCAGACCTGCCGGAGTTTTCCCCATCCATGTATGGTATTGTGTTGCGAACACGCGGAGGGTGGCCACATATGAGAAACCGCATCCAGTGCGCTCGGCTGTTGGCCTTTGCGTTCATGGTATCCGTTGCGGGCCATGCGCAATGGTTGAACTATCGCGAACCTGGCGCGCCGCGCACGCCTGATGGCAAGGTCAATCTCACCGCGCCCGCGCCCAAGGACCCCTCCGGCAAGCCCGACCTCTCGGGCGTCTGGATGCACGAAATCACTACTGCCGCCGAGATGAGGCGCCTCTACGGCAGCGCCATTGATGAGGCAATCAAGGTCGACGCGCCCGGTATGGAGATCGGCACTCAGCACAGATACGTGATGAATATCCTCCTCGACTACAAATCGGCCGAGTTGGTTCGTCCCGAAACGCTCGAACGCATGCGCTCGAACTCGTCGCGGCCTCCACTGGCCGATGCCTGCACACCCGGTGCCAGTTTCGGATTTCCAATGGCTGATCTCGTTTCCGAGCCAATCAAGATCGTGCAGGCGCCGAGGTTGACGATGGTTCTCTATGAGGCCCCGAACGCGCACCGTCAGATCTACACCGACGGCCGCGGACTTCCCGACGAGATCAGCCTGGCCACGTTCTATGGTTACTCGGCCGGCCACTGGGAGGGGGACACTCTGGTTGTCGAAACGGCCGGCTTCAATGACAAGACGCTGCTCGATGGGATGGGTCATCCGCACAGCGAAGCGCTGCGCACCACTGAGCGCTTCCGGCGGCGCGACTTCGGTCATCTCGACTACGAAATCACCTTCGACGACCCGAAGATGTACACCAGGCCCTTCACGGTGAAAATTCCGCACGACCTTTTGCCCGATTCCGACGTGTTTGAAAACTTCTGTGTAAACGAAAAGGATCTGGCCCACTTGCCGGGAAAATAACGCTGGCTAAGAGCCGCAGATTCATCATCGCCGTACAGCGACGTTCGCTGCCTTACATCACATCCCCGATCTTACGCGGCCAAGCGTTGTAGAGCGCTTCCCAATAGTGAATACCATCCCACGTAATTAGTCCGCTAAACTTTTCGACAAGTTCGTGCGCGACTCTCATCGCGAGGTTCGTAGATGGATCGTTGCTCCTCACCATGATCGTGACGAGTGTCCCAAGTTGATCGAGTGATACTGGCCAACTGTCGGATTCTGCGAGGTCCGATTCGTGCGGAAAATACATCCTGAAGCCGTCCATTGCAAAGCTCCTTAAGCTAGCTTGTCGAGCGTAAAATCACACTTACCACCCGAATCCATCGCCCGCTCTCTTGGACCGGCCCTCCCCGGCCGAAAGACATACGTATGGATATCAGACGTTGGGCGTTAGCTCTGTTCTTGCTTTCGAGTTTATCCATGTTAATGACCGCTGACCAGTCGCAGTGGCAAGGTACCTGGGCTGCAACCGTCGCGAGCGGCGCTACGTTCGCTGGAACATGGAATGCCGCTCCTGGCCAAGCCCCGGATACGGTTGCCGGCGCATGGTCCCTTCGAGATCAGAATGGCGCGGAGCTGGCGACTGGCACCTGGGCCGCGGGCAAAGAAGGCAAAGTTTGGAAAGGAAGCTGGCAGGCCCGCCGCGCTTCCGGCGAAACTTACGATGGCACATGGCAAGCGCAAAGAGAGCTTCCGCTGAATTCGCGCCTTCCCGGCCTCTTCGAATCGGCTATCGCCAAAGCCATCAGCGGCACCTGGCGGATGGCCAATTACGCCGGCGCGTGGACCATCCGCGCTTACGCACAGAATTAGATCGTTTGTACCTTTCGTAATTTAAGCGTCCGTAACCTTCGTCCATGTGAACTGCGAAGCGCCGCATATGACGCGCTTAAACTCCCGGGTAAAGTTATTGTAAACGTTTTCCCTTTTCATAGAAATGCCACAGGGAGTCGAGTACTCTCCTCTTAGGCGCAAGCACACTTTCGATACTGCGCCCCGAACAAATACCTGACTCAAGGAGAACGCTCTTGAAACAAATAGGTGCAAATCAATTGTCACTTCCTGCGAATCGTCGGTCATTTCTCAAAAAAAGCCTGCTCGTGGGCACGGCAACGGTCGGAGCCGGATTGGTGGCGAGCAATACCGCCTCGGCCCAGATCCTCACCCCCACCCGCGGCGACATCGCAATTCTCTCGTTTCTGGCGGCGGCCGAGTTGATTGAGGCCGATCTGTGGCAGCAGTATGCGGAACTGGGTGGTCTTACGCCTGGCCAGCTTCCTGTGGAAACAGCCCCCTTCACGCCCATGAATCCCTATCAGGCCGCTATGATGAATCTCGATCCCGACGGCCCGCAGTATATTTCCAGCAACACTCTGGACGAGCTCAGCCACGCCGACTTCCTGAACGCGTACCTGCCGTCCATTGGTGCGCCGGCCGTGAATCTGGATGAATTTCGCACCCTGCCGAGCAGCCAGGCCGATGGAGCCAACAAGACTCTCGGACGGCTCACCAACCTGATGAAAATCACCGTGGACACCAGCTGGTATACGCGATACCGCAGCTCGCAGAACCCGGATTTCGGAGCTACCTTCCCGCAAGCGATTACCCTGGCGAATGTCCCTGCAATTCCCAGAACCAATGCCGACTTTGCATTATCCAATATCCAGGCCATTGCCAATATTGCGGCCTTTCACTTCGGATCCATTGAGCAGGGTGGTTCCAGCCTCTACGCCACGTTAAGTCAAAAAGTGTCGAGTGTCGAAGTTCTGAAGATCACCCTCAGTATCGGGGGAGACGAGATCTGCCATTTCCTGGAATGGGTGGATTTTTCAGGTAATTCGGTGCAGCCGCCCATCGCGCCCCTGCCTGCCGCCAACGGGTTGCCGGCCTTCCCGAATTTCGATGCCACCGTAAACCCCGCGCTGCAGACCAATCTGATCTTCCCGGTGCCCTGTGAATTCATCAGTCCCAATCTGCCGAAATGCGCGGTGATCCGGCCCACTTCCCAGGGACAGATCGACGCGCTAGGAGCCGTGAAAGCGCTCAGCGCAAGCGGGCTCTTTGCCGGTCAACCTGCCAGATTCTTCGATTTGCTGATAGCGATGGCACTCGAGGCTGATGCAGCTCAGCGCACAACGTCTTAGATCGCGCCCGCACTCAATAATTGACTTGCTGCCGGGCGTGGCGCGCCAGATACCAGCACGGCGTCAGGCCGAGCTGCGGAAAAAACGAATACACGCACTGCTGCTGTTGCGGCGGATCGGCGATGTATTCCATTTTCCGGTCTTTCTGCGGGACTGCGAGCAACTTCTGCACCTCAATAGAGCCGAATTGCTCGCGTCCACCCGGAATGCGGTAGGCGACCGAAACGTAATCGCAGGCGTAGGCCAGCAACAGCAGGGCTACGGCCATCAGGAGCAAGCGCGTCCGAAGCAGCTTCATTCGTTCCCATTATCCTTGAGCCGGCGTCCTTCTTTCTTGTCGTCAGCCCTTCCGTAATCCGTCCGTAAGCCCAACGCAGTTCGGCTGAAGAGCCAATCACAACGGGTTCTGGAATTGTTAGCCCAAGCCACCTGAGCGGTGCAAGCATGGTGTGGCGCACGCACTCCTGCGTGCCGTGTTCGCACTCATGCGAACACGTTTTGTTCTGGCCTCGAAGGCGTTCACACGAGTGTGGCGCTAAAGCGGGGACGCGGCACGCAGGAGTGCGTGCGCCACAATACACGCCCACCGCTTACGGACGTATTACGGTCCTTCTTGTTCGTCAGCCCTTCCGAGCGCCAGGACCGCCGCTCGGATTATGATATGGCGGAGGACGAACATGAGAACGTTTTATCGCGTCGCACTGCTTCTGGCGCTGGCGGCTGCCGCTTTTGCTCAAGGCGCCCAGCCGGCCGAGGACAATCCCATGTCCACCTGGCTGCGCGGCGCCTACACACGCAACCAAGCCACCATCCTGCGAACGGCGGAAAAGATGCCCGAAGATTCCTATGACATGCGTCCCGGCGCGCAGCCGGAAGTTCGCACCTTTGGACAACAGGTGGGCCACGTCGCCAACTATAATTACCTATGGTGTTCGCAGGCCAAAGGCGAGAAGAATCCCAACACTGCGAATCTCGAAAAACTGGGGACCAAGGCCGAGTTCACAAAAGCTCTCAATGACGCTTTCGCCTATTGCGACGGCGTCTACCAGGGGCTTACCGACCGGTCCGGCTCAGAGGTCATCGACATCACTCAAGAGAGCGGGCGCCAAACGCGCAATCTGCGCATGGGCCTGTTGACCCTGAATTACGCCCACAACAACGAGATCTACGGCAGCATGGTGATCTACCTGCGCATCAAGAACCTGGTGCCTCCCGCGTCCGAGCCACGCCCGCAGCAGAAGAAGTAGCGCGGCACACGCCGGGCATCAGGCGTTCGTATTCCAGATGTCGACGTGCCATTTCCAGCGACCATCTTCCTGCCGCCAGTACACTACATATTTCACCACCAGTTCGCTCGCGCCCTGACCCTCCGGCTGGATGGTGAGCGTCGCGCTTCCAATCTCGACAATACCGTCACCCGCGGGCATCACCTCGATCGAAGCCAGCACCGCCGATTTCGCGTTCACCGCCTGAATCAGGTCGGACCAAAATTTCTGGATGCCCGGCCGTCCCGTAATCATGGGTGCGCCCGGAGGAAGAATGCGAGCATCCGAGGTGTAAACCTGATCGAGCGCCGCGAAATTTCGCTTCTGAAAGACCTCGACGTTAAAGAGGTCGTTGGTGCTCGCCATCGCGAGCTTGATTTGATCGAGCGTTGCTTGGGCCGGTGTTGCCATGCCACCGACTTTAGCACTTCTGAATTATTTCTTGGTCTTCCCAATGGCCCCGCCGCAACCCGGTGCGCCGCAGGAACAGGGAAACGTTCGGACGTCCTTATCGAAGTTGTAATCCACCGTCAGCTCTTCACCCGGCTTAATGCTGCGAAGGCTCATATAGAGGACGTGGCCTCGCATAATGCGGCTCACCAGATTGGGACTGCAGCTATGGTTGATGATCTCGGCGCCGCTGCCGCCCACCGCGCCATCCAGCGTCCAATACGGATCAACGGCGAACAGGTACGTGTAGTCGCCATCGCCCCGAACCTTCGCTTCTTTGCGATTCAGGCGCTTGCCGGTATACTCAATCACCTTACGATTGGCCGGAATACGCTGGCCGGCGAACACTCCGTAGCGGTGGATCTTGGAGCGCCGGATTACAAGCTTGAAACAGGCGCACTTCTCATTGATTTTAGGCGCTTTAACTAGATCGGTTCCCATGCGGTTGATCCATTTTAGCGAACCCTGGCTCAAATGCCAGAGGCTCCTTCCGTAGGCCTCTGGTCTATTGCTTTCTTCCGCATGCGCCGATGAATCAGGTGTCCTACTTAGGACGAATACGGAGGGGACCGTATGCCTACTACTGACTGCGCCACCGATATAGCACCACCGCCATCAGAAATTGACGAGCAGATTGAGTCCGCTCCGGCGCCCGGCGGAGCATCGAAGCTTCTCAAGGGTTTGTTGATCGGCTTCGCCGCTACCGTGACTATTGGACTCGCCCTCGGGACGTGGTATCTCGGTGTTCGCATCGTCGCCGCCAATGGAAGCGCCCAGAACCAGGCATCGCTGCCTGCGGTGGGAGAATTCTATTTGCAGGTGGGCGCGCTCGGCCCCGAACGGGACGACGCTTTTGCAAACGCTCTCCAAGCCAAAGGATTTCTCGCCCAAGTTCAGACCCGGGATGCCGGCCACAGCCGCATTCTGATAGGTCCCTTTTTGCGGCGCTCCGATCTGGATCAGGCGAGGCAGAAACTGCAGTCGGACGGTATCCTGGCCGTGGAAACCACTCGTTGATCAGTGAAAGGTTTCTAGAGGCGCCGGTTCCGCCGCTGGCCGCTCGGGCCGGGGGCATGAAGCGACCATTACCTCTTCCCAGGAGGATCTTTCTCCTCAATTCGCATATTCTTTACTGTCTTCACGATGATTTGCCCTGGCGATCCGCCTTCGTGGCCGAATCCTTGGTACTTAAATGGAGCGTTGTTGTTGATCAGCCCGTCTATTGGGTCAAGGGTCTCAAACAAACCCACAACGGTCGCAACGACCCTGTGCTTTGTCCGTGCAGCCTCCCTGACAAAAAAGTCAAGCTCATCCTTGGACTTCCGATCCCAAGAAAAGTCTACGACGTGGTAATGCGTACGCTTTGCAAAAGGATCTTCGAACACAAATCCGGAAGGAAACTTTGTGCCCTTGACTTCCAATACACCATCGCAGCCCACGCCCATAACCCAGAAGGAGCCCTCCGGCGGAGACATGATGGGCCCAGTGACTTCAATCATTTTCCCATTCCAGCGGACTGGATCTCGAAGGACATCGCAGATTGCAACCTGCTGGAGGGTTTCATCCGCCCCAACGCCCGCGGTGAAAATGAAAACAAGGACGATCGTTGCTTTCATAGTTGGATCAATGAAGATTGCACTTGTTAAGAGTAATTGTAGCTGGGGCCGGGCGTCGTGCTGCTACCAGACGCAAGTGCTGGCGTAGGTCATTGAATTGATCTTGCCCTCGTTGTTGTAGGTGTAGGTCGGGATATGGCCGAGTACGCAGTAACTGTAGGTGACGCTTCGGGTGGGCGGCGAGCCGGACGCTTACGATTCATGATGCCGAGCAATAAACCGTGTGCGATGAACGTCTCTCTTTTGCCTCTAGTACCCGCATCACTGGCTGGAATTATGGCAATTCTGGTATCCTTCAGTTTTGGAGGGCAGCTAGGCCTTCCTGACGCCGGCCCCCGGCGCCGCGCGATGTAAGGGACATCGCGAGCATTTCATGGCTGACCAGGCGCAAATGTCCCTCAAGATCCGAGTTCGCAATGCAGCCGGTTCCAGCCGTTCCACGCTCGCGCGCGGATACCGGATTCAACCCACTTCCTTCATCCTGTCCATCGTCTTTCACGTCGTCGTCGTCACCGGTTTGTTACTCCTTCCGCACGTCGAATCCGAAGATCAGGCGCATGACCGGCCGATTTATGACACGCTGATCAAACCGGAGGAGAAGAAAATAATCTGGTTCGCCCCTCCTAAGAAAAAACTCCCGGACATTTCCGCGCAGGAACGAATCGGAACCTTCCCCAAGCCGCGCGCCCCGCTAAAATCGGAAGTCGCGATGATCGCCACCGCGCCCAAGCCTAAATCGGTGAAGCAATTCATCTGGCAGCCGGTGCCGAAAGTCGAAATCCATCAGGACCTGCCGGCGCCCAATCTCATCGCCCGGGCGGCCATGGCAATCCCAGCTCCGCCCCCGCCTCCGGAGCCCAAACCAAAGGTCGACAAGCCCGACACGCAAGGCGTGAAATCGCCTCAACCCAACATTTCGCCGCCTGCGCCAAAAGGGGACGTGAACAAAGCGGAGCAGGTCAATACCCAGCCCGTGGAGATCCCCAAGCCGCGCAAAGCTTTCGTACCACCGCCACCCAGCCAGCGTCCAGCGCGCGCCGTGATTCCGGTTCAAACCGATATCCCGCTGCCTGACGCCAACATTACCGGCGTTGCCGCGGCGCGCGCCCCGCTGCCGGATGGCATAGGCGCGCCGTCGTTCTCCCAAGGCGCTCCGCCGCCTCCTAATGCTCCTCCCGGTCCAACCAATGCGGCCGGGAACGGCAAGGTGGACATTGCTGTGGTCGGCCTGCATCCCAACGACAAGGGCGCAGTGCCCGACGGCTCCCGGCCCGGTCAGTTTGCTCAAGCGCCCACCGTGGGTGAAGTAGCTACTGGTGAGGTGAAGGGCGGCATCGGCGTGCCGAATCTCACCATTCATGACGACCGCAAACCTGTCCCGCCCCCGCATGTCGATCCTCCGCGCAAGGTGGTGCTGTACGCAGATCGCGTGCGCAGTGTGCCCATCTCTACTCTCTCGGTCCCGTTACATCCGGCTTCGCGCACCATCCCCGCGAACATCGAGGGAAGGTTCCGCGGCCGAAACGTGTACACCATGGTGATTCCCATCGAGAATCTCACCGAATACACGTCGGACTGGATCATCTGGTTCTCCGAACGCGAGGCAAATCCAGGCACTCCGGAGGCTCTGAACGTCCGTGCACCCATTCCGCTGCGCAAGTTCGAGCCGGTGGAACCCGTGCCGCCGGGCGCGAGAACAGAGGTGCGCGTTCAACTCGCCGGAGTGATCACTAAGGAAGGCAAGCTGGAAGTGCGAGCCTTGCTCAAGAATCTTACCCCCGCGCAGGAGAGCGCAGTGCTGCAAGACGTGCAATCGTGGGAGTTTAAGCCGGCTCTGCGCGACGGAGCGCCCATGAATATTGATGTCGTGCTCGAGATCCCGTTCAGCCTGCCCCCGCAAATGGTGCAAAGCGGTCCCTAAGACCTCCCGCCTGTAAGCCGTTGTAAACACAAACTGTTCAGACCGAGGTACTGGTACGACCCCGCGTAGGGTCATGACTAGCTTCTTATTGCTCATGCGCATCCCGCAACTTACTCTGAACTTGCACATGAACAGCAAATATATCTATCAAACCGCATTTGCGCTGCTTACCATGACTTTCGCCGCCAATGCCGGAACCGTTCCCTTCAATGTACTCAGCTACAACTTCGCGCTGGATGGCGGCGGAGGTGGCGCCACGGCGACCCTCAATGGCGCGCCGGTCGAGATCTACTGCGATGATTTTAATAACGAAATTAACTCGCCGTCTAACAACTCGGCGTACGTAACCACGCTTTCAACCACCGCCAACCTGATCGATACCCGATTTGGCGAAGTGGCCTCCAACGCCTGGACCAATTTGACTTCCCTCGGAAGCACGGACGACACGTTCTTCAATACAGGCGCTGGATCTAGCGGCCTGGCGCGCTATGAAATGGTGGCGTACCTGGTGTCACTCTACAACCAGGGACAGGGCAACAATACGTCGAACAATCAAATCCAGGAAGCTATCTGGACCATCATGGACCCCAAGGCGGAAGGAGCTGTCATCGATCCGTCTGGAGTGAACGCTTCTAGCTATCTGGAACAGGCCGTGACCTGGTATACCAGCATGAACGCCAATCAGAGCGCCCTGAACAGCTTTCTGTCTAAGTTTGAGATTGTTAGCGCCGCGAACATGAGCTTCTCGCATGGCTTGGGAGTCGGTGGGTTCCAGGAGCAGATTGTGATGACGCCGGAGCCGCGCGGTGGGATTTGGATACTGCTGGCGCTCGCCCTAGGTGGCTGCCTGCTGTGGCGGCGGGGACCGAAGACCGTCCAAACGGCTGTCGGCGCGTAGATTGTTGGATCGATTAATACGGTAACGCGTTGCACACCTTCCGTACTAGTACGATCTAAATGGAAAAGTTCTTGGTTTTAAGTGGTTTCGGGTGTGAAATGGTAGGGCAGGGTGAGGTTAGGCGAGTTCGGCCCAGGTCGACCCCTCGCAACGGCTTCAGGAGTAGCCGCCCACGTTTGGCACCCTTGGCCAGTACCAGTCTTCTTAGGAGAATGTCTTGTTTCTCATATTGACGCTCGGTGCTCTCTCGGTGGTCCTGGCCCTGATTCTCACGCCTCTGGTGCGAGATCATGTGGGCAAGTTGGGCTTCCTGGACCATCCCGATGGTGTCCGCAAGAAACACGCAGGGCCGGTTCCAAGGGTGGGCGGAATCGCAATCGTTATTTCCTACATCATTACCTTCGCGATTGCCCTGGCTCTGCCATTCACTTATACCGAGCATCTGCATCGCGCGCTTCCCGAGATTTTACCGCTTACTCTGGTGGGATCGGTAGTCTTCCTCACCGGCGTCCTGGACGACCTGATTGGTTTAGCCGCCTGGCAGAAACTGATGGGTATTCTCGGAGCCAGCGTGTTGGCTTACTTCGCCGGCATCCACGTGGACGTTCATTTGCTCCGTGGTTTGCCCCAGTGGCCTTGGCTGGGATTCGCAGTCACCGTGATCTGGCTGGTGGGCTGCACCAACGCTTTTAACCTCATTGATGGAATGGACGGCCTGGCAGCGGGTGTCGGCATGATGGCTGCCGTGACCATGCTGGTGGCCGCTCTTACGCAAAGCAATCTGCCTCTAGCGCTCGCAACCATGCCGCTGGCCGGCTGCCTGCTCGGTTTCCTGCGGTACAACTTCAACGGCGCTTCGGTCTTCCTGGGCGATAGCGGAAGCCTTCTGATCGGTTTCATGCTGGGATGCTATGGCGCGCTCTGGAGCGAAAAGTCGGTCACGCTGGTGGCGCTCACCGTGCCGTTACTGGCCGTTTCCATCCCGCTGATCGACGTGGTGCTTTCCATTCTTCGCCGTTTCCTGCGCAACCGCCCGATCTTCCAAGCCGACCGTGGTCACATCCACCACCGGCTTCTCGATATGGGCTTGAGCCCCAAGAACGCGGTTCTAACCATCTACAGCATCTGCGGCGTGGTAGCGGTGCTATCGCTGCTGGCGAGCGCGCTGCACAACCAATTCAGCGGATTGATCGTCATCGTATTCGGTGGCGCCGTTTGGATCGGCATCCGCCAGTTGGATTACACCGAATTTGCTTCGGCCAGCCGCATGTTCCTGGGTGGAAAATTCCGGCAGATCATCGACGTAGAAACTCGCATGGCCGATTTTGAAACCTCACTGGCGAAAGCGGCCAGCGTGGAAGATTGCTGGGATCATATCCGCTCCGGTAGCCAGAGCTTTGGATTTCACGAAGTGCGCATGAGCCTGAGCGGACGCGTCTTCGAGGAGACTTCGCTCGATTCGGCCAAGCCGCGCTGGCAGTTGAGAATCCCACTGCCCAATTCGCAATACGTGAATTTCTCGCGCGATTTCGATTCCGATTTGAACCCGCTGGTGCTGAGCGCTTTTGTCGAAGCCGTGCAACGCGGTCTCGAAGCCAGAAGCCTGGCGTCGGCGACGGAAGTGATCCGCATGCCCGCGCTGAACGTGCGCCATTACAGCGCTGCGGCGACCGGCGGCAATGGCGATCTCAAGCGCGCGGTGCGCTAGCCCGCCCGCTTACATAGCTCCGCTTCCACCGCTTCACAAATGATGTGATACGTGATGGAGTGAACCTCCTGGATTCTCGGCGTCAGAGATAGCGGCACGGCCAGCAGCACGTCCGCATGCTCCGCCATCGCGCCGCCGCCCTGGCCGGTCAGCGCAATGGTCGACGCTCCCCGCTCGCGGGCCGTCTTGAGCGCAGCCACTACGTTCTTCGAGTTCCCGCTGGTCGAAATACCCCACACCACGTCCCCAGGTTTCGCCAAAGCCTCCACCTGCCGCGAGAACACGGTTTCATACGAATAGTCGTTGCTCCAGGCGGTGAGCACCGCCGGGTCTGCGTTGAGCGCAACCGCCGGCAGCGCCGCGCGCTCCTTGAAAAAGCGGCCTACCAGCTCGCCGCAGATATGCATGGCGTCGGCCGCAGATCCGCCGTTGCCGCAAACCAGGAGTTTGTTGCCCGCTGCGAAGCGTTCCACCAGCAAATCGACGGCGTCGGAAATCTTGGATGGATAGGCTGTGGAGCAGATCAATTGGAGGCTGCGCGCGGCGTCTTCAAACGCGCCCATGGCAGCGGCGGGCTTCATGATCCGATGGTAGCCCACGTATTGTGGCGCACGCACTCCTGCGTGCCGCGTTCACACTCGTGTGAACGCCTCCGGATCTGTGCCACGCAGGCCTACGGACGGGTTATGGCCGGAAGCTCGGGCTTGCCTTCGGGCGAGTGCTCATCCACGGCGACGGCAAAATAGCCGCTCACCGCGTAGGTGCTCATCGCGGCCACCATGTCCATCGTGCCGCGCTTGCCCCAAAACTCGATGGCTTTCGCGAAGGTCGCCGAATCTACTTTCTTGTCGCGGAACATCTGCCGGCCGAAACGGATGACGGTGGCATCCTTTTCGTCCAAACCAGCGAGCGGGCGGTTCAATCGAACCACGTCGATCACCTTGGGGTCGATTCCAGCCTTAAGGCCGCTAGGCTCATGTCCGTTCCATTCCAGGTTGTAGTTGGTTTCGCGGCACGCGACCAGAATGGCCAGTTCGCGCGTGTGCGGATCGAGCGTTCCGCCCGTTATAGCAGCGTTATGCAGATCCAGCAAAGACTGGGCGACGCCCGAGTTATACGCAGCGAAAGCCAGAGGACCCGTCAGAGTGCCATCCTTGCTCTTGAAGAAGTCGAACAGCTTCTGGCCCTTGGCATCCATCTCGGACTTCGTCAGATACGGTAGGCGGGCTCGCGATTGCGGATCCAGGTCGGCTGGGAGCTTGGATTGTGCGTACGTGATCCAGCACGCCGAGGCCGCCAGCAGAATCACGGCACATCGGCGCGAGCCTGGGGTACTCGAGCGTGGGGTAAGGGTCATTATTTTCTCCTCCGTTGATTCTACTCGGAACACGGCCCAGACGCTCGCCCGCCTGAAACACAAAGCCGATATCGTGTAGACTTGGCGGCCAGGGAGATGTTTATGAAACGTTTATTGAAGGGCATCGGCTTGGTCATTCTGCCGCTTGGGCTGCTGTCCTTGCCGGATGTGGCCGGTGCGCAGATCCTGGTTGCGGGAGATGGCCCCGTGGTCTACGGGCACCACCATCTGAACACCACCAACATGGCCGCTCAGAAGAAGTTTTATGCAGACACGCTGGGCGGCACGGTGGTCAAGATTGGTTCCGCTGACCGGCAGCAGGAAATTATCCAGTTCCCAAATGTTCTGATCTTTTTCCGCCCGATGCAGGCGCCCACCGGCGGCACCATCGGCACGACTGTGAATCACATCGGCTTTTCCGTCCCCGATCTCAAGCCCGTCATAGCGAAGATCAAGGCAAACGGTTTCAAAATGATCACCACAGATTCGGTTGCTGCGAACGTGAAGGTCGCTGACGACATCGCGGCCGCCAGCCCCACCACCAACATCGCCTTCGCCCTGGGTCCGGAGGATGTCAAAGTAGAGTTCGTGGAAGTGAAATCGCAGAAGGCCCCCATTCAGCTGCATCACATCCACTTTTTCGGGCAGATGAACACCGAGATGCAGGCTTGGTACGCGAAGACCTTCGGCGCGAAGCTGCTACCGGCCAATCCGAGTTCCGCGTTCGTGCAGGATCAACTGCCCGGCGTGTTCCTCAACTTCAGCCCGTCTCCCACGCCGACCGTCGGCACCACCGGCCGCGCGCTCGATCACATCGGATTCGAGATCAAAGACCTGGAAGCGTTCACCAAGAAGCTGGAAGCGCAGGGCATCAAGCTGGATGTGCCCTACAGGAAAGTGCCCCAGCTCGGTATCGCGATCGCGTTCATCAAAGATCCCTGGGGAACGAATATCGAAATGACCGAAGGACTCGCCAACCTCAAGTAGGGTTACATCAAAATGAAAGCAGCTATTCTCCCTCTAGCCCTGTTGTCATGCGCGGCGCTGCCTGCTTTCGCGCAGCTCGTGAGTCATCCGGACGCGCCGGTCCGCATCGGTCACTACCATCTCAACGTGACCAGCGTCGAAGCTCATAAGAAGTTTTGGGTCGACACGCTCGGCGGCAGAGCAATCAAGTTCGGCGACATCGATGTGATCGAGTTTCCCGACGCGTTCATTTTTCTGCGCGTCCAGAAGCCCACCGGCCCCACTCGCGGAACCGCCTTCGATCACATCGGATTCGCAGTGCCCAACGTGCCGGCCATGGCGACAAAGCTGGCCGCAGCGGGATATACGGAAACCACCGGGCGGGAGCCCAAACCGGGTGAGGCACCGCCAGCGAAATCGGGCACGTCGGCAGTATATGGAAAATTCGCGTATTTTATCGGTCCTGACGGCGCAAAAATCGAGCTCGTTACCAGCGCCGAAAAAGACGCGCCGCCTATTGTGGCGCATCACATCCATTTCATCAACAAGCAGTACGTCGAGATGCAGCAGTGGTACATGAAGGCGTTCGATGCCACCTTGCGTCCCGGACAAACCGACTTCTTCATCGGCGCCGACCTGCCGGGCGTCGGATACAGCCTCAACTTCTTCCGCTGGGAAGGCGATCAGTCCATCACGCACGTCCCCACCGCGGGCCGCGTGGTGGATCACGTGGGATTCGAGGTGAAGAACCTGAACGCGTTCTCGAAGGCGCTCGAAGCCAAGGGCATCCAGCTCGTCCGGCCTTATAACAAAAGGGACCCAGCCATGAACAACATCGCCACTGCCACTATCGTCGATCCTTGGGGAGTTTCCATCGAGCTCACCGAGGGCCTGGGGGATATCAAGTAAGTCGCGCCAATTGGCACTTCCGCCGCCCGCGCCCGATGGTAGCCTAGGGAGGAATGTGCTTTTTGGAGTGTTGTTAGCAAGATGCCGAAGGTAGTGGTCACCGGTTCCTGCGGGCTCATTGGCTCGGAAGTTTCCCGATTCTTCGCCCGTCAGGGATTCCAGATTTACGGCATCGACGACAATCATCGCGCGGTTTTCTTCGGTCCCGAGGGCGACACCAGTTGGGTCCTCGATGGCCTGCGCAAAGACATTCCCGGCTATCACCATGCGGCGCTCGATATCCGCGACCGCGACGGCGTGCTCGCCTTGCTGAGCGAAGTGCGTCCGGACTTGATCATCCACACCGCCGCGCAGCCTTCCCATGACCGCGCCGCCGCCATTCCATTTCTGGATTTCGAAGTCAATGCGCTGGGCACGCTGCACCTTCTGGAAGCAGCCCGCCGGGCCTGTCCCGAATCGCCATTCATCCACATGTCGACCAACAAAGTTTACGGTGACCGGCCCAATGGCATCGCGATGCGGGAGCTGGCAACGCGCTTTGAGTATGACGATCCGGCGTTCGAGCACGGCATTCCGGAGGACCTCTCCATCGATCAGAGCACGCATTCCCTGATGGGCGCGTCCAAAACATCCGCCGACATCATGGTGCAGGAATACGGCCGCTATTTCAATATGCCTACCTGCTGCCTGCGCGGCGGCTGCCTCACTGGGCCCAATCATTCCGGTGTCGAATTGCACGGCTTTTTGAGTTTCCTGATGAAGTGCAATGTAGAAGAGCGCGAATACAAGGTCTTTGGCTATCAAGGCAAGCAGGTTCGGGACAACATCCACTCGGAAGACGTAGCGCGTTTTATGTTCGAATTCTGGAAGGCGCCGCGAGTGGCCGAAGTCTACAATCTGGGCGGCGGCAAGGGCAACGCCTGCTCCATTCTTGAGGCCTTCACTTTGGCCGCACAGATCACCGCACGCGCCATGCGCTATCGCTACCTAGACCAGAACCGGATTGGCGACCATATCTGCTACTACAGCGACCTGCGCAAGATGAAGCAGCATTATCCCGCGTGGGACATCACCAGGAGCCTGCCGAGAATATTCGAGGAAATCGCCGCGGGTTGGATGGCAAGGGCCAACAAGAGCACAGGGGCGATTGTTTGAAGATTCTCATTACCGGCATCTGCGGCTTCGTCGGAAGTTCGCTGGCCGAGGGGTTGCTCGAATGCCGCGAAGGCCTCTCGATACTCGGCATCGACAACCTGATGCGGCCGGGCTCGGAATTGAATCGCGCGCGCCTTCGGCAATTGGGGGTCGCGCTGGTGCATGGCGATATCCGCCTTCCGAGCGATTTGGAATCGCTGCCGGCTGTGGATTGGGTGATCGACGCGGCTGCAAATCCGAGCGTGCTGGCAGGCACCCAAACTGGTTTTAGCAGCCGGCAACTGATCGAACACAATCTCGCGAGCGTGGTGAATGTGCTCGAATACGCGAAGGCGCACAAAGCGGGCTTGCTGCTGATGAGCACCAGCCGCGTTTATTCCATCCACGCGCTCGCGTCGCTGCCGCTCCGGTCTGACGGCGATGCATTTTGTCTGGACGAATCGGCTCAACTTCCCGAAGGCATTTCGAGCCGCGGCATCGGCGTGGACTTTTCCACGCGCGCTCCCATCTCGCTCTATGGCAGCACCAAGCTGGCTGCCGAAGCCCTGGCGCTCGAATATGGGGCCGCCTTCGACTTTCCGGTTTGGATCAACCGCTGCGGTGTGCTGGCCGGGGCGGGGCAGTTCGGAACGCCGGACCAGGGTGTCTTCTCCTATTGGATTCACGCCCACGCGCGCCGCCGCCCGCTGCGGTTCATTGGTTTCGATGGGACCGGCAAACAAACCAGAGATGTCTTTCATCCGCGCGACCTCACAGTTCTTGCGGACGCTCAGATCAGCTGCTCGCGCTCCAACGGGCAACGCATTTACTGCGTTGGAGGCGGCCGCGCGAACGCTATTTCGCTGGCGCGCTTGACAGCCTGGTGCGATCGCCGTTTCGGCACGCACGCGCCAACCGCCGATCCGCGCCCGCGGCCGTACGATATCCCTTGGGTGATCATGGATTCGAGCGATGCCGAACGCGATTTCGGATGGCGCATCGAATTCCCGCTCCCGAACATTCTCGAAGAGATCGCCCAGCATGCTGAAGGTCATCCGAACTGGCTGGAGATCAGCGCTCCATGAAGCAGCCACGTCCTGAGTCGCAGGAACCCATCCGGTTACTCTCCATCGTGATTCCGGCTCGGGATGAAGAGGGCCGCGTCGACGCGACGGTGGAGCATCTCTACGTAGAGCTGCGCCTGCACGGCATCCCACACGAAATTGTCGTCGTGGACGACGGCAGTACGGACGGCACGTGGGAAGCGTTACAACAAGCTTTGAGCAGGGTGCCCACCCTGCGTCCGGTGCGCAACACTGGAGAGCACGGTTTCGGCCGGGCGGTCAGCTACGGCTTGGACCAATCCCACGGCGATGCGATGGTGGTGATGATGGCGGATGAATCCGACGACTGCCGGGATGTGGTCCGCTATTGGGAGCTGCTCAACGAAGGCTGGGACGCGGTTTTCGGATCGCGCTTCGTGCGCGGCGGCGGGGTGGTGGATTATCCCCAGCACAAATTGATTCTGAACCGGCTAGCAAACCTGTTTCTTCGGATCATTTTTCACGTTCCGTTCAACGATTTTACGAATGCCTTCAAGGCTTATCGTCGAAATGCCATCGAGGGCTGCCAGCCGTTTCTCTCTCCTCACTTCAATTTAACGATCGAGATCCCGCTCAAAACGATAGTGCGCGGCTACTCCTGGACGGTGATTCCGATCACGTGGCGAAACCGCCGGTCGGGCGTCTCCAAGCTCAAGATCCGCGAGATGGGCAGCCGTTATTTATTCATCGCCTTGTATTGCTGGCTGGAGAAATACTTCTCGCGCGGCGACTATGTGGCCAAGAAAGAGACCTCGAACCGTGGCGCACGGGCTTCCTAGCGCCGCCGCCCAGGACGCTACGCGGCTCAGCGATTCAACTGCGAGTTTTTGTTGCGACTTTGCTCCGTCGCGTACATCCAAGTACCAAGGGTACTCAGGCCGCGGCGTTGGCGGTCTGCCCAATCTGATCCGTGCTGGCGCCCCGTGAGCGAAAATTGTTAGGAGGGAGTGGTTTCGATGTCAACCGCAGTAGTCATCGGGCTCGATCAGTCCACGCGATACGAAGCGTTGATGCGCATCTCGAATTCTATCCGTGCCTGTAAGGAATCCGGGGATCTGTTCGAAATCCTGGTGCGCGAGCTCGGGAAGGTTATTCCGTTCGATGCTATTGCACAGTTCGAATCGGCAACCAAGATCCGCTGGCACTTCGGGCCGGTGTGCCGGGCGCCGCAGCACCAGCCTGGTGAAGAAGACGGCGAGACCTTGCCCGCTTACGTCTATCGCACACAAGAAACAATCGTGCTGGACAGCTGGGAGACGGATGCCCGTTTTCCGGTCAAATCGAATACCATGCGGGAGACTGGGCTGCGATCCCTCTGCGCGGTGCCGCTGACAACAGCCCATCGCAGACTGGGCAGTCTGATCATCGCCAGCGTTGAGCCGGGCGCCTACGCTCCCGAAGAGGTTCGTTTCATCACTCTCGTGGCCGACCAGATCGCGCTTGCAACCGACGATGCGATTAACTTCGCGAATTCTCAGAGGGCGCAGGAGCGATTGCAACTGCTGCTCGATCTCACCAATCGTGTGGCGTCTCATCTCAACCTGCGGGAGGTGCTGCGCGAAATCTCGGCGCAGATTCGCGGGGTCATGCAGTGTGACGGCGTTGGAATCGGCCTTCCAAGCCCCGAGGACGGCAAGTTTCGGATCTACGTCCTCGATTTTCCAAACGCCCCCGCCGACCTGGAAGAAGGTTACGAACCCGATGAAGACAACCCGGTTGCGGCGGTGTTTCGAAGCGGTGAACCCGTTATTCTCACCGGGGAGAATATTGCGCGATTGAAGATCGCCGCGGACTATGGGATTCGATCCTCCGCGCATGTTCCTCTGGCCGGCCGCGGCGGAGTGGTTGGAGTGCTTTCGTTAGGTGCACAGCGTGAAAATGCCTTCGCGGTCGACGATCTGGCATTCCTGACTCAGGTTGCCCGGCAGTTGGCTCTTGCGGTCGAAAATGCTCTCGCCTATGGCGAAGTTTCCGAACAGAAGCAGAAACTGACGCTCGAAAAACTGTACCTCGAGGACGAACTGCGCAGCGAGGGCCAGTTCGAAGAAATTATCGGCCGGAGCGAAAGCCTGCGGCGCGTGCTGGATCATATTGCGACCGTGGCTCCGACGGACTCCACGGTACTGATTTATGGCGAAACGGGCTCGGGCAAGGAGCTGATCGCGCGCGCCGTTCACAATCTCAGCGCTCGCAAATCCGGAGCCTTCGTGAAATTGAATTGCGCCGCCATTCCTACCGGGCTGCTCGAAAGCGAAATGTTCGGGCATGAGCGCGGGGCTTTTACCGGCGCAATTTCGCAACGGATCGGCCGCTTTGAACTGGCTAATCGCGGCACCATTTTTCTCGACGAGATTGGCGATATACCGCTCGAACTGCAGCCCAAGCTTCTGCGCGTCCTGCAGGAGCGCGAGTTCGAACGTCTCGGCTCGACGCGCACCATGCGGTCTGACGCGCGTCTGATCGCAGCGACGAATCGCGACCTGGATCTGTTTGTCGCCGAGGGCAAGTTCCGCTCGGACCTGTATTATCGGCTGAATGTATTTCCGGTCCGCGTCCCGGCGTTGCGGGAACGGCCGGAGGACATCCCGCTTCTGGTGCGCCACTTCGTGCAGCAGTTCAGTCGGCGTCTGGGTAAGACGATTGACGCCATTCCCGCCGAAACGATGACGGCGCTCACGCGCTATACGTGGCCAGGCAATATCCGCGAGCTTCAGAACGTGATAGAACGAGCCGTTATTCTTACCACTGGGCCAGTTCTGAACGTTCATATCGACGACCTGCGCGCGCCCAACGCCACAGCATCGAACACACTCAATGGACACGCGGCGGCTTCCACGCAGATCTCCGCTGCATCTCGTCAGGATTTGCGTTCGGCGCTGGAGGAATCCGAACGGCAGCACATCATGGCCGCACTGGAGAAGTCGAACTGGGTAGTGGCCGGTCCGGATGGGGCTGCCGCGCGCCTGGGCCTGAAACGCTCGACGCTGCAGTCGCGCATCGGGAAGCTCGGAATTCGCATCTCGAGAACTGGGGCCTGACGCCAAAGTTCCGCATGGGCGGTCCCCCGGGCCGCGGCCGGTGCCCCTGAGACATGTGGCGTACTTAAGGGGTACGAGCGGCCTGTCGCAGCGAGTTGGTTAGCATGGCCCAACCGCTCCCTCTGGTCGCGGCTTCCATGAGAGGGCCGCTTCCTGTCAACGAAAATCTTTGGCCGGATTGTCCACGAGTGCGGATCGCCGACCAGCGGGAGGCGCCGCAGCGTCCCCAGGCTTCCTTTTCATGGGAAGGTTTTTCTTGCCTTTCGCCGATTCGCCCTGCTTCCATTCGCACTCTATAGTGGAGCCATGCTCCGGTGCCAGTTGGGGTCCTCAATCTTGAAACGGGTGCTGCCATCTCGGTACCGAACTGAGTCGCCCCGTTTCCGAGACGCCCGTTCCGCCGCGACCTCGCAGTCACCCGAACTCGGCGATTTCGCTACCAAACCAAATTCTTTTTTAAGCCGCCCGCGGGGACGACTGAGCCGCCCGGCTGTTGCGCAACGGTTCGTACACTTCCCCGGTCACCCACAGTCGGTGCAGTAACACCGCCAGCTTCCGCGCCACCGCCACAATCGCGCGCTTCTTCGCATTCTTGCCTCCGTGGGAGGCCAGCTTGAGCCCCCAGCGTTTCAAATCCGTGTCCGGACCACGCCGGTTCAGAATTAAGTGCGCCCCCTGCACCAGCAAGGTGCGCAAATACCGGTCGCCTTCCTTGGTAATCGGCAACTGCGGCTGGCTCTGGCCGGATTCGCTTTGCTTGGGCCGCAGGCCCACATAACAACCCACGTCGCGGCTCTTCTGGAAGCGCTCGCGATCCTCCACCGTCAACACAAACGTCAGAGCGATCATGACCCCCACTCCGCTGATTTGCCGCAGGAGTGCGGTTTCCGGATACTGGGTCCGGGCGATCTGCTCCAGTCTGCTGTCCAACTTCTGGATCTGGTCCGTCAGCGATTCCACCTGCTCCAACAGCGGCCGCAATCGCTCCCCCATTTCGGCCGGCAGACCCTCCAGCTTTTTTACGCCCAGCGCGTCGGCGTCGCAGGTCGGCAGCCGCTCGCCCATGGCTTTGGCGAAACCGCGCGCCGCGTTCACCAGACCCGTTCGCGCTTCCACCAACGACGCCCGGATCCGAATCGTCATCAGGTCGGCTTGCGCTTGCTCGCTGCGATGCCGGATAGGCCGCAACAACTGCGGATCCACCCGCCCCAGTCGTGCCAGCAGGCGCGCGTCCATTCGATCGTTCTTCCGCGAGCTGGCACTGATCAACTGCACCTGCCGCGCGTTGGCTACGATCACTTCAAATCCCAAGTTGGACAACAATCGGCTCACCCACGGCGAATGGGTTCCTACTTCCATCGCTACCCGACCCCGACGCATCCCCGAAAACTTCTGCGCCATGGCCTTTTTGTTGGTCGCCACACTACCTTCGGAATGCTCCTCGTCACCTCCCAGCACGCAATAGTGACTGGTTTTATCTCCCAGGTCCAGCCCGATCGTGATCGGCGCTTCTTTCCGAGCTGCTGCTCGCGTCGGACTCTGTCGGACGGTGCTATTCTTCTTCATGGCCGGTCTCCTTTGCACTTCGAGTGCGTATCCATTGGGAGCTTAACGCATCCCGCCGGGAGATCGGCCCTCTCATTCCATCTCCGTATCCGATGTGCTTAACGGAGCCGCGACCGGAGGAAGCGGTAGTAACGTTCCGGCTGCGACAGCCCACTACATCAGGTTGATACTTGCTGACCACCATACTCATCTGAGATGGTCAGCACGATACGGCCCGACTGATCTGTGCTTACGCTCTAATGGCAGACGGCCGTGATTCGCAGCCAGGAACAGAGCTTATTCGGGGCTTCCAGCCTCGAAATACTATTGACCGGTATGCCGGCGAGGTTGGCAGTTAGCTCGCGCAGCCCGATCGCCTGCGCCTTGCGCATCAGCGCGGGATCGGCATCCAGCAGAGTGGCTGCGTCTTCCATTCGTATGCCCTCAAATACGCGTAGCAGCAATACGGCGCGGGGAAACAGATCGATCGCGAGCAGGGCTTGCTGGAGGTCTGCTTTCGTCGTGTCGGGACTAAGCGACCAGTTACGCGGCGGCGCGGCCGAACCACTGGCAGTCCCGAGCTGAGTCCGGCGCTCCGATTCCGCAAGCTCGTCGTGGATTGCGGACAGCGCTCTTCCGATAACCAGCCGTCGCTGCCAGCCCCGCATCCAATCCGAGAAGAACGGCCTCGCATGGTCGCTGGAGACGGCTGCATCGGAGGCAATTTCGATACTGAGATCCTCGCGTCCCGTCAAAAGGAAAGCCAGCCAGTACAAATCGGCAACATGCTTTCTGGTGTCGTTTTCGGTAGTCATCACTGTTGTTCCGTCGCGTTACAGAGCACTTCTATGGCCGATTCAAGTCGAAACATCGGCAGTCGCCTAACAACTTAGTCACGTTCGGCACCTGCCGAAATCCCCGTCCATCTGCCGATAACTCGGCGGCAAGCGCCCTCAGATCTCGCGAAAGCTCTGCAAAATGAGTGTCGAGCCTTCGGCACCGAAGATGCATTTCTTCGACTCCGAAAAGGCGTTGCGATATGTTTCGAGTCAGTTACTCCGATACAGCCGACGGACAAAGTTGGAGCCTGCATGGGCGCCTCGCCGGCCCCTGGGTGGATGAATTGCGCTCGTGCTGGAAGTACGCGCGGGACCGGGCGCCCCTGGCCCACGCGATCGTCGACCTGAAACAGGTCACGTTCATCGACGAGGCTGGTCAAGCGCTCCTCGCCGAGATGCGAAGCGCCGGCGCTGAACTCATCGCGACAGGAGTGGAGCATCAGCATTTGATCGCGATGCTGGACAACCACAGAAGCCCATCGGCGCGCGGAACGACGCCTCAAGGAAGAGACAAATGAACAACAAACAGAGAATTCAGATCGGCGCCGCCGCAACCGTGTTCGTTATCGTGGCGATCATTTTAATTACTATCACCCGGGAAAAAAGCGCGGCCGCGGACACACCGCCTCCTCCGCCTGAGGTCCTGGTTGCGGCCGTCGTCGAGCGCGATCTGCCGGTCACCCACCAATGGATCGGCACGCTCAACGGACTGGTCAACGCAGCCATCAATGCGGAGGTTACCGGATACCTACTGCGGCAGGATTACGCCGAAGGTTCTTTCGTCCACCAGGGACAGTTGCTCTTCGAGATCGATCCGCGGCCGTTTCAAGCCGCTGTCGATCAGGCGGCGGGACAGCTTGCTCAAGCGAAGGCGCAAGTGACGCAGGCTCAGGCGGTCCTCGCCCAGTCGCAGGCGCAGCTTGTGAGTGCTGAGGCGAATCAGCGCAAATCGCAGCTCGACGAAGAAAAGTATAAGCCGCTTTTCGAAGACAAGGCAGTCACCCGCCAGGACCTCGACAACTCGGTCCAGACCAATCAATCGAACGTAGCGCAGGTAGCCGCGGCAAAGGCCCAGGTGGAGACATCGAAGGCGCAGATTGAAGCAGCGGCCGCCGCGGTGAAAGCAGCCGAAGCCAATCTCGAAACGGCAAAGGTGAACCTCGGCTTCACCAGGCTGACATCGCTGATTGACGGGATTGCCGGAGCGGCAGCCGTTCAGGTGGGTAACCTGGTGACCCCTTCGAGCGCCGCGGTGACTACGGTGTCCACACTGGATCCCGTCAAAGCGGTCTTCACTGTTAGCGAGCAGGAGTATCTCAGTCTTGCGCGGGCCGACGCACTTCATCATCTGCAATTGAAGCTGATCCTGGCCGACGGGAGCACGCATCCGAAGGACGGCCGGTTCTCGTTTGCCGATCGCCAGGTGGATCCTAGCACCGGCGCCATCCAGATGACGGCCCTGTTTGCGAATCCCGGCAACATCCTGCGTCCTGGCCAATACGCGATGGTGCGCGCCGTGACCGGGGAGGACAAAGGCGCTCTGCTTGTCCCCCAACCAGCGGTGACCGAACTTCAGGGCGGCTACGAAGTAGTAGAGGTGGGGAGTGACAACAAGGTGACGACGCGGCAGGTACAGGTGGGCGAGCGAGTGGGAACCATGTGGGTGATCGCCAGTGGACTGAAGCCGGGTGAACGTGTCGTGGTGGAAGGCCAGCAGAAGCTCCGGTCAGGCATGCGGGTGCAGCCGAAGCCGTACCCCGCCAGCTAAGGAAAGGAGCCCGCACCCATGTCCAATTTCTTTATCAGACGGCCCATTGTGGCGATGGTCATCGCCATTCTCACAGTCATCGTCGGCGCGATCATGACGGTGACTTTGCCGGTGGCACAATTTCCGAACATCGCCCCGCCCGAGATACGGACCACCGCGACCTATGTTGGCGCGGACGCGAAAGCTTTGGAACAGTCCGTGGCCACGCCAATCGAGCAGCAAATCAATGGCGTCGACAATCTGGATTACATGTATTCGGTGAACGCGACGGGCAGTAACAGCACGACCTTGTTCACCGATTTCGATCTCAAGACCGATCCCAACATGGATCTGATCCTGACGCAGTCTCGCGAGCAACTGGCTGCCGGTCAGCTGCCGCCCGAGGTGAATACTTACGGCGTGACGATCAAGAAGGCGACCACCGCTCCCTTGATGCTGGTGGCTATCTATTCGCCGCACGGCACCCGCGACGTGACGTTTTTAGCTAATTACGCCTACATCAATGTGAACGACCCCGTTGCGCGCTCTTATGGCATTGGGCAGACTCAGATTTTCGGAGCGGGGCAATACGCGATGCGGTTGTGGGTGAAACCGGATCAGCTGGCGAAGCTGAACATCACCGTCACCGACATCGTGAACGCTATCCAGGCGCAGAACACCGTGAACCCCGCAGGCCAGGTGGGCGGCGAGCCTGCTGTCGCGAAGCAGCAATACACCTATGCCGTTCTAGCTCAGGGACGCCTGACGTCGCCGGAGGAATTCGGCAACATCGTGGTCCGTGAAGCTCCCAACGGCGGCACCGTGCGCGTGAAGGACGTTGCGCGGACGGAGCTGGGAGCGCAGAGCTATAGCTTAGCCGGCCGCCTGAACGGCAAGCCCAGCGCGATTCTCGCCATCTACCAGTTGCCGGGTTCGAACGCCGTTCAAGCCGTGGCCGGCGTGCGCAGGCTGATGGCGCAGATGAAACAGAGTTTTCCCGAAGATATCGATTACGCCATATCTCTGGACCAGACGAAATCGGTTACCGAAGGCATGAAGGAAATCGTCGTCACTCTGGTCATCGCGATCGTGCTGGTGATCTTTGTGGTTTATCTCTTTTTACAGGACTGGCGATCCACGCTCATCCCGATGCTGGCGGTACCGGTTTCGCTGATCGGGACTTTCATTCTCTTTCCGATCTTCGGCTTCTCCATCAACACGCTTTCGATGCTGGGCCTGGTGCTGGCCATCGGTCTTGTAGTAGACGACGCAATCGTTGTTGTGGAGGGAGTGCAGCGCCACATTGAGGAAGGCCTGGCGCCTAAGGATGCGGCCCGTAAGGCGATGGAAGAACTGTCCGGCCCCGTGGTTGGCATTGCGCTGGTGCTGGCGTCCGTCTTCGTGCCCACCGCTTTTATCCCCGGCATCACCGGAAGACTCTATCAGCAATTCGCGCTGACCATCGCGATGTCAGTGCTGCTTTCGGCTTTCAACGCCCTCACGCTCAGCCCGGCGCTGGCGGGATTGTTGCTGAGGCCGGCGCCCGCTGGAGGGGCTGAGCGCCGTGGACCGCTGGCAAAATTCTTTGGTGTCTTCAATCGCTATTGGGAACGAGCAACGGTCGGCTTTGTCCGCTGGTCCGATGTCGTAATTCGCAAGGGTGCTGTCGTGATGTTAGTGCTTGTCGTCTGCGGGCTCGCCGGAATTTTCGTTGCCAAACGGCTTCCTTCCAGCTTCCTGCCCGACGAAGATCAAGGCTACGTATACGTCAGTATGCAGCTTCCCGTCGCTTCGTCGATGGAACGCACCAGCGAGGCCGGCGCAGAAGTGGAAAAGATCCTCGCCAATACGCCTGGCGTCCAATACACCACCACCGTCATCGGATTCAACTTGTTGAGCTTTGCGCAGACCACTTACAACGCCTTCTTCTTCGTCACCTTCAAACCGTGGGGCGACCGCAAATCCAGAGACGAGCAGTATCATGCCATCGAGAATCGTTTGAACCGCGAACTCAGCAAGCTGCCCGTGGGAACCGCTTTCACCTTCTCGCCGCCCTCGATCCCGGGAGTGGGCACTTCCGGCGGATTTCAGTTTGTACTCGAGGACCGCGCCGGCAGGGACATACCGTTCCTGGCTGACAACCTGAACAAGTTTCTCACGGCCGCCCGAAAGCGCCCGGAAATCGGGACCATCAGCACCACGTTTCTGCCCAGTGTGCCGCAGCGATTCATCCAGGTGGATCGGGAGAAAGTGCTGAAGCAGGGCGTCGCGTTAACCGATGTCTACCAAACCATTCAGGCCTACATGGGCGGCCTGTTTATAAATTACTTCAACGATTTCGGACGCACCTGGCAGGTTTACGTGGAGAGTGAAGCCCCTTACCGGTCCGATGTCGACAACCTTGGCCAGTTCTACGTGCGGAACAGCCAGGGCTCGGCAGTGCCGCTCACGGCTTTAGCAAGCTACCAAAAGCGCTCCGGCCCCGAATTCACTTTGCGCTACAACGAATACCGTGGCGCGCAGATCAACGGCAGCGCCGCTCCCGGCTACAGCTCGGATCAGGCCACGGCGGCGCTCGAAGAAGTCTTTCACCAAACCATGCCGAGCCAAATGGGCTTCGACTACATGGGGATGTCGTATCAGGAGCAGAAAGCGCGCCAGGGAGTTTCCTCGTGGGTGATCTTCGGCTTTTCTTTTGTCTTCGTGTTTCTGGTTCTCGCGGCGCTTTATGAGAGCTGGTCACTGCCCTTCAGCGTGCTGTTGAGTACGCCGGTTGCGGTCTTCGGAGCCGTTGCCGCGCTTTGGCTCCGCCGTGTAGTGCTGGGTGCATTTGTGCCGGCCTATATGGTGCAGCTCGAAAACGATGTTTACCTGCAGATCGCCTTGGTGATGCTGATTGGCCTGGGCGCGAAGAATTCGATTCTGATCGTGGCCTTTGCCAAAGAGGAGTACGAACGGGGCAAACCCCTGGTGGAGGCCGCTCTCGACGCGGCGAGAATTCGCTTTCGGCCTCTCATGATGACGGCGCTGGCCTTCATTGTCGGTTGCATTCCGCTGTGGATCGCATCCGGCGCCGGGTCCATCGCACGCCAGATCATCGGCACCGCGGCAATCGGAGGTATGGTGGCGGAAACGTTTCTCGGCAGATTCTTGGTTCCCGCCATCTTTGTTGTGGTCGAGAAGCTGTCGGGCGCTAAGGCGAGAACACCGGGCACCGATCCCTTACCTTCCCCGGCTACAGGAGACTGACATGAGAACGTCTTTCTATACTGCAGTTACTATTGCGGCGGTAACGCTGGCCGGATGCACCGTCGGCCCAAATTACAAACGGCCGCAGATTGCCGTACCGCAGAGCTTCCGCGCGCCGGATCCGCTGCCGGAATCACAGGGAGCTTCGCTCGCCGACCTGAAGTGGTTTGAAGTTTTCCGCGATCCGCAGCTTGACGGTCTGATCAAGGTGGCTCTGGTTCAGAACTACGATCTGCGCGATGCCGTGGCGCGGTTTGACCAGGCACGCGCGAATCTCGGCATCACTCGCTCCAACCAATACCCGCAAGTAAGCGCTTCCGGAGATCTCCAATTTACACGCTTGTCGCGGGATGGACAATTTCCGCTTCCGGCGTCGTTTGTCACCAATCAGAACCGCAACTGGGGAGAAGCCTCGCTCAATCTTTTATCCTTCCAGGTGGATCTCTGGGGACAATTGCGACGCGCGACGGAGGCTGCGCGCGCGAATCTGCTGAATGCGGACTGGAACCGGAAGACGGTAATCAGTACCGTGGTGAGCCAGGTGGCGACCGATTACTTTCAATTACTGGAACTGGATTCCGAGCTGAGGATCTCTCAGAACACGCTGGTGACGCGACAGGAATCTCTCAAGCTGACGCTGGATCGCGAGGAGCACGGGATCGCCACCGAACTGGATGCGCGTCAGGCCGAGCAACTGGTCGCGAGCGCAGCCGAGAGCATTCCGCAGTTGAAGCAACAGATCGAGCAGACCGAGGACCAGACTTCGTTGCTGCTCGGAAAAAATCCCGGCGGCATTGACCGCGCGCGCGGCTTTAGCGCGGATTATGTTACGCCGGAGGTACCCGCGGGACTGCCCTCGGCCTTGCTCGAACGACGCCCCGACATCCGTGCGGCCGAGCAGGCGCTGATTGCGGCTAACGCCAACATCGGCGTGGCTAAAGCCGCGTATTTTCCACAGATCAGCTTGACGGGCTCGGTCGGCGGCCAAAGCTCATCGTTAGCCAAGCTGTTCTCCGGCCCGAACGCGGTGTATAGCTTCGTGCCCCAACTTACCCAACCCATCTTCACCGCCGGGCGGCTGAAGAACACTGTGAGGCTTGCTGAGGCTCAACAACAGGATGCGCAGATCGCGTACGAAAAATCGATCAGCACGGCGTTCAAGGATGTTTCGGACGCATTGATCGCGCATCAGCGAACGCGCGAGAGCCGGGTGGAGCAGCAGAAACTCGTGATCGCGCTCGAGGTCCGCAAACGATTGGCTTACCGTCGCTATGAAGGCGGCGTGGATACGCAGCTCAACGCGCTGGATGCCGACCGTGATCTGCTCTCGGCCCAGCTGACGCTCGAGCAGATCCACTATGCCGAAGTGGTCAGCACGGTCCAACTTTATAACGCCCTCGGCGGTGGTTGGCAGTGAGGTGTTCGTGAACGAACGCAACGTTTTCGCGATCTCTCGTTTCAGGTGCTCCTGCTCCGCGAACTCCTCCAGCGCCATTTGACTAACGACGTATTCACCGATGATGCCGATGAATAGAATAAACGTGGAGACCTCCGACCAGCCTTCGTCCGAGGAGATACAGCAGCGGTAGACTAGAATCGCGTGCCGGGAAGCCCGCGAAAGCGACCAGCAAAGAAGGCTAGCAGCAAGCCGAGCGCAGAGAGATCGCCGACCTCCTCAGGGAGTCTCCGGGACTTACCAAGGGCCAGTTTAAAGCTATGCTGAGACGGTTGATTCAGCCCAGTCCAAAATCTCACCCTAAACGTTCCAACTGAGGCTATCAGACGGAATCGAAGGCCTCTCGATATTCATCATCTGTCTTTCCAGCAAGTTTGATCTGCTTGTGAAGAAGAGCTCGCTTGACTTCCTTGTGATTTGGAATCGAGAGACAGTTCGTGTTCTCAGGGTGCGGCAGGGTAATATGATTCCCCTCGCGTCTAATGCGCCACCCGAAGGACCTACAAAATACTTTGACGTGATCCGAACCACATGCGAGTGGCAGATCCGAAAGCGCCATTCCTAGCCAGCACAAAAGCCAAGCGCAACAAGCGGTTTTACAACAAGAGTCTCGCGGTCTTTGGGTTCTCTCGTGACACTCACGGAGTGGTGTTTTTGAAGATGGTCTTCGATCACGACAGCAATATAGTCCGCCACCGCATTGGCCAGATTAGCTGCCGCCTCTTCGTGGGTTTCGCCTTGCGACATGCATCCAGGAAGATCGGAGCACTCAGCTATGTAGCCACCATCCAACTCATCCTTCTGGATTGTGAATGCTATACGCAGATCGCTACCTTCCTTGATGAGGTCGTTGTTTTTTTCGCGGACATTCATCGCAGTCTGGGAAATGCCCGAGTCTCCGTTGAAATCAGCGGCTCCCGTGCAACCCACTCTACGACGCCGTTCTCTTTTTGACAACTTCCGATTTCGAGGGCGCCAGCGCTTCTAATTCTTTCAAGAGCACCGGAATCTGTTTATGTCCGGTGACCTTGCGGAACTGTTTTTGTGCAACTAAGAGTCCCGAACCGACCCAACGCTCCCGCTGGTCGCCGCCATGCCAGCGTTTCACGTTTTTGCAAACCTGCTCCACAATCGAGAACGCCGATTCGATCACGTTGGTACTGGCCAGCGTTTTTCGCAGTTGCATGGGGACGTGAAGCCGGTGCACGGTTAGGGTCTCCTCCATCCCTTCGCCCAAGCTCCGCGCCGCACTGGGATTGAGGTCCATCAGTTCGCGATGGAGTGCGTTCAACGCTTGCTTGGCAGCAGCGTGGTCTTCCAGGGCATAAGCCGCATTCAGCTTCTTTGCCAGCGCCGGCCTTTGTTCGTCGGTCAGATGATCCAGCACATTCCGGCGTTTGTGAACCTGGCAGCGCTGGATCGCCGCCGACTCGCCAGCGTGCTTTTTCAGTGCGGCAGTCAGCGCCTTGCCGCCATCCAGGATATAGAGTCTCGGCTCGGTAAAATCGAGCCCACGACTCACCAGATCGCCGAGCAACTCACCGACTACCGTTGCATTTTCGGTGGCGCCTTGCCGCAGGCCTAGAATCATTTTCCGCCCGTCCTGGCTGATTCCCATTGCTACTACCAGTTGCTGCCCGGCGAACGGCGTGGCGTCGATGAGCAGCGCGCACAGCCGCGTCTTGTCCAGCCGCCGCTCCATCATCTCCCGTAACTTCTCCCGGCTGGCCTCGATGAAATGTTCGCTGACGGCGCTCTTCTCCAAGCCATACGCTTCGGTGAACTCGCGCACGGCCTGACCGTATTTCCTCGTGCTCAGGCCCAGCATCAACTTCTCCCAAACCGTTTCTGTCAGCGGCTCGCCCCGGTGGAATAGCTCGTAGCTGCCCAAACGCACTTCCTGGTCGTCGGTGCTGCGCACGCGCGGCCGCTCGACCGGAACTTTCTGCCCCATCACTATGCAATAGCCCCGCTCGCTACCCCAACGATTGGCCGTTCTCTCCGCTTGCCTTTGGCTGCGCTCGCCGACCAGTTCCCGGACTTCTTCCTGCATCAGCAGATCCATCAACCGCAATCCAGCTTGTCGAATTAATTCGCCCACACCTTGGCGCAACCAGCCCACCATCTCGGCCATGGGCAGCACCATTTGCACCGCCGGATTTCCATCCGCGGCCATTGCCTCGAGCTGCTTCACCGCTCGCTGCGATTCAATCTGATATGGTTTCTTCATAGCGACTCTCCTTTTTCTCGCGAAAGAAAATTGCTCTCAGCCTATCAAGGCTGCGAACGGGAGTCGCTAATTTCTACGGTCTAACGGGCATTCCCGCAGTCTGCCTTCCGGGACCTCTGCTGTCATTGTTGCATATGTTATCGGCAGAGCAGCCCGCGGTCGGCAGGGGCAATTTAGCCTCCAATGTAGAAGGGTAGAAGTTGCAATGGTTCACGGGACTCAAAGGTCCCGAATGTTGGTTGAAATGACGCACTACGGACAGAGACTGCCACCTTTTGGGCTTTGCTTCTTGGAAGCGCGGTTTGTAGCTTCAGCCAAAATCCACTTGAAGATCAGGTTGCCTTGATCGCGTCGATTGCAAGCGATGCGTGTACTCATCCGAGTACGTCCGCAAGTACTCTTGGCTGACCGCGTTTTGGATCCCTCCGATCCCGCGTTTGATGAGCGACCAGAATCCCTCGACCGATTTCGTGTGAGCATCGCCCATCACGTAGGCCTTCGCGCTGTGATGAGCGCGCTTGTGATGGTAGCCGCGTCCGAGTTCGATACCGGCTAGCAACGGAGCTCATCCGTCTAGATCGTGGATTCAGGCAGGACGTGTTCGGTCACCATGCCCATCAAGGTCTCGGCCATTACATCTACGCCCTTGCGCCGCACGATGCCAACGATGGGAGCCTTTTGCAGATCGCCCACGCCAGGACGCCCAGCAGTCGCTTTAACGCCCGGTTGTCGGCGCGTTGTCAACCGCGCGGTGCTCCACCGAAGTAGGTCCCATCGACTTCAACGGCAGAATCCAGTTGAATGTCTTCCGAGAGCAGGGATCGAATTTGCTTGAACATGCGCCATGCGGTTTTGTAGCACTCCTTTCGCGCTATGGCTAACGGCCTCTCCTAGAGTGGCTACGTTGAACCCTCCCGCAGCAGCCACTGCTGAAAAGGCCGAAACTCTGAGGCCATACGGGCCGCATCCGTCCCGAGGAATTTCAGCCGGTCAATGGTGGCAGTGTCCGGCGCCGGATCGTCCATAATCTTGGCCGTGCTGTCGAAACGCAGGATAAACGGCAAATTTGCCGGTGCATCTTTTCCGTGCATCTCGATAATCAAATGACAATGGCTTATGGCCTCGACCACTTCGGGGGTGAACAGGCCCAACTCTCCGCCTTCAATGTCGCTGATGATCAATGCCCGGTGATTTCTAGCCAAATCGAGCAGCGTGCTCGGGCTGCACCACGACCGGATGGTCACGCGCTCAGATACCGAGTTAACCGCTGCCATCTCTTTACACACCCTGTGCTCATGCGGGTCCGCGTCAAAGGCGACCACCCGCTTTCCTAAACGGGCCAGCCCCACTGCGAAGTACCCCTCGGCTGAGCCAATGTCGACGACTAGATCGCAGCGCTGCGCCGCTGCCTCCAGAAATGGATACAGGTGCCGCTCGTACACTCCAAGCAGCGCGGGCGTTGCATGGCGGCTAAGCACGGCTGATCGCGTGTACTTCATCCCTACGAACGGCCCAGCCTGGACGGCGTAGTTGAATTCTTCGGCGGCCCTGAGTGCCAATGGAAACACTCCCATGCGGTGCAGCCAGCGGTTGGCTTTTCTTCGGCCAGCGTACATCTGAAGGGAGCGATAAAGGGGATGAGGGACGATGGGCTTAAGGGTTCGTGTCAGGGCTGAGAACATGGTTTCGTCGTTTCGTCAATGGACGCTGGTACCCTGACGCCGGTGACACATGAACGGTTAGAGATCGAACGGAACTTCGACAGGAAGAACGTTTTTTTACAATTTTGTTGACTTACTGAAATGATCCGCCGCCTGGCGCATCGAACCACCAGAAGACTAAACAGTGGAACAGCTGCGCCACATCTTCGTGATCGAAGACAACGCCGGGGATGTCCTGCTCATTCGTCAAATTCTTCAACAACAACAAATCCCGATCCGAGTGCATGTTGCACGCGATGGTGCGCAAGCTATGTTCATGCTGGCCGAGGGACGATTTCAGCCTGATCTGATCCTCCTGGATCTCAATCTTCCGATCGTGTCCGGGAATTGGTTTTTGGCGCGATCAAAACCCAAAGCTCCCGTGGTAATCTTCAGCTCTTCATCAAATCCGGCGGACATCCGAGACTCTACCGAGCTTGGTGCCAAGGAGTTTGTTCAAAAGCCGACCGACCTGGAAGAATACGCAGAACGTGTCTCCCGAATTGTTCGAGAATGGTTGCCGGTTCCTGAGGCGGGCACGTCCCTGTAGATTTCGCATCTTTCCGTTGGGTCGGTCTGGCACCCGAGGACGAACTAGCTCTACGAGTTGCAGCTCGAAGGCTACCGGGCGGTCGCAAGTAGACCTAAGCCGCTGGCGAATACGTTGAAACCAGAGGATATTGTCCGGCCGACGATGGGTGTAAAATTGTCCCTGGCTACACGTCCTTTCGATCCTGGCGGGAGAAAGTAGCGTAACATGATCGGTCACGGAGATTTAACGATGCGAAAACGTTCTCTCTTGTTCCTTTCGTTGCTGGTTCCAGCCTTTTTAGGCCTCGGCGGATATGCCGTGGTTCAGGCGCAGCAAAAGACTTCGACGGCTAGCGCGAAGCGCTGGTCGGATGCATCCACTTGGCCCGACAAAAAGGTGCCGGCCAAAGATGCTGTGGTCACCATTGACAAGGACATGAACGTCGTCCTCGATGTCACGCCGCCACCGCTGCGCAGTTTGACGATCAACGGCAAACTGAGCTTCGCGGATAACAAAGATCTTGAACTGACCACCGAGTGGGTCATGGTGCACGGGGAACTGGAAATCGGCACCGAAGCCAGGCCCCATACGCGCAAGGCCACAATTACCCTCACCGACAACGTCAAAGACGAAGATATGAGTGGAACCGGTGGAACGAATGACCGCAGTGACCGCGGGATCATGATGATGGGTGGAACCCTGAACCTGCACGGTAACCGGACGAACTCGTGGACGAAGTTGTCCAAGACCGCCGAAGCAGGCAGCAACTCGATTGAAGTCCTGAACGCCGCTCAATGGCGGGCCGGCGACGTGATTGTCCTCGCGTCCACGGATTTCGATCCCCATCAGGCAGAGCGGCGGACCATTGCCGCCATCCGTGGCAATAGGATCACGCTCGACAAGAAACTGGACTACATGCACTTCGGCAAGATCACCTTCGACGTGGATGAACGCGGCGAAGTGGGCATGCTGTCGCGCAATATCGTGATCCAGGCTTCGCCTGACGCAGACCAGACGCTGTTTGGCGGCCACATCATGGCGATGAACGGGAGCAAGATGTTTGTGGATGGCGTTGAGCTCAATCGCATGGGTCAGAACATGCACCTGGCGCGGTATCCGATCCACTGGCATCTGATCGGCGATGCGCAGGGCCAGTACATCAAGAACTCGGCCATTCACGACACCTACAGCCGCTGCGTGACCGTGCATGGCACAAATTACTTGGACATTGAAAACAATGTGACGTACAACAACATTGGTCACTGCTTCTTCCTGGAGGACGGCGTGGAGCACGACAACCAGTTCGTGCACAACCTGGGGATCCTCACCAAGTGTCATCCGGACGCGCCGTGCGTCCCGACAAACCTCGCCGCATCTGGAGAGAGCCGAGCGGGAACGAATGGCCAGGATGCCAAGGACATCCTGATTCCCTCGGACAACACGGCGTCAACTTTCTGGATCACCAACCCGGACAACATCTACCGGGACAACGTGGCCGCGGGTTCCGACGCGACCGGCTTCTGGATGTCATTGCCGGAGCACCCGACGGGTAAGTTCGAAGGCACGGAGATCAGTGCGAAGACCTGGCCGCGTCGAACGCCATTCCGCGAGTTCAAGGGCAACGTCGCCCACTCCAACTACGACTCGTTCATGTTCGACCGAAACGTTGGGCCCGATGGCCATTTCGGTGTTACCGGCAGCTCGCAGACCGGCCATGAAAATCCCGCTGACGCGAACAGCAAGGCGCTGGAATCGGTCTTCGAGGATCTCACCGCCTACAAGAACCGGAATAACGCCATCTGGGGCCGGGGTGAGCTGCACGTATTCAGGAACGTAAAGCTGGCCGACAACGCTATCGGCTTTACGCACGCGTCCGGCGAATTCGGTCGATACGCCTTTACGTCACGGGTGGTTGACTCGCTGTTCGTGGGCGAGACCGAGAACATCGGTAACCCCAGGACTGACGCGGAAAAGGCTTACGGCCGCAGCTTGCCGAAGCCCGAAATGCCGGATTACCCGATCCGCGGCTACGAGTACTACGATTACCGTCATGACGTGGTGAATGACACCTTCGTGAATTTCGAGGACAACGCCACTCGCAAGACGGGAGCGATCTCTTACCTGATGTATACCAGCTTCGGGGTCAGCTCCAACAACACCGTCGAGCACGTGAAATTCGTCAACGCAAAGCCGGTGTATTTCCCGCCGATGGAGCGTAAGTGGGGCAGCGATAATTTCGGCAGTACGGCCTATAAGACCGCGGTGATCCGCGACAAGGACGGCTCGTTCGGCGGTGGTCCCGATTCCTACGTTCTCATCAATGACGGCGTCAACGACAGCATCGCAGCCGACGCAGGAGCTTGTGAGATCAAGCCCACTTGGAACGCTGCTGTGTGCAAGGGCGATGTTGGACGCCTGAATGTTGGCGGCCCGGGAGGACCAGGTGGATTCGGTGGTTACGGAGGACGTGGATTCGGCGGCGGCGCTCGTGGCGCAGGTGCCGGTCCTGCCGGTGGTCAAGGCGGGGCCGCGGTAGCTGGCGCGGGTAATAGGGGTCCCGGTGGTCGTGGCGCAGCCTATGGCGGTCCTGGTGGCGCCGGCGGCAGAGGCCCTGGTGGACCTCCTCAGCCGCCAGTCATTCTCAGCCGCAATGGCAAGGAGTACAACGTAACGGGCACCAACGTACGAGCCGATACCGAGATCAAGGTGACCACCGAAAGGCCGACCGTGTCCCTCTCCCTGACGGAACTCGATGCCGGCTCGTGGGTGATCCTTGATCTGCCGGGATTCACCACTGCAGCCTCGGGTGCGCCGCAGGACAGCCTGGATGCGCTGCGTAAGGCCAGCGCCACCTCGTACTACAAGGGCAAGGACGCGCTCTGGGTGAAAGTTGTCTCCACCGGTGAAGGCGCCCACGGCGCCGGCCCTTTCGTCGGTGGAACCAGCGTCCAGGTCAGCCGGTAAGCTGACCTCGCTTCATGCGCAAGAGCCCCCGGCGCGTTGGATGCTCTCGCCGTCTGAACAGCCCAGATTCCTTCAGCCCTGCGCTCGGCGAAACCTATCCGCGGGCGAATACGTTGAAACCAGGGCTATTGTCCGGCCGACGATAGGTGTAAAATTGTTCCTTGCTATCACATTTCTTGATCCTCGCGGGAGAAAGTAGCGTAACATGATCGATCACGGAGATTTAACGATGCGAAAACGTTCTCTCTTGTTCCTTTCGTTGCTGGTTCCAGCCTTTTTAGGCCTCGGCGGATATGCCGTCCTCCAAGCGCAGCAAAAGACTTCGACGACTAGCGCCAAGCGCTGGTCGAATGCATCCACCTGGCCTGACAAAAAGGTGCCGGCCAAAGATGCTGTGGTCACCATTGACAAGGACATGAACGTTGTCCTCGATGTCTCTCCGCCGGCGCTGCGCAGTTTGACGATCAACGGCAAACTGAGCTTTGCGGACAATAAAGATCTTGAACTGACCACCGAGTGGGTCATGGTGCACGGGGAACTGGAAATCGGCACCGAAGCCAGGCCCCATACGCGCAAGGCCACAATTACCCTCACCGACAACGTCAAAGACGAAGATATGAGTGGAGTGGGTGGAACGAATGACCGCAGTGACCGCGGGATCATGATGATGGGTGGAACCCTGAACCTGCACGGTAACCGGACCAACTCGTGGACGAAGTTGTCCCAGACCGCCGAGGCAGGCAGCAACTCGATTGAAGTCCTGAACGCCGCACAATGGCGGGCCGGCGACGTGATTGTCCTCGCGTCCACGGATTTCGATCCCCATCAGGCAGAGCGGCGGACCATTGCCGCCATCCGTGGCAATAGGATCACGCTCGACAAGAAACTGGACTACATGCACTTCGGCAAGATCACCTTCGACGTGGATGAACGCGGCGAAGTGGGCATGCTGTCGCGCAATATCGTGATCCAGGCTTCGCCTGACGCAGACCAGACGCTGTTTGGCGGCCACATTATGGCGATGAACGGGAGCAAGATGTTTGTGGATGGCGTCGAGCTCAATCGCATGGGTCAGAACATGCATCTGGCGCGGTATCCGATCCACTGGCATCTGATCGGCGATGCGCAGGGCCAGTACATCAAGAACTCGGCCATTCACGACACCTACAGCCGCTGCGTGACCGTGCATGGCACAAATTACTTGGACATTGAAAACAATGTGACGTACAACAACATTGGTCACTGCTTCTTCCTGGAGGACGGCGTGGAGCACGACAACCAGTTCGTGCACAACCTGGGGATCCTCACCAAGTGTCATCCGGACGCGCCGTGCGTCCCGACAGACCTCGGCCCGTTCGGAACGGAGGGCGGCAAGAACTTCGATACGGCCGGCCAGAACGCCAAGGATATCCTGATCCCTTCCGACAACACGGCGTCGACTTTTTGGATCACCAATCCGGACAATATTTACCGGGACAACGTGGCCGCGGGGTCCGATGCGACAGGTTTCTGGTTCGCATTGCCCGAGCATCCGACGGGTAAGTTCGAAGGCACGGAGATTAGTGCGAAGACCTGGCCGCGTCGAACCCGGGTGCGGGAGTTCAAGGGCAACACCGCCCATTCGAACTTTGACGGCTTCATGTCCGACCGCGGCCCCAGGCCCGATGGCCATTTCGCCGTCGGCGGGCACATTGCCCTTGCCGATCCCGCTGTCGCGAACAGCCCTCCAGTGGAGACGGTCATCGAGGATATCACCAGCTACAAGAACCGCAATAACGCCATGTGGACCCGCGGTGAGATGGACCTGTTCAAGAACTTGAAGCTGGCCGACAACGCAATTGGCTACACGCATGCGTCCGGCAACTTCGGTCAGTCCGCCTTTACGTCACGGGTGGTTGACTCGCTGTTCGTGGGCGAAACCGAGAACATCGGCAACCCCAGGACGCCGGCGGAAATGGCTTACGGCCGCAGCTTGCCGGAGCCCAAACTCGCGGATTTCCCAATCCGCGGCTACGAGTTCTACGACTACCGTCATGAACTGGACAATGTCACCTTCGTGAATTTCGAGGACAACGCCACCCGCAAGACGGGAGCGATCTCTTACCTGCTATATACCAGCTTCGGAATGAGCTCCAACAACACCGTACAGCGCGCGAAATTCATCAACGCCAAGCCGGTGTATTTCCCGCCTATGGAGTTTAAGTGGAGCAACGATGATTACGGCAATGGGAGCTACCAGACTTCGGTATTCAACGACAAGGACGGCTCGGTGAGCGGTGTCCCCAATTCCTACATTCTCATCAACGACGCAAACGACGGAATCGCAATCGACGACACCTGCGAGATCAAGCCGACCTGGAACGCAGCGGTGTGCAAGGGCGACATCGGGCGTATGACGGTTGGCGCTCCCGCCGGCGGTGGTGGTCGTGGCGGTCGTGGCGCAGGCGCCGGTCCCGGTCCCGGTCCCGGCGGTAGAGGCGGCGCTGCGGTAGCTGGCGGTCCTGGCGCTGGTAACGGCGGACCCGGTCGTCCTGGCGGAGCGGCCGGTCCCGGCGCGTATGGCGGTCCTCCTGGCGCTGGCAGGGGTGGCCTCGGTGGTCTCGTTGGCCCCAGAAACGGGGTCCTGGGCGCCGCTGCACCTGCGGGGCCGCCAATCGTTCTCAGCCGCAATGGCAAGGATTTTCACGTCACCGGAGAAACCAACGTACGAGCGGGTACCGAGTTCAAAGTGACCACCGAAAGGCCAACCCTGTCCCTCAACGTGAAGGAACTGGATAGCGGCTCGTGGGTGATCTTCGATCTGCCGGGATTCACCACTGCAGCGTCGGGTACGGAGCAGAGCAGCCTGGATGCACTTCGCAAGGCCAGTGCCACCTCGTACTACAAAGGCGACGGTTCGCTTTGGGTCAAGCTTGTCTCCAGCGGTGACGTCCTTGGCAGCGGCCCTGGCAGCGGCCCAAGTGGCGGAGCCAGCCTCCAGGTCAACCGGTAAGCTGAACCCTGCTGTTTTGAGCATGAGCCCTCGGCACAGGCCGGGGGCTTTTTGTTTCATACCGCAATGCTGCGCAATCGGTTCCCGAAACAATGCGCACTTGCTGAAGGAAATGCGAACTTCTCGATTCGTCATTGTCTTCCGGTACGCTGACACTCTGATAACGGCATGCTCCCGTAAGCAACGCGGGCTTATCCATCGCTACGAACTGCGTCGCCCTGGAGCCCTCGCGTTTGCGGGAATGGCCGCTGGTTGATCCGGCCGCGCCCACGCGCGTTAAGCTTAGGAGATTCCTGGGTGCACAGCCGCACGAAAGGCAGAGAAGATGAAAAAAACGGTCGCGTGGTCCATATTTCTGGTATTGGGCCAGTTTCATAGCACGTCGCGTGCTCAGTCCCAGAGTGATATCGCTAGGCAGTTTGCAGGCATGTGGCGGCTGGTATCCAATCCGCAACGCCTCACTGACGGAACTACTCGCCAGGGACCAAACAGCGTGGGATACGCCTTTTTTGACGCCAATGCGGGTCGGATGTGCTTCCTCAGCATGAATCCCAAGCGGCCCCAATGGAAGTCGCAGTCCACGCCGACAGCGGAAGAAGGACTGTCAGCGATCAAGGGCTTCGGCGCTTACTGTGCCACCATCGAGATCCACGCGAACGAGGGCTTTATGGTCCGCCATTACGAAATCAATCAAACCCCCAACGCCGTGGGCAGAGCGACCAAGAGATGGTATAGCTTTCAAGGGACTGACCGGATGTCATTGCGGGTGGATGCTTCCGAGCTCAACCCGCCCGTTGTTGAGAACACGTTTGTCTGGGAGCGAGTGAAATAAGCTCGTGACAAAGTGATCGCCATGGTTTTGGCGGTTATTTTACGGCAGCACCTGAAAGGAAACGTTGCTCGAAAGCGTGCCGCTGGGTGTCACCACCTGGACCATTCCTGTAGTCGCGCCGGTAGGGACGGTGGTCGTGATCTGGGCGCTCGAAACCACCGTGAAGACGGCTGCTGTCCCATTAAAGGTGACGCTGGTGGCGCCGGTGAAATTGCTTCCCAGAATTTTGACAGCCTCTCCCACCACGCCGGCGACGGGCAGTGTCGTAATAAACGGGCTCAGGCCGACCGACAGGACGAAGACGGTGCCGCAGCCGTTTTGGCAGGCGGTGCTAATCCCACCGGAGACGGTTGTTCCATAGAGCGCCCCATTCGTGTCCTGGACCAGGGCAGCGGAAGGCTCGTACCCGAGTTCAGCGTCTCCAAAAGGGTAAATCGTCGGCAGCGAGCTGCCGGGGGTGATTTCGTAAATGGTACCGCCTTCTGTCATCGGATCCCCGCCGGATGGGGTGGTACCGTAGAGGTTTCCGTCGGTGGCCTGAATCAGCCCGGCGACGGGATTATATCCATCCGTACACTGTGTTTGCGCGCAGAAACTGTACAGCGTAGTCAGTTTGCCGCCCGATGTGATTTCGTAAATCGTTCCAGCGTTGTTGTTGGCTCCGCCGAACGCGGTGGTGCCGTAGAAGTCCCCATTGCTAGCCTGAACCAGCCCAGCCTCGGGATTTGAGCCGTCCGCGCAGTTTGTTTTGGAGCAGAAGCTGTGCAGTGTCGTCAGTCCGCCTCCGGGCGTGATCTTGAAGACCGTGCCTTCGCCGTGAGTGCCGCCGGCCAACGTTGTTCCGTAGAAATTTTCATTGGTAGCTTGGATCAGTCCTGCCAAAGGTTCCGAGCCGTCAGTACACATGCTTAGGGAGCAAAAGGTATAGACAGTCGTCAGCGCGCCGCCCGGAGTGATTTTGAAGATGGTGCCAGAGCCTTCGGCTCCGGTGCCAGATCCGCCGCCGGCCGTTGTCCCGTACAAGTCTCCGTTGCTCGCTTGGATCAGACCCGCAAAGGGATTTGCACCGTCCGTGCAGCCTGGCGAGCAGAAGCTGTAGAGAGTGGTTAACGAACCGCTCGGGGTGATTTTGAAAACCGTTCCCGCACCGTACTTTCCGCCCTGCTGCGTTGTCCCGTAAAGGTATCCATTGGTGGCCTGAACCAGCCCCTCCTGAGGGTTTGAGCCGTCGGCGCAATTTGCCAGGGAGCAGAAGTTGTACACCGTCGTCAGGGCCCCACGCGGGGTGATTTTGAAGATGGTGCCAGCGCTGCCGCCGACATTATTGTTCAGCCCGCCGCCACCGGTGGTTCCATAAAGATCCCCATTGGCCGCCTGAACCAGACCCCCCTGAGGGTCGGCGCCGTCCGTGAAATCAAAGCCCGCCAGCGATTTGAAAGCTCTGCGCAGTCAGAGAGACCGCAGTGAACGCGCACAGCATGAAAACAGCGTATGCGCGCTTCTCCCACACTTTGCCCAATGCTCTAACGAATCGAATCATCCATGCGCTCCCGATCTTAGGCCAGCTACCGGCCTTTGGCGTTCTAAGACAAGGGGCAGCAGGCGACCTGACTTAGTTCAGGTTGGCTGTGGGTGAGCAAGAGCGCTCAGACCCGAGGAGTATGAGCTAAGAACAATTGCTTGTCAACTCTTTTGTTCGGTTCTGTCCGTTACCGAATTGGGTCCGCTGTTCCATCTGACCACCGGCCCGCTGGAACCATGAAAACGTCGATTGGTTCCGGAGCACCGTTGAATTGTGGATTCAGCATCACGGGAGACTTGGGAAGATCCGCACCCCAAACAGCACCGTCCATGAGCGGAGTGTAAAACATCAGGTGAGCCATCCAGTTGTGGTGACCGTTATCGGTAAGGTACTGGTCCTTCGACATCATGTAGGACATGGCGCCAGGTTCCAGGGGCGGCAGTTTTTGCTTAATGAATGTCTTGATGCCGTCGATGATCTGAGCTTTGGATTGACCCGCCAATACCATTTCCGTCCTTTTGTATGTCATCGGCAGGATGGAGCGGGCAGCCGGCGGATTGAAGCAGACCGGACCTCGAATCTTAGGGTTCCAAAAATTAGCAGACGATTCACCGTCGAACGGGCCCATCCATCCACGCTCCACGACGCATACGAAACCATTCTTGCCCTCGACGGCGGTTTCGTAGCCATGCGGCCCAAGCACCAGAACCTTTGCATCGTGGGATATGGAGTCGGGAGCCGCACTTCGTGCCAGGGCGACTTCGGCTTTTCGATCCGGCATCATGTACTCGCCAAGCTTGGCCATGCTGGAATACGGGGTTTTGGATTGTGCTCGCATTTGCGAGCTCGCACCCAGCGCAACGGCAAGCACGGAGCTGGTTAATCCGATTATCTTGGATGTTCTTCGGATCATTTATTTCCCCTTTCAGCGCGGATCGACAATGTTCACTTTACACCAGAAGGAAAAACCGATGCCTGACAGGTTGGTATCAAAAAATGAACTTCAACGCCAACTGCCCCATGCGGGCGGGCATGGCCTGGGTGAGAATTCCGCCCGTGTTCCAGGTGGCGTCGGTGGTCGAAGTGGGGTAGAGGAAATTCGAATGGTTCAAGATGTTGAAGTACTCGCCGCGAACCTGGAACATGGGCTTTTCACCGAGCTGGAACTTCTTGAACAGCGCCGCGGCGGCGGATCGGAGAGTGCCGCCGGATCGGAGAATTGATCGATACTCTGGTGAAATCCGGCTGGGAAGGATTGCCAATCAATTCGGCGCGCAGCCCGCCCGATTCCATTGCCCGCCGAATCGGGAGCACATCCTGGAAACGTTGGAGCAAACCGACTGGCTGATCGGAGGACAGGGCGGAGCGGCCAACCGGCTTGGCTTGCCGCGTACAACGCTGATCTATAAGATGCGAAAGCTTGGAATTGAGGCGCGTCGATCCCCGCGGGCGCGCGCCCTTCGGCCGCTGGCGGGTGACCAGTGCTATGCGGCCGCGAACTGTTGAGAAAACGCGCGTATCGTTTCATGTGAAATCGACGTCTCATCTGAAGTCAACTTCGAGAGGAGAAAGACACCATGACCCCAGCTACTGCGACTCAACGAAGCAGCGAACGGGCCGCTGACAAAACTGCGATTCGTCCGTTTCAAGTGAACGTTCCGGAGGCGGAACTCACCGAACTGCGGAGACGCATCGACGCGACAAAATGGCCTGAACGAGAGACGGTTGCCGATGCGACGCAGGGCGTACAACTCGCGACCATGCAGGCTCTGGCGCGCTATTGGGCGACAGAGTATGACTGGCGCAAGATCGAGGCGAAACTCAACGCCCTGCCGCAGTTCATCACCGAGATCGATGGACTGGACATTCACTTCATTCACATCCGTTCCAAACACGAAAATGCTCTGCCGCTGATCGTTACCCACGGATGGCCCGGCTCGGTGGTCGAGCAGCTCAAAATCATCGATCCGCTCACCAACCCGACCGAGCATGGCGGAAGCGCGTCCGACGCGTTCGACGTGGTCATCCCTTCGATGCCAGGCTACGGATATTCCGGCAAGCCGGCGGCTGCAGGCTGGGGACCCGACCGAATCCGCGCGCCTGGGATGTGCTGATGAAACGGCTGGGGTACACGCGATACGTCGCGCAGGGCGGTGACTGGGGCGCAGTAGTCGTGGATCTCATGGGCGTGCAGGCGCCGTCAGGTTTGGCCGGCATTCACACTAACATGCCGGGCATTTTTCCGGCCGACATCGACGCGGCGGCTTTCTCCGGTAAGCCGGCGCCGTCGGGCCTATCAGCAGATGAAATGCTCGCGTACGAGCGTCTGCAGTTCGTCTATCAGAAGGGAATCGCTTACGGGTTCCAGATGGGTCTGCGGCCGCAGACGCTGTACGGGATAGCGGATTCGCCCATCGGTCTGGCGGCTTATTTCCTGGACCACGACGCGCGCAGCTACCAGCTGATCACACGCGTCTTCGAGGGACAGGCCGAAGGCCTCACGCGCGATGACATCCTCGACAACATCACGATCACTTGGTTGACGAACACTGCGATTTCCGGCGCCCGTCTTTACTGGGAGTACTTTGGCAAAGGGTATTTCAATGTCAAAGGTGTTTCCATCCCGGTGGCTGTAAGCTCCTTTCCTGATGAACTCTATCCAGTCCCGCGGAGCTGGGCGGAGCGCGCATATCCCAAGCTCATCCACTTCAATCAGCTCCCGAAGGGCGGCCACTTCGCGGCGTGGGAGCAGCCGAAGCTCTTTGCAGAAGAACTTCGCGTGGGCTTCCGATCGCTGCGGTAAGGTTCTTCAGAAGCACAAGAGGGGAGATACGCCATGCCTGACTATTGGCAGTTCAAAATCGACCGCTCCTATCCGGGCGTGTGGACTATCACCTTCAGCAACCCGCCGATCAACATATTTGTTCCCGAAACGATCGTCGAATTGGGAGCGCTCATGACCGACCTCGAGGCGGACCCATCCGTGAAGGTCATGTTGCTCCAGGCCGCGAATCCCGAGTTTTTCATCGCCCATCTCGACGTAGCCAAGGCGGCGGCACGGCCGGAGACGCTCGGCCTTTGGCGCGATATTGTGCTGCGCCTCTCGTCTTCGCCAGTGGTGAGCATCGCCAAGATTCGCGGCCGCACGCGCGGCATCGGCAATGAGTTCGTGCTGGCCTGCGACATGCGCTTCGCCAGCCGGCAGAATGCGCTATTCGGCAACCCCGAAGTCGGCGTCGGATTGGTCCCGGGCGGCGGCGCGATGGAATGGCTCCCGCGTTTGGTCGGCCGCTCGCGGGCGCTTGAGATCGTGCTCAGCGGCGACGATTTCGATGCCGATGTCGCCGAGCGTTATGGCTGGGTGAACCGCACGCTGGAGGATAAAGACCTCGACTCATTTGTCGATACTCTCGTCCGGCGTCTGGCCTCGTTCGACCATGAAACGCTGTCGGCGGCGAAGGCCCAGGTCAATCGGTTCGGGAGGCCGACAGCTGCCGAGATTCAGTCGAGCATCGACCTGTTCTTTCCGCTGCTGGCCTTGCCGGGTGCGCAGGCGCGGCGTGCCAAGATCCGGGATATCGGTTACGGCGTTCCAAGCGACTTCGAATTGAACTTCGGCCGGTATCTGCCTGCGTTCGGGCGGCCGGACGACGACGACACCAAGGCCCAGCCCGCCTGATCGTCGCCTGGATTTTCGTGCGCTCCGTCCAATTCGACGCACATCAATGAACATGACAACAGCGCCCGCAAGTGTTTTCAATACAGCGGGATGCGCCGGCTCTCCAGTCCCGGGCGCCGGATGAAAAGCCCAGGGAATTCAAAGAAAATCACGCAGAAAATCAATAGTTGACACACCTGTAAATCTTCGTTACACTTGCTCAACAATCGCAGAAGTTCTCCCGGACCCTTGCGCCAAAGTCTGACGCGGGTCGCTGATCGAACCACGTCGCCGTGGGCTGAGTTCGCCCTTTTGTTGGCAGTTCCTCTAAAACAAAATCTTCTAAAAGGGGCGTTCCTCAATGCGTTCTATGTTCAGTCGCCGTGCAGCCGCGTTTGCCTTGGCAGCAGTGCTATTTCAGCTCCCGACGGTCCGGAGCTGGGCGCAATCCACATTCGGCGAGTTTCTCGGGACGGTGAAGGATCCGTCGGGAGCGGTGGTTGCGAATTGCCTGGTGACAGTGCGGAATCTCGACACCTCTACGACGCGAAAGGTTATCACCGATACCAGCGGCAACTACACGGTAGTCAACCTGGAGCCCGGCAACTATGAGATCACGATGGAAGCGCCGGGATTGCAGAAGGTGACGAATCCCAACCTCCCGCTTCTTTCCCGGCAGACGGTGCGAGTGGATGGAACGCTGGGACTGGCGACGCAAACGCAGACGGTGGAAGTGAATGTGCAGGCCGAGGCGCCCATCAACACCGAGGTCTCGAACATCGCGGAGAGCAAGCTCGGACGGGAACTGATCGATCTTCCGGTGGCGTTGGGGTCTCGCGCATCTGGCTCGACGAGTGCCTTCTCGACGCTGACCATCCAGCCCGGTGTCGAAACCGATAATAGCGGCAACATTTCCGTGGCGGGCGCGAACATCGACATGCTGTCGATGAGTATCGACGGCATCAGCACCATGAGCCCCCGCAATAGCGCTCCCATGACGGAGCTGTTTCCGTCCTTCGATGGCATTGCTGAGATTCGCGTCAGTGAGGTGAACAATAGCGCCGAATACGGCGGTATCAGCGACGTCACCACCATCTCCAAAGGCGGCACCAATCAGTATCACGGCAGCCTTTTTGAGAATCATCAGAATTCTGCTTTCGCGGCCCGCAATACCTTTAGCGCGACCGTCCCAAAGCTGATCATGAACGATTTTGGGGCATCGTTCGGCGGCCCGTTGTCCATCCCGAAGCTCTACGACGGAAAGGACAAGACTTTCTTCTTCATGGATTACGAGGGGCTTCGATTGCCTTTTGAACAAGTGCTGGTGGAAAACGTGCCCTCTCTCGCGTTGCGAAGCGGCGATTTATCGGTGTATGGGGGAACCATCGGCAACCTGAACGGAACTCCGTTTCCAAACAACCAAATCCCTCAGAGCATGATCAGCCCGGTTTCCGCGGGCGTGCTCAAGTATCTGTTCCCGCTACCTAATTCAGGCCCTGCCAACTCGGTTGTCAACAACTACGTACAGAACTTCCCAACGCCCATCAGCAGCAATCAGGGAGATGCGCGCGTCGACCAAAGGATCACATCCCAGCAATCCGTCTTTCTCCGCTTCACCGAAAAGGTGCGGCAAAACGAGCAGCTGCCGTGCGGAGCCTGCACTTCATCGCTCAACGGATCGGCTCTCGGAGGACCAATTACCATCCCGCAGCGGACCTGGAGCCTGTCGGGCGCTTACAATTACGTAATCAATCCGCACGTTGTAAATGAGCTCCGGGGTGGGTGGACTGGCCTGCACCAAGCTCAAAGCTTTGGCTTTTCCGGCAGCGGGATTGAAAATGAATTGGGGCTAACGCCTTACATCACACAATCCCAGAAGTTCCTGCAGGACGTAAATGATGTGCCGAACATTCGTATCGCGGGTTTCCAGCGAACGGGCGGCGTAGGCTCCAATAGCCAGCAGACCCAGACCTACCAGGTGCTGGACGACGTCACTTTCACGCAAAGCAAACACACCTTTAAATTCGGAGCCGACTACCGTTATTTGACTGCCCTGTTTACTTCTGTATTCGACTCGTTGTGGCTAGGCAGCTACAACTTCACAAACTCGGTCACCGGGTCAACCGTCGGGAATCCGTTCGCAGCCTTCCTGCTGGGTGTACCCAGCAGCGATACCATCGCGACGGTGTTGTATCCGAATACCAACGCCTGGGGGCAGAGCTACGCTTTCTTCGCGCAGGATGATTGGAAGATTACGCCGCGGCTAACCATCAACTACGGCCTTCGTTACGAATACCATCCCATGTTTCAGGATCACAACGGGAATGTGGCCGCGTTCTTGCCCGGCTATTACCAGGGCCTGGATGGATCGGTGGTGCATGGCGGCGTCGCGGTACCCAATGGAAGCCTCAACCTGGTTAACCCGGGATTTTCTGGTTCCATTTATCCCACGCCCATCTTTGATGCGAGCCAAGCGGGAATCCCCGACAGCCTGCGCTATTCGCAAAAGACGGACTTTGCTCCGCGCATTGGTTTCGCCTGGCGCGTCACCGGCGACGGCAAGACCGTTATCCGCGGCGGATATGGAAAATTTATCGACTCTCCTCTCGGCTTCCTGATCCTATCGTCCTGGGCCGTGGAAGCGAGCGATGTAGCAACGTTTACCAACTCCGTCAGCGGTGGAAAGGCGCAGTACACGTTCCCCTATCCTTTCCCCTCGAACCTCGCGCAGCCGGGAACGCAAGACTTCGACCTCTCGTACAACCTGCACTACAAGGACCCCTATGTCCAACAGTGGAACTTCACCTTCGAGCGCGACCTCGGCTTCCAAACGGGCCTGCGCCTGTCTTACGACGGCAGCCATGGAACGGATCTGTCTGTAACTACCAACCCAGACCAGGTTCCGGCGAACACAGTTGGGTTTACAACTGCCAGCGCCAGCGCGCCGTATCCGCTGTGGGATTCTATCGTCAACGTAGAGAACAGTGGCCGCAGCAACTATGAGTCGTTCACTGCGACGGTAAACAAGCGGATGTCGAGGGGCCTGCAATTCGAATTTAGCTATAACCACGCTAAGAATCTTTCAAACGCCGGCGGTTGGGATCCAACGTCGTTCGTGGGTGAGGGCGGCGGCCAAACCAGCGACTACTACAACCCGGGCCTCGATTACGGGCATGTGCCGTTCACCCGCAATAATCGCGTTATCGCGAACTTCCTGTACCAAACGTCCAGCCATACCGGCAATAAGTTCCGGGATCAACTGGCGGGCGGATGGGAAATCGCCGGCAGAATGCTGTTCCAGAGCGGACCCTATCTCACCGTCACGGCTCCCGGCACCGATCCTTCCGGAACCAACTTCGACAACTCGTACAATGGCGGCGATCCGCGTGCCGATATCGTATCGAACGTTCCCTTGTACCCGAGCAATCGAAGCATCTACAACTGGGTGAATCCCGCGGCGTTCGCGTTGCCGCCCAACAACATTGGACGATTCGGTGATTCGCCGGTGGGGTCGGTGGTGGGGCCGGGCACACAAGAGGTTTCGCTATCGATTTATCGCAGCTTCGTTTATCACGAGCGTTACAGCCTCCGGATCGGCGCTTCGGCGACGAACCTGTTCAACCACCCCAATTACGGAGTGCCGAACTTGAGCCTGGGCACGCCAGGCTTCGGCACCATCAGCAACTTGCAAAGCGCCGAGGACACGGGACCGCGCGCCATTCAGCTGGGCGGGCGCATCACGTTTTAGAAGAAGCCTGCGGCGCGGTCACCAAGCGAACCGATGTCCAGGGTGCCGCGATGCTACGCAAGTGGGAGCTCAGCCACGGGTCTCGCTTACTTGCGCGCGAGAGTTACCAAATTCGTCGTGATATCGCGATTCAGATACAACAGCTTGCGCGACGTCAAAGTCGCTGCGTCAAAGATTTCAAGCGTCGATCCAGAGCCGTAAAGATACAGCTTCTTTCCGTCGCTGCTGATCCCGAACTTGAACGTCGGCCGGGATTCGAAGGGCTGCGTCTTGATCACCTGGTGGGTCTGCAGATCCCAAACCCACCATTCGGTTCGGCGATTACCGCCGGAATAGTTGAACATCACCGAATAGCCGAGCTTGCGGTCTGGGCTCACCATGAAGCCGAGCATCGGAAAGTATGCACCGATTGGGGTGTAGTTCATCTCGCGAGTGGTCAGGTTCAAGGTCCCAAGACCGAGTGTTCCCTTATGGACAATTGGATCCACGGAAACAAACACCGATGTCACTTTGGTGGCGTCATCATAAGGATCGTCGCTGGCGTTGAGCCGCAGAGGCGATGCTCCCGGATACGACGGTTTCGATAGCGGGATCTTACCCACCTGAGTGAACGTCGCGAGGTCGAAGATGAGCACATCTTTTCCAAAGGCGTACAGGAGCTTGCCGTCCGGCGACACCTTAAAGCTCACCAGCGGTCCGAAGCCTTGATCGAGCTCCTTGGGAAAGGGAAAAGTCTTGGCGATGGATCTGGCGTGCAGGTCGATGACGACAAATTTGGTCGGCTCGATTCGGTACTCGTCGAGTTCCTTCACCGTGACGCGCATGCTGGAGTAGAGATATTGTCCGGTGGGATCAACGGCCAAGCCGGAGAAACCGTCGAAGTCGTAGCTGCCTGGCGTGATCAGATCGGGCGCGAAGCCGAAGATGTCTGGTCTGCTTCGGCCGTCGGAGAAATTGAGCAAGCTTGAAGATTTGCGTGCCTCCAGGTCCACCGTTTCCAGCCCCATCTTGGTGTTGACCACGTAGAGCTGCTTTTTGTCCGCCGAGAGCGCCGTAATGCGAGGCACTCCTAGCATGGGAATCTCGCCGACTACTTCTTCTTTGTCTTCGTCAATCACCAATAGCTTTTTGTCCAACGTGCCTAAGTACATCAGGCCGTTCTCAGCGGCGAGTGGCACTGTCGCAAAAAAGGTCGCGACCGCCAGCATTGCGGCAATGCGTGTCATGGCAATGCGTGTCGTGGCAATGCGTGTCGTGGCAATGTGTATCATTGAGAAACCTCCGGTTGGTCGTAATGGATGTACTCAGGAATGGTGACCACTAAGTACGACCTGGCCTTCAAGGGAGGGCCAGTCTCCGGCTGGTAGGAGGCGTCCACCCAGACATCGCCGTAGTTATCGGTGCCAAAGTTATTGGATTGTTTCTTGCGCTCGGGATTCGGGCCCTCTCCGGAAGGCGTGAAAAGACCGGCATCGTTGATCTTTCCGACGTACTTCACGTCGTCGTCGTTTGGTCCGGAGAAGAATTCTTCGAGCGACCAGTTTGCGGTTACGGGGCCGAGCTCTAAATCGTCGTCGGTGCCGGGCTGCCCATCGGGGCCGTTGGCGAAGGCAACCGCTTCAAACTGGGCGAACTGTTTCGGTGCGATAGTTCCACCCAAGTCGGGCGAACGAAGCGTCCGGCATCACTTTGATGTAGCTGATCTGGTCATAAACCGCGAAGGCCTTGACGGCGCTCGCACCACGCAGGAACACATCGTGCATTCCGGGAGCTACTCCGGCGGCGACTTCGATTCCCAACAGCGCCTCAGTGGGCTTGTTTCCAATAATGCTGGTCACTTTGATTCCAGGGCCGAGATCAAAATCGCCTGGTTTCACTCCGGCCGGTATGTTCTCGCCATACACCTTCAACTGAACGGTGGACGGCGATCGCACCGCGTACTTGTCCGTGCCATGCAGCAACGATACCCGTACCGGCGCGCACCAGATGCACATCGATACCGAACTCATCGTATCCGCCCCAGTACAAGCGGCCGTCGATCGAACTGCCATCGCGGGCGACGAACAGGGCTTCTTTCATTTCCGCCGGCGACACACTCGGGTCCGCCGACGCGCTTCCATCGATCTTGGTCCGGCCCCTCCAGCTGTAACCTGTGTAGACCAGGCTCTTGCCGGTCCGGCTAAATTCCTGTCCGCTGGCGGCGTAGTGGAGAGTCAACTTGGTTGCAAAGTCGTCAGGTGACGATCCGGCTTCAATCACCAGGTGCCCATAGATGCGCCCTCGCCCCTTTTGATACCCATCCAGCAGCCAGGTCCCCGCCAGCTTGGGTGTGTGCATGACAGCTTTCCAGGCCGACCACTCGGGAGTAATCAGCGGTTGGTTCTCGGCGAGGTAATCGAGCGCCCTGTCGATGGGCGCTTTCCCGTCGGGAGAAGGTTCCGGAGGCTTGGGATAACTGATGGTAGTCTCATAAGCCCCCACAGTGGTTGCCGTAACCGGTATCTCATCCAGAGACGCTGAAGAGGGGTAAGGCCGAAAGACCATGGCGTCGGTGTAAGGAAACAGCGCTACGTGCATGGTCGCCAGCTTTTGATAATCTTCCCTGGTCCGCCGCTGTCCCAGAACTCGCCCGATAGTGTGGCAGTAGTTGCAGACGTGCTGCATGGCTGCGGGCACCAGGGCGGGGTCCTCCTGATCGCGGAATAAGCGGTGTTCCGCCTCCCAGAAGATGGGTTTGGCCTCTTCCGGCGCCAAGCCGTTATTGGCGCTCAAATACCGTACAATGTGGCTGGCCTCTTGCGACGTGACAGTGACGCCATGCAAGCGCACCATTCGCTTGATGGCCTGCTCCCAGATCTCAGGCGTTGTGCGGATGTAGGAAATCCGTCGCATAACGCCATCGTCGGAGCGCTTATGGCATCCGCCGCATTTCGTGATGGTCACCGGATCATCCACGGGGATTGGGTTCTGTGGAAGGTTGGTGGCCGCCGATAGAATTGAGGCGAAGAGAAGGAGTAGAGAATACGCGTGCGTGATTGTCATTCGCATGTGCCGCTTCCTCCAGACCGAAAATCTGAACGAATCCCGTTTCATGGCGCGCACCAGAGCGCCACGCATTCATGGCTTCTTTGTGTGCCTATGAAAACTTCCGACGAGGGAGAACCGCGGCTTACTGAGCCGGACAGAGCAACACGGCGGGCTGGCTTCCCCAATGAGAAACCGAGTTCAGCAATTGTGACTTCAAACGAGGATTGTGTCAATCACCTTCTTTGATAACTCTCTGAAACAGACCTCGTGCGCCCTTTGTTTCGGAGTTCGATTCAGTGCTAACGGTAACCGTGACCGAGAACTCGCGGGCCTAGTGGATACCGTTACCAGTCGAGGTTGTTTGCTCGCGTCCACTTGGGTCGGGCAGGAGTACTGACTGACCCCAAAGGCCATGCGACAAGTGAAGCTCGCATCGGTACACGCAATAGAGAGGACGGGGATATGATATTCAAGGATTGGATGAGGCTCGCCGTTCCAGACGAGGTGTAACACATGAGGCAATGCAGCCGCCGAATATTTCTGAAATGCGAATTGGGCGCTCGCCGCCTCAGCAAAGGAGATCTCGATTGCCTAGTCTTCCGCCAGGCGTAAACCGTAAGGACTTTCAGGACGCGATCGCGCAGTTTCAAGCGGCTGTCGGCAAGGAATGGGTCTTTACCAGCGACGAGGATGTCGATCTCTATCGCGACTCGTATTCGCCATTCTGGAACGAGCCGGAAGATCCGGTGCCTGCGGCGGCGTTGGCGCCGGCTAGCGTCGAAGAGGTCCAGCAGGTTGTCCGGATTGCGAACAAATATAAGATCCCGCTGTGGACGGTCTCAACCGGCAAGAACCTAGCATATGGCGGCTCCGCGCCGCGCCTTTCGGGCTCGGTGGTGCTGGACTTAAAGCGCATGAACCGCATTCTGGAGGTGAATGACCGCAACCACTACGCGCTCGTCGAACCCGGCGTGAGTTACTTCGACCTGTACCGCTACACGCAGGAAAAAGGGCTCAATGTGTTCATCGATGCCCCCGATCCGGGCTGGGGAAGCCCCGTCGGGAATACGCTCGACCGCGGGGGCGGCCACACCCCGCTGCGCGATCACTTCGCCACGCTGTGCGGCATGGAGGTGGTGCTGGCCAATGGCGACGTGGTGCGCACCGGAATGGGCGCGCTTCCGAATTCAAACACCTGGCAGCAGTACAAGTATGGTTTCGGACCGTACGTGGATGGGATCTTCACGCAGTCCAACTACGGAATCGTCACCAAGATGGGCGTGTGGCTTTACCCCATGCCGGAGATGCGCTTTACCGGCACGGTCAGCGTGCCCAAGCATGACGATCTGATTCCGATGGTGGATACGCTCTCGCACCTGATGAATTCGAACATTGTGCTAGGTACGACGAGCATCGCAAGTTCACTAAGAGCGCGTGCGCGCGATCCCGAACTGATCGCGCTGCGTTCGAAACCGGGCGGCGCCAGCATACCGGAGCTGGAAGATTATCTGCGCGGCAAGCGCCTTCCCTACTGGAGCATCGATCTGCCGTTTTACGGTCCTACCGAAGTAGTGCCCGCGCAGTGGGCGTTTGCCAAGAGGAAGTTTTCCGCGATTCCAGGCGTGCAATTTCGCGATGGCGCATCGAACAAGCTGCCGCCTGGTCCAGAAGACCTGGCGAAAGTGGCGAATTCGGTTCCGCTGGGGGTGCCCAGCCTGGCTATCTTTTCGGCTCTCGGGGTCAATGGCCAGGGCCATATCGACCTGTCGCCGATCACGCCGATGACCGGCCAAGCCGTCTTCGAAGTGATGGACGTGTTCGACAAGGTTTTGAGCGAAATGGGCGTCGAGAATGCACTCTCGGTGATTGCCGGCACATACTATCCGCGTTCGTTCTTCTTCCTGTTCACCTTCCCGATCGTGCACGACGTGGAAAAGAATCGCAGGACGCGCGCGGCGTTCAAGCGCCTGGTGGAGGTGGGAGCGGAGCACGGTTGGGGCGAATATCGCACCCACCTGGCGTTCATGGACGACGTGGCCAGTGCCTATTCGTTCAACAATCACGCGCTGCTGCGGCTGCACGAAACACTGAAAGACGCGCTCGACCCCAACGGCATTCTGGCGCCGGGCAAGAGCGGCATATGGCCGAAACATATGAGAAAGCGGCGCGTATGATCAGAATGTGTCTGCTGATCGCTCTGCTCGCGCCTCTATCCGGCCGTGCATTTGCGGCGGAGTCGCAGGCCGAACAGGGCCGTGAGGTTTATCAAAAGTGGTGCGCTCCCTGCCATGGAACCGGGCTGGGAAAGCCGGGCACCAGCGCGGCCGCCGCACACGGCGCGAAGCCCGCGGTGCTCGAACAGCGCACGGATCTGACCCCCAAGATGATTGAAACGGCCGTCCGCAAAGGAGTGTATTTCATGCCGCGATTCCGCAAGACCGAAATCTCGAATGCGGATCTCGCCGCGATCATCGCTTATCTGGTGCACAAGTAATTCAACGCCTACGTAATTCAACGAGGAGAAGAACGCATGGAGATTCAATTTCCGGACATTCCGCTCTACAAAGGTTGGGGTCACCCTTACCGCGTTGAGGCCACCATTCGCGGCCTGGAACTGGTGGAGGGCCATCTGCCTCCCGAGATCGAAGGAACGCTGCTGCGCTGCGGGCCGGACCGCCAGTATCCGCCGCGCAACGGTTCTGACGTTTTCATCGATGGCGAAGGCATGGTGCACACCTTTCGTTTCTCGGGCGGACAGGTGGATTACATGAGCCGATGGGTGCGGACCGAGCGGTTCATGCTCCAGGACGAGGCACGCCGCACGCTGTTTGGACGCTATCGGAATCGCTTCACCAATGCCCCGGAGGCGGGCGACGCTCGCATGGGCACCGCCAACACCAACCTGGTGTTTCACGCAGGCAAGCTACTGGCTCTCAAAGAGGACGACTTGCCGTACGAGCTGGATCCGCAGACGCTCGAAACGCGGGGACATTGCGACTTCGCCGGAGCAATCACCAGCGTGAGCTTGAGCGCCCACCCCAAACTCGACCTGGTTCACGACGAAATGCTCACCTTCTCGTATCAGGCAAAAGGCGATGGCACGAAAGACATCGTCTTCTACGCGCTCAATCGCGACGGCCGGGTGGTGGATGAAATCTGGTTCGAAATGCCTTGGCCGGGAATGGTTCACGATTTTGCCGTGACGCCAAATTACGCGGTGTTCCCGTTCTTTCCCTTCATCACCGATATGGAAGTGGTCAAGCGCGGCGGCCCGTTCTATCAGTGGCATCCGGATCAGGAAACCCGGGTGGCCATTGTCCCGCGACACGGCACCGCGCGAGACGTCCGCTGGTTCCGTGGTCCAACTATGAGCGCGGGCCACATGATGAATGCGTATGAGGATGGTTCGAAGCTTCATCTCGACGTCTGTCTCTATGACGGTCCGTGCTTCGACTTTTTCCCCACCCCTTCGGGCGAGTCTTTTCCGACACCTCCGCCCATCCTCACGCAATTCACCTTCGACCTTTCGAATGGCGACGGATACAAGCTGCGGCCGCTGGCGCGCATTCCCGGGGAACTGCCGCGCACGGACGATCGCTACCAGGGACATGGCTACCAGCACGGCTACATGGTGGCGGGACGCGGCGCCGACGGCGGTTCTTCGGTGGGCCACGTGGATCACAGCACAGGAAAGATGGAGTGTTGGAGTCCCGGACCGGCGAGCGCCGTTCAGGAATCGCAGTTCGTTCCGCGCCGTCCGGATTCCAAAGAAGGCGACGGCTACCTGCTGACCGTCGTCAACCGCCTGGCGGAAAATCACAGCGACCTTGCGGTGCTCGATGCGCGCAATGTCAGCGCCGGCCCGGTGGCGCTCTTCCGCATGCCCGTGCGTGTCCGGATGGCCTTCCATGGGACGTGGGTTCCGGCCGACACGTTCCGTACCCGCAGCTATGGGATGGGAATTGCGCAATGAGCGCCCCGGCAATGAATGATTTGTGGGAACAGCTTCGAAGCCTCGGTTCCGAGTTAACGCCTGCGCAAATCCAAGCCACCATCGCACTGATGGCGCCGCACGCCGCCCGGCCCGGTCCCGACGTTGAAGTGCATCGCGACGTGGCCTACGGACCGGATCCACGGCATCGACTGGACGTATTCGTGCCGTCCGCCGGAGCCGATCGCGCCCCCGTGCTCGTCTTTGTTCACGGCGGTGGATTCGTGATGGGCGACAAGGGCGCCCCCGACGCGCCGTTCTACAACAATGTCGGGCTGTGGGCCGCCCGCTCAGGCTGCATCGGCGTCACCATGACGTACCGCTTGGCCCCCGCTGCTCCTTGGCCGGCCGGCAGTGAAGACGTAGGCGGCGCCGTTCAGTTTCTTCATGGGGATGTTGAGCGGTGGGGCGGCGATCCGAAAAACGTCTTTGTGATGGGCCAGTCCGCGGGCGCAGTCCACGTGGCAGGATATGTTGCGGAACCACGGTTGCATGTGGGTCCCCAAAGGTGGCATTGCGGGAGCCATCATGATTTCGGGTCTTTTCGATGTGGCTCGTGCCGACCGTAACCCATTTCAGGCGGCGTACTACGGCGAAGATCCAACGCGCTGGCTCGAGCAGTCCACGGTGGAAAGACTGGCGGAGACTTCGCTTCGCTGCTTCTATAGCGTTTCCGAATTCGATCCGCCCGACTTTCAACGCCAGGCCGCATGGCTGGTGGAAGCGTATGCCGCCCGCCAGGGACGGTGGCCGCGACTGGTACAGTTAACCGGCCACAACCATCTTTCGAGCGTGCTGCAAATCGGGAGCAGCATGGACACGCTGGGGCCCGAATTGCTGCGCTTTATCCACAGAGCTTGAAACGGACGCGACGGACGATGCCATCCGGAGCTAGGGTTATCGGTCCAAACCGTTTAGACATCCAAAATCACTGTGGCCGCCCACATCACCCATGCTTGAAAAAATAGCGAGGCACCTGTAACCAGGTAACCGATACACTACCAGCAAGCTCGCTCCGAGGCGCGTCGTTTGCTTCGTGAGGCTTTTAGTTTCTTGGCGGCCGAGGTGGGGGTCGGACCCTGAACGGGCCAATGGGATCTGTAGCCTACAGATTCCAGGTTGCGCGGGCTGCCCATATTGCTATCGTTGCCAGGGTTGCTTTGCCGAGGTTTGCCGAGACGTCAAGCGTTGGGTTAGTCCAAACAGGCGTCGTGAGCATCCGTTCTTGTGGCTTGCGCCAGTGACGAAGAGTTTTTGCGAAGACCAGGCGCGTTCACGCCCGCGACAAGTCACCATAATTGGATCAGACAATGAGAATCTCTGGCTGACGCCAGGATTCCAATATCCGGTTTGCGCGTTATACACCCCCTATCCGCTTTCTGATCGGCTAAACTTGGCTCTGACACAAAAATGGCGCTGTCTCCCGGCCACAAACTCGGACCCTATGAAATACTTGCACCAATCGGTGCGGGTGGAATGGGTGAAGTTTATAAGGCCCGCGATACGCGCCTCGATCGCATGGTCGCGATCAAGGTTTCCAGGACAGAGTTCACCGAACGGTTCGAGCACGAAGCTCGTACTGTAGCGGCGCTGAATCATCCCAACATTTGTACCCTCCATGATGTTGGTCCGAATTACTTGGTCATGGAGTACGTCGAAGGCTCTCAACTCAAGGGGCCCTTGCCTGTCGATCAGGCATTGAAATGCGCCGTCCAGATTTGCGATGCGCTGGATGCCGCGCACGCCAAAGGGATCACCCACCGGGATCTGAAGCCGGCCAATATTATGGTGACCAGGGAGGGTGTGAAGCTGCTCGACTTTGGACTGTCGAAGGTCTCCCAGGCAGGCCAGCCCTCCGTCACTCAGACCCTGTCTGGAGCCATTCTTGGCACCCCCGCATATATGTCGCCGGAACAGGCCGAAGGCAGGCCAGCCGACGCACGCTCAGATATTTTCTCGTTCGGGGCGGTGCTTTATGAGATGCTCAGCGGACGGCGGGCCTTCGAGGGAGAAAGTGCTATCTCGACGATGGCCGCAGTACTGCATCAGGAACCACGCCGGTTGGAGGCCCCGCCCGCGCTCGAACGCGTCGTCGCGCGGTGTCTTGAGAAGCAAGCGGGACGCCGGTTTCAAACCATGCTGGAATTGCTTGAAGCGTTAGGAAAGGCGCAAGCGGCAGCGCCGGTACAACAGCAACCCTCCATTGCGGTCCTGCCGTTCGCCAATATGAGCGCGGACAAAGAGAACGAATACTTCAGCGACGGCTTGGCCGAAGAGATCCTGAACCTGCTTGCCAAAATACCGGGTCTGAAAGTGATTGCCCGCACTTCTTCTTTTGCGTTCCGTGGAAAGGAGCAGGACATCACCAAAATCGCTGAGGCGCTGCGAGTGCAGAACATCCTGGAAGGCAGCGTGCGCCGGGCCGGAAGCCGCATTCGTGTGACCGCGCAGCTCATCCATGCCGCTGATGGCACCCACCTCTGGTCGGAACGCTACGACCGCGACATGACCGACGTGTTCGCCATTCAGGATGAAATCGGCCAGGCGATCTCAGAGGCGCTCCAAGTGCGGCTAGCTCCCCGCGTACAGGCGGTGAATACAGAAGCCTACCAAGATTACTTGAAAGGACAGTATTACTCCTGGCGCAACACTCCGGAGGGTTTCGCGAAAGCGAAAGAGTGTTTTGAGCTGGCCTTGGCCATCGACCCGAATTACGCTCCGGCCTATGGCGGGCTGGCCGGGTACTTTAACGGTCTGGCAGTGTTCGACATCAATCCCACCCGCGACGTGGCTCCTTTGGCGAGATCGGCAGCAGGGAAAGCCCTAGCCCTCGATTCTTCCAATCGCGAGGCCCACAGTGTGTTAGCGATAATGGCGGCAATATGCGATTATGACTGGAAAATGGCCGAAAAACATCACCGCACCGCCATGGCTGCCGAATCCGTCCTACCGGTGACGCGATTCCGCTACGCCGCATTCTATCTGCTCCCGCTGGGGCACGTCTTTGACGCCATGGAACAATGCCGTTTGGGCCTGGATACCGACCCGCTTTCCATGATTCTCCACTACGCCATGGCTCGGTCGATGTACTATGCAAAGCAGTACCGGGAATCCGTTGAATACGCACGCAAAGCCCTGGAAATGGACCCGAATTACTATCTCTTGTGGTTCGCCATGGGGCTCTCTCAGCTTTACATTGGCCTCACCCTGCAGGCGGTTACCAGCTTGGAACGAGTTGTGGACCTTGCGCCTTGGTGGCGTCAAGGAGTTGGGTATCTGGCCGCGGCCTACAACCAGGCTCGCGACTCGAGCAAGGCCGGCCAATGCGCACGCGAGCTTGCTGAATCGCCCACCGGCAGCTTCGGGGCTGCGGCCTATTACGCCACCGCCGGTGAGGTCGATGCCATGTTCGATGCGCTCGAAATTGCCTACCGGCGGCGCGATCGATTTCTTGTCCACATCAAACACGAGCCTTTCTTCGACCCCTACCGTGCCGACCCTCGCCTTCACTCTCTTCTCACAAAAATGAATCTGGCGTGAGGGCCGCGCGGGTCAGCGCTTTTGCTCAACATCGTCGGGCAAGAGGTTCTACCGCTCCGATAACCGTCATTCTCAAATGGCAAGCTGCCATGAATAAGGGAACGCTTGAACCGTGCCCAAGGTCGCCAGATTCTGTATCGTCCCGATACGGCAAGTGAGAATCTTTCGTCAGACCGGATGCTCAACGGAACGATACCGCGTATGCAGGAGTTGACCGCCAACGGCTGGCAGCAAGGTTCACATCAAGGGAATGCCGGCGATTCTCTAAGAACTCGTCTGAGGTTGCTCAGCGCACCCGCAGGCAAGCCAGGATCGCGCCCGATAGAATCGCGCTCGCCACCAGCAACAGTACGCCGGCCACGTAAGTTCCGGTAACGTCCGTAAGAAGGCCGATTGCATACGGGCCGACGAAACCGCCCAGGTTGGCGATCAGGTTGACGAATCCGTACGCCGCCGCGGCCACACTGGCACTGAGCAGTTTCGTTGGCAGCGCCCAGTAAGGCGGGTAATAGCTCATAATGCCGATCGCCGCGATCGAAAAGCCCGCCATAGCCACTTGCGCGCTGATGCCGGGAACCTGGCTGATAACTAGGCCCGAGGCCCCCGCAAGAGTGGCGATGATCGCATGCCATTTGCGCTCGCCGGTTCTGTCTGAATGCCAGCCCGCGATGAGCATCGCCGGGAGGGCGCACAGGTACGGAATCGAGGCGACCAGGCTCACCTGCCAAGTCGTCAAGCCGGGGAATTTCTGGACCATCTTTGGCAGCCAGATGACCAGGCCGTAAGCGGCAACATTGAGGCTAAAATACGATAACGCAAGAGCGAGCACGATCGGCCTTCCGAACGTCTGCAGAATACTGATGCGCGGCTGGCGCTTCTCCTTTTCGCGGTTTTCCCTTTCGATTTCCTCGGTGATCCACTCCTGTTCGCCCTCACTCAACCAGCGGGCGTCCTTCGGCCAGTCCGCAAGATAAAAGAGTGTCACGATTCCGCCAATCAGCGGCGGGATGCCTTCCAGGATCAGAAGCCAGCGCCAGTTGGAAATTCCGAGCCAGTGCAAGTTCAGTAGCAGCCCGGCGACTAATCCACCGACGGCGTTCGACGCCGGGATCGCCGCCATGAGCGCGGCCACTGCCTTCGCGCGGTCCTCCTGCCGGAACCAGTGTGTCAAATAGACCATCACCGCCGGAAATAGGCCGCCCTCAGCCAGCCCGACCAGGAAGCGGATGATGTTGAACTGAGTGGAGGTTTGGATGAAGCCGGTGAGGGACGCCAGCAATCCCCATACGATCATGACGGCCGCGATCCACCTGCGCGCGCTCCAGCGCTGCGCGAGCACGGCTCCCGGTATCTGCAGCAGGCAGTATCCGAAAAAAAAGATTCCGGCTCCAAAACCAAACACTTCGTTGGAGAAGTGCAGCTCTCGTGTCATGTTAAGGCCGGCAAACGCGACGTTCGCGCGGTCAATTTGAGCCATCATATAGACCAGGAAAAGAAAGGGAAGCAACCGGCGTGTGATCTTACGCTGAGCTGTTGCGGGAAGGGTCGCCTGCGGAAGCGTCATCTGCCAGAACCTCCACGCATCACGCTTTGATGGAACCTAGTCAGCGTGAGAGGCATACTGAGTCTACACGAGGAGCGGACACGTCGGCTCGCCCGCGCGGCCAGCGAACCGTGGACAACCTGATGTTTCCCGTCTGGTCGGGCATCTCATTCGGAACTTACTTCCGACGAAGTCCGCGACCCACCGAAGTGCCTACTAAAATGCCATCGTATGCGTACCGACTCTCAAATCCTGGATAGTCCCCGATACGGCAAGTGAGAATCGAATTTAGAAAAGTAGTGGACGGGTACGCCTTGAGCGACACTCGCCCTGGATTTTCTTGGTGGCCGAGGTGGGGGTCGAACCCACACGAAGAGTGAACTTCGCCAGATTTTGAGTCTGGTGCGTCTGCCAGTTCCGCCACTCGGCCACTACTGGCAATATGCTAGTTTAGCATCCGCCGTTGCCCGCTGTGATCATGCTTAGATAGATCCAATGTCCTTCCTCGACCTGCTGCTCGGCAAGCCGCTCGCCAATTGGGAAGAAAAAGGCGAGCGAATCGGCCCCGCCGCGGGTATCCCCATCTTCGGGCTCGACGCCCTCAGTTCCGCCGCATATGGTCCCGAAGCGGCGCTCACGATATTGATCCCCCTCGGTGCGCTGGGCGTCGCGTATATCGTTCCCACCACCGCCGCCATCCTTATCCTGCTGACCATCGTCTATTTCTCTTATCGTCAGACCATCGATGCGTACCCCGGCGGTGGCGGATCCTACACCGTCGCGCGCGAAAATATCGGCGCGGGCGCGGGGCTGTTAGCGGCGTCCGCGCTGCTCATCGATTATGTGCTCACCGCGGCCGTTGGAATCTCTGCCGGCGTGGGCGCACTGGTGTCGGCGGTTCCATCGCTGCTGCCGCATACGCTGGCGCTCTGTCTAGGGATTCTGGTGCTGATCACCATCATAAATTTGCGCGGTGTCAAAGAAGCCGGCGGAGTCTTCATGATTCCCACCTATCTTTTTCTGGGCACCCTGCTGATCACGATCCTGATCGGTGCTTTTAAGGCGCTGGCCGCGGCCGGCCATCCAGTGCCAGTGGTTGCCCCTCCTCCAATGCCCGCGGCCACTGCGATGATCGGCGCCTGGTTGTTGCTCAAGGCCTTCGCCAGCGGATGCACCGCGATCACCGGCGTAGAAGCCGTCAGCAACGGCGTGATGGCCTTTCGGGAGCCGACCACGCGAAACGCAAAGAAGACGCTCACCGTGATCATTGGGCTGCTCATTATTCTATTGGCGGGAATCGCCTGGCTGGTCAACGTGTATCGCATCGCTGCCACCGATCCCGGCGCCGCCGGCTACCAGAGCGTCCTTTCGATGCTGATCACGGCCGTGATGGGCAAGGGCGCGTTCTACTACGTCTCCATTGCCTCCATCTTGCTGGTCCTGTCGCTTTCCGCCAACACTGCGTTCGCCGATCTGCCGCGCTTGTGCCGCATTATCGCCCTGGACGGATATTTGCCGAGGTCCCTCGCCAATCGCGGCCGCCGCCTGGTTTTTTCCGAAGGAATTTACGCGCTGGCCGTCATGACCGGAGTCTTGCTGATTCTCTTTGGCGGGGTAACGGATCGGCTGATCCCCCTTTATGCCGTGGGAGCATTCCTCGCATTCACGCTCTCGCAACTGGGCATGGTGTTTCATTGGAAACGCGTAGGCGGACCGCACGCCCTGCGCTACATGTTCATCAACGGACTGGGCGGGCTAGTTACAGGAATCACGGTGCTCGTGGTGCTAGTCGCGAAATTCATCGATGGCGCCTGGATCACGATGCTATTAATTCCCGCGCTTCTGACGCTGATGTACGCCGTCCATCGGCACTATCAGCGAGTAAGCCTGGAAGTGGCGGATTCCACCCCGCTCGACTTCACCCACTTCCACCAGGCGATGGTGGTCGTTCCACTCGAACGATGGAGCGCGGTGGCGAAAAAGGCGGTCACCTTCGCATTATCCATGTCACCGGATGTCATCGGGCTGCATGTAAACTGCGAATGGACCGAGCTATTAAAGAAAGAATGGCAAGATTACGTTGAGAAGCCGGCTCAGGAGTTTGGGCTCTCCGCGCCGAGGCTCGTCATATTGGACAATCCCTATCGCTACGTCAGCAGTCCGATCGTGGAGTATGTGCTGGAGCTGCAGAAAAAGGAGCCCGATCGCCAGCTTGCGGTACTGATTCCGGAACTGGTGGAGCGCCATTGGTATTACTACTTCCTTCACAACCAGCGCGCGGCCGTGCTCAAGACGCTGCTCTATGTCCGGGGCAGCCAGAAGATCGCGGTAGTCAACGTGCCGTGGTATGTCGAGTAGATGTAAACTCTCCCAAGGAGGTTCCATCATGATCCGCGGAAGATTCGCGCCGATACTTGCCGTCCTGCTGGGGACTGCGGGTATTGTGATGGCGCAAAGCGAAGAGAAAACGCCGCACGGCATGATAGAGCGGATCAAGGTGCATGGCAAGGCGCTCGAAGGGAATCTGGAAGGCGACTCGCCCAATCGCGATGTCTCCATTTACCTGCCGCCGAGCTATGCCACGGAACGAAACCGCCGCTACCCGGTAATCTACTTGCTGCATGGCTACACCGATAGTGACGAGTTGTGGTTCGGATCGAAGCCGCACTTTATCAACATTCCCGTCCTCACGGATCGGGCGTTCTCGAGCGGCAGCGCTCGCGAAATGATCATCGTTCTGCCCAATGCCTACACGGTTTATCAAGGCAGCATGTATTCGAGCTCGGTCACCACCGGCGATTGGGAGACTTTCATCGCGCGCGATCTGGTGGCCTACATCGACAGCCATTACCGGACCATCCCGGAAGCCGCCAGCCGCGGACTGGCCGGGCATTCGATGGGCGGCTACGGCACCGTTCGCATCGGGATGAAGAATCCCGATGTGTTTTCGAGCTTGTACATACTCAGCCCCTGCTGCATGGCGGCGAACATAAGTCCCAAACCGTCGCCGAAAGCGGAAGCCATTCAAAAGCCCGGCGATCTTGCGCAGGCGGATTTCGGAACCAAGGCGCAGCTGGCGTCGGCCGCCGCATGGTCGCCAAATCCAAAGAACCCGCCATTGTTTCTCGATCTTCCTTATAAAGGCGATGAACTGCAGCCGGACGTGGTCGCCAAATGGGCTGCCAATGCGCCGCTCGCGATGATCGACCAATACATCGCGAACCTGCGGAAGATGCATGCTATTGCGATGGACGCCGGCGATAAGGATGAGCCGATTGCGAGCACGGTTCGGACGCTGGATCAGATCCTCGCTTCTTACGACATCCCGCATGCGTTCGAAATCTATCCCGGCAATCATGTCAGCGGCGTCGCCGAGCGGGTGGAGACGAAAACGCTTCCTTTCTTTTCGAAAAATCTTTCGTTCGGTCACGGAACGCGCTAGCCAGCGTGTCTCGCTGGTATCCTGAATCGTGCGAGGGACAAAACATCAATGCAACTAGGCATGATCGGTTTAGGACGAATGGGCGCGAACATGGTGCGCCGGCTGATAAAGGCCGGGCATGAATGCGTCGTTTTTGACAGAAGTCCGGAGGCTGTCGCGGATCTGGGCAAGCAAGGCGCTGCGGGATCGAGCTCGCTCGATGAATTCCTGAGCAAATTAAAACCGCCGCGGGCGGTTTGGCTGATGGTGCCAGCCGCGGTGGTGGATCAAACGCTGGAACAACTCGCCACGCGCATGCAGAAGGGCGACATTATCATCGATGGCGGCAACTCCTATTACATCGACGACATTCGCCGCGCCAAGGAATTGCAGCCGAAGGGCATCCATTATGCCGACGTCGGCACCAGCGGCGGCGTCTGGGGCTTGGAACGCGGATACTGCCTGATGATCGGCGGCGAGCCCGACATCGTGAAGCATCTGGATCCGATCTTCAAGACGCTGGCGCCGGGGAGCGGAAATATCGATCGTACTCCGGGGCGCGAAAAGGTCGGCGGTACGGCCGAAGACGGCTATCTGCATTGCGGGCCCGTAGGCGGCGGCCACTTCGTGAAGATGGTTCACAACGGAATCGAATACGGAATCATGGCCGCGTATGCCGAAGGCTTGAACATTCTGCATCACGCCAACGTCGGCAAGACCACGCGCGAAGCGGACGCCGAGACCACTCCTCTGCGCAATCCCGAGCATTATCAGTACGACTTCAACCTCGCCGATGTCAGCGAAGTGTGGCGCCGGGGAAGCGTGGTGGCGTCCTGGTTGCTCGATCTGACCGCGATTTCTTTGCTCGATCAACCGACGCTCGAGAAATTCTCCGGCCGCGTTTCCGACTCCGGTGAAGGACGCTGGACTATTTCCGCGGCCATCGATGAAGGAGCGCCGGTGCCGGTGTTCAGCTCGGCGCTCTTCCAACGCTTCGACTCGCGCGGGCGAAAGCTGATTTCGCCAACAAGCTGCTTTCGGCGATGCGCTTCCAGTTTGGCGGACATATCGAGCGCACTTCCGGCGGCTAAGCAAAACGGTTTACGTGCCGGATCCGTATAGCACGACGTACTGCGGGCTGGCGCCGCCATCGTCGTTGAATTCGAGCAGCGCAGTCCGGGCGCCTGTCGTACTGGGCTTGAACTTCACGCTGACCTGGCATTCCACGCCGGCCGCCAGGCTTGCTCCGCAGGTGTTGGCCGATATTGCGAAGTCGGCTGGGTCGGCTCCGGCGATCACTATGCCGCTACCGGTGAAGTTGACCGTTGCAGTGCCGACATTGGTTACCGTCACGGAGTGCGCGGCGCTGGTTGTCCCGACGGCATGCGAATGGAAATTGAGTAGTGTCGTAGAAGGGCTGACGTCAGTGGCCGCACCGGTCAGGACCACCATCTGCGGGCTGGAGCCGCTATCGTCGTTGAATTGGAGAGTAGCGTTACGCGTGCCATCGGCGGTTGGTGCGAATTCCACGCTGATCGTACACTCCGAATCACCAGCTAAGCTCGGGCCGCAAGTATTCCCCGATATTACGAAATCCGCCGGGTCCGCTCCGGCAATCACGATCCCGCTGCCGGTGAAATTCACCGCGCTGGCGCCGACATTCGTCACGGTGACGGTCTGTGCGAGACTGGTTGTCCCCACAACCTGGTGGCTGAATTTGAGAAGGGCCGTGGATAGTCCGATGTCAGTGGCCGCGCCCGACAGAGTGACGTACTGCGGACTGGCGGGGGCGCTGTGCGTGAACGCCACCCAACTCGTTTGGGTACCTGGGGCTGTGGGAGCGAAGGTCACGCTCACCGAGCAGTCCGCGCCAGACGCCAATGTCGCGGGAGGTACCGGACAGGTGTTGGTCTCACCGAAATCTCCGTGGGTAGCGATGTGGTTCATCTCTACCGGCAAGGGGAATGCGTTCGTCACCGTGGTGGCGAGCGGCGTGCTGGTGGTGCCGACTGTTTGGCGCGCGAATTTCAGAGATGTGGGCAAGAACGTCAGGCCCTTGCAGACTCCAGCAGCGCCTGCATTATAGATTGCCTGGATTTGAGACTGGGACAGTGCGGCGCTGTAGGCCTGAACTTCGTCAATGATCCCGTTCCAGGTTCGGGGATAACCCTGGCTGATAAACGATGGCTGCGTCGAGCCGATCATCCATGGATTCGACGGATAGGACACGGTCTTTGACTCCGACAAAGATCCTTCCAGTACCCCGTTTACAAACAATTGGAAGGTACTTCCGTCGTACGTTGCAGCCACGAAGTAGAAACCGCCGGCCGCAAAGGGATCCTTCGACGTAATCAAATCAGTGGAGTCATTGCCGGAGAAGAAGAGAAAATGTTCGGTAGCGGCGCTCCACAATAAACCAAAAGCGGCATCACTATCATCTATGATCTGCTCGACAATTACGCTGCCGTAAGAATCGTTGTTCGGCCCCGGACCTGCGGGCTTTACCCAGGCTGCCCATGTGAATTGCTGGTTCGCGAGACTCGATGACGGCGCGATTTCGATATAGCCACCGGTGCCGAACGTAAAGCCGTCCTTGACCTCGCCCGCCACGAGCGTGACCGCGTTGACGGCTTCCGGGCTGTTGCCACCAACGATGTCTTTTTCGTTCGTGTCGCCCGTCCACCAGCTCACCAAGCCGGATGGAGCGACTAAGCAGGATTGCGGCCGTGCGGGTAGACAGCAGGCGGGTACCAGCAGTACCAGAAATGGAATGCAGTTTAAGCGGCGGAGAACGATTTGCATTCGTAGATCATATATCACTTGTCGGCGAATTCGCCGCCGAATTTCACGGACGAATCCACGCTATAAACCTTGACGCCGGTTGCCAGCGGGCGGAGCATCTGCAAGACGATTGCATCGCCCACCGTCTTGATGCCGAAGTGTGTGCTGCCGTCGCGCTCAACCGGGAATTGGCGGGCGGCGTAAGGCGGGATCAGAACGTCGAACGACTTGGAACAGACCAGCGTCAGCTCCGGCGTGGGATGGGCTGCGGTGGGCACCGAGTAAAGATTGCCGGCGGAGTAACAGAGCGACGCTTGCGCGGCGCGTTCGGAAGTGTTCACCAGCGAAATCATGTTCCCTTTCATCTCTTCCACGTCGCCGGAGAACCAGGGATTGCGCGTGGGATAGGAAAGCTCGCGCGGAGTGCTGCGCAACTGATTGGCCACGGTACATTCGCTGAGACCGGACACCGCGATTACGGGCGAGAGCTTGGGGGAGGGAATCCGCTCGCGAACCTTGAGCCAGCCTACGCCCGGCTCGTCGCTGACTTCCAGGCGGTGTGAGACACGCTCGCCGGGATTCAAGTGCAGCACCATTTCATTCAATCCGGTTAGACCCGTCAACCCGCCTCCCGCGCGATGCGCTTCGATTTCGACAGTGACAACTCGGTCGCCCAGATTGGTGAGTGTCACGCTGGACCAGCAAGACGAGCCGTAGTCGAGTGAAGGAAGAATGCTGGTTACTACTCGCTCCGGGTCCCAGGCGTTGGCCGTGGCCGCTATTAGAACGAGGAGCAACAGGCGGGACATCCACTTACTTTTCGGCTGTTCCTTTCAGAAACTCCAGGATCGCGGTCTGGGCCTGGCGCATAGATTCTTCGTTAGGATGCGCCTGGCGGGGCCAGAAGAAGCCGCGCAGGCCGTCCTTTTTGCGGCGCGGCACGATGTGCACATGCAAATGCGGAACGCTTTGGCTGACGCGATTGTTGATGGCGATGAACGATCCTTCGGCCGGCATAGCGTGCTCGACGGCGCGAGCGAGCAACTGGACGTTGGCGAAGAAAGGAGCGAGCAGCTCTTTTGGCAGGTCGGCCAAGGTCTCAAAGTGCGCCTTGGGAATCAGTATGGTGTGGCCGATGAAGAGCGGCTTATAATCCAGGAACGCAATCGACAGATCATCTTCAAACACCACGTAATTGGCGTGCGACGCGATCTGGCAGAATCGGCAACTGGCGGCAGTCGGCAACGATTTCGCCATTAGTTTTCGATGGGGCCTTCGCCGTGGCTCAACGCACCGATGATCTGCTCGCGGCGTTCGGTTGCGGCTTTCAATGCGGACTGCATGGAGAAAAAGTACATGAGTACGCCGACCACCGCGGCGAAGAAGAGCACGGCGAAAAACGCCCACTCGGTATTGAACGCATAGCGCGCCAGGTAAGCCAGCGCCACCGGCGCAAGTGTAACGGGAAAGGCCAGCATCAACAGGGCCTGCGATCGGCCTTGCGCGGCGGTCTTCATGGCTTTAACAGGATTCACGGCGCGCGGATTATAGAGCGAGCTCAAGTTCCCCACGGCGAGGATGAACAAGGTAACGACGCAGGTGACGGCGAAGGCTTCCAAAATCTGGAGCCCGCTGAGCGGCAGACGCAGCAGGGCGCAGACCAGGGCGATAGCAACGATCTCCATGAGCACTAGAAACGCAGCCGCGAGATTCTTGCCGGCAAGAACGGTGGACATTTTGACGGGCACCAGAAAATAAACCTGCGCAGCACTGCGATCAAACCCGAAGCAGTTCCAGAACAGCGCGTCGCTCAACAACAGTAGCGCGTAAATGCTGACCATCGTCAAATAGTTGTCGGTGATGAAGCTGCGCTCGGTGCTCAGGCGGCCGAAGGCGATGGGCGTCCAAATGAGCAAACCGAAGGAGAATCCCATCAGGAAGACTAAACGGAAGCGCGGCGCGCGGCTCAGGAATCGCAGCTCTTTTTCGATCAAGGCAGCCAGCGGGTCACGCAGCACGCGATTGGGCAACTCATACCACCACTCCAGGCGGCTCACCCGGCGTTTGCCCACCTGGCGCCTGGATGACCAGCCACTTGCGGCCGCTTCCGCTGCGTCGAATCGCAGGCCACGCTCAAACTGGGTGCGTCCGAAAGCGTAGGCGGCCAGCGTCCAAGCGAGGATGACGGCCAGGTTCATCCATGAGAATTGGCCGAGCGCCAGGCGCGCTGCCGCGGTCCAGGGAAAGATGGCGGAAGGTTCACTTCCGAAAAATTGCCGGACCCGGCTTCCGGAGCCACGGAACAGCATCAACTGCGGGAGGGCCGCGGAGAGCACCACCAGGAACACCACCATCTCCCGCACTCGTTTGTGCGCCAGCAGCCGGACGAGAAGATCGCGAATTCCGGTGGAACAGAACAGGTTGAACACGACGAACAGCGCGAGCGAGAAGGGCGCCCACAGGGGAACGTCGCGATTCAAGAGCAGGCCGATGGCGCCACCGGTGAGGATCAGCAGCATCTCCACGCCGGTGGAGATGCGCAGGATCACTTCAATGATGAAAAGAGCTCGCTTCGGGATGGGATAGACCAAGAGCTTGCGCAGGTCGAGCGAGGCGCCCATGGATGTCAGGAGCACGGGGATGACTTGCCAATAGAGAAAGGCGAGCAGCAGGGCGGCCGGAAGGATTTTGTGGAAGCTCGCCAGTTCGCCAGGCCGGGACAGCAGGATTCCGGCCAACACCGCCAGGTAGGCGAAGGCTCCATACCAGACGGTGGTCAAAAGGCCGGTGAAGAGCGTTCCGCCAAGATTGGCGCGGGGAAAGCGATTGCGTGTGCTGCGCCACTGGGCCCATACGATCGCGCTCGCTTGGTTCCACATCCTTCTACAGCTTAACTGGAGGCCGGGCGGGTCTCTGCATGGCGACTGTTTCGTCATACGTTCGTGGCGCACGCACTCTTACTCTTGCGTGCCGCGTTCACACTCGTGTGAACGCCTCCGGCTCCAGGGTGAACGCTTCTGGCGCCGGGAAAAGAAGTGTTCGCATGAGTGCGAACACGGCACGCTGAAGCGTGCGCCACATCCGACATCTATGTTTTCCTCCGGAATCGCGCGCTGCAAAAACACAAACGGCTCTTCAAACCAAGATAAGGCTGGGTTCCGGCGAACAAATCCTGGATCAACACGCGAAAGCTTATAGCCAGTCCAGCGTCTCGGCAGGATGGTCCGCGCCGACTACCCGTACGAAGACGTCTTCGAGCGTCTCGGAGCCGGTGCGCAGCTCGGCCATGGTGCCTTGCGTCACCAGCTTGCCGTCGTGGATGATGGCCACCCGGTCGCAAAGGCGCTCCACCACTTCCAGAACGTGCGAGGTCAGGAACATGGTTGCGCCGCGGCGAACCTGGTCGAGAAGGATCTCCTTCATCAGGCGCGCGCCCACTGCGTCCACGCCCTCGAATGGCTCGTCGAGCAGGAACAGGTCCGGCCGATGGATGAGGGCGGCGGCCATGGCCACGCGTTTCCGCATCCCTTTGGAATAATCGCCGATCAGCTTGCCGGGCTCACCGTCGAGTTCGAAGAGCGCGAGCAACTCGCGGGATCGCTCGCGAGCCACAGTCCGATCCAAGCCGTACAATCTTCCGACGAACTCGGTGAACTCGAGGCCGGTGAGGTGGTCGAAGAGGAGGGTTTCGTCGGGAACCAGCCCGATCCGGCCTTTTACCTCCAGGGCGTGTTCGGGCATGGGAAGGCCCAAGAGCTGGATGGTGCCGGAAGTGGGGGGAGCCAAACCCATGAGCATACGGATGGTTGTGGTTTTGCCAGCGCCATTGGGCCCTAGAAAGCCGAAGAAGCAGCCGCGCGGGACTTCCAGGTCCAGCCCGTCCACAGCCGCCTTGTTTCCATAGAGCTTGCGGAGATTGTGGACGGCGATGGCAGGAGAGGAGTCCATTGGTTCCATGGTACAAGCCGGAGCTCAAGGATTGGACACTCAAGCTTTTCGTGAGAAGTGACGATAATCCTAGGGTGACAGCTTCCGCCAGTACTCCGACGGCCGGGACGCCCACGGTTCGGGAGCGATCCCTCATCGCTTTAGGGCAACTTCCGCCGTTTTCTCCCATCCTGAATCGTCTGATCGCCAGCCTGGCAAGCGAGGATGTGTCGTTCGCCAAGATTGCCGATCTCATCGAAAAAGATACGGTACTGGCCGGAAATATTCTGAAATTGGTGAATTCGGCGCTGTATGGCCTGGCCGGGACGGTGAACTCCATCCGGCATGCCGTTGCGCTGCTCGGAATCAGCAAGTTGCGCAACGCCGCTTTGAGCATGTCGGTGGCGCGGATGTGGAGCCAGGTGAAGACGCCGCCGGGATGGTCGACGGCCAACTTCAACCAGCACTCCGTCGGGGTGGGCATCCTTTCGGACCTGTTGGCCCAGCGCCTGGACGTGGAGTATGCCGAGGGCGCTTTTGCAGCGGGATTATTTCACGATTTGGGGCTGCTGCTGGTGGCGATCGGGATGCACGACGAGTATCGGCAGCTCACACTGCTCTGCCAGCAGAGCAACAAATGGGAGCCCGAATACGAGATGCAGGTGCTCGGCATGACACACGCGGAGCTGTCGGCCGAGGCTCTGGCGAAGTGGAACTTGCCGGAGGAGATCCAGACTGCGGTGCGCTATCACGGGTCGCCTGAAACGGATCCGACGCCCGTGAAACCGGGCCAGATTCCGTTGAGCCGCGTGTTGAACGCCGCGGATCGGTACGTTAAGGGGACTGGCGTGTTCGTCAGCCTCTTCGAAAGTCCCAGTGAAGATCCGCAGGCGGTGCTCGATCAGCTTGGGCTGGGGGATCGGCTGCCGGTGATCTTGGGCGAGTTTGATAACGAGTTCACGGCGATCAAGGCGTATTTTTAGGTCCGCTCGGTCAGGCGGAGAAATAGAATTCGCCGGAGCCGATGATCTCGGCCGGGCCGGTCAAGTAAACTGATTCATCCCATCGCAGTTGCAACGATTCACCAGCCGGCGTTTGGACCGTTACGGGACTCGATGCCACCTTGCGCAGAATGGCCGCGACGGCTGCGCCAGTGGATCCGGTGCCTGAGCTGAGCGTCACTCCGGCGCCGCGCTCGTAGAAGCGCGTTTCAATGGTATGGGCGTCGACCACGCGGACGAACGACATATTGGTCCTTTTGGGGAAGCGCGGATGGCCCTCAATTTCCGCGCCCAGCGCCTCCCAATTCTCGGGAAAACTGTCGACGAACACCGCGCACTGTGGATTGCCGACGTTCAGGATGGTTACTTCCCGCAGTCCGGACTTGAGGGGGATGTTGCAGCGGATCTCGCGAGCGTCGAAGACCGGCAAGCCCATGTTCATTTCGAAGAGGAATCGCCGGCCATTGCGGCTGAGCAATCGAAGATGTTTGGGGCCGGCGCCGGTCCGGATGGTCACTTGATCCGCGCTATCCGAGTCAATAACGAGCGCGGCCGCGCAGCGCGTACCGTTGCCCGAGATCTCGCCCTCGCTGCCATCCGCGTTGAAGAGACGGATGGAGCGGTCCTGGATTACGATCCAGCCGTCGGCTCCGATGCCGGTGTGGCGATCGCAGATGGCGCGCGCCGTGGAGGGCAGATCGGTTCCGGCGACTTGGTCCATGGGAGTGAGGAGAAAATCATTTCCCGCGCCGTGGGCTTTGGTGAAAGGGATAACCATCGTCACTTTGATGTAGATCAGTCTTGATGTAGATCAGTCGCGCTTATAAATTTCGATCACAGGAGCGCCTTTTACTTTAACCGTTTGTACCAGATGATAGCGAGGGCCGGTTTTCAGCGAAGACCTCTGTATGGCTGTGGCTACCGTGTCGCCGGCAATGGTCACGGCCCACTCTTCGTGCAGAAACAGATCGGGGCGCGTGATGGCGGCCATCCAAGCCGGCTCATCGCCGTCGTAGAGCGCTTCGTGCAAAGGGATGCCAGCCTGGCGCAGGATTCCCGTCAGGTCGCCGAAGCTGGTTATGACGCCCTGGCCGGAATGGTATGAGCCGGCGAGTGAGGACGCGGCTGCTTTCGTCCAGGCGCGGCGCGTGAGGGAGTTGATTTGCGATTCTTTCCAGGTAACCCAGTCGCTGGGCTGAGGCCGTATGAGCCAGGGCGCGGCCGCTAGAATGACGATCGCCGCTGCGATCCAGGTGCGCCAGCGTTGCGGCGTGAGCAGCACCAGGCCGGACCCTGCGATTGCCAGTAACGGCAAGGCGGCGAGCGCGTAGCGGGTGTTGTAGTAAGAGAAAGGCCAGAGTGTTGGGACGAAGATGGGCGTGCCGCCGGAGTGCATGCTCCATACGTAAAACAACGGTGGGAGCGCGGCGAGAAATACCGGCCAGAGCATCCGTTTCAGGATGACTCCGGCGAGACCCGCAATGGCGATCGCAACGCTGGTCCATCCGGCGCAGAGGCGCACGGCCGTCGAATAGTAGAGCGCGGCGGCTGGCCAATCGTGATCGCCACGATAGGGCGCGATGTTTTGTGCCAGTGCGCGCCGGTAGATGCTCATGGCGGAGTAGGGTCCATTGTAGAATTCGAGCGGATTGGAATAGATCCACCAATTGTGGGCGAGCCAGTAAACAGGGCCGAGTGCGGCGATGGTGGCGAAGACCACTGCGGCGTCCCAGCGCCTTTTTCCTCCGACGATCAAGAAATAAATCGCGACGAACGGGATGACGACCCAGCCTTCATAGCGAGCGAGAGATGCCGCGAGGCACGCGACGCCCGCGCCAATCACAGAGGCGAACGATTGAGTCTGGCGAAAGAGAACGCTGAAGTAAAGCAACGCCATCAACGCCGCCAGCACTACCGACTCGGTCATCGGAATGGCTTCGAGGTAGAGCAGATTGGGATTGAGAGCGAACAGGCCCAGCGCCGTCAGGGCAACGGCCGACGATCCGGCCGCGCATCGTCGGATGGCCGCGTACAGAAACATTCCGGCGCAAACGAAACACGCCGAGGATGGAATGGCGCCCGCCCAGCCGCTCTGCCATAGCCGGTTGTTGCGCACGAACGGCAGCATCAGCACATGCGGCAAGGGCAGCCAAACCGTTCCAAGCTGATCGTAGCCGGGCTTGCGCGAATCCACAGTGCGGCGCGCGATATCCAAATGCGCCTCCGCGTCGCCATAATACAGAGTCCAGCCGGAATGGTTTACGTACCAGGCAGCCAATCCGCCGATCACCGTCAATGAGACGAAGACCAGGGCGAGTTCAAGCCAGAGTTTCCTCAAAGTTTCAACTTCAAAACTCGGTGAAGTCCCGGAACTCCTGGAAGCGCGCGTCGATGTCTTTGCGGGTGAGAGTGCGGAAACGATCCACGCCGAACTTCTCGCAGCAGAAGCTGCCCATCACAGAGCCGTAGATCACGGCACGGCTGATATCCTTGGCGTCGACGTGTCCGGCCTTGAGATCGATGCCTTTCTCCGCCAGATAGCCGATGAAGCCGCCGGCGAAGCAGTCGCCCGCGCCGGTTGGATCGAACACCTCTTCGAGCAAGTAGGCGGGGACCATGAAGTGCGAGTCGCCATGGAACAGAATGGCGCCGTATTCGCCGCGCTTGATCACCAGCGTTTTCGGACCCATGGCCATGACCTTGGCCGCGGCGCGCCTGAGGTTGTTCTCGCCCGAAAGCAACCGGGCTTCGCTGTCGTTGATCAGCAGGAAATCCCAATCGTGAATGGTCTTCAGCAGGTCTGCGCGAAAATCGTTGATCCAATAATTCATGGTGTCGCCGCCGGCCAGGCGTAAACCGTTCATTTGCTCGCGCACGCTGCGCTGCAAGGTGGGCTGGATGTTGCCGAGCAATAAGTACGGCGATTTCTTGTAGCTTTCCGGCAGCTTGGGGTTGAAATCGGCGAACACGTTCAGATCGGTGCGCAAGGTGGTGCGATCGTTCATGTCGTTGGAATAAACGCCGGCCCAGAAGAATGTCTTGCCTCCCTTCACGCGCTCCAAGCCTTCCAGATCGATGCCGCGATCGGAAAGCAGCTTCTCGTCTTCAGCCGCGAAATCGTCACCGACCACGGCGACGATCTTGGTTTTTGCAAAATAGCTGGCGGCTAAACAAATGTAAGTGCATGCGCCGCCCAGCATGCGGTCAACTTTGCCATGCGGAGTTTCAACCCCGTCATAGGCTACCGAACCTACTACGACAATGGACATATTTTTGATTCTAACTGAAGGGCGAACGCCCTCTGTGGACCCTGTTCTAAAGACGCGGTTCTGGATTGCGTTAGTGCAGGTCGACGATGCCGGCGCCGGTGATGCGGTAGGTGTCGCGTTCCTGGACGAAGACCACGGCGCGCAAGTTTTCGCGCTTCCAATCGCGAGGCAGGCGCAAGGTGGATACGAGCTGGCCGCCGTTGGCTCCCTGCGAATTTACCCGTCCGATAACGCCGAAGCTGCGGACCACTGAGGAGTGGCGCAAGGTGCGGCCGCTGTTTTCTCCGTTCTGAACGAAAGTGGTGAGGCCACGCTCGGTCACCGCCAGGTAAACATTAGAATCGCGCCACTTGGTGGCTTTGGGCTTGGTGACCTGAACAGAAAGGTCCAGCAGATCGGAATCGCGCGAGTTGGGGCTGGCGCCTAGATCGACCAACGTGGTGGCGGTTTGGGCCGCGGCTTCGATGTCGTGATAGGCGCGGTTAGAATCGCTGCCGACAAATGCGGTCTGGCCATTCACCACCATCTGCGGCGTGAAGATATCCTTCGCCTTGAATGCCACGGCGTAATCGTTTTGCCGCCTGCGATATTGGGGCGACGAGAACGGATCGGTCCAGCCGAGTTGATTCCAGTAATCGACATGCTCTTCGATGGCGACTACCTGCGCGCCGGAAACTGGCTGCGTTTGCTCCAGGCGAGAGAGCAGGCGATCCGCGGCGGGACAACTGGAGCAGCCCTCGCTGGTGAATAACTCTACGATTACAGGTACAGGCCGGTCCGCTGGCAGCGCCAGCGGAGCCCAAATTACAAAGGCGAGGAGGCCCAGACAACGCATATTTATAGCATATTACTTAATTAACCCGCCGGCGGCGGGGGTGGGAATCCGACGTACTGAACCTCCTCTTCGAGCTCCAGGCCGAACTGCTTCCGCACCCGGCATTTTAGTTCGCCGATCAATTCGCACAATTGCTGCGCGGTACCATCTCCAGCGTTGTAGATCAAGTTGGCGTGGTAGTCCGCGACGTGAATGCCGCCGTTTCGCATGCCTTTGGCGCCCACTTGTTCGAGGAAGTACGCGGACGGGGCTTTTCCTTCGCGAACCACCCGGTCCGGGATCTGACGCTGGACGGATTCGGGCAACTCGGCCAGGATCAAATTCTTGAAAATGCTGCCGGCGCATTTCATGGTCGCCGGATATTTTGCAAGGCGAATTTTGAAGATCTCGTCGGCGGTCCGGAGCAATTCGCCGGCGGGTGCGGGCGTCAGAGCCAGTTCCACGTCCAGAATGATCCAGTCCTTGCGCTGTTTGAAGATGCTCTCGCGGTAACGAAATCCGCATGCGGACGCACGCAGCGAGCGTAATACCGGGCCATCGACAATCCGAACCCTCCGCACGCACTCATCGATGGAATGCCCATACGCGCCCGCGTTCCCATAGACGGCTGCGCCCACCGATCCCGGAATGCCGGTCATGGTCTCCAGGCCGCGCAGCCCGTGATCGATGCAATAATCCACCAGCGCCTGTAACTGGGCGCCAGCCTGCGCGCGCACGATTGTGTCCTCGTGATAGATCAAGTTCGCGGCCTGACGCAGCACGATTCCATCGAAGCCGCCATCTGAAACGATCAGGTTGGTGCCATCGCCAATCACGCAATAAGCGACGCCGCTCGACTGCACCATGCGGAAGGCTTCGGTGAAAGCCTCTTCGTCCGCCGCCTGTGCGAAAACGGCGGCTGGTCCGCCGATTCCGAAGCGCGTATGCCGGCTCAGCAGCGCTCCTTCCGAGACGGATACATTGGGTATACTGGCAAGCCGATCGATGGTCTCTTTGGGGACGGTCATCTTGTCAAATTATAAGGAGTGTTTCGTGAGATCTGCTTTTGCTGGTTTTCCACCCGAGATGGTGAAGTTCTTTCGCAGCCTGAAGCGCAACAACCGGCGCGAATGGTTTCAGCCGCGCAAGCACCTGTTCGATCAACATGTGAAAGAGCCGATGCTCGAGTTGCTAGGTGCCATCAACACGGAAATGGCGAAGTTTGCGCCCGAATATGTGACGGAGCCAAAGAGCGCGATCTTCCGCATTTATCGGGACACGCGCTTTAGCGCGGACAAGACGCCTTACAAGACTCATATCGCGGCGTCATTTGCGCGGCGAGACGGCGAGCGACTCGGAGCGGGCGGATTTTACTTCAGCGTCTCCCCGGATGCGATTGAAGTGGCTGCGGGCATCTGGCATCCGGAACGCGACGTGACGCTCATTGTGCGCAACCATATTGCCGAATCGCACGAGGAACTGAGCAAGCTTCTAGCCGACAAGAAGTCGCGGAAGCTGGCCGGTGAATTAAAGGGAGATGCGCTGACCCGGTCGCCCAAGGGATTCGACCCGGCGCATCCGGCGGCGGAATTCATCAAAATGAAAGATTGGGTGATGGAGGTTGCGCTCGAAGCCAGCTTGGCGACCACGCCACGGCTGCACGGCGCAATTGTTGAACGCTTCCGCGCCATGGCGCCCGTGCTCCGCTACCTGAATCGTCCGCTAGTGGCGCGAAAACCAGCTCGAAACTTACTGGCAGATCACTGGTAAGGCAGTGAGAAGTCTCCGTGCGGGTTGGTTTGTTGGGGAAAGGATTCCGCACGGAGACGTAGCTGCTTAGTTGATCCAGTAGACGAATAGCCCCGGTTTCGGGTTTCGAGAGAATGATTCCCGCCCCACTCAACGGGCAATTTCTCTGTAAATTACCGTAAATTAGAATTCGATATAATTACAAAACATTACACGTCAAAGTAGTGGAAAAGGCGCACATTTACAGTAGCCTTACCGTTACTAATGGGAAGTACCGCGACTTCAGTTCTATAAGTCCTTGGAGAATGCGTCTGATATCGTTGAACGCGAATTCGCCGCAATTCGAGGACCGCACGCCTGATTGCGAGGCTGCGGGACCACTAAATCCAAGGAGAACCAACATGAAGAAGCTGACTTTATCCCTCTGGCTCGCACTCGCCGCCGCCGGAATTTTTGCCATTCAAGCCATGCCGTCCAAGCATCATGCGACGGCGATGGATGTACCGCTGCCCACCTGTCCTCCGGACTGCCCGCCGAACTAGCCTGGTAGACTCTGCGGCGGGGGGTTCGGGTTCGTGCCAGCCCTGCCGTAGATTAGGCCTGATCGCTCGCGAGCGGATGGGCCTTGAAAACACTGAACCACAAGACAAAACAGAGCGTGAGGGCAGAAGCCAGGTATCCGTTCAAGAAGACCGGGCGGCTCCAGCCCATGCCCACGAAGAAAGTCACGATTGCGTAAATTCCGAAGTATGCCGCCAGCATGCCTTCGTGGCGCAGTTGACTCGGCGTTGCTCCATTGTGAACGACGATCAAAAACAATGCAGCGGATAGCACCAGAAAAATCGCCAGAACGCTCGAAACATAGCGCGTCACCAGGAAACCGAAGTGCATCATGGCGATCAAGTGCGATGTGCCGGCACGAGCCAGTTCCGCTTTCAGTGGAATCGCGGCCGCCACTAACGCGATCAATAATGCGAAAAGCAACAAGGGGCGAGTCGGTTGCAAGACTGCGCCGTAGTCCTTCCACATCTTGGTGTGCACTTCGAGCGCAACGGCCAACTGCAGCAGCAGCCAGACAGGCTCCGACCAAAGCCAGAAGTAGGTATAAGACAAGGGGAGCAGCGCTCCCACTGCTCCCCGCATGAAATACATGGCTGCCAAGGACCGCAAAATCGAAAACCCCAGGCAGACGGTAAATGTTGGATAGCTTTTAGCTAGCTTGGTCCAAATTAAGTAGATACAAAACAAAAACTCCACAGCGAGCGATCCGTACCAGAGCAAGTTGGTCGTGTCAAGCATGGTGGCGTTTGCTCAGCGATGCCGATACGAGGCCGTTCCGGGGACGCTCGTTTGACCGCCGCCTAGTTGTTCGATGCCGGCTTCTTTTTTGGAGGAGTTTTCTTGCCGTCCGGGTTCTGGTAATTGGTCTGGATGGTTGCGCCAATCATCTGCAGCATGCCTTTTGCGGCGTCCGCGAATTGGCCCGTCGGTTCGAGCGAAAGATACTTCTCCAGGGCGTCTTTCATTCCATCCGGCGCCACGACTTTTCCGTCCGCCCCGGTAGCCAGCTTGGCCGAGAGGGCGGTGGCATATTGGAACTGCGCATCGGCATAGTCGGGGTTGACCTCGATGGACTTCTTGAAAGCCACTTCCGCCGCGGCGGGTTGCCCGTTATTCACGTAGACGGCTCCCAGATTGTAGTAGTAGCGTCCGGCTTGCGGAGGATCCAATTGCGCGGCTTTGTTCAGCTCAGTCTGGGCTTCATCAAACTTCTTGGCTTTCGCCAGGGTGAGCGCATAATTGTTGTGGTAGGCCGCGTTTTCGGGCTTGAGGGCGATAGCCTTGGAGTAAGCCTCCAGCGCCTTCTCGAGCGAGGCCTGCTGATCGGCTCCGGTCTTGCTTGCGGCCTGGCCTACATAGGCGTCCGCGAGGTTGGCCCAGATCACGTTTTGATTGGCATCCATTTCGACACCTTTTTGGAAGGCGTCGATGGCGGCATCGTAATTCTTGGCGGCCAGCGCGTCCTTGCCTGCGTTAAACGTGTCGTTGAGGGCCTTGTTCTTGGCCATGGTTGCTTCGTTTTCTTTCCGTTGCTTTTCCAAGGCCTCCTTCTGATCTTTGCTCAACCCACGCTCCTGCTCCGGGGCTGGCGCGGCACCGGCCCCCGCGGCTGCTTGCGCGGTCTGCTGTTGCGCGGCGGCTTGCTTCAGGTCGAACGATATGTTTACCGGATCGCCCAGCTGGGTTCTCACGTTCGCGGTCTGATCCTTCTTCTGATCGTCGACGAAGACACTCACCGTGTAGGTGCCGGGGAAGGGAAGGCCGTTGTAAATGTAATGGCCCTTTTTATCCGTCTTAGCGCCTTTGTAGGTGCCCTTCATGTCCTGGCGCTCGATGAGGATCACAGCCCCTTTCAAGGCTTGACCGTCGGGGCCCTTTACATCTCCCTCAATCGCCGCGATCTGCGCCCAGGAGGCGCTGGCGAAGAGCATGAAACAGAAACTACCAAAAATGTACCCGCGGAACTTTGCGAGCATAGATTGTCCTCCCCAGGAGTTAAACTTTCACTCTCAGCATACTACGATGTATATCCGTGTGGACACGGACTTTCCATAGTGTATCCAACTTCCCGACCGATGCATCCAATCACCGTACGTAAGGAATGGTGCCGGCAGACAGCCGCAGGTTACAATGGAAGAACTTCGGGGAGATATGAGCTTGCGTTTGTTGACTATGGTTGTGCTGGCATTACCGGCTTTGTCGGGCCGTTTGCCGGGCGCTGACGACCCGCTGTCGAAAGCCGAAGAACGTTACGATCTCGCCGATTACCGGGCTTCCCTGGCCCTGGTTCGCGAGAGCGGGCAAACCAGCGGTAGAGCGTACTGCCTGGCGGGTAGAGATCATTTTATGCTGGGCGATTACAAGCAGGCCGCCCAAGCGTTTGAGCGCGCTTCGAGCCTTGAGCCGGCTAATTCCGACTACGCGGACTGGCTGGGGCGCAGCTATGGACGCCGAGCCGAGACGTCTTCACCTTTCTTCGCCCCGAAGTACGCCGCCAAGGCTCGTGCGTACCTGGAGAAGGCCGTCGCGCTCGATCCGCATAGCGATCAGGCGTTGCACGATCTCTTCGATTACTACCTGGAAGCGCCGGGCTTCCTCGCGGGTGGTTTCGACAAAGCGGAGGAAATCGCGAACCGAATCGCCGGACGGAATCCGGGTGAGGGCCAGTCCGCGGAGGCGCGCTTGGCGGACCGGCGCAAGCAGTTCGACAGCGTGGAAGAACAGTTTCGACGGGTTATCGATCCGGTGCTGCACTCGCATCCGGGCCATGCACGGCCCGACGACGCTGGGGGCTCGCAAGCCGGGAAGCCGGTCAGTCCGGATGCAGCGCTAAAGGAAGCTTCAGGCGTCTGATGTATTTTGGGGAAGCGCTGCGGTTCAGCCTGCAGGCACTCAGCGCCAATAAGTTTCGAAGTTTCCTAACTGCTCTCGGGTTGGTGATCGGCAATGCTTCAGTCATTCTGGTGGTGACCATTTCGATCACCAGCCGCGAATACATCCTGGACGTGATTCGCGGCGTCGGCTCCAACCTGATCTACGCGCAGCTGTCCACCGGCACGAACACTTCGACGAAGGTGGACGCCGATTTCGTCAAGATGGCCGATGTAGAAGCCGTTCGCCGGCAGTTCGGTTCGCGCATTGTCGCGGCCACCGGTGTGATGAGCAGCGATGGCCGTCTGCTGATCGATGGGAAAGAGCAGGACGTATCCGTGGTGGGCGCCGATGAATACTATTCAACGGTGCGGAACATGGTGCTGCTATCCGGGCGTTTCCTGGACGCCGGCGACGTCGAAGCCCGCCAGCATGTGGTGATGCTGAGTGAAAAGCTGGCGAAGAAGCTTTTTGGAAACGTCGAAGACGCGATCGGACAGATCACCAAGCTGTACGGGCTGCAGTTCACGGTGGTGGGGACGTTCAAGGAGCGGACCAACACTTTAGGACAGACCGAGATCACGAACGAAACTGTGTTGATGCCCATCACAGTGTTCAAACTTTTCACACCCGTTGAGCGAATCGACCCAATGTATGTTCAAGCCCGGCTGGCATCCGACGTGCAACCGCTGACTGCGTCGATCAAACAATTGCTCGAGAGCCGGCATCGGCCGGGCGCGCGCTACAACGTGGATAATCTGACGGCCATTCTGGAGGCGGCGCAGCAAATCGCGCTGGTGATGACAATCGTGCTGATTCTGGTTTCCACCATCGCTCTGCTCATCTCGGGAATCGGCATTATGAACATCATGCTGGTGACGGTGACCGAACGCACGCGTGAGATCGGGCTGCGCATGGCGGTGGGCGCGTCGCGGCATGCCGTGTTGGAGCAGTTCCTCACGGAGTCGGTTGTCATCAGCATGGCGGGCGGGCTGATCGGCATTCTGGTCGGCATTTCGATCCCGCTTAGCGTGCGGTTTTTCACCGATGCGATCCGCGTTCCGATCTCGCCGACATCCATTGTGGTGGCCTTCGGGGTATCGGTAGCGGTGGGCGTGATCTTCGGAATGCTGCCTGCCAATCGAGCTTCGCAGCTCAATCCTACCGAAGCGTTACGATACGAATGACGCCCTGCGATACGAATAATAAAATCGTACCCGCTCAGCCAATGTGGACCGTATAAGATTATTGAGGTTAAACTGTTTCATTGGATCAAGCAACTAGTGGGAGGATTGTCTGAAGACACTCGCAACTGTGATCGTGTTGGCCGCTCTCTGTGAATATTGCGCCCAGTGCCAGGAAGCTCCGCAGAGCGCGCAGCAGTCAGCGTCGCAGCAGCCTGGGGCGCAGCCGCCCGCGCAACCGGTAGCGCAACAGAGCCCGCCACAGGCTCCCACTCCAAGCTCGGGATCGTCATCCTCCTCGTCCTCAGCGCCGAGTGCGAAAGGGGAACGGCGCTTCACCGGCGGCGTTACTTTGTCGGTGCTGGGCCTCAGCCTGATCCCCAAAGGGACCAGCACGGTGGATAACACCACCGAGATCAGCACTCAGTACCAGACCAGTGGCGCATCCGAGCGAATCGGATATGGGCTCACGGTGCAGGCGCGGGTCACAGAGCATTTCTACATCGATCTCAATGCGCTGGTAAGGCGCATCGGGTATCAGATGACCACAACTATATCCACCACCACTATCGCGGTGTTGAATGGTTCCACCTATCCCACCACCAGCACTACCAGCACGCATGAGGATACGCGCTCGCGTCTGATCGACGTGCCGCTCCTGGTGCGGTATTACGGCACGGGCAAACGCCCGGGCAGCCCGCGTTGGTTTGTGGAGTTGGGCGGAACGTGGCGTCTGGCGACTGATATCCGCACTTCGCTCGATTCCACCGACGCTTCGGGTATCGTCACATGCTGCACGTTTACGCCGACTATACCCAAGAATCGCTCGGGAATCGGGTTGTCGGCGGGAGTTGGAATGCAATTCGTGGATGAGTTCGGCATCCACGTGGTTCCGGAAGTCCGTTACACGCGCTGGGAGGATTCCATCTTTGACAATCTTACGACGCGGACCGAGCGGAACCAGGTGGAAGCAAATATTTCGCTGACGTTTTAGGACAGCGCCGTTCCTCGCGGCGTCCGGTATGCTCACCGTCTTCCAGGACCACTCCGGCTATCGAGCCCGCAGCCCGTCACGCTCGACAATAGCGCCCTCGACAGCGACTGGGTCGAGCGGCGGCCGGTAGCAGCTTGGCGCGAACGCGAAAAGGGACTCTTATCAGATGCTAAAATAGCAAAAGCGTACATGTTTTTTCATGGACTTACAGGCCACCTTGATTTTTGTGTGGCAACGGTTTATGATGATTCTGTCGGCGTATGAACGGAACGGCGAAAGCCGTGCGTCGATCCCGCCAGAAATGGCCCCCACCCAAGCGTGAGGATATCCAAGAGGCCCGATTACGGATGAAGAGGCTCCTTTCGAGGGGCCTCTTCTATTTTGGAACTGTGATTGGTTTTCTGTTCTGAGTGTTAAAAAGTATCACGTGAAAGCGGATGGGCTTGCGCTGTGGTTTGTTGGTGTGGGCCTCGTCGCGCACGTAGGCACTTTGAACGATCAGGTTTAGACGCCCTCCCGAAGCGCGCCAAACAGCGAAATAGACTTCGTACTGAACAGGTTTTCGCTCATCATCCAGCATCTCGACAGTGAAAAAGTTTTCTCTCCCAGCGTGATAACACTTGCGCTCGATTAGGGTCTCGACGATCTGCGGGAGCCGGAGAGAAAGCCGGTATCGCTGCAGGTCGAAGATGCGGGTTTCGCGCCTATCGCTGTACAAAATGTTGGAATTCGGAGCTTCGCCATCTCTCCATCCCCGCGTGAAACAATGCATCGAATACGCGATTTCGACCGTATATGCTCGCGACATTTTGTCGCCCTGCGCCTGTTGATAATAGGTAACCGTCTTGGGGTGAAGGTGGCTAAGATCGCATCGAGCATTTCCGAAGTTGAATGGTGCCCAGCGCACTGACCATCATAGTCTGCCACAAAGGCGCCACGAAGAAAGAGAAAACAAAAAGGGTCGCCCGGCATCAGCGGCTCTTGGTCCTTTGGTCCTTGGGTTGTTCGCCGGCCTCTAACGTGTCAGACGGGCGGGGTTCCGTAGGTGTGGAACGATTCGGTGGTCTTCAGGCCCCAGGCCTGGCCCTTCCTGCGCTCGGCTTCGCTCCAACGGATGGGTTTCCAATCCGGCGCCAGGATCAGCCGCGCGCCCGCGTTGGCTATTTCTACGCGATTACCGCCCGGTTCATAGACGTACAGGAAAAAGGTCTGCTGGATGGCGTGCTTGTGCGGCCCGGTTTCGATATACACGCCGTTTTCCAGGAAAATGTCGGCGGCGCGCAGCACGTCCTCACGGCAATCGACGGCGTAGGTAACGTGATGGAAGCGGCCCTTGGTGCCAGTATGATCGCGCGTGTACGCAAAATCGTAGCTTTTGTTGGTGCACGTCATCCACATGGCGGCTTCCGATCCATTGTCCAGCACGATCTGCTCGGTGAGGCGGAAGCCGAGATATTTTTCGAAAAATTCGCGGTTGGCTTCGATATCGACAGCCAGGCCATTCCAATGATCCAGGCGGCGAACATTGACGCCGCGGGCCGGGAAACGTTGCGCCTGATTCTTCAGCGCGGGCTTTAACTCGGGCGGCGCATCGTACCACTGCGTCTCGTAATACAGCTCGATCTTGTGACCATCGGGGTCCTGGCAGACGAATGCAGGCCCGTGCGCCAGGTCGCCCTGGTTCCATCCGATATCGAAGCCGGAGCCTTTGAGTGCGGCCACTCGCCGCTCCAGCGCTTGCGGGCTGCGCGCGCGATATGCCACGTGGCCCAGGCCCGGCAGCTTCGACGCGGTCAGCTTGAGCGTGTGGCGCTCGTAGTCGTCCCAGCCGCGCAGGTAAACCGAATCGCCTTCGCGCCCGCTTTCCGTCATGCCCATCACGTTCACGAAGAAGGCCAGGCTTTCTTCGGGCTTGGGCGTCAACATTTCGAGGTGGCCCAGGTGAGCCAAGTCCATAATTGGTTCGGGGTTCATTGTTTTTAGAAGTATCTCGTGCTAACGTGCCAGGCCCAGGATCGGCTGCAGGCCGATGCCTGTCTACTTGACATGTTTCTCGGTGATGTCCTTATTATTTTCCTCGCACGAATATTCCATCAGTTCCCACGCCGGCTTCAGCGTGAAGAGGCGCTGGTTGGTCCAAGGCTTGGTGTACGCCTTGGGATCGTCGACGGTCACCTGGTAGGCAATATGGGTAGCGTCGGCGCGGCTGAAGCGCTGAATGACGTGCAGTTGATCGCTGTGGGGATGGCCGATGGTATCGAGACGCGTTTTGTCGTTGAATCCGATGCTGTCCACCACCAGCGTGTCGCCGTCCCAATGCCCGACAGAGTTGCCCATCCAGGTTGGATCGGGGTTCTTAGGATGGTCGCGGCCGTCGGTAGGAATGATCACGAAGGTGTTCCAGGCTTCGAAAAGAATGGCCACACGCTTGGGCATCTGAAAGATTTCGAGCGGCATGGGAGTGTTCATCTGGCGGGTGAGACCGGCCGGCAGACAGTGCGCCGTGTAGTCGAATTTGCTGGGGTCATAAGCCTTGAAATCCGCTTCGCCCCAAGGCGTGAAGGGCAGTGGACCGATGCCTTTGGACATGTCCTGCACGTAGGGGATCTCCCAAACGCCGGTCAGATCGGGCTTGCCATCGGGTAGGCGCGGGATAGGTCCAGAAGCGGGCGCTAAGATCACGTGGTGCGACTCTAGGGGTGGGGCTACCGAATCGGACTGCGCGCGAGCGACCACCGATCCGACAGAGAGCGCGGCCAACGCAGCCGTCGAAATCAAACATGTGTGGAGCTGGTTTTTCACGGACGAACCCTCCCAGGCCGGGGCGGACCCAAATGGCTCTGGACGGAATTGAATTGCTTCGTGTTTTACTATATCACTGTGAGATCCACGTTCTTTTCAATCTTCATTTGCTGCGGCGCGAGTGTGCTTTGTGGTCAGACCGGCGATTCGCCACTGTTCCAATTGCCTTACAGCCCCAGCCTGGACACATCGTCCATGGACCGGTCGGTGGATCCTTGCACCGACTTTTACCGCTACGCGTGCGGGGCTTGGATCAAGAAGAATCCGATCCCGCCGGATCAGGCGCGCTGGGACGTTTATTCCAAGCTGAACGACGACAACGAGCGTTTCCTGTGGGGGATTCTGGTGGAAGCGTCCAAGCCAAGTCCGACACGGAACGTGGTGGAAACTGAGATTGGCGACTACTTCGCCGCTTGCATGGACCGGGCCGCGGTGGAGAAAGCCGGAATCACACCGCTGAAGCCGGAACTGGACGCGATCGCCAGGTTGCGCTCGATTCGCGATCTGCCCGCATACCTGGGGCGCCAGCATCTTGAAATCGCGAGCGATGGCATGCTGTTTGGATTCGGATCGAATCAGGATTATCAGGATTCCAGCCGCGTGATCGCGTTTGCCAACGCGGGCGGTCTGGGCCTTCCCGACCGCGATTACTACACCAAGACCGACGCGAAGTCCCAAGAGACGCGGCAGAAATATGTGGAACACGTGCAGCACATGTTCGAACTGCTCGGCGAGACGCCGGCGGCGGCGAAGGCTCACGCCCAAACGGTGATGGAGATCGAGACGGCGCTGGCAAAAGCTTCGCTCACGCGTGTGGATAAGCGCGATCCGTATAAGTTGTTTCATAAAATGACTCCGGCGCAGTTACAGGCTCTGACTCCATCGTTCCACTGGGCGGATTACTTCGAGACCAGCCATACGCCGGACGCATCCACCATCAACGTCACAGAGCCGGGATATTTCAAAGAAGTGCAGACGCTGCTCCAATCCCGCAAGCTGGACGACTGGAAAACTTATCTGCGCTGGCATCTGGTGCATGCCAGGGCTTCCACCTTGCCGGCGGCTTTTGACAATGCGAATTTCGATTTCTATAGCAAGTATCTGCGCGGAGTGGAGCAGATGCCGGAGCGCTGGAAACGCTGCGTGCGGCGCGTGGACGGAGACATCGGCGAGGCGCTGGGCCAGGAATTTGTCGCCAAGACGTTCGCGCCTTCCACCAAGCAAAGCGCGCTTACTATGACCAAGGGAATCGAAGCGTCCATGGAGAGCGAGATTAAGCAATTGCCGTGGATGGGGGAGGATACCAAGAAGCGCGCGCTCGAGAAGTTGCATGGCATTGTCAACAAGATAGGCTATCCCGACAAATGGCGCGACTACAGCAGCATCAGAATTGTGCGTGAGGATTATTTCGGGAACGTGGAGCGCGCCACTGAGTTCGAATCCAAACGCGAGCTCGCGAAAATCGGCAAGCCGGTGGATCGAGCGGAGTGGCAAATGACGCCGCCCACGGTGAATGCCTATTACGATCCGCAGATGAACGATATCAATTTTCCGGCCGGAGTGCTGCAGCCTCCGCTGTTCGATCCGAAGATGGACGCTGCGCCGAACTACGGCGACACCGGCGCGACGATCGGGCATGAGCTGACGCACGGTTTCGACGACGAGGGACGCCAGTTCGATGCCAAGGGCGACCTGAAAGACTGGTGGACCAAGAGCGACGCGGACGAATTCGAGAAGCGCGCCAGTTGCGTGTCCGATCAATATTCACAGTACACGGTGATCGACGACATCAAGATTAACGGTAAGCTGACGCTGGGCGAAGATCTGGCGGATCTGGGCGGCACGTGGCTGGCCTATCTGGCGTGGAAGAGCGCGACCAAGGATCAGGATTTGCAGCCCGTAGGTGGTTTTACGCCCGACCAGCGGTTCTTCATCGGGATGGCGCAGTGGGCATGCGGCGACGAGCGCGCGGAGAGCAAGCGGGCGAACGCCATCACCAACGAGCACTCACCGGATGAATATCGCATCAACGGCGTGGTGTCCAACATGCCGGAGTTCGGAAAGGCTTTTGCGTGCCGGGTGGGGCAGCCGATGGTGCACGCGCAGCCTTGCCGGGTTTGGTAACCAGCTAACAGCGGTAGAATGCGTAGTGGTAACGATGCTGCTATTGGTCTATTTGCCATTTGCTTTTTTGCAGAGCTCCGCACCGAACACTGATGCGCTGACGCGACTGCTGCACCAACAACAGATCACTCCGTGGATGATTGTGGCGGCGATCGGCATCGCGTTCGTTTTGGGCGCGGCGCATGCGCTAACACCGGGGCATGGCAAAACCATCGTGGCGGCTTATCTGGTGGGTTCGCGCGGCACGCTCAAGCATGCGGCCTTCCTGGGTGCGATGGTGACGTTTACGCACACCATGTCGGTATTTCTGCTGGGGCTGGCGACGCTGTTCCTGTTTCAATACGTGGTGCCGCAAAAGGTGACTCAAGTGTTAGGAGCCATTTCGGGGCTTTCCATCGTTATGATCGGCGGCTGGATGCTCTACAAGCGTCTGCGTGGTACCGGGCACGTTCATGCTCACACTCACGATCATGCTCACCCTCACGATCACGAGCAGCATCCTCACGACCACTCTCACGATCACCCTCATACTCACGAACACGCACATTCGCATGGTAATTCTCACCCCCATTCTCACGGTGACGGCGGCCACACGCACATGCCCGAAGAGGTTTCGTGGTCGGGTCTGGTGGCTCTGGGAGCGAGCGGAGGATTGGTGCCGTGCGAATCGGCGCTGGTTTTGTTACTCACCGCGATTGCGCTGCGGCGCGTCGGCCTCGGATTGCTCTTGTTGGTTTCGTTCAGCCTGGGCCTGGCGCTGGTGCTGATGGCGATCGGCATTCTGGTGATTTACGCCAAAAACCTGCTGCCATCGAGTAGCGGGGGTAATCCCTTCTTCCGCTGGATGCCGGTTGCGTCCGCCGCGGTAGTGATGCTGCTGGGCGTGGTGATGACCGGCGTATCCCTGGGCTGGATTCGGCCGCACTGGATGGCGGGATAGCGCGGACCGGAAACAACTTCCAAGTCAGGCATAATTTTCTCAGCCGTACGGGGTGTTAGTATTGAATCTGCGGCAGCTTCGTTCGCGGCCACTCAGTTGCTATAAGGAGGCCAATAACGGATGTCTTTGGCCGTGTCTTCCTCTAGCGACACCTCTTGGAATAAACGCCTGGCGGCGCTGCGCAACGTGCCACCGGTGCTGCGCCTGGTTTGGGATGCCGCGCCGAGGGTGGTGACGAGCGGGATAGCGCTGCGCCTGGTGAGCGCCCTGATTCCGGTGGCGATGCTCGCCATCTCGAAGTTCATCATTGACTTGATCAACACCAGGCATTCGGGAACCATTCCTTCTCAAATGTGGTGGCTGCTGGGCGCTGAATTCGTACTGGCGGCCGCGAATCAGGTATTGGGCCGAACCATCGACTACACAGACGCTCGTCTGGCGGACGAGTTTACGCGCGAGGTGAGCCTGCGCCTGATCCGGCATGCCACGCGGCTGGATTTGGAAACGTTCGAAGATCCGGCCTTCCATGACGTTCTGGAACGAGCGCGCCAGCAGGCCACGGATCGCATTGGAATGCTCAACGCCATGGGGCGGCTGCTGCTGCAATCCATCACATTGATTTCGCTTTCGGTGGCAGTGGTTATCTACTATCCGTGGCTGTTCCTGCTGCTGGTGGTGTGCGTGGTGCCCGCGTTCATGGGCGAAAGCCATTTCGCGTTCCTGGGCTATTCGCTGGCGCACGAGATAACACCCATTCGTCGCGAACTGGATTATCTGCGCACTATCGGCACCAGCAAAGAGAACGCCAAGGAAGTGAAGCTGTTCGGCCTGGGCGAGTATTTGCACCAGCGCTACTCGATGCTGACCGGCGGAATCATTCGGAGAAACATCGGGCTGACGCGGCACCGGTTGTTGTGGGGCTCGGTGTTCGCTGTGTTTGGGTCCGTGGGCTACTACGGCAGCTACGTATTTCTGGTATGGCAGGCGATTGAAGGGCGCATCACGGTTGGAACGCTGATTTTGTTGACGGGATCGATCGCGGGGGCCAGCACGCAGCTGCAAGGTGTTTTCTCATTGTTCTCGCACATTGCCGATCAAGCATTGCACTTGTCGGACCTGATCGATTTTCTCAAGGTTCAACCGACTATTCGTTCGCGTCCGGGCGCGCTGCCCATGCCCCGGAGCATTCGCACTGGCTTCGAGTTTCGCGATGTATCGTTCCACTATCCCGGATCCACTCGTCTGGTATTGAAGAACTTGAACTTCCGCCTGGAGCCCGGCGAACACGTCGCGCTGGTGGGTGAAAACGGCCAGGGTAAGACGACTTTGGTGAAGCTGCTGGCACGCCTCTACGAGCCCACCAGCGGCGCCATCTACCTGGATGGAAGGGAGCTCAGCGAGTACAGCGTCGAGGAACTGCACAAAGAAATCGGAGTAATCTTTCAGGATTTCGTGCGCTATGACATGCCGGCGCGGATGAATATCGGAGTGGGGCGGATCGAAAGCGTCGAAGAAGACGAAGCGCTATGGATCGCGGCCGAGAAGAGCCGGGCGGATCGGTTGCTGACGCGCTTTGCAGACGGTTTGGATCAGATGCTTGGCCGGCGGTTTGAAGGCGGCGTGGATCTGTCGGGCGGCGAATGGCAGAAATTCGCGCTGGCGCGGGCCTACCTGCGCGATGCGCAAGTGCTGATCCTGGACGAACCGACCGCCGCGCTGGATGCCGTGGCCGAGGCCGAGGTGTTTGCGCGCTTCGACGATTTGTCGCGCGGCAAAATGGCGCTGCTGATCTCGCATCGTTTCTCGACCGTTCGCAAGTCCGACCGCATCGTCGTTCTGGAGGACGGGCAGATTTACGAAGAGGGCACGCACGATCAGCTGGTGGCCCATGGCGGCCGCTACGCGAGCCTTTTTGAATTGCAGGCAGCGAGTTATCGATGAGCACGCAAACGCAAACCATTGCCGGCACCCCCCTGGCGACACCACCTCCGGTGACGGCTGGTTTTCAGGCTTCCGACCGGCTGCGTGATTGCGCTTCGAAGCTAAGGGAGCACGTCCGGGGACCATTGGCGTCGCACTGGCTGAAGGACAACCAGACGCTGGTGGAATCCCACATCGCCGACCTTCGGCATACGCTGCGTCCGTCGTTCTTGCGCCGGTTGCATCAGACGAGCGAAGGCGAGCCGCGTATTTATCCGATCGTCACCGGATGGCTGGCGAACGCTCCGGGCGTGATCGACAACGATGTCCTGCTGCCGTTCGCGGAGACTTTGAGAGAGACCCAGGCGCTCGATATCGACGAACTCTGGGCCTTTGCTCCGATGCTGAAGTTCTGCATCGTCGAAAGGCTTTGCGCGAATTTGGAGAGCGAGCGGCTGGTGGCAGGCTGCGTGCGCACTTTGTGGGCGCTCGAAGCAATTTCCTGGAAGGCTTTCGTTGAGACGGCGTCGCGGGCCGAAGCGGCATTGAAGCAGGATCCCGCGGGCGTCTATGCTCGCATGGACCTGGCAACGCGCGACCGGTATCGGCTGGAGCTCAATCGGATGGCAAGCCGGGCGAACGTGACAGAAGAAGACGCAGCGAACGTTGTTTTGCAATTGGCGGAAGTAGCGCGTGACAGTGGCAACAGCGACCCGCGCACGTTGCATGTGGGTTACTACCTGGTGGGGCCCGGCGCGAAAGATTTTCGGCGCAGCCTGGGGATCAAACGCTCGGTGGTCACTTTCTTCTCGGAGCTGGCGCAACGCTGCCCCAATGTTTTGTACGCCGCCGGCGTAGCTATCCTGATGGCGCTCCTGATCTGGGGATTCTCCTGGGTGGCGGGACCAATGGCCTGGTGGGCGCTCGCATTCCTTTTGATTCCGGCCAGCCAGGCTGCGCTCGAGATCGCCAATGGCGCGTTCAGCCGCGTGCTGGATCCGCGCTTCATCCCCAGCATGGATTTTCTGGATGGGATCCCCGACGACGCGAAGACCATGGTGGTGGTGCCCACGCTGCTGCTGTCGGAATCCAATTGCGCCAAGCTCATCAAGGATCTCGAGATCCGTTATCTTGCGAATCGCGGCCGCAATCTCTTCTTCGCTCTGCTTACCGACTTTCCGGATGCCAATACCGAGGAGACAGCGGGCGACAGTGTTTTGCGCTCGTGCGCCGACGGAATTCGCCAGTTGAATGCACGCTATGACTCGGGCGGGTCAGGGCCATTTTATCTCTTGCATCGCGCGCGCCGCTGGAATCCCAAAGAGCGCAAATGGATGGGATACGAACGCAAGCGCGGCAAGCTGAACGACCTGAACAAGCTGCTGCTGGGCCGGGGCAATTGGTTCGATACCATCGTCGGCGATCTCGAGCCGTTGCTCCAGATCCGCTACGTGATTACGGTGGATACGGACACGCAGCTGCCTCGCGACACTGCGGCGAAGATGGCGGCTGCGATGGCCCATCCGTTGAACCGGCCGGTGTTGGATACCGAAACGAACACCGTCAGCGAGGGCTACGCGTTGATGCGCCCGCAGGTGGCCATCAGCGTCGATTCCGCGCAACGCTCCTGGATCGCCAGAATCTTCAGCGGCCAGCCGGGGTTCGATCCCTATTCGGCCTCGGTGTCGGATGTCTACCACGACCTGCACGGTGAGGCCAGCTTCACCGGTAAGGGCATCTACGATGTGAACGCCTTCGACGCCGCCGTCGGCGAGCGCTTTCCGGAGAACGCCATCCTCAGCCACGACCTTATCGAGGGCGAACACGCACGCACCGGGCTGATGAATGTCGAGGTGGTGGAAGATTACCCCGCCACCTATGGCGCCTTTTCGAAACGCAAGCATCGCTGGGTTCGCGGCGACTGGCAATTGCTCCCGTGGCTGTTCGCGCATCCTCAGGTTCCGGGCGGACGACGGGCGGCTCGGAATCCACTGTCTGCTCTTTCGCGCTGGAAGATTGTGGACAATATGCGCCGCAGCCTGCTCGAGGTTTCCATTCTGTTGTTACTACTGGCGGGATGGTTAAGCAGCATGCACCAGGCCCGTTGGACGGTCGCCGTACTTTTATTGATGCAGATTCCGGTCTACACGGAAATGCTGCTGAGCATTATTCGGGCGCCCGAGCGCCGTTTCTGGAAGGCCTTCAGCAAGGTGCTGGGCGGGCGTTTTCTCGAAAGCCATCGCGATACTTTGTTGAACGTAGTGTTCATTCCCCATCAAGCCTGCCTGATGACGGATGCCATCGTTCGCACGCTGTGGCGGAGATATGTCAGCCACAGAAATTTGCTCGAGTGGGAGAGCATGGCGCAAGCGGAAATTGTCGCTGGGCCGAGATTCGGACTCTTCGAGCAATACCTGTATGTGTCGTCGTTAATCTGGCTGCCTTTCCTGTTTCTGGCTGGTCCGTTGCCGCTTCTGGTCCCGCTGGTTTGCGCTGTCTGGGTGACGGCGCCGCTGGTGGTGGGATGGCTGAACGAACCTTTGCCGAAGCCGGCTGAAATCACGGCCAAAGACAAAGACTTTCTGCGGGAGACGGCGCTGCGTACCTGGCGATTCTTCGCCGACTACTCTTCAGCCGAGCACAACTGGCTGGTTCCCGACAATGTCCAGGAAAATCCGTCGCTGGTGACGCGTCATATTTCACCCACCAATCTGGGACTGTCACTGACTGCGCAGCTGGCGGCGCATGATTTTGGGTACTTGAGTCTGGATGAAATGTCGAGTTCGGTGCAGCGCATATTGGGCTCCATGGAGGAAATGCCGCGCTACCGTGGGCATTTCTTCAACTGGTATGAGACCGGCACGCGACGTCCGCTGGCGCCCCGCTATGTGTCGAGCGTGGATAGCGGGAATCTGGCCGCCTCGCTTGCAACATTGCGGCAGGGTTGTCTGCAATTGCTGGAGCAGCCCATCCTGGAACAAGGGATTCTCGATGGCCTGAGGGATCACGTGCTGCGGCTGCGCGATGAGGTGCCGTATGAGTCGCGGACGTTCTCCACGATGAAGCTTTTTGGAAGCCTGCTGCGGCAGTTGGAATGCGAGCCGAAGGATCTGTTCTTTTGGGAAGCTGTGCTCACCGAATCGCGCGATCTGGTGCAACGGATCCTGGCGGCACTGGCTCCGGTGCAGGCGCGGGTGAATTCGGAAGAGCTGCGCTACTGGGAGCATCTGCTGTCGGATCGCATGAACGCCGCGCTCCGGCAGCTCTACGAATTGGCGCCGTGGCTTGCGCCGGCTTACGAGCCCGAGCTGCGAGTGTGCATGCGCGACGCGACGTTCACCCCGCTCATTGCGGAGCTGAGCAAGGTTCCCGCGCTGGGCGAACTGCCCGATGCTTACAAGCGGATACGCGCGCGGATACGCGAACGTCTCTCGAGTGCCCGGCCGCTCTATCCCACGCTGCGCGACGTCCTGGAGCAGTTGCTGCGACAATTGCCGGCCGCTCGTGCCGGCGCGCTGGACTTGGCAAACCGTTTTCAAAACGCCGCAGGCCTGGCGCAGCACTACTTCGACGGCATGGATTTTGGCTTCCTGTTCGACGAGAACCGGCAGCTTCTTCGCATCGGCTATAACGTGGATGCCGAGAAGGGCGACCAATCCTACTACGATCTTCTGGCTTCCGAAGCACGCACAGCGGTTTTTCTGGCGATCGCCAAAGGGGACATTCCCCGCGAAACCTGGCTCCGGTTAGGACGAAAGCTGACCGCCTATCGCGATCAGGTGACGCTGCTGGCCTGGAGCGGCACGATGTTCGAGTACCTGATGCCGCTGATTCATCTGCGCTCCTACGCGGGCACCCTGCTCGACCGGGCGCTCCGGGCCGCGGTTCGCATTCAGCAAGTCTATGGGCAGGAGCGAGGCGTGCCGTGGGGGATCTCCGAAGCCGCGCATGCGGAGCGCGATGCACGAGGACAATATCAATACCACGCCTTCGGAGTAGCGCCTCTGGCCGCTAGCGGCGAGGAGGATCAGCGGCTGGTGGTTGCGCCTTATGCCACCATGCTGGCTCTGATGGTGGACCCGGCGCGCGCCACCGTCAATCTGCGCGCCATGGCGGCCAAGGGCTGGCGGGCGCGGCATGGCTTCTTTGAATCCATCGATTACTCCGGCGGCGCTCCGGAGGTGGTGCATTGCTTCATGGCGCACCATCAGGGGATGGCGCTATTGGCGATCGACAACGCGCTGCTGGGGAAGCGGATGCAAGAGCGGTTTCACCATGACCCGCTGGTTCAATCCACGGAGTTCCTGCTCGAAGAGCGTATGCCTACCCTGGTAGACGTTACACCTGTGCCTGAGGCGGCGTAGGTTTCACGGATCGCTTGGCTCTCTTCTTAGCGGGCTTCTTTATCTCTTTCACGGGCGTCTCTTTGCCGGGCGGTTCGCTGAAGCCGATCAGATCCATGGCATGCGATGCCGGTTCATTCGCCATGAACCAATGCCAGACGTTGCCGGTAAGCAAATTCTCCGCACTGAGCAGCGTAATGCCGGCGTCGATGCCCACCACGTCTGTATCGAACCAATCGAGGGTGGGATTGTAACCGTCCACGAAACCGTAGCGGCCGAATACGCGGTCTCCAAAGCGCTCTTGAATGGCCTTGAGCGCCGGAATGGAGATGTCGGGCGTGAACATCAGCGATCCACCGGCGGCGGCTGGAGCGACGGTTCCATCCACTGGATCGAAGGCCTTGATCTCACCGTAGATGCGATAACCTTTGGGTCCGTCGGACGCCGTAATCCCCCAGATGGCATTTCCAGGGGTGCTGGCGCCAAAGGTGCTGGGCAGGTCCAAACTCAGACAGTATTGCTCATTGGCGCGCGTGGCATTCACTGAGTTCAAGAAGAAGTCCAGGAAGCCGCGGTCCCGGCGATTGCGGAAATCGATCCAGGCTTGCGAATACTGATGCGTGAACAGCGGGCCGCCGCTGACAAATTCGTAAGTTCCGTATTGGTAGAAGGGGCGTTGCCAGGCATACCAGGATTCCGCCGAAATGGGATGCGTGGGTGAGCCGATGGCCAGAAGGTAGAGCAGGCCATCCTCGGAATAGGTGTCCCAACGGTTCTTGATAAAGCCCTTCCCGCTACGCCAGCCGTGCGAAAGCAGCAGAGGGTCGCCATCGAGCATCCACTGGAAGTCCACCCGGCCGTAGATTTCGCTCGCCAGCTTGGGAATTTCCGGATCTTCGGAGAAATATTGCCCCGCCGTGAGGACACCCGCTAAGAGAAACGCGGTGTCGACGGAGGAAGTCTCGCTGTCCCATTTGCGCTCGCCGGTGGTGACATCCATCCAATGATAGAACCAGCCGTGTTCCTGATTCGCCTTTACGGCGAAGAACTGCAAGGTGGCCCGAACGCGATCGGCCGCCTCCTTCTTCGTGATCCACCCGCGCTGTGCGCCAATGCAGATGGCCGTAAGCCCGAAGCCGGTGGCGGCGGTGCTGGCGATATCGCGGCTGGGGCCTTTCGCGCGGCCGCCATCCACCCGGGCGCGATCGAGCACCAGGCCGGTGCCCGGGTCGGCCTGTTCCCAGAAATACGCGAAACTGCGATGTTCCAGATCTTCGACGAAGGCGCGATCGGCCGCGGAAACCGTCGCTACCTGATCCGAAGCGGGAACGGCCGCCGACGCCGCTGCTGAAAAAATCAGGAGCACACTGATCAGGATCAAACTGAGAAGAATTGTCTGGGCGCGTGAGAGCATAGTTCAGCGGGGCCGCACTTCCACTAAAGCTAATCCATGATACGGGAGTAAAAAGGTTGACGTGCCATCCAACTTCTGGGTTACGCTAGCTTCGCGCCGGAGCTGCTCATATTGTTCACGCGTAGGACTAGCCGGGCTAGACATCGCCTGCCACGCGGCCAGCGCTGATCCGTGCTTGGGATCGAGAATCTCGACGTGGTAGCGCGGGGTTCCTAACCATCCATCGATCGAAACATGGATCTTCTGCGGAGAGCCGGCGGTACCTGGCGCCGCGTAGTTCCATATCGCGATGGCGAAGGCGCCGTCCGAACGTTTCGTGACTAACGCGTTCGCGAGCTCGGGCTGGGAACGTTGATCGCCTAAACGGTGGAGCATCGCGAATGCGTTGAAGGCAGCTTTCGGAACGCCGCCCTCAGCGATGAGCCCAAACCCACCATAGAACGGTGTTTTGATTACACCTTGCTCTTCGAAGACGTCGGAGAATGTCCAGTAGGACATCATGGCCGTCAGACCGTCGCACAACCGGATATTGTTCGCTAACCAAGGTCCCATAAAAGCTGCGTCGGTGACATCGACTTCGTTCTTGTAACTGGCGTTATACTCGCTCCAGATAATCGAAAGATCGGGCCGGGCGGAGGCTTTCACTTGTTTGTAGACTTTCTGGGCGGCTCGGGCGACCATTTCCGCACGGGCGTTTTCAGTGTCGCCCCCGGTATTTTCATCGGTCCCAAACACATCTTTCGATAGATCGTTTCCATAAACATGAGTGGAGACAAAATCGAGCGGAACCTGGGACTCAACGGAATGCTGGATCATCTCAGGAATCCAGGCGGCCTGCGCGGTAGCCGGACCTCCGACGCGCAAACGCGGGTCGGCGCGCTTGACGGCTCGGGCTGCGTGATCATACAACTCAAAGTAGGTGGATTGCTTGGGCTCTCCGGTCCAAAAGTCGATGTTCGGCTCATTCCAAACCTCGAAATACCATTGCGACACTTCGTTGACGCCGTAGCGATCCACGAGATGCTTCGCGAAGTTATACACCAGACCCTCCCACTTCGCGTAGTCTTTGGGAGGCGACGGCAGAGGGCGGTACCAGAACGCGTGGGGCTTGTCGGACGCGGCCAGAGCGTGGGGCATGAAGCTCATTTCAACGAACGGCCGGACGCCCGAGTCGAGCAGGCCGTCATAAATCTGATCGACGTAAGACCAATTGTAGACCGGGCGTCCCTGATCATCTTCAGAGTAGACGCCCACTTCGTCGTCGAAGATAGCGTGAAAACGAACGTAGTGAATGTCGGTGGCCGATTTCATGGTCCGCAGATCGCGCCGATAGCCGTCGCGTAAAGACAAGATCGCGCGGCCAGAGCCGAACATTTGTTCCCAATAGTGAGGGAACGGGCGGGTGGACGCTCGGGCGTTCACCCTTACTTCTTCGGTAACAGGAGCCTGTTGGCTTGAAACCAGCGCGGCGGCTGCGATGAGGCAGCTCATCAGTTTGAGGGTGCGGTGCATCGCCTATTTGACGTAGCGCGCCCGGCCAGTTAACCACGGATTATAGGTTTTGGCGAAAGTCAGACGGTCTGAAGTGGAGGGATGAGAGAAAAGCCAGAATTCGATGAAATGGTTGGGATTGGGTTCATCGAGGCCGATTTCGCCCATCACCTGGAAGGAGTGCGCAGCCACGGCGGAGGAATCCGGCACGATTCCGTGCGTGATTTCCAGGCCATAAACGTCGGCCTGGTGCTCCTGCCAGCGGCTGTAACCGTTAACAACCGGCTCGCTGAGAGGGCTCAGAATCGCGAGGATCAGAAGCATCAGGGGCAGCGCAGCCCAATCCCCCGTGTCTCGAATCTGCCATTGGGAGCCACGGCGCGCGATGATCCATCGAATGAGGTGCGAGCCGAGAAACAGCAGGACCAGCAAGAGCAGCGCCAGCCAGAGCAGGGAATTGCGAATGTGATTGAGGACGTAATGGCCCATTTCGTGGCCGAAAACGAAGAGGATCTCGGGCGTGGTGAGCTTCTGAAGCGTGGTGTCCCACACTACCACGCGCTTCGATCCGCCGAATCCGCTGACGTACGCATTGAGCGAGTTGAGCTTTTCGCTGGCTTTCATTTCGAACATGCGGTCAGGCGGAATGGCGAGGCCGCCACGGGCCACCAGCGTTTCCAATTGACGCACCAGAGCGGGCTGGGTGGATTGCAGCGGTTCGAAGCGATAGAACATCGGCTCGATGATCATCGGCTCCAGGTACATCACGGTGACGATCATAGGGAGGGTCGAGAGCCAGAAGTACAGCCACCAGCGGCGCGGGCTGCGCCGGATGACGGCGAACAAAAGCCACGCGAGCGGAACGGCGCAAACCAGGGTGATGAATTCGGTTTTGGTCCAGTCCCAGAACCAGGAGGGCCAGCTTTGGATGGACTGGTCGAACTTCAGCTCGAGGTGCTGCCCGTAGATGTTCGCCGGAAGGTAGAGCAGGTCGTTGGTGACGAGAAGCAGGGGGATGAAAACGAGAGCCTGGATGAAACGGCGCGGGGACGCTGCTTCGGCCCAGTTACGAAATTTCGCCGAGAGTCCAAAGGCAAGGATGCCGGCCAGGATGACGATGGCCCAAATCTCGCTCGCGAAATGGAGCGTGTAGGCCGAGTGCGCGTATTCGATGGCGCGCTGGAGTTTGTCGGGGGGGAGGGAATAAGCTTGCGACTGCACATCTAGATCTTCGCCAGCCGCAGCGCCAAAAAGCAACGCCCGAAGCGATATCGCTCCGGGCGCGAAAAGCATTGTGGATCGCTAATTACTTCGCAGCTGGCTTGGCGCTGGTGCTGCTCACAGCAGTCGATTTCTTACTGTGATGCTTCTTGCTGGTCTTCGCTTTCGAAGAGGCAGTGGTCTTGCTGCCGGCGGCCGGCGCGGCCGGGGCTGCGGCAGGAGTTTGTGCGGCGAGGATGGCTCCTACACTCAAGAGGGAGGCGAAAATAAGTTTGTTCATTTTGGGTTCCTTTTTCCTTTGCGAGCGGTTCATTTCCGCCTCGCATAACCATCTTGCGTCGGAACGGGAAAATAACCGATAGCCTGGGCGGGGGAGTGGATGTCACCAAGTTGCGGGGGTAAAGGCGCGGGAATCTTAATGAATGAACTTAATGTAGTGGCGTCCTGCTATCGTGATGGGTGAGCAACTCAGATACTGGGTATCTAAATGAAGGGCCGTTGGTATTGCATCTTGGTTGGCGGGGTCGCCTTCTGGCTTCCGGGCGTGGTCCTTTCTGCGATTTCTCGAGACCCAAGTCCTGTATGGCTCAACCTTGCTCCCTTCTTAGGACTTTTTGCGCTTTCGATTATCGAATGGACGCGCCTAAAGCGCACCCTGAGGTGGAACTGGGTGTTGGCCGGCCTTTACATCCTGGGCCCGATCTCGATGTTGACGCAGGCGGTGTTTTCGGGCGTGGCGCCTCCATGGAAACAGGGCACCGGCTTCATGTTTTTTGACGTCGTGGTTTGCCTTCTCCCTCCAATGACCCTATTGTTGTCGCTCTACAGTTCGCAGATCTTCTCGGTGGTCGCCGCGACCATCGCTCTACCCGTTTTCGCGATATTCGAGCGTGGGCGAGGTTTACGTTCCCTGCTCTAGCCTATCCGACCCCGTTTTCTGGTCCCCAAAATAGCCCGCGCGGGCGATTCAACGGGCGGCCGGTCTGAGCGATGCTAGAGATGGCGTGCATTCCGATCCAGTTACTTATCGCAAGATCCTGCGGGTTCTCGTTATCGGCTTCTCGGCCGTTATCGCGCTGCTGGTGGCGGCTGCCTTCATCGGCCTGAAGAGCGCCCAGTTGATTCAAGAGAATTCCGCTGAGATCGTTCACAACGGCCTGGTGACTACGCGGCTGATTGACGAACTGCAGCGGGAACAAGACACGCTGAACGCTGCATTTAACAAGCTATCGCGCGGGCCGGAGCTTTCCGAGCGGGAGCGCTTGCTCGCTCAGTTGGACGACGCCGATCAGGCCGTGGAGCGGATTGTCTCGGAGGCCGCGGGGACAGCGCAAGCCCAGCTTTGGCGCCAACTCAGCGTGGCCGTGCAGGGCTTTTCGGGCGAGGCGCGGCGGTTGCTGGTGCGCAAGAACGTTCCCAACTACACCTCGCGCGACCTGCTGCGCCATCACGAGGAAGTGACGGCGATTGTGGCCAGGATGATCGCGAACAATTCCAGCCGGACGCTGGCGGCGCAGACGCGAATCGATCAGCGATCGGCCGAGCTGGTGAAGGAATCGCTGGGGCTTTTGAGCGGATGTTTACTCCTGGCGCTGGTGTGCGCGATCTTTACCGTGCGAATTACCACGCAGCTTTTTCGACGGATGGAGCAACAATCGTCCGACCTGGCGCGCGTGACCTGGCACATGCTGGAGAGCCAGGAGACGGCGGCGAGGCGCTTTTCCCACGAATTGCATGACGAACTGGGCGGGTCACTGACTGCGATCAAAGCGAACGTGATGGCGCTCGATCCGTCCGTTCCTCCCGACCCGGCGCGGCTGGACGACTGCCGCCGGCTGATTGATGAAGGGATCCAGAATGTTCGGGAGCTTTCGCATCTGTTGCGGCCCACCATCCTGGACGACTTCGGGCTGGACGCGGGTATCCGATGGCTGGCCGAACGGTTTGGGCAGCGCACGGGCGTTGAGGTGGACTACAAATCGAGCTTTGACGGACGGCTCGCCGATGAGACCGAGACGCATTTGTTCCGCATCGTGCAGGAGGCGCTGACCAACGTCGCACGGCATTCGGGAGCGACACGCGTGGCGATTGAATTGGCTCGCAATGGCGATCGCGTACATCTCACGGTGCAGGACAACGGGCACGGGTTTAACGGAACGCGGCCGGCGGGGCTGGGGTTGGTAGGGATGCGGGCGCGGGCCGAGAGCGTGGGCGGGGAGCTCGCAATCAGTTCCAGCGATGGCGTCATGGTTGACCTGTGGGCGCCGTTGGGAAACGGCAAACACTGATGCTGCGGATTCTGTTAGCCGACGATCACGCCATGGTGCGCAAGGGGTTTCGGCTGATCCTGGAAACGCAGGCTGATATGCAGATTGTGGGCGAGGCGGGAAATGGGCGGGAAGCGGTGGAGCTGGCTGAGCAGCTGCATCCCGACGTTGTGGTGATGGATGTGACGATGCCCGAATTAAACGGAATCGAAGCCACGCGGCGTTTAGTGGCCGCGGCTCCGAGAACGCGCGTGCTGGCGCTGAGCATGCATAAGGATTCGGTTTACGTGCGCGAAATCCTGCGCGCCGGCGCGCGTGGCTATTTGCTGAAGGATTCCATCGACAGCGATCTGGTGAACGCGGTGCGCGCGGTGGCAAAAGGCGAAGGCTACTTAAGCCCGGGCGTTTCCGATGCGGTGCTGAGCGATTACCGTAAGCACGTCACCGATCCACTGGACCTGCTGACCAGCCGCGAGCGTGAGGTGCTGCAGATGATCGCGGAGGGCAAGACGAACAAGGAGATCGCGGGCACGTTAAACCTGAGCGTTTATACTGTCGATGCGCATCGAGGGAAGATTATGGAGAAACTCAATCTCCATTCGAGCGGCGAGCTGGTGCGATTCGCCGTGCGGAACGGGTTGATCGACTGAAGCCAGAAGTCAGAATTCTGAATTCTTCTATCGCACGTTTGAAGGATTGATCCTGTACACCCAATTCGATGGCGGCTCCGCGACGTTCGCGATCACAGCATCGATTAGACCGCGTTTGGGAGCCAGAGAACAAACTGGATCGGTGGCGTCGGCGTCCCCGGTGTAAAGAAACGCCTGGCAGCGGCAGCCACCGAAATCGCGCGTCTTGCGCTCGCAGGAGCGGCAGGGTTCCTGCATCCAATCTTCGCCACGGAAGCGCCGGAACGAGGGGGATTCCTCCCAGATCCAGCGCAGCGGCTTCGATCGCACATCGTCGAACGTCAATCCTGGAATGATCCGCGCGGCGTGGCAGGGCAGCGCCACACCCGCTGGGTCGATGAGGATCAGCCCTTGTCCCCAGCCGCCCATGCAGGGCTTGGGATAGCGGGCATAATAGTCGGGCAGTACGCAATCGATGCGCATGCGATCCTTCAGCCGCTCGCGCGCCGCGTCCACGATGGCGATGGTTTCCTGCACTTGCTCACGCGTGGGCAGCAGCTTCGCGCGATTTTCGAAAGCCCATCCGTAGTATTGAACGTTGGCCACTTCGAGCTTGCCCACTTCGAGCTCTTCGGCGAGCGCAATCATGGCGGGCAAGCGCGCCAGATTCTGGCGGTGCACCACGATATTCATGGTGAAGGCGACGCGATGTTTGCGAATGCGGCTGGCCAGTTCCAGCTTGGCGGCGTGCGCCCGGGTACCCGCAATCTCGTCCGCCTGCGACTGCTCGGAATCCTGGAAACTGAGTTGGACGTGATCGAGCCCGGCTTTTACCAAGGCCTCCAGGCGCGCCTCCGCCAGGCCGATACCCGAGGTAATGAGATTGACGTACAGTCCAGCCGCTCTTCCGGATCGAACCAGTTCCTCGGTATCAGGCCGCGCCAACGGCTCGCCGCCCGTTAAATGCAACTGAAGAACGCCCAGAGCCGCGGCTTCGCTGAAAACGCGCTGCCATTCCTCGGTTGTCAATTCGGTGGAACGAGAACGCATCTCGGTCGGATTGGAGCAATAGACGCAGCGCAAAGGGCAGCGATGAGTGACTTCGGCGATCAGGGCGCGCGGGACGAAATTCATGTAAGATCCAGCGCTCGTCTTTCTTGCAACGAGAGCAGGAACGCCACCACTTCGCTGCGGATCATTTCTGGATCCGCTCCGGTAAATTCAGATTGCAGGGCGGAGATTACGTCGGTGAGACTGCGCGTTCCGTCGCACAGCTCTACAATGCGCGGCCCAGGTCCGGTCAGGCGCAGCATGCTTTCAGGCAACAGCAGGACCGGACCAAGATCGGCGGACTGCGTCATGCGGCAGCCGAGCGCTAGGCGCGGCACGCTGGCTGGGTTTATCATCCTAAACCTCGGGACCGGCGGGACGAAAAGCGCCCGGAGGCGGCCAGCCGGGCTGCACGTAAGCGAAGTAAAGCGCGTCCAACTGGGCCCAAAGAATATCGCACTTGGCGCGCAAGGCGCCGATCGCCAGATCCTGCTCGGCTCGGGTATGCGCGTTTTGCTTCACCCAGTTCAGTGCGAAACCGGCGTCCTCAGGCGCCTGCGACAAGCGAGATTCGAAATATCCGAGGCTGGATGAGAGATAGGGGTAATGGACGATCATCCGATCCATGCGCAGGGTGATCAGGCCTTTGGAAAACATTTCCGTCAGTGACGACGCCACAGCTTCGAGAAAGCTGTGCTTGGTGACCAGCGCCAGATACGCATCCACGGCGTAACGGACTGCCGGCAGCACACCGCGTTCGGAAATTACCAGATCGCGCGGGACGCCGGTGGCTTCGGCCAGCTTGATCCACTTTTCGATGCCACCGGGCGTGCCGGGCTCGCCATCATGATCGACAATGCGCTTGCGCCAAGCGCGCCGGAACTCGGGCGAATCGCTGCGGGCCAGGATCAGCGCGTCCTTGATGGGGATTGTCTTCTGATAGTAATAGCGGTTAAAGGCCCAGGCCTGCAGCTGGCCGCGCGTGAGCTGGCCTTCATGCATCAGCCGATGAAACGGATGCTGGTGGTGATAGCGTTCTTCGCCAACCGCGCGTAATTTTTCCTCCAGTGCCGCTTCGCTCAAGAGTGCGTCTTCAGTAACCGTCATACCTCGATCTCCATGCCATCCTGCGCCACTTCCCAGCCGGCATCCCGAACCTGGGCGAAGGCTTCGCTCGATTCATCCAGAATCGGGTTGGTGTTATTAATGTGGAAAAAAATCTTGCGCGCGCATTGGATGTCGCGCAATTGGGCCAGCGAGCCGCAGGGGCCCGATAAGGGAAGATGACCCATCGCCGAAGCCGGCTTGCCTCCGCCGCGCACGCGGCATAATTCATCTTCGGTCCAAAATGTTCCATCGAAAAGCAGCAGGTCACATTCGTCCAGCCACTCGCGCCACGAGTCTTCGATTTTCGCCACTCCCGGCAGATAGGCCATGCGTCCCCCGGACGGAGATTCGATCCACAGGCCAAGCACCGCTTGCTCGGCATCCAACTCCGCTTTGCGAGCGGCGCGCACAAAACCAGGAAAGCCGCCAGGCAATGAGAACGGTTTGAATCGGAGCTGTCCGGCGGTGAACGCGACATCGGGCTGGATCTCAATCCAGGAGGCCTGCCGCGGCACGCGATCGAGCAGAGCAAACAGGCTGTTGTCTTCGCGCAGGATTCTGAGCACCGAAGACGTGGCGTAAATATCCAGCGGCTGAAATTCGCGCAGGGAGAGCAGACCCGCTACGGTATCCGCTTCCGCGGCCGTGATCACTACCGATTGAACGGGGGAATGGAGCGAATTACCACTGGGCCACAATTGCGGCGTGGCTTCAATTTGGACCCGGAGGTCGGGGGAGGCGTTCAGGAGGGTCCAGGAGACGCGATCTTCGCTTATCGCGACCTGGGCTTGGGTACGGGGATGGCCGGCAAAGGTTCCCGATCGAAGCCGCTGGCATTGTGTACAGGCACAATTCCACTGCGGAAACGCGCCGCCGGCGGCCGCGCCGAGAACCCTCACCAGCATTTGATTAAAGCTTAGAAATCGCCGTTGCTGTAGGAGTTGATCTCACAGCTGCAGGAAATTTCTTCAATCTTCGGTGTCTGCCAAGTCATTGTCGGGCTCCTCTACTAGAGTTATTACAATGTTACCGGTCAGCATGAGACTATCATAGGTCCCAGTGGAGCGCAACCGTCTTGAGCCCACGGATGGTACCCAGCGCCAATTGGGTACCTTCCGGGCTCTTCGTAATCCCAATTACCGGACGCTGTGGATCGGCATACTGGCTTCCGGGCTCGGCACCTGGATGCAGATTGTCGCCCAGAGTCTGCTGGTGCTGCGGATCACCGGAAACTCGGCGGTGGCTCTAGGGACAGTGTCGTTAGCTCAAGCCTCCGCATTCTTCTTTTTGCGCCGCTGGGCGGGACGTTCGCAGACCGGCACGACAAAAGACGGCTTCTGTTTCGCACCCAGACGCTGTTGATGCTGATTGCCTTCACACTGGCGGGTTTGACGGCGACAGGATCCATCCGATTGTGGATGGTGATCGTGCTGGCGTTCACCTCCGGAGTTCTGTTGAGTTTCGATCAGCCGGCGCGCGCTTCGCTATTGCCGCTGCTGGCGCCCCCGGAAGACTTGACGAACGCCATCTCTCTGCAGACCCTGGCCTTCAATGTGGCTTCCATCGCGGGCCCACCGTTGGGAGGGGCAGTGGCGGCGGTGCTTGGATTGGCCGGAGATTTCGCCTTGAACGGGTGCAGCTATCTGGGCGTGATCATCGCGCTGTGGGCGTTGCCGCGGGAATTGACAGCCACGCCATCGGGATCCCAAGGGCCGTCGCGAACCTGGGCCGCCGTGCGGGAAATGCTGGCGGTAATTGGGAAACAACCAGCGGTCTCGGCGGCGGTTCTGGTGTACGCGGTGTTGCTCTTCGTGGCGCCATCGCAAGCGCTTCTGGTGCCGATTTTTGTCACCAGCGTTCTGCACCGGGGTGCGGCGGAGTTAGGATTTTTGTTCGCTGCATCGGGCATCGGCACGGTGCTGGGATCGCTGCTGGTGGCTTCTTTTGCGGACCAGCGCCGGAAGGGGCGGCTCCTGGTGTCGGCGAATGCCGCGTGGGTGATCGCTCTTGCGATGTTCGCGCTTACGCACAGTTTTGCGCCCGCCTTCGCCATGTTGTTCCTGATGGCAGCGGCGCAGAGCGTCTTCACTACGCTGGTGATCACGCTGATGCAGGGCAGCGTGGAAGCCAAAATGCGCGGCCGCATCATGAGCCTCAACACGCTGCTCAACATGGGCGTGCGGCCGTTGGGGGACTTCCCGGTGAGCGTGGCGACATCGTTCTTCGGGATCGGGGATGCGGCCCTGCTCTCGGCGGCTGTGGTGGCCCTGGCGGGAGCGTTGGTCTTCAGTTTTCGTCCGGCGATTTGGCGGAGTTAGCAAGAAGAATTCAGAAGCCAGAAGTCAGTATTCAGAATTCAGAATTCGGAAGTCAGAAGCTAGAATGGAGTTGTCGGCGGGAGCGGCGAGTCGGGTTCGCGAAATCCCTCAGGAAGCTCTCAAGCGATTCGAGAAAATCCAGCGCCACCGCGAAGTCAAATAGATAGGTGACGCGCGGATTTCAAAACTGCGTCAGGCTTAGAATATTGCCATCCGGGTCCTTGAACCAAGCCACCTTCGTGGTGCTGCCCGGCGGCGTCCAGATGCCTTTCTCGTCCTGGCCTGGAAAACCATAGATCTCAAACTTGACGCCGGCCGCCGCAAGCTCATTCACCTTCGCTGCGATGTCGGGTACCTCCCAACCGAGCGCCGTGTACTTCGCCTCCGGAATCTCGTTCACTTTCTGCACGCGCAGCATGGTTCCACCCGCATCGAAGACCAGCGCGAAACCGCTTTCTTCCACCAGCTTCAACCCCAGCTTGTCGCCGTAAAATGCCTTTGCGCGATCACCATCCGTCGTCGCGCTGAACGCCATGATTTTGGAAGATCCAAGGAGTGCCACGATGCTACAATACCAATTCCCTCGATGGATCAACTGAAAGCGCTCATCCGCGAAGTCCCCGATTTTCCGAAGCCTGGCATCAACTTTTATGACATCACGACGCTGCTGAAGGACCCCGGCGGATTCAAAGGAGTGATTGACTCATTGGCTGAGCGCTACCGTTCTACGCCAATCGATGTGGTGCTCGGCATCGAGGCCCGCGGGTTCATCATCGCGCCCGCCGTGGCTTATGCGCTCGGATACGGGTTCATCCCGGTGCGCAAGGAGAAGAAGCTGCCGGCTGAGCGGGAACGCATCGAATACGCGCTGGAATATGGAACGGACGTGCTCGAAATCCACAAGGATGCGATTTCGCCGGGGCAAAACGTGCTCATTATCGATGACGTGCTGGCGACCGGCGGTACGGCCGCGGCTGTGGCGAAGCTAGTGGGGACGCTACATGGCAAAGTCGCGGGCCTGGGGTTCATCTTGGAGCTCGACTTCCTGAAGGGGCGCGAAAAACTGCACGGCTTCGACGTTTACTCGCTGCTTCACTATTAATGTCCGAATTCGCCCGGCTTCGTTCGCTGGCCAAGATCAATCTGGACTTGAGGGTGCTCCACAAGCGCCCGGACGGTTTCCACGAGTTGAGGACTATCTTTCAAACCATTTCGCTGGCCGATACGATTGAGGTGGAATTCGAGCGTGGGCGGACCAGGATTGAGTTAAAGTCTAACGTTGATATCCCCGGCAATCTCATTGTAAAAGCTGCTGATCTTGTTTTGCGATCATTGCGTGCCAAAGGCCAGTTGCGAATTCGCTTGACCAAGCGGATTCCTATGGGCGGCGGACTGGGCGGGGGATCGAGCAATGCGGCCAGCGTGCTGCTGGCACTGCCGAGGCTCCTGAAAAAGAAGATTTCGATCGAGAAGCTGCTGGGTCTGGCTGCTGAACTGGGCAGCGACGTACCTTTTTTCCTGCTCGGCGGCACCGCTGTTGGCCTGGGGCGCGGGACTGAACTTTATCCATTACCTGATGTTCCGCCGCATCCCGGCTTGTTAATCACGCCGGACATTCATTCCTCCACGGCCTTAGCTTATGCCGCGTTGAATCGTAAAGTGCTTCCTGAGGCATCACCTGATATGATCAACAGGTTCCAGGCGGTTGCCTGGGGTACGTCCGCTGAATTCACGAACGACTTTGAAATGGTTGTGTTTAGCCAACATCCTCAACTAAAATCGATGAAGGGAAAGCTGCTGAGATTGGGAGCTTGGCGGGCCATGATGACCGGCAGCGGGTCCGCGCTTTTCGGACTGTTCGCCAACCGCGAGCTAAGGGATGGCGCCGCCGGGGCGTTTCGGAAAGAGTTCCCAAGCAATCAGGTTTATCCATTTCAAATGGTGAGCCGTGGCCGTTACCGTGCACTTTGGTGGCGGCAGTTAGCAGTGTCCTCGGAAAGCAGAACATGGCCGCCCCAAGACCGGTACGCACGATGAGATTCGAGCAACTGAAGATTTTCACCGGAAACGCCAATCCGGCGTTGGCTGCCAAGATTTGCGCTTCGCTGGGTTGTCCCATGGGCGCGGCCGAAGTGGAGCCTTTCTCGGACGGCGAAATCCGTCTGCAGATTCTTGAAAACGTGCGCGGCGCCGATGTTTTCGCGGTGCAGCCTACGTGCACGCCGGTGGACCGGCATTTGATGGAATTGCTGCTGATGATCGACGCGCTGAAGCGCGCTTCTGCGGAGCGCATCACGGCAGTGTTACCCTATTATGGGTATGCGCGGCAGGATCGAAAAGATAAGCCGCGAATGCCTATTTCCGCCCGGTTGATTGCGAACCTGATCCAGAGGGCCGGTGCGGATCGTGTGCTTACTTTGGACCTGCACGCGGCTCAGATTCAGGGGTTCTTCGACGTTCCCGTGGATCATCTTTTTGCCGCGCCGGTGATGCTCGAATATTTTGAGTCCATCGGACGCAGGGACATGACCGTGGTATCGCCGGACGCCGGGGGAGTGGAGCGTGCACGTGCGTTCGCCAAGCATTTGAACGCGCCGCTGGCGATTATCGATAAACGCCGGACGGAAGTGAACGTCGCGGAGGTGATGCATATCATCGGCGACGTGGATGGGCAGCATTGTTTGATTGTGGACGACTTGATTGACACGGCCGGGACGCTGGTGAAAGCCGCTGAGGCGCTGCTGAAACATGGCGCGCTAACGGTGACGGCCTGCGCCACGCATGCCGTATTGTCGGGGCCGGCCGTGGAACGAATCGAAACATCGTGTTTGCAGGAAGTAGTGGTCACCAATTCGATTCCCTTGCGCGAGGACGCCCAGCGGTGCACCCGCATCAAGACCCTTTCGGTGGCGCCCTTGTTAGCCCGGGCCATCCAATCTATTCACGAGGATGGTTCGGTAAGCACCCTATTTATCTAGAGATCCCGGAGTAGAAAATGAGAAAAGAAATTACAGTCGCGGCCGAACCGCGCGAGTCGCGAGGCAAGAACGAAGCGCGTCGTCTACGCGTGAAGGGCTTGGCGCCGGCCATATTATATGGTTCAGGAAGCCCGGCCGTGGCTGTTTCCATCAGCCCGAAAGAAATTAACAGGATTCTGCACAGCAATACCGGACACAACACCATATTCAATCTCTCGGTGCAGGGCGGGGAAGATACGCCGGCCATGATTGTGGATTGGCAGAGCGATCCGGTGAAAGAGAACTTGCTGCATGTGGATCTGAAGCGCATTGATCTTACCAAGCGCATCGCGGTCAAGGTGCGGGTGCACACCACCGGTGAGCCGAAGGGCGTGAAACTGCAGGGCGGATTGCTGGAAGTGATCACGCGTGAGGTAGAGATCGAGTGTCTGCCGGATGAAATCCCGGAGTCCTACACGGTGGACGTGACGGAATTGATGATCGGCCAGAATCTGCGCGCGGGCGAAATTCCGCTGGGCGGGTCGGTGAAACTGGTGAGCGCTCCCGAGCAAGTGGTGGCGCACGTGGTGACGCTGAAGGCTGAAGTGGTGGAGACGCCGGTGGTGGAAGGCGCCACGGCGACGGCTGCGGAGCCCGAAGTGATCAAGAAGGGTAAGAAGGAAGAGGACGAGGCCGAAGCCGACAAGGGAGACAAGGGGAAGAAGAAGTAGCTGGCCCGGTGCCCGGGTTGGGATTGGGGGCTGGGGGTTGGGGGCCAGGCACACTTCACAACGGACTTGCCAGTTCCCTAATCCCCAATCCCCAACCCCATGTCTTCACTGTTCAGCAAGCTGGTTGTGGGTCTCGGAAATCCTGGAAAGGACTACGAACTCACAGCCCACAACCTTGGCTTCCTGGTGATCGATCGGCTTGCTGAACGAAGCGGATGTAAAGTGAATCGCGCCGATTGCAGGGCGCTGGTAGGCCAGGCGACCGTGGCCGGCCACAAAGTGCTGCTCGCTAAGCCGCAGACCTTCATGAATGCGAGCGGCGAGTCGGTACAGGGTTTGTTGGTGAAGAATGAGATTGCGCCTGCAGATCTGGTTCTGGTTTATGACGAACTGGATTTGCCCTGGCAGTCGGTACGGATCAGGCCGAATGGTTCGGCCGCCGGCCATCGCGGCGTGGGTTCGGTAATCGGCTGCGTTGGGACCAAGGATTTCCCCCGGGTTCGCCTGGGAGTTCATGGGGGCCGTCGCGAAAAGGACGGCGCTCAAATTGTGCTCGCGAAGTTGAAGCGGGCGCACAAACAAGAGTTGGATGAGCTGCTGGACTATGCGTCACAGGCAGTGGAGTCCATCATTGCTGAAGGCGTCGAAAAGTCCATGGCGAAATTCAATCGTCGCGCCCAAGGCTTAGAAGAGGAAGAATGAGGATCTACGAAGAGTTGTTCATACTCCGGCCCGAGACGCCGGAAGAAGAAATCGATCATTTGATCGAACAATTGACCACATTAATCGCCTCCCACGGAGGCAACGTCGACAAATCCGACAAATGGGGCATACGCAAGCTGGCCTATCGCGTTCAAAAGAAGAACGAGGGCTTCTACGTGTTGCTGCAGTTCACAACCAAGCCCGAAACCGTGCTGGAGGTGGAGCGGCGCCTGCGCGTGTCGGACCTGGTGATGAAATTCCAGAGTGTCCGCATCGACGAAAAACTGAAGAAGATCGAAAAGCGCAAGAAGGAACGCGAGAAACGCGCGGCGCGCAAGCCGGCGCCACCAGCCGCTCCGAGCGTGCCGCTGGAACACGCCATGGCGGGCGCGGCCGAGCCAGCGTCCAGGCCAGGCGCTCCGATGCCGGGTGCACCGGTAGCGGCTGCGGCGCCTGCCGTAACAGCTCCGGTTCCCGCAACAGCTCCGGTTGTGGTTCCAGCCGGAGAGAAGGTGAGCGAATAATATGGCCGAACAACGAGGCGGACGTCCCATTAGCGGCTCTATGCGGCCCACCGGCGGCGACAAAGCGCTGGCCACCAAGAAGCAATATTTCCGGCGCAAGAAAGTATGCCGATTCTGCGTGGAAAAGATCGACGATATCAATTATAAAGACGTGAGAATGCTTTCGTCCTTTATTTCCGAGCGCGGGAAGATCGTTCCGCGCCGCATCTCCGGTGTCTGCACGCCGCATCAGAAGCGCCTGGCGGAAGCCATCAAGCAAGCGCGCAATATCGCGCTGATTCCGTTCGCTACGGTGATCTAAGGGAGACCGTCATCATGGATGTGATCTTAAGAGAAGATATTGACAAGCTGGGTACGCGCGGGCAGCTGGTGAAGGTTGCGCCGGGCTATGCGCGCAATTTTCTGCTGCCCAACAAGATGGCCGTGGCCGCTACCGCATCGAACAAGAAGATCGTCGAACAGGAGCGCCAGGCTTACTTGCGCCGTGAGGCCAAGGTGGAGAGCGAAGCGCAGGATCTCGGCAAAATGCTGGGCGCGGTCGCCATCACCATTCGCCAGAAGGCTGGAGAGAATGACCAGCTCTTCGGTTCGGTGACCTCCAAGGACATCGCCGAAGCGCTGGAGGCGCAGGGCTACACCATCGAGCGCCGCAAGATCGCGCTGGAAGAGCCGATCAAAACGCTGGGTGAGTTCAAGGTTCCGGTCAAATTGCATCGCGAGGTTACCGTCGAAATCACGGTCACCGTCGCCAAAGAGGAAGAGTAGTTCCTGCCCCGAACTGACCTGATTCTCGACCCGGGACGCTACGAAGGCGTCCCGGCCTATCAACTGTTGGAAGCCGCGGGACATGGGTACATTCCCGTGGATCAACGGCTGCTCCACGCGATTCTCGATTTTCCCGAGAACTCGCTTCCCGATATCGTGCGTTTTGCGGCGCAGGATCATTCGAGCGATCTGATGGATCTGGATCCGATGCTGATCGATCTGTTCCGCGCGCTCGACAACCCCGCCGCTTTGCCGTTCTTCATGCGGGTAATCGGCGACAACACGAGCGATGTTCCCGACGAATTAGTGGAGAGCATGGTTCAGCTTGGGGAACCGGCAGTGGAACCCGTGCTCAGGCTGCTGGCTGAGCTGGACGAGAAAGACGCGGGCGACGTACCGTTTGTTCTGGCGGCGCTGCGGGTCCGCGACGGGCGGGTGCTGGAAGCTTTGACCGGGCGGCTTGAAAACGATCCGCAGGACGCGGCGTTGTGTCTCGAAATGTATGGCGATCCGGCCGCCATCCCGGCGCTCGAAGCCGCGCTCGCAAAAATACCGGCTGACGATACGCGCTCGCGTGCGCCGATTCAGGCGGTGATCGATACTTTGTCGATTCCAGCCGACGCCCCATCCGAACCAGACGAGCCGTTCGACATTTGGGCGCTTTATCCCACCGAAACGGCCATCGACTTTGCTGCGTTGGACGATGAAGATCGGCTGGCGATGCTGGAGAAGGGATCGGCCGAGCTGAGAGCGGACGTTGCGCTGAGCTACCAGGGCACCGATTTGTCGGATGCGTCGCGCGGGCGTTTGATCCAGCTCGCGAAAACGGATGCCGACGCCGCGGTGCGCGGGGCCTGCTGGGAGGCGCTGGGTGAGATCGGCGATGAGCCCGAGTTGCGTGACGCAATGCTCAAGATCCTGGCAGATCCGAAGGCGCCGATGGAAGAGCAGGCGGGCGCGGCCATTGGATTGGCGGAGCAATCCGACAACGCCGCGGTCTATCAGGCCATTCTGAATCTCTACCAGGAGCCGAGGGGCCGTGCCAAGGCGCTCAAAGCCATGGCGCGATCGTTCGACAAGCGTTTTGCCGCTTATCCGCCCAAGCATCTGGACGACCCGGACCATGAGATCAAAACGCAGGCCGTTTGGGGCGTGGGCTATCTGGGTCTGGCTTCGGAAGCGCCGCGGCTGGTGGAGCTTTTCGACGATGACGAATTTCGCACCGACGCGCTCTTTGCTTATACGCTCGCCATTCCCGGCGAGACCTCGTCCGGGCGCGTACGCGCGTTGATGACCAAGGTGGAACAAGCGGCGGGCGGATTCCGCGACGATGAAGAGGATCTGGTCCGCATTGCCCTCGATCAGCGGCTGATGCTGCATGGCAAGAGCCCCGTGTTTTTCCCCGATGAGGAAGAAGAAGAGGAAGCCGAAGCCGTGATCGCGCCGCCCAAGCCCGGCCGCAACGATTTGTGTTCGTGCGGGAGCGGCAAGAAGTACAAGAAGTGCCACGGGCTGGTGAACTGAGCGTTTCGACTACCTCTGTCTATTCATGCAAAATAGGAGTATGCGCTGCCTGCTCCTGCTGGTGACAGCGTTGGCCCTCACCGCTGCCAGCGAAATGCCGCTGACCGTGGCAAAGCTCACCGACTTTATCCGATCCGCGGCGCAAATGAAGCAGCCGGATAAACAGGTGGCCGAGACCTTGCGCCATTTCAAGATGGTGGAGAAACTGGACGACCGTACGATTGAGGAACTGCAAAGCTTGGGAGCGGGGCCCAAAACCGTGGCGGCATTGAAGGAACTGGGCGACGCATCCCTCAGTTTGCCGGAAGCCCCGCCGCCCGCGCCTCCGCCGGTGGTGGTTCCGCTGGAACCGCCGGATTCCGTCGAACAGGCCAAGATCATCGATGAGGCGCGCGAATATGTGATGAACTACACCCAGAGCCTGCCCAACTTCATTTGCCTTCAAGTGACTCGGCGCTACCTGGATCGTGCGGCCACCGGCGCGAACTGGTATCACCTGGACACTATCACGGCGCGGCTCACCTATGACGGCCAGCGCGAGGATTATGAAGTGGTCCTCAAAGACGATCAGCCGGTGACCAATGTCAAAATGGAGCAGCTGGGCGGAGCCGTCTCAGCGGGCGAGTTCGGCACGATGATGAGCGAGATCTTCGAGCCGCAAAGCCACCCGCAATTTTCCTGGGATCACTGGGCTACTCTGCGCGGCCGCCGCAGTTACGTTTTTGCGTACGATATCGAGCAGCAATATTCCCGGTATCGTATTTTGGCGACCGACACCAAGCAGGAGATTGTTCCCGCCTATCGCGGCCTCATCTACGTCGACCGCGACACCAAGGCAGTGACCAAGATCACGCTCAACCCCTACGACATCCCTTCCGACTTCCCGATCCGTGAGACGCACGAATCGCTGGATTACGATTTCCAGACCATCGGCGACGCGAAATATATGCTGCCGTTGAAGGCTGTTCTCACCTCCAAACTTTCACGCGTCATGACCAAGAACGAGATCGAGTTCCGGCGGTACCGCAAGTTCGAAACCGGGTCGACCATCAAGTTCGACACGCCCGATCCACTGCCCGAAGACCAGACCAAGGAGAAATAGTCCGATGAACCCCTATGCCAGTCACCTGGGTGAGCGCAGCCTGTTGGATGTGATCTCGGAAACGCCCGGCCAGTTAGCGCAATTGTTGGAAACCATCGGCCGGGAGCGTTCGGAAACGCCGCCAGCGCCCGGCAAATGGAGCGCCCGCGACATCGTGTCCCATCTGGCGGACGCCGAAATTGTATTTTCGTTCCGGCTGAAGCAGACCCTGGCGGAGGATCATCATGTGATCCAGCCCTTCGATCAGGATCTGTGGGCCAAGAGCTATCCGGACTGCGATGCGCAGCTGGCGCTGGCGGCCTTGTCGGCTGTGCGCGCGTGGAACGTGGTGCTGATCAAGTCCGTGAAGCCAGCCGATCTGCAAAAGCCGGTGACGCATCCCGAGCGCGGGACCATGACGTTTCAAACCATCGTCGAGACCATGGCGGGACACGACCGCAATCACATTCAGCAGCTGGAAGCGATTGCCGCAAAAGCGGCCGGATCGAGCTAGCTACAGGCTGTCGCAGCGATGGCGCTCTCGACGATGGCTTCGGCGCGCCGCCAGTCGTCTTCAGCGGTGCCGGTTGGCCGTCCAGCGCTTTCCCAAAGCAATTCGGCGATGGCTTGTACATCCTGACGGTGGTCGGTTTGTTCCCGGGACGGCACTACCGAGGGCAGCAGGGACCGCACCAGCGCGTCGCGCGCACCGTTGTATGCTAAATGCGCCTTCTCCAGTTCCAATAGAGCTGTTTCAAACGCCTTTCGATCGCCAGTGGGGTGTTCCGTCAGGAATTGCACCTGCTGCGCTTTTCGCGAGAAGTCCTCAAACGCGGAGCGATAACCTTCTTCAACTGAAACTGCCGTCAGCATGTCTGTTTAGACGAGGCAGCTGTCAAAAAGGTTCGAATTTGTCGAAGACTTATTTGCTTACGACGGTACTGGGAATGGCGGAAAGGGAGCCGCAACTTAGTTTTCGAGCTCCATCAACGCTTTGCCGCGAAGTTTGTAGTCCGGGTCCTTCAGGTTCGGATTTAACTCTATTTTGTCAAAGCGAACCTCGATGCCTTGTTGTTGCGACTCGGGCTTGATGAGCATCGTCTTGGGATAGTAGGCGTTACCATTCTGGACGTAATCGGAATAGGTGATCATGGCTGAGCCTATACCGGCGTCGGTCGCGATCTTCACTCGCTGCGGGCGCAAATCGGAGTCTAAGCCGATCGAGATTTTCTCGGTTCCCGAATCGGCCAGTATCGAATAGTCTTCGCCGGCGACAGGGTCGGGATGGTTAGAAATCAGCTTGTACTTGGATGCCTGGAGGCGCGCAATCAAGGCGGGCAGTTGATCGTCGCGAATCATCCCGAAGTCGGTGGGCAGTTGGAGGGCTTCGTCGCCCTTGAGATTCTTGCTGGCCTTGAACTCGCTGCCTTCAAACATCACTTCGTGCAGGATGCGGCCGGCTTTGGCCTGGAACAACGCGCGGTCGGTGCGATTGCGCATTAACAGCGTCCATCGAACGCTGGATCCATCATGCCCCCAGAGCGTGGTGCTGCCGGTGGCTTGCACCGACCCGAGCGTCTTGAGCCCGTCGTCGCCTCCCAGCGCCTGAATCATTTTCCCGAACAACTGCTTGCCGAAGGCTTCGCGCGCGGCGCGATCGGGTTCGAGGGTCGCTGTCACCAACGCGCTCTTGGCGGATTCCACCACCACCGTGCTCTGGTTTCCAGCGAAACCTTCCTTCTTAAAGTCCACCACCCAATTGCCCGGCGTCAGCCCAGCCACTTCCAGTTTGCCGCCGGAGGTTGGGCCGATGGATGTGCCATTCAGACTGACCTGGCATTCGGCCGGCGCGCAGGTCAGACTCAACATCCCTTTGGCTACGACTTTCGGGATGACGGCGGCAGCAACCGCTACCGGTTTCGCCTTGCTTCTGATGACATCCAGAATTTCCTCGGATGCTCCGGCCGACTGGAGCCTGGTGAGGGTGTCCGACGAGAGCGCGAATGAGATTCCCCGGCTCTCGATGGCTTCCTTGCGGCGGCGTAGCGGGATAGCGTCCTGCTTGAGCAGAAGCAGCATCTGATCGAGAGTGAAGGGATCACCGGTCAGGAACGGATCGGAGGATTTCTTGCCGCGCGCCTTGGAATCCTCCGGCGCGGCAAATCCGGGAACAGTAATCAGCGCCGTGACCACGACGGCGGCCCAAACGGTGGAGAGAATCAGGCGTCTCATGCTGTGACCTACCTCGGAATCCTATTTCAAAGCTGCTTCAGCTGCTTGCGCTTCACGGATTTTCTTTTTCCAGGAGAGCGCGTCTTCATTGGTTGCGTCGCTGGCCAAAATCTTGTTCACCAGCCCCAGCGCCTGGGCATATCGGCCAGACTCCCAGAGTGTGCGGACCGGGCCGTTCAAGATCTGTTTGGCTGGAACCTCGGGATTCACCACTTCCTCCGGAGCCGGCTCCTCGCGTTTCGGGATGCGAGCTACGGGCGCTGTGGGCGCGGGAGTGGAAGGCTTGGCGACGGGCTCGGCCGGTTCCGTGGACGGGGTGGTCGCGTGGTATTTGTTCTGCGACGCCCGCAGATTTTGCCGGGAGATGAGAGATCCTACGAGAACAGCGGCCAGGATCAGGCCTACCACCACCGTGAGCACTCGCTTCGCCGTCTTATTCGGCTTCGGCTTGGGCTTGGTCGGCGCGGCCGGGGCAGCGGCCGGCTTCAGAAACGACTGGGGCGGTTGAAACGCCGGCGGATCGGTCGGCGTGGGCGGTGCCGGAGGTTGATACACCGCTGCCGGGTTCACGGGCGGCTTCGGAAGGTCCGTATTGGTGATGGGCGGAAGCGCCGTGTTGGCCGCGTAGGATCGTGAGGTCCAGGGTTTCTGTTCAGTAGGGGCGTCTTGCGGCCTCTCGCGGACCGGAGGAGCTGGCGGCGCGGACGCGTCCAACGGTGCCGCTGGTACGGACGCTGGCGCAGATTGCGGCTCCGCCTGGAAAACGGCTTGCGGCGCCGCTTGAGGAATCTTCAGTTCCGGCGTAAAAGCGGGCGGCAGCAGAGTGCCTGGTTCCGTCGACGGCGGGTTGGAAACGATTGCGGCGGCCTCCGCACGCCGAAGTTGCTGCGCCGCGAGGTATAAGCCCGAAGCAAACTCCTCCGCCGTCTGCAGGCGCTGAGCCGGATCTTTCTTGAGTGCCTTGGCTACCAATTGCTCCAGTTCTTCGGGAGCTTGTGGCTCGGCCTTGCGCAGCGGCTCCGCTTCACTGTGCACGATCTCGCGCGGAACCAAATTTGGATCGGCCGAGAACGGATGCTTTCCTGAAGCGAATTCATACAGCATCACGCCCAGGGCAAAAATATCCGAGCGGGCGTCGAAAGGCTGCCCCAGCACCTGCTCGGGAGCCAGGTACCCGGCCACCAGCCCCTCCGGACGGGCTCCGGCGGCGAGGATGGCCGCAAGCCACTTGGCGACGCCGAAATCCAGAATGCTGACGTCGCGGGCGGGATCGACAAAGATGTTGCTGGGCTTGAGATTGCCGTGAGCGATGCCACGCGAATGCGCGAAGGCCAGGCCCTCGGCCACTTGCGCGATGATGGCTAGTTTCTGGCCGAGCGGCAGATCGCGATTGCCTGTCATGAAGGCGCGTAGATCCACGCCCGTGCGCCATTCCGTGGCGACAAAGACGCCCTCATCCACTTCACCGAGATCGTGGACCTTGGCGATCTGGCGGTGGGCGAGCTCGGCGCAAGAGGCCAGATGCGCGCAACACTGTTCTTTGGCCTCGGCGCTCAGCCCGGGAACGACTTCGAGAATCTTGGCCGCAAATTCGCGGTTGCGAAAAGCGTCGCGAACACGGAATGTTTTTCCGGTCGCGCTCGCGCCCAGATCTTCGATTACCTGATACTTGCCGATGGCCTTCATGTTAGACTCGCCCTTCCGAATCGCCATGCGCCGGTACGACGCAGGCACACGTGGACTTTCACTAGTACTTCGGCTGGCACTTACTGATAAAGATCGGTCGGCAGGGAGAGTGTCTACAGGCTACCTTAGTGAGGTCAGTAGTTTTTAGGCGGGATCTTCGGTGTTGGCTGTAGGTGGTTTGCCTTAGGAAGAGGGCGAGGGGAAGCTGGTAAACTGAAAAAGCCGCACCGTTTCGGGCGCGTAGCTCAGTTGGTTAGAGCGCCTGCTTCACACGCAGGAGGTCGCAGGTTCGAGTCCTGCCGCGCCCACCATTAAATCAATAGGTTAGAGCAGCGAGACGAGAAGACGGCCCTTCCACCCCGCATTTGCTCGCTGAATCGAAGCCACGTATACTGCGGCCATGGCGGACGATGCTACCGTGGCTTTCGTTTCAGCACGACCTCTTTTGAACGATCCTGCCCCAATACATTTCGTCCGGAGTCTTGGGCGCCAGTTACCCCGGACTGCGGCGGAGGGATGGGTTAAGAAGATCGACCGCCCCGCCTGCGAGCCGGAGGCATGTGCTACAATCGATACAGTTCTGTGCTACAGGAGATCTAGTATGCCGTCGCCCTTGAAAAAGAAACTAGTGCGATCCGACCGGTTTCACGACGCGCTGACGATCGCGCAAGAGGCCGGCCTTTTGCGCGGAACGAGGACAGAGGTTTTGCGGGGGCGTATGCCGAAGGCGCTGGTTCGGAAGGCGAAGGCGACTTCCGGAGCCCGTTCCGATACCGAACTTATCGAGCTGGCGCTGGCGAATCTCGCCGTGGCAGATCAATATCCAGACTGGCTGCTATCGCAGCAGGGGGCGATAGAGAAAGACGTCGATCTTGAGTTCTAGCTTCAGTGCTCGCAACGTCCTTCGTCGCCTGAAGCCTGAAAAGCGACGTAGGCCGCTGATTCCCCGCGGCGTATCGGCACTCCCTTTCGTCGAGCGCGCATCCGATCTGCCTCGCACACTCCTTTACGACACGACTGTTTACGTGGACATCCTGCAGGGACGTTTTCCTAAGGCGGGCGAACTGGCGATTCGAGCCGCAGACGCGTGGCATTCCACGGTCACCGAAGCCGAATTGATCGCACCATGCGGTTTCCTGAATCCCAATCATCCCAGCACAGTTGAGACGACTAGACGAATCATGGCGGTTATCGAACACCGGCCGGCGCATCGCACCATCGCACCGGATCGAGAGACCTGGCTAGTTGCGGGAGTTCTGTCGGGGATTCTCGCGCGTCTCCAAGGTTATGGATCGGCCGACCGGCGGCGAGTGTTGAATGACGCTCTCATCTTCGCCACGGCGCGGAAACACGGGATGGCGGTCCTTACGCGCAACATTGATGACTTCGACTTCTTACAGCAGTTGGACCCATCGGGGAGAGTTGTCTTCTACGAGCGTCATTGACAGGCAAGATATTGGGCGGCCGGCTATGAGCTTGGTGCGCGGATTCACAACCATGCTGCACCCCCAATCCGCGCAAGCACATTGAAGTTCAGGGCGTCGTCCAGGGAGTGGGTTTCCGCCCGTTCGTTCATCGAATCGCGCAGCTCGCAGGAGTTCATGGCTATGTCCTGAACTCTTCCCTATTATTCGGCTCTACACCATTAATGGGCTCTACGCCGCTCCTTTCAAATGAGCCGCGATTTGCCGCAGTTGCTTCTTCTCATCGACGGCGAAATCCATCTTGACGTTCTTGGCGTAGCATCGGATCAGATAAACGCGGGCGGCAATCACAACATACAGGTAGATGATCCGGGCACCGCCACGCCTTCCTTGGCCCTTCGCCGCCCAGCGCAGTTTCCGGACGGGACGCGCAAAAGCCCCTACATGCGGTCTATGATGGCGTTCAGCGTTGCGCTCGGGCGCATGGCCACGGCGCATTTAGCGTCGTCCGGGAAATAGTATCCGCCGATGTCTACCGGTTTGCCCTGCGCAGCCGACAACTCCTGAGTAATCTGGCCCTCGTTCGCCGCTAGCGCCGTCGCTACCGGAGCGAAGCGTTGCTTCAATTCCACGTCCTCTTCCTGGGCCGCGAGAGCCTTCGCCCACGCCAGCGCGAGATAGTATGTCGATCCGCGGTTGTCGATCTCGTTCACCTTGCGCGAAGGTTCGCGGGCATCTTCGAGGTACTGGCCGATGGCCTGGTCCAGCGTTTTCGAAAGCAGCGCCGCCCGCCGGTTGCCGGTCTTCGCCGCGATCACCTCCAGCGAGGGCACCAGCGCACAGTATTCACCGAGCGAGTCCCAGCGCAGATGGCCTTCTTTCACGAACTGCTGCACGTGCTTGGGCGCCGAACCGCCGGCCCCGGTTTCTAACATTGCGCCGCCTTGGAGTAGCGGCACGATGGAGAGCATGCGGGCGCTGGTGCCCAACTCGAAAATCGGAAACAGGTCAGTGAGATAGTCACGCAGCACGTTGCCGGTGACGGAGATGGTGTCCTCGCCTCGGCGAATTCGCTCTAGCGAGAATTTCATCGCGTCCACCGGCTTCATGATCTTGATTTCCAGTCCCGAGAGGTCTTGTTCCGGCAGGTAGGCTTTCACCTTCTGAATGATTTGCGCATCGTGGCCACGATCCGGGTCGAGCCAGAAGACGGCGGGTGCGCCGGTTGCCCGCGCGCGTGTCACACCCAACTTCACCCAATCGCGGATGGCCTCGTCTTTCGTCTGGCAGGCGCGGAAAATATCGCCGCGCTCGACGCTTTGTGCGAGCAGTGTCCCGCCCGCGGCATCAATGACGCGAATGGTGCCGTTGCCGGGCGCGACAAATGTCTTGTCGTGCGAACCGTATTCTTCGGCCTTCTGAGCCATAAGCCCGACGTTGGACACGCCGCCCATGCTGGCCGGATCGAACTGTCCGTTCTGCTTGCAGTCGTCGATCACCGCCTGATAGATGGTGGCGTAGCAGCGGTCCGGGATCATGGCTACGGTGTCTTCGAGCGCGTCCTCTTTGTTCCACATCTTGCCGCCGTCCCGGATCACCACCGGCATGGACGCGTCGATGATCACGTCGCTGGGAACGTGAAGGTTGGTCTTACCTTTCCGCGAATCCACCATAGCCAGGCCGGGGCCCTGGTCGTAACAGGCTGCGATATCAGCCTCAATCTCGGCCTTTTTCTGTGCGGGAAGGTGATCGAGTTTGTCGAGGATGTCGGCCAGCCCGTTGTTCGCGTCGGCGCCAATCTCCTGGATCGCACCGGCGTGCTTTTCGAGCGCTGCGGCGAAATACACCGCCACACAGTGCCCGAACATGATGGGATCTGAGATCTTCATCATGGTGCACTTCAGATGCAGCGACAACAGAGCATGGTCAGCCTTAGCGGCGGCTATCTGCTCCGCATAGAATTTCCGCAGCGCCGCCACGTTCATCACCGCGCAGTCGATAACTTCGCCCTCGAGCAGCGGGATGTTTTGCTTCAGCACCTTCACCGCGCCGGCCGAATCCACGAATTCAATGCGCACGTTGGTTGCGGCGCCCACCGTGGTGGATTTCTCGCTGCCGTAGAAATCCTTGTCAGTCATGTGGGCTACGCGCGTCACCGAACCCGAGCCCGGCCAGCTTTTCATCATCCGGTGTGGATGCTTCTGCGCGAACGATTTCACGGACTTCGAAGCACGACGGTCCGAATTGCCCTCGCGCAATACGGGGTTCACCGCCGAGCCCAGGACCACGGCAAAGCGGGCCTGGAGCGCACGCTCCTCTTCCGTCGACGGCTGGTCGGGATAGTCGGGGATGTTGTAGCCCTTACCGCGAAGCTCCGCAATCGCTTCCCGGAGTTGCGGAATCGAGGCGCTGATGTTGGGGAGCTTAATGATGTTCGCCTCCGGTGTCTGCGCCAGTTTCCCCAGGCGTGTCAACTCGTCGGGAATCTTCTGGTCGTTCCGAAGACACTCAGGGAAGTTGGCGATAATCCGTCCGGCGAGCGAGATGTCAGCCGTTTCGATCTCGACCCCAGTCCCCTGGAAGTACGCTCGTAGGATGGGCAGCAGCGCATAGGACGCGAGTGCGGGTGCCTCGTCGGTCTTGGTCCAAATAAGCTTCATGGTTTGGTCTTAGTGTGAATGGGTGAAAAGAAAACGCGGTCGCAAAGCGGGATTGTATCAAACTGAAGGCGTAGGATAGCATGGGCCTGATGGCTCGCTATTTTGACCCAGGCCATTCCAACTGGTCCGATCTGGTGGCCAGGTGATGAGTAGATTCTAGCCCAGGCCCGCAGCGTGCACAGCAGGGCGCACCTCGCGGTGCACGACCTTTAAACTATCCCGCAGCATCAGCAGGCAATATCGGGTCTGCAAATTCATCCAGAACTCAGGCGAGGTGCCAAAGTATCGCGCGGCTCTGATGGCGGTATCGGCAGTGATCCCGCGTTCTTCGTTGACGATCTTGCTAATTCGGCTGACTGGCACATACAGGTCAAGCGCAAGCCGATTGATGCTGGTTCCCAGCGGCACCATGAACTCCTCCCGGAGAATCTCTCCCGGATGAACCGGCTGTAAGTTCTTGACCCGGAACTGTACTGCTTTAGGCATTGTTGCTCGCTGACCTCCTAGTGATAATCGACAATTCAACTTCGCTGGCGTTTCCGGCTTTCGTGTCCCATACGAAGCAGACTCGCCACTTCTCGTTCACCAGGACACTGTGCGGGCCGTCCCGGTCTTTCTTCAGTGCCTCCAACTATTCCCGGGTGGTGCTTTCAGTCTATGCTGAGACAGGTACCGTTTTCTCGCATCCGGTACATCCAAATATCCCAAATATGAAACCACTCGCTTGGTGCTCTTTGTCTCTGTTCCTGCTGGCTGCCTGGCCCGCCGCCGCGCAAAACTGGGATGCCAGCGGAAATGGATTGCTGAGTGGGACGTACTACTTTCGCCAGGTGATGTGGCTCGGCGGGTTTAATTCCGCCAATCAGCTTCACCAAGCCATAGCGGTTTACGGCAGCATCGTTTTCGGCGGTAATGGAGCCTATACTCTCACCGCAAAGGCTGCCGATGGGGCCGAAAACGCGGTTACATCGATTACTGGCAGCGGCACCTACACTCTCGGCGCCAGCGGCTACGGTTACATGTCCACACCGCTCGAATTCGTTGACTCCAAGTTCGAGGGCGATGAAATTACTTTGCTAGTGTCCCCCTCCAAAGTGGTAGTCGGGAACACGAGCGATAACAACACCGGCTATAACGACCTGTTCATTGCAGCGCCGGCGCCTACGTCGGCGTCGACGCTATCTTTCGAGGGCACATTTTCCGTTATCGGTGTAGACATTCCCGCGCTGACCCTGGACTTGGTCCATTCGCGCGATTACTCATTTACCATGACGGGCACCAGCAGCACGGTCACCACCACGGCCCTCACCGGGGCCCTCGGGTTGAACATTGCAAGGTTGACGCAGCCGGCTTTTTCCGGAGTGACGTATTCTGTCAGCGCCGGCGTTGCGGCTGTGACATTCGGCAACGAACTGGCGGCCGCCGATCCCGTTACTAATCTGATGTCCGGTACCAAAAACTTCTATTTCTCGCCCGATGGTAATTTCTTTTTCGGCGGCGATATCGAGGATACCGACTTCATCGTGGGCGTCCGCCAGAGCTCCAGCGATTTCTTCGCCGCGCAAATTCCATACTACGCTGGCGGTCTTTTTCAGGACGATTCCGAGTCCAGCAGTTGCAACTGTGCCTGGCTCAACAGCACCTATGGCGCATATGACGCCCTTACAGATGTGAAGAACGGGGCGATTCTGGTGCATGAGCGGGATAACGTGGTGGGTCCACCACGCGGCAGTTTCCGCGCCGATTACACTTACTCTGATGGGCTGAGCGTGTCGGGAAGCTCTTACAGCGATTTCTACTACACGTACTTCTTCGGCGCGGGCGGCACATTTGCAATCGGCCTTGCGAATGAGACCTCTGGGTTCCTGGGGATGGAGGTTCTGATGGAGGGACCGAACTCCGCGTCGGCTCCCAGTTCCTCGCCCTATATCTATCCGACCGGCATCCTGAACGCTGGCGCTTACGTGCCCTTCACCGCGGAGTTCGCGCCCGGCGAATTCATCTCGATTTTCGGAGCCAACCTGGCAACCACAACCGCGACAGACCCCACTCTCCCCACCGGCTTGGGCGGCGTGGAAGTGCTGGTGAACGGAGTTCCGACGGCTGTCCGTTACGTCAGCCCCGGCCAGATCAACGCAGTGATCCCGCTGGGCATCGCGAGCAGCGTCGCATCCATTCAGGTGGTCAACAGTTTGGGAACATCGAACACAGTAAGTAACTACGTGGGGCCGACCCAACCCGGCGTATTCAACAGTGCAACTTCCGCACCGGCCGTTTTCCACGGCAACAATACCATCGTGAGCGCTTCGAACCCGGCCGTGATCGGTGAGGAACTGGTGGTTTATCTGACGGGCCTTGGCACATTGGATTCTTCGGGCAACGCCACATACTTCAGTTACTTCTCGGTCGATTTCTCCGGCGTGACCGGCACTATCAATTACGCGGGCATTGAGCCGGGAACTCCACTCGCGGTCGGGGCCGGATACCAAATGAACGTTACCGTGCCGAGCGGAACGAGCTCCGGGTGGATTTATCTGGATATCGGAGGACTGGGCAGCTACAACGGCGAAGCGCTCATTTGTGTTGTCAGTTGCGCTGACCCGTCGCTTCGGAGCGAAGTCCGCTCGGGAGCTAGAACTAACCGATCGGCAGTGCGGCCTCGCCTTGCCGGTTCGCCCAGAGTCGTCATCCCGCGGCGCGCAGACACACATCAATCGTATAGTGGTCGATAACTGGCCGGCTCGGTCTAAAACTCAGCGCCGTGTCGCTTGATAGTTTGGGCCAGATCCCACTTGGACCGGAGGTCGCACCTCGTTGATTGCGCCGCCTGCTCCGGTCGGGTAATGACACTCTTCCCTCGCCGCTCGCAGGTTGCCCGCATGGTAGCTCTGGAAGAGTCTCTGACGATCCGCCCGCTCTGGCGATTCGGACACTACGACGGATAAGGCCGTTATGCGTCCTTGGGCTCTCTGCCAAGCTTTCGGCGCCTTCGTCAACGAAATCGGCAGGATGGTTCCCTTTTTATATGCCCGACACAAACATCGACCGCCTGTAGAAGCGGTCTGCACGAACACCGCGCTGGCTAAAGTTGCGGACAAGTTGAGATAGCTGCGGTCTGCGTCTGGATGCTATTGGGACGGCGACGAGGCTAGGACTGTGAGGTTGGCGCCCGCGACGCTGGATTTGGGCGGAGGGGGACCATCGAAAGAGGGAACCGCAAGGATTAGTTTCTGGCCCGGCGGCGTGTCGGCTGGAATTGTAAAAGTAAATCCCGTTACTCGTCCAACCTGATCGACCGTTGCCGAGCCCAGGCTCCAGCCGTTCCAAGTTTGCCAAGCAAACGTCACGGAGCCCGGATTTAAACCCCCGCCGTTGGCGGTGATAGTGTCGCCGGGGCTGCCGGAGCTTGGCTCTAGAGTCAGCCAGTGGTTGACCATGAGGTCAGCCACCCCCAGCTTGCGGCTGCTCTGGCCAGTGGCGCTCACGGAGTTGCTTCCGTAGGGTGAGGGCCCCGCCTGACCGGTAATCACGAAGGAGCCGGTGGAATCGGCAGTTATCGCCGCCGGGAGCACCTTGCCAAGGTCACTCGTGTAAAGCAGATTCACGGTCTCACCGGGGGCGAATCCGCTCCCTGTCAGAGTGATGTCGTCTCCCGGCTTCAGGACGGAAGGGTCAGCCATAAGAGATGCGGTCAAAGGAACCACGAGTCCCAGCCGGTTATCCGTTTCGAGGACGTCGCTTTCTACGAACCACATCCCTCCCGGACCATTGGCCAGATAGCCAGCCCCGGCGTTGGGATTCGGGAGGGGGTATTCCGTGAACACTCCGGACGTGGTCATGCGAACGATCACGCCCGGACCACCGAACCAGAGCGCGCCATCGCGGCCCGCAGCGATTGTATAAAGTTCATTCGGAACGGGATAAGAGGTAATCACTCCGTCAGTCGTAATCCGGCCCACACACAAACAAGTGCCGGGGAACCAAACCGCGCCGTCGGAGCCTTCCGCCAGCCCGTAAGGCAAAGTCATGTTGATCGCGGCCGCTTGGTCGTAATGCGTACAGATAAACTGCGTCGTGCATCGTTCGATGGCAGCCGCAACGTCGGAGGTGTTACCACTCCCCAAAACCAAAAACCACAAAGCTCCGTCCGATCCAATCACGATCGAGCCGGCTGGCGTCTCGTGAGCAGGGTCGAAGACCTCATACTGGGTGATCAGTCCCGAAGTGGTAGTAAAACCCAGACCCCAATAGTCCGTAAACCACAAATCCCCGTCTGGTCCCCATGTGATCCCCGGAAGCGTATACAGGTCGTCGAAGGTGTGCGCCGGCGTGTACGTGGTAACGACTCCCGAGGTAGTCATGCGGCCAATGTTCCACGCTAACGGTGCGTCCGCAGAAGTAACCATAAACCACAACGCACCGTCCGGTCCTGCCGTGAGCGATAGGGGCAGACCAGGGACGGGGTATTGCGTAATCGCGCCAGACGGCGTGATGCTTCCAATGAAATGGGTCCCCGCCGAGAGCTGGCTCCCATACCAGAGGGCGCCGCCGTCCGGACCGTTTGCGATTGGGCCAACCGCACTGGGTAGCACATATTCGATGATTCCGTACTGCTGCTGGGCGACAGCAATCACAGGCAGGCTGAAAAACGATGCCAGGAGGGTGGCGAGCGCGAAAATGTAGCGGAATTGCATGGTGTGGCCTTTCTTAACGAGCATAGAACACGATCAAAGGCGCGGTCCGCTGTCACGTTGGTTACCGGGTTTTCTGATTGAAATCGCAATGTATTGTGTCGGGCGAAAAAAGGGGGCCATCCCGCCAGATTTCAATTCCTGCGTTCTGTTGCCACCCAGGAGTAATCCGTTTACTCATCAGTTAAAATACCGTTGGCAGTCAAAGCGAACTTCTCGGAGGGTGGCATGGCGACGAACTGGGACGACCTTTTTAAGGGCGTCTCCACTGCGCTCGAGAAGTTTGTACGCTCCTGGTGATTACCTCAAGGTGGAATTTCGTGATGACGATGGTGTTATGGACCGAAGGGTCAATCTCCTGAGATCGATTCCAAAGCGCCATCTCGATGCAGGTGATGGACCAATAGGCGGAGACGGCGGAAAGGTCGTAAGAGAAACCAGCGTGGAACCTAGATTCCTTGCCGTCTGAATACGCATTCTTACGTCCTTCGGAACCTGCGGAACCAGCGTCATCTCCACGGCGCGAAACATCCGATCGAACTCCGCGACATCCGGCATGAAGTCTCCATGCGGTGTGCCGAATTGATCGAGCTTGCGTGGCCCCGGCGAAGTTGGGTTCATGGTCTGATCTTATCGCTATCGATTTGGGCATCCAGCCAACCCAGACCTGTACCTTCCGCTTGGCATCGGTGGAGGCTTGCTGTATACGTACTCGCCTGCGGGCATGGCGGAACCCGGCACCAAAGCTCGGCGATGCAGCCCCTCCAGCCTCATTCCATCTCAACGTCGCGAAAGATCGATTTTGAACGGACTATCCGCCGCACAAAAAAGCCCCCGGCTCGCGCCGGGGGCTTTGTTCAGTTCGCGAATAAGGTGCTTATCGCCTTACCGTAATGCTGGTTTGAGTATCCAACGGGCCAAACTGATCTCTGCCAATGCCCTTGGGGGCGGTCGGGATTACCAGTTTCACCCAGACGGCATCCGGACCCTTGAAATACGAAGTCTCGGTCGCCTTGCGCAGGGCGTCGATGCTGTCCTGCTGCTTCCCGGAGGTCGCGTTGGCGAAACCCGGCAGCTCGAACACGACCCATGAGTCTTTGGCCATTTCGCTCAAGCTGATAGAAACTTCCGGTCTTTCGGTCTTCACACGGATCTCGGTACCGGCGCGCACAGTGCTCTGATTGGCCGTGATCTTGAAGTCCTTGCCATTGCGGCTCAGGGTAATTGGTTCTTGAGGAGCAGCCGCCCGCGCAGGACCAGCAGCCACCCGCGCGGGACCAGCTGACCGCAAAGCAACATCTTTCAGCGCAAGACCAGCACCGCTTGTGGCTCCGGCCCTCCTGATGCGGAACTGAATGCGTCCGATATCACCCTTGCACACGGAGGCGTTCCAGGTGGGATGAATCTCGCAGGTGTCGTCCGTGGCGACGCTGTCGTTCTCGCCGTCGTGGAGCAGAACATAGGAGTCAGGGATGCCGGTCGTCGAGCCGTCCAGATCGTGGATCGCCGCGGTCCGGTAGGCCGACACCACCCCGGTTGTCACTGTCGAACCTGGGGTCGATCTTCGGGAAATACACGGGCTTGGCATTGATGTATTTCGCACTCTTGACGGTGTTTTCGGTGGTAACCCCGGCGCCTGTAAACAACAGCCAGGAAAGCGCGCCTGATCCGCGCTGTTTGTTGTCCTGGAAATTCACGAATGTCGTGTTGACCACGTCATGGCGATAGTCGTAGTACTCGTAGGCGCGGATCGGGTAATCCGGAATCAGGCGTTTCGGCAGGCTGCGGCCGTAGGCCTTTTCTTCCGGCGTTACGGGGTTGCCGATGTTGTCGGTTTCGCCCACGAACAGCGAATCAACCACCAGTGAGGTAAATGTGTCAGCGCCGAAGGAACCCGTTGAACTGGTGAACCCGATGGCATTGTCCGCCGCCTTCAGATTCCGGAAGACGTGCAGCTCGCCGCGGCTCCAGACGCCGCCATTGCGGTTCTTGTAAGCGGTGAGATCCGCGAGGAGCGATTCCACGCTCTTGCTGTTTTCGTCAGCGGGATTTTCCTTGGCGATGTGCGAGGGGCCGGCCAACCCGAAGACGTTTTCCCGATTGATGTTCCGGTCCAGCATGAACCCGTCGAAGTTGGAGTGGGCAACGTTGCCCCTGAATTCCGCCATCCTGGTTCGACGCGGCCAGGTGGCCTTGCTGATCTCCGTACCTTCGAACTTCCCTTGCGGGTGTTCCGGCAACGACCACCAGAAGCCATTCTCATCGGAACCCGCTGCCACGTTGTCGATGAAGACATTGTCCGGATTGGTGATCCAGTAAGCCGTAACCGTGTTGTCCGAAGGCAGCAGGGTGTCCTTGCCGGACATGCTGGCCGCCCTGTAGGTCGCGCGATTCAGCGGATTACTTCCCATGTTCTCTCCGTTTGCGCCGAGATTGGTCGGCATGCAGGCCTTGGAGGTATGGCACTTGATCTGGATGGCCAGGTTGTGCACGAACTGGTTACCGTGCTCCGCGCCGTCTTCGAGGAAGAAGCAGTGACCGACGGTGTTGTAGGTCACGTTGTTTTCGACCTGCAGGAAATTCGTGCCATGCACGGTCACACAGCGGTTGTAGGTGTCATGAAGCGAAGAGTTCTTGATGTACTGCCCCTGCGCGTCGCCGATCAGATGCCAGTGGATCGGATATCGGGCGAGAGTCATGTTCTGGCCCATTCGATTGAATTCGACGCCCTCGACAAACATCTTGCTTCCGACCATCGCCATGACGTGCCCGCCGTAGAAGGACTGTTCCGCGTCGGCCGATGCCTGGAGTTTGATGTTGCGAGTCAGCAAGCCGACTTCGCCGCGTTCATCCACGTCGAAGGTGATCTTGCCGAAGTGCATGTAGTCGAGCTCCTTGTCGAGCGTGATCGTGTTTCCGCTGATGGCCGCAATGTTGCGCCGTTCTGCCTGCCGGGGATCGAAATCCGTGGATGCGAGAACGATCTCGTCGCCGACGCGCCAGCCGGCAGCGTTCAGGACCTGGATCGAGGTGGCGCCGGCGTTCGCTGTGCTGGACAGCTTCGTCCAGGAATTGGTCCGGTCACCGTGAAGATTGAGGGTTCCGCCCATGAGCAGGATCCCGCGGTCCACGCGGTCCGTCGTTCCACCCACTCCACTGATGTCTTCGTCTTTGACGTTGTCGGTGAGGGTGATGGTGGCCTTGCGGGTGTGAGGGGCCTTTTCCGTGCCGATCTCCAACTCGCCGTGCAACATGATCCACTCGGTGGTGAGTTCAACGTCCTTATTGTTTGCGAAGCTGAGTTTGCCGTCGATGGTCAGACCGTTCAGCGGCGGGGTGTTGACGTCGAGCACCACTTCTTTGCCGGCGTCGATGGTGACCTTGTCGCCTGCCACGGGCACCTTGCGGTTGGGCCAGGTCGCCGGATCAGACCAGTTCGTCGCCTTGGCTGCCGGCGCTGCAGGACTCTGGGCCTGCACGATAGTGAACACGCTGACGAGCAACGATGCTGAAACCAACGCCATCAGAAGGAACGAGCGATTCTTCTTCCTCATGACATGAACCTACCATACTTGAAAAATGACCACGATCTAGCCGTACAGGATAGCGTGAAACGGATAGGCGCTTCAAAGGCCTCTCGCTTGAAAACCCGTTCTATCACTGTGCCCGCGAGCCGATCTGAAGGCGCTTTCCGGAGGACAAGATCAACTCCATCGCCTGACCTCGCTGCTGGCCCACCGCGGCGGTCTCCACCAACGCAAAGCCCACTGGCTGGATCTTCCCCTTCAGCCGCTTCCGCCATGCATAAAACGACGGGCCGCCTACTCCGTTCTCCTCACAGAACGCCTTTACCATCTTCCCACTTTGCTGCTGACGGGCAATCAGCTCGCCCCAGTGCTTCCTTCGCTGCACGCCAACGACACACGTAGTAGGTCGGGCGCAAGCCCATCGGTTGATCTTTATAATGTGTCATGCTACTTCCCGTCGAGCAGGTCGAACTAGCGCTTCTCACGATGACGCTGGAAAGCAGTCAGCAAAAGGCATCGTTCGGTGTACCCATCGAACTGGTCCGCGAAGTTATTCGTCGTACGGGCCTAGCGATCCCCGAACATCAAGTCCTTGCGGTGACGCTCGATACCTACGACCGAGGTTTGATACGCATTGGACGTTACGTGGGGACTACGCCCACGCCCATGAATCGAGCGAGGGGTGACGAGTATTTTTACGACGGCGATTTTTATATCAATCCGCAACCGTCCGCTTATCGACGACAACAGGAACTGCAACGAGAGAATCGCTTGGGCATTTTCATTAGTCACATCAGTGAAGAGAAGCCGATTGCCCTCAAGCTTCAAGCGTTTCTTGAAGCTTGCTTCCCAGAGATTCCGGTCTTCGTCTCTTCAGACCGGACCAGCATCGAGAGCGGAGACAAATGGTACGAAAGCATCCTAAAGGGCTTAAGTACATCGAATGTCGTCATCGTTCTGCTCTCAAAGGCATCGCTTGAGCGGCGATGGATCAACTTTGAAGCAGGGTTCGGCATGGGCCAGCACTCGCGAGTCATACCGTTTGTCTGCCGTGAACTGGACAAGAACGATATCGGACTCCCATTAAGTCAATTGCAGGCACGCGATTTGAGGGACAAAGACGACGTGAAGGCCCTGGTCGATACTGCGGCCCGCGAATGCCATCAAACACCCAAAGAGAACTCGATTCCAGAACTCCTCGCCAATATCGCAAAGGCCGAGTCCGAAATTCCCTCCGCCGACCTCCAAGTCTCGGTCTACAGGCAAAATAGTTCGGTGAATCTCAGCATCCGCAATAACAGAAATCGCCCACTGGAAATGGTCGACGCGGAACTGCTCCTTCCCAAGAGCCTCTGCACAGCCAGCCTCGGTGATATTGCTCGACCCGTAAGAGAACGGATCTACGGTGAGGTAAAGGGTGTTCCGATGATCGGCTATCGGCTGACAACCCTCACAAGCCCAATAGCGCATCTTGGCGTTGATCCGCTTAGAACATATCTCGATAGCGCTAGTGGCGAAGTCATACTGAATCATCTGGCGCTACCCATTAACAAACCACTTGACGACGGGGACATGACGCTGCCCGTGCAGTTTCGTGTTTGCTCGAAGTTGGGATCTGTTGCGAATATCCTCACAATCGCAGACCTTCCGGTGCGATAAAAATTTACTATGGAAATTAGAGGAACTGTTCAGAATGGGTGTCGTCATTTCACGTTACGAATGACGGAGCACGCGCGCGTCTTCGAAGCGGCATTCGGATGTCGGCCTCACGCTGGAACGATCAACGTCCACGTGGACCGTCAGATCAAGATTCAACCCGACTTCTCAATACCCGATCCCGTTGACCAAAGGCAAGTACTGCTCATCGAAAAATGTCTGATCAACGGCTTCGCTGCGTTTCGTATTCGTCCATCCGTCATCCGTAGCCCCGAAATGGGAGGGCACGGCGACAACATCCTCGAAATCTCCTCATGTACGACCATCCCAGGGATCGCACCAGGCGCAGAAGTCACCATCGAATTCTTTAGAGAGAACGCGTAGCCCGCCGCACCGGTACCTATCTCGGGCCATGGGCCAGCAGCTTTCAGGCCAACTCGCAGTTGAGCGACGATACGGTCGAATATGGCAGAATCTGTACGAAGCGAGGGCGTGCTTGCTCTCGTAGTAGGAGGTTCGCGAAACAGATCCTATCTGCTGACCGCTATACTGGCTTGCAGATCCGTTGGACGAACAATCGGCAACGGAGGCTTGGTCACGACCAGTTTGACCCAGAGGGCATCCCCGCCCCTGAAATAAGACGTCGCGTTCGCCTTGCGCAATGCGTCCATGCTGGGCTGTTCCGTTCCGGAGGCTGCTTTGGTGAAACCCGGCAGCTCAAATATGACCCATGACCCCTGGTCCATTTCGGCCAGACTGAGAGAGACTTTCTGTCTTTCGGTCTTCACCAGGATCTCGGTGCCGGCCTTCACAGTGCTCTGGTCGCCGGAGATCTTGAATTCCTTGCCGTTGCGAACAAGCGCGATGGGCGCCTGCGGAGCACGACGAGAAAACAAAGCGGCACGTTGGGCCTGAACGAGGGGAGTGTCTGGTGCATTCGGACCGATCGAAGAGAGCAAAGCGAACCGGGCGGTCCGCGATTCGAGATCGACTTTGCTTGGAAGTTCTCCTCTGCTGTCGGAGAGATTCAGGCGACCGACATCACCCTTGCACACAGAGGCGTTCCAGGTGGGATGGATTTCACAGGTGTTGTCGGTGACGACGCTGTCGTTCTCACCATCGTTGAGCATGATGTGGGAATCGGGGATGCCGGTCACCGAACCGTCCAGGTCGTGGATCGACAGGGTCCGATATGCGTTGCCGCCGCGGTTATCATTATCGAACCTGGTATCGAATTTCGGGAAATACACCGGCTTGGCGTTGACGAATTTCGCACCGCTGATGGTGCTTCCGGTACTGAGCCCCGCGCTCGTGTACAACAGAAAGGACAGCGCACCCGTTTTTCTCCGATCGTTGTCCTGGAAATTCACGAATGTCGTGTTCACCACATCACCGCGGTAATCATAGTATTCGAAGCCGCGGATCGGGAAGTCAGGGATCCGCTTCTTGGGCAGGCTGCGGCCATAGGCAACTTCCTCGGGCGTCGTGGGATTGCCGCGATTGTCGCTCTCGCCCACGACCAGCGAATCAACCAGCCGTGCTTGAAACGGTTCGCTGCCGATGTCGCCGGCGGCCTGCGTCATGCCAATGGCATTGTCAGCGAGTTTCAAGTTGCTGTAGACGAACATGTCGCCCCGGCCCCAGAGACCGCCATTTCGGTTCTTGTAGCTGGTCAAGCTCTCGAAGTGCGACTCCACCACTTCGCTATCCAGGTCAGCAGGATTTGCCAACGGCAGGAACGGAATGGTGGCCAGACCGAAGGTGTTGTCTTCGTAGATGTTCCGGTCGAACATGAACCCGTCGAAGTTGGAATGGGCCACATTGCCTCTGAATGCGCGCAGCGGCGTTCGGCGCGGCCAGATGGTCTTGCTGACTTCCGAATCCTTGAACTTCCCTTGCGGGTGTTCCGGCAGAGACAGCCAGAAACCGTTCTCGTCGGAACCGGCCGCCACATTGTCTATGAAGCTATTGTCCGGGTTGGTGATCCAGAAGGACGCCACCGTGTTGTCCGAAGGCAGCAGAACGTTCTTGCTGTGGAAGCTCATTTCCCTATAGGCCTGACGATTCGCATAGTTGGCGCCTCTCTCTCCGTTGGCGGCGGTATTCGTGGGCACGCATTCCAATGTCGGATGACACTTGGTCTGGATTGCCAGGTTTTTGATGAATTCATTGCCGTGCTCGATCCCGTCTTCGAGGAAGAAGCAGTGACCGACGGTGTTGTAGGTCACGTTGTTCTCCACGTGCAGGAAGTTCGTGCCATGCACGGTCACGCAGCGGTTGTAGGTGTCGTGAATGGCGGAGTTCTTGATGTACTGCCCCTGCCCCCCATCGCCGATCAGATGCCAGTGGATCGGATATCGGGCGAGAGTCATGTTCTGGCCCATTCGATTGAATTCGACGCCCTCGACAAACATCTTGCTTCCGACCATCGCCATGACGTGCCCGCCGTAGAAGGACTGTTCCGCGTCGGCCGATGCCTGGAGTTTGATGTTGCGAGTCAGCAAGCCGACTTCGCCGCGTTCATCCACGTCGAAGGTGATCTTGCCGAAGTGCATGTAGTCGAGCTTCTTGTCGAGCGTGATCGTGTTTCCGCTGATGGCCGCAATGTTGCGCCGTTCTGCCTGCCGGGGATCGAAATCCGTGGATGCGAGAACGATCTCGTCGCCGACGCGCCAGCCGGCAGCGTTCAGGACCTGGATCGAGGTGGCGCCGGCGTTCGCTGTGCTGGACAGCTTCGTCCAGGAATTGGTCCGGTCACCGTGAAGATTGAGGGTTCCGCCCATGAGCAGGATCCCGCGGTCCACGCGGTCCGTCGTTCCACCCACTCCACTGATGTCTTCGCCTTTGACGTTGTCGGTGAAGGTGATGGTGGCCTTGCGGGTGTGAGGGGCCTTTTCCGTGCCGATCTCCAACTCGCCGTGCAACATGATCCACTCGGTGGTGAGTTCAACGTCCTTATTGTTTGCGAAGCTGAGTTTGCCGTCGATGGTCACACCGTTCAGCGCCGGCGGAGTGACGTCGAGAACTACTTCTTTGCCGGCGTCGATGGTGACCTTGTCGCCGGCCACGGGCACCTTGCGGTTGGGCCAGGTCGCCGGATCAGACCACTTCGTCGCCTTCGCTGCCGTCGCTCCAGAATTCTGGGCCTGCACGACAGTGAACACGCTGACGAGCAACGATGCTGAAAGCAACGCCATCAGAAGGAACGAGCGATTCTTCTTCCTCATGACATGAACCTCCGATACTTGAAAAATGACCACGATCTCGCCGTCCAGCATAGCGTGAAACGGATAGGCGCTTCAAAGGCCTCTCACTTGGGGGAGATGTGGAGATGGAGATGTGGGGACGGTGGTGAAGTAGGTCTGTTTCCCAACCCCCTCAGGCCCGCTTCCGCGCGCGCCGCTACGGTTCGCCCTCCGATTTCGCTTTTGACATGCCGCGCCAGAAGCTCTCTTGGAGGCAGGGGGATGTTATTCTGGACGGTTTGCTGAGAATCACGATGAAGAGACAGGTTCTGATTTTTTGGTGCGCGATGGTGGGTGCGGTGGCATTGTTTCAAGTTCCGATATTGGCTCAGAACCAGCCCAGCAATCTTCCGGGCGCCATCTTCGTCGATGCGCCGCGCGATGCCGCAAACCCAACGCGCAATGAAGCTGTCTGGATTCCCAGCGGGGGCGTGTTGATGAACGGCGTAATGTACGCGGCCGCGGGGGCCGGAAACCATCCCACCGTTCTCAATCTTCACGGCACCCCCGGCAATGAACAAAACCTGGACATTGCGCAAACTCTCCGCCGCGCCGGAGACAACGTGCTGTCCTTTCATTACCGAGGCTCGTGGGGTAGTCCAGGAAGGTTCACGCAAGCCGGCGGCGTCGAGGACGCATTTGCGGCACTTGCATTCCTGCAGGATCCCGCCGTCGTTGCCAAATTCCACATCGATACCAAGCGCCTCATCGTTATTGGTCACAGCTACGGAGGCTTTGCGGCTGCGCGTGTCGCCGCCGCGCACCCGAACATTGCCGCACTCGTGCTGCTCGCACCCTGGAATCCGGTGCAGGATATCCCGCTTTTTACCGTATCCCCAGGGAAATTCGCTGCGGCGGCCCATAGCATCTTCGATGACGATGAAGGCAGAATGGGTGGATACACCGACGTCGATATGGCCAGGGAAATTCTGGCGCCCGGCTACGACTGGCGTCTTGAAACCAGTGCGCTGGCCATCAAGAACGTGCCGATTCTGATCGTCAGCGCGAAACACGACACTGCCGACGACCAAGGCACAGAGTTGATTGCCGCGCTGCGGCATTTACACGCAATGGATGTAACTACGATCACGATGGATACGGATCACCCCTTCACGGATCATCGGATTGCACTCCAAAAAGAGATTCTCAGCTGGTTTCAACAGCGAGCGTCCCGGGCGGCGAACAGCGCACATTCTCGCTGAGAGTGACGATGGAGAGACACGGCCTCGCCGGAGTTCTAAAGGACCTAGAGTTTTGCGAAGTTCGGAGGATCCTGGAGCACGTCGTCGGAATGCCGCCTCGTCTGGTTCATCAATTTGGCCGGTGTCCCTGAAAGCAGCGCACATCCGCGATTAGGCCATCCCACAGCGACCCTAAACCCCGTGCGACTGATCGCTACTTGGTTCAACAGGTAGAGAGCCTAACGCAGACGGTCCGTGACGAGTCCGGTCGCGAACGCGCGTGTCAGACCCAGCGCGCGGCTGCCGCACCGCTATCTTCAGGGAGGGTGTTGAAGGCGATGGCCGCTTGTGGCGCGGCGCGATGGATGGCGTTGACCACCGCTTCAAACAGAACCAGCCGACCGGGTGGCAGGCGGAGACCCGCGCCAATCACTACGCAGTCGTAGACGTGACCGGCCAGGCAGCGTTCAACCGTCGGGACCGCAGTCTTGTCGGGGTTGATGAAGCAGTTTTGGGCATGCCAGCCCCGCGCTGCGAAATCGGCCAGAGCGAGTTCGACCCCGGCGTGGATCTTCTCCGCGGTCATGCCCGGCGGCAGCGCTGGATCCGAAAAGTCCACCGTCGCAGGATCAAGACCGATCAACACGACACGTTTCATGGACCCTCCTCTGCACCCGCAAACTCAGGGACTACTCGGAGCCAGATCAGCCATCGAAATGGCAACCAACGGGTTGCTGGGCTAATCAGGAGCATATTATTCATGAGGCTACCAAACGGTCAAGGCTTGCTGCACGAGTGCCGAGTTTTCCGCAATTGTCACACGTCCGGTGCGATACTTCGGAGATGGAAGTAGGTCTGTTTCCCAACCCCCTCAGGCCCGGAATTGGCCTGCGACCCCGTCGCGAGGCCCAGCGCCCTCTTCTGCCACAGCACGCCAGACTCTGTCCGGTGCTCGAAGCCGGAAGCACCATAGGCTTCCTGGTGCATCCTCCGCTGGCTGAGAAAGAGACTTTTCAAATCGGGTATGACGGGGAGGGCCGTTATCAGTTTATTTACTCGGTGAATACCAAAGGAAAGAAGTGGGAGCCGCTCTTTACGGTGACCTATCAGCTGCCGGTGGGCGGGATCGGCGCTACCAAACGGGAAATCAAGATGCACATCCAAGACACGCCGGAAACCCGTGAGATCGCCCACTTGATGCCTGGCATGTTCATCTCCCAGGACGACTTGGGGACACCGGCCGGCGCTGTGACTCTGCGGGGAGCGTGGAACTTCCAGACACCGCAGGGCTGGGACACGGTCTACACTCCGATCTTTAATATGATCGAGCGGCCCATCGCTCCCATGCTGGTGATCCGCGTCGAGACCGATTGGTTCGTTCACGACTCCGAGTTCCGCTACGTCCTGCAGCCCGGCGAGACAATTTCCGCGTCACACAGCATGCCGATCGGGCAGGTAATGTTTGTGCCACGGGAAGAGATCACCTTCCGCGACGGCACCGAAGCGGAGGTCGCGGCGCGGCACCAATCCAGTCTGGCGTTCTACGACGAAAAGGCGAGCACGAAGGTCAAGACGCCATATGGGCTGGAGTACAGCCCGCACTATCAGCGCACCAGCCGCCGCAATAACGCGACCACCGAACCACGGCGCGGGGACGCAGCAGGCGATCCCACTGCTTAGTATCGCGCCCTGATCCGCTAATCCGCTGATATAATCAGCTCGCTGGAAGGACGGTACTCATGAAAATTCGCTGGCTGGTATTCCTGTTGGCTTCCATCGGCTGGGGCGCAACGCCCGACCGGTGTGCGGACCTCGCCAACTTCAAAATTCCCGGCGTTCCGATGGTGATCAGCAAGGCCGCCGTGATTCCCGCGACCTCTTCCGCCGCGGCATCCACCGCGGAAACATCGGCAACTTCGGCTACCATTCCGTCCCACTGCCGGGCCGACGGCATGATCAACGAACGCACGGGCGCTGATGGAAAAACCTACGGCATCGGCTTTTCGCTCGCTCTGCCGGACAACTGGAACAATCGGTTCCTGTTCCAGGGAGGAGGCGGCTACAACGGCAGCGTCCGGCCTCCGGTTGGCTCAGCTGCGGCCGGCGACAATCCGGGATTGGCGCGCGGATTCGCGGTAGTCTCCACCGATACGGGCCATAAAGGCACGACGTTTGACAGAAGCTATGACGTCGATCAGCAGGCCAGTCTCGACTTCGCGCAGGTGGCGGTGGATCGCGTGGCGGAAATCGCGAAACAGATCATCGCGCACTATTACGGGCAGCCGGCCCGCCACTCCTACTTCGCGGGCTGCTCCACCGGTGGGCGCGAAGCGATGCTGATGACGCAGCGCTATCCCGACGAGTTCGACGGCGTCATCTCCGGAGATCCCGCCATGCGCACCGGGTTCTCGCGTATCGGAAACATTTGGTCCGCCGTGGCATTCAACGAAATCGCTCCCAAAGACGACTCGGGACGGGCGCAGCCGAACAAGGTGTTCTCCGAAAGCGACATCCAACTGGTGGTGAAGGGAGTTCTGGACGCCTGCGACGCCAACGACGGCATAAAAGACGGCATGGTGTTCAACACCCGAGCCTGCAAGTTCGATCCGGATGTACTGCAGTGCAAGGCCGGGAAAAATGATTCGTGCCTGACGCCGCAGCAGACGGCCGCGATCAAGAAAGCGTTTGCGGGTCCGCACGATTCGCGAGGCGATCTGGTTTACCCGATGAACGGCTATGACGCGGGGATCGCGAATCTGCTGCCGAGTCCGAAGCCACCGGCCAATCGAGCAGCGGACGGAGCTCCGGCGCCGCCCGTGAGCATTGACGTGGACCAGCGCCTTTTTGCGTTGCTGGGCGATCCGCTAGAGGCGGTCACCGACACCACCTGGACGAATCTGAGCACCTTCTCGGCGCACGGAGGCAAGCTGCTGTTCTATCACGGAATGAGCGACCAGGCATTTTCCGCCATGGACACGCTCGATTACTACCAGCGCATGGCGAAGGCCAACGGCGGCACGGACAAGGTGCAGAACTGGAGCCGCATGTTTCTGGTGCCGGGGATGTATCATTGCCGCGGCGGTGAATCGCTCGACAATTTCGACTTGCTCACCGCCTTGGTGGATTGGGTGGAGAAGGGAACGGCTCCCGACTCCGTGGTTTCCAAGGGCAAGGCTTTCCCGGGCAGAACACGGCCATTATGCGCCTATCCCAAGTACGCGCATTACAAGGGGCAGGGCGACCCGGAAGACGCGAAGAACTTCGACTGCCGGGAGTGACGCGGTTCTAATCGTAGGAACCTTACCGGCGGCCACCCTCCCGCCGGGCCTGATTTCCACCACCGGCAGGACGCGGAGCGCTCTGTGGGCGAGGCGCATTCTCATGCGGTTGCACCGTGTGTTGACTGAAGTGTGACGCCGGGCTGCTACGCGAGGTATTGCGGTACGGAGTTGGAGTAGCGCGACGTGCCTGCGCAGTGCTGCGCGGCGCCACCGCATGTTGCGTCGAAGCACGATAGTGAGGAGCAGCGTTATGTGAGCTGTGGTGCGATTGCGCCGGAACTGCATGGACCGCCGGTGCGTGTGCGCGCGTTGTGACATGGCTACGGGAAGGCGCGTTGGCATGCGCGCTGCTGGTTGTCTTAGGTGTCGTCTTAGGTGTCGTCTGACGGCTGGTCTGACGTGCACTCGCGGCGTTATTCCTGCTTTCGCGATTCGCCGGCGCTGTGCCATGAGCCGTGAATGCCTCAGGCCTGGTTGTAGCCGTTACAGCCGGCCTGCCATGGGTCGCCGTCGCCAATTGCGCGCGATTGGTGCTGGCGGTGGTTCGGAGCTGGGTTTGCGCGGCGGTCGGAGGATCGTGCCGGCCACGAGCTGCCGCAAGTTGCGCAGTGGTTGGCCGAGCCGTCGTACCGCCACGGCCGCCGTTGAAGCTGACGCGATCCACGCCACCATTGCTGGTTACGGCGCGGCTATACACGTTGTGGACAATCGTGCGATCGAGGTGACTCACGGCGCCGTTGTAGTAAAACGCGCCATGATTCCAATATCCGCCGTAGTAGCCGAAGCCTGTATAGCCGAACCCGTAGTTGATTCCTCCGTAGAATCCAACCGACAGGCCCCAATACCCTGCGTGCCATAGATACCCGCCGTCACCCCAGCCCCAATACCCTGGCGTCCAGAGCGCGCCAGTGAAGGGCGCCAGCACCCACGCGCCGGGTACCCAATAATAGCCGTAGGCGCCATAAGCCCAGTAACCAGGCGCCCAGATATATCCTTGGCCCGGACAAATAGGCTGCGCATAAACCGGCAGGAGCGGCGGCGCGATCGAGACGGATACCGAAACACTGCCAAAGGACGCGACCGGGATGGCCAGCATCACCACTGCAACCAACATCAACCGAATAGCATTTGTCATCGCTCACCCCCACTTTCTAGACTCGATGGACGGGACGAGCGTTGCGCTACACGTTTGTCGCAGGAACGCATCTGCCGAAAGCACATTTACTTACAAGCGCAGAAATAAAATCGCATGTGATAGGTTACAGGCCGTATCGGCACTCCGAATCGCAGTTGAGCCGATTATTTGTGTTGTGCGTAAAGCCAGCTCAGCAGTTCCGGCTCTGTGTAGGCAAATTCCCACGAGTTGTGACCGACCCCCTCATATTCGGTGAGCGTCGCTGAACCGCCGACAGACCGAATTGCCTCCACCATCTCTCGCGAACGCTGCGCAGCAACAACTGGATCCTCGACGCCATGAAACGCCCATATAGGCACGCCGCGAAACTTGTTCGCCTGCGCGGGGTCGCCACCGCCACAAACGGGAATCGCGGCTGCGAACAGGTCCGGCCTCTGCATGACCATATAAAAGGTTCCGAAGCCACCAAGGGATTGACCCGTCAAATAAATTCGTCCTCGGTCAATGGGCAGTGTCGGCAAAATTGAATCCAGCAATTGGAACAACAAGTCAACGCCGGGAGCGCCGTCGGACGGCTTCGTCTCCGTTTGGGCATTGATCCCCTCAACCCATCCCCGATCCGACTGAGGGACGATAACAAAAACCGGTTGCCAGCCTTGGTTCGTATCGAGGGCCCAGACCCGCGAACCGATGAGATTGCCTCCCGTGAACTGTTTATTGTTGTCTGTTCCAATGCCCCCCGAGCCATGCAGGAAGACCACCAGCGGATATGTGCGCCCAGCAATAGCGCGCGGGCGAAAGAGCCGGTAAGGCATTACGTGCCCGTCCCTTCCAATGAATGTGTGGGCTTCAAACCGGTCCCCAATTGCTTCAAGGCTTCGCCGCAGCTTCTTCACCGATACACGGCGAGCATCAGCGACCCTCACCTTACCCGCGGGAGACTGGGCCAACAAGATTGCCGCAATCAGAAAAAAGCTCAATTGCCTCATGAAACCCAAGCGTCCATTTTACGAACCTTCGGGAAGCCGTTTTGCGTACGAGCGCGATACGACGCCTGCTCGGTGACGCAACTGTTACATCGTTCATCTTCAGGAGCTCTTCGTTAACGATCCTCTGGATCTTTCAGTACGGTCTATATGTAACGATCCACCACCATCCGCCGTCGTACAGCCGAACTAGCGTGGATCGGCCAATAGCGTTCTTCCATGTTTGAGCGCGACAAATTCGAATCTTTGGGATTGGAGGGAGTTAGTGCATGAACGTGAATATCAGTAGAACCGGCCTGGGAATAGTTGTGGGCTGTTTGTTGGCCTCTGGGATGGCGCTTGCCAACACAGTCAACGCAGGCTCGTTCAGTGAGAGTGGCACCATTTACGTGTCGACAACTATGCTGGATTTTGGGCTGTTTACCGAGCCGCCGCCCGGTGATCAGCTGGCGTCAATTGATTTGCCCACCACGGGTGCTTTCAGTGATTTGACAGCCACGGAGCAGATCGGGATTGGGAATTTGAATCTCGCCTCGGCTACCGTGACATCCACCGATATCAACTTCGATGGCGGGGAGCCCGACTGGATCACGCTTCCAGACGGCATCGATATGAGCTTGACAAACATCCCAATCAACACCTCGGTTCCGGTATGCGGTTCCCTTGCGAATGAGAATGCACCCGGGACTCTATGTCGCGCTTATGCAACGTCGCCAATTGTGCTCGAACAGGGACCCACCGGTGTGACGGCCATCTTGAATTTAGTTGGAGACGCCTACTACACTAGTTCCCCTACGACGCTGACCGCGTACGATGGGAAACTTTCGGCTAATTTCACAGGCAGCGAAGGAACCATCAGCGGTTTGTTATCCACCTTCAATGCCGACGGGAGTATCACGACGGGCTATTCAGGAACCTTCAGTACAGTTCCAGAGCCGGTGACCCTTCCCATCCTAGCTGTCGGATTGCTCATGATCGCCTTGGCCGCCAAGGTAAAGGCAAGCCCTAAGAAAGTAACTAACAGGTAACCGAACAGAGGCGGGCTGACCATGGCTCAGTCCGCCTGCAAACACGTTCTTCGCGTGAGCGGCGAATCACTGGCACCTCGCTAAGACTCGCCATCGATTCTTCCAGCCATCTTCTGTAGCGGACATTCAGGCTGGAAGAATCGAAGCGAAGGATCTCCACTTCCGTAGATTTGTACTGAGGATCAGAAAAACTCGGCAAGCGCATGCCGGCTACAGCGAGTTCTCGCCCTCCGGTTCGTCTGAGAACAGAGGCGGAACAACTTCGTAGGGACGCGGTTGTAATCCCGAGCGCCCCTCCGGACAATTGCGCGAGAGCGTATGCGCTCACGATCATCCGAAGGGCTTCGGTGGTACAGCGTAGCGCCTCAGCGATTGCCCAGCCCCCTATTTCCACATAGGAATAGCCGCGGCGCTTGGCGCGGTCGATCTCTCGGGCCACCGCCTCGCGTACGTGGTGTCCCCATTTCTCCGACTTAGCCAGGGCCGAACGGGCGATGACTAATTCGGGGAACGAGACGCTGACTGGATGCGCCAGGTATCGCAAACACGCCACAACTTGACTGCGCTCATCTAACGTAAGCAGATGCCAGCTTCTATCATCGGCCTCCGAGATTTGCCGGCCGTCCGAGGTCAATTGCGACGCATCAATGGCTCCCATCTGGAAGTAAGCCTTACCGCGCAGACGCTGTGCACCCGCGAGCAGCATTCCGTGCCGTTTCGAGTCCACATTGATCCTCTTAAAGTAAGTATTCTTTGTGACCTCCGGCGCCAATAGCACGTAGCGCCGGCGAGTAAGGATGGCGTTTGATGTCAGCTTCAAGGAATCAATCAACCTCCGCGCAATCAGAGCTTTACCAGTAATTACGAGACGACGCAAGAAAACGGTTTGAGAGACATAGTACCACTAGACTTAAAGTACCGCAAGGAAAATTCGCCGATAAATTATCCAATGAATTAAAGCCATCGGCGAGAGCGGCTTGGTTACTTAATTGTTACTTTGGGGGGTGGCACTGCTGGTGGGGTGGCGACACTACTGCTGCGTTTGAGATTGCTCTCTAGCGGTATGTTGATCGCAGGCTGCTTGAATCGCGTTGCCGAACTCGACGCGCATAATCAATATGGCATTGTGAAAAAACTTCAGGACCCAGTCTCCGACGAATCGGCCTGCCTTTTTCGGCGCCACTCGACGAATCGCACCGCACTGATGCAGCCGGCAAGTCCAATCAACACAAAAAGCAGGGCAAACAACACGCCTGCGTTGGTGGTCAGCAGCTCCGTTGTCATTGTGTTCAGCATCTTCATCAACCGGTGATACAGTTGTTAGGCAACTCAGTGGCCTTTCTAGGTGCCCGCTGTGTCAACCAATGATCCTCGTTCCCGAACATCAATCGTGAACATCATGACGACGTGCCCGTCCCACTCGACATCGACCAGGCGGGTGCCGTCAAGGGGACCTTCCGTAATGGTAAGGATGGCATTCTTAGGAACCGTGACAGGGATACGCTGGCCATCAGGGGTTGTCATAATCGCCAGCGTGGGAGCGTGAAGTTTATAGCGGTTACCGATCATCGTCTGCCTCCGATGAGAAGTTTGACTACAACGCCGTAAGGTGCCTGAGTACGGTGAACGGTTTCACGCGAAAAGTTCGGTACCATCCGCCGGTGATGTGGCCTTGGTCCAAACGTGCGACAATGATCGTGGACATCTAAGTTCCGTAATCCCTTCCAGCTACGTTGGCCTGGTAATCCCACCGGGCGGCGCTCCTGCATAGTCGTGACTGCGGCGTTCTGATGGTGCGAAGGCTCTGGCCCCATCCGCCGGAAACCCTCGCCTTCACCACGGAGCACGACATGATTAAGCTCGCATCGCAACCAGAAGTTTCCGCACCAGCGACCAATCTTCTTCTACAAAAACTCGATCCCGCGGACTATGAATCGCTCATGAAGCGGGGTAAAGTGGTCACGCTCAAATTGAGGCGGACACTCTTTCGGCAAGACGCCGCGGTGGATGCTGTCTATTTCCCCTTATCCTGCATGGTTTCGCTTTTGGTCACCACGGAAGGCGAACCGAACATGGAACTGGCCACGGTAGGCAGGGAAGGCGTGGTGGGAGCTGCCGAATTGATGCAAAATCAGGGAGCCATGGGAATGAACCTGATTCAGATCCCCGGCACCGCCGTCCGAATAACTGCCAACGCATTTCTCGCGGAAATCAACATCCGGCCAGCGCTAAACAAGATCATACAGCGGCACCAGTATGCGCTGCTGAAACAGATTCTTTACGCGGCAGCGTGCAATCGAATCCACAGCATGGAAGAACGCTGTGCCCGGTGGTTGCTGATGACTCACGACCGTGCCGGTCAAGATACGTTCCCGCTCACGCAGGAATTTTTGTCCACTATGCTTGGCGTTCGAAGGGCGACGGTGAATGTGGCAACAGGCATGTTGAAGAAGGCGGGCTTCATCCGATATGTCCGCGGGTACATAACAATCACTGATCGAGGCGCCCTGGAGGCGTCGTCATGTACTTGTTACCGTTCGATCAATCAGGCCTACGAATCCGCAATGAACATCCGCCCGACTTAGGAAATTATTCCCTCGGATCTGTACGAAACCGTGCATCTGTACGTGACCGTTCAGAACGCTAGCGTTCTCATAACACGGTTACTTCTATTGATTTCTATTGTGCATGGCGTCTGCTCTATCCGAAAATAGGCTTTTCAAAGGTGGCAAATGGGAATGCTGGGATCGCTTTTTCGCGTTCATTCTTCTTTTGTGGCTTTAAAGTCCCTCAGTCGCCGCCAGATTTATGTCATTTTGCCGGTCGGAATCCTCGGCGAAACGGTCCACCCCTGCGACAACATCGAGCGGGCGGGCCTGGTGGCGATCAGCGTGAACGGCGAAACACTCTACAGCTGGGCTCGTGATCTTAGGCAGTGCACCCACGCGGTTGCACCACAATTACAACTGCTGAATGGCAGCACTAGTAGTGAGGGCTTGAAGTCTTCTAACGTCGATCATGTCATCTCGGTTCTCACCGAGGGGCTTTCTTCGGCGGGATACCAGGTCTCCGTGCTTAGGCCCGATGAGTGCGAGCACCGCCATCCTGGCCTGCAGAAGAGCGGCCCGCCATGAGACGGGCCGCATGCAATCTCGCCGCATGCAATCTCAGAGAAATTAGTAGCCGTACGGAGGCACGGCGCAACCGGGATACAACTGCCAGACGCCGTTCGCGTCGTAAAATCCCGCAGGATTACACACTGGAGCCGCGTAGCCATAGGACGGGTACACGCCAACCCCGAATCCAAATCCCGGCCCATACCATCCTCGCCCGCCGTAATAACCTCGGCCGCCGTAAAATCCTCCGCGAACGCCTCCGTTGAAGCCGCGCGCAGGCGCGGAGTAGGCGTGCCCGCCATTGAAATTCCCACGGGCCGGTGCGGAAAAGGAATGTCCGCCGCTGGATCCGTGTCCTCCACTAAATCCGCCCGCATGGCCTCCGCCGCCGCCGTGACCTGCAGCCAGCGCCGCCACGGGACTGAAAGCCACCATCGCAATCGCTAAAGCTACCGGCGCAATTACGGTCTTAGTCAAACTCAGGAATCTGTCTTTCATAAACCACCTCCAAACCACACCCTTTAGAATGCATGCGGGGGGCCTCAGGCAAGCGGTTGAAAGCATTGACTCATCAATGAAAACAGGTAGTTGGAAAGCACCACAACGGTGAGGGGGAACCACCAGTCAGCTAATTTCCACTAATTGGCTTCTTTGGAGGTGTTCTTCGCAGGCTCCGCCGCGCCGGTCGCAGAAGCCGCGGGATACACCAGAATTTCCGCCTTGCCATTGTCCCCGGTATCGCCGGACTTTCCAATGCCAAGAGTTTTGATCCGTGTGTCGTCCAAGCGGAAGTTCTTCGCGAGATAATCGCGGATCGCGGTTGCCCGTCCTTCCGAGAGGACCTGGTCTTTGTCCGTCTCGCCCTTCATGCCGACCGAAACAGCCACCACCGCCAAGCCGAACCTGTTGCTCTGCAAGTAGTCTCCAGCGTCCTTGAACGCTTTTTGGTCCTTTAGCTTGGCTTGCTCATTGAAGATTTTTTGCCCGTCATACTCAAACACCTTGGCTGGTTCTCCAGATGGAAGATTCGCGATGGCGTGCTTGGTCAGATCGGAGGCATCTTCATAGCCCCTTTTCTTAAAGAATCCGCGCAGCAGAAAGTTATGCTTCAGTGCCTCCATGTCTTCGTTGAGAGCGGTGGCTCCCGCGTTGGCCTTCTGATAGATAGTCTTGTCGTTGATCAATGCGCCGACGGTGCCTTTACCATCGTTGATTTTGGCGCTGATCGATTTCAAGTTGCTCGCGGTCCCGTCCAGATCCGTCACTGCGCCTTTGGCCGTATCCAATAGCTGATCCGCTTTTTTAACCAGGTTGGACATGTCCAAAGGAGCTTCGCTCGCTATGAGATCGCCATTCCTCAATTGCGCGGCGGAATCGGTGCCGAATGAAATTTCGACATACTTGTCGCCGATTAAACCTTCGGACTTAATGGATGCGACGGAGTCCCTCTTCAGGACATCGTGCGAGGCCTTATTGAGATCCATGGTGACGGTGACCTTGCCGTCCGGCTGATTGGGGAGCTGGATATATTTCACGGTGCCCTGGTGAAGTCCTCCCACCCGCACGTCGGCGCCGTCGGCGAGTCCAGCCACGTTCTGGAATTGCGCCTTCACCTGATAGGTCGATTGGAACAGTGACTCCCGGCTGCCAATGAGGAAGACTCCCACGAAAAGCACCGCCAGGGCCGCGACAATAAACAAGCCTAGCCGAAATGTTTGCGACATCTAATGCCTCCCTAAGCCGCGTCCCGCAGGAATCGCGCGACGAACGGATCCGAGCTCCGCTCTAGTTCCGGAAAGGTTCCGTCGGTGACAACTTTTCCTTCGCGCAGCAGAATCACGCGATCGGCGAAGGATTTCGCCCCGTGCACGTCGTGCGTAACTACCACCGACGTCAGATTTCTTTCCTTCTTGAGTTTCATGATCAGCTCACCGATTTCAGCCGCGGTGATCGGATCGAGGCCCGAAGTAGGCTCGTCGAATAGCAGCAGATCCGGGTCTAAAGCCAAGGCCCGTGCCAAGCCTACCCGCTTTTGCATTCCTCCAGAAATGTCCGAGGGTAGCTTGTTCAGGTCATGCTCCATTCCAACGCTCGCGAGCAAGGCGCCGGCCTTCTGCCGCCGCTCGGCGTCCGATAGAGTGGTGTGGCGGCGCAAGGGAAACTCGACATTTTCCTGGACGGTGAGCGAGTCATACAAAGCCGCTTGTTGAAACAGGAAGCCAATCTTCTTTCGGATCTGGTTCAAGCGGTCCATTTCCAGACCGGCGATTTCCTGGCCGTGAATTCGAATGGACCCTGAGTCAGGCTGCTGCAATCCGGCGATGAGTTTCAGCAAAACGCTTTTGCCCGTGCCGCTTCGTCCCAGCACCACCACGGTTTGACCTTGTTCCGCTTTGAAGTCAACCCCGGCCAGGACCTTTTGCGAGCCGAACGATTTGTGCAGGGCGCTCACTGTCAGTGGCGTCGCATCGGACGAGATAGACTCCGGTCTGGATTGGTCCGCCGCGGGTTCGCTGGTATTTATGAACGCGCTTGTCGTCATGATGGAAAAAACACCTGAATGAATCGCACCAGGATCACATCCGCAAGGATGATCAACAGCGATGACAGCACCACTGAGCTGGTTGCCGAGCGCCCGACGCCGGCGGTGCCCCCGCTGGTGCGCATCCCTTGGAAACACGAAACCAGGCCAATGATCAAGCCGAAAACCACGGTCTTGAAGGTGGGGGGAAGGAAGTCGCTCAGAGTGGCGTCTTTCAGGCCGCTGTGCAGAAACAAACGAAAAGTGATGGGCTGCGACAAGGTTGTCGAAATCCATCCGAGAAAGATGCCGGAAGCGTCGGCGACAAGCGTCAGCAAGGGAAGCATGCACAGGCACGCCAGAACGCGAGTAGATGCCAGGAACTTGTACGGATTTACGGCTGAGACTTCCATCGCGTCAATTTGCTCGGTGACGCGCATGGATCCAAGCTCGGCCCCGATGCCGGCTCCCACGCGGCCGCTCACTATCAGGGCTGTAATGACCGGGCCGCTTTCCTTAATGATCGAGAACACGATCACCGCGGGCAGCATGGCCTTGGCCCCGAAGCGGGTTAAACTGGCATGGGTTTGGAGCGAGAGTACAACGCCCGTGGCTGCTCCGGCGACAGCAACCAAGGGAAAGGATTTCGACCCGACTGCGTCCATTTGCCGAACGAGTTCCCGGCCCTCCCAGGGCGCGCCGAAACTGGCGCGGGCGACGCGGACGCAAAACTGGCCGAATTCGCCGAACCATTCGAAAAAGGTTTCAAGCCAATTTGTGTCTATTGCATCCGTGATCACGCGACGAAACTCCGCTGAGATGGATGCTATTCAGTGGCCACAAAAAGCTCGGTCGTTATCAATCATTTGACGGCGCGGCCCGCGATGTCACTTGCAATTCTTACCAGAGCCGGCCGGTAACGTCGGCCGTTAACAGTGACAAGCAGCCGGCTGAGGTAAGCGAGCACTACTGCCCCAAATTGAGCCGCGTATCAGAACCGCCGAGATCGATCGATTGGATGGTATCCATCCCATTCTGATTAGCCGATTCGACCTGCGTGTTCCGAAACTTCTTGTCGCTGTTTTCGACCTTCACAGGAACTGTGAAGGAATTTCCGCGCGTGTCTGTCAATACCGCCTGGGACCCTTCCAGCTTGAGCTTATACTCGCCAGGCTTCAGTTCGACGGCTCCAGCTTTTGCGTTCGTGGGCAGATCGATGTCATAGGATTTGGCTGCGGCTAATCCGACGGTTGCAAGAGTCAGCGCGCCAAGGGTCAGTAACGATTTTCCGGTCATGTGTCAAAACTCCTTACACCTATTACGACGAGCCGGGAAATGTTAGGTTGGGGCAATTAATGTAAGGATGTGTTTCGGACCGCCCGAGAATTCATCGACCTCCAATGGTGCTCAGATTGCACAGCGAAGGTGGTTGTTATCGCTTAAGGAGATCAACTGTGAAAATAAAAGAACATGATGCCGGCGGCACCGCGATCGGAATTCTATGCGCCTAGTCCTTCTGATCGTTATCATCGTCCTGGTCCTGGGAGCGCTTCCGACTTGGCCATACAGCACGGGCTGGGGCTATTATCCTAGCGGCGGGTTGGGATTGGTTTTGATTGTGCTTCTGATACTGGCGTTAATGGGACGTCTCTGAGTGATGCGCCGGCGCCGCCCAGACTTAGATTCCAATCAGGTCTGAGCGGCCTCCGGCGAAAGTGGCTTAATTCGATGAGGTAGCCTTTCGGTTTTTCACTTCAAGCTCATTAACAACCTGCTGCACATTGGGAACAGCGGAAGCCACGGTTTGCGCCTGTGCCCGCTTTGATTCGGAATTTACCTTGCCAGTCAGTGTGACGACGCCGTTCTTGACTTCATACTTCACGCCTTTGTGAAGGCGATTCTGGATCAGTGCAGCATCCAGATTCTTGTCGATGCCCTTATCCAGATCGGAATTCACTGTCTTGGTGCTGCTCTCCACTCCGGGCGGCAGCACGGCAATCTGGTCGGAAACCACTTGGGCACCTGCGTCCGCCTTGGCAATTGATTCGGCTTGCGCCTTGTCGGCGTCCGCGGCAACGTGCCCGGCTAGAGTCACGACGCCCTTGTCCCGATCCTGGCTCACGGAAACGTCCTTCAGGTTCGCAGCGTCCAGCGATTTGCGAATAGCGCCAGAGACGTCAGGCGATTTTGTGGCCGTGCTTGAGCACCCAATGAGGGTTCCTCCTGCGATCAGAGTGAACGCGGTTAAATAAGATCTGAGCATTGTCATAGAGGGTCCTTTCCCGCTCGCGAGACTGCACGTCACGAACCAATCCAAAGATCGAAGTGAGCGATTGAGTTCCCGGCGACCTGGCCAACGCTCCTATCCAAGAGTTGCCGTGTCAAGGAAATTGTGCGCGCAGAAAAGTTCCACTGCCTTACTCGAACGTAGTGGGTATATCAAACGAGACGACGCCAGTCGCCAACCCCAGATCGAGACCTGTGGCTGAGAACCGCTGGGGAGCTGTAGCATTGATCACGATCAGCTTGCCGCCTCCCGGCGGGAGCGCCAATAAGATGGAGGGCGGAATGTTGAGGTGCCCTGCAGCGGAAGGGGCGTGGCAATAGAAATTGATGCTTCCAATTTGAGTCGCGCCCACACCATTCACCATGACATCGCCGTCGGCGAAACCGCCGGTCCAGGTTAACGTCCCACCCTGCGATCGAGTGATGGTGGCCAGCGCGGTCTGATTGGTCAAAGCGAACGAGGGCTCAACATCGATGGACGCTTTGAAACTTCCTATGTCCTTTCCACCCGAACCGGCAAACGTGTACGTGCCCGGGGAACTCGTCAAGGTCCCGGATGGCAGTGCTGATTCGTACGAGCCCCCTTGGCCTGACAACTCCACCGAGCCGCCTGGGCCTGTCAACTGGATGGTGCCGGCATCGAGCGGGGCTGGGAGCGGGAACCCCAGGCCCGGCTCAAACACGCTGCAACTTCCTTGGGAAGCATAATGGTTGCCGGCTCCGAATTCCGAACTGCTGATGGAACTGGAGAGGACGTATGCCTCGTCATCCCGTGTTCCCGTCGAGTTGGTGAACTGAGAGATAGCCACTGCAAGCGAATTGACCGGGGTGTTGCCCTTGGCCGCCAGCGAATGAAGCTGGGTGCCGCTTAAGCCCAATCCGGGGTCCGAGCACGCTCCACCTTGCCGATTCACCGGGACTGTGACCGAGTTACTGACCACCGAGCCAGTCTCCACAATCACGGAAACATAGCAACCGGGAGAAACATTTTCCGGAATCACGACATTGATCTGATCCAGGCCCGGGTACTCGGATCGGCCCCGATATAGGACATTCGCGGAGATCCCTCCAATGTAGACCTCGATGGGAATGTTGGTGAGATTGTTCTGCTTTTGCGGGTACGTGCGATCGTCGTTGGACGTATCGGCGCCCAGGCCAGAGCCCCACAAAATTATGGTTTGGCCCGGCATGGCAGAGTTTGTAAGTCCGAGAACGTTGAACTTGGAATCGGTGATGACGGCGGCGCCTGCGCCGTTTCCGTACAGGGTATCCAGTCCAACCGCGCTCGGCACTACCTGAATGTTCACTATCGCGCTGCTGCCGTTGTAGCTCACCGTCAAATTTCCGGTGCCTACCGGAGTGGTGGATGGCAGAACCGCGGCGACGCCAGTGGAGGAAGCGTAGTACAAGGCCGGAATGGTGGTGACGCCATTGACAGTCACGGAAAGGCTGGTTTGATTCAACGTTTGGGGTAAGCCAGGCGCCGCGCTGGACTGAAGCACAGGCATAAAATTACTGCTTAAGTTCTGACCCTGAATCAGGAATATGCTGCCGGGTGCGATCCCATAGTTGGGAACTCCGGGCGAGAGATAGCTGTAATTATTCTGGACTGCGGTGACGAATAGAGGAGGACCGGAAGCCGCTGGGCGCCCAGCAATTCTCGATCGGGCGTCAGTGACGAAGGTGGTGTACTGGAGCGAGAGAGCGCCACCGTTGGCCGCCGTGACCAGGACCTTGGCATAATGTCCGCCGTTGGTATGCACTCCGAACACATCGCCGGCTACCAGGATGCTGCCGGGAATGGGAGCCGCGCTGTAGTGCGCGGCGGATGCGGAGCGAGTGCGAATGGCCTTGAACAAGCGCGATCCGTACTTTCCTACGTTGAAGACTGCGGCCTGACCTTCAGGCGTCAATGCGGTTCCGTTCCATTGGATGTCGCCTCCAGTGGTCGAAACAGCGCCGGTATCCAGATTCAAAGATTCGCTGGGCGTGAGAGTCTTTATGCCGGATTGATCGGCCCAGGCGGAGGTGGCGAGGGCCATCGCCAACGGGACGATGGCAACGGAGTAATTTCGAGAGTGCGCCGGCATGAATATACTTTACGAAACAAGAGCAGGGCGGGGAAGTCATGCGGCGGCGCAACTTGAAATCGAATCTGCCCCCACGGTTTGGAATCCGGTGGAATCCCTGATCCCAGGCTGGCCTACTTCGAGTCCGTGCAGGCGGCCGTGAGCCACTTGCCTGTTCCGTTAATCGTCATGTTCATCGGCTGTCCGTTCGAAGTGCCATTGGCGACGACGGTGAACCTCATGGATTCAGGAGTCAGCGCTTCGGCAACGATGGTGCCGCTCGTCTTCATGTCAGGACTGTCACACATGACCTTAGCCTCAAATTTGCTGTGCGACGAATTGGATACACTGACCTTGCAGGACTTGGTCATGCCTCCCGGGTTGAAATTCGCGAGGTCTTCTTTCTTGACGCAGTTCTTGCTGGTGTTGGTCATCGGCCTGCCCGCAGCCATATTGCCGGCTTGTTTCAACGCTGCCTCGATCTTTGCGCGCTGTTCGGGCGGGAGCTTTGCGAGCTGTTCCGGTGGGATCTGCGGCATCTGGGCTGCGTGAGCCTGGGGCATCCCGGCCATTTGCATGGATACGGTATATTCCCATTCGCCGGTTTTGATATCTAGCGCAGTGGGGTCGGCAGCCCAAATAGGGGCGCTCGAAAGAAATGCCAGAGCAAGAATTAACTTCACGGTTCCTCCAATCATCCGGCATATATTTGAAGCGGGCCGGGACACTTAATCCGAGCATAATGAACACGCGTTGATACGAACAAGGCTGGATTTCCCTTAGGAGTCTTACGTAAAAGCCCTTAGCCTCGAATCGGAGAGGCCTGGCCAGCGCTCCGCGGCCTCACCAGCACACAATGGGTGAAGTGAAAGTAGAGCATCCGACCGAAACAAGCCGGGCGAATTTGCTTGATACGCGAGCGCGGCTTTTGCCGTTTGCATTTACCTTCGGTCTCGCCGGCCTTACATTGCTGCCTCAGGTTCGCCGAAACCCGAAGGTGCTCACCGCGTTTCTGGGCGTAGCGATCCTGCTTTGCCTGTGGAACGCGCTGCTGCTCTTCCGGGCTCGACGCACTGGGCGAACGCTCCAGCTGGAAGTGGTCCTAAGGAAGCAGCACTCTGTGCAAGCCTGCGCGCAGCTCGCGGTGCTGTTGTATTGGGGCTGGTATTGGCCGCCGGTTTATGCTTTCGGGCCGTTCATACTCGCCCAACTGCTCTTCGCGTACGCCTTCGACATGCTGCTCGGCTGGTCCCGGCGCGACACCTACACGCTCGGGTTTGGCGTGTTTCCCGTCATCTTCAGCATCAATTTGTTCCTGTGGTTCAAGCCGGACTGGTTCTATCTGCAGTTCGCGATGGTGGCGCTTGGGTTGGCGGCGAAAGAGCTGATCCGCTGGAACAAGGACGGCCGGCGCGTGCACATCTTCAACCCCTCGTCGTTTCCGCTGGGTGTATTTTCACTCATTCTGTTGGCCACCCACACGAGCGACATCACCTGGGGCCAGAACATTGCCACTACGCAGTTCTATCCGCCGCAGATGTACCTGATCCTGTTTCTCATCGGACTGCCAGGACAATTCTTGTTCGGCGTGACCTCCATGACGATGTCGGCCGTGGTGGCCGCTTACGCGTTCAGCCGTGTTTACTTTGCGGCGACCGGCGTATATTTTTTCTACGATTCCTACATCCCGATCGCCGTCTTCCTCGGGATGCATCTGCTGTTCAACGATCCTTCCACGTCGCCCCGCACGGAGTTGGGGCGGATCATCTACGGCGCGTTGTACGGATTGAGCACGGTGCTGCTGTACTGGCTGCTGGGCCGCGCCGGGATGCCGACGTTCTATGACAAGCTACTCCAAGTCCCGTTGCTGAATCTGTCGATCCAGGGGATCGATTGGGCCGCGCGTTCGCGTTTCCTTTGCTGGCTCGATCCCGCGGCTCTGGGCCGATGGCTCGCGCCCCGCCGGCGCAACGTGGCCTACATGTCCATTTGGACGCTTGTGTTTATTGTCCTGAGCGCTACTGGAGCAGTGGGCGACAATCATCCCGGCCAGTGGCTTCCATTTTGGCGACAGGCCTGCCAGGACGGACGAGCGTACGCCTGCCCTTACGTGGCCGACGTGGAATTGGGTTTTTGTAACCAGGGGTCGAGCTGGGCCTGCAACGATGCCGGACTCATGGATATCGCACTCTCACGTTCGGGCGAGGATATTCGCCGGCTGGATCCAGCAAGCGCCGCGGAGCCTTTCCGCCGGGGCTGCGAGTTGGGATCGCTGGTGGCCTGCCGCAACCTGGACGCACTGACTAGCGGGGCTGGCGCGTTCGCTGCCACCAAGCCGGCTCTCGATGATTACCCGATCATTCTCAGGGGAAGCAAAGGCGAGATTCGCGAACGGGAGCCGTCCAAGCTGTACGCGCTGGCTTGTCGCGAAGGCTGGCCCAACACATGCAAATGAGCGACCACACCAGGAATAGGTGTAATCTATGTGGGGAAGTAGAAATCGTCTTATGCGACATTTGGGCAGAAGCTCTGCCATGGTTCTATCGACAGCCGCTTTGACGGCGAGTGTTTGCTTGCTGGTCATGCAAAGGGTGGCCCCGGTCTCCGCTGCCACGGCCGACACTGCTGGTCGCGTGGCCGGCAAACCGAACTTCAATGGAATTTGGGAAGCCAACAACACTGCGAACTGGGACCTTCAAAGTCACCAGGCGCGTCCCATGGTTGCGCAGCCTGGCGTGCTCCCTGATTCGGTGGTGCTCGCGGCGCCAGTACTCGGGCTGGGCTCGATCGGCTGGGTTCCGGGAGGTCTCGGCGTCGTGGAGGGCGAAGAGATTCCCTACCAGCCATGGGCGGCGGCCAGAAAGAAAGAGAACCTGGAACACTGGATGGACCGCGATCCGGAAATCAAGTGCTTTCAGCCCGGCGTGCCGCGCGCCATGTACATGCCGCATCCGTTCCAGATTATTCAGGGCGCCACCAAGATCATGATGGTGTTTGAGTTTGACGATACCGAGCGTACCATCCACCTCACTAAGATGGAGCCTTATCCAAACACGGCGTACATGGGTTACTCAGTGGGCCGCTGGGAGGGAGATACGCTGGTGGTCACCGCATCCAATTTCACCGATGCCACCTGGTTCGACCGGTCGGGAAACTTCCATAGCGATGCGTTGAAGGTCACTGAACGGTACACTCCGGCGGGCAAAGATGTGATCCAGTATGAAGCCACCATCGAGGACCCGCAGGTTTTCACGCGTCCGTGGAAGATCAGCATGCCCCTCTATCGCCGGCTGGAACCGAATGCCGCCTTAACGGATTTCCGTTGTGTTGAGATGGTGGAAGAGCTTATGTATGGACACCTCCGCAAGAACCAGCTGGTCAAGCACTGGGAGGGTAACACCATGAATGTGGATATCACGCGCAAGATTCCGCCCGGCGAAGCGGTCTACGAGCGCTACATATCGGGGAACCCGCCACCAGCGAAATGAAAGGATGTTGTGAAATGAATCGTCAGAAGTTCAGTCCTATGCAAACCAAATTAACTGTTTCAGCTCTTGCCGTAATGGCCCTATTCTTGTCCGCGCCCACGCTGTCGGCGCATCACGCATTTGCGGCCGAATTCGACGGCAACAAGCCGGTCCATTTTGCGGATGCAACCGTCACCAAGGTCGAGTTCATCAATCCCCATAGTTGGATTCATGTTGACGTGAAGATGCCCGACGGCACGGTGGAGAACTGGGCGGTGGAAGCAGGGAGCCCGAACATCCTGCTCAGGCGCGGCGTTACTAGAGACACATTGAAGGTGGGGCAGAAGATTGTGGTGGATGGCTATCAGTCTAAGGACGGGTCGCACCGCGCAAACGGCCGCGATCTCACGCTGCCCAATGGGCAGAAGTTGTTCCTCGGGTCCTCCGGTACAGGCGCGCCATACGAAGTGCAGCGGCCGGGTGTGGATACCCAGAAAGATCCGCAACAAAAGTAGCGCCGGAACTCGAGCCCTAGACCTGGAGGCTGTTGGGAGAAGATGATGAGAGACCGATCTCGAATACAACGAGGTGCGCTGGCAAGTGTTCTCGGCCTGGTGTGCCTGGCAGCGGTTTCCATGACCGGTCAGACTCCCGCGAAGCCGGCTTCACCTCGGACACCGTGGGGCGACCCGGATCTGCAGGGCACTTGGTTCGTCCTGGCGGACGTGCCACTGGAGCGCTCCGCGGCGAATGCCGGCAAGGAATTCCTGACTGACGCGGAAGTGGCTGCGGCAGATGAAAAGAAAGGATTGAATCCAGGGCGCAATGCCCGCGCGGCGAATAAAGCGCAAGACGTCAGCGGCGCGTATAACGCCGTTTTCAACTCGGTCTTGAAGACCGGCAAGCGGACCTCGATGATTATCGATCCACCGGATGGGAAAATCCCTCCACTGGTTCCGGGCGCCTCGCAGGCGGCCAGAGCTGGCTTTCGAGGCCTGGGTCTAGGAAATGGGGCGGGAGAGAACGACAACCCGGAGACTGTCCCGCAATCGCCGCGTTGTCTTGGCGTCCCGATGCCGTTCCTTCCGCTCAACACGCTTTTCGCCCAGGGCACCGTAATGCAGGTGGTGCAGGCTCCCAAATCCATGGGCATCTATATGGAGGACGATCACGCTGGAGGCGGGAACCGGGTGATCTTCATGGACGGAAGCCCGCACCTTCCTTCCAAGCTGAAATTCTTCCTGGGAGATTCTCGGGGCCATTGGGAAGGCAACACGCTGGTGGTCGAAACAACGAACTTTTCGCAGGGCTTTCGTGGATCCAACATCGAGACCTACAAGATGATCGAGCGCTTCACGCGCGTGGACGCCAACAAATTGCGGCGCGAGATCACTTTCGACGATCCCAAGACTTGGACCAAGCCCTGGACCGTTGTCATCGAGATGGGGAGAGCGCCCAGCGACCGACACATGATTTTCGATTCTGCGTGTCACGAGGGAAATTACGGCATGACCGGTCTGCTGGTGGGTTCCCGCAAGGAAGAGCAGGCCGGGAAGAAGTAAAAGCTATCCCGTGCTTCTGCTCTCGTTCGCGAGTGGCGTCGCGGCGCTGATCTACGAAGTGGTTTGGTTCCAGCTCCTGGAACTGGTGGTCGGCTCCACTGCGGTATCGCTTGGCGTGATTCTCGCCACCTTCATGGGAGGGATGTGTATCGGCAGCCTCCTGCTGCCGCGCCTGGCCTCCACCCGAATCCATCCCCTGCGCGTGTATGCACTGCTCGAGCTCGGCATTGGCGCTTTCGGAATCCTGGCGCTGCACTTGATTCCATCCGTGGGTAGCGTCTACACCGCGTGGAGCGGATATGGCATTAGTGGATTTCTGCTGCGCGGCGTGGTGGCAGCCCTATGCCTGCTGCCACCAACGTTGCTGATGGGTGCGACGCTCCCTGCACTGGCTCGCCTGGCCGACGGGACGGAGAACAGCGTCTCCTGGCTTGGATTCCTTTACGGCGCAAACATCGTGGGAGCGGTGTTTGGATGCCTGCTATCTGGTTTCTACTTACTGCGGGAGTACGATGTAGGCGCAGCGACATACGTGGCTGTGGCAATCAACCTGGGGACGGCGGCGATCGCGCTCGCATTCGCCAAGACGGCTCCGCGCCGGGCGCATTTCGATAGCTCCCCGGAACAAGCGCCTGCCGTGCCGCGTGATGAGAGAGACTCAGCAGTCTACGTCGCCATCGCGCTCTCGGGGCTGTGCGCGCTGGCTGCAGAGGCCATCTGGACGCGCCTTCTTGGCTTGCTCTTCGGCGCTTCGGTATACGCGCTCGCCATCATCCTGGCGGTCTTTCTAACCGGACTCGGAATCGGAAGCGGTGTCGGGTCATCGCTCTGTCGAATCCTCGCGCGCCCGAGGCTAGCGCTGGGCTGGTGCCAATGCCTGGCTGCTTGCGCGATCGCCTGGACCGCGTACAACCTATCCGCGGCGCTGCCGTACTGGCCCGTCAACCCGTCCATCTCCTCCAACATCCGCTTCAACTTCGAACTCGATCTTGCCCGCGCCCTTTGGGCCATGTTGCCTGCGACGCTTCTATGGGGCGCGAGTTTTCCGTTGGCGCTGGCGGCATCCAGAAGGCATGATTCCGGCAGGCTGATGGCCGGGGTTTACGCCGCCAATACTTTTGGAGCCATCGTCGGCGCGCTGAGCGCGAGCCTGCTGCTCATCGCCTGGGTGGGATCCGAACGCGCGCAACAAATACTCATTGTGCTGTCGATGGCCTCCGGCTTCCTCCTTTTGTGGTCATCGAAACCCCGCTGGGCGCCTGTGGCATTGAGCGGCGCGGCGGTGCTGCTCTCTGGCTTGCTGATATACGCCGTTCCGCCCATCGCCAGAGTGCTCATCGCATACGGCCGCTATGCGGCGACGTGGGTGGGCAAGGGCGAGATCGTCTACGCCGGCGAAGGCCTGAACTCGTCGGTGGCCGTCTCCGCTTTTCCGAACGGTGTTTTGACCTTTCACGTAGCTGGTAAGATCCAGGCTTCGAACGTGCCGCGCGACATGCGGCTGCAGCGCATGTTGGGACACTTGACGACGCTTACCGGCAACCACCCTCGCTCCATCCTGGTGATCGGCTGCGGCGCGGGTATTACGGCGGGCGCGGTGTCTATCGATCCAAGAGTGGAACGCGAGACCATCGTCGAAATCGAGCCGCTGGTGCCGCGTGCCGCCGCCAAATATTTCGGCGAGCCGAACTTCAATGTCCTGCGCAATCCCAAGGTCCAAGTGCGCATCGACGATGGCCGGCATTACCTGTTGACCACCCAAGAACGGTTCGACGGCATCACCGTCGATCCGCTGGATCCATGGGTGAAAGGCGCAGCCAACCTATACACCCAGGAATTCCTGGAGGTGATGAAGCAGCATCTCAACCCGGGGGGCGTGGTCACCATCTACGTCCAGTTGTTTGAGACCTCCGCAGAGGCAGTGAAGAGCTCCGTTGCCACATTCTTCGAAGTCTTTCCGAACGCGACCATTTGGGGGAACCCATATCAAGGCCGAGGCCACGACATGCTGCTGTTGGGCCAAGTGGAACCGCTGCGGATCGATCTGGACGAGATGGAGCAACTCGCGGGCTATCGTTCTGGTGGCGCCGGCAAAATAGAGCAATCGCTGTCGGAGATCGGCATGAACTCGCCAGTGGATCTGTTTGCGACGTATGCGGGCCGGAGATCCGATCTCAGCGAGTGGCTCAGAAATGTTCCAATCAATCGCGACCGGAACCTGCGGATGCAGTATCTGGCAGGGTTGGGGCTGAACCTCGATGACGCTGCCGCGATCTACTCCGGCATGCTGCGATACCGCCGCTTTCCCGGCGACCTCTTCGTCAGTGCAGAAGGCCGGGTGGACTCGCTACGGAGGGCCATTCGGCCCGAACCGTGAACGCATCTCCACAGCTTCTGCTCATCAGGTTCTTACCGGCTGGCGCGACGTGCGCGCGTACTTAGCGAGAATTTCCTCCAAATCTGAAACGCGTATGGGTTTGACCAAATAATCGTCCATCCCGGCAGATAGGCAAAGTTCTACATCGCCCTTCATGGCGCGTGCAGTCAGGGCCACCACTGGAAGATGCTTGTCGCCGTTTTTCTCGCTTTCTCGAAGTTTCGCGGTGGCCTCCAAGCCGTCCATGACCGGCATTTGTACATCCATCAAAACCAAGTCATAGCTTTCCTCTTCGAGCATTCTGAGAGCTTCCAGTCCATTCTCTGAAATCGCGACGTGGTGGCCTCTCTTCTCCAGCAAGCGGGTGGCGACTCGCTGATTCACCAGGTTATCTTCCACCAGCAAGATGCTCAGAGCCGGCGATGGTTTCGATCGCTCCCGGGCGGCTCGGGGAACCACTGATAGAGTCGAAGTGTCTGCTTCTGGTGCGCCGAGGGCTCGAGCCAAGGCTTCGCGTAGCTCTGACTGCCGGATCGGTTTCAGCAAATAACCCGCCGCGCCCAGCCGTTTCGAGCGCTCGGCATCCTCGCTGTGACCGCCTGCCGTGAGCATGATGACTGCTGGCACGGATAGCTCTGGCCGCCCGCGCATCTTCTCGAGAAGGGTGACGTCAGAAAGCAGCAGCGCGTAGGGCTCGCTCGCCTGGAGGGCGGCCGAGAGCTCTCCGAGCGCTTCGTCGACGTCTTCGACGGATTTCGATTGCATTCCCCATCTCCGGACCATCGCATCCAGGATTTCGCGGTTGGTACGGTTTTTCTCAACGATGAGTACTTTCGCGCCGCGTGGGATTTGTGGCAGATCGATGCTGCCGGCGTCCGTGTTCTGAGGGAGCATGAATTGCACCGTAAAGTGGATCTGCGTTCCCCGGTTCACCTCGCTTTCCGCCCAGATTCTTCCACCCATCATGCCGACCAAGCGCGATGAAATGGTCAGACCCAAACCGGTTCCACCGTATTTGCGAGTGGTGGATGCGTCGGCCTGGGTAAACGGATCGAATATCAGCGCACGTTTCTCCTCTGGGATCCCTATGCCGGTATCTGAGACTGTGAAATGTAAGAAGTAGTTTCCGGCGCTGCCGGATTCGCGGCCAACCTTCAGCAGCACCTCGCCCTCCGCCGTGAACTTGATCGCGTTGCCGACCAGGTTAGTCAAAACCTGACGGAGCCGGCTGGCATCCCCACGCACCTCGATGGGCACTTCGGGTGCAATATCGCAAACGAGCTCCAGCCCCTTTTCATCACCGCTCAGCGCGAACGTTTTCAGAGTGGATTCCAAACAGTGATATAGGTCGAAATCAACCTCATCCATATCGATCTTGCCCGCTTCGATCTTCGCGAAGTCGAGAATATCGTTGATCACAATCAGGAGGGATTCAGACGACATCTTGACGGTTTGGAGATACTCGCGCTGCTCGAGGGTGAGTTCGGTGTCGAGGACTAACTCGGTCATGCCGAGGACTCCGTTCAGGGGAGTACGAATCTCATGGCTCATATTTGCCACGAATTCGCTCTTGGCTCGGTTGGCCGCTTCGGCGTCGTCTTTGGCCTTGAGAAGCGCGGATTCCGATGCCATCCTGGCAATGAACTGAGCGATACTCTCGCCCACCGTTGCAATGGATCGAAGGGCCTCTTGCGCCAGCGGCTGGCGGGTAAACATACCGAGAAACCCGACCACCACACCGTCCATGATCAAAGGCTGGCCGACAAATCCAGCTATTTTCTCCTCGCGAGCCCACTGCTGGTCGGCGACGATGGGGTCATTCAAAATATCGTTGGTAACGTACGCCGTCCGGCTCTGAGCGATTCGGCCCACATCCAGCGAGAACCAAGAGCCGTTCTCGCGGGCCTGCGGTTCACAACTGGCCTCGAGCTCAAGAACCTTGGTTGTATCGTTCAGGCGCCAAATGCCGAGGAACGCGAGGTCGAGGTAACTGGAGAACTTGTCAGCGCAAAGTTTCAAGCCTTGACGCAAGATGCGGCTGCCCGTCAGCACGGCCCCGATTTCGGCAGCTAAGGTCTCGAGCCTCACACGCCTCGCCAAATCGAGCTCCGCGCGCCGGCGCTCGGTAACCACGCCACCCAGATAGAGGCTGGTCAGCCCTAGCGCCAGCATGGCGAGTTGCAAACGAGGCAGCGTTCCCCTGTGCGTTTGAGTGATCCACGCTGCACACATGAGCCCTATGCTCAGCGCGAAGGTGGCGAGCGTTGCTCCCCGCAGGCCGTGCCGAACCGCGACCCAAATCACCGGGATGAAGACGAGATAGAGAGGCTGGTAGGGACTGGCTGGCGCAAAGCCGAACAACAGCCAGATGGAGGCAACAATAGCTCCAGTTTGAGCGAGCGCTTCCAGGATCTCATGGCGCGAAAGGGAAAGACGCTTGGGTTTTTCTGGGCGAACCGGCTTTCCGGATTGCAACTTTTTTCCGGATCGCAACCATGAATTCACGCGAGGGACAACAAAAAGGAGCAGGACCGGGGTAAACGTGACAGTAGCGATGGCGTCGCTGAACCACCAATCCACGCCGGTACCGAGGGCTTCAGACCGGCTAATCAGACCGTCTGCCAGAAGAGTCATGGTTCCTGCGAAAGCGCTGCCGATCTCCGCGACGAAAAGAGTGAGGACCAGACGCCCCACGTCCTGCAGGCTGCCGAGTCCCGGCCGGATGCGCCACCGTTTTCGAAGCAGAACGGCGGCAACCGTGTACGGGATCCATAGCGCTATTACTCCTGGAAGCCCGGCCCATGAAAACAGCGGCCGATGGTAGTTGACGATCGCTCCGAGCAACGCAGAAACCACCACCACGGGAAAATATGGGAGCCCGCCGCACAATAACAGCGCCAGGCCCAGCCCCGAAGGCAGATACCAGGGTGGAGCGCCTTCCCAAGTGAGCGATGCCTTCGATGACGCGTCCACCAGCAGAAATGCCGCAAGGAAGACTAGCGCTAAAAGCGATTGTTTGTGGAGCGGCGCCGAGGTCCAGTTGGGAAGGCCACGCAATGCCGTGCCTGGCGCAGGATGTGACCCGGAAGGAGGATTGTCTTGGTTCACGCTGGGTTCGGGCCTTGGCCAGCGCCCTATCTTATTATCTCGGCTTGGTTCGGGAGTTACATTAACGTCGCTGACGAAAAACTTGGCGCGCCGCGAGGTTGGCTGGAGGGTGCTATCGTGCTGAATTCAAAAAAGGAGAAGAAAGAAGGAGCAGGCACTCGCCTGCTCCTGGTGGTCGGTCGTCAAGTTATTTCGTTGCCGGGATCCACGCTGCGCCGGCCGCATTCAGATCGACACCGGGGATCTCAGTGTCGATGTTCACCGGTTGCAGCCCAGCCTTCTTCATGGGACTCGCGTAGAAGCTCAACACATATTGATTGTCGAGCGTCTTCTGCAGTTGGTCCAAGTAAGGCTCGAAGCTTACCGGCGACTGCAGGCCGAGGAAGAATGACTCACCGCCCGTGGCGTCTGACAGTTTGGCCAGGGCATTCTCTCCGTTGGTTGCCTCCCAGAAGTTACGATGCCAATGGCCGACACCCGGCGAATAGATGGTGTGAATCATCGTGCCGGTGCGTTGGGCGACGTCATTGGCAACGTCAACATCCGGATTGAGCAGCGCGTTCCTGCCACGGTGGGCGCGGTCCAGGCCGTCGCTCACCATGATCACTTCGTGGCGGCTTTCGCTCGCCGGCCAGCGCTTCATCAGGTCGACAACCGATAGGTACGGGCTGCCATACGCGCCGACGTTACCGAGCGGCAACCGCACGGATTTCGCGGCCAGGGCGTGATCGTTCGTCAAATTCTGGACGATCTCGACCGTGGCGTTCCTCATGTACCCGACCCCCACCGCGGTGGTCGACGGCTGGGCAGTGATGAAGGCGCGCAATTCATCCAGTTTTGTTCCGAGGCTGGTGTCGGACGCGTCGTCGATCAGGATGAACAATTCGAGGCCGGCGCGATCGCCTTGAGCCGGGAGCCACTCGGCAACCTGCAGGCGATCCTTACCGTTCTTAACGGCGATATCCTCCTTGCGGAGCTCAGGCATGCGTTTGCCGTTCTCGACGCTAGCGGTAACCGTCATGCGTACGGGAAAAGCGTCGCTCGGGGCCGGAGTTTTTGCGGTCATCGGTAAAGTGGATAGGACCATGGCCGCGAGGGACATGGCTAATATTGAGCGATGTATTCTTTTCATTTTTTTGTTTTCCTTTAAATCAGAGTCGTCTCACGAGATTGTTAGGGCAACTAGGGTTCCAAGGCCCGTAAAGATCGTCTTAGCAGACCGACGGAACTTTCTCAAGACTTTAGATGAAACTGGATTCCAGCTAGCGAGGGGCAGAGAGCCTGGAATTGAACTCTCTGACGAAATCGTGCGACATCATGCCAGCGCGCCGACTGCCGCATGATGGTTCGCGCCTCGGCTGGATCCGTCGCGCGCTTCGAGCCCGAGCCGGCGCATTTTGGCAATCAACGTGGTGCGGGCGATCCCCAGACGAGCTGCGGCTCCGTGTCTGCCGCCGACCACCCATTGGGTATCTTCCAGAGTCTGCAGAACGTGGTCGCGAGTGGCGTCTTCCAGCGTCTTCGTGCTGGCGATTTTGCCGTTCTGGGAGACAGCCTTGTCAGAACGAAGCTGGCTGAGAGCCGGTTGAAATATCTGGCCTTGGGTCACGATCACGCCATGCTCGATGAAATTCTGAAGCTGGCGGACATTGCCCGGCCAATCGTAAGCGACGATCTCATCCATTGTTTCCGACGGAACGACATCGATCACTTTATTCATGCGTTCCGCGTACAGGGCGATAAAATGCCGCACCAGCAAGGGAATATCGTCGCGTCGATCGCGGAGCGGAGGCAGCGAGACCGGGAAGACGCTCAGCCGGTAGAACAGATCGGCGCGGAATTCTTTGTCGGCGACCATTTGGGCCAGATCGCGATGCGTTGCCGCCACCACGCGCACGTTGACCCGAGTGGTGCGCGTGCTGCCGAGGCGTTCGAACTCCTGCTCCTGCAGGACACGCAGCAGTTTTACTTGCAAGTCCAAAGCCATGTCGCCGATTTCGTCGAGGAAGAGCGTGCCTCCGTTCGCCATTTCGAAACGTCCGATGCGCTGGGTGAGCGCACCGGTGAAAGCGCCGCGCTCATGGCCAAACAACTCACTCTCGAGCAAGCCGGCGGGAATGGCGGCGCAATTCAGTTTGACGAGCGGAGCGCTGCGCCGGGGACTCAGGTTATGAATGGCCTGCGCCACCAACTCTTTGCCGGTCCCGGTTTCGCCCTGAATGAGAACCGTGGAACCGGTGGGCGCTACGACAGCAATCTGTTCCATGACCGATGCCAGCAGTGGGCTCGCTCCGATCATTCCATGCTTCGCCGCCGGCTGGCCTGCGTTATTGCTAAGAGTGTTCCACATCATTTGGTTTGCTCCTATCGCTGATTGGCTCTTTCGAGCAGCGTCTGAAAACATCGTAGGCCCTATGGCACAAGTAAAACTATCCTCTCTTGGTAGGATGCGAATCATCTTTATCGCTGCGTTGCGGGAAAAAACGGCGACACCTGTGGCCATGCGAGTTACTCAGTGATTTAGTAAACGGAAGAATTGGGTGTGCGGCGCTCGGGTTAGCGCTCGATTGCAGACTGAATGGCTTTGAACAAGGCGTCGCTACGAACGGGCTTGCTCAGGAACTCGACCGCGCCGCCTTGGAGCGCGCGTTGCCGCGATACTTCGTCGGAATGAGCCGTAATGAAGATTATCGGGATGTGCTTTCGCTCGAGATTCAAACGGTTTTGTAGCTCGAAACCGCTCATTCCGGGCAAATACACGTCGAGAATGAGACAAGATGTGTCGCGCACGCGTTCAGAATTCAGGAATTCCTCCGCCGAAGCGAAGGCTTCAACATCTACCCGGATGGATCTCATGAGGCTCTTCACTGCCTCACGGATGGACGCATCGTCATCCACGATGGAGATGCGGCGGGGCGGCATCTTATCCATCACCGCTCCCGCTCGAATCTTCTCATCGGTCTTCATCGCAATTCCATGGTAAGGCGTCTTGGGGCAGCAGTCTATCCAGCTTTAGTAGCACGTGGCTACTTACTTGCGATGGAAGGCTTTAGGCGCTCGTACATCCTCACTAAGTCGGCCAGGGATTCGGCTTGCATCTTTTGCATGACGCGGCCGCGATGCGTTTTTACGGTCAATTCGCTGGCGCCGAGTTCAGCTCCAACCTGTTTATTCAGTAAGCCGGAGACCACCAGCGCGAGCACTTCTTTCTCACGCGCGGTTAACGTTTCGTATCGGTTGCGCAGTTCCTGGATCTGACCCTGTTCGTTGCGCGCAACGCGATCCCGCGCTATGGCGACTTGAATGGCGTCCAGCAATTCCTGGCCTCGGAACGGCTTAGTGAGGAATTCAACGGCCCCGGCCTTCATGGCGCGCACGGTCATGGGAACATCGGCGTGGCCGGTAATAAAGATGATCGGGATCTGGACGCCGGCTTCAGCTAAATCGTGCTGAAGTTCCAGACCGCTGGCGTCGGGAAGGCGCACGTCGAGCACCAGGCAGGCGGGCGAATCCGGACGCTTGCCATCCAGAAACTCGCGTGTCGAACCGAATGTTTCCACGCGTAATCCGACGCTGGAGATGAGCTTCTTCACCGCTTCACGGACGGACGCATCGTCATCGACAACAAAGACAATCGGTTCGGAATCCATCATGAGCGGGTCTTGGTCGCGGCCGGCAAAGTGAATTGAAGCGTCGTGCCGTAATCGCGATTCGCGCTGGCCCAGAGACGGCCTGCATGGGCCTCGATGATGGACTGACAGATGGCGAGGCCCATCCCCATTCCCTGGGATTTTGTGGTGAAGAATGCATCGAAGATTCGCCGTTCATTCTTGGAGTCGATCCCGATACCGGAGTCCTGCACCGAGACCAGTAACTCGTCTGGAGACTGGAGCGCGGAGCGCAACACGACGTGCCGCGGGCGATCGGTAATGGCGCTCATCGCTTCGATGCCGTTTTGGACCAGATTGACCAGCACTTGTTGCAATTGCACCCGGTCGCCCAGCACCATCGGAAGATCGTCGCCGAGCTCCGCGATCAGCGTGACCTGATTTCTGGACGCCTCTGTCTGCAGCATGGCATCCACGTCGCGAATGAGATCGTTGATCGCAACCGGAGCTCTTTCCGGGCTAGCTTTGGTGAACATGGCCCGAATTCTTCGAACCACTTCGCTGGCGCGTGTTCCTTCCCGGGCAATGGAGTCAACCGCCGAGCGCGCTTCTTCCAGATTCGGCGACGCGCTGGATAGCCACATCATGCAAGCGTCGGCGTTGGTGACTACGGCGGCGAGAGGTTGATTGACCTCATGAGAGATGGACGCGGCGAGCGCTCCCAGGGTGCTGAGCCTGGTTACGCGAGCCAACTCGGCCTGGGCTTCGTAATAGGCGCTCTCGGCGCGTTTGCGCTCGGCCATCTCCGCAACCAACTGTTCATTCCTTTGTTTTAGCTCGACCGTCCGCTCCTCCACTCTCATTTGTAGCGTGTCGCGAGCCTGTTGGAGTTCGGCCTCGGTTTGTTTCCGCCACGAACTGAACCATCCTACGACCAGCGCCGAGATCGCAAACTCGATAAAAATGGGCAGCGACTCCCGATTGATTCCGAAGGAATGGACGGGAGCCATAAAGAAGTATTCAACAGCGAGGATACTCAGGATGACCGCGATTCCGCCGGGCCATTTTCCACCGAACCAGGCGCTCGCCACCACGGCGATGTAGAAAAACAGAAATCCAGCGATAGAAACAACGCTCTGCAAAAAGAACGTCAGACCCAAAGCGAGCGCTACAAATGCAATTGCAAAGCCATAGCGGAGCATCGCGGACGCCGGCCGGATTGCATTTTCAACCATATTCATGCGGGTGAGCTTTCTTGAGGTTACCTCGAACGGGCCGTAGCCGCTCAAGACGCTGCGCGATCAGCGTGTCGCAAAGTTTCGCCGCGTCGCGCCGGATTTCGAACCAGGCTTGTCCCATCACTCACCGTGATTGCGACCAAAGCTGATGAATGCGCAAAGGATACCCGCGGGCCGCGACCGTCGGATGGTTTGGCTCGCCAGGTGCGCTTGGAGCACGTGAAGCGATGGTGGGTGCTGACGCCCGATCGCCTCACTAATTTTCAATAGGAGAAAAAGATGAGCAAACTACAGACGAAAATCGCGCTGTTCATCGGCCTTGGGCTCGGGGCGTTGCTGCCGGGCGCCAAAGCCGACGAATGGAATCAGAGAACCGTGCTGACATTCAGTGGACCGGTTGAAATGCCGGGACAAATATTGCCCGCCGGAACGTATGTGTTCAAAGTGGCCAATTCCAATTCGAACCGGCACATCGTGCAGGTCTTCAACAAAGAGGAGGATCATGTTTTCGGCACGTTTCTGGCCATTCCGAGCCAGCGCCACCAGGCATCCGACAAGACCATCATCCGGTTCGAGGAGCGCGCCGCCGGATCGCCACAAGCCATCAAAGCCTGGTTCTACCCGCACAGAACCTACGGCCATGAATTCGTTTATCCGAAAAAGGAAGCTCTGGAACTAGCCAAGGCGAATAACGTCCCGGTGCTGGCCACGCCATCCGACATGCCGAGCATAAGTAAGCCTGAGGTTTCCATGCAGGCGCCGGAAATCCTGGCTTTGCTGGTGCTTCCGTTGAAAGAGGAGGAACCGAACGGAGAAGAAGTAGAGCTGGCGCAAGCTGCGGTACCGTCCTCCCCGCCGGCCGAACTTCCTCAAGAACTGCCCGCAACGGCATCTCCATTGCCTCTTCTCGGTGGCCTCGGGTTGCTGTCGCTCGGGATCTCGCTCGCCATTCGGCGGATTGCGGCCAGAGCGAAGTAAATGGGGGCATGCATGCGAAGTGTCGTGCTGTGAGCGATGGTTGAATGACCATGCAGAACGTACCGCACGACATTTCGCTGGTATTTGTCGAATTGGGCGCCGCGATCGGCGGCTTGGGTATTCTCGCGCGGCTGGCCAGCCGGTGGGGATTTTCATCCGTCCCGCTTTACTTGATCGGGGGGCTGGCCTTCGGCAACGGCGGGCTGCTGCCGCTGCACTTGAGTGAAAATTTCATTCGCATTGGCGGCGAGATCGGTGTGCTGCTTCTGCTGTTCATGCTTGGTCTGGAATATACGGGCGATGAGCTCAAAGAGCAGCTGCATGGCGGGTTGGCGGCCGGCGGCATGGATTTCCTGCTGAATTTCGTTCCTGGTGTCGCGGCCGGGAGATTGTTCGGATGGTCCTGGTTGCCGGCGCTGGTTTTGGGAGGCGTCACCTGGGTGTCTTCATCGGGCGTTATTGCGAAAGTGCTCGGCGAACTCAAACGTCTTGGCAATCCCGAAACTCCGACGGTGTTGACGGTGCTGGTGCTGGAAGATCTCGCGATGGCGGTCTACCTCCCGCTGATCACAGCGCTGCTCGCGGGCGGCAGCGCCATTCGGCTGGGAGCTTCGGTTGCGGTGGCGCTGGCCGTGGTGGCCGCCGCGTTGATCATCGCGTTCCGGTATGGTCCGAAGATCAGCGGATGGGTCTCGCACGAGTCCGACGAAGTGGTGTTGCTGACGATCCTGCCGATGGTGCTGCTGCTGGCTGGCTTGGCGCAACAGGTTCAGGTCTCCGCGGCAGTGGCCGCGTTTCTGGCGGGCGTGGCGCTGTCAGGGCCGATCGCCGAGAAATCCCGCCGGTTGCTTTCTCCGCTCAAAGACTTGTTCGCGGCCATCTTCTTCTTCTTTTTCGGACTTGAGATCGCGCCGGCCAGTTTAGCGCCGGTCGCGGTCGAAGCCATCGGACTGGGAGTGGTGACGGCGGCAACCAAAGTGGCGACCGGCTATTTTGCAGCCAGACGCGCGGGTATTCAAGGACCCGGCCGCTGGCGGGCTGGTGCGGCGTTGATCGCCCGGGGCGAATTCTCGATCATCATCGCGGGCTTTGGCGCAGCCAGTGAGCCTCAATTGGGACCCATCGCCGCCGCTTATGTTCTGCTGCTCGCGATCGCCGGACCGATCCTGGTGCGATTCGTCTGACGGCGAGTCAGGCTGTGCGAGGTGTCGAATCGCGGCCCTTTGCGTCGTTCGGTTACGCCGCGAAATTCAATATACAAACCCCGGCCAATCAAGAAGTGCTTTGAATCATGCGGCCAGGCTTTGGCCTCCAGATTGCCATTTTGAGAGCGAGAGAGGCAAAACAATGAAAAACAGTTTGCGACGAATTTGGATTACCGGATGCGCGACGATATTTATCGCGATTCCACTCCTGGCGCAGGAGCATCACCCGGAAGAGGAACACCGCTGGGCCGGCAGGACGCTGAACAATTTTGAGTGGACCATCCACGAGAGACTCGCGTCGCTTCCATCCTATGGAGTCTTCGATACCGTGCGATTCGAGGTGCAGGGCAAGACCGTTACCTTGTCGGGGCAGGTGATCAAAGAGAGCGTCAAGCAGAATGCCGCTCGCCAGGTAAGGCGGATCGATGGCGTCGAAAAGGTGCTCAACCATATCGAGGTGCTGCCTTCATCGCGACGCGATGACGCGCTGCGCAAGAATGTGTACCACGCCGTCTACGAGAAGCAGCCGCTGGAAAAGTATGGTGACCGTTCTGCTCCTCCGGTTCACATCATCGTTAAAAACGGATGGGTGACGCTGGAAGGCGTGGTGGATACCGAAGCCGATCGGACCATGATTCATCTGCGGACACTCGAAGTGACCGCACACGCTTCCGACAATCTGCGGGTAGCGCCGCAACAGCAATGATGCCGGTTGAGGTTTGAAAGAAAATGATTATGAACCAGCGAATTCTTCTAGGCGTAGCCATGCTATTGATGGCGATCCGGCCAGTCGATGCCAACCCGGAGTCCCGGCGGGCCACCATAACCGGCGGCGGTGGGAACGGAAGATGCACGGTTGAAGTGAGCGTCGATCACGCTGCTGAAGTGGAGATCGCGGGCAACACCGGATGGCTGACCACCGTCGCGGGGCAACCGGCTCTGTGGCGTCGATTCCAGTGCAACACGCCGCTGCCTCGGAATCCTCCGGATTTCCGCTTCATCAAGACCAACGGCAGAGGGCCAGTCCGGCTGACGCAGGATCCGCGCAGCACGGGAGGCAGAGCGGTGGTCAACATCAGCGACCCGCAAGGGGGACGCGCAAACTACACTTTCGATCTTCAATGGGGCGGAAGCAGCGGCGGCTGGACTCCGGGTTCACCGGTTCCGTCGCCCGGCCATGGACCTGGTCCCGGCGGCTTCCCGATGGCGCGGGCGATTCGAAATTGTCAGGCTGCCGTCAGCGAACGGCTCAATCGGGATGGATACTCGTACCTCGCCTTTGAGCGCACCATCAGAGAGAATAATCCTGGTCCGCACGATCGGGTCTCGGGCACGCTAAGCGCGAAAAGACGCTTTCAAACCACGTGGTTTTCGTTTTCGTGCTCGGTTGATTTCGACTCCGCTAGAGTCCGTCACGTAGACGTTCGCCGCCGATAGGTATGGCCGCTCGAGTCTTAGCTGGTCTTGAAAAAATGCGCGACTTTTTTCCCGGCGTCTTCCGTGTAATAGACCGTGGTCTTGCTGCCCTTGTCCAATCCCTTACCCGTTTCTTTGGCCGCACGAACGGTAAGATGATAGGTTTCTTCTCCGCCATCGGCGGTCTTCACCGTCACGGTTTTCGCGGCGTGGTCGACGCTCTTAACCACAACGTCGCCCGCCTTCATACCGTCTTTGCCGACGTGATCCACTTCTTCGGCCGTCTTTTCGCTGCCCTTTACGGTGTAATGCACGATCACTTCATCGCCTTCCTTCATGCTTTCAAAGGCGTCCTTGCTGCCTTTGGCGGTAGCTACGGCGCCGTGCGCAACGGTTCGACCCACGAAGTGAAACGTTTGTTCCGTGCCCTCGCCAGTTTTCACGACGACAGTTTTCGTGCCCTTATCGACGGTCTTCACCGTGGCAACCACGGCGCCGGCTACATCGTCGGCGGCAAATGCGCTACAAGCGAGACCGCACAGCAGTCCTAGAGTCAAGCAACTTCGCATGGGTATTCTCCTTTGAACCTCAATGATATAACGCCGAGGCTCTATTTTTCATTCGTTCGCGCCCAATAACCGGCTCGGGAGCGGACCATCAAGTTGGGGCGGGCAGTGCTCACCTCAAGCTTGTGGAACATGCCGTCGCGGACGCCCGAGGGCGGCGTGAAGCCGAGCACGTACATGTTGCGGAGATCGGATTCGATTTCAGAGAAAACCTCGGCGATCTTGCGGCCTGGATTGGGAAAGGTCAGGCCACCGGTTTCGCGCGAGAGGCGATCCATACCGCGGCTGACCGCTTGGACGATGGTGGCCGTGAGCGAGAGGAAGCGCATCGGATTGGCGTACTTGATCGAATAAACCACCACCTCCGCGGATTGCGCCATCTCGATCAGGTTGGTAAGGCTGATGTCGCTCCCGGTGTCCATTCCATCGGAAAGGATAATAATCGCTTTGCGGCCAGCGACGGGTTTTAATTGCCTGGCAGCGTAATAGACTCCGTGCCAGAGAGCGGTTCCTCCGCAGCTATGCGGAAAGCCGGCGTTTCTGCAGGGCGGCCCAAGCAGGGGCGACTGTTTCCCTTCGCGCGTGCCGATTCTTTCCACGGCGTCGCTCAGAGCATCGGCTGAATCGGTGAGATCGGACAGCAGCCAACTCTGCTGGGCCACTTCCACCACCATCGCTCGATCCCGCGGGCTCATCACCTGCTTGAAGAACTGGGCAACGGCTTCGCGATGGCTCTTGATGAATCCGGCCTGGCTACCGCTGACGTCGGCCACGAAGGCGATGGTGAGCGGCAGGTCGGACTCCTGCCAGAAATTGGCGATTTCGCGCGGCTGGCCATTGTCGCGAAGATCGAAATCCTCCCGTTTGAGACCTCTCACGGGCACGCCATGGTCGGTGACGGAGCAGGCCACCGTGACCAGATCGACGTCGACACTGATGTCGGGCTTCTGTTGGGCAGGCAGCAGCGCAGCCGAGTGGACAGCTAAAGCTATCATCAGCGTAGCGCCTCGAACTGCGTGGATCCGCATCATCCGGGTATTCCAATGCCCCTGAAGGCCTTCCAACTTAATCTTAGCTGGAGCCTTGGATACCCAGCGCTGGGGCATGCAGGTTTGATATAGACTAATAGCCGATGAAAACCACCCTGTTTGCCCTTTCATTCTCGGTGCTCGCCACCACCGTTTACGCCCAAGCTCCGCAACCCGATTTCAGCAAAGTGGAAATCAAGACCACTAAGGTGACCAACAGCTTCTACACGCTCGAAGGCCAGGGGGGCACCATCGGAGTGCTCGTAGGACCGGACGGAACCTTCATGGTGGATTCGCAGTTCGCGCCCTTGTCGCAGAAGATTGCCGCGGCCATCCATCAGATTTCCGACAAGCCGATCCGGTTCATGGTGAACACTCATGTGCATGGCGATCACACCGGCGGCAACGAGAACTTCGCGAAGATGGGTGTGACCATCTTTGCGCGTGACGAACTGCGCTGGCGGCTGGCTCATCCAGCGCCCGGTCCCAACAACGCTCCTGGCGTGGCTGCTCCGGCTGCAGCGCTGCCGGTGGTGACGTACGAAGGCCCCGTGACGATCCATATGGACGGTGAAGACGTGCATCTGGTTCCAATCCATCGCGCGCATACGGACGGCGACACGCTGGTCTATTTTCCGAACAACGATGTGCTGATGACCGGCGATTATTTTCGCTCGATCCAGTTCCCAAATATCGACCGCACCAACGGCGGATCGCTGGATGGAATGCTGGAGGGAATTGGCATCACCATCGGCATGGCGGGTCCGCACACCAAGATCATCCCTGGTCACGGACCAACCGTGGATCGAGCCGCGCTGATCGCGCATCGCGATATGATTCTAGCCATTCGCGACAAGGTGGCCGCGCTGGTTCAACAAGGCAAGACGGCGGATGAAGTGGTGGCGGCCAAACCGACGTCGGACTACGATTCCATCCCCAACGCGTCCACCACGTCGGAGCGCTTTGTGCGGCAATTGTACGCGGAACTGAAAACCAACTAAAATAGAAGCATTATGCTTCGAGTTTTGCTGGCTGGCGCGATTTTGTGCGCCGGTGCCGTAGGCGCGCAGAGGCCTCAGTTCGCGCTTCGCGACACCCGCAACGTGGTTCACTCTCCCGAAGAATGGAACGGAAAGAAGGCGATTGTCGTATTCTTTACGACGACGGATTGCCCTTTGAGCAACAATGACGTTCCAGAAATGAATCGAACGCGCCGCGACTATGAATCGCGAGGCGTGGCGTTCTATGCGGTGCAGGCGGACACCACCATCGCCGCCGCCGACGTGGTGCAGCATACCAAGGACTACCAATTTTCCTTTCCCGTGCTCTTCGATCCCCACCAGATGCTGGCGAAGATGACCGGCGCCACGGCGATTCCGTCGGCCGCCGTGCTCACCCCGGATGGGACCCTGCTCTATCTTGGCCGTATCGACAATCGGGTGGAAGATTTCAACATACGACGGCCGGAACCGACCAAGTTCGATCTGCGGGAAGCTTTAGATGCCGTGCTGGCTGGCAAGCCGGTGCCTCATCCCAGGACTCAGGCCTTCGGATGCGCGATCAACCTGGTCAAATAAGGATGCCAGCAGTATGAGACATTTTGCCAGTATCTTGTTGTTTGTGTTACCGATCGCCGCAAGCGCGGCGGCGCCTACCTTTAACAAGGACATTGCGCCGATTCTTTACGCCAACTGCGCCACCTGCCATCGCCCTGGTGAGGTTGCACCTTTTCCTTTGCTCACCTACCAAGACGCCGCGAAGCGAGCGGCGCTGATTTCGGGCGCAGTCTCCGGCCGCTTCATGCCGCCGTGGAAGGCGGTGCCCGGATACGGTGATTTCACTGGGGAACGGCGTCTCACGGATGCTCAGATCTCTCTCATCAAGGAATGGGCGAAAGCCGGTGCGCCGGAGGGCGACCCGAACGCCAAACCGCAGCCGCCGAAGTTCGCCGACGGTTGGCAAGGCGGCCAGCCGGATCAAGTGCTGACCGTCCCGGTGAAATATTCGCTGCCGGCCGATGGGCCGGATCAATATCGATGCTTCGTGCTGCCAACCGGCCAGGATCACGATGTATATGTGGACGGCATTGAATTTCGTCCCGGCAACCGGCTCATTGTGCATCACGCTTTGGTTTATTTGGATGCGAGCGGAAGAGCTAAGGAAAAGGCTGCCGCAAGCCCCGATGGAAGCTATCCGTGTTTCGGAGGGCCGGGAGTTCCGGTGACTGGAACGCTGGGTGGGTGGGCTCCCGGATTCACGCCGCCGCCGCACGATCCAGCGGTTTCGCTGCCGCTGCGCAAGGGTACCGATGTGGTGATTCAAATCCATTACCATCCCTCTGGAAAGCCCGAGCAGGATCAATCGTCGTTGGGCCTCAGCTTTTCCGGCCCGCCCACCAAGGGCCGCACGTCGATCATGCTGTTCGATCATCACTTGGATATGGCGCCGGGAGATTCACACTATGTTGCGAAGGCATCGGTGACTTTGCCGCGCGATGTTCAGCTCTCGGGTGTGACTCCGCACGCGCATTACCTCTGCAAGGACATGAAGGTGACCGCGACGTTTCCGGATGGTTCCATCAAGCCATTGATCTGGATCAAGGATTGGGACTTCAACTGGCAGAATGCCTACCGTTATCGCACGCCGCTCGATCTGCCGAAGGGAACGCGGATCGATCTGGAATATACCTACGATAATTCTGAGAACAATCCGCACAATCCGGCGCATCCGCCGGTTCGTATTCACTGGGGCGAGCAGACCAGGGACGAAATGGCCCTGGTTTTCCTTTCCGTTGTGCTTCCGTCGCGAGCGGACATTCCCGAATTGCAGCGCGATGTGAGGCGGCAGTATGTAGAGCAGGTTCTGAGCCAGGTGGAAACGCTGCAGGATTTGTCCGATGAGTCGCTTTCGGCCGAAGCATCGCAGAGAATCACGCGAGTGTTCAAGATGTTCGACAAGAACGGCGACGGCAAGCTGGACGCTGACGAACGCGCAGCGATGTTGAAGTTCGTGAAGAGCTTCGAGGATAGCCAGCAGGCCGCCCGCTAGAAATTTCTTACTTTGAGCTCACCTCTTACGGGCGGATGACGGCCCGGACAACGCCGCGCCAATTCCCAATTGCGAATTTGCTATACTGTTCCTTCATGCATTCCGCCCATCACCACCATCATCGGCACGTCTGGCGATCGGCGGCAATCTAACGAATTTCTGAAGTGACCAGCCGCCCGCCGAATCGCTTGGCGGGCTTTTTTATTGGTATGTACACATGAATCTCGACTCCAGCAAACTCGATTTCAGTAAGCTCAACGGTCTGATCACGGCCGTCATTCAGGATCACGCCACGGGCCGGGTGCTCATGGTCGGCTTTATGAACGAAGAGTCGTTCCGCAAGACCGTGGAAACCGGATACGCCACGTTTTTCAGCCGGTCGCGCAACAAACTTTGGCTCAAAGGCGAATCGTCCGGGCACAAGCTGGTGGTCAAGAGCATTTCGACCGACTGCGATCTGGACGCCCTGCTCATCCAAGTGGAAGCGCTCGGCCCGGGCGTTTGCCATGAGGGTTACCAAAGTTGCTTCTTTCGCAAACTGGAGAGCGGCGAATGGAAGGAATCTGAGCCGCGGGCCTACGATCCGGACGCTGTGTACGGGAGCAAATCGTGAAACTGAAGCTCGGCATTCCCAAGGGCAGCCTCGAAAACGCCACCATCGATCTTTTTCGACGCGCGGGTTTCAATATCACCACCAGCTCGCGCTCCTATTTTCCGGCCATTGACGATCCCGAAATCGAATGCATGATGATTCGCGCGCAGGAGATGGCGCGCTATGTGGAGGACGGCGTGCTCGACGCGGGACTCACCGGCCGCGACTGGATTGAAGAGAGCGAGGCCAACGTTCACCCCGTGGCTGACTTGATCTACGCTAAGCAGAGCTTCGGCAAAGTGCGCTGGGTGCTGGCCGTGCCTGAGGCATCCCCCTTCCAAAGCGTGAAGGATCTGGAGGGGAAAATCATCGCCACGGAACTTGTTGCCACCACGCGGCGATATCTGGCGAAGAACGGCGTACAAGCCAAGGTGGAGTTCAGTTGGGGCGCGACGGAGGTGAAGCCGCCGGTGCTGGCCGACGCGATCGTGGAAGTGACGGAGACCGGGTCGTCATTGCGCGCCAACAAACTGCGCATTGTGGAAACGGTACTGGAATCGAACACGCAGCTGATCGCCAATGTCGACTCCTGGAAAGACGCCGCGAAGCGCCGAAAATTGGAGGATATTCATCTGTTGCTGGATGGCGCGATTAACGCTCTTGGACGCGTGGGGTTGATGTTGAACGTTCGCAAGGAATGTTTGCCCGCGATTCTGGGTATTCTGCCGGCGCTCAAGAAGCCGACGATTTCCAATCTCAGCGACAACGAGTGGGTGGCGGTGCATACGATTCTCGAAGAGATCACGGTGCGCAACATTATTCCGCGCTTGAAGGAAGCGGGCGGGCAGGGAATCGTGGAGTATCCGTTGAACAAGATCGTGATGTAAGCCTGTTAAAGACCATGCTTAGAATCGTCCCATTGAACGAAGCGAAAGGATTCGTGACGCGCAAAGCGGTACGCCTCTCGGAGGCCGAAGCTGTCGTGGCGCCGATCCTGGAAGCCGTCCGGTCGCGCGGCGATGAAGCGGTGCTCGAATATGCGCGCAAGTTCGACGGTTTGGAAGGTGGTTTGACTGTTTCCACCTCGAACGCCCGGGTTTCTCCTCAATTCCAGTCGGCGCTCGAGACCGCCGCGAAGAACGTGCGCGAATACGCGGAGCTGCAGCTCCCGCGCGACACCTGGACTGAGTTTCCCGATGGACGGCGCTTAGGATCCATGGTGCGTCCGTTGGAATCGATGGGCGCATACATTCCGGCCGGCCGTTATCCGCTGCCATCCACATTGTTGATGACCGTGATTCCCGCGCAGGTGGCGGGTGTCCGGACGATCTGCGTTACGTCGCCGCATCCGAGCATGGAGATCCTGGCGGCGGCCAGGTTCCTCGAAATTGAAAATATTTTCCGCATCGGAGGTGCACAGGCCATTGCGGCGCTGGCGTTCGGTACGGCTACGGTTCCCAAGGTAGATCGCATCGTTGGTCCCGGCAACATCTACGTGGCTGCCGCAAAGAAACTGCTGGCGGGTGAGGTTGGCATCGATTTTGTCGCCGGCCCCACTGAAATCGTCATCATCGCCGAGGATGCCGATCCGCGCTACATTGCGGCCGACATGCTGGCGCAGGCGGAGCATGATGTGGAGGCGTCCTCCATTCTGCTGACTACGTCGCGTTCACTGGCAGAGCAAGTGGTGGCGGAGGTAGCACGACAACTGGAATCGCTCGCCACTGCGCCCGTGGCTTGCGAGGCCATTCGGAACAACAGCGCCGTGATCCTGTGCCCTTCGATGGACGCGGCGGTGGAGGCATCCAACCAGCTTGCGCCGGAGCATCTGGCGATTTACGATGCCGCACTACTTCCCAAGATTCAACATGCCGGCAGCGTGTTCATTGGACCGAGCAGTCCCGAAGCCGCGGGCGATTATGCGACCGGGCCAAATCACGTGCTGCCCACATCGGGGGCGGCGCGAATTCGAGGCGGATTGTCATCGGCCGATTTCGTGAAGGTGATCTCGGTTCAAGAATTGACGCGCAGTAGTTTGCGGAATCTTGCACCCGCGATCACTACGCTGGCGCGCGCGGAAGGGCTGGAAGCGCATGCCCGATCAATTGAGGTTCGTCTCAATAGTGAGGTGCGTATTGGCCAGTAAACGAATCGATCTGCCGCCTGGTGTTTTGCAACCGCGCGAAGCGGTGCTGAACATGGCTCCGTATTCTCCGCCGACCGGTGGCCGCGCCGGGAAGCTGCGATTGGATTTCAACGAGAACACGGTAGGCGCGTCGCCCAAGGTGATCGAATATCTGCGGGAACAGCTGAGCGAGGCCGGTCTTGCAATTTATCCGGAATACGGCCGGATCAAGCAGGAGCTCGCGGAATTCTTTGGCGTGGAGCCCGACGATTTCATCCTCACCAATGGAACCGACGAAGCCATCCAGGTGCTGATCAATACCTATATAGACGACGGCGGTGAGGTGCTTTTGCTGCAGCCATCCTACGCCATGTATCGTTTCTATTCCGAAGTGGCAGGCGCCGGCATCCGGGAGATACCGTATCGGCCGCAAAAGCTGGCATTTCCGCTGGAAGAGTTGCTGGACGCGATTGGGCCTTCCACGCGCGCCGTTCTGATTGCGAACCCAAACAATCCCACCGGCACCGGAACCTCGCGCGCGGGCCTGGAGCGAATCCTCGAAAAGGCGACGAATGCGGCCGTCCTGATCGACGAGGCATACTACGAATTCTCGGGAGTCACCGCGCTGCCATTGCTCAACGACTATCCGAACCTGTTCGTCAGCCGGACGTTCTCGAAGGTTTACGGCATGGCGGCCATGCGACTGGGCTGCCTGTTCTCGCAGTCCGGCAACGTCGAGTTTCTGCACAAGGCGCAATCGCCTTACAGCGTGAATACGCTCGCGACGCTGGCGGCTCACGCAGCGATCCAGGACAGAGCCTACATCGAGAAGTACGTTACCGAAGTGCTGGCTGCGCGCGAACTGCTGTATGTGGGCTTGGAAAAGCTAGGCGTGCCGTATTACGAAAGCAAAGCGAACTTCGTCCTATTCGAGGCGGGGAAGCGAGCGATTGCGGTTCGCGATGAACTTCGCCGCCGGGGCGTGCTGGTGCGGGATCGCAGTTATGAGATCCCCGGCTGCGTCCGGGTGACAGTTGGAACACGCGATCAGATACGGCGCTTCCTGGCTGAGTTGGAGCAAATCTGGTGACGGCGTTGACTCAGATGCTGGTGTTCGATATGGATGGCGTGCTGGTGGACGTCACGGAATCCTATCGCGAAACAGTGGTGAAAACGGTGCAACATTTCACCGCGCAGACCATCTCGCGCGATTCTATCCAAGATTACAAGAACCAGGGCGGCTGGAATAATGACTGGCTGCTGTCGCAAAAAATATGCCATGACTTGGGTGTTGATGTTCCCTACGCGACGATCGTCGAGTACTTCAACTATCTCTTTCTCGATCAAGGCATGATCCACCGCGAGCGCTGGTTGCCGCGCGACGGGTTCCTCGATCGCCTTGGAGAACGCTTTGAGTTCGCAATTTTCACCGGCCGCACCACCGAGGAGGCTGAAATCACGCTCCAACGCGAGGGCGTCCGCGACCGGTTCCTGCTGGTTTCCTCGAACGATGTGGAGTGTGAAAAGCCCGCGCCGGATGGTCTGCTGAAGATTGCGGCCATGCATCCGGGAAAGAAGCTGCTGTATATCGGCGACACGGTGGATGACGCCCGCTGCGCGAAAGCCGCTTATGTGCCTTTCATCGGTATTGCCGCGCGCCATAGCCCGCGCCGCGCTGAGTTGGTGGATTTGCTCCGGCTGGAAGGCGCGATTCAAGTGATCGAGGATATTAATGAGATCGGCTAGCGTCCAAAGAGATACAAAAGAGACGCAGATAAAAGGGTCGCTGAAGATCGAAGGCCGTGGCCGGTACGATATTTCCACCGGCATTCGATTCTTCGATCACATGCTGGAGCTGTTTACCAAGCACGGTGGGTTCGATCTCAAATTGCAAGCGACAGGCGATCTGGATGTCGACCAGCACCACACGGTGGAGGATGTCGGCATTGTGCTGGGGCAGCTGGTCTCGAAGGCGCTGGGTGACCGTAAGGGGATCAATCGCGCAGGTTACTTCGTGATGACCATGGACGAGACGTTGGCCGTTGTCGCGCTGGATCTTGGCGGACGTCCGGCACTGGTCTACAAAGACAAAGTGAAGGTGCGGCTAGTGGGCGATCTGCAGACGGAGCTGGTGGAGGATTTCTTTGGCGGCTTCGTGAACCATGCGGGCGCGAATCTGCACGTTAAGGTGCTGTATGGCCGGTCGAACCATCACAAGATCGAAGCCATCTTCAAGTGCTTCGCGCGCGCGTTGCGCTTCGCCTGTTCCAAAGACGCGCGATTGAAAGAGCAACTTCCATCGACGAAGGGGCTGCTGTGATTACCATCCTGGACTACGGGGCAGGGAATCTGCGATCTGTTCAGAACACCCTATCTGAGATCGGCGCTCCTTACGAACTGGTGCGGGATGCCGCCGCGCTCGGCCACGCGACGAAGATCATCTTGCCGGGCGTGGGCCACTTCGGGCAAATGATGCGTGCACTCGATCAAATGCAGGTGCGCGATGCGTTGTTGGAACGAATTCGCGCCGGTGTGCCGTTTCTCGGTATTTGTCTGGGCCTGCAGGCCTTGTTTGAGTCGAGTGAAGAAGCGCCGCAAGAGCGCGGCCTGGGACTGTTTCCTGGCGAAATCCGCCGCTTTCCGGCCACCGCGCGGGTGCCTCACATGGGTTGGAACGAGATCGAACCCCGTAATACGGCCAGGCTCTTGAAGAACGTGACTACGCATCCCTATCTATACTTCGCGCATAGCTACTACGCACCGGTGAACGAGGCGACGGCCGCCACTTGTGAGTACGCCGTCCCCTATACGGCGGTGCTGGAAACGGAAAACATGTTCGGCGTTCAGTTTCACCCGGAGAAATCCGGGCCGCTCGGATTGCAGATCGTACGTAATTTCGTCGAATTGTAATGCTCGCCAAGCGCATCATCCCATGTCTCGATGTCACCGGCGGACGCGTCGTCAAAGGTGTGAACTTCGTCGGTCTGCGCGATGCGGGCGATCCGGTGGAACTGGCCGAGCGCTACAACGGACAAGGCGCGGATGAGCTGGTCTTTCTCGACATCACCGCGTCCAGCGACGCGCGCGAGATCATGGCTGACGTGGTGGCCCGTACGGCTCGCAAGGTTTTCATCCCGTTGACGGTAGGCGGCGGCATTCGATCAATAGCCGATGCGCGCAAGATTCTGATGTCGGGAGCCGACAAGGTGAGCGTGAATACCGCGGCGGTGCGCCGTCCTAAGCTGATCACGGAGCTGAGCGAGGAGTTCGGCGCGCAAGCTGTCGTCCTGGCGATCGACGCGCGGCGGAATGCCAACCAAAGCTGGAACGTTTTTACGCGCGGCGGCCGCGACGACGAAGGGATGGATGCCGTGGAATGGGCGCTCGAAGGGGAGATGCGCGGAGCCGGTGAGATTCTGCTCACGTCCATGGACACCGATGGCGTGCAAACTGGCTTTGATTGCGACCTTACGCACGCGGTCTCCAAAACCACGCACATTCCGGTGATCGCGTCGGGCGGGGCGGGCAAGCCGGAGGATTTCGAACGGGTGCTCACCGCGGGCTCGGCCGACGCAGCGCTTGCGGCGTCGATTTTTCATTACGGCACATACACGGTGAAAGACCTCAAAGATTATTTGCATCTGCACGATGTTCCTGTGAGGCCCGCCGTATGAGGCAAGACCCGTGATTATTCCTTGCATCGATCTGATGGGCGGTAAGGTAGTGCAGTTGGTGCAGGGCCGGGAGAAGGCGCTGGAGGCGGAGGGTCCGCTGGAAATGCTGGAGAAGTTTTCCGCGTTTCCTCAAATACAAGTCATCGATCTCGACGCGGCGATGAACAAAGGCTCGAACGACGCGTTGGTGGAGCTGGTTGCTGCGCGCTGCATCTCTCGCGTGGGCGGCGGAGTTCGATCACCCCAGCGTGCGCGCGCGCTGATCGAACAAGGCGCATATCGAGTGATCGTTGGCACTGCTGCTTTTGATCGGGAGAAGCTCATGGAGATTGCCGATGCCGTGGGGCCGGACCGGCTGATCATTGCGCTCGATTCGAAAGCCGGCAAGGTGGTGACGCACGGCTGGCAGGAAGCGACGAATTTCACAGCCGAGGCAGTTGTCCGGCAGTTGGAGCCGTTTTGTTGCGGTTTCCTCTGCACCTATGTCGATAAAGAAGGGATGCTCGAAGGGACGGATCTGGATTGGTTCCGGCGGCTGCGCGCGGCCACAACCCACGAACTAACGGCAGCCGGCGGCATCACGACCATCGAGGAGATCCAGGAACTACACAAGCTCGGGATTCATGCCGCGCTCGGGATGGCGATTTATACCGGCCGCCTGAATCTCGAAGAACTCGCGCTACTCAACAGATAGCTCGCTGGGGTGCTCCACCCAGTAGTCGGGCTCCCAGCGTGCCATTTGCTCACGTTGCCCATAGCCCCACAGCACCGCGCAGGTTTTCACGCCCGCTCGCCGTCCGGCTTCCATGTCAGTTGGGGAGTCGCCGATGAACAGGCAATCCTGGGGCTGCACGCCGAAAACATCCAGCGATGCGAGGATGACGTTGGGTTCGGGCTTGGCGGGGAATCCATCGGTGCCCTGCACATGCTGGAAGTAAGGAAGCAGCCCAAACATTTCGAGCACTGCGCGTGTAGTGGGTGTTCCCTTGGTTGTCGCCGTGGATTTCCTGCCAGGCAGAGCTGCGAGTGCTTCCGCGATGCCCGGATAGGGCTTGGTCGCGGTGTGACCACGCGCCAGGTATCGCGTGCGATAGTCGGCGATCATTTCATCCATCTGCTCGCGCGATCGACCCGGAAAAAGGTCCTGGAAAAGATCGTACAGGTGACGGCCGATGTAGGTCCGCAGGAATTGTTCGCTGACGTCGTCTTGCGTGGTGCCGGCCAGGACGCCTTGAATCGCCCCGCAAATGTCCGCCGCGGAGTCGAGCAGAGTCCCGTCTACGTCGAAGAGGTAGACGGGAAATTGGGGAATCACTCTGATATGAGGCGTTCTTAAGCGGGCTGTGGGCCGCCCAGCAGTCCGGGAACTGAGGGTTTGCCGCCCTCCGGCCGAAGCACTTGCTGCTTCTCGCCGTCGTTCGGAGGCATGGTCTTGGGGCGTGCGGGAGTTGTCAGAATTCCGCCTTCAATCAGCACCCGGACCTCCGCGCCATCCAGGACTTCGCGTTCGAGCAGCGCTTCAGCGATTCGGGCCAAACCTTCCGACCGTTCTTCGATGATCTTGCGAGCGCGGTCATAACCTTGATCTACCAGCTTACGAACTTGCTCGTCGATCAGGATCGCCGTGGCTTCGCTATAGTCGCGATGCTGAGCGATCTCACGGCCCAGGAAGATCTGCTCTTCCTTTTTGCCGAAGCTCATGGGCCCCAGGTCGCTCATGCCCCACTCGCAAACCATTTTGCGAGCCATGTCGGTGGCGCGTTCGATGTCGTTGCCCGCACCGGTGGTGATGTGGTGCATGAAAATCTCTTCGGCGATGCGGCCAGCCATCAAAATAGCGAGCTGCGCCTCCAAATACCCCTTGTTGTAGGAGTGCTTGTCGTCGATGGGCAACTGCATGGTCAAGCCCAGCGCCATGCCGCGCGGGATGATGGTGACCTTGTGCAGCGGATCTGCTTCCGGAAGCATGGCCGCCACCAGCGCGTGCCCGGCTTCGTGATAGGCCGTGTTGCGCTTCTCTTCGTCGGTAATGACCAGCGACTTGCGCTCCACGCCCATCATCACCTTGTCCTTGGCCAGCTCAAAATCGAACTGAGTTACCACCTTGCGATTCTGGCGCGCCGCAACCAGCGCGGCTTCGTTCACCAGGTTGGCAAGATCGGCGCCCGCAAAACCAGGCGTTCCGCGTGCCACCACGCTCAGATCCACATCGTCGGCCAGCGGAGTCTTCTTGGTATGAACGCGTAAGATCATCTCACGGCCCCGGACGTCCGGACGGCCAACTACCACCCGCCGGTCGAAACGGCCCGGGCGCAACAGCGCTGGATCCAGAACATCGGGACGATTGGTCGCCGCCACCAGGATCACGCCTTCGTTGGATTCAAATCCGTCCATCTCTACCAGCAATTGATTCAGCGTCTGCTCGCGCTCGTCGTGTCCGCCGCCTAAACCAGCGCCACGATGCCGGCCAACGGCGTCGATTTCATCGATGAAGATGATGCACGGCGCATTCTTTTTGCCTTGCTCGAACAGATCGCGCACGCGGCTGGCGCCCACGCCGACGAACATCTCCACAAAGTCCGATCCCGAGATGGAGAAGAACGGAACGTTGGCTTCGCCCGCGATGGCGCGCGCCAGCAAAGTTTTGCCGGTTCCGGGAGGTCCGATCAGCAGCACGCCTTTGGGAATGCGGCCGCCGAGTTTCTGGAATTTCTGCGGCTCGCGGAGGAACTCGATGATCTCCTGCAGCTCTTCCTTGGCCTCTTCCACGCCCGCCACATCCTTGAACGTCACTTTCTTCTGCTGCGACGAATGGAGCCTCGCGCGGCTCTTACCAAAGCTGAGCGCCTTGTTGCCGCCACTCTGCATCTGCCGCATCATGAAAATCCAGAACGCCAGCAAGAGAACAAATGGAATGGCGTTGATGAGGATGGAAACCCAGCCGCCGCCCGCTTCCTTGTTGTAGTGGATGTCCACGCCCTTGGCGAGCATGGCGTCGTCCAGATTCTGGTGGACGTTGGGGATTACGGCGTGCAGCTCCTGATTATCGTCCTTGTAGGTGCCGTGCAGATCGTTGCCGCTGATGCTCACCTGCTTGATCTTGCCCGCGTTCACATCGTTCATCAACTGCGTGTACGAGAGTTGCGCGTCGGGGCGGGACTTGGTGGTATGGACGACCGTCCAAAACAGCACCACAACCACGATGATGACCACCCAGAATATGGCGGTCTTGAAATTTGAATTATTCATGCCTTCTCCCTGCACGTGGGGCAACAATGCCTAATCACTTGGACGCTACAGCGGCTCGGATCGATTCGAAAGTTCGCGTCCCGTCTCAGCCACCTGGAGGACTGAGCGGGTCTCGGGCCCCGTCGCAAACTCAGCGGCTGCCCCGAAGCGCCTGGCCCAAACGATGACTTCATTATAGGTAATAATCGGCCAGATCCGCCGTTCCCACAAGGGTATACGGGCTTCCTGGAAGAAAAACTTGATCTTTTCCGGCTTGGATTGCCCCACTCTTCGGTACTGGTCACCTGGTCTCCAGTTACGCAGCTCCAGGCTGGGCGCGCTTCTGTCCCCGCCGAAACGCTGCCAGTCCAGTTCATTCACCACTGTAGCACAGGGCTGCGCGGCGCTATCCTGAAGAAGACTCGCCGGTTCTTTCTCTAGTACCTGCAATGTAATACGGGAGCCGGAGCCGGGGAGTTCCACCGATCCGGGGACTTCCATCGGCAGCTCAAAATCACACTCCGGGCGGCTTCCGTAGCCGGGAGGAGCAATCCGGATCCACTCGAAGGACCGGAAGATGTCGAGGCCGGGTAGCTGAAAACGGTCACTGCCACTCTGGGACCGCGCCATTCGGAGGACGCGCTCGATGTGGGCGAAATCCAGGGAACGGTGATCGCCTTTCACCAGGGCTACGGCCTGGCGGATTCGTCTGCGAGCGAGCGCGGGCGGAACGTTGGCAAGCTCGGTGACAGAGATCACCTGGGGCTGGAAGGTGGGGGTTGGCTGCCTGCTACATAGTTCAGCGTCCCAATAAGCCTCTTCGTCGCGGGCGAGTGTGGCGAGATTCGCCAACGCGGTGTCGAGTTGGGGGTTGAAGTTGTCACGCAGGAGCGGCAGGATTTCGTGGCGCAGGCGATTGCGGGCGTAGGTGCGATCCTGATTGGTCTGGTCTTCGCGCCAGGCGATCTCATGCTGGCGCAACCAGGCTTCGATTTCGCTGCGATCGATTTCGAGCAATGGCCGAACGATGCCCTCGCTCGTCACCGGCAGAATCCCCGAGAGTCCGGTCAGGCCGGAGCCGCGCAGAATCCGATAGAGCACCGTCTCGGCTTGATCGGATCGTGTGTGGCCGGTGGCTACGCGATCCACGGCGCCGGACGCCATCAACTCGCTGAAAAAGCCCTGGCGCACTTTGCGAGCAGCTTCTTCGAGATTGCCGTCCATGGACGGGACGTCGGCTTGCCGAAGGTGAAACGGAAGCCCGAGTGTCCCGGCAAGCTTTTCCACGAACTCGGCATCGGCAATCGATGCAGGGCCGCGAATGCCGTGGTCGATGTGGATCACGCTGACCCGCAGGCCCCATCGGGGAGCGAGCTCGAGTAACGCGTGCAGCAGGAAGACTGAATCGGCACCACCCGACACCGCGATGCCGACGCGTTGTCCAGCTTCGAACATGCGGTGCACTGCGATAAATTCGGCGACGCGATCCAGCATTCCGTCCGCATGATACCGCGCTGAACGGATCTAATGTGCACAAGCTGTTATGCTACGTAAAACCATGAAATTCCGCCCTTTGTCGATCACTGTTCTCTACGCCACCTCCTTATTTGGAAATACTAGCTACCACGCGATGGTCGGATATCCGCGTATTTCGCCGGGAGTTTTCCCGCAGTCGCTCGTGGCGGATGCCCAGGGAAATTATTTCATCATCGGCTACGCTACGACAGCGTCCGGGTTGCCGCAGATTCACGTGGACAAGACCGGGGCAAACGGGAGCGCTTTGGGAAGTATCGAATTCGGCGGGAGCAACCTAGGCATCGGCCTCGGGGACTTAGTCAGCGGCGCCGCAATCGACTCGCAGGGCAACCTGGTGATCGTGGGTTCCACCTCGTCGCCCGATTTTCCGCAAGTAGCGCCACTCAATACAGACGCCAAGGCTGGCGGTGCCTTCGTCACGAAAATTGATTCGCAGTTGAATAATATTCTTTTCTCTACCATCCTAGGCGGGACACAGGGGACAACCGGAGCGGCCGCGGTCACATTCGATAGCGCCGGAAATATCTATGTGACCGGCGCCACGGCAGACACGAATTTTCCCGTGACATCCGGCGCCTATCAAATGCAGCCTCCTCCGGCTGGTGCCGCCTATGGGTTTCTGACTGAGATCAGTTCCAACCTGAAATCGGTCGTTTTCTCGACTTATTTCGGCGACAGCTCGGTATCTTGCTTGGTCAGGGCCAGCGACTGCCCCACTATTCTTGCGGCCTACACGCATCCCTCTTCCGTCGCGCTCGACGCGATGGGAGATGTCATCATCGCGGGGTATACCGACGCAAACAAGTTGCCCATCACGCCCGGCGTAATCGGACCAACTTGCGGTAGCTGCGGATACCCGGCTAGCGCCGGCTTTTTGGCCAAATTCTCTCCCGATGGGTCCAAGCTTCTGTGGGCCACCTACGTGCCCGTGGTCTATGCCGCCAGCTACAATTCATCGGGCGTGAACATAAACGCTCTCGCAATAGACGGAAGCGGGAACATTATTGTGGGCGGATCGACGTCGCCTGGTCTACCGGTAACCACAGGAGCGTTGCAGACCTCGTTCCCGGGAACCGGCCCCTATAACTCCTTCGGCGGTTTCGTGATGAAGTTGGATTCGGCCGCCCAGGAGGTGCATTTTTCCACCTATTTCGGCGGCGAGGACGCCTCGGTGTACGGATTGACCACCGATAGCTCGGGCAACGTCTGGCTCACGGGCGACGCGCCTTTCGATACATTGCCGGTTCCGACAGGAACCACCAACCTGGGCCAGAGCTACCTGGCGGCTTTGTCACCCGACGGTTCCTCCTTGACCACGATATTCACGGCGCCCTACGAATCGGCCGGGCTGGCCATCACTTCCATCACGAACGGTGTGACAGCGATGGGATACGCCGGCACATGCCTGACGGCCAGTCCGGGGGCAGGGCCCTCCTTAGTTGGCATTGAGAATTCCGGCGGTTTTTCCATTAGTAATGCCATCGCGCCTTACGAGCTAGTTTCGCTCGTCGGCCTGGGAGTCGGGCCACAGACATCAGCGGGCACCCAGGTACTCAAAGGTGTGGTTACGAACTCTCTGGAAGGCGTGCAGGTGCTATTCAACGGAATTCCGGCGCCTCTATTGTCCGTCGGCCCGACGCAGATCAACGCGGTTGTACCCGGCGAGGTATACGCGTCGGCTACAACCACGCTGGAGATTGTCACTCCTGCCGGCACGTTACAAGGCCCGGTGATTCCAGTAAACGCGTCGCAGCCTGGAGTCTTTACTAACTCGGTTTCTGGATCAGCCGCGGCCCTCAATCAGGATGGTTCGGTGAACTCCGCTGCTAACCCAGCGCCGTTGGGATCGATTGTGACCGTGTGGGTGAGCGGAGCCGGAATTTCCAGCGCGGAGCAGTCAGATGGAGCCATCGTTACCATTCCCGGCAATCCGACTCTTCCCGTCTCAGCATTCTTAGGCGGCAGCGGATTTGCCTTTAGTGCCTTCATTGGGCAATTGCCGGCAGGGCCGGTTTCGCTTGAAGTCCTATACGCCGGAGACGCCCAGGGCATGGTGGCGGGGATCACACAAGTCAACTTCCGGCTGCCCGCTGAGAGTAGCTTGGTAAGTCCCGGCAATCTTGTCCTCTCGCTTCAGGTCGGCGATGTACAAAGTCCAGGCTTCATCATATACACCACGGGCTCTAGCGAGTGAACCCGATGTTTCAGGCCGATGTCGCGCTCGATCCGCCCGCTGCTCGCCGCCGACGTCCGCTGATCAAATAGACCGCAGCGCGCAGTTCTATGAGGGGATCATCAGATGGATCGATTCCATCCACGCGCGGGATGGGATCGAAGATGGTCCATTGCTGCTCGTGCGCGTTGTTAGGGACCGCTGCGGTTAGCGCGATCACGCCGAGATCTATCTGAGTGCGATCGTCGGGCCATTGCTCCGTTGCATCGTTCACGTTATCGCCCTGGTTCGGCAATTGAACCACGACACGCAACGTGATCGGCCCTTTCGCGATTCTTTCTGTCAGTTCATCGAACAGATAGTTCTCGCCTTTGGCAGCTACAGCGGCGTCGCTCAGATGATCGACACCGGCCTCAGGCACAATCCGATAACGTCCATAACGGCTCTGGCCATCTTTATTCGTGAACCGCATGGCCGTGATGCCGAAGAATTGTTCGCGCGCGAAGCTGGACGGAGCCGGCTTCGGCAACTGTACAAATGCGAGCGTCTTGGGATGGCTGCCGAGGAATGCATCGAGCGGCGATCCGGCGATTTTAGCTGGATCGCTGGCCGCTAGCGCGCGCAGAAATTCCAGAAACTCCTGGCCATTCCTGGCCGGAAATCCATTGGCCGAATGAGCAATGATGTCGGTGTGAACGCGCTCGGCCAGTTGGAAGCGAATGGCACATCCTTTCGGAACCGCGTTGGGATTGGGATCGGGGATCAAAGGCAGGCCCGTGGCATCTGAAAAACGAACCCATACTGGTGTCGACTCGCGATTCATGTGGGGCGCGCGAGTGAGCGTCGCGGCGGCGGGGGTGGGCTGGAACGTTCCCGTCAGCAGGATGCCTTTGGCATGAGCGGGCCGAAAGCCGGGGTGAAGTCCGAAGATGGTGTCGAACTGCTTGAGCACATCCTGACTTAGCGCAATGAGTTTCTCGTCTGTTGGGAGTGGCATACTTTTCTCATTGTCCCACTGCCCGTCGCAGTTGATCCGCGGAAAGCCGGGCTTCCCCGGCGATTGTCAGCCACAGCCGGCCGGCGCCACCGTCGGCGAACTGCACACTTTCGATGCTGACCGCATTTCCGATCTCAGCGGGCAGTCTGGATTTCAAATCGGTTAATTTTTGCACGGCTGATTGGACGCCGGCAGCGATTCTTTCCCGCAGTGAATCGCCCACGGAATCGGAGCGCAGCACCTCGCCCAGTGAGCCGTCGGCATCGATCTTGCGGACTTCGGCGTCGATGGCAATGTCGTTCTCTTCCACCGATGGCGTCAGGTTCACTTCGATTACGGCGTGGCCGCCCACCAGCCTTTTCGCGATCTGTTTGCCAAACGCCTTTACGCAGGCGAAGCGCTCGAAATTCACATTCGCGGTCAGCAGGCCGGATGGAGCCGCAGGCGCGATGGTGGCCCGCTCCACCGATAGCCGGTCGGCACAGCGATCGCTCCGATTGAGTTGAGCGCTGAGAACGGGCGTGAGGTGTTCCTGCAGGTCGCCCAGATCGGCGGTAAGAGCCACGGCAAAGGTCCCGGATGGCATCGGCGAAACGGTGCCCCAGATTGTGATGTCCACCGGCTGTTGATCCAGCTTGACCGTCGTCTTCAGCGGCGGAATCTTAAACGTGTTCTGCGCCTGAGCCAGCGTCACGGGCTCCAAACCGCTCTTCACGATGGCGGGGATGGCCGCGGGCGACGCCAGGAACTTGAGCAGCGCGGCAGCCGCGTCCGGATTCACTGAGCTCACGGCGATGCCGGCGGAGAACACGGTGACCTTCTGAACCTCCGGCGGCAGCGGCCCGACGTAGTCGATACCTTTCACCGGCAGCAACTCGCTGATCTGTTGGAAGCCGAGTTCGGCTTCTCCGCGCGCTACCACGGCGCCGACGGGCTCACTCGCGATTCTCTTGCTCTTACCCGCCATCTGGCCTGCGATCCCGAGGCGCTCGAACATTTCGGTAGAAAGATAGACGCCGCTCGCGCTGTCGGAATATGCGACCGACGTCGCGTCGAGCAACGCGCGTTTCAGCGCGTCTAAGGTGCCGATATCCGGCTTGTGCGATCCGGCCCGCACAGCCATCCCGATGCTGGACCGCACCAAATCCACGCGGCTATCCGGCCGGACTTTGCCGTGTTTTACTAATGCGTCCAGCGCGGGACGCGCCAGGATTACGATGTCCACCGGCTCGCCACGCTCCAGCCGCATGGGAATGGAGTCCGGCGCGTTCCCCATGGACGCTCCGAAGGAAGTAACGATCTTGTTCTGGCTGGAGCGCTCGAACTGAGGGACGAGCTCCCGATATGCGGCAGTAAAAGCGCCCGAGGTCATCACTCGGATCTCTGCGCCAGACGCCGCGCCCAGACAAAAGAGCAGTGCCAGTGCCGTGGATTTCATAACGCGACTCATTACTTGTTATTTTGACTCAGGACGGCGCATGCGATTCTGGATCACCAAAAATAGCGAATTACCGGTTCGCGAACAACTGGTGCGCCAGGTATTGCTTGGCATTCTCAGTGAGGATCTGCCGTCGGGGCACAAGCTGCCGAGCGTTCGCGCGGTGGCGCGCCGCCACCAAATTCACTCCAACACGGTGAGTGCCGCCTATCACGATCTGCTGGAGCAAGGCTGGCTGGAACTGCGCCGCGGCAGCGGACTATACGTGCGGCCGCTAGCGTCCTCGGGCGATGGCCAGCTCGATCAACTTCTTTCCACGCTGTTGCAGGTCGCGCGCCGCCAGAACTACGAGCCCGAGGAAGTGCTCGAGCGGTTGGAACATATGGTTCATCCCACGCCCTACCAGCGGATACTCATCGCGGAGGATGAACCGGCCATGCGCGAAATTCTCAATGCCGAGCTTACTCACGCGCTCACGGTACCCATTGAGTTTTATTCGGAAGGCGTCGAGCCGGGCCGTGCGCTGGTTGTGGCGCTGCCGACACGCGCAGCCAAAATCCGGCGGCAACTCGCTCGCGGAATTCCGTGCATCGCTCTCCGCCTGCGCTCCGTGCGAGCCTCTATCGAAGGGCAGGCGAAGCCGTCCCCGGACACCGTAATCAGCATCGTTTCGCGATCCGCGGAGATCCGGCTGTGGTCGCGCGCCATGCTGATCGCCGTCGGCCTGGATCCCGATTCTTTGTCCGAAATCGACGCCACCACGCACGGCTGGCAGCAGCGCCTGGCTCGCAACGCGCTGGTTGTTGCGGATGTTATCGCCGCGCGCGAGCTTCCGCCAGGTACTGAGCCCCGTGTATTTCGCGTCATTGCCGACTCCTCCATCGCCGAACTCAGACAGTTCTGCGGGGTTTGACGATATGTGACGCCAGGGGAAAGTGCCACAACCGAGGCCTGGTAACGGCCGTTCGAGCCTTACTCTGGTCTCACCATGAAACATATATTTCGCTCGTTTGCTTTTTGCATATTGGCAGCCTGGGCTCCGCTCCATGCCGCCGACAACATTAACGCTCGCTGGAGCGACCTGTGCCACGTCGCATCCGGCCACCAGCTCAACATCACAACTTCGGATGGGAAGACGGTTAGGGGCTCCTGCACCTCCACCGACGCCGACGGACTCTCGATCAAGTCCAACCAGCAAGTCATCAAAATCGCGCGTGCCGCTCTTACGCGCATTCAGATGTATCAACCCGGCAATGGCCATCATCTGGCGGATCTGGGCACCGGCATGGCGAAGAGCTTTCGGCAAGGCTTTGGCTGGTTATTTTCGCCCGCCGCGCCTTTGGGACTGATCACCATCCCCGCCACGGTTGCCTGGGGCGCGGTGTCTGCTCCCTTCTGCCTGCTCGGCGACTTAGGCGATAACGGTCCTAGCACGCAGGACATTAAGGTCACCGATTGAATCGGATTGAATCGCAAAGTGCCTCCGGGTTTGGATGTGATAGCATCTGGAGTTCAAAACCAACCCGGAGGTTTCCATGCGTCCCATCCTAGCCAGCTTAGTTCTGACACTCGCCGTGAGTACGGCGTGGTCCCAGCAACCGGCGCAGCCCATGAAGACTTACGCTTCTTCGGCCGACGTGGCCGCGCTCCTCGCCAAAGCCAAGGCCGATCACAAAGCCGGCCAGCCCCTGGTAGCGGAGCGGATCCTGACCCTGGCCCCATACGCAGCCAGTCTGGAATACCGAACCGCAGTGGGCCCGGCCGCCGTTCATGAGAAGGAAGCCGAGATGTTCTATGTAATTGAAGGCTCGGGAACCTTGACCACTGGCGGCAAGCTCGCGAACGAAAAGCGAACCAATGCCGAAAACCTTACGGGCACGGCGATCGAAGGCGGGAAGTCGCAGGCCGTCGCCAAGGGCGATTTTGTGATCGTCCCGGAAAACACGCCGCACTGGTTCAGCGCCATCGACGGCACCATCGTTCTGATGTCGCTGCACGTGCCAAGATCCGCGCCGAATCCATAAGCTCTCACCATAACCCCACGCCGAGAAACTGTGCGGACCGTGGGTTACCATGTAGAACATGTCCGCGGTCAACGAAGTGGCAGCTAACATTCGCATGCTTCTGATGGACGTGGACGGCGTCCTCACGGACGGAAAAGTATTCGGCGTGCCCGATCACGCCGGCGGCATCATCGAGACCAAAGGCTTCGACACGCAGGACGGCATCGCTCTACAGTGGCTTTCCTGGAAGGGGTTCGTGACCGGCGTGATCAGCGGCCGTATCTCGCCGGCCACCGAAGTCCGCGCCAAACAGTGCAACATGACCTACGTCTATCAGGGCCATATCGAAAAGATTCCCATCGTGGAGGAGATCCTCAAGCTTTCCGGGATCCCCGCATCGCAGGTAGCTTATATCGGCGACGATCTCACCGACGTGGTAGTGATGAATCGCGTCGGCCTCAGCATCGCGCCGGCCAACGCGCGCGCCGAAGTGAAGCGCTGCGTCCAGCATGTAACCCAGAGCGCGGGTGGCCAGGGAGCGGTGCGCGAAGTGTGCGAGTTGCTGCTCAAGGCGCAAGGCCACTGGGACGATCTGCTGAAAAAATACGAAATCACGAAATGAGCGAACCTATTGGAATCGTAGTGGTGGCGCGGTCGGGCCCCGGAGTGCTCCATGAACTCACCGGCGTAATCGCGCAACACCGGGGAGATATCGGGTCTGTATCCATCATCGAAGAGCAGCCCGAGTCACGCATTTATTTCGAGATCAATCTTCCGGAGGCGCCGGAGACGTTGCAGGCCGATCTGGCCAAGCTCCCGATTGTCCGGCAGGTGGATGTGGTGAAGACGCTGCAGAAGGTATACGGAAAGCGGATCATCATCGTCGGGGGCGGCGCGCAAGTGGGGCAAGTGGCGATCGGCGCTATTTCGGAGGCGGACCGGCACAACATTCGTGGCGAGCATATTTCGGTGGATACCATTCCGCTGGTGGGCGAACAGCCGCTGGCCGACGCCGTTCGCGCGGTGGGCCGATTATCGCGCGCCCGTGCTTTGGTGCTGGCCGGCTCTCTCATGGGCGGCGACATTGAAAAGGCCGTGCGCGAAGTGCGCGCGCAAGGATTACTCGTGATCAGCCTGAACATGGCCGGCAGCGTGCCGGACGCCTCCGACCTGGTGGTGAGCGATCCGGTGCAAGCCGGCGTGATGGCCGTGATGGCGGTGGCCGAAACCGCTAAGTTCTCCGTGGCGCGTTTGAGCCGCCGCGTATTCTAAGATTTTGGTCTGCCGCCAGGGGTCAAGCTCCGACAATCTGAACGTTCATGCCTTCCGGATCTTTGATATGAAATCCGGCGTCCAGATTTTCTTCCGGAGTGATGCCGAGCGCCTTGAGCTGCGCCGTCACTCGTTCCTTGTTGAAGTTCTCCACGCCGATGGCAAAGTGATCCACGATGGCGGTTGGACTCTTGTGGTGCAGCGAGACGATGATTTTCCCCGCGCCCAGGCGGGAGATTTCGTTGGGTTTGTCCTCGCTCATCACGGTTAGCCCAAATACCTTTTCGTAAAAGGCGAGGGCGCGCGGCAGATCGCTGACCTGAATGCTGATGTGGTCGATCTTCACTCCTTTCAGCCCGGCCTCTTGAGCTTCGCCGACGGATGTGGCGCCGCCGGCCGCGGTGAGCAGCGCCAGGCCCTGGATCAAGCCCCGGCGCGTGAGCGCTCCTTTTTCGAAGCGGTTCACGAGATCTGAGATGATTGCTTCCATACAACCTCCTGATTTGTGATTTTGGCGTCCTACCTTTTTTCGGAATGAACGCGATCCTTTTCGTTCTCGTTGCAGAAGTTTTCGAAAATGTCGGAATCGGCGAGCAGCTCATAGGTGTACTGGATGCTAAAAGGCTTGGTGTACATCTGAGGATCGTCGAAGGTCATTTGCACGTCAATGTGCCCGAAGTCCCGGCGGTGGAAGCGTTCCGTGATATGCAGTGCCTCGCCGTGAGGATGGCCGGATGCATCCAGCCAGGTTTTGTCGTTGAAGCCGGCGGATTCCACCACCAGCGTGTCGCGCTCCCATTTGCCGGCCGAGTATCCCAGCCAGGCCGGCTGTACGAATTCCTTGGGAAGCGCGCGGCCGTCCGTGTAGATTTGCCGATGTGTGCCGTCGGATTCGTACAGGATGATTGTCAATTTGGGGGACTGAACGATCTTGGTCCCTTCGGAGACGAGACCGGCGAAGGGGATGCCGAGAGGCAGACAGAAGGGCTGCACTTCAGCGCCCGCGGCACGTCGGCGGAAAATTTCGGCGGCTGCGGGCCGCATGGGTGCGTCTTCGGGCTTGAAGTCCAGCAGGATGTTGAGCGCGTACTTGGAAATGGTGTCGATTTCCATGCCGGGGACGTTGCCGGCGGCGACATTGTCTCCGAAGAGTCGCTTCATTTCCTCGGTCGACGTAGGGTGAACGTGCCAGACGCCCGACAGATCCGGTTTGCCGTCGGCGGTGCGGGGGGCTGGAGCGGAGAGGTTGGTTTTGCCGTCGCGGGTACGAGGCGTTCCTGGAGTGGGGTAGTTCAACCATTGCGCCGGCGCGCCGGTGGCGAGAAGCGCGAACAGGAGCAGCAGCCGCTGAACCGGGATTTGCATGAATCTGTATGCTATCGTAAACAGCCTACGGAGGATTGGATTGACTAGATCAAAAGCTCCTGTGTGCTGTTGCCTGGTCCTGATGGTGCTGCTGTCTGGCTGCAATCAACAGGCACAGCCCGATACGCGCGCCGCGGATGAGAATGCGGTGAAAGAGCAAGACGCGCAATGGTCGAAGACGGCCGGCGCGAATGACTTGGATGGCACACTGGCCTACTATACCGATGACGCATCTTTGCTGCCTCCGAATGCGCCGATCGCAACTGGCAAAGAGGCGCTTCGAGCCGTGTGGGCTGCGATGCTGAGTCCCGACGTGACAGTGTCTTGGCAAGTCACCAAGGCCGACGCGGCGCGATCCGGCGACCTGGCGTATGTGGTGGGCGTCTATCAGATCACTCCAAAAAATCCCAAGGGCCAGGCGATGGCGGACACCGGCAAGCTGGTGGAGGTGTGGAAGAAACAATCGGACGGCAAATGGAAAGTGGTCACGGACATTTTTAATTCCGACGTGCCGCCGCCCACGGAGAAAAAGAAGTAGTCAGGCACCGATTATCATGGATTTTGATATGCTTCCGAGTGAGATTTCATGGAGGTTCGAACGATGAGGGTACCGGCGATCGTAAGTTGTACGGTGGCTGCGGCGGCCATATTATTGGCTCCTTTGGCGCAGGCTCACCACAGCAACTCGGCGTTCTATGTGACGAAAGTGATCACCATCAAGGGCGTGGTGAAGGAGTTCAAGTGGACCAATCCACACGTGTGGGTGATCGTCACCGTGGACGATGGGAAGGGCAATAAAGTGGATTGGAAGGCGGAGGGCCGGCCGCCCGGAATCCTGTCGCGCGCCGGTTGGACGCCGAAGATCCTGCAACCCGGCGAGACCGTCACCATCGACTTGAGCCCGGCCAAGGACGACACGGCATCGGGGTTGATCGCGCGCGTGACCAAGGCAGACGGAACCATCCTGGCCAACGCGCCGCCCCCAACGGAGTAAGCCATGAAAGCCCTTTTGACAACGTTATTCTTGACGGGCGCAATGTATGCACAGGCGCCGCCTGATTTTTCGGGCGTGTATTATCCGGTGAATCCGTTCGGTCGCTTTACGGGCGGCCCGGCGGCCAGTGCGACGGCTTCCAGACCCAAGGGACCGCCCCCGCGTCCCACGGCCTCGGCGCCGCTATCGGATGGATCGCGCGGCCGCGCGCCGGATGCGCCATCGCTCACGCCTGAATACATGGCGAAGTGGGAAATGATCAGCAAGACGCGCATTGCCGGGTCGTCCGAATACGACCTGACGGCCAAGTGTCTGCCGCCTGGAATGCCCGGGATGATGTCCATGGCTTATGGCATGGAGGTGATGCAGAACAAGGACAAGATCACCTTCTTCAGCGAACTGAACGACGCATTGCGGCGCGTCTATCTGGACGGGCGCAAGCCTTCGCAAAAAGTGCTGGACGATCCAACCTATGCCGGTTACTCGACGGGGCATTGGGAAGGCGGCACGCTGCTGGTGGATACCGTGGCGTTGCGCGACAACACGTTCATCGAAGGGTTCACGCCGCACAGCGACGCGATGACGGTGCATGAGCGCATTCGGCTGAAGGAGCCAGGATTGCTCGAGGATCAGATTACGGTTACCGATCCCAAGGCGCTGACGAAGCCTTGGGAGACGGTGAAAACCTATCGCAAGGCAAAGCCGGGGACGGGGACCGACGAACTGCGGGAGTTCGCGTGCGCCGAGGGCCTGGGTGAAGCTAAGTGAAAAGCAAAGTGAGGGCCACGGCCCTTGTCCTGGGGTTGGTGACCGCGGCGCTATGTGCGCAAACGCCGCCTGATTTTTCCGGCGTTTATTACCCGGTAAATCCCTTCGGTAAATTTCGAGGTGGTCCGCCCTCTGGAGCACGGCCCACTGCATCGGCGCCTTTGGCGGATGGATCCACCGGCAGACGCCCTGACGAACCCTTGCTGACGCCCGAGTACATGGCGAAGTGGAAGGAGATCAGCAAATCGCTGGTGGCCGGTTCGTCGGAATACGATTTGACGGCCAAGTGCCTGCCGCCGGGGATGCCCGCGGTGATGAGCATGTTCTACGGCATGGAGGTGATCGAGAACAAAGATAAGATCACCTTCTTCAGCGAACTGAACGACGCCATGCGGCGCGTGTATCTGGATGGGCGCAAGCCGTCGCAGAAAGTGCTGGACGATCCCACCTACGCGGGTTATTCCACCGGCCATTGGGAGCGCGACACGTTGGTGGTGGATACCGTGGCGATCCGCGGCGATACGTTCATCGAGGGGATCACCCCGCATAGTGAAGCGATGACGGTGCACGAGCGCATCCGGCTGATCGAACCCACGCTGCTGGAGGATCGGATTACGGTGAACGATCCTAAGGCGTTAACGAAGCCTTGGGAGACGGTGAAAACCTATCGCAAGGCGAAGCCGGGGACGGGGACTGACGAACTGCGAGAGTTCGCATGCGCCGAGGGGATTGCGGACGCGAAATAGCCCGAGCCCCTATTTTGAGTAATATCCTTCGCGAGTTTGCACCATCCAGCCGGGTTTCTTCGCGGTCAACTTGATCTTGTGATATTCCCCGCTTCTGCCCGTGCTTTGGGGCGCATACCCGATGCTGGGAAGCGGCGCTTGCCAGGAGAATACCGCGGCGAGAGAGTTGCATAGAAAGCAGAGTTGCATACAAAGGAGATTGCATAGAAACAAGAAGGCCCCGCGGGATGCACTCCGCGAGGCCGTTATCGACACCTAAACGATTCCTGTGACTGCGGCTCCGTTACCAGCGACGCCCGTGACCCCAGCGTCCGCCGAATCCGAAGTAGACGGAAGGTCCCCAATACGGGTACCCATAATACGGGTATGGCGATGCGTAGTAGCCGTAGTAGGGCGGCGCAGGAGCAGGATAGCCGTAGCCCGGTCCATAGGCCGATCCATATCCAGGACGCATCATCGGAGGCCGTCCGTTACCCGCGTTGTAATCCATCTGCGAGGCGTATTGGAATGCCTGCTGCGAATTGTCGAGCGCCAGCGGAGTCTCCATGCCGAAGGTGAGCGGAGTCTCCGGGCCAACGATCGTCGGCCGGCCGCGCGTAAACAGGACGCCGATGGTGGAAACCACCAGGCCCGCCGCTGCGCCGACGCCCGCTCCTACGCCACCGTTTACGCCAGCGCCTATCGCGGCGCCAACTGCGGTGGTGGTTCCGATAGCCGCGGCATCACGTCCATATGAGGTGTTGCCTTTGCGGTCGATCAGCTTGGTTTTCACTTGAACCTGACGGCCGTCGGCCAGCTGAATTTCGGTGAGCTCCAATTTGAGATGCGAAACACCCGACACCCGGCCAGCTTTCTGCGCTTCGGTGACCACGCCTCGCACCGTCTCGCCACGGCGCGCGATCAGCACACCATTCGCGATGATCGGTTCCATCAAGGTGCCGCTGAACGCGTCGCCGGTTTGATTGCGATCGCTCGATAGCGGCTCATTCACGCGAACCGTAACCCAGGTGCCAACGGGCAGCGTGATGCTGGTGGGCGCGTAGCGCGCTGCGGGCGGAGCCTGTTGCGGATAACCCTGCTGTGGGTAAGCTTGCTGGGGATAAGCTTGCTGGGGATAAGCTTGCTGGGGGTAAGCCTGCTGCTGCGGACCCTGTGGGTATGGAGCCTGAGGAGGCTGAACTTGAGATTGATCCTGCGGATCGCCCGATCCAACCGGGCCCGGAGGCGGGGGAAGCGGATCGGCGGCGGCCGGTTGGCCGTCTTGTGGCTGGAACTTGCGCCATCCACCGGAAGGCGCCGTTTGAGCCGGGGGCGGCGCGGGTTGCCCCGCATCCTGAGCGACACCCGGTAAGGTGCCGGCCAGCGAAAGGATGAGAACGGCAACAGCGGTGGAGGTAAATCGAGGGTTAGTTTTCATGATCGTAGTGCCTCACGGTCGTTTCTGTTGCATCTCGGTTGCCAGATGTAAATTGCTGCAAGCACGAAGCTTGACGTAACGTGCTTTGGCCGAGGGTAACCAGTCTGGTGCTTTTCGGCCAGTCGCCGGGATTTACGGAGTCGGGGTTGGGGATTGGCGGCGATCGAAATAACCTTCGCGTGTTTGCACCTCCAGGCCAATTCGCTTGGTTCGAAGGCGGACCTTTCGATAGCCTGGGCCGGTGCTAGCGGGTGTGTAACCGATGCTGTACTGGTTGCGCAGCTCGTCCTCCAACTGGCTGTAAATCTGGGCGATCGGCTTCGAGTCGGAAACCTCGAAAAATGCGGCACCGGTTTCGCGCGAAATGCGCTGCAGCGCCTTTTTCCCGTTCGCACTGGCATACGCACCATCATAGGCGTCGCGATCGGTAAAGAGGATGGAATAAACCAGTGTGTCGGCGTGCTGGGCGGATTCGATAGCGCGGAAAAGGCCGATTTTGCTGCCGTTGTCGACGCCGTCGGTGAGCAGGATGAGAGCCTTTCGGCCTGGCTGTTTGCGCAGCAGCTGGTCCTTTTCCAGCACCTCCTCGGAAGCCAGCAGCACCGCATCGTAGAGCGCGGTGCCGCCCAGAGCCCACAGGCCCACCTTGGGCTCACCACGTTTGCGCTGGGGAAGTTTGGGAGTCTGAAGCCGGGCGAGAGCCGCGTCCAGCTTCTCCCGCGACCCTGTGAGATCCTGCAACAGCTCCACATCACGGTCGAAGTGAATGACGAACGCGCGATCCATGTCCGGGCGTAGCACCTGGCTTAGGAAGCGATAGCTGGCAGTGCGTTCTTCGGCCAGGACGCGCTTCTGGCTGATGCTGGTATCGACCAGGAGGCCGAGCGTCAGAGGCAGTCCGGATTCGCGAGAGAAGTAACGGATGGTCTGCGGCTGGCCGTCTTCTTCGAGCGTGAAATCGTCCTGGGTGAGGTTGGGGACCAGGTGGCCTTGCGCGTCGCGAACGGTGGCAAAGAGGTTGACCACGCGAACGTCGGTGGAGAAGGTAGCGGCTTCCTGGGCGCAAAGCAAAAGAGGCGATAATGCCAACACGGACAATGTCGTAAGCGTCGACATCTCACTCGTGTGGAATTCTTATCGAGACGGAATTGGGGAGCGCCCACTGGACCTGCATTCCATCCATCCTACGCAGCGATTTGCCGATCGCGTACGAATAAGTGATCTGAATCGATTCGTCACGTGGTCCAGTTTCCAGGCGCCAGCTGGAAAGGTTTTGCATGGCCGCGCTTGCCGGGATGGATTCGGCCTTAACCAACAAAACCGAGTCCCCATCCGCGAATATCGCACCCTCTCGATACTGGGGCGGACGACATTCCGCACAGAGCATCGGAGCCCACAACATCCCCAAGATCAAATGTTTAGAAACAAATATCTCAAGTCTTCTCGTAAAGATTCGCTTCACCGGGCGGGCGCGTTTTCCAGCGGCGGTGAATCCAGAGCCATTGGCCGGGATGCTCTCGGACGACACTTTCGAGAACCGAGTGCAGCCGGCGGGTATCTTCGGCGGGGTCGCCCGAAATCTCAAGTGGAGGATAAAATTTGAGAATGTACTTGCCTTCCTCCTCAGACCAAACGGCGAAGCCGGGGATGACGGCCGCGCCGGTCTTGGCCGCGATCTTGGCGAACGCTGTGTTGGCGCACGCGGAAGTGCCAAAGAAGTCGACAAAGACGCCTTCCTGCAACGAAGTGTTCTGATCGATTAGAACCCCCACCGCTTCGTTTTGATGCAGGGCGCGCAGGACAGCCCGCGCACCGTCCCATTTGACGATCAGGTGATTGCCGGAAAGCCGGCGGCGATCTTCGACCAGTCGGTCGACACCGGGATTATCGAGCGGGCGGATCATGATATGCATCGGCTCCGTCATGAGCGCGTGGGCGAAGGCGCTGAGCTCCCAGTTACCGAAATGGGCGGTTGCGAAGAGGATGCCGCGACCCACCTTTTTGGCTTCCAAATAGTGCTCCAGGCCATCGTAACGTATTAAGTTATGAATGTTTTGAGCGTCAAACTGCGGGAAACGCGCGAATGTCCAGATCAGGCGGGCGATGGAACGGAACACTTGGTCGGTGATGGCGCGGCGTTCGGTCAGCGCTTTCTGCGGGTACGCCATTTCCAGGTTGCGCATCGCGGTGCGGCGCAGCCGTGGGATGGCGAGATCGAGGAGAGTGGTATAAAATCGGGCCAACCCGAGAGGTGCATGGGCCAGCAACCAAAGGAGAAACCTGGCTATTCTATCCAACCACCACCCAAAACAAGGTCGCCATCGTAGAGCACCGCAGCCTGGCCTGGCGTGACCGCGCGCTGCGGCTCATCGAAGCGGATGGAGATGCTCCCTGGATCGGCCGTGGGCGAGATGGTCGCCTCGGCAGCCAAGTGCTTGTTGCGAATCTTGACCTGCGCGCGAATCGGCGCGTTGATCGGCGCAATCGAGATCCAGTTCATGTCTTTGGCGGTAAGCGTGGCGCGCAGCAGATCCTCGTTGCGGCCTACGATCACGCGTTGGGAGGCGGGTTCGGTGGCGATGACATAGAGCGGCTCGCCCGCCGCAACCCGCAGGCCGCGCCGTTGGCCCACGGTGAAGTGATGGACGCCTGAGTGTTCGCCCAAGACGCGGCCATCAGTATCTCGAATCTCGCCGTGCGTTTTTTCGACCGGGATGCCGCGCTCGCGGAAATACGCATCGATGAACGCGGCGTAGTCGCCATTGGGAACGAAACAGATCTCCTGGCTATCGGGTTTGGCGGCCACAGGCAAGCCCAGATCGCGCGCCAGCTCGCGCACCTGCGGCTTGGTGAATGCGCCCAGCGGAAAATCGGTTCGCGCCAATTGCTCCTGCTTCAGGCCGAAGAGGAAGTAGGTTTGATCCTTGGAGTGATCCACGCCGCGGCTCATTTGATAACGGCCCGTCGTGTCGTCAAAGCCGATGCGCGCATAATGACCGGTCGCAATGCGCTCGGCGCCTACGCCCTGAGCCATGTCGAGGAACTGATCGAACTTGATGAAGTTGTTGCAGAGCGTGCAGGGGATGGGCGTGCGGCCGCTGAGATAATCGTCAATAAACGGCTTTACCACCTGCTCTTCGAAGCCGGCTTCGAAATTGACGACGTAATAAGGAATACCCAGATGCTGGGCGACGTGGCGCGCATCGTACACGTCATCGAGAGAACAGCAGCGGCCGGTGACGCCGCCTTCGGGCGCAAGCTCCGGCAATCGCCGTTGATTCCAGAGCTGCATGGTCAAGCCGACAATGCGCTGGCCCTGGCGCTGCAGTAATCCCGCGACGACGGAGCTGTCCACTCCGCCCGACATGGCCACGGCGACAGGAGATTCGTTCCCGGCCGAAAACTCAGAATTGATTGGATCAGGCACTGGTATAAGTAGGCGAAAGTTTGCGCAACTGCGCGACGGAGGCGGCCACGGCTTCGATCAGCCCGTCCACCTGCTCTTCATTATTCGAAGCCCCCAGAGAAAAACGCAAGCTGGCGCGAGCGCGCTCCGGCGCGAGACCCATGGCGAGCAGCACGTGCGACGGTTCCACGGCGCCGCTGGAACACGCCGAGCCGCTCGAAACGGCGTAACCTTTCAGATCGAGCGAGATCACCAGCGCCTCGCCTTCCAGGCCGTCGAAATATATGTTGCTGGTGTTCGGTACACGAGCGCCGCTGCCGGAATTGACGCCTGCGTCCGGAACACGCGCCAGGATTCCTGTTTCAAGACGATTACGCAGAGACTCCAGGCGAAGGGGCTCAATAGGCAGCGTAGCGTGGGCTATCGCCGCCGCTTTGGCCATGGCCACTGCGCCAGGAACGTTTTCCGTACCGGGACGGCGTTCACGCTCATGCTTGCCGCCGAATTGGATGGCTCGCAGCCTGGTTCCGTTTTTGACGTACAGCGCGCCGACGCCTTTGGTGGAATAAAACTTGTGGCCGCTGATGGAATAGAGATCCACGCCGAGCGCCTGAACGTCGACCGGGATCTTGCCGGCAGCCTGTACGCCATCGGAATGCATGAGCGCACCACCGGCATGGGCAATGGCCGCGATGTTCTCGACGGGCTGGATTGCGCCTGTTTCGTTGTTGGCGTGCATCACGCTGACGAGCATCGTTTCGGGCCGCATGGCCCGGCGGATGTCGTCGGGGTCCACTACGCCGTCAGGACCAGGGGCAACGTAGGTCAGCTTCACGCCCGAAGGATAGAGTTCGCGGCAGGTGTTGAGTACGGCTGGATGCTCAATCTGGGTGGTGATCACGTGCTTGTCGAAGGGCGTTACCTTGGCATGGACGGAGCCTAGGATTGCGAGATTGTCGGCCTCGGTCCCACCGCTGGTAAACACCACTTCCTTAGGCTCGCAACCTAGCAAAACGGCCACTTCCCGGCGTGCAGCTTCCAGCCGTTGCTTCGCGATTTGGCCATCCAGATGGATGCTGGAGGCGTTGCCGGGCACTTCAAGTAGCGCTGCAACCAGCACTTCTAGTACTGATTGAGATACCGGAGTGGTCGCATTGTGGTCAAAGTAGTAACGGCGCACTTCATTCATCAGTTTAACAGTGACAAGGCGCGGGAACTAGACGAGCAACCCCAGTGGTGTAGACTAGCCTCAAAATGAAAGCGATCCTCCGGCTGATTATTCTGGCGATTGCGTTTGTGGCGACGGTCACGGCACAGCCGCAAATAACGGCGAACGGGGTGGTGAACGCCGCGAGCAATGCGCCTGTGGGCTGGCCCAACTCATCCATTGCGCCGGGTTCGATATTCAGCATTTACGGCACAAACCTTGGGCCCGCGTCGAGTCCGGCATTGGCGTTTCCATTACAAACCACGCTCGGCGGCGTGTCGGTTCAGGTGACCTCGGCAAGCGGAACCGAAGATGCCATTCCGATTTTCGTCGGACCCAAGCAGATCAACGCCATATTGCCTGACAACACGCCCACTGGTGACGCGACCCTTACCGTCATTTACAACGGGCAAAGCGGAAACGCGGTTTCGTTTCAGGTGATCGCTCATAGTTTCGGAATCTTCACGACTGTTCCGGCTTGGTATGGCGGTGGCATAATCACAGGCGCGAAAGGCCAATTGTTTATCTTCGATTCGCCCGCGAACCCTGGCGACGTAGTCACTCTTTGGGGCACAGGCCTCGGCGCATCGCCTGGGGATGACGGATCGGCTCCGCCGCAGCGGGTGGACATGCCCAATCTTCCTCTGTCGGTTTATGTCGGGTCGCAGGCGGCGACCGTGACTTACCGCGGCCGCAGCGGGTTCACCGGAGAGGATCAGATCAATTTCGTGGTCCCTGCGGGAATTACCGGCTGCTTTGTTCCAGTGACTGTCGAGATCGGAAATGTCGTGAGCAATTTCGTGCCGATGCCGGTCGCTCCCAGCGGACAGGCGTGTCCCGACCAACCGCTGATCGAACCCAATTTGCCCGTCGGCAGCATCACGCTTACGAGAAGCACCACGCTCGGAACAACGGCCACTACAACTGACTCCGGCCAGGCGTTCTTTGGAAGCGCCCAGATCGGCTCCGTCTCCATCGATCCATTTTCTCTGCCCGCGGACACTTGCGTCGGGAGCGTCTTCCTTACGGCGAGTTTGGGCATCCCACCCCAATCGCTGGATGCCGGGCTAGCCATTACCATCAGCGGCCCGAACGGGACGCAACAACTCAATCGGTCGGGAGATTCCAATTCCTATTCGGCGCAACTCGGCGGAGGGTCCGGCGCGAATGCCGAGCCGCTCTACCTAAGCGCCGGCAGCTACACGGCCTCCGGGCCGGGTGGGACTCAGGTTGGAGCGTTCTCACAAGGCTTTACCATTCCGCAGCCTCTCACCTGGACCAATTCAGGCGACATCTCCACCGTGAATCGATCCGCCGGTCTCGACCTGACGTGGACGGGGGGCGACCCCAACGGCACCGTCGAGATCCTAGGCGGTAGCCCGCCGTTCATCTGCAATGCCACGATCAGCGATCAGCACTTCACCATCCCCGCATTTGTACTGCTGAGCGCCGCTGCTACGCCCGCGACATCGACAGACAGCATCTGGCTGGGCGCCGCTTCTAGAAGCTCCTTTATGGCCACGGGGATCTTTGGGGGAAGCATTAGTTCGAACGTCACGATTGTAAAGAATGTGATCTACCAATAGCGTTGTAACCGGGGCATATAATGACACGTAGGAATGAACATGGGAACAAGTTTGGCGTTTCGCGCCGGCATCCTGGTTTTTGCGGGCGTCGCCGCAGCTTCGGCACAGACCTATCACGCCACCATCACTACGGAAGACGGTTCGCCTCTTCCTACCTCGCCGCAAATCATTCCATCGCTTTCTGACCGGCTGGTGCAAGAGTGCGTGATTGTGAATATTTTCGGCAACGGCAGCGTGCAGTACGCGGTGAACCTGCGCTCGCGGCCGTATGATCCGTCGACCGCCGATATGTGTGATGTCAGCATCCGTTTGAAGGGCTATCGCCCTATGCAAGCCACGCTGCGGAACGACGCCACGGTGGTGCTCAAGAGGATCGGACTGCACGAGGGGTCGACGGTCTCGGCCAGCGCGCTCAATGCGCCTGAGCCGGCTAAGAAGGCGTACGGCAAGGGCGTGAATGCCATGAACGACGAGAAATGGCCGGCGGCGCAAAAGAATTTCGAAAAAGCCGTGGAAATTGATCCGGATTACGCGCAGGCGTGGAGCGATCTGGGCGAAGTCCTTCAGAAGCAAGCCAAGCCAACCGAAGCCCGCGCTGCGTGGGAAAAGGCCGTGCAAGCCGATCCGAAGTACATCAAGCCTTACATCCAGCTGACCGTGCTCGACCTGCAGGAGAAAAAGCCGGAAGACGCGGTGGCGATTGGGGGCAAGGCCGTGGCGATGAATCCGCTCGAATTCCCTCAGCTTTACTTTTACTATGCGGCGGCGAACTACAATCTGAAACATCTCGACGTTGCCGAGGTCAACGCGCGCCGCGCGACGGAACTCGATAACGCGCATGAGATCCCGCGAGCGGAGCTGCTGTTAGGGTCCGTGCTGGTCGCAAAAGGCGATCGCTCCGGCGGTCTGCAACATTTCAGAAAGTATCTGGAGATCGTACCGAAAGCCCCGGACGCCGAGCAAGTGAAGCGGGCCATCGCACAGTTGGAAGCACCCGGCGACGCAAAATAGCCGAACTTCCTTATTCTTCGGGTGCGAAGGCCAGCAACACGTTCCCGGGCGCGCCGCCGAATCGGCCGTATCCAGAATTCATAAACAGCATTCCATTGACGATGACGGCGCCAGGTCCGTCGATGGCTCCGCCCTTGGCCGCGACGCCGTTGACGGTTGTGAAGTCGCGCCGCGTATCGAAATCCCACAGCACCTTCCCATCTTCAGAAGCGTAGGCGCGCATGTGGCCGTCCATGGAGCCGGAGAAAACAACGCCGGGAATCGCGCTGAGGGCGGCCGATTGCGCGGGGCTACAGCCGGGTCTTGATCCACAGGATTCGGGCGCCGCGTACCAGGCTTTGGCGCCTTCGGCCACGCGCAACGCCGTGAGTCCGCCGCCTTGATCGGGAGCGAGGACGCGGAACCCATCCTTGGTGAAGAAATAGGCGTCGGACGCGGCCGCATAGACGTTCTGTCCGTCGCTCGCCATGCCCCATTGCACGCCGCCGATGGTGCCGCCTTTGGCGACGCGCTGCGTCCACACGATCTCGCCTTTGCGATCGGGATCGAGAGCGTAGACTACGCCGGATTTTTGTCCCGCGATGAGCAGGTCGCGCCCCGGCGGAGTCTTGACGAGAATCGAAGAAGAGCCGAAATCGTAATCCGGCCCGCGCGTGCCTTCTTCCGGACAATTCGGTCCGTTGACTCCGGCCACGCAGCCGGAATTAAACACATCGCCCGGAGTAACCTGACGGGACCAGAGCATGCGGCCGGTGGCGAGATCCAGGCCGAGCACTGCGTCACTGGTGGTGGTGGCGGGCGCCGAGTAATTGTCGCCCGTGGTGACGTAGAGCCTGCCGCGCTTGGTATCGATGGTGGGCGCCGACCACACGCCCGCGCCCGAAGGCCCTTGACGGATGGTCCCGGTGGAGGTCTTGCCGGTGGTGCGCGGCAAATCGGCGACAGTGTAGGTCTTCCAGACCTGCGCCCCATCGCGCACCCGCAGCGCGACCACACTCCCGCGAAAACTGCAGCACGGATAGGCGGGGTTGATGGCGCGAGTCTCCTCCCAAGAGGCGACGCCGATATACACGTTGCCGGCGTAAACCGTCGGAGAGCCGGTGAGGAGCGCTGCTTCGTGTTCCTCAATGCGCTTCTTCCAAAGCAGGCGCCCGGTCTCGGCTTCGAGCGCGTAGAACGTTCCGGTGAGATCGCCGAAGAGCACCGCGTGATGGCTGTCGAGCGGCGCGGTAGCCACTGCCTCGCGCACAGGTGCAGCGGCCTGATAGGTCCATTCGACGCATCCGCTGTCGGAGCGAAGAGCGTACACTACACCCGCCGCGCTGCCCATGAAAATATGCCCGTCGATAACGGTGGGTTGTGAGTAGGCGGAGATGTCGCCGTCCAGCCCGAAGGCCCATTTGAGTTTGAGCTTGCGCACCTGGCTGACGGAGAGCCGGGCGGCATCGGCCGATTGGAATCGCGCATTATCGGACGTGGGACTCCAACCGTTCCACGCGAACTTCGGAGTCTGGCTCAGGCTGACGGCGCGTTCTTTACAAAACGCCTCGGGTTTTGGGCCGGGCTCCGGGCCGGGCGTGCCCAGGTACGAGGCGACAGCTTCGCGCTCTTCGCGGCGCAGCGGATAAGCGACGGTCATCATCACGCCCGCATTCATGGCGCGGAGGATTCGCAGCGCAGGCAGTTTCTGCAGCGACGCGCGCGGAGGGATTCGCGAACCTGGTTGATCGTGACAAGCCGCGCAACGCTGTTTGTAGATGGCTTCGCCGGAGGGCGCCTGGCCTTGAGCGGTAATCATTGAGGCCAACAAGGCGCAGAGGGCGAACGGAACGCGGTTCATCTGCATGAGACTATCACGAAGGCAGGGAACCGATGCGGCTAGCAGTTTGTCGCAGCGAGTTGGTTAGCATGGCCCAACCGCTCCCTCTGGTCACGGCTCAGTTAAGCACGAAGCGGTAGTAACGATGTGGCTGCGACAGGCGGCTAATTCGAAGTGTCGATCTTGAGCTCTTCGCCGTTTGCCATTCGGATCTTGTTCACCCAAAGCGACGGTGAGCCGTTCTTCGCTCGATAGCCGGTGATGGCGAGTTGGTCGCCGGGCTGCACGGAAGCTTCGGTCCAGCCTTTGGGCGCCAAATGATTCGCGCTGGTCAGCTCGGCTTTCCAGTTGCGCACTTCGCCTTTGTCATCCTTCACGTCGATTTCAATGACGCAGTGCGGATTGGTGAAGTGGAAATCCGTGACTGTGCCCTTCAGCGTCACTTCCGCCGTGGTGTCGAAGGCCGCATATCCGTGGTGCGCACCGGCTATGCCCGGTATAAGGAAAAGGAGGGCTAAGATGAAATTTCTCATTGTGCTGGTCCATTGTCGATCCAACGATCGAGATCGCGGATATATTGCCGTCCATTGAGTGTATAGATCGGGACGGTCACCACCATATAAGACTTGCCCACTAGCGGCCTCTCTTTTTCTCTTGGGAGCGTGGCGACGGCCCAAACATCGAAGTTCGCTTTGGGATTGTCGGAGGCGGGCGTGAAGAAACCAGACGGACTGATCTTGCCGACGAAATCGGTGCTCTTGCCGGGGCTGGAGTAAAACACTTCGAGCGACCAGGTTACGGAACTGGGATCCACCGGACCGAGTTCCACGTCATCGGGAGTGTGAAGCCTGCCGTCCGGGCCGCGCTGATACGCGACCGCTTCGAACTGCTGATAGCCCCGGCCGTGAGCCTGATCCCCGAACGCCGCCATAGCCGAGTCCGGCGCAATCTTGATATAGTCCACGCGATCGTAGATGGCGATGGCGCCTGGCAGCACGGAGTGGCGGAAAGCAACATCGCGTTTGCCGAGCGTCGCGTCGGGAGCGACGTCCAGTTCCGCGACGATCTCGCTCGAAGTGCCGGAAACAACGCGCCGCACCTTAACACCCGATCCGAAATCCAGATCGGCGGGTGCCACCTGGCCGGGAAAGCGATCGCCGATGAGGCGAATCCGGTTGGCTTCCGAACCCGTCTTCAATGACGATCGATCGAGAGTGACGAGCGTTGGATCCGAAGACGGACGGCGCAGCTTCACATCGAAGCCGAATTCCTGATACTGGCCCCAGAACCAGCGGCCCTCGGCTGTCGACTGGTCGGGCGAGATCCACAGGGCTTCGCGCGCGTCGCTGGCCACATCGTTGGGGGCCGGGTCGCCCGACGGATTCCCTTTCGAACGGCCGCGCCAGGCGTAAGATCCGTAAACCACGCTGCGCCCGGAACGGACGATAGTGGAACCATCGTTGACCGACGTCAGATGCACGGTAGTGGTGAATTCGTTGTCACCGGCGGTGTCCACCTGCAGCTCGCCGAAATACTTGCCGTGGCCGAGCAGGGTAGCCGTCACCAGCCAACGGCCGGCAATATTGGCGGTGCGAGTACGTGCGCTCCAGGCATCCCATTCGGGAGTGTGAAGCGGCGCGGCCTTGGTAAGAAATGCGATGGCTTCGGCGTCCGGCGAAAGTTTGAGGCGTGAGGCATGCATATCGGCCAGCTGCTTCCACTCGTCGGGCGAACGCCGCCACGCCAGCGCATGGGCAAAATTGTGACAGCGGGCGCAGGCGTGGTCCACATGATCGTTGGGAATGTTGGTCTCGTGGTGGATGCGCCGCTCCGCATCGTACATGATCGGCTTGGCTTCCTCCGGCGCCAGTCCATGGGACGCGCTGAGGTACTTCACGATGGCGCGCGCTTCCGGCGGAGCGAGCGTCACGCCATCCGACAGAATCATTCGCTTCAACGCTTCCTGCCAGCCTTCGGGCGTAGTTCGCTCCCAGGAAATGCGCTGCATGTTGCCTTGCTGGTCGACGGTGTGGCAGCCTCCACATTTTGCGATGACCAGCGGATCGGTGACGGGAATGCCTGCCTCGCTGGCGCTGGGCTGGGCAAAAACGGCGGTGGAAGACACCAGGCAGCAAAATAGCGAGAGCGCCGAGCGGAGCATAATGCAGTTTAGCGCATCGAGCGGTGGGGCTACAAAAACAATGCTCCGCAATCCTGGTTTAGTGTAATGAGACGCCCGATCCTGCTAGGATAATCGTTTGGTAACAACCAAATGAAAATTTGCGTTTTAGGCGGTGACGGTTATTGTGGCTGGGCCACGGCGCTCTATTTATCCGGCCAGGGCCACGCGGTCGCAATCGTGGATAATTTCGTGCGCCGGCAGTGGGATTTCGAGCTAGGCGCTCAGAGTCTGACGCCTATTCAACCGTTGGCGGATCGGCTGCGGGTATGGCAAGAGCTCACGGGAAAGTCGATCGAGCTGTTCCCGGGCGACGTTAACGACTATGATTTCCTGGCGGGTGTGATCGAGAGCTTCCAGCCGGAAGCGGTGGTTCACTTTGCCGAGCAGCGTTCGGCGCCTTATTCCATGATTGACCGCAAACATGCGGTTTTCACGCAAGTGAACAACGTCGTCGGAACGCTCAATCTTCTGTTTGCTCTCCAGGAACTGCGGCCCGATTGTCACTTAGTGAAGCTCGGAACGATGGGCGAGTACGGCACGCCGAATATCGATATCGAAGAGGGCTACATTCGTATCGAGCACAACGGGCGTTCGGACTTACTGCCTTATCCGAAACAGCCGGGTTCGTTTTATCACCTGTCGAAAGTTCATGACAGCCACAACATGATGTTCGCCTGCAAGATCTGGGGGCTGCGCGCCACGGATCTGAATCAGGGAGTGGTGTACGGAACGGTGACGGACGAAGTTGTGTTGGACGAAGCGTTGATCAACCGTTTCGATTACGACGATGTTTTCGGAACGGTGTTGAACCGTTTCTGCATCCAGGCTGCGGCGGGACATCCTTTGACGGTGTATGGAAAAGGCGGGCAGACGCGCGGTTTCCTGGACATCCGCGACACCGTTCGCTGCATTGAGATCGCCTGCCAGAATCCAGCCAATCGGGGCGAGTGCCGGGTGTTCAACCAGTTCACCGAACAATTTTCAGTGCTTCAACTCGCGGAAATGGTTCAGGCGGCGGCCTGGAAGCTGGGTATGCGCGTCACGATCGAGCACCTTCCGGCGCCGCGCGTTGAATCCGAAGAGCACTACTACAACGCCAAGCACTCCAAGCTGATCGACCTTGGTCTTCAGCCGCATCTTCTCTCCGACTCGCTGCTGGATTCTCTCATGAACATCGCCGTCCGTTATCAGGACCGCATAGACACTGCGCTGTTCATGCCTCAGGTCCAGTGGCGTAAATCAAGCAACCAGCGCGCCCGTCAGTCGAGTGTGACCGCCTCGGTGTCAGGGGTAACCTACTGATGGGAGGATACTGCTGATTTGTGTGGCATAGCGGGATTTACACACGCACGTCGCGCGGCGACGCCCGGCCGCATCCAGGATGCGGTGGAGAGCATCGTTCATCGCGGCCCGAATCAGCAAGGCGTATTTGAATCCGAAGCCGTGTCGCTGGGCGCGGCGCGCCTGAAAATTATCGACATTGAGGGAGGCGATCAGCCCATTCTCTCAGGCGACGGCGACACCGTCATCGTATTCAACGGCGAGATCTACAATCACCTGGAATTGCGCCGGGAACTGGAACAGCGCGGGCATCGCTTCCGCACCCACAGCGACACCGAAACGGTTCTCCATGCGTTTCTCGAGTGGGACACGGACTGTTTCGCGCGGCTGCGCGGGATGTTCGCGGTGGCACTCTGGCAGGAGCGGGAACTCAGGCTGGTGCTGGCTCGCGATCGCATGGGAATTAAACCGCTCTATATCTCGCGCCAGGGTGACGACCTGTACTTCGGCTCAGAGCTCAAAGCGATCCTGATTCATCCCGAAATCGAGCGCTGGTTGAGCCGGGATGGTTTGGATTGCTATCTATCGTTGAACTATGTGCCCGCGCCATGGACCCTGGTGGAGGGCATCGAGAAGCTGCTGCCAGGCCACTGGATGGAGTGGCGGCGAGGCGCAATCCGAACCGAGAGCTATTGGAGCTTACCGCGGGGCGGGGAACAGAAGTGGACACCCCAGGATGCGGAAGGGGAGCTGGACCGGCTTTTGAAGCAATCCGTTCAAGAGCACCTGGTGTCCGATGTGCCGTTGGGTGTGTGGTTGAGCGGCGGCCTGGATTCGTCCAGCCTGGTGCATTACGCGGCCCAAGCGTCGGCATCGCCCCTTAAGACGTTTTCCATCACCTTTCGCGGGCGCAGTTTTGACGAAGCGAATTATGCGCGTCAAGTGGCGGATTTCTACGGCACCGATCATACCGAGCTCGATCTCAATGTGGAGCAGGATCTGCCTGGCGCGATCAGCGAGCTGGCTTATTATTGCGATGAGCCGAACGCGGATTCAGGCGCGCTGCCGGTGTGGTTTCTTTCCCGGCTCACCAAAGCCGGTGCAACGGTGGCGCTGAGCGGAGAAGGCGCGGACGAATTGTTCGGTGGATATCTGATGCAACGCGCCAGCCTGCTTGCGCGGAACGCTCGTCGATTGCCTCCTCCCGTGCTGCGCGCGATGCTGGCGATGGCCGAACTCTGGCCGGTATCGAACGATAAGATCGGATTCGAATATAAGCTGAAACGCTTCTTGAAGGGCTGTCTGATGCCGCCGGCGCGCGCGCACGTGCATTGGAGCGGTACGTTCGACGACGTTGAAAAACGCTCGCTGGTTCAGCCCACGCTGCCTGCGGCGCTCGATTCGGTTCTGCGCCAGTTGACCCGGGATGGCGATAACCTGCCGGCGTATCTACGGTTCGATCAGCAATATTTTCTTTCGGACAATATCCTGACCAAGGTGGACCACACCAGCATGGCCCATGCCGTGGAAGTGCGTCCTCCGTTCCTCGATCACCGCATTGTGGAATTCGCCGGTTCATTGCCGGCCGGCATGAAAATCCAAGGTTCGCGCCAAAAGGTGATTTTGCGAAACCTGATGCGCGGAAAATTGTCCCCGGCCATCCTCAACAGGAAGAAAATTGGTTTTGACATTCCTACGCACGACTGGTTCCGCGGCCCGCTGCGGCCTTTGCTCGAGGAAGCCGTGGCGTTCGCATCGGCGGAACATAGCGACTTCTTTCGGATCTCGAAAATCGAGGCTGATGTGCGAGAGCATCTCGACCGGCGAGCCAACCTGGGATATCACCTGTGGGGCTTGATGACTTTGTTCTTTTGGATGAAAAAATGGGGAATCCAGACCAGGACGCCGGCGGGGTCGGCGCGCCAGGCGATGGAAAAAGTTTTCATTTCTACAGCCTGATCGTAGTGCTGGTTGCCGCCGCGGTTTATGCGGGCTGCATGCTTTCGCCTCCGTCCCTGATGGACGACGTGGACGCAGTGCAGGCGCAAATCGCGCGCAATATGCTCACGTCCGGCGACTTCGTCACGGCGCGGCTGGACGGAATCCCGTATCTCGAAAAAGCTCCGCTGATCTACTGGCTGATTGCTGGATCATTCAAAGTTTTCGGCGCCACGGATTGGGCTGCGCGCATTCCCATGGTTCTGGCAGCCATCGCGCTGGCCTGGCTGACCTTCGCGTTTGGGACCTGGGGGTTCGGCCGCAAGGCCGGATTCTACGCCGGTCTATGCATATCCACTTGCTTCGGGCTCTTTCTCTTTACCCGCATACTCATTCCTGACGTGATGCTGACGGCCAGCATCGCGCTTTCGATGTGGGCGTTCTTGCGCGCGATCGATGAGAGTGAGCCGAGGCAGCGTTGGTGGGCGTTGGTGCTGGCGGCGAGTTTGGGAACCAGCTTGTTGTTCAAGAGCCTGATCGGCGTGGTGTTCCCCATCGCCTCGGCCCTCATCTATCTGGGCGTCACCCGACAGTTGTTTCAAGCCAAGGTGTGGAGAGCCCTGCATCCCTGGAGCGGTCTTTTGGTGGCGCTGGCGATCGCGGCGCCCTGGCACATCTTAGCAGCGCTGCGAAATCCACCCTATTTCGACTTCACCATGCACAGCGCCGCGGGAGAATATCACGGATTTCTGTGGTTTTATTTCATTAACGAGCAATTGCTGCGGTTTTTGAATCTGCGCTATCCGCGCGACTACGATACGGTGCCGCGCCTGTACTTCTGGCTGTTCCATCTGCTGTGGCTGTTTCCCTGGAGCGCCTATCTCCCGGCGGTGGTGAAGCTGAGCTACAAACCGCTAGACCGCGCTCGAAAGGTACGTTTGCTAGCTCTGTGCTGGGTCGGTTTTATCCTCGTATTCTTCACATTTTCGACCACGCAGGAATATTATTCGATGCCTTGTTATCCGGCGCTCGCGCTTCTGCTGGGGTCGGCGATGGCCGCGGGCGGGGATTGGATCCGGTATGGGACGCGCGTACTGTGCGGAATATTTGTTGCCGCGGCGGCGACGGTACTCGCGTTGTATTTTCTAGCCTGGAACCTCCCCACGCCCGGAGATATTTCCCAGGCGCTCAGCTCCAATCCGGGCGCATACAAGCTATCGCTCGGTCACATGGAAGACCTGACCATCGCGTCGTTCGCCTACCTCCGGATCCCGCTGCTGGTGGCCGCGGCTGCGTTTCTGGTGGGAGCGGCAGGCACGCTGCGCGCGAATGGACAACGCGCGTTCCTGGCTATTTCACTCATGGCTATCCTGTTCTTTCAGGCCGCGCGCATCGCCATGGCGGCGTTCGATCCGTTTCTTTCTTCGCGTCCGCTGGCCGAAGCTTTGCTCCGGTCCCCTTCTGGAAAGTTGATCGTGGATCATCACTACTATTGGTTCTCGTCGGTGTTCTTCTACACCAATCGGGATGCGCTATTGCTGAACGGGCGTTTCAATAACCTGGTCTATGGTTCTTACGCACCGGGCGCGCCGAATGTATTTATCGATGACCAGCAATGGAAAACATTGTGGCTGGAGCCGCAGCGCTACTATCTGGTAATCAAGGCGGAATCAGTCGAACGCTTGAGAAAATTGGTCGATCCCGGAGTGTTCAACGTGGTGGCGCGCAGCGGAGGGAAACTTCTGCTGACGAACCATCCCGGCGTCCAGTAGCCTAGAAATATGCCGCACGCGAGCGATCTGTTCCTGGCCGTTGCGGCCATACCATTCATTTACTATTGCATCGCGATCTATAGTTCGTGGAGATATTTTCGGCAGCCGGTGACCGGGCCCGACGGCTCGTTTACGCCGCCGGTGAGTATTCTGAAGCCAATTCGCGGGCTGGATCCGGACGCTCGGGAAAACCTGGCCAGCTTCTGCCGCTTGGATTATCCGGAGTACGAAATCGTCTTCTGCGTCGATCCCGACGATGAGGCGGTGCTCGCGGTCTTGCAAAAACTCACGGTCGATTTTCCCCAGTGCCGCATTCGTGTGCTGTACGGTTCGGGACGTGTAGCGACGAACGACAAAGTCGCCAAGCTCGCGCGCCTGGTAAATGACGCCGCGCATGAAACGGCCGTTATCAGCGACAGCGACGTGCGAGTTCGGCCGGATTATCTGAGACAACTCGTCGCGCCCCTGCGGGATCCCAAGGTGGGCGCCGTAACCTGTTTCTACGTTCCCACCGAGCTCACAACCCTGACAGACCACTTGCAGAGTGTCGGGATGATGTCGGATTTCTATGCCGGCATTTTGGTGGCCTGGCAATTGGACGGAGTGAAATTCGCACTGGGCCCGACCATCGCCACCACCCGCGCGCGCCTGGCCGGATTCGGCGGTTACGCGGAGTTGGAGAACCGTCCCGCCGACGACTTGTTGGTGGGCCGGCTGATCGCGGAACAGGGCTTCGAGGTAGTGCTACTGCGCTACTCCATCGAGACTGTTTGCGATTACGGGTCGTTCAGCGACCTGCTGCATAAACGCCTGCGATGGATTGTTGTGATGCGCCACATGCGCCCCCGGGGGCATTTGGGTTTGTTGCTGACGCAAGGTCTGCCCTGGTCGCTCGCGGCTGTGGCAGTGCATCCTTCCGCAACGGTGGCGCTGGGCTATTTAGGCGGCTACATGGCGTTGCGCGTAGCCATGACTTGGATCATCGGTATCCATGGCTTGCGCCAGCCGGGCTTGTGGAAACAAATGCTGCTCATTCCGGTTTGGGACGCGGTAGCGTTTGCCATTTGGCTGACCAGTTTCGGACGCAACAGCATTCGGTGGCGCGGCGCGGATTATCATATCCGGGACGGGCGTCTGGTGCCGGTGGCCTCAGCGCGCTCCGGCGATTGATGTAAAGTACCTGGGAGGGATGTCTATGAACAGAACTTTTCGAGTGGGACTTCTTGTAGCCGGGCTGGTTCCGGCCTTGTTCGCGCAGGATCATTGGGTCGCAACCTGGGCCGCTTCTCCGCAGGCTCCGCGAATGAACTTTCCAGTGCCGAGACCCGCGCCTGCCGCGAGCGCTCCGAATTCGGCAACGCCCAACCCGCCTCCCATTTTCCCCGCGCCGCCGGCCTTCAACAATCAGACGGTGCGGATGATCGCGCGCACCAGCATTGGCGGACGCCGGGTGGTGGTGCACTTATCGAATACGTTCGGTACTGCGCCGCTGCGGATTGGCGCCGCACATATTGCCTTGCGCGATAAGGAGTCAGCGATTGTGGCGGGATCGGACCGTGCGCTGACCTTCAGCGGCAAACCGTCGTTCACCATTCCGGCGGGCGCGGAAATTGCGAGCGATCCCGTGGATCTGGAAGTCCCGAAGTTAGCGGACGTCGCGGTTAGCGTCTATATTCCCGGGGACGCGCCCGCGCCCACCACCCATCTGACCGGTCTGCACAATACCTACATTTCGAAAGAAGGCGATTTTTCGGGCGCTCCCTCCATTGCGGATGCAACCACGCGCCAATCCTGGTTCTGGCTTTCGGCGATCGATGTCCTGGCTCCGGAGAAGGCTGGGTTGATCGTGGCCTTTGGCGATTCCATCACCGACGGCGCCACTTCCACGCCGGAAACGGACCACAGTTGGCCCAGCCTGTTGGCGCAGCGGCTAGCGGCGAACAAGGCGACGGCACACCTGGCGATTGTCAATGAGGGGATCTCGGGGAACCGGCTTCTGGCGGATGGCGCCGGCGTTTCCGCGTTGACGCGTTTTGACCGTGATGTTTTGAGCCAGCCTGGGGTGAAGTGGATCATTGTGATGGAAGGGATCAACGACATAGGAATCAGCTCGCGCGGCGCACCCGCGGATGCCGTTACCGCCGACGATCTGATCGGGGCGCATAAGCAGCTGATCGAACGCGCGCATCTGCACGGAATCAAGATCGCGGGCGCGACACTCACGCCCTACGAAGGCGCGGCTTACTACAGCGTGGAGGGCGAGACTCTGCGTCAGGCCGTGAACCAGTGGATTCGGACCTCGGGCGCCTACGATGCCGTGATCGATTTTGATATGGTGACACGCGACGCGGCCAACCCTAAGACCATTCGCGCGGACTACAACATTCGCGACCATCTGCATCCCAACGACGCAGGCTATCAAGCCATGGCGGATGCGGTGGATCTTTCGATTTTCACCAAGAAGTAGACCGGGCCCTTCATGACCGGCCTGATGATGGATTATCCGCTAACGCTCACGCATCTTCTGGAGCGGGCGGCCAAGATCTATCCTCGCCAGGAAATTGCCAGCCGGGTATCAGGCGGGTCAGGCTCCGGCTCGATGCACCGGTACACCTATCGCGACTTCTACCTGCGAGTACACAGGCTGGCGCACATGCTTCAGGAACTCGGCCTCCACCAGGGTGACCGGGTGGGCACGCTGTGCTGGAATAGCTACCGTCATCTGGAGTTGTATTTCGCGATTCCCTGTGCAGGGATGGTACTCCATACATTGAATCTTCGCCTCGCGCCGGACCAGTTGGCATTCATCGCGAATCATGCCGGAGACAGCGTGATCTTTGTGGACTCGTCACTCTTGCCGATTCTGGACGCTATCCGCCATGAATTGAAATCGGTTCGCAAGATCGTCGTGCTGAGTGAAACTGATGACGCGCCGCCCGCTCCGAATACGCTCGATTACGAGACGCTTCTTGCGTCGGCGCCAGCCGTTCCCTATCCGTGGCCCAAGCTGGATGAGAATACGGCGGCGGCCACCTGTTACACGTCGGGCACAACGGGCCATCCCAAGGGCGTCGTGTATAGCCACCGTTCGTTGTTCTTGCACTGCTACGCAACCTGCATGGCAGACGCGTTCGCACTGAGTGAGCGAGACACCATCCTGCAACTGGTGCCGATGTTTCATGCCAACGGTTGGTGCATCCCGTTCGCCGGCGTGATGACTGGCTCGCGCCTGATCTTCAGCGGCCGTCAGCTGCAACCGGCGGACATCGCCATGCTGATTGAGCAGGAACGCGTGACCTTCACGGCCGGCGTCCCCACGCTATGGATGACGCTCTATAGCTATCTGGAATCCAACCCGCGCGACATGTCCAGTATCCGCAGCATCGTGGTGGCAGCCTCCGCGCTACCGCGCCAGTTCGTGGAACTCTACTTCAGGAAATACGGGATCAGCCTGATGCTGGCCTGGGGCATGACGGAGCTCACTCCCATCGGCACGGTCACCTGCCTGAAGGCGTCCATGGAATCGCTGCCCGAAGACCAACTTTTCGATGTGATGTCTCGGCATGGTATTCCGTTGCCGGGAGTCGATCTTCGCATCGTGGACGGCGAAGGAAACGAACAACCCTGGGACGGGATAACCATGGGGGAACTGCAGGTTCGGGGACCGTGGGTGACGGGCGGCTATTACCACGATCCGGATCCCGATCGTGCGTTCATGGATGGATGGTTTCGCACCGGCGACGTGGCTACCGTGGATTCGGAAGGCTACATCAAAATCATGGACCGCACCAAGGATTTGATCAAGAGCGGCGGAGAGTGGATTTCAAGCGTCGACCTGGAGAATGCGATTATGGCGCATCCCAAGGTGGCCGAAGCGGCGGTCATCGGCGTGTTTCATCCCAAGTGGCAGGAACGCCCCATGGCCTGCATCGCAGCGCGGCCCGAGTATAAAGACATCCTGACGAAAGAAGAAATCCTCGATTTTCTCTCTTCGCGCGTGGCGAAGTGGTGGCTGCCGGACGAAATTGTGTTCATCGAAGCGGTACCCAAAACGAGCGTCGGAAAATTCAACAAGCGAGCGCTGCGCGAGCAGTTCAAAGAATATGCGCTGCCGGTGGTCGAGAGCTAGTCGCCCAACGTGTTCGCCAGCACCGGCACTTCGACATCCTTAAACACTGCCGTGCTGTCGGAAGTCTCCGGCATCACCGGAAATTGGAACCCACACTTCGGACAAGGCTCCGCCAGCGCCTTTTGCTCCTGATGAAGATCGTAAGCCTTGTCCGTGATCAGGGCGCAGCAGGGACAAACGCGAATCAGGCGTGTGTTCTTCAATTCGAAGTTGGTGATGATGTCCTCCATGATGGCGCCGCTGCGCACCGCCCACTCCTTGGCTGCCTTATGGTAAGTGTTCATGTGCCAATCCTTGAGGGCCTCGTAGCCGGTCCAGAAACTGACCTCGTTGTACCAGGAGGGATCCTTGGGGTGCACCCACCAGGTGAGGTGCAAGAACCCTGGCAAGGTCTTTAGCTGGTTGCGCGTTTCTCCAAAGAGCAACTTGAACTTCTCGTAGCCGTCCGGGCTTGAGAATCGAACTCTCTGCATGCTTTGATAAATGGCCATCCCATCTCCTTAGTAGTCGAAAGTAGATTGTGCAGCTAAAAATCCATACGCAGCGCCAACTGTCCGGTTCGATTGCCACCCTGTCCAGCGGTCTGCGCCGATTGCAGAACGCCAAACGTCGAAGGGCTGCTGATATCGGCGGCCGGCGGCGCGAAGTTGGTGTGATTCAAAGCGTTGGTGAAGGTGGCTTCAAAGCGAAACCGAAGCCGCTCCCGGACCGGGAAAATCTTCGACAGCCCCGCCGACACTGCGATGGTCCCAGGGCCCTCCAGGATGCCAACGCCCGCATTACCGATTCGTCCGGCGCCGGCGGGTGTTGGCGCAAATGCATTGATGTTCCACAAAAGATCGCCGCCGACTCCCGCATAGGGATTTCCAACGGCGTCGGGCCGCGCGGTGATTCCGCCGCGTCCGATGATTCCGGTGTTGGATTGATCTTCGGTGGGGCTGATGGTGGGCGTCAGGTAAGGCCCGGTCTGTATCAGAGTCACGGTGTTCACGTTCCAACCGCCCAATGCTGTGTTGACGAACCTGTTCTTGCTGGACCACTCGCGGCCGTTACCAAATGGAAGCTCGTATGTGCCCGTCAGCAAGAAGCGCTGCCGAGGCATACCCGCCACATTACCACGAGCGGCTCGCAGGTCAAACTGATCGTAGGAAGGCGTAAACAAGAGGTTTTCCGAGGTAAAGCCGCCGGGAGCGTCGCCCTGCGCGTCGCTGATATTGTGCGCCCAAGTGTAGTTGGCCTGGAAGTAAAGCCCATGCGACAGCCTCTGGGTGGCGTCCAGGGTGAGCCCCTGATAGTTGGAGAAAGCCGCGTTCGCGCTATAGTTGATCTCGTCCCAGTTCTGATACGGAGCGCGTGGGTCGACGTAGGGGCTCGGTACATAGGGCTGCTTGCTGGGAGGAATGGCGTTGTAGTCCTCCTTCACGTTCATCCGATAGGAGTTCATTCCCGAATAGGTGACTCGCACCGCCATGGAAGACGTCAACTGGCGTTCGATGGTGGCATTCCATTGCGCGGTTTGAGGATCCTTGAAATTCGGGCTCATGCCATCGTAGAGCCCAGTCCCTCCATACTGTGCGGTTGTGGAAGCAGGAGACGTTTGCGGAAAAGTGAACAGCGGCACGCCGCCGTTGTTGTTCGAATAGGTGTAAGGCGCTCCGAGCGGGATGCCGAGAAAATCGTAAGCCAATTGGCCGAGCGGGGTTTGAGTGAAAATACCGAACCCGGCGTGAAAGACGGTCTTATTGTCGCGAAACGGGCGGAAAGCGATGCCGATGCGCGGATCGTAATCACCCCAGTAAGTGTTCCGCAGGCTCTGAGATAAGTGATCCTGGCTGGCTGTGACCACATTGGTGCAAGGCAGCGACATGTTCCTGGTGGGGAGACTGCAAGCGTTGAAGGAGACCAGAAAGGCGTTGTAGTTGGCCTGCAGCAGCGGGCTGGATGGCACCGTCTTGTTCAAGAGAATGTCGGGCACCACGATATCGCCGTTGCGCGGGTCGAAGTTGGCGATGTCGCCTTGGTTCTCAGTAAATTCCGGAAGCACTTCCCATCGCAACCCGAAGTTCACCGTCAGCCGATCGTTCACCTGCCATTGATCCTGGGCGTAGAGCCCCCATTGAACGCTCGGCTCGTTCGTGTTAGGACTGCTTGCCACGATAAAATCGGTGTTAGGCGCGCCCAGCAGGAAATCGCCGTAGGAACTGCCCGTGAAAACGCCCTGGTTGAAGGTGAATGCTCCAAAATCGTCCGATTGGCCCCATCGAACCACGGTCTCGTAAAACACCCGGCGGGCGTCGATACCGAAGCGCAGAGTGTGCTTGCCCATGGTACGGCTGAGGTTGTCGGTGAACTGCATGGTCTTCGACTGGCCTGGCCCGTCCTTGTCCCGGCCGATCGGCGTGAAGCCGGTGCCGTCGGAGAAGTTGAAGGTTGGAAACGCTCCCGAATTCGGGTGATTCGCGAAGCTGATCCCGGTAAGACCGAGTTGGTCGTCAGCCGTTGCGCCCGGGATTGGAAAACTAGTGTTGATCAGGCTATTCGTAAAACCGAAGCGAAACTCGTTCACCATTTTCGGAGTAATGGTGTAGTTATAGGAAACGATCAGACTTCGGTCATGTTCCACATTGATATCGTTCGGCAGCAGGGGATTCGCCGGGAGGCCCAATTGACCGGTGTCCGAGAACAGGTTCTTCCAACTGAAACGGGCATAGATCTGCTGGTTCGCCGTGATGTAGTGATCCAGCCTGGCGTCAAAGCCGTTTGTGTTGGAAGGAATAGGTTGCAGCGTTTCATAGTTGTAGCCGCTCCCGGAGCCACTGACATTGGGCAGCGGATAATATCCGTTGAGCAACTTCAGCGCCACCGGATTGAGCATCGACGCAGGAATGGTGTTGTTGGGAAAGGGCGTTCCATTGAACGGATTGATCGCGACGTTAGACGGCTGGCCTGTTGTGGGGCTGATGATCGGCAGCCCGTTCAGATCGCCATTTCGCTCGGCCAGCGTCGGCACGAGATATTGTTCCGGAGTTGCCGTTCTGCGGCGATTCCCCTCGTAATCGACGTAGAAAAATGTCTTGTCCTTGCCGCTGTACAAATGCGGAATGGTTACCGGCCCGCCCAGGCTGCCGCCAAACGTATTGAATCGTTTGGGCGCCTTGGAGGTGAAGTTCAGAATGGTGGCGTCAAGAACGTCGTTCTGCAGATATTCGAACAGACTTCCGTGAAACAGGTTAGTCCCGCTTTTGGTGATAAATGTGATGTCGGCCACTTGCGAAAATTCGGCGCTGTTGTTGAACGCCGTGACTTTGAGTTCGGCCAGCCCTTCTGACGACGGGTAGGCGTTCTGTAGAGAGCCGTTGGCGGTGACATTGGCCGTGGAGATTCCGTCCACGGAATAACCAGTCATCGAGTATGTAGCGCCACCCACTTGTATGTTCCCCTGGCTATCGGTGATCACGCTGGGAGAAAGCGCCAAGGCAGCCAGCGGACTGGTGGTCTGGGCTCTGAAATTCAGCGGCATCTGGACTAATTGATCAGTGCCCCTGGTATCGCCCACGGTGGCGTTCTCGGTATTAATCTGCTCCGCCGAGCTTTGCACGTTCACCGTTTGCTGCAGGCTCTCGATCGACAACGTCACGTCGATACGGGCGCTCTGACGAGCAGTGAGTTCTATAGTGGCCGTGGACGAGGCGGCGAATCCCGTTTTGGAGGCAGACACTTCGTAACGGGCGGGCTTGAGGTTTTCGAACAAATAGCCTCCACTGTCGTCTGTTATCGCGGATCGTGTAGTGTTCTCATCCAAATTGCGGAGAGTAACCACCGCTTGGGGAAGAGCTAGCCCGGCTGGATCGCGCGTGGTCCCGCGGAGGTCGGCAAAGGTAGATTGCGCGTAGCACAAGCTCTGCATCAGAGTGACTGGCAAGAGCAGGTACGCAAAAAACGCGCTCGCCCAAAGAACTCGTGTCTGTCGATTGGCCATAATCGTTCTCCTCGATCAAAATTGACCGTGACTTCCGGAAGTTCGCAGACATTGCGAGGTAGTGAAAAGCGCAAAGCGAGCCGGCTAACGCAGCCGCGCGGCTTAACTCACGTCAGGATTTGTGCGAGGGTAATCGACAACCGGCCGAAACCGGTAACAAGGATTTTCGCAGTAGTTAATAGTACGGTGGCATGCGGCCGGACTCAATGACCACTCTGCGTCCGCGCTCGATAGCCACTTTCGGCGCGCATGGCCTTGCGCATACGCCGCACTTGATGGGGCATTTCGGATGCTTTTGTTCCGCCAAAACCGAGAATGAAGCCCTGGCGAACATCGGAGCCCGCGTAAGCGGCGGAAAGGGGCCACAACCAAAGACCCTCCTGCGCGGCGCGGGCCGATATCTTTTGGTCGGACATTCCCGGCGGAAGCGTGACTACCAGATGCATACCGGCTTCCGCGCCCAGGATTTTCATTTGGGAGCGTTCTATCTCGTCGCCGAATTCCTTCCGCAGCGCCTCGGCGAGGGCATTCCGGCGCTCCGCGTACAGCTGGCGGGTTTTGCGGACGTGCCGCGTGAAATGACCGCCCGTGATGAAATCAGCCAGCGCGGCCTGATAAAGATGGGACGGAGACAAATCGTTGGTCTGCCGAACAGCGAGAAAGCGGCCCACCAGTGCAGGGGGGATCACGAGGTAGCCGAGGCGCAGCGATGGGAACAGCGTCTTACTGAAAGTGCCGATGTAAATCACTCGCGAGCCGGGGTCGAGCCCCTGCATGGACGCCACCGGCATGCTTTCGTAGCGGTACTCGCTGTCATAGTCGTCCTCCACGATCCACGCGCCCACGCTATGCGCCCATTCGAGCAGTTGCAAGCGGCGCGCGGCGCTCATGGTGGCGCCCAAAGGATATTGATGGGAGGGTGTGACGTACGCTACGCGCGCGTCCCGGCATAGCTTCACGCCGGCCGCGACGTCCAAACCTTCGCTGTCCACCGGGACGGGAACCAGCCGGCAACCGGAAAGCATCAAGGCGTGCCGCAGAAAAACATAGCCGGGCTCTTCGATCCAGACCGAACAATCCGGGTCCAGCAGAACGCGCGCCGACAGGTCGATCCCGTGTTGCGAACCGTTGACCACCATGATCTGCGAGGCCTCGCACTGAACGGCGCGAGCGGTTCGAAGATAGGCCGCGATCACCTCCCGAAATTCCTCCGACCCCATGGGGTCCGCGTAGTTCATCGAACTGGCGCGAACTCTGCGCGCATGATACGTCACCAGGTCTGACCAGACACGAAACGGAAAATGATCGTAGGCGATCTGTCCGACACTGAAAGCGCCCGCGCCGCGGAACCATGGCGTTCCTTCCAAAGGCAGAAGCCGGGAGACGCGGGATATGGCGTCGGTGGCTTGGTCGCTCACTACGCTGGGCGCTACTGCTACAGCTGGCCGCGCGCCGAGGAACTGATCGGAAAGAGAGCTCGTTACGAAGGTGCCCGCGCCGGACCGGCTTTCGATGTACCCTTCCGCCAGGAGTTGAGCGTAGGCGCCGAGCACCGGAATGCGCGAAATTCCCAGTTGATCGGCTAAAGCTCGCGTCGATGGTATCTGCTGGCCCGGCTGCAGTCTGCGTTCCAGGATCATGGCGCGCAACGCGTCGTAGATCTGGCGGTGCAGTGGCTTCTCGCCTTTGCGGTCCACAGCAATCATCGGCGCCGCGGCGCCTAGCGGCTTCTTTTTCTTCGCCTCCCGCATTTCAATGTTCAATCATAGTGGTAATATCGGCCTGGCTTCAAGTCGCCGTTGATTGAAACCACTCCCCTAGCCGCCCACAAGCACTACGCCTGCCAGGACGGCCAGAGCTCCAGCCACCCGGCGCGAGCCCAAACGCTCGTGCAAAACGAACTTGGCAAGCAAGGTTTCCAAAACGAAGCTGGCGGAGGAGGCCGGCACGGCAAAGCTCAGCGGCTCGGTCTGCACCAAAGCCATAAACGCGAAGAACGATACTGCGTTGCAGGCAATGCCCAGAATCAGCAGGCGGCGCTGGGCGATGACGTGCAACAATCGCGCCAGCCCGCGCGCGCTCACCGATTGTTCGCCGGCGCGCTTCATTTCGTGACTCTGCAGCAGGTCGCCCAGCACCGTGGCAAATACGATCGCGGCCACCAGAACCCACTTCATTTCGGACCTTCCTGAGTGGTGTTGCGCGAAGTTGATCCCACCAAAATGGCGCCGGCAAAGATCAGCAGCGTTCCGAGCCACCGCTGACGCGTGACGGTCTCATTCAGGAGCGCCTTTCCGAGATACACCGAGATCACATACCCGACGGCTGTAACGGGAAGGACAAAACTCAAGTCGGCCAAGCTCAGCAGCGCCATTCGTGTGAGCAGAGCCAGGATCAGCGCGGCGATTCCCATGGCCACGAACGGGTTCAACATGGCGCGCAGATAGAGCGCGGGATTCATCGACATTCTCTCGGGAACCTGCTTCATGCCCCACGCCATCGCGGAATTTCCCGCCGCCTTGAGCGCCAGGAAGAACAGCAGAATGGAGTAAGTCTTGAGGACGGCGCCCCAGCGCCCGGTCGAAATCTTCATCCGCCCACGTGCTGCAAAAGTTTCTCGGCTTCCTGCCGGGGAGGGTCGTCCGGAGTCAGGCTGGCGTGCAGATATTGCTGCAGGAGTCCACGCGCCCGCTCCAGGTTGCGATGGTTTTCGATGTCCACTCGGGCTTGCGCGAAGGCTATCCTCGGGAGGCTGGGTGCGAGTTTTCTGGCCTGTTCAAACAGCGCATCGCTTTCGGCCAGACGCCCGCGCTTGGCGACGAATCGCGCCAGATCCACGATGCGGCCGGCTTCGGTGGGCGCCAGTTCCATGGCACGCCGCAGATGAGCCTCCGCAGCGGCATAGTCTTTCCGATGCTCGGCGATTTGCGCTTCTTCAAAATTCGATTCCGCCGGCCGTTCATTCGCGATGCTCTTCGCGATAGCCTCGGCTTTTTCGATCCCTCCGCCCAGAAACCCAGGCGCGGCGAGATAGAAAGAGAACAGGTCGTTCTTGGCTTCGTTGTAGTGTGGGTCTAAGGCAACGGCCTTTTCGAAACACTGGCGGGCCCTGGATGCATGCACTCCGGCCATCAGCCAGCCGCTGGTTTCGGCGCGGCGTCCCCACGCCCGGCCAAGCCAAAGCTCATATTCCGAACTGCTGGGAGCAAGCGCGACGGCCTTCTCAAAGAAATCGGTGGCCTTCTTATAATCGCCCAACATGAAATAATTCTTGCCGCTCAGGAGATAAGCGGCGCCATCGGGCGTGGGATCTTCCTCCAAAATGCGGAGCGAACCCTCATAATCAGTGCGTTGATAAAGAGCGCTGGCCCGGCGCACAACATCCGGAGACGCGGTGGCCGTAGCTGCCACGCCCGCAACAACAAAAATCAAGAAAGCAATGCACAAACGCATGGACACAACGATCCAACGAAGCGGACGCTTTCATTGTAACGTCGTGACTGTGCGCGGAGCCAGAGCTCGAGCTATTCCCTCTTGTAAGTCACCTCGCGGGGTTCGCCGCGCCCGCCCGAAACGGCCAGTTTCAGCTCGCCTCCCGATAATGTGCCCTTGTAGTCCTGAGTAACCTTATTTCCTCGGAACTCACGGACTACCGAAAAGGAAACATTGGCGCCGTCGATTGTTCCATTCGAAATCTCGACTGGGCCGCGGCGGCCTCCTTCAATGCTGCCCGTCAGCGTATTGCCGGACGCTTTGAGCATGATGCTTTGGCTCTGCGGGCCGTTTCTCCCCTGAACCTGGCCGGTCCATTTTCCGTCGATATCTGCCGCGAAACTCACCCAAAGGGTGAGCGCTGCCAATGCGATGAGGCAGCGAATGCTCGCGCGTGTGGTTTTCATGTGATGTCTCCTCAACAGTAAAGACCGATCGCGGAAGCCTCGTAGCTGTAAGTGTTTGTCAAAAGTGGAGACAGAGTTGGCTTACAATACGAGCATCTTCATTCATGCCAAGCACGCCCGCTCCTTATTCCCTCACCATCGGCACGCCCTGCTTCGGCGGCCAGGTGAGCTGGTTGTATGCGGTCTCTCTCCTCAAGCTTCAAAAGGCGTTTACGCAGCGCGGCTGGAACTTAAACTATCTGCTGCAGGCCGGTGACGCGCTCGTTACTCGGGCTAGGCAGACCATTGTTTGCCATTTTCTGGATAATCCCAGCGCGACGCACCTGTTGTTTATCGACGCCGACATCGGTTTCGAACCGGAGCAAGTGTTCCGCCTCCTCGATTTTGACGCCGATGTTACCGCGGCAGTTTATCCGGTAAAACAGATCAATTGGGACAAGATGGCTGGCGCAGTGCAGGCGGGGCGCAGCCCGCTCGAATCCGCCACGCTCTCTTACGTGGTGGAGCGGGAGACGGGAACGGAGATGGTGGTTCGTAGGGGCTTCGTCAGGTCACGCTACGCGGGCACGGGTTTTCTCATGATCCGCCGGTCCGTGCTCGAGGCCATGATCCAACACTATCCGGAGTTGCGTTATACGCACGAGCATCGGGGCAGCGATCCATTGGCCGGTAGCCCTTGGCGCTCTGCGTTGTTCAATTGCATGATCGACCAAGTGACTGGATTTTATCTCAGCGAAGATTTTAGTTTTTGCCGGCGATGGACGGACATGGGCGGCGAGATCTGGGTGGATTATACCAGCCGTCTCAATCACGTCGGACTCACCGTTTATCGAGGCAACATGGCGGCCGGAGTGGATCTACCGCCGTCCTAGTTCATCGAGTAACGGGCTAAGCCACGCTTCGTAATTACGCCAGCGCTCGAGTGAGCTGCGAAACAGCGGTTGGCGGACCTGGACGGCGCTGGCCGTTCTCACTGGCCGGCCAGTTCGATGGAAGGCGATGCAGCGATCGTCCCAGGGCAGGCCGCAAAAATGGATCAGACGCCGGGCTTCGCCCTCCAGATCGTCGACCACATTCTCGTAAGAGACGTCGAGCATTACGCCGGGCGGGAGAACGGATCGCCAGTGCGCCATCAGTTCGCTGTAACCGCGATAGTAGCGGCCCAGCTCCGCCAGATCATAAGTAAACGACAAACCGCTGGTGAAGAGTTTCGAATAGCAGGACAGGCAAGTGTCGACGGGATCGCGCATGGTATGGATGATTCTGGCGTTGGGAAGAATCAGGCGGATCAGGCCGATGCGCAGGAAGTTGCCGGGTAGCTTATCAATGATACGAATTATGTCGCTGGCGACAGTCGGCAAGCGGGAAAGGTAAGATTCGCCCAGGCCGCGCAATGCCGGCCCGTCGAGACTCGCGACAGATTCGGGAAAGCCGCGATGCTCCATCTTTTCGAGAATCGTGAGCTCGCCCGCGGCGTGGATTTGCGGATGGCCAGCCAGGATCTGCTCCACCAGAGTGCTGCCGGAACGCGCCATTCCAAGCACGAAAACCGGAGCCGATGAGGGACAGCCCATGCCGTGAAGGCGATTGAGCAGGCTGCTGTCGAATACCGTGCGAATGCGCTCGAAGAGCTGCAGCGCCTGCGTTTCCTGATAATCCACTTGCCTACGCTTCAGCGTGTTGCCTTGGAGCAGATGCTCAAAGGCGCGCGCGTAATCCCGGGAGTCATCGAGCGCCTTCGCCAGAGCGAAGCGAATATACATCGCCTTGTCCGCCGGCAAGTCGCTTTGAGCGAGGGCTTCGAGCGCAGTCAGATCGGCGTCGCCGCGCTCGAAGAATTTGATGTCCGATCGATTTAAATGCGCCTCCGCGTAATCCGGCTGAAGGGCAATGGCCCGTCGGTAGTGCGCCATTGCGTCGCCGAACTTACCCTGCTCCTTCAGGACGTTGCCGAGATTATTGTGGGCGTTGGCATAATCCGGCTTGAGCGCGAGGGCGCTTTCATAATGCAGCTTGGCGTCGTCGATTTTATTCTGCCTTGCGCGCGCGTTGCCCAGATTATTGTGCGCCGAAGCAAAATTGGGCTTGAGGGCCAGCGCGCGTTCGTAATGCATCACGGCCTCCTCAATTCTGTCCTGATCCAGGAAAGCGGTGCCGAGATTGTTGTGGGCATCGGCGTAGTCCGGCTTGAGGGCCAGCGCACGTTCATAACACGCCACAGCCTCAGCCAGCTTGCCCTGCGCCTGGCGAACGATGCCCAGGTTAGAGAGCGCTTCGGCGAGATCGGGCTTCAGTGCGAGTGCTCGTTCCTGACAGACAGCGGCTTCGTCGAGCTTGCCCTGAGCATGCAGGATATTGCCAAGATTGCTTTGAACCTCAGCCCAGTCCGGCTTCAGAGTCAAGGCGCGTTCAAAACTTGCGCCGGCTTCTTCCAGCTTGCCCTGAGTCTGAAATATAGTGCCAAGATTGGAATGAAATGCGGCGACATTGGGGTTGATCGCAATCGCTTTGAGGATCATCGAGACGGCCGTCTCATGCTGCCCGTGCTGATGCTCGATCATCCCGAGCAAGTGCAACGCATCTGCATGATTGGCGTCGCCTGTCAGAATCTGGCGGTAGAGCGCTTCAGCCTCGGCTAAGCGTCCGGCGCGGTGGTGGCCGAGAGCAGTTTCCAACATCGTGTCACCCTTATAATAAAAGTTCTCCCGCATGGGCTCCCCAGCTTCATTATTGAAACCCGCAGTCTGTCTATTAAGTGGCGGATTGGATTCGGCCACCGTGCTCGCGTACGCGCGGCGCGAAAGCTACCGCTGCTACGCACTGAGTTTCGACTACGGACAGCGGCATCGCGCGGAGCTGGAGGCGGCAGCGCGCGTGGCGTCCAGCCTGGGAGCGGCCGAGCATCGCGTGGTGTCGATCGACCTGCGCGCGTTCGGCGGATCGGCTCTCACGGCTGACATCGCAGTGCCGAAAACGGGCCTGGGGCAGGGAATTCCAATTACCTACGTTCCGGCGCGCAACACTGTATTTCTCTCCTTCGCGTTGGCGTGGGCCGAAGTGCTCGAATGCTCGGACGTTTTCATCGGTGTCAACGCGATTGATTATTCCGGATACCCGGACTGCCGGCCCGAGTTCATTGCCGCGTTCGAGAATATGGCGAACCTGGCGACGAAAGCCGGTGTGGAGGGCCGCACGCGCCTCAAGATTCACACGCCGCTGATTCGACTTTCAAAATGCGAGATCATTCAGTTGGGAGTTGACCTTGGCGTGGATTTCGCGTGGACGCACAGTTGTTATGATCCCGACGCGCGTGGCCGGTCGTGCGGCGCCTGCGATTCGTGCCGGCTGCGGCTCAAAGGTTTTGCCGATGCAGGTCTGAAGGATCCGATTGAGTACGCGACGCACTGAATACACGCACCGAGAACAAGTGAGAATCTCCGAAATTTTCCATTCCATCCAAGGCGAGGGCACACTGGTGGGCGTGCCGTCCGTGTTCGTTCGCACCAGTGGCTGCAATTTGCGATGCACGTGGTGCGACACGCCTTATACTTCCTGGCAGCCGGAGGGTGAGGAGCGCAGCGTAAGCTCGATTGTCGATGAGGTTGCGGCCTACGGCGCTAAGCACGTGGTGATCACCGGTGGCGAGCCAATGATCGCGCCCCAAATCGAAGAATTGACCGAGCGGCTCGCGCAACACATCACTATTGAGACCGCGGGTACAGTGGATGCGCACGTCCGCTGCGATCTGATGAGTATCAGCCCGAAGCTCGCCAACTCGACGCCGCGCACGCGCGACAACGGCCGCTGGGCCGATCAGCATGAGCGCCTGCGTTACCAGCCGGAGATTTTGCGCCGGCTGATCGAGCGTTATCCGTATCAACTGAAGTTTGTGATCACCGAGCCGGGCGACTTGCAGCAGGTGAACGCGATGCTGCCGGAGATCGGAGCGTCCAGAGACCGCGTGGTGCTGATGGCGGAAGGTCTGGATGCCGGGATTCTGGCGGAGCGCGGCCGCTGGCTGGCGGAGATCGCCAAGCAGGAAGGGTTTCGGATTACGCCGCGGATGCACATTGATTTGTGGGGCAACCGGCGCGGCGTTTAGCTAGGTAAGTTCATAGCCGTCGCGCGCGGTAGGCACGCACAGCGTTTCCGAATCGTGGCCGTGCAGCGCAAAGATCTGCCGGATCAAATCGCACACCTGCTCGGAACCCCGCTCGTAGAACACCAGGATCGACGGGCCCGCGCCGCTGAGCGCGCATCCGAGCAGCCCCGGCGCACGCAGCTTCACTATTTCTTCGAGCCCCGGCACCAGAGCATAGCGATAAGGTTGATGCAGGCGGTCCTCCAGCGCGGCCGGGAACGCGGCGGTGCTGCCGGTGGCGAGCGCGGCAATTAACAATGCGCTGCGTTGGACGTTAAAGACGGCGTCGGCCTTCGAATAATTGGCAGGCAAAACGTGGCGAGATTCGGAGGTGGGCAGCACAAAGTCCGGAACCACCACGGCCACACCATAACTCGAGGGCAGCTCCACGCGCACCGCTCGCACCACTCCGCCGGCGTCGGTTGCGCTCGCGACAATAGAACCCAGAACGCAGGCCGCAACATTGTCCGGATGGCCCTCGATTCTGGCCGCTTCATCCAAGATCCGATGGGGCTTCCAATGCAGGCCCAGCAGATGATCGGCGATGACGACACCCGCGGTGAGAGCTGCGGCGCTTGATCCCAGCCCCTTGCCGAGCGGAATATCGTTGTCGATTTCGAGCGCGATGGGCGGCAAAACGTCTCCGACATCGGCGGCTACAGCTAGCGCAGTCCGCCAGATCAGATTGTCTTCGCCAGTCGAAATCTGCGCGGCATCGCGGCCCCGCACGCGTATCGCGAGGCGCTCAGCGCGCTCAAACCGGCACGTCAGATAGATTCCGAGCGCGAGACCCAGGCTATCGAATCCGGGACCGAGATTGGCGCTCGAAGCTGGAACGCGGACCTGCATTCGGGACGTTGTGCGGGAGGCGCGGCGCTACAGCCTCACCACCGTTCCCCTTCGGCAAGAATCGTAAATGGCGGTCACCACTTCCAGGGCACGGTATCCATCGGCGCCCGAGGACAGCGGCTTGCGCCCGCTGCGAATGGATTCGCCGAAATCGATGAACTGTCGCTCGAAAGGCGCGAGCGCGGTTGCCATCGGATCGGTAGCGGCACTGGCGTAATCATAAGACACCGGCGCGCGCTCTCCCGAATCGTTTTCCACTTGCCAGGCGGTAAGCTTGTCGCCGGTGATGATCGCGGTGCCTTTGGTGCCGTGGATTTCGATGCGCTCGGTGTAGCCGGGCCAGAAGGCCGTTGAGGCTTGAATCACTCCAGTGGCGCCAGATGAATACTTCACCACCGCCGCCAGCACGTCTTCCGATTCGATGCTGTGGCGTGCCGCCAGTTGCCAGTAGCCGAAGAGCTCCTGGATGCCGCCCATCAACCACAACAGCACGTCCACTTGATGGATGGCTTGGATGATGAGCGCACCGCCGCCTTCGGTCTTCCAGCTCCCTTTAGTGGGGCGCGAATAATAGGCGGGCGATCGATACCATTTCACGTAGGCGTCGGCCTGCAGGATTTTGCCCAAGCGCCCGTCGCACAGCGCGCGCTGCAAGAATTGAGTAGAGTCGTCAAAGCGATGCTGGCTCACCACGCCCAGTTGGATGCCGGACTGGTGCGCGATTTCGATCATGCGCCGCGCCGTTTCCAGATTGGTGGCCATCGGCTTCTGCACCTGGATGTGCTTGTTCGCCTCCGCACAACATTGCACCGGTTCCAGGCGGAATTCGGGAAAGGTGCATACATCCACGTAATCGACGCGCGGGTGGCGGCACAGTTGCTCGAAATCGGGAACGAACTCGCAGCCGTAGCGCTCGGCGAACGCGCGGGCGCTCTCGACATGGAAATCCGTGCAAGCCACTACTTCGTAGCCGATGTTGGCGTAAGCGCGCGCGTGTTTATGGGAGATGGCGCCAGTGCCGATGATGCCGACCCGCATGCTAGCTATTGTGACATGGCAGGCCGCGCAATTCGGCCGGTTGGGATGTAAAGCTATGTTATCTTGGATGAGTCGAGATTTAGTCGCCCTCCTTGCAGCGTCTCCGGGCCGGTAGCTCAGTTGGTAGAGCATCGCACTTTTAATGCGGTGGTCGCGGGTTCGAGCCCCGCCCGGCTCACCAAGTTTTCAATGTCCGGCCCGGACACATGGGTAACAGATCGTTCCTAAGACATAGGTAACACTTTTGGCCCGAAGGGGTTGTTGAGGGGCTGCAAAGTTTTTTCCTCCAGATCGATATAACCAAGATCGTAATCCATGAAGCTGACGAGCCAGATTCCTTCGTCGACTTCCTTGACGCCGACGGCCTGGCCGGCCAAACACGTGCTTAGGTTGATCTTCTTGCGGTACAGACAGAGCCGTCCGCAGTTGGTGACGACGACCGTTTTATCGTGAAACGGATAGTAGAGTTCCTGAATGCCCCGGTAAGGGCGGCAGGAAGCAGAGTAGACTTCTGCCGGACATTTCATGTTCAGAGCTTCGTGCGGGCGTTCGTTGTTGAACTCCTCGATGAAGGCGTCGAACTTGGCTTGCTGTTGGAGCAGATTGGCGCCGGCTGGGCGAGTGGCTTCCTTCTTCAAGGTCAGATGCATGCGCTCGTGGCGGCCGTTCTGCTGCGGATGACCGGGCCGGATGCGTTCGATGCTGATGCCGAGCCGCAACCACCAGACCGACAACCGCGAAAGATTGAAAAGCCCGTTGGGCGAAGCGAAGGGAACGCCGTTATCGGAGCGGATCGCTTGCGGCAGACCCCGCTCCTTGAATAAGCGCTCAAAGGCCGTAAAAGCGGTCTTTTCGGCATTCGATTCCATGGCTTCGCACAGCAGCAGATAGCGCGAAGCATGATCGGTGACCGTGAGCGGATAACAGTAGCGCCGATCGGCGAGCATGAACTCTCCCTTGTAGTCAGCACACCACAGCGAGTTCGGGCTGGCGCCCTCGGACAGCGGAGTACCTTCGGAGCGGGAGCGCGATCGCCTGGATCGGGCTACCAGTCCATGACGATCGAGGATGGTGTGGATGGTGCTGCGAGCCGGAACTTTCACTTCGCTCGGCAGTCTTCGAAGGAGGCGCTCCCGGATCTTGCGGGCGCCCCAGTTCGGTTTCTCGCGCTTGGCCGCTACGATGGCGGCTTCGATTTGCTCGGGCAGTTGGTTTGCATATCGCTGGGGGCGCCTGGCCCGATCCGTGAGCCCCTCCAGTCCGCATTCCTCATAACGCTCGAAGATCTTGTAGCCGGTCTTGCGGGAAATCTGAAACTCGCGGCACAGCGCGGCCATACTTTCGCCATCTTTGAGCCGAATCACGAATCGTATGCGTTCGTCCATAACAGAACTTTCCTTCCATGGCATCCCACCCGCCCCCCTTACGGGGAAAAAGTGTAACCCATGTCTCCGGTACGTTCTGTTACCTATGTGTCGAGCTGCACACAATAGCTTGCGGACTTCGGTAACTCTCACTGCGCCCAATTTGTGCCCGACTTTCCCCGTTTCGCCTCCAAGTCAATTAGGTCATCGAGATCACGACGTTTCAGCAAAACCGGTTGCACATCTCCTAGAGTCTCTCCATTGATCGCGTGATGGCTTTCTCAGATTACAGGTTGCCGCAAACCGTGGAGCCTCGTTGAAGATCTGGTGATCCACGTCCACTGCAAATAGTTCGGCCGGCCGGAGCCCTCGGAGGAAGAGCTCACAGCCGGCCGTTAATCCCAGCAGAAAACTACACTACACTGCTAGGAACATCGTGCTGCCCTGGCGGGCCACCAGTAAGAGGACAGGCTGGTCCTTCGTTGAGGAGCCAACTGCTTGGTCGTACTCCTTCACACTGGTCACAGGCTGATGATTCACCTGCTGGATCACGTCGCCCGGCTGTAAACCGGCTTCAGCGGCGCGGCTGGCGGGGCTCACTTCATCCACCACCACACCTTTGGTCGAGGCCGGAACCTTCAATTCCTGAGCAGTTTCCGGCGTGAGGTTCTCGACGGCAACCCCTTGGAGACTCTGGCTCGATTTTGCGTTATCGACACTGGCACGTTCCTCTTTAGAGGGGAAATCGCCCAGCGTGACCGCTACTTCCTGTAGCTTTCCATCACGCAGTACCTTCAGCGTGACAGTGGCGTTCGGGTCCATGACTCCGATCTTCGAGCGCAATTGGTTAGCGTCGGCAATGGGCTGTCCATTTACTGCGACGATGATGTCGCCTTGTTTCAGGCTGCTGCGGGCAGCGGGGCTATTCGGGGTAATCTCTCCAACCAGCGCTCCGTTCGTTTCGTTCGAGCTAAAGGCTTTGGCCAATGCCGGCGTCACATCCTGCGGAAGTATGCCAAGATATCCATGCTCCACTTTCCCGTGGGCCAGAATTTCGTCTAAGTCATGGCGCGCCATGTTGACCGGAACCGCGAATCCGATCCCCTGGTTTCCGCCCGAGCCGCCAGAAAGAATGGCCGTATTGATGCCAATCAAATGGCCTTCGTCATCCACCAGCGCGCCTCCGGAGTTGCCCGGGTTAATCGGCGCGTCAGTCTGAATGAAGTCTTCCAGCTGTTCGATTCCGAGTCCGCCTCGGCCAGTGGCACTCACAATGCCGGACGTAACCGTCTGGCCCACGCCGAACGGATCGCCGATCGCCAATACGATGTCGCCGATCGCAACCTTGCTGGAGTCGGCCAGCGTCAGCACTGGAAAGTTCGATCCATCGATCTTTAGTACTGCTATGTCGGTACGCGGATCGGTGCCCACTACGCGGGCCTTCATCTCGCGTTTATCAGGTAGCGTCACAGTGACTTCGGTGGCGCCTTCCACCACGTGATTGTTCGTCAGGATGTAGCCTTCGGGGCTAATAATCACGCCCGATCCGAGAGCTTTCTCTCGGCGATCTTGTGGAACATTGAATTGTTTCCCGAAGTCCTTTCCGAAAAACTGGCGGAAGAAAGGATCCACGCCCTCCGGCGACTCCTGCGCCGTTTGCTTTACAACTTTCGAGGATGAAATATTGACCACGGCCGGCAGGACGCGCTTCAGCATGGCCGAGTACCCGCGCCCAGCAGCGGCCTCGGAGCGCGCCGCCGTTCGAATGGTCGGCGCCGGATTCTCAAAGGGCAACTTGCCCAATTCCGCCGCCCGCAAGGCGTAAAAACCAGTTACAGCAACTGCTGTCGCTACGGAGACCGCCGCTAACCACCGGCGACCTCTAAGGAACTCGATCTTCATGTCTACTACCTCCAGTTCCAGCGTACGGCTGAAGAATTTTACTTCCCATAGCCTTCGTTGGGTAGATTGAGTCCCCAACACCGGTTAGAAGCGAGGTTGGACATCGGTTATAGCCTCGCTTCGATAGACTAGGGCCAAGGTGAAGTCGTTATCTTTCGCGAATAGCCGGCAAACCACTACCGATCGTGCTGCCGGGGGTCTGCGTCTGGCCTTGATGATAGGTTTCGGTGGTATGACTGTGGTCTTTCTCCTCGCCACCATCGATGCAGTGCATTTGCTGGGAGCGATGCGGGCGGAAAACAAACTGCTCCGGGACGCTGCGCTGGAGCGTAGCAATCACCTGGCGTCCATCCGCACCTCCATCTTGCTCACGCACACTTACCTGGGAGACTTTCTCCTGGATTCGGACCAACAAAGTTCGCAGGCCGACCTCGCGGAAATACGTGATGCGTGGTCTCGCTCATCGGCCGATTTGGCGAACTATAGGTCGAGCACACTGGACGAGGAGGTTCAAGTAAAGCGGCTGCAAGATCTGCTGAATCAGCATTGGCAGTACATCAGCCGCGCCATGACTTCGCCGTCCGCCGGAACGGCCCGCGGCGCATCTTTCTACCATGACGAGATTCTTCCAATGAGGACCTCCATCGTTGAGATCACTACCCAGTTGCAAGGTATCGATGCTAAACAGGCCGCTTCGACGGAAGTCCAGATTCAAAGCGAATTCGAGCATCTGGGCGCCGGGCTGAGTAGGGCGCTCAACCTGGCGTTGGGGACGGCGCTTCTGCTCGCCGCTGGCTGTTTGCTCTATATCATCCGCATTGAGCGGCAGAACAGCGGCCGCTACCAGGAGGTTCTCAAGGCGCGCGGAGCACTGGAGCAACTGTCGGCCAGGCTGGTGGATGCGCAGGAAATGGAGCGTCGCACTATTTCTCGGGAACTTCACGATCAAGTGGGACAAACCTTGAACGCTCTGCTTGTGGAGGCCGCCAATCTGGCAAAACGGATCGAAGCGGATGACGCGGTAAGTCTTCGATACCTGGACAACATTCGAAAGTTCGCCGATTCGAGCGTCAATTCGATCCGCGATATCGCCCTGCTGCTGCGCCCGTCCATGCTGGACGATCTGGGCCTGATACCGGCTCTCGAATGGCAAGCACGAGAGGTCTCCCGGCGTGGCGGTGTCAAGATTACCGTTATCGCCGAAAATGTTTCGGATTCACTGCCCGACGACATGCGCACCTGTATCTATCGGGTGGTGCAGGAGGCGCTTCAAAATGTGTTTCGCCACTCCGGGGCGAAGAGCGCCGTGGTTACGGTGCGCCAAGACGACGGCTCATTGTTTTTGAGTGTGGAAGACGATGGATCCGGATTCGATCCGGAAAAAACACGAGGGCTCGGAATGCTGGGGATGGAAGAGCGGGTCAGACAACTCGGAGGGCAGTTCGAAGTTCAGTCCGCGCCCGGCAAAGGTGCCGTGCTGAAAGTCAGGTTGCCTATCGCGGTGGCGGCCGCTATTGAATGATTCCTTTCCTCACGGCGTAGAGAATCATCTCAGGCACCCCGTGCAGATTCAGCTTTTGGAGTATGTTGCCGCGATGGGCATCCACGGTGTGAACGCTCAACTGCAGAAGGTTGGCAACTTCCTTGTTGGTTCTGCCTTCCGCGAGAAGCTGCAGGATCTCGCGTTCGCGTGAAGTCAGAAGATCGTATCGATCCTCCACCTGCTTGTCGCGAATCTGGCGGACATAGTCTTCCAGCAGCATCTTGCTGATCACGGGGCTGAAGAAAGACTTTCCGTCGGCAACCGTTCGCACCGCTCGAATCAGATCCGCCTCCGCCGAGTTCTTCAGAATGTATGCGCGCGCCCCAGCTTTCAGGGCCCTGAGGACGTAGCCTTCATCCGAGTGCATGCTGAGAATCACTACTTGGGTCTGGGGCGTCTTATCGGCGATTTGTTGGGTAGCATCGATACCGTTGAGCTGCGGCATACCGATGTCGAGAACGGCAACGTCCGGATGTTGCTTGGAGACCAGTTCCACGGCTTCCCGTCCATTGCCAGCCTCCGCTACAACTTTGAAGTCGGGCTGCTGCTCGAGCAGCAGACGCAAGCCCGACCGAATGATAGTGTGATCGTCAGCAAGCAGGATGCGAATCTGTCCCAAGTGTTAAGTGCGGCCTCGACCGCCAGGATACTGCATCATCCGAATGAAATGCGAGGATGCTGACATACCTTCGGCCGTAGTTTGACATGTTTTCCTTCCCCGAGCCTCTAACCAACTGGGGTTGATCTCCAAGATGCGCTTACAAGACAAAGTTGCGATTGTGACGGGTGCGGCTACCGGGATCGGCCAGGCGATAGCCGTTCGTTTTGCACGGGAAGGGGCCGCCGTGGTCGTCGATTACCTCGGAAAGCCGGACGTGGCCAGCAAAACCGAGCAGCAAATCGCCGCCGTCGGCAGAAGCATCGCAATAGCGGCCGACATCTCCAAGCCCGATCAGGTTCAGAACTTAATCGACGGCGCGGTGAAGGCCTTCGGCAAGCTGGACATTGTCGTCAACAATGCGGGAGTGGAGAAGAAATTCGCGTTTGTGGACTATCCGCTGGAAGAACTGCGGAAAATTTTGGATATCAACCTGGTTGGGCCTTTTCTGGTTTCGCAAGCGGCTGCTCGCCAGATGATTCGACAGGGCCACGGCGGGCGACTGATCAATATTTCGTCGGTTCACGAGGATCTTCCCATGCCCACGAACGCAGCCTACTGCATGAGTAAAGGCGGTTTGCGGATGCTCACCAGAACCATCGCCGTCGAATTAGGAAAAGACAAAATCACTGTGAACAACATCGGACCTGGAGCCGTGTTTACGCCGATCGATGCGGATGTCGAAGCGAAGCCGGAAATGGAGAAAGCGCTGATGAGCGAGATTCCCTTGGGTCGCTGGGGTAAACCGGAAGAGATTGCCGGGTTGGCTCTGTTTCTGGCATCGGATGAGGCGGCGTACATTACCGGGTCCACATATTTCATCGACGGCGGAATGTTGCGGCAGTCCGGTAGTTATTAGGCTGTTCGAAGAGGAACCGTGACAGCAACTGAACGCTACGACATCGTCATCGTCGGAACAGGCGCCGGCGGTGGAACACTCGGATATCACTTGGCCAAGGCTGGTAAGCGCGTCCTCATTCTCGAGCGCGGTCCGTTTCTGCCGCAAGAAAAGCCGAACTGGAACACCGCCGACGTGTTCCTCGAAAACCGCTATCACACAAAAGACGTCTGGACGGACAAAGAGGGACACGACCTGCATCCCGGTACCGGCTACTGGGTGGGCGGCAACACCAAGGTATATGGCGCTGCTATGTTCCGTTTACGGGAAGAAGATTTTGGCGTGCTTCATCACAAAGGCGGCATCTCACCTGCGTGGCCAGTGAAGTACGACGTCTTCGAGCCGTACTACACCATGGCCGAAAAGCTATTTTGCGTGCACGGAAAGCAGGGGATAGATCCAACTGAACCGCGCCGCAGCGCCGAATATCTCTACCCAGCGATCTCAAATGAGCCGCGCATGCAGGAGATTCAGAACGATCTCGAGGGCATGGGACTGCGGCCGTTTCCTTGCCCCCTCGGGCTGAAGTTGAACGAAGCAGATCGAGTGGAAAGCAAATGCATCCGCTGTGATTCTTGTGACGGCTATCCGTGCCTGGTGCACGCGAAATCGGACGCCGATATCAACTGCATCCGCCAGATCATGCACCTGCCGAACGTGACCCTGATTACGCAGGCGAAGGTGACGCGCCTGCTGACGAACGCCACGGGAACTGCGGTCGATGCCGTGGAAGTTGAGCTAGATGACTCAGGGAAGAAGACTACATTTTCCGGCGACATCATAGCCGTTTGTTGCGGGGCAATTAACTCGGCGGCTCTGCTGCTTCTGAGCGCCAATGACAAACATCCCAACGGCCTCGCCAACAGTTCTGACATGGTGGGCCGCCACTTCATGTTCCATCAGGCCGACGCCATTCTGGCCATCGGCCAAGAACCGAACCGGTCTTCCTACATGAAGACTTTCACCCTGAACGACTTCTACTTCGGCGACAAAGATTATCCCTATCCGATGGGAAACATCCAGCCGATCGGCTCCTTTCATCACGAAATGATGAAGGCGGACGCGCCGCCGCTCACGCCCACTTTCATTTTGGAGTTGATGACTACACACGCCGTGCCATGGTGGCTGACAACGGAAGATCTGCCCGATCCGAACAACCGGGTACAGATCGTTAACGGGAGGGTTCGCCTGGATTACACGCCAAACAATGTGGAGTCCTTCGAACGCCTGCGAAACAAATGGATCGATGTTTTGAAGCAGGCCGGCCATGCCGATCACTGGTTCCACCTGCACTCCTATTTCAAGCAGCGGATTCCTTTGGAAGGAGTGGGGCATCAAAACGGAACCTGCCGCTTTGGTACCGATCCAAAGCAATCGGTTCTGGACATAACTTGCCGGACTCATGATCTCGACAACCTATATATCGTAGACGGTTCGTTCTTCGCGTCCAGCGGAGCCGTTAACCCTTCACTGACGATCATCGCCAACGCGCTCCGCGTAGGCGACCATTTGCTTGAAAGACTGCATTGAAAGAGCGGGGCGGGTCCACAAGCTCGGTTGCCCTGGGAGCTGTGCTGATTGTGCTCGCGTTCGCCTGCGTAGCCGTGATGAGTGCGTTCGGCAAGGCGGCGAAAGAGGTGCCCACCGGTATCCTGGTACTGTTTCAGAACTTCATAAGCCTGCTGTTGTTCACGCCCTGGGCGCTTGGCAAAGGTGTTTCTGAACTGAGAACATCTCGCACTTGGCTGCATATTCTGCGCGCCGCGGCCGGCCTGCTTTCGCAAGTGTTGATGTTTGTGGTGGTAAAGCGGATGCCGCTGGTGAATGCCGTACTGCTCAGTAACTCTGCGCCACTGTTCATCCCTCTGGTTACCTGGGTATGGCTGAAGCAACGGATCGGCGGGATGGTATGGGTGAGTCTGCTTATCGGTTTCGCGGGCGTGATTCTAATCTTGAAGCCTGGTTTGGCGCTGCTATCCGATCCCATTGCGCTCATCGCTATCAGCGCGGCGGTCTTCTCAGCCTTAGCCCTCGTAGCCGTCAATCGACTTTCGAACACGGAACCTTCCCGTCGAATCCTGTTCTACTACTTTCTCTACTCTTCCGCCGCGGCGGCGCCATTTGCCGTACAGACGTGGAGAACTCCGACCGGCCGAGAATGGTTATTCCTTGGAGGCATTGGATTGATGATGGCGGCGAGCCAGTTGTTGATCATCCTGGCCTACAAACACGCTACCGCCGGCAGGATCGCCCCTTTTAATTACACCGTCGTCATTTTCTCCGGACTCATCGGCTGGGTGGTCTGGAAGAACACCCCTGATTTGCTGTCGCTGGTTGGCGTTCTGCTGGTCACAGCCGGCGGTGTACTCAGCACCAAGTTCGGCGGTCCAAATTCCACTGGCCACCTGGGTTGGCTGGGCTATTGGAATCATCTTCGTCGTCGGGAGCAACCCGCATGAACGTACGGACCATCTCTGGCGAAAGTATCCGATGCGTGCTCCCGTGGCAGGCGATCGTCGGAGAATCTCCCGTCTGGAGTCCGGAAAATCAAAGCCTCTACTGGATCGATATTCAGAGCAGACAGATCCATCGCTTCCATCCAGCCACGGGCAGCAATCAAACTTTTGATCTACCTGAAATCGTCACTTGCATTGCGCCGCGGGCTGCCGGCGGATTGGTCTTGACACTCAGGAAGGACTTCGCCACCTTTGAACCGGCGACGTTGACGCTGCGGCGAATCGGAGATGTGGAACCCGATCTGCCCAACAATCGTTTCAATGACGGGAAGTGCGACCCGCAAGGCCGCTTTTGGGCCGGAACGATGGATGCCGTGCATTGGTCGGCCCCAGCGGGCAATCTGTACCGGCTGGACTCCGACAAAACCATTACCCGCAGGCAGGAGAACGTCATCTGTTCCAATGGCAGCGGCTGGAGCCCGGATGGACACAAGATGTACTACACGGAAAGCTTTCGTTACGCGATTCTTGTTTACGATTTCGATCCGTGCACGGGAGCCATTTCGAACCGCCTGCCATTCGCCACGTTGGACAGCAACAGCGGCGGTTTTCCGGACGGCATGACGGTGGATGCCGACGGCTTTGTGTGGAGCAACGTAGTGGGTCTGGGGCAAATTCATCGCTACGATCCTCAAGGCAAGCTGGAGCGAATCATTCAGTTGCCCGTGCCCCGTGCTACGGATTGCACTTTCGGTGGTCCAGATCTGAAAACCCTTTACGTAACGAGTGCGCGCGAAACCATGACGGCGGACCAGTTGGAAGCGGCGCCACTTTCGGGAAGCCTGTTCGCTATCGATGGCGATGTGCGAGGACTTCCTTCCAATTCGTTCTGCGGCTGATAATCCGAGGAGGATTTGAGCGATGCAACAAAACGGTGACAAAGAAGCATTCGGAGCGCCGGGCATCGAGCCCCGGTGGACCCATGGCAATAAAAACGGCGTTGGGACCGCCTATGCGGCGTCGAGCCGGATATGGTTCACTCTGTTCGGCGGCATTATCACCGAAGTTTATTACCCGACGGTCGACCGTCCGCAACTGCGCGATCTTCAATACCTGGTCACGGATGGGAAGAGCTTCTTCCACGAAGAGAAACGGGACCTGAAGACCACGGTGGAAAGGATTTCCGGTCATACCTTAGGCTTTCACTGCACGAATTCTGACCCGGATGGGCGTTATTCGATCAGCAAAGACGTGATCACTGATCCGCATCAGCCCTGCGTTCTGCAGCGTACGCGGCTGACCGGCCCGGACGAGAAGTTTCTCACTACCTTGAAGTTGTTCGCGCTCTGTGCCCCGCATATCCAGGTAGGTGGATACGGCAACACGGGCTACGTCACCACTGCGAACGGCTGGCGGATACTCATGGCTTCGAAACAAGGCGTGTGGCTCGCGATGACCGCGACCGTCCCTTTTTCCCGAACCTCCTGTGGCTACGTGGGAAAGAGCGATGGTTGGACCGACCTGCATGAGAATTTCAAAATGGATTACGAATTCGATCGTGCCGCGAACGGCAATATCGCTCTCACCGGCGAACTGGATCTCAGTAAGACCCGGGAGTTTACGCTTGCAACTGCGTTCGGAGCAACGGAACATCGTGCGATTACGAATCTGCTTCAGTCTCTAGGGACTCCTTTCGATGAGCATCTCGCCCGTTACAAAGACCAATGGGAAGGCGTGGCGGCTCACTGCCGGCCGTTGGAAAAGTCATCGTTTGACAAAGGCAACCTGTTCAAGAGTAGTATTAGCCTGCTGCTGGCGCACGAGGACAAATCGTACCCCGGCGCCCTGATTGCTTCCCTCGCCATTCCTTGGGGAGAAGCCAAAGGTGATCAGGATCAGGGCGGATATCACCTGGTATGGACGCGCGACATGGTCAACAGCGTGACCGCACTCCTGGCTGCCGGAGACACAACCACCCCTCTGCGCGCCTTGATCTTTCTGGCCGTCTCGCAACACGAGGATGGCGGTTTCGCACAAAACTTCTGGGTAACTGGTGAAGCGTATTGGACCGGCATTCAGCTGGATGAAGTGGCGTTTCCCATCATGCTCGCGTGGCGTCTGTTTGGCGAGAAGGGACTGGGAGAATTTAATCCCGACACGCTCGTGCGTAAGGGTGCTGCTTACCTGATTCGTAATGGGCCTGTCACGCAGCAGGAGCGCTGGGAGGAGGCCAGCGGTTATTCGCCCTCCACGCTTGCTTCGAACATCGCCGCGCTGATTTGTGCGGCGTTGCTCTTCCGCGAGAGAGGGGATGAAGCGTCGGCCGTGTTTACTGAAGAATATGCGGATTTCCTGGAATCGCATATCGAGGATTGGACCGTAACCAAGGAAGGCTCGCTTCACCCGGGAATCAAACGGTATTACATTCGCATCCTTCCGGAGCAAGTGGGAGACGCGAACCCGGCCGAAAATCCGGAGCAGCGCAAGCTTCAAATCAAGAATATTCCTTACGGTCAACAAAGCGAATTCCCAGCAAAAGACGTTGTGGATGGCGGGTTTCTCGAACTGGTGCGCTATGGTATCCGTTCCGCGAACGATCCCGTCATTGTGGATAGCGTCAAGGTGATGGATGCGGTGTTAGAAGTGCAAACCCAGGCTGGTCCCGTATGGCATCGCTACAATCACGATGGCTACGGTCAGCAGGAAGATGGAGGCCCTTTTACCAGCGTCGGAGTCGGCCGTGCGTGGCCGCTGCTTACCGGCGAGCGAGGTCACTACGAACTGGCTGCCGGTCGAAGCGTTGAGTGCTACCTGCGGGCGATGGAGCAGCTTGCTTCGCCGACTGGCCTGTTGCCGGAACAAGTTTGGGATGAGGCGGACAAGCCGCAGGCCTTCCTCTCGCTGGGCAAGCCGACCGGTTCCGCCATGCCGCTCATGTGGGCGCACGCCGAGTACGTCAAGCTGCTCCGCTCCGCTTCCGATGGCAAGGTTTATGACGCAATCCCCGAAGTACAAAAGCGCTACCTCGGTGATCGCAAGGATCGCAAGTTGGTGGAAGTTTGGAAACCGGACCGTCATGTGCGATTTATGCGAAAGGGTTCCATCCTGCGTATCCACGGCACTGAGCCGTTCCGTCTCCGCTGGTCGAGCGACGGGTGGAAATCCCAGACCGATACCGAATCAAGCGCGAATGCTCTAGAGATCGACTTTGTAGACTTGCAGTCAACCTCATCCTTATCGAAAGATTCTTGCATCCGCTTCACCTTCTTTTGGCGAAACAGCAATCGATGGGAAGGACAGGATTACGATGTTACCGTTCGATAGCTACCGGTTGTACGGCGGAAAGAGTCCGGCTTTGTGCAATCACCGTCAACCGAGGAAAGGCGAATGCGTAACGCCATGTTGCCAGGTCGCTGCCGATCTCCGCCTCTACTCCGAGTGGCAGAATGAACTTCGGATCGGTGTGGCCGAAGTCCATGCGCGTGATAAGAGGAAGAGACCGGAGTCCTGACTCATCCAGCACTTGCAATAACACTCGGTCGTACGCTTCAAAGCTAGACTCCTCGCCGTAGGGCCGCCCATAGAGAATCGCGCGCGCTTCGGTCAGGACGCCGGTTGCCGCCAAGGCCCGAAGCATAGTCCAGCGGTAGGTTTATCGAGAACAGATCCTGCTGCCCATGCCAGACGTGCAGATCCCCGTTCAACTGATGCGACAGTTCCACACGCGCTCCCGCATAGCCCTGCCCATCCTTGCGAGCCGGCAACTGTATGGATCGCGCACCGAACTCAATCACATGAGCTTTGCCCACCACCCGCTCATAGCGCAGACTAACTGCCGGTCCCAGTTCAGGTTCTTTCTCCAGGCCGGAATCGTTTGCCGCCTCGCAAAAGTCTTCCACAGCCGCTCGATACGTCCCTTGGCCTGCGGACTCAACGCGCGAATCGATTGAATTCCCAGCTCTTCCAGTACCCGTCCCAACTGCGTCAGTGTTTGCCGTCCCGCCATCTGCTCTTCGATCGTCCAATGTTTGTCGTTGCGCTGGAACGTTCCCTGCTGATCACGATACAAACTCAGTGGAACTCCGTGCCGCTCCACCAGCGCCCGCAATTGCCGCCGCACCGTCTCCCGGCTCACGGCGATCTTCTCCACCTCCACCAGCTTCTCGGTCAGATGGCCGTCATTGAAGCCGGCGTACTTGTGTTCCGCGCCAGTTCGACGATCCGCTTCTTAACTCCCTCGCTAATCGCCCACGCCCTCGGCCGCCCAGGATTGCCGTGCCGCACCCACTCCAATTGCTCGGGGTCGTACCGCGCTTTCAGCCGTTTCACCTGCCGCCCACAGAGTTGCAGCAATCCAACAGCTTCCTACACCGTGATTCGATCCCACCGCGTTCTCGATCACCTTCAACCTCTGCAGTTCGTTCTGACTCAACTCCATCCCCTCCCATCGCCAGGGGTGACATAGTTTCGTCGCACTTAGGGGGTGACATTATTTTGGAGCATCTACAAGCTGACAGTGCGGAATGGCGCCCGTAGTTGAATCGCATTATAATCGGTCGTGACGGACATCTTGTCAACCTTACTGTCTTCGATGAACACGGCCGGGGCCGGCAGCACCGAGGACAACATTCGTAGCCTGTTCCCAGATCCTGACGCTCCCCCGTCTGCTCCGCCATCCATGCCCAAGAACGCCGTGAACTACGCCATATGCTACGTGCAGCGTTCCGGCAGCACGCATCTCACCAGCCTGCTTCAAAACACCGGGGTAGCTGGAAAACCGGCGGACTTCTTCAATGCCGGCTATTCGCAGATGCCGCTGGAACGCGAACAGGTGTTTGCGAGGACCGGGGCACACAGCATCGTATCAGCCGCCGAACAGTACGCCTGTAGAAGCGTCGCCGATTATCTGAACATCGTGGCCACTCTCACGCGTAGCGCGAACGGCGTTTTCGGCGTGAAGATGGATCTCTGTCATATGACGATCCTGCTGCGCCGCGGGCTATTCTGGCATCCGGACTGGAACTGGAAATACATCTATCTCACGCGCCGAAATTTGCTCATGCAGGCAATCTCGTTTTACACTGCGTCCCAGACCGGCTTGTGGTCAAGCTTGTCGGCGAGCGATCAAGTTGCCGACTTCGACGAGCGGGCGATTGCGGAAAACATGCTTTACCTCGGAGACGTAATGAGCAGATGGGAGTGCCTCTTCGGTGCTCTGGGGATCGAACCGCTGAGAATCTTCTATGAAGAAATTGAATCTGCTCCATCGGACACGCTCGCCCGGTGCTTACGGTATATTGGCGTAGATTATTCGCCAAAACCCGTCCCTATCGAATCCTCGTATCAGAAACAGCGTAGCTCTCAGGCCGACGAGTGGGCAGCGGCGATGCGCGCGCATGCCCGTGGATCGGCGGCGGTGTAGGGGCTAAGGAGACAGGAGGAGTGGAACGACAATACAGCGATGAGGAGCTAGCTGGCCTGGGTCTCGGTACCGTCGGGAGGAACGTTCGGCTGGATCGATCGGCCATCATTCTGAATCCGGCGGGCATCCGCATAGGCGACCACGTTCGAATCGACGCCTTCTGTCTAATCAGCGCCTTCGGCGCGGGGGTGTCCATCGGGAGCCACGTGCATATCGCGGCCGGAGTCTACATCTTCGGCGGCGGCGGTGTCACGATCGACGACTTCGCGGGTGTGTCCGCTCGCAGCATCATTTACTCCGCCAACGACGACTATTCGGGTGAACACTTGACTGGACCCACGCTGCCGCCCGAATTTACCGCAGTCTCAACCGCGCCAGTACACATCGGCCGGCACGCGGTGCTGGGCGCCGGCTCCGTGGTCCTACCGGGAGTCGTCGTCGGCGAGGGCTCCATCAGCGGGGCGCTTAGTCTGGTTAAGCAGGACGTAAGTCCATTCACGATGGTCGCCGGCACGCCCGCGCGCGAGGTGAAGTCGCGATCGCGCCGCCTGCTTCAGTTGGAAGCGCAGTTCCTGCTGAGCGAAAAGGAGCGCGGATCTTGAGGAGCCTGCAGGTTCATGTTCCCATCAGTCCAACACCTGCGTTTTTCACCATGATCCACTATCTGGCCGCCAGCCTGTGGCAATATGGGTGGCCCAATGGCGATCGGCGCTTGGTGGTAAGCATAGGTGAAGATTGCGAACCCTTTGACGTGAATGCCGCGCATCCGGAACTGGCGCGCTATGGCATTATTTGGCGCTGGGTGGATCGCGAGGCGTTCCGGCGGTATTCCCATTTTGCAACCGGGATGGATCGATGGATCGAGCCGTTTCAGGCCGATTTTGTATTGATGGCGGACGCCGACGTTCTGTTCACCGGCGATTTCTCAGATGTCGCCCTGCAACTTTCGCAGCCTCTGGGGATCGCCGGCGTCACGGCGACCTCTCCGCCGTGGCTTGCGATAGGCGACGGGGACGTGGATGGAGAGCGTTGGGGCCAGCTCTTTGCGTTGGCGTCGCTTCCGCCGCCGGTCTTCGATTGCCCGCATCCCGGAAACGGGGTCTGGTATGCCGCGGGCAGCGGCCTGGCGAGTGGGCCGGTATATTACAACTTTGGTTTTGTCCTGGGTACTCAAGAGGCCATGAACGCCATCGGCAGAACATTTTCTCGGGACTATCTGCTGGCCGCCGATTTCTCAAAGAACTATCTGGCCGCCCAGATGGGACTCACGCTTTCGATCATTCGCAACCGGATCAGCTATCGGAGTTTGCCGGTGCGTTACAACTTTTGGGGTGACGCCAGGTATCATCAGGCCTTTCCTTCAGAGGCGGCGGACATGCGGGTCCTGCACTATCTCAATGGTCCTTTCCGAAAGCATCAGGATGCGGATGGACCCCAGGACGTCGCGGCTTGGCTTAAGGCCAACGAAGGCGACCAAAACGCGCACCTCCAGTTTCTCGTGAGCGCAGTGAGGAAAGCGCACCGAGCGGTGATGGCGGACCTATCGGAAACCACCGCGTGATCCCAGTCGCCCGTCCGTTGCTCCCCACCGCCGAGGCGGTGCTTCCTTACCTCAAGCGGATTGATGCCGCGCGCTTCTACTCGAATTTCGGACCGTTGGCGCGCGAACTGGAAGCTCGGCTTTCGCACCACTTTCGTCTTCCACAAGACTGCGTTGTTTCTGCCGCCAACGGAACGATTGCTCTTACCGCTGCGCTCGCTGCCTTGAGTCGCGGCGCGGGAACGTGCCTGATACCCAGTTGGACTTTCTGCGCTTCGGCGCATGCGGTGCTTGCTGCCGGCTTAAAGCCGCATTTCCTGGATGTTGATCCCGAGAGTTGGCGCCTGGCGCCGGGAGTCGCAAAACAGGCTTTGGATGAGGTGCAAGACGTACGCGCGATAATGCCTGTTGCGCCCTTTGGAGCGCCCGTGGATGTTGCCCCCTGGGAAGAGTTATCACGCACCTCGGGCATTCCCGTCGTGATCGATGCAGCGGCGGCATTTGCAGGGCAGCAAATCGGCACCGTGCCGGTGGTTATCAGCCTTCATGCGACGAAGATCCTCGGTGCCGGCGAAGGTGCGATCGTGCTGGCCCGCGATCCGGAACTAATCGCCGAGATAACCCGCAGGTTGAATTTTGGCTTCTATCGGGAACGGGTTTCAAGGGTCGTTGGTTTCAACGGCAAGTTGAGCGAGTACTCCGCCGCCGTTGGGCTAGCCGCCTGCGATGTTTGGGCCGAGAACCGGATTCGCTGGGCGCAACTTTTGTCTAGATATGAAGCCGCCCTCGACGACAGAGGCGTTCAGCGAACAGGCCCTTGCGGAGGCGGTCTTAGTTCGACAGTAGTATACGGTTTCCCGGCAGACGCTAACCTTCTTTCGGCGCGCCTGGCTCGGGCCGGAGTAGGTACCGTGCGTTGGTATGGGTCCGGCTGTCATGCGGAACCAGCCTTCCAGACCTTCCCTCGTCACCCGCTGCCGGTAACCGCTGCGCTGGGGTTTTCCTGCCTCGGCCTCCCATTCTTTCTGGACCTCGATGAACAATCCCTCGATCGAGTGGTTAGCGTCTTAGTCGATGCGCTATTGGACCTGACGATCCAAGCGTGAAACTTCGGATCACTTTCGATGAGGAAATGAATCTAGTGACGAGGAATTAACACAGGTCCTCGTCGCATATTCCATTCACGGGCACCTCACTTTCTGATCCGCGGCCAGTGTTTCCAATTGATTGAACAGCGCTCACACGCCTACAGCTCGCCGGCTTCGGCCGCCAGCAAGCATACGCTCCCGAGAAACGATCATGCTGCTAAACTCACAAACATCCGGTGAGTCTTCGGATTAAGAAGGTGCACGGTGATGTGGATGCCTCGCAACGCCGCTATTAAAGTTGCATTGGCCGCAATGTCCATCGCGGTTTGTTGCAATCCGCTCTGTGGACAATTTAATACCCCATCCATCAACGGTGTTATTCAGCCTGGAAAATATGGCAATATCCAGAACAGAACAAACCAGATCGGCACCAATACTGGCCAGACCTGGTACATGACGTGGGATGCATCCCGTCTCTATGTGGCGATCACCAATGCCAACCTGAGCGAAGGCGCCGTCATTTACATCGACGCGAACCCATCCAATCCGCCCAACGGCGGCGCGAACGCCAATGGCAACCTGACGGGCTTTAATTACGATGGCGAGCAGATCGCCACGCTGCCGTTCCGAGCCCAATTCGTCAGCTATTTTAAAGACGGTTATAACGAATATCGCACCTCGGACGGTAATGGCAACTGGACCAATCCGATTTCCAATTTCGGCACGTACGCCTCGACGGGCACCGTGCGTGAGTTTGCGATCCCTTGGCAGGCTATCACCGGCGGGGCCATCCCATCGTCGTTCCTTTTTCTGGGGCTGCTGACCTCCAGCACCGGCTATGTTTACGGCCAGACGCCGAACGACAACCCAGGAGGCTCGGTAGGCGCCTCGGCCGTCTACACGCAATATTTCGTCGTCAACAACACAGCGAATGGCTCTAGCACGCCCCCGTTTTCCATCGATAACTCCAGTAACTCAGTCAGTTATTCGGCGCTTTTCCACAATACGTTCGATCCTTATTACCGCAGTCAGGAGGGCGCGGTACCGGCGGGGAGCACCGTGAGGCTCCGTCTGGCCACGGCCCACTTGGGAGCCACCGGCGTTAATCTGCGGGTGTACCTGCTCGACACGGCCTCCGGCATAACGACAGGTCCACTCGATTCGCCGATGGCTTTCTTCGAGACCAAGACCGTCAACGGCGCGCTCTGCGACGAATACAACATCGCGTACACCACTCCCTCCGCACCTACGATCGTGTACTACAAATTCGTGATCACTAACGGCTCGGGCGTCGCCTTTTATAGCGACGATTACATCGACGATTACGACAATGTGAATAAGGACGGCACCGGCGCGGCGAATGCTACCGAACCTCTGGCAGCGTTCCAGATTACCGCGTACGCCCCCAATTTCCAGACTCCGGCCTGGATGGCCAACGCGAACGTCTATCATATTTTCCCGGACCGCTTCCGTAATGGCGACTCTACGAACGACTACTGCGTGACGGGAAGCACGTCCGGCTGCCCTTTGCTGTATGGCCCTGCTGCCCCTGGCGTTCTCGCAGTCACACCTTGGAATTCGAAGCTGTGCGATCCGCGGCAATCCAACACGGCCTGCTCCGGGAATTTCGGCAGCATCTTCTATGGCGGCGACCTCGTTGGCATACAAAGCGAGTTGGACTATATTCAGGGTCTCGGCTTCGACACGCTCTACCTGAATCCCATCTTCTACGCCAGCTCCTATCATCGCTATGACACAGACGACTTTCTGAACATCGATCCAGCGCTGGGAGGAAATGCGGCGCTGGCTTCGCTGCTCGCGGCCATGAACCAGCGAGGCATGCGCGTCATTCTCGACGGAACCTTCGAAGACGCCTCGTCGGACAGCCTGTACTTCAACGAGTACGTCGAGGTTCCCGGCCACCGGCGCCTGCCAATCCTTGAGTTCACAATATCGGAGCTGGTTTCAATTCCTGGACAACAACATTCCGTGCACTGTCAGCGACTATAACGGCTGGGCGAACGTGAACACTCTGCCGCTGATCGACCCGTCCCAGGCACCGGTACAACAATTCTTCTACAGCGGAACGTCCGACAACGTGATGCTGCACTGGTATAATGCGGGCGCCGGCGGATGGCGGTTCGACAGCGCGTCCAACCTGCCAAACTCTTTCTGGCACGCGTTGCGCCCTCTGGCGAAGACCTATAACCCTAATGGACCGCTGATCGGCGAGATCTGGTCCAATGCGAGTCAATGGCTGGCCGGCGATCAGATGGACTCAGTGATGAACTATCGTTTCCGGCGCAACGTCACCGGCTTCGTACGCTGGCCTTACAACTGGGTGGATACCAATGATAACGGCAACGATGCGATCATCCCATTGACGCCCAGCCAGTTCGACACGGCCAATCGCGCGGTGCGCGACGATTATCCGCTCCAAGCCAGCGCAGCTATGCTGAACCTGATCGATTCACACGACACGAATCGTGCGTTGTATGTGATGACAGAGTTGACCGACACAGGCCTCGTCCAGGCCAAGCAGCGACTCAAGCTCGCGGCCTTGTTCCAGTTCACTTATATCGGCGCGCCGACGGTGTTCTATGGCGACGAAGCTGCTATGAACGCCCCGTCAGTTGCGAACGATCCAAACGGGTACCCGCTTGCCGACCCTTATACGCGTGCGCCATATCCGTGGACCGATCAACCAGGCGACCCAACTGTTTACGGGCCGCCCGACCAGACCGTCATCGCCTACTACACGGCCTTGGCGCACCTGCGTAAACAATATCCCGCGCTCGCCGGCGGGACCTTCGTTACTCTGATCACCGGCGACACGCAGCAGCCCTCAACCGCCGCCAACACGTACGCCTATGCGCGGTCCATTGCGGGCGGCCAGACAGCCATCGTCGCGCTGAACAACGGCTCCAGCGCCAATACTCCCGCGATTCCGGTTGGCGCCTATTATCCGGACGGCACAGTTCTTCAGGACGCTATCGGCGGCGCCACTTACATCGTCTCTGGTGGCAACGTGAGTCTGACGTTGAACGCTATCAGCGGCGTCCTCCTGCTCCCCGCTCCTGCTTCGGCCGACCTCACGCCTCCGATCGCGAGTCTCAGCTTGACACCCGCGCCAGGCGCCAACGGCGTGAGTAACAGCTCTCCCGTAACGGTCAACGTCACAGCTACAGACACGGGCAGTGGCGTCAGCCGAATCTTTTACTGGGTAGACGGCGGACCGGTGAGCAGCGTGGCTGGGTCTATTGCGGCCGCAAGCGTCAGCGGCGCGGGCGTGCACACCGTAGGCGTGAGGGTGCTCGATAAGGCCGGAAACATCAGCCCACAATACACGCAGCCGGTGAATATCAATCTGTCGGGGGCGCAGTGATCGCGCTCGTTCGCGGACTATCATAAAAGCTGTGAGCTCCGAAGCGTTTCCCGCACGTGTTTACGCTGAAACGGTGCTCGCGCAGAACTTCGAAAATGCCCAGCGCCACTTCCTCGACGCTCTTCTGGATATCCACCGCGCCCATACCCGAATGCTCGCTAGCCAGAAGATCATCACACGCGATGATGAACGAACGCTGATAGCCGCTCTCGACGGCCTGGATCGTTCGGCTATTTCCCAGGCCAAGTACGACGGATCCCACGAGGATCTGTTTTTCTATATCGAGTCCCTGCTGGAGCAGTCAGCCGGCGCCGAGATCGCCGGTCAGATGCATACCGGGCGCAGCCGCAACGATATTGCAATCACCTTGTATCGAATGACTGCCCGGCGCGAATTGCTGGTGCTGGCGGCCGCTGTCGCCGGACTGCGGTGCGTCCTGCTCGATCTTGCCGGACGGAATCTGGAAACGGTGATGCCGGCGCATACGCATACACAACCGGCGCAGCCCACCACGCTCGCGCACTACTTAATCGCCGTCTGCGAGTTTCTAGCACGCGACGCCGATCGCATTCGTCATGCGTTCAGGTCGGTGAACCGCAGTCCGCTCGGCGCTGCCGCACTCACCACCACCGGATTTCCGATCAATCGCGAAGAAACAGCTCAAGCGCTCGGATTCGAAGGCTTGGCCAGTAACTCCTATGCAGCCATCGCGGCCATCGACTACATCACCGAATCCGCTGCCAGCGTGGCCGTGGCGATGGTGAATCTGGGCAAACTGATTCAGGATCTGCTGTTGTGGTCCACGAGCGAATTCGGTTTCCTGCGTCTCGCCGATGCCTATGTTCAAACGTCGAGCATCATGCCGCAGAAACGAAATCCGGTGGCGTTCGAGCACGCGCGTGTTCTGGCGAGTCGCGCGCTCGGCGAGGCCCAAGGCGTATTCACGTGCGCCCACAATACTCCGTTCGGCGACATTAACGACAGCGAGGACGATCTACACCCCTTGGTCTCCACCATGTTCACCGATGCCATGCGGGCGTTGAGGCTTTTGGCTGGCGCGATGGAAAGCGTGGAGATCGATCAGGCGGAAATGGCCCGGCGTGCCGGAAACGATTTTCTTACGGTCACCGAACTGGCGGACACGCTGGTGCGGCGGGAGAAGATGACTTTTCGGGAAGCGCACGCTGCTGGTGGGACAAGTTGTTCGTGCATGCGGCCGTGATGACAGCCCTTCCGCTATCCGAGCGGCGCTGCTTGCGCTGCGTCCGTCCCTGCGGCTCGCTCCCGAAGAAATCGAGCAGGCTCTTGACCCGGTTCACTTCGTCAGCAATCCGCAATATCGTCGGCGGCCCTGCGCCGGAGCGCACCGCGGAAGCCCTGGCGCAAGCTTTATCCGAGCAACGCGAAATCGACACCTGGATCGAAGACAGAACCACGCTGCTCGATGATGCTCAGGCCCGGCTGCGCCAGCAGGTTACGGATCAGCCCTGATCCGCTGTCGGCGTCGCACCAAGAAATACGCGGCTGTCAGAACGCCCAACCACGGCAATCCAGCGATCATCGTGACGCGCATGCCCTCCACCCACCAGGTGGTCGCGATAATTGCGATGATCGCGGCCATTCCGAGCAGCGACGTATATGGGTACCCGATCATGCGAACCGGCAGGCGCGGATGGCCCGATGCCTCCCACTTCGGACGGAAATAAAGATGAGTAATGAAGATCATCAGCCATACGAACAATCCGCCGAAAAGGGAGATCCCGAATAAGTAAACGTAAGCGCTATCGGGGTACAGCGAGCGCGATGACCAGTGCGAGCGCCAACCCAGCGGCTGAGACAAGTAAGCGCGGCTACCGGCGTCCCGCGCGTCGAAACCCTTCCAAATGAAGCAGGAGCATACCCGCCGCGCGCGAGCGAAAACATCATGCGGCTCGCCAGATATAGATTGCAGTTCATGCTGGACGCGGCGGCGGTGATCACCACGAAGTTCACGATATGCGCGGCGGCCGGCACGCCGATCAACTGAAACACCTTCACGAAGGGACTCGCGGTGACGTCCGAGCCAGGTTGAATCCGATTCCACGGAACGATCGCGATCAGCACCACGATGGCTCCCACATAGAACAGAATCAGGCGGCCGACCATGGATCGCATCGCGCGCGGCACGGCTGTTCTCGGATCCTTCGCTTCGCCTGCTGTGACCGCGACCACCTCCGTTCCGATGTAGCTGAAGATCACGAACACCATCGCCATCCACACGCCGCGCCAGCCGGTGGGAAGAAATCCACCGTGCGCCGTGAAGTTCGAGAAGCCGATGGCCGGCACGGGACCGAGCCCGATGAGCAGCGCCAGACCGAAACCGATGAACAGAACGATGGCGACCACCTTGATCATCGCGAACCAATATTCGAAGCTGCCGAAGCTCCCGACGCTGCGAGCGTTCACGTACAACAGAGCGACCGAGAATCCGAGAATCCATACCCATTTCGGAGTATTTGGGAACCACCACTGGCAGTAGATCGCGATGGCCGTCGCTTCGCCGCCGATCGCAATGCACTGCGCCGCCCAATAGGTGTAGCGCACGGTGAAGCCCGCCCATGCGTTCACATAAAGCTCGGCGTAGACTCCAAAAGAGCCCGCCGTGGGATGAGCGACTGCCATCTCCGACAGCGCACTCATGAAGAGCAGCGCGATGGCCGCTCCGATCAAATAGCTGATGATGACGCCGGGGCCGGCGATGCGCACCGCGAGCGAACTGCCGAGGAAAAGGCCAGTGCCGATCGCGCCGCCGATGGCGATCATGCTGAGCTGGCCCGCGGTGAGCTGGCGCGATAGCTGCTCGCCCTTTTCGATGGCGCCCGCAGCGGCGTCAGCCATCTTCATAGGCTTCGCCCGGACTGCCCGACGGATAGAACGCGCCCAGCAGTTTGATGGTGGAGGCGCCCGGATTCTCCACGCAATGGCGCACGCCTATGGGGAAGTAAATGCTGCTGCCGGGTTCGAATTCGCAGGATGCGTCGTCGGTATGCACGATCCCGTGGCCCTCTAGGATGAAGATCACTTCTTCATAAGTGTGGTAGTGAACCGGAGCCTTGCTCGGCGGAATCCATCCCGCGAACTGGGTAATCTGCTTGCAGCCGAGGTCCGTATACACCAGGTAGCGAAACAGACGGTCCTGGCCGGCGCGAATGTCCTCGCGATGGTTTTCATGCACCAGCAACTGTGGCGGCTCGCCGGAGGCAGCCGGCAGAGCATCGACAATGTGGCGCTGCGGGATCCTCGGGGCAACAGGAGCTGACAATACGCAATGTCTCCGCGCCGGTATTCTCGACGTTGTAGATTGCGCCGGGAGGAATGAAAATCGCGGACCCGGAACTGAGCGAGTAACCAAATCCGTTGACGCAGCATTTTCCTTGGCCGCTCACCACGTAGAGCACTTCTTCAGCGTTCGGATTCACCACGGCAGGCGATAATCCCGGAGCGTAATCGTTGACCGTCTGATTGATGTGCTGGGCGCCGCTGTTCTGGGAAATGACCGTCCTGGCGGTCCAGTTGCCGAGCGTGGAACACTGCCCGTCCTCGGCGGAAAATACGCGGCAACCGCCAGCCAGAGCTTTCACGTGCGCACCATCAGATCCACGTTGTCTTCGAGAGCCGTCAAAGCGATATTGACGTCCTCGAGCGTATTGTAGACGTGGAACGAAAAGCGTACCCCATCGCGACGCGTCGAAACAGCAATACCACGCGCGGTCAGCTTCGCGAGCACGGCGGCTGCATCGTTGGCCCGGAGCACCACCAGAGGACCCACGCTCGACGCAGGCGTTTTGGACTCGATACCGCAGGTCGCGAACGCCCTGGAGGAATGCGCGTGATAACCGCTCGATCTGCGCAGCCACATTTTCCATCCCGATGCCCGTCAGCAAATCGATCGCCGGCCGCGCAAGATAAATATTCGGAATGGGCGGCGAGCCGCCTTCAAAGCGCCGGGCGTCGGGCGAGGGATCCAGATGCTTCGGATTGAACGTGAACGGATCGCGCTGCGCCATCCAACTCGTGATGGTCGGCGTAAGGGTTTCGATCAATTCGCGCCGCACATACAGGAAACCAAGGCCCGGCGGGCCGAGCAGATACTTCAGCGTGCCGGTAACGAAGAAGTCGACGTCCAGGGCTTTCACGTCCATCGGCCGGGTGCCGCAATCCTGATAGCCGTCCAGAAAAAGCAGAGCGCCTTGAGCGTGAGCGATCTTCGCGATCGCGCCTACGTCCGCTCGGAATCCATTGACGAAGGAAACCTGGGTCAGCGGAACAATGCGCGTTCTCTTATCGACAGCGCGTTCATAACATTCGATGGGCACGGTGTTGTTGACGCCGTCCAGAAAATGGATCTCGGCGCCACGCGGGCGCTGCGCGAGCCAGATGTGCCCCATGGTCGGAAATTCGTACTCGCTCATCACCACTTTGTTTCGTTCCCGGAAATCCAGCGCGTTCGCGATCGGATTGATTCCCGCCGAAGCGCTGGTGACGATCGCCACCTCGTCCGGTTGAGCGTTGATGAAACGCGCGAAGTCGCCGCGCAGCGCAGCATAAGCTTCCATCCATTCGTCCCAGGGCGCGGTGGAAGTCCGCCAGCTTGCCGCGTATTTTTGCATGCCGCCTTCCACGGAGTCTGAGAGCGCGCCTTGCGAGCAGCTATACAGGTAGGTCTTTTCCCGAAGAATCGGAAAGTGCGACCTCAATTCCGAAATGTGTTCATCGGTCAGCATTTGGCGTCCGCGGGATTTAGCTCAGTTTAGCTGAACCAGCCTCACTCTTGGCTTCTGCCTGATTGTGGGATACTGCGCGTTATGAAGCGAGGCGCGATTCTGGCGGGATTTCTCGTAATGGCGGCCTCGGCGCAAACCAATCCGGCGGCCGTCGAGGCCCGACATTGGCGGCAACAGCATGAGCGCGCGATTATGGACGAGTTTGTGGCGCTCCTTTCCATCCCCAACATCGCATCGGACCGCGCAAATATCGAGCGTAACGCGGAGCTGATCCAGAAGATGATGGAGAAGCGCGGCATCGCGTCCCGGCTGGTGTCGGTTCCTGGGGCGAATCCCGTCGTGTTCGGTGAAATTAAAACACCGGGCGCACAGCGTACCATCGTGTTCTACGCGCATTACGATGGCCAGCCGCTCGATCCTAAAGAATGGGCCACTCCGCCGTTCCAGCCCACGTTGCGCAATGCATTGCTCGAAAAGGATGGGCGGAAGATCCCGTTTCCGGCGCCCGGCACGCCGTTCGATCCTGAGTGGCGGCTTTATGCGCGGTCGGCAGGGGACGACAAGGCTCCCATCATCGCGATGCTCATTGCCGTCGACGCCATTCGAGCCGCCGGTCTCCGGACGAAATCCAATATCAAGTTCGCCTTTGAAGGCGAGGAAGAGGCGGGTTCCACTAATCTCGAGAAGATTCTGGCGGCTAACAAAGAATTGTTTTCCGGCGACGTCTGGTTGATGTGCGACGGCCCTGTCCATCAGACCCGCCGTCCGCTGATCGCGTTCGGAGCGCGCACCGTGCTGCAGGTTGACATCACCGTTTACGGAGCGGTTCACGAGCTGCACAGCGGCCACTACGGCAATTGGGCGCCAAACCCGGCTCTGTCGCTCGCCAAGCTGCTGGCATCCATGAAAGACGATAACGGGCGCGTGCTGGTGGAACATTTTTACGATGACGTGGAGCCCTTGAGCCAGACCGAGAAGCGGGCGCTCGCCGATGCGCCAGACATCGATCCTGCCCTCATGCGGGAGTTTCAGTTAGGTGCAACTGACGGCTCTGGGAAGAAGCTCGCCGAATTGATCACGCTTCCTTCGCTCAACATCCGGGGCATGGCCAGCTCCCGCAGCGGCGTGCAAGCATCCAACGTCATTCCCTCCACGGCCACGGCGACCATCGATATTCGCCTCGTAAAAGGGATGAATCCAGCGAAGACGGCCGAGCGCGTCATCGAGTTCATCCGGCGCCAAGGCTTCTTCGTGACCGATCGCGTGCCGGATGCACAAACGCGAATGGCGCACCCCAAGGTCGCGATGGTGTTAACGAAAGGCGACGAGCCTGCCACTCGCACCCCGATGGATCTCGCGATCTCACAGGAAGTGATTCGCGTGGTCGGAAGCGTACGCGGGCCGGCGGTATTGCTTCCCAACATGGGAGGCGGCTTACCGCTCATCAGCGTGGAGCGTCCGCTCAGTACCCATACCATCGTGATTCCGATCGCCAATCACGACGACAACCAGCACACCTTCGACGAGAATCTCCGGATTCAAAATCTCTGGGATGGCATTGAATTGATGGCAGCGCTGTTGGTTATGTGAGCTGGTCATGTGAGCGTCGTCCAGTCACAGGACTGCTCGAACGCGTAGGCGGCGCGATAGATGCTGGGCTCGTCAAAATGCTTGCCGATAAGCATCATCGATACCGGCAGGCCATCCGACATGCCGCAAGGCACGGCCATGGCGGGGTGATGCGTGATATCGAAAGGCGCGGTATTCGCGATCATGTTCAGCGCCCGCTCCACGTAAAGCTCGCGTGGCGCATCGGCGGGCGGCAGCGGAGTGGCCTTGATGGGCGTGGTCGGCATCAGCAGCAGATCGTGGGTCGCGAGCGCCTCATCGTAAGCGGCCGTCAGCCGGCGCGTGATGTTCATCGCCTTGCCGTAGTAGCGGCTGCCATAGTATTTGCGGATATAGGTGCCAAGCATCGTGAACAGCTTGCTGGTCTCAGACATCTCATTGGCCCGCACGCGCCAGCCGCGATGGAAATCCATGAGACTGGTGACATAGAGGTCCGAACGGCTGACGCCATACCCATCGCCCCACATCATGGTTTGTGTCAGCCCTTCGACGCCAATTGGCATCCACAAGGCAGGACCCGCCAAGTGCAGCGGAATCGATATCTCCGTCACTTCGGCCCCAAGTGCGGCCAGGCGCGCCGCAGCCTCGCGAACCTTGGCGTTCACATCCGCCTCGGCATTGGCCTGCTGGAATCCCTCGGTCACTACGCCGATACGCATGCCCTTCACGCCGCCTTCGAGCAAACTCGCATAGGGATGCACCTGGACGTCGTACTGGCGAGGGTCATAACCGTCCGGCCCGGCCAGCACCTCGAGCAGCAGCGCATTGTCCCGGACATTCCGCGTGATGGGCCCGGTATGATCGATGTAAATTTCGATCGGCATAATGCCGGTATAGGGCACCAGACCGTGCGTCGGCTTCATGCCATAGGCGCCGCAGAATGACGACGGCATGCGAATGGATCCGCCTTGATCGCCGCCGAGCGCCATGTCCACCTCGCCCAGCGCGACCAAAACCGCGCTGCCGGACGACGAGCCACCGGCCGAATATCCCTTCTTACGCGGATTGTGCACCGGCCCAGTGGCGTTGGTATGGCTGCCGCCTGAAAGGCAGAAAGCCTCGCAATGCGCCTTGCCGACGATGGTGCCTCCGGCGTCGAGAATGCGCTCCACCACCGTCGCGTCGATATCAGGCATGTAGCCTTCGAGCGTCGCCGAGCCGTTCATCATCGGCACGCCGGCCAGCATGATGTTGTCTTTGAGAACCACCGTCTTGCCCTTCAGTTTTCCAGACGGGGCGCCTTGCACCGTGGTCTTCACATACCAGGCGTTGTGCGCGTTCTCCTCTCCAGTTGGGCGATACCCCGGCGTGCGGGGATAACGAACCGGCGGCAGATTGTCCGGCATGGCATCCACCACGTTATAGGCGGCGACGTTTGGCCGCATGAGATCAATGAACGAAACCACATCGGCATCGGTCAGGTCGAGCCCGACTTCGCTGGCGACCTCCCGCAGTTGAGACGGCGTGGGTAATTGGACGGCCATGAGATTCCTCCGGTTGAACGTTAACTAGCTCGCTTCAGGGCGTTACGGTCAGAACGGCGGACACATTGGCAGTGCCGTAGGAAGCCGAAATCGTCACCGGTGTTGAGGCCGTAACTGCGGTAGTAGTTAGCGCAAATTGCGCTGAATAATTTGAGCCGGCCGCCACCGCAACAGTTTGCGGAAGACTCGCAACGCTTGGATCGGAACTCGATAGCGCTATCACCAATCCGCCCGCCGGAGCCGGGCCAGTCAAGATAATTCTGTTCGTTTTTACCGATGTACCGCCCGTTACGGTGCTCGCCGACAGGTCCACCTGGTAAACCGTCGCAGGGACAATCGTCAGATTCGCCACCTTCGTAATTCCGTTGAAAGCAGCTGAGATCGTAACAACGGTCGAAACGCCCACTGTGCTGGTCGTGATACTAAACGCCTGAGAAATGCTGGATCCCGCCGGTACGGTCACCGTTGAGGGGACCGTGGCGATGCCGGGATTCGAGCTCGATAGTGTTATCACATCCCCTCCCGATGAGGCTTGGCCCAGCATAGATACCGTGTTGGACGAAACGATATGTCCGCCCTGCACTCCTTTCGCCGAAAACGTCAGCTGCGAAACTGAGGCGGGAGTAATGGTAAGGCTCGCAGACTTCGTGATGCCGGCATAAGTAGCGGAGATCGAGACCGTCGTTGGCGTAGAGACCCCCATCGTGCTGATGGTGAAGTGCGGCGACACGTTCGTGCCGGCGGCCACCAGCACCGACGCCGGAACGGACGCTACTGCGGGATTGGAACTTTGAAGGCTGACAACCGCCCCGGGGCCCGACGCGAAGCCGTAAAGGCCGACCTCGTTCGCGGTTGTTGAGAGGCCACCTGAGATAGTGGCCGGGGCGATGTACACGCCGTAGAGCAGCGCAGGACGCACGTTGAATTTTGCCGTCTGGACAACTGAAGCGTACTTGGCGCTGAGGGTGACGTTGAGCGAAGAGTTCATAGCGCCAGTGGTGATCGTAAAGGGGGAGGAGATGGTTGCGCCAGGGGCCACTGTAACGGTCGATGGAACTGAAGCAGCCGTCGAATTCGAACTTGAGAGCGTGATCACAGCGCCGCCGGCCGGCGCCGGATAACTAAGGCTGATGGTGTTCCCAGGGATGGATACACCACCCTCAGTGCCGGTATTCGAGAGGTTGATTGCAACTCCGATTGAGGCGCCGGTGCCCGTGAGCGTAATTACCTGAGGATTGTTACTGGCGCTATCGGTGATGCTCACGGCGCCGCTGCGCGTTCCTGCCGCGGTAGGTGAAAAAGTCACGCTGATGCCGCAGGCTCCCCCAGGCGCAATCGCGGCTCCGCACGTATTGGTAGCGGCGAAATCTCCGCTCGCCGCAATGCCGGCGATGGTCAACATTGCGCTCCCCGCGTTGCTCAGGGTGACCGTTTGCGCCCCTGAGGTGCTGCCGGGAGGCTGGCTGGCAAACGTCAAGCTGGTGCTGGAAACCGAGACCGCTCCACTCTGGATCAGCGCCGAGATCATATTGGAACTGGAATTAGCGACCGCCAGATCCAGCCGGCCATCGCCATTGAAATCGCCAGCGGCCATGCCGCCCGGAGAGGCGTTCACGGGTTGGTCGGAATGGGCCTGGAGCGTACCATCCCCGTTACCCAACAGGGTTGAAACGCTACCGCCTAACTGGTTGCTGACGGAAACATCGAGCTTGCCGTCGCCGTTGAAATCACCTGCTACCAACGAAACAGGCGACTGCCCAGTCGAGTAATCCACATGGCTCTGAAAAGTTCCATTGCTGTTGCCTAACAGGATCGAGACCGTATTATCGGCCGAGTTCACCAGCGCCAGGTCCACAATGCCGTCGCCGTTGAAATCGCCAGTCGCTAGGGAGGCCGGCGAGTGCCCAGTGGCATAAATCACCTGGCTTTGAAAAGTTCCATCTCCATTGCCTAATAGAATCGAGACCGTGTTGTCGGCCGCATTCAGCACCGCCAAGTCCAGAATGTCATCACTGTTGAAATCGGCCGTCACCACCGCTGCTGGGGAGTTCCCGGTGGGATAGTCCACATGGCCCTGAAAAGTTCCGTCTCCGTTGCCCAATAGAATCGAGACCGTGTTCGACCCCGCACTAACCACCGCCAGGTCCAACGCTCCATCAGAATTAAAATCACCGATGGACACCGAATTCGGCGATGGCCCCGTGGCATAAATCTGCTGCATTTGGAACGTTCCATCTCCGTTGCCCAGCAGCACGGACAGGGTGCCGTCCGTCTGATTGGCGACGGCTATGTCCAGTTTGCCGTCCGCATTCAGGTCAGCCACCGCGAGAGCCGTCGGCGCCTGCCCGGTAGCATAATCCACATGGTTTTGAAACGTTCCATCCCCGTTACCCATAGCAATGGATATCGTATTGGCGCCTGAATTGGCTGTCGCCACATCCAGATTGCCATCCCCGTTGAAATCGCTCACCACCACAGCCGCCGGGTCTGCACCGACCGGGACACTGGAACTATTGAACAAGACCGACGTGGTGGCGCTAGTCACAGGTAGAAACAGCGCGTTCGATGAGCCTCCGCCCGGGCTTGGATTCAACACGCTTACCCGCACCGTCGCCGCTACCGCAATGTCAGCGGCATTGACAGCTACTTGGAGTTGGGTGCCGTTGATGAAGGTCGCCGGACGCGCTACGCCGTTCCAGGAGAATACGCTGCCAGCAGCGAAACCAGTCCCGCTCACAGTCAGGGTGAAACCCGCCCCTCCAGACGACGCGCTCAACGGCGATAATTCATCAATCTGCGGCACCGGGTACGACAACGAGCCCGTACCGGTCAAGCTGATTACCTGCGGGCTGTTCGCGGCATTGTCGGAGATGGTGATCGTTCCGTTGCGAGTCCCGACAGCTGTGGGCGTAAACGTCACATTGAAATTGCAGGCTGCGCCGGCCGCTAAGTTTGAGCCGCAGTTGTCGCTCTCGGTGAAATCCCCGCTGGGCATAATCGCGAGTGTCAGCGGCACATTGCTTATGTTCGTCATGGTTATGATCCGCGCCACGCTCGCGGTGTCCAGCACCTGGTTACCAAATAGCAGACTGGCTGCCGACAAACTCACCATCGGTGGCGGTGGAATGCTATTACCGGCGAGATTAATGGTTTGGGGACTGTCACTCGCGCTATCGGTGAGAACCACGCTTCCGGTCAGCGCACCTGTACCGGCGGGCACAAACGTTACGTTGAGTGAGCACGCCGCTCCTGGAGCAATGGTCGCTCCGCAGTTACTGCTGGCTGCAAAATCTCCGTTTACCACGATGCCGGGCGTCGCCATCGGTAGCGGCGTCCCGTTGGTGAAAGCAACCTGCTGAACGGCGCTAACGGTATTAACCATCTGATTACTGAAGTTCAAATTACCGGTGTTCACCGTATGAATTCCATAGACGTCCAATTGGTTCGAAAACGTGGCAAGGTACAATTTGCCGTTCGCCACCGTAGGTGTCGAATACTTGGCTAGATTTCCGAGCGCATCCGCTGGGTTCATCCGGCTGTCCCAAAGCTCGGAGAGCGTCACCGGATCGAAGGCGTACAGAATACCGGGTTGGATCGACTCTACGACGCTCTGGGTGGATATGGTTGCCCAAAGAACGGCCGAACCCGCGGCTTCTCCACTGCTTGAAAGCGCCAGCGTGGCGCCGGGCGTTGCTGCTGTCATACTTCCGGTGGCGAAGGGAGTCGTATTGAACACACCGGCACTGGAGTAACTGAAACTCTTCAGGACATCCCCGTTCCCCCACAAATACAGTAGCGAAGGTGAACTCGATTGACTCCAGGTTGTGTAGTGACTGATCCGGCTTGTCGGAATACAGTTCATCAGACAAGGGTTGGTCGCCTGAAAGAACTGAGGTATTTGTGCGTTTCCAACCTGCAACCCGCCCAGACTGCTCCGGTCCAGAACGTACAACACACCACTTTTGCCGCCGATTACGAGCAGGTTAGTGCCGGCCAACAGCATCGGCCCGGTTGTGTCAAGGTCCAGATCATCGCTAGTGAGGTATGCATAATTGCTCGTCGTGAACGAATCAAAGCTGCTGGGGCTCAAGCGAATTACGCTCTCGCCCCAATCGCTACTGGCGTCGAAGGTGCCGTTGCCAGTGGCGAGATAGACGCCCGTATCGTCAGCGGCCGGTCCATAACCTGACATCCAGACACCGCTACCGGAGCCGTTCGGCGTGCTGCAAAAGGCCTGGATTAGTTGAAGGCTCGCGGCATCGTATTGCAAAAGCCAACCATGATACACGTTTGTTTCGAGAGTCCCAGTACCGAAGCCGATGTAAAGCGAGCCGTTATTCAAAAGAAGCGCCGGCCGTTGCCACTCGATGGCTGCGTTGAAGGAAACCTGCCCGTTGACACTGTCGGGAGCTGAACCAGGGACCATTGCATTAATCGTTACCGGGGCGCCCGATTGCTCCTGACCGTTGGTGACATTGAGCGCGTGCAGTTGATAGCTTCTGACGCCGTTAAGAAGCACGTAAGCAACCGCGTAAATGGTTCCTCCTATCGGGTCGATTACAGGTGTGCTCAGGATGCCAGCGGTGGTACCGATTAATTTGCCCGGATTAGGCACCACGGGGCCGAGGTTCGTCTGCCACAATGGAGCCGATGCCTGCGGATTGTCTGCATCAAACGCATAGATGCTGTTATTCATCGTCGCGACGTAAACGACATTTCTAGTCGTGCCCTGGATGCTGACACCGGAAAGATAAAGTGGCTGCGCGTAAATGAAACCGTCAACTTGCCGCGAGAAAAGGAGCCCAAACTGACCTGGGGCTACATTTGATGTATTGAGTACTATTTCGGCGGGGTTGGTACTAGTTCGGCTAATGTCATACTGACCAGTTACAACGTTGACCTGGCTCCGCGCCGACATCGCTCCAAGTAAGACGCCAATCAACGCACGGCGAAGCACGGTCGCCGCATGGCGCTCGTTCTCAGTTGCTCTCATATCGGGGTGACAAGGGTCTTCATATGGCTCTCAATTGTCCAATCGAAATGGGGGTTCGAAAAAGTATACACCGTTCCGGCCATTTGATCACCTTGTCTTAGTACTGTCGCATTGCAATGTGATTGGTACTATCCCACCACGCGCTACTATATGAACCTATGAACCGGCGAAACTTTCTCGAGAACGCTGCTTTGGCCACGGCCATATCCGCCGCTCCTCTGCGTCTGTCGGCACAGCTGAAGGGCGCGGACGCTTTGAATCCCGGCGGAATACAAGTCGCAGGTATTCGTATGATTCCGGTGGTTCGCGGCAAGTATAAAGTTTGGACCAAGCGGATTGGCTCCGGTTCCGTCAAGGTGCTGCTGCTGCACGGTGGGCCCGGCTTCCCGCATGACTATCTGGAAGCGATGGAGAGCTTCTTGCCGCAGGCGGGAATCGAAATGTACTATTACGACCAGCTCGGCGTGGGAAACTCGGACATTCCCGACGATCCCGCGTTATGGACCTTAGCCCGTTACACAGAAGAAGTGGAAGAGGTTCGTCGCGGCTTGGGGTTGGATCAATTTGTCCTGCTCGGCCACTCCTGGGGCGGCATCCTCGCCATGGAGTACGCGCTCAACTACCAGCAGCACTTGCGCGGCCTGGTGATCTCGAACATGACGGCGGGCACCAAAGCTTACCTCAAGCGAACGGCTGCGCTCAAGAAGCAACTGCTGTCACCCGAGCACCTGGCGAAGTTCGACGCCATGGAGGCTTCGAATGATTACGCTAATCCTGAATACACGCGCATCCTCATGCAGGATTTGTATCCGCAGGCAATTTGCCGCCTGAAGCCTTGGCCCGAACCGGTAGATCGCGCTTTCCGCAAGGCGAACGACAAAATCTACAACCAGATGCAGGGCAAGAGCGAGTTCGAAGTCACCGGCAATCTGAAGGACTGGGAACGCTGGGATCGCTTACATGAGATCAAGGTGAAGGCCCTCACTATCGGTGCGACGCACGACGAGATGGACCCCGCCGATATGCGTAAAATGGCGACGTTGATGCCGAATGCGACCTCGGCCATCTGCCCCAATGGAAGCCATTTGGATATGTGGGACGACCAGGCTATCTACTTCCAGCACCTGCTTGCTTTCTTGCGCAACGTCTAATGCCTGCGCAGCCTCTAGCGATGGAGGGCCCCGAAATAAGGCCCGCTCGCATAGACGAAGCGGAAAAAATAGCCGAATGCATGGTACTCGCCTTTGAGCCCTTTCGCACTCGATACTCGAGCGGAGCGTTCAACGATTCGGTCTTGACCCCGGATGCAGTTCGCAAGCGCATGCTGTCCATGACCATCCATGTGGCTGTTGCCGCCGACCGGACAGTCATTGGGACATTGGCATCTTCTGCCACCGATGGCGAAGGGTATCTGCGTGGAATGGCGGTGCGGCCTGATTGGCAGGGACATCGCATCGCGGAACAACTGCTGGCGCACGTCGAACGCGACTTGCTGGCCCAAGGATGCACCTTCATCACGCTGGATGTTACCGCTCCGCTTCAGAGGGCCGTGCGCTTCTACGAGAAGAATGGATTCACCGCAACCGGCCAGATCGGAGATTTTTTCGGCATGCCGCTCTATGAGTATGTGAAGCAGCTAAAATGATCATCACTTTATCGCCAATTTATCGTTCCAGAATTTGACTCAGAAAGCTCTTCGTGCGCTCATTTTGAGGCGCGCTGAAGATCACGGAAGGCGGACCCTGCTCGATAATCCTTCCTTTTTCCATAAACAACACCCGATCCGAAACGTCCCGCGCGAAGGCCATTTCGTGCGTAACGATCAGCATCGTCACTTCCGATTCCGCAGCCAGCGCCCTCAACATTTTCAGTACTCCGCCCACTAGTTCCGGATCAAGCGCGGAAGTGACTTCGTCGAAGAGCAGGACCTTCGGTTCCATGGCCAGCGCTCGCGCAATCGCGACGCGCTGCTGTTCGCCGCCCGAAAGTTGCGCAGGATAGGCGTCGTCGCGGCCGGACAGCCCCACTTTCTTGAACAATTCTCGCGCACGTTTTCGACCATCCGCCGCAGATATCTTCAGAACGCGAACGGGAGCTTCGACCACATTCTCCAGCGCCGTCATATGCGGGAACAAATTAAAGTGCTGGAACACCATGCCGACATCGTGGCCAGGCGTGGCTCTCCGTCGACGAGGCTCGCTTTCTGACGGCAGAAGGTTTCCCGAAATCGTAATGCGTCCGGATTGGTAAGTCTCCAGCCCCATCAGCAACCGCAGAATGGTGGACTTCCCCGATCCGCTAGGTCCAATGATCGCCAGTTTCTCTCCTGCGCTCACCTCCAGATCGAAATCTTCCAGAATGCGAGTTTCACCGTATGATTTGCTGACTCTACTGCATTGGATGATCGGGGACATCATCGGAGGAGTGACCGGCGGAGGAGTGACGGGCGCTTCACCTTGCAACTTTGCGCTCCAATTGACGGAAGAGAAGAGAAGTGGCGTAACTGATCGCGAGGAATATCAAAGCCAGCCAGGGTATAGGTTTGCGCGTAGCGATAATTCATCCCGGTTATTTGCCGCGCGGCGCTCAGCAGCTCAGGAATCGTGATCATGGCAAGCAGCGGCGTTTCTTTGAACATTCCAATCAAATAGTTGCCGAGCACCGGGATTAAGGGCGGAATCGCCTGAGGTAAAATGATTCGCCGCCACGTCTGTCCTACGCTCAAACCCAAAACTTCCGCTGCCTCCCACTGCCCGTGAGGCACGGCATCAATGCCTCCTCGGTATGCCTCTGCGACATACGCGCTGTAGTAGATCCCTAGCCCAATCACTCCCGTGATCATCGCGGAGAACCGGATTCCAATCAGCGGCAGTCCATAGAACAGAAAATAGAGCTGCACCAGCAGGGGCGTGTTGCGGATAAATTCCACCAAGCTCCGCGAAATGGTTCGGCTGGTTGCCGAACTCGCGCGGTATCCCAGCGCCAGCACCAGCCCACCCAGAAGAGCGCAAACGAATCCTGCCACAGTGGCTTCGAGGGTCACCACCAGACCTCGCAGCAACAGAGAAAGAATCTGTCCTGAAGTCACGCGGGGCGCCTCACTGGTCCACGATATATGCTCATGCGCTTCTCGAGAGAGCGCACGGCTTGCGCCAGAGGAAAGCACATCAGAAAGTACAGCAGAAGAACCGCACCCCAGGTCTGGCCTGGCTTGCCCGTCGACGTAATTACTTGCGCTCCCGCGAAAGTCAGGTCGGTCAGCGTGATGAGTGAAACCAGTGAAGTGGATTTCAGCAGCTCCACCAATAGGTTGCCAAAGGGAGCCAACATGCTGACAAACGCCTGCGGCAGCGATGATGCGCCGAAACGCGAGACCGCGTGGCATGCCGAGAGCGCGCGCCGCGTCCCACTGCCCGCGATCCACACTCAGGATTCCCGCGCGTACGATTTCCGCGCCATAGGCGGAGAACGTGAGACCCAGCCCGAAGGCTGCGGCCTCCATCGGGCGTGATGTCGATACCCAAAACAGGCAGGACGAAGAATAGATAAAACAGCTGGATGAGCGCCGAGGTTCCCCGCAGAATTTCGACATACGTTTTAGCAGCCGTTCGCACCACGGCAACTCGCGACAATTGCGCCGTGCCCACTAGCATGGCCAGCAGAAAGGCAATCACACCGGAGCTGGCGGTTACCTCGAGCGTCACCAGTGCTCCTCGCAAAAGCACCGGCAGAAAAGACACCAGGGTCATTCGGCTTGCCGGCCGGAGCAGATTTCCGCGGCCTTGATGGCGCCCGTGGGCATGTCGCCCGCCGTGTATCCGAAGCGTCCTAGAATCCCCAGCAGTTTGCCGGACTCGAGCAGAGTGGCAAGGCTCTTGTTGACCGCTGCCAGAAGATCCAGATCGCTTTTCCGCAATCCGAAGGCCTGATAATGATAGATCGGTTTGCCATCGGGTCCCGCCGGTTGCTCAAACGGATCTGCGCGCTCCAGGCTGGCATCTCCGCTGATTGAGAGTAAGCTGTTCACTTCCAGGGCGGGGAAGTAGATGGCGTCCACTCTTCCAGCCTGCAGTCCCGCGAGAGCCTCGGTGTCTTTCGCGAAGAGGACGATTTGGTCCGCTGATACTCCGCTCCGTACCACTTCCTCTTGCTGATCGACGCCGGGCTGCGTTCCGATCTTCACCGTGGGCTGCCTGGTCACGTCTTCGAGGGCGTGAAGATTCTTGGGATTTCCCTTCTTCACCAGGAACGATCCACCAATCCGCGAAACGGGATCGGAGAATGCAACCGTGTCGCAGCGCGAAGGACGTATGAACATGCCGGCGCCGATCACGTCGATGCGATTGGCGAGCAGGCTCGGCACCAGAGCATTGAAATCGGCGATCTGCGCATCAATGCGGGTGATTCCGTAAGGGGCTAGCACGGCTCTCAGCAGTTCGACCATGGCTCCTTGGAGCGCGCCATTGCTGTCGACATAGCCGTAGGGTTTCTCATTGGCAATACCTGCCCGAAGCGTGCCGGTGAGCTGCGCGTTCGCAAAGATTGTTCTGCCTCCAACCGCCGCGCTCTTGCAGGACGTCATCACAGTGGCGGCCAGAGCGGAACTCACAGATTGTGTCAGGAAAACTCTTCGACTCGCCGTTCTCATCGGATGTTTTTCATGAGCGCGGCGGGTCGTGGCTGCCTCATATATCGATAGTTCCCAATTATAAGGGATCGATGCTGAAGCCGCCGTCCGCACGGTGACGAGGCGGGTTTGTAGCTTTATACCCCATCGCATAACTGGACTGTATATGACAAAGGAATTAGCCTAGTACCAGTACGTTAGCGCGTATTCTCGCCGCAATTGCTCAATATACCCCTTGACAGCCCCAGAGCGCGTTCGCTATAGTCTATTAACATAGTATAGAGTACGCCAGCCGACTGAAAGGCATCCTTGTGGTTTGCTTCGCTGGCCAGGTCGCAAAGGTTGCGGCTGCCAAAAAGACCATAAGGAGCTAATTGTGTCCACTAAATTCCTCAGATCCGCGACAGCCGGTCCCTCATCACCCGCACGCTCACGCTGTTGATTCCTCTCGACGGTCAGATCGCAGTTGGTTCTTAATTTGAAAGCCGAGGGATAGATGTTTTCACACGTGTTTAGAATTTTGCTTAGAAGACTTTGCTCATTTCCTTTCGGGCTCGCGGCCAGCGCGGTTGCGCAACAGGCCGACGACGCCGTCGTGGTAGGAACCGTTTTCGACGCATCGCATGCCACCATCTCCGGCGCATCGGTCAGGCTGACGCATCTGGGGACCAACGCGGTCACCAGCGTCCGCACCGATGAGCGCGGCGAATACCGTACGCCGTCTTTGAAGATCGGCGAATATGCCATCGTTGTCGAAGCCGATGGGTTCAAGCAATCCAATCAGCGCGGCGTCGTGCTCGAAATCGGCGACGTTCGCAAGGTGGATGTGCTCCTGGAAGTTGGGCAAACTTCGGAATCGGTGAATGTGGAGGCGGAGGCGCCGCTGCTGCAAAGCTCCGATTCCACGGTGGGCGATGTCATCAGTAACAAACAGATCGAAGAACTGCCGCTGAACGGCCGCGACTATTTGCAGCTTGCGAACCTCTCGTCGGGCACCATTCCGGCTGCGCAAGGCGTTGAAGTGGGCGGGCAGGCGGGCACGCAAGTCGCATTCCTCCTGGATGGCCAGGACAACAACAACCAGCAGATCTCCACCAGCCATTCCGGCCAGAAGGAAGTGGTGAAGCCGTCCGTGGACGCCATTCAGGAATTTAAGGTGGTCACAAACGGCTATTCGGCCGAGTTTGGGCGTTCCTCTTCGGGCGTCGTCAGCGTCGCGCTGAAATCGGGGTCGAATGAGCTGCATGGCAGCGCATTTGAATTCATTCGCAACGACGTGGTGGACGCCAAGAACCTCTTCGCCACTTACAAACCGCCCTACAAACGCAACCAGTTCGGTTCCTCGGCAGGCGGCCCCATCGTTCGCAACAAGACATTCATCTTCGGCGATTTTGAGGCTACCTACATCCGTGAGTCCACAACCACGCTCAGCACTGTGCCCACCTTGGCGCAGCGAAACGGGATCTTTTCGTCAACCATCATCGATCCGTATACCAAGACTGCGTACCCCGGAAATCAGATTCCGTTCAGCAGCATCGATCCCGTCTCGCTGAACATTCTCTCGTTCGTTCCTTTGCCTCTGACCAGCGCCGCCACCAGCAATTACAACTACCAGAGCCCGTCGAACGAAGACAATCACCGTTGGGATTTGCGCGTCGATCAGATCATCAACGACAAACAAAACCTCTTCTTCCGTTTTAGCGATCAGGTATCGGACAACGTGGTGTCGGCGCCTCTGCCGCCGGACCATGGCGAATACTATTCGGGCGCCGGAGCCACCGCCACCAACAGCAAGAGCTTCGTGATGGGTTACAACCAGGTCTGGACGCCCACCATTGTGAGCTCCATCCGCGCCGGCTGGAACGATCTGGCGTGGACGAATTACTTCCCCAACCAATCCCTCACCAGCGTCGGCATTCCCGGCGTTTCGACGGTGAATCCTGGATTTTCCGACATCGTCATCACCGGCTATCCCAGCCTGGGCGTCACCAACGTTCCGAACGCCGACGCTTCCCAGGATCGGCAGCTATCGGGCGATGTGACGTGGTCCAAAGGGCAGCACAGTCTGAAACTCGGCGTGCAACAGTATTGGCTGCAAACGAATTTCCTGAGCTCTCAGCTCTCGAGCGGCGTATTTGACTTCGATGGTCAGTACACCAAGAATCCACTGGCGGATTTTTTGCTCGGTGCTGCTTACACCCAAAGCCTCTCGAATTATTCGTACCTCGCCTTGCGCTCTGCCTGGACGAACTTCTTCGTGCAGGACGACTGGAGAATCACGCCGAAGCTTACCTTGAACATCGGACTGCGCTACGAGTTGGACCCACCCTCGGTTCAGAAGAACAACACGATTTCCAATTTTGACGAGGACACCAATCCCGGACATCCGGTGCTGGTGCCGGCCGGCTCGGAAGGCAGCGGCATTGCCGCCCGCGCGCTCCAGAACATCAACTACAACCAATGGGCGCCGCGTCTGGGAGTCGCTTACAGCCTGGATAGCAAGACGGTGATCCGCGTCGGCGCCGGCGTGTTTTATTCCAATATGATCACCGAGGGCGGCATGCAGTCGCTCGAAGTGAATCCGCCCAATGCCCTGCGGAGTGTTTTCACCACCAACAAGAACCTGCCCCCGACCCTCATTCTGAGCCAGGGCTTCGCTTCCAACGCTCTCAGCCTCGCCAATGCGTCCAATGTCGAATTGGTTTCCTATGATCGCAAAGGCGTGACACCCACCGATTACCAGTGGAACTTCAACATCCAACGCCAGCTGCCTGGCAGCATTCTTGTGGAGGTCGGCTATTACGGCAACAAGCTCGACCACATGTGGCGCCAAATCGACGGCAACCCCGCGCCGCCCGAAGCGGGCAACATCAACGCGAACCGCCTGTATCACAGCACCGAGGTGCCGGGCACCGGCGACACCATTACGCTCGCCAACATCGTGCGCATCCAAAAAGATGGTTGGAGCGATTACAACAGCCTGCAAGCCAAGATCGAAAAGCGTTTCTCCAAGGGGCTTACTTTCATCGCGTCTTATGCATATTCGAAAACAATCGCGCTGGGAGACACGGCTGGCGTTCAGGATCAGCAGGATTGGATGGCGGACAAATCCGTTTCCAGCCTGGACATGACGCAACATTTCGTGGGCAGTATGGTTTATCAGCTTCCCTTTGGACAAGGCCGGCAGTTCGGGTCCCAGTGGAATCGCGTGACTGACGCAATCCTCGGAGGCTGGAGCTTCGCTCCCATCTTCACCGCCAGCACGGGCATGCCGCTCAACATCACCGTGAATGGCAACCCGTCCAATACCGGCAGCGGTGTGGACCGGCCCAATGTGGTCGGCAACTGGCAGCTTGCCAACCCCACGATCGGCGAATGGTTCAACACCGCGGCCTTTGTCGCGAACGCGCCTTATACCTACGGCAACGCGGGTCGCGACGTGATTCGTGGACCTGGGCTGGTGGATCTCGATCTGGCCCTCCACAAATCGTTCCGGATTACGGAGCGGGTCAGCGCGCAGCTTCGCATCGAATCTTTCAACGCAACCAATACACCGGCCTTGGGTCCTCCCAACACCGTTCTCGGAAATGCGCTCTTCGGCCAGATTACCGCGACGGCCACCGGGACCACCGCGCGGGACAACCAGCTCGGATTGAAGGTAGTTTTCTAAGGCAGAAAAAGGAGAGATATGAAAAAACTAATTTTAACGATTCTTTTCGCGGCAACCTTCGCCTTTGGTCAGGCAGATGCCCCCAAGCAAGCCAGGAAGTCCCAGGCCAAGGTGCTGACCCGCGCCGAAATTGACGACCTGCTAAGCAAACCGGACCAGGTCCTGATTATCGATGTCAGGCGCCCCGACGAAGTGACGAGCATTGGGGGATTTCCAGTTTATCTGAGCATCCAAATCGGCGATCTGGAAAAGAGCTTGCCATTTATCCCGAAAGACCGGACCATCATCGCGCTCTCGAATCACGCGGCGCGCGGCGGGCGTGCGGCGGACATCCTGGCCAAAGCAGGATTCAAGGTGGCGGGAGCGGCTGGCGCGGAGGATTACGAAGCACAGGGTGGAACGCTGCTCAAAATTGCGCCGCCTCCGCCGAAAACAGACGCGAAGAAGGATTAGCCATGCGCCTGGATACATTTCGTTTCCTCATCTTTACCTTTGCGCTAGCAGGCATTCCGGCGCTGGCGCATCACTCGTTCGCGGCGGAATACGACGTCAATCAGCCGGTGACGCTGACGGGAACGCTCACCAAGGTGGAATGGACCAATCCGCACGGATGGATTTACATCGATGTAAAGGATGACCAGGGCAAGGCCAAGAATTGGGCCATTGAGTTTGGCGCGCCCAATGCGCTCTTGCGGCGTGGACTCAGGAAGAGCGACTTTCCAACCGGCCTTGAGGTGGTGGTGAAAGGCTATCGCGCGAAAAGCGGTATGCCGACCATCAACGGCACCAGCGTTAAGTTCCCGGACGGCCGGAATCTGTTTACCGGCTCCTCGGGCGGAGACGCGCCGGGGGCCAACCAATGAGGGCTCGCGTCCTGGCTCTGCTCGCGGCTCTGGGACTAGCGCTCGCGGCGTTCGCCCAAACGCCAGCGTCGGACATTCCACGCGGCACTGACGGGAAACCCGATTTCTCCGGTATCTGGCAATCGCTCAGCGGCGCTGATTATGGCCTGGAGCCGCATCTTGCAACCAAGGACGGGCCGCCTGGGGCAGGTGTGGTGGATGGCAACGTAATTCCGTACCAGCCGGCGGCGCTCGAGCAGCGCTCGAAAAACTTCGCCGCGCGCGCTACGGCCGATCCGCGAACCAAGTGCTTCACCCTCGGAACCCCGCGCGGTATTTACAACAATGAGCCGTTCCAGATCTTCCAGCGGTCGCGCGACCTCACCCTGCTCTTCGAATTCGGCCATCCCGTTCGTACCATCAATACCAACGCCACCGAACACCCGGATGGCCACATCGATTTCTGGCTGGGAGACTCGCGCGGCCACTGGGAGGGCGACACATTGGTGGTGGATGTCACCGATTTCAACGGGGAAACGTGGCTCGATCGCGTAGGAAATTTCAATAGCGACGAACTCCACCTGGTGGAACGCTGGAACTATCTGGATCGCAACACCATCCGCTATCGCGCCACGTTCGAGGATCCCAAAGTGTACACGCGGCCGTGGTCCATTGAGGTGCTGCTCTATCGCCGGCTGGAGCCGAACGTTCAGATCATTGAGAATTACTGCGCGACGTTGGATTTCGACCAGTATTATCCCGTCCCATCGACGAAATAATGAGGCAATTATGAGAAAACACTTTGCTTTCCTCCTCGGCGCGATCGTCAGTTGTGCCTTTAGCCGCCTCGGCTCAAAATTTGCGTGGCTGGCGGGAGGCATCTTTCGTCCCCACGCCAAAGGGTGAATGGACCGGCGCGCGTCTCGCCGATGGCCAGCCTGACGTCGCCGGCCACTGGTCCAATACCATTGGCAATCACAATAACCTGACAGATCCGCAGGGACCGCTCGGAACCGATGATGAAGCGCCTCCCGGGAATGGCGGTCAGAATGCCCGGCGGCTCAAACCTCGCAATGAACGCGCTCCGAGCCGCATCACCGATCCCCCTGACGGACAGATCCCATTCCAGCCCTGGGCGCGCGCGAAACAGCAGGAGTTTTTGAAATACCTAAACAATCCGATCAAGCCGGAATATGTCGAGCCATTCGCCCGATGCGCCCCAGGTGGACCAACTAAATCGTTCATGTGGCACGGCTACGAGATTCGTCAGTATCCGGGTACCGTCCTGTTCCTTTTCGATTCTGGCAACCGGGTGATCCATCTGGATGGCTCACCTCACCTTCCGGCCAATCTCAAGCTATGGAACGGCGATTCCCGTGGTCATTGGGAAGGCAACACGCTAGTGGTGGAGACCACCAACAATAATTCGAAGGCACGCCTTGGCCGGAGCGGGGAATTTGTCAGCGAGAACGCGACCATTGCCGAGCGCTTTATCTTCGATCCGAGTGGTGACCGCTTTACCTATGACGCCACCTACACCGATCCCACGGTGCTGACCAGGCCGTTCACCATCACCATCCCCAATCGGAGAGTCACCTACAAGACGCCGCCCGACGACTGGAACAACCTGACGTTTCCGGCTAAGCACGCAGGGAATGATCCCATTATCGAAGCCTACGAACGCGTCTGCGTGGAAGGAAACGGGGATCACGGGCAAGTAGTCGTCAGCTCAAAGTAAGCATCGAACCATCTATACTCAAGCCTTGGCCGAGCAGGAAGACCATCGTGCCGGGCGTTTGGAGACGTTAAAACGCGCCATTGAGCTGTCGCCCGATGATGCAGACCTGCACTGCGACCTCGGTGACGCGCTGCAGACCCTCAGACGCATTCCGGAGGCCATCGGCGCCTATCAGCGATCGCTGGAGCTGAACCCGGCTCTGCCGCGCGCCTGGTATTCAGCCGGATGCGCGGAGAGCTTGCGGGACGAATACGCGGACGCGATAATTTGTTTCTCGAAGGCATTGGAGATTCGTCCGGATTGGCCGGAGGCGCAACACAATCTCGGGCAGGTCCTTTTCAAGCTGGGGCAGGTGGACGAAGCGTTGTACTTTTTCGAGCAGGCTGCCGCCGGAAGCGCTCTGGCCTTACCGCTGTCGGCGATTGCCGTGGTGATTCCTGGAAGTCCGGCGAGCGACAACCAGGCGATCCTCGATGCGCGCCGCTCTTTTGCCGAGTCCCAATTCCCGCAGCCCGCCGCCCCCGTGCGCTCAGCACCCCATGCGAAAGCGGACCATCGACCGTTGCGCATCGGTTATGTCTCGTCATTCTTTCAAGATCACAACTGGATGAAGCCGGTATGGGGGCTGATCAATCATCATGATCGTCGAGCGTTCGAAATCCATCTATTCTCGGATGCGCCGGCGTCTAGGATCCAGCATGGCTATCGCAGCGACCCCCGAGACCGTTTTCACGATATTTCCCGGCTCTCCAATGACGCGCTTGCCCAGGAGATTGAGGCTGCCGGAATTGACCTCCTCGTCGACTTGAATGGTTACAGCCGAATGGAACGCTTGCCGTTATTTGTACAGCGGCCAGCCCCGGTGATCGTGGGATGGTTCAATATGTTCGCCACCACCGGCATGTCCAGTTATGACTATCTGATCGGCGACGACATCGTGATTCCGCCCGCTGAGGAGCAGTATTATTGCGAGAAAATCCTGCGCGTCCCTGGCAGCTATCTGACGTTCGAAGTCGACTATCCGGTGCCCGATGTCGCCGATCCGCCGTGCCTCGGCAAGGGAGCCATCACCTTCGGGTGTCTCGCGTCCCAATATAAGATCACCAATCAGGTGATCGAAGCGTTCAGCGAGATTTTGCGCCGGGTACCTGAGAGTTCTTTGATTTTGAAGAACAGCGCTCTGGCGTCCACGCGCGCGCGGGATTTTGTGCAGGGCCTCTTCGAGCAGTACGAAGTCTCCGCATCGCGGGTGCGCCTGGAGGGCCCTTCCGATCACTATCGGTTCCTCCAAACATACAGCGAGATCGATATCGCATTGGACACATTCCCCTACAATGGCGGAACCACCACCACCGAAGCCATCTGGCAAGGTGTGCCCGTGGCCACTTTCCATGGAGATCGTTGGGCTTCGCGAACCAGCGCCTCCATCCTGCGGGCTGCCGGCCTTTCCGAGTTGGTGGGAGAAACCGTGGAAGACTTCGTGGCACTCGCAGTCAGCCTGGCAAAATCCTCAGACCATCTCCTGGACCTTCGACGCAACATGCGATCGCGCTTACTGGCCTCTCCAGTCTGCGACACGCCGAGCTTCGCCCGGAATATGGAGGCGCTTTACACCCGGATCTGCATGGAAAATAGCGGCGTGATACGCTAGCCCGGATGGAGAGCCGTCCTCGCAGGAAGTCAAAAAAATCGAGAAACGGATGGGCTCCGAAGCGCACAGTTAAACAAGACTGGGGTGAAATGTGTCTGCGAATCTGAGAGCGTTGATTGGAAGGTTGAACGACAAGATGCGGAGCGCCATGGAGGCGGCTGCCGGTCTGTGTCTCGCCCGAACGCACTACAACATCGAAATAGAACACTTCCTGCTCAAGGCGTTGGATTCCTCCGACGGCGATCTTGCGAAGATCCTGCAGCGCTTTGAGGTCGACCAATCCAAGCTCACCTCCGAGCTGATGCGCGGTCTCGACAAACTGAAAACAGGCAACGCGCGCACGCCCGCTTTCAGCCCCTCTTTGCTCCGTATGCTGTCGGAAGCCTGGGCCATCGGCTCCTTGGATTTTAGCGACACTCAAATTCGAACGGGAACCGCGGTTCTGGCTTTAGTGTCGGACGATGAACTGGCGCGGCTGGTACGCGAGGTCGGCAAAGAGCTTCAAAAGATCGACCCGGGCGTTCTCCACAAGGAATTCACTACCATCGTTGCCGATTCGGCGGAGGATATTGCACCTCAAGGGCTGACCGAAGATGGAGCGGGCGGCGCGAAACCTCCCGGCAGCGGCAAGACTCCCAATCTGGATCAGTTCACCATCGATTTGACCGCCAATGCAAAGGCCGGCAAAATCGATCCGGTCCTGGGACGCGATTTCGAGATCCGCCAGTTGATCGACATCCTGATGCGCCGCAGGCAGAACAACCCGATTCTTACTGGCGAAGCTGGCGTCGGCAAAACCGCCGTGGTGGAAGGATTCGCGCTGCGCGTGGCTCACGGCGAAGTTCCCCCTCCCTTGCGCAACATCGCACTGCGCACGTTGGATCTGGCTCTCTTGCAGGCGGGCGCGGGGGTGAAAGGGGAATTTGAGAACCGGCTCAAGGGCCTCATTGAGGAAGTGAAGTCCTCATCCACCCCGATCATCCTATTTATCGACGAAGCCCACACCATGATCGGCGCAGGCGGGCAGGCGGGACAAAATGATGCGGCGAACCTCTTGAAGCCGGCCCTGGCGCGCGGCGAATTGCGGACCATCGCGGCCACTACATGGTCTGAATATAAGAAGTATTTCGAAAAGGATGCCGCTCTCGCCCGGCGTTTTCAAGTGGTGAAGGTGGAGGAGCCTGAAGAAGAACAGTGCGAAGTGATGATACGCGGCATCGTGTCCGCTCTCGAGAAGCACCACAATGTGCGGATCCTGGATGAAGCCGTCTCCTCCGCCGTGCGCCTTTCGAATCGATATCTGGCCGGGCGCCAGCTTCCCGATAAAGCAGTTAGCGTACTGGACACCGCCTGTGCTCGTCTCTCCTTGACTCATCACGCCACCCCTGCGCTCATTGAGGACGCAGTCCGGCAGATCGATGACATCGCGGTCCAGGAAAGAATTTTGCGGCGCGAGGCTGCGGCGGGAGCGGAACACAGCGAGCGCTTGGAGCAGTTGGCGAAAGAAAGAGGGGAGCTGGAAGCAGCGCTCACTGAACTCCGCGAGCAATGGGAAAAGACCCGCGGAGTGATCGAGCAGATCCGAGGCCTGCGGGAGAAGCTGGAAGCATCGGCTGCCGCCGAGCAACCCATCCCCGATCTGGCGGAGGTCCGCGAAGAATTGAACAAGCTCACGGCCGAGCTGTCGGAGCTTCAAGGCGAGACGCCCTTGATGCGCGTCTGCGTCGACAGCCATCTGGTCGGCGAGGTGATCTCGGGATGGACCGGCATTCCGGTGGGCAAGATGGTCCGCGACGAGATTGCCATGGTTCTCGATCTGGAATCGCACCTGGGGCAAAGGGTGATCGGGCAAACCGGAGCATTAAAGGAAATTGCCCAGCGCATTTCAACCTCACGCGCCAATTTGGACGATCCTGGCAAACCGGTCGGGGTATTCTTGCTGCTGGGACCGAGCGGCGTCGGAAAAACGGAGACCGCGCTCGCACTCTCCGACTTGCTCTATGGCGGTGAGCGCAACCTCATCACCATTAACATGTCCGAATTCCAGGAGGCGCACACGGTCTCGACGCTCAAGGGATCACCGCCCGGATATGTGGGCTATGGCGAAGGCGGCGTGTTAACGGAAGCGGTCCGGCGCCGTCCCTATTCCGTGGTTCTCCTGGATGAAGTGGAGAAGGCGCATCCCGACGTTTTGGAATTGTTTTATCAGGTCTTCGACAAAGGCGTCATGGAAGACGGCGAAGGCCGCCAGATCGATTTCAAGAATTCCATTATTCTTCTCACCAGCAATGCCTGCACCGATCAGATGATGTTGCTCTGCGAAGATCCGGAAAATCTCCCGCAGCCGGCCGAGTTGATTGCTGCGCTGAAGCCGGAGCTCAACAAGATTTTCAAACCGGCTTTCCTCGGACGGATGGTCATCGCTCCCTATCATCCCATTCGGGACGAATCGCTCAAGCGGATTATCCGGCTCAAGCTCGACAAGATCAAGCGCCGTATCCTCGAGAACCACAACCTGGAACTCGGCTACGACGAAGCTCTGGTGGACGCTGTGGCCGCGCGCTGCACGGAAGTGGAGAGTGGCGCCAGAAACGTGGACAATATTCTGACCAATACTCTGCTGCCCGATATTTCTCGTAAGATTCTGTCCAGCATGGTGGACGGCGGCAAGTTAGGCGCCATTCAAATTGGCGTCGATCAGGCGGGTGCGTTCGTTTATTCGTAGCTGCCGCGCACTTATTCGTCCACTCCGAAGTCGTACCCCCGGCCCAGCAGGCCTTTCTTTTCGTCGCCGCTTCCGAGGATGAAAAAGATGTATTCATCATCATCCAAAGCCGGTACGGAGATGCGATACAGGCTGCCGGGTCCCACTTCTTTCGATTCGAACTGATGCACGGACTTGGGAGGAAACACGGGCGTGCCAGGCTTAGATCCGAAATCCAGATCCCGGCGTTTCTTCGAAGACTGAAAAGTCAGCAGCACCAGGTCGTCAATCATGATCTTTGCTCCTAAGCGGGCATAGAACACCAGCGTAGCTTCCGGCGCGCGGACCTTAGCCTCCGGGGTCGCGGCCGATCCGATAATGTGTCCCCCCATCATTTTCGAGAGTTTGCCGGGTTCCTTCTGCGGCACAATCGGCTTCAGCTCCAGCGGCACATAATCTTTCTTGGCGGTGTAATAGTACAGCCCAATTTCCATCGGGACTTTTTCCGCTATCGCATCGTAGGGGAACTTGCTGGCCGGTGCCGCGGCGCCCACCGGAACGGGGCTGGGAGGGGGCGGCGGAGAATAAGGCAGGCTGGGATCGAGCAAATACTTGATTACTGTTTCACTTACCCCGTCCTTCTTCAAAGCCACGATTTCCTCGCTGTTCAGGTCAAAGGCCTTGGCATTTTTCTTCACTTCGGCGACGATCAGTTCATCCGCAACGCCGGCAGTGGAAAGGCGCAGAACTTCCTCAATGGTCAAGGACCCCGGCACAATAGCCTGTGGTTCTTGCGCGGAGACCAGCATGACTGCCGCGAACATCAACCCTGCCAGGTAAGCGCGTACCATTTTCACCGAAAAACAGAAACGATTATCTCACGGCTGGCACAACCAGTAGGTTGCTGAAAAAGCCCGGCAGACTCAAGTCCGCCCTACACGGGCGCACTTACATTATTGATGGCCCGTGTAGCGTAGGCGCCCACGCCTGCGGTTCGCCGGTGTAGAGGGGCTTCCTCAGCAACCTGCTAGGAGACATGGCTCTTGCACTGTCATGGCGAAGAGTATAGGCTGGGAAATTACTTGTGGAGCGGCACAAATGCAACCCGACGCGCCTCCCATCTCGTCACGGTCTGACACGCTCGCGCTGGTCTACCAAAACGTTCTGACGGGAATCGTGCGAATTCAGGCTGGCCGTCAGCCCCTCACCGACGTGGAGACCTTTCGACGCCGGATGAAGGCGGCTCTTCAGGAATGTGAGCGCGAAGCGGGTATTGCCGGCTACTCGTCGTCCGACATCCGCGATGCTGCCTTCGCGTCGGTTGCGTTTCTGGACGAGACCATCCTTTCTTCGAAAGACCCCAAGGCCGACGAGTGGCGGAAAAAGCCCTTGAACATCGACCTGTTCGGGCAAGCAGTGGCGGGTGACGTCTTCTTCGATAAGCTGCTCGACATCGAACGAAGGCGCGATTCCCCGGAGCTCGCCGATCTCCTGGAAGTCTATTTGCTTTGCTTGCTGCTGGGGTTTGAGGGGCGCTTCGCACCGCCCTTGCGCGGGGAGGCGTCGCGCATTGCAGAGCGCTTGCGGCGCAGAATCGAATCCATCCGAGGCTTGGATTATAGGCTTTCTCCCACCGTCCAGTTCATCCAGGAACCAGCCAAACCAGCGGCGGACCCAGGATATTGGCGCTGGTGGATCTTGGGGAGTCTGGCTGCCGCGATATTGCTTTTCTTTTTGTACCGCTGGAATCTGTCGTTCCGGATGGACGAACTGCAATCGGTGGTGAGTGCCAGGTGAACGGTAGTCCGTCATGATTCGAAGACTGCTATTCATTTTGTTTCTTTACACCCTTCTGGTGTGGATCGCTGCCGCCTATTTACACACCGGCGATATCCACACGCTGGTAAACCAGGGCCTGCTCTGGACCGGAATCGGCGTTGCGCTGCTCCTGCTCTGGCTCATCTTTGAGCGGGTTTTCCGCTGGTGGCAGGTTCGCCGGGCCGCTAAAGCGGCGAAACCGGTGCAAGCGGTTGCAGCCGGTCCGCAGGCGCATCCCGACGATCTCGCGTTCCTCGCTCTTCTGCGCGAAGCCGAGCAACGGCTGGCTCAGGCTCCAGTGGCGCCGGGTGCACAGCCTCAGCGCCTGTTCGACCTTCCTATTTATCTGGTCCTGGGGCCGGAACGCGGCGGCAAGACCAGCATTCTCCAAAACAGCGGTATCGAGCCGGCGCTTTTGGCCGGACAGGTGGTGAGCGGCGGCTCGGCCATCATGAGCACCCGGCTCGCGAATTTGTGGATTGCGCAGCAGTCGCTCTACATCGAGATCGGAGGCAAGATCTTTGGCGGCGAGGCTCGCCGTTTTGCCGAGTTCCTGACCAACCTGACGCCGCACGTCAAACAGCCCCTTTGGCGCCGCTTGCTCAAGCCCACACCAGCTCCCGATTTACGCGGCGTGATTTTGGTTTTCGACGCGCAGAAATTCACCGGCACTCCGGAACCTTCCGAGCTCGATCGATACGCGCAGCAGATCCGGGAGCGGCTATTTTCGGCTGCCGCGGTCTTCGGTCCTGACTTGCCGGTTTACACCGTCTTCACCCGAGTGGACGCGTTGCGATACTTCCCGGAATTCTTCGGAAGGATGGCGGACGCGGAGGCTGGCCAGGTATTCGGCGTCTTGCGGGCTGCCGCAACAAAAGATCCGGCGCAGGATCGCATCTGGGCTGAGGCCGAAACCAAGCGCTTGAACCAGCAGTTTTCGTCCTTGTTTCTCCGGCTGAGCGACCGGCGTCTGCTGGCGCTCGCTCAGGAAACCAAGCACGAAGCGCGCTCCTCGATTTACGAATTCCCCAGGGAGTTCAAGCGCATTCGCACCCACTTAGTGCAGTTCCTGGTCGACGTATTCAAGCCTGACCCCTTGGTGCCAGGCCCTCAGCTACGCGGCTTCTTCTTCAGCGGAACACGCAAGTCGGAGCGAGTGGCGCCTCCTCCGGCCGATGCATCCAGCGTTTATCTCGGCATGCGGGGCCCAGGGGCAGCCGCGGATGCCACTCAGATTTTTTCGCCCGAGATGAAAACCACCTACGGCAAATCCGCGCCCGAACAAGGTTCTGGGCGTCAGGTGGACCAATGGATGTTTATCACCGAGTTCTTCGGAAGAATCCTGCGGTCGGATCGGCCTGTCGTGGCCCGCCCGATAACGCCGCTCGATCGTTACCGTACCGTCGCTGTGGGAGTGGCTGCCGGTGTGGCTCTGCTGATCTCGTTGGTCTGGACCGTCTCCTGGCTTGGAAATTATTCTTTGATCAGCCAATTCCAGAGTTCGATTGGCGCCGTGCGCCGCGGGAACGACCTGAGTACTGCTAATCTGCGCTCTCTCGATGAGCTGCGCCGGCAAATCGTCGATCTGGAGAAACGCGCTCCCATCCGGCTCCATTGGGGACTTTACACCGGCGACGTTTTGATGGACCGGGCCCGCCGCGCGTATTTTGCTCAACTGCGCCGGTTGAGCTTGGTGGATATCAATGAGCAACTTGTTTCCGAGCTCCAACACGCGAGCGCAGCCGTCGGAGGTGCAGCCGGCGGCGCGGGCACATCGCTCACCTACGATCGTTTGAAGACACATCGCACCATTACGGCTTTAGCGTGCCCGGTGGACGATCGTCTGGTCTCGAGAGTGCTGAAGACGTCGGCGACAGAGGCGTTTCCTGCGCTGACCGACGAGCAAAAACTTCTGTTAAATACCCAGCTCGATTACTATGCCTCCGAGCTCGGCAAAACCAGCAAGCCCTTGGTGAGTCTGACGGAAGACAAGGATGCGGAGACGGCGGCGCGCGCCTTCCTCAGGCAATCGGGTGGTTTGGATCAGCAGCTGAATGGTCTGCTCGCCACGGTAGACCGTCAGGTGAAAACGCTGGCGGTGGCCGACTATGCCGACAACTACCAGGCCGTTCTCACTGGACAAGCAGAAATCCGCGGCGCTTTTTCAAAGCAGGGCCTTTCCCTTTTTGAGGATCTGGTCAACAAAGGAAACTTCGGATCGGGCGCCGAAGGCTGTGTCATGGGCGAGATGGCCGCACTGGGAGCGGGCATCCAAAGCGCGGAGGTGAAGCGCCAGTTATTGTCCATGTACTATCAGCAATACGCCGCTGCGTGGCGCACTTTCCTCGTTTCGTACAAGGTGATTCGCTATGCCGGTCCCGATGATGCAGCCCGCCGGTTGCGCATTCTCGCCGGTCCCACCTCGCCTCTGCTCGCGGTAGTACGGATGGTGGCCGCCAATACCAATTTCCAACTGCCGAAGCCCGGAGAGCCCAGTTGGTGGGACAAAGGATTACAGAAGGCTGGGCTTGGGAGCGTAGTAGACAACAAGAATAAGGCTGTCAAGGCAGCGGATCAGGTGCAGCAGGTCATCGGCATCGATACGCCCGGGCTAACCACGGCAGATCTGGCGCGTTTGTTTCAGCCAGTGGCCTTCACCACTCCTCCCGCTGCCGACCGTCTCGTCAGCGACAACAACGCCGACTACATCAAGGGACTGAGAGGCCTGGACGACAGCCTGGATGCCTTGGGACGAGCTTCCGCTGCGGATCGGGCTACCGCGATTCCCCAGGCTCTCGCGGCTCTTACGCAGGCCAAGGGCTCCGAGACCGCGCTGGCCGACAAGTTCTTCGACGTAGGCAATCAGGGGCTGAATAAGCAGCTGGGGGACCTGCTCGTCCAGCCCATCGAACTGGCGGCCATCTGGATTCCTGCTAACTCCGGCCGTTCCACCGCGGAAGGGAAGAATCGCGATCTGGCTCAATTCTGCAAGGAAATGGCTCCCATCCTGTCGAAATATCCGTTCAGCGCTTCCAGCCAGTCGGATGCCACGTTGATCGATATTGCCAAAGCGTTTTCGCCCACCGACGGTTACGTCACCAAGTACGTTCAACAATCCGGCGCCGACCTCGTGGTTCGCAAAGGGCCCGAGTTCCAGCCCAATCCCGCTTTGCAGGGGATGAAGGTCGCGCCCGAGTTGCTCTTGTTCCTGAACCGCGCGCAGGAACTGACCGACGTTCTGTTCGCTGAGGGAGGGATGATGCAGCCCAGGCTGCGCTACGTTCTCCGCCCGGTCGCGGGGCAGAATGCACCCGGCCAGAATATCGTCGTCAAGCTGCTTTTGGATGGCAAGGAGCTCAGCTCTCAGGATCCCTTGCAGAAGACTTTCTACTGGCCCGCGCCCGCCGGGAGCACTGCCGGCGCGGAAGGTACTGTACAAGCTGGTACCTTCACCACCGGCTTCGGACGCTTCGAAGGGCTGTGGGGCGTATTCAGACTATTCCAAAACGCGGATGATCGAACCTTCGGCGCGAAAACCGTTCAGTGGAGCGAAATCCGCGGTCTCGGCAAGTCAGTGGTTGCTCAGCCTTTAAACCCACCGGCCAAGGTGGAGTTTGTCGAATTCCCTGGCGGTAAGGACCTGTTCAATCCCATCTTCTTTGAGTCCCTCCAGTGCCCTAGGAAGGCCGTTACCGTTAACTAGAAATTGGGGACTTCATCTCGTTAGATCTGTGATATATTGACGCTAATCTGCTGACCGGCTGCAACGTCCAGGCCCTTTTGCTCACTTAGAGATGAAGGGCTGGTTTACTGGGAAGCGGGCAGGAAGGAACCTATGGCTAAAGAGAGCCTCCAGAAGAAACTGAGTCGAGTGCGTCCGCCTCGAGTTCACATCACCTATGACGTGGAAACCGGCGGAGCGATTGAAAAGAGAGAGATTCCGTTTGTAGTGGGTGTTCTCTCCGACTTGTCAGGCCAACCGGAAAAGCCTCTCCCAGCCATCAAGGAGCGGAAGTTTGTCGAGATCGACAAAGACAACTTCGACCGTGTGTTATCGCAAGTCAATCCCCGGCTAGCCTTTAAAGTGGACAACCGCCTCAGCGAAGATGACACCCGGCTGGGCGTCGAGCTCCGCTTTCAATCCATGGCGGATTTTGAGCCTGCTGCAGTGGCTAAGCAAGTCCCGGCCCTGCGAAAGCTCCTTGAACTCCGTAATGCACTTCACAATCTCAGAACAAGCTTGATCGGGAACGACAAATTGGATTTATTGCTCCAGGAGGTCTTAACCAACCAGGAGACCTTACAGCGCATTGGGGCCGAGGCGGGCAGCGGATCCGTCGCAGACTCGGGTAAGGCGGAATAACCATGGCTACTGAATCCAAATCCAACGCGCCGGCCTCCGTCCTGCAAACCCAGACCGAAGGAAGTCTGCTGGACACCATTGTTAACAATGGCCGTCTGGGCCAAACCACCGAAGAGAAGACTAAAGGCAAAGGGTGGGTCAAGGAACTGGTGGACCAGGTCCTGGCGGGGCAGATCCGTGTCGCCAAAGACACGGACGAAATGCTCGGCAGCCGGATCAAAGAATTAGACGAGCTGATCTCCGTTCAATTGAACGAGGTGATGCATGCTCCTGAATTCCAGAAGCTCGAAGGTTCCTGGCGTGGCCTGCAATACCTGACCACCAACACGGAAACTTCCACGATGTTGAAGATCAAAGTATTCAACATCAGCAAGAAAGATATCCTCAAGGACTTTACCAAGCAGAACGACTGGGAACAGGCAGCGATCTTCCGAAAAATCTATGAGGAAGAGTACGGAACGCTCGGCGGCCAGCCCTATGGCTGCCTGATTGGCGACTACGAAATCACCCGGCATCCCGAAGACATTCAGCTGCTGACCAATATGGCGAACGTAGGCGCTGCCGCGCATGCGCCATTCTTGGCCGCTGCCAGCCCTTCCTTGTTCAACTGGGAGAGCTTTACGGAGCTGGGCGGGCCGCGCGATGTGGCCAAGATTTTCGATAACGACGCTTACGTCGCGTGGAAGGATTTCCGCAAGAGCGACGACTCGAAGTATGTCGGTCTCTGCATGCCGCACATTCTGATGCGGCTGCCCTACGGCAAGGAAACGTCGCCGGTGGAAGAGTTCGATTACGAAGAGAAGGTCGACGGCCGGGATCACAAAAAGTATTTGTGGGGTAACGCAGCCTTCGCGCTGGGTGCTCGTATCACCAACGCCTTCGCCATGCATGAATGGTGTGCAGCCATCCGAGGCGTGGAAGGCGGCGGTTTGGTGGAGGGCCTTCCCGCCCATACGTTCCAGACCGACGATGGCGACCAAACCGTCAAGTGCCCGACCGAAATTGCGATTACAGACCGGCGTGAAGCAGAGCTGTCCAAGCTGGGTTTCATTCCGCTCTGCTACTACAAGGGAACTACCAACGCGGTCTTCATGGCGACGCAATCGGCCAATCAAGCGACCCAATATTTGAACGCGGATGCCAACGCCAATGCGCGCCTCTCGTCGCAACTGCAATATATTTTTGCCGTCTCGCGCTTCGCTCACTTTTTGAAAGGCATGATGCGCGACAAGATCGGCAGCTTCATGAGCCGCGAGCAGTGCCAAAAATTCCTGAACGAGTGGATCAAAAACTACGTGTTGCTGGACGATTTTGCCAGCCAGGACGCCAAATCCAAGTTCCCGTTGCGCGACGCGCAAATCGAAGTTTCCGAAGATCCGGCTAAGCCGGGAGTATATACCGCGGTAGCCTTCTTGCGCCCGCACTTCCAGTTGGATGAACTGACAGTGTCGTTGCGTTTGGTGGCTCGGCTGCCGCAGCCGAAGGGATAAGGTTCGATGGAGCGCGCACGGCTGTGCGGTCCGCGCGCTCTCCGGATGTAACCAGTGGCTCTGCGAGCGCTTTAGCGCTGCGTAGCCTTTGCCGCACGCTGGTCCGATCTATTTATTAGGAGGATGAGACGATGTTTGACAGTTTTTTGAATGTTGATGGCATTCCTGGTGAATCCACAGACGACAAGCACAGTGCCTGGATAGAAGTCTTGTCGTTCGGTCATGAAATGCTCCAGCCGGTTTCTGGAACCCGAAGTTCGGCGGGCGGCGCGTCGGGCGGTGGCAGGGCCATGCACGGTGATTTCAGGATCACGAAGCACTGGGATAAGTCTTCCCCCAAGCTCTACGAGGCGCTTTCCAACGGTAAACATCTGAGTAAGGTGACGCTGGATGTTTGTCGCGCGGGCGGCAGCCAGGTCAAGTTCATGGAAATCACCATGGAGCAAGTAATGATTTCCAAAGTCCATATTCACGCGCATGGTACCAATGGTTCGGAAGGCTCCAACGGCGCAAACGAGAATCTGCCCGCGGTTCAGACCGACATGTTGCCAACCGAAACAGTTCATCTGAACTACGGCAAGATCACTTGGGTTTATACCCAACAGAAACGCGCTGACGGATCCGGTGGTGGCAACGTGACGGCGAATCACGATTTGACGACGGGCAAGGGATCGTCCTAAAGCTCGGCCGGCCTGATCCATGGCGGACCGAGTTTATTTCAGCGAAGAACTGCTCCAGCCGATTTCGGCTGAGAATCCCGCTGGACGGGATCTGCGCTATGAATCGGTTTTCAGCCAGATTCTAGAGGCGCGCCGGGCGGACGATCGTCTGGGCGTAGGGGCGTGGGAGAAAGAAGAGGGCCGCAAGGTCGCCGAATGGGACCGTGTGGCGGATCTCGCGCTCGGCGCGCTGAGGGAAAACACCAAGGATCTACGCTTAGCTTGTTTTCTGACGGAGGCGGCCATTCATCTGGATGGCTTTGAGGGCTTGAGCGATTGTCTCCGGCTGATTAAGGAGCTGCTGTATCGCTATTGGGATCTGGGGCTCTTTCCTTTGGTGGAAGACGGGGATCTCGATTACCGGGCGAGTTCGCTTACCTGGCTGAACGATCGGATGCCCGAGGTGATGCATCTCATTCCGATTACCGCCCGGGATGGCAAGGATGAGAACTACAGCTATGCCAGGTATCTCCAGGCGCGCCGGATTGGCACCGAGGACTCAGCCCAACGCGCCTCGGCAGACCTTCGGGAGACCATCGCCGGCCTTCGACAGCAAGGCTGGATCACGATGGACGCTTTTGAGTCAGCCATTCGGGGCACCAAGCGAAGCGCTTTCGAGGCCCTTTACCTTCCATTCGACCAGGCTTACGAATACTTCAAGTCTCTCGAAGCAATCGTAGACGAAAAATTCGCCCAAGCGGCGCCGGCACTGACGTCCGGCAAGGAAGCTTTCGAGGAACTGAAACGGCTGCTGGGGCCGATACTCAAAAAGAAGCGCGAGGAAGAGCCGGACACAGCACCTGGCGACGGCGCAGCCGATGGGGCAGCCGAAGCTCCCACGGCGATGGCCGGGTTCTGGACGGCCGGCATGCCGTCCGATCAATCTGGATCGTGGCAGGAAGCCGAGGCGCTGATACGGTCTGGAAAAATAGACCAGGGCCTGCAGCGCATGGCGCTTCTGGCCGCTCACGAGACCTCCGGGCGTGCCAGATTCATGCGAAAGCTGATGCTGGTGGATGTTTGCACTAATGCCGGACGGATGCGGCTGGCGAGGACTGTTCTCGAAGAACTAAACCAGCAAATTACCGAATACAAACTGATCCAATGGGAAAGCTCGGCGCTGGTGGGCGCGGTATGGTCCAGATTGTATCGGCTCTATAAGAAGAGTGAAATGAATTCGGAGCTGGAGCAAGCTTCCACTCTGTACAACCAACTCTGCCGTCTGGATCCTTGGCAAGCCTACGTGGACTGTGAGGACTGATCTGATTCATGGCGATTATCGGATCACTGCTCGACCGTCTTACGGATTTGGAGCCGCGCAATTCGCGTGAAGTGCAACCTCCCGAATGGGAGCAACTTCGTGAATTCAAGAACAGCGTGGCCAGGGATCTGACTAACCTGCTCAACACGCGCCGCAGCGAGAACGATATCCCCGACGACTTTCAGGCCACCAGGGAGTGCGTGGTGGCCTATGGTGTCCAGGACTTTACCACTGCTCCCATGGACCGCGAGGCTATCCGGCGCGCCATCGAACGCTCGGTGCGGATCTTCGAGCCGCGTTTGAGCCACGTGCAGGTCAGCCTGGTGGAGGGCGGGGATTTTAACCTTTCATTTCGAATCACGGGATTGCTGCGCATGGACCCCGGCGTGGAATCAGTGGTCTATGATGCGGATCTGCCAAAGGAGTCGCGGCGCTTTCGCGTCCTGCCGGGTCGATGACCGATGAAACCTATCGGTATTACGAGCAGGAGCTGACTTTCTTTCGCCAGATGACTGGCGAGTTCGCTGAGAAGTATCCGAAAGTCGCTTCCCGCCTGCTGCTCGATCCGGGTAAGGAGAGCGCAGACCCGCATGTCGAGCGCCTCATCGAATCCTTCGCTTTGCTGACGGCGCGTGTTCGCCGCAAGATCGACGACGAATTCCCGGAAGTTGTCGAGTCGCTGCTGAACATGCTGTATCCGCACTTCCTGCGGCCTGTTCCGCCGGTCGCGATTGCGCAGTTTCAATACGAGCCGCAGCAAACCAGTCCCACTGAGCCGGCGCCGGTTCCGTCTGGGTCCATGCTCCACTCCAGACCCGTCAACGGTCAGGAAGGCAGCTTTCGGACCGTATATCCCGTCACGCTGTGGCCCCTTCGGCTCACGGGTGCTTCCCTCGTTTCGGTGGCAGCATCGCAAGCCATCGGAGCTCCGGCGGATGCCTCCTGCGTATTGCGGATACAGTTGGATACGCTCGGAAGCTTGCCCTTGTCGGCATTCAAGATTCCTTACTTGAGATTCTTCTTGAACGGCGAGAGCACGCAGCATCATCTGTTGTATGAGCTGTTGTTTGTCCATGCCGTGAAAGTGCAGCTGCGGGCCCGGCCCAGCGGGGCGAAAGCCGAGCCCATCGTGCTCGGGACCAACAGCATTCGTCCCGTGGGATTTGAGGCCGGCCAGGGACTCCTGCCCTATTCCGACCGCAGCTTTCTCGGCTACCGTTTGCTCCAGGAGTATTTTCATTTCCCGCAAAAATTCTTCTTCTTTGACCTGGCTGGATTGGATACCGTTCCGCTCCAGCCACTGGGCAGTTCGTTTGAGATTTTGATTTTCTTCCGCGATTCGGAGTTGCGCGAGGAATTGCCGTCCATTATGCAGGCGGTGAGCGCGGACACGTTTCAGCTCGGTTGCACTCCGATTGTGAACCTCTTCGATCGCTCGGCGGAGACCATTCGAGTCTCGCAGGCTTTGACGGAATATCAGGTGATTCCCGATCGCCATCGCCTCAAGTCCATGGAGGTGTACTCCGTCGATCGAGTCACCTCCACCGTTCCCCACGCCGCCGAAGCCCAAGTATACGAACCTTTTTATTCATTCCGGCACGCCTACCAGGGCCAGGAGCCACGCTGCTTCTGGTACGCTCACCGGCGTCCTTCACCGCGCAAGGATGACGAAGGAACCGACGTGTTTCTTTCCCTGGTGGATCTCGATTTCAAGCCGGCCATCCCCGCATCGGAATTGGTGACCGTTCAGGTTACTTGCACCAACCGGGACTTTGTTTCGCGCCTAGTGTGGCGCCGGGAATGGGGAGAGCTGAATGGAGAAGGCTTGCCGCTGGTGCAAGCCAGATGTCTGGTGCCGCCCACTCGCACCGCCAGGCCTCCGATGCGGGGGAGCCTGCAATGGCGTCTGATCTCGCACCTTTCGCTGAATCATCTTTCCATCGTGCAGGGCGGGGGCAGGGAAGCCCTGCAGGAGATTCTCCGCCTCTACGCATTCAATGAGGACGAAGACATCCGCAAGCGCATTCTCGGCATTACCAGCGTGAAGGGCGAGAGCTCGGTAAGCCGCGTGGTGTTCGATACCGGCGTGGCGTTCTGCCGCGGGTTGGATGTGGAACTGGAGTTCGACGAAGAGCAGTATGCCGGGTCGGGCGTGTACCTGATGGCTGCCGTGCTGGAGCGGTTTTTCGGATTGTACAGCGCCGTCAATTCCTACAGCCGCTTGACGGCGCGAACGCGGCAAAGACCTCTGAAGCGCTGGCCCGCGCGAGTAGGGGAGCACAAGGTCCTATGATGGATCACTTGTTGCCGCTCGAAGAACGCTTGTTCGAGCAATCCTACGATTTCGATTTCTTTCAGGCCGTGCGCCTGCTGCATCTGATTCTGAGCGATCGTACCGGGGTGGGACGCATCGCCAAACCGGCTGAGGAGCCGGTTCGATTCCAGATACGTCAGAGCCTGGAGTTTCCCGCGAGTTCCATCCATGCGATATCCGATGAGGCAGATCCGCCGCGCATGACCGTGGCTTTTCTTGGCCTCACTGGAGTGCAGGGTGTCCTGCCACATCACTATACCGAATATATTCTGGCGCGAGCGCAATCCAAGGATTTCACGCTGGCGGCTTTCTTCGATCTGTTCAACCACCGCATCGTGTCGCTGTTTTACCGCGCCTGGGAGAAGCACCGCTTCCCCGCGCGCTTCCAACTAGCCGAGGTGAAGCAGGAAACCGACGACATCACGCATTACCTTTTCGATTGGATTGGAATGGGCACCGCGGGACTCTCGGGACGCATGGCTACGCGCGACGAGGCATTGCTGCGTTATGCCGGGCTTCTGGGCCAGCGGCCGGCGTCCGCGGTTTCGCTCGCCGCCATACTACGGGACTATTTCGGCGTGCAAGCCGAGATCGAAGAATTTGTAGGCGCCTGGTACGCGCTGAAGGAAGACGACCAGTGCGATCTGGCGGGTGAAAGCTTAAGCAATGAATTGGGACAAGGCGCCATCGCGGGAGACGCGGTCTGGGACCAGCAGGCCGGCTTCCGCGTCAGGTTGGGTCCCCTGCCGCTGGCTAGGTTTCTCTCGTTCCTGCCCGGATCGAAAGCCGTAACTGAACTGAATGATCTGGCGCGATTCTATATTGGTCCGATATTGCAATTCGATCTGCAGCTCGTGCTGCGCGCGCACGAGGTGCCCTGGTGCCGATTAGGCGACGAGAGTCCTTCGGGGCCGCGGCTGGGCTGGTGCGGATGGTTGAAAACGGAAGTCTTTTCCGAGGACGCCGACGACGCAGTGTTCGCGATATAGTGAGCGCAAAGAATCATGGGTGTTTCTGATCAGCTTCCTCATCCGAACTCGCCGCTGGGCGGGGGTGGCCCCGGCGGTTTTCGAGGAGCGGGGCCAGCCGGTGGAAGCGGGTATCACTGGACGGATATCGTACCTTTCCTGGCCGACATGAGCGTTTTGAGCGTTCGTGTCGCAGTGGAACTCATCGCTCATCCCAGTTGGTTGAAACCGCCGGGTCCGTTGGCTGATCCGCCGGTGTCAGTTCCAGCCAAGGTTCAGCCGAATGGGAAAGATGGAAAGGGACAGGTCTCTCTAAGTTCCTATCTCGGCAAAAACATCTCGGAGATCTGCCCGAACCATTACGCCGATCCGGATGACAATCATTGCGCGCATTTTGTGTCGCACATGCTGGGTTTTCAATTCGGCGTTACCTGCGGGCAGATGAAAAACGGTCCTGGGCCGGCCGCGAATATCCGGGTCCAGGAAGTGTTCGGCCAGTGTCCCGCAGCCGGTGAATGGAGCGCTAAGCCCGCCGACATGCTGTATTGCCTGGTTTTCATCACAAATGCTTCTAACGTGGATCTCAAGAACAAGAAGATGACCAACGTTCCGCGTAAGCACGTGGGTATCTTGGTAGATGGGCTCATCTGGCACTACTCCAACTCCAAGCATCAGGTTGTCAATCAAACGCCAGATGCTTTCAGCCATCACTATGCGGCCCCTAGCAATGCAATGTTCTACGGGCAGACTCCCGCAGGGTCATGAATCGCAAGGCGGAAGCGCGCCTGTGCTGCGCAGTCGCGGTCCTCATTATGTCGGGGTGCAGCCGTTCTGGCTCTGAGGCGCGGCCGGTGAGGATTGAGCACTCGCCGCCAAACTCCAAGGACGTGATTGAAGCTGCTCTGCGAAGCAGCGACGTTCCTCTGTCAGTGGACTCTTCGTGCAAGAATGCCGGTTCGGACTTTGAAGACAAAACCATCGGGCGCTACGTCAGCGGCCTTTTAGCGCAACAGTCAGAGCCGAAGGGTAGCAACTGGATCCAGACCAACGCTGAATCCGTCAAGGACGGGAACGGTGCCGATGTATGGCGCTGCCGGATAATGATTCGGCATGTCGATGGAGACGACCGCTGGGGGTGGGGCGCTCCAATTTTCGGTACGACAGCAAGATGGGATCGTTCTGCGGGACTCATTCAAATGCATCGGAGGAGGGTGACGCTTCGAGCAACACGCTCACTCCCAGACCACCACCACTTCCATCTTCGGCTCTGCGATCTCGCCGGGTGCGTAAACCGCGATGCGGCGGGATAGCACAATGCGCTCCCACAGCGGACCGGTTTGGTTGAGCTGGAAATATTGATTATCCAGCTTAATCGGAATCGCCTGCGGAACCACTTGCGTGTGCCTGAGGCCAACCCCGCCCAGCGCATTGCGAACCACGCGCTCCAGGTCGTCCGGCGCCGCCATTTTCAGGAACTGCGGAGCCTTCTGGATAATATCGCCGGCGCCCATGCTGGCGCTGACGGCCAGGTAGAATTGCGTGTTCTTGAAAAGGTTGTCGTCGTCGATGGTGCCCGACCAGATAAAGCGGTCCATGGCCGAAAGCGGAATCGCGCGGTATCTGGATTTGATCACGATTTCCATCAAATCGCGAATTCGAAGATCGAGCGCCGTAAAGCACGGCCCGAGGTTGTCATGATCGTAATCGGGCAGGTCGCCAGGGCCGCCCTCCAAAGAAAAGGTGGACAGCGCGCCAGCTAAGCGGAGCATCGCCACATAAGCCGCTTCCGGATGGCCGTGGCGAGTCTTGAAAATGTGCCTCAGCTCCGGAAGATAGCTATTCACGGTGTGCAGCAGCCAGAATTTGTCGGTTTCCGACGCCGAGAAACCGGCTTCGTCTCTGCCGCGTTCGCGCCGCGGCCCAGAGAGCGTTGCGCTCTTGGTCAGCAGGATTTCCACTTGCCGGCGAATCACGCCCATCAGATATTCACTCGACGCAAGATCCACCGAGGGAGCCACGAAAGATGGCCGAAGCTGGGGAATGCCAGTAGCGCTGCGTTGCAATTGGGCGATTCGAAGCGTGGAGTATCCATCGCGAAACTCAGTGCCGAACAGCAGGCGGAAGCTCTTCTTACCCAGTTGAACCGACTTTTCATCCCCACCTTGATTGTCGTCTGGAACGGAACGGATTTCCGAATAGTAGCGCGTGTCCGGCAGCCCCGAATCTTCCCTCTGGCCGGGCAGCGTAACATTGCGGGCGTTGACTCGGCGCTCCGGCAGAGCGAGGTAAACATCCAGCGCCTCATCGCTCGTGGGCCAATGCGCGGCGAACTGCCTGCTGGCCGGCAACTCATCCGAATTGGGCATGTCGAAGACTTCGCCGTCCGGCAGGTAACCTCGAGCGGCGGTAAGTTTCAACAGGCCGTTCGAGACCGCGTCCGCGTCGATTTCAAGGCTCGTAACGCCGTAGTTGGCGTAATTCGACGCGCTGAAACGCGCGTGGATCAGGTCTTCGAAATACAGGTCCTGGGCCTGGAAATGCTGCGGAGCAAGGAACATTCCCTTGGTCCAGACCACCCTGGGCTGGCGCTTCATTTCCCGCTACAACTCCACCCGGTGCCGGCCCAAGATGGCGACCGCCTCATCGCGCAGCGGATCGCCTAAGTTGCGAACGCTGTCGACGTCCAATATTTCGGTGAAGGAAGCGCCGCCCGCCAGGCCCGCGGCGGTTGCCACCAATTCGTCGGATGGGCGAAAGGTTTTGAAGGGCGCGGAAATAGTAAGCAGCGGTAAATCGCCGAGTTGAGGCGAGCGGCGAATTTCCGTTTTGTAGCGCAGACCCTCTAACAGACTCGTCAGTGCCGGAATTTTCTCGAAAAGTTGATACATCAAGCAGGCGCGCAAAACAAAGGCGCGGACGGCTTCTGGATCGCGCTGGCCAACGCCCGACACAACACCGCGCAGGGAGCCGAGCGAATAAGACGTGGCGTAGGAAAGGACCCATGTAAGCGGCGTTGTAACACGGATGGAATTCCAGCCGCGATCGGTTTCGGTGGCGTGAGTATATTCCCATTCATCCAGTTGAAACTGAGTGCTGACGGATTCAAGCGGTTTGCGCAACTCGGGCCGCAGGTCGAAAGGCTTGACGGCCACGCGCGCAAAAAGCTCTTGGAGTTCGGCCAAATTGCGATCGGCACCGGAGACCGATTCTTTGCCGGTGCTGTCGATGTGATCGCCCAGGAATCGGCGGGGGCGAAAGAGCGGAGCCATGGCGTCGATCTGGGTCTTGAGGTGGCGCTGGCAGAACTGAGACACGTCCTTGGTAAGGCCGTGCAGGCTGAGGAGTTTCGCGGGTTCCAGGTCGATGGACATGGGTAAGGGTTACTATACCAAAAACAGCGAGATAGCCCACCTTAAGGGAGCAGGCGGCCCCAAAGAATCAAGACAATGCCCACTGCCGCAAAGATGAGGCCAATCCGCCGATAAGCTCGAGCCGAGATCGGGGCTTGCCTGGATGAGCTGCGGAAAGCCAGGACCAAGAAAATGGCGCCGAGGAGACCAAAGAAAAGACCAAGGAGGGTTCGGGTGGGTGGCATGCGGGTAGGTTATTGTTCCGTTAACGGGAGTTGTTCGACGCATCGTAGAGTCTTTGAGCCACATCCATCAAGCCAGCCTCGTTTTCCACACCCTTTTGCCAGCGTTCGGGGATGACGCTGAGTCCGTTGAACGCACCCGAAATCCCGCCGGCGATGCAGGCGATACTGTCCGAATCGCCATCGGTGTTTGCCGCGACGATCATGCTTTGTTCAAAATCGAGAGGAGACCGCCAAAAGCAATAGAGGGCTGAGGTTACGGCTTCCTCGGCGACCCAGCCTTCTCCCAGCCCGCGCGCCGAGAGCGCTTCGGCAGGATCGCTATCGAGGAATTGCGGCAACTTCTCGAGCGCGGCCTTGAGGTCTGGAGAGCGGGGAGCGCATTCCTCCATCAGCGCCTGAAACATTTGCTCGGGAGACCTCTTCGACATGGCCAGCGCTACCAACAGCGCAGCCGCAGCGGCGCCTTCGATGGCGGCGTCGTGACCATGTGTGATCAGACTGCTGGCGCGCGCTATTTCCAACATGCGCGGAATATCGCGCCAGAAGAAAAGCCCGATCGGCGCCACTCGCATCGCACTTCCGCAGCCTTTGGAGTTTGCAATTCCAGACTCGCGCCAGTTGGTTCCTGCTGCGATGCGGTTACAGGCGGCCATGACGGTGGCTCCGGGAGCACGGTTGTTCTCTTCTGACCTGCTCCATGCCAGGAAGCGGGATGCCATTCCGTGCATGAGCGTGTCCAGTTGTTCGCGCCCAAACTCGATCAAGGCTTCGGCCACCGCCAGGGTCATCTGGGTATCGTCGGTGTAGGCGCCGGCCGGATGGCGCGGCCCGGCGGAAACGAAGTCGCGTATTCCCTCTGGTCCGAAGGCGCTGAGGATCTCGGCGCGCTGGTGGAACTCGGCCGGGAAGCCCAGAGCGTCACCAACCGCGAGGCCCATGATCGCGCCTTTGAAGGCGTTCAGCCGCGAGGGTTTTGGTTCGCGATCCGATAGTTCGATGCGAGCGTGCAGCGCCACATCCAAATCGTTCGGCCAGCCGGGGACTTGGACGTACTCGCCGCAACCGTGGTCGATGGCGACGATGGAGGTCAGGCTGCGGAATCCGGCCTCGGAACAATATCCAGACCGTCCGGCGGAGAACTGCTGCGACATGCCGGAGAAGCGGAACCTGGCGCAGCTGGCGCATCCCTTCAACTCGATACCGTCTGCTCGGGCCTCTTCAGCGCAAGCGGCCAGGGTGAGATATGCGTCGGTCTCGCCGTTGGAATAGGTAAACAGCGGGCGAAAATATTCCCTCGCGCCTGCGCGGAGCCGAAGACCGCTTGGTTCGACTTCCATAAAGGCAGGCTCGCTTTTCGATTTACTTGCCTCCACTGCGGTGAGCAGCGAGGTTCTCATGGGCAGGCCTGGAAAGCTGAATGGCCGCCGCCCGCCGTTGGGGAGTAAAATCCCACAATGTTACTAGGCGGGATGGCTTTGTCGAAGGCGATCTCATGCTCGCTCCCGGGTGGATCCGTGCCGTATTTCTTTATGACGTCGGGATCGCAATCCACTTCCTTGCCGCAGCCCGGGTTATTGACCACATATACTGTCTTACCGCTGCCGAAGCTTTTTTCGGCTACCGATTTATCGTGCGTCGTTGAAACCCAGTTACTGCCTCCTGGGGGCACTCCTTCCACATGTTGGGCCAGGCTTAGTCCCGCGCTTGGATTTTGTGGCGCGAAGCCCTGGGAGCAAATCTCATTGGGCGGGCGAGAGTCTCCGCGGTAAAGAGTGGGGTCGTCAGTCTTTCCCCGGCACTTCAGACCTTCGGGATCGATGAAGTTCACTGGATCGGATGGATACCGATATTGGTCGATTCCAGCCCAAAGACCAACCGGATCCGGACTGAGGAAATGCGCGGACTGAGGGAAGTAGCAGCGATATCGGTTGTAGGAGATCCCAAGCTCCGTGTAGCGAATCTGTCCAGGGAAACCGAATGGGCACTGGACAGTAGCAGCCGATACCGATGGGGCCGCTTCGCCCCATGCGTTTCCTTCCCAGCGCCAGACTATTTGTCCTTGGTCGTCGATGAGCTCCTGAATCTTGCCGACATGGTCCGTATGGATGGAATAGCTCTGGCCGCCAACCTGCTGCTCCAGCGGAGTGATCGCATCCGGCAAGTAAACGAAATGCGTGGCAGACTCGTCCTGCTCCTTGAAAGACCACAATTGCTCGTCGTTCCAGGCGTAGCTGGTTTTCGACTCACCGGACGCTCGTTGCAATAAGCGGTAGTGCGGATCGTATTCATATTGGATTCTTTTACCATCCGCCAGTCTCGCTTCCGTCAACATTCCGTTCCACAAGTAGGAGAATTCGTCGGTGCCGGAGGACGAGAGTCTTCTTGTCACGAAGCCCCTCGCATCGTAGAAAAGTTCGTAGTTTCGTGCTCTGATTACGCGATTGCCGGGCGCATACTGCAGGCCGTTCGACTGTAGATCTCCAGTCTCGCTGTATTGATAGCTTTCCGTGGCGCCGCTCGATTTGCGAACTGAAAGCAGCCGGCCTAATGAGTCATAACTGTAAGTCTGTTCGCCTCGCTCTGTGTCGCGGAGGATGAGCAGCCTTCCCGCCGGATCGTATTTGTAGTTTCGCCGCAGCAGGAGTTTCTCGCCGAGCCAGACCGATTGCTCAATCAGCCGGCGGCGCAGATCGTAGCTCTTACGCTCTACCTTTCCGGAGGGCATGAACCAGGCCACTTGGTTTCCCACCCGGTCGTATTCAAACCGGTGAGTGCGCGGTTCCGATCCGGGAGCGCCGGCCTGGATCGACGCAACGCGATCGTTTTCGTCGTACTGATACGTCACCTTACGCCCGCCGGCATCGGCGAGCTGGGTAACGCGGCCGGTATCGCTGAAAGCTCGCTTCAGAACGAAATCGTCCTGCCGCTCGGAAACCGCGTGACCCTTGTCATTTATTTTTCGCTCCAATACGTGGCTACCCACCTGGATACGCGCCCAAGCGCCCGAGTCGTCATTCTCGACTTGTTTCTCAGTTCCGTCTGGATATACGATGTGTCGAATCAGGCCCAACTTGTCCCGCTCGACAGCGACGATGCCTCCCGACGAATCGATCATTTTCGCCAGCAGCCCGCGCGCGTCGAATTCATACCGCTCTACGCGCCCATCGGCGAACTGCTGCCAGACCAGCAAGCCGCGTTCATCGTACGCAAGCCGGTGCTGCAGGCCCCCAGGTGCTTCGGCCGCTACCAGACGATTCTCGGAATCGTAGCGATAAACGATCGCCTCTCCATTGGGAGGCGTCACACCGGTGCGCCGTCCGGCGTCATCGTAGCTCCAGCGGGTGACATTGCCGGCTTCATCTTCGAGCGCGACCAAACGTCCCTCGGCATCAGATTCGAAACGCCGGCGAGTGCCATCCGGATGCTCGATAACGGCTTGGTATCCGGCGTCATCGTAGCCGTAGCGGGTTGTCGCGCCGACGGCATCTCGCAGCATGGTTAGCCGGTGGAACTCGTCGAAATGCTGTTCGGTAAGCATTCCCTCCGCGTCCGATTCGATGATTGTGAGGCCGTCCGGGGTCCACCGCAGCGTTCCTTCCTTACCCGAAGGAAGTTTGATCCCCGTTAAGTCCCCATTGGAGGCATAGGTAAACGAGTACTTACCTCCGGACGGCATCGTCTCTTCCCGCACACGTCCCAATTCATCGCGCTGAAACTTGTAGCGGACGCCTCCCGGATATGTGATGCTAGTCACCTCGCCCAAAGAGTCCGTATCTATGCCGATCACGGAGCCGTCAGGCCGAACCTTGCCCTTGGGAGAGCCGTCCTTCCCGTAGCCGATGCCGGTTTCATTTCCGAGCTGGTCGATAGCCAGTACCAGGCGATCATCAGCGTCATAGCAGAACCGGGACACGCCGCCCGCCGGGTCCACGGTCTCGACTACGCGATGGGTTTCCGAATAGGCGTAAGTTGATACGTGGCCGAGGCTATCCTCTTCTTTCGTCAGGCGGATCTGGGGGTCGAAGGTATAAGTGCGCCTGAGCACTCCGCCCGGACCGCTAGTCTGGATGCAGCGTCCCTGGAGGTCGAACAAGGATTGGCAATAGCCTCCGCAACGATCCTGGTGGCCGACGAGCAGGTGGTCTTTGTAGGTGTAGCGGCGCGTTCCGGCTGAATCGGTGACAGTCACCAGATCGTAGTTGCCGTCGTATTCGTAACGCACAATCCCAACCGCCACTGCACCCGGCCCATCCTCGGCAAGTTGCATCTCGATCAGACGGCCCGCTCGATTGCGGAGCAAGTACAGGATTCGGCCATTGGCATCCCGGATTTCCGCGGGAAGTCCGTCAGGACCTGGATTTACCAGCACTAGATTCTCTGAACGGGAAGCGATTCCTCTCCAGAGAAACCACTCGCCGGCGGGTCGAGCGTCGAAAAGCAGTGTGGGATCGTCTTGGCGTTGCACCGCGAACGCTCCCGAACTCAGTTCGGAGCGCAAGGCTGGCCAGGGGAGTTCGTCGGGGGAGAAGTAGTGCAATGAGATTTGTTCGGTGGGTTGTAGCGAAGGTTTCTTGGGAGCGGGGACGGCAAAAGGGATGCGCCGGCCATCCGATCCACGAAACAGCATGCCGCCATCTTCCGCTTGAGAAAGGGCGACGCCGAAGGGATGCGCCCAGCCGTAGCCCAAGTCGCCCAGCCAGAGATTCGTGGACCGATAATGCCGCTTAAATGTTAACGGGACACGGCCGGGAAGGTCGAAGTCAACCGCGGAGAGGCTCAATCGGCCAGTGGAGATATCCACGTTGCACATGCTGGTTGCTCTTTATTCGGATCCGAACCGGATCCCAAGTTCTAACTTCAATCGCCCCCGCCGTCTGGAGAGCATGGCGGCGCGCCGCCCTGTCCCACCAGTACAGTCATCTCGCCCTTCAAAATGTTATTGGGCGGCGGCAAAGGAATGATCGCGCCCGGTTCCATGACGATGTCTCCGAGGCACGCGCCCGGCATGCCGCCGATCAACGTCACGCCTTCGCCACCAGCTCCTCCCGGCACCGTCATACCGGGCCCGTGGGGAGTTCCACTACACGCCGGCGGTGGCGCGTTGGGAATCGGGCAGGTGTGCTGGTCTCCAATTCTCCACGCTGGCTGTCCGCCAATCAGCACGGTCGGGCAGGCCGGACCCAACAAGGGCGACCCGTGCATTGTCGAATCGCCTAATCGCGCTGCTGGCCGTCCCATAAGTTAGCGTCCATTGTCAATTGATCTTTACCAAACTGCCCTTAATGGTGTTAATGCCGCTGGCCTCAATATTGATTTGCACCGATTCCGCCTTCACCGACGTGCTTCCGTTAATGGTGATGCTCATCCCGCTGATGTTGATGGTGCCGTCGGACTTCATCACGATTTTCGCCTGTCCGGTTTCGAGCGTAATCTGGCTTCCCGCGCTGATGGTGAGATTCGATCCCACACTGAGCTTGTCGTCCGAGCTGACCGACGTGGTGCGATTGCCTCCCACCGTCGTGCTCTGATCAGACCCCACGCTTTCCGTTAGCTTGGAGCTGATGGTGACGCTATCGTTCCCTCCCACGTTGACCGTCCGGTCTGAGCCGATCGTCTCCGCAAGAGTGGATCCGATGTTCACGGTTTGAGAACTTCCGACGGTTTCGGTTTGGGACGCTCCAACGCTCACGGTTTGCGACGCCCCCACGCTCACGGCGCGTGCGGCGCCGACCGTAATGGTTTGGAGTCCGCCGATGGTGATCTCCTGAGCCGCTCCGATATTGATCATTTCGTTGATGCCGACGTTCCGCGTCCGGGTTAGCGCAACCGTGATGGATTCGTTCGCACCTACATTTTCCGTTCGGTTCGCTCCGATCGTAATATTCTCATTCGCACCGACATTCTCTGTGCGGTTTACGCCGATAGTAATGGTTTCGTTGTTGCCCACCTTCTCGGTGCGATTTACTCCGATGGTGATGCTTTCATTGTTACCGACTGACTCCGTCCGGTCATGCCCCACCGAAACCACCTCGTCATGCAGGATGGTCTTGTGCTGATCGTACTGCGCGTGAATATTGATCAACTCGGTCCCTTTGGTATCGTCCATCGAGATTTCGTTGTATCCGCCGCTGCCTTTGGTGGAGTCGGATTTATACCCGCTGATCACCTTTTTGCCCGGGAGGTCCCAGGGGGGCATCCGCTCGGCGTTGTAGACGCGGCCGACAATGATCGGCTGGTCCGGATCGCCTTCCAGGAAATCGACAATCACTTCTTGCCCGATGCGTGGGATGTGGATCCCGCCCCAGGCTTTGCCGGCCCACGGGTAGGAGACCCGCACCCAGCAGGACGAGTTCTCGTTGTTCGTGCCTTTGCGATCCCAGTGGAATTGAACCTTCACGCGGCCGTACTTGTCGGTATAAATTTCTTCGCCGGCGGGACCTACAACCAGAGCCGTCTGACATCCTTGCACGCTGGGTTTGGGAGTCATGCGTAGCGGGCGAAATGGCACCGTGGAAGGAATGGCCTCAAAAGTATTGCTGTAAAAGAATCCTTCGTCGTTGCCACCCGAGCCATAGGTCTCGCCCATCGTGCACTGATGATAGAGCGCCGTCAGCATCCACTTCTGATTCATGTCCTTGCGGTAGTGATCCGTCACTTCCACCAGCGAGCCGGTGGAAAAGCAGCGGCAGTTGGACTTGCCCGATGCGCGCTTCTTAAAGGCCAGCGTTTCCTGAAGGCGTGTTTTGGCCAGCACGTTGCCGTCGTTCTTTTTGGCATAAATCCCAGGGTAATCGTATATTTCATACGTACTCTCTTCCTGGACGGTAGCCATGAGGCTGGTGCTCGGCGTCTCAAAATTGTAGTCCGTATGCGACCACGCAGTGGGGCGATACTCCTGCTCGATGCGCAGCTCGCTGATCAGATCTTCAGACCTCCATCCGCCCGACGCCTGGTCGCAGCGGGCCTTGGGCTGTCCGGGGCAAGGTTGTGGCGCGGCCACATCGTCGGCCAGCACCAGCGTATGCTTGCTGCCATCCTGAGCGTGTTCGAAAAAGTAGAAGATCCCTTCTTCTTCCATCAGGCGCGACACAAAGTTGAAATCGGTTTCGCGATATTGCACGCAATAATCGCGCTGCCGATAGGAGTTGTAGAGGCGCACCTCGAAATCCGGGAAATTGAGTTCGGTGAATATCTGCTTGATGATGTCGGGAGCGGCCAAATGCTGGAAGATACGGCAGTCCGCCTTGCGGGTCAGGAACCAAAGCCACGGCACCATTTCGGCTCGATAGTAAGTGAAGCGCTCGTCGCGGCTGCCTTGCGAAAAGCGGCTGATGAAACCGCTGAGCCCCCGGCTTGCATCGATGGTTTGCAGAAAGATGGATACCGGCTTTCCAACGATGCTGTCATAGGAGATGTTGTCGTTCTCCGACAGCAGTTCCAGTTGGAATCGAAAGAGTTGTGAAATGCTTTCCTGGCCGGACATGCTGCGGAGCAACACAGCATCGGTACCCAGAGGCGTCTCAATCCTCAGCCCACGATCCGTCTGTGTGAAACCACTAGCTGCCATGCTGACCTCGGCTAACGCTCACGGACGCAAGCCTGCCGCCGAACGGTATGGATGAGCGCTTTCATCAGGGCTTCCTAATGATAAAGTCGGCGTTCGGCTTCACGCCGATCTGCCCGGTGGTGAGGTCCTGATCCGTTGACTCATAGGTTTCCTCATCGCAGGAGGCTGGCTGGACACTGATCTTGCCACGTTCCATCGCGATGATGAATTGCAGGTCGCCCGGTTTGGCCTGGCACATAACCGAGTCGTTGTCGGACTTGCCTTTAAAGACGGCCTTGCGTGTCAGCTTCTTGCCATCGAAGTCGTAATTGATTTTTCCCTCCCTGCCGAAGGAAACTACCCACTCCACCTTGCGTGTTTTTCCAAATAAGTTCTTGCCGGGATCGGAAAAGGCCAGATCGAACTTGCGAATAAGGCCGGCTTTCAAGAAAACATAGTCCGTCGCCGCGGAGGATTTCCACCAGGCGCCGTCCAGCGCGATCTGTTCCGGGCTCTGGAAGAGATAATCGATGGTCCACGCCTTGGGAGCCGGAGGCGGTGGAGTTGGCTTGGTTCCGGCATCCACAACCGGCGGCGGAGGCGTGACCCGGACTTCGATTTTCTTCAGTCGCGCTTCGCTTTCTCCCAGGCGCATCTCCTGACCCGCGGTAAACGTGCGAGCGATCTCCGGAGAGTTTTCATAGTCTTGCCTGCGAAAGCTGATGCGGTGCTGGCCGGCTTGCACTTCGATAGTCGCCGATCCCGATGCGTCCAGTGTCTTAGTGGCAGCGCCATCCACGAAAACTGTCGCGCCCGGAGTGCCCTTTTCGATCACCAGATTGGCCGTTGTAATCACTACGATGGGCTTTAGGAGAACGGAGATCGGTGTAATGCTGCCTTTGGTGAGATCGACCTGCTGTTCGTGCGGTTCAAAACCGTCGGCCGTAACGGAGATGCTATGGGTTCCCGGTTTCAAGCCCAATGGCCGCCAGGTACCGGGTTTGACCGGCTTTCTTTCAACGCCATCCACTTTGAGATGAGCGGTCTCGACGTTGGACTGAAACCTCAGATACGCAATCTCTTGATCGGCATTCAATCCGATGTAGACGGAAGGGGCGTTGCCACTATCCACGGAAATTTTGGGCACGTCCTTGTTGTCGAAGACGATTGAATTGTCGGCGGCATTAGTCAAAGAGAGCCGCAAGCCATCCGCGGGAATCGGCTGGGGCGCCTGGCCGCCGAGGTTTGCCTTTAATCCGCTTCCTCCGGTATAAACGACCAAGTTGCTTTGGAGACTGCTGACGGCGACCAGATCCTTGGGCTTCAGATCGCTGATCAACGGCACTTCGCCGGGCTTCGCGACTACAGTAAACGACAAAACCGGACCCGTAGCGCCTTGTACCGTAACGGTATGCTGCGCACCATCCGCTGGAAGCTCCAAATCCTGAGGCGCGCCGCCTTGCAGGTCGGCCTTTTCGTTATTGTCGATCAGGATTTTTCCGGCCTTGGCCGAAGTTGCCAAAGTTAACTTCAACGGCTCTGGATTCAGAGTGAAGCTCCAGGATGCCGCGGCGCGTTTCCCAAGTTCGTGATAGGTGACATAGCCAGGCCGCGAAACGGCGATGTCATAGGTGGTAGCCGATGACAGGTTCGCGGTGCCGGATTGCGCTTCTCCATTGACGGTGACAATCGCGTCGGCTGGGGTGGTTTGGATTGCCACGGAAATCGGTGCGTCGGTTGCAGTCTGGTGCGGCAGGGGCTGCTGCCGTGGTTTTCGAAGATAGGAAAAGACGAGCGCAGCACCGATAAGAACCACCACGGTTGCGATCACGGCCATGTAGAAGCCGTTACCAGGCTTGATGGAGAACGACGGCAGTTTTGCCTTGTTCGCGGTTGCTCGGGCCGCTTGAGGGGCAGGTTGCTGGGCCGCTTGCTGCCCACTCGGCGGCGGTATCGGCAAGGGCGTCGCGCCGGATCGAGGAGGCTGGGCAGGCTGGCCTGCTTCGATATGGATGGTGGAATTTATATCGGGAGATGAGGCAATTGGCGCGCCAATACTCGTCCAATGGTTTATCTCTGCCGCCAGCGGCCTGATCTCTGGATCGTCGGGATATTTCTGTAGAATCGCCTGAGAGCGCTCAAAAATCGAACCCAAATCGTTGGTGGGCGCGCCGTGGCCGATCTGTTCCCGCAGCTCCCTTAGGACGCCTAGATCACCGGCGCGCTCTTTTCCGTTACGCGCCTCGCGCAGCAGATTCTGCAAGGCGGCTTGCTGCTGCAACAGGCGGTTTTCGTTCGGATATTGAGCGACGGCCGTTTCCACCTTTGCCAACGCGCCTTCCGGATTCCCGCTAGCCTGTAGATCGCGAGCTTCAGCCAGGCACCGCGACACAAGTTCCTTGCGCCTGACATCGGTGATCACCGTTCGCAGGGCACGCGCGCCGGGATGCGTGGCGTCCAAAGCCGAGGCTTCCTGAAGCAAGGGCTCCGCTGCCTGCCAGTTCTCGGCGTCCACCTGGCTGCGTGCCTGTTCCACCAGCGCGTCGAGCAGGACCTCCCGGACGGTCCGATTTTTCGGGTCAAGCTCCTGAGCTCCATGCAGGATGTCGACCGCTTGCGAAAACTTCTTCTGCTCAATCAGAGCTTGCGCCTGCGCGCAAATATTTTGGGCCTCGGTGTTACGGTTTTGGCCCTGTTTCGCGAGCCGTTCGAGTCCCGCCAATTCTGGATCCTGCGGCTCTTCGGCACGGGCGCTGGCCACGCGTTCCAAGGCTCGCGAATAATCGCCCTGATCCACCATCCGGTCAATCTGCTCGATCAGCCGCGCCTTGGATTCTTCCCTAGCCAACTGATCCCGGCGCTTGGCCAGTTGGCCGAGTTCGACCTCAATCCCGGGATAGCGCGGATAGATTTTGCGCAGAGTATCCCACTGGCCGATGGCTTCCGTGAAGAGATTCTTTTCCTCGTAATGCCGCGCCTTGGCGACGATGGACTGCACCAGATCCCGCCGCTCCCGGGTAAGTTTGAGAGATTGCTGAAACTGCTGCTCGTTGGGAAACCGTTCGCAGGCTTCCTTGAAGATATTCACCCTGCGGTCAAGATCGAGTTCTGCATCGGCGCGCCGGCCAATTTCGGCGATGAACTCCGAGAGTTCCTGGCGGCGCTGTTCCACGGCTTCGAGCTTCAGGGCTTGGAACACGGGATCGTTTGGATAGCGTCCGAGGTACTCGTCGCAAATCTCAAGGGCCCGGGCAAGATTCCTCTCGGCAAGCTGCCGGCGCGCGTCTTCATACGCGTTGTGAATGGAATCGTGCTCGGAGCGAACCTCTTTATACAGGCTCTGATAAAGAGCATCTCGATCGGGCACCGCGGCGTCCGGCACTTGCCGTCCAATTTCGAGCAGGCGCTCAAGTTTGGTGAGGGCCGTGCTGATTTCTCCGCTGTGGTATGCATTTACCGCGGAGCCATACAACTGCTCGATTTCGGCGCGCGTTTGCAGCGCATCCTGCTCGCGGCCCTCGGCTTCCTGCAGCATTTCGCGCGCAACGGTATCGGAAGGCCGGATTTTGAGCGCTTCGGTGAGCGCCTGGCGCGCCTCCGGAAAATCGTGACGCTCCAGATGGCGGCGTGCCAGGGCCATCCAGCTTTCGATCTGGCGCTCGTTTCGCTGCTTCTCGATGGACGTGCGCATGGAGAGCGCGTCCACGTTTTCAGGATCGATCTCCAGAACCTCAATCAGCTTCTCAAGCGCGAGCGGAATTTCGTCCTGTTCCACGCGCGTTCGTGCGCTTTCCAAAAGCTGGCGAATCTTCCTTTGCCGGACGGTTTGATCGATCTTAATGCGAAGCAGGGATATTTCAGGATCGACTTGCCCCTCGGTTTCGAGCTCCGTCAGGATTTCAGAGGCAAACTCGGCATCGCCCTCTGAGAGCGCTCGCTTGGCTCGCTCGATGCGGGGCTGAATCTTTGCCCGATCAAAGCGCTCATTCTGCTGATTGTGAAATGCCTTCTGCAAGCTGTCCGCGAAATCACGCGCACTCGACAAGCGATGGATGGGCTGCTTGGCCATGGCCTTGTGAATGACCATGCTGATGGCTTGCGAAACCGCCGGGTTGAGTTCGAAGATGGGCGGAGCAATGCGATCGCGAACGGCTTCCGCGGTTTCCTCCGCCGTTTTACAGGCAAATGGCTTTCGATTGGTCAGGGTCTCGTAACAAACCACGCCCAGCGAGAATACGTCGGAAACGGGCGTGACCGGCTTCATGTCGATCTGTTCGGGCGCCATGTACTGCCAGGTGCCCTTTTGCCCCGTGACCGAATGCGATCCTGCCAGATGGGCCACGCCAAAATCGATGATCTTGGCCGTGTCATCTTCCATGACGAAGATATTGCTGGGCTTAATGTCCCGATGGACCAAGCCGCGTTCGTGCGCCGCCTGCAATCCCCGGCAGACCTGAGTAATGATGCCGACAACCCGCTCTACGGTCAGACGCGAGCTGGATGTTTCAATCAGCTTGGCCAGGGTCGCACCCGGCAAGAGGGGCATCACGAAGAAGGGCTTTTTCTGACCGCGATCTTCGATTTCGCCGACGTCTCGAATGTCGACTATATTGGGATGGCTGATGCTGGCAAGGACGCTCCATTCCTTGCTAAATAGTTCAACTGCAAGGGGATCGGAGACATCCCGCATGGTCTTGAGCGCCACCAGACTCTTGGTCTTGATGTCGAAGGCGCGAAAGACCACACCCATGCCACCTTCGCCCAGGACGTCCTTGAGCTCGTATCGATCGGATATTCGAGCCTGCGCCACCATTTTTGTTGTGGACCTTAGAATATCAGGTTTCCGCCGGGGTAGGAATGGGGACCACTACGTACTTTAGGCCCTAGCCGTACTACGCGCTTGATCTCAACAACCCACTTCGACAACCCAGAGAGAGATAGCTCGTCCTACCTTCCGATATACCTCACACTCCATAGTGAATTTGAGGCGTCATCCGTTACAAGCAAAGAGCCATCTTTCGCAACTGCCACTCCTACCGGACGCCCCCATACCCGCCCGTCCGGCGTAACGAAGCCGGTTAGGAAGTCCTCGTATATGCCCGAGGCGTTACCCTTCTCGAGCGGAACGCGGATCACCTCGTAGCCCGCGCGCGTCGATCGATTCCAGGAGCCGTGCTCGGCGGCGAAGATGTCTCCCGAATATGCCGGCGGAAATTGCTTCCCGCTGTAGAAAGTCAATTCAAGCGACGCCAGGTGCGGCTGGAGCAGGACGTCGGGAACAATGGCCTTGTCTTTCAGCTCGGGATGCTCACCCTCACGGCGAGGATCCCGATTGTGGCCGATGTAATACCAAGGCCAGCCATAAAAGCCACCCTCCTGAACGTGGGTGATGTAGTCCGGCACGAGATTGTCGCCCAACCCATCGCGCTCGTTGGTTGAACACCACAATTCGCCGGTGGCGGGATCGACGGCGATCCCGGCGGGGTTTCGGATTCCCCAGGCATAAACTTTGACGAACTGGCCGTTGGGTGTGTATTCGAGGATGTTGGCGCGATTGAGTTCGCTGGGGTAGAGGCGCGGGTCGCCGGCATTCGAGCGCGAACCGACGGAGACAAACATCCTCTTGCCGTCCTCGGAGAATGCTAGGTCCCGGGTCCAGTGGCCTGAGCCGGAGGGCAGCTTTTCGACCACCGTCGTGGCAGCGGCGCGAGCTTTCAAGTCGCCATTGTTGTATGGGAATCTGACAACTGAGTCGGTGTTCGCGACATAGATCCATTGCGGATCTTCGCCGTTTGGGTAGAAGGCGATGCCGAAGGGTCGGCGCAGGCCGGTGGCGAAAACCGACTTCCGGTCACCACGGAAAACGATGATCTGCCCGGCGTAGCTTTCCGCGATAAAGTTGTCCCCATTCGGCGCGGTGCGAATCAGGCGAGGGCCGCTCAAGCCACTCGCGAAAAGTTCCACCTTGAAGCCTGCGGGTGCTTGCGGCCACGCGTTAGCCGGTCTGGGGACGATGGTGGGGTAGTTGCCAGCGGACTTTGTCGCCCAGGGTTGAGGCAAGTCCTGAGCGGTGATCTTGTGAAACACTCCCGGCTGCTGGGAGCGGTAATCCGTGAAGGCGCTGCGGTCGGCCGCGTTCAGGCCAAAGACGACCAGCAGGAAGGTTGTGAGCGGGGCGGTGGCGACCAGAGACACCCGGCTCCTGAAGGGCACGCTGGTAATTATCTCAAACGGCTTGGTAATCTTGTCGTTTGCCAGTCGGCCGCCAGGAACCGATGAAAGTGGAGGAACTGTTCCAGCAGGTAAGCGAACTATCCCCGGAAGCTCGTCTGCGCTATTTCGTGGAACACAAGGTTGACGAGCGAACCAGAACGGAGGTGGAGGCACTGTTGGCCCGTGACTCGCAAACCGCAACGTTCGTGTCGAAGGACACGGTCGAACATTACTCGGAACGGATCGAGCTCAACGACCTTCAGTGCGGGCAGTATCGATTGGGAAAGTTGCTCGGGCGTGGCGGCATGGGCCGCGTTTACGCGGCCGAGCGCGCGGACGGCGAAGTGCAGCAGCGCGTCGCCGTGAAGTTGCTGCAACCGGGAGCAGACCCCGCTCAGTTCCGCGAATTGTTCTTATCGGAGCGGCAGATTCTGGCGACGCTGTCTCATCCCAACATCGCCCGCTTATTGGATGCCGGTCATCGGGACGACGGTCAGCCATATTTGGTGATGGAGTACGTCGAGGGAAAGACCATCGACGTGTACGCCGCCGATATCGGTATCAGGCAGAAGATTGCGCTGTTCATAAAGGTATGCGCGGCGGTGAGCTATCTGCATCGCAACCTGGTGGTGCATCGCGATCTTAAGCCGTCTAATATCCTGGTCACCGAAGAACGCGAACCGAAACTGCTGGACTTTGGCATTGCCAAAATTCTTGACCTGGGCGGCGACGCTACTGTCACCAGCGTGCGTATGCTCACGCCGGAATACGCGAGTCCAGAGCAGGCCGCGGGCGGACGCATGACAACGGCCACCGACATTTACTCGCTGGGGGCCGTGCTCTACAAGCTGTTAACGGGCGCCTCCCCATATCGGTCCACCAGTCAAGCGACAGAGTCGATGCGAGCCTCCACGGCTCCTGGAAAGTTCCTGCCGCCCTCTAAACTCGCGCCGGAGTTGAAGGGCGATCTCGAAGCGATTCTCTTAAGGGCGTTGCGGGAAGAGCCCCAGGAACGATACGCCTCAGTGGAACAATTTTCTGAAGATCTGGAGAGCTACCTTGTGTCGCGCCCGGTTCGCGCGCGCAGGGGAGATGTCTGGTATCGAACGCGTAAATTCCTGCGTCGATATTGGCTTCCAGCCACCGCGGCCGTTCTCACTCTGGGAAGTCTCACCGCCGGATTGTCCATTGCGAATCACGAACGCGCGATTGCGGAGCGCCGCTTCACCGACGTGCGGCAACTGGCCAGCAAATTGTTTGATATCGACGACCGGGTTGCCAAGTTGTCGGGAAGCACCGACACACGGCGACTAATTATGGAGACATCGCTCGAATACCTGCGACGAATCACCTCCGATGTTCACATGGATCCCTCGCTCGCCTTGGAAGTTGGCACGGCTTATATGCGTGTGGCTCGGGTGCAGCGGGCCGATACCGCTCTCGGTCAATCACAACTCGCGGAAGGGAATGACAAAAAAGCGCAGGCTCTGATCGATTCGGCCGTGGCCTCGCAACCTTCCAATCGGATCGCATTGCTGCGCGCCGCGGAAGTCTCGCAAGAGCTGATGCAGATCGCGTCGCAAAGAGACCAGAAAGAGGCGGTGCGTCTGGCCGGCGAAACAGACCAGAAGATGCAGGCGTATCTCAACGTGGCAAACAGGGAACAGCATTTGGATCGTTCCGAGGCTGAGAATGCGATTCTCGTTCTATTGAATGTCGCCAATATATACGCTTTCGGTGAACAATTTGACGATTCGATAGCCATGTCGCGTCGCACCATCGACTTGTCGCGCACGACGAACTGGCCTGCCTACGCCGGGGCCGCGGAGCTGAATCTGGCTATTGTTTATCAAGAGCAGGGCCGGTTGGACGAGGCGTTACAGTCCGTCCAGGAAGCGACCCGAATACTGGAGCCTGCTCCCGGAGAGAAGAGTGTCGGAAAGCCCTTGGCATTCGTGAGCGCGCTCACGCGTGAAGGTTCAATTCTCGCCGAACAAGGCGGGATTAGTCTTGGCCGTACGGAGGAGGCGTTGCAGTCCCTGGAGCGCGCCAGCAACATAGCCGAGGAGCTTGCGCAGCGCGACCCGAATCAATTCGGGAGCCGGGAAAGAGTGTTCTCCGCCAATGTAATGATGGCCGGGATTCTTCGCCACACCGACCCCGCGCGCGCTCTGGAGCTGTGCGACCATGCACTGACGCGGTTGGCTGAAATCAAGGGCCGTCCGATCGGGCGTCTGTACGAATCGGAGGCCCTGGCGGAGTCCACGTATGCTTTGCGCGCGCTCGGCCGGGGCGCCGAGGCTCACCGCAGGTTGGATGCCGCCTTCGATCGCTTGCGAGCATTGCACGTATATCCTTCCGACACCATCCAACCAGGCTCGGGAGTCGACATGGCGCTGAGCGCGCAAGCGGCTTACGAAGCGCAGAACGGCAGCCTCCCACGAGCCATCTCACTCTATGAGGAGCTCTTGCTGAAGGGCGCGGCCTTTGGATCCAAACCTCAAACCAGCCTGCCGGATGCGGTGCAAGAGTCGCGCGTGTTCGCGGCCCTGGACGACCTTTACCGGGCGGCCCATCAAACCGCTTCGGCGTCCGCCAACGCGGCACGCAAGCTGGAATTGTGGCGGCACTGGAACACCCAGCTTCCCAATAATAAGTTCGTCGAGCGTCAACTCGCGGCCGCGAACAGCCACTAGCAGCCTGTCGCAGCGAATTCGTCAGCATGGCCCAACCGCTCCCTGCGGTCACGGCTCATATGCGACGTGCTTAACGGAGCCGCGACCGGAGGAAGCGGTAGTAACGATCTGGCTGCGACAGGCCACTAGGACAGTCTACGGGAGAAGGTTAACACCGGCGCCGTTGGGCGGCGAATAGAGATTCCCCAAGCGAAACGCGCGATAGGCGTTGTAATCCGCTCCCTGTTGGTAGGTCAAAGTACCGCTCGTGGAATACTCGTTGGAGAACTCAAGCTCCTTAAGCGGCGAGATGCTTGCGATAACCTTTCCGGCAAGGAACATGTAATCGCCGTTGGAGAGCAGTTGCGCGCTTCCGAAGGCGTGCGAAAACACCCCCAGATCCGGGACGAAGTTCCAAGCGACCGTACGGTTTGGAATATCCACGTTCAGCACCATGCCCCGGCTGTCGCCGCCGTACTGCGCAATGCGCACGTTGCCGTTGTCGACCAGGGTGAGGGAAGTCATGCCCCCGAGTGTGAATTCCGCATCGTGCTGATGGGAAAACCATGGATACTGGCCCGGGGTCTGCATCGTAAAATCGCCGTCCTGTCCCATGATCCACAATATATTCCCAGTGCCGGTGCCGTTGGCGTAGTCGATATCGATCAACCAGTCCTGGTGCCGCAAAGATATCATGAGCGATCCATCCGGCTCATATTGAATGGTGTTGGCGTGCAGCCAGTCATTGGCGGGCGACGTCAGCAGCACTGGAGGACATCCGATTGGGCTAATGCCTTTCGTGTTGTACGCGCATGCTTCGCCCAACGTCGCCGGACGGGTGATCAGCAGCTGGCCGGTGCCGCTGTCGTGATCGAACGCATTCCAGTACCACGCCACCTGCAAATTCTGGTCCAGATCCAGAAGCACCCGGCCGATGATCGAAATGGGTGCGGCGTTGCCCTGTGTGCCCGCCGGGAAGATTTGCTGGTTGGTGGCAATGGCCAGGGTGTGCCCGTTGGGCAGCTTGATCGAATCGTGGTCGAAACAGTCGATGGCCGCACTGGAAGGAAGTTGTTCATTAATGCGATCCACGTTGGTTTCGCGAACGATGTTCCCTACCAGGTCCACCTCCTGCAAAAGCTGCTGCTTAATCTGAGCGCCCCACAGACCCGAGCCGGTAGTCGAATCCGCCCCGCCCGTAATGTTCAACGTGGTGCCCCCTGGCAGCAACCGATGAATTTCCGTCTGCAGTGGGCGCTCTCCAGCGTAGTACCACAACAATTTTCCGTCTAGACCCGATGCTCGCGCGACATAGGGGTAACTGTAGGCGGTGAGTACAATCTTTTCTTTCAACGAGGTCGCGGAGGAAGCAGGAACGCTCACGAAATCCTTTATGAGATGCGCACTTGACGGAATGCCCGTGGTGAACTGCAGGGCCTGCGGACCCTGGGTGGTCACTCCGTTGGTGGTGACCAGATAGTTCATGTCATAAGTGGTGCTGCCATACATGCCGCCGATCAGGAAGTTCATGCTGCCCGATCCGCACGGCCTGCTGTCGGTGCTGGAGGAAAGATTGATTTTCCCTTGCGGGAAAAACTCGACTTGCATCGTAGATCCTGCCGGACACGCCGGTGCGCTGAACAGCGCAACCAGCGGATGAGAGGTGGCCGTCACCACCGCGGCTCCCCCTGTAACACGCGAAGTGATGGCGTAAGGAATAATGACCGAGTTTTGTTCCCCGGTGGTGTTGTCCCTGGCTGTTATCTGCAATTGATAGGTACCTTCCACCAGGTTCTGCGCCCAGATCCATGACGGCTGCAAGTTGAAATCATGAACCATCTGAAATGTGCCCCCGGGTGGTGCCACGGCCAGACTGTAGTTCACCGGTCCCGGGCCTGTGTCGTTCGCTCCGAACGTGATGGTCACAGGTGTGTAGACCGGCTGCATACTTGCAGGCGAAGGCGAAATCGTAGGGGTAGCCGTGATGGTCGCGTTGGCGGGCAATACTGGCAACGTCAGGCAAAAAGCAAATGCAAGAACTTGCGACTTGATACGAAACATAAACGGGGATTTCCGTTTGGACCTCCGGGTCAAAGAAAAGAATGGTAACGCAAGTCGCCTCGATCGCGACCAGTTTTTTTTGCAGCGCATGGTCGGAGTTGTACTAGTACTTTCCCAATGGTGACGTAGCCAAGTGGTTCAACCCATTGAAGAAAAGAGCAGGAATTGCCGATGGACCTCACAGCGCAAGTTGATGAGGCCGCAGTCAGGACGCGGGGATTGGGAGGCCGATGACGAACTCGAAGATTTCGAAAAGGGATCAGCGCCCCCAGAAGCTCTGGCTGCCTAGCCTCTTGCTGCTGGCTCAATTCCTGACCATCACTCCCGTTCTTCTCATCGTTTTCGCCAACGAGCAACAGAGAAGGGCCTCGGATGGGTACGTGAAACTGTTGGACGGGCTGGAGCGGCTTTCCTTCGCGATTGCAGAATTGGAGAACAGTCCGCAGCCTGGTGCCAAGCGGGATAGCGCGTGGCGCCAACCATACGCCGACTCTCGCGGCGAGGTGAACCGGCTACTTTCAGCCGCAGCGCCGTCGCCCCAAGTTTCCGAAACATTATCGCGAGTGGATTCCATTGTCGCGCGGATGGCCAAGGCGGAATCCGATTGGCCCGCCTCGAACGCGAATCAAGCACAACGAGATGCTCTGGCGTCCGAATTCCGCGAGGACGGACGGGCAGCGCGGTCTGAGCTGCTGAATGCACAGCGGCTGGTTCGCGTCCAGCTATCCACCACCGGCGCCAGCATCGCAGAGCAGAGCACGTATCTTAAAGCCCTGGTAGCCGGAGCATGCCTGCTCGCGTTTGGAGTTGTTTTTGTAGTTCGCCGGTTTCGCATGGACGCCGCAATTCAGAGGAACTTGCAGCAGGAACTGCGAGCCACCAATGAAGAGGTAATCGCGGCCCTGGCGGCGGCACGTTCGGAATCCGAGTCTAAGAATCAGTTTCTGGTGCATGTCGGCCATTTGATGCGGACGCCTTTGAATGCGATTGCCGCCAGAATGGGGGAACCTTTTGAGCAGGCGGAGACACTCAAGAATCTGGCAGGCCAGGTGGTGGACTATGCACGGTTAGACTCGGGAAGACTCGAACTGCAATCGATGGAATTCGAGCCGGCAACGATTGTGGCAGAGGTGCTCGAGAGCTTTCATGCCGGCCGCGAATCGTAAGCACGTGGCGCTGAAGAGCAGCGTTGGAAAAGACTTGCCAAGAGTAGTGAAGGGCGATCCGGAACGGCTCCGCCAGGTCTTGGTCAACTTGGTGAGCAACGCGGTTCGTTTCACTGAAAAAGGCGAAATCCTGCTTCGCCTGGAGGAGACTATCGCCGCGGAAGAAAGAACCGTACTCCGGTTTGAGTTAAGAGACTCGGGCATTGGGGTCAGCGAGACGGTCCGCAATCGCCTATTTCAACCGTTCAGCAATTTTCATCCGATTGACTCAGGAAATCCGGGTAACGGTCTGGGCCTGGCGATTTCCAAGAAGCTGGTGGAGTTGATGGGCGGCAAAATTGACGTTGTCGACGCGCCCGGCCGCGGTTGCACTTTCGCGTTCACGGCTGTATTTGAAAGCGTTCACCGCAAGACGGAGCCGATGGCGTCGCCCGTCGGTTCCAGATTAAGTACGGAAAAGAAAAATCGACGGGAACGGAGAGCCGAGCGCCGTCATGGGACCAATTACCCGACGCTGCTCAGGGCCCAAAGTGCAGGTATTGCGGTCATCCGGGTACTGGATGTATCGGCATCCGGTCTGCGCGTGTCGGTGCCTTTTCGCCTGATCCCGAGGACTGAAGTCGAGATTCGCATTGAGGGTACGTCCGTGGTTGGCATCGTTCGGAACTGCACCTGTGTTTCAGCCAACGAGTTCCATGTGGGCATCCTGATTCCGCGGGAGACCTCGGAAGATGAACAGGAACGTTTGAATCACCTGAGTCTGCTGCGCATCGTCCGCGTGGTGGAGGACGACGGAGACCTGGATGAAGAAGGACTAGTGGAACCGGAAACACCGCACAAAGTCTCGTACAAAGATAAGAACTAAAATCGCACACCAGCCGAAATGCATGCTGGCAGCGACGATAGATCTCAGCAACTCAGACCACCAATTAGCGCCGAAGCACCCCACTATGCCTCGAAAGCTCATCGGTGCCCATTCGGTAATATCCTTTGTGTCTACGACGCCCATCAGGCCAAACAGCAGCCCCATCGCAATAAGAAGCGCGTCGATCAACAGCCGGCCATAACGCCAACGCGGTAACAGAGCCTCGCGCCGTCTCCGCCAAGTCTCAGCGCTACACGCTACCCAATACCACAAGAGGCCCACTCCGGCCATAAACGCCGGAAAATTCCAGGGGTACGGCATCCAGTGATCCCAGAAGATGCGTGCGACGTTTACAGGTGCATTTACGGCAAGGAGGACGACATATGCCGGATCTGGGCCGGGCATGTCACAATGCCGCCAAGACGATCGCCCCAGCACTTGTGAAAGCGAAATCAATCCTGCCGCGAGGACAATCTGCGCGGCGGGTAAGATCCAGATTCGTTTGGGGATCGGCCTCATCCAGATGATTGGACACCGCCGCGCCTCGATGGTTCCCACCAGACGAGATCACTCCAGGCGCTAGGAAGCCACGGATAATAGAGAGTGTCCTTCGAAGGCAAAATGGAAACCGCAATCAGGACGCGCCTGACAGAGCGTTTTGGCATCCAGCACCCCATCGTCTGCGCGCCGATGGCATTGGTTACTGGCGGGGCGCTGGCGGCCGCCGTGTCGCATGCCGGTGGATTGGGAATCGTTGGCGGGGGATATGCGGGGATTGTGGGCGGGGAACCGGATCTCGATGCTGAACTTGCCATCGCGAAATCAGGCAAGTTTGGTGTGGGATTCATCACTTGGGCGTTGGCGCGCGCACCACACATGCTGACCAAAGCCTTGCGGTACTCGCCGTCGTGCGTGTTCCTCTCCTTTGGCGATCCGACGCCTTTTGCAGCCCAGATCCGCGACGCGGGTGCAGCGCTGATCTTCCAGGTGCAGTTGCTGTCGCAGATCGACATGGCTTTAAAGGCTGGCGCTGAAGTGATTGTGGTGCAGGGAGCCGAGGCCGGCGGACACGGCGCATCCCGTGCGACTCTTCCGTTTGTGCCGGAAGCAGCCGACTACCTGAAGCAGCGCTCGCCCGAAACTTTGTTGCTGGCTGCGGGAGGCATCGCGGACGGCAGAGGACTGGCGGCAGCCCTGATGCTGGGAGCAGACGGTGTCTTGGTAGGAACGCGTTTTTGGGCCGCAGCCGAAGCGTTGACCCCAAAATCGCACACCGATATGGCCATCGCGGTAACCGGCGACACCACTACTCGGACCAAAACACTGGATGCCCTGCGCGGCGTTCCTTGGCCGAAGGAATACTCGTTCCGCGTGCTGGGGAACAAGCTGACCGACGAATGGGTCAATCGGGAGGACGAGGCGTTTCGCGCCTTCGGTACGCTCTCTGCAAAATACGCCGAGGCACGCGAACAAAACGACCTGGACACGGTCGCAGTGGTTTGCGGTGAGGCCGTGGGTCTCCTGAGAGATCGCCCATCGGCTGCGACCATCGTGAACTCGATGGTTACAGAAGCAGCCGCGCTCCTGCGAAGTGGCGGCACACTCAAGTTCACATAGTTACCGCTCAGTGGCTTGCAGGGTTTTTGCCGGCGCCAAAGAAATGTGGACCTTTTCGCCCAGCTTCTTCGCGTTACTGGATAGAGGCCGGGTTTGGATCGATTTCACGCGCCAGACCTGGACAAGAGACGCAACAAAAATTCTTCTGGAGGTGTACAGTGTCTGAAAAGAAAAGATTCTCGCCTTTCGTCGTTGCCACGCTTGCGGTGATGGCGGTGCTGGGTGGTTTGGTGTTCGCGGTCGCCGCGCATGCGCAGTCCACCAGCACTTTTGGCGGAGCCGTATTAATGGTCCGCGGATATCAATCGACCTCGTCTGCCGGTAGCGTTTTGCTTATGACTGTCGGGACGTTGGGGCAAGTAGAAGTGGATTGCAACGGCGGCTTATCCAGGATAGCCTTCTATCCATCGGTGCCTGGGTCGCTGTGGTTCACGCATGAAGGCGCCACCGGATTCGCCAACGGCAGCGCCGGCACACAGCTTTCCAACCAGTCGAGTAGTGACGTAATCACGGCGCAATTTGCCACCGCTACTCAGACGGCGACTATGGTGATCTCCGGGCAACCGGGGGCCACGTGCACCTACGCCGGCCAAGCGATGATACAGCCCTGACGGCGCGAACAAGTCCGCTTGTCCCCCGGCAGGCTGACTTTTCATTACCGCCGCTGGTGTCTGCGAATTGTGTGCTGCTTTCGAGCCGCAGGCAGCCAAGCTGCCTTCACCGATGGCACGAAGCACCGCGTCGCTCGGGATTTTGTCCGCTGCGTTTGCCCAGGCCCGGATGGTCATTATCTCAAAGCGCTATGTGGATGAGCGGGAGCTCTCGGAGCGGCTCGACAGTTTGAGCTAGCACCGACGCGACGCCCGTAGCGTCCGAAATTGGGTTCGTTTCGCAAAATTCGCTTTTGAACTCGGCAATGAGTATTATGAACATTACCTTTGAACCTTACCTATGGGTACCCCGCTACAGGATGAAGCAAACCGCCGCAACGGTAGACTTTCCAGGGGTCGGAAGACACCGGGCGGCAAAGCCGTCTCGGCCAAGAACGCTTTGAAACATGGGTTGCTCTCGCGAGAGGTGCTGCTGCCGGACGAAGACAATGGAGTCAACTCGTTCGACTATCTCACCGAGTTGCTGCGACACGCCGAGGAACTCAAGCAGAACCCGCCGGAGTGGATGCCCTGGAATTACCGCCAGACGCTGGCGCGACTTTCGACGCCCGCCGCCGCGTAATATGATGAGTCCTTCCTGGCCGAAAACGATCGACTGCGGCCAAGAGAATAAAGACTCGAAAATGGCCCACGAAACGGGCATCTGACGAGATCAGATCACCAAAACGTTTTTGGCCAGGCGCGCATGAAGGAAAATGGTTCGCGCCGGCGTCAGCAAAATCGGAGACCGCCCCGCCGTGTGCAGATCACTCATGCCGCAGCGCCAGGATCGGATCCACGCGCATCGCCCGACGGGCCGGGACATAGCAGGCGCACAAACCGATTCCACATAGTACGGCAGCCACGGCCACAAACGTCAGTGGATCGGTGGGCGCCACTCCAAACAGCATGCTGCTCATCCAGTGCGTCAAGCCCAGCGCGGCCAATACTCCGATTGCGACCCCCACCATCATCATGCGCGCGCCATCCACAAGCACCAGCCGCAACACGTCGGCATGCCGCGCTCCGAGCGCCATCCGCACGCCGATCTCCTGGGTCCGTTGCGCTACCAGATACGACAGTACCCCGCAGATTCCGATACTCGCCAACAGGAGCGCCATGGCCGCGAAAATGCCCAGCAGGATCACGGAAAAACGCTGGCTGGCAATGGTTTGCGCCACAACGTCTTCCTCCGATTCGTTGTCCGAAACGATCGTGTCCCGGTGGCTTTTGAGAAACTGAGTGCGCATCGTCTGAAAGAACGATTCCGCCTTCAACGACGGCTGGTAGCGCACAAAAGCGCTGATCCCGGAGGCGACATTCTTCATTCTCGCATCGGGGGTCTGCATGAAGGACATGTATATTTGAGCGTGCAAGGCGCTCTTGCTATCGCCCGCGAGTCCGAACTGATTGACATGGCCGACCACCCCCACAACCAGTAACGACAGGAAACCGCGATGGGACGCCTCGGTCTCGTCGTCGATGTGGACGTGCTTGCCAATGGGATCCTGGCCGGGGAAGTACTTCTGCGCGAAGCTGCTGTCCACCACCGCGACCCGCGTGGAGCGCTCGTCGTCCGCATCCGTGATGAAGCGGCCGCGCAGAAGCGGAATACGCATGACCTTGGGATACTCGGGCTCGACAACGTACTCAATCGCGAGCGGCAGGTCTACCGGGCGCGCCGGCGGCGTCTGCCCCTCCGCCAAAAAGCGAGTCTCATTATCGCTCTCCATGGGCTGCGCGCCCTCTTCCAGGGAGACATACTCCGCGCCTGGCACGCCGTGCAGCGAAGAGCGCCACTGCCGGATCAGGGCGCGGATGGCATCCGGAGACTGGTCTGCCAGCGACGACGCCGGATGGATTTCGAAGGTGATGACGTGATGCGGATCAAATCCAGGATCGACTCGCCAGAGCTGGAGCAAAGTGCGCACCATAAGGCCCGCGCCGATGAGCAGCACGAAGGCCATGGCCATTTCACCGATCACAAATGCGGCCTGCGTGCGCGAGCGATACACGGAAATGGAACGACCACCGGCCTTCAGCGACTCGCCGATCTTCCCAGAGGCGCTCTTCAGGGCGGGCGCCAGCCCGAAAAGAATCCCGGCGAGAATCGAAACTGCGAAAGTGAACAGCAGAACGCGTCCATCCAAGCCGATTTCTTCGGCGCGCGGCAGCGTGCGCGGCACCGCGGCAACCGCGGCGGCGGTTCCCCACTGGGCGATTGCCAGGCCGAGGCCGCCGCCCAACACCGCTAGCACCACGCTCTCCGTAAGGAGCTGAATCGTGATCCGGGCCTGCCCGGCGCCTAGCGCGACGCGAAGCGCGAACTCGCGTTGGCGCGATGCGGAGCGGGCCAGAGTTAAATTGGCCACGTTCACGCAGGCGATCATGAGCACGAAGCCGATCGCTCCTGACAGCACCAGCAGCACCGGACGCATTTCGCCGACGATTCCCTGTTTCAACGTCAAGATGGTCGATTTCAGACCCTTGTTGTCGTCGGGATAAGCCGCGGCCAAGGCTGCATTCACTCGCGCCATGTCTTTCCGCGCCTGGTCCACGGTGACGCCGGGTTTCAGCCGCGCGATCGCGTCTGTTCCCCAGTGCGCATCGCGCTTAAAGAATCGCGCATCATGCTCTTCACCGATGGGTACATAGAGGTCGCTGGTGCGAAAATTCCAGATTTTCAACTGGAATGAGGCCGGAATGACGCCTACGATCGTGCGCCCCGTGCCGCCGACCACCAGGCGTTTTCCGATTACATCGGCATCGCGGCCAAATTTTCTCTGCCACAAGCCCTCGGAGATCAGGACGGTGGGATCTGCGCCGCGGCGGTCGTCGCCGGCATTGAAGTTCCGTCCGAGAATCGGATTCACGCCCAGGATCGGGAAGAAGGCTGGGGAAACGCACCGTGCCCGGACGTTTTCCGGTTGACCGGCGCCGGTGATGGTGCCATTCGCCCAGCGATAAGCGGCCATCGACTCGAAGGAACGATTGTCGCGCTGCCAATCCAGAAAGACGGGATAGGAAATGGACCCCTGCGCAAAGTCGGGCATGTCCTCAAACACGGAGACAATCCGGTCCGCGTTTCGGAACGGCAGCGGGCTGATCAGCACGCCGTTCACAACCGAGAAAATGGCGGTGTTCGCGCCGATGCCGAGCGCGAGTGTGAAAACGGCAACGGCCGCGAAGCCGGGATTGCGGCGCAACTGACGCAGACCGTAGCGGCAATCTCTGGCGAGGCGCTCCACGGAGCGCCCAGCGCCTACAGCACGAACCTCCTCCTTTACCTGCTCGATACCCCCAATTTCCATGAGCGCTTCTCGTCGGGCGACCGATTGCGAAAGCCCTTGCTTCATCTTTTCCTGCGTCAGGGCCTCCAGCGATGACAGGAGTTCATCATCCAGCGCCTGTTCAATCGCGCGCTTGCGAAAGAGATTCCGAAATAAACTCAGAATTCGCTTGGACATGCCGCCTCCTATCAAGGGTTCACGAGGACAGAACGGCCGCCGTCATGATCTTCACCACTTCGTTCCATTGCCGCTCTTCAGCCTTAAGCTGAGCACGCCCAGCAGAAGTCAACCGGTAATATTTTGCGCGGCGGTTGTTGTCAGACGAGCGCCACTCGGCTTCTACCCAGCCCCTTTCTTCCATGCGGTGTAGTGCTGGAAAAAGCGAACCGAAACTGACCTGAAAAGCTCCCTTGGTGATTTGCGCGATACGTCGTGAGATTCCGACTCCGTGCAAGGGCTCTACGGACAATGCTTTCAGCACCAGCAGGTCGAGAGTTCCACGCAGAAGATCAGTACGCTTTTGCCCCATGGCGTCTCTTATCGGGTTCCGATAAGAATCGTCTCACAGTCTCGAGGAATTTGCAACGCGCCGTTTTCCACTTTCGGAAAGTCCACCGCCCCTCAAGTGCGGAGCAACAAGCAGGTGACACCTCCCGCTCCGGAATAAGGCCAGACCGGAAGTACTTAATTCGATTGCCGCTTAACTCACGCAAGCTTGCCGAAAGCTCACGAAGTATTACCGCATCCTACGGCAGCATGGTGTCGACCACCCCAAGCGATTCAAGGCGAGCCAGCCGGCGCGATTATGCGCGAAAGAGGTGTTCGGACTGATGGAAGAGCTTCGCCGAAATGCTCGCGAAAACGAGAGCCAGGTGCCGTTTGGAACCATCGGCGCCAATAGCGAAGCACCGGCGATTTCTGTGGAGGTGAGCTAAGCATGGTGACACAACTTGTCCCGCGGCCAACTAGCTGCACTCTCTATGAACTTGAGGACAACCTTCAGGCCTTAGTGAATTCCATCGATTTGGCCGAAGACCCTTCCGCTCGGGAATCGATTCTGGAGGACATCGGGCAGGCGCTGCGGAAAACCGCGGAAAAACGCGATTCCGTAGTCGCATTCCTGCGTCACTGCGAAATGCAGCGAAGGTTTGCGGATGCCGAGATCGACCGGATTCAGAAACGGAAGGCTTCCATAGGGCAACTCCAGGAGGAATTGGAGTCTTACCTAGTTCGCGTGGTGGAACGTTATGCTAAGCCAGACCGGCGTGGCGTTCAGCGACTGGAGGGCAATTTCTCGAGCTTGCGGATCCAGAAGAACCCCGACTCAGTCCTGATCACCGATGCCGTAGCGATCCCTTTAGCATTCAAGCAGGTCATTCTGGCGATGCCGGCTTACATCTGGGAGGCGCTACTGCAGACTCTCGGGCTCGAGGAGCGCAAGACCTGGGAAGCATGCGTCGACAAGTTCGAGTTTAAGCCGGACAAGAAGGCGATCGGCGCCGAGCTGAAGACTGGAACCGAGATTCCTGGTGCCGACTTGAAATTCGGCGACTGGCGTCTGGTGATCACGTAGAGAGGAGATGCGACGTGACAGTGAAGAGAGCGGAGCGCCTGACCGGCTATGAGATCCGGGCGTTGCCATTTGAGCGGGGCCAAGTAACACTCGGAGCATTTGACGGGACTGAACTGGTCGTGCAAGCTTCAGGGCGCGTGGAGTGGACGGCGCTGAAGGCGCTCGTCCAAAGGGTATACGCGCTGCACAGTCGAATCGCCTTACAGCGACACGATTGGCTCTGTGCACGCTGTCGGTCGCGCCGGCCGTTGCAGATTCATCACCGCAAATATCGTTCGCACGGTGGCACGCATAAGGTCGACAATCTGGAACCGGTTTGCTGGGACTGCCACAGGGTCATTCATGAGGTCGAGCATTCGCTGTGATGCCGAAGACGATGTGGAGACAAACCATGTAGCGCGAAAGACGAAACGACATTGAGAGCACGCAGCGCTTAAGCGGAGAATCCACAGTGCTTGCCTGCAAGCCGTGCTTGGTCGAGGTCGAAGAACAATGCGAGGAGTGCGCCGGCTCCGGTTACGACTGCGGATCTCTTAGTCCGATCGAACCAGAGGACTGCCCGGTGTGCCAAGGCAGCGGTAAAGCAGATCGTAATTCACAATTACCTCGCCGAAGCACTTCGGATCGCTGCTGGGAATAGCGCAATGCTCGCCCAGCGCGAGCACCTGGTGGCGGTGATCCAGCATTGTCGCGGTCTGGTTGGTGCAGTGATGGGCATCGCGGATATTCGCTAACGATGAGCCGAACGGAGATATTGAGCCGGATGCTGTCTTGCGCGTTCTGTGTACCCAGAAATCAGGGGGCCAAGCGATTTTGATCAGGAAATTCCTATTGGATGGAACGGGACCATGTGATTTTCCCCGACGGCGGACCGATCCGGGTCGGAGAAGACAGCGACGCCGAGGACACATGACGGGATTTACCGGCGAAGGGTCCTTCTCGGACTCATGGCGCGCAAATTTTCTCCTGCAGGCCAGCCGGCGCCAACTGCCTGAAGTCCCCGAGATTGAAGGTGTAAATACGCTCCACCGCGGACCTTGCCGCGCAGCGCAGCAGCAGAGCGTCGTAAATTTTCGCGCCGCTCCATCCGCCGCTCGCCATCGTGTTCACTACTTCCAGATAGTCCTCTTTGCCAATAGATGCGACCTCAAAATGTGGCAGGATGTTCTCGGTGATGATGCGCGCCGCTTCAACCGGATGGATACGCGGCTGGACCGGTAGGCGCGTGAGTGCGGCAAACAGCTCCGCGATTGAGTGCAGGCCCATGATTCCCTTGTCCAGCCCCGAAGCGACGCGCAGTAGCGCGGGCCAGGCTTGCGTGTAGTGAGGATGGCTCTGCTCGGAGGCGGCAACGAGAACTGTCGTATCGAAGAAAATATCCACTTAGTTACACCTTCAAAACGGACGCAATCCGTTCCTCGCGTATGTCCTCAAGGATGCGCTCCCAGTTTGCCCCCGGTTCCGCCCTGCCTTGATGGACCCACAGACCATCGATCTTGACCATCGAAGGCCGTTGTTGGACCCGCTTAAGAAGAACGCCCTCCGGCTGCTCGATAGCCTCTAGCTCCGTGTCCGGTTTGAAGCCGAGCCGCTCCCGGAGAGGTTTGGGGACGACAATACGCCCCGCTTTGTCGATCCTGAGTTCCATACCATTTACGCTACCATATGCCATTAATAATGGCAATACTCGAAGGGCTGGCCTGGTTGGAGGTGCTTTTGCGCGACGATCCCAGAACGCAGCAGACGCCGTTCGTAGTCGGAAGGAAAGTGAGGGACTCGGAGGCGCAGGACACGACGCGGGATCGCTCAGCGTGATCGAACCGGAAGAGTGCCCAACATGCCGCGGCATCGGCACACAGGTAGTAGTTTGAAATTATCTCGCCGAGAACTGCTGCTGGGAATAGCGCAATGCTCGCCCAGCGCGAGAACCTGGTGGTGGTGATCCAGCATTGTCGCGGTCTGGTTGGTGCAGTAATGGGCATCGCGAATATTCGCTAACGATGAGCCGAACGACGTATTGAGGAGGCCCGTAGTACTTCGGGCCGCAGCAACCCGGTGATGTGGATGCTGTCATGCGCCTTCTGTGTATCCAGAAATCCGACACAAATGCGTACGTACATCATCGATTGCAATCTGCGCTGCGATTGCAATGTGCGCTACATGAGTCGGAATGCATGCGCTGCTAGATCCTCGCACCCACCCTCACAGCCCTTCCAATCGGCCCCTAATGCGCGTTGCCTTGTGTCGCGTGCACCACGCAGGATTGTTCGATCGATCCGATCTGTGTGAGCTGGCTTCCAACACGTAACTTCTGAGTCACGGTTGAGCATCGAATAGAGTGCCTTGGCTTACGTTCGTTCAGAGAAATTCGGAACAACAAGCGAAGATTATGTCGTGGAATCCAAAAATACGCAAACAAGTGATTCCAATTTGAAGCGTCCAGTGTACAATCTCTAAAACCACATCCCAAAGGGAAGTTATTCCCTGGTTTATATCGGCGCTTACAGTTATTGGGCTCTCCAAGAATGAACCGTGCTTGGCTCTTACTGTTTCCGTGTTTGATGCCAGCTCAAAACGTGAGCTTCAACCTAAGCACGGCAACAGTTCTGGTAAGCGCAGCGGCAGGTGAGTCCACTGTTCAGCTCATCGCCCCGTCTCAGAGCGCTGCCTGGACCGCCAGTAGCAATTCTTCGTGGCTGCACTTGGGCGCTTCAGGCTCAAGTGGTGCCGGCAGTGCGTTAGTCCCATTCAGCTACGATGCCAATCCCAATGGAGGAGCACAGACCGGCACGCTAACGATCGCAGGACAGACCCTCACTGTGAAGCAGGCCGGCATCAGCTTCGTACCTACGACTACCATCACCCCGGTGTTATCGCAGGGGTTGAATCTGCCGTACGGCGTGGCGCTCGACGGCAGCGGCAATCTCTATATCGCCGACACTGGCAACAACGCTGTTCGGGAGTGGGTAGCCGCAACTCAGCAAATAACCACTCTGGTGTCCACGGGGCTGAACGCGCCCCACGGAGTGACCGTAGACAGCCAGGGTAACGTCTATATCGCCGACGCTTACAACAACGCGGTTGACGAGTGGAGTCCGGCGACCCAACAGTTGACGACGTTGGTCTCATCCGGTTTGAATTTTCCCATCGCGGTTGCGGTCGATGGACAGGGTAATGTCTATATCGCAGACTTTGGCAACAATGCGATCAAAGAATGGAGTCCGCTAAACCAGCAAGTGACCACGCTGGTTGGATCCGGGCTGAGCCATCCCACGGGCCTGACTGTGGACGCCCTGGGCAACGTGTATATCGCAGATTTCCGGGACAACGCGATCAAGGTGTGGAACCCGACAACCCAGCAAGTTACGAATTTAGTTTCGCAAGGTCTGAGTTTTCCAAACGCCGTGGCGCTGGATGGCCAGGCCAACGTGTATTTGATTGATGGAAATAACAACGCGCTCAAGGAATGGAATGCGGCAACACAAACGGTGAACTCGCTGGTCTCCTCTGGAGTTAATGGCTCCTTTGGAGTCGCAACGGACGGACAAGGCAACTTCTATCTTGCGAATACCTCTACCAGCACCATACTGAAACTCACCTCGGGCTACGTTGAAGTTCCCACGAACGTAAATGAAGGTCCTCAGGCGGGGACGGATTCGGTTCCACTGCAGGTGTTAGGTGGCAGCGCACCGATTACTGCAACCAGCGACCAATACTGGTTGACGATTACAAGTGCCTCCAATGGCGCGATCGGCTTTGCGTTCCTCGCGAACACCTCGTTATCCAGCCGCATCGCGCACATCACGGTGCTAGGCCAGACGGTGACGCTGACACAGAGCGGGGATGTTCCTGCGAACCTGAACAAGTCCGCGGGGGACGGCCAGAGCGCAACGGCTGGCCAGGCGTTTGGAAGGCCGCTAGAAGTGACGGTCACGGACGGTAGCGGCGTCACTCTTTCGGGAGTCGGCGTGACCTTCGCCGTCACCCAGGGTGCTAGCGGGGCGAGCGGCACCTTTGCTTCCTCTCCGTCCATGCCGATTTTGACCAACGCGAGTGGAATCGCAACCGCACCTACGTTGACGGCCAATGGCGTCGCGGGTACGTTCACCGTCACCGCCAGCGTGAACGCGTTGAGCGTAACATTCAATCTGACGAACGTCATCTCTACGGTCATATCTGCGCTGGGCGAGTCAACGATTCTAGTAGGGAGCGGCGCCGGCAGTGGAAGCGTGCTGCTGTCATCGAACGGCGCGTGGACGGCCGGCAGCAACGCCTCGTGGCTGCAGATCGCGTCGGGCAGCGCGAACGGAATCGGGAATGCGCTGATCCAGTTCAGCTACAGCGCCAATTCGAGCGCCACTTCCCAGACCGGTTCGCTGACCATCGCCGGTTTGACATTTACCGTGACCCAGGCGGGCGCGGGCTTCGTCCCGATAACTCTGGTGAACCCACTGGTGTCATCCGGATTGAGCGGTCCGCAAGGGGTGGCGGTAGATGGCTCGGGCAACGTGTACATCGCCGACAGTGCCAACAACGCCGTGAAAGAGTGGAGCGTCGGTACGCAACAGACGCTGGTGCTTTCGGCCGTCGAGAACAACCCTAGCGCGGTGGCTGTGGATGGGAATGGGAACGTATATATCGCGGACAGCGGCAACCACGCCATTGAGGAGTTCAGCGCCTCCTCTCAGCAATTGAGCACGTTACTTTCAGGCTTGAGCAACCCATCTGGAGTGGCGGTGGACACGCAGGGCAACGTCTATTTCTCGGATACGAGCAACAACGCCATCGACGAATGGAGTGCGGCCACCCAGCAGGTGACAACGCTGGCCGCCTCGGGACTAAGCAATCCAACGGGTGTGGCAGTGGACGTTGAGGGCAACGTCTACTTTGCCGACAGCGGGAATCAAAGCATCAAGGAGTGGGTTGCGGCGAGCGGGATGGTCGCGGTGCTGGTGTCATCGGGCTTGAACAATCCCACCGGTGTGGCTGTAGATGGGCAAGGCAATGTTTACCTTGCGGACACGGGCAATAATGCGATCAAGCAATGGAATCCTACAGGCCAACAGGTGACAGCGCTGGCATTAAGCAACCTGAACAGCCCCATGGGAGTGGCCGTGGATGGACAGGAAAATGTTTACATCGCCGACGCGAATAATAATGCGATCAAAAAACTCACCCAGGCTTATCTTCAGTTGAGCAGCAGCACCGTGGTTGAAGGTGCTGTCGCAGGCACGGATTCCTTCACTTACCAAGTCCTTCCTGCCGGAACTCCGGTGACGGCCGCCAGCAACCAACAGTGGCTGACGATCACGGGCAACAGCGCGGGAACCATCAGCTTCTCATTCGTCGCGAACACTTCGATCAGCAGCCGGGTAGCACAGGTCACAGTGTTGGGGCAAACGGTGACAGTCACGCAAAACGCAGATGTTCCTGCAAACCTGACCAAAACCGCGGGTGACGGACAAAACACGCCAGGAGGCCAAGCTTTCGCCAGCCCGCTTCAGGTGACCGTAACGGACGCGACCGGTAACCCCCTCGCAGGAGTCGCCGTGACTTTTACTGCCGCACCGGGCGCCAGCGGGGCAAGTGGAATATTCGCATCTTCTCCACCGATGCCGATTCTGACCAACGCAAGTGGAATCGCGACCGCACCCCAGTTGACAGCCAACGGCATCGGCGGGACGTTCTCGGTAACCGCCAGCGTGAATGCGTTGAGTGTGACGTTCGCTCTGACGAATGTAATCTCCACTTTGGCCTCTTCCTCGGTCACAGTCGGGAACGCCGCTGGCGGTGGAAGCGTGCTCTTAGTGTCCAGCGGGCCCTGGACCGCGAGCAGCAATGCCGCTTGGTTGCAGATCGCCGCGGGCAGCACTAGCGGCTCAGGGAATGCTCTGATCCAGTTCAGCTACAGTGCGAACCCGAACGCCACTGCCCAAACCGGAACACTGACCATCTCCGGCTTGACGTTCACGGTAACGCAAACCGGCATCAGCTTCACTCCGATCAGCGTGGTGACAGCGTTAGTCTCATCGGGTTTGGAGGGCCCACAGGGCGTGGCGGTAGATGGCTCGGGCAACGTGTATATCGCCGATACGCTCGACAACGCCGTAAAGAAGTGGAGCGTCAGCACCCAGCAGGTAAGTATATTGGTTTCGTCCGGGCTGAATTATCCCAGCGAAGTGGCAGTGGATTCGCAAGGCAACGTGTACTTTGCCGACGAGAAAAACAATGCCGTCAAAGAGTGGAGCGCGACCACGCAAACGGTGACTTCGTTGGTTTCTACGGGACTCAGCAGCCCCTACGGAGTGGCGTTAGATAACCAGGGCAACGTATATTTTTCCGATGCCGGCCACAGCGCCATCAAGAAGTGGAGCGCCGGCACGCAGCAGGTAAGCACGCTGGTCTCTTCGGGCTTGAACGTTCCGCTGGGTGTGGCGGTGGATGCGGCGGCCAACGTGTACTTCGCCGATGAAAAGAACAACGCAATCAAAGAGTGGAACGCGGCAACCAAGCTCGTCACAGCGCTGGTGTCTTCTGGGCTAAATGCTCCTGACGGCGTAGCAGTGGATGGCAGTGGTAATGTCTACTTCGCCGATACTGGCAACAACGCGATCAAGGAATGGAGTCCGGCTAGTGGCCAGGTAACGGTGTTGGTTTCCACGGGACTCAAATCTCCAACCGGCGTGGCGGTGGACGGGCAAGACAACGTCTATGTCGCCGATTCGGCTGACAGCGCCATCAAGAAGTTCACCGCCGTTTACTTTTCCTTGGGCACCGCCAGCCGAACTGAGGCGGCTGCGGCCGGGATGGACTCGGTCTCTTTCCAAGTGCTGCCGGCAAGCATGGTTGTCACGGCCACCAGCAATCAATCCTGGCTCACGATCAAGAGCGCCAGTGCTGGGGCACTCAACTTCTCTTTTACTGCCAACACCTCCCTCAGCAGCCGCACCGCGCAGGTTACCGTCTTCGGTCAGACATTGACTGTTACCCAGGGCGCCGACGCGCCAGCCGTTATCACCAAAGCCGCTGGCGACGGCCAGAGCACACTCGGGAGCCAGGCTTTCTCCACACCTCTGCAGATAACCGTAACGGATTCTAGCGGCATCGCTCTCCCGGGAGTCGCTGTAACATTTACTGCCATGCCCGGCGCCGGCGGGGTGAGCGGAACATTCAGCGTCACTCCGCCGATGCCGATTCTGACAAACTCAAGCGGAAGCGCGACCGCGCCCACGCTAACGGCTAACGGCATCGGAGGTACGTTCACCGTGACCGCGGGCGTGAGCACGTTGAGTGTGACATTCACGCTGACCGATCAGGCCTATAACTATTTGGGCGCCTCTTCAGTGACCGTGGGAAATACAGCAGGCAGCGGGAGCGTGCTGCTATCGTCTACCGGGGCCTGGACCGCCAGCAGCAACGCCTCGTGGTTGCAGATCGCCGCGGGCAGCACCAGTGGCACTGGGAATGCTCTAATCCAGTTCAGCTACAGTGCGAACCCGAACGCCGCGGCTCAGACCGGAACCCTCACCATCTCGGGCTTGACGTTCACCGTAACGCAGGCCGGCACCAGCTACGTTCCAGCAAGTTCGGTGAACTCGCTGGTGTCGTCCGGGTTGAACCATCCACAGGGAGTGGCGGTGGATTTGTCGGGGAATGTGTATCTCGCTGACACTGGCAACAACGAGATTAAGGAGTGGAACGTAAGCACGCAACTGGTGAGCGCCTTGGTTCCGTCCGGCCTGAATTATCCCAGCGGAGTGGCAGTGGATTCGCAGGGTAACGCCTACTTTGCCGACGAAAAGAACAACGCTATCAAGAAGTGGAGCGTTGCGACCGGCGCGGTGACGTCATTGGTTTCCTCTGGCCTCAGTAGTCCGGCCGGAGTGGCGCTCGATTCAAACGGCAACGTCTATTTTTCAGATGCGGGCCACAGCGCCATCGACGAATGGAATGTGGCCAGCCAGCAGGTGACTAAGCTGGTGACCTCGGGGCTGAACGTTCCGGTTGGAGTGGCCGTGGATGCCGAAGGCAACGTGTACTTTGCCGACGAGAAGAACAATGCGATCAAAGAGTGGAGCGCGGCAACCAATGTGGTCTCGACGCTGGTGTCGGGCCTCAACGCCCCCTTTGGGGTTGCGGTGGATGGGCAGGGCAATGTCTACTTCGCCGATTCCGGCAACAATGCGATCAAGGAATGGAGCCCGGCAACCGGCCAGGTAAAGGTCTTAGTTTCGACTGGATTGAATTATCCCTCTGGAGTCGCCGTGGACGGACAAGACAATGTTTATTTCGCGGATTTGGGTAACAACGCTATTAAGAAATACACGTCCGCGTACCTTTCCTTGAACGCCACCAGCCGGACTGAGGGAGCTTCGGCGGGGACGGATTCGATCTCCTTCCAGGTGCTCCCGGCAGGCACGGTTGTGACCGCTACGAGCACCCAATCCTGGCTGGCGATTACGGGCACAAGCGGCGGAGCAATCGGCTTCTCATTCCTAGCCAACACTTCCGTAAGCAGCCGTAGTGCGCAGATCACGGCATTTGGTCAGACGCTGACGATAACCCAGAGTGCCGACGTACCAGCCGTCATGACGAAGACCGCTGGGTTCGCGCAGAGCAGTCCGGCGGGTCAGGCATTCGCCACAGCACTGCAAGTGCGAGTGACGGATGCATCCGGTAATGGAGTCCAAGGCGTCGCAGTGACATTTAAGGTCGTGCCGGCATCGAATGGCGCCGGTGGCACCTTCAGCGCGTCTCCGCCCATGCCGATCGTGACGAACGCAAGCGGGATAGCAACTGCGCCTATCTTAACGGCCAACAGTATAGCGGGGACGTTCACCGTGACGGTAAGCGCCGGAAGCCTGGCGGCGACTTTCAGCGCCACTGTAACGAATTGAAAATATCGAACTGAATGATGGGAGGCGAACGCAGTGCAAAACGATGAAGAGGTAAGTCGCCGAATATTTCTGGAACGGCTCGCAGCAGGCGCGCTCTTGGGTGCGGCCGGGGCTTACGAAAAACCGGCACAGGCCCAATCCAGTTCCGGGGGTTGGACCCCTCCACCGGTGCTAAAAAACCCGAACATTTTGGTCATCATGGTGGATCAGATGCGTCCTCCACAATGGATGACCGCCGCTCAGCAAGCCTCTCTTCCTAACAATGTTCTGCCGAACATCATGGGGCTGATTCAGAACAACTCTTACAGCTTTGACCAGTTTTTCGTGTCGGCGACGGTTTGCACGGCATCCCGCGCGTGCCTGCTCACAGGTCTTTACGCGCCGCAGACCGCCATGTACGCCAACACCGAGTTGGCGAGTTCTGCTGCACCAGCGCTGAATCCAGCATTCCCGACATGGGGTCAAGCCGTGGCGGCGCTGAACCCAGCCTACCAGGGCAACCTGTGGTGGTTCGGTAAGTGGCATCTCTCCGAGCTACTGGACGCCTCTCCTCTTTCGCCCTATGGGTTCCAGACCAAGACCTATCCGGGAGGATCACCTCCTTATAATCCCAGCCCTGACGGAACGGCAAACGAGGGGACAGGGGGCGGCTCTTATGACGGCTACACGTGGGCTAGCGATGCGATGATTACCGGCGATTTTGTTAGTTGGCTTCAGAGCATCGCGCCAACCAGCGGTCAGCCTTCCGCTCCTTGGTGCGCTACGGTGAGCCTGGTTAACCCGCACGATATTTGCTACGCGCCAGCGTGGCTTCAGAGCAGCCCATTTCCCCCTACTAACGTTCCCGCACAAACCGTATACGCGGCTGCTCCCACCGGAAGCCCTCCTTCGTTTTATAGCGGCCCGCCTTCTCCTTGGAACAACGAGAATCTGCAACAGGTTCCCAACAAGCCAGGGGAACAGGCCTGGTGGGCGAGCTATCTGAACTACGAGATGGGAACGGTATCGAATTGGGCGCTCTACCTGAACCAATATTTCTGGCTGCAGAATTTCGTGGATCAACAAGTCGGGCTGGTGCTAAAAGCACTCGCCAGTTCCGCGTTTGCCAGTAATACCATCATTGTGTTTCTGTCCGATCACGGCGAGTATGCCGGATCTCATGGCCTTCGCAACAAAGGCTATGCGGTCTACGACGAAGCGATCCGCGTACCATTCTATGTCCAGTTTCCCGGACAAAGCGGCTTGATTCCGATGAACCAAATGTGTTCCGGCGTGGACTTCTTTGGGTTCATGTGCGACTTGGTCACGGGCGGAAGCGGACAATGGCGGCTGGCCTATCCGGATTTGTCCAACCGCCAGTCGATCTGGAGTTTCTTATATAACAACAGCGCCGAGACACGGGTAGCGCCTGCTCCCATCGGGATCCCTTATGTTTTCCATACGTTCGACGACGACCCGGGTAACACCAGAAAGGGTCATATTATATGCATGCGCACGAAACTGAATGTGAATGCGGGACAGATCGGCGCCAAGCTGGCGTTTTATTCCCAGTGGGCGCCTTGCACCACGTACCCGAACTCGGTCCCGCCAGACCCGGAGTTCTATGACTATAATCCGGCCACCACCGGCAACACGATGGAAACCGGCAACGACTATTTCAACAGCAATGCAACCACCCAGAACACCATCGCGCAGTATACCCAGGCCATGGGCAGTCTGGGGCCGCCTTCGACGGGTTTGATCGCGAGCGAACTGAACCGGCCGCTAATCGGGACCGGCAATGATGGCAATCCTTTGAGCCAAGCACAAGCCGCGGCGCAGCTCGCGTACGTGAATTACGTAGCTTCGGTCAACGATTCCAGTTCCTGTACTGAAGCATGATGCAGGCGGCGTGTTTATGCCTATTCTCGTTAACGGGGAGGTAATTCCCCAGGAATTCATTCGGGACGAAGAGCGGCGTTTAGCCCAGAGTCCCGAATGGCGGGTCATCCCCGAGGCGCTCGAAAAAGGAATGCACTTACGGCACCTTGCGGAGGCGAGCGTAATCGATCGTGTCCTCTTGCGCCAGGCAGCGGATCTGGATCCGCGTCCGATCGATGCGGCAGTAATCGCCACCCACGTCAAACACCTCACGGCCGCGCAGGGCTGCCGGGTATTGTTCGACGAAGGGCCTCTTGCAGGGCAAATCGAGGGGCAACTGCGCCTCCAGCGCACCATGCGCGATTTGATGGGTCCGTTGCCCGAACCCACCGAAGACGAAATCGTGCGCCTTTACCAGGCTCGTCGCGATGCTTTCCAACGGCCGGAGATCGTAAACGCCGCTCACATTGTGAAGCACGTTGACGCGCTTCACTCGGAAGCGGACGCACGCGCGGGCATCGAGGCGGCGCTGGCCGCTCTCAAACGGGGTGAACCCTTCGGTCAAGTAGCCGATCTTTATTCCGATTGCCCAGGCAATGGCGGCGATTTAGGTTCGTTCGAGCGCGGCGTCATGGTGGAGGAGTTCGAGAACGTCGTGTTTCAAATGAAGCCGGGGGAGCGCAGTCCCATCTTTCGCACGCCGTTCGGATTTCATATCGCCGAAGTCCGTTCCATGCAAACGGGCGGCGGCATCGCGGAGCTGAACGAGGTGCGGGGCACCATAAAACTCTTCCTGACCTCCCTGCGCGAACAAGACGCCGTACGTAAAGTTGCAGAGCGGCTGCGAGCGCAGGCTCAGATCCGGTGTACATCGGAGGGCGAAACGCAACATCTCGCCGCGCAAGGGGGCGCGGGCTGATGTCTCTGCCTCCGCCACCTTGCTGTGTTCCGTCCCGAGCACGTCTGCTGCAACTGAACGAATCGCGGAAAACCTCCGCGGAGCGCCGGCGAGTTACTGCCGGATCCACGGCGGACATGGTCCTGCTGGACGGCGGCCGGTTTCTCATGGGCAGCGAGTCGCCGGAAGCTTTCGCGAGCGACGGAGAAGGCCCGGTTCGCCAGGTGCTGCTAGACCCGTTTTATATTTCGAAATTTCCGGTCACGAACGTTCAATTCGCGGAATTCGTCTCGCACACTGGATATGTCACCGAAGCGCAGCGCTGGGGCTGGTCGTTCGTTTTCCGCAACCACGTGGTGGAGGAGCATCGGGGACCCGCGTTGGCCGCCACGCCCTGGTGGGTTCGCGTCGAGCGCGCCGACTGGGCGCACCCGGAGGGTCCGGACACCCGAGCGCAAGAACGGGCGCATCACCCCGTTGTGCAGGTTTCCTGGAACGACGCGCAGGCTTACTGCGAATGGGCCGGCACGCGTTTGCCCACGGAAGCCGAGTGGGAGTTCGCTGCCCGAGGTGGTCTGGAGCAGAAGACGTTTCCTTGGGGCGACGAACTGATGCCCGGTGGGCGCCACGCCTGCAACATCTGGCAAGGCACCTTTCCCGATGTCGATCTCGCCGAGGACGGCTTTGCCGCTCAGGCGCCGGTCGATAGCTTCGAACCGAACGGTTACGGCCTATACACGGTCGTCGGCAACGTTTGGGAATGGTGCGCCGACTACTTCGACGCACAATGGCACCAGACTGCCACGCGAGTGAATCCCGTAGGTCCCCCGTCCGGGGTAACGCGGGTCATGAGAGGCGGCTCGTACCTTTGCCACGCATCGTTTTGTTTCCGCTATCGGAACGCTGCGCGGACAGCGAACACGCCCGACAGTGCCACCGGAAACATTGGATTTCGCGTGGTGCGGGATGTGTAGGCGATTCCAGATTCTCCGTCAACCAGACTCGAGTCCTCGCTGGGCTGCGATAATGCGTTTGAGCATTGGCGGCCCATTTGCCGGCTCTCGAAGAAACGACCCATAGCTGTGCCATAGAAGCGGCGATAATCTACTCTTCGCGTAGTCACCAAGGATGTGCAGCCAGTTTGCTCCGGTTTCGCCCTGCCAGTTGGACAGACCACTCGATCTGCCGTGGAAGCCTGTTGGACCGCCGGAGAAGACGCCTCGGCTGTCAATAGCCTCAAGCCGTTTCCCGCCGAACCGCCCTCAGGAAACCATCCTTGGGATCTGCGCCCCAGTCGAATGCAATGCCGGCAAATGGCGTGGCAAACAGTGTCAGATGCGCGGCCGTAAGACAAAATTCAGCGGCGAATTGAAAGTTCGGCTAGCCGAGCCACGCGCATGCTGTGCTTAGCCACCAGGCGAATGGGCCTGACGATGTAGTAGAGGAAGTCGAGCTGTTGGGGCAGGGAAATGAGCTTTCGATCCTTGGCATCGATACGAACAATCGCATGCTCGAAGAACCACCTGGGATATCTAGCCCATAGGTAATGGATCCAGGAGCTAGGATGCTCCCTTCGAGCCCAGGAAGCGTCAGTGTGATTGTATCGATACCCGGGGTGCATCCTCGTGCGTGAAGAGTTCCGCTCGGATCCTGCGGCGACAGCTGAACGCGTTGCAGCCGGTAACCTCGAACCCATTCGGTAAAGCGGCTGGCATCGGGGCGTTGAGAAATCGTGAGCGAGAAAAATCGCGAGGCTGATCGAAGATCGCGCCAAGGACATTCAGAACGTGATCGTCTCAACACGGTCCCAGTTCAAACCGCAGGATCCGGAGAATCTCCGCAATATCGAAGAGCCACTTGAGACGGCCCCAGCGATGCTATGGCGCCGTGGCAGCACAAAGCCACGAACAGGTCTTCGCGACAAAACGTAGCAACGTTCCTGCAGGCAACTGGACGGTCTCCACGCGATCCCGCATTCGCTCGATGTCCGGGCGAAGACTTGCGCCTGTTCGGAAGCCAAGCGCCAATGAAGATCGATGAAGTAGGTTTTGTCCGGTGCGGCCAGCGTGACTTCATGGTTGCGAGTAGACATCTTTGGGATTGTCAGGATGGCACGAACTGAGGTGCGAGGTCTTGAAGCCACGGAGACGGAGCAGGTCCACGGTCTTGAGAAGGTCCTGATCTGCGGATCACTAAATCGATATCTTGATATTGGCGCAGGGCGAGATCCCATATGCCGCCAGCGCCACTACAGGCCCTTTGAACGCTAAGGCAGCAATGCCCTGCTCTTGTAAAAGGATGCGAGGTCAACCGCCTCTTGCGCCAGGCGATAGTTGCGGGCGGAAATCTATAGAAGCGCCGGTGCAAATACTCCACCAAGCCCGCTGGCGGTGCATTCTCGGCTGCCTTCAGTTGACAGAAAACGAACGGAGTGACTTGGTGATACTCGCAGAGTCTTGCAAAGGCTTGCCAGTCCGTCTCACCGGGCGGCCAGTCCAGATGGTCGGTCTCTCTTCGCAAGAAATGGAGGAGAGTCGGGACTTGACGGCTAAGCTGATGCGCTTCAACTGGACGGCATACACGCTCACCCAAACTCCGCCACTCGATGCCTCAAAATGAGATCTGAGAGCGCGTCGGCAGTTTCAGAGAGCGAACCGGGAATCAAGCTGAAACAAGCCGCAGAACTCGATACCTTGACCAGCACATCGAGAGCTTCCGAGTCGGAGAGGGGCCCTTGTCCTGTCTCGCTGAGAAGACGAGCGGCCATTTCGGATTGTGAAACTGGTTTGAAGTGCGGGCGTTCTGCCCGCGGCGCCGCAATGTAGATCAACAAGCCTGCTCTGCATCGCGGGATGGGCTGGCTGTTAAGATCAACGGGGGCGACGAAGGAGATGCGCTTCCAGGATTCGGGAAGTCTGAAGCCGTCGGCATCGAGAAGCTCCACGCTTCGCCGATCGAGATGGACACAACGCGGAATCGGATGAACCTCGAGGGTCTCGGGATCAATGAAGGCGACATCATCCGTTGCGAGAGCGAAGCCTCGCCGGCTTAATGCGACGCTGAGCGTGCTCTTCCCGGCCGCCGAGGGCCCGAGCAGCATCACTGCTGAGTCGCCGGAGTAAACCGTGGCAGCATGAATCGCGATCCATCTCTGTTGGGAACGAAGAATGGCTTCACAGAGGGCCGATTCCAAACTCCAAAGAGCGCTACCGAGATCTAAGCTGGCTCCAGTCTTTTCCTGAAGGCCCCAGCGGAATCTGTCGCTCTCATTACATACAACTGCTTCAACTCCGATTTCGGCCGCCGCTCGGGCTTAGGAACTGCCGATAGAGCCTGGCGAATGAGTCACGCGCTTCAGCCAAAGTTCGTGCGCAACACGAAAGGGAAGCCGTGCACGCAAAAAGAGTCGTCCGCGGCGGGTTGTTGTAGCGGAGCAACGCTCACTGGAAGGAAGAATGCCTCTCCACGAAACCATGCCGCTCCAGGAAGGCTAGAAACTCACGCACGTCATTGTCGATCTGAGCTCGCTCGGCGTCATATATCGATGCGAGATCGTCGACAATTTGGTCGAGGGTGTGATTACCGTCGCAGAGGTGCCATATTCTGCCTGCGGACTCGCTTACTGGGATGGAGGTTCGACTTCTCTGATCGAAAAGCAGACAGCTCTGATCGGGAAGAGTGTGCCCTTCGACTTCGGTTCGCGAATCGGCACACTTATCCCTACGAGACTGGAGTGCGGATTCTGCTTGCAGCGCTCGCGCTGGGCCCATGTGTAGGCTACTCGGTGGTTCCGGTACCACCGCCGCTCGCTGCGAGAGCCGGCCGTTCGGAAGCGGCGATCACGGCGAACGCGATCGGAGCAACATAAGCAATCTTCTTGGCGAGCGATCGTCGCGAAAGTGCCTCAACTTCTTGCTCTAGGGGTTTGTTATTGTCAGTCACGGCCGATTGACTACCTTTCTGGCGCCAGATGGCAACCAAGGACTAGGCCACATTCTAGTCCACTTCGAGGGATGCAGCAAGCTTTTTTCTTATTTCTTTTTTCTTCTCAGCTTTTTTCTTATCTCATTCACTTAGGCTGCGACTGAGCGAAGGCGACGAATAATTTTCATGAGGAAAGCGGCTTTCCAACGGTACAGAATCACTCCGAGGCATGTCCCTAAAGTATTTGTGATGATGTCCGTCATGCCAGAGTCTCGCGTTGGAAGGTAGGCCTGTAGGACTTCAATTGTCACACTCACTGCTGCGCCGAGAAAGACGGTGACCAGCGCTGGCCGGGTAATCTTTCCTGCCAAAGTCAGGTAGGCACAAAAGAAGAAGCCAAGAGGAATGAAGCCGCCAATGTTGATTCCGACGTTCTTCCAATAGCTCCAGCGACGATTAAATTCTTCCACGGCGGCTCCAAGAACTTCTCGCGCAGGATCTGGTATTGCTCCGGGATCTAAATTTCAGCGCCCGAACCGGCGCCGTTATGAACTATGTGACCGTGTCGCTCATCAAAGAGATAGAGCGCGAGAACGTGTGCATTCTGGCTAAGGTCAGGCCGTCCCTGCCTTGTCCAGGTTTCGTAGTGCCGAGAAATTTGGGTGGCAGAAAGTTCGCTTTGTAGAATGCAAGTCCGCGTAATTGACCGGGCCAGCTATCGTTTACGACCGGCGAGGTGCCAAGGACGAGTCGCCCCGTGAAGTCACTGGCCGAGACTCGGAATTGTGGAATGGCTCTTACCAAAGCGCCATCAGCATATAATTTTGTTCCATCTGCGCCAGATGTGATGGAAATGAATCGTAGCTTTCGCTCGCGAATACGTCGTCAATGTATACCACCCTTGGTACTCTCGGTCGAACATGTTCATTCTGAGATCAATGATCAATGCGAGGTCGGTATCGGATTGGCGCAGAGAGAATCGTTGCAAGGTCCTGGGGGGTAAAGAACGCGAGGATGGTGCTGGAGTCGTCAACGACGCCCGGCTGCAACCATATTTCAATGCTGCTGGACGTTTCGTCTGCAAATTTGAAGTGGCAAGTGGGCCCGACGTAAACGCGGTTCCGTGACGGCCGAAAAGAAGGCCGTTTGTATCTGCAAGCCAAGCGATCTGATTCGTTGGCGAATGGAACGGCCAAAGCCCCGCTACCCAGATGCCGCACAAGACGAAGGATACAGATAGGGGCGAGGATCTTCAGTTCAAACGAGCTGTGCTTCGGTTCGATCACGGAGTTGTCTTGATGCTTCCAGATGTAGACAAAAGTCCCGGCCGGTTAGTCGAGGCAAGGTTCAACCCGAGTGACTGCGAAATGCAAAGTTAACACGAAAGAGAAGTGCGAGGCGGGGAATGGAGGTCGGTAGGGCTAACCTGGCGGAGAAAATCTGAGGTGAAGAAATCTTGAGGCCGTTGCGAAACAAAACGGACGAACTAGTCTATAGCAACTAAACCAAAGTACTGGTACCATCAGGCTTAGCGGTACTGTTACGTAGTCGACAAGGTTCGTGGGTCGGAAGTTGATGAAGACACAGCCTTAGCGATCTCTGGGGATTCGTTTGGGTTCGCCAGACTAGGGGATATACCTTGGGGGTAGTAAGTGCTTTCACGCGTAGGAGTTAACCGAATCTACCATTCCAATTGCGGCGACTCGGCAATAGGCTGGCGACCGAAACAATACTATACTCAACTTTCCAATGTGTAGGAGAGTACTTTTGGATGCGAAGAACTAGCGATCATATGCGTTCTGAACTGACTCCGTTCCGTACGTCCGCAGTCTGTTACTGATTGCCGGTTTATCGTCCTTCTCGCTTCTCGCTCAGGCCCAGATCAGCCTGGTCCAAGTCACCTCGTGTGCTTCCCCCAGGCACAACTTGTACGATCCCTGCCACCGGGAGCGGCCACTTGATCGTAGTGGGCTGGTCTTCGACGTTTGACACTACGCCGACGATTACGAGTATTTCGGACAATGCAGGCAATACCTATTTTGAAGCCGGCAGCGCGAGATCCGTTAATGGCTCCAGCGACATGGGAGACATTTGGTACGCCTATAACAGCAACGCGGGCGCCACCACATTGACCATCACCCCAAATCCATCTGGATCCACAGGAGGCGGAGTTATCTGGGAGTTTTCGAACGTCGATCTTTCTTCTCCCTTGGACCAAACGTCAGTTTTGAATAGCCAGCCGGCAACCACGACGCCTACAGGAGCCTCCGTTACGACGACGGCGGCAGGGGTAATTATCTCTATTATGGTGCCAGGAGGATCCATGACCGGTATCATGTCTGGAAACGCGTTCACCAACGACTCCACTTTTTTTGGGGTTGGATGGGCGCACCTGTGCACTTTGCCGCCGGGACTTACGCCGCTCAATGGAATACCGGATCCGGCACCTTTGACAGCAGCACAGTTTCCTTCAAACCGCAAGTTCGGGCGGTGGGGGTGGTGGTCCTTACAGCCGTTGTGACCTGAACCAAGATGGTGTAGTTAACGTTGTTGACGTGCAGTTGGCGACTGATATGTACCGAGGTGGGACGCCGTGCACCGCCGATATTGATGTACCGGATGTTTGCACTCCCACAGTGGTGAACCGGGTGGTGAACGCGGCCTTGGGAGAGGTATGCGTCGTTAATCACCAAGTGACATTGAATTGGACGGCCAGCTCTTCAACGGTCTCCGGTTACAACGTCTATCGAGGGACCACAACGGGCGGGCCATACACGATCGTCAATTCGTCGCTGGTCGCGGGAATCACCTACGTCGACACCACGGTGACGTCCGGACTAGGTACGATTACGTAACGCAAGCAGTGAACTCCAGCAATGAGCTGAGCGCCTACTCCAACGAGGCCCAGGCAATCGTACCCTATCCATGATCCTACTTGCGACTCGCGAATCAGCGTGGGCTGGCTCCGGTCAGGGCAAGGACCGCATAGGCTGTCGCCGCATCACTCATAAAATGGTGAGGGCGATGGTGATTCAAAGAATAGCCCGGCCATCCACCATCGGTTTGGCTCTGGTTATGCGCCAACCAATCCAACCCGCGCTGCAGATGAGAATCACTGTGAGGAAAACGATTCTGCTCGAAAACGAAGGTAATCAGGCCGGTGGCGTAGCCGTCGCTTTTCACATCCAGCGGGCTGTCTTCAGACACGAGCCATAGTTTGGCCAGGGAACGAAAACTTGAGCTTCTCAACGTCCAAGCCAGAGAAGACAGGCTCCAGCCACCGTCAGGTCGTTGCTTACCCAGAACTTCATTGATGATGGATTGCTGCTGTTCACGGCCCATAAGTCCGGGTAATTTGGAGGCCGCCCAGAGTGCGACTACCTGATTGATCAGTGACTGCGTCGCGCTAGTCCTGTTGATGTAATCCCGGAGCAAATTGAGGTTCAATTGAATGGCGGGCGTCGCGCGATAATTTTCGGGCGCGATGCCGACGGCGATAGCGGCGAGAGATGCTCCATAGTAAACCGAGTCCCCGGCCTCAAATGGCGCATTGTCGAAGTTGAGCCAGGGCCAAGCGCCCTTTTCATCTCCTGCTGTGCGTTGAAGCGTCCACAGGTGGCTGAATGCGGTGGTTGCATCGTCGCCAAGTTTCCCGTTGCGGGAGTCATTGCTGGCAAGGATCAGCGCGTTGAGAATGGCTTCTGTCCCACGAGACTCTGCGTCTTTATTGACGCCGGACTCTTCGCCGTAGAAAGGCACTGCACCTTCGAAAGTCGTACGCGCTTTGTGACGTTGTCCAGGAGTTTGACGTTTGTTGGGTGAGGGGGACTCTTCGCCGAGGGCCTGTCGCAGCGCAGGACGTGCGAGCAAGTAGGGCATGGCGGTGTGACAGGAGATGCAGAAAGTTCCGTGACTGCGGGCAGCGGCTGGCCATGCCATCCACCAACCCGCCCTCTGATCGAGGTATGCGGCCGCCTTCCAACCCCAAGAGTCTGGGATCTTTGTGTCGCTTGAGGGGCTCGCTGAAAGCAGGCATATTGGTAGGCAGGCTGCGAGCACACTCATTCGCAACAATGTGAGACTCATGAAATAAACGCTCTGACTTTAACGTCTTCTGTAGACCGTAAGGTTGATCGGCCTGAACGTCACCAATCCCATCCTTCTATTTCCAAAAATATTGCGGCCAGTTGGAGCAATCTTTTCACCCGTTTCGTGCCAGTGGCCGCCCAGACCATTGATTGTGGACCGAATACCGACGAATGTATGAAGAAGAACCGTAATGGCGTCTTTTCCGCCGCTGCGACATCAGGGGAATGATAGGCCCTTCCGCCTCTGGCAAATAGGCGTCCCGCGACCGCTGCCTTACGGCCAGATATCCCGGGGTGTCCACATAGGCTATGTCGTCCGCGTGCACGGTCTGATTCACGAATTGCTCCAAATGTGAATAATTCCTATCCTGATAGTTGCCAAGGATATGCCGCCGCGTGAAGCCCGGCTCCGGCTACCGCACTGAAGGCGCACAAAATCAAGAACAGCCTTTCTTTGCTTGCCTGGTTCCGCATAGGGCTAGACCGGAGCAAAGAGCAACTGCAGTCGGAATGACGACCATATAGCTGTAGTAGGTAGCTAAACTTTGCAACGGTAAGCATAGTGATGCTTAGCAAAACGTCAAAGAGAAGCCCTGAGAAAGATCCCCGAACGCAGATTGATTTTGTTTTGGCGCCGAAGATGAACCAACACGATGACTGCGGCGGAAAAAAGAAAAGGTAGGCTGAAATCGGCGGGAATATAATTGTAAAGGATGAGTTGCCCATGATGGATCGAATCGGAAATGACATCTATGCCTATTTTTTGCCCCCTTATGAACTTCAAGAGGGATGGGCAACCTGCCATTGGCCGCCGCTACCAGGAAAAAGCCTGCTGACACCAAACACGCTGGCGAGAAATGAAACGGCGATTTCCATCCAAAAGCGCCAACGGAAGACGAGGAAAAGGAAGGACTCCGGCTGCAAACAACACCGGCACAAACTGCATTCCCGCCCAAGGAACGAACAGGCAGACCACGGAGAGACAAAACAAACGCGTTCGCTTGGTTTCGATCGAGATCAACCAAAACAAGACCGTCAAAAACTAAGGCGCCAAAGCCATCGTAGCGTCCGTTTCGATAGACAACGATCATCCCGTATTCGGTGGCGAGCAAGATCAACAGAAAGACCCGCCAAAAGGCGAGGGGTATGATGTTCAGCTGCTTCACGGCCGACCAAACATGAAAATAGCTGCCGTCATTGAAATGATGTCGGCGCTTCGAATGGACTGAAGCGAAGAACCAAACAGCTTCATCCACGGGACGAGCAGGAAGGAATACATCCCGAGTATTTCATCAAAGCGGATACCAAAGCCCTGCCCGTGAATGTAATTAATCGCGGGTTCTGCTTGCAAACTCTCATCAAGGTGAGGAAATGGATAGGATGTTGCGGTGACTATGTTGAAGATGAGAAAGGCCAGTAGAAAAAAAGAGACCACCCATAGCTCATGCACGCTCTGAGTCTTCTTATCCATTGCTTGCGCCGTCATTAGTTGCATATGAACTGCCGAAATCTAAATTAAGAGCGAAGTTCCGACGGCTGGTATTGACTACCCTTGGCAACGAGGTCGTCTGGGTTTAATTCGGGAGTGATTAGGTCGGGAGGGAGGAGTTCTACGGGCGGAGTAGACTTCAGCCTGGCTTTTGAAGCGTACCAGGAGTGCTGCTTGCGTCGGCTGAGAACGCAGGCCCCAACCAGCTCCGGAACTTGCCAAGGAACATCGTGATAGCAAGACCGCAGAAATGGGCTGGCTCATTCCGAATCCATTCCTGTGGAAATAGAGCGATTGTATCCTTCTCGGTCACTTTGCGAGCTGGCCTAACCGGCATGCCCGAAATGGCAGAGTACAAGGCGGCAGGAAGGTCGCGCCCCAGCCCCAACGTGAGATGTCCCACTTGAGTGGATCGAGGATTGATTTCAATTAAGTGTGCCTTCCCGGTTTTCCCCTTAAGTATGAAATCGAGCCCATGAAGCCCCGAAAGATGCAGACGTTGAACCAGCCGTTCAGCGGCAATTGACATTTCCTGGTTTTGAATCACGCGCACAACTGTTGCGTGTCCGAGGGCCTGCGCTTTCTTGACGACTTCGAAGTGGAGGCTGGCCAAAACGGCACCCTGCCAGCAAGCGATCGCGCTGGTGGCTTCACGCCCCGCGACAAATACTTGTGCGTTGACAATGCTGTGGCGACGGAGTAAAGACGGCCGCAAGAGAGTGTCGTCTTATCTACAAGGGTACGTTTTAGGGCCCGGACCAATAGCGGCGGAGCCGAGAGCGCTCGGAACGCGTTTTCGGCCTCCTCCAGGTTGAAAGCGATTTTCACGCCGTCGCCACCTGATGTCCCGTCTGCCTTCAGCGCGATGGGAAAACCAACGTTCGCAGCCCAAGACCTCAGGTCGGCCGAATCCGCAATAACTTCCGTTCTCGGACTTCGAACATTGAGTTCCTGGGCAAGTTCCAAGAAAGCAGCTCGCTGGAACACCGTGGGGAAGCTCTCAGGAGCGCCAAGCGATCGCTCGATTAACGCGCGAAGCTCGCCGTTTCGTCGGTGCTCTCGCTCCTTCTGATGTAGCTGGTGTAGATGAAAAGTCGCAAGGTCGTCGCCTGGAACGATCAGATCGGGCTTAGCGGCCGCAATTGCGTTGGCGAACGAGCTCAGCGGTCGTAGCCCACGGTAACTGTAGGTTTCGTCGCAACCCCTGTCTTAGTGAGCGGATGACCTGAAGGACATACAGCCTCAACCCGAAAACCTGCGCTAGCTAGCGCCATGGCGAGGCGAGCTGTGGGGATCCAGCGAGCTGTGGTGGCAAGCAGAACGGTGGGTTTCAATTTGCTCCTAGGGAAGAGCAATGCGAGAAAGACGCTCGCACTCTAGCACTTGTGCAGCAAACAGACCCCGGTCCAGGGGTAATTGCCCACTATTCGCTTAGGCTCGGGCAACAGGGAAAGCAGTTCCGCTGGAGGGCGGTTGAATTGTGCCGACGTCTTCAACAGTCCCTGAACGTCGATCGGCTCCCAACCATAGGGCGTGAAAAACTTCGGGCCATCTGGTGGCCCGAATTGAAAAGCAGCACCCGCCTCACTGAGTTGCTTACCTGTTGTTCGCTGCATCAACTTGAGCTGGCCGGGAGAGGCAAGATCAACGATCCAGCCTGCGAAGTGAGCTGCTTGAACAAGGTCACTCGCTAGCAATCCAACCGCCTCAGTGGCGAAGTAAATGAGAAGACCCTCGCTCACAACGACAATCTTTTTCGCACGAAGGTCGAGATCGGAAAACAGGCGGCGTCGCGCTTCCACATCCGCCAGATCTAGAGCGACGCGTTCCAAGTTGCATGCTGGTCTCTCACCCTCCAGGATCTCTTCCTTGTAAGAAATGATTTCGGGAAAATCTACCTCTACCCATTGGAGGCTGGGGGGCAGCGGCATCCGATAGGGCCTGGCATCCAGGCCCGCGGCGAGGTTTAGCACCAAGTCGGCGCCCTGTTCAATTTCGCGGGCAATGAATTGATCAAATAGATAGGTGCGGGCGATCCACGCCCAATCGTGTTTGTTGCCTTCTGGCAGCGTATTGGCAATGTGAAACCCGCGCTCACCAGCCAGACGCGCGGCAAAAGGATCACGGAAGAGAGCATCGGACCGCTCCGTCTCCCGTGCCCGAAAGTACGCGACCCAGCGAGCCGTATCGGAAATATTACGAACCGAGGGGATCGTGTCGTTCATGTTCTGCGAAGCCAAATCTCGCGCCAATAGGAGAATTCCTGGCGGTTGCATCCTCCAAACGCCACGTGGGCAAACCGCGATGTGCGTCTTCCAGATACACCGTATTCGGTACTTCCCGCATCTCTCCGGTTCCATCCACAATGATTTTTTCGAGTCGCCTCTGCACTCGATTCTGCCGTCCACAGAGGAGCCGCATGTCGGGGGTGAAGGAAAGGCCGCGATTGCGTCCGGTCTCGTTCAGGGTCTCGATGATGTTGTCCATCGATTTGACTTCGACGAGTTCTCCCGGGCGCAGGTTAAGACCTCCCGCTGGAGTGGACTTTTGGTTCCCGCGCGCATGCTGTCCAAGAATTGCGCGCCGGGCTCTCCAGAAGAGCCATACGAAGATCCGCTGCAGCATTTGCATTGTGCCGCAGTTACCGGCACGAACTTCGGTGATGCATTTCTGCAATCGCTGCCATTGGGACAAATGGGTAGTGGCTCTAAGGATTTCACTGGCCTGGCAAAAATAAGTGCCCGGGCCCGCAGTGGTCTTCAACTGGGCCCGCAGTTCTGCGCTGCTATCAGCGGTTTCTTGGGCCGCTTCTCCGGAGCGGTCTTCGACCTTTCGGAGCCAGGACTCACGCCAGAAGATCATGCATGCTTTTTGGCAACCGTCGTGTGCTGCGCCGGAGCAACGCAGGTTATCCAACAGCACCACGTCGTCGGCGGGAAAGGCGCGCATGGTCGAAGTTGATTTCAAAGAAGAGCAGGTTTTGATCGCTCTTTTTGAGACGCGAAATTGTCCTCCGCAAAATTCGATCATCTCCGGCATGAACGGCAAATGGGCCAATGTACCTTCGGCGTCCAGAGTTAGCAGGATCTCGCCGGGAGATTTCACTTCCACGAGGTCCCCGGGGCGGAGTTGGGCGGTCATTTTCATACTGTCGAGAGTTCGGCGCTTTACCAGTGTCTGGACAATGTCCAGGCGGCCAGTGCGAGCGCTAACGGCGATTTGGCGCCTAGCCCTATGGTCCGCAGCAGCCAATGCCATCCTTTGATAGCCAGTCCAAGAGGTCGCCACATAGTCTCTCGCAAGACGCCGATTTTCCTGAAGTGTTCTTGGACTTGCCACGTGCAGGATGTTCCGGCCGGGAAAAATCCAAGATCGCCAGCGCCGAACCTGCGTTCTTCGCCGTTCTCGTTGATCATCAGAGCCTCACCTGAGATCACGATGATTGCCTCGTCCTGGCTGAAGTGCCAGTTGAAGCGGCCGGGCGTGCAATCCCAAACCACAATGCTCGAAGTTGAATCGTGACTCCTAACTAGCTTCTTGCAGCGAGCTTGTGGTGAGCCACTCAAAATCCAATCGGGTGGAATTGGCTCCGGTTCTAGTTCAATGTCCTTGGGAGTGGTCAAAAAGATCGATTTGTAGGTGGCTTCGCTCACGACTTCAGCTACTTTCGAGGGGAGGATATACGAACGCTTTATAAGATCGGCTGGAGCGATCGCCGCATCCAGGACGGGCGGGTCAGCCAGCTGTGCCCAACGGAAATGAGCCTTTGGAGCGCCTGACTGAAAACGAGGATAAACCAGGGCAGTCTTCGGATGGAACGGTCGCCGGACGCCTTCCACATGGATTGCAGCAGTTGAATTCGCTCAGCGTGGCTGATTCTAATCTTGAATCCGCTTGCCGCGATTATTTCGTATGTGCCCGCCTCCAGATAGGCGGAGCGAAAGCATTTCCGGGAGGGATTTTGTAAGCGCTTGCGATACAGTGTGCTCAACCACGGCGTCTGGAACGAAAAGAGGAGCCTGTCCGCTCTGGATCAACTTGACCAGCAAGAGGGTGTCTTCGCCACGAAGCACAGCAGGATCGAAAAAGACCCTTTTCGATGTCTACCTTTGCGCGTCGAATGGCGAAGCCTGCGGTATTTAGATAACGAATAGATCCGTCGCGCTGCACAAAGTGTTCTTGAAGTGTCGCGAGCCGCAGCTCCTCCGTCCTCCCGCTCAGAGTAGAGCAATCGCCAATCAGCCGAAGTTGAAAGCTCGATGGCTCCAGTGACCTGTTGACAGTGGCATCGAGGGCCGCAAGGCAATCGGCTTGGGCTCGGCAGTCGGCATCCACGAAGACGAACACAGGGGCCTTCGCTATGCGAACGCCTGTGTTCCGCGCGGAAGAAATTCCAGCGTGAGGCTGCCGGACAATGGTAAGTGGGTACGAGTCTGACCAGTTTAGGAGCTGGCCCGGTATCGGAGAGTCGCTTCCATCGTCGACGACAATGACTTCGAAGTTTGGTGCGTTGGTTTGTCGAGCCAGCGAAGCCAGGCAATAGTCTAGGTTATCCCAGTCGTTAAAAACCGGGATGACAACGCTCAGCGAGGGAGTTGTTGTGATCGGCTGCTCGTTGACCATGCGGCCCTCGCGGCGGATATCCTAACCAGCCGCTGCTTCTTTGTAGGCTTTCCGGCCTTTGTCCCTGATGCGGTCCATGGGTTCCGTGATGCTCGATGTGTGGGCGATTAACCAGACAATCAGGCGGTTCAAAAGAGAGACAGGAAAGTAGACTGGGCGTAGCAAGTCAACGAAAAGCACCACGCGATCTGACTTGACCTCGTTCCAGACTTCGTGAGGGTGACTGTCGTCGAAGATGAGACTCTTGCCTTCCTGCCAGGATCGAATGTCGCTTCCAACCCGAATCCTGGAAGCTCCTTGGGGCCCAGGAACGATGAGCCCGAGGTGGTAGCGCAGCACTCCTTTGTACATTCCCCGATGCTCCGGGATATGTTTCCCAGGCGCCAGAATGGAGAACATCGCAGACTTCATGCCAGGAATGCGTTGCAACAGGCGCACCGTCTCCGGACATCGAGCGCAGTTTTCCTCGGCTTTCTCGCCGTAGGCAAAGAGCCAGAAGGTCTTCCATTGTTCACCTTCCGTCAGGGCTTTCTGTGCCTCTGAGACATCCTGAAAATTCGGGATGTCTCCCCGGCGCACCAAGAGCGCATCCAGTTCCTTGCGAATGGTTTTCCACTCAGATTCGATGGGCGCGACCCAGGGAAACGACTCTGGCTCAAAAAACGTCTTCTTCCCGTCCCGGAAGAACATCAGTCCTTCGATGATTTTTCGCACTATTTTATCCTCTCGGGAGTTTAAACAACGATCAGCAAGCTAAAGAGGCGCTTCGTTGCAGGCACAGCCCAGATCTCAAATGACGCGTTAGGACTGCCGCCGAACTCTGGAACTGCGTTGTTAGCATCCCGAGGTGGTGCCCAGGGACGGTTTCGACTTCAAATTCGCTCGCCAAATGTCCCCAGACCGGGCCCGGATCCGATGGGAAGGTGGTGACGACCTCGGCTCGCAGGAATTTTATGCGGCCGTCGTAAAACCGCGGTCGATACCGCTCCAATGCCCATTGGGCTGTGTCTCGAACACGCCGCATGGCTGGGGCGAACGAAGCCTCGGGCGGCGGGCGGTAGATCCCGGTCCATCCCGGCTTTCCAGAAGAATGACTGTTACTTCGCTGCAGTGAGCCGAGTGCTCCAGTAGCGCGTCGTATGGCTTGACTGCACAGCAGGCGTCCACGTGCGGTCATCGGCAAATAGCGAGCATGCGGATAGGAATCCATCATGATGAGCTGCGCCACTTGATCCTTGTTGGCGGAGAATCGCTGCGCCATTTCGAATGCCACCAGGCCGCCCAGCGAGTGGCCAATGAGAAAGTATGGCCCGCGTGGCTGCACTTTCTTGATCTCATTCAGGTAAAGCGCGGCCATGTCTTCAATAGATTCCGACGGACTGCTCCTTCCGTCAATTCCCATCGCTTGCGTCGCATAAATCGCATTGGGGAGGTCAATATGCCTCGCTAGCTGGAAAAGTTCCAACACTGTTCCGCCTATGCCGTGCGCGATGAAGATTGGCGGTTCGGTGCCCGGCTTCAACAGTACTAGCGGAGAGGACTGAAACCCGCTGCGCTGTTCGAGGAGCGCGCTCAACGCCATAATCGTCGGCGCCTGAAAGATTACTGTCGGCGGAAGTTCGCGCCCGGTGACTTTAGCGATCTCTGAAAACAATTCTATTGCTACGGCGGGGTTCCCTCCGCGATCGAAGAAATTTTCCCCAGCGCCTATAGCCGGTTGGTCGAGCAGCCGCTCCCAGATTGGGGTGAGCACACCGACCATAGAAGATGTGTCGCTCGTGATCACGAATGTGCGAACTCCCAATATAGTTCCCGTGCCTTGGAATACAAGGGGCCAAAGGGCAGGGAACGGTCGTCAATCCGGGTGACGGGAGTAACTTTCGAATAGTTCCCAGTGGCGAAGATTTCATCCGCCTGCTGAAAATGCTCGATACCTCAGAACTTTCTCGACCACGGTCACGCCATCGTTTCGGAGCAGCCCGATCACTCTCTGCCGGGTGATGCCGGATAGAAAAGTTCCATTGGGGATCGGTGTAAACACGACGCCATCCTTCGCCATGAAGATGTTCGACGTCGCCAGTTCGGCCACATTGCCAAGCATGTCGCAAACGATCGCATTGTCGAACTTCCGCGAATGCGCCTCAAAGAGCGCACGGGCATTGTTGGGGTAGAGACATCCAGCTTTCGCATCAACCGGCATGGTTTCCTGCGTTGGCCGGCGGAATGGAGAAAGAGTCACCGAAAAACCCTTCGGCTGGCGCAGGGGCGCCTCGTAAATCGACATGCACCAGCGAGTCGAATCAAGGTCATGGGTTTGGACCCAGGGCCCTTCTTTCTCCGCCCAATACATCGGGCGAATATAGAGCGCAGCATCTTTGTCGAACTTGGCAATACCTTCGTGCGCAAGCCGGAGCCACTCTTCGATCGAAACAACCGGCGTCAAATAGAGCTTGCGCGCTGAATCATTGACGCGGGCGCAATGCAGTTCCAGGTCCGGGGTGACTCCTTCAAAAGCCCGTGCTCCGTCGAATACCATCGAACACAGCCATGCGGCATGCGTACGCGGACCCATGATCGGCACATTGCCCTCGTGCCATTGACCTTCATAGAAGGTCCAGGTCTTCGACCATCCACTCCCGAGTGTCACTGCACTCTTCTCCGTTACCAGCATTGTGTCAGCGATTCCTCATTTTGACGAGATGCGCAACGGGTGATTGCATCGTCCATCGAAGCTTTTAATGCATCCGCCAACTGCTTTACGAATGGTTCGACCAGCATACCCGCTGGATAGACGGGTAGAATCATCACCCGTTGGCCTTCTTGTGCCAATTGGTCCCACTTGAGGTCGGGCTTCCTAAAAACGCGGTACTGCTTGGCAGGCCGGAAGTCCACAAGCGCGCCGGCATAGGGTTGCGGAATGTAATTCCAGCAAGCACGGTCGTTAGTCTGCCAAATCTCGCCAAGAAGCATCGAATTCGATTTGGACCCGCCAGACTTGCCCCGGCTGAACGCAGCTTGCAGCATCCCGCGCCATACTGGGATGCGGTTCCGTAACACCTGTAGCTTTTCCTTAAAGAACTTGACTTGATCGTCGAAATCGAGAGTGATGAGATTGGCCGCGTGAAACAGCACTTGCTGCCAAGCGTAGGAACTCTTGCTCCAGAGAGTGAGCGGAACCTTGTGCCAATTCATGGTGTCGAGCATCGCGAGCAGAGCAACCGTTTCTCCCGAAGCGTGGAGTTGCTGCGCTACCTCGTATGCGACGGTGCCGCCCATGCAATAACCGCCGAGGAAATAGGGGCCATTGGCCTGCACTCGCCGGATGTGTTTTACGTAAAGCGCAGCCATCTCCTCGATGGTTGTCAGGGGCTGGGAATTGCCGTCCAGGCCCTGGGATTGCAGGCCGTAGAACGGTTGGTCATCACCCAAGTGCTGCGATAGCTTTTGATAATTCAGAACATTGCCGCCGGCTCCGTGGAAACAGAAGAAGGCAGGACGTGAACCCGAAGGTCGAATCGCTACAAGGGGTGACGAACCCGAAAACTCCACTTCGCCAGCGATGATCCGCGCCAGTTCTTCGACGGTTGAAGCTTCGTAAATCGTCGCCAAAGGTAATTTGACTTTGAACGCTCTCTCGATTTGAGCGAACATCTGAACCGCGAGGGAGGACTCTCCGCCCAGATCGAAGAAATCGTCATTCAATCCGACCGATTCAAGCCCAAAAATGTTCTGCCAAATGCGGACAAGCTGTTGGCTCGCCGCATCGTCCGTGACTATGGTTTTCTGCGCTTCAGACAACTGAGTCATGGTGGAACCGCGCTTGTTGCATCTTGGCCAGCTCGTCCTTCATGACTTTACCCGTCAGAGTCACTGGCATTGTAGACACAAGCAGAATATGCGACGGCCTTTTGTAAGGGGCCAGGTGTTCAGCTAAGTGGTTCACCAGTTCAGTGGCCTGGAGCGACGAGCCCGGTGTCGGTTGAACGAAGGCGACCACTTCTTCTCCGCCTTCAACGCCGTTGACGGTCCGGCCGATCACCGCTGAGCGGGCGACCGACGGATGAGTGTTTAGGGCCGCCTCCACTTCCGCAGGATAGACGTTGAGACCGAATCGAACGATCAGCTCCCGAGTGCGGCCGACGATAAAAAGATGGCCGTCCTCAATGCGGGCGAGATCTCGACTGTTAAACCATCCCTCGGAATTAACGGCCGCCGCGGTTTCTTCTGGCGCGTGATAGTAGCCCTTCATGATGTTGGGACCGCGCACCCAGAGTTCACCAACTTCACCATTGGCGACGTTCTGGCCGTCCGATCCCACGAGCCGAGCTTCCATTCCCGGTAGGATTCGGCCCACCGAAGTATCAGTGCGCGGCGCTTCCACTTGGGTCTGCGAAATATTCGGCGAGCACTCCGTGATCCCGTACCCATTGTGTAGTGGGAGGCCGAACATCTTTTCCACCGAGGATTTCAGAGCGAGCTGCAAAGGCGCACCCGAAGAGGAAATGATCCGAAGAGCAGGGAATCGTAGTGACGTTAGACCCTTCATTCCGACGTAATCGAGCAACAGCGAGAACATGGAAGGCGCGCCAAGCAGGACTGTCAGTTTGTCATTCTCGAGCGCAGCCAACGCAGCTCTGGGATCAAAGCGCGGGGATAGGTATAGAGTTCCACCGCTGAGCAAGGTGCCGAGAAGGACTACGGAGAGCCCAACCGCGTGCGACATAGGCAGGACGCCGTAGAGACGATCGTCCGGAGTCAGAGAACGTATTCTCGCGGAAATCGCGGCTACAAATAATAAGCCGCGATGAGTCAGCATCACGCCCTTGGGAAGGCCGGTGGTACCGGAGGTGTAGATGAGCGCGGCCACGCGCTTCGAAGCTTGCTCGTCGACTGGCTCTGGTTTCGTGTTTTCGTTCTTTTCGCTGATGCCGATCACACCCAAGCCGGCCTGTTCGGCGATAACCGCGCCGTGCCGCTTGGCATGCTGGGCAGCGTGGGGTGACGCACTGGTGGTGTAGAGAGCGAGGCGCGCACCCGAGTGATCGCGAATCTTGTCCACCTCGGGCGCGGAAAGACGCGCATTCACCAGGACGGGCCAAGCATCGAGAGCGGCTACGGCAAGCAGAATGGCGACGAAGGCGCGCGAATTCTCACAAACAATCATTACGCGGTCGCCGGGACGCACACCCGAATTCCGGAGCCAGGCTTGGGTCTCAGAGACTCGAAGAGCGAGTTGCCCATAGCTCCAAGCGCCGCTAGTTTCGACCAGAGCAAGATGATCGGGAGAGCGCTCCGCCCAGGGCTTTACCACGTCGCTGATGCGCAGCGGGAGATTGGCGAGTATATCTGCTACCTGGTCTTCGATCATTTTTACTTTTGCACCCTAGCCGGCGGCGGACCGCGCGCGTGCCATTCCAGGCGACGCGGAAAAGGCCAGGGATTCTGTCTTTCTCGACATCACGTACTGCAACCACCGGCGATATACGCAGGTGGCTGAGGCGCGCCAGGTGTTTTCCAAAGTGGCGGCTATCGGGGCTTCGGGGAATTCAGCCATCAGTTGCTCCGATGGGCTCTCGATGGCTTGCTCGCGAAAATCGTTCAGCAGCTCGACCGCTGCGGCATCGAAATATCCATTCGGCAATCCAGGATAATGGTCTCTTTCACGTTTCAGGAATCGACGAACGTCCCGGCGGTACTCTTTAAAGAGAGTGAGCCTGGAATATTCAGGATGCCCTTGAAAGTGTACAAATAAGCTTTTCCGCTTCTTCTTCACGAACAAGTCGACGCCATCGACCGGTGATTCAGTCAATACCTGATAGCCGCATGATTTCAGCTCCTCGACCGCAAGATCATTCCACCGAGAATGTGGAAATTGTAGGCGAGCCGCGGAGCGGCCCGTCAAGGCGTGGTCACGCGTGGTACAAAATTCAAAAACTCCGAACCGTTTATTGCTTAAAGGGTGCCGAGCGATGCCGTCGCTATACAGCACACCGGCGTGAGCGGCCAAGCAAGACAGGACGGTCGATACGGTATTCTCTTCTGCCCAGTCCATCAGGTTGATCAAGGGCGCCCAATATGGCTCGTTCCTTAAATCGGATTGGTGGGGTTCTGTGCCGGTCACGATCACCGCATCAAACCCGCGATTCCCAAGGTCTCGCGTGTCGAAATACAGTTCTTCCAGGTCGTTGCTGCGCCCGGCAATTTCGTGGAATGCCCGGCAGCGAATAGAGATGGAGGTGAACGGTCAGGGTGTCGGAAGCCGCATCCAACAGCTCAAGAAACTGAAGTTCAGTATCTTCAAGCGCCAGGTCCGGCATGTTATTGACCAGCGCAATGTGGACGCAATCGGCACGCCTGTCCCAATCCAAGGCGCGACTGACCGGCCGCGGAGCTTTCCCTGCCGCCCAAATATGCGAGCCCTGGGCGCCGTTCACAACTACAGGCATCAATCGCCTCCCGACGTGGCTGCAAGTGACGCATCTGCGTTCGTCAGTCGTGCCATTTCCAAAGACTGAGCCAGATCCGCCAGGATGTCATCAATGTGTTCGATGCCCACGCTGAGGCGAAGCATTTCCGGCGTCACGCCGGCCTTCAACTGTTCCTCCGGGTTCAATTGACGGTGAGTTGTCGAGGCGGGATGGCAGGCCAGCGATTTGGCGTCGCCCATGTTGACCATCCGCTTGAACAGACGAAGCGCATTGAAACATTTTCGGCCAGATTCGAAACCGCCCTTCACGCCGAATGTCAGCAGCGAGCAACGTTTTGATCCCAGATACTTTTGGGCCATCGGGTAAAGGGGGCTATCGGGGAAGCCAGCGTAGTTCACCCATTCGACCAGTGGATGTGCGCGCAGGTACTCGGCTACCTTGCGGGCGTTCTCGACGTGACGCTCCATTCGTAGCGCTAGCGTTTCCACGCCCTGCAGCAACAGAAACCCGTTGAAGGGTGCGAGCGTTGCTCCGGTATTTCGCTGGCACACAGTTCGGCATCGCTCTACGTAAGCCGCGTCGCCAAACTGTTCCAAATACACGACGTCATGATAGGCGGGCTCCGGCGTATTGAACATGTAAAATCGGTCGGCATGCTCGCGCCAAGGAAACTTTCCGCTATCCACGATCATGCCGCCGAGTGTTGTTCCGTGACCTCCCATGAACTTCGTCATGGAATGAACCACAACGTCGGCGCCATATTCGAATGGACGCAGTAGCATCGGAGTAGCAACCGTGTTGTCGACGATTAGAGGTACGCCATGCTTATGCGCAACTTCGGCCAGTCCCTCGATATCCGCGACGTTTCCGGCCGGGTTGCCGATGCTTTCGCAATAGACGGCCCGGGTGTTGTCGTCGATCAGTTCTTCGACGGCGGAAGGGTGATCACTTGCCGCGAAGCGCGCATCAATTCCGCGTTTTCGAAGGATGTGCTCAAACAGAGTGTAAGTGGCGCCGTAAAGTTGGGGCAGGGAAACGATATTATTTCCCATCTCGGCGATGTTGATCACCGAGTACTCAATGGCGGCCATCCCAGAACTGACGCTCAGCGCGGCCACGCCGCCTTCGAGGGCGGCGACACGCTTTTCGAGAACCGCGTTGGTCGGATTCCCGATCCGGGTGTAGATACTGCCGGGTACTTCCAGGTTGAAGAGGGCCGCTCCATGCTCGGCGCTGTCGAACTCGAACGCGACCGTTTGATAGATGGGAACGGCCACAGCGTTGGTCGCCGGGTCGCCATCGTATCCTTCGTGAATTGCGATCGTTTCTCGCTTCATGCTTGGCCGCGATCTTAGCGTACGCTCGTAACGTCGTGTTCCGTGACAACGGAAGAAGTCGAAAGTCCTGTCTGCGCTTTCGAGGAGGATCTGGCAAGTACGTCGGTTACGCGCTCGGCCGCGAAACGCGCGCCGAAAGCGAATCGCATCACGGGTCCGAAACTGTTTGCTGCTGCAACACCGACGAAATAGAGGCCAGGAATGGAAGATTCGAAACCCGAGGAGAGAATCGGTGCGCCCTCAATTGCTTTGATGGACGAACGAATACCCTTGCTCAGAAACGTCAGCCGGGCCATTTGCACCTTGTAACCCGTGGCTGCGATCACGTGTTCGGCTTCTATCTCTCGTTGAGCGCCGTCGGCCGCGCGAAGATGAAGTTGGACCATGCCCTTGTGGACTTCAGCACTGTCGAGAGTGTGGCCTAGCAACGTAGGAACCTTCCCGACTACCATGTCTCTTGAAAACCAACCGCCCGAGGGACCCAGAGTTTTTCGGACAAGATCCACCCGTAAGCTTTCAGGCAAATAGTAGAAGGCCTGGGGAGCATTCGCAAAGAAGCGTGAGCGCAAGCCGGGACCGAGTCCTGATTGCGGATGCCGAATCTGTTGCCACCAGGAACGAGCCTTGCCATTTGGCTTGGTGTGGAACTTCAGTTCTTTCCGACGGCTAACCAACTGGACATCGATGCCGGCCTGGTGCAATAGCCCCGCCCAATCGAGCGCGGAAGATCCGCCGCCTATCACCACCACCCGTTGACCATCAAATTGTTTGAGATCGTGGTAACGACTGCTGTGTGAGAGCACGGTTGGCGGCAGGTCCGCCAGTTCCGGAGGAGTGTATTCGAAATGCGTGATGCCCACTGCGAGAACCACGTGACGCGCTTTGAATGTTTCGCCATCGTCAAGCCGCAAAACGAATCCATCTTGCAATTGCTCGATGCTGGAAACTATTTTGTCTTCCAGCTCGGGAACCATTCGTTCCTGGAAGGCAAGCCCATATGAGGTGAAGGTTTCGATGCGGACCGGGAGGCCGGTGTCACGATATTCGACCCCTCGCTCGGAGCAGAATTGCTTCAGCGTGAGCTCGTTCGCCGGATCGTAGATATCCGAAGCGAAACCATCCGACTTGAGCATCATGCCCTTCGGCATGTGAGCCAGCCAGCTGTCCATGGGACGGCCAAAAATGCGAAAGGTGACTCCGCGACGGCGGAGATGTGCGGCGACGGAAAGGCCGTATGGGCCCGCGCCGATGATGGCAACTGGAAGGGTTGTTTTAGACATTGAGCGCCTTAGCTACAGACGAACTGGGCGACGCGGGCGGTCAAGCTACCGCCCTATGAGTCCCATGCAGGCTTAAGCCACAGAGGATTCCGATGTGACAACGCACGTTAGTTTCCAATTGGCCGTCAGCAGAACTGCCGTAGTTTCAGTGGTTTAAGGAATTACTAGATCGGGGTTCTGGGGGCAGGAGGTAGACGATTCGGACTTTGCGACAATTTCTGGGACCAAAGTCGCATGGTAGCGTTTGATTGCTTCCACAAGCGCTATCCACGAACCAGCTTTCATACAGAACTGTGTGCGCGTTGGACCAAGGCTTCCTGTTCTTCGTAAGAATCTAACCTCTCCGAATGGCATGTGGACGCGCTAGATGAAGAGTACTTGACCAGGCATTCGTTTATTTTCTGAGCGAGTACCTGAACGTGAGGATCCGCTAACATTGTAAGATGGGTGCCGGGCGTTTCAACGGTCTCGAATCCTCCCGCGAATAGTCGGCTCACTTTCTTTATATTGGCAAAAGTTTGGCCCGACCTTGCATACCTCTGATCCTCAGCCTGAGCGAGAAACAGAATCGCGCGGCTTTCCAAGGTACGCAATGTGTAGTTGTCGCGTGACTGATCCAAGGTCCCTTTGAGAAGCTCGAAGGGAACCTCGAACATGAGCCGATCGGCCTGCGCGAAGGTCGAATCCAGGGCACACTCAACTCCAGCGGAGGGGAATAGCAGCTTTCTAACTTTTACTGCTATTAGCCGAAATCGACGCTTGACCGCTGCACGTAAGCGAGCCCATGTTAACACTCTCAGTCTGTACCACAACGGTGGCAACATGAGCAATGTGTCCAAGACCAGGAGCATCTCCACGTTGATGCCTTCCCGGCGAAGTTGATGCGCCACTTCAAAGGCTAGCAAACCGTAAAAGGAGTGCCCCGCTAGCAGGCACGGACCGGAAATGTTTTGGCTTCGAATAAGTGCCACGTGTGCAGCGGCCATATCTTCAATACTGGGCACTCCAGATTTTTCGTTGAGGATGGCCGCTCGATAAAGGGCCGCAGGTAATGGCACTTGAGTCGCAAAAAGTGAGAGCCCTGCATCCAGATGCTGCGCCATTCGGCACATCGCCCAACGGAGCCTCCAGGAAAAGATCGATCCCGGAGATCGGGTCTCTCCGCAAGGGTATCAGATGCGGTCCTGGCTTGGCGTACTTTCCCTCCAGGAGAACTCTTGCAAGTCCTTCAATGGTTGGGTCCAGGAAAAAAATCTGGGCTGTGAGGCTAACGTTCAGCGACTTATTGATTTCACTGACCAATCGGACAGCCAATAGCGAATGGCCGCCGAGATTGAAGAAATTATCATCAATGTTAATGTTGTTTACATCGAGAACGCGTTCCCAGATCTTCTGCAGATGCACCTCAAGCAGCGTCTGAGGAGGGGCAGAAGTCGGCTGGAGTTCGGGCTCCGAAGTAGAGTATTGCGCTGTCGTCAATGCCTTGCGGTCAATCTTGCCATTGGGTGTAATAGGGAAATGCTCCACTATCGCAAACATCATCGGGACCATGTATTCCGGCAACTTTTGCTTTATGAAGATTTTCAACTCCGAGGTTTCCAGCGTCGATTGCGTTCTGGAAGGCACGATGTAAGCCTCTAAGCTCTTATCTCCGTCCGAATTCTCATGGGCTACTACCACGCATTGGTCGATTTCAGGATGTTTCTTCAAGCGAGCCTCAATCTCCCCCAACTCAATGCGGAAGCCTCGGACCTTCACTTGATGGTCCATGCGCCCGAGAAACTCGATGTTACCGTCCGGCAGATAGCGGGCCAAATCTCCCGTTCTGTAAAGACGAGCCCCGGTCCTTGCGCTGAACGGATGCTCAACAAACTTTTTCGCGGTGAGCTCTGGGCGGTTAAGGTAGCCGCGAGCCAAACCGACCCCTGCGATGCATAACTCTCCAATTACTCCGACCGGAACCGGCTGAAGATTGGAGTCCAGAATATAAATTTGGGTGTTAGCGATCGGTCGACCAATTGCTGATGGTCCGTCGGCTCTGGCGTAGAGTAAAGGTCGAATAGGTAGTCGTTTCCGAGGGCCCATAGAGATCGTAGACCTTTCGAACAGCCCGGCAGCTCGTAGATTTTTCGAACCAGGTCAGCCGGCAACGGTTCACCCGCCAGATTGATCGTGCGAACGGATGGCGGCACGCTCTCCAAGGCGCAGAAGTTCCTTCATAACCGAAGGTACGGTATTGATCAACGTAACTTCCTTGTCCGCCGGAACTTCGCGCAGATGGAGAGCATTCTCAACCAAAATCACCTTGCCCCCGTAGAGAGCGGCACGAAAATCTCGAATACTGAGAGATCGAAGCAGATCGAAGTTGAAAACAATACGCCAGACATCTCTTCCGGCGAGAAGACCGAGTGAGCCCAGTGCACAAACGCAGCCGGACTCCGATGAGAAATGGCAACGCCTTTAGGTTGGCCAGTCGAGCCGGAAGTGTAAATAACGTAAGCCAAGTCATTGGGCCCTGCGGTGTTACTAGGATTTGCAGCCTCCGCCCTCGAAATCGTTGGCCGATCAGTATCCAGACAGACGACTTGACTGCTACAGCCTGTCAATAGTTGGCGAAGCCGCTCCTGGGTCAGCACCACGACGCGCCTGGGCATCTTCCACGATGAAATCGAGTCGCGCCTTCGGGTAGGCTGGGTCCAGCGGGACATATGCACCGCCGGCCTTTAAAATCCCCAACAGGCCCACCAGCATTTCCAGCGAACGCTCCACGCAGATTGCTACGAGTACATTCGGTCCTACTCCGAGGTTCTGCAGATGATGGGCGAGGCGATTCGGCACGGTCATTGAGCTGGCGAAATGTCAGTTGCTGGTCTTCGAAGACCACGGCTACAGCATCCGGCGTGCGCTCGACTTGTTCTTCAATCAACTCGTGCAGCAAGCGGTCTTTGGGATAGGCAAGCTCTGTCCGGTTCCATTCGACCAGCATCGACTGACGCTCTGCGAGCGTTAGGAGCGGTAACTCCGCAAGACGCTGGTCGGGATTCGCCGGCTACCGATTCCAGCAGGTCTGAAAATGACCGAGCATTCGTGCGATGCGTGCGTCGTCGAACAGGTCCGTGCTGTACTCCATCTCCAGCCAGATCTCATTTCCGCAGTCGGTCGCGAACAGCGTCAGGTCGAACTTTGAGGTTCTGACTTTCTGCGAGAAGCGACTCTATGACGAGTCCTTCCAGTCCGATGAACGAGAGCAGTTGATCGCGGTCACGCCAGTTGAGCATCACTTGGAACAGCGGGGAATAACTCAGATTGCGCTCTGGCTGGAGTTTGCGCACGACCTGATCGAAGGGAACTGCGCGGTGGAGGTAAAGCTCCAGAGCCGCCTTCTGAACGCGAGCAAGCAACTGACGAAAGGTCATGTCTCCCGACAGCTCGGTTCTCAGTACCTGGGTGTGGAGAAGAAAGCCGATCAACTGCTGCAGTTCTTTCCGATCGCGATCGGCGATAGGAATTCCCAACAGGATGTCTTCCTGCCCGGTGTAGCGGTACAGCAGTGTGTTCAAGGCCGCGGCGAAAACAGTGAACAGAGTCGTCTCTGCCCGCTGGCCCAGATCGCGCAATGCCTTCGTGAGGGTCGAATTCAGAACGAAACGTTGCCTTGCGCCGCGGTGGGAGAGCGTCGGCGGGCGAGTCCGGTCTGCGGGTAATTCCAGGAGTTGGGGCGCGCCGCGGAGGTTCTGCTCCCAGAACGCCAGGTCTTCGGCGAAATTTGCTTCCGTATTCTGCTGTACCTGCCAGGCCGCGTAGTCTCCGTGTTGGATCGTCAAAGGCGGCAGAGGCAGGCTGCTTCACCACGGGAGAACATGCGATACAGATTCGACAGTTCCCGCCACAAAACACCCTCCGAAGACCAATCGCAAATGATGTGGTGCATCATCAGAATCAAGACATGCTCTCGAGGGCCCAGACAAAGCAATGTAGCGCGGATTCCAGGTTCGGTTTCGAGATGGTACGGGCGCCGCGGCTCTTCGGTCAGCAAACGATCGACTTCCGCCTGACGTTCCGAAGCGGACAACGCGCTCAGATCGATTTTCTTGATTTGAATCGGCCAGCTCTCGATGGACAACGGCGGTCGGCTCGCTGTCCGTTAACGTGGATCGTCGTGCGCAGGATCTCATGTCGCTCAACGATGACGTTCAGAGCGCGTTCCATCGCGTCGACGTTGAGTTCGCCGACAAGCCGAACAGCCTCGGCTTCGTTGTAGACGGGCAGCCCGGGATTCAACTGCTCCATGAACCACAGCCGCCGCTGGGCGGGGCTGAGGGGGCAAGGGATGGTCCGGTCTCTGCGGAGGAATCTTTGAGGGGGTGACGGACGAAGAGACATTTTGCAGAGCTTCTTCAAGAGGCTGAAGCCGATCGATCCGTCAAAGCTTGACCATTTGTCGGATCCGTCTGGTGCAACCGACGCCTGACAAGCGCGGCTTGCTGCGCCACCGTCGCGTTCTCGAAGAAATCCGATAGCGAAAGCGCTACTGGAATTCTTTCGCGAAGGAGCGACACACATTGAACAGCAAGCAGCGAGTGTCCACCTAATGCGAAAAAGTTGCTGTCACGGATCAACATGGGCTCGGCAAAGGACTTCAGCCCAGCTCTCTGCAATGACTTTCTCTAGTGACGATGCCGCATCCGAACCGTTATGCATCTACCTGACCGTTCCTGCGCTCTGCCTTGAACTGACCTTTGGAGAACTGCGTTAACGATGACAGGCTGTGTGGCCTCGTCTCTGAGCCGCAGCCGCTGCACTTTGCCGGAAGGGCCCTTCGGCAAATCGTTCGCGAAATAGATCCGCGTCGGGGTCTTGAAATGGCCGAGGCGACCTTCGCAAAAGCTGAGCAGTTCACTTTCATCGCAGGCAACGCCAGCCCGCAGCACCACGAAGGCGACGAGATCCTCGCCCATGTAATGATCCGGAACTCCTATAGCGGCCGCTTCCAGCACCGCTGGATGGGATTCCAGCACATCGTCGATCTGACGGGGCGCAATGTTCACTCCGCCCTTGATGATCAGTTCCTTGGACCGGCCGACGACAAAAAAGTAGCCGTCCTCATCCCGATACGCAAGATCCCCGGTGTGCAGCCAGCCTTCGGCATCGAGAACGGCGCCGTTTCCTCGGGTTGCTTGTAATAGCCCTGCGTCATCGCGGGCACCGCGGATCAACATCTCACCGGATTCTCCGCGCGATACTTCGAGACCTTCTCGATTGACGATCTTCGTCTCGAAACCCCACGGCAGACCCGGAGATCCAATCTTGTTTTTCCCGGGAGGCAGGGGATTGGAGAAAACATTGCCGCGCCTCGCTAGAACCCATCGCTTGAATCAGCAGCAAGGGGAATTTGTCCAGAAACTCGCGATGCAGAGACGGCGCTAAGTGGCGCTGAAGAACTACGGAGGAACCGGATACGCTGAAAGGCCGGGCCGCGGCTCATTGGCACGGGGATCCTGCCAATCCAGGAGCTGAGAAATGATCGTCGGCACCACGGCCGACCATGTGCAGCGGTATTCATCCAGCCAATCCCAGAACTGGCTGACACTAAAGCGATGAGGGACTACGACTGATCCACCGCTCATCAGCGTGGGGATAAGGGTCACGCATTCAGCGTTGATGTGATAAAGCGGAAGCACCAGGAGAGAGCGATCCGATGACGAGAGCTGATGTGCCGCAATGGAATTTCTCGCGCCGGCCAGCATCGTGCGGTGGGAGTGAACCGCAGCCTTCGGCTGGCCGGTGCTGCCGGACGTGTACATCAGAAGCGCCGGATCTTCTGGCTCGGGCGGTGCAAGTTCGGTCAAAGCAGTCGGCCGCTCGCTCTGCCGGAGTCCGAACATCGACATCCGCGGGAATCACGCGCACGTTCCGCGAAACGTTGGCCATCACTTCTTCGATTAGGGTGCTGTACTCCTCACTGACGTAAACCACTTTGGCGTCGCAATGATCGAGCGTGTAGGAAAGTTGGGAAACGCCGGCGCGAACATTCAGCGGTACAGCGACGAACCCGCCGTACATTGTTGCCGAGGAACAACTGCGCGGTGAACAATCCGTTGTCGAGCAAGAACGCAACCTTGTCGCCGGGCTGTAATCCCTTGCGCAAAAGGTCGAGCGAGATAATCCTAGATTGCTCTCGGAGCTCTCCGAATGTCAGTTGTTTGTTGCTCTCTGGGCTGATGAGGAAAGTCTGCACGGGATGCAGTTCAGCCATCAGGTCAAGCAATTCCCGAAGGGTATAAGTGTTCATCTGTTGTTCCAATGTCGAACCAACTTGGCGACTAAGTTTGGGGGAGTATGAGCCTGAACTGGGCTACCAAGAATCTTCATCTGAGGCATGCAAGGCATCGGATGGTGTAGACGCTCTCGAAAGCTGGCCGATTGGGTACCAATCGGCCCACAGGATCAAAATTTCTTGTAAACCAAATAGGGAAGCAGCATGATCTCCGCGAGGGACGGCAGCGGATCTTCTCGAGAGAAGACGGATTCGATCCGGGTGTTTCGTAGGGACTTCAAATATGAACTCCAACTAAGATGCCCGTGTACGAGGTCCGAGAACGCAGCGGGTACATCCGTGAGCAACCGAAGCCAACCCACACCAGCACGGCCCCGGCAGGGAAGGATCGATTCTCCCAGTTGATCCGCAAACAACAGGTACGGGAAGTCTACTCCGGCCGGGAGCCCAAGCGTGTGAAAGCCCCATGTACGAGCATTTACATCCAATAGTTTGTAGGCTCCATCCCGCGGGTCGCGCTTGAACTCGACCTCGACCAAGCCATAGTAGTCGATTGCCCTCAGGAAGCGCTCCGAGAGTTCTTCGATAATTGGCAGCGCAATGCTTTCTACATAGGTTGCTGCTCGTCCAAACTCTCTTGGGTGTTGGCGGGCCCTCCGAGCCACTAGTTTGCTATGAGCCTCTCCGTCGCGAAAGAACGCGCAATAGGAGACCTGTTCGAGCCCGTCGCCGGGGATGATCTCTTGGATCAGGATTTCTTCAGCACGGATTTGTCGAGCGGCCCGATCATAAGCAGTATGCAATTCGTCGGCCGTATCTGCTCGCCACGCCTTCGCCCCGGTAGCGTAGAAGAAGTTCTCTTTGACCGCAGGCTTTATTGCTAAAGGCAGCTCGGAATGCAGAGCCGAAAGTTCATCGTGACTGCGAGGGTTGAATGTTTGCGGACATGGTATTCCCAGCTTCGTTGCCAGCTCATAGGTGTTCTTCTTGTCCCACGCCCACTTAACGGTGTCCCAGCCAGGAGTGGTAACTCTGAACTGCGTGGAAAGTTCGGATCGATGCCGAGAAAAGGCCGCAACCGTTTCGTCTCTGGTGGGGAACAACACCCAATTCTTCAGGTTGAAGCGACTGCCGGCTTCGAGCGTGGCATCGATTGTCCTACGCTCGTCTCGCAAATCCTTCACCCGGATAATGCGCGTAGCGTACTTGGAATACGAGCAGATCGAGTGAATATCGTCGAGAACATACACAGGAATTCCGCGCCGGCCTAGACTGCGAACTATTCCTAGCCCGGGATGTTCTCCGCCAACGACGAGAGCCCCAGTCTGTTTCTCTTCTGGCATTCGGGCCTTCATCTTCTCAGTCAACGCTGACCCGACTTCGGTATACGCTTCGCGTTAATGTTCTCGAGGGCAAACTCAGTGCCAGCTACGAAATACAGCAACGGACCGAAGCTTCGGGCGGCAGTAGCTCCAATGAAATGCAGTCCGGGCACCGAGCTAGCGAAGCCCGCCTTGAGATCGGGGTAACCACCTAGCCTGCGCACGTCGGCGAGAAGCGTTGACGACAAGAACTCGTACCGATCGATATCGACGTCATAACCCGTACCTAGCAGAACAAGATCGACACGCCGCTCAGTACCGTCCTCGAGGAACAGTTGCAGTTCTTCTCTTAAAGTGCGCGCCTTCGTTATTGAACTGGCGAGGGTCTTCTTAACCGATTTCAGTCGATTGGGAAGCCACTTGGAGCCTGCGGATCTAACGGCTCGGACGCGAATCCGATCCTTAATAGCCAGCGGCAAGGGGAAGACGGCATTGGGAGTGGCCACGAGGCGGCTGATGCCCGCAGGCCCCACGTCGTACTTCGAATACAATGCTTTCGATACTGGGCCCAGCTGATGCAACCTGGGGTGCCTGCCAATCCACCGCAATTGAGGGATTCTCGCGATGATCTCGACGTCTGCCCCGCCTTCATGAAGCAAAGCTGCGGATTCCAAGGCACTTTGACCAGCTCCGATTACCGCGACGCGTTTGCCAACAAAATCCGAGATCTTTCGGCCTTCATAACAGTGCGAAACCTGATCTGGCGACAAGTCGGAGAAAACTGGCGGTATGCGCTTGAACGGACCGACCCCAGCCGCGACAACGACGCGCCGGCTGCGGACCGTTGTTCCGCCCTGCAGTTCAACCTTGAACGTCGAATTATCCCGATCGACACTTGAAACGGTAGTTCTCTCCAGAGAAGAGCCCAACTGGTGTTGAAACCAGCGCCCGTATTGAACGAATGTTTCCAACGGAACTGGGGCGATTGGGGAAATACCCGATGTCTTCTCATAGGCGTCGAGCGTAAACGCCGACTCTGGATCCGCAATACTGGATGCTTCGCGGGGGGACCTCAGTAGCATTCCCGCTGGCATCTTGTTCGCCCAGAAGTCCATTGGCTCGCCAAAAACTCGAACGCCCAGCCCTTTATTCTTGAGATACGCGCCAGCCGACAGGCCGTACGGTCCAGCACCGACAATAACGACGTCATAGTCGGGTGACGAGGACGCTCCCTTAGGGGTTCCGAAACGTCGGTTCACGTCAGTAATCGTATTCATCGGCTTCTCCAGGTTCTTGACTAAAGGCCGAAGCCTTGTTCTGAATCACTTATCGCGTTTACGGAAACTTCTAACGGGGTGTCGTCGATCTCATAAGTGAGCTGGTCATCCTTGAGCACTGCGTAAGCTACTCGTGCCCGCTCACTCCCCTCACCCTCGATTCGCCAGGTGTTCCCGGACCGAACGAGCTTCAATTCGCTCCGGAGACGCCACCATGAAGCCACTTCACCAGGTAGAGCAATCCAGGTTTTTCCCTCCGCCCGCAGCTCGCAAACGATCTCCAGAAGTTGGGCATAGACGCGACGCGCGGGCTCGTCGACGACATAATCGGGGTGAACAATCGCGCTCATCATGCCATGTTTCTTTCGAATGCGCGAGATCTGTTCTTCCCAGAGCGTCGTCGAGTAATCTTTCAGAATGTGAAACAGCGAGTAATCCTGCGTCAGCGTCACCGGAAGTTCAAGCATCTTACCGACAAAGAAAGGAAAAACCGTGCAACAACCGCCCTTCTGAGGGTCAAGGTGCGCGACGTTCGGGAAGGGACATGTCGTACTCGAACTCCAGAGCCTCCAACCAGTCCACGTTTCGATACATCACCGCCGATCGAAAGCCCTGAGCTCTAAACTGCCGCGCATATTGGTTGATGCGTTGCGCGCGCCTCAAGAACTCTTGCTGATCGCGGAACAAATGCCCGTCATGATTCAAATCGTGGATGTTGACCTCGAAGCCGCGGTCGCGAATGCATTGCAACAGCGATTCTGGGACCGCATATCGCTCTTCCGGAACAATTTGAAAAGAGCTCTTGATTCCAAAAGAGTCGTTCAAGTCCATCAGCTGCGGACAAAAGTCTCGCCCGGCGGCCGTTTCAACGTCGTGAGTGATTGTTGTGCAGCTAAGAGCCCCTTCTGGCCAAAACCAAATGAACGGAAGCCGATCTCAAGTTCTGAGACTTGAGGGCGAAGATCATCAGCTGTTCAGCAATCGTTTCGACGGTGGTGTCTACGGGCCATCTTGGAAAGGGAGACTTTTCGCGGCCACGAAAGTAAAGCTTCTGGAGGTGTTTTCGCACCGGAACGCCTATCGCGGGCCGAACGGCGTAGTATAAACTTCTAAGAATTCTATTTCCCGGAAGCGGGCCATCGCCGTTCTCCGAGTGGGAAAGGTATCGTTCGCATCGAAGGTTATCTACGACTTGGACCGGATCAAAAGGCAGATGAACGACGGAGTTTTCAACGGAGACTTGCTCGCGAGCATCGTGAAGGGGCTCCGTGACGGCATGTGCCGGTTCACCAGAAGAATCTTGACCGTAACAGATCACGTCTGGCCCGAGCCGGAAATAGCCGGACCTCGCAGAGAGATCGCCCTTCAACACAAATGTTGCGACATCCTCCTGACAACGAAACACTTCAGGCAGAAGGCGTGCCATGTTTCGCGGCGAACCCTCTGAGGTTTGGCTAAACAGGGCCTTCACCTTTCGACGCGCTGGTGGCGGGGAGCGCTTTTCTCAACGTTCTTGGAGCCAGAGCCCTCCGGTAGGCGGCAAGCAGAGTTTGCACCGAATAATCCCAAGCCAACTCTCGCTCCACTCGTCTTGCGTCCGAACTCACCCATGCGTTTCTCGTCGTCAGGATTGTCCAGCAGCCAGAGGATCTTCGCTGCGAAATCCGCGTACTTGATTTCGTTGTCGGCATAAAGGGACGCTTCCTGGCGCTGAATCGGCCCTCCTTCAGATCGAATTGAACGATCGGTTTGCCCAGCGCCATGTACTCCATGATTTTGATCATCGTGGAGATGTCGTTCATCTCGCACGGCTTGTCGGGATTAACGCAAACATCGGCCGTCGAAAGGATATCCAGCGAGTCTGTTGTCGGGGATTCTTCCGGTGAAGTTGACCATGTCGCTGAGGTCTTTATCCTGCACCATCTGTCGCAGATCCGGCGAGTCCGGGCCCTCCGCCGACGCACGTGAAGTGAATGTCGCGCGACCCAGAGTTCTTGATATGCAGCGCCACATCCAGAAGGATATCCAGGCCCTCCTGAATGCTCATGTTCCCCACATAGCCAACGAGATAGTTGCTTTCCGTATTTCAGCGCCGGCTTTGGAGGAACCGCTCTGAAAGTTTCCAAGTCGGGCCCGTTGCGGACAACAAACACGTTTTCCGGAGTCATGCCGCCTCGAGTGATCGCGAGCTCCGGTAACTATTGTTGGTCGCCATCACGACATCGCTGAATCGGTAGGTCAGCTTTTCCAGCCAGACTTGCACTCTTGTAGAGCAGTCCGCTTTCTGTCGTACTTTGAGAGATACAGCTCCGGATTGGCGTCGTGATGATCGAAGATGTACTTAACGCCGAACAGCTTGAACGGCAGCGCAACCAGGAAGATGTCGTCGGGAGGATTGCATCCTTGAATCACATGGAATCCACGCCGCAGATAAATCCACCACGCGTACAGGAACTCCCAAAACAACGCGCAGCCGTATTCGCGCAGATACCCGAAGGGCGCTGTTTCCCTCCTTAGGCATCGGATGCCGGTAGATGTGAATGCCATCGAGAATCTCGTATCCTGCGTGTGCATACCCTTTCCTCGCGGGCACAGCACGGTGACCTCATAGCCGTTCTCGCTGCAGCGAGAGCGGCTTCCTTCCACACGCGCGTGTCGAAGGGAACGGGCAAGTTCTCACGATGATAAGGATTTTGTTCTTCACGATGGAAGTCGTTTCCTTATAGAGATTTGTAAAGCCCGGCGAGCGCGCAAAGCATCGTCGCCTGTCCCCAGTGCAGAGTCGGCGTTTTATTCACCAGCCACGGCGAATATCGCCGATAGTAGAAATAGCCGGTCGGATCCTGCATGTTTTCGATCGTCCATTTAGCGACCTTCATCGCCAAGGAGAGGCTCTCTGGGTCGCGGTCGTTGAAGAAAACGAGGGTGTCAATCGCCTGAGAGCAGCATTGAATGTCGATCGGAAGCGTCTTGTGATCGTAATATCGTGGGCGTGCCGTCGGCAAGGAAGAAAGTTTTCTTCCAGTACTCGTAGCCGTCCATCATGCCTTGTCAAAGCGTCGTCGCCCGTGCTTTCGACGTAGTACTTGAAGCAATCGAGCACGTAAGCGGTATGAAAATTGTCAACCCAATGAAGATTCGCTGCTTCTCCGTAATACCAGGATGAGTCCGCCCTCTGATAGTGGGCCGTGTATTGAATCGCCTTTCGCGGCCAGGTCTCGGTAGGCTTCGTTCCGCGTGTGCGAATAGGTCCGAGCCAGCAGGCTGGCGCCAAGCGTATTGGCATTGTGAACCTGTTTGTTCTGCCCGGGAATGTAGCTGATGCAGATGCCGTCTCCTTCGGCTGAAGTGTCTAGATCACGCAGGATATGCTCGCAGGCGCTGACGGCGACCTCCAGGTACTCTCGTTCTCCGAAGAGATCGTAGGCGTCAAGAAACGCGTGGCCGATCAGCGAAGTCCACACAATGGTCGGCACACCCTTCGGCAGATAAAAACTTCGCGACTGATAATCGAAGTGGTTTCCCCAGCATGCTCCGCTGTATCCTGGCGATTGGTTTTCGATCAGCCATTGCAGAGCGAATTCGCGCTTTATCCGCCCAAGCCGGATCGCCCGTGGCTTGATGCAGCCGCATGAATCCTCTGGCCAGAAAGCCCATGCCCTTGGTCGACTGGCTCTTGCGAATCCCAAGCAAGGCCGCAAGTTAAGAGGAAAACGGCGAACTCCCTGCTGCAGCACCGTGCGCAGGAACTTGGTTTCGAAGGTCAGCGGGCGACGATACTTGCGTTCAAACCATCGAACGTGTCGTAGCCGCGATAGTCGTTCTTCTCGAGCCAGCTCGACAACCGGGTGATCGACTCGTAGAGCTGAACCTTCACGATCTTGTCTGGATGTCCGTAGCCAGTCGCGGCTTAGCAAGTGCGCTCATAATGATCCTGACGTGTCTGGTTACCAGCAGATGCCGTCGTACTTGCCATTCGCTCCTGGCGCCCGTTCATGCGCACAAAATCGACCAGGACTTGATCGTCGCGAAGCCGTTCCGGAACACTCCCGAAGTCCGGATCCTTGTTGCCGATCACGACCGTTTGCGCGTGGTCCAGAACCTCATCGATTCCGTTGACCATGAGCCTCGAAATATGCGGAATGCGGTTAAGAATGAAGTCGCGGTTCGCGCCAACCAAACTGGCGATGTTGACGTTCTTGTCGTAGATTCGCAGGTCATAGCCTTTGCCGATAAGCCGCTCGATGACTTCGATCATGGGGCTTTCGCGAAGATCGTCTGTTCCGGCCTTGAAACTAAATCCCAGCACGCCGACGCGCTTGTGCCCTTTGTCCATGATCAATTGCAGGCCCCGCGCAACCTGCATTTCGTTGCTCGGCAGAATCGAAGTGATAATCGGCAGTTCCAAATCGTGCATCTTGGCCTGGTAGGCAGCGCCCGCAGATCCTTTGGCAAACACGATCCACCAAACGCAAATCCGGGCAAAAGGTAAGCGGGAGAGATGTTGAGCTTCTTGTCCTGGCAGAAGATCTTCATCACCTCGTGCGCGTCATATCGAAAGACTTGCAAAGGTTTCCGATCTCATTCGCAAAGCCGATTTTCAGCGCGTGCCAGCTGTTGTCGACGTATTTGACCATCTCGGCGGTTTTCAAGTCGGTTCGGATCAGCGGCGCCGGGAATCCCGCGTAGAGCTGCAGCCAGCATATCGCCGCTGGCTTCGATCCAACTCGCCGATCACGGTCTTCGGAGGCGAATTGAAATCCTTCACCGCCGAGCCTTCGCGCAAGAATTCAGGATTGTGGCAAACGCCGAAGTCGACTCCGGCCTTCTTTCCGGAGGATTGCTCCAGCACCGGGATCACGATCTGGCGCATGGTGCCGGGCAGGATCGTGCTGCGGATGACAACGGTGTGCCAGTCGGCTTTATCCTTGAGCGCCTGGCCGATTTGTTCGCAAACGCGCCTGATATAACGCAGGTCGAGATTGCCGTTCGTCTGGCTCGGCGTGCCGACGCAAACGAAAGATAGCTCCGTCTCGCGGATCGCTTGGGCCATGATCGTCGGTGGCGCGCAGATCGGCCGGCTTCGACGGTGGAGGCGATCAATTCCCCGATGTCGGCTTCGATGATCGGAGACTGGCCGTCATTGATCAGGTCGACTTTGGTCTGGACGGGATCGACGCCGATCACTTCGTGTCCACCGCTGGCGAGGCATCCCGCCGAGACCGTGCCGACATAGCCCAATCCAAAAATGGTGACTTTCAAGATGGACTCCTCTCAGATGCGCTGAACATTGGCGTTAACAGGACTCTCCAGTGCGCGGGTATCCTGAAGAGTTATAGGTTTCAAACCACGTGGTTGTCGAGCGGCTAAACCGGGCTCGCTAGAACAGGTTCCGCGAGAGGACCTCGCCCGTCGACTTCGATCTGGCAAGGCGGAGGTCAAATGTTTTTTGGGAACCTGGGCAGACGCCTCCAACCCGGCCGACGAGATTGGTTCCCTTCTTCTTAGGCAAGATGTCAAGACGGACTTACGCAAACTGTCACACCGTCTCGGCTTCGGACCGACGACTCCGTCTTCAGCAATACCGGTCGCCTCAAAAGCAAAGAACCTTAGTGTGGATTACTCAATAACTTTTCCACTAAACGCTCATATCCGTGCTCGTTCCCGCGCTGACTGCTGGTTGGTACTTCAGGTCTTGAGAGTTCCCAGTACAGATGTCGGCGCCGGCGATTATTCTACTGGCGGCGTCCGGCATGCTTGTTTCTCTTCCCGGATCGGAGACAACGAACGGCCTAAGTTTTGTGGATACCTTAGTGCCTAGCTAAGTTATTCCACGGGGAAGGCTTAACCTATCTTTCCTTCCCAACTGCGGCAAGTGCGCGATGGGCCGCTGCCCGGAGGATATTATACTGAACCTCTCTCTGAAGGTACGCTGGCAATTCGTGATCTTCAACTAGCAGAGAGCCCCGAACCGATAGATGATAGATGCACATAAATCAAAGAAGCTGACTAGCCTGGGCACTTCCATACCCAAACTGCTCGGCTGCCAGATATAACATCAACCATAGTAAAAGGTCTTTTTGCCATGAAAACAAGCTTTGACATAGTGAACCCGGATATGAAGCCCTGGACTTTTTTTCTTCCTGTTCTGCCAAGTGCGCAGCCATGGTGTACATTTCTTGACCTTTCGCGCGCGATTGATTGGAGAGTCGGAGTTGCCGCTTCACCAATTCAAGCTATTCGACAAACTGCCCGACACAGCGCACATTGCAGACGGGATCGTCGAATGCTTCGGCTAACGCAACGGCAATCCAAAACGCTCTGGCTTCTTGCACATCGACCAAGAATGTCGTTAATCTGCCGGTCGGAACGTACTACGTGACGAACTGGACAGATGGATCGCAAGGCAAACAGACCGTAAGTCCAGGTTCTACCTATCTCTACATGACTGGCGGAGGCGGAGTCTGCGATGGATATTGGGGAGCCATCTGCATGTTCGGCAATCCTGGCTATTACAACGGCAGTTCGGCGCAATAGGTGCAATAAAATGAAAAGACTTTTGTCGTTGCGATTGATTGCAAAGTATTTGTTTTGGCTGGCGCTCCTGCCGGCGTGCGCGATAGCGCAGGGTTCCTATACTGCCGCATCCTGCAACTACAGCGATGTCAACGCGGTCATCAACGGGCCGACGCATACTGCGGTCAACGGCGACACAATCAACATTCCCGCAGGCTCCTGCACCTGGACGAGCGGCCTTCTTGTCAACGGTGTGGGCATAGATATTACCGGGACCGGGACGCCAAACATTGGGGGTGGCACGGTAGGCGCTGGTGCCGCAAATACCACTATCATTGACGCCATTCCAGGAACGTATCAAACTGCCGCAGCTCTTATCACCTTTGAAAACCTCACGCCCGGACAGACCGCTAAGGTTGAACTACTCACACTATCTGCGAGTGGAGCGGCGGCGAACCAGATCCCCGAAGGGATCCTTATCACTGGAAATTGCGCGACTACCGCACCATATTGCGCCAGCGCCCGAGTCGACAACATTAATTTCTCAGCGGGGACGTGGTGGCCCGCTGCAACATACGGAGCTATAGCCGTTGACGATGTTTTCGGAGTAATTGACCACAATACGATGAATGAAACTGAAAATCCCGGCACCGGGCCGCTGGTTACAGTGAACAATGGCTCCTGGCAAGGTGTTGGTTTGTACGGCGACAACTCCATGGCAAGCGCAGACACCTTCGGAACCGCACAGGAAATATACATTGAAAACAATTCCATTTCCGGCGCAAGGGGCACGGACACCTTAGGCGGAAGCGGCGCGCGAGTTACAGCTACGAAGGTGGTGGACGTTATGTTTGCCGATTCAACACATTTCTGAATATGTCGCAATCGGGGCTTTGCCCGAATCACGGCACAGCATGGACAGGCAGGCCTCGCGGGGTGCGCCAAGTCGAAGTCTATTACAACACGGCGACAATAGGGAGTGCCTCATGTCTCGGACTCACCAATCTGCTTGGTGGAACTGGGCGTTTTCTGAGCAATAAGGTTACCAACGCGCCCTGCGATGAATTCTTAGGCATCGACATTCCGAGATTTGAAATAAATGCATCGCCTTGGAACGCCTGCGACGGAACCCAACCGTGGGATCAATATCCGTGGTCATCCACTACTGCGTGTATTGACCAACCGGGGAGCGGATTCGGACTTCTCTACAGCACGGCTAATCCGCCCACGTTGAACCCAAGCCCAGGCACTGCTTGCGCTGTCGCAGGAAAAAACTGCTGGCCTAGCCCTGTATCAGACCCTGTTTATGAGGCGGGCGATACAGCCACCAGTTCAACGGCCAATATCGTAGTAAACTCCAGTGGTGCAGCTACCAGAATTCTCGCGAACCGTGATTACTTCGGCGAGGTTTCGCAATCGGCCCAGACTTCGTCGACCTCGCCGTTTAACGGAACCAGCGGCACTGGCTATGGGACGTTGGCGAATCGCCCAACGACCTGCACAACGGGAGTGGGTTACTGGGCCACAAACACAGGAACGTGGAATACCTACAGTTCGCAACAAGGGACACTTTACATCTGCACGGCTACGAATACCTGGACAGTAGGCTATACTCCGTACACCTATCCACATCCACTGGACACGTCAGGCGGGTCCCTCGCGGCCCCTACCGCCTCTCCCGCTACCGGAAGCTACGCCATCACGCAAACGGTGACCCTGAGCGGTCCCTCCGGCGCCACCATCTGCTACACGACTAATGGGACCACTCCGACTGCGACAACCCCTGGCACCTGCTCGACGGGAATAATGTATTCGACGCCCATCACCGTTTCCAGCAGCCTGACCCTGCAAGCTATGTCCACCGAATGGAGCTACACGAACTCGAGCTGTCTTGAGTGCCGCGTACACGATCAGTAACTCTGTTGTTGCACCTACAAATCTCACGAGTATTGTACACTGAACAGAAAACTAGCACTGCAGGAAATTAATAAATTCATTGTATTGAACGTCATGCAATCGTGACTGCGTCGAAGTACACCAAGGGTGATGTCACCAGCGCCACACGTCTTTTAGGCATGGGTCGTACCACAGTGTGCAACAAGGTACGGGCTCATGACATCGGGACCGCTACCTTACGGGCGATCCTCCTGACGGGCCGGGATGGTCCGGAATTTCGATGCCAGCCTTTGCTTACAAAGCATCGGGATCGGGGCCTGCCAACTCGACAGGATTATCGGCAAAGGTGAAGACACGGCTCCGAAGCCCATCGCGAGCGTGGCCGGGTGACTTTTTTCTCGTGCGCCTGCGAGATGGCCGGCGGCCCGCTCTCTCTGGGTGGGTTGCCGGCTGGCTCATTTGCATTCTGCTACGGCTTCGGCGGCCGGTTGTTGGTCTTCCGTGACGGGGCCAACTCGCGCAGAAGACTGGCAAACTGGCGCAGCGGCGCCAAGCCCCGATGAAAAAGGATGACCGCCCCCAAATAAAGCGTCACAAACAGCGTTGAAATGATGACGATCGCCGCGAGTGCGGCGCTCGTGCCTGAAGGGGTGTCCCAGAGCGGCGTGCCTCGGATGATCGCGGCAGTTATCAAGCCCGCCACCAGCGCGGCGGCAGCGTATCTCCAGATGGCGGCAATCAAAGCTGAGACGCCAAACCCGATGGGTCGCCCGGCATACCAGAAGCCGGGAATCAAAAGGATCCAATAGGAAATGCTCCACGCTGCGGCAACTCCTGCGGGCCCCCAAGGCAGCGCCGCCAGAAACAGGGAGACGGTCAACGCTAGCTGCACGAGAGTCCAGCGAAACCAGCGCCCTGGCTTCCCGATCGAAAGATGGATCCAGCCGACAGTGCTGCAAAGGAGCATGACGCCGATTCCGGGTCCGAATAGCTCAAAGATTCTGCCGGATTCCGACCATTTTGGTCCAAGCACCAACCTCACCACGTCCTTGCCGACCAGGGTAAGATCGGCGCTCATTGCCATGCCAACAAAAGCAATGATTCCGAGCGAGTTGGCGAGGTACCGCCGGAAGCGAACATGGTCCTGATTCAGCCGGCTTAAGGCTGCCAGTGCGACATTGTTGAGCGGCGCAGTGAGCTGGCTGGCAGAAAGCGCAAACAAGTCATAAGCTTTTTTGTAGAATCCGAGGGCCACCGCATTAAATCGCCAGCCAACCAGCAGGTTGTCGATGTTCTGAGTGGAGTAGGCGACGGCTGAACTGCCCGTAGACTTTCGCCGCGAACCGGACCATGGCGCCTGTCTTGCCCGTCCGCCGCGGCAAACTCGGAATCCATCGGCAAAGCCACCAAGCTCCGACCGTCACGCTAAGCTGTTGCGCAACGATTCCTGCCACCAGCGCCCAATATCCCCAGCCTCTCAAGGCCAGCAGGATCGAAACAACAGTATTTACCACACGGCCGACGACATCGTTGGTGGAGGTTGCCGCAAAGCACATGGCGCGCTTTAGAAGAGCTAAATGTATGACGGAGACTGCCGCAATGAAGATCCCCACCGACAGACCGGCGGCGACATTCGCCACCAGCGGATTTCGGTAGAATCGCGCCAGCAGCGACCCCGCTGCCAGCGAACGCGATTGCAAGGATCAGCCCAGCCCCTGAGTTGAGCCAGAACAAATTGCTGGCGGTGTAATGGTCCATTTCCTCGAACTGGATGACCGCCTCCGTAAATCCGTTGAGGCCGAAGCTGGCCAAGAGGAGGCTGAACGTGGTAACCATGGTGACGACGCCGAAGTCGGCCGGCGTCAGCAGTCGTGGCCAATATGACCGTGCTAATCACCTGGGCCGCGAGCGCCAGCGCCGAAGCCGATACTGTCGCTGCAGCGCCGCGAACGGCGAGGCGGCGTAATTCGCCACCTTCAGCTAAATGGTGGAACGCACCGCTGGAGTCAAATGGCGTCATTTCTTCTCTTCTCGTAGGGGCGAACCCAATCGCGCAGCTTCCGACGTCCTGTTTGTCACCCAGCTCATGCCCTTGCACCGAGGCGCAGCTCGGCCGCCGCCTAAGGCGTCCCGTGTCGATCGAGCGTGTCTATCGTGTACCGAGTAGACGTAACTGTCACAGTCTGGTTGCGTAGAGCCGATAGCCGCCAAAGAGCTTAACGTCGAAACCAGATGCAAGTAACAGCTTCCTAAGATCCTCCGCCTTCCGGTCCGGTGTAGTGTGGGTTTCCATCGAGATTCGGTTTATCTGTCGGAGCCTTGAGGTCGAAACTCTCGAGAATTTCATATTCCGCTCCTTCGCAATCCATTTTCAGATAGTCTATACGGGCCAAAGAAAACCGCTCGAAAACGTCCCCTAGCGTGCAACACTCAACCTCGACAGAGCGTTCAAAAGAACCGGTGACCAAACTGTTAGACCCGGGATCAGCAGAATGAAGCCCCATGATCCGGCGGCCTCCCTTTCCATCAACCGCTTGGTTCACACATGTCACATTGCCAAGGTGGTTATGCTCTACGTTCTTGCACAATAGCCTGTAATTATCAGGAAAAGGTTCGAAGGAAACTACGCGCCCAGCGCTGCAGTTCTTGGCCGCGTAGAGAGCGAACGTCCCTATATTGGCGCCGATGTCGACAACGATATCACCCGCGGAGACGCGATATCCAAAGTAGTCATACTGACGGTAGGCCCATATCTCGTCGATCATGTGGAAATCTGAGCGATTGTGGCGTGTATGCAGGTCAATACCACACCGCATCCTGTAGCAGCCACCCGAACCGTCGTTTAACCCGTTGAAGTATTCCTGAAACCACTGCGGCCAGTTCCGGCAAACTTGGATAATTCGTAGTCCACCGTAGATTTTGTGAAGAGGACGGAAACGCCTCATTTGACACACCCTCCAGTTCTCTTAAGGAACGTGCTCTTCCCCAGTTTTATGCAAAAGCGGTCCGCCTAGCACGCGGGTACCTGTGAGCCCGCTGTCATCTCACTCACATGCGCTCGCCGTCTTTCTATCTTGGGCGGCGGAAGGTCTGGCTTCGGGCCTCGTCCGACAGCCCAATTCAGGACGCGAGTAGTGCTCTGCGCCTTCGCATCCCAAGTCAGGCGCTCCTGTGCGTAGGACATGCCTTGCTGTCGAAGGCGATTAAGAAGGTCCCGATTGCCCGCGAGATCCGTCAGAATCCTTCTCGATCTCGTGACACCACTTCGCTCTCATTGGTAAGGGGCACCTTGTACCCCACCTCTGAATGAACAGATATCTCCGGGCCCGCCGAAGTCCGCGACCACCGGTACGGCGCCGATCGCGAGAGCCTCAAAGACCACGCCTCCGCCGAAGTCGCGAACCGATGGAAACACGAGCACATCCGCAGATCGTAGCCGCTTGAGGACCTCCGCATGGCTCACCCAACCACAGAAGGAAACAGCCTTCTCGATCCCAAGGGATCTCGCAAGCTGCTCGAGGCGGTTCCGTTCCGGGCCATCGCCGAGGACGGTAAAGCGGGCCAAATCGTTTCGCAAAAGGGGAGCAGCCGCGCGCAAGCGCAAGATCACAAGCCTTGCAGGGGATCAAGCCGCCAACGAAAATCAACTCAAGTTTGGCGCCGGGCTCCGGACTGCGCGCGTCGTCGGAACACAGGGAGCGGCTCAATGCCGTTCTCCGGGACAAAAAATAGTTTGTCGCGATAGCGCGGCAAACTCGGCATACGTTTGGGATGAAGCGGCTATGATCGCCGCCGCGTGGCGATAGGTGGAGCGAGCAAAAGGCAGATATCGATATAGACTCCTCAAGCTGGAGATCCATTCCTTCTGGTTCTCGGCCTGGCTGAAACCCGGCGGCACAAGGAAGTCCGCCATTAATCGGCCCGATCACGAAGGGTATAGGTCCCTTGCGCAGGAAGAAAGCGAAAGGACTCGGCAACACCGCTGTCATCGGTACAATGCGCAGAACGACATCGAACTCGCCCGCAAAGATGCGGCGCCGCAACTGCCGCCAAGCGTGCCATTCAAACGCCACAGAAAACGGATACCGAAAGCGGTCAACGCCTGGCTGTCGTAGTTGGATCTGAAAATCCTGCGCAAACTCCAGGCAAAGATGCGCTCGAGCAGTGGCATCCGGACCACCTCGATGTGCGAAATGGCGCGTTTGCGCGGCGCAGAGAGTCCTCAACGAGGATCGGGCGACTAATGTGACATCATGGAGTTGGGCGAGCGCCGCCGCATGAGAATAGGTGACAAAAGGAATACTGACTTGCTCCGGGTCACAGCCCGGCCCCAACACCAAAACACGTAAGCGACTCATGCACTCTCCTGCTTATCTCGGCACCGATTAGCCGTCAAGGAAAACATAGCAGCCTTTTCGGCTAGGCCACTTGCAGAAGCTCTGATCAAGCTGCCGTTCGACTTCCTACACCGATGGCCCGAGCTGATCTCCCTCTGATGGCGGGCCCGCTGGGCGTTTCTTTTGCTTCCTCGGAGCTGATATGAGCCCAACATCACCGCGCCGAGAAGATCAACTGAAGCATTAACGAGTGTTGATTGCGCGAACCCTCGCAAATTATGTCACTCGGGCCAGGTCCGGCATGAATCTGGTGCTGCTGGCATCATCCTTGCGGGGTTGCGACGCGTGCCCGAAAGGCTCTGCGTCTCCGAAACCACCGGCAGCAATGCCGCCCGCACTGAATATAGCTAATAGCAGGAAAATCCACATAAGATAAGTCATTCTGAATCCGGCTTCTGTCACGCTGTAAAAAGCCGAGGCGATGATGTAGGCCAGCATCAGTCCGCCTAAGTAAGGATTTCGCCGGAATGCTGCCACGGCTCGTCTGTAGCTGCTTATAAGAATCCATAACATTATGCCGACCACGAGGCCAAGATTCAAGTAGACCTCAAGGTATCCATCGTGCACTTCGTTCAGACCCTCAGGGTGATACCAATCCCCAGCTTCAAGCGTGTGCTGAAACTTCAGCACATTCGGGCTAATCCAGAAACTCTCAAATCCGGCACCGACGATTCCGTTCGGCGCTGCTTCAATCAGGGCAGCCCAGATATCCGTCCGCCCCAGAGAAATTTGACTGCCTACCCCGATAAGCATGCGCGACGCCCAATCCACCGCCGAGAAAAAAGGTCAACCCGCCTGTCAGAAAAGTGAATAAGCACAACACATGCACCATGGCTGGTCGACTTCGGATGGATCAGCCCTGTGGCGATGATGAGCCCACAGCCAAGGATGAAGCAGGCGATCGACGTTTGCGAGTCTGCCATGGGAAAGCGCGACTCCAAACGCTAATAGCGTACCTTGTGCGAACAGATGTCGCGCGCGGTTGGGCTGATTCCTACTGCGCAGCAGAGCTATCACGTGCCAAACTGTGTAGAGCGAGACGACAAGCACAGTCACTCCGAGTTCATTCTTGAATGTTGTCACACCGGTGTTCATTGGTGCCCGTCCGGTGTTATATCCTCGGCCCAGATCGCCATAATACTTGATAATTGTACGATGTCGGCAATAGAAGGAAGCCTACCCGCGAGATTACACGCTTAAGAGCGGCGACAGGCTGAGGATCAGTCACGATGACAAGGCACATCGCTACGTCCGCGATTGCCTTAATCCAGACGTTTGAGAACATCCGGATGATATGACCACGCAACACTGATAAGGCAGTAGAGGAAATAGACCAGTATCGGCCAGCTTGCTGTTACGAAAAAACGTGTCAGCTTGGCGCGCCTGATGACCACTACGATACCAGCGATAAGGAGGCGCTCCGAGAATAGCCGCATCCAGTGGGCTACCATCAAGCTGAACCAGTGCGGAGTAATGCCCAGCCAGGCTGACACAGGCCATCCAACGATCCAAAGATAAGTAACAGGAATCCAGAGAGCTTTCGAGGTGTGGACCGTGTTGTCGCGGTCGAGGTAGAAGAGACCTATGATTCCGCACGCGCAAAATCAGGCTGGCAAGTGAAGGATTCACAGTTGGTCAATCGCCCTATAGCTCGGCTACAATCTCATTCGGGCGTCTACGGAAGAAGCCGGTGAAGCAACTCCAGCGACAGCAGCTTATGGATCTCGGTTGTGTAGTTACGGTCGCCTTTCAAGTGGCCCCGTACAAGGGCTTCCACCGCCTTTCGATCCAGGTAGGGACGGGATAAGCGTCAACGGGTCAAGCAGCATCTCCTGAACATACTTAGAGAGCACGTCACGGTACCATACCCGAAAGTGGTAATACTTGTGACGTCCAAGAAACAGCCTCTCCAAATGAAACGGCGATAGGGCATGGTCGATTCGGGCTACCCATTGGGGCATGCCGTGATCGTAGGCGTACTCGGCCTTAAAGGTGAAGTCCTGCTAACGACGAACGATCGCACCAGGGAAGGCCTCTGCTTGCCTCCGACACCATATCCGTCCGTATCTGTCGTAGTGCCGGATTTCCGTCCGCAATCAGCTTCAAGCGCGCCTTATTGTTTTCGACGGCGGACGCCGGCGCCCGGAAACTGATCCTGACTAAGTCGTTGTCGAGGAACGGAGAACGCTGGACGAGCTGAGTCTGTTCTAAGCCGAAAAGGCTGGAGTGATGCCACGGAGCTTGGCGAAAGGCGGCAAAACGAAAGCGGATGTGTGTCCGCGATGCGAATGTACGTTTCGTGGGCGGCAATCACATGCGCCAGCAGTTCCGGCCGGAATACGTCGGCAGCGGGCAGCGTGGGCTGAACGCCCGGAATCGGCGAAGGATTTGGTCTCCATAGTTGCCGGTCATTCTTACGGGAGCAATGTCGCGGGCCTGCTGGCAGACGTAGAACAGCGGTGCGCAGGTCACATCGGCGCAACCGTCCGTCAGATATACCGTCCGTCGAGCGAGCTGAGGAAATCGCGAAAAAAAATCGGCGCCGACGTGAATCAACTCGTGCGGCTGGCCGCATGCCCGAGCCACCTGGCCTGCAACCAGAATGTCCCGGCATTCACGATAAACTCCTCCAAACGTGTAGCACGGCAGTGAGCCCTCTGGTCCTTTGTACCAGGCCATAACCGCCCTTGTGTCCAATCCGCCCGTGAGCGACATCGCCACACGCTGCCGGCCAACGAAATAGCGCGGCAGGTTTTGAGAGAAGGCTTCGCGCAACTCACGATAGTACGTATCTGGATCGAGAGCCGACTGAGTCTCCCACTCTCCAGGATTAAAGTAGGTGCCCTGGTGTTCAATGGCGCCGTTGCGAAACCTCCAAAGCGAAGCCGCCGGCATTACAGAAATCCCTTGAAATAAAGAGCGGTTCTCGAGAACCGCCCCCAAGCCGATAAGCTCGCCTAGACTCGCCGGGTTCAACGAGCGAAGCTCAGGCCGCACCGCAAGAATCGCCTTCGCTTCGGCGGCAAAATAGAAAGCATCCTTTGATTCGTGGTAATACAGGCGCTGCATGCCGTAGCGGTCGTTCAGAAGCGTGATTGTCCCTCGAGCCCGGTCCACTAAGAGTCCGTGAAAAAAGCCGTTCAGGCCCGCAGGAAAGCGTGGGTCCTCCTCACACAGGTGCACCAGGTAGGACGCTTCGGAGGAACCGACGGAGTGCCCGCGCGCTCTCAATCGCGCCGCCGTTCCGGCCTCGGGAAAATCCTCCCCGGCAAACACGAGCGCAAGATCACCCTTTTCGTTGAATAGAGGCATGCCGTCCGCAAACGAGCCCTTCTGAGCACTCCAACCTACATACACGCCCAGGGATTCATCGATCCAGGTCCCTGTCACATAGAAGTGCTCGTGGCGAAGGGCCTCTGTCATTCTCAGCAGTTCCGGTTCAGCGGCCTCTCTGGGTTTTTTCGTAATTAAACCAACAATCCCCGGCACAGTCTAGCTCCTTTGCGTTTCAAGAACGTGCCGAAATCTCCAGCTGTACCAGGCGCTCCGAGCTTGTCGCATGCGGCCCGCCAGACTCTCAGGCAAGTGATCGGCTAGGTTCCTGTGGAGACCAACCCGATAGGCGAGAGACCCAAAATATGTGAGCGGCACGTAATAGCGGGGAATATCGACTCGTCCGAACCCATTTACTTCCTTGAATTGGGAGAGGCCATCCGCCGCTTTCTTGCCATAAGCAAACCTTTCGTAAATCAGAAAGCGCACTCCTCGCTCGGCACAGGACCGGACGCACTGCGCGATCAGGGCATTGGAGGGACACTTGTCCCGATAGCGCACCATCGACATGAACTCAATCAGCCTTGACTGTTTTCGTAGTTCGTCGACAACCATCCTCAGGAAACCGATCATCTCGCCTCCGAGAAATGCACCGATGAAAACACTCTTTTCGGGGAAGGTCGCCTCTTTCTTACGTATGGACTGAAGGTCGCTACCGTAATGACGCGACCGTTTTCCCTGACATACCGGGCTTTCGTTATAGACTTCCCAGATCCCTCTTACCAGACTGTCATCGAAGGGTACTTCACGGACTGTCACGCCTTTCTTCTCGGCCTGTCGGACACGCCCGCGAGGAGCGAAGCGAATTTGCTTCGTGAACCATTCCTCGAAAGTGGACACCGGAAGTACTGCGAGATTATCCCATTCCATGGGGTAGGTGTACTTTGGTTCCGTCTCGGGTAGGGCCTGCACGAAGGTAAGCAAATCGACTCTGACGCCAGAGTTACGGAGGCCATCAAGGAGCAACTCTGGCTCGGTCAACATCTCGTATTTCTCCCGCTCCAGCCGAGCGATTCGCATCAGCGATCCCTCGATCTGGACGTCAATACCGCGGACGCTAACTATCTGTGACTGCATTGCGAATTTCCCATCTCTCGAAAAAAAGGCGATTATGCCTTCACGCGCTCCTGAGATCCGGTTTGTCGATGTGTGGACGGGCGCTTCGGATAATCCGCCCTCTATCCAAAAGGCTTTCCCCAAGACTGAAAAGATTCTCAGACGATTCCACACTTACCCTGTGATGTACGGATCAGCTATCGGGTTTATGCCCAGCAGTGCGAGCAGCTTCCCTAGGTGGTCGCACAACCGCACCAGCAGGTCCATGAATCTGTGCTGGCCCAACAGCGCCGCAAAGGGCAGGGCAAGTCCATAGATTAGAACAGCAACGATCGACTTTGTGATGTCGGCCACGCCGACGGATGGCCGCAGCGCCGCGGAGGCGCCACGAAGGAGGGCTCTTCTTAGCAAGTACATGCGCTTCCATCGAGAAGGCGGCACGGCTTCGTACACTATCGCTTCATTGCACCAAATGAAGACACGCCCCTGCTCGATCGCTCTCCTGAAGAAGTCGACGTCCTCTCCAGACCTGAACTCAGGCCGGAATGGGGAATTGGTATCTTGCAAAACGTACTGCTTGAGTAGCACGTTTCCAGTTCGAGTCTGCCCATGCGCGAGGACGAAGCCAGTCTCGTGGCAGGGCCGGTCGTAAAACCTACCCTTCACGATCCACAGCGGTACACCGTCTTCGAACGAGGGCTTCACCGGTCCCAGCACGCCGTCCACTCCATATTTGTTGCAGGCGGCGAGCAGCGACCGGAGCCAGTTTCTTTCTGGTAGCTCGTCGTCGTCGATGAAGGCGATATAGTCTCCTGTCGCGTTCTGAACGGCCTTGTTGCGCGCGAGCGCGATGCTCTGCTGAGGTTCTATGCAGTATGTAACAGCAATGTTCGAGGTCGCAGCGAATTCCGATACGAGGGGTTCGGCTGAACGCAGGCGATCGTTGTCGGAGACCACAATCGAATATGTAAAACGCCCGCCAGTTTCCTGATTGCCGAGTTCGGTAAGCAAGCGCCCTAGAAAGGTCGATCGCTTGTACGTACAAATGCAGACGCTGATATGATTACTTCGTTCGGTCATCGCCTACCGCCATATACCATGGTGTCGGAGTCGACGCGGGCCGAAAGTCACCCTGTGCGCTCTCACTCAACCTCACGTGCTAGCGAGGTGCAGGTACCACTTTGCCCCCCTGAACGTGTTCGCAATCGCGTCAACTGCTAACGTCCTTGTCGCCACCCTTGGTCAGCATCTGAGACTCACTACCAAATGGACACAATTCTAGGACGAGCTCCGATGCTTAAGGGTAGAGCCTCGTCCCTTTGCCGGCGAGTTGGAATTGCGCTTTGGCCGCGCTTGGCGTCGGCCTGAACACAATGATCGTTGTCGCAGCGAGGTTCGGATACTGAGCCTTGTCGATGATGTCAAACTCGTTTTCGATGCGGCGAATCACTGCCCTCGGACGAAAGCGCGTTTCGCCCCTGGCACCAGCGAGATAGAGTCGAACGATGAACACGCCATCGGCGGTGAGGAACTGTGAATACCGATCCAGGATTGTTTTCACCTGGCCGATCGGTACATGGTACATGGATTCGCGGAAGAGGATAACGTCAAATTTCTGGTCTGGATGGTAAGCGAGGAAATCGGCACATGCAAAAGAAGCCCTGGTGGTCCGGCCAGCACTCGCGACCTTATCTCGGGCTCTCTTGAGGGCCACCTCAGATATGTCCACGCCTACATAGCGCTCGTACGGAGACTCTAGTTCAACCGCTGTGCTACCCTGTCCGCAGCCAAGATCGAGAACGCTACCGCGGCCAAGGTATTTTTCCAACTGCCGATACACCACATCGCCAGACGTATCGTCGGCGAAACTCCATTTGCCACTCGCGAACTCCTGATTCCAGAAGACTCTTCTGAGGCCACTCGGACCATACCTTAGGAATAGACCCGTGGCATAATGTGCAACTCGCCCAACAACACTCATTACTCAATTCCTCCCTGGCGCGCGGTTTTGTTCTTGACAGGCCAAGCCAGGCGTACGAGCGATTTTCCATCGGAGAATCTGCTTAGCCGGCGCATCTGTTCTCGCCGTGTAAACGCAATCAGATCTTTGGAAACCGGTCTTTTTACCCGCTGGATCATCGACCAGAAATAACCCCCTGCGAGAGCTAGCCCACCGATGACGAAGGGACGCTGTTTCATTTGATAAATCGCGCGAAACAATTCCCAAAGTGGGTGGTTTCCTACTGAGTAGTCTTTTGCTCCGTATTTGAACTTGGCCCTCAATCCGCCATTCTGCGCGGTTCCCATGATCCGATGGTGAATGCTTACCGTCTCGGTGAACGTTCTGGTCTTCCAGCCCTTCATCCTTGCGGAGACGACCGCGATGTGATCGATGCAACCCCCTTTTACAGCGCGATATCCGCCGATGTCTTCAAAACATTCTTTTCGGAACAACTGGCATCCGCCCCAGACATTTTCAATGTTCGTGAAGCGGTAGTCGTATTGAAATGTTCCTTCGCGGAATGGCGCTCCCACGACGCCCAATTCCGGATCTTCAGCGAATTTGCTCACCAGAAGACGAAAATGTTCCTCTCCAAAAGAAACATCGGCATCCAGATTGCCAATCACGTCGTAGGGTAGACCGCTACCTTCGTCCATCCGCGTTAAAAGCATGAACCTTTCCTGCGAAGTTCCGTTCCGCTCGCTCCGGCATCCGGATCAGTTCAATCCAGTCGTGATCCGCAGCATATCGCTTACGATTTCGTCCGTGCCGTCCGTTGAACCGTCGCTGACGATGACCCAGCGAAGCGGAGAGCACGTTTGGGCCACCATGGACTTAGGGTGAGCTCGATGTACTGCGCCTCGTTCCGCGCTGGGGTAATGAGTACGTAGGCCGGCAAAGTTGACATGCTTGTCAATCCGGGCGGATCGGATTAGGCCGAGGCAGCTATGTGCTTGCGGCGGCTGGTGAGCCGCAACGAAATCGAGCTACACTCTTCGACAACCCTTTCTGCTGGCTCGCTTCGAGGCCAGGGAACATCGGCAAAGATACAATCTCCTTCGCCACCATTTCGGTGATCGGGAAACTGCCCTCGCTGAGCTGGAGATCGCATAGGCCTTCTGCAGATGAAGAGGAATCGGATAGTGAATCGCGGTACCGATGCGGGCGTCGGCAAGATGCTTCTGTAGATGCTCGCGGTCCTGGACTCGGACCACGAAGAGATGATAAACGGCTTTGGACCATGCCGGCTCAAAGGGCAGCACAACGTCGCTTTCGCTGGCGCGGAACAGTTCTCGGTAACGAGATGCGCAGTCCCGGCGCTGATTCCGTCCACTTCGGAAGATGCCTCAGCTTGACGCTCAGGAAACCAGCCTGGATGGCGTCCAACCGGCCGTTGTAGCCTTCGACATCGTGATAATATTTCTTGCTCTGTCCGTGATCGCGCAGCATGCGCATCTTCCGAGCCATTTCCGCATCATTGGTTGTGACGGCGCCAGCTTCGCCACATGCGCCGAGATTTTTCCCCGGATAAAAGCTGAACGCCGCTGCCAGGCCCATCGAGCCCGCTTTCTTCCAGCGATTGTCTTTCTTCGAGAAGTACTCCGCTCCGTGCGCCTGGCAAGCGTCTTCGATCACGATCAGGTTGTAGCGCTCGGCCAGTTCCATGATCGGATCCATGTCCGCAGTCTGGCCGTAAAGGTGAACCGGCACCACCGCCGTGACCGGCAGCCCGGTCTTGCGGTTCTTGAGCTTCCCGTCATCGAAGTAGCACTGCACCTCCAGGTACTCGCGCAGCTTCTCCGGATCCATGTTGTAGGTGCGTTCGTCGATGTCGACGAAGTCCGGACGAGCGCCGGCCTGAGAGATCGCCTCGGTGGTCGCAATAAAGGTATTCGGAACCGTGATCACCGTATCGCCCGGCTTGATTCCGGCGGCGATAAAGGCAAATCGAAGCGCGTCGGTCCCGTTGGATACGCCAACGCAATGCTTCGCATCGCAGAAAGCCGCGAAATCGCGTTCAAAGTTCTCCACCATCGGACCGCCGATGAAACCGGCGGTGCTGAGAGCCTTGGTGAAGACTTCCGTCAGTTCGTCTTTGAGCTCCAGATGGGGAGTGATCAGATCTAAGAATGGAATGCTATTGTTCATAACTATTTTCTGTTGCCGCCAGCTGCCGCCGATGCGAGTTGTCTCAGCATTCGGGCCGGATTTCCTGCCACGATGGCGTAAGCGGGAACATCTTTGGTAACCACGCTACCCGCGCCCACGATGGCATGCTCGCCCATGACGACGTTGCACAGAATGGTCACGCCTGATCCAATGGAGGCGCCTTTCTTGATCACCGTGGTCTCGACCTTCCAATCCGCTCGGTCTGCAGGCCCCGTCTTCCGTGGTCGCGCGGGGATAAGGGTCGTTGATGAACGTCACGCCATGCCCGATGAAGACGTTGTCCTCAATCGTCACACCTTCACACACAAAAGTGTGGCTCGATATCTTGCAGTGTCTTCCCGACCTTGGCGTTCTTCTGAATCTCCACGAATGCGCCAATCTTGGTCTCGTCGCCAACCTCGCAGCCATAGAGGTTGATGAACTTC
>CAWAHZ010000006.1:0-302500 GCA_963781905.1 Bryobacterales bacterium
TCGCTAGCCTTGATCGGAAACGCCTCGGCGCACGAACGCTGATTAAAGGGGAAAATCTCCGACCGAGGCGTTTTCGATAAGGAGACTAGAAGGAAGCCGCTGGCGTTTGCGGCGGACGCTGGCTATGGGGATTGAATGCCGCTTTTGGACTGCCGCCAGCTGAGGTGAGTGGCCGGACGAACCGGAATGTCGGGGTAGGATCGCCGAAAACTGTGGCGATTACCGAGAAGTTGTTCGAACTGGCGGCCCGGAAGGCTGCTTGAAGGTGATTCGGTGAAGGGCAGGCACACGAACGCGCCCGCGTGCGGCACGCACGTCGGTGGCCCGCCGTTGTTCGCAGCATCAGGAGGTGTCGAAGTAAATGCACCGCGAGAGTTCCACAGCGGTGAGCCTGTGAGTGACAATCATTGCGGCGCCGCAGTTGGGGCAGTGCCAGTTGGAGGTAGCCTCCGAAGGACTGGAGGGCGTCGGGCGATCGCTCGCCAGCAGTTGCTGGCAGAGCGGGAGGCAATGCGCGCGGAATCGGTTCGCGAGGAAACCAAAATACCGGATTCTCACGAAGCCCTTGGGCAGCACGTGCAGGAAGAAGCGGCGCAAGAACTCCGTTCCAGCAGCGTCATCGTGCGCTGCTTGCCGCCGTAAGCATAGTCCTTCCATCGGAAGGTGACTCGTTCACCATCGAATGCGAGGAGCCGATGATTGGAGATGGCGATCCGGTGAGTGTATCGACCGAGATATCGGAGGACCTTGGTCGGACCACCGAAAGCCGGCTTGGCGTAGACGACCCAGTCCTGGCGGTGCAGCTGTCGCAAAAATCGACGGAACTGTTTTGGATCAGCCAACGCGGCGGCTGGTCCGGCGCAGCGTAGTTGTTGGCGGCGATGGAGGCGTTTCAAACCAGCGAGGAACTTGCCGCGAAACACGCGGCTAAGAACCTTCACCGGCAGGAAGAACGGATAGCGGGGCCGTATCCAGCGGCTGTGGTCCGGAGACAGGCCGCCCGCTGGAATGGCGCAGTGAATGTGCGGATGGAGCAGCAGGTTCTGTCCCCAGGTATGCAGAATGCTGATCACACCGAGTTCCGCACCAAGGTGTTTGGGATCGCGTGCTACCTTCAACAATGTTTGGGCGCTGGCGGTGAACAACAGGTCGTAAAACATTCGCGGGTTGTCCAGCGCCAGCACATTGAGTTCGTGCGGCACGGTGAACACGACATGGAAGTAGCTGGTGGCGAGCAGCTCGTGCTCGCGAGCTGCGAGCCAATGTTCGCGCGCCTGCGCTTGGCACTTCGGACAGTGGCGGTTCCTGCAGGAGTTATAGGAGATGGCCTGGTGACCGCACTGTGGACAAGCATCGATATGGCCGCCCAGAGCCGCCGTGCGGCAGCGTTGAATGGCGCGAAAGGCCTTGAGCTGTTGAAAGTCAAAACTCGGCGATACCGGTCCAGGAAGTGGTCGCCCTGCGCGCGGAGGATATCGGCCACCTCCACGGCGGGCCGGGTCATTTTGGTTTCATCCGGTGGTAAAACCGTTGGTTTCCTCGGCACTAGAGATGGACAGGCGTTCGAGTGGATTTAACGTGGTCTCCAGATGGCGACGCGACAAATGCAGGTAGACGCTGGTGGCTTCCAGATCCGCATGACCGAGCAAAATCTGAATGGTCCGCAGGTCGGCCCCATCTTCCAGCATGTGCGTGGCGAAACAGTGCCGCCTATACCGCATGCGGTATAGGCGGCACTATACCGCCTCCCCGACTATGCCGCTTAAGCTTCCCGGCGATCTGTTGCGGGCTTTTGGCTGTTTGTTTGCGGCATAGTCCGGCTGGGCAGGCTGACACTCTGGATGAATGATCAAGAAGGGTTTCATTTTCCCAAGAACGATAGAACGGCTTCGTCAGGGGCCTTTGAGTAAATATCTCGATGCTTACTCGGCGGTCCAGTTTGAGCACGGCTATGAAGAGCAATCGATACGACTGCAGATTCTTGTCATTGCTGATTTCAGCGGCTGGATTGAACGGCAGGAGATTGCTGTCAGGAGTCTAGACGCTCAGCATGTGAATCGATTTCTTCGGCTTCGCCAACGGCAACAAGCAGTCCGCCGGGGCGATCCGACAGCGCTTAAGCGAATGCTGGCCATGCTTCGAGAGAAGGGAGTTGTAAAGCGGGAACCAGCCGTGCGCAACCCTCTCACGAGAGTCGCCGCGGAGTTCGAGCGGTACCTGCTACAAGAGCGCGGATTGTCGCCGGCCACGCTGCATAACTATGTGCCAGTAATCAAGCAGTTTCTGTCCGAGAGCTTTGGTGACGAGACTCCAAACGTCCGGCTTCTGTGTGCGTCTGACATTACCAGGTTCGTTGTGCGCCAAGCCCATCGATTGAGTCCAGTGCGGGCCGGACTGGTGGTGACGGCACTTCGGTCCTTTCTTCGCTATTTGCGCCATCGTGGAAAGGTTTCCAGTGATCTTTCGGGTTGTGTTCCTGCTGTCCCCAACTGGTCGCTTTCCACATTGCCTAGGTTTATCTCCACCAATGATGTCGAACGGATTCTGAAGTGTTGTGATCGAAAGAGCCCCGTCGGTAGGCGGAATTATGCGATTTTGCTGCTGCTGGCCAGACTCGGTTTACGAGCCGGCGAAGTTGTGGGGTTGAACTTAGACGACATCGATTGGAGCGCTGGCCAGATTACGATTCGCGGGAAAGGCGGGAGGTCGGTGCCGTTGCCCTTAGCAGTAGATGTAGGTGCGGCTCTGGCAGCCTATCTGCGTAAAGATCGTCCCCGTTGTGTCAGTCGGAGAGCTTTCATTCGACATCGCGCGCCGTTGGTCGGCTTTGCCAACGCGTCTGCAATCTCCACGCTCGTGATGCGCGCGATAAAACATGCCGGCGTCGAGTCAGCGCATAAGGGCGCACATGTTCTTCGTCATTCGCTGGCCACTACTTTGCTTCGACAGGGAGGCTCCCTGGATGAGATCGGAGAACTTCTACGCCACAAAAGCCCAAACACCACCGCGATCTACGCGAAAGTGGACGTGACCGCTTTGCACACCTTGGCGTTGCCATGGCCGGGGTGCGGTCGATGAAGCCACTTACGAAAGCTGTTCGAGACTACCTGACGATGCGCCGCAGCCTCGGATTTAAGTTGGTTAGGCATGAGACGGCCCTGCGGGAGTTCTTATTATTCCTGAAGCAAAAACGCAGGGCGGCCATCACAGTCAAGCTGGCATTAGAATGGGCCACACGACACGAGAATCAAAAACCCTATGAATGGGCGGCGCGGCTCAGTATTGTGCGTGGCTTCACTCGTCACTGGAGCGCTACCGACCCTCTGACAGAGATTCCCGCGCTGGGTTTACTGCCCTATCGACCCCCGCGGGCGCGGCCGTACTTCTACTCGAAACTGGAGATCCAGAAACTGTTAAAGGCCGCTAAGACGAAGCCTTCCATCGATCCTCTGCGTCCTTGGACCTATTACTGTTTGTTTGGTTTGCTGGCTGTCACAGGCTTGCGCCTGGGTGAAGCACTGCATCTGCAAACCGAGAACATGGATTGGTCCGAGGGCATTCTCACGATTAAGGGCGCGAAGTTTGGAAAGTCCCGATTGGTGCCATTGCATCGCTCAACCTGCGAGGCTCTGGCCGATTACGTCAAACGGCGAGACCGCCGCTTTGGCGCACGATCGGACGGGCCCTTCCTGGTAAATAAGAACGGCAACCATTTGGATAAAGGGGAGGTGCACCGGGCGTTCTACATCCTCTCTCGGCAGATTGGATTGCGCGGCGCGAATGCGAGCAGGGGCCCCCGCTTGCATGACTTTCGTCACCGATTTGCGGTGGAGACGCTGCTGCGCTGGTATCGCACTGGTGACGATCCTAAGCGGCGTCTGCCCATCTTGTCCACCTATCTGGGCCATGCCCACGTGACCGACACCTACTGGTATCTGACCGGAACTCCCGAACTACTCGGTGCAGCTGGCGCCAGGTTGGAAAAGAGATGGGAGAGCTTGAATGCGTAGTCCCGCTACTCTTCCCGCGTTGTTGCAGTCATTCTTCACACTTCGGTTGATGACGCAACGAAAAGCCAGCGCTCACACCATCACTTCCTACCGCGACACGTTTCGCTTGCTATTGCACTTCACGCAGAAGCAGCTACGCAAAGCACCCTCTCAACTCGGGTTAAGCGACCTGAACGCCTCACTGATCAATGCGTTTCTAGAAGATCTCCAAAAGAGTCGGCACAACAGTGCTCGGAGCCGAAACCTGCGGCTCACAGCGATCCGTTCGTTCTTTCGTTACGCCGCACTGGAGGCACCGGCGGAGAGCGAAGTCATCCAGCGAGTGCTGGCCATTCCCAACCAACGTCAAACACGCGCCCTAGTCGGCTTTCTGACCCGTCCGGAAATCGAAGCGCTGCTGGCGGCGCCCAATCGAACCAAGTGGCTGGGACGCCGCGACTATGGCTTCTTGATCACAGCCGTTCAGACCGGCCTACGATTATCCGAGATGACTGCGTTGCGGCAGGGAGATCTTTCGCTCGGAGCCGGCGCACATGTGCGCTGCCAGGGTAAAGGACGCAAGGAACGGTGCACACCATTGGCTAAACCGACCGTTGCCGTTCTCAAAGCCTGGATTCGGGAACAAGGCAGTGAAGATTCCAAAACCTTGTTCCCCAGCACACGCGGCGGACCGCTAAGTGCCGATGGCGTCCAGCATCTGCTGGCGCGTCATGTGGCCAAGGCGCGCGAAACGTGTGCTTCGCTGCGAAAAAAGCGAGTCTCACCTCATGTCCTGAGACATGCAGCTGCTATGGAGTTGCTGCAGGGTGGGGTCGATCGAGCAGTTATCGCGCTTTGGCTTGGCCATGAATCGGTGGAAACTACCCAGATATATCTCGACGCCGATCTCGCTCTGAAAGAAGAAGCCATGGCCAAAACTAATCCGGTCAAAGGTGCCCCCAAGCGCTTCCAACCGGACGACGAGTTGCTCACCTTTCTCAAACAACTCTAATCCCAAAACCTCAGACTATGCCGCCTCTTTCTCGCTTTGTCCACAACAAAGCCACCCATCCCCGTGGCGCTTTCGCCATTGCGCTTTGCTTTAAGCGGCATAGTCGGGGAGGCGGTATAGTGCCGCAACATGTGAGGGGCAACGCGTTTCTTCAAACCGGCATGGCGAGCGGCTTCGGCACAGGTGTACCAGATCGCGTGGCCGGACATTGGCTGCTCTACTCCGCGATGCCCGGAGCTACTGGGAAACAAGTAGGCCTTCGGTTTCTTCCAGCGCCAGTACTCGCGTAGCGTCTCCAGCAACTTGGTGCACAATGGCACGTCGCGATCCTTGCCGCCCTTGCCCTTACGGATGTGTACGACCATCCGTTCGCTATCGATATCCTGCACACGAAGTCGGACCAGTTCGCTGCGACGCACGCCGGTCGAGTAGAGCGTCATGAGTATGGCACGCGCCTGGAGATTGCTGGCCGCATCGATGAGCCGCGCTACTTCTTCCGGACTCAACACCTGCGGGACGCGGTGATGCGTGTACCGGGGGTAAGGAATGGAATCCGGAGGGAATCGCCGCTTCAGGGTGCGAACGAAAAAGAACCGCAGGCCCGCTACCTGAGCTACAACCGTTCCTACCGACAACTTCCGCTCATGTAGCAGGTGCGCTTGCCACTGGCGGATGTGTTCCGGACCGAGTTGATCGGGCGGCTTACCGAAGTAGCGGGCGAACCGCTCGACGGCGCCGATGTAAGCGCGTATAGTCTCAGAAGAGAAGTTACGTCGCTGGAGTTCCTCCAGCATGACTTTGCGAAGATGGGTCACAGGGACCTCCTTGTGACCCACACAATACTGCTCGCGTCAGCTGACTGCTCGTACTTTTACCCACGCGAAGCGTCCGCCGCGCCAGCGGCTTCGTTCATGTCGGCATCTCGCGGATTGGGATGTTTTCGCGCATCCGAGCATTGGCCGTTAGACCTCATCGCAGTAGTTCATCGTAGACAGCCATTTCGGGGCCGACCCCAATCCCGGGCAACCGGCTCCAGCCTGTGCCGCAGATCCCTCGCTGGCGAAGATCCACTGGCTCGGCAGGCTGAACCGACGGCCCGCGCAATTTCATCCGCACCCCAAGGTTCTGGAGCGCCTGAGCGCTCACCGCGCCGGAATCCTGCGCACGCACCGGGACGGCCTGGTGACCATCCGGACCAACGGGCATCGAATTTCCATCGAGACATTTCTGCCTCGCTAGCGCGCGACACTTTCTAGGGCGCTCGCATTTGCGCTTCGGTACACCGTGTATAATGCCTGTGCCGGTCGGGTTTCGGATGCGTCTCCTGCCAATTGTCGTCGGCCTCTGCGGTTGTCTGCTGGCCTTGGGCCAAACTGAATCCAGCTCCATTGCGGGTTCCGTTTTCAGCCCGGCGCACGCACCAGTGGCGGGTATAAGTGTTGAAGGCAGGAACATCCAAACCGGAACCGACTACCAGGCCGTAAGCTCGGCCGACGGCAAATACACCCTGGTTGAACTTCCGCCCGGCAAGTACGACATCTTCGTCATCAACGCCAGCTACCGGCCTTTTGTGCGTAGGGGCGTTGTGATTATCGCGGGCCAGTCGGCACCCCTGGAAATTCAGCTCTCGTCGAATACCGCTCTGAGCACACTCGGAGAAATGCCGGCGTTGTTTGAAATTCTTGCCAAAAAGCCTCCTCCTCTGCAAGGGCCTGCGCCAAGAACTCCGGATGGGAAGCCGGACTTCTCCGGTATCTGGTTAGTATCTCCCTCGTCCGCTGGGAGATCATCGCGACAACCGGATCTGTTGCCGTGGGCGAGGGCTTTATTCCGCGAACGGGTACTCAATGACTATAAAGACAAGCCTTCCGCTCGATGCCTCCCGGAGCTCCCAGGATTCCTGGCTCGCTGGCCGATCAAAATTGTCCAGACTCCCAAGCTCCTGGTGACGCTCAGAAGCGACGATGTGATCAACGCCCATCAGGTGTACCTGGATGGACGCAGCTTCCCGACGGATCTGGAGCCATCGTGGCAGGGATATTCGATTGGCAAATGGGACGGCGACACGCTGGTCATCGATACGGTTGGGTTGAATGATAAGACATGGCTGAATATGTTCCCGCATACCGGCAAGTTGCATATTACTGACCGGTTGCGGCGGCCGGATCTGGGTCATCTCGAAGTGGAAACCACATATGACGATCCAGAAACTTTTACAACGCCGTTCCAGACCAAGGTCGTGAACGTCCTCGCTCCCGACGAGGAAATCGAGGAGTACGTTTGCGCGGAGAATAACCAATACCGCGAGCACGTGAGCACCAACTAGCCGGGCACGCGTTCGGGAGAAGAGGAAACCTAGTGAGATACGAAGCGTATGTCTTGATGCTTTCTCTGGCGCTGTTCTCGAGCTCATCCGCATACGCGCATCACTCGTTCGCCGCCGAGTACGATGCGGATAAGCCGGTTCAGGTGACGGGAACAGTGACGAAAGTGGAGTGGACCAATCCGCATGCACGTTTCTACGTCGATGTAAAGGACGCGGAGGGTGCCGTTACCAACTGGAATATCGAACTTGGGCCGCCGCTGATTTTGCGCCGACTGGGGTGGCGGAGCGATTCGCTCAAGATTGGCGACCAGATTACAGTGGAAGGCTTCTCGGCCAAAGACGGCTCCCGGATGGCGAATGCAAAGAAGGTTACGTTGGCGGATGGCCGGAGCGTTTTCGCCGGATCGGCGAGCGAGGGAAAAGCTCCCTCGCAATAAGGTTATGACAATCCTCGGGCCGGCGCATTTTGAGCGAGACTTTCCGGCTCCCCTGAGCGTCGATTCAAGTGTTGGTACTATAAAAGCACCCGAGGTCGAACACATGGCATCCCCCCGATGGCTCCTGGGCTTCCTGCTACTGGCTAGCCCGCTTTCTGTAACCCTGTCCGCGCAGTCTGAAGCCGACGTAAATGCGAGCCTGAAGAAGTTCACCCAGGTCTACGAGGCGGTGGAGAGCAACTTCGCCGACAAGCCGGATGCCGATAACACGGTGTTCAAGGGCGCCATCCCGAACATGCTTCGGACGCTCGATCCGCATTCCAATTTCTTCGATCCGAAAGCCTATGCGCTGATGCGCGAAGGCCAGTCAGGCCACTATTTCGGCGTCGGCATGTATGTCGGCTCGCCCGAAGGCAAAGTGATCGTGATGTATCCGTTCATGAACTCGCCTGCGTTCCGCGCGGGTCTGCGGCCGGCCGACCGGATTGTCGCGGTTGACGACACAAATACCGAGCGCTCCACCGTGTCGCAGGTGTCGGGCATGCTGAAAGGCCCCAAGGGAACTCCGGTCACCATTACCGTCCGGCGCGCCGGGCACGAAGAGCCGATGCACTTTTCGCTGGTTCGCGACAACGTGCCGCGCGGCAGCGTGAACTACACCTTCTGGCTGCGACCCGGCATCGCGTACATGCGGATCGAAGCGTTTAACGAAACCACCAGCCATGAAGTGGATCAGGCGCTCGCCCGGTTTCCCGAAAGCTCCATCGATGGCTTGGTGCTGGATTTACGCGACAACCCCGGTGGCCTGGTGCAGGAGGCCGTAAACGTAGCCGACCGTTTCCTCCACAAGGGCCAGCTGATCGTTTCGCACCACGGGCGCTCTTCGGCGGAGACTAAGTTCATCGCCAAGCGCGGCGAGCGCGGGAAGGAATATCCCATCGTCGTTCTGGTGAACCGAGGCACCGCGTCGGCCGCCGAGATTCTTACCGGCGCGTTGCAGGATCACGACCGCGCGTGGGTGTTCGGTGAGAGCACTTTCGGCAAGGGTTTGGTGCAAGCGCCGTTCCCACTCTCGGGCAACAGCGCCCTGCTGCTGACCATCGCCAAATACTATACGCCCAGCGGCCGTCTCATCCAGCGCGACTATGAACACCAGGGCCTGTTCGAATATCTGAGCCGCGAAAACGGCAAGATCAATCCGAAGGACATGAAGAAAACCGATAGCGGCCGGATCGTGTACGGCGGCGATGGCATCACGCCCGATGAGAAATACGACACACCCAAGCTGACGCCGCTCGAAGCCCAGCTCACCGACGAACTGGTGTTCTTCTTCTATGCTCCGCAGTTCTTTGCCGCCCACACTGCGCCACTGGCCAAGGACTGGACGCCGGACGATGCGGCGCTCGAAGACTTCCGCGCCTTTGCGGTGAAACGCGGCGTTGCGTTCACGCCCGCCGAATTTGAGCGCGACAAGAGTTGGGTTCGCGATCGCCTGCGCGAGGAGCTGTACATCACCGCCTTCAGCAAGGAAGACTCAGACCGCCTGGCGTTCCAAAACGATCCCGAGGTTCTCAAAGGTCTGAGCTCGCTGCCGGCTTCCAAGACCATGCTCGACCGCGCGCACGAGATTGTCGGTACCAAGAAAGTGGCATCGGTCGAGCGTCCGCAATAAGTGCTTGGGACGCTGCTCAATCGCGTCATTCCGGCGTCGTTGTATGGCGGCCAGACCGCGTTTCCTGCGTTATCGAAAATCGACCGGGAGCTGCGCGAGCCGCAAAGCGTACGGGCCGCGGCCGGGATTCTCGAAAGATCGAAGCCGGAATTATATTCGAGCCTGAGCGCTCGCTTCGAACCTACGGTCGCGAAGGCCCTGACGCTCAAGATCCTCAACCTGTTCCTCGCGCGGTTTCATTTCCAAGCGCGAAGTGCGTCCGTGTTATCGCGTCCGTTCGGGCTGGTGATCGATCCCTCCAACATGTGCCAGCTGGCTTGCCCAGGCTGCGTTCACTCCGCTCGCTCCGAGGAGTTCCAGCTGTTCGATTGGCCCAAGGGCACGCTCTCGCCAGACTGTTTCTCGGCGCTATTGAAGCTCTACGGTCCGTATGCGGTCGGAGTCTACTTCTGTAACTACGGCGAACCTCTGCTCAACCTGGCTACGCCCAAGCTGATTCGTCTGGCGAAAACTTATCTGATCGGCACCGCGCTTTCCACCAGCCTTTCGGTTCGCAAATTCGACGCCGAGGCTTACGTCGAATCCGGGCTCGATTTCATGGTGATGTCGATCGACGGCGCCACACAACCCGTTTACGAAAAATTCCGCCGCAACGGCGACCTCGAATTGGTCTTCAGCAACATTCGTAAGTTAGTGAGCGCCAAACGCCAGCTCCAGAAGCGCACCCCGGTGCTGTCCTGGAACTTCCTGGCGTTTGAGCACAATGCCCACGAGATTCCTCTGGCGGCCAGCATGGCGCGCAAACTGGGCGTCGATCGGTTTCGAGTGGTGAACCCGTTCGATGTCCGTTGGGACGATCCCAACATTCGCCCCGCGCCGGTGAAAGCCGGCCTTCGCCGCTTGGATCGGCTTTCCATCGCGAGCCGCCCGGAGAACTGGAACCCGTTCCCGGACAGCCTGGATGGCGCCGTCATCGCGAACGAGTTCGAAAAATCCTGGAATGTTTCGGGCGAGGATGTTCCCGCAAGCACGGGCCACACTTGCCATTGGCTGTATAAGAATATCGCGATGGATGCGGCGGGAAGGATCATGCCCTGCTGCGGCGCGCCCCGGCCCGACACCAACCTGGTGTTTACTCACTTCGATGGCAAAGCCAGCGATCCATTCAACGCCGAGCGGTACCGTGAAGCGCGCGCCTGGTTCGCAACTGGAGCTACTTCCATTGGATCTCCCAGCACTACGCACTGCACACAGTGTGAGTGGGATCACACCGCCGTCAACATCGGCGGACCCGAGATCCTGCGCTACTTCCGCGCCGCCGATGCCCGGTTCTTCGATCGCGCCAGTCTTCGCATTCTGTCCGGCTGGTAGCGGCGGGTGGTGCCGAGGGGATTAGAATCTATAGTGGCTATGACACCCGCTTCGCCCAGCCTCTATCTGGAGCGCCCCGGCCCGGTACAGCGCTTCTGGGGCCTGTTCCACCAAGCCGGCATCGCCGCCTACGAGGACAATTGCTTTGGCATCGCCAAGGGCGCCGCCTATTCGTCGCTGCTGGCATTCTTTCCGGTGCTGGCATCGCTGGCGGCGATTCTCGCGAGCGTCAATGCGAGCGCTGTGGCGCGGGTATTCTCAAGGCTCTTGTTCCAGGTGATCCCGCCCGGCACCGAGGATCTGGTGCGGTCACAATTCACAGCCAGGAATCAGCGCTCCGGATGGTTGATCCTGCTGGCTACGCTGCTTTCGGCCTGGGCCGCTTCGGGCGCCATGATGACCCTGATGGAAGGCTTCCAGGCGGCCTACCGGCTGCCGTCCGGCCGTCCGTTTCTGAAGCAACGCAGCGTCGCGATTCTGCTGGTGTTCATTGCAGCGCTGCCGGCCGTGGGATCCTCCGTGCTGATCGTTTTTGGCGCGCGCATTGAGCAATGGATGCTGCAGACGCTGGGCCTGGCGCCGGAAGAGGATTTGCGGGTCTCGGTGGTGCTGGCTTTCGGCCTGCTGCGCTACGTGGTGGCGCTGGGAGCCACGGTGCTGGTTACGGGCCTCATGTACTACACCGGCCCCAACCGCCCGATGAAGTTCCGCAGCGTTTGGCCCGGGGCCATTCTTGCCACCGTGCTGTGGCTGCTGGCCACCACGGTCTTCGCCCTATATGTGCGGCACATCGCCAACTACAACGTGCTCTATGGAAGCATCGGAGCAGTGATTGCTTTGTTGGTTTGGATGTACCTGCTGGCGGTGATTTCCCTCCTCGGTTGCGAATACAACGCGGTTAGGGAGCGCTTGCTTGACTAGCTGACGCTGGATTGAAATCCATGCCGCGCACGATTCCATCGCTCACGCCGTTCGGGGTCCGGGCATAATCCACCGCCACCTGTGCCGCCGTTTGCGGACCGCACACGAAGTCGGGCGGCGCGTGGCGCATTTGCACGTGTTGTAGGTCGGGGATGGCAAGCTTCAGCAGTTTGCCCGCCGCTTGCACTCCAATGGTGGTGACGTCGCCGCATTCAATCTCGCGCAGTGTGCCCTGGACGCGATGGATATCGTCGCCCGGCTCAATAAATGGATTCCAGTCAGGCTGGCCGTGCGGCATGCGCGCGGTGATCAGTATCAGGCGGCCGGTGGCGTCGCGCGCGAAGCGAACGGCGATGTCCGTCTTAGCGACGTAGGTCTCCTCCTCGGCGCGTGAGCGCTCGGACGCTGTAATCGCGAGCATCGCAGCGTGCTGTGCAGCCGATTCAGCATCCTGGCGGCGGCCCAGTTCGTTAAACGTATCGGCCACGGCAAGCCAGTAGGCATAGGCGCGAGCATCGGCCACGGTTCGCATGGCCTGGAACTCGCCCAGCGCTGCTTCGTAATGCCCGGCGTTCTTCTCGAGTAGCGCTAACTGATAATGAGCGTCGTCGAAATTGGGATCGAGCGCGGCGGCGCGCGCCAAAGCCGGGCGAATCTCGTCCGCGCTCAAGCCCACTTGATCGGCGAGGATCGCATAGCGAAAGCACAGCCTGGCATCCGAGATGCCTTGCTCGATGGCCTGCTTCCAGGCGCGTTGTGCGCCCGCCAGATCTCCTTTATGCAGCGCGATCACCCCGAGCGCGGCAGATACATCAGCGGAACCCGGTGCTTCATGAGCCAGGTCCTTAAAGATCTCCTCCGCGCGATCGAATGCGCCGCCCGTCAAAAGCATCTGCCCGAGGAGCACGCGAGCTTCGAGCGGCGAAACGTCCGAAACCCGAACCTCGAAGGGCAGCGGCGCCACTTTTGGGAGCGGGACCGTCACCGGAGCTCCCTGTCCCACCCAGGCGTGAAGATCCCGTCCAATTTGTTCCGCCGATCTTTCGTAGGTTCTCGTCAGAAGATCCATGCTCGACAAGCCTTCCCCGGCAGCGCTGACGAATCTCGGAAACTTCGCCGCATAGCCCGGGGAAAGTGCCAGCATTCCGACCAGGGCCCAGCTTTCCGCATAAAACATATTGTTCGCCACGCGCTCCTGGTGTTGAAACGCTTCTTCGGAGAGACCCGTCAAATCCGCCAGCGGCACCCAATCCCGACGGCGCAGCGTCTGCAGGCGGCCGCTCAAAGGCCCGCCTACTTCCGTTCCTCGACCGTCCATCCGTAGCGTTGAGTACAATTCCGCCAGCCCCTCTTTCAGCCAGGGTGGTAACTTCGAGCCGGACGCACGCAGAACCAGGTGCGTATATTCGTGGGCGGCAATGGGGAACGACTTGGCGTCGCCGCCGGTCATCACGATACTATCCTGATCCTGGGAGCCCATATAATATGCGTCGGCGGTGTCGCGCACACGATAGGGCTGGTAATCCTGCTCCGAGGCAAACACGATCACCCGAACGCGCGACGATGGCGGTGACGAATTCGCGTTCCAACCCGGCTGTTCGCGAAAGAACGCCCGGAGTTGCTCGAACCACGCGAGGAGTGCCCGCGCGCGCTGGTCGTCGGTCTGCGCCCTCGCTTGCATGTAGATCTCGAAATGATCGCTTCTCGTGAGCCGCCACTCGGCAGGCGGAGCAGCGAAAGCCGAGATCGAAAACGCAGCGACGATGGCGAGGGAGCGTAGGAGATGCACGCGCTACACCTACGGCGCTGGCTGGCAGGCCAGGCTCAGCACCGCGTCCTGGTAGTTGCCCTGTCCCATTTGTCCTTCGGGGAAAATGGCGTGTTTCGAGATCCACTCAAAGGACTCTTCGAACACCTCGCGAGTATAGGGCTCAAAAACCAGGCGCTCGCCCGGCCCCCAACGGCGCGTATCCATCAAGGAGTGGAATCGCTCAGGCATTTCTTTCTTGTAGTAGTGGGTGTAGAGTTCGGGACGCAGGTCGATATCGCGCTGCGCACGCCGCAACGCGCGGAAATACTTGCCGACGTCTTCCGGGTCGGGGTCGCCCGTAATCATGGACGCGATCATGAAGGTAGTGTCGATCACCTTGCGAAAGCCCAACTGTTCGAGAAAGTAGTAGGGACCACTGAAGAGCGAAGCCGCCGGCACCTGGCCGTCAATCAACAATTCCATCCGCTTGAAGAGCAAGCCGTCGGCGAATGACAGTTTGATCTGGTCCTGCGGCAGGTATTGTTCGAGAGCCTGGATGGTAGCGTAATGGCTCCCGCTTTGATAGCCCACTGAAATGGGTACGCCAGCCAAATCGCCCGGCTCGCGTACCGGCGAGTCAGGAGGGACGAACACTCCGGCCGGGGAGACCGAATATGCGTCGGCATAAAGCTTTCCGTGGCCGTTGGAGGCAGCGACATTTACCGTCCAGTGGCAAGCGCAGCTTACATCGGAGGTTCGGCCTTTTTCGAAGGTCTGGTAAGCGCCGACTTTGTCGCCGAAATCGTGCCTCTTTCCTTCTGGCGAGACAAGCTCGTCACGAAGCTCGTAATCCAGGCCTTCGGCCGAGAAGTATCCTTTTTCCTCAGCTACCCACTCTTGCAGCCGCATGTGGGGCGCGATGACAAACTTGGGCATACCATCATCTCCTTATGGCGCTAAGCTCTATTGTATTCCCCAGCCACACCTGACCCACCGCCTGACGGCGCTATTATTGACCTAGGACCATTCTCACAGTGTTCGACGGCGGATCTCGCAAGGCTGTGACCTGGACGGTCAGTCTTTGTCTTTTCGCGGTTTTGGTCGGGCTTGGTGCCGAAATGTGGATCAGGTGGCAAGCGGTGCCTAAGCTGGAGAAGCCGCCAAACAGAGGCGATTCAATCCCGGTCGAACCGCTTGTCGCACCGCGGATTCCTAAATGAATGGCTACAGCTTCTTTCCAGACCGCCACCACGATCAACCACTTTTTGCGGACTACCCACCGTTGGGTAGTGTCCTAATAGTGCGGTGCCGAGGGCTTGCCCTTCGCGCCGAACGCGATCAGCCATACTCCAGCTATTGCCCTTGCCAGTGTGAAGCCTACGAGAATCCAGTTCGTCGCCTGCCCTGGAGGAGGCGCGGGCGTCGCGCCAACGGATGCAACCAGGAGAATTCCAAGCATAATCGCTCCCCACTTCTTTTCTCTCTTCTCTCCCAGTTTCCGGCCATGCGAATACCACCACATCGGCGGTCCAAAGACGGCAAGTAGGCCGACAAAACCCAAAGTAATGGCAACAGTATCGCTCATCGAAGAACATACAGTATCACAAGAATCAGGCGAGCAGTTCCGCTAGATCCCAGACGTGATCTGTGATCCCCGATTCCATCGCAGGGGTCACACGCAATGAGCGGTGAATCCGGCAGAAGTTGTAATAGGCGAAGTGCAAGCAGTACGCAGCCCATAGATTCTCCCACTTCTTTGAAAAACCGTTGGTCAGTCGTGTTAGTCTGCGCATCTGCATCCTGATGGTAAGGTTCTGGCGTTCGATGATGCTGGTGCAAATTCTGGAAGGATCGGGATTGCCGAAAACTGGGACCGCCTCCGTTTCTACGATCTGCGACGGGCTGTAGCGAGCTTCGCGACCGCTTTCCGTAGTGCCGTAGACTTTGATGAGCTGCGCGAAACTGACGCGATCCCCAAGTGTGTCTGCAATGGCCGGAACGTAGGGTCTGAACGCATCACAGGTGATCTGGAAGCGATGATGCGATGTAGCAGCGCGAAGCCCTTCGATGAAAATCTGAGTGGTGGCCGTGTCACGCCGTCCAAGGGCGAAGTTCAAAACGAGCTTCGTGTGGCGCTCAATCGCGATGAAGCAATACGCATCGCCGATGGAATTGTCGTGCGCTTCCTCCGGTGCCTTGTGTCCTTCCTTCTTCTGGACGTAGCCCCAAATTTCGTCGCACTCCACGTCCTTGACGGGGATGTTCACGATCAACCGGCCCATCAACTTTTCGCACTTCTCGCACTTCTCGCCAGCCGCCACTAGGACCTTCAAAATCGTGTCGCGGTGGACGCCAGTCAACCGCTCGGTGGATCGGACGGAGGTTCCTTCGATGAACAGATTCAGGATCGCCAGGACCTTCTCAGTGGGTACGGTCATACTGCCGACGAGAGACTGGCGCGGTTCGCTAAAGGTCTTTTTGCACTTCGGGCAACGAAATCGGAGGGTCCCATTTCGGTTCACGCCAAAGCGCTTGCAGGCAACTTTGCAGGCTCCGCAAGTCATTGTTTTCGCCGGTTTTGATTCGGTAACCATGAGTTGATTATACAACGACCAGCCGTTGTTAAACAAGCCTAAAGTTTGTCTCGTGACGGACTATTTGCGTTGACTTTTCAACGGTTTGTGAGGCAAGATGGAGATGTCACCACGGGCCGGTTCCAGATGTCCTGGCAGGAAAATCTGGAGTTCCGGCCCTTCGTGTTCCGGCCCACCGTCCGGTGACACGGGGTCGGTGAGCTACGATTGGTAGTTTCAGCCGCATAGCGACCTCCGAACACATTCAGGATATTGCACTTATTAGCTTGTGTCGATGAGGGAAAGATGGGAGCAATTAGGGCCATAGCATAGGGGGGGAATAGGGGAGAAATAAGGGTAACTCTACTTCCAGCCTTTGGGACGTGGTTCGGGTCTGTATTTCTCTGGACGCTGGCCGCTTGTAAGCACTGCGCGAAAAGCCATTGCCGCTTTGGACGTTTCTTTTAGGTCCCCACCAATCCATCGCGTCCATTCTCGATAACGTTGTTTTGCCGCCCAGCAGATGTCAAGAATCATGATCTTTTCCTGGAACGAACCGAGGTAGTTATCGAGCAGCGCTTGCTGCTCGTTGTGTTCGGCAGTCGTTTTCACTTTGACACCGACTTGAGAACGCTCGAGGAAGTCAATCTTACGCTGGATCTTTGCACGCACCACGCTAATCTGGGAGCGTAGTGCGTAAGGTTGACTATGAAGTTCAAGTGGAATTGTGAGATCTGGTAGTTTCGCGAATATATCGCGTAAGACCGAGGCTACCGCTTCCCACTGGGCCTCTGACACCTCATATCCAGGAACGGTTCTTATGCCATCGAGCAGTATGGCATCTTGCCCGTCAAGACCGATGGCGAGTGAACGCAACTCATCCAAATCTGGCTCTATCCGATGCGATGGCGCTTCCGTCTTCGCTGGGGCGTTCACTTCAGGATGGGTGATACTGACCAACGCGACAAGTTCCAATTCATCGCACAGATTCGCCGACGCACGGCATATTTCACGCACGGTGCCAAACTCAAATGAAAATCCACCGCCGCCACTTTGCGTAAACTCACGAGTATCCCTATCGTATTCCGGCCTGCTGTTCTTGAGTTTGTTTAGCCAGACGCGGAGGGGATCTAGGGAATCTGGAACGAGTTTGCTTCCGGCAAATCGTGAGAGCGTTAGAAACTGATTGCGTTCTTCATCACTAGCCTCACCGCCGATCTCCCATCGTGTATCTGCTGGATCGGTAGTAGGGTGCTTCCACTTGGCATAGAGCTGGCTTGCGGGATCGAAGATCGATCTAAATTTCTCGCCGAGCGTGTGCCAAAACTCCGAACTTACCAACAGTCCTCTTGCGTCGGAGCGCGAGAAGACCTAGCATGGAGGTGTCTCAAGTCTGCACGAAAGGCCCTGGCCCGCGTCGCCGGGGTTTTTCTTTTGTAATGATCTATTCTAGGTGATTCAGAAGAAGGAGAATTCCCCCAAAGATGCCCAACACATTCAAGGCTCTATTCGACGGCACCCGGTATAGGGTTGTGCCCACTGGGACAGAAGATTCAGGTTGGCACGTAATCGGAGACCGGCTTGCGCGATCCGAGGCTTCTGATGTCTGCGTAGAGGACTCAAATTTCTTTTGGGGACCCGGGGCAGTCCGACCCACCGTTGGGAGTGCCTGACATTTTGCGGACTACCCACCGTTGCGTTGCATGCAGCGCTAAAATATAATGCTGACAGTTGCTTTTTTGCCCCAAGGAGGGTTTCGACATGCCGCGCCTTTCAGTAGCTTTTGGAATCGGGATTGGTTTAGCGATGGGGATGGCCGCCGTCGCCGCTACGAGTTCGCCCACCTTTAACAAGGACGTTCTGCCCATTTTGCAGAAAAACTGCCAGGGCTGCCACCGGCCGGGCGAAGTGGCGCCGATGTCGCTGATTAACTATAAAGACGCGCGGCCGTGGGCCAAGGCGATGAAAGTGGCCGTGGTCACGCAGAAGATGCCGCCGTGGTTCGCCGAGTACGGACATTTCGCGAACGACCGGACCCTGAGCCCCGCCGATGTCGACACGCTGGTTACCTGGGCCAACAACGGCGCGCCTGAGGGCGATGCCAAGGACGCGCCGCCGCCGCTGACGTTCCCGGATGGCTGGCAGATCAAGCCCGACATGATTATCGAAATGCCCAAGCCGTTCCACGTAAAGGCCACCGGGACCATCAACTATCAGAACATCAAGGTGCATGTGAATTTCCCCGAAGACATGTGGGTGGTGGCTGCCGAGATGCGCGCTGGAAATCCCAAGGTGGTGCATCACATGCGGGCCATTGTCACCCCGCCGGGCGCAACGTGGATGTCCAAGGCGGTTTACGGCCAGGCTTATGAGGAAGGCTCCGAGGCCATGACCGGCGCGAAGGAAGGGACGGATCTTCTCGGCAAGTACAACCCTGGATTAGGCGCGCAGCACTTCGACGTGGACGGCTCGGCGAAGTTCGTGCCGAAGGGTTCCGACATCGTATTCAATATCCACTACACAGCGGTGGGGACGGAGCAGGAAGACCTCTCCAAAGTTGGACTGGTGTTCGCGAAAACGCCTCCGAAGCGCCGCTACTGGATGTCGCCCGGAACTCCGGCGGCGTTCAATCTCGTTCTTCCGCCGGGAGCTGAGAATCAGGAAGTGGTGAGCGAAGTGACGGTCGGCGTGGATAACGCCGAGCTGGTCTACGTCCAACCCCACATGCATCTGCGCGGCAAAGACTATGAGTTGGACGCTATCTATCCGACCGGCGAAAAGCAGGAGATCTTCAAGGGCAAATGGAATTTCGATTGGCAGGTCGGGTATCAGCTCGAGAAGCCGCTGCCCATGCCGAAGGGCACCCGGCTGTTGGCGATTGCGCACTACGACAATTCGCTGAATAACAAATACAATCCCGACCCTAACAAAGAAGTGCATTGGGGCGATCAGAATTGGGAAGAGATGCAGTCCGGGTTCCTGGGCCTGGTAGTTGATAGGGACACCAACGTGGCGAAGATCTTCATCCCATCCGGTCCCAGCCTTCTGCCACGCGGAAAATCCGGCCCGACGCTCGCTTCCGCATTTGGGTTGACGAAGTAGCCCGAACGCTAGAACCCGAACGCTTAAACAAGATTGCGCTAGACTGAGCGGATGCGAAGCCTTTTCGTATTCGCCTTTCTAGTCTGCAGCCTGCCCCTGGGTGCGCAAGCGCCCGATTGGTCCAAGATTAACGACGAGGCCCTGCGCCACTTTCAGGCGCTGGTGCAAATCGACTCGAGCGATCCACCCGGCAATGAAACGCGCGTAGCGGAGTACGTCAAGAAGACGCTGGAGGCCGATGGCATCCCGGTGATGCTGGTGGCCAAGGATCCGGCCCGCGCCGATATCATCGCGCGTCTGAAGGGCACGGGCGTGAAGAAGCCGCTGCTGATCATGGGCCACAGCGACGTGGTGCGCGTCGACCCCTCCAAATGGACCTTCCCGCCCTTTAGCGCAACCCGGCAAGGCGGCTACATCTACGGCCGCGGAACGCTGGACGACAAGAGCGATCTACTGGCCACCATGATGACGATGCTGATGCTGAAGCGGCAGAAGACGCCGCTCGATCGTGACGTGATCTTCGTCTCGGAAGCGGGCGAAGAGGCGTCCACCGGGCCGGGCATCGAATACCTGGTGAACGAGCACTGGAACGACATCGACGCCGAGTTCTGTCTGGCCGAAGGCGGTGGAGTGCGGCTGAAGAACAGCCAGGCGCGCTATGCGCTGGTGGAGACCACGGAGAAGCAGCCCAAAGCCGCGCGGCTGATCGCCAAAGGGCCGGCCGGGCACGGGTCGCGTCCACTGCGTTCGAGCGCGGTGGTGCATCTGGCGAAGGCGGTGGAGACCATCGCAGCCTGGGATCCTCCCATGCGTTTCAACGACACCACTCGCTACTACTTCGAAAAGATGGCAGCGGTCAGCAGTCCGGAAGAAGCCGCGCGGTTCAAGGGGCTGTTCGATGCACAAAAGTCGCCGGCGGTGCGCGAGTATCTGGCGGAGCACGATCCCATCAGCTATTCCATGCTGCACACTTCCATTTCGCCTGACATCATCAAGGGCGGCTATCAGGTAAACGTGATCCCTTCTGAGGCCGAGGCGACGCTCGACATCCGTGCGCTGCCAGACGAGAACATCGCGGCATTCTATGACGCGATGCGCAAAGTGATCAACGATCCATCCATCGAACTGGTGCCGGAGACCACGAATCAGCGGCCCGGCGCTGCACCGTCGCGGCTGGATACCGACGCGTATCATGCCATCGAGGCAGCCTACCAGAGCATCTATGGCGTGATCACCATCCCGTTGATGCAGACCGGCGCCACAGACATGGCCTTCCTGAGGGCCAAAGGAGTGCAGTGCTACGGCGTCGGAGCCATGGTGGACGAAGAGGATGGTCCAAAGGGCTATGGCCCGCACAGCGATCAGGAGCGAATCCTGGAACAAGCGGTGTACAAGCACGTGCAATTTTTCTGGCAGACGGTGAACGCGATCGCGGGCTCCAAACGCTAGCGAATGCGATAAACTGATGCGATGCGAAGCCTGTTATTTGCATCGCTCCTCATCTTGCCGTTACTCGGACAAGAAGCAGCCAAGCCGGTGAAACCGCCGGTACCACGCACAGCCGACGGAAAGCCCGACTTCTCGGGAGTCTGGCAAGGCGGAGGGGCGAGCGGCTTGGCCTTCGCCATCGGGTCTGAGAACGCGAAAGCCGCGCGTCCTGGAGACGCAGCCGTAGCGGCGGCGCCAGCGGCCGTGGTGCGCGGCAATTTCAAGCCTCCGTATCAGGATTGGATGCTGCCGAAACTCAAGGAACTTCACGACCGCAGAAACATCGACGATCCGAGCGCGCGCTGTTTGCTGGTGGGCGTGCCGCGCATCACCAACGAGCCGCTGCCCATCAAGATCATCCAGACCAAGGACGAGATCACATTTTTGTACGAAACATTTCACGCCTTTCGCGTCATCCCCACCGATGGGCGCAAACATTCCGACGATATCGATCCATCATTCATGGGCGATTCGGTGGCGCACTGGGAAGGCGACACGCTGGTGGTGGACGTCACCGGCTTCAACGACAAAACCTGGATCGGCGCGGGCGGCGCGACGCTGCATACCGAGGCGCTGCACGTGATTGAGCGCTACCAGCGCGTGGATTACGACACCATCACGTATGCCGTGACCATCGACGATCCGAAAGCATTCACCAAGGCCTGGAGCCCGCCCGCGACCTTCCTGTCCCTGCGGCCGGGTGAGCGGCTCCATGAATACGAGTGCATCGAAAACAACGAGGACGTCGTAAGGTTTGAGCAGTTATTGAAGAATCCGGCCCTGTTCCGTCGTCAGCCGTAACGCTACCTGACGTCGGATCGCAGCAAGCTGATCTCTCGTGGGCGCTCACTTTCGAACAAGGCAGCCAGCCCCTCCCCGCCGGAGCCTTCCTTCAGATAACGATTGAAGAACGCCACGCTGTAGCGGTTGATGATGCCATGAAAGCGCGGATTCAGATCCGTCCATGCTAAGTGCCCCGCGCCTCGAAATTCGACGTAATACTTCGGCGCCGAGGAGCGATCGTAGGCTCCATTGGGCCGCCGGACAGTGGGCGAAATGCCGAGATCGAGCGTGCCGCCTTGATAGAGCACCGGGACGTTCATATGTCCCAATTCGCCGTTGGCAACGAATGGCGAATTAAACGGCGAGAGCGCGAGCACGGCTTTGATACGCGGGTCCTTCCAGGACGCCCACGCTCCGGCCATGGCCAGGGCCGTGTAACCTCCCAGGGAATGTCCTGCGATTCCCACTCGCCCGGCATCGACCGGAACACCTTGAAATGATTTCGCGCTCAACACCTCGTCGAGAATGGCTTCGATGTCGGCGCGCCGGTCGCGGTAGGTCGCTTCAGACCAGGCGCCGGTTCTTTGGAATGGCTCTTCAGGGCGCCAGCCAGCGCCATTTCTAAGGGCACTGCCGCAATGCGCATCCGCGTGGTTGGGCGTAACCATCAGGTATCCGGCTTTGGCCAAGGCCTCCATCAGAAACACGGATTGCGTGTTGCATCCCGAGAAGCCGTGCGAAAAAATGACTACGGGAAACCCCGCCGCGGGCGCTGGCCCGGTCGGTTTCCATACCGCCACATCGCGTCCCGCAACGTTGACGTGGAGGACGCTGCAGGAGGCCAGCAGAGGCACAGTCAACAGCAACGGCCCCAACAGGAACTTCGTCATTCATCCCTAGTAACACGAAAACCGCGCTGGACTCTCGGGTACAGTGCATCCGATGGGTACGATGCATCCGAGTTATGCTTAGTACTTTCGGTCCGCCCAAGGAGAAAATGAATGCAGAACCCGATTCTACTCGCAATAGCCGCATTCGGCTGCACTGCTGCAATGAGTGCACCGCTGCTGGCCCAAGAGAAGGTGAAGCCGCTCACGGCGCTGGATTACTTGGAAATCCAGCAGTTGAACTACAGGTACGCGTTCGCCCTGGATAATTGTTCGAATCACGGCGAGGACTATGCGAACCTCTACACCGACGATGGCGTGTTCGTGGTGGGATTGAATGGTCTGGAATACAAGGGCCATCAGAAGTTGGTGGAAGCGGCAGGTGGGCCGACATGCGCTCGCGTCAAGCAGCCGCATCAAACACACACCACGGAAAATCTGGTGATTGAGGCTTCACAGGAGGGCGCCACCGGCAAGTCGTATTTGGTTTATCCCGGCGATCAGGGCAAGCGCGGCGATGCCGATTTCGACGGACATGTCGGCGGATATCAGGATGTGTACGTCAGGACGCCCAAGGGATGGCGCATCAAGAGCCGCGTCCACGTGTTTCCGCCGCAGATTCCCGGCGAGTATAAAGGCGTTCCGAATACCAAACTGGAAGCGGGAAGCAGCAAGTGAACCTAGGGACCAGCGCCTTGCCAGGTGCATGAAAAACTGGTTCCATTGGTCGACAGCGTCGAGCACGTGGATGTCGCTTCACTCCCCGAGCTGGCCGTTTTGCTGACGACCATCGTGTCCACCGCCGGAAAACTTCCAATGGCGCCCTTGGTCGCGAGGTCCATGGCAGAATTGGTGCCCGCTACGCCCGTGCTGTCCAGTCCGAACGTGACGGTGCCGAAATCGGTGAGCGGCAGGATGCCTCCGCTGGCCGTACAGCAAGGCGCCTCGACAATCCACTCCGCTGACGACCGAAGAGCCCCTGGCACCGCGGCGCTCGTCCAGAAAGTTGCCCCCGTCGTATTGTCCTTGAACCGGACGGTGAATTCGTTGTTGCTGCCGTAATAGACCACCGACGCCGACACATGGTCGCCTGGCGCAATGGGGACGCTGGGAATGATGGTCATACCCTGCGGGTAAAACTGATACCAGGCGTAATAGGCCGGGGTCTTCGCATCACAGTCGGTCAAGGTCCCGATTTGCTCGACGGTCGTTGATGTATAGCCATCCAGGCCGACCCAAAATGCGGCAAATTCATTCCCCTCCACGGCGCTGCAGTTGGCGGCCGGGACCACCCAGGAGCCGGCGACCCAGTGGAAGGATGAACCGACGACCACATAGCCGCTCCAGTTGGGACTGGTTGCCGTGCCGTCACGGAACTCGATCTTCTCGCGGATTGGCCCAAACTGATCGCCTTGAGAAGGAAATACTCTTGGAACCTGCGCCAATGCAGGCCAGCAGGCAAGGATTCCCAGCATCCCCAAACGACCAAAGAGGCTCGTGGGCACAACCACCTTCCGCAACAAATACCTATAAACGATGATTCAGATTATATCGTCGCGAGTTTTGTATTGGAATAGCTGAACCGCCTGATTCGCGCCTGAGAGTACTGGGGTTACTGATGCAAGAATGCCATCGATCAGCGGCAAGCGCGCGCAACCCAGTAAAATGGGAGCATCCCCCATGAAGATCGCCCTGGCACAAATCAACAGCACGGTGGGCGACCTTTGCGGCAATGCCAAGCGCATCCTGCAATTCTCGCGGCGAGCGGCTGAATCCGGCGCGAACGTCGTGGTGTTCCCCGAGCTTTCTCTCACTGGTTATCCTCCCCGCGACCTGCTCGAAAAAGAGAACTTCCTGGATGGCACCGAGCAACATCTGGAGCGCCTGGCCGCCGATTCGGCAGCGTTGAACCTGAGCATCATATGCGGCACTGTGACGCGCACCGGCTCCTCCACCGGCTTGCCCATCTACAACAGCGCAGCTGTGCTGCAAGGGGGGCGCATCACATTTCGACAGCACAAGATGCTGCTGCCAACTTACGATGTCTTCGACGAAGCGCGCTATTTTGAGCCGGCCGTGAAACAATCGCCTCTGGCACTCGGCGATGCCGTTTCAGCCCTTACGATTTGCGAGGACATTTGGAACGACAAGCAGTATTGGGAGCGCAGGCGCTATAGCCGCGACCCGGTAGAAGAACTGGCAGGGGCGGGAGCGCGCATTCTGATCAGCATCAATGCCTCGCCTTATCACATGGGGAAACGCGCGCAGCGGGCCGAGATCTTCCGAGCCACGGCGCGGCATTTCCGCGTCCCGATTGTGTACGTGAACCAGGTGGGCGGGAACGACCAGTTACTTTTCGACGGCACCAGCTTCGCGATGAATCCGGAAGGTGAAGTCATCGCATGCGCGGCTTCGTTCGAAGAAGATTTGGTGATGATGGATAGCCAAGCGCTGACGGGCGAGCGCCATGACAATTATTCCGACGAATGTGAGGCCGTTTATCAGGCCCTGGCCATGGGCACGCGCGATTACATTCGTAAGTGCGGATTCGAGCGGGTGATCGTCGCTCTGAGCGGCGGAATCGATTCGGCGCTGACGGCTGCCATCGCGGTGGATGCGGTGGGCAAGGAAAACGTGATCGGCGTAGGCATGCCCGGCCCTTACTCATCGGAACACAGCGTCATCGATGCGCGGGACCTGGCTCGGAATCTCGGCATCCGGTTCGAGCTGATCCCCATCAAGAACCAATACGACGCGTTTCTCAATGTCCTGGAGCCGCTGTTCACTCCGGAGACAATCTCCAATGGAAGCAGCTTGGGGGTGACAGAGGAGAATCTGCAATCGCGCCTGCGCGGCGTCACCATGATGGCTCTCTCGAATAAATGGGGAGCGCTGGTGCTGACCACCGGGAACAAGAGCGAGCTGGCGGTGGGCTATTGCACGCTCTACGGAGATATGTGCGGCGGGCTGGCTGTAATCAGCGATGTGCCCAAGACGCTGGTGTATTCGCTGTCGCGGGTGGCCAACAAACGTCGCTCACTTGGGCCTGGAGCCTCGGGTGGGCCTGGAGCCTCGGGTGGGCCTGGAGCCTCGGGCGCGATCCCGGAAAACACCTTCACCAAGCCCCCGTCCGCTGAGTTGCGTCCCGATCAAAAGGATACAGACTCGCTGCCGGCCTACGAAGTGCTGGACCAGATCCTGCGTCTTTATATCGAGAACAACGATGCGCCGCAGCACATCGCCGAGGCACTTCATCTGCCTCTAGCTTTGGTGCGGGATATTGTGAACAAAGTGGATCGCAATGAGTACAAACGCCAGCAAGCCGCACCTGGCCTGAAGGTAACCACCAAGGCGTTCGGCATCGGCCGGCGCTTTCCGATCGCCCAGAGGTTTTCTGAATAAGACCAGCGGTTTTCTGAATCGCTAGAAGGTTTTTTGAATGAAACTGCACGTGATTTTTGCCGCCTTGATCCTGATTGCCGCAGCGCTTCTTTCTTCCTCCGAGCCTCCGCCGCGCGAACAAGTGGGGCCGCTGGCGGATGGCGGGTTCTTATTGAATAGCGGCTGGCGAGTGAAGGCCGCGGGGACGCAGATCCCGCTCGACACGCTGCCCATGTCGTCGATTCTTTCGAAAGACGGCCGCTTCCTGATCGTGCTGAATGCCGGATACAATCCGCCTTCGCTCAGTGTGCTGGATACCAAGGACGGCCATGAGAGGGGCCGCACTCCGGTGCCGGACGCATGGCTTGGCATGTCGCTCTCGCCCAACGGAAAGACGCTATGGGTGGGCGGAGCATCGCAGGCATCGGTCTATGAGTTCTCTTTGGATGAAAACGGAAAGCTGGCGCCCGCGCGGACGTTCGAAATCGTGAAGGGGGCGGCGCGATCGGCTCGCGATTTCATCGGCGATGTCGCTATCGATCCCGAGGCCCATCTGTTGTACGCTTGCGATCTATATCATGACGCGATTGTGGTGGTGAATACGCAATCGGGCACGGTGATCGATCGATTCAAGACCGGCCGGCGGCCCTATCGAATCATGTTCAACCCGGACGGCAAGTCGTTTTATGTGACCAGCTGGGCCGACGGTTCGCTGTATCGCCATCAAACCAGCAACGGCGCGCTGCTGCAGACTCTACGGCTGGGCGCACATCCCACCGACATGGTGTGGCGCGATCGTGCCACCCGCGCCGAAGAAGGCGACGGGGACGACAAAGGCGGCGCGCAGCAATCCGGTTTCAAGGCCCGGATTTTCGTCTCAGCCGCGAATACCAACAGCGTCTACTCGGTGGCCGTGTCCGATAGCGGCGATCTGCGCGTGGTGGAAAACATCAACGTCTCTACGACCCCCGAACATCCTCTCGGCATGACACCCAGCGCACTGGCTCTGAGTGCCGACCAAAGCCGCCTCTACGTGGTCTGTTCCGACGCCAATGCGGCCGCCGTCATCGACGTTACCGAAGCGCGCAGCCAGGTGCTGGGCTTCGTGCCGACAGGCTGGTATCCCACCGCCGCGCGTGCGCTGGCCGATGGCCGCCTGGTTGTGCTCAACGGCAAGGGATCGCGAAGCTATCCTAATAACTCCGACGGACCGAATCCGACCAAGAGACAGAATAACCTGACCATCCAATATGTCGCGCACATCCAGACGGGCTCGGCATCTTTTATTCCGGCGCTGACCGACGAATCGCTCGCGAACTATACGGCTGAGGTGAAATCCAATTCGCCGTACACCGATGAGATGCTGGACGCGATTCCCGCAGGCATTCCCGCCGCCATCCAACACGTGATCTACATCGTAAAAGAGAACCGCAGCTACGATCAGGTGCTGGGGGATATCGGCAAGGGCGAGAGCGATGCGTCGCTCTGTCTGTTTAAGGAGAACGTCAGCCCCAACCATCACAAACTGGCGCGCGAGTTCGTGCTGCTCGACAACTTCTATGTGAATAGCGATGTAAGCGCGGATGGCCACAACTGGTCGACGTCAGCCATCGCGAACGATTTTGTGGTGAAGATGTGGCCGGGCAACTATGCCAAGCGCAATCCGAACTACGATTTCGAAGGTGGCGAACCGGCGGCCTATCCGCCGGCCGGCTATCTTTGGACGAATGCCGCGGCGGCCGGTGTTTCCATGCGGAATTACGGCTATTGGGTGGAGAACAAGAAGGAGCCGGGCGCGGATGGTATTCAGATCGACAAGGTACTCGATCCGGTGCTGGCCAAAGTTACCAACATGAAGTATCGCAGCTTCGATCTGGATTACCCGGACGTGAAGCGCGCGCAAACGTTCCTGGACGATCTGACGCAATTTGAGAGCGCCAATCAAATGCCCTCGCTGATGATCATGCGATTGGGTAACGATCATACGTCGGCCACCGCGCCCGGCAAGGTTGCGCCGCTGGCGGCGTTCGCCGACAACGATTACGCGCTGGGCATGATTGTGGAGGGCGTGTCGCGCAGCAAATTCTGGGGCAGCACGGCGATCTTCGTACTGGAAGACGACGCGCAGAACGGCCCAGACCATGTGGATTCACACCGCTCGCCGGCCTTCATCATTTCTCCCTACACGCATCGCGGAACCGTTGACAGCAACATGTACAACACTACGTCGATGTTGCGAACCATGGAGCTGATCCTGCATTTGCATCCCATGACCCACTTCGATGCAGGCGCACGGCCGATGTTTGCGAGCTTCGCGCAACAGCCGTCTGCCGCGCCGTATCAGGCCGAGAAGCCGCGGATTTCGCTCAAAGACCGCAACCTGGCCAGTTCGTCCACCGCCTCCCGTTCCGCGCGGCTGGATTTCACTAAAGAGGATCTGAACGACGACGATGAGTTGAACGACATCCTGTGGCGCGCCATTCGCGGCACCGATCCGCCGGCGCCCGTACGCAGCATGTTCGGACGATAACGCTTGCCTCGCGCGCATCTTTGTTTCGTTTGGCACATGCATCAGCCTTTCTACAAGGACCTGATGACCGGTGAATATCGCCTTCCCTGGACCCGTTTTCATGCCTTGAAGGACTACTACGGAATGGTGAAGGTGCTGGAGGATTTTCCCAGCGTTCATCAGACATTCAACCTGGTTCCTTCCATGATGGTGCAGATCGCCGAATACGCGTCCGGCGCCGCGGCCGATCCGTTTCTCGATTGTGCGGTCAAGCCCGCCGAGGATCTCACGGAAGCGGAGCGCGAGTTCGTCCTGCGTTACTTTTTTCAGGCCAATGCCGATCATCTCATCTATCGCTATCCGCGCTACGGTGAGCTATTCGATGTTTGGAAGTCCTGCGGAGCGAATCCTCAAGTGGGGCGAAAGCACTTCAGCCTTCAGGATCTGCGCGATCTGCAGGTGCTATCGCAGGTGGCGTGGTTTGACGAAGAATTCCAGGCACACGACGAAGAGGTGCAAGGCCTGATCGCCAAGGGGCGCGACTTTTCGCTCCAGGATCAAGCCCTGATGGTGCGCAAGGAGCGTGAAATTCTCGCGGCGGTTATCCCGGTGTACAAAGAGTTTGCCGCGCGCGGCCAGATTGAGATTTCGACCACTCCTTTCTATCATCCGATCCTGCCCCTGATTTGCGATTCCAACGTTGCCACTGTCTCGCATCCCTGGGTTGCACTGCCGGGCCGCTTTCAATATCCACAGGACGCGCTGCATCAATTGATGACGGCGCGCGAGTTCACCGAGCGCACCTTCGGGAAAGCCCCGGTGGGTCTATGGCCATCGGAAGGTTCGGTATCCGATGAGGCGTTGTCGCTGGCCGCCGAAGCGGGTTTCGAATGGGCCGCGAGCGACAACGGCGTTCTGGCGCGAACCATCAACCAGGACGGCGGACCGGAAGTCACTTACCGGTCTTACTTGTGGCAGCAAAAAGGCCGCGAGATGCGCATGATTTTTCGGGATCATTTCCTTAGCGATCAGGTGGGGTTCGTCTATTCGCGGATTGGCGCCGAAGAAGCCGCAGCGCACTTTCTGGATCGCATTCGTGAGAATACCCGGGACGCGCTCGAACGCGGCGAGGACGTGCTGGTGCCGATCATCCTGGATGGCGAGAACGCTTGGGAGTATTACGATCACAACGGCCGGCCATTTCTGCGCGAGTTGTACCGGCGGATTTCCGAGTCGTCCGACCTGGCGGCGCTGACGGTCAGTGAAGCTTTGAAGCTTGATACTCCCCGGACGCTCGACCATATTCATCCCGGCTCCTGGATCAACGCGAACTTCGATATCTGGCTGGGCTCAGAAGAAGACAACATCTCTTGGGACTACCTGCTGCGGGCGCGGGAGAAATTCGATGAGGTTGCGTCCAAAGTTTCAGAACAACAGCGCGCCTTAGCCTTCGAAGAACTGATGATCGCCGAGGGCAGCGATTGGAACTGGTGGTATGGGCCGGAGCATATTTCCGAGAACCGCATCGAGTTCGATGAATTGTACCGGCAGCATCTTGCCAATGTTTATCGCGCTTTGGGCCTTATGCCGCCAGAGGAATTGTCGCGCCCGATTCTGAAGACAGGCATTCCAAACTTGAATCAGCCCGCTACGCATCCCATCCATCCGGTGATCGATGGCGAGGTCACATCTTATTTCGAATGGAGGGGTGCGGGACGCTATCAGCCCGATAATCGATCGGGCGCGATGCACAGCGCTGAACCGAGGATTCGCGATGTTTACTACGGCGCCGATAACGAGAATCTCTACGTGCGGCTGGATTTCGACGACGGCTTCGAGTTCCATGCAGTGGAACTGCGCGCGGGAGAAAAGAGCGTGCCCATTCTAAATAACCCCGCGGTCCAGTTTGCGAAGAACCGCATCGTCGAAATACGAGTGCCTCTGGGGATGGTTGGGCTATCGGCCCAGAACCCGATCTACTTGCGGCTCGAATATTTGTCGAGCACCGCTTCCAATTTGGCCGCTGCCGGTGGGGCTGGCGTATCACCCATCACGATCTGTTTGTTGGTGAGCGGGGAAGCGTAGAGATCCCGGTTCCAATCGTCATCCGGACGGAGCGTCGCGCCTTGCAGCGATATCCCCGCGAACACGCCCCGCGAGCGGGACCAGGTGAGGATCTCGGCGTGCAGTTGCGCGTCTGTTTCCGCGGATGAAGTGCGCCCCACGGGACCCGCGGCGACGGATGCATCCCCGCCCAGCGTGAATTTGCTCTCCAGCAGTTTCTTCGCCCCTGATTCGCTGTTCACCAGCATGACAACATCGGTTTCCGAGCCGCCAATCTGAAATCCGACGCTCCCGCCTTCCACGCGAATGGCCGCTGGAGCAGACCAACCCACGCCGCTGGGCTTGCGGCACAGCATGAATCCTTTGCCATACTTGGCGCCCACAATGAATGCGCCCTTCTTCAGGCCGGGAACCAAAATGACGCAATGCGCCTTCTGCAGCAGATCCTGAGGGATCCCTCTGTCGGGAGCGGACATGATATCGGTGAGCATGTCGGCGGAATCATCGAGCCGCTTGGGAGCGTCGCTAGCCGCGTGCAACATGCCGCTGGTTGCCAGGAGTAATGCTACGTGAGTTAGTCGCATAGAGTCGCCCTTCGACTCGATAGTAACAGGAAGCCGATATGATGAGACTTGGTAACGCGGATTCTAGTACTAGCTTCGGTGAGCTCTGCGCTGCTCATGGCTGCCGATCCAGTGGCGGCGAGCGTCAGTAAGAGGCTGGATCTGATCGAGAGCGGCCAGGCCAAGCCCGGTTCGGTGTTTCGATTCACTCCCTCGGAGCTGAACGCCTGGGTTCGCGTGAAGGCGCCCAGCGTGGTCACCGATGGATTTCGCCAGCCGCAGCTGGTCTTGGGCAACGGCGAGGCCACAGCCACTGCCCTGGTCGATTTCCTCAAGGTGCGGCATGCCAATGGAATCGAGACCAATTGGCTGATCGCTCAGCTGATTCAAGGCGAGAAGCTGGTGAAGGCGAGAGCCAGCATTCAATCGGCACACGGCCGCGCGACGGTGCATGTGGTGCGGGTGGAAATCGGCGGTCTTGCGGTCACTGGAGCAGCGCTCGATTTTCTGGTGCAGAATTTCTTTCGTCCGTTTTATCCCGAAGCCAAAATCGACGAGCCGTTCGATCTGGCGGGCAATGTGGACCGGATCGAGATTACGCCGGCAGAAGCTCGGGTTTATATCCGGCGGTGATGGCCGTGGCGGCTTCCTGGCCCATGCGAACGCAATCCGGGATACCGATGCCGTGATATGCATTGCCGGCGAGATATAAGCCAGGGATGGACCGCGTCAGCTCTTCGATCCTGGCGACGCGCTTCTCGTGACCGACGGTATATTGCGCCATCGAATGCGGCCAGCGTGCGATGTTGTGAAACACCGGCTCGGCTTCGAGATTCATGAAGCGGTTGAGATCGGCGCGCGCCGCGTCTACTATTGCCTGGTCGCCGAGTGACATTGCGTCGCCCGAGAGGAAACAACGCAGCACCACCATATTTGGAGGAACGCGATAATCGAATTTGTTCCCCACCCAGGTGCAGCCGAAGATGTGCCTGCGCTCTTTCTTGGGAACCAGGAAGCCGTGGCCGATTAGCGGATGATCGAAGGTATTCTTGCGATAGCCGAGCGACAGAGTAATCGACGTTGAATAGGGAATATCCGCGAGAAGGCCCGCCAGCTCCGGCTGCATGGCGTGCAAAACAGGCGCGGCATCACCGGCCGGCGTGGCGATCACCAGGTGCTCCGCTTCGAGCCATTCGCCGTTCGCTCGAACGCGGAAACCATCGCCCGAATTCTCGACAGTCTCGACATCGGCTTGAATTACATCGGCGCTCGGGCGCAATGCTTCGATCAATTGCCCGAGGCCGCCCTTCAATGTCTCGAGGAACGAACCGCCGGGGCTCTGGGAACGAGGCTGCGCCAGCGCCCCGCGCGTGAGGCTTCCATACTTGGTCTCGAGCTCTACAAAACGACCGAGCACGCTCGCGACGCTCATGTCGCGCACGTCGCCACCATAAACGCCCGCGAGAAGCGGCTCCGCCAGATAGTCGATGGATTCCTGGCCGTAATGATCCAACAGAAATTCGTAAACCGAACGATCGGGCTGGGGACCGCGCGGCTGAGCGGAAAATCTCGAGCCCCATGCGAATCTTCGCGCCCCAACCGAACAGCGGAGTCTCCACCAACGGCAGGAACTTGGTAGGGACCATCATCATCAGCCCGTCGGGCATGGGGATCAGCTTGCCCTTCTTGACGATGTAGGTGTGGCGGGTATGATCGTTCGAGCCGATCACCTGGTCTTCCAGGCCTAGCTCGCGGATCAGATTCATCGCCCACGGCTTGGCGGCCATGAATCCATCGGGACCTGCTTCGAGAATGCAGCCTTGCTGCACCGACGTTTGGATCACTCCGCCTACGCGCGGTTTACGCTCCAGTAACGTTGGGCGAATGCCCGCTTTCGACAGATAAAACGCCGCCGAGAGACCCGATATCCCACCGCCGACGATTAAAGCCCTTTGAGACACGTTACATCTTGAACTCGCGCACGAAATCCACTACTGCGCGAACATTGTCGGGCGGAGTTTCGGGCAGGATTCCGTGGCCAAGATTAAAAATGTGGCCGGGACGCGAAGCGGTGCGCTTCAATAGCTCATGTACGCGCATCTTGATCTCGGGCAGCGGCGCGAAGAGCACTGCCGGGTCCAGGTTGCCTTGCACCGCGGATCGATAGCTGATGTCCATCCAGGCCTGGTCGATATTCACGCGCCAGTCTACGCCCATCACGTCGCCGCCGGCGGCGTGCAACTCACGGAAGAAGCCGGACGCGCCGGTGCCGAAGTGGATCACCGGAACACTCCCCGTTCGGATGCGCTCGATCAATGCGCGCGAGTAAGGCGCGACAAAGCGAACGTAATCGTCGGGACTCAAAGCGCCCACCCAGCTATCGAACACCTGAATGGCGCGCGCGCCGGCGGTCACCTGGCTGAGCGCGAATGGCCCCAGTACGTCAACCAGCTTGCCCATGAGACGGCGCCACAAGGTTTCGTCGCGATACATCATGTTCTTGGTGCGGACGAAGTTCTTGGAGGGACCGCCCTCGATCATGTAGCTGGCGAGCGTGAAGGGCGCACCGACAAATCCGATCACCGGGACGCGCCCGGCCAACTGGCGGACCACCAGCTGAATGGCTTCGCCGACGTAGTTGAGATCGTCGGTGTTGGAAATGGAAAGCGAATCGACGTCGTCGGTAGTGCGAACGGGATTATCGATGGCGGGCCCTTCGCCCGAGACGAACTTCAACTTCAGGCCCATGGGCTCCACTGGCAGCAGCAGATCGGCGAAAATGATGGCCGCGTCAACATCCAAGAATTCGACCGGTTGTAACGTCACCTGGGCGGCCAAGTCGGGCCGCTTGCAGATCTCCAGGATTCCGGCCTTGGCGCGGATGTCCCGGTATTGTTTCATGTAACGTCCAGCTTGCCGCATGAACCAAACCGGCCGGACATCGGTGGGGCGGCGGCGGCAGGCATCCAGAAAACGACTGTTCGTCGAGGTCATTCGCATCGATTTTCCAACGTGCATTCGAGGTTGAGCATGTGTGAGTGGGTTAGCATCCTTTTAACAGCGCGCGTACGGCCCAAATTATAGTAGCGCTTGGACCAAGCCCCACTGTCAATAGTTTGGCCCCAAATTTGTATGAGCTAGAGGGGTCGAGGTTGACTCGCGATTTAGATTCAATGACATAGCGATAACCGCTTCCTTTGGGCGCGGCTCGGTAGGTTACTCGCGGGGACGGCCCTTTTTGATGCGCTTCAGCAGTTGGTCCATGCGGCCGCCGAGTTCGGTGGCAATGTCGGCTTCAAAATGAAGCTCGGGGACTCGAAAGAGTTCCAGGCGGCGGGCCACTTCGCGGCGCAGGAAACTGGCGGCGTGTTCCAGGGCCGCGAGAGCTTCGGACGCATCCGCGCCTTCGTCCACTCGAATGCGTACCAGGGCATGGCGCTTGTCGGGTGACACCTCAAGCCCGGTGACGGTTGCCGACGCCACGCGTGGATCTGAGAGCTCGTATCCGATCATCTCCGTCAGCTCCTCGCGCAGAGCTTCTGAAATGCGTTGCGTGCGATGTTGCGGCATATTTACTCAATCCACTCGAGTGTGGTTCCGACTAGCGCGCCGCCCAGCAAGTGAGCCGCTTCGCGCTCCACCGACTGGAGCACCTGTTCGGCGTGCGAATGATCGCTCGATACGGTGACCGCCGACACCAGCGAGCGCTGCCAGACATCGTGATAATCGATTTCCGCGACGGCGACGTTGAATTTGCCGCGTAACCGGTCTTTCAAGCTTTTGACCGTGTGACGCTTCTCTTTGAGGGAATGCGCGCCTTCGATGTGCAGTTCGAGCGTCAATACTCCGACTGTCGGCATTTCCTTTTTAGCCGCTGGCGCCGCATTACGCCATGGTCTCCACGGCGACGCGTTCGGTGGCGAAGGCTTCGATAATATCTCCCGGCTTCACATCGGTGAAATTCCGCAGAGTGATGCCGCATTCGAAGCCGTTCTTCACCTCGCTGGCGTCGTTCTTGAAGCGCTTCAGCGAATCGATCTTGCCGGTGAACACCACTACGTTGTCGCGCAGCAGGCGCACTTCGCTGTCGCGTTTGAGCAGCCCGTCGATCACCATGCTGCCCGCCACATTGCCGACCTTGCTGATGCGGAACACCTCCCGCACCGCGGCGCGGCCCTGGTACACCTCTTTGAACACCGGCTCCAGCATGCCGGTCATGGCTCGCTTCAATTCATCGGCGAGCTCGTAAATGATGGTGTGCAGCCGGATATCGACTTTTTCCTGCTCGGCCAGCGTGGCGGCGTTCCTCTCGGGACGAACGTTGAAGCCCACGATGATGGCGTTGGAGGTAGAAGCCAGCAACACGTCGCTTTCGTTGATGGCGCCCACCGCGCTGCGCAACACGCGGATGCGGACCTTGTCGGTCGAAAGCTTCTGCATCATATCCGACAGCACTTCGGCGGTTCCACTGACGTCGGTCTTCAGGATGATGTTGAGCTCCTTGACCTCGCCTTCCTTCAACTGCTCATGGAATTGTTCCAGCGTCATGCGGCCGCTCTTGGACATGGCGACGTCGCGCGCCTTGGCTTCGCGATAAATCACGATCTGCTTGGCCTTGGCGGTGTCGGTAACCACCTGGAACATATCGCCGACTTCTGGCAGCGAATCGAGACCCAGAACCTCGACGGGCATGGACGGCTCAGCCTCGCGCAACGGGCCGCCGCGATCGTCGAACATGGCGCGGACTTTGCCAAAGACGGAGCCGCAGATAAAATAATCGCCGACGCGCAGCGTGCCGTTACGCACCAGCACGGTAGCCACGGGACCGCGTCCGCGATCCAGATTCGCTTCGAGCACGTTGCCGACGGCGGGACGGTCCGGGTTGGCCTTCAGATCCAGCATGTCGGCCACCAGCAGAATCATTTCCAGCAGCAGATCGATTCCCTGTTTGGTACGCGCGGAAACCGGCACCATAACCACGTCGCCGCCCCAATCTTCAGGAACCAGGCCGCGATCGGAAAGCTGCTGCTTGATGCGTTCGGGCTGCGCGTCGGGCTTGTCCACTTTGTTGATGGCCACGATGATGGGCGCGCCGGCCGCTTTAGCGTGGTCAATGGCCTCGATGGTTTGCGGCATCACGCCATCGTCGGCGGCCACTACCAGGATGACGATATCGGTAACCTTGGCGCCGCGGGCGCGCATGCGAGTGAACGCTTCATGGCCCGGCGTGTCGATGAACACGATTTTGCGGTTGTTCTTCTCGACGTAATAAGCACCGATATGCTGCGTGATGCCGCCGGCTTCGCGGTCGGCCACATGCGCGGAACGGATGGCATCCAGCAGCGAAGTTTTGCCATGATCGACATGGCCCATGATGGTGACCACGGGAGCGCGCCGCACTTTGTCGGTGGTCACCTCGGCTTCGGTGACCTCCTGCGTGCTCTCTTCTTCGTAGCTGATCTTGTTGGTGGAAGCGCCGAACTCGCGCGCCAGGTCTTCGGCCATCTTCACGTCGAGGTTCTGGTTGATGGTGGCGAAAATTTTCTTCTCCACCAGCTTCTTGATCACCAGATTGGCTTTGATACCAAGCTTCTCAGAAAGCTCCTTGACGGTGACACCCTCGGAAATTGTGATCTCGCGATCGATGGGCGGTGGCGCGAACGTCTGCTCGCGGCGCGACGGCATCCGCAGCCGGCCCTCTTCCTGCTCCACATCGCGATGGCGATCGCGCCCGCCCGGTTTGGCTGCGTGACGTCGTTGCTGCTCGGTGGTTGGAATCGGCGTGGCCGGCTCGGCACGCAGAGGCGACGTGGGATGCAACGTGCGTGGCCGTCGAAAAGCTCCTGGGCCGCCCGGTCCTCCGGGTCCACCGGGGCCAGGAGGGCCGCCGCCCACACCGGGGCCACGCATCACGGGCTGACCGGGACGAATAGGGCCGCGATAGATAGGCTGGCCGGGGACGGGTGTGGAGCTGCGCGTAGGCATGCCGGGCCGGGGCGCTTGTTGCTGTTGCGCCTGTCCAGGCGCCGGACGGGTCTGCTGTTGTTGCAGCCGCGCCACCATATCGGGGCGCGGTGGTACCACGGGACGCGCGGCCGGCTGTCCAGCGAGATTCGGGCGCGGCTGTGGACGCAGTGGAGTTCCTGGAGTTGGCGAAGTCAGTGGCGCAGCCGCCTCACTGGGCGGCGCGGGAGCGGACGGAGCCGCGCGCGCAACAGGCTGAGCTGGAAGCGTGACCGCGGCGGGAGGCATGGGCGCAGCGGGACCGGGCGACGGCAAGGGCTGCCGCGGGCCCGACAAAATCTGACCTGGACGCGGCGTGGGAACCGGGCGCGCCGGAACGGGGCCGGTACGCAATGGGGGATGCAGCGGCGCAACGCCTCCCGCCGAGAGTGGCGGCCTTAATGGCGCGGGCTTGCTGCGAAGCGCTTCGTCCATGGGAGCGCCGGGGGAACTGGCGGGCGCAATACCGGGCAAACTGCCGGGGCTGATCACGGGGGGTGTAACGGGGGCCTCCTGCGCGTGCGTTGTGACGGGCGCTTCTAATTCGGTAACCGGGACTCTAGCGGCGGGCGCGTGGTGCTCAGGCTCGGACGGCTCATCCCGCTCGAACGACTCTGGCTCGGCAACGGCGACCGAAGTATCGGCTTCACGGCGCATGGCTGCGCCTGCTCCACCTTGCACACGCAAGCGAAGCTTCTCGGCGACGTCGTCGTCAATAGAGCTGGAGTGGGTTTTCTTCTCGGCCACGCCGAGCTCGGGCAACATGTCGATGATGGCATGCGAGGGGACCTCCAGTTGCCTTGCGAGCTCATTGATTCGAATTTTACTCATAAATAACGGCAACACCGGATCACGCTGCGCCTAACGGACCCCCTCCGAGTTCTCTATAGTATCAAATTCCTTTTTCTCATCCGATGTGTTTCCGCCGGGAACATGATCGGTTTCAGCCGTTTCGGACTCAGCACTCGCGAGCCCGGACTCCGCTTCAAGAGCCGGCTCACCAGCGGATTCTTCGACGAAATCCCCAGTGGCTTCCGCCACCCCAGGCACAGTCTCTTCCACTGCGTCGCTTTGTTCGAACTGCGCGTAGTAACCGTTTACAGCGATGAGGATCTTTTCGACAATACCGGACCCAATACTGGGGATGGATTCCAGCTCTTCCGGCGTCATGGACCCGAGCTGCTCCACGGTACCCACGCCCGCTTCCAGCAGCTTTTCGACGATCTCCTCGGCCAGGCCATGATCGAGCAGCACCGATATGGGCGCTCCGGCTGGAACCAGCGCAGCCATGGCAGTTTCCACTTCCTGGCGCTTCTCCTCTTCGCTTTTGATGTCGATCTTCCAGCCCAGCAGTTTGGCCGCCAGGCGTACGTTCTGGCCCTTCTTGCCGATGGCCAAGGAAAGCTGGGTATCATCGACGATCACTTCCATGTGCTTGTCCGTGGCGTCGACGATGGATACGCGGCTGATCTTGGCGGGGCTGAGCGCGTGGGTGGCGAAGACCACCGGGTCTTCGGAAAACTCGATGATATCGATCTTTTCTCCACGCAGTTCGCGAATGATGGACTGCACACGCATGCCCTTCATGCCCACGCAGGCGCCCACGCTGTCCACGTCGCGATCCCGGCTCACCACCGCGATCTTGGTGCGCTCACCGGCTTCTCGCGCGCAGCCCTTGATGACCACCGTGTTGTCGTAAATCTCCGGCACTTCCTGCTCGAACAGCCGCATTACCAGCTCAGGCGCGGCGCGGGAAACAATGACGCCCGCGTTCTTGCCGGCCTTCTCCACGCTGCGGATCACGCAACGGCAGCGATCGCCCACGCTGAAATTTTCGAGCTTGCTTTGTTCCTTCTTGAGCAGGCGCGCTTCGGTTTTCCCGAGATCCACCATCAGGTCTTGCCCTTCGATGCGCTTCACCGTGCAATTGACCAGCTCGCCGACGCGGCCGGAATATTCCGAATAAATGGTCTCGCGTTCCGCTTCCCGCACCTTTTGCAGAATCACTTGTTTGGCGGTTTGGGCCGAGATGCGGCCGAGAGCATCGGTGGGCTTGGGGAAACGAACTTCGGATTCCAATTGGGCAGAGGGATCCATGCGTTGCGCGTCATCGAGCGAAATTTCCTTCACCGGGTCCTGGACGGACTCCACCACTTTCTTCACGCCGTAGATTTCGAGCGCACCGGTTGCGTCGTTGAAGGCGGCGACCAGATCTTCGGTGGTGCGAAAGTGCTTGCGGGCAGCCACCAGCATGGCATCCTTCACCGCATCGATTACGATCTGCGGATCGATCCCCTTCTCCTTGCTCAAAATCTCAATGGACTGATAGATACTAGCCACTGTTTCCTCTTCTCAAATGTCTCGGGAGTTAATTACCAGTCAAACTTCAGGTTGGCTTTTTGGACCTGATCCAGCGGGAAATGGATGATTCTTCCGGCGGCTGGCTGCAGGGCGGCAACTTCCAAAGCAATCATGCCTTCCGAGATACCGGCCAGCTTGCCTTCCCAGCTGCGCTGGTTCTCCATCGGCTCCCTGAGCACCACTTTTGCCTTGTGACCCACGAATCTCTCGAAGTCCTTCGCTTTCGACAACTTACGCTCCAGGCCGGGTGAACTCACCTCCAGCGTGTAGCTGTCCCCAGGTATGACGTCCTCAATATCCAAAATAGTTCCTACCTGCTGCGAAATAAATTCGCAGTCGGCATGCGAGACGCCGTGCGGACGGTCTGGCGAAGCCTCTCCAGAAGCAGGCCGATCAATAAAAATTCGCAGCAGACGGCCCCGCCCAGCTCCCAGGAGCTGCACGTCAACGATCTCGATCCCTTCCGGATCCCCGACCCGCTCGGCGATTTCCGCAATTTTAGCCACAATTTCGTCTTTGGCAATCACAGGCATCGGACAACCGATATCGATCTACTTGCAATAAAAAAGTGGGCTTTCGCCCACTGGTCACTTTCGACAATTTCATTATACACGGATAAGCTGTCAGAACGGTACCGGCGAGCCCCTATTTGCCATCCACATGGCTTGCGTCTTTCTCGTTTTCGGCGCAAAAGGACTCCAGCAGATCGGTGTCCGGAAGCAGGCGTTGCTGCAGGGTGATGGTGAACGGCCTGGTATAAGTCTTCGGATCGTCAATGGTCAACCTAACTTCCATCTCACCGAAGTTGCGGCGATGGAATCGCTCGGTAAGGTGCAGATCCTCGCTATGCGCATGGCCCCGGGCGTCCAGCCAGCCTCGATGGTTGAAGCCGTTCGAGTCCACCACCAGCGAATCCCCATCCCATTTGCCGACAGAGTATCCGAGCCACGACGGCTGCGGATCTTGGGGTAATTTTCGGCCGTCAGTGAACACCTGGCGGAAGGTAGTGTCTCGCTCGTAAAGCATCAGGGTCACTCCGGGCATCTGGACGAGCTTGTAGGGAGCCGGCGCCATTTCCACCATCGGCATCCCCTCCGGAAGACAGTGCGAGATGGGCGATTCCTTCATGAAAGTTAGCGCGCGTTGCCGGAACAGCTCGGCCGCGGCGGGACGAATGGGCGCCTGGTCAGGTTTGAAATCGAAAAAGATGTTGATGAAGTATTGCGAGAGAGGCTCCTCACCCGCACCGTTGGTGACATCGGGGATCAAACGCTTTAAGACTTCCGTAGGAGCACTCAGCGTCTGCCAGAGCCCGGAGAGATTGGGCTTTCCATCGGCTGATCGAGGCGCGGGAGCGGAAAGGTTCGGCTTGCCGTCCGGCGTTCGCGGAATATCCGCGGTGCGATGGTTTAGCCATTGAGCGCGCACCAATGCAGGCGCTGCCAGCACAGCGATCAGGATCCAGACGCTTGGATAACGCATGGCTCTCGTTGGAAGTATCTTAATCCAAACGCCGCGCCTGGTGCGCTACGGCAAAAGCTCGGCGGTCAGCGTGGCGCCGCCCATTTCGGCCATCACGGTGACGATCTTCACCGGCGTGCGCGTCTCTTTGGCGATCCACAGGGTGGATTTATCGAGGCCGCCGTCGGCCGAGGACACTTCCACCTTGTAGGCTTCGAATGTTCCCGCAGGCACCGTGACGCTTTCCGATCCGGCCACCAGCAACTGCATCAGCTTGACCTTTTGCGTCTGCATATCGACGTTGCGAAAGGCGGTGGCGTATCCCTCTGCCAGCGGCAAACATCCGATAACGAAATTGGCTCCGGCGCCATCCGCGAAGACCGGGCCTTCGCCTTTCGAAAACGTCAGGTCGATCTGCGATGGCCCCTGTTTGACCGAGCGTTTCTCTACAGTCAGGCTGTTCTGGTCAAGCATTGTTGTGTCGACCATGACACCCATGGGAGTTTCCATGTTTTCTACCACGGCCCATACGCTGCCGCCATTGGCGATGGTCGTCGATGTTTTGAGCGTCATCTGCTGATCGCCCATCGAGATCCTGGCGTCGTATTTGTAAGTGCCGGGCTTGAGCTCCGCCTCCACTTCGGGAACGCCGACCGTGGATGGATCCAGAGTCTTCGAGATCACGACGGTCTTCGGGTCAACCGTGATTTCTTTGAGACGCGCCTCCACTTCAGGCGAGCCGCCCTCTTGATAGCGGCCCTTAAGGTGCGCAGCGAGGAACTTCTCCACGGCCATGAACATCGCAAGATTGTTCACCGGCCGGGCGAAGCCGTGACCCTCGTCGGGCGCGAGCAGATATTCCACCGGAAATGCACGATCGCGCAACGCAATCACGATCTGCTCGGCCTCCCGGCGGTTCACGCGTGGGTCATTCGCACCCTGCACCACCAGCAGCGGTGTTTTGATCCTCGAAGCTGAATAGAGCGGCGAGCGTTCTTCGAGCCATTGCTTACCGGCGGGCGTTTCGGGATCGGCCATGCGTGCATACATGATCTTGCGGCCGGCTTCCCAATAGGGCGGAAGCGACGCCAGCAGCGTCATCAAATTCGACGGTCCAACGATGTCCACCGCGGCCCGGTACAGATCGGGCGTGAAGGCTACGCCCGCCAGCACCGCGTATCCACCATAAGAGCCACCCAGGATGCCGATACGCTGGGGATCGGCGATGCCCAACTCCACTAAGTGATCGACGCCCCAAGTGATGTCGTCTTGCATCTTGGCGCCCCACTCCGCGTTGCCTGCGTTCAAGAACTTCTTGCCATAACCGGTTGACCCGCGAAAATTGAGCATGAAGACCGCGTAGCCGCGATTGGCGAAGAACTGCGCAATAGGGTTGTAGTCCCACTGGTCACGCGCCCAAGGACCGCCGTGTACCACGAAGAGTGCCGGCAGACCCTTCCCTTCCACACCTTTCGGAAGCGTCAGGTACGCAGGAATCTCCAGACCGTCGGACGACCGATAGCGTACCGCCTGCATGGGCGCGAGCGACTCGCGCGGCAACTTTTCGCGGATCCTGTATTGAAACGAAAGCCCGCGTGTTTTGCGATCGAACAAATGTGTCTCACCGGGTTCGGTGTCCCCGTGCGCGCTGATCAGCCACTGACCCTCGTCGCGGGTACCGGAATTGACCGAGATTTCCTTGCCCGGGAACTTCGTTTCCAACCAACGATAGTCGGCTTCGAAGTCTTGATCCTTGAAATAGCGCCGCTCGCGATCGTCGGAGTACTGGGTTTCGACGAGTTCATCGGTGGCTTCGGAAAACCAGGCGGATTCCAGATCGACGCGAGCCAGCGGATCGGATTCCACGATTTCAATGTGGCCCGTCGCGGGATCGAGCAGCGCGAGCGTCATCAGATCGAGTTGGCCCCGGTTGGTCTGAATATAAGCGCGCCGGCCATCCCGATGGAATTGAACCACATCGCAAGCTTCAAACACGTTGCAGGTGAAAATCGCCGTGAAACCGCTCGAATCCACGCGCAGAATTTCCTGATCGCCGTTATCCAGAACGCGCTGGGCCAGCCGCAAATTTCCTGCCAGATCGAAGATCCATCCGGCGATACGGTCCGTGTTCTCGCGGATCAGAGTGCGCTCGCCGGTGGAGATCTTGAGCTTGTAAAGATCGTGCCAGGATTTGTCGCGATCGTTGAGTCCGATATAAATGACATCCGGATCGGACTTGGGCGCGCTGAACAGCATGACCCGTACGCCCGCCAGATTGGTGAGATCGCGCGAAGGCGGAGCATCGGCGCCGGATGGAGCGGGCGCGCCCGGATCCACTGAATAGACGTTGAAGTTTTCGTCACCGGCGTTGTCCTTGGCGTAGGCGATGAACCTGGCGTCCCGGGTCCACAAAAAACCGGCAACGGGCCGCGCCGTTTCGGTGGTCATCAGCCGGGCGGAGCTGAACGGTTCATCGGTCTTCTTCACCCAGATATTGCGCGTTTCTTTCCAGGGCTTAACGAATGCGATGTACTTGCCGTCCGGGGAAAGCTGAGCGCCGGAGATTTCCGGATCGCCAAAAAGCAGTTCGCGGTCGATGATGGGAGGAAGGCCTGGCATTATGCTCTCAAGTTAACGGATTTCCGTGTATCGAGCGAGTGTGACGTTCGACTCTTCGATGGCTTGGCGGACCTCTGCGCTGGTTAGCGCGTCCAGCTCGCGACGCCGGCTTTCCTTCAGGCGCGTGCGGGCAGCTTGCAGTTCCTGGGTGCAAAAGCCGGGATGGCACATGAATTCGGTGCTGCCCTCAGGCAAGCCGCGGATCAAGCGCGCCAGTTCCGCGGCATCATAATGCCCGGTGAGCTGAAATCCAGCAAAATGATCGGTAGTCCGGCATTGGTGGCGCTCCAGCACGCGATGAAAACGGGCGCGGGCGAATCCCAGAGTCTTGCTAATGGCCTGCCGCCGCCAGGGAACGCCTGCTCCATGGAGCGGGAGATCGAACGGACGGCGCACCCAGGGAATTTTAAACTCAGAGGCGATACGCGCCACCGCATTCAGCACCGGAGGCAACAGGTGGGTGTGCTTGTGCGTATCCAGATGAGTGGGCTGAAGCCCCGCGTTTTGCACTTTGCGCACCTGCGCGGCCAGCTCGTCATAAATGCGGATGCGGCCGAGGGCGATCTGCCGAATCAACTGAGCGACGGTGGGCGGGAAACCGTCGCTGCCCACCAGAACCAGATGCACCCCGACGTCGAGTGTCGGATTTTCGAGCGCTAATGCGACGGCATGATCGAAGGCCGCGCCGGTTGCCATCAGCGTGGTAGCGGTGAGGATGCCCTGCCGATGAGCGTGTACGATTCCTTCGTTCACGTCGCGCGTGTAGCCGAAGTCGTCGGCGTTGGTGATCAGGAATTTCAAGCCCTTGGCTTCAGAATATCGAAAGCTTGATGCGGAGAAACTTCTTGGGATTGGCGCGGAAGTCCTGCATCAGCAGGTGCATCTGGCGGGCAGCGCCGTTCAAATTGTCGTACAACTGCTGATTCACGAGTAATTGGCCGATGGTGCCCTGGCCTGAGTTCACCTTATCAATCACCGAATCGATCTTGGTGATGGTTTCTTTCAACTGATTGCTCAGGTCGTCACTTTTAAGAAGCTGTCCCGCGGTGCCCTTGCCGGCATTCAGATCGTCCACTAACTTGTGCAGGCCTGCAATGGTTTGCTGCGTTTCATTGTAGACGGCGGGATCCTTGAGAAACTTACCCGCCGTCCCCTGCCCAGCCTGCAACTGTTGCAGCATGGTGTCGACGCGGCCCAAAGTGACCACGAAATTGTCGTAAAGAGCGTGGTTGTTCAACAAAATGCCCAGCGTACCCTTGTCGCTGTTCAGAGTATCCGCCAACCCCTTCACTTGAGCGAGGATTTGCAGCAGGTTGTTGTAAAGCGTCTCATCCACCAGCAATTTTCCAATGCTGCCTTTTCCCGCTTCCACTGAACCCACGATCCTATCGACGCGCTGCACGGTGTCCTGCACCGAGGCCAACACCCCAAACCCTTGCGTGACCAGATCCTGAAATTCACCGGTATTGGCGCTCGGCAGCTCCTGGCCGGCGCTGATGGTGGTGGTGGATTTGCCGGTTTTGATGTTAATGTACTTGGTCCCCAGCACGTTCGCCGAGCTGATGGAAGCTACTGAATCGCTGGGGATGTCGCGGAGTGTATGCGCGGGCAACTCCATGTTCAGGCGGACCAGCCGCATAGGGTCCTTGGATCCGGAAAGCACAATGGTCTTCACTTTGCCGATCGGGATGCCGTCCAAATTTACCGGAGCCCCAGTGGTGAGCGCCGCAGCGTCCGCCATGTAGGTGTATATCAGGACCTGGGATTCAAAAATATTTGTGTTGCCGGTGATCAGAAAAATGAGCACCGCCAGGATGGCCATGGAGAAGATCGCCAGGATCCCCACTTTGAGTCGCGCCCAGGTGGCTCTATTCTGAATCGCCATAAGTTATGAATGTTTTGGAACGAATTTTTGGACGTAGTCGTCCTGGGATGCTTCCAGTTCGTGCTGGGTGCCCTCAAAGACCACCCGCCCATCTTTCATCACCATAAAGATAGTGCGCGTCGGATTGGAACCAAGCGCTCCCTCCGCCCCGTTACTAGATACTGGCTCCAAATGTCCGCTGCTGCGATTGTAGCGAAAGTTAGCCATCAGTTGCCCATCCTGATAGCGCTGCGTGACGATGAGGTTCGCGGTGTTGGTGGAGTCGCGCTCCTTGGCGATCAGCGCCATGATGGTGTTGGCGGTGATGGGATCCAGGCCGGCCGTGGGCGAATCGTACAGCACCAGGGGCGGCTCGCTCACCACCGCGCGAGCGATACCGACGCGGCGTCGCATGCCGCCTGATAGCTCACTGGGGTACTGCTCCAGGGTTTGCTCCAGCTCCACAAATCGCAGAGCTTCTCTGACTTTCGCTTCCACTTCCTGCATCGATTCGGTATGCTGGGCGCGATTGAGCAGAGGATAGGCGACGTTCTCCTCCACGGTGACCGAGTCGAACAAGCCGCCCTCTTGAAAGAGCACTCCCACGCCGCTGCGAATGTGGAACAGTTGCGCCTCTTTGAGACCGGTGATCTCCTGGTCGAACAGATAAATCTTCCCTGAGTCCGGACGAATCAGCCCAATAGCGGCCTTGAGCAGGGTCGTTTTGCCGCTGCCGGCCGCTCCCAGCACTACGCGGGTGTCGCCTGCGTGCAGTTCGAACGACACAGTATCGAGAGCTACAATCTCGTCGAACTTCAGATCCACTTTATCGAACTTCAGAAGACATTCAGGTCCAGAAGCGCTGGGCGGTGTCATCGCGTGTCGGGTGTCAGTGCAGATTGACGAAAATGCGCGTCAGCAACGAGGTAACGACGAAGACCCAAACGGAGGCGGCGACTACGGCTTTGGTGGTAGCCAGGCCCACGCCTTGTGTTCCGCCGGTGGTCCTGAGGCCGTAGAAGCAACCAACCAGAGAAATGATGAAGGCAAACACGAAGGGTTTCAGCAACCCCTGAGCTACGTCGTTATATTGCAGCGCCTGGTAGGCATTCGTCCAGTACTGAGTGGTGGTGAGGCCAATCTGGAAGTATGCGATTATGTAGCCGCCGATCAGTCCGACGAAGTCGGCGACGATGGTTAGCATCGGAAGCATCACGCAGGTAGCGATCATGCGCGGGGTAACCAGTTTCTGAATCGGGTCGGTACCCAGCGCGCGCATAGCGTCGATCTGCTCGGTAACCTTCATCGATCCCAGTTCGCTCGCGATGCCCGACGCATTGCGGCCCGCCACCAGCAGCGCGGTAAGCACCGGACCTAATTCGCGAACCAACGTGATGGCCACGATCTGGCCCACCTGGTCGGTAGCGCCGTATTGCTCGAGCGCGCGCGCCATCTGCATGGTGATGACGAAGCCGCTGAAGAAGCCGATTAAAATGACGATGGGCAGGCTGCCCACGCCGATAATGTCCATCTGGATGGCGATGTCATCGACGTAGTGCGGCCCTCGAAAGAGGTTGCGGAGCGCTCGCCCGGAGAGAACGTAAAAATCCTCGATAGCGGCCACCGGCGGCTTCAGGAAATCGAGCAAACGTGCCCCCGCATCCCCCGATGCTAGCACGGCAGAGCTCGAATGTAGCTCGCGGACGGCAACGGACGCGCTAGAGCCGGACGATTTTGACCGATTTATAGTTCTTGAGAGCGTTGCGCGTATCGACAATCAGTTTGGCGCGGTCCACGATGCCCGCATAGTCGACACCCGTGTGATCGGTCACCACCACCACGCAGTCGGCCTGTTCGGCCATCGCGATGGGATCTTGCGTACTCAGCTCGTGGTCGTCCAACCGCAGCGTCGACACGAACGGATCGCTATAGGTGACGCGGGTACCGCGGCGCTCCAGCAGCAAAATGATGTCAAGCGCGGGCGATTCGCGCACATCGTCGATGTCGCGCTTGTAAGCGGCTCCGAGCACATGCACATGCGAACCTTTGAGCGGTTTAGAATGTTCGTTCAGCGCGTCCTGAATCTTGTCCACCACAAAATGCGGCATCTGGCCGTTGATATATCCGGCCAGCTCGATGAAACGCGCCTCAATGCCGGCTTGCTTGGTCTTCCAGGAAAGGTAAAAAGGATCGATCGGAATGCAGTGACCGCCTAATCCGGGTCCAGGATAGAACGGCATAAATCCAAAAGGCTTGGTAGCCGCGGCGTCGATCACCTCCCAAACGTTGATCCCCATGCGGTCGCACATGAGCGCCATTTCGTTGACCAACCCGATATTGATCATCCGAAAGGTGTTTTCCAGCAGCTTCACCATTTCCGCCACGCTTGTGGAGCTGACAGATACAACCTTTTCAAGAGCTTGCGCATAAAACAGCGCGCCGAGCTGGGTGCAAGCGGGCGTAATGCCGCCCACCACCTTTGGAATGTTGGCGGTCTGATATTGCGGGTTCCCAGGATCCACGCGCTCCGGCGAAAAACAGAGGAAGAAGTCCTCGCCCACCCTCCCGCCGGACGCTTCCAGCATGGGTAAAACCAGCTCGTCGGTAGTCCCTGGATAGGTAGTGGACTCGAGAATCACCAGCTTGCCGGCGGTGAGATACTTTGCCGTCTCCTGGCAGGCGGAAACGATGTAACTCATGTCCGGGTCCTTGGTCTTGCGCAGCGGCGTAGGTACGGCGATGTTGATGGTATCCAGATCCAAAATGGCTGAAAAGTCTGAAGTAGCGCGAAATTTTCCGCCCGATACCCACTTCTTTAACGTGTCGCTCGAAACATCCTGGACGTACGATTCGCCCCGGTTCAACCGCGAGACCTTGGATTCTTGAATGTCGATGCCAGTTACTGAAAATCCCGCCTTGGCGAACTCCATCGCCAGCGGCAGACCGACGTACCCCAGCCCGATGATACCGACGCGTGCGGTCCGATTCCTGATCTTCTCTTCCAGCGCCATGGCGGTGGTCGAAAGTGTGGTTTGCATGAAAACGGCTCTTCTTTACTGTAACCCCGGGCCGTCGAATTCCCGCAGGCAAGGACCAAATTGAAATGGATACACCAACTCATATCGCCGTGCTCGGTCTTGGTTATGTCGGGTGCGTGACGGCTGCCTGTCTGGCAAGCCTTGGACATCGCGTCTCTGGGATCGACCGGGACGAACACAAGGTAAGGGAAGTTCAAAACGGGCGCGCCCCGTTTTACGAACCGGGCCTCGAAGACCTGGTTCGGGAAAACGTCGAAGCCGGAAGACTTTCCGTTTGCACTTCGTCAGATGCCATCGTTGACGCGGACGTGATACTCGTGTGCGTCGGCACACCCTCGGCAAAGAACGGCGACTTGGGCCTGCACCAGTTGCGCCGGTCGGTGGCGGAGATCGCCGGCGAACTTCCACAGCGTTCGAAGCGGCTGATTGTCGGAATTCGGAGTACGGTTTTTCCCGGGACCTGCGAGCAGCTGGTGCTGCCCGCATTCGCGGATCAGGGAGCGGTGAGTGTCGTATCGCATCCTGAGTTTCTGCGCGAAGGTTCGGCGATTCGAGATTTCTTCCACCCGCCGCTGCTGGTGGTGGGTGGCAACGATGAGGCGGCCATGAGAGTGGTGGCCGATTTGTATTTGCCCCTGGATGTACGGGCCTCTCTGGTATCGCTGCGCACCGCGGAGATGCTCAAGTACGCCTGCAATGCTTTCCACGCGGTGAAGATAACTTTCGCCAACGAGATCGGCGCGCTGAGCGAGCGGGTTGGCGTGGACGGCGGCGAAGTAATGTCCACGCTGTGTCAAGACCTCAAGCTCAACTGCTCAGCGGCGTATCTGAAGCCCGGCTTCGCTTTTGGAGGATCCTGCCTGCCGAAGGACTTGCGCGCCTTGGTCTACCGCGCTGCACATCTTGACTTGAAGCTACCCCTGCTCGAAGCGACCATGCCGGCCAACGAGCAGCATCTCCAGCGCGCCATCCATGCCGTGCTCGATTTGCCCGCGCGGCGCATCGGCGTGATTGGGTTAGCCTTCAAGGAAGACACCGACGATCTGCGCGAGAGCCCGGTGGTAACCATGCTGGAACAGCTGATTGGAAAGGGGCGGGTAGTTCGAGTGTTCGATCCGCACATCCGCTTGGACGGGATTTACCGGGATGCGATCTATGGATCGAATCGAAACTATATTCTGGAGGCTCTTCCTCACATCGGCCGGCTTTTGACGGGGAGCTTGGACCAGATTCTGGAGTGGGCCGATCATCTGGTATTAGTGCAAAAACAGCCCCGGGCGACCATCGATCGCATTCAAGAGAGTGGAATCCCTCTGCTGGACTTGATGAAGTGTTGCGCGGAACCTGCGCCATCAGTTGGCCGCGCCCTGCGCGCTGTGAGCTAATGTTTCGGTTGTTTCGCGTTTATGTCCCAGCCAGCGTCGCCGCGCTGCTGGCTTCCGAATTCATTCTCATCTGTTTGTCTTACTTGGCCGCGACATTCGCGTGGTTGAAGGCGGATGCAGGGGTTTTTCTGGTGGACGACCTGGGATGGTTGCGAATCCTGATCGTCGTCTTCTGTCTGATGCTGAGTATCTATTTTCACGATTTGTACAGCAATCTCGGCACGCGGCCCAGAGAACTGCTGCAGCAAGTGGGCGTAATAGCGGGCACTGCGTTCCTGACCGAAGCAATGCTGGGCTATCTGAAGCTCGAACAACTGGTGGTTCCCGCCGGACCAATGATCGCGGGCAGCGCACTCAACGTCATGGCGCTGATGGCTTGGCGGATTTTCTTTAGCCGCGTGCTGCTTGGGAAAATACGGTCTGAGCGTGTGATCTTTCTGGGCGATTCTTCCCTGCTGCAAGAGATCGCCAGCCACTTGGAGGCGCATCCCGAGAAGGGACTGACGCCCCTGGGTTTTCTGGGCGATTCCAGTGTGGCCAATGGGAAGCGGCTGGGAGCGATTTCGGATCTTCGGGAAGTGGTGAACCAAGTTCGCCCGCAGCGAATTGTGGTGGGCTTGCGGGAGCGCCGTTCCAATCTGCCGGTGACACAGCTTCTCGAATTGCGGCTCTCCGGTATTCGAATCGAAGATGCGCTGAACACCTATGAGATGGCATTTGAACGCATCTCTACCGACGAGCTTCGCCCCTCGCAGTTGATATTCAGTTCCAGCGATCTGGGGCCGAATCGGACCGGGGTGCTTCTGCAGTCCGCTTACTCGATGGCCATCGCCGCGGCTGCGGCGCTGGCAACTGCGCCCGTGATGCTATTGGTCGTGGCGCTGGTGAAGCTGACATCACCCGGGCCTGCGCTCTTCCGGCAGCAGCGCGTTGGCAAAAATAACTGCATATTCACCCTCTACAAATTCCGCTCGATGGTGCGCGACGCGGAAGCCCAGAGCGGCGCCGTTTGGGCCACTCGGAACGATCCACGCGTGACGCCGGTGGGGCGGTGGCTTCGCAAACTGCGCCTGGACGAACTGCCCCAGTTGTTCAACGTGCTGAAAGGCGATATGTCTATCGTTGGACCGCGGCCCGAGCGTCCGGAATTCGTAGCGGATTTGGAAAGGAGGATTCCCTATTACCGCCAGCGGCATTGCATCAAGCCCGGCATCACGGGCTGGGCGCAGATCAAGCACAAATACGGAGATACCATCGAGGACACCATCGTGAAGCTGGAATACGACTTGTACTACATCAAGAACCTGGCGCCGGCCCTGGACGCCGTGATCATGTTTCACACCGCGAAAGTAATGCTGTTATCTCGAGGAGCGCAATAGATATGAGCAACCAGTTCGCAAAAATCAGCACCGCCTCGGCCGGACTCGTGCGTGTCTCCGCCGGAATGATCGAGCGCCGCATCTTTGCGATGCGCGGACATACGGTTATGCTGGACTCCGATCTGGCAAAGTTGTATCGCGTAACCACCACGGCCTTCAATCAGGCTGTAAAGCGCAACAGAGATCGTTTTCCTTCCGACTTCATGTTTCAGTTGACCTCCCAAGAAGCCAAATCTCTAAGATCACAATCTGTGATCTTAGACGTTGCTGTGCGAGGACGCGGCCGCTATAGCAAATATGCGCCATACGTTTTTACCGAGCACGGCATCGCCATGCTTTCCTCGGTCTTGCGGAGCAAACGCGCGGTTCAAATGAATATCCAGATTGTCCGCGCGTTCATTCGGCTGCGCGAGATGCTGATCAGCCATAAGGATCTCGCGCTTCGCGTGGAAAAGATCGAGTCGCTGAACAAACGCCACGGCGCGATCATCGACGTGCTGGCGGGCGAAATCCTGCAGATGAAAAAGGAGCCCGCCACCAAGCGGCGGTTCGGGTTTCAATTCGTGAAAAAGGACTAGTCGTCCAGGATCGGCAGGAGCTCCGGCTCAACCGGCGCACCAAGATCCAGATAGCGCGGATCGAGCAAGCGGCTCGGCTCCAGGTTGCCCATGGCCGAGAGCAGTGTCTCTTTCAAATGGGGATAATCTTTTTCGATTTCACTGAAGAGGCTGCGGATCGACTTGCGCACCGTGCCGGTCCGCAATGAACAGCCACAAGGGGTGATCGGAGCGCCCAGGGATTCGGCATAACGTGCGGTGATGTCTTCCGTCACAAACGCGAGCGGACGAATCAGCCTGAAGTCCTTTTCGCGAGAGTAAGTGATCGGAGGCAGCGCGCTCACACGGCCGGTGAACATGGCGTTGCGCAGGAACGACTCGCAAAAATCGTCGGCAGTATGGCCAAACGCGATCACGTTGGCGCCCAGGCCGCGGGCGATCTGATAAACGGCGCGGCGCCGGAAACGGCTGCAAAGATCGCAGCCATGATCGGGCTGCTCTTCGAGCAACCTGATCGAGGGGTTGTCGCGGTGGTAGGTCCAATCCACGCCGCGGGCTTTTAAGTAATCACCCAACGGATCGATGGGACGTAGGAATTTCCCCTGCTCCACCGTGAACGCGCAGACCGAGAACTGGATGGGGGCGCGCTTGGCCAGCAGCAGGAGCGCTTCGAGCAGGGTGAGCGAATCCTTGCCGCCCGACAGCGCCACCGCCACGCGATCGCCGTCGCGAATCATTTTGAAGCGGCCCACCGCCTCTCCCACTTTGCGCAGCAGAACCTTTTCGAGATCCATTGAATTGCGAATGACCCCGGCTAGCCTTCCGCCACGTATTTCCAGCGGCCGGTCTCAAATTCGATGTTGAAGTTCTCACCCAGATAGACGCGCCGGACCTCCGGGTCGCGGCCTAGAGCGTCGGGCGTGCCGGCGCGGAAGATTTTGCCGTTGTTGATAATGTAGGCGCGGTCGGTAACCGCCAGGGTCTCGCGAACGTTATGGTCGGTCACCAGAATGCCGATCCCGGAGTTCTTCAGATCGAAAATAATCCGCTGCAGCTCCAATACCTGAATGGGATCGATGCCGGAGAACGGTTCGTCGAGCAGCAGAAAGCTAGGCTCAATCACCAGCGAGCGGGCGATCTCGACGCGGCGCCGTTCACCGCCCGAGAGCGCATAGCCTTTGTTGTGGCGGACTGTCTCCAGGCCGAGCTGCTCGATCAGCCGGTTCATTCGTTCACGCCGCTCGCGACCGCTCATCCGCAGCGTTTGCAAGATGGCCATCAGGTTATCTTCCACCGTGAGCTTGCGGAAAACCGAAGCTTCCTGCGGGAGATAGCTGATGCCGCGGCGGGCGCGCTGATACATCGGCATGTGAGTAATGTCTTCCGCGCCAGCGCCGTTGCTCACCTCCACCACACCCGAATCAGGACTGATCAGGCCTACGATCATGTAGAACGAAGTGGTTTTGCCCGCGCCGTTTGGACCTAAGAGCCCGACCACCTCGCCCTGCTTCACCCACAGGGACACGTTATCGACGACCTTCCGTCCGCTATAGCTTTTGGAGATCTCGGATGTTTGTAATGTGCGCATGGAAAACTTACTTGGTGTTCACAGTCTTGCGGTGCAGCACGCTCTTCACCGGCTGTTGTGGCACGCCGTCCACCAGCAGCCTGTCATCGGAGGAATACCATGTCAATTTCTGGCCTCGAGTGGTTCCGCGCGTACTGTCGACAAATCGCGGCAACCCTCCTTCCAGGATAACTTTGTCTTCGTCCACATAGTATTCGGCGTGGTCCGACCAGGCGTCGCGGACCCGGTCCAACCCAACATCATGCACCTCCACGTGGCCGTCCGCGATGGCATGATCGAGCGACGAGTCATTGCTGTTGTTGCGCAGGAACGCGTGGATGTCCTGGCCTTTCACCGTCATTTCCGGCCGCTCCAGGGTGGCTCCTCCGCCGTAGTGTGCCAAACGGGTATCGTCGTTGTAATCAAGGTCCGGCGCTCTCACAATAGTAAACACATGCAGCCGCGATTTGGTTGCAGCGCCAGGCGGCGGATCGGGCTGGGTCTTGCGGTCCGTCTTTCCATCCTGCTGCGCTGCCTTTCCATCCTTCGACCGGCCTTCATCCTTCACTTTGTCGAGCAACTGAGTCACCACATGTCCGTGCGCCCTCAAAAGATTCTCGTTGCGATCGATTTCGACGGTCTCCGCTTCCAGCCGGTCGGAGCCCTGCCAGAGCACGGCATCGCCCTCATAACGGATATCCAGGTTATTGTCCTTGGAGATCATCTTTTTGGCCCGCGCGTGCAGGGGCTCGTCTTCGGAAAGCATCCCGCCACCGCTCGCATCGTCCTTCTTTTTGTCCGGCATGCGGGTGGAAGTAACGTGACCTTCGGCGGTGAAATCGCCCGTCATCTGATTCGTCACGATCTTATCGGCATCGGCCGAGCCCGTGGAATCCCACATGCGTGCTCCACCGATCAAATCGATGATGTTGTTGGGCTGATCCAGGAGCGCGCGGTCAGCCTTGGCGTGCCGATCCCCTTCCTGGTACCGAAAGTCGCCCGATTGATCCAGCTTGTCCAGTTGCGAAGAGTTGGGTAAGAACGTCGCTACCAGGTTCTTGCTCCAGGTGAGCGTCGGAGCAGGCGATTCCTTGGCATCCTTGGCCTTGGGTTTCTCGGTGCGCGTAGTGGCAGCGATGGCGCGGAACGATTGGATGGTGTTGTTAGGCCCGTAAGCTATCCAGATGTGATCCCCGTTCATCCAGCGGTGCGGCTTCTGGGGCGCATTCGGGATGAACTCGATCGCTCCGGGCCCATCCGTCTCCACCGCGTCCACCTCGCGGCCACCCGGCTTCATCTTGGTGCGAATAGTGTCACTCCTTAGGACGCGCGTGTCGGCTGGGTCGGCGCCCGGCTTGATCACCGGCTTCGATTCCATAGTGCTGTGGCCCTGAGTCACGGCACTTTGCAACAGGCTGTCCGTTTCGGTTGTTTCGAAGTCCATCACCACGCGATCTCCGGTAATGGTGGTCTGCGATGTCTCGCCATGATCCACCACCCGCGCCTGATCCACGCCGGTAATTTTCCTGATCTGGTTATACTCGTTAAATTCCACGTTCAATTGATTTGCGCCGTATTCCAGGTTGCGCCCCGGCCGCTGATCGGTTCCCTTGGCCTGTGTCGTCTCCACCAGGCGCAAATCCCCGTGATCCAGCGTCACCGTGGCTGGGCCGGCGTTCATCGCCATGGTGTCGCGCGTCAGCTTGGACCATGGCGTGAGGTAGACCTTCCCGTCGCGCTCGTTGTAGTTCACCTGCGCGGTCTCGATCTTCATGGGAATGGTGCTGGGATCGGTTCCCCGCCAATTCATCACGACATCGCTGTGGAGATTCAGAACGCGCGAGTTGGGATCGTAATCGGCGCCCACAGCCTGGCCATCGCCCCGATCGAACGTAAATGTCGCGGGACGATCCGTCCACGATTTGCCGGTCTTGCTTTCCACGCTGACGCCGGTGGACTTGATCACCATCAGGCGGCCTTTGGGCTGATCGTTCGCGGGCACCTTCATCGTGATCTGGACTTCGCCCTCCGAGTACAGGATTCCCTTGGTAACGTCAAACTCGGCCTTCGCGCATTGCACGTGGTTGTATGTACCACCGTCTTTGTTGAAAATGTCAAGGATTACGCCGGTCAGCTCGTCCTTGCCATCCAATTCCTGAAAATCGTCGGCCTGCATAGTGATGACGGTCTTTTCGCTGGAAGTGTGGCTGTACTTCCAACCATGAAAAACAGAGGTGGTTCCGGCTGCAAGTTTTTTGGGTTTAACCGGGGCGCTGGCCACCTGCTGCTTGAGCCGGACGTAATAAGTCCAGCCAACGGTGGAGAGGATTGCGACGAAACCCAGCAGAATCAGTGGCGCAACACGTCGCATGCATTTGTATCGCGAGGATACACATCCAGCATATCGAGAAGGCCGGAGCGCTGTCCAATGAGTTTCCGTTACAAATTTATTACCTTCCTATTCAATAACTTACAAAGAAATATTGTCACTCCTCTGGCGAGTCTGCTAATATGACCTGGGGTGGGAAGCGCTTGCTTGCCCCTCCCAAAGTTTTAAATCCCCATGTTAGAGGAGGTTCAACACTATGAACATTCGTCCGCTCTATGACCGGATCGTCGTGAAACGTCTCGAAGACGAAAAGGAAAACAAGATTGGTGGTCTGTTTATTCCGGATTCCGCCAAAGAGAAGCCGCAAGAAGGAGAAGTGGTAGCCGTTGGAAAGGGCAAGCGCCTGGAAGATGGCAAAGTTGTTCCACTGGACGTGGAAAAAGGCAACCGCATCCTGTTCGGCAAATACTCAGGCAGTGAGATCCGCATCGATGGAGAAGAATTCCTGATCATGCGCGAGGATGAAGTCCTCGGAGTTTTGGAAGGCGCGCCCAAGAAAGCTACCAAAGTAGCCTAAGCGCGAAGAGTTTTGAAAGGAGACATTTTCTATGGCAGCAAAACAGATTGTATATAGCGAAAATTCCCGTCAGGCGATTCTGCGCGGCGTCAACCAATTGGCTGATGCAGTGAAGGTCACGCTTGGCCCCCGCGGCCGCAACGTCGTATTGGAGAAAAAATTCGGCGGCCCAACCATCACCAAGGACGGCGTCACCGTCGCCAAGGAAGTGGAACTGAAGGATCCGCTCGAGAACATGGGCGCGCAGATGGTGCGTGAGGTTGCATCCAAGACCTCAGACACCGCCGGCGACGGCACCACGACAGCCACCATCCTGGCGCAGTCTATCTTCCGCGAAGGCGTGAAGGCTGTTGCAGCCGGCGCGAACCCGATGGCCCTGAAGCGCGGCATCGAGAAGTCGGTCGAGGTGGTGGTCAACGAAGTAAAGAAGATGTCCAAAGACGTCAAGGACAACGAGACCATCGCGCAGGTGGGCACCATCTCCGCGAACGGTGACTCCGACATAGGCAACACCATCGCCGAAGCGATGAAGAAAGTCGGTAAGGACGGCGTCATCACGGTGGAAGAGAGCCGCACCATGACCACCGAGCTGCAGACCGTGGACGGCATGCAGTTTGACCGCGGCTATCTCTCGCCCTACTTCATCAGCGATCCCGATCGCATGGAGTGCGTGCTCGAAGATCCCTACATCCTGATCCATGAAAAGAAGATCAGCAACATGAAGGATCTGCTGCCCCTGCTGGAACAGATTGCCCGCTCCGGTAAGCCGCTGCTGGTGATCGCCGAAGAAGTGGAAGGCGAAGCGCTGGCCACTTTGGTTGTGAACAAGCTGCGCGGCACTTTGAATGCTTGCGCGGTGAAGGCCCCTGGCTTTGGCGATCGCCGCAAAGCGATGCTCGAAGACATCGGCGTCCTCACTGGCGGCAAGGCCCTCATGGAAGAGACCGGCATCAAGCTGGAAGGCGTACGTCTGGAAGACCTGGGCCGCGCCAAGCGTGTCACTGTGGACAAAGACAACACCACCATCATCGACGGCGCCGGGGTCCAGAAGTCGATCGAAGGCCGCATTAAGCAGTTGCGGGCCCAGATTGAAGAGACCACCAGCGATTACGATCGTGAGAAGCTGCAAGAACGTCTGGCCAAGCTGGCCGGCGGCGTTGCGGTGATCAAGGTGGGCGCAGCCACCGAGACCGAGATGAAAGAAAAGAAGGCTCGTGTCGAGGACGCGCTGCATGCTACCCGTGCGGCGGTCGAAGAAGGCATCGTTCCGGGCGGCGGCGTGGCGTTGCTGCGCGCAGCCAAGGCCTTAGAGGGCCTGAAGCTCGAGGGCGACGAGAAGATCGGCGTGGATATCATCAGGCGCGCTTGTGAAGAGCCCGTTCGCCAGATCGTTGGCAACGCGGGTTACGAAGGCGCGATTGTGATCGAGAAGATCCGCGTCAACAACGACTCGCACTTTGGCTTCAATGCTGCCACTGCGCAGTACGAAGACCTGGTGAAGGGTGGCGTCATCGATCCTACCAAGGTGACCCGCTCCGCTCTGCAAAACGCTTCTTCCATCGCGGCGCTCATGCTGACTACCGAAGCCATGATCGCTGAGATTCCGGAGAAGAAGGCAGCCCCGGCCCCTGGCGGGCACGGCGGACCCGAGATGGATTACTAAACCGAAGAATTCAGAATTCGAGAAGTCAGAATTCGGAATGAAGCAAACTGGCCTGCCCTTCGGGGCGGGCCTTTTTGTTTGTAGTCAGGCGGTGAGGAGAGGAGAACCGATGGGAACTCTGGAACTGGCGAAACCCGTTATTGTCATCTGCACGGGGGATCGCGCCCGCGCGGCCGAATTCTATCGCGAGATTCTGGGGCTCGCGTTTGCTTACGAAGACAGTTTCGCCTCCGTCTTCAACCTCCTCGGTGGGATTACCCTGCGTGTCTCCACCGTGACCGATTTCACGCCGCATGAGCATACGATACTCGGCTTCAACGTGCCGGATGTGGAAGCTGCCGTAAGAGCCCTGCGTCAACGCGGTGTGGCCTTCAATATTTATCCAGGCTTCGGTCAGGACGAACTCGGCATCTGGAGCGCTCCCGGCGGAGCCGTGCGCGTGGCATGGTTTAAGGACCCGGACGGCAATGTTCTAAGCGTGACGAACACTTGAGGTCCTACGACTACGAAGAATTCAGAATTCAAGAAGTCAAGAATGCAGAATTCGTCGGGTTCTTTTGTTTTCTGTGACCACTTTTAACCGATTTTTCGAGGGAGCCGCCTATCAATTACTCCTCGTCAGATGGAGACCAACCGCAGCAGCGGATTTCGGGCTCCGCGCTTTCCGTCAAGGCGTGAAATTCTCGATAGGCTTGACGCTCTTTCCGGCTGTGATCTCGTGGGTGGTGTTCCTGGGAGATCTGGCCGCCGGTCATCGAGCAGGCCTAGCCCCTAATCCCCAACCCCGTTTCTTGCGTGGTTTCTACGCAAGAAACTCTGCAATGTCCCTGGCCAGCAACTCCGGCTCCTCCGCGGCCGCAAAATGGCCTCCGCGAGGCATCTGCGTCCAGCGCTCGATGTTATACCCGCGCGCTACCCATTCGGGCGGCGGAAATGGCGCTTCCAGCGGAAATCGGGCGATGGCACACGGCACCTTCACAAAGTCGCCGGGCGCAAATTGCAGCGGTGCATTCTTCGCCTCGTTGTATAACCGGAAGGACGACGAGATGGTCTGGGTCATCCAATACAGCGTGACGTTGGCCAGCAGCTCGTCTTTCGTGAAACGCGTCTCTACATCACCGCCGCAATCGGACCAGCTGCGAAATTTTTCGATGATCCAGGCAGCCAAACCGGCCGGAGAATCGTTCAGCGCGTAGGCCGGAGTCTGGGGTTCGTTGCGCTGCAGATGCGCGTAGGCGCCGTGCTCCCGAAACCAACCATCCAAATCCGCCAGGTATGCCTGCTCAGCCGGCGTCGGCGCGCCCCCAGCCTCCATCGACGGCCGGTACGATCCGGGAATGTAGTTCAGATGGATGCCAGTTACACGATCCGCATGCCGCAGCCCAAGAATCGTGGTGACCGCGGCACCGAAATCGCCGCCCTGCGCGAAAAAATTCGAGTAACCCAGTTCGCTCATCAGCCCAGCCCACAGTTCCGCGATCCGAAACGTATTCATCCCAGGCCGCGCAGGCCGATCCGAAAAACCAAATCCGGGTAGCGACGGCGCCACCACATCGAACCCCGCGTCAGTGAGCAGCGGGATGATCTTCAGCATCTCCAGGAACGATCCAGGCCAGCCGTGCGTCAGGATCAGCGGATTGCGCCCGGCGCCTTTGCCGCGTACGTGCAGGAAGTGAACGCGAGTGTCACCGCTCACGTATCGGTAATGGTCCCACGCCGAGAGCTTTTGAATCTCCGCCTTCCAATCGAACTTCTCGCGCCAGTAAGTGCAAATCTCGCGCAAGTAACCGAGATCCACACCGCGCTCCCAGCCCGTTCCGGGAATCTCATCCGGCCAGCGCGTCTGCGCCAGCCGCCGGTGCAAGTCGTCCACTGCACTCTCGGAATAGGGAAGTACGAATTGCTCAATGGCCATGCCCAAGCCCCAGCCCCTTTGTGATTGCACCTGGGGATCTTTTATTATCAGTTATGCGGAACTTCCTTCTCGGCTTGGCATTCGTTGCGTGTCTTCACGCCGGCACTCCGGCGTCCTTCGATGGTCCACACTCGGCTTGGACGGTGCTAAGGGGCACTGGCAGCACAGACCCGGCCGTCACCCACGAGGGCCAGATGTCGATGCGTTTGGAGTCCCATGGCGGCGATGCGCGAGTTCAATCCGCTCCCGTCGAGCTCACCATCGGCAAGAGCTACGAACTCACCGGTTGGATCCGCACCGAGAAGTTGAGCGTCCGGGACTTGGACCGTTCGCCCATCGCTACCGGCGCCGCGCTCAGCATGGCGTCGCTGCCGTATGACGTGCAATCGGAATCGCTCGGTGCAACGCGCGATTGGACCCCCGTCCATCTCCGTTTCACCGCCACGCGCGCGCACGACAGCATCGTCCTCACCGTCGCCTACGGCGGTACCTTCGATGGCAAGGCCTGGTTCTCAGGAGTCAATATCGATCAAGCAGCTCCGGAATTGACGCTGACGTCGGCCGATCGCTGGCCCGCTCCGGCCGCGGTGACCACTTACGGCCCTGCGTATCGATATCCCGTTGGCGGATGGATCTACCTCCACGTGGAAGGCCAGCCTTACGAGCGCGGCTACCAGCACGGGCATCTGATGGCGAAGGAAATCCCGCAGTACATGGCGCGCTGCGCCGCCGAGCTCGATCCAAAAAATAGGAACAAAAGCTGGAACCTGGCGCGCACCACAGCTACAGCTCTCTTCCTGCACGGCTTCGATCAGGAGATTCTGGAGGAGATGAAGGGCATCGCCGACGGCGCCTCCGACGCTGGTGCCCGCTGGGAAGGCCGCACCATCGACCTTACCGACATTGTGGTGGTGAACACCACGGTGGAACTGGGCGAGCTCAGCCCGGCGCTCAGCGTCACTCCCAACGGCCTGGAAGGCCTGCGTTTAGCGGCTCCCAACTACGTCAATCTCAAACGCGGCGCCGCGCTCGATCATTGCAGCGCTTTTGCCGCAACTGGATCCGCCACTCGCGATGGCCGCATGGTTATCGGCCATACCACCTGGTGGCCGCTCACTCTGGCCGAGCAAACCAACGTGATGCTGGATATTAAGCCCACCACCGGGCATCGGGTCCTGATGCAGAGCTATCCGGGCGGCATCGAGAGCGGGACGGACTGGTATCAGAACGACGCCGGCGTGGTGCTCACCGAGACCACCATCAACCAAAGTCCGTTCAATGTGAACGGCACGCCCATCGCTTATCGCGCGCGCAAGGCCATTCAATATGGCGACAATATCGACAAAGTTGTGGAATATCTGAGCACGAAAAACAACGGCCTGTACACCAATGAATGGCTGCTCGGCGATGCCAAAACCAACGAGATCGCGTTATTCGAACTCGGTACCTACAAGTCGCGCCTCTACCGCAGTTCCAAGAATGACTGGTTCGGTGGAACCGAAGGTTTCTATTGGGGCGACAATAACGCCAAAGATCTGGCCGTTCGCTTGGAAGAGAACCCCGATCCCAATGGCGCTCCCTCTTACGTCCCCTACGTCCCCACTGATCGCGATCTGAAATGGGAAGCGTTGTATCGCGAGTACAAGGGCAAGATCGACGAGCAGTTCGGTTTTCTGGCGTATCATACCGCGCCGCTGGTAAGCGCCACCGCGATGGATTCCAAAGTGATTACCGCCGACATGGCATCCCGGATGATGGTTTGGGCCCAATTCGGAAAGCCGAATCAGCGGGAGCGGCTGCCAACCAAGGGCGACCAGGCGGAATTTCCGGCCAACGACGGCCTGTATACCTCAGGCTACCGCTTGATTTCGACCGAGCCAGTCCCCGCTGCGCCAACTGCCGCCTCAACCTCTGAGACCCGCGACCGTGAGGCAGCAGTTCCCAATTACAGTGAGCGCCTTTGGACCGGCCTGGTGCTGCCCGCATCCGATGCCGATATCTGGTTTGCCTCCGGTTCCGCGGCGTACTTTGACGATCTCAATTCCAAAGATCTCCGCAACGCGATGGCCGCGCACTGGGCCGAGTATCGTTCGTTGAGCGCCATTTCCGGCCTCACCGCCAAGCAGCGCTTCGAGCTCGAAACGCAAAAGGGTGCGTTGTTCCTCGATCAATTGCGCCGCAACCTGGGCGATGATCGCTTCTTCAAATTGATGACCGATTATTTCGCGGCTCACAAGACCCAGACCGTCACGGCGCAATCATTCCTGGATGCGGCGGGCGTCGGTTTCGCCCTGCCGGCGGACAAGGGCGGCGCGATGTTCGTGGCGTCCGATATCCACGAACGCCTCAGCTCCGCGATTCTGGTATACGGAACCAGGACGGACGGAGGCGCCAACCGCTTCGCCGCCGAGGAATTGCAGAAGCACTTCTTCCGATCGCTGGAACACCAGGTTCCCATCCGCAAGGATTTCGAGGTGAGCGAAGAAGAGCTGCGCACCCATGACGTGATTTTTGTCGGGCGACCGGAGAGCAATTCAGCTCTCGCCCGGTGGCAAGATAAGATCGGTTTGGAATCCTCTGGGGGCATGTTCCGCATCCAGGGTCAGGATCACGCTTCGGAAACGGACGCGGTGGTCTTGGCTGCAACCAACCCTCTCGATCAGCGGCACATGGTTTTGGTGTTAGCGGGAAACAGCGCGCTCCAAACTGTCTTGTTGACGAAAACGCCGGCTTGGGCCGATACACAATACTCGATCTTCGATTCCGGAAAAGAGATCTCGACCGGATTTTTGAGATAACTCACTGCTGCTTCTTGAGCAGATTCATCACGCGCATCGCCATCCCGGTATCCACGCCGGTGGTATCGCGGATCTTGTCAACGACACGGCCGTAATCTTGCTGTCGAAGAAGATCTCGTATTTCCTTCCGCACTGGATCGTTCAGGCTGGCAGCTACTTCGGCGGCTTTCTTTTCCACGGCTGCATAATCTACCAGTGACTGGCGGAAGTACGCCATTCCTTTTTCGTTGGGGCAAGGAAAAACCTCGTACCACCCGCCATTCCACGGCGCCAGGAAGATGGCCATCACCACATCGCTCTGATCGAACTGCAGGTTCATGTCATAGGTGGGGTTTACCGGAGCCCGAAACCCGTCTTCGGGTAAAAACGCAGGCATCGGCCCCGTCATCGGAACGAGCTTGGTGATTATATATTTGCCCCGCGGCGCCGGATCCATGAGGCGCTCGATCCCTATGTCAAAGAACTCTCGCGTGCTTGAGTTGATACAGGCCCGTACCGCCGGATGAAACAGCCGCTCCAACCCGGCCTTATCTTTCGACTGCAGCGCCTCTACCCAGGGTTTGATGAAGGTGCTTTGAATGGTCGCCTGGTCGTCGGAAGCGGCAAAAGCGCTGGCGGCCAGCAGCGCAATCGAAATGGCAAGTTTCCCCATATCCGGGACCATCGGCTGTCCAAAGGATATCTTTATCCCATGTTATACTCGCCTGAGATCTTTGAAACGCCAGTTTTGAAACAGCATGGCGAGGGATGTTCGGGAAGGCGGTGTAAATCCGCCACTGCCCCGCAACTGTAAGCGGCACGTAATTTCGGCCGAAGCGATCACTGCGCAAGTGGGAAGATCGCTTCACGTTTAGCAAATAGCAAGACAGGCCAGCCGCAAGTCAGGAGACCGGTTCCTCGCTTGAAAACCAATTCACGTTTTCGAGGGAGAAACGTACGATGCGAACCATTCTTCTATTGTCTCTGTCGCTCGGGCTATGCGCGGGCGAAAACTCCAACATTCACGGAACTATTCTCGATCCTTCCGGCCGGCCGGTCGAAGCCGCGCGGGTGACGTGTCAAACGCAATCGGTCTATAGCAATGCGGAGGGTCGATTCACCATCGCCAATGTCGACAAGTGCCAGGCGAGCATTGAGAAAACCGGCTTTCGGCCATACACCATAGATCTCACTTCTCAGACTGAGGCCCGGATCACGCTCGAACTAGCGGGGCATACCGAAACCGTTGTGGTCTCCGCGAACCGCACCGAGACGACGCCGGAGCAGGCCGCTGTCGCTGCCAATGTCATCACCGAGCAGCAACTCCAAGCGCGCCAATATCCCATGATCTTCGACCTGCTCCGTGAGATTCCTGGTCTGCAGGTCGACGAATATGGTCCGCCTGGAACGCTGGCCGAAGTATTTACGCGTGGCTCCGACAGCACCGGCACGCTGGTGCTGCTGGATGGCGTTCCGCTCAACGATCCAGGCGGTTCGATACATCTGGAGAATCTCACTTCGGAAGGGCTGGACCGCATCGAAGTGGTGCGCGGCCCCGAGAGTGCGCTCTTCGGGGCGGAGGCCGCCGCGGGGGTGATCCAATTATTCACCAAGCACGGCGATCCCGAAAATGCTGTGCCGCACGGATCGTTTTCTTACGAGCGTGGAAGCTTCCAGACCGACCGCTGGATCGCCAATCTCACCGGGGGTCTGCCCTCGCGCCTGGACTATGCTTTCAGCGCGTCGGAATTTCATAGCGCCGGCGAGTGGCCCAACACGTTCAGCAAGAACAACACCGGCACGGCCAATATTGGCTACAAGATCTCGGACTCTACGCAACTGCGCGCCATCTTCCGCGTTTACGACGCGATTGCCGGCATACCCGGCCAGATCGCCTATGGCATCGACGATCCGGTGCCGAACGAACATGAGCGTGATGACACTGTGTCCCTGCGGCTGGACGACAGCCGTGGATCGAACTTTCGCCAGCAGTTTACGTTCGGCTTCCACCGCCTCGCCGATCGCTATAACGACAATGAAATGGTCTACGGAGAGCAGCCGCTTGCGGCGCTGGTCCAGGATGTTCCCGGCCCTCCGCCCGCTGTTTATCTGGTGGCGATCGTAAATCCTTATGCACCGCCTTCGGTTATTCCGCCCGGGCTCACGCTGGTGCAGACTACGAACTACTTCGGCGGCGACAACAATTCGTTCAATCTCACCGAACGAAAAATCGCCGGATATCAGGGCACGCTCTCCTATCGAGGCGGCGCGCTGGTCTTCGGTTACGATTATCAGGATCAGAGCGGCAATCTTTCCGGAGTTCCAGCCTCGCGCACCAACAACGGCTTCTTCGCCAACGTTCAGCAGAATTTCGGACGGCGTATCTTCCTGAGCGGCGGTGCGCGCGTGGAGCACTCGAGCGCTTTCGGGAACATTGGCTCGGGCCGGGCGGGCGCCAGTTTCCTGCTCGCGGGCGAACACGGTCCGCTTTCCTCCACGTTCTTCCGCGTCAGCGGCGGACGCGGTGTCACGGAGCCCAGCCTGCTCGAAAACTACGCGCAGGCTGCTCCATACTACTTCGGCAATCCCGCGCTGCGGCCGGAAACCACCACCACCTATGAAGCTGCGCTGGCAGCGGAATGGTGGGGCCGGCGCGTCAAGACGGAAGTGGCTGCATTCCGCAATTCATTTCGCGACTTGATCGCTTTCGTCGGCGACACCTGGGAGAATATCGAGGCCAGTTGGGCGCGCGGCGTAGAAACATCCGCGCAGGCGCGAGTGACCAACAATATCTTCCTCACCGGCTCTTATATGTGGTTGGACACCCGCATCACCTCTTCCACCACGCCCGAGTCATCCGACACCGGCCTCGGTGAACCACTGGTCCGGCGCCCGCGGAATTCCGGCTCGCTTTCCATTACAGTGACGCCCAAGCGCTGGTCCCTGGTTGTGGGCGGCAGCTTTATCGGCGAGCGCCAGGATGCCGACTTTACCTTCGGCGTCACACGAAATCCCGGATATCAAAATATCTACGCCAGCGCCTCTTACGACATCGCCAAGCACTTCACACCGATGCTGAAAGTAGAAAACCTGCTCAACGAACGCTACCAGGAGGTTCTCGGATACCAGGCTTTGTCGCGAGGCATTCTGGGCGGCGTGCGCATACACTGGTGATATGTCCTCATCTCCCCAGCCGCAAGCTCCGTCGCCCGGCATTGTATTCGACACCCTGCAGGCTTATCAACGCTCGGTGGCGTTGAAGGCCGGCATCGATCTGAATCTGTTCACCACAATCGCCGAAGGTAACAAGTCGCTGACCTCGATTGCCGCGCGCATCCAGGCGTCCGAGAAGGGCACTCGGGTGCTCTGCGATTATTTGACCATGATCGGGTTTCTCGCCAAGCACGGCGGTGAATACATGCTGACTCCAGATTCGGCGGTGTTCCTGGATCGTCGCTCTCCCGGTTATTTGGGAACCATGGCGAAGTTTTTGATGAGCTCCCATATCGCGGAAATGTTCGAGGGCATGACGGATGTTATCCGGCACGGCGGAGCGTTGCCGAGCGATCACGGCGCTCTGGAACCAGAGAATCCCATGTGGGTGGAGTTTGCGCGCTCCATGGCGCCGATGATGCAGATGCCGGCGGAATTGATCGCGAAAGGCTTCGCCGGGGATTCAACACCGATAAAGGTTCTCGATATATCCGCCGGCCACGGGCTCTATGGAATCGCGTTCGCCAAACACAACCCCGGCGCGAAGATCGTCGGCCTGGATTGGGCGAACGTGCTCGAAGTGGCGAAAGAGAACGCCGCCAAGGCTGGCGTGGCGGATCGTTACTCCACCATTCCCGGGAGCGCCTTCGATGTGGAATTCGGCTCCGGCTACAACATCGTCCTGATTCCGAATTTTCTGCACCACTTCGACCCACCCACCAACGAGAAGCTGCTCGGAAAAGTTCATGCCGCGCTCGCGCCGGAAGGAATCGCCATCGCGCCTGAGTTTATTCCCAATGACGATCGCGTGTCTCCCGAGCGCGACGCGATGTTTAGCATGCAAATGCTGGGCACGCCTGCCGGCGACGCTTATACCTACGCGGAGCTCGAAAAAATGTTCCGCAACGCTGGATTTGTCCGCAGTGAGTTGCGCGAACTATCGCCTTTCCCGCAACGTCTGGTAGTGTCTTACAAATAAATTGACCAATCGACTGGTTTTCGAGAACCTGCGCCATCGTCCCATAAGAACGTTATTGGGCGTCATCGCCATCAGCATCCAGGTGGCGATGGTTCTGACGCTGCTGGGCTTGAGCGACGGAATGCTGAACGATCAAGCCGCTCGCGCCCGCGGCGTGGGCGCCGATATTCTCGTCCGCCCGCCAGGTGGCAACATCGTCATTTCCGGCGGCCAGATGATCCAGAAGATCATTCCCGCCGTGATCGATAAAGAGCCGCACGTCACCGTGGCTTCGGGAACCTTGATCTTCGGAACGGATCTGTTTAACTACCTCACTGGCGTGGATCTGGCCACCTTCAATCAGCTCAATGGGGGATTCCGATTCGTGCGCGGCGGACCTTTTGAACACCCGGATGACGTGATGGTGGACACAGTCTACGCTGGCCAGCACAACGTCCACGTCGGCGACACCATCACCAACACAAATCACATGTGGCGTGTCTCTGGAATCTATGAACCTGGAATGCTGGCGCGCATGGTGGTGCCGCTCGCCACGCTGCAGGAACTCACCGTGAATACCGGAAAGGTGAGCACCGTCTACGTGAAGGTGGACAAGCCGGAGAACATCTCTGCCGTGATCTCTGAGCTTTCTCTCAAATTGAACACCTACAAAGTCTATTCGATGGAAGATTACACCAGCCTCTTCTCAGCCTCGAATATTCCGATGCTGACGGATTTCATCTGGGTGGTGGTCGGCGTGGGCGTAGCGGTGGGTTTCCTGATGGTGCTTTCCACCATGTACACGGCGGTGCTGGAGCGCACACGCGAGATCGGCGTCTTAAAGGCGCTGGGCGCATCGCCCGGATACATTCTTAACATTCTGTTGCGGGAGACGGCTGTGCTCGCGATTGCCGGCTCTATCCTCGGCATTCTGCTTTCTTACGCCACACGTTTCCTGATTCAGAATGTAGTGCACAGCGCGCTTATCCAAGCCATCGTTCCCAGGTGGTGGCTGCCCGCCGCGGGCATCGCCCTGCTCGGCGCTTTGTTAGGCGCATTGGGTCCAGGATTGAAGGCAGCTCGGCAAGATGCCATCGAGGCCTTAGCATATGACTGAGGCCCTGGCATATGACTAACGGCCAGCCCATCATTTCGATTCGCGGGCTCACAAAAACGTACCATGCCGGCGAAGTGGACGTGCATGCGCTGCGCGGCGTCGATCTCGACGTTCAGGCGGGCGAATTCGTGTCCATTGTGGGGCCGTCGGGCTCAGGCAAGTCGACCTTGTTTAATATCGTGGGCGGATTAACTCCGCCAACGTCGGGGAGCATTCAAATCGCCGGGCGCGATCTTCTCGTCATGACCGACGCCGAACGCACCGAGCTGCGCAAGACCACCGTCGGGTTCGTTTTCCAGAAATACAATCTTCTACCCACGCTGACCGCTCGCGACAACATCGCGATCGCGCGCGATATTGCGCATAAAAATGGTCCGCTGGATCCTCAGTTTGTGGAGATTCTCAAGCTGCTCGGCATCGAAAGCCGTCTGGATCACAAGCCTCGCGCGCTTTCCGGCGGCGAGCAGCAGCGCGTGGCCATCGCACGCGCCATCGTGAATCAACCGGCCATCCTGCTGGCCGATGAACCTACCGGCAATCTCGACACGGAGAATTCAACCGCCGTTCTCGGCATATTGCGCGACCTGAACCACCGCCTGGGTCAAACCATTCTGATGATCACCCACAACCCCGAGGCGGCCGGCTACGGGCATCGAATCGTGCATATGCGCGACGGTCACATCCAGTAAGTTTCTCTCCCTTGTGCCAGGCGCAAGCCGGGTCTATGATGAGCGCGGAAGGAGCTTCCATGAAACCCGTGGATACTTTAGATTCCTTGCTCCGATTCAAGGGCCGCCAAGTGTGGTCCATCGCCCCGACAGCTACCGTTTACGAAGCGATTGCGCGCATGTCCGAAAAGAGCGTGGGGGCGCTGCTAGTATTGTCCGAAGGCCGCCTGGCCGGCATCATTTCCGAGCGCGATTACGCTCGCAAAGTGATTTTGAAGGACCGATCATCGAAAGAGACGCAGGTGTGGGAAATCATGACCGATCGCGTGATCACGGCCGGTCCCGACAACACCGTGGAAGAATGCATGCGATCCATGACCGAGCGTCGCATACGGCATCTGCCTGTTCTGGATGGTGACAACGTGATCGGCATCGTTTCGATCGGCGACCTGGTGAACTGGACCATCAGCGCGCAGGAAGCCACCATCGGGCACTTGCAGAGTTACATCGAGGGTCGATATCCGGGGTGAGGGCCGCTATCCGGGGTGAACGCAGGTAGGCCAGGCGGCGTGAAAAGCGAACCATCCGTGATATTTTGGATACGCTTATGCCTGAAACAGCCGTCACCGAATTCTGGAAAGATCTGAAGCCGATCCAAAAGGTTTTCCAGTTAGACGCTCTCCCGGAGGTCTATTCGCACAACGCTCCAGGCGGCGACGAGCGCCTGTTTGTGCCGTTCACCGAGACCGTCTCGTCGAAACCTTTGTGGATTTCGCCCGGCCAGAACAAGTGGTGCGACATCCTGATGGCGAAGAGCGCGGGCTTGGTGAATCGCCACTATCATCCGCACGAAGTGTTCGCCTATACCATCTCAGGGAAGTGGGGCTACCTGGAGCACGACTGGACCGCCACCGCCGGCGACTTCATTTACGAGACTCCCGGCGAAGCGCACACGCTGGTGGCTTACGAACACCAAGATCCGATGAAGGTGTTCTTTGTGGTGCAAGGTCCGCTGATCTGGCTGGATGAAAACGGCGAGTCCAACGGGCATTTCGACGTGCATGATTACATTAAATTGTGTCGCGGGCATTACGAAAAGGTAGGCCTGGGCGCGGATTACGTGAAAACCCTCTTTCGCTGAAATGGACGCGGTCTGGCCACCATCCCGCCGGTGGCTACTCCAGGTCCATGGCAGCCCTCAGGCCTTCTTCGACCGACCGCAGCAGTTCTCTTGGAAGTGTTCCGCTATATCGAGTCAGTTTGATTCGGTCAAGGGTCGTCACCTGATGGCATACGGCGATTCCGGACCGAGCAAGCCCGCCCGCTCCACCAGGGATCTCCACGACAGTGGGACCGCGTTTTGCCTGGGCTTTGGAAGTGGACATCGGCACCACGATCACCGAACGCCAGTTGGGCGTCTGGTTAAAGCCGTCATGCGACACGACAATCACGGGCCTGCGTCCCGATTGTTCCGAGCCGGAGCGGGGAGCGAGCTCGGCCCAGTAAATCTCACCACGTTGCACTCAGGATTCACTTTCCAGGAGCAGGTCCAAGGTCGCGCTCTCTAGCGCCCGATCCAGGTCGAATTCACTGCCGGCCATCTCGGCGGCATAAGCTGCGATCGCTTGTCTGCGCGCTGTCTTCTTGCGTGCGGCGAGCCAAGTTTGAATCGCATATCTGGCCATTGAGGTGGCCGGCATTCGGCTCCGTTCCGCTTCCGATTTGAGCTCGTCATAGATTTGATCCGGCAAAGGAAGATGGAAGTTCTTCATGCGCTTCGATTATGGCACAGAATAGTGGCATCTACCTTGCCATGACGCTCTGCCATTCAGGGCGGCCCACAGAATGGCTGAGCGCACTTCGCTGAGCCCATTTCAATGCGTCATGGCGTAAGTTATGTAGTTCACGCCGATACGAATGCCGAGCGCGGAATATCGCTCCGGATACTCCGGTGCGTCCGCCCACTCCCACGAATCGCCTAGATCGCTGTTCTGGGTGATGGCTACCATCAGCCGGCCCTGGTCATCGAAGATGCCCTTCCAGTGCGCCACACGGCCGTCGTTTTGATAGCCGCGACCGTACAGGCCCCACGCGCCAGGAACTTGATAACGGTCATCCAGATCGTAAATGGTATGGAATATCGGATTGTTATTATCGAGCTCAACCGCCTGCCGATCGGGAAAAACTCGGCCCATGCTGGCCCAAAACACGGCCCACTCGGGCGTGCCCCAGAAATCGTCAGCCATGAAGAACCCTCCCCGCAGCAGATAATCGCGGAGCTTGTGCGCCTGCGCGTCGGTGAGCAGCCATTCGCCGGGACGAACGGCATAGAGCCACGGCCAGTTGTAGACATCATCGCCATCGTCTAAATTGACAGGCTGTTCCACGGAGCGCGCGTCAATGCGGGTGAGGCGGCGCAAAGCCAGCAGGAAATGGCGATCGGCGCGCGGATAATCCTGCGTCCAACTGGACATGCCTTCCGCCCAGCGTGGGCCGGCGCGGTCGAACATGGCGGAGGGCGCGGGAGGGTACATCAATCGCGCGAAGGCGAACTCGGTTTTATCCCGCGCGCCTTCAGGGACCGCGAAATCTTCATACTCAATGCCTGGATATTCGCGGAACTGCCGTTGGAAGGCGAACAGCGAACCCACGAGCAGCGAGCAAGCGCCGGCCAATATCCACTGTGTTTTGCGCAACTCAAGCATGGAGCAGGCTCCGCGTTTTCTCGCGAACGTAGACCGGCAACGCACGGAACAACATCGATCGTTTGAACTGTGCGTGCGTCAGTGCACCGGTCGCATAGCGGGCCAGAAGATCGGCGAGCGCCTTGTGATGGCTGGCCGCCCGGACCACGCGGTCGATGCGCGCGGGGTCTGCCAGGAGCAGCTTTTGCAGCCGAACGCTGTGCCCCAGCTCGTCGCCGATTTCCCGCTTCCAGGCTTGCTGGTACCCGCGTAGCTGAGCGCTCGCGAAATTGCCGGCCTGGATCGCGTCGATGGCGGCGCGCGCGGCCAGTTCGCCGGTAACCATGGCGTAGTAAATTCCCTCGGCCGTCAGAGCATTCACGAATCCACCGGCATCGCCAGAGAGCAGCACGCGATCGGCATAGGTACGCGCGAGAGGTCCTGAGATGGGCAGTGGAAACGCACGGAAGTTGGCTCGGTTCGATTGCCCGGTGAGCAACTGCTTCGATTTCAGATCGTCCACGAAAGCCTGGTGATGCGCGTAGTGCTCGCCCCGCAAATTCGACAGATAATAATCGAGTTTGAAGCCCACGCCCACGTTCAAGTGACTGGCCTTCGGGAATAAGTACCCATAGCCGTAGTGGCTGCGAATCCGGTAGTAAATGTACATCCGGTCGCGTTCAGCCGTGCTCAACTCCTGGCGCGGCGTCTCTTCCATCATGTCGATGGCGTAATCGCTCTGGACGCTGCCGGTGCGCAGCCCCGAGGCCCGCGCGATGATGCTATTCGCGCCGTCCGAACCGATGATCATGCGGGCACGGTACTCGTCAGTATCGGTAATGACGCTCACATGATCGCCGTTAACTGTCACTTTGCGCGCGAGTCCCGTCGCCACTTCTACGTGCGGCCTAGCGAGCGAGAACAGCAGATTGTCGAACTCACATCGGCGGATCATTAAATACAAACGATCCGGCGACTGATAATCCACCACAAAACCCGATGGTGATTCGAAATGGACCTTGTTCACCCAATTGGACGGGATGTTTCGAAGCGCGTCGCTCAAGTACGGAAATCGCGCCAACGCCCGCGCACTGATTCCGCCGCCGCAAGGCTTATCGCGGGGAAACGCACTCTTGTCCAGCAAGAGCGCAGAGACGCCGGCTTCGCCCAGCACTTTGGCCGCGGTTGCGCCCGCGGGTCCGGCGCCGGCCACGATGACGTCGAAGATGGTCACTCAAATTGATTGTAGCGGCGTAGTTGGGTGAAAAATGCCTGTATGAACTCCACGCCGCTTTCGGCCACCGGCGTGACGACGCGTACTAGCTCCGTATCTGTCCGGTTGTACCGCAGCGCGTCCCAGGCGGTGAAAATCGTGGCGCGAACTTCGCTGGCTACCACACGATCGCGCGACTGATACCAGTACAAAACGACGGCGTGATCGTCGCCTTTCGACACGATATATCGATTGATCTCGATGGGCCTGGCCCGCCCGGCAATGTCCACGCGTATGGTGTCTGAGACCGTCCACGTCCAGCCCGATCCCGGCAGACAGTTCTTCGGTGAGTGCGGCGTCTGGCCGGCGCGCTGGGACCGAAAATAGGCGACAAAAAGCCCGGCGATCTTATCTGGCGATGCCGAGTACTGGCGCGTCAGATAATCATCGGCGCGCAGCACGTCTTTCTCCTCTTGTTCAATCACGCCTTCCCGCACCATCCGCCATGGGCCGATGACGGAAGGAAAATCCCCGAGCGGTCTCGAGAGCGGGATCCACTCGGCCCGCCCTGAGATTCCATAGAAGGCGGCGCCTTGGATCGCGAGCAGCGCACTCAGGATGAACGGTGTGCGATCAGGCATCGGTGAAACATCACAAGCAGGCCGAGCGCGACAACGAACAGCACCCAGCCTTCGAATAGATGAAAGGCGTCGCCGGCCACGCCCATCCCTCCGGCCAAGCCCATCAACGTTATCCGGGCTGCGTTGGCCGTAATTGCGATCGGAACGGTGGCCAGAAGCAACACCCAGCGCATCGCGACGCGCCGGTCGAAGAAGTAAGCGTAGGTCAGGGACAAGAACCCGAGCGACAGCAGAGACCGGATGCCGCTGCAAGCTTCCACCACCGAGAGCCGCTCGTTCGGTAGCTCCAGGATATTTCCGTCGCGCAGCACCGGGACACCCATCCAGTTGAGCGCCGTCTCGGCGCTGGCTGACGCGAAAATCTGCAAGGGTAGCGTGACGCGTGCATAGATCAAAGCCGGAATGGGAAAAAGAAACAAAAGCAACAAGAGAGGAAATGCCAGAATTCTGAGCGCTCGCACGCCTCCCAGCAACAACACAGCTCCGGCTAACGACACCAGGAACGCGGTTCGCGCGATGAATAACTGCGCTGCCAAGGTGCCTAGCAGCATTTGTGCCGCGCCCCACACGGCAATCGCCAACCCCCACCAATTGGGTTCGATTTCGATGCTTGCTAATTCCGCCCGCCGGCGCCAGACCACCAAAGCCACCACCGGCAGCACGAAGAAGCCATGCGACATGTCGGGATCAACGGCCCACTGCCGCGCCAAACCGGCCATCAGCGGCGCGTAAACGATAATCAAAAGCAGGCTGGCCCACATCATTCCGGCTAGAATGAAATAGTGGGCGTTTGCCGTTTCGTCGTCTCACTAATTCTAGCGGCCAGTGTTTGGCCGCAGTTCGCCGCCGGGCAGATCGCGATCTTCCCCTTGCGGGAGGTCCGCGCCGGCCAGCATGCCATCGGCAAAACTGTCTTCCAGGGCAACAAAATAGAGGAATTCCAAGTCGAGATCCTGGGCATCCTCGAAAACGTGGGGCCCCGGCAGAACGTGATCCTGGCGCGCCTTTCGGGAGGGCCGCTGGCGGAAACCGGCGTAATGCAGGGCATGAGCGGTAGCCCGGTCTACATGGATGGACGCCTGGTGGGCGCCGTGGCGCTGGCTTTCAACTTCTCCAAGGAGCCGATCGCTGGGATTCGCCCCATCGAAGAGATGCTCGCAGTGGGCGATTCGGGCCAACCGCCCGCGGCGCTTAAGGTAGCTTCGAACAAAGCAGCCTCGAATGCCGACGCATTCGGCTCCAAACTCATAGATATCGCCACTCCGGTCTCTTTTAGCGGATTCACCGCCGGCACGCTAGACCAGTTTGCGCCTCAGCTCAAGAAGTTGGGGCTGGAGCCGCGGCAGGGCGTTTCGAGCGGCGGAAAGCTGCCTCCCAAGCTGGGCACTCCGGCCTCGCTGCGGCCCGGCGACATGATCGCGGTAGAGTTGCTCTCCGGTGACATGAGTGTCGGGGCTGAAGGCACGGTTACAGCGGTAGACGGAAAGAAGATCTACGCATTCGGCCACCAGTTCATGTCGGTAGGGAACACCGAGCTTCCGTTCGCGCGAGCCGAAGTGATCACGCTGCTGCCTAACCTGAATTCGTCCTTCAAGATCTCATCGCCCCTGGAATGGATGGGCGCCATCACCGAAGACCGCAGCACCAGCATCTACGGAGAATTGGGCCGCAAAGCCGAGACCATCCCGGTTTCTCTCACGGTTAAGGATGGACGCCGCGCGCCCCTGGTGTATCACATGCAAATGATCCAGGATCGTGTGCTCTCGCCTTACCTGGTGCAGACCGCGGTGTATTCCGCGATGGACGCCACCGAGCGAACCTTGGGGCTCGCAAGTTACTCGCTGCGCGGCGGGGTGGAATTCGTGGATGGCGCTCCTCCGTTGAAGCTCGACAATAGCTATGCCGGCGATTACAACGTGCCTCTGCAAGCGTCCTCCGGCGTGTCGGCGCCGCTCGCGTCCATTCTGGGAGCGGGCTTCGATGCGTTGAAGATCAAGAGCATTAACCTGGAGATCGAAGCGTCTGAGCGCAAGCGCTTTCTGCAAGTGGACCAGATCTCGGCGTCGCCTAAGCAGGTGCATCCGGGCGGCACCGTGGAGCTGGCCGTCACGTTGACTGGAGAAAACGGGTTGGAGGTGCAAAAGAGTGTCCGCTATCGGGTGCCCGTGGGCGCTCCGGCCGGCGCCCTGAACTTCACGGTCTCCGACGGCTCGCTCTCAAACGCGCTGGATTATCAGCAGTTATCGGAACCCGCCAAGAGTCCGACGCAACTGGTCTCATTCCTGAATGGTCTCAGGCCCAACACCAACGCCTACGTACGGGTATGGAGAACCGACCCGGCTTTCCAGGTCCAAGGCCAGGACTTACCGAATCCACCACCTTCGGTGGGCCTGATTCTGGCAAGAGCGCAAGCCGCTCAAGGCGTGTGGGTGCCGCGCGGTTCCAAAATCGATGAATTACAGATCGCGACGGGAGACGTCGTAGTGAGTGGCTCGAAGACGGCGCAGGTGGAAGTAACCGAATGAGAGCGCTTCGCACCATCGTGCTGCTAGCGGCCGTGGCGCTGTCGCTGGGCGCCGCAACCACGGCCACTTGGGAGATGAATACCTATCAGGATTTCCTGAAAGGCCGTTTCCAGGGCATTTCGCTCGATCGCGATGGCCGCTTGACCCTTGCACCCAAGCTCGAGACCGTGTTCACCTCAGGGCAGCCCACCATCTGGAGCATTGCGCGCGGTCCCGATGGATCCATCTACGCGGGCACCGGCCATCGCGGCCGCGTTTACCAGATCACTCCATCCGGCGCGAACAATCTGATTTGGACGGCCGATCAGCCGGAGGTCTTCGCCGTAGCGGTGGATCCGGCCGGCGTGCTCTATGCCGCCACTTCGCCGGACGGCAAGGTTTATCGCATCGAGAAGGGCAAAGCGACTGAGTTCTTTGCGCCCCAGGCCAAGTACATCTGGGCGCTGGCCTTTGCCAATGACGGAAGCTTGTACGTGGGCGCCGGCAATCCCGGCAACATCTATCGCGTCGACAAGACAGGCAAGGCCGAGACGTACTACGAAACTGGCCAATCGCACGTAACCGCCCTGGCATTCGATCCGCACAATAACGTGCTCGCCGGAACGGAACCCAACGGCATCCTGTATCGCATCAGCGCCAAGGACAAGGCTTTCGTGCTCTACAACGCCAGTTTGCCTGAGATCCGTTCCATTGTGGCCATGCCGGATGGAACCATTTATGCGGCCGCGTTAGGCGGTTCCATCGCAAATCGCAATGGACCACTCACCACAGCGCTGTCTTCCCCGTTGAGCGTGACCGTCACCGCGCCTACCACCTCGATTACGGTCACCGATTCAGCCGATTCGCAGGCCGATAGTGAGATCAAGCCGAAAGCCGATGCTCCCCGGGCCGCGAGCGGTCAGCTGGTGCAGCAATTGGGCACCAGTCCGCTGGCTGAGATTCCTGGCGTCGATAAATCGGCCGTCTACAAAATCAATCCCGACGACACCGTGGAGACGTTATGGAGCTCCAAGGAAGAGAACGTATATAGCCTGGTGGCGCGATCCGCGGCGCCCGGCGCCAAGCAATCCGGTGACTCGCTCTATTTCGCCACCGACGCCCAGGGCCGGCTGTATCGCTTGGGCGCGGATCGCAAAGCGACGCTGATGGTGGAGACCAATGAGGGCGAAGCTACGCGCTTGCTGGAGTCTCCGGATGGCTTGGTAGCTGCTACCGGCGACATGGGCAAGCTCTTCCGGTTGGCTGATGCGGCTGGCGCCAGCGGCAGCTACGAATCGCCCGTGCATGATTCTGGTTCCGTGGCGCGCTGGGGCCGAATCTCGTGGCGCGTCACTACTGGAAGCCCAAGCGCCAAAGTGCAAGTCGCCACGCGAGCGGGCAACTCCGCCCGTCCCGACAAAACCTGGAGCGATTGGTCCGAGCCGCTGAGCGACGCGCAGAATTCTCTCATCCGTAGCCCCAACGCCCGCTACATTCAATGGCGCGCGAGTTTGGAGGGTCCGGGCGCGGCCATCGAGAACGTCAGCCTGGCCTATCTTCCACAGAACAATCCGCCCGTCATCCGCAGTATCAGCGTAAGCTCGCAAAGCTCGGCGCAGAAGTCGGCGCCCGCCAGCAGTTCCACCTCCGCGGCCTACAGCATCACCGTCACCGATACGGGCGAAACGTCTACGCCTGCAGGTACACCGACGCAGACGCTCACGCATGGCTCCGGATCGCAAATTCAAGTGACGTGGCAAGCCGACGACCCGGATGGCGACCGGTTGCTTTACTCGCTCTATTTTCGCGGCGAAGATGAAAAAGAGTGGAAGCTGCTGCGCGCGAACATCGTTGAGAATTCCCTGCTGCTGGATGGCGACGTCCTGGCCGACGGCCGCTACTATTTCCGCGTCATCGCTTCCGATCAGCTTTCGAACGCGGCCAATGTGGCGCGGACCGATGAACTGGTCAGTTCGCCCGTATTGATTGACAACACTCCGCCCGTGATCACGTTAAGCGTGCCGCGGCGTGCTAACGACCACCTGGAGGTGGATGCCGACGTCGTGGATCAAACCTCGCCCCTCCGCCGCTTCGAATACTCGCTCGACGCAGGCCCTTGGACTCCAGTGGAAGCGGCCGACGGCGTCACCGATTCCCCGCGCGAGCAGTATCACATCACGATCGAGCGGCTGCGCGCCGGCGAGCACCTGTTGGTAGTCCGCGCCTATGACACCGCCAACAACGCCGGCTTGGCGAAAGTGGTCATCCACTAACCCCCAATCCCCAATCCCGCGCGACCACCAGGGAGCGCCAAAGGCCAATCCCACGACTGCCAGGGAGCGTCCTGCTACGATGCTAGTTCATGCCCATTTACCAAGTGGTCGTCCTGGCAATCGTGCAGGCCTTGACCGAGTTTCTGCCCATTAGCAGCACCGCGCATCTGGTGCTGATCCCCTGGCTCTTCGGTTGGAAAGACGGCGGCCTGACGTTCGACGTCGCGCTCCACGCGGGCACGTTGGTTGCGGTGATCATCTACTTCTTTCAGGATTGGGTCCAGATCATCGCGCAAGGTTTCGGGCTCCATTTCGGGCGCGATCCGGATCTCAAGCAGAATCGGAATCTCCTCTGGCTGCTGGCCATCGCATCCATTCCAATTGGCATCGTCGGATACCTCTTCGACAAACAGGCCGACACCACCTGGCGCCAGCCCTATGTGATCGGAACCATGCTGATCGTGGTTGGCATCGTCATGTGGATCGCAGAGAAGCGGCGCATCGGCAGCAAGAGCATGAGCACCATTCAAATGAGCGACGGCATCGCGGTGGGGCTGGCGCAGGCGGTCGCGGTCATCCCCGGAACGTCCCGCAGCGGCGCTACCATCAGCGCGGGCCTGTTCCGCAACATGAATCGCGAGACAGCGGCGCGTTTTTCCTTCCTGCTTTCCACGCCCGCCATTGCGGCCGCGGTAGCGAAAAAATTCTGGGACGTTCACAAAGAGGGCGGAATTCCCGCGGACATGAAGGTGCCCATCGTGGTTGGCATCGCGGTCTCGGGCGTGCTCGGCGCCATCGTCATTGCATTCTTCCTGCGCTACCTCAGGCGCAGCAGCCTGATGCCGTTCGTGTGGTATCGAATCGTTTTTGGCATAATAGTAATCGCTCTGGCTGCATTTTTCCGCTTCTCAGCGGGATGAAGATTTTAGGACCGACACGCTTCCACAGACTCAACGAAGCCGGGGGATTGGTGTATCTGTTCACCGGATTCTTTTTGATCCTGTGCCTGGTCTCCTATCACCCGCAAGATCCCTCCTGGAATTCGGTGACTGGCGCCGCGCACGCGCATAACCTGACAGGGCTGGCTGGTTCGTATACTGCCGATCTTTGTTTCCAATTGCTGGGCCTGAGCGCTTTTAGCCTGCCCGTGATGCTCTGGCTCATGGCCTGGAAATGGATCCGCTCAGCGCCCATCCAGGCGGCCGGGGTAAAGGTGTTCGGCGCCGCGGTGCTGTTCTTGAGCATCTCAACCGCGCTTTCCATTCGTCCGTTCTGGCGGCCATGGAACGGAGCGTTCTCCGCCGGGGGCGTGGTGGGCACCTTGATTGCCGAGTCGCTGGTGTCGTCGCTGAACGTGGCGGGAACGGTGCTGTTCACCGGCATCTGCCTGATTCTCTCGCTGTACTTGATCTCCACGTTCTCCATGGCGGCCTTTATGGCGATCACCGCGCGCTGGCTGGCCGGGCCCCTCCGCTTTCTCGCTGCCATCTACGCGCGTTTTGTCGCTTGGCGCGAGCTCAAGCACCAGCAACGGATGGCGTTAGCGCAGGAACGTGCGGAACGGCGCGCCGCTGTCAGAGCCGAGAAGCAGGCCGAGAAGCAGGCTGCGCAACACGCTGCCGCTGTCCAGCGCGAGGAACCAGCCATACCAGTGATCGATCCGCTTGAGCCGCATCCGGTATCGAGCTCGGCTCTGATCGAAGAACCGCCCATGCATCACGATATTCCGATCCACGAGCTCGAATATCAACCTCCGCCGCCTGCTTTGTCTCGCGCCCCTTGGGAGGAGCCGATTCCGGAACCCGCGCCCGCGCCTGCTCCCGTTCGCAAACCCAGGAAGCCCGCGCCAGAAATGGCGGAACATCCGGCTTATCGTCTGCCTTCTACCTCCTTGCTCAACGAGGTGCCGGCGCGCAATCCTTTCGATTCGCTCGAGCTCAAGGAAATCGCCGCTCGTATCAAATCCAAGTTCGAAGAGTTCAACGTGCACGGCGGCGTCACCCAGATCAACCCCGGGCCCGTAGTCACCACTTTTGAATTCAAACCCGAAGCCGGCGTCAAATACAGCCGCATCACCACGCTCACCGAAGATCTCTGCCTCGGCCTGCAGGCCGAATCCATCCTGATCGAACGCATCCCCGGTAAGCCTACCGTCGGAATCGAGGTGCCGAACACCCGCCGTGAAGTGATCAGCTTGCGCCAGATTCTGGAGTCAGAAGAGTTCATCGACTCCCACTCTCGCTTGACCATTTGCCTGGGCAAGGACATCAGCGGGCGCATCAAAGTGGCGGCCTTGGAAAGCATGCCTCACCTGTTGATCGCCGGCTCTACGGGCGCGGGCAAGAGCGTGATGCTCAATTCCATGATCATGTCGATCCTCTACAAATCGACGCCCGATGAAGTACGCATGATCCTGGTGGATCCCAAACGGCTCGAAATGGGCCTGTACGAAGGCATTCCGCACCTGCTGACGCCGGTGATTACCGATCCCAAGAAGGCCACCTACGCGCTGCGCAACGCGGTACTCGAAATGGAACGGCGGCTGAAGCTGCTGGCCGGGCAGGGCGTCCGCAATATCGACCAGTTCAATAAAAAAGTGCGGACGCTCGCGAGCGAGCCGCGTAGCTTGTTTGAGGAAGATGAGCCGCTGGCCGAGGATCTGAAGCCTCTGCCATTCATCCTGATCGTGATTGACGAGCTGGCTGACTTGATGATGCTGGAGCGCGCCAACGTGGAAGAAGCCGTGGCTCGGTTGGCGCAAATGGCGCGCGCGGTTGGAATGCACCTGGTGCTGGCCACGCAGCGGCCCAGCGTGGATGTCATCACCGGCCTGATCAAAGCGAACTTTCCGTCCCGCATCAGCTTCCGTGTGGCTACGCGCGTGGATTCCCGCACCGTGTTGGACGTCATGGGCGCCGAGCACTTGCTCGGCAAGGGCGACATGCTGTTCCTGCCGCCTGGGTCGTCGCGGCTCACGCGTGTTCACGGCGCCTTTGTCACCGAGGCCGAAATCAATAGCGTAGTGGAATGCTGGAAGGCGCAAGCCCGTCCCGACTACGATCAAACTTTCCTGCAGGCTCCGCCCGCCGATGACGAAGACCCGGAGAGCGCGGAATTTGACGGCGGCGACGATCCGGCTTATCAGGACGCGGTGCGCGTGGTGCTCGAAATGGGCAAAGCATCCACGTCGACGCTGCAGCGGCGCTTGCGTTTAGGCTACGGCCGCGCGGCGCGCATTCTCGACATGATGCAGCACGAAGGCATCATCGGACCGCCGGACGGCAGCAAGCCTCGCGAAGTTTTGAAGCGTCCGGATTGGTTGGAAGAAGTGGAAAAGCAGCTGCGCTAATTCGTGACGGGCACGCGTGCCAGCGCGGTCACCGGATCTTTCGGCATCACGATCCACGCCACGATATACGCTATCAAGCCGAATGGCACGGGACACACCGCCAGCACCACCCAGATGATTCGCACCACCGTCACGTCCAATCCGAGGTAGCGGGCGAACCCAGCGCAAACGCCGGCGATCTTCGCTTCACTCATCGGACGGCTCAGCCGAGCTTCCTCGCGTGGGGGCGCTGCACCGCGAGCCGTCGCCATTCCGCAGGCGGAGCAAAACCTGTCTTGTTCTCGCAGTTCAGATCCGCACTTGGTGCAAAACATCGAGGTTCACCTCTGTTTATGTTTACGTTCCAGGCTTGGGGCTTGTTCCGTGCGAGATTTTGCCTAGAATCACTGGTTTGCGCGCTCCCGTGGCCGAGGGGATGTTGCCCGCTCGTCCGTGAAACGTCTGGTACGCGAGCAGCGCGAAGAGGATGGCTTCTTTCGAGTCCACACCGATCCCGAACTCGGCAGTGGTGGTCACCCGTGCACGCACCAGCGCACTCAGGCGCTCCATCAAATATCGATTATGTGCACCGCCGCCCGAAACGATCACCTCGCGTGTGCCGGGATAACGTTCGATGGCCATCGCGATCGTTAGCGCCGTCAACTCTGTGGCAGTGGCAATATCGATGTTGCTGTCACGAACGAAATCGTCACCGTATTGTTCTCTTCCGCATGACTTCGGCGGCTCGCGGCGGTAATACGGATCGGCGAGCAATCGCTCCAGCAGCGCGGCGTTCACCTTTCCGGCACGGGCGCGCTCGCCATCGCGGTCGAACGGCGGAGCTACCGCATCCATCACCATGTTGCCCGGTCCGGTGTCGAAAGCGATCACGTCCTCTGGTTTCGCGTTGGCTGGAATTACGGTGATGTTCGCAATGCCGCCGATGTTGAGCGCGATGCGTGCGATCTCACGGTGCCGGAAGAGCTCGAAGTCCAGGAACGGCACAAGCGGCGCGCCCTTCCCTCCGGCCGCCATGTCGCTGGGACGAAAATCCGCTATGGTCTGGATACCGGTGCGATCGGCGATCACCGCCGCCTCGCCGATCTGCATCGTGCTCGCGATCTTTCGACCACAAAACTCGACCGGCTCGCCTTCGTGGAAAATCGTTTGCCCGTGGGAACCGATCAGCTGGATGGTTTCCATTGGCACACCGGTCTTTTCGAGTGCTTCGGCGAACAGTTCGCCCAGCAGAAAATTGAGCCGGGCGATCGTGCTGGTGTGCGTCGCGGCGTTTGAAACGGAAAGAATGGCCGCACGGACGTCCGGCGGATAGGGAACAGTGGCGGTCGAAACCACGTGCAGGCCAGTGCCGATGTCGATCACCGCGACATCAATGCCATCGAGCGATGTTCCGCTGATTAATCCGGCAACCCTCACTGACGCTTCAGCTCCCTTTGCAGCTCGCTCAGCAATTGCAGCGCGTCAATCGGACGAAGTTCGTCCACTTTGAGATTGCGGATACGCTCGGCAATTTGATAATTCACCGGCTCGAACAATTGGATCTGCGTCGGAGCCGAGGCTCGCGGCGTCAGCTCTTCGGTAACGGCGTGCTCAGATCGCTCATGCAGCGTTAGAATTTCCCGCGCCCGCTCCACCACCGACATGGGCAATCCCGCCAGCCGGGCCACTTCGATTCCATAGCTGCGGTCGGCGCGCCCCGGCTCCACCTTGCGCAGGAAGATCACCTGATCGCCGGCCTCCTTCACGGAAACGTGCAGGTTCGCGACGCCAGGCAATTGATCCGCCAGCTCGGTCAACTCGTGATAGTGCGTGGCGAACAGTGTGCGAGCGCGAATGCGCTGATGAATATGTTCCACGACAGCCCAGGCCAGCGCCAATCCGTCGTACGTTGCGGTGCCGCGTCCGATCTCGTCCAGCACCACCAGGCTGCGCGGCGTGGCGGTGTTCAAAATGACCGCGGTCTCGGTCATCTCAACCATGAAGGTGGATCGTCCGCGCGCCAGATTGTCGGCCGCGCCGATGCGCGTGAAGACCCGATCCACAATGCTCAACGCCGCCGAATCCGCGGGCACGTAGCAGCCCATCTGCGCCAGAATCACGATGGCCGCCGCTTGCCGCAGATAGGTTGATTTGCCTCCCATGTTGGGTCCCGTAATCACCGCGATGAACTGCGATTCGGAATCGAAATAAAGATCGTTCGGGATGAAGCGCAAGGCCTCTTTTTCCGCCAGTTTTTCGATCACCGGATGGCGTCCGGCGACAATCCGTATCTCGCCCGTAGAGGTAAAGCTGGGCCGCACGTAGCGATTCTCAGCCGCCACTTGAGCGAGAGCACAGGTAACATCCAGCTCTGCGATTGCCGCCGCAGTCTGCCGGATGCGCGCTGCGTGCTCCGCGGCAAACAGGCGCAGCTCCTGAAAGATCTCGCGCTCCAGCGTGAGCATCTTGTCTTCAGCATCCAGAACTTTGCTTTCCAGTTCCTTCAGCTCCGGCGTGGTGAAGCGCTCGGCGTTCACCAGCGTCTGCTTACGCTCGTAATCCGCAGGCGCGAGATGCTGATTCACCTTCGAGATCTCGATGTAGTAGCCGAACACATTGTTGAAGCGAACCTTCAACGATTGAATGCCCGTCCGCGCGCGCTCGCGCAGTTCAATCTGAGCAATGTACTGGCGGCTATTGCGGCTAAGATCGCGCAGTTCATCTAGGCCGGCGTGAAAACCCGAGCGAATGGTGCCGCCATCGGATAGATTCGCCGGCGGTTCCTCCGCAATCGCGTTCAGAATTCGATCGCGTACCTCGGGGATTTCATCCAACTGACCGGAAATCGTGCGCAGACGCTCTGCGTTGAAAGCAGCTACCTGCTCTTTCAGCTTCGGCACCAGCGCGAGCGAACGTCCCAGCGCCAGCAACTCCCGCGGCCCGGCGGTTCCGAGCGTCAGCTTCGCCAGTAATCGCTCGAGATCCAAAATGTTTCCCAGCAGCTTGCGCGTCTCGGAGCGTGCAATGGTGGTTTCGAGCGCCGCCTTCACCGCGTCAAGCCGCGCCTCGATCTCTTCGAGCTGCAGACACGGCCGCAGTAATCGCGCGCGTAACATTCTCCCGCCCATGCCGGTCGAGGTTTGATCCAGGACATGAATCAATGTGGACTCGCGGCTCTCGCCCGCGAAGAGCGGCTCCAACAGCTCAAGATTCCGAACAGTGACGGCGTCCAGGATCATCGACTCAGACCGGTCATAGAACGATGGCCGGTCCAAATGATCGAGCGCCGATTTTTGCGTGTCCCGCAAATAGTGCAGGATCGCGCCCGCCGCCGATACCGCCAGCGGCTTGCCGCCGAGGCCACAGCCATCCAGCGTCAACAGGTGAAAATGTTCGCGCAACGCACGGTCGGCATAGTCCAGGCTGAAGATCCAGTCATCGAGCGCGGTCCGTAATCCCGGCACATCCTTAACCGACTCTGCCGCCAGCACCTCCCGCACGTTCAAATTCTCGAGCGCCGCGTTTACGTCCGAGACATCCAGCTCCGTGGCGTGAAATTCGCCGGTTGAAATGTCCACGTGCGCGATGCCGGCTCGAGTGCCGTTGCGGCAAACGGCAGCCAGATAATTGTTCTCGTGCGAACGCAGCAGGGACGATTCGGTGGCGGTTCCTGGCGTCACCACGCGCGTCAGCTCGCGCTTCACCAGCTTCTTGCCGGGCCCAGCCTCCTCCATCTGATCGCAAATGGCGACGCGGTAACCCTTCTGAATCAGCCGCGCGAGATAACCGTCCGCCGCGTGATAAGGCACGCCGCACATCGGGATGGCTTGCCCTTTTTCCTTGTTGCGCGCGGTGAGTGTAATTTCGAGCTCACGCGCCGCGGTGACCGCGTCATCGTAGAACAGCTCGTAGAAATCGCCCAGGCGAAACATCAGCAGCGCGTTGGGAACCTGCTGCTTGATGGCGTGGTACTGCCGCATGAGCGGCGTGGATTGCAATTGGGACGACGCCGGCGCGTCCGGGTCGCCTTCAGGCATACAGACCGCGGGTCTGCATGGCCGATGCCACTCGATCGATCGCAAGCATGTAGGCCGCCAGCCGGTTGTGCACCTTGTGCTTCTCCGCGAAGCCCACTACGTCTTGAAAACTGTTCACCATGATTTCTTCCAGGCGGCCGTTCACCAGTTGCTCATTCCAGAAGAACCCTTGACGATCCTGCACCCATTCGAAATAGGAAACTGTTACGCCGCCCGCGTTGGCGAGAATATCCGGAATCACAAAGATTTTCTTGTCGGCCAGAATCGCATCGGCTTCCGATGTGGTGGGGCCATTCGCGCCTTCGCAAATAATTTTGGCTTTGATGCGATCGGCATTGGTGGTGGTGATCACGTTCTCTTTGGCGGCCGGGAGCAGGACTTCGCAATCCAGGAAAAATGCGGACTCGCGGTCGATATCTTCGCCTCCGGCAAACCCGGTGATGGAACCCGTCTCGCGGCGATGCTGCATCAGCGCATCAATATCCAAACCCTCCGGATTGTAGACCGCTCCGTCGTATTCGATGATGCAGATGATCTTGAAACCGGAGCGCGCCATCAGCCTGGCCGACATACCGCCCACGTTGCCGAAGCCCTGGATGACCACGCGAGTATTGGCCACATCCAGGCCGAATCGCCGCAGAGCTTGCATGGTGACGATCATGCAGCCGCGTCCGGTAGCCTCCGTGCGCCCCTTCGATCCGCCGAGCGCCAGCGGCTTTCCCGTAACCACGCCTGTCACCGTGTGGCGTTTGTGCATGGAATAAGTGTCCATGATCCACGCCATGGTTTGCGGATTGGTATTAATATCGGGCGCCGGCACATCCCGTTCGGGCCCGATGATGTCCATGATCTCCGAGGTATAGCGGCGCGTGATGCGCTCCAGTTCACCGGGAGACAGAAGGTCGGGGTCGCAAATCACTCCGCCTTTGGCGCCGCCGAAGGGAATATTCACCACCGAGCATTTCCATGTCATCCAGGCGGACAGGGCCCGCACCTCGTCCAGCGTCACATCCGGCGCGAACCGGATTCCGCCTTTGGCCGGACCGCGCACAATCGAATGATGCACACGATAGCCGGTGAAAACTTCGTACCGTCCGTCGTCCAGCATCACCGGGACGCTGACCTTCAGCTCGAGCGCGGGCATTCGCAGTATCTTGCGCAGGCCCTCGTCCAAGCCCAGCAGTTCAGCGGCTTCGTCGAAGCGTGCCTCAGCGGAAACCCACGGATTGGTTTCCTTTTCCGACGACGGAATCGCTTCTAGGATCATTCGAAAAACCCCCAGTTACATTGTATCGTCGCTCATTGGGGCGGCCGTGGGTCTAGAATGAACTATGGCTGCGCGGTTGCTCGGAGCGCTCATCTTCCTCGCGTGCTCGTCGGCATTTTGTCAGACCGACGATCTCGCCATAGGCAGCCTGCTGGTAGCGAGCCGGGACCTTGGCGATCCGAACTTTTCCAAGACCGTCATCCTGCTGGTGCACTATGACGAAGACCAGGGCGCAGTTGGCCTGGTGCTCAATAAGCGCACCGACGTGCCAATTTCGCGCGTGTTCCACGACCTGAAGGAAGCCGGCGGCCGCAATGACCCGGTGTACATCGGCGGCCCGGTGGAGTTGAACAGCGTACTGGCGCTGCTGAAATCGGCCAGTAAACCAGAGGGCGCGCAAAAGGTTTTCAGCGATGTATACCTGATCAGCAACAAAGATCTGCTGGCAGCAACGCTGGCTTCACATGCCGAGGCGACTGTGTTTCACACTTATATCGGCTACGCGGGCTGGGGCGCCGGCCAGTTAGAACATGAAGTGGAACTCGGCGCCTGGCACATCATGCCGGCCGAGGTGGGGACGGTGTTTCACGCCGATCCCGATTCGGTGTGGGAACGCCTGATTCGCCGGACGGAGACGCAGATCGCTGGTATTCCTCGTATTCCTTGTCTCCCCTGTATTCCGTCTCCTACTTATACGCCGCCACTCCCGTCACTCGCTCCCCGATAACCAGCGTGTGGATGTGATCCGTTCCCTCGTACGTCTTCACCGTCTCCAGGTTGCACATGTGCCGCATGATGGGATACTCATCCATGATGCCATTGGCGCCCAACAGGTCGCGGCTTAGCCTTGCGCACTCCAGCGCCATCGCCACGTTGTTCCGCTTCAGCATCGAGATGTGCGCGGGATCGATCTTGCCCTGATCCTTCACGCGCCCTGCCTGAATCGCCAGCAATTGCGCCTTGGTGATCTCGGTGACCATCCACGCCAGTTTTTCTTGCACCAGTTGATGGCTCGCGATGGGCCGCCCGTCGAACTGCTTGCGGTCGATCGAATATTGGCGCGCGGTCTCATAGCAATCCATGGCTGCGCCTAACACGCCCCATCCGATGCCGTGCCGCGCCTGAGATAGACAACTGAGCGGACCCTTGAGCCCTTGCGCGCCGGGCAGCATGGCCGACGCAGGCACCCGGCAATCCGACAGCGCCAGGCTGGACGTCACCGATACGCGCATCGACAACTTGCCATGGATGTCGGACGTTGTGAATCCGGGCGTTCCTTTTTCGACCAGGAATCCACGAATGCCCGCGTCGGTGCGGGCCCACACAATGGCGACGTCAGCGAGTGAGCCGTTGGTGATCCAGGTCTTCTCGCCGTTCAGAATCCAATGATCGCCATCTTGTTTCGCGCGCGTCTGCATGCCTGCTGGATTAGACCCAAACCCGGGCTCGGTGAGCCCGAAGCACCCGATGGCTTCGCCGGATTGCATTTTCGGCAGCCAGCGATCCTTCTGTTCATCGGAGCCATAGGTGTAGATCGGGTACATCACCAGCGCGCCCTGCACGGAAACAAAGCTGCGGAGTCCGGAATCGCCACGCTCGATCTCCTGCATGATCAGCCCGTACTCCACGTTGCTCAGCCCCGCGCAGCCGTAGCCTTCCAGGTTCGCGCCCAGGAATCCAAGCGCGCCGATTTCGGGAATCAGCTCGGTCGGAAAGCGGCCGTCTCGATAGCAGTCGCGGACGATCGGGATCACGCGATCTTCAATAAACTGCCGCGCGGTCTGCCGCACGAGAAGCTCTTGTTCTGAAAACAACGAATCGATCAGTAGGTAGTCGACACCGGAGAAACGAGCCATCGCCCTATTGTAAGCGGCTCAACCGAGAACAACGTAATCTTAGACTATGGCGACCTTCTCCAGCTCTGAAGCGAGGAACCGCTTCGGGGAACTCCTGGACCGCGTAGCACGCGGCGAAGAGATCGTGATCACGAGACGCGACAGGGCCGTAGCCCGCATCATTCCTGAAGGGCGCGGGTCTCTGGACAGTGTCCGGCGCGCTATTGAAAGCATGCGAGAGAATCGCCAAAGGATGTCGCAGCGTAAAGGCTTCAAGCCGCTCACTGATAAAGAGATCAGAGACTCGATCAACGAAGGCCGCGGGTGAATCTTGGTGTTCTGGCCGATGCGTCGGTAGCGGCGGCCTGGGTGGCCGAATCCTAATCGAGCATCGCGCCGGTGTTTCGACCTTGCTTTAAACGTCCAGATTCCGGACGTCCAGCGCGTTCTCTTCGATAAACTTGCGCCGGCTCTCCACGTCCTCGCCCATCAGAGTTGAGAAGATGGTCTCCGTCTCGGCCAGATCGTGCAGGTCCACCTTCAGCAGCGTGCGCGTTTCTGCGTTCATGGTGGTGGCCCAGAGTTGCTCGGCGTTCATCTCGCCCAACCCTTTGTAGCGCTGGATAGACACCTCACGCGTCCCCTCGCTCTTCACCTGCTCCAGCAATTCGCGCCACCCGGGCCGCGTGTCCGCTTCGGCTTTCCCTTCTTTCACAATCTTGAAAGGCGGCCGATTAAACTTCGATACCTGGCGCGCGATGGTTCGCATGCGACGGAACTCGGGCTGCATCGCTAGATCCACCGTGATTCCGCGCTCAGCGTTGGTGGGGTCGTGGTAGATCACCTTCCACGCCTCGTGTTCTTCCTCGCGCTCCAGCCGTGCTTCCACCTTGGCCGCCTTCAATGCAGCCACCACCGGCTCCAAATTGGCCTTGTCCTGGAAATCGGCTTTGGTGTCCACCTTGAAATCGACGTTCGAGAGCGCTTCCACCACGCGCGCGTCGCGCAGCCGGCGCTCCATGCGGCGCGAGATCTGCTGGAATTCGTCGAGCGAAATCAGGAACGACCGCAATTCCGCGCCCTCCAGCGCGGTCGGCGCCACGGTTGCAAGTCAATCTCGACCGTAAGATTTTCCGTGGCCCGGCGCAGAATCTCGCGCGTGAACTCCTTGTCGTCCTTGATGTACTTCTGCGTCTTGCCCTTCTTGATCAGGTAAAGCGGCGGCTGGGCGATGTATACGTGCCCGCGTTTGATCAGCTCCTGCATGTGGCGGAAGAAGAACGTCAGCAGCAGCGTGCGAATGTGCGACCCGTCCACGTCGGCGTCCGTCATGATGATCACCTTGTGGTAACGCAATTTGGCGGCGTCGAAATCCGTTAATCCGATCCCGGTGCCGATGGCCGTGATCATAGAGCGAATTTCCTCGTGCCCCAGCATTTTGTCGTAACGCGCCTTCTCCACGTTCAGGATCTTGCCTTTGAGCGGCAGTATGGCCTGATAGCGCCGGTCGCGTCCCGATTTTGCGGTGCCGCCGGCCGATTCTCCCTCCACCAGGAACAGCTCGCAACGTTCGGGATCTTTCTCCTGACAGTCAGACAATTTGCCGGGCAATCCGCCGGAATCCATGGCGCCCTTGCGACGCGTCAGATCTCGAGCCTTCCTGGCAGCTTCTCTGGCGCGCGCCGCATCGATGGCCTTCGACACGATTTTCTTCATGACCGCTGGATTCTTGTCGAAGTGCTCGCCCAGCTTTTCGTTGACAAGCTGTACTATAAATCCTTGAATATCGCTATTCAGCTTGCCTTTCGTCTGTCCTTCAAACTGTGGTTGGGGCAGCTTCACGCTTACCACGGCGGTTAGACCTTCGCGCACGTCATCACCGGTCAGGTTCTCTTTGACGTCCTTAAACAGCCCGCCTTGTTGGCCGTAGAAATTAATGGTTCGCGTCAGCGCGCTGCGGAACCCGCTCAAATGCGAGCCGCCGTCCACGGTGTTGATGTTGTTCGCGAAGCTGAAAATGCTCTCCGAATACCCGTCGTTGTACTGCAGCGCTACTTCCATGGTCAACATGCCGCCGTTCGGCAGTTCGCGCTCGCCTTCAATGTAAATCGGCTTCTCGTGCAGCACCGCTTTTCCCTTATTCAGGTGCCGGATGAACTCGGCAATTCCGCCGCCATAGTGGAACTCGTGCTGCTTCGCTGGCTCCTCGCGCTCATCGGTCAGCGTGATGGTGAGGCCTTTGTTCAGGAACGCCAGTTCGCGCAGCCTCTGCGCCAGAGTGTCGAAATTGAACACATGCGCGTCCATGATGGTGGCGTCTGGCTTAAAGGTAACTTTTGTGCCCGTCTTCTTCCCGGCCTTGCCCGCTTTCTCGAGCGGTGCCTGAGGGACTCCCTTGCGATACTCCTGCTCCCAGGTGTATCCGTCGCGCCAGATCTCCAGTTGCAGCACTTCCGACAGCGCATTCACGCAGCTCACGCCCACGCCGTGCAATCCACCGGATACTTTGTAGCTCTTCGAATCGAACTTGCCGCCAGCGTGCAGTTTCGTCATCACCACTTGCGCGGCCGACACGCCTTCATCCTCATGCAAATCCACCGGGATGCCCCGGCCATTGTCCACCACGGTGATTGAATTATCCAGGTGTATGGTCACTTCCACCTTGTCGCAATGCCCGGCCAGCGCTTCGTCCACCGAATTGTCTACAACTTCGTAGACCAGGTGATGCAACCCGTTCTCCGTGGTTGAGCCGATATACATCGCAGGCCGTAAGCGCACCGCTTCCAGGCCTTCCAGCACCTTGATGCTACTCGAATCGTAAGTTTCGACTGGAGTCACTTCTTTTGTTGCCATGTGTAATAACTCAAATTCCTTTCGCCTATCTCAACGTTGACAAGCTGACGAAAATCAAATGCGCATCGGCATCACGACGTAGCGGTACTTGTATCCGGCTTCGCCTTCCACAGCGGGCCGCAGCTCGCCGGCGCTGTTGGCGTCCTTGAAATGAAACGTTACTTTGGCCTCATTGGACGCTCGCAGAAAATCCAGCAGATATCCTGCGTTGAATCCAATCTCCACCGGGGTTCCGTTGTATTCGGCAGGCAAGCTTTCTTCGCTCTCGCCGGTTTCCGACAGCGACGAGTGAATGTGCAGTTCGCCTTCCTGGACTCTTAGCCGAATCGCTCTGGAGCGCTCATCGGAGAACTGCGACACGCGCTCGATGGACTTGCGCAATTCCTCGCGCTCCAGCGCCACCGAGTGCGGATGATCCTTCGGCAGTACGCGCTCAAAATCTGGAAAGTTGCCCGTTAGCTTGCGGCTGAGCAGCAAACGCTCTCCGAACTGAAAGAACAGATGATTCTCGTCGCCCGAAAACGAGAGTTTAGCGTCGGCGTTCGATTCTTGGCCCAGCTTCAAAATCTCACCCATCGCTTTGCGCGGAAGCAACGCGCGAAACGGGCTGGTAATACTAGGTAGATCTATTGGATGCTCTACCATCGCTAATCGATGCCCGTCCGTTGCCACCATCGCCAGACCCGTATTTTTGAGCAGCAACAACGACCCGTTGAGAGTGAAGCGCGACTCTTCCATCGAGATGGCGAAAATGGTTCGCGAAATCATGGACGCCAGCACGCTTACTGGAATCTGGGCCAGCACGTCCGGCATTTGAGGAAGCTCTGGAAAGCTTTCGCGCGACATGCCGGCAATGCGTGTCTTCGACCGGCCACATACCAGGCTGGCCCACTGATTGTCTTGGAGCTTTACTTCTAGATCGGCATCCGGGAGCAGGCGCACATAGTCCAGCAGGCGCTTCGCTGGAATTGTCCCCGCGCCTTGCTTCTTCACCCGTGCTGGACAGGACGAGCGAATGCCCAACTCCAGATCGGTAGCGGTCAGGTTGATCCGGTCCCCGATCGCTTCCACCAAAACGTTCGAAAGGATGGGTATGGTGGTCTTCTTTTCAACTACACCCTGCGATAGGTTCAGTTCTCGAACCAGATCCGTTTTGCTGACTGTGAACTCCATCATTTCGCCTCGCTCAGATTACGTGGTGCCCGCCGCGTTATTAGCTCTAGGGCTATCTCAAATGAGTCTCTAACTAGAACCGTAATGGTAGGGTCTGTTGAAATGTTGATTTCTCTCTAAATTATACAAAAAACAGAAGCTTCCTGTCACTAGAAGTTGTGGATTCCGGGGTCTGGAATGCAGGAAAATTTGCGCTTCGAGCGATCTTCCACAGCCTATCACAAGCGAACTGTGGATGAGCATGTGGATAAAACGAATAACTCTAATGAATTGAATCAATTAGGCTGTTGATGAGGCTGTTCAAATCTGGGCTGAGCTGCCGCAGGCGGTCGATCTTCTGAACCGAGTGCAGGACAGTGGTGTGATGCTTGCCATTGAACGCCTTTCCGATTTCGGGTAAGGAGGCGGGCGTCAGTTCTTTGGCCAGGTACATCGCAATCTGGCGGGGGTAGGCGATCTTCTGTTCGTTGGTCTTCAGCTTGAGTTGCGAAGGCTGCAACGAGAACTTTTCCGCTACCGCTTTGACGATGGATTCGATGGTTATCCGCCGCTCTCCTCCTACCGTGAGATGCTTCAACACCTGCTGCGCCATCGGAAGAGTGATGGGCGAGCCGGTCACCGACGAATATGCCACCAGCTTGGTCAGGGCGCCTTCCAGTTCACGGACATTTTGCTTGGTTTTCGTGGCGATGAAGATGCGGACTTCCTCAGGCAGCACAATCCCTTCCGCCTCCGCTTTTTTATCCAGAATCGCCATCTTGGTTTCGAGGTCCGGTGGTTGAACGTCGACCATCAAACCCCATTCAAAGCGCGACCGGAGACGCTCCACCAGGCCCGGTGTATTCTTGGGCGGCGTGTCGCTCGAGATTACGATCTGCTTCTGGTGCTCGAACAGATCGTTGAAAGTATGAAAGAACTCTTCCATTGTCCGCTCCTTGCCGGCCAGGATTTGAATATCGTCGATGAGCAATGCGTCGGCCGAGCGATAGTGCCGGTGGAAGAGCTGCATACGGTCGTTCTTGATGCAACTGATCATCTCGTTCATGAACCGCTCGCTGGAGGTGTAGATAATCCGCATGCTGGCGTAATGGTCCACCAGGGAGCGCCCGATGGCATGCATCAGATGCGTCTTTCCCAGCCCCACGCCACCGTAAATAAAAAGTGGATTGTAAGCACGTGATGGGTTCGTCACCACGGCCTGCGCCGCGGCGCGCGCGAACTGGTTGCACGAACCTTCCACGAAGGTGTCGAACGTGAACCTGGGATTCAGAGTGATGGAAGGAGCGAACAGAGTCTCCGGCTTTTCATCCCCCAGGCTCCGGTTGCCGCCAGATGGCATCGCGCCATGAATCTCATACACGATCTCCCGCAGCGTGAGATTCATTTCGCGGACCGCCGACCAGATGTCCGCCGAATACTCCTGCTGAATCCAATCCCGCGTGTGTGTGTCGGGAACAGACACCCACAATCGATCCCCTTCCGCCTTCACGAAAGCAGCCTTGGATAACCAGTTGTCGAAAGCCTCGGTGCTGATTTTGCCCGAGATCTGTTGCTTAATACGCTCCCAAATGTTCATTCTTCAGTCACAATCCGCGCAGCTTTTGCACACTTTTTCCACAGCCTGTGGAAAAGATAAAATTCAAGTATTGGTACAGTTGGAAGAGCCAGCTCGACTGCCATTGAGGCCAAGCGGTCCTTCTCGGAAACTATGTTGCTTCCTCTTGCGAGGCAACGTCAGCATAGCACAACAGATCCGGGGCTGTAATCATTTTTTACTCCTTTCTTTTGAGAGGTTTATATGAAACACGATGAGTTCGAAATGATTGGGATAGCCCTGAGGTGTACGTGTGAAGATTGGGTAACATCGCGTGTAAATGAGAGTTCCGTCCACCGCTCGATTCTCCTGCATGCACTTCGACGGGCTCGCTAGTGGCCCGATGTGAAGATCTCCGCTACTTGACTTCCAGCCCGCATCTATCAGGCTTGGATTATGCCGACCCGGTCAAGCGATCGAGGAAGAGGAAGGAAAGACATGAATGTTATCGCATGGGAGACGATCTAGCGGGCGGCCGGCCAGATGAAGAAGCCAGTGGTCTCGGAGAAGAACCCAGCGGCAGTAACGCCAGGACACTTGGGCGGCTTAAGAGCGGGAAGGCCCGTGCGGATAAGTTATCACATGCGAAGCGGAAGGCGATTGCTAAGAATGCGGCCGCTGCCCGATGGAATAAATGATCAGCGGACCGGTTTCGCTCTTGGAGTTTCTGTCCAGTCAGGCTCGACTACAACCCTGACATTCGTAATTCCAATTTTGCGAAGATCAACTTCTGGATCCTTGAATGGTGGTGCCTCAGGGTAGATTGGACCGAAATAGGTATCATCCAACAATGCGTTAGCATAGAGATCTTCCTTGGCTTTCGGGATCGCCACATGCATCAGAACCAACTGGCCAATCCTCCGCCCCGGATACAACAAAATCGCCGTATTTGACACGTTGGCTATTTCGAGGGTCAGGCAACCTCGATAACTAGGATGTATCCACGGTGCGGTCTCGATCAGTGTGAATGTGCGGGCGACAGATGATTTGGTCAATATCTCGCCTGAAACATCAAACGGCAGTTTGATGAATTCTAGGGTCTGCCCGAGAACAGTGTGATGAGGAGGAACAACTAGGAAATCTCCGAGGGGAACATGAACCTTCATATGGAATGAATCCCTGGAGTTCGCATCTGGGCAGTAGTAGGCGTGCGGTGGAACTCGCGGAAATAGAAAATGGGTTCCCAAACGGAGATCTATCGAATCGGTATCGAATGCCGATTTCTCATCGAGAAGAGGAGTGACTACGATGCAGGATGGGTTGGATATATCCAGCATCAACCTTTCCCTAATCTCAGCGTCCGTCAATATCCCGCGACGATCATCGCTTATGAACCCCACCGGGGATTTTCGCTCGGGAGGCTTAGGTTTTCCATTGCTTTTAGTGTCCATTGTTCCACACGTTCTCCCCAGAAGGATCTCTGGTCTACGTCGTTCGGTTTTCCGTCCTTAATTGTAGCGACCAACTCCGGCACGCTTCTTAGGTAGAAGAGATAAGCGGCATTAATAAGTAGAACTGGGTCAGGCTCATAGGCGCGGCCGTTTTTAACCAACGTACCTGGGACAACTCCGCGCCTCAAGTAGTTGTTGATGGCCGCAACACATTCGCAATCCCGAATTTCTTGGAATCGCGATTCTTGTTTCGCAAAGAGGGTCCTCACCAGTTCGGAGATTCTAGGACGGACTTGTTCAAAGGCTCGGAGAGATGCGGTTGCCAGTCGCCTTGGCCGAGCATTGTACACGTACTGTGTTTGGCGTACCTTGTGTAGACGCCGAATAAGTCCAGCGTGGTTTGTGTCTAGTTGGTCAAGTAGTGGCCACCATCCGCCGAATTTTAGTTGTTCAAAGTGTTCATAAAGGCGGCATGCGTCGGAGGGATGCGAGTCATAAAACTCTACCTCTTGCCCGCTCGCGGAACCGATGAGATCAAAGAGCTCGATGTACGAAAACGATACGGCCGGTCCCATCAACGCAATCGCAAAACGATCGCAGAATACCTCCTCCGACCACGAGGCTAGCCTATTTGTGCACCATGACACATCAAGGGCTGACGGTTTCGGCCCCAGCAGTCCCCTCAAACTTCTTTTATAGTGAGGTGCCATCGCCAGACCCAGAGAGAACTCCTCGAAAACGAAATGGCCTAGCTCGTGGCAGAGCAACAAGTTTGAGAACAGAGAAGTGTCTTGAGAGTACGGAATGGCAACCAGCGCCAACTTGCTGGGAAAGTCTGGTATCCGTCGTCTTGTCAATTGTTTGACAATCTGGGCATAGCGGCGTCCTCCGTCCCTGATGCGGCCGCGCGGATGCTGGAGATAATTCAAACGGGCGGTATGGTACACGAGAATCTTTGATCCACGAAGCCGGTTGATTCGAGAAAGCGATTTCTCCAGATGGTCAATTAACACCACAGGTGCGTGAAGTGTATCCGCATCACGAACCGGCTTTGCGAATTCATGGAGCTTATTCCAGAATCCTCTGAGGTTGAGAAGGTTTTCTCGGTCCAACGAAGCGAGAATGGGCACCGGATTGGTAGGCAGCCTAACAAATTTTTGGAGATACAATTCCGTACATGTTTCTAGGGCGGCGAGGTATTCAAAGAACGTGTTGGTAGCGGGACGATGGGTGCGGTCTATGTCCTCTTTGCGATAACAAACTGAGCGCATGAAGCGCAGCAGCGATGCTGCATCTCTAACCAGATCGCTTGGAGGCCCAGGAGGCACTACTCACCTGATGACTGCGTCAAATGGCGATAGTTCCGAAGAGCGCGGTTTTCGATAGCGTAGAAGAATACGATAGCCTCCATCGCCGCACCCTTTTGATCGGTTCGTGGATCGCCAACTTGCAACCCCTTGAGGATTTTTATCATCCGGTTTCGATCTTGCTTTTTTGGGAAAACATCATTGATAGCTCGGACCTGATCGTAGTTTTGAACCATCTTTAGTCCATCTCCCTTGAGGTGTCCCTGCTGGCCATCAGTGGCGGCCTGGAGGGACTCTATGGCTTCTGGCAGGATCTCCCTCAACGGTCGGCGATGCCTGCCGCTTTCAACGAAATCTCGCAATCCGTCAATGACGTTCCGGGAAAAGAGCGCTAGCGTGAGGTAGTTATCTCTTGATACGGGAGCGGGGGCCATCTTCTTCACTCCTTCCAGACTACCAAGACCCTCTTGCCGCGTGGTCTTGTTTTCGTGTTATAGTTTAGCATACATCAACCATACATAAAAGGCGAATTTTAGGAGAAGATTGTATGGTTTAGTACATGGTGTGCATGGTTTGTAAATATGGCTCCGACGGATGAAAATCAGTCTCTAAGTCTTGCCCAGAGAATCAGGAATGCCCGGCGCTATCTTAGGGAGAGCCAGGAGGAATTCGGCAATAGGTTTGGCGTGCGCCGTGGGACGGTAGGCGAGTGGGAAACAGGCACGCGACCGAGCAAGCACCTGAGACAGGTAGAGCAGTTTCTTAAAGAACAAGGGGAATCACAGGGCGAATCTGTCACCTATCAATTTCCGTTGCCCTTTGATCAAGCAATCAATTTTGAGTGCCGCGTATCCCCAACCAAGAGCGCCAATTCTGTGAACTTCCACGTCCAAATCAAGCGCAGAGCCTGACTGTAATAAGGATCGAGCCACTACCACAGGCTCGCTCAGTTTGACAGTCCTCTGGCCAGCGAGCGACAATAAAGATCGCCGCTAGGGATGAAGGAACCTTCGCCTCGTGGTTTTTGGCCAGTTCGCCTCGCGGGAGTAACTCAGCTGGTAGAGTGCAACCTTGCCAAGGTTGATGTCGCCGGTTCGAATCCGGTCTCCCGCTCCATTCAAACCTCGGAACCTTTCGGTGCTTTTCCCGTACTCCTGTAGTGGAGGCTCGCGATGTTTGGATTCCTGCTATGGTGCGTTCTGTTCATTCTGTGCTGGCCCTTGGCATTGGCGGCCCTCTTCCTCTACCCCATCGTTTGGCTCATTCTGCTTCCGTTTCGCATCGTCGGCATCGCCGTGGGTGGTGTTCTGGAACTGGTTTGGGCGCTCATTACTCTTCCGGCGCGCGTGATTCGCCGGGTTGCCTAGTCTGCGCTGTCGATGTAAATGCGTTTAACCCGCGCGTGGATGCCGCATAGCACGCTGTAGGAAATAGTTCCGGCCAGGCGCGCAATCTGCTGCGCATCGATGGATATTCCACCCTCGGAACCAAGCAGCGTTACCGCGTCTCCTACGTTGAGCGGAGGGCAGTGAGTGATGTCGATGGTGGTCAAATCCATGGACACAGCGCCGATGATGGGTGCGAGAGACCCATTCGCGATTACGTGGCCCTTGTTCGAGAGACGATGCGGGATGCCGTCGGCATATCCCGCGGCCAGCACCGCAATCCGGGTGGGCTGCGTAGTACGGTACATCCCTCCATAACCGACCAATGCCCCGGCAGGAAGGTCCTTCACCGCCAGCACAGCCGTTTTCCAGGCCAGCGCCGGCCGCACCTCCAATAGACGCAGTGGCGCAGTGCCCTTGGCTACCGGCGAAACGTAGCCGTAAATGGCATGCCCGGGCCGCACCATGCGCTGCCACGCGTCCTTGCGCCCATAGGCGATCGGCGTGCTGCTTGCCATGTGCAGGATCGGCGGATTCACGCCCGCCCTCGCCAGGTCCGCGCAGATGGCCTGAAACACTTGCTGTTGCTCTTCGGTTTGGGCGCTCGCGTAGTTGGCGGCGGAGGCAAAGTGCGTCATCAGGCCTTCCAAGCGCGTGTGAGTGGCCTCAATGATCGCCTCCAGAATCTCCTCCGCGGAGCTGCGCGTTCCCAAGCGTCCCATGCCGCTGTCGATTTTCAGGTGATAATCGGCCGTGATGCCGCGAGCGGCCGCCACACGATCCCATTCGGCAATATCGCTGAGCGAATGAATGACCGGCGTGAGGTTGTAGTCCAGAAGGCCGGCTCGTTCGGAGGGCAGGAAATCCGCCATTACTAAGATGCGCGTGGTGATTCCACGCTCGCGCAGGATGGCGCCTTCCTCCACGTTGCTCACGGCCAGCCAGCGCGCCCCGGCTGTGGCCAGTGCCCGCGATACTTCCACCGCTCCGTGCCGGTACGCGTCCGCCTTCACCACCGGCATTACTTCCACACCCGGGCCCACCACGTCGCGTACGGCGAGGAAATTCTGGACGATTTGTTTGAGGGAAATTTCTACCCAGGATCTATAGGCGAAAGATCTGGAGGCTAACGGGCCCATCACTTCATCTTAAGTCCCGGCGTTAGGTCCCGAGACGAGCAACGCCTCATACTGATCGGTCACCGCGTCCCAGCTATACCGTTCCGCTACCCGAAGCGACGCCTTGCGGCTCCATTCCGCGCGCTCTTCGGAGCTCATGTTCAGAACCTCGCCGAGCTTCTGCTCCAGGTTCCCGTTCTCGAAGGCAATTCCAACCCCACCCGCCACTTCGGCGTTTTCCGGCGTATTCAAGTACAACACTACCGCTCCGCGGCCCATGGCCTCAATCAGCGCCGGATGCGTGCCACCAACTTCGGTGGCATGGATATAGGCCAGCGAGTAGGACAGCAGCTCATGGTATCCGGTCCCGTAGATGGCTCCGGGAATCACCACCCGTGCGTCCCGCGTATCGCGCACGCGCTCTATGTACTCTTGCGCGTAGGGGGCGTCGCCGATCAGCGCCAGCTTCACCGCGGTGGCAGCGCGCTCGAACGCTTCCCGCACCAACAGTGCGTTGTTCTCCGGCTCCATCCGGCTCACGTACAGGAAGTAGCGCCCGCGCTCCAAGCCGAGTTTTACGAGAACCTCGGCAGTGGGCGTCTTTCCCGTCTCAGCGCCATAGGGGATGAACTTCGTCCGCTTCCCGTAACGCTCCAGGTAATACGCTTCAATTTCGCGTGCGTCGGTGATGGTCACCGTCGGGCAAAAGGTTGCCAGCCACTCCGAAATCGCATACCAGGCCTTTGCCAGGCGGTTCCACTTCTTGCGCTTCCTTTCCAGCCCATCCACGTTGATGTACGTGCGAATCCCGAACAGGCGCGGCGGCAAGGTGAAGATCGAATTTGCGCCGTTGCAGTAAAGAGCGGCGTCGGCCCGATGAAAAATCAAGTGGATGGTAGAGAGCAAACTATGAACCATGGTGTCGAAATATTTGTGACGCCAGGTTCCCAGGTAGACCAACGAAACGCCGCGATAAGTCGGTTCCGGATGCCGCTCGCGGCAATAAACCGTAACGCGGTGCCCGCGAGCAACCAGGCGAGTGGAAAGCTCTTCGGCGAAGGTTTCGAACCCGCCATAGCGGGCGGGAATGCCACGTGTGCCGAGAATCGCGATGCGCGCCATGGAAGGCCCGGCTACCGCTCCCTCCGGTCACGGCTCAGTATCCGATGTGCTTGACGGAGCCGCGACCGGAGGAAGCGGTAGAAACGATCTGGCTGCGACAGGCCACTAGCCTCGCGCGGCCTTCGATTTCGCCAAAGCCCGGCCCGATGTCTTGGGTTTGCTCGCTGGCGCGCTCACCGGCGCATAGCGGAACCAATTGGCAATGTAGGCGTCGTCTACCCGCTTGCGGCTCATAATGTCGCGCCGCTTGGCCATCACGCGTTTCCAGTTCTTCGCGATATACCAGAAAGCCTTCAACGAACTCTGTTCGCGCACCAGGCAGCACGACACCACCACCACATCGCGCACGGTGATGGAAAACCAGTTACGCCGGTACAGGTCTCCAGTGATATTCTTCATGCGCATCAGAAAGCGGTTCTTCACAGAATGCATGTTGATCACCGAAGGCAGCGCTCTCCGGTTACCTGGCAGGACGTTGCGCACATGGTAGCCGCGCGCATGCGGAGTATAAATGCAGCGCCAGCCCAGCAATTGCGCGCGCCAGGCTACGTCGGCATCCTCGCGGTATACGAAAAAATCCGGATCGAAAAATTCGTCATCCACCGCGATGTCGTCGATCATCTGGCGCCGATATAGCGCCGCCGCCGCCGTGGCGCCGAAGACAAACTCATGGTTCAGATAATGTCCGTTGTCCACTTCCTGGCTGCCGCGATCCAAATGGCGCAGCATAGGAGTGAAATAGATTCCCGTGGAATCGACCAGTGGTTTGTCGGGTAAATCGAAGGTGGCGCGGATGGTCAGAAGCTTTCCACACACGGTCCCGATCTTGGGATCCATTTGCCCGGTATCCGCCAGAGCCTGGATAAAGTTGGGAAGCAGCAGGACATCCGGATTCAATGTCAGCACCCACTCCCCGCTGCTCATCCGGATGGCTTGATTCTGAGCCGCGGCGAAGCCTATGTTCTCGTCGTTGTAGACCACCCGGCAGCGGTCCACGAACTGCTCCAGGATATCCGCCGTGCCATCCGTGGAGGCATTATCGATAATGATGATTTCCATGTCGGCGTAACGCTGCGCTAGAACCGACTCCAGGCATCGCTTAATGAATCGACCGCTGTTAAATGTGACGATTGTTACCGAAACCCGATCGTTACATGACATGTATGTGGGTCGCGACTCTATTCTTTTGATATTTTTACTGCTCTTGTTCCTCTACTGCTTTGCTGAAACTGGTGCATTTCAGTTCACTGACACGGCCAGAGATAAGACTGCGTCCCGCGAGCCGGCCTATTCTTGCATAAACCGTAATGGGCCTGAAACTTCGCCGCGTCATCACCTCGACGGCCGTTCGTAACAAGGAACCGAGCACCACCGCCGCGCTCACCCACCGAAACGCACGCGGGCGAAAGTGCTTCGAGGCATACTTTAGAAGGCTAACATACCAATAGACCTCACGGCATTCCCAGTCCAGGCTTGCAATGCTGTGGCCACCTTGATGTCGCGCTGTAACGTGAGGGACATATTGTATTTTCAGGCCTAAGTCGCGGGCTCGCTTGCAGAAATCCACATCTTCAAACCAAACAGGATAGAATTGTGTGTCAAAACCGCCCAGCCGCTGCCACACCTCGCGCCGAAACATCAGGAACGCGCCAGGAGGCTGCTCTACTTCTGCGCGCTTGGAAAGATCCACGTCGAAACATCGATAGGATCGGTTGAGCGGGTTCACCGGGACCAGCCGGTTGATGCCGAGGACCTCGAAGCTCAACGTCGCCGCCCCGGGAAGACGGCGCAGCGTAAAGCCACGCTGAGGCTGACCGTCCTCATCGGTAAGCTGGCCCGCTGCTAACCCTGTACCCTTGTCCAGGCACGCGACCTCCAGCTCCTCGACACCGGTCTCTAACTCGACATCCGGATTGAGCAGCAGCACCAGCTCCGTCTTGAGCATCGCGACCGCTTGATTCACCGCGCGGGCGAAGCCCCAGTTACTGGGGTTAGCGATCAACGCCACAGCCGTGCGTTGGCGAACCAGGGCGCACGTGGCGTCCATCGACGCGTTGTCCACCACTACCACGGGTAAGTCCCCGCACGATTGCAAACAGCGCTCGATCATGCCTGCCGAGTTGTACGTCACGATTACTACGCCCGTGCGATTCATGTGAGAGCGAAGTACAATCGCCAATACAGATCGAACCCAGTCACTTGCTGGATGTCGCGGATCTGCTGCTCGCTTTGCTCCAGGATCGAAGGGAAATTGCCGGTCCCGGGGAAACGGGCGCGGTGCTCTCCCCTGGCCTCGCGAAACTGCCGCAGACCTTGCCCCTTGCCCACGAGATAACTGACAAGCGCCCCGTGCCTGAGCGCAACGAATCCCCATAAAGTTTGAGCGATGAAAACGGGCCAACCATAGCGTAAGACCCAATTCGGCGGATAGTGTTTCGCCACCAGGAGTAACTGATTGCGCGCGATCTTCCGCACCGTGTCGGGGTGCCATCGCCCGAGCGTTGCACTGCCCTGGTGATAGCCGACCGCCTCCGGGACGTAGACCCCGCTAAGCCCCGCCGCGGCGCAGCGCAGGCCAAAATCGACGTCTTCCAGATAGGACCCGAACGATTCATCCAACTGTCCCACTCGTTCGAACAACGCCGATCGGAAGACGGCCGCCGTAAACGGCGCTAACTGTATGTTTCTGGGTTGGTTCCACAGGGGCGAGTCCAGGCGCCCGTGGCCGCACCTCCAGGCGCAGCCGCCGCGGCACACGGCGTCGAAACAGCCGTCGATTTGGTCGCGCTTCCCAGCGTCCAGAAGCTTGCCCGTCGCAAACCAGGAACTACCGGGCTCGAGCTTCGCCATGATCCGCGCCAGCCAATCCGGCGCCAGGCTAACATCGTTGTTGAGAACGCCAATCCATTCGGCGCTAGCTGCCTCTTGAAGGCCGCGGTTCACAGCGGCCGCAAATCCGGCGTTCACGGCGAGTGAAATCACATGAGCACCCGCACTTGTGGCCACCGAGGCCGAGTCGTCAGTGCTCCCGTTGTCAACCACGATAACCCGAGCAATGGGATAGGTCTGGGTCCGCAAGCTCTGGAGCGCCTGCGCCAGCAATTCTGCCTTGTTCCAGGTAGGTATGACGATGGCAACGCGCGGCATTCAAGAAAAGCGCTTCTTCACCAGGAAATAGAGGTTGTAAAAGCCATCGCGCCAGGGGTTCAGCTTAATCTCGCCCAGCCGCGAGGTGTACATGATCGAAATCTCCGCGAATCGGATGCGGCGGTCCTTCAATGCTTCAATCTTGATCTCTTCCGAAAATGCCATGCTATTCGATTCCAGGTGCATGTGTTCCAGGATGGAGCGCCGGAAGACCCACATTCCGGACTGCGAATCGCGCACCCAGCGAAAATACAGCAGCGACATCGCGAGTGACAACACCCAGTTGCCGAACCGGTGCTTCATGCTCATGGCTTTCGGATCGCGCACCGGAAAACGGGAAGCGTTGAGAAAGTCCACGTCCAGGTGCAGCAGCGCCTCCAGAAGATAGGAAATCGCATCGGGCGGATAGCTGTGGTCGCCATCCAAGGTGATGATAATATCCCCGGTGGCGGATGCGAATCCGCGCTTGTAGCTTCTTCCGTAACCGCGCACGGGTTCGCGGATCACTTCGGCGCCGAAGGAGCGCGCAACATCGGACGTCCGGTCTGTCGACCCGTTGTCCACCACGATCACTTGATCGACGAAATCCGGCATCCGGCGCAATACCTGTTCGATACCTTGCTCCTCATTCAGACAGGGAGTGATTACTGTGATCCTTAGCGACTTGTACACGTTGGGGCTGAGATACCATATTCTCATGAAGCTGTTTTGCGCCCTCACCGTTCTTGCGGCTGCTGCCTTCGCCACAGTGAATCCTCAACTCCATCAGGTGAAGCGGGTGTATATCCTCGCCATGGGAAGCGGAATGGATCAGTTCCTGGCGAATCAGCTCACCAAGGAGGGCGTCTTCGAGGTGGTTACGGATCCGAAAAGAGCCGACGCCATCGTTACCGATAACGTCGGGGAAGCATTCCAGAAGAAACTGGACGATCTGTATCCCCCGCCGCCCAAGCCGAAAACGGAAGCAGCAGCGACCAAGCCTGCGGACGCAGGCACGTCGCTCGATGTCGGCGATGGCTCTTCCGACGCAAAACCCGCCAGGAAGGATCCACTCGACGGGCTGGATTTCTCGGGCGGCCCTATTCGTTCCAGCTCGTTCGGACGCAGTAAGGGAAACATCTTCGTAGTGGATCGGAATAGCCGGAGCGTGCTCTGGTCCGTTTACGAGCGCCCCAAGAACACCACGCCCGGTGAGCTCACCAAAACCGCCGGCAAAGTAGTGAAGCAGCTAAAAGACGATCTTACGGACAAGAAGCCCGCGGAATAACTTAGCCTCTCTTCTTACTTAGCCTCTCTTCTTTTTGACCACTTCGCGATAGCTTTCCGCCAGCCGTTCCGTCAGAACTCGCATATCGCGCGTCGCTACCACATGCTCTCTCGCCCGGCAGGCCAGCTTCCGCGCCTTTTCCGGTTCATCGAACAACTCAACAATTTTGCGCGCGAAGTCCACCGGGTCTTGCGCTAAGGCGCAAATCTCGCCGTCTTTTTCCGCTAATCCTTCGGCGCCCAGCGGCGTCGAAACCACGGGAATTCCAGCCGCATATGCTTCCAGCAGTTTCACCCGCATTCCCGATCCGCTCAAGATCGGACAAACAAATACAGCGTAGCGGGCAAGAGGTTCGCGGACGTCTTCCACAAATCCTCGGAGTTCGATGTTGTCCGGCAGATTCGGCAGCGAATGACTCGGAGGGGGTTGGGAGCCAACGATCACGAGCCTGGCCCGTGGTTTATGCTCCAGCACCGCGGGCAGCACGTTCTTGGTGAACCAATTCAGCCCTTCCTGATTGGGAGGATGACGGAAGCTGCCGAGAAAAAGCATGGTTTCGGACTCGCGTCCATCGGCGTGAAAATCGTAGCGGGACGTCGCGATGCCCGCGCGATTGTCGTCGAGCCGGCCGCGTAGAGCGGGAAGGAATGAGAGCAGGTAGTTTCCATTCTCGGCGCTACAAACCTGTACTCGATCGAATCGCGGCAAAACGCGCAGCTCATAGCGCAGCGCGCGCAGGTATTCGTAAGCCGCTTTGGTGGATTCGATCATTCCCCTAGGATTGGCCGAGCCTCGCGCGATGGATTGAAAGTAGATGTCGTGCTCAAACAGCACGCATGCCAGGCGCCGATAGTCGCCGCCATACTGGCTGAGCGCTGTGTACTCGAGCTGGACCACGTCAATCTCGCGCAGGTACATCTCGCGATGCAGGCGCCATTCAAAATCCTGACTCGCAATTTCACGCACCGCATGCGGCAGGATAGAACCGAACTGCTTCTCAGTACCCTCCATTCGCATCAAATACTCAACCGACGATACCTGCCGTTCCAGTTCCTGGTGAGGCTCGCGCTGCCCGGGGTGATCCAGCAGGATGAGTAAGTGCAGTTCGCACAGGCGCGTCAATTCAAGCGCGGTTTGGTACATGAAAACGCCGCCGCCATGGATTGGTGGACAAATTGGATAAGGCGAAACGAATAAGACACTGAGCCGGTGGTCATCCGCTGAAAGCGCCGCGAAACGATCGCGGAAGTAACCGCCGAGCGGCCGGCGAAAAGCCTCGGTATCGTCGATGACAGCGAGCGCACGTGCCCGCGCTCGCGACCGCATGGCTCCCGCCAACTGCAGAAAGGCCCGCCACAGTCCAGCGAAATCGGCGCGTTCCGGCGATTCTCCGAAGAGCACCGTGACCACGGCGCCCGAGTAGGCGAAAAAGAAGTGCGACACCAGCCGGGGCCACTCGTGAATGTTCTTCCAACAGAAGAGAGCAAAATTCTTTTTCAGTACCAGATCGATCTGCTCTTTTGAAAACTTCTTCCCGATGGTCCCGCGGTGTTCGTGAAACACCACGCTGCTGCGGCTGATACAGCACCTTCCATCCGCGCTTCCAGGCGAGGTATCCGACGTCGGTGTCTTCCATGTAGAACGGTGCAAGCAGCTCGTCGAATCCGCCCAACTCCAGGAACTTTCGGCGATCGAAGGCGCAAGATCCGCCGCCGCCGTAAGCGCAGGGGTAGGGAACTTGGATTACGGGATCGTCGCGATGCCGCACTCGGATGGATCCGTTCTCCCACCAGGATTGGGTCAGGCCGGTCTCCTCGCGCAGTTTATTCGGATCGCTGAAGAAGATTTGGCACGCGACCGCGAATACGCTCTCATCGGTGAAGGCGTCGAGCAGCGGCGCCAGGAAGTCTGGCTCCACCCGCATATCGCTATTGAGCAGGACCACGATGTCGTTCTTGGCCGCGCGAAAGCCGGCATTCGATCCGCCCCCGAAACCGAGATTACGTTCGAGCGCCAGCACACGCACGGAAGGGAAGTGCTCCTGCAGAAAGTCCGCGCTGCCGTCTTGGGACCCGTTATCCACAACAATAATTTCGTTGTCGGTATTGCCCGCTAGAGCTTCGATCACCGACGGAATGTACTTGGCGAGCAGGTCGCGGCCGTTCCAGTTCGGTATGACGACACTGGCGGATATATTCCTCGGGCGCTGGTTCGGCGGAAGCGCTCTTTTGCGGAACGCCGCGGCAAGATCGGCTAACGCCAGCCCAGCCATCGTGATGGCGAGCAGGAATGGGAACAGAATAACCACCGGAAGAGCTTTAACGAACCGCCAGAGGATGATGAAGAAAGTCTTCAAAGGTCAGGCCCGAGCCCCACAGTGCGGCCCACCTTCACCCAACGCGATTGGCGGATCATTTCCATCTGTGCCGCCAGTTGTGCGCGAGCCGCTTCAGCGGTCTGCGCCCAGACTGTCCGCTCAACCACGGTGCCTTCGGCCGCATCGAGCAGGCTGACGCAATGGCCCAGTTCGCGGCACTTGGCTTCGAGTTCCTGGGAAGTTTTGCGTGCCCATTCGGTCTTGACTTGGTCTTCTTGCTCCATTCGCGTGAGTTGAGCCTGATATCCCGCCGCCAGCTCCGCAGCTTCGGCTTGCAACGCGGCGATGCGTTGTCCCGCGGTTTTCAGATCCGAATCCAGCCGCTGCGCCCATTCGCTGCGCTCTTCGAGTTCGCGCGTCTGCCTGTGGAATAGTTCGAGCAGAGTCTGGCGGTCGGCTTTAATTTCGGCCAGCTGCCGCTCCAGCGCCTCCACATGGAGTTCACGCTCGCGCAGCATGTTGGCCGCCCGGGGAACATAAACGAAGGATCTTGCCTCAGGCAAAGGAGCGCGAGAACAGAGCGCGATAAAAAAATGCGCGTCTTCGGCGCCGCCGCCGCCTCCGTCGATGCGGGCTTCAGCCGGCCAGAAGCTAGCGGCCGGATGAAAGGCGAACGATTCCACTCGATTCTGCAGGAGCAACCGAACATTTGGGAACACGCGTTCCAGCTCCCGAACGAATTCCCCGGCTTCAAATTCGTGCTCATGAAACGGATTGGGTCCCGTGGTGGACCGGGTCTCTGCGTAGTAGCGTTTGTTAGGCGATGAAACGATGAGGAGGCCGTCTTTCGTGAGCAGGCGCGCGCACTCGTCGAGAAACACGCGATAGTCGGTAAGATGCTCGATCACTTCGAACGCTACGAGAACGTCGAAGGATTCCGGTGGGAAGGGAACTGCCGTGCAGGTTGACTCCAGAAACCGCAGCCCGGCGATAGGATAATTCGCGCTGGCGTACTCGATGGCGTCCGCTGCGATGTCCACGCCCGTCACTTCGGCGGCAGACTGCGCGAGCTCGGCCGATCCATAACCCGTTCCGCAACCGGCATCCAACACGCGCTTGCCCTGAACATAGCGGCGAGCGAAGGCGTAGCGGGCGACATGCTCGCTCCAAAGGTCCTCATTCACTTGGCCCGGAATTACCCGCTCTCCGGTGAATTCAACCAACGGCGGGCTCCGCGTGGGCGAGGATTGGCTGACGAGTGACGAGACAACGATTCAGTTCCACGCGGCACGCCAGATGAATGTGTCCGTAGACCTCGCCGTCGGCCGGTCCCATTTGCAGCACGATGGCGTTGTCCACCCAATCGCAGGTCTGATAGGAATGCAGGGTCCCATCTGCGATTGCGGGTGAGAAGGAAAAGGCTGAAGGGTAAAGCTCGGGGAGTTGCACGTGAAAGTCGACCGTGTAAATGTCTCCCGCAGTCATGGCTGGCAGGTCGCAGGCTTCGCGCGCCGTGTTGGTGCCGGCGAAGTCGAGCCCAATGTGGTTGCGCATCATGAATCCTACGATTGGCAGCGTAACATCCTCGATTGCGCGAACGCTGATGCGAACCACGATGGTCGAGGACGGTTCCATAACCAAGACCGGTTGTCCCGCAGCGTCGAGAATGGCGATGCCGATTACTTCCGCTCGCCCATTACCAAAACGGTGGTCAATATTGGGGATGGTGTCGACAATCTCCGGCGCCCTCACCGTTTCGTGGGGAGTGTCTGGCGCTTTGAGATGTGTGCCGGCCAGGTACGCGTTGTCTTTTTCGACCATGGCTGCCATGTACCGCGTCACCACTGCATCGGTGTTTCCTATATCCTTAATTCGGCCCGCATCCAGCCACATCGTGCGATCTCCAAGCGCCTTCACTTCGGCGATGGCGTGGGACACGAATAGTATAGTCACCCCAGCGTCGCGCATCTCATGTACTTTTCGCATGCAGCGTTGCCGGAAGTAGATATCGCCCACCGAGAGCGCTTCATCCACGAGCAGGATTTCGGGCTCGACATGAATGGCGACGGAAAAGGCCAGGCGCACGCCCATGCCACTCGAGTAGGTTTTCACGGGCTGATCGATGAACTCGCCAATCTCGGCGAAATCTTCAATGCGCGAGAACTTCGCATCAATCTCCTGGTGCGAGAGGCCGAGAATGGCGGCATTCATGTACACATTTTGGCGTCCCGTAAATTCCGGATTGAATCCAGTGCCGAGTTCGAGCAGCGCTGCCACGCGGCCGTTAACGACAACGTCGCCGCACGTCGGATGAAGTATTCCCGCGACAATCTGCAACAACGTGCTTTTTCCAGAACCGTTCTCACCGACGATGCAGAAGGTTTCGCCGCGCTGAATCTCAAAGCTGACGTCAGCGAGCGCAGAGAAGTCGTGATGGAATGAGAGACGATTGAGACTGAGTAATTCTTTGAGACGGGCGCTTGGGGACGAATAGATCGGATAGTTCTTGGAGACACCACGGAACTCTACGATCGGCTGGGGCACTAAATCGAATCTACTGGAGGTAAAAAGGAGGTGTCAAATGGGGGACAAGTTCAGCCTGCATTTTTCAGGGCGACCGCCAACCCCCGCTTGCTGTCCTAGACGCCGGTGATGCGGTGGATTCGCCGCAAATTGGTGAGGCAAATTCTCTCACCCTGCGTTTTCGCCTAGGCGAAGCACGTCGAGGAAGCCGGTAGCCGCCCTGCTAGGTAATCGCAGTCGATAATCAACCTCCTAGACTCACTGAACGGCTGGCTCTCGCGTCCTCCAGCCTCCAATTATTAAGTATCACTAATGTGGCTGTTTTGTCAAGCATTTTAATAACTTAGCCTATGCTGGTTGACAGGCTATCACGCCTCCGCCTACCCTTGAAATGTCCATTGCCGGTGTAGCTCAGGTGGTTAGAGCGGCGGTCTCATAATCCGCAGGTCGCAGGTTCGAGTCCTGCCGCCGGCACCAATCACGTCTTTGATCCCATGGCTGACGCACTGCCCGATCCCGAAGACAAGATCGACTCGTAGATCCTTTGCAATTCTTCCTGAGAATAATACTCGATCTCGATTCGGCCCCGTTGGTCCGATTTCTCAACGATTCTGACGCGTGTTCCGAGCGCCGCCTCTAGATCGCCGACGGCCGCCTTGATGTTCGGATCCTGAAGCGGATCCTCAGATGGCACCCTCGGCTCATTCACCTTCTTGACCAACCGCTCCACTTGCCGAACCGAGAAGCCTTGCGCCGCCGCTTTTTCTGCAACCTGAGTCTGCAATTCGGGAGTCACCAGCCCTAGGATTGCCCGCGCATGCCCCATCGAGAGGCGACGCTCCGCTACCAGGAGTTGTACGTCACGAGGCAACCGCAGAAGGCGAATCATGTTCGTGATGGTGGTGCGATCCTTCCCGGTCCGCACTGCGATCTCCTCATGGCTGAGATTCATTTCTGTGTGCAGCCGCTCGAGCGCCTGTGCCGTTTCCATGGGATTGAGATCTTCGCGTTGAATGTTCTCGATGAGTGCAATCTCGAGGATGCGTTCGTCCGCATAGTCTTGAATGATCGCCGGGACCTCCACCAGGCCCGCCAATTTGGCTGCGCGAAGGCGCCGCTCGCCTGCAATCAATTCATACGCGGGGCCTTTGCGGCGGACCAGGAGTGGCTGAATTATCCCATGTGTCTCTATGGAGTTAGATAGTTCTTCCAGGCGGGTAGCATCGAAGACGGAGCGCGGTTGCAACGGATTCGGCTGGATTTCGGCGATCGGTATTGAGGCAATTTGTGGTCCCGTTGTCTTAGATTCGGGGGCCACTGGAACGGCAGTAGCAGCCGGTCTTTGAGGGAGAAGAGCAGAAAGACCCCTACCCAATGCTTTGCGTTGCTTGTCCGGCGCTATGTCCACGAGCCAGGACCTCCTTTGCCAACTGAATATAACTCTCAGCGCCCCGCGAGCGCACGTCATACGCGATGATCGGCTTTCCGAAACTGGGGGCTTCGGCAAGGCGGATGCTGCGCGGAATGACGGTTTGAAAGACGGCGTTTTCAAAAAATCCGCGCAAATCGAGCTCCACTTGACGCGTCAAATTGGTGCGGTCGTCGTACATGGTAAGCAGGACGCCCTCAATCCTGAGTGCACTGCCGAAAGATCCACGCACGCGCTCTATCGTATCCATCAGTTGTGAGATCCCCTCCAGGGCGAAAAACTCGCATTGGATCGGGATCAAGATGGAATCGGCGGCCACCATTGCGTTCAACGTCAGCAGGTCGAGTGCAGGAGGGCAATCGATCAGGATGAAATCATATTGTGCTCGAACCGCTTCCAGCCTCTCACGAAGTCTGAACTCCCGGTCTTCCAGCTCGACCAAGTCCAAATTCGCCGCGACCAGATTTCTGTCTGATGCCAGGATGTCGAGACCTTCGAACTCAGTGTGAGCAATCGCAGTGAGGGCATCCGTCTCTCCCAAAAGAACTTGGTAAAGCGTCGGACGATCTTCCCGCTTTGCGATTCCAAGACCGGTGGTGGCGTTTCCCTGCGGATCAGAGTCGATCAAGAGGACGCGAAGGTCGTTGGCAGCTAGTGAAGCTGCCAGGTTAATGGCTGTAGTAGTTTTGCCTACGCCACCCTTTTGGTTCGCAATTGCTATTACTTTTGCCAAGGTCCCACGTGGAACGAAGCTCTCTATGTTCCACGTGAAACGCTCTCACCATGAAAACAGAGCCTTCGGTCTCCCCAAGGTAACCGAATTGGCTCGGCCCATGCAATGCGAGAATTGTTCCGAATCAGTGAGAAATCGTCTTCCCCATCATGAGGTCGGCGTTTAGGGCCAATGGGAGTGGTCAGCATGGCCCCCTGAGGACTATGTTCCACGTGAAACACTCTCACTGTGAACAGAGAACCTTCGGTCTCCGCAAGGTAACCGAATTGGCTCGGCCCATGCAATGCGAGAATTGTTCCGAATCAGTGAGAAATCGTCTTCCCCATCATGAGGTCGGCGTTTAGGGCCAATGGGAGTGGTCAGCATGGCCTCCTGAGGACTATGTTCCACGTGAAACACTCTCACTGTGAACAGAGAACCTTCGGTCTCCGCAAGGTATCCCAATTGGCTCGGACCATGCGATGTGAGAATTGTTCCGAATCAATGAGAAATCGTCTTCCCCCAACCACGAGGCCGATGTTAGGCGCCAGATGTGGATTATTTGGGAGGCCTTGCTGCGGATCGAAAGCTCTAGCTCATGACGTTCCACGTGAAACACCGAAACACAGAGCCTTCAGTATCCCCGAAGTAACCGAACCTGCTCAGCGCTCGCAATGCAAGAATGGCTCCGAATCGGCGCCAGATGGGGAAGTATTCAGGAGGGCTTCCTGCGGATTCGACCTCTCTAGCTCATTATGTTCCACGTGAAACATCGTAAATTCGGTCTCCCCAAGGTAACTGAATGGCTCGGCCCCGCAATACGAGAATCGGTCCGAATCAATGAGAAATCGTCTTTCCCTGTCATGAGGCCGACGTTAGGCGCCAGATGGGGAATGCATTCAGGTGGACTTCCTGCGGATTGACCGCTCCAGCTCTCTATGTTCCACGTGAAACACTCTCACCGTAAGCACAGAGCTTTCGGTCTCCCCAAGGTAAGCGGACTGGCTCAGCCCATGCGATGTCGAGAATCGTTCCGAATCAATGAAAAATCGTCCTCCCCTATCATGAGGCCGATGTTAGGTGCTAGATGGGGAATATTCAGGAGGACTTCCTGCGGATCGACCGCTCTAGCCACAGCCCAATCTGCCGATACGGTAACGTCCTCCGCCCGCTGAGCTACGACCGACACATTTGGAAGGTGCCGACTCGATTCTCGCAGGAAGACAGCCTTTCTTTTGCTGGACTCAACCAGTGTGACTTGCCAACCGGGTCTCAAGACTGCGATAGGAATCCCCGGGAAACCGGCACCAGAACCAATATCGAGCACCGAAGTCTTGTGTTCGGTGCCAGGGATATGGGCGGCGAAAAAGAGCGACTCGCAGTAGTGCCGGATCACCATCTCAGGCCCGGGTTTGACTGTGGTCAGATTCATCCGCTGATTCCAACGAATCAGGAGCTCGTAGTGAGTATAGAGCTGGCTAATTTCTAGCGCGCTTAGATCGGGGAGGAGTTGGGAAAACCAGTCAGGCGTGGGCACCGAGGCTCAGATAGACGTCAAGGACTGCGACGGCAGCTGGCGTAATACCAGGAATGCGCCCCGCCTGGCCTAACGTTTGCGGCCGGACCCGCTCCAACTTCTGCTTAGCTTCAGTGGAGAGGCCCGGGATTCCAGAGAAGTTGAATCCGGAGGGAATGCGCCGCTGTTCCGATTCCTGCAGCCGCTTGATTTGCCGTTCTTGCTGCGAGATGTAGCCGGCATACTTCACTTCGGTCTCGACAGTCGCCAAGAGGCCGTGGACAGGGTCTTCGCCCAAGAACTCCTTGATCGAGCCGGACAAAGATGCAAGCTTTGCCTCGGGTCGGCGAAGCCAAGGAAGGAGACGCTTTGCTTCTAGATGAGTCGTTAACCGAGCCTTCTGCGCTTGCTTGCGCTCGTAGAGAGTCCAGCGCTCCTCGCCGACTAATCCGACCTCGCGTCCGATCGGAGTCAGGCGCTCGTCGGCATTGTCGATCCGCAAGTGCAGGCGGAATTCAGCGCGCGAAGTGAACATCCGATAGGGTTCGTCCGCACCCTTGCTGATCAAATCATCGATCAGAATTCCGGTATATCCTTGCGTTCGTCCGATGATGACCGGCTCTTGTTTGCCGATTTGGCGAGCCGCGTTAATGCCTGCGATCAAACCCTGGCAACCAGCCTCTTCGTAACCCGACGTTCCGTTGATCTGGCCGGCCAGGAACAAACCCTGGATCGCCTTCACTTCGAGGCTATGCTTCAGCTCGCGCGGATCGATGGCGTCGTATTCGATGGCGTATCCGGGGCGGATCATCTCGGCGTCCTCCAAGCCTGGAATCGACGCGATCATGGCCGCCTGCACATCGATGGGCATGCTGGTGGACATGCCGTTCACGTAAACCTCGTTGGTATCTAAGCCCTCAGGCTCCAGGAAAATCTGATGCCTTTCCTTCTCTGGAAACTTGACTACTTTGTCTTCAATGGAGGGGCAATACCGGGGCCCTACGCCCTCGATCTGGCCGCTGTAAAGCGGTGAACGAGCGATGCTATCTTTCAGGATCTGAAGTGTTTGTGCTGAAGTGTACGATAAATAACATTTAATCTGGTCGCGCTCGATCTTTTCTGTAAGGAAGGAGAACGGCGTTGGTTCCGCATCGCCACTTTGTGCTTCAAAGCGCGACCAATCGATGCTGCGGCCATCCAGACGCGGCGGTGTTCCGGTCTTCAGTCGCGTCCATGCCAAGCCAAGCGTTCTCAACTGATCGCCGAGCAAATTCGACGAAGCCTCGCCGTTGCGGCCGCAACTGTACTTCATTTCGCCGACATGCGCCAGACCATTCAAGAACGTTCCCGTTGTGACCACAACACAATCGCTCGAAATTGTTCTACCGTCGCGCAGCAAAACGCCGGTCACTCGAGCAGGGTCAATCGCCAACTGCGCAACTTCAGCTTGTAGGATGCGCAGATTCGGCTCACGCTCCAACGCCTCGCGCATCTTGATGCGATATTGCTTCTTGTCACACTGCGCGCGGGGCGACCAAACAGCCGGCCCGCGGCTAGTATTCAGCAGTCGAAACTGGATTCCCACCGCGTCGGTAACTTCGCCCATCACGCCACCCAGCGCGTCAATCTCGCGCACCAGGTGCCCTTTCGCGATGCCGCCGATGGCCGGATTGCACGACATCTGTGCGATCAGGTCCAGGTTCATCGTGATCATGGCGGTACGCAGTCCCAGGCGAGCGCATGCGCGCGCAGCTTCGCACCCGGCATGGCCGGCGCCCACCACAACGACGTCATATCGCGAGGACTTCATCGATCTCCATTTTCAGTGTGGCATACTTAGCTTTCGAATTATCCAAATGAACATCCTGGTGGTGGGCGCAGGCGGCCGCGAGCACGCGCTGTGCTGGAAATTGGCGCAAAGCCCGAAGACCTCAGCGCTCTACGCAGCTCCGGGGAATCCGGGAATGGCGGGGCTGGCAACTTGTCTCGCGACAACGGACTATCTTGCGGCTGCCGAATCCATCAATGCCGATCTGACCGTCGTCGGCCCGGAAATCCCGCTGGCCGCTGGCATTGTGGATCAGTTTCGCGCGCAGGGGCGGCGAATCGTGGGCCCGACGGCTGCCGCCGCGCGCCTGGAATCGAGCAAAGCGTTCGCAAAAGAGCTGATGCTGCGCGCTGGAATCCCGACGGCGCGATTTGCCTCAGTGAACAGCCGGGAAGAAGCCCGGGATGCGCTGCTCGAGTTCGATCTTCCGGTGGTGATCAAGGCGGATGGCCTTGCAGCCGGGAAAGGCGTGATCATCGCGAACACGCACGAAGAGGCGCGCCAGGCAATCGATCTGCTGGGACCGGCGCTCGTCATCGAAGAATTCCTGGTTGGAGAAGAAGTGAGCTTCATTGTGTTGACCGACGGCGTCAACGTGCTGGCTCTCGATCCGACGCAGGATCACAAAACGGTCGAAGATGACGACCAGGGTCCGAACACCGGAGGCATGGGCGCATACTGCGACGGGCGCATTCTCGACGCTTTTAAACAGGAATTAGTCATGGCCCAAATCATACGGCCTGCGATCGGGCAAATGCGCTCGGAAGGCATGCCGTTCACCGGATTTCTCTATGCCGGCCTGATGATGACCGCGCAGGGACCGAAAGTGGTGGAATTCAACGCCCGCTTGGGCGATCCCGAGACCCAGGTGCTGATGCACCGTATGGAGTCCGATTTTGCGGAATCCTTGTTCGCCGCGGCCCATGGCGCTTTGGATGAAACACCTTTGGAGTGGAAGGCCGATCCGTCGGTCTGCGTGGTGGTGGCAGCCCAGGGGTATCCCAATGGGTATCCCAATGGATATCCAGGATCAGTGCGGACGGGAGATGCTATCACTGGGCTGGATCAGATCAATGAAGCCACCGTGTTTCATGCCGGAACGAAATCTGACAGGGATGCTTTGGTGACCTCAGGCGGCCGCGTCTTGGGTGTCACCGCAAGTGGCTCGACGCTCGATCTGGCGATCAGCAAAACTTACGGGCAAGTGCGGAACATCCACTTTGACGGAATGCACTATCGCAAGGACATTGGAAAAAAAGGCCTGAAGCGATGGTATTGACTATCTATATCATCCTATGATATATCCATAACTGACTATGGAGCAGTTAGCCCCGGCCGCGTTTCTTATCCTCTTCGCGCTGGCGAGTGGCGACAAGCACGGCTACGCAATTATGCAGGAAGCGCGAAGGCTCTCCGATAACGGCGTTCAGATCGGGCCCGCTACGCTGTACACCACCATCCAGCGACTGCTGGAATCGGGTCGAATTCGAGAGGTGCCGGGTCCGGAAGGCGGCGACACCCGGCGCAGGTACTATCGCCTGACCAGTCGAGGAAAAGCGGCGCTCAATTCCGAGATCGCGCGGATGGAAGCCCTTGTAAAGAAGTCGAAAGGCCTGCGGCTGAGGCCGGCGGAGGGTTCATGAAGGGATTGCTCCAATTCAGCACTTGGATCTATCGGAAACTGCTCTTCCTTTATCCCCAGGATCTGCGCCGCGAATTTGGCAGCGAAATAGTTTTGGCCTTTGCCGCGGATCTCGAAGAGAGCGGATTGCTCCGCGTTTGGCGGTGCGCGCTTTTGGAGCTCGTGACCGTGGCATTGCCGGGCCAGGTATCGAACCCGTTCTTTCTTTCGCCTGCCTTGGCGTTTCTCGGGACCGCACTCACCGAGAGCGCATTCGTATTGGTTGGCATTCACCAACTTCCGCACCTGAGCGGCGCTGAAATCGTCTCCATGTGGATGGCCGCGCTGTCGGCGAGCTCGCTCGATGCATGCGTGGCCTTTGTTGTCACCTGTTTTTACTCCCGCTGCTCGATCAACGTCCTGCGTCTGGATTGAAGGGTGCTCGAAATTCGCAACCTCACGAAGCAGTTTCGCGGAGCGCCGGTTGTCGATGACGTGAGTTTCGCGGTGCGCCCCGGCGAGATCACGGGCTATCTGGGTCCGAACGGCTCCGGCAAGTCGACCACGGTAAAGATTCTGACCGGCCTGCTGCACGCGACTTCGGGTCACATTTTCTATCAAGGGCTGGACATCTTTCACGACCCCATCGCCTTTCGTCAGCGCCTGGGTTATGTACCTGAAGAACCCAACCTGTACGGTTACCTTACGGGCCTCGAATACCTGCAGTTAGCCGGTGGCCTGCGCGGGCTTCCATCCGACCTGGTCACGAAACGCGCCAATCAGCTTTTGGATCTTCTCTACCTTCAGGAAGCTCGCTGGCTCGCGATCGGGAACTACTCCAAGGGAATGAAACAGCGCGTATTGATCGCGGCCGCGCTGTTGCACGATCCCGACGTTCTGATTTTCGACGAAGCGCAATCCGGGCTCGACATCACGAATAGTCTGTTGTTCCGCCATCTTCTGCGCGAGCTGGCGGCCCGCGGCAAAGTGGTGCTTTACATATCGCACGTGCTGGAGTTGGTCGAAAAGATCTGCGACCACATCGTGGTCATCGACCAAGGCCGCATCGTAGCCGACGACTCCGTGGAGCGCCTGCGGATATCACTGCAACGGCCGAACCTGGAGGGGGTGTTCATGCAGCTTGTGCACCAGGACGATCTGGCGTCGAGAGCCCGGGCGATCACTTCCGCCATCACTTCGGCAATGACGCACTAAGGCGCAGGTATGGCTACTCAGCGCCCGTTCCCGCTCCTGCTCAGGATTTTTCGAAATCGCTTCTTCGAGAACGACAGCGCCTCGCCCGGCGGCGGGTTCGAAACGAACGTCAATCAGGTGCTCGGACTCCTTGCGGCTATTGGCGTGTTTGTGGGCTATTTTGGAATGCCGACATTCTTAGCGCTGTCCCTTGACCCGCCGACGCCTGAGACGGTTTGGGAGCTGCGCGTGCTGCGGATGTTTTTCCCCACCTACGCGTTCGCCGTGGCGGCTTTCGCGGCCGTTTTTCACTGGGACATGCTGTTTCCGGACCGCCGCGATTTCCTGGTCCTGACTCCTTTCCCGATTCGCCTTCCTGAACTGATCGCGGCGAAATTCGCGGCCTTGATGCTTTTTCTGCTGCTCATCGCCGTTCCCGTCAATCTGGCTCCCGATTTCCTGGTGTCGCTCGCGGCGGTCATGGCTCCAAAACTACGCGGCACAGGGCTCAGGCTGGCTGCCGCGCAGATCGTCGCCACCGGCGGCGCATTCGTATTCGCGTTTCTGTCTGTCGCGGCCTTCCAAGGCATTCTGATGAACGTAACTTCCACGAAGTTCTTCCGGCGAATTTCACCGTGGATTCAAATGGCCGGCTTGAGCCTGACGGTGCTCGTTTTGCTCAGCTTTCCCGTCTACGCGGGACTCTTGAAGCCCGGGATGGAGAAGCGGCAGCTCTGGCTGTATCTTTTTCCGCCCGCCTGGTTCAGCGGCATCTACGAGCTGTTTCTCGGCGGCCCGAATCAGCTCCTGGTGTCCCTCGGGAAGCAAGCATTCGAAATGACCGCACTGATGTTCGTCATCGTGGTAGTCACGTGGGCGCTAGGCTTCCGTCGACACTTCCGCAGGACACTAGAGACGGAGGACGCGCCGCATCGCCCTCACACGTGGACCACGCCGCATTGGCTGGTTCGGACGCCGCGGGAAGGCACTCTCATTGGATTCATCGGTAAAACGCTGGCACGCAGCCCGAAGCACCAATTTTTCCTCGCGGCGTACCTGAGCGCCGGGCTGTCCGTATCTGCGATCTTGGCCGTAGGGGTCCGCGACGGCAAGATCATCCTGTCGCCGGGCGGCGCGCGAGCAGTACCGTTCGTGCTCGGGTTCTTTTTCATCACTGCGTTTCGCGCGGCCTTCCAGTTCCCCTCCGAGCTCTCCGCGAATTGGCTTTTTCGGATTACCGAATCCAAGTGGACCGAAGTCTCCCGGAGCGCCACGCGTAAGCTGGTGCTCGCGATTGGGCTGATTCCGGCTTTGATCCTGGTGCTGCCGATCGAAGTCGCGGAATGGACCTGGCCAACCATTCTGGAACACTCGTTCGTGCAGTTGATCGCCGCGGCGTTGATTATTGAGGCGATCTTTTGGAATTTCGACAAAGTACCGTTTACGTGCTCTTACTTTCCCGGAAGAAAGAGCCTGGCGCTTCTGGTTGTTTTGTACGTGTACGGCCTCACCGGCTACGCCTTTCACATGGCTGATCTGGAGGTTGCGATGGAACGCCATTGGCCGGTTGCGCTGCTATTCTTCGCCGTCACTCTCTGGGCACTGGTGTGGTCGTGGCGGCGTCATCCGGCGGTGGAGACCGTGCGCTTCGATGGCAGTGAGCCAGTGATTCAAACCCTCGAATTGACTTAAGGTGCTGGTAGAATCGGGCATGAACTTGCGTGCCGCAACTGTAATCTTTCTGCTCATCGGTTCACTGGTAGCCGCGCCACTCGATGAATCAACCCGCAAGCTGGCGCGCGACATCTTTCAGCAGCTCATCGAGATCAACACCACCGATTCGGTTGGCAGCACCACTGTCGCCGCCGACGCCATGGCCAAGCGCCTGCTCGATGCCGGGTTTTCTGCCAATGACGTCAAGGTTCTGGGTCCGAATGCTCGCAAAGGCAACATGGTGGCTCGCTATCGCGGAACCGGCTCCGGTGGGTTAAAGCCGATCCTCATCATCGCTCATCTGGATGTGGTGGAAGCCCGTCGCGAGGATTGGACCACCGATCCATTCCAGTTTGTCGAAAAGGACGGCTATTTCTACGGCCGCGGAACTCAGGATATGAAAGTCAGCGACGCTATTCTGGTCACCGATTTCATTCGCTTGAAACGCGAGGGCTACCAGCCGGATCGCGATATTATCCTAGCGCTGACCGCCGATGAAGAGGGCGGCAAATCAAACGGGGTGGACTGGCTGCTGAAGAATCACCGCGATCTGGTGGAAGCCGCTTTTGCTCTCAATCCCGATGCGGGCGGCGTCACCACGGTGAAGGGCAAGCCGTTGAATGTGGATGTGGAGGCGAATGAGAAGCTGTACGCCGATTTCGAGCTGAAGGCCACCAACCCCGGCGGCCACAGTTCGCTGCCGGTCCCGGACAATGCCATTTACCATATCGCGGACGCACTCTCGCGCCTGGAGCGCGCACCATTTCCGATTGAGATGAATCCGATCACGCGGACGTATTTTGAGCGGCGCGCCACGCTCGAATCGGGCCAGGTGGCGGCCGATATGAAAGCGATACTGCGGACTCCGCCGGACCCCAAGGCGGTTGCACGGCTTGCCATGGACCCGCGATTCAACTCGCTCTTGCGTACCACTTGCGTGGCCACACGCCTGAACGCCGGTCATGCGAACAACGCGCTGCCGCAAGAAGCGCAAGCCATCGTGAATTGCCGCATCATACCCGGCCATACCAGCGAGGAAGTGCGACAGGAATTGATCCGTCGCTTCGCCGACCCGAAAATTGTCGTGAAATATATAGACAACGCCGGCTCCGTTTTCGATCGCGCTCCCGAATCTAAGGCTTTCGCGGCCGTCTTGCCGCCGGCTGAGGTAATGCAACCACTGCAGCGCGTGGCCGACGGGATGTGGCCTAGCGCGCCGGTGATTCCTGAGATGGAGACCGGGGCCTCGGACAGCGTTTACACCATCGCGGCTGGTATACCGAGCTATGGGATTTCGGGAGTCGCGCTGGATCAGGACGACGTTCGGGCGCACGGCAAAGATGAGCGGGTGCGCATCAGTTCTTTCTATGACGGTGTGGAATTCTACTATCGATATCTGAAGGCGCTCACCGAGGCGCATTAATAGAATCGAAGGGCTGGCTCGAATTCCAGCCCCAAGATTGTTTGCGGCCGAGTTGGCTTAGTAGTCCATCCCCTGTCCACCGTGTCCCATCGGGTTCATTGGCTGGCCCGAATTTCGTTCTGGGATCTCGCTGATCATGGCTTCCGTGGTCAGCATGAGCGACGCGATGGACGCCGCGTTCTGGAGAGCGGTGCGGGTCACCTTGGTAGGATCGATCACGCCAGCGGCGATCAGGTCCTCGTACTTGCCTGTCGCGGCGTTATAGCCGAAGTTCGGGTCTGTGTTCTCGCGAACCTTTTCGACAACAACCGCGCCTTCGAGGCCCGAATTGAGAACGATCTGGCGTAACGGCTCTTCACAAGCGCGAGCGATAATGTTCAGACCAATTTGCTCGTCGCCTTCGAGCTTGTGATCCGCCAGCGCTCTAGCCGCGCGCAGGAGCGCCACGCCGCCGCCCGCTACAATGCCTTCATCCACCGCGGCGCGTGTAGCGTGCATCGCGTCTTCCACGCGAGCCTTTTTCTCCTTCATTTCGGTCTCAGTGGCCGCTCCCACTTTAATAATGGCGACCCCGCCGGCCAGCTTCGCCAGACGCTCCTGCAATTTCTCCTTGTCGTAATCGGAGGTGGTCTCCTCGATTTGCGAGCGCAGCTGCTTGATGCGGCCTTGAATCGCTTTTGAATCGCCGGCGCCATCGATGATCGTGGTGATTTCCTTGTCAATGGTTATGCGCTTGGCTCGGCCCAGATCCTCGAGCTTCACGCTTTCGAGCTTTACCCCAGTCTCTTCGACCAGGGATTTGCCCGCGGTAAGGATGGCGATATCTTCGAGTAAAGATTTGCGGCGATCTCCGAAGCCTGGTGCTTTGACGGCGCAAACGGCCAGAGTTCCGCGCAGCTTGTTGACAACCAAAGTCGCCAGCGCTTCCCCTTCCACGTCTTCCGCCACAATCAACAGCGGATGGCCCGAGCGCGCGATCTGCTCGAGCAACGGAAGGATGTCCTTCATGCTGGAGATCTTTTTCTCGTGAATCAGAATATAGGGATCTTCCAGCACCACTTCCATCCGTTCGGGATCAGTGACGAAATACGGAGAAAGATAGCCTCGGTCGAACTGCATGCCCTCCACAGTGACCAGCTCCGTCACCATGGTCTTGGCCTCTTCCACCGTGATGACGCCGTCTTTGCCCACTTTCTTCATCGCCTCGGCAATGATGTTTCCGATGGTTTCGTCGCTGTTGGCTGAAATGCTTCCCACCTGAGCGATCATGTCGCCGGATACCGGCTTGGACAACTTCTGAACCGCTTCCACGGCGATTTTCACCGCTTTGTCGATGCCGCGCTTCATGGCCATCGGGTTCACACCAGAGGTCACGGCCTTGACACCCTCTCGATAAATGATTTGTGCCAGCACCGTGGCGGTGGTGGTGCCGTCGCCTGCGACGTCGGAGGTTTTCGAAGCCACCTCGCGCACCATTTGCGCTCCCATGTTTTCGAGCGGGTCGGCGAGCTCAATCTCCTTGGCAACCGTCACTCCGTCTTTAGTGATGGTGGGTCCGCCAAATTTTTTCTCCAGTACAACGTTGCGGCCCTTGGGTCCCAGGGTGACCTTCACCGCGTCAGCCAGTTGATTCACACCGCGCAGGATGGCCTGCCGCGAATGATCCGCGTAAATAATTTGTTTTGCCATTTGATTAGCTCGCTTTCTTGGCAGCCACCGGCTGGGAGTTCAATTTCGCCGCAGCTGTAGGCTGCTGGCCCAAAATGCCGAGGATTTCATCCTCGCGCATGATCATGCATTCGGTGCCTTCGATGGTGATCTCGCTGCCCGAATACTTTCCAAACAATATGCGGTCGCCCACCTGGACGTCCAACGCCACTACCGTGCCATCTTCCAGGCGTTTACCCTTTCCAACGGCCAGCACCTCGCCCTCCTGGGGCTTTTCTTTCGCGGAATCGGGAATATATAGGCCGCCACGCAAGGCGTCTCCCTTTTCTTCGACTCGCTTGATTACAACGCGGTCATACAACGGACGAATTTTCATAGGTTCAGGCCTCCCGGCCCTGTTTGTGCTGATGAATGTATTCTTTCGGCGCGGACAATAAATCTCTCGGGCGCCGCACCGACGAAGTAAAAGGGATAACAGGTGACGAGAGTCAGGACCTCGCCTTCGCTCGTGTCTAATACTGCCATGTCATCCGGAGCCACGATTCGCGTGGACACCACGCGATATGTGAACTCGCCACCGAGCGTGGTGACTGCAATGATGTCGTTCTCCCGGATATTCCGGAGCGGACGGAAGAACGTGTCGCGGTGTCCGCTGAAAGCGACGTTGCCCGGTTGTCCGGGCAGCGACGTTCCGGGAATATGGCCGACAGCACGCCGGAGCGTCTTTGCATCGTCTCCTTCGATCAATATCGCGGAGAGTCCGAGACGCGGGATTTCCATTCGGCCAAGGAGTCCGCGCGGGATCGCGGCAGGGGGACCCGCCGCTGAAGTCGTCTTCAGCAAACGCTGCAGATTGTGGCCTTCCCGCTGCTGGAAAATCCAGGTGTCGGCGGCGACAAGACTGTAGTACCCGAGCAACACTGCAGCGCCGGCGAACAAGAGGCACTGGGCGAACCGAAGTGTGCCGTTTACCAGTTTTCGACTGATGCGAATTCTCATTCAGACGGCCTGAATCTGACGGTATTCGGGCTCCCACATGGCGTCTCCCACTTGCTGCACGATGTCCGAGAATTTCACGCGCGCCAGGCCATCTTCCACGGCAGCCTCGGCCACCGCGACGGCAACTGTCAAGGACACGATCCGCAAATCATCCACATGCGGCAGCAACGACGCACCGGGCAGGCGCACGGCAACCAGGCTGGATACCGCGTTGGCCGCGGCGGCAAACATGTTGTCGCTGATGCGGCGAGCACGCGAGACGATGGCGCCCAGACAAAGGCCGGGGTACAACATCGCGTTGTTCACCTGGCCGATAACGTACGTCACGCCCCGGTAAGTCACAGGTTGGAACGGGCTACCGGTGGCGATCAGAGCCCGGCCCTCCGTCCAGGCAATCAGATCGACCGGCGTGGCTTCCGCCATGGGCGCCGGATTGGAAAGCGGAAAGACGATGGGCCTCTCGCAATGCTTGGCCATTTCCCGCACAATGGCTTCCGTAAATGCGCCCGCCGCCGTTGAAGTGCCGATCAGCATGCTAGGCCGCACCTGACGCACTACTTCGGCCAGGTCGATGGTGTCCTGGGGGCCGTTGCGCTTCCAACGCTTCACTTCGGCGGCCGGACGCGCATAGGGCGCCTGATAGTCGTGGATACGGTCGCCCATGTCGTCGACCAGCAAGCCATCGGCGTCCACTAGCCAGAAGCGCGCGGACGCCTGCTCCCGGGACAGGCCTTCGCGGACCATCGCGTCGCGGATCTGATCGGCAATTCCCAGTCCAGCCGTCCCGGCGCCGAGGATCACCACGCGTTGATTTCGCATCGGCGATCCGCAAACGCGCACTGCCGACACTGCCGCCGCCAGCGTGATTGCGCCCGTGCCCTGCATGTCATCGTTGAAGGTGCTCATCCGATTGCGATATTTTTCCAAAACACGGCGTCCGTTACCGGGAGCAAAGTCCTCCCATTGCAGCAACGCGTTCGGGAACAGCCTGGTCGCGGTCTCTACGTAGGCATCGATGAAAGCGTCGTAGCGCTCGCCACGGACGCGCGCATGCCGGTTCCCGACGTACATCGGATCTTTGAGCAGGCTTTCCCGATTGGTGCCGACGTCCAGCATCACCGGAACCACGCGCGTGGGATCGATGCCGCCGGCCGCGGTATAAATCGCCAGCTTGCCGATCGAGATTTCGATGCCGCCTACGCCCCAATCGCCCAGTCCCAGAATCTGCTCGGCGTCGGTGGCCAGGATCAGGTCGATGTCTTCGGGTCCCGCGCCAAGGTTCGCAAAAGCCGCTTCGATGCCATCCAGATGGTCGATGGAGAGGTAAATGCCACGCGGCCGGCGGCACTCGTGGTGATACTGCTGCATGGCCATGCCTACGGTCAGATCGTTGACGATGGGGATCATCTCGCGCAGGTGCCCCGACAACAGACGGTAGAACAGCACCTCATTTCGGTCATGCAGAGCGGTTAGGTAGATGTTCTTATTGAGCGCATCGGGAAGGCGCTGGTACTGAGCATAGGCTGCCTTCACCTGCTCCATTAAGGTGCTGATCACCGGCGGCAGCAGACCGGTCAACCCTAGATCTTCCCGCTCCTCCAGGGTGAAAGCCGTGCCCTTGTTCAGCAACGGTGTGGTGAGCACTGCCATGCCCCGCGCCTTGGTCTTATAGCAGTCCTCCCCGGCCAAATGAGCGCTACGCATTCGCACCTCCAATATCGGGGTAATTCTTGGTCGCATGTTATGCCGATATCCTTTGCAATCGCATTCTCTCAGCACGCCCCGGCCCGTTATGATTTGGCACGCCGGGGAGCAAACCCGATTGGTCTCTTACTGTGCGCGCGTACGGGCGAATTTAAGGGTGAAAGCCGAGCCTAAGGCGAGCAATCCCAGCAGCCCGATCAGTGGCATCGGACTTGCGGTTTTCGGAAGCTGAGCGTCATTCTTCGCTACCAGCACTTCGGCGGGCGGCGGGGTCACTACTTGAGCGACTTCAACGTCTTCGCCAGTGGGTTTCACTGCCAGCACCGGCGCTTGCTTCAGTTGCACCACCACGGGCTCCTCAGGAGAGGTGATGGGCGCCTCGACCTCGACCGGGATCTCGGCTGCTATGTAGAGAACCGGCGAGTTGGTCACTTTGGCCAGTTCGAGCGCTCTGGTCCTTCGGATATACGAACTCCTCGCCAAAGTTTTTGCCCGGATAGAACCATGCCCGCAGCACGTCTGGCTCGCCGGGCGGCGTCTCTCTAAAGGTCAGCACTGTTTTGCTGGTGGCCCGGAGACGATAGTTTGGGATTGCCAGGACCGTGGCGTACACCACCGTCTCGTCCTTATTGAAGATCTGGACGATGTGGCGGTCCGATGGCGAGCCCAGAAGCTTGAAGACATAGGTGCCGGGAGGCAATACTGCCCATCCCTTGATATGGACGCCCGGGGTCTCCACGGGCTGGCTAAAGGTGATCACGGTCTTCTGGTTCCATTCGTCGGCCTTGACGCTGGGAGAGAATGCTGTAGCGATGACCGCCGCACAAAGTACGGTCGGTGCTGCTTTTAAGAGATTCATTTCCTGTTCCTTCTTCCGATTCAGAATTTGTGAGCGGTTCCCACGGTTCTGAAGAAGAGCACCCCTCCGTCCGTTCAGGATCGATCGCGTTTCAGACGGCAAGCACAGGGCGGGAACGGTCCAAACGAAAATGATTGGGAAGGAGCGACTGACCGCATTGTGTCAGATGACCAAATGAGGTCGAGACTGGGTGGGGGGTTGGGATTAGGGCTGAGGAATGGGGACTTTCAGGGTCCGGAATTCGTGCCGGTCAAACCCCATGGCGAATTGCGACGGTCCCCGACGCAATACCCGGCCAACCGCAACAAGCTGCAGGGGAATCCTTCCGTGGAGCACGCACGGCCACTCAATGCTCATCTCCACCAATTCTCCCTCTACGATTTGGTGCCTGGACGACACCAGGATGCCTCGGCTACTTATATTGACGGCACGGCCCACGCCATAACGACGGGAGCCTTCGGAAAAATAGCGGAAACCAACCCTCAGTTCGATGGGGTAGCGAAACCTTAGCCGGCGCTCGGCTTGAACGGGCCAGTTGGCAACTATCTCCCGGCGACGTTCCTCCGGCAACGAGAGAATTGTGGCGAACGAATGGTTTGAAGCTGCCATTGGGCTACGCGCAAGCCGCCACGGCCCTGGCCAGGACCGGTCTCACTGATCTCTTCTTCACGCGCATCGACCATAGCCCCAACAAATCCGTCTCGAACATGTTGTAAAGCTGGTTTTCGCGCAGGACCTCGCAACATTGGGGCAGGCGGGAGGAACCCACCACCTTCAGCACCGCGCCCTCCGGAAGAAAGACAATTCGTCCTTTTCCCGATGCTTCAAAATGAACAGCCGCGAAAGACTTTCTGAGCCGGTAAACTGGTGGGGCTTCGGCCTCGCCGATTTCCAGGGGCGCGGCAAAACTGGTCGTGGATGCACACACTGTCGAACTTGCTGTCGGCATTGTTCTGCCTACCTTTCCCTAGCTTCTTGTACTTCGCTCGCGACTACCAACGGAGAGTCAATAAATTATCCGGGATTCACCTTAGTTTGGTCTGTTCAGAATTGCTCATCGTCAGTCATGCAGGATCACGTTGAGCAGAGAGCTATGAACTTCCAGGCCCTCGGTCTGCTGGCCGCTGTATTGGATAAATCCCATCTTGCGAAACCGGTTCATGAAAAAACTGACCCTGGAGCGAGTGGTGCCGACAATCTCCGCCAGCGTCTCCTGGCTGATCTTTGGGATCACTAACTCCGGCTTGCCTTCCTTCCCGAAGTTAGCCAGCAACAGGAGCACTCGCGCCAGCCGCTTTTCGCTGGAATTGAATAACTGGTCGACCAGATCTTCTTCAATCCGAATGTTGCGGGAAAGCAAATGGTGGAGCAGCAGGTCGGAAAAGGCCGGCTGGTCGCGGAGTACACGGATCACGGCTGCTTTTTCCATCCGCATAATCGAACACTCCGACAAGGCGGTAGCGCTGGCCATGCGGACAGACTGGCCAGCCAAGCATCCTTCGCCAAAGAAATCGCCCGGACCCAACAAAGCAACCACGGCTTCCTTGCCCTGTTTGGAGACAACAGTAAGCTTGATCTTGCCTTTGTCAATATGGAAGACGGCGTCGGCCGGATCGCCTTGCAGGAAGATCGCGTGGCTCTTCGGGTAACCGGCCAGCGTTCGTCCCTGGCCAGTGCCGGCCAGGAAAATTTTAGGATCGAACTGCTGGTCTTTTTTTCTCATATACCGGACCAGTTAGTGCCCGATTCGGAAACTGGTAACATCGCCCCAAAGTCCGGCGGATTTCAAAACAAAAACTCCCACCGCAACCACCACGACGACATTGAGAATGGTCTTGATGCTGGAGGCCATCGGAATATAGCGGTTCACCAGCCACAGCGCCATTCCGACCACGATCAGCGCTACAACTAAATTGATCAAAGGCATTTGTGTGATACTCCTCAATACAAAAAGAAGGCAATCCGCTGCCCAAGCCGTACCTAAGGGAAATTTCCCTATTCTCCTTGCAAGTTCATGAGACTACGGATTAATGCATTGACCACCGAGCGTCGAATGACCAAATGCGATCAATTATGTTGCTGTGATTTTCCGAATCAATGCTAGGATGAGCTGACCGCCAATCTCGGCTCTCCGCTGTTTTCGAGACCTTCAAGCGCTCACCGCCGTCTCTTAGACCCTACGGTTTCCTGGATCGACGGGGCGAAGGAGAAGCAATGTACTCCGCAGCCTCGGAGCAAGAAACCAGTAGCTGGCTGGTGAATGATAGTTCGAAAGAGCTGGAGCTGCTGCTATGGGCCGTTCTCTCACACCAGTCCGAAGCTATCCTGATCGCGAACGACAGCGGCCAATGCGTGGATGCCAGCGCCGGCGCAGGCAAACTGCTGGGAATTTCGATGAGGCAGATGATCGGTGAGTCCATCAAGCAGCTGCTTCAGCCTAACAAGCTTCAACACGCGGCAGCGAAGGAAGTGCTGCCAGGGCGTCATGTCCTGGTGCTCAACGACAATTCCGGCCAGAAGCACGCGACGGCCGACAGTCAGGACTACGCGTTCCTGTCACTCGATTCCGATAGCAGGATTGTTGCCTGGCACGCCGGAGCCGAGCGCGTCTACGGCTACACCAGCGATGAAGTCATCGGTCAACATTCGAGCTGCCTTTATTTAGAAGACGACGAGCCGCGAGTGGATAATCATACGGAGAGTAATTTCGCAAGTGAGGCGTGGCACAAGAAAAAGGATGGCTCCAGGTTCTGGGCTAACTCGTTAACAACGGCGCATAGAAATCAGAACATGCAGCTCGAAGGTTTTGCCCGTGTGGTGCGCGATTTTAGTGCGCATCACGGGATCAATGGGGCGGCGCCGGCCATCGCCGGCATCGTATCCGGCGAGTTCGACCGCATCATCGAAGCGAACGACGCATTTCTCAATTTGGTCGGATACAGCCGCGAAGACTTCGCCGCTAGCGGGCTGCGGTGGGCGGATATCGTGGCGCCCGAATGCTTGCCGCTGCAGGAACACGCTCATGAAGAAGGCTTGCTCCACGGCGCTTGCACGCCCTTTGAAATCGAGTACGTTCGCAAAGATGACACTCGAGTGCGCGTCCAGGTGGCGAGCGCCTGGTTGCCTCTGTCGCCTTTTCGATGGATTACTTTCGTTCAGGACCTCACCGAGCGCGATCGCGCCGAGAAGATCGCGGACCAACCTGGCGCTTCGCCTGAATTCGAAGAAATTGTCGGCACCAGCGCGGCGCTCAAGCGAGTGATGGGACAAGTGGAAATCGTGGCGCCCACCGATGCAACGGTGCTGGTGCTGGGCGAAACCGGTACCGGAAAAGAGCTGATAGCGCGCGCCATCCACAAAACGAGCGGCCGGCGGAATCGTCCATTTATCACGTTGAACTGCGCCGCGATCCCCACCGGGCTCTTGGAAAGCGAGCTGTTCGGTTATGAAAGAGGCGCCTTCACCGGCGCGTTGTCGCAGAAAATCGGACGCTTTGAGAGAGCCCATCAGGGAACTTTATTCCTGGACGAAGTGGGAGACATCCCATTGGAGCTTCAACCAAAACTACTGCGCGCTTTACAGGAGAAGGAATTCGAACGCCTGGGAGGCACCCGCACCATTCCCATCGACGTCCGGTTGCTGGCCGCCACTAATCGCAATCTCACGCAGATGATGGGCGACAAACTCTTCCGCAGCGATCTTTACTACCGCTTGAAAGTCTTCCCAATCACCATACCTCCCTTGCGCGAGCATCGCGAAGACATTCCCGTGCTGGTTCGGCATTTCACCCAAACCTATGCGTCGAAGATGAATAAGCAGATCGATAAAATCCCTTCGGAGACGATGCAGGCGCTGGTTGCGTGGCCGTGGCCGGGGAACGTGCGGGAGCTCGAGAACTTCATCGAAAGGTCGGTCATTCTCTCGCCCGGATCCACGCTGCGAGCGCCTTTGGCCGAGATCCGGGCCGATGCACCTGAGGCGCCTGCCGGAGCCTCGCTCGCCGAGGTGGAGCGGGACCACATCGTTCGAGTTCTCAAGGAAGCCAATGGCGTGGTCAGCGCGGCAGCCGCGCGCTTGGGATTGCCCCGCACCACGTTGAACGCCATGATGCGGAAGCTGGAGATCTCGCGCAAGGATCTTTAAGCTCGCCTGCACCGCTTCCTCGGAATTCGGAACATCCCTGCCCTGAGCTATTCGTTCGGGAGACTATGAGCAATTGTGAGCAGATTCCTCTTCGGGACACGCCTAGAATCATTACCGTAGCTCAGAAGGCGTCCAGGCGGCCCCAGATGGTAAAAACGAGGGCCGGCCAGGAAGGGAATTACTACATGCGCAACCATTCCATTCGCTCGTTCTTGTTCGCACTCATGATACTGGCTCTACCGGTGGCATCGTCTGCGCAGATCATTCTCTCCATCGGGTTCGCTCCACCGCCGCTTCCGGTATACGAGCAGCCCGTTTGTCCCGACGCAGGCTACATTTGGACGCCCGGATACTGGGCTTACGCTCAGGAGGGATACTTCTGGGTACCCGGTACGTGGGAAATGGCGCCGGAGCCGGGTCTCCTCTGGACCCCCGGTTACTGGGGCTGGGGCGGCAGCGAGTTTACTTTTAACGAAGGTTACTGGGGCGCCCAAGTGGGATTCTATGGCGGCATAAACTACGGCTTCGGCTACGGCGGTGTGGGTTATCAGGGCGGCTATTGGAAAAGCGGAGCCTTTTTCTACAATCGATCCGTGAACAACGTTACGAACGTCACCAACGTCTACACCAAGAACGTGACCGTCAATCACGTAAGTGTGAGCTACAACGGAGGCTCGGGAGGACTGTCGGCTCGTCCGACTGCGATGGAACAGAAGGCCAGAAGCGAGAAACATGTCGCGGCAACCTCGGTTCAAACTCAGCATGTTCAAAGCGCCAGCTCCAACCACCAGCTCTACGAGTCGGTGAATAAAGGCAAGCCGGAGATCGCGGCCACCGCGAAACCCGGGGAATTCAGCGGAGCTGGAGTAGTGGCAGCCAAGGCGGCGGCGCCGTCCTATAAACCGGCTACTGCTCGGGCGGGGACCAAGGAAGCTGCTCCGGCAGCGGCCAAGGAAGCCGCTGCGCGCCCCGCAACCGCGGCTCATGCTACCGAACTGAAACCTGCCGAACGAACCACCCCGAACACGGGGAACGCGAAGCTGGACAAGAAATACACGCAGCAACAGGCCAAGCTAAACACGAGTCAGGCACAGGACCGGCAGAAGCTTCAGACCAAGCAGGAACAGGAGCACCAGCAGCTGACGAAGACCAAGGCGAGTGAGCCGGCCAAGGCAAAGGTAGAGCAGAAGCACCAGCAACAGACGCAACAAGTGGCGCAAAAACATGCCGCCCAAGACCAGAAGCTGCAGGTCAGGCAGCAGCCAGCCAGCGCGAAGCCAGCGCCGAAGCCGGCGGCGAAGCCGGCGCCGAAGCCGGTGGCCGAGAAGAAGGATCCTAATTAACGCTGATATGGCCGGTAGTGGCTCTAGTAGCCCGTCGCAGCGAGTTCGTTAGCATGGCCCAACCGCTCCCTCCGGTCACGGCTCAGTATCCGACGTGCTTAACGGAGCCGCGACCGGAGGAAGCGGTAGTAACCATCTGGTTGCGACAGGCCACTCGTAGCTGGAGGGGCCGCGGATTCACCCGGCTTCTCGCCGTCCGCCGCATGGTTTTCGCGCTGCTGCTCTCGGCCTCGCTTTCCCACGGCTACACGGTTCTGACCCACGAAGCAATCGTGGATTCCGTATGGGACACCTCCATGCGCCAGTTGCTGCTGAAGCGATTCCCGGGCGCTACGCCGGAGCAGTTGGAGCAAGCGCACGCCTACGCCTACGGCGGTTGCATCATTCAGGACCTGGGCTATTATCCCTTCAGCAGCCGCTTATTCAGCGACCTTACCCATTACGTCCGCAGCGGCGATTTCATCACGGCGCTCATTCGCGACTCTCAGGACATCAACGAGTATGCCTTCGCGCTCGGCGCCCTGGAGCATTATGCCGCCGATACCCTGGGACACCGTATCGCCACCAACCGCGCCGTTCCGCTTCTATATCCCAAGCTGCGGAAGAAATTCGGCAGTGAAGTCACCTACTGGGACAATCCGGTTGCGCATGTTCGCACGGAGTTCGGCTTTGACGTGCTTCAAGTGGCCTCCGGGCGATATGCAACGGATCAATATCGCAGCTTCATCGGGTTTCAAGTGGCGCGGCCGCTGCTCGAGCGGGCTTTCCTGGAGACGTATGGCATCGAGATGAAAGATGTCTTCGGGAACCTGACTCTCGCGCTTGGCTCCTATCGATATAGTATCGGCTCCATCGTTCCGGGCATGACCCGCGTGGCCTGGGACCTGAAGAGAACCGAACTCCAGAAGGAGATTCCCGGCATCACGCGCAAGAAGTTTCTCTACAATCTCTCCCGATCGAGTTACGAAAAGGAATGGGGGACCGAGTACCGGAAGCCCGGATTTGGCACCCGGTTGGTGACATTCCTGGTCGAGATCGTTCCTAAGATCGGGCCCTTCAAGGCGCTCAAGGTTCAGATGCCTACGCCGGAAGTGGAAAAGATGTTTATGGCCAGCTTCAACGCGACCATTGAGCGTTGCCGGACTTTGCTGGCCGGCGTAGACGCGGGCGATCCGGAGTTGCCGAACGAGAATTTAGATCTGGGCGAGCCGCCGCTGGCCGGCCAGTACAAGGGAGCGGATGCTGCCTACGCGAAGTTGGTGGGGAAGTTAGCGGACAAGCAGTTTGCCAGCATCACCCCGGATCTTCGCCAGAATATCCTGGCCTATTATAAAGACCCCAAGCTGTCCTTTCCCGCCGAAAGCACGGAAAAGGACAAAGCCGAATCGGCGAAGCTACTGGAGGAGCTGGATCGGCTGAAGGCAGTTCCAGAGGTTCAGCCGGTAGCGCAGCTGCCGTAAGACGAACACCCGGTCCCCATTCTGAATTCCGGCTTCTGAATTCTGAATTCTTCTTCTACGCGATCCTGCGCCCTTGAAACAGGCGAATCACCAAAACGACCACCGCCACCAAGAGCAAAATATGAATCAGCCCACCCATGGTGTACGCCGTGACCATTCCTAAAGCCCAAAGCACCAGCAGAATGACGAATATTGTCCAGAGCATGTTTTTGTATTCCTTCAGAGACTAAGCAATGCAGGGCTGGGTCCAAACGAAAATTTGCTCCGGGTGGCGAGACGTGCCCCAGTCCGTATTTTTGACCTGACCATACTCGGTCAGCTGACCAAATATGGTTACCGTAACGTCCTCCGGGCGGCGAACAGCCCTAACAGATCGCACCGAAAGGGTTCGGTGCGTCCCGTGCACATCTCGACGCGTCGCTAAAAGGATCGAGGTTCAGAAAGATGAAGTTCACAAGCTTATTCCTGACGGTGTGCGGACTCGCGCTGGCACAATCTTCGCAGGCTCCCAATCCGACGCAACATGTTGAAAACGGCGCGATTGAAAACGGCCCTACGCCGATCTATCGCATTACCGTGGTGGCCAGGACGACCAAAGCCATCAACTACAATCACCGCAGCGGATCGACGAGGATCGGCTTCCGCGGGACCGCTTTAATGCCTGAAGCCCGCGGCGAGGCGAAGGTGCAGAGCGAGCAAGGCGTCATCAAAATCAATGCGGAGATGGAGAAGCTGGGGCCAGCTACGCAATTCGGCCATGAGTATCTGACGTATGTAATGTGGGCCATCACGCCGGAAGGCCGCGCGACCAACGTCGGCGAAGTGCTCTTGAATCACAGCGGCAAAACGAAATTGGATGCTACCACCCAGCTGCAATCCTTCGGCTTGATCGTCACCGCCGAGCCATACTTCGCCGTCACACAACCGAGCGACGTGGTGGTGATGGAGAATTTCGTCCGGAAGGACACCGTCGGCACCATCGAAGAAGTGGACGCGAAATATGAGCTGCTGCAAAGAGGCCAATATGTCCTGAATGTGAAGCCAGGCGAGATCAGGCCGCGCGAGCTCAATTCGAAAGTGCCTTTGGAGCTCTATGAAGCGCGCAACGCGGTACAGATCGCACGCTGGACGGGTGCGGAACAGTATGCCGGCGACACCTTCCAAAAGGCCGTGGTTGGTCTCGAGAATGCCGAAGGCTATTTGATCGGCAAAGCGGGCAAGAAGCCGATCGGCACGGTGGCGCGCGAAGCCGTGCAGATGGCGGAGGATGCGCGGATCATCACTGTAAAGAAGATCGAAGAAGAGCAGCTCGCAACCGAGCGCCGCGTGGGCGCCGAACGGGAAGCGGCCGCCCTGTCAGAGACGGATCGCGTCACGCGGGAAGCGGAACAAGCACGGCTGACGGCCGTGGAGAGCGCCGAGCGTGTGAGACGCGAAACCGATGCGGAAACCGCCGCCGCTCGCGCGGAAGCAGATCGTCTGCGGCTCGAAAACGATGCTCGGGCCCTAGCCTCGCAGACCGAAGCGGAACGGCTGAAGCAAGAGAGCGACGCGCGCCTTCTCGCTGCCAACACCGAAACGGATCGCCTGAAACAGGAGAACGAAGCTCAGAGACTCAGCGCGCAAGCCGACCTGGAACGAGCCGCCAAAGAGAAGGCCCAAGCCGAGGCCGAGCGCACGCAACTGCGGGCCGACCTGCTGCTGCAATTCAATGCGATTCTCGAAACTCGAGATACAGCGCGTGGTCTGATCGTCAATATGTCGGACGTGCTGTTCGACACAGCCAAACATACGCTTCGGCCGGCCGCTCGCGAGAAGCTCGCGAAAGTCGCGGGAATCATTGCGGGCCATCCGGGGTTGCGGTTGGCCGTGGAAGGCTATACCGACAGCGTCGGCAGCGATGATTACAATCAGAAGCTCTCTGAAGATCGCGGCACGTCGGTGCGCGACTATCTAACGAAAGAGGGCGTGGTGGGCACTTCGGTGACTTCGCAAGGCTTTGGAAAAAGCCAGCCGGTAGCTTCCAATGACACGGCCGCGGGCCGCCAGCAAAATCGCCGCGTGGAGCTGGTTGTTTCCGGCGAAATTATCGGTGAGCAAATCGGTCAGCCGGTGGCAGTCCGATGAAAAGTTTCCTGCGCTTCGTTCAGCTGTCAGGGCCTCACAGCCCTGACGGGCTTACACTGTTAGGACTCTTGCTGACGCCTATCGCTGCCAGTGCGGGGGCCCTGGCAGCTTGGCGGTTCGGCGTGGATGCCGGTTGGACCAGCAGGTTCTTTATCGCCGGTGGCTTTCTATCGCATTGGCAGGTCTGGGTTGCGTTTGCCATCAGCGCGGAAGTCTGTGCGTACGTCCTGGGCCGGGCCCCTCGTAGGGCGACGGCCGCATGCTAATTCGCGTCGGCTATGAATTAGTATTCAACTGCCCGCAAGAGACGCCGATGATCCTGATGGTCAACATCCATTATTCGCGTGCGTCGGACATTGTCACGCCGGATCTTCTGACCACCGATCCGGCAACGCGGGTCACCGCATATCGCGACGGCTTCGGAAACTGGTGCAGCCGCATCGTGGCGCCCATCGGCAGAATTCGCCTGACAAGCAAGGGGATCGTTAGAGACTGGGCGCAACCGGACGTCTCGTCACCTTTCGCTCGGCAGCAAGCCCTCGAAGACTTGCCGGAAGATACGTTGGTCTTTCTGTTGGGCAGCCGGTATTGCGAGACCGATTTGCTATCGGAGCCAGCCTGGTCGCGCTTCGGCCAGTCAACGCCGGGCTGGCCACGCGTCCAGGCCATTTGCGATTTTGTCCACAACCATATCGCCTTCAACTACCAGAACGCGCGCTCTACGCGCACCGCCTGGGAGGCGTACAACGAGCGAACCGGCGTTTGCCGCGACTACGCGCATTTGGCCATCGCACTGTGCCGCTCGATGAATATTCCAGCGCGCTACTGCACCGGGTACCTGGGAGATATTGGGATGCCGCCTCCCTATGGCGTGATGGATTTTGCGGCCTGGTTTGAAGTGTACCTCGACGGCGGCTGGCACACCTTCGATGCGCGCAACAACGTGCCCCGGATTGGGCGCGTGCTCATCGCACGAGGCCGCGACGCAGCGGACGTCGCCATCGCCACTACGTTCGGCCCGAATACTCTGGAAAGCTTTCAAGTCTGGACGGACGAAATCGCGGAAAGCGTGACAGCGCTTCGGTAGTCCGCCGAAGCCGATCCTAGAGATGCGCCTCCTCACCGTACGGCATATCACGACCTATCGTTACTTGGAACCCATCCAGTTGGGCGAGCATCGCATGATGTTCCGGCCCAGGGAAAGTCATGACCTGACGCTCGTCAGCACGCGCTTGGACATCACACCGAAGCCGGCGCATTTTCGTTTGCTCCACGACGTATTCGATAACTCAGTCGGCGTGGCTACTTTCGAAGGCTCCACTGCCGAGCTGCGTTTTGAAAGTGTTGTTACGCTGGAGCATTTCGAGACCTTACTGCCGGACTATCCACTGGAAGAGTTCGCCGAACGATATCCCTTCAGCTACTCCGAGGAAGACCTTCCCAACCTAACTCGCGCGCTGGTGCAGCACTATCCGAGCGAGGACGTGAAGCATTGGGTCAAAAGGTTTCTGCATCCCTCGGGAACCACCGGCACCATGAGTCTGCTGCGCTCCATGACGCTGGCCATCAAACAGGATCTGGTGTACACCAGACGCAGCGAGAAGGGCGTGCAGAATCCCACCGAAACCCTGCGAACCGGCCGCGGAAGCTGCCGCGACTTTGCCGTGCTTATGATGGAAGCAGCCCGTTCCCTCGGTTTGGCCGCTCGCTTCGTCAGCGGATACATTTTCGTTCCCGGCGCGAATGACGCGGGTACGAAGGGCGGAGGCGCCACACACGCCTGGATGCAGGTCTATCTTCCAGGCGCCGGCTGGATCGATTTCGATCCAACCAATAGCATTATCGGCAATCGCAATCTGATCCGAGTGGCCGTGGCTTGGGATCACAAGCACGTTCTGCCGCTGTGGGGCACCTTCATAGGGAAGGCTTCGGCCTTCCTCGACATGGATATCACCGTCAGCGTGACCGAAGACGCTCCCGACCGTGGCGCGATGCTTGAGCCGGTGGGAAAAGGAATATCTGATGCAACAAACATCTAAAGTTCGCAAGATCGCTTTCGTCGGCGACCATTTGCCGCGTAAATGCGGTATCGCCACATTTACAACCGACCTGCTGGCCGCCGTCGCAGACCGCGCATCCCCAGAGCCAGTGTTTCGCGGTGTCTGTGAACGACATCCCAGGCGGCTACGAGTATCCGGAAGTGGTTCGCTTTGAGATTGAGGAGCAGGATTTATCGTCCTATCTGCGCGCTGCGGATTTCCTCAACATCAGCAACGTAGACATGGTCTGCCTGCAGCACGAATTCGGCATTTTCGGGGGCCCGGCCGGCGGTCACATCCTGGCGTTTCTGCGCGAATTGAGAATGCCGGTGGTCACCACGCTTCACACCGTTTTGCGGGAACCGAGAGCGGACCAGCGGCGCGTCATGCAGGAGTTAATCTCACTTTCGACGCGGCTGGTGGTAATGACTGAGCGCGGCCGGCAAATGCTGCAGGAGATTTATCACGCGCCGCACGGCCAAGATCGATCTGATCGCGCACGGCATTCCGGACGTGGGGTTTGTCGATCCCACCTACTTTAAGGACCAGTTCGGCGTGGAAGGCAAGGTGGTGCTGCTCACTTTCGGGCTGCTCTCGCCGAACAAGGGCATCGAGTACGTGCTCAACGCACTGCCGCAGATCGTGGCCGAGTTTCCCGAAGTTGTTTACATCGTCCTGGGCGCCACTCATCCCAACGAACTGCGCGAGCACGGCGAAGCCTACCGCGTCAGTCTCGAAATGCTCGCCAAGAAAAACAAGGTCGAGAAGAACGTCATCTTTTACAACGATTTCGTGGAGCTTGAGAATCTGAAGGAGTTCATCGGCGCCGCCGACCTTTATATCACGCCTTACCTGAACGAAGCGCAGATCACCTCGGGCACGCTGGCCTACACGTTTGGCGCGGGCAAAGCAGTGGTTTCGACGCCCTATTGGCACGCGGCGGAACTGTTGGCGGAGGATCGCGGCGTCCTGGTCCCATTCGGCGATGCCCCGGCGATCGCGCGGGAAGTGATCGGCTTGCTGCGGGACGACACGCGCCGGCATGCCATGCGCAAGAACGCCTATCGGATGGGCCGCGAGATGATCTGGAGCAACGTGGCACAACTCTATATGCGCTCGTTTGAGTTGTCGCGGCTGCAGGGCGCGGCGCTCACGCGAAAGTCCCTGCTCACCAAGACGCTGGACCGAAGGCCGCGCGAGCTGCCGGAGCTGAAGTTGAATCATCTATCCCGGATGACCGATTCCACCGGAGTTTTCCAGCACGCCATTTTCGGCGTGCCGAATTTTTCCGAGGGCTATTGCACCGACGACAATGCGCGCGCGTTCATCCTGGCGGTGCTGCTGGACGAATTGGGAGAGGAACCCGAACAGGCTGCGAGGCATGGCTACCACCTGCGCCGCTTTTCTTCATCACGCCTTCGACACCCGACACCAAGCGCTTCCACAACCATATGAGTTTCGACCGGCGTTGGCTGGACGAGCAGGGATCGGAGGACTGCCAGGGCCGGGCGCTGTGGGCCCTGGGCGTAGCGGTGGGGCGTTCGCCGTTGCGATGCTTCCAGATGATGGCCGGGCAACTTTTCGCGCAGGCATTGCCCGCCTTGACGGAGTTCACGTCGCCCCGCGCTTGGGCCTTCGGCTTGATCGGTATTCATGAATACCTGCGGCGATTGAGCGGCGACAGCCTCGTCAATCAAACTCGCGATACGCTCACCCTCCGGCTGATGGAGCTTCTCGCAAAGAACGCCAGGCCAGACTGGTGCTGGTTCGAAGAAGAGCTGTCGTACGACAATGCCAAACTCTCACACGCCTTGATTCTGAGCGGAAGCGCAACTGGACAACTCCGTGGTGTTCGAGCGGGGCTTGCACACCTTACGCTGGCTGAACGATTTACAAATCTCGGAGAAAGGCCACTTCCGGCCGATAGGCAGCAATGGCTTCTACCACCGCGGCGGCCCGCGCGCCAATTTCGATCAGCAGCCGATCGAGGCGCAGGCCATGGTCTCGGCTTGTCTGGAGGCCTATCGCGCGACGTCGGACGTCTGGTGGTATGAACAGGCGCAACGCGCGTTCGACTGGTTCCTGGGCTGGAACGATCTCGGCCTGGAGCTCTATTTACCGGAGAGCGGCGGCTGCGGCGATGGGTTGCATGTGGATCGCGTGAACGGAAATCAGGGAGCGGAATCGACATTGGCCTTCCTGCTGTCGTTAGCTGAGATGCGCCTGGCGCAAAACATGGTGACAAGTTTCAAGGAACCAATCGCGGTGGGAGTGTGATCGAGGTCGACTCCCTTCACGTTCGCCGCTCGGGTGTAATCATCGAGCCCGACTTAAGGCGCGTGCTTTTGCGGCCCTTTACTCCGGGAGATTCACAGCGGGTCGTCAGGATCATCGAGCGAGTCATGTCGCTCACTGAAGATCAGGTGAGTGTGCTTCTGGACGAAGTCTCCGCTGAATTCTCGAAACGGCATCAGCACATCCGCAAGATCTTTGTAGAGCGCTTTGAACAGGTCCGCGACATGCTGCCTGGTGGCGCGCAACCTTCCGATCAAAGACGCCTGCTGATCGGATCCTATTTCCTGGCCGAATACTCGTTGGAAGCGGCGGCGCTGTTCAATCCCTCGATCGTCCCGCACCCCGATCAAACAGACTTGCCGGCTGGCGCATTGCGATTCATTATGAGCCTGCGCGCTACCGGCGAAGGGCATATTTCCTCCATCACGTTTCGAACTGGAATCATCCACCCGGATCATCGCATTGAGGTGTCGAAGCCCACCGGCTTCCTTACTGAGCCGCGCCAGATCCCCAACCCCGTTTATGAGAAAGGACTCTTCGGGCGGAAACTTGCGGAACTGGGATTAACCGGCGAGTTCGCTTTCCGGGTGATGAACAAAGTCGGCGAATCGTTCACGCTGGAAGAGCTTCGCATCAGTCTCCAGACCGAACAGTTCCGCTTGCCCGATGGAATGGGGCCCGAAGATCAAAACGCCGCCCAAGGAATCTGGATGCTGGCCCGATCCAACTATGAGGTCCAGTTCCAGCCGAGTCAGGAGTTGTCGGAGCGCATCATCTTCCCCGCCACGCCTTCGCAACGCAATGGCATCGAGGATGCGCGCTTCGTCCGCTTTCAAGATGAAGATGGCACGCATCGATACTTCGCCACCTTCACCGCCTACGACGGCCGCGTCGTCATGCCGGAGCTTGTCGAGACTTCAAACTTCCTGCTCTTTCGATTCATCACGCTCAACGGCCCCGCGGCCCAAAACAAAGGCATGGCCCTGTTCCCGCGCAAGATCAACGGCCTCTACGCGATGCTTTCCCGACAGGACAACGAAAATATCTATCTGATGTTTTCCGACAACGTGCACTTTTGGAATAAACGCCAGGTGCTCCTTAAGCCTGAGTTTCCGTGGGAGCTGGTGCAGCTGGGCAACTGCGGATCGCCTATCGAGACCGATGCCGGTTGGCTGGTGCTGAGCCACGGTGTCGGACCCATGCGGAAGTATTGCATTGGAGCCTTTTTATTGGATCGCGACGATCCCGGCAAAGTGATCGGCCGCCTTCGCGAGCCTTTGCTCAAGCCCAACGAGAATGAGCGGGAAGGCTACGTGCCCAACGTCGTCTATACCTGCGGTGCTCTGCTCCACCATGGCGAACTGATTATCCCGTACGGCCTGGCTGATCACGCCACGGGTTTCGCGACTGTCTCGCTCAGTGAGGTGCTGGCGGCCATGCAACCCCCCAGGCAGTCTCAATGACAAATAAGCGCGTAGCGATCCTGGCGCCGGTGGCGTGGCGAACCCCTCCGCGGCACTACGGCGCATGGGAGACCGTCGCCAGCAACATCACCGAAGGACTTGCGGCGCGCGGCTGGGACGTCACGCTGTTCGCTACCAAGGATTCCGTAACGCAGGGCCGCTTGCACGCTGTAATCGATCAAGGCTATGAAGAGAATCGTGCCGTTGATCCCAAGGTCGCGGAATACCTTCACATCTCCGAAGCCTTCGAGCACGCCGCTGAGTTCGACCTGATCCATAGCCATTACGATTTCATGGCGTTGACCTACAGCCGGCTCGTGAAGACGCCGGTCCTCACTACGATTCATGGATTCTCGTCACCCAAAATTATGCCGGTCTACCAGAAGTATCGCGACGGATATTTCGTGTCTATCAGCGACTCCGATCGCGCGCCGGGATTGAACTACCTGGCCACCGTCTACAACGGGATCGACGTTTCGCTTTATCCATTTCAGGAATCGCCGGGCGAGGAGCTGATTTTCCTGGGCCGAATTCATCCCGACAAAGGTGTTCATCTGGCTATCGCGGTTGCGCGGCTGAGCGGCCTGCCATTGCTGATCGCCGGAATCATCCAGGACAAGGAATATTTCGAGAAGCAGGTGAAACCATACCTGGACGATCGCGAGATTCGATACATAGGAGCAGTGGACGTGGCGGGCAAGAACCAATTATTCTCGCGGGCCCGAGCGTTGCTGCATCTGAACACGATCCCCGAAAGATTTGGGCTCGTGCTGGCGGAAGCCAATGCCGCGGGAGTGCCGGTGATAGCGATGGATCTGGGTTCCTGCCGCGAAGTAATCGAAGACGGAAAGACGGGCTTCCTGGTGAATGGCGTCAACGAGGCTGTGGAGGCTTTGAAAAGCGTTCACACCATCGATCGCGCTCGGTGCCGCCGGCGTGTCGAACAGCGCTTTTCGATCGAGACCATGGTCGAAGCCTACGAGCGAGTCTACTGCAGGATTTTCGATCTGGAAGCGGAGGGGCGGTCATGAGAGAAATTGTAAGACGATATGGGCAAAATCCGATACTCACCAAAGCACAGATCCCGTATCCGGTGGAAACCGTTCACAACGCGGCCGTGGTGAAGGTTCACGACAAATACATCATGCTGTTCCGCTCCCATCTCAGGACCGGACGCTCCATTCTTGGTTTGGCGCGCAGTCACGACGGCTTCCGCTTCACCGCCGATCCGGCGCCGTTTCTGGTTCCCGAGCGGGACGGCCCTTTTGCGGCGTATGAGGAATTCGGCGTCGAAGACCCGCGCATCACGCAGATAGACGGCGAATATCTAATCACCTACAGTGCATATTCCCGCAACGGGGTGCGGATCGCGCTGGCCAAAACGACGGATTTCAGTCACGTGGAAAAATTCTGCCTGATCACAGAGGCCGACTATCGGAACGTGGTGATCTTTCCAGAAAAGTTTGACGGCCTCTATGCGCGGCTGGACCGGCCGCATTCGGAGATCGCACCTTGGTCGATCTGGATTTCCTATTCTCCCGACCTGCGCTTTTGGGGTGATTCCCAGCTCATCATGAGACCCGAACCATATCACTGGGACGAAATGAAAATCGGTCCTGGCGCCCCGCCCATTAAAACCGAGCAGGGATGGCTCTCCATCTATCACGGCGTCTTTAAGACCATGGACGGATCGGTCTATCGTTTGGGCGTGGCTCTGCACGACCTGAAAGACCCGGCCAAAATCATCGGCGTGGGCGACTCGTGGATTCTACAGCCGGAGGAACCGTGGGAAGTAACCGGATATGTCCACAATGTGGTCTTCACCTGCGGCGCTGTAGCGGAGCCCGATGGAACCGTGAAGATTTATTGGGGCGGAGCGGACACGGTGATGTGCGTGGGCGAAGCCACCATATCCGATCTGGTCGCGTTATGCCTGGAGCACGGAAGGCCCGCCAAGTGAGCTGCTTGTCATGCGGCGCCCGAACTTAAACGCCGCTCAGAGATAAAGCGGGCCTATATTCGGCTTCGTGCAGCCAATACGGGGGTCTGCCGTAGTGAGAATAGATCTGGCTTTCGTACACCCGCGTGATCGGCGTGCAATCGAAGAACTCCGGGGCGCTTCGGATGGCTTCCCGGGAGAGGCCGACATAAATCTTGGAATCTTCCCAACTCACCCGCTGAATCCACGCTGGTGAAACCAGCACCTTCTTCCCCGGCCACCAATTCTTCGTTGCCACTTCGATGTAGCGGATAGCCCAGGCCTGATCGTCGACCATAAATCCGTCCAAATGGCCGAGTTCGCCATCGGTGGCCTCAATGTAATAGCCGGTGATGGCCTTGGTACTGCGCAGATGGGAATCCGCCGACGCGCATGGGATCTGGTCCACTATTGGATCCTTGGAAGCAGATCTTACGCCCTCCGGGTAGTACGCTGGGCCCCACAGGAGAGGACCACCCCAATAGTAGGGATAACCGTAATAGCGGTTGTATTCGGCTTCATGCTGTCTGGAGACGGGCTGATGCGTGTCGATGTCGGGGCTATGTTGAACGTGTTCTTTGGTCAACGCCACATCCAAACGCTTGGCTTCCCAATCTGCACGGATCACGGCGAATGGCGAGATCAGCACTTGCCTTCCGCCCAGCCAGCCGCCGGTGTCCACGGTCAGGTAGCGGATGGCCCAGCTCTCATCCTCAAGATAGATCTGATCCACGGTTCCAATCTCACCGTCCGTGGCTCGGATCGTAAGCCCATGCAGCTCTTTCGCATTTCGCAACATTTCTTCGCCTTTCTTTCAATCCTGAAGGGCACGGCGCGCTCGCGCTCACCACTTCAGGCGCATGCATAGGCACATAAAAAAGAAGCCGGAACCAGAGGCAAACAATTAAGCTACTCTCCGGCCCCGGCCTTTTGGGAAGGGTGCAGCACCTAAGGATAATTGAGCCAGTGCAGCGCTCTTGTTCATTAACGCACTCTTGACGTCGTCATATCTGTGCAAGAATGCTCACTTGGGGCAAGCCACCCGAAGCCGAGGTGGTGAGTGCTGCATAATGCTTCACCGACGACAGATTCGAGTGCAGCGTGTGGCCGGTCCAGCCTAGCGCCAACGACCCTCAACGAACACGTATCCCCCATGCCGCTTCACCCAGCGATGGGCAACCCAGCGAGCACCGGGCCGCGGGGGCGCTGCCCACGTGCCTGCATTCCAGGCGTAAGCATTCCCGTCCCAGCGATGATACCCACTTTGCCAAACATATCCTCGACCGGGCGATACGCCCCGAGACTCCACGATCGCAGCCGGGGGTGCAACCCGAACCACTACTTCCGCGGCGGCTGCAGTGAAGATGAGCGCACTCGCGAAAACCAAACCAAGTAATCCTTTACGCAACATTCTTGCTCCTTATCCCCAAAACGGGGCAAATCTGACTGGAAACGTTTCCGTTACGAGACCAAAGTGAGCACGTGGACAGCCAAGCTAGGCTTCTTTGCACGCGCAGACTCGCGAATGGCGACGGTGACCATCCCTGGGCAGTTGACCATATATGGTTACCGGTGCGACGCCCCGGCTCTCCAGTTTGCAAACAGGCGCACCGATGCCCGCGTTGGCGCGCGCCGTGCAACTTAAGTCAGGACATGTCTACGCAATTCCGCGATCCTGCCATTTCCGAGGTCCGGCGGGAGGCAGCTCTTCTCAAGACAGGGGCGCTGCAGAACGCGATTCTTAACAGCGCCAATTTCTCGAGCATCGCCACCGACGAGAAGGGCGTCATTCAATTATTCAATGTAGGCGCGGAGCGCATGCTGGGCTACGCGGCCAGCGACGTGGTGGATAAGATCACCCCCGCCGACATTTCCGATCCTCAGGAAGTAATCGGCCGCGCCAAAGCACTAAGCCTGGAGCTGGCAACCCAGATTACGCCGGGCTTTGAGGCGTTGGTCTTCAAGGCCTCGCGCGGCATTGAAGACATTTACGAGCTGACTTACATCCGTAAAGATGGCAGCCGCTTTCCGGCGGTGGTCTCGGTTACCGCGCTGCGCGAAGAGCTGGGCGGAATCATCGGCTATTTGTTGATCGGCACCGACAATACCGCTCGCAAGCAGGTGGAAGCCGAACAGAAGCTGCTGGATCAGCGCCTGCGAGACCAGCAGTTCTACACGCGCTCTCTCATCGAATCCAATATCGATGCACTGATCACCACCGATCCGGCGGGCATCATCACCGACGTGAACAAGCAGATGGAGGCTCTGACCGGGTGCACCCGCGACGAGCTGATCGGCGCGCCGTTCAAGAACTACTTCACCGATCCCGAGCGGGCCGAGGCCGGGATCAAGCGAGTGCTGGTCGCAAGCAAAGTCACCGACTATGAGCTCACCGCGCGTGCCAGGGATGGTAAGGAAACGGTGGTATCTTACAACGCCACCACGTTTCACGACCGCGACCGGAAGCTGCAGGGAGTGTTTGCCGCGGCCCGCGACGTCACGGAACGTAAGCGCTTTGAGCGTACCCTGCAGGAAAACAACGTCGAATTGGAAAGAGCGAAAGCGGCGGCCGAAAAAGCCAACCTCGCGAAATCGGATTTTCTGTCCAGCATGAGCCATGAGCTTCGCTCGCCGCTGAATGCGATCCTGGGTTTCGCCCAGCTCATCAACTCCGACTCGCCGCCGCCAACGCCCACTCAGACCGCCAGCATCGACCAGATTCTTCATGCGGGATGGTATCTGCTGGAGCTGATCAACGAAATACTGGATCTCGCTCAGATCGAGTCCGGCAAGCTGGCTCTATCCAGGGAGCCCACTTCGCTGGCCGAAGTGATGCTGGAATGCCAGGCCATGATGGAGCCGCAGGGTCAACAACGCGGCATCCAAATGAGTTTTCCTCAGTCCGGGATGCCTTTCTATGTGGATGCCGACCGAACCCGATTGAAACAGGTTCTCATCAATCTTCTTTCCAACGCGATCAAATACAACCAAGCGAATGGAACGGTGGTGGTGGATTACACCGCTAGCACCCCCGGCCGCCTCCGCGTCAGCGTCCGGGACAGCGGCGCGGGGTTGTCTCCCGAAATGCTGACGCAGCTCTTTCAGCCCTTCAACCGCCTGGGGCGAGAGAGCAGCAGGGAGGAAGGCACGGGCATCGGCCTGGTGATGAGCAAAAGGTTGGTGGAACTGATGGGAGGCACCATCGGCGTGGCGAGCACCGTCGGGTCGGGAAGCGTGTTCTGGTTCGAACTGAATTCGGCCGATGCTCCACAACTTGCCATCGAGCCGGCCGTGCCTGCTGCCCTTGCCCTGGCGCCGGCTCAGAATGGACTTCTGGTGCGCACGCTGCTCTATGTAGAAGACAATCCGGCCAATCTGAAGCTGGTGGAGCAGCTCATTGCGCGCCGCCCCGACATGCGCTTGCTGGTTGCCACTGACGGAGATCTGGGTGTCCAGCTGGCACGCGCCAATCAACCGGAGGTGATCCTGATGGACATCAATTTGCCGGGCATCAGTGGCATCGACGCCCTCAAGATTCTTCGCGAAGACCCCGCCACCGCTCACATCCCGGTAGTTGCTCTCAGCGCCAATGCCATGCCTCGCGACATCGAAAAAGGAATGCAGGCGGGATTCTTCCGGTATCTCACCAAGCCGATCAGGGTCAACGAATTCATGCATACCCTGGACGTGGCATTGGAATTTGCGGCGGAATACGCGGCACAAGCGGCTGGTCATGCCAGATGAATCGGGACGAAGGTCATGGTCAGCTCAGCCGATATTTTAAACGCTAAAATCCTGGTGGTTGACGATCAACGAGGCCAACGTCTGTCTGCTTGAGGGCATGCTGCGCGTGGCCGGCTATACTTGCGTTCAGTCCACGACGAACCCGGCCGAAGTCTGCGAACTTTACCGCCAGAACCGCTACGGCCTGATCCTGCTGGATCTCCAAATGCCGGGCATGGACGGGTTCCAGGTAATGGAAGGCCTCAAGGAAATCGAAGAGGACGGCTATCTTCCGGTGCTCGTGATCACTGCTCAGCCCGGCTCACAAGCTGCGCGCGCTGGAAGCCGGCGCAAAGGATTTCGTCAGCAAACCATTTGATATGGCCGAGCTGCGGGCGCGCGTTCACAACATTCTGGAAGTCCGCCTGTTGCACCTGGAATCGAAGAACTACAGCACAGTGCTGGAGGAAACGGTTCGGGAACTGGAGGCCAGCCGCGAGGTGATTCGCCTTAAAACCCTGGAGGAGCGAAAGAAGAGCGAGCAGGAATTAGCCCTGGCGCAAGAAACTCAGGAGAGCCTGCTCCCCCGTTGCCTGCCTCAGTTTGAGAATTTTCGCATCCATGCCTTCAACAATCCCACACGTTACGTAGGCGGCGATTTCTACGATTTTCTGCAGCTGAGTTCGGGCGAATGGATGGGAGTGCTGGCGGATGTCTCCGGCAAGGGAATGCCCGCCGCCCTGTTAAGTTCCATGGTCCTGGGCGCTCTCAATATGGAATTCCGTTCCGGGACTCGATCCGCAGCGAGGTTTTGAATCGAGTGAACCAGTTGCTGTGCGAAAAATCTCTTGCCTTTCCAATTCGTCACGCTCTTTCTCTTCTTGCTGAGTCCGGATGGCAGTGGACAATTCATCAGCGCGGGACATAATGCAGCCTATCTGTTCCGCTCCGGCACGGGAAAGATCGAAGAGCTGCTGCCCGACGCTCATTTCCTCGGGATGTTCGATTTCGCACGCTACGAATCCCGCGACCTCCATCTCGACCAAGGAGACATTCTAGTGGTCTATTCCGACGGGCTGACGGACGCGGAAAACCCCACGGCGGAAATGTTCGGAGAGAAAAGACTGCTGGAAATCATTCGGCAGGAGGGCCCCTTGGGTGGCCCCGCGGTCGAGCAGAGAATCTTGAAGGCGATCGAGGATTTTACGCAGGGCATGCCGCAAACTGACGACATTACCTTCGTTGTGGTTGAGAAGTGCCACTGAAGAAGTATCACGAGCCCCCGTTTCGATTGGGTCCCGAATTGCATCGTTTCTGATGCGTAAGACGTGAAAACAGGAGAAAAATATATGAAACCGAGCACGACGGATCAAATCCAGGGCAAGCTTCATGAGTTGAAGGGCAAGACAAAAGAGAAGGCGGGACAGCTCACGAACAATCCCCGCCTGACAGCCGAAGGCCAAACCGAAAAGTTGGCCGGCAAAATCCAAAAGAAAATCGGTCAGGTGGAAGCAGTTTTGGAGAAGTAGCCCAGTTGGGCCTTGAAAACTTTACCGACGCCTATCCGGCGGCGATCCAATGTCCATAAGAAAGGAAGATTCACAATGTTGATACTGCTGATCATTGTTTTGTTGTTGGTATTAGGAGGCGGCGGCGGGTACTACGGCCATAGCCGCTGGGGCTACGGCGGTGGCGCTGGCGTAGGAGTGGGGACGATATTAATCGTTCTTCTCGTCTGCTACATGTTGGGCATTTTCCACTAAAGGTGGATCATCTTCCTTCCCATTGAGCGTGGAGACCATAAGAGGTCATATGACCAAATGAGGTCGATTAGCCTTGGCGAAGGGAGCTTGACTAGAGGATTCGATAGGCCATCCAGCACGGACCTCGAATTGCCCTACTTGAAATTGAATCGAATCGAGGCAACACCATGAAAGTAACTACAGTCCTAAGTACAGCAATTCTGTTTTTGCTGCCCGCAGCCATCGTTCCCGCCTATGCGCAGGAACACGAGCAGGAGAAGCAGCCTGAGCAGAAGCAGGAAGCCAAGCCCGCACAACATCAGCAACAGGCGAAGCCCGCTAAGCAAACTCAACAGGCTCAGCACCAGGAGCAAGCTAAGCCGGCGCAGCAAACGCAACAGGCTCAGCATCAGGAGCAGGCCAAGCCGCCGCAGCATCAGCAGGCCAGTCGGGGAGCCCGGCCAGCCGCGGGCCATGGGAGCATTCCTGAAGCGAAGTTCCGCGCCAGTTTTGGCAGCGGCCACACCTTTCACGTGAACCGTTCCCAATTCGCAAACGGCGGGGGACGATTTCAATACGCTGGGTTTTGGTTCAACGTGCTTAACCCCTGGCCGACGGGGTGGCTCTACACTGACGCTGTTTACGTTGACTACTTGAACGGCGGGTATTTCCTGTGTGATCCCGTTCATCCCGGCGTGTATATTTCAATCAACATCGGTTGACCTGCAATTAACGCCGATGTGAATCGCGCTGCGCGCGATGTCCCAACAATTGAGGCGCTTCTCCACCACGGGCGCCTCTCCAAAATGATCGCAAGCCAAGTGTGTCTAGCTAACCCTGGCTTCAAACGAAAGACGAAAAGGAATGAATTTTATGAAAAAGAATCTTCAACACTATGTTTGGGCTCTGGCAATTGCCGGATCCATGACTACCGCCGCTTTTGCAGCGGACAGAGAAATCAAGGTCGACGACAGGCTGGACGCTTCAGCCGACGCGCTGGCCGACATGATGAGGGCGGCCGACAACGGCATCCCCCAAGATCTGATCGAGAAGGCGCATTGCGTGGTGGTCCTGCCGGGCATGAAAAAGGCCGGATTCATCTTCGGAGCGGAATATGGCCGCGGGTTCGCGGTATGCCGCCGGCATGAGGGCGTGGGTTGGAGTGCTCCGGCGGCGATGCGATCGGAAGGCGGCAGTTTCGGTTTTCAGATTGGCGCATCGGACACCGATGTCGTATTGCTGGTGATGAACGATGGCGGCATGAAGCACCTGTTATCCGATAAGTTCTCGCTCGGCGGGGACGCATCCGTAGCGGCAGGGCCCATTGGCCGCGACGCGAGCGCTCGGACGGACGCGCAGCTACAAACAGAAATGTTGTCCTATTCCCGTTCGCACGGGATTTTCGCAGGCCTCTCGCTGACCGGCGCGACGCTTCGACCGGATGGGGATACCAATCGTGAACTCTACGGACACGACACAACCAATCGTGAAATTTTGACCGGTGACTTCAAAACTCCGGCGTCCGCACGGAAATTTGAACATGCGTTGAATCGGGACTCGGCCACACGCAACTAGCAAGCGCAGACTCCACGGAGCAGTGACCCTTACGGTTAGACCACTGTATCGGGTCACCGGCTCGCGTGAGTGGAGCACCAGAAGTCTTTATCACGAATGGCATCATCTTACTCTATCTCTAGCCGTGCTGGCCGTCGCTTTCATTAGGCCAGCACTTCTTTCAAAGCTCTAACTGCCGCGGAAAGCGCCACTCCTCAACTGCCCCCATCATTCCGAACAATCCCCATGGCCCAGCCGGGTTTTGATACCGCAGGCGACGAGCGTCGAAGTATTTTAGAATCAATAGTGACAGTATGCGGGGACGTAGCTCAGTTGGATAGAGCGGTCGCCTCCTAAGCGCGCTCAGGCGTTCCAAGGGTTACATTTCTTCATTTCTATTCTCTGTCTTATTAACAACTTGGGGAAGCTGCTTTCGCCGATTCAGGATCTCCAAGAGGGCCATCAGATGGGGTTTTGATACAGTTGTGATACAGCAAAATGGGGTGAACCCCTCCGCTGAGACAATCTGCAATTAGCACACCTGCCATTTAATGATTTTTGCTACTCAAACAGGCTCTTCTCCTTCAAAATGATCCTCGGCTGGTGAAGCAGAGGCGGGCTCTGGTGGAGACCAACCCGCCGAGGAATAACCGGCCGGAGACTCATCGAGACGATGGTCCGGGGAACCGGCTTCGGTCGGTCCCCCGTCAATCAAGAAACGCATATCGGATCGAAAGATCTCCGGATGCCTGAAAAAACTCATGGTCGCTCCTTGCGATGATGTCGTGGAGTTGGCGGCTTGCTCGAACTCCTCGGGTGGCCGGTAGCCCAACGCCGAGTGCAAGCGGAGACGATTGTAGTATTGCTCAATGAACGCCTGGATGTTAGTGCGCAGGTCATCGAGATCGCGATACTCGTTGGCGTGGATTTCTTCTCGCTTGAGCGTTTTCATGAAACTCTCGCAACTCGCATTGTCGTAAGGATTCGCCGGCCGGCTCATGCTCGGAATCATTTGGTGCTTCCGCAGAATCGTCACGTAATCTTCAGACGCATACTGCACGCCGCGGTCCGAGTGATGCACCAGACCGGGCGGCGGTTTTCGTTCCGCGATCGCGCACTCCAGCGCTGCCATCGGCAGCCGGGTCGCCAGCGTTCGATCCAACTCCCAGCCAACCACCTTGCGAGAAAAGGAATCGAGAATCACCGCCAGGTAAACGAACTCGCGATGCAGTCGGATGTATGTGATGTCGGCCACCCAAAGCTGGTTGATGCCCGTCAGTTTCATTCGACTCGCCAGGTTGAGGTAGACCTCCAACCGGTGATGGGAGTCCGTCGTCACCACGAAGGCCCGCGGTTGCACCGCCAGTAAGTTGTCCTCGCGCATGATCCTCGCTACCCGTTTGTGGTTCACTAGCATCCCACACCGACGCAGTTCCGCCGTGATTCTTCGATATCCGTAGCGCCGCCGGTGTTCAACAGCGATCCGCTGAATCGCCGAGCGCACCTCCATCTCCTCTTCCACCGGCATCTGCTCGGACAGCGATCGGTAGAATCCCGCCCGGCTGACCTGCGCCAGGTAACACATCCGCTCGATACTCAGGCTGCCTTGCATCGACATCACTCCCCGGATCTGGTCGTAGACGCCCTCGCGCCAGATTTGTCGTTCTTCTGACGTCGAGCCTCGATTTTTTGCAAGGCACCCTTGAAAAAATCCACCTCCAGAGTCTTCTCCGCCAACACCCGCTTTAGTTGGTGGTTCTCCTTGCGGAGCGTGGATTCGCGCGGACTCTCCGGCGGCAGCTCTGGTCTGCCCTCGATTGGATCAAGTTGATCGCGCCAGCGATATAGCAACCGCCGGGAGACGCCCAACTCCTCCGACAGTGCCACGATGTTCTCGCAGCGCTTCATCCGCTCCACCGCCATCTGGCGGAACTCTAACGGATGCCTTCCTTTTCGCGTCATGGACACTCGCAGCTCCTTTCCCTGCAAAGTGTGTCAATTGCGAGTGTCTCATTTTAGGGGTTCAGTCCAAAAAAAAATCACCCGCACAGTCGTATGCTCTTCGAGCAGCGTCTTGCCGCTTGCTCGATCCTGCCACGACGAAACCACCAGAGTTCGGGCGTCCAGAGGAACCCGGAAACGCGCCGAGCGATCCCGCAATCGCTGTCGATTAAGGTCCCGATCTTATGCCAAGGCATCCGTTGGGAGCATTTCTCCGCCGAGGCGAGCGGTTCACTCGTTCATTGTCGCTCCAAGGATCGAGAACGAAGTCGTGAGCTGTCCCTGCGCGATGTGGGCTTCTGAGTGGCGTTTTGAGTTGGCGAATCTTCTCGCTCCTCTACGAGAGCGTAATTTTCAAACAGACACCATCCCTAAGCCTGGCGGCTTAGTTTCGGGCGGCTCGCAGAGCGGGCTGGCTGTCCAGCTTTCCATCCAGGACCTGTCCAGCTTCTGTCCCGGTTTTGTCCAGCTTTGGTCCAGCCTTTTTTCGCGGTTAGAGTGTCCATCGAAGACAAATTTCAGGACATTTTGAATAGCATAAACGCAAAACCTGGACGCTCGCGCTTAGAGCCATATGGCGAACTCGTCGACGGTTTGCGTCGCCAGGGTTTGACCTGTCGCGATACTGCGGCTGTTCTCGTGCAGAAGTGCCAGCTTCAAACTTCGAAAAGCGCGGTCAACAATTTCGTGCGAGCAAGAGCGCGACGGAGGAAGAATACGGCCAGGCGAATTGCAGCGAACGCGATGGTCGCGGCCCCGCTTGCTCCCAAGGCCGCAAGTGTGGGTTCGGCCCAGAAGCCTATCGAGGACGAAGTCCGGCAGAGAATCGCAGCCCTCAAAGCTCGCAAGCCCGTGACGACGCCATCGCTAGACGACTTCCATTTCGACCCAACCCAACCGCTCCGGCTGATTACACCGGGAAAACCGGCATCGGACAAGTGACCAGATTCCTCCACCCGGCATCTGAACACGCTTACAAGGCGCGGCGTGCATCTGATGGAAGTTGGGAAGTGCAAGAAGTTCCGGCCGCCAGCAGCCGCTACAACGTGCGTGTGGTGCCGTTCCCGGCTGACGACGGCGGCGGTCGAGCCTGGCGCCGGACAAAGAATACGGGATTGCCAACCGCCAGGTGGGCACCATCGAAAGCATCAACGAGCACTTGCAACGCGGCACTCAACCTCCACTTAGGCCGCGACGTGCGGCTATCGCTCGATGAGCATCCACATCTCGATTATGGCTACGCAGTGACGAGCTATCGCAGCCAGGGCACGATGGGCCCACGGTGCCAATCAACGTGGACATTGAGCAGGCGGGTTAGCCGCGAGGTTTCAAAGAACGCGGCGATAGGATTCTCCGAAGAGCCGCACGATCAGTCTGTAGGGACGCTCAGGGTACGGTTACGGCATGGAAACTTGATGAGCGGACATGCCACGACTTGGAGCAACGCTTGTCCGCCTTTCATTCGCAGCGTCAGGATCTCACCATAGCTCCACTCTAGGCTAGTGGTCTTCGTCTTGGCAGCTTCCACGACTTCACGATACCGATGTGCTCGCGATTTGGCCTGAGCAATCTGGAGTAGTTGAACAATTCCTTCTCACGGTCGATGGCGAGAAGCCGTTCCTGCCATGGATATCGGCTACAGCCGTCTTCATGTCTGCGATTTACGGCCCATGCGAGTAGGTCAGCAGCCTGTAACGCCGGAACATTCCGCATGTCGGACTGTTCAACGTGAGTAATGTTCCTAATTTCCAGCGCGGCCCTCTTGGCCGTTCTGTTCCTCTTGCGGTCAAGTATGTGTCCGCAGAACGGCTCGCCCTGGTCGAAGAAAAATTGACACTTGTGGTAGCCGTTGAAAAGCCCCCATGTCGTGCAGTGCGCAGCGGCGTATATCACGCAGAGGTGCTCCGCAGAACCGAGATCAGGGATGGTTTCAAGGGCCTTCCTAAAATCGTTCAGTATAACGCTTACCGTCACCGGCCGAACTCCGAGGAAGGAAAATATATCGCCTCGTCTGGTGGTTGAGCACCGCTCGATCACCGAAACGCAATCTTCAATGAAAGCTTGTACAGCAGCTTCTTTCCAGCCGCTTTTCTGAGTGAAGGGGCGCGCCATGGCCAGCGCATCGGTGGTATGCAGGAAGTCGGCCCTGTGCCTCTTCAAGACAATATTCCACTGTTCTGTGAAGTGGTCCCACTGTATACCGGAACCGGAGAATGCGGCCAAAGTAAGAATCATATACTGGCGTGTATCCGCCTGGTTTCCGCCGTCAAAATAGCTTTTGAACGCCATCGGCAAATGATCCTTCGGATTGGTAACTCATTCTGACCTATCGCCTGCATCCATCATAGGATCGGTTTGGCTCCTCTTCAGGGTTTCAATCTCTTCGCGCTGTTGCGCCAGCTCGGGGAGATTGATCGTCTCAAGTATTTTCGCCGCTGGGATTACTATGGCGATGCCGAGGTTCACGCCGTGGGCGGCAGGCTGAAAGTTCACTTCATTGATCTCGGATTCCTCCACATCCCAATGGCCCTGCATCAACCCGAGGAGCTTCATTTGTCCTAGACCCTTTACGGTGGTTGGATGGCCACTATCTCTCCGAACTCTGACTTCGATCGTCTCGCGTATCCATACTGGAGAGCCGCTGACGCCTCCAATCGACCTCGCTTCTATTAGGTAGACGTGGGCAAAAGTGCCCCTCACCTGAATCTGCTCATCGGGAAGCAAGGCCACATTGCCGTGTCGTACGGTGGGCACAACACGGCTGATTCCCGGGGCGAGGTGAAACAATCCAGGGAAAAACACTTCATCTCCTACTCCGAACGGCTCCCTGTCCGCATCATCAAAGGCATCCTCCAACCCGAATGTACTGATGTCGTCGGCTGCGGGGTCAAACACAAAAATACCGACAGCCACATCGACGCTAGGGTCCGGGTGTTGATACCACCCAAAAATGTTGAGCGGCTTCATGCCGCCACTCTTTTGGTTTACAAGGACAACGATTCTTGTATTTGGCTTTTCCTTCAGTACATGCTTCGCCGTTACCACATAGTAGTGCCGATGATTCTGGAGCGACTTGGCTGGAACGCTTACGATGAATGCCGTACCGATCAAGAGAGAGTCGTCGATGGCAAGATCGGAGCCAACGACCTCAGCGACGAAACCGATGCTCTTCAATACGACAGGTGGTACCCGCAAAAGGTTGTCTTATCTCTTGATTCGGTAGGTGAACCCATCGTCATGCGCCACCGTTCCGATCAAGCTTATCATCGCACCGCCAGCTTGATGAGTGACTTAAATTGTCGCAGCGGCCCGGAAGCCTCTTATTGATTGTCATGACATTGTCAGGCTAATATGTTATTGTTAGGGGATGAAACCGACAGCCAGGGAGAGAACCATGGAGCATACCGAGACCCGCAACGAAAAGCTCGACCTCCGGCTGACGCCTTCGGCGAAACGGACGCTGCAAACCGCTGCCCTGGCCGCGCACCGGTCCGTGAGCGAGTTTGTGCTGGAAAGCGCCCTTGCACGTGCGGAGGAAACCTTGCCCGATCGACAGCGCTTCGGGTTGAGCGCCGCACAATGGGAAGCCTTTCAGGCCGCACTGTCCGCACCTCCCCATTCCTCGCGCCGATTGGCGAAGCTTTTGAAGGAGCCGAGCGTGTTTGAGCGCGGCGGCGTCTAGTGACCCCGCTACGGATTGAGAAGCTGCAACGCGGCCATGGGATCGATGAATTCGATTGCGGCCGGGAAGCTCTCAACCGGTTTCTCGCACGTTATGCGTTCCAGAACCAGCAGGCAGGAGCTTCGCAAACCTACATTGCCCTCGCTGCTAACGCTGTCGTCGGCTACTACACGCTAGTCGTCGGGCAGGTCGAATATGCCGCAGCCCCCGACCGTTTGACCAAGGGCCTCGCCCGTCACCCCGTTCCGATCATGCTCCTCGCCCGCCTCGCTATTGCGACATCCTGGCAGGGCAGAGGCCTCGGGGCAGGCCTGCTCAAGGACGCGATGCAGCGAACGCTGCAGGCTGCGGACATCGCCGGCATTCGTGCGTTCGCGGTTCACGCCAAAGATGACGAAGCGCGAGCGTTTTACGAACACTTCGGCTTCAGCCCGCTCCCGAGCGATCCCTACCATCTCTTCCGCCTGCTGAAGGACATTCGCGCCGACAGGAAGTCCTGAGCCTGTCGATGATAGCGCCAGTTATTCGGGTTTGTCATTCCTATTTGTTCATCGGGGTCCCAGTTTCGACCGTAGTAGACGCCTACCGGTGTAAGGAAATCGTCCCTCGGAAGGCGGGCCAATGTCTTCGCATCGAGCCGGTCATCCTTGCGGGTGCTGTCCGTGATCAGCCGTACCCGGCGCGCATTCGCCACGATGACTTCATGGTCCAGATCCGCTCGAAGCTTGGCAGTTTTCAGTCGTCGCCCGAGCGCCCGAGCCTGCCCAAGTCGCACAGCGCTGGGAACCGTCTTGCTGCCTCAAAGTACAGCGTTTCTTCGGCGCGCGTGAGCACGTGAATGCGAACTGCGTCCCTATCGCTCGGGATCTCGACATAGGGCACGGGATTCTCGCGTGCCCAGTTGTGATCGATGAAGTAGCCGAAGGCCTTTGATAGTGCGAGCAGATCGTGGCGGATCGTGATCTCGCGCACCTCGTGTTCTATCCGGCGCCAAGCCTTGTAATCGTTCACGTGGCGGCCCAGGATTGACGAAACGGGAGAGCTTCGGAAGAACTGGAGTAGGCTCACGAAGCTCGTGTGCAAGCGCTCGGCTTGAGCGCGAAGATTCTGGCCGCAATGTTCGCCCTAACCGCAGCGCGGCTTCGCAGTGTTCGGGTGATCGTTGTACTCGCCGTCTGCCCAGCTAGAAGGGAGGACAGCGACAAAGCGCAATCTCAAAACGCGTACTTCAAGGAAACTCGCCTCTGTTCGAGCATCGCTTGCGTTTGCCGTAGTGTCTCAAGGGTCGCCAGGGACATTGCGTAGACCAGACCGCCGCTGTAGCGAGATGCTTCCACCTCTTGTCGTTGAATCTTCGATTGGTTCGTGGCAATCTGCTCCTCGACTTCGGCCAACGTACGATTCGTTGCGGCCGACACAATCACCGGGCGAACACCAGCCTTCAGAGAAACAAGCTTCTGCTCAAGGATCGCTTCGGTCTGGTGCAGGATTGCGATCGTGGAACCTGTCAAGGCTTTGGTCAGGCCGCCAGTGTACTTGGCATCCTCCTTTTCCGACTCAGTTATTTCGGCCTGAATCGCTGCAAGGTCCGCCTTTACTTGTGCAGCAGCTGGTGTGTTTTCAGGCACCGGCTGCACCGCTTGCCGTTGGGCCTCTGGCCCGATCGCTGGAGCCTGGAAGACCTCCGCCTCCGCGAAAGTGCGTTGGGAGGCTGTGGCTTCTGATTTAGGCGCGCAACTAACCCGTACGCGGGAACCCATCTCGCTCACACCGATGCGGATTGTGCAGGACTTGTCAGAAGACGACGCCGAAATCGTGTTTCCGATGCCATCGAAGGTTACTGTGAACTTCACGCCCGCAGCCCGCATCTTCGCCTGATAGTAGGCGACAATTGCGTCGAGTTCGGCGGGTGCATTGTAGGACACGTCGAGAGTCAGAGGGGATGCCGTTGTCGCCACGTTGCTCGATTGCGGAAAGTTCCCGAGCCAATCGGGCAGGCTCAACGGCTGGTCCGGCGCACCTCCGGCGAAGCATTGCGCGAGAGGTAGGAGCATCGCAAGCAATCGTTTCATGGTGCTTCGCAGTAAAGATCGACCCTGCGTGCGCAGAGTATTAGAAAACCGTTGGAACTCATTGATAAATGAACCTAAAGTACCATTAGAAGCCGTTCGGAAAACCTGCACGATAAGTCAGGTTTCAAACAATGAAAACGGCAATTTACACAAGAGTCAGCACCACCGATCAGAACTGCGAAATGCAGATCCGAGAGCTCCGGGAGTATGTCGCGCGTCGGGGGTGGGAACCCGACGCCGAGTTCATCGACTCCGGTTTCTCTGGCGCAAGGGCGAGCCGGCCCGCGCTCGATAAACTGATGAGCGCCGCCGCGCGTCGCGAGTTCGATTGCGTCTTGGTGTACAAGATCGATCGATTCGCCCGCTCCGTCCTTCACCTCAGCCAACAGCTCGCGGCGCTGACGAGCTTCGGCGTGCGGTTCATCGCGGTGAGCCAAGGGATCGACACGGATGCGTCCAACCCGTCGAGCAGGCTCATGCTGACGATTCTGGCGGGAGTAGCGGAGTTCGAGCGGGAGATTATCCAAGAGCGCACTCTGTCCGGCGTGCGCCTGGCGAAGGCCAACGGAAAGACGCTCGGGCGACCGATGCGGATCTTCCGGCGCGACGAAGTTGCGCGGCTCCGCGAAGAGGGTTTGAGCTGGCGCGCGATCTCAAAGCAACTCGGCGTTTCCGTTTCGACAGCGGTAGATGCTCACAAGTGTACGCAAATCCTCGCTCGGAAGGCGCCCGCGGCTGACGAGAAAACAAAGCGAGAGATCGCCGCCGCTTAGCTGTGCGACAAACGAAGGATTTTCGCACGCTTGCCGCTTGAATGGCTCCTAATCTTTCAGCGAAGCGCGGCCGATGAGTCGAGCAATGCATAGAATCTGGGCAATCCAGAAACAAGAAGATGAAACTCACAATGACAAAAACCAACGGCCAAGAAGATCTGGCCCTTCGGATAGGTTGCTCGATTCTGATCCTTGCGTGTTGCATGTCCATCGCCCAATGGGTGTACGGCGGCCCAATGTTCGCCAAGGGCGCTTTCAGATTCGCATCGACTAGCAAGAGCGCGGGCGCTTTTGGCGCATGCCAAAACTTCGTATCCAACCGGCTTAAATCCCCATCAAGCGCGCATTTCGCACACGTGTGGAACAGCACCATTACGGCTGACGGGACTGGCGATGGCTCTTACACCGTGGTCAGCCACGTAGACGCGCAGAACGGTTTTGGCGCGACGCTGCGAACCTCGTTTGTCTGTCAAGTGCGACCGTACGGCGCGGGCTGGGAACTGAAGTCGCTCGATATCGAGTAGCGCCCCGAAACCGCTGCGGTGTGGGTGTTTGAGAAACGCGGCTCATAGCTCGCACGGCTGATTCCTAAAGTAACTCACCAAAAGGCCGATGACAGGCGCATGAAGTGGATTCCGCGAGAGGAGCCAATGTAAGGCGTCATGGAAGCTGAAGACGGTATCGGGTCTTGCATTTCCCAGCTTGAGAGCCAAGCCAGCCGTTTCACTACCCTTGAAGCACCTAAGAGAGACGAATACGCTTCTCGTCTAAAGCGACTGGCCGATGAGATCGGCTATTCCGTCGTGTTCAGGCAAGCGTCCACAGCTGGAGCTGCGGAACGGGGCTCGGAGGCGGTGGGATGGCGGGTGTTCTGCTCGGCACTAATCATCATTTCGCTCGCTATTTGCGCTTTTCTTGCTCCGAGCTACCTCAAGTCATACCTTCTGCGACTAGTGATGGATCAACCTCTTCAGTTTCTACTGGGTTGCCTCTTTCTGGGTGCGGTTTTGGGAACAATTGGAGGGATTGGGTACCGCATCATCCGAGCCGAGGAAAAAGCCCGGAGCCGCACGTCGTGAAGCGCGCTGCTAAGTGGGTCCTTATTCTCTGGTCACTCTTTTGCCTTTTCGGCGTCGTGGTCGGTATGTCGAACGTCGGCAAGTCTATGGCGGGGATGAATACTGATCCAGAACGAGCAGGTGCAACGATTGGCTTTGGCTGCGGTATGGCAATGTGGGTCGGTATCTGGGCAGCGATCGCGCTTCCTGCTCTTGTCATATTTCTGGTTTCTGGAAAAGCCCCGCCCCAGATCCCGACGACACCTACGAGTAGCGTGAAGCTGTGCCCGAAGTGCGGTAAATACTATGATGGCACCCCGACATTTTGCCCGAACTGTGGTTGTCAGCTTATGCACTAGTTTTCTGTTCGTGTCCTTGGGTCTATGCGTTCATGATTGCCTGCGGCCGCCTCAAGCGCAAATCTCAGCACGCGCGGCGGTGTTCGCAATTCACCAGTACCAGACCTATTTGTCAGGCAGAATACCGTTCATTTCTTGTCGCTATAAAGAGCACTGTTCTGACTATGCGCGAAGAATTATCTCGGAACGCGGCTTTGTCCACGGCGTTGTTGCGACTACTGAGAGGCTCCTAAAATGTTTCTAGCAAACCGCCGAATCTACCATGGCGAGTTGGCCCGGTTTTGAGTGGCTTCGGTAACCGATCACGTCTGGTTGCATACGCTTCCGCTTGAATATCTCCTAATCTTTCACCCGCGCGCGGCCGATGAGTCGAGCAATGCAGAGAATCTGTACAATCCTGTTCCTGCTCACACCCTGGCTCGCTGCGGGCGCCGACCAACCCTTGACCCTTCCTGACTGGCTGGCTACGCTCCAAGAGGCGAACAGCATCACAAGGACAGCCTCGGCCGCCTCGGTGGACCTTGCGTATCTCGTCCCCCTGTCGCCAGCCGAGGTGACCAGCCGGTATCAACAGCAATTGCAGAAGGCAGGCGTGCGGTTCAGGATAAGCTTTGATGGAATCGGTAACACTCTTTCGGCATCGACCGAGAGCATATCTTGCATCGTCCACATCGCCAAAGCGGACGGTGGTTCCCGCGTGCGCGTGGGTTGCGCGCCTGAGATCGCGCAGCCGAGTTCCCAAGTAATTGTCCCAGGTATCCAGTTCCCCGCTGTCGCCGCGATTCGAGGACAAGCGCCGCCCACCCAGCCAACGGGCCTGATCGCTATTGAAGGATGGTCCCAGGCCCGCTGGGGAATGACAGAGAAGGAGGTTCTTGCCGCATTTCCGGGAGAAGCAAAGATTCTGACGGACGATCCAATGAATCGGCAATATGCGAGCGGCCTAGCACCTGTGGGGATCGATCATGCAGATATCGGAGGGATTCCAGTTCGCGTTCTATTCCTTTTCGACAGCGCTGATAAGTTGAGGGCGATTCGGTTCGTCGCTAACTCAGCTACGCCATTTCCCCCACCCGCCTATTCGGACGATCAATTCATGAGGATTGAGAACGCCCTCGAAAGGATATATGGGCCGCCCACGCTTCGTACAGCTTCAACGGCTCGGTACATAATTTCGGCAACGCTAACAGGCAGCGCGAGTTTTCTTTCAGCTTGGGTGCTTCCACACAGTTTGATCGAAATCAGCTATATTCCAACGGGCGTTCTCGGCGTCTCCATCGATGTGGGAGGCAAACAAACTGCCGCATCTATTTTGGCGAGGCATCCGGGTTTTGTCGAAGTGCATGGACCACACCAATTGTGGGGACTTCTAAAGTAGAGTCTTGGCCCACGTTGAAAGCGGACGCCCCAAAACTGCCGGTTCTGTGTCGAGCCAATCTGCAAGCGGTCGTCCCGCTTGAGGTTCGCCGTTTGTGGTGTGCTCCACCAGCCGCGTGAGCGCATGATGGAGGCAAGCCCGGCGGAGCCGGGCTTGAACGGGGCGACCCTTTCTATCCTTCGCTCCGTGACTGCAACCGAACGCGATTCAGCCAGGCCCGCGCGTCCCGCAACAGTGCCCGGATGCTTTTCCGTTCAGCTTTCGCTGCGTTGGAGTATCTGCCGTGCTTCGTCACGGCCCGTCGGATGCGCTCGATACCCTCTTCGGTCCTCGGGCCACTACTCAGTCCCCCGTGAAGCCTGCAACGGCCGTTTGCCATAGCCGGACACCGGCAGGGCGTACGTCGCCGCGTATTTGCGCCGCAACGCGCCGCTTTGGACAGGTCGCCCGGCGCATTCCCATTCGTGAGCCATCCGCGTCGCGCTTCATGGGGTGTTTCTTCAGATTCGCTCACTTACCCCCCTGCCCCGCCTCCAGGTTACCGGCTGTCACTTGTCCAACGATTGCTTGGCCGCCTTGGTGCACATGGACGTGCTCGACCGTCACCCTCTGGTGCCCGGCTTTACCTTTCAACTTGGCCATAACTTCGAGTTGTTCGTTAAACAAACGCATGAGGCGCACGGCCCGATGCACGCCCGCATCCTTGCCTTCAAACGTCTGCTCATCAAGGGTTGCTCGTCTCAGGAACATCAGCGCAGCGTGATGGACGCCAAGCATTTGAACCGCAAGTAGAGCCTCGCTCACGTTTGCTGGATTGATCTCACGCTGAAAGGCAGAGCTCCGACGATCTTGTCTTCATCGCTCTTCAGCGTTCCCCAAACTTGCAACGCACTCGCTTGACCGAGAAGCTCCCGAGCGATCTGAGGCTCTTTGACTCCGAGCGCGTCACATATAATTCTCTCGAACTTGGCGACGGAATCAGCTCGCGTGGCCAATCCTGCATGGTTTACGACGGCTGGCGATTTATCAGCTTTAAGGTTCGTTGGTTTCTTCGGTTTCTTCATATGCCGCTCTGGTCAAAGACGGTTGCGGGATGCAAGGGCGCGACGCCGAAAACGACTCGACCGGACGAAAACGGGACGGAGATTAAGCGTCGAAGAAAAACATGCTGATTCTAAATGTCTTCGCGTCAAAGGCAGAAGGTCTGCAAAACCTTGAAATCCTTCAGGTGCGATGGCTTGAAAATAGTGCGGGGATGACCGGCCCTATCTTCGGCATGACTTTACAGACTCTCCTTCGGGCAATATCGGGCAATGCAACAGCAAATCTATGGTAACTGTGGCATTCTCAGCAACATAAGTAAGAATGTGCAACGTACGGAGTGAGCAGGACGGGCAGGCGTTCGACCCCACCTCAACCACCAACGCATTTGCGAGAGGGCGGCAGCTGGGCCTTCGACTGGATTCCTCAATAGGGACGGCGCATGGTGTCACGTCCATAATCTTGGTAGCTAGCGACCCAGATCTCGGCCTCTGCGTCGTTCGCGTTCTTTTGCCTTCTCCTGTTCGAGTGCGAATGCGGCGTCAACGAGGGCTTTCTGATAGCGGCCGAGCCACCCGTTCCATCCGTCATCCTGAGGGTGAACCCCGCGTCGAATCATTTCGCGCGCCGTCTCGCGAAGGTGGCCCTTGTTGCGCAAGATGCCTTCCGAATCGCCCATGTCCTTGATCTCCACGACCGGGCCGCGAACCGTTGAGAACTCGCGGAGCCGAATGAACGAATTAGTTTTCAGCCCTCGCTGACTCCGCAGATCCTCCATCTCTGGCGTGCGGTAGATGTGATAAACCTGCCCGTCCGTACCCTCCAGCATCAGGTAGCTGCGCCCGGAAGTTTCCTCCTCATCGTGCACCAAGATCCTGCCGTCGATGGACGTGAGATCGCGAGCATCAAGCGTCGTCATCGGAAGCCGGTCATCGGACATCAATACTCCGTGTGCTACCAAGGTCTTCTGCCGGTCGACCATGCGCTGCATCGCTCGAAGCACCTGCTCGCAATCCCGCCGCACCAGCCAGCTTGCTCCACCGGTCGATTCGGCCAGGCCCATGCGGTGAAGGACGGCGAGGCGGGAAGCCTCATGTTGAGTTCGAAGACGCGCCATCTCACTCAAACCGGCCTCAGTCGGATTTCGAATAACCTCGAAATACTCGGGGCCGAAATCTGCGTTCGGATTCGATGCTTCCCGCATGATCCGGCGGTCAAGCGATGTGAATCTCGACTCCGAGATCTCGCGCCGCTCCGCCTCCGCCGCATCGAGCTCCGTCCGATACCCAAGCTGGCGAGTGCACAGGTGCTCGGCGGCAGTCCGAATCCCTTGCTGGATGTACTCGCGGCTCATGCGCAAGCTGGCGCCATCGCTTCGTACGCCTCGCACCACGACATGAGCGTGTGGGTGCTCTGTATTGTGATGTTCGACCGCAACCCATTCGAGGTCGCTACCAAGGTCCTTCCCCATACGTTCCATCAGGTCGCCCGTCAGGCGGCGCAAATCGGCCAGATCACCAAACTCTGGGGAGATGATCAGCTTCCACAGCCGCTCATCGCCGGATCTTTGCCAGTTTTCGAGCCGCGACGCAATATCGATCCCTTGCTCGTCGTGACCGAAGCCAACGCCCTCTACCGGGTTTTCGTGTGTGGCGCTCTCGCGTGCCAGGTATCGCCCGTGCGCCTTCCATTGCCCGCGGGTTTTGTTGTTCAGATAGGTCACCCGGACGGCGCAACGCTGCAAGTACGGATGTGTGCTCGTCCCTTTTCCGCCGAAGGTGCCGCGGTTGCGGGCCTTTCGCGAGCTGCGGGCGTAGTGCATCAGCAGCTTGAATCCGCTGGAACACGCTATGCCCTCGTCCCTTTGGCGACGCGGCTTCTGCGGTCGCAGCCGGACCCTCCGCTCGTCGTCAGTTCGTGCCACGTCCCACCAGATCCTGCAGGGCGGCGAGGACATCGCCGGACATGCTTCGACCCGCAGCCTTGATCAGCAGGTGATACCGGTCCTTGGCTCGGGCGATGGCCTGGGGCTGCGCGTCGCTCGATGGCTCCGGCAGGCACGTGAGAACGGTTTTGACAAAAGTATCCAGCAAGGCGTGCAGTGCCTGCTGGCTCCGGACAATGCGGACATTGTCACGGGACATGCGTTCAAAGCCTCCAGTAATCAGGTCCTCGGTTTCGGTCAGCTCAGGCCGGCCGTTCAGCTCATTCTGAATTGCCGCCCGGATGAACGCACTGGGGCTCGTGTAGCCGCGCGCTTTCACGGCCTCATCGATCCGATCCCGATCTTCCCGGCTCAGTCTGATCGCGATCCTGGCGCCGCGCGCCGCACCTGTGTTCTGTCTCATAACGCTGCTCCTTCACCTCACTAAAAGGATTTTCGAGACCGATTCCTCATCCTGAAATCACGCGTCAAACGTTTGTGTGACACAACCGTGATTTGGTTTGACGACTCAAAAGCATGACCGCGCGCCGCTTGCGGCGGAAAAACAAATCAGACGTCGCACGTTTCCTTTATGTTCCACTACCCATCGCAACTGTCTCATTTGTGGGGTCGGGGAGCGCTCGCGTTGCCGTCGATCGTCGTGATCGGCCGTGTTTTGCCGCAAATTATCGCAATGTCGCAAGTTGTCGCATTCTGTCGCAAAGCGTCGTGATCGGGTGTCTGCGGGGCTTCCGCACAAGACGAAAAAGATAGCCGTCCCGAGACCCCCTCGCCATTTCCTTATTAAGCGAGGGATGTTTTCGTGGATTGAATGCCGAGGGGCCCCGTGACAAGGGCGACTGAAAGATTCTTGTCCCGAAGGTGCTCCGCCATTCCCTTACAAAGTATGGGGAGCTTTCCCGGATCAACCATAGCCCTGCCCCCAAAAATGGCCAGGACGACAAAATTTCTTGTCCGGAAAACCCTCTGTCATTCCCTTATCTCTAGAGAGGAGTTTTGTTCCGAATGAGGCTCTTTGCCAGGCGATCCGAAAATTTTACCGTCCCGCAACCCCCTCGCCATTTCCTTTATAAGCGACAGGATCGGATCGAGAAGCGAGAGGCCCCGACCGAGCATGGCAGAGCGAGAAGATTTTTGTCCCGAAAAATCTCTGCCATTGCCTTAAAGGAGGAAAGGAGTTTTGGTGCCTGGATCACGTGACTGGGGGACCTCGTCCGACTGGTTTTCTCAGGCCCACGCCCGGTTCGCGCGACACCGCACGGAAAGGCCAGCGACCAAAGCCGGTCAGATCCGGGCGCTGTGGCCCGACATTGAAGCCGCATTAGCAGGAGGACAAAGCATGAAAAGCATTCATAAATGGTTGGAAGAAGACGCCGGGATCACTCTCAGCATCACCAGCCTCACTTCGTACATCAGCCGCATCCGTCGCCGTTTGTCAGCGAAACGAAGCGCCCAAGCTGCGGCCGGGCAAGTCGTTCCACCTCAAGCCCAATCGGGACCAAACGCGCGTTCGCAGGTTACGACTCAGGTAGCCGCGGGTCAGGCGCCAGAAGATGATCCGCTCGCTCAAGCCAAGCGGGTTCTCTCGCAACCGAGACTCGACATCCGCAAGCTCCATAACGACGGTGATCCCGAAGGCAGAAATCTGATTTGAAAGAAAGGAAAAACATCATGGCAAAGAACAACACGAACGGAAATGAAACCGGTGCTGCACTCGCAGCGCCAACGTTTACTCCTACCATCCATCTGATCTTGCAAGGTAAGGGCGGTGTAGGCAAGAGCATCGTAGCCAGTTGGCTCGCCGAGTTTCTCATCGGACGCGGCCAGCCGGTGCGGTGCTTCGATGGCGATCCGGTGAATCGATCACTGGGGCAGATCAAGGCTCTGAATGTCGAGAAGCTGGATCTGCTGAATGACGAAGGCGTTGTCAAGCGCACCCGCTACGACGCACTGATCAACCGATTCCTAACCGACGAGGCAGTGTTCCTTGTCGACAGCGGAGCAACCGCGTTCCTGCCCTTCTGGACCTTCATCGTTGAATCGGACGTGATCGCGACCTTGCGGGCCGCGGGCCGCCGCGTCTACATTCACATTCCCATCAGCGGTGGGGACATGCTGAACGATACGCTTCTGGGATTCAAAACCTTGGCCGAAACCGCAGCAGAGAAGAGTCTAGTGGTCTGGATCAACGAATACTTTGGCGAAATCGCGCGAGACGAGAAGACGTTCGATCAGATGCAGGTTTTCTTGGACAACCGCGAGAAAGTGCTCACATCCATCGGCATTCCTCAGAGGTCACCAGACCTCTACGGAGACGACATCCGCCACATGCGCGAGAGGAAGCTGACCTTTGAGGAAGCGATCAGCATAGAGCCCGAGTTCAGCATGATGGAAAAATATCGACTCGGTCGCGTGCGCCGCGAACTGTTCGAACAATTGGCGCAAACGCCATTCGCGTGAGGTTGCAATGCCCAGCTTCCAAACACCTCCCCACGTCAATGCTTCTTTCGCTCGGGAAGAACTTCCGCTGAGCGTTCGCGACGCAGCCGTCTACTTGGGCGTGAGCCCGCAAACGGTGTATCTTTGGGTTGAGCGAAAGCAGATTCCCCATCTCCGCGTGATGGGCCGCAACATCCGGTTCTTGAAATCGGAGTTGGAGCCTTTCCGCGCTCAGTTCAAACAGGAGATTGGGAATGGCAAGACCTAGTAAGCATGACGGTGTACTTTACAAAAGAACTGGCAGCAAGATTTGGTGGATGCGGTACCGCGACCGCGACGGCAAACGGTACCTGGAAACGACCAACACCGAAGATTGGCAAGAAGCGCAGCAGAAGCTGCGGGAGCGTTTACAAGCCAGAGATCAAAACACCCTGCAGACCATTCGCAGAGGTGAACAAATGTTGTTTAACGGATGGGTGGACTTTTTCCTTGAGAACTACTCTCAGCCCCCGATCCGAGCAGCTATGACCCACAAGGCGAATAAAATGGCGCTGAAGCACTTGAAGCCGGAGTTCGGGGAACGAAAGCTCGCTGAGATCGGTGCCGATCAGATCGAGCATTACCTGCGCTACCGGCTTCGTCAAAGGAATCGGGTGCGTACGGGTTCCGGTTACCGCGAAACTGGATTAGTGAAGCCGACGACGGTCCACCAAGAGTTCCAAGTATTGCGGCGTATCTTCAGCGTGGCGGTTAAGAAGAAGCTGTGTCCTGCAAATCCTTGTGCGGCGGTGGAGTTTCCCACGTCGCTCAAAGGCCTCTTTCGTCCGCACTACGTGACGTGGTCGGAGCAACAGCGAATTGAAGCCTTTGCACCACCGTACCTGGCCAACGTGATTCGAATCATCACGGAAACGGGGTTGAGGGTGTACAAGGAGTTGACGCCGATGCGCAAGGACCAAGTTGACCTTGTCAACGCGGTGGTTTGGATTCCTGAATCGAAGACCCCAAACGGCGTCGCGGAAGTTCCTCTCACCGAGATCGCGGTGAAGGCATTCCGCAGCCAGTTAGAGATCTCAGGAACGGGGCCATGGCTGTTTCCGTGTGACCGCAATCCGCTTGGCTACCAGCAGACCTTCAAGAACGTTTGGAAAACGACTCTGCGGCGAGCTGGTGTTCAGTACTTCCGGCTATACGATCTTCGTTCGACCTACGCTACCCGGCTGAGTGCCGGCGGCGTGGCGGATGAATGGGTCACGCAGCTTCTTCGTCAGGGGGACTCACAGGTGTTCAAGAAGTACTCTCAGATGAAACTCCAGATGAAGCGAGAAGCGCTGCAGAAGATGAACCGCCAGGCAAATGAAGTTGGGAGGGGTTTTGATACAGCTTTGACGATGTAAGGGGGTTTAGATACAGTTCTGATACAGTTTTGTGGCAGAGATAACGGAATGGAGAACTCGACGGGCGCCGAAGTATTTTAGAATCAATAGTGACAGTGTGCGGGGACGTAGCTCAGATGGATAGAGCGGTCGCCTCCTAAGCGACAGGTCGGCAGTTCGAATCTGCCCGTCCCTACTACATTCGCTCCCGTTAGCTTGTTGGCTGTTCGCTACTGGCAGCCAGGCCCAGTGAGCACTCGCGTGCCTGTACTGCCAATCCCGGCATCGACTTGTCGATGCTCCCCCGCAAAGTGCATGCGCGCGGGCGCGCGTGCACTAGAATGAGGCATGGCTAAACTGGCGCTCATTTACGGCATGCGTCTGCTTCCCGCGGACGAACTGGAAAAAGTCGGCGATGCCGAAGTCACCCTCAAGAGTGGAAAGAAGGCCCAGGTAACCATGCACCTGCTCGAAGGCGGCGAGCGAGAGATCCGCAAGCAGCTGATGCAGTCGTTGGACGCGTTCTTCGAATTCTACCCGGAAATTTGAAGCTGGCCGGCGCTACTTGCCCACCAGATGCTCAACGTCGCGGTTGTTCTCGGTGCAAATGAACTCCAGCATCTCTTCATTCGCCAGATCGGTGACGCGCTTTTGTGTCCAAGGCTTGGCCAGGACGCCGGGATCGTCGACCGTGATTTCGATCTCGAGATGCCCCGCGTCGGGACGATGGTAGCGTTCGATGATGTGCAGCTTGTCCGAATGCGGGTGTGAATCCATATCGAGCCAGACTCTCGGGTCGAAGCCAACCCGATCCACAACCAGTGTGTCGCCGTCCCAATGGCCGATGGAATGGCCGTACCAGGCGGGGTTCGGATCGGCGGGGTGGCCGCGGCCGTCCAGATAGATCTGATGGAAGCCGGGGCTTTCGTCGTCGGACAGGTAAATCAGGTAGTCCTTGCTTTGGACGAATTGCCACAGTGGGCCGTTGCGCAGCGGGCCGGATGGCAGGCAATGCGCTTGCGGGCTATCCCGATTGTTGCTTTCAATGCGTTGCCTGGTGATCGCGAGGGCCGCCGGCAACCATTCGGGTTTCCCTGGATCCACCGTGGTGGGGCGCCACCAGACGCCCGAGAGGTCGGGTTTGCCGTCGAACGTGCGCGGCGTCGGGCCGGTTGGCGGCTTGTGCCGCTTCAGGTCCGCGAGTTGGTGCGTGCGATCTTCGCCCAGCGTGTTGAGCTGCGTGGTGTCGCCCAGGCGAATGTCGAGCGACACTGTTTGAGACGCTTGGACTGCGACACCTTTCTTCTGGTAAGGTCTTAGCGCCGGCGCAGCAACAGTTACGTCGTACGTACCGGGTGGGAGATCGGCCAGCGTGTATTTACCCGAGGAGGATGTGGTGGTTTTGAATACGGAACCGGATTCCGCGTTCTTAGCCTGCACCAGGTTGTTATCGATGGGGTCGCCTATGGAATCGAAGAGCGTACCGGTGATGGCGCCCGATGGCGCGTTGGTTTGCCCGATAGCCGTCATCGCGCCTAACAGAGCAAGAATGCAGACGAAAGATCTGTTCATACTACTTGCCGACCAAGTGCTCGACATCCCGATTATTCTCGGCGCAAATGAACTCGAAGATCTCTTCATGCGCCAAATCTGCCACCCGTTTCATGGTCCAAGGCTTGGCGAGCACGCCGGGGTCGTCCACGGTAATTTCGATTTCGAGATGGCCCAGGTCAGGGCGATGGTAACGCTCGATGATGTGCAGTTTGTCCGAGTGCGGGTGTGATTCGATATCCAGATACACTCTGGGATCGAAAGCGACGCGATCCACCACCAAGGTGTCGCCTTCCCAATGTCCAATGGAATGCCCGGCCCAAGCTGGATTCGGATCGGCGGGATGGGGGCGGCCGTCGAGATAGATCTGATGGAAGCCGGGACTGTCATCGTCGGAGATATAAACCAGAAAATCTTTGCTTTGGACGAACTGCCAGAGCGGGCCGTTGCGCAGCGGGCCGGAAGGTAAGCAATGCGCCTGCGGGCTATCCTTGCCATTGCTATCGCGGCGCTGTTTCTGGATTGCCAGCGCGGCCGGAAGAAATTCGGGTTTGCCGGCATCAATGGTGCGAGGCTGCCACCAGACGCCGGATAGATCGGGCTTGCCGTCGACGGTGCGCGGTGTCGGACCCGACGGCGGCGCGTGGCGCTTGGTGTCGGCGCGGATCCGCAGACGATCTTCCCCAAGTGTGTTGAGCTGGGTGGTGTCGCCCAGCCGAAGGTCGAGCGATACGGTTTGCGATGCCTGGACGGCGACGTCTTTCTTCTCAACAGCGGTGAGGCCGGGCGCGGAGCCTGAGACCGTGTACGTACCAGGCGGCAGATCGGCGATGGTGTATTTGCCGGTGGCGGATGTAGTGGCTTTGAAAACGGCGCCGGAGTCCGTGTTCTTGGCCTGCACGGTGTTGTTGTCGACTGGGTCGCCGATCGAATCGAGCAGAGTGCCGGTGATAGCGCCGGTGGGCGCATTGGACTGCGCCATAGCTGTCCAACAAAGAACGACGGCGAGGCAGAGTGAAGTTTTCATTTGCGTTTCCCCATTTTCGTATTCTCTCGGGAACGAATGCGCCGATACGTCAGCGAGATTTGGCTCTTCGAGTAAGTCTTATTTTCTACCAAAGTGAAGTCGCGCTGCGGGAAGCCGCTGGGGAAGAAGGGAATGCCGCGTCCCAGAAGAATGGGAACTATGCCCAGGTACAGCTCGTCGATCAGGTCCGCCTGCAGGAAGCTGCGCGCCAGCTCGCCGCCGCCCATGTGGAAGATGTGCTTGCCGGGGCGCGCCCGAATTTTCCGTAGCCAGGCCGCTGGGGACTGTCTGGTGAAGATGACGCCATCCCGCTCGCCGGGCGGTTGGGCGCGAGAAAAGACGTAGGTGGGGGCTGCGATTGGAGATTTGTAAGAGCCGCCGCTCATGGCGATGACCGCTTCCAAGGTTTTGCGCCCCATGACAATGGTGTCGATGGTCTTGAAGAAGTCGCCAAAATCCTTGGCGCCCTCTTTGGTCATATGCAGGTAGTCCACCGAACCGTCGGGCCGGGCGATACAGCCATCGAGCGTGATGCCCGCGCCGAGGATCACTCTACGCATGCAGCGATTGTATAGCTTTTTAGTGGCCTTCGGCTTCGAGGAACCGCTCCACTTCGATAGCGGCCATACATCCGGCGCCTGAGGCGGTAATCGCTTGCCGATAAGTCCGGTCCTGGACGTCTCCGGCGTGAAACACTCCGGTTATGTTGGTGCGCGCGCCGCCGTGCGAAATAATGTAGCCGTCGGGATCGAGATCGATCTGGCCCACGAAGGGCGCGGTATTGGGGATGTGGCCGATGGCGACGAAGAAGCCGTCGACGTCGCGGTCCCAAATTTCATCGGTGAGCAGGTTGCGCAGTTTCACGCCCGTGACCACATGCTGGTTCGCGTCGAAGACGTCCTCGACCACGGTGTTGGGGAACATTTTGATCTTGGGATTGCTGCGCGCGCGTTCCAGCATGATCTTGGACGCGCGGAAATTATCGCGACGATGCACCAGCGCCACTTCTTCGCCGAAGCGGGTGAGGAAATTGGCCTCCTCCATCGCCGAGTCGCCGCCGCCCACCACCATGATTTTCTTGCCGCGATAAAAAAAGCCATCGCAAGTGGCGCAGCTCGAGACGCCGTGGCCGATCAGCTTTTGCTCGTTGGGTAAATTGAGCCAGCGCGCCGACGCTCCCGACGCGATGATGAGCGTGCGGGTTTCCAGCCACTCATGGTCCACTTTCAGGCGGAAGGGCCGCTTGGAGAGATCGGCCTCGATGAGGGTGCCATGCAGGTATTCAGCGCCGAAATGCTCGGCCTGCTTCTTGATGTTCTCCACTAACACGGGCCCTTCGATGCCTTCGGGAAATCCGGGGAAGTTTTCGACCAGCGTGGTGAGCGATAGCTGGCCGCCCGGCTCGTGTCCGGCCACTACCAACGGTTTCAGGTTGGCGCGCGCGGCGTAGATGGCGGCGGTGTTTCCGGCGCAGCCGGAGCCGATGATGATCACATTATGCATGGAAATTTTATGCTAACAGACGACCGGATTAGAGGTGTGCTGTCAGGCGGAACACACCGGAGCGGACCACCTGGTTGGTGATCAGCGCGCAGACGTACGCCAGAAGCGTCATGTAGGCGAACTGGATGGCCGGCCACTTCCAGCCCCCGGTTTCGCGGCGCACTACGGCTACGGTGGACATGCATTGCATCGCGAACGCGAAGAAAATGAGCAGCGCTACTGCTCCGCCGGGGGTCAAGTCGCTTCTGAGCGCTTTGCGCAGGCCGAGCGAATCCTCCGTGCCTTCCTTGCCGTAGATGGTGCCGAGCGTCCCGACGATGGTTTCCCGCGCGGCAATGGAACTGACCAGCCCGATGCCGATCTTCCAGTTGAAGCCGAGGGGCCTTATAACCGGCTCCACGGCATGGCCGATCATGCCGGCGAAACTGTCGGCGATTTCGGGCGGTTGGCCGTTTTTCACCGGCAGATTTTCCAGAACCCAGAGCACTACGATCACGAGCAGGATCACGGTTCCCGCGCGGCGTAGAAAAACTTTGGAGCGGTCAATCAAACGAAGCCCGAGAGATTGCAGAGTGGGCCAGCGATAGGGTGGCATTTCGAGCACGAACGGTACGCGCTCGCTCTTCAAGATGGACGATTTCAGCAAGCGCGCGGTGGCGATGGCCGCGACGAAGCCGAGAATGTAAAGCCCGAGCAGCGACGCAGCCTGCATCCCGAAGAAACGGCCGATCAGTGGGCGATCGGCAATGAAGGCGCCGATGATCAGCAGGTAGACGGGCAAGCGGGCCGAACAGGTCATCAACGGAGCGATGAGTATGGTGGCCAGCCGATCGCGCTTGTTTTCGATGGTGCGCGTGGCCATGATGGCCGGAACCGCGCAAGCGTAAGCCGAGATGAGCGGAATGAACGACTTTCCTTGCAGACCGAATTTGGCCATGGTGCGGTCGGCAATGAGAGCGGCGCGCGCCAGGTATCCGGAGTCCTCCAGGATTCCGATGAACAGGAATAGCAGCAGGATTTGCGGCAGGAAAACGATCACGGCGCCTACGCCGCTTAAAATGCCGTCCACTAACAGTGAGCGGAGAATGGAGGGCGGAAGGATGTGCTCGATCCCATGTCCGGTTTTCAGGAAGAGAACCTGCAAGCCGTCCATCAAAGGCTTTGCGCCGCTGAAAATGGTTTGGAATACTCCAGCCACGACAATGAGGAAGATCAAAGGGCCGGCGATGGGGTGCAAGAACACTGAATCCAAACGCCGCGTCCACATGGGCGGCGCCGGAGCGCGATAGGCGGCGCCAGTTCCTACGTCGTGCGCCCACTGGCGGCAGCGCGGAATGTCCTGCAAAATCGGCAGCTCTACGCGCGGGGGTGCGAGCGATGTAGTGCCGGCCGAAGTGCCTTCCATGAACTGGAAAACTTTCTCGACGCCCTGGCCCTTGGAAGCGCTGATGAGCGCCACCGGCGAACCAAGCTCGCTCGCCAGCTCGGCCGTATCAACGTGGCCGCCGCGGCTTTTCAGATCGTCGGCCATATTGAGGATCACCAGCGTCGGCAGCTTGAGGCTGAGGATCGGCGCCGCGAGCACCAGATGGCGGCCGAGGTTGGTGCAATCCAGGATCAGCAGCAGCGCATCGGGCTTGGGGATGCCGGGCATGGCGCCGGCCAGGACGTCGCGCGTCACCTGTTCATCTTCCGACCGCGGGTTCAAGCTGTAGACGCCGGGCAGATCGACCAGCACTACGTCGCTGTGCTGATGTGGCATTTTGGCTTTACCGACGCGTTGTTCTACCGTGACGCCGGGAAAGTTCGCCACCTTTTGGCGCAGCCCAGTGAGGCGATTGAAGAGCGTCGATTTGCCGGAGTTCGGCGGGCCGATGATGGCCACCACGTGCGGCCGCGCACCCTTCGTCAATGATGGGGGTGCTTCAGCAACCGCACATCCAGCGCAATCGTGGCAATCGCTCATTTCTCCTGCTCCGCTGCCTGCTCCGCTGGCGCTGCCTGCTCCGTTGGATGGCCGCAGAATGAGCCGCGATGCCGTCTCTTTACGAAGCGCCACTTCAGAACCATCGACGCGATAGACACGCGGCTCGCCGCCCGGGGCGCTGCGAGCGGGAACAATAATGTGGCCAGGCAGGAAGCCGAGCTCCATCAAGCGGCGGGCGATGTCCTCAGGCAATTCCAGCCGATCCAGCACGCCCGATTCGCCCTCATTGAGCTGCGCAAGGGTACGCGCAAATGCGTGACTTGGCACAGCGCCGTGGCCATTGTTGACACTCATTTGCAGCATCAATCAGTATCCGCCTCTCCGCATAAGCACGTCAAGGACCCGAAGGTCCAATCGAACTGGACCCTGCTACAGTATAGCGGACCTTTTTGGTCGTAGATAGAGCAAACGCCAAGAAAAATTCGCGGTCACCTCTATTGACATCTAGACACTAAGATTTTATAATTAAGCTGTAGTCAGATACAAGGAGATTAATTGATATGCCGATTGTAAAATATGCACCTTTTGCCGATACCGAAGACTTTCCGACTGGCCTGAGGCTCTTCCAGGACAGCATCAACCGCCTGTTTAGTGAAGACGGCGTGAAAACTCGTCCGTGGGCTCCGGCGGTAGACATCCTGGAGACCGAAAATGAGTTGGTCTTGAAGGCCGACGTTCCTGGTGTAGAGCTGAAGGACATCGACATCCAGCTCGAGAACGGCACCCTGACGGTTAAAGGAGAGCGGAAATTCGAGAAAGACGAGAAGAACAAAGGCTTCCACAGGATGGAGCGCAGTTACGGGTCGTTTGTCCGTTACTTCACCCTCCCGGATACGGTGGATGCAGAGCACGTCAAGGCGGCCTACGAAGCCGGAGTGCTGACGGTCACCCTTCCGAAGAAGGAAGTCGCTAAACCTAAAACCATCAAAGTGCAAATCAGTAACAACTAACTTGGCTTGGGGATCAGGGGTGGCCTCGCCACCCCATCCGCTTTTTGCGATTCTGGTATTTTATGAACGGTTTGAAGACGGTTCTTCTCCTCGGAATATTGAGCGGTCTGCTTTTGGCTGGCGGAGAAGTGTTCGGAGGCCGCAACGGCCTTTACATCGCGCTTGCAATCGCGGTGGCCTTGAATTTCTTCAGTTATTTCTTTTCCGATAAGATGGCCCTCGCGATGTACTCGGCGCAGCCCGTGACGGCGCAGGAGAATCCCGACGTATACGCGCGAGTATTCCCGATCGTGCAGAGCCTCACCCAGCGCATGGGTTTGCCTATGCCGAAGCTGTGGCTGATCCAGGATCCGTCGCCCAACGCGTTCGCCACCGGGCGGAATCCAGAGCATGCATCGGTGGCATTTACGGCCGGGGTCTTGCAGTTGATGAACGATCAGGAGCTGGAGGGCGTGGTGGCGCACGAACTGGGACACGTGAAGAATCGCGACATCCTGACCAGTTCCGTGGCGGCCACTATTGCCGCTGCGATCACGGTGCTGGCGCGCATGGCGTTTTGGTTTGGCGGTAGCAGAGACGATGAAGATCGCAGAAGCCCGTGGGCGGCGTTAGCCATGCTGATCCTGGCGCCGATTGCCGCCATGCTGATCCAAATGGCCATTTCGCGCACGCGCGAATACGCCGCCGATGAAACCTCCGCGCAGGTGACGCACAATCCCAATGAGCTGATTTCAGCGCTGGGCAAGCTGGAAGACTGGTCCAAGCGCATTCCGATGCAGGACGTGAATCCCGCCACCGCGCACCTGTTCATCATCAAGCCGTTTTCAGGTCAAAGCCTGATGCGCCTGTTCTCGACGCATCCCTCTACCGAAGACCGCATAGCTCGCCTCGAAGCAATGCGGCGCGGCTCCTGAACGGACGGGCACCTGAATGACGATCTAGTTCGCCACCGCGATGTAAGCCTTGGCCTCCGACATAACGTCCTGAACGGTTAATACGAGGGGCTGATTGCCGGCGGGGATTCCCGCTGGCACCGTGAAATTCACCTGGTAGAGTCCAGCGGATCCCGGTGACAGGCCGATGTAAGCCACGTTCACTGAAACGCCACCCAGGGTCAGCGAATAAGAGCCGGAAGGCAGAGTAGATGCCACTGGGTCCAGAGTGCCAATCGGCTCGGATGGGCTGGTAGCTCCCCAGCCGACGCCAAAGGCCGTAACCACATCTCCGGTATGCACCGGTGCGTAACCGGAAAACATTCCAGCCGGCGCGATATCAATACCTGTGCTGGCATCCAGCGCCGCGATAGGATTCTCGCCATCCGCGTTGGGAGCGAAGGATAGAAACTCGGGAGCCACCGCGCCCACGGTAACGTTCACCGCCGGTGAGGATACCTCATTGGCTGTTCCGCAATTGGTGACCACCGTCACCGGAACTATGCCGGATGACGGCAATTGGCCAGCCAGCACGTTCAATTGCGTCGGCGAGGCGAAGTACAAATTCCACTTGGTTGTGCCACTCTCCACGCACGTCCCGCCCAACATGGTGGGCAGTTTATTGTTTACGATGTCGCCCCCCTCGATGGGCTGAAAAGTTGCCGCGGAGAGCTGACTGCCAAAAAGGCTGAATACGCCATTGGATGAAATTGTGGTTACCGCCGGCGTGCTGAATCCGGCGCCCACGATACCGCCGGCGGCGATGGTCGGGCTGAGCACGGGAGTGAGGAGAAAGGCGTGTTGTGCGCCGTTAATTAGGCCTGTTCCGGCGATCTGCCCTGCGTTGTTAATCTGCGTGGCAAACGAAAGCTGCCACCCGGTGCCGTTGACGAGTTGGCTGTTCAAATCGTACATCTTGTTACCGCTATAAAGGAACGCTGTGTAGGTGGTTCCGGAAGTGCCACCGAAGAAAGCGGCCAACTGCAGCGCGAAAGTTGGCGGCTGGCTGCTGCCGAAGCCCACCACCGTTCCAGAATCGTTGATTCCCAGCGCCATGCTGCTGGCGCTGCCTGAGAGCACGCCGAGATCGGTGACCTTCCCGTTGTCGAATAGCACGGCGTGCGAAGTGCCATTGGCCGCGAGCTTAGTGAAATCAATGTCGAAGGCCAGACCCGCGGCGACGCCGGAATCGTTGACCGACGTGGCGATCGCGTTCGGATAACCGGACAGAAGCGGTAGCGTCTGGGGCGTTGAGTTCTGCCACAACAACGGCGTGACGGCCGAACCGCTTTGCGCGACGCCGGCGCCTACAATCTCTCCACTCGCATTCATGCCGAACCCGGCAGCGGAACCGCCGCCCGGAACTGCGAGCTCCGAAGGCGTGCCTGCCGGGAGCTGATACAGGAACGCGTGGCTGTCGATCAAAAAGTTCAAATTCAAGCTGCTGCTACTCACCACCTGAAGCGAAGTGGCGACCACCTGACCGGCGTTGTTCACGGCTAGAGGAAGCGCGCTTGCGATCTGGCTGGGCGCCGATGCGAGCGCACCGTTGTCATAAATGAACGGCGCTGCGCTAGCCGTTCCCGCCAACAGATCGGCTTTCACCGCTCCGCCCACCACCGCGCTCGAGTCGTTCACGCCGGTGGGGAACGACGTGGCCGGGGAAGTGACGTTCAGATCGGTCATCGCGCCATTGGAATACAGAAACACGTGGGTTGTCGGTTGTGGGGTGGTTACCAGCAGATTTTGGCCGGCGGAGGAGGTGCAGTATCCGACCACATTGCCGGATTGGCTGATCGCCGTGGCGATGCAGGCGGGCAGATTCGGTAACGTTCCTAAGTCCTGAATCGTGAACTGCGGGCCCTGGGCGGCAAGATAGCCGGGAGCGAGCAGGGAAACAGTCAAAACCAGACACTTGTTTATTATTCGTAGGACAGCCATAAGGAAGAGCATAACGCAGTCAGCCCAGCGCGGCTTTAGTGGGGAGTACTAGTCTTCAGCGCATTGGGCCGAATTGGTTCACCAGTTAGACTAAAAACTTGCATACCGTTCGGGTAAACCGAAAAGGAGCCAACCGCGTCCGATCCGGGCATCCCTGGATTTTCTCAAGCGACGTACTGGATCGCGGCCAAGCCACTGCGGGCGAAGCTGTTGCGGTGGCGGATCCGAGTGGGACAGCGCTGGGGACGGCGCACTATAGCGAGGCATCCCAAATATCGTTGCGGATGCTCTCGGAGCGCGTGGAGGCTATCGACCAGGCCTTTTACCTGGGCCGGATCGCCCGCGCGGAAGCTCATCGCAAGCGCGTGGTGGCGGATTCGGACGCTTATCGCCTGGTGCACGGCGAGGGCGATCAATTGCCGGGCCTGGTGATCGACCGGTATGGCGACTACTTCACCGTCCAGACACTGGATCAGGGCATGGATGCCGCCAAGGCCGAGATTGCGAGTTGTTTGACCCAGCTTTTCGCGCCGAAGGGCATAGCCGAGCGGAACGACGTTGCGGTTCGTAAGCGGGAAGCGCTGCCCTTACAATCGGGCGTGCTGGCGGGCGAAGTTCCCGACATGGTGGCAGTGCGGATGAATGGGTTAAAGCTCGACGCCGACCTGCTGCACGGGCAGAAGACCGGGATTTTTCTGGACCAGCGGGAGAACTATATTGCAGCGGCCCGCTACGCCCGTGGCCGCGCCTTGGATTGCTTCACTTCAACAGGAGGCTTCGCCCTGCATCTGGCGGCGCGCTCGGAGAGCGTGGAGGCAGTGGACAGCTCGGAAGCTACGCTCCGCGTGGCGCGGATGAATTGCGATGCCAACGGGATCGGTAACGTGGAGCTTCGTGAGGCGGACGTGTTTGAACTGCTGGCCGGGTACGCCAAGGCGCGCAAACATTTCGATATCGTCGTGTTGGATCCGCCGGCGTTCGCGAAATCGCGTCAAAGCCTGGAAGCGGCGGTGCGCGGTTATGGCGAGATTAACCGGCGCGCGTTGGAACTGTTGGGTCCGGGCGGTATCCTCGTGACGTGCTCCTGCTCGCACCATTTGAGCGAAGCGGCGCTGCTGGAGATTGTCGCCAAGGCTTCGCTCGATACAGGCAGAAAACTACGGGTACTGGAAAGGCGCATGCAAGCCCAGGACCATCCCGTTTTGCTCACAGTACCGGAGACCCTATATCTTAAGTGTCTGATTCTAGAAGTAATTTGACCGACCCGCTCGATATTCGTTTGGTTGATGGTTGTTGCACCATGGCCCCCAGTGCGGTATGGTGATCTGAGGTATTTAACGGATTCGCAATACCCGTCTGCTCGTCTCCCTTCCCGGGAGGCTTCCGAAATTGTCATGGAGGATTTGATCGAATGCTGAATGTCTGCGTGCCTGCTCGTCGGTACGCCAAGTTAATTATCTTGCCGCTCCTGTTGACGGCTTTGATTTTGATGAGCTTACCGGCTCCAGCGTTCGCCCAATCCGACGCAGGTGGCGAAGCGAATCTGGTATTGCCAGACTTGGCGCAAGCGACTTTTCTCGGCGGCACGAACGGCCGCACGCTGTTGATGTGGGGACTGCTGGTGTGCGCCCTCGGTCTGCTATTTGGCCTGGTCACGTTCATGCAATTGAAGAACTTGCCGGTGCATCGTTCGATGCTCGAGATCTCTGAGCTGATCTATGAGACTTGTAAAACGTATCTGATCACGCAGGGCAAGTTCTTGCTGCTGCTGTGGATCTTCATCGCGGTGATCATCAGCGCGTATTTCGGGTGGCTGGCGCCAGTGCCTGGCAAGTCGGTGGCTGTGACGCTGCCCATCATCCTGCTCTTCAGCCTGATCGGTATCGCCGGCAGCTATGGCGTGGCCTGGTTCGGTATCCGCGTGAACACGTTCGCGAATTCGCGGACGGCGTTTGCCAGCTTGACGGGCAAAGCGTGGCCTTGCAATTCGATTCCGCTGAAGGCGGGCATGAGTATCGGAATGATGCTCATTAGCATTGAGCTGGTGCTGATGCTGTTCATTTTGTTGTTCGTCCCGGGCGCTTACGCGGGCGCGTGCTTCATCGGATTTGCGATCGGCGAATCGCTGGGCGCGGCGGCCTTGCGCGTGGCGGGCGGCATCTTCACCAAGATCGCCGACATCGGCGCGGACCTGATGAAGATCGTGTTCAAGATTAAGGAAGACGACGCGCGCAACCCAGGCGTCATCGCGGATTGCACCGGCGACAACGCGGGCGATTCGGTGGGACCGAGCGCGGACGGATTCGAGACGTACGGTGTAACGGGCGTCGCGCTGATCACCTTTATCCTTCTGGCTGTGAAAGACCCGCTGGTTCAGGTACAACTGCTGGTTTGGATCTTCGTGATGCGCGTAATGATGGTGGTCTCTTCGGCGATCTCCTACTTCATCAACGACGCAGTTGCCAAGAGCAAGTACAGCAACGTCGCGAAAATGAATTTCGAAGCGCCTCTGACCTCGCTGGTTTGGCTGACGTCCGCTATTTCCATCGCAGCCACTTACCTGGTGTCCAGCCAAATCATTCCCAATCTGGGCGGCGATACAACTCTTTGGTGGAAGCTTTCTTCCGTAATCACTTGCGGCACGCTGGCGGGCGCCATCATCCCTGAACTGGTGAAGGCGTTCACGTCGGTTCATTCGCGGCACGTGCGCGAGGTTGTGACTTCGTCGGAAGAAGGCGGAGCGTCGCTGAATATTTTGTCTGGATTAGTGGCCGGCAACTTCAGCGCATTCTGGCTGGGCATGGCGATGCTGGCGTTGATGGCAACGGGAGCCTGGATCAGCACCCAAGGCTTCGAATCGATTATGCTGGCGCCTGCGGTGTTCGCATTCGGCCTGGTGGCATTCGGGTTCCTGGGCATGGGTCCGGTGACCATCGCGGTGGATTCTTATGGTCCGGTAACCGACAACGCGCAATCGGTGTTTGAGCTCTCGACCATCGAGAACATCCCCAACATCTCCGGCGAGATCCAGAAGGACTTCGGTTTCAAGCCCGACTTCGAGCGCGGCAAAGAAAACTTGGAAGAGAACGACGGTGCGGGAAATACGTTCAAAGCTACAGCCAAGCCCGTGCTGATTGGAACCGCGGTGGTGGGCGCCACCACCATGATTTTTTCGATCATCGTGGCCCTGACCAATAAACTGCAAGCCGACCAGCTTGCGAAGCTGTCGATTCTTTACTATCCGTTCCTGCTGGGCCTGATCACTGGCGGCGCCGTGATTTACTGGTTCACCGGCGCATCCATGCAAGCGGTTACCACGGGCGCATATCGCGCGGTGGAATTCATCAAGGCCAACATCAATCTGGAAAGCAGCGACAAAGCCTCTGTTTCCGACAGTAAGAAGGTGGTGGAGATCTGCACGCAGTACGCGCAAAAGGGCATGTTCAACATCTTCCTGACGGTGTTCTTCGCCACGCTGGCATTTGCGTTTATTGAGCCCTACTTCTTTATCGGCTATCTGATCTCCATCGCGCTCTTCGGCCTGTATCAAGCCATCTTCATGGCGAACGCGGGCGGCGCTTGGGACAACGCCAAGAAGATTGTGGAGACCGAGCTGAAGCAGAAGGGCACTCCGCTGCACGATGCCACGGTAGTAGGCGATACGGTGGGCGATCCGTTCAAGGATACGTCGTCAGTGGCGCTCAATCCCATCATCAAGTTCACCACGCTGTTCGGGCTGCTGGCGGTGGAGTTGGCAGTGTCGCTGACGCGCGATCAAGGAGCGCTGTTCACCGACGTGCTGTCGGCAGTGTTCCTGATCGTCTCTCTGTTCTTCGTGTACCGTTCGTTCTACGGCATGCGCATCGAGCGCAAATAAGGCGTTCGTAACGGTAACGCCCGTCACGGTTCTCTAACGGTCACGCACGAAGCATCTCTCGCGCCTCAACGTCGTACAAGCGAGGAGGATGTGATATGAAAAACATTCTATTGAGCAGCGTTGCAGGGGCCGGCTTGCTAATATTTGCGCTGGGAGCTAGCGCTCAGGACCAGGATGCCTATCATAGCGACCGGGACGCGTATTTTCACGACCAACATTGGCGGGGCCATTTGTTTGAGCGCGTCCGGGAAGACGTGCAGCATGTTCAGGCTGCCACCTGGCCCGGCGGCGGCGATCAATATCGCCTGGGCACCACCGTCGACCAATTGAACGTACTCCAGGACAAGCTGGCGAGTCACGTGTACGATGAGCGCGATTTGGACGCCGTGATCGGCACGCTTTCGCGAGTGGTAACCGACAACCGAATGGCGCCGCGCGACCGCGACATCCTGACCGACGATTTGAGCCGCATGCGGGACTATCGCGCCAATCACGCAGATTGGGACCGCTAGTTTTGACGCGCTGGGTTCTGCAGTAACACCGCCACAAAGTCCGGATCTGAGGCGGCCAGGACATTCTTAGGTACATAACAATAACCCTGGTCGCCCCAGTCCGTACCCCAGGAATTCTTCAGCGTGAAGAAATTCCCCACGTAGCCGACGATCAACATGGCGTGCCGGCCATGCATTCCCGAAGCAGCTTCGGCCGCATTGAACCTTCCATCCCGGCCGACGTCGGAGAATGCGTTCCCGGTATTCATGGACACATGCACGGGGCATCCAGCGCTCAGAACCTTCTTCACATCGTCGATGGCGATCGGCAGCGGGACGGCCTCCAATCTGTATCGTTGGGCATCGGCTTCCAGTTGCTCGGCTTTGGTCAGAGGGCTGTTGCGATCGTCCGGCCATAATTCCTGGCGGCATGTGCCGTTCTCCACCAGCACCTGGCCGGGGTCGGGCCCACTGATGGTGCCGTCACCGCCGGTGTAAGCATATTCGTAGCTGCGAGCGTCGCCTTGCATGCGCTGGAATTCCAGCATGGTGAAGTTGGGCGATAAGCGTGGCGACTCTTCGTTCAAAATATTGCGCGACATCTCCGTGGCGTGCGTCCACGCGAAGGCCGAGCAACGGCCCGTCTGCCCCTGATCGCCGATCGGCGTGCAGTATTTGCGGAGATCCACGGAGTCCTTCTCGGCGATGTTCGCAAAAGCGGGCGGCAGCGGCTGCGGCGGCACGGCATCGCCTTTGGGTGGCACCGCGACGTCCACGTTGCCCCAATCGATACCGGTGTAGCGCGCCATCAGCATTTCGAGCACGGTTTGCGCAATGAACCCGAAGGCGAAGAGCTGGCCTTCGCGCTCGAATAGCTGAACAGTATCCGAAGTTCCCGGCGCAATCTGATCGAAGTTCCGATCGAAGCCGGTGTCTTGGTAGGGCTGAAAACCCTCGGCGATCTTTTGCGTCTCTAAAGTGTCGCCGAAGAACGGATGATCGCCGAACAAGTTCTCGGCCGATTCCTGATAGTCTGCAGTCGACCAATCGCCGGAGTCATCCTGAAAGTCGGACGCATCGGCATTCGGAAAATCGGCGGCGTCGCCGAAAACGTCATCGTCCACCGGCGGCAGATCGTCACTGGAGGCAAACATGTCGTCCAGGTTGTCATTGTCGCCGCCGTCATCTCCCCCGCCGTTCTGATCGGGATCGTTCGGATCATTGGGGTCGTTCGGATCGTTGTCGTTTTGACCGTCGTCATCGGACTGCTGGTCGTCATCCTGACCATCGTCCTGATCATTCTGATCCTGGTCGTCGTAGCCGCCGTCGTCACTTCCGTCATCACTCCCGTCATCCCCGCCGTTTCCAAAATCTCCAAAATCGTCGCCCATGGAACCTCGAACGATAGTTGCTTCGAAGGTAGCCCCGTGTCAACCTGTACCTGGAGGAAAAATGAATCCCCAGGAAGTTTTGGAGTTTGCGAAAAGCAAAGAAGTTCGCCAAGTAGATTTGCGCTTCACGGATCTGCCCGGTTTGCAGCAACACGTCTCCTATCCCATCACTCAGCTCACCCCAGATTCGTTTGAAGAAGGGTTCGGCATTGATGGATCCAGCATCCGCGGTTGGGCTGCAATTAACGAGAGCGACATGCTGCTCATCCCGGATGCGAGCACGGCGTTCATCGATCCGTTTGGCGAGATCCGCACGCTGGTGATGACCAGCGATGTAATCGATCCCATCACTCGCCAGCATTACGAACGCGACCCTCGCTGGATCGCGCGGAAAGCGGAAAGCTATCTGAAGAATAGCGGGCTGGCGGATACCGCCTACTTCGGCGCGGAGGCCGAGTTCTTCATTTTCGATAACGTGCGGTTCGATCAGAACCAGCATTCCGGTTTTTACTTCATCGATGCCGAAGAAGGACGCTGGAATTCAGGCCGCGAAGGCCAGAATCTGGGCTATCGGCCGCGCTACAAGGAAGGCTATTTTCCGGTTCCGCCCACGGATCATTATCAGGACTTGCGCGCCGAGATGGTAGAGACCATGATCCGGTGCGGGATCAACATCGAGTGCCATCACCATGAAGTGGCCACCGGCGGGCAATGCGAGATCGATCAGCGTTTCGATACGTTGATCAAGTCGGCCGACAACATGATGCTGTACAAATACGTGATCCGTAACGTGGCGTATCAATACGGCAAGTCGGTGACGTTCATGCCCAAGCCGCTGTTCGGTGACAACGGCAGCGGCATGCACACCCATCAAAGCTTGTGGAAGGACGGCAAGCCGCAATTCGCCGGCGATGGTTATGCGGGTTTGAGCCAGATGGCGCTGCACTATATCGCTGGATTGCTGAAGCACGCGCGGGCGCTGTCGGCGATTATTGCGCCCACTACCAATAGCTACAAACGCCTGGTGCCGGGTTATGAGGCGCCGGTAAATCTGGCATACTCGCGGCGCAACCGCTCCGCGGCGGTCCGGATTCCCATGTATTCGGCGAGTCCCAAAGCCAAGCGCGTGGAGTTTCGACCGCCCGATCCGTCCGCCAATCCGTATATGGCATTCGCCGCGATGTTGATGGCGGGGATTGATGGGATTCTCACCAAGGCAGATCCGGGCGAGCCGCTGGACAAGGACATTTACGATTTATCGCCGGAAGAGATGAAGAAGGTGCCATCCATGCCGTCGTCGCTCGAGGAAGCCCTGGCGTGCCTGGAAGATGATCACTCCTTCCTGTTGAAGGGCGATGTGTTCACCGAAGAATTGATCGAGACCTTCATCAGTTACAAACGCCGAAACGAAGCGGATGCCATCCGGCTGCGGCCACACCCGTACGAGTTCGCGCTGTATTACGACATCTGACCCGCGCTGCGCGCGGCTGGCGGAGGGCTCGCGGGCGCTCGCCGGGATTGGGGGTTGGCGAGCCAGGCACGCGCGCGAACACTACCGACGTTGGAAATACAGCGTCTCGCCGGGGCGGCCGGTTCGATCCACCTGCAGCATCATGGTGCCGTCGCCGAGCAGACTGTAGCGCTCCACGGTAGTGAACCCTTCGTGGTTTGTGGTCACCTTCAAGACGTGGCCATCCCACTTGGCCTTGCTCTTGAATCCGGGTTCCTTGATGGAGGTTTTTTCCCGCGCGTCGGTGGCGAAGCTGGTGGATACCGACTGGTCCGCGTTTTCAAGATTGAAATTATGTTCCACGCAGATGTTACCCTCGCGATCGTTGATCGCGACCGTACCCGTTTGGATGGCGGGCTCACCGTGTAACTCGCTGCGCGCGGGTACCAGCTGCCAAGTCCCATTCAGTTCATGATGGTTAACAGCCCAAGCTGAACCGGCTCCCAATCCGGCAAAGACGGCCAGCGTTGCGCTTGCCATCCGGAAATTTCTACAGGTTTGCTGCCACATAGCTCCTCCGGCACCGTAATGTGCAACTCGGATGCCACGACGAGGATAGTAACCGTGTCAACCTAGTGGTTGGCTTCCAGACTCTTCCGCGCGTGTCGCCTTCCGCTATCCAAATTTCCGCTTGTTCATGACCGCTCGATTCCTGGCGATTGTGTCCTCGGAAATGATTTCGGTGGCGGTGGGCTGGCAGATCTATAACCTCACGCATCGGCCGCTGGATCTGGGTCTGGTAGGCTTGGCGCAATTCGCTCCCGGCGTGTTGCTATTCCTGGTGGCTGGACACACCGCGGACCGGCGTTCGCGGCAAGCCATACTCCGAATTTGCTACGCAGGGTTCGCGCTTTGTGCCATTGTTTTGCTGGCGCTCGCGTTCCGTGGACTGGTGTCGGTCTGGCCCATCTACGCGGTGCTGCTCGCCAACGGCGCGGTGCGTGCCTTTAATGGGCCGGCCGGCCAGTCCTTTCTTCCGCAACTGGTGAAGCCCGAGCATTTTCCTAACGCCGTGACGTGGGGCTCTTCGTTCTTTCAGACTGCGACCATTCTCGGACCCATGGCGGGAGGCTTGATTTACGGCTTTGCAGGGAGCCCGGTGCCGGTTTATGCATGCGCCACGGTCGCGTATCTCATGGCGGTGTTTTTGCTGTCGGCAATTCGCGTCGACATCGCGGCGCGGAGCAACGCTGAGGAGCGGGTGGTTGTGATCCTGGACGGCCTCCGCTACATCTGGCGCAATAAGTTGATTCTGGGCTGCATGTCTCTGGATCTTTTTGCGGTGCTGCTGGGAGGCGCTGTGGCGCTGCTGCCGGTTTACGCACGCGAGATTCTGCACACCGGTCCTTATGGGCTGGGAGTGCTGCGCGCGGCTCCGGGCGCTAGGCGCTGTCACGGTTGCGATTCTCCTGGCGCATTATCCACTGCGCCGGCGGGCAGGCCTGAGCATGCTGTACTGCATCTGCGGATTCGGCGTGTTCACCATTGTGTTCGGGTTGTCGCACAGCATGGTGCTCTCGTTGATCGCCCTGACGCTGACCGGCGCGTTCGACATGGTGAGCGTGATTGTGCGATCCACTCTGGTGCAACTCACCACGCCCGACGAAATGCGTGGCCGCGTGAGCGCGGTGAATATGCTGTTTATTGGAGCGTCGAATGAAGTGGGGCAATTCGAATCTGGAATCACGGCGCAATGGTTCGGCGCGGTTCCGGCGGTGGTATTGGGCGGGGTGGGAACCATCGCGATTGTGCTGGCGTGGAACTGGCTGTTCCCGTCGCTGCGAAAAGTAGACAAGTTAGTGAAGGACAATAGGTCTAGCGAAAGCCATTAGGATTATGACTGGGTCTATTGTTCAGGTCAGCAGTTCACCGGGAGGCGTACCCAAACGGCCCGTTATAGAAGCCGAGGTGACGCCGGAAGGCATCCGCGGCGATTCGTGGGCGCATCCCCAAATTCACGGCGGACCGATGCAGGCGCTGCTCCTGATCACGAGCGAAGGGATTGATGAGCTGATCGAGCAAGGCTATCCGGTCTTCGCCGGCGCGATGGGCGAGAATCTCACCACCCTGGGGCTAGACCGGCGCCAGATGCGCATCGGGCAGCGCTATCGGGTGGGTCAAGTGTTGCTCGAGATCACGAAAATGCGGACGCCCTGCACCACGCTCGACGTGTACGGCCCGTCCATCAAGCAGGCCGTCTTTGATGCCCAGGTACATTCGGGCGATGCTTCGTCGCCGCGCTGGGGCCTGGCCGGCTTCTATGCTCGCGTGTTACGAAGCGGTTTCGTGCGGCCCAAGGATATAATTGAACTACTAGACCAAGTCGTCTAAACGAATGCCCAGCCTGCTCGAATCCATGGCCCTCCGCCTGCCCGCTCTCGCTCGCGGAGAGGCGGCCCTCCTATCGCTGGGTTTCTCAAACGAAGAACAAGATCAGGTGAAAGTGTTGTTGGCGTCGTCGGCCGATCCCGATGCGGCCAGCCATTACCTGGTGAAACTGTGGCAACAGCATCCGGATGCGCTGCATCGCATGGTGCAGACGCAACCGGTTTTGAAGCACTTGCTCACGGTCGCTTCCTTCAGCCGGTTCCTTTCCGAAGAGATTTTGCAGAATCCGCAGTGGCTGGAAGAAGTCACTGGGATGAGCCGGGTGCTCACCGCGGGCGAATACAAAAAGCGCCTGGGGAAATTCCTGAAAAGTCAGCCGGAGGGCAAGCCTCTGGCTTTGTCGCTGGCCTTGTTTCGCCGCCAGCAGATTCTGCGCATCCTGCTCAGAGACGTGCTGGGGCACGGCAGTTTGTCGGAAACCACCGAAGAACTCTCGAACCTGGCGGACGCCATTCTGCATGTCAGCTACAAGCGCATCCGCAGCGGTCTGGTAGCCAGGCACGGGACGCCGCGCTATGTCGATGAGGATGGCGAAGTGCGGGAATGCGGCATGTCGGTGATCGCGCTCGGCAAACTGGGCGGGCGCGAGCTGAACTACAGTTCCGATATCGACCTGATGTTCGTGTATGCGGCGAACGGCGAAACTGATGGCGAGCATCCGATATCGAACAAGGAATTCTACAAGAAGGTAGCGAACCAATACACGGAGCTGCTTTCCACCTATACCGCCGAGGGGCTGTGCTATCGCATGGATCTGCGGCTGCGCCCGGATGGCAGCCTGGGCGAAATCTGCATTTCGCTCGATGGAGCTAAAAGCTATTATCAGACCCGCGCGCGCGATTGGGAATTGCAGATGCTGATCAAGGCGCGCGTGGCGGCGGGCGATGCGGAGGCGGGCCGCGAACTGCTCAGCGCGGTAGAGCCGCTGATCTACTCCACGACGCTCGATTTTTCGGCAGTGGAAGAAGTGTCGGCCACCCGCGAGCGCATTAGTGAGAAGTTGAGCAAGCGGAGGCTGGGCAAGTCTGCGTTCGATGTAAAGCTGGCTCCTGGCGGCATCCGTGACGTTGAGTTTCTGGTGCAGTGCCTGCAGCGCTTGCACGGCGGACGCGTTCCGTGGCTGCGGCACGGCGGAACGATGCTGGCGCTTTCCCGTCTCAGTCAGAAGGATTTGCTTTCGGCGGCCGAGTTTGGCCGTCTCATCGCCGCCTATCGTTTTTTGCGCAACTTGGAACACCGGCTGCAATTCGCCGAGGACCGGCAAACCCACACCCTGCCGACGTCCCCACACGAGCTGGATCTGCTGGCGAGAAAGATGCCGACTGCGCAACTCGGCAGCGCACCTTCCGGAGACAAGCTCCTGCAGGAGCTGAACGCGCATCTGGAAGCCGTCCAGGAGATTTACGAGCGAGTGATCCATGCCCAGCGTCCCATTTACTACAGCCTGCCGCCCGCGGTGGCGCCGCAGATTGAAGGACCGGAAGTGGTGGAACCCACGTCCAGCAATCTGATCCGGTTTTTGGATGAGCGTGCGCCGGCGCTGGCTCAGGCCGTGTCCGGCATGCAGTTGCGGCGTGGAGCGGGAGCGTTTGAGCACTTCCTGGAAAAGTTGATGCCGGATTCCCGTCTGCTCGCGCTGCTCGATTCCGACTCACAGGTGGCGCGCTGCACTTTGGATATCTTTGAGCACAGCCCTTACTTCGCCGAAGAACTGGTTCGGGTTCCTCATCTTATTGAAGAGTTTGAGCAGCGTGCCGAGTTTGAGCAGCGTGCCGAGTTTGAGCAGCCCCGGGAGCCAGTGCCAGCGGTGAACCTGGACGACATTTCGGAGCTGCGCCGTTATTTTCGCCGCGAGATGTTTCGTATCCAGGCCAGCAGCGTGTGCCAGCGCGTGCCGGTGTTCGAAACGCTGCAGCAGACGTCGAGTTTGGCCGACACGGCAATAGCGGCTTGCTATCGGATGGCGGTGGAACACATCGCTGCCATGCATCCACCCGCTACCCCCGGTTATCAACCGCGCCAGCAGCTCATGGTGATCGCGCTGGGCCGCTTAGGCATGCGGGAGTTCGACCTGGCTTCCGATGCCGACCTGGTGTTCGTGCTGCCGGACCAGGATCACGAGGAACATGTGTTCTGGACTCGCGTGGCCGAACGCATTGTGGATTTGATCACCGCCTACACCGGGTCGGGCGTCATGTTCACGGTGGATACGCGTCTGCGGCCGAACGGGAGCGCGGGAGCGTTGTTGCAATCGGAAGCCGCCTACCAGGAATATTTCGCCAGGAGCGCCGAAGCGTGGGAGGGCATCGCTTACATGAAAGCGCGCGCTGTGGCAGGCGATATAGACTACGCGACCGCGTTTTTGCACGAGCTGCAGAAGGTGGACTGGCGGCGATACGGGCAGAGCGGCCGCTCGAAGAAGGACCTGCGGCAGATGCGAATGCGCCTGGAGAAAGAACAAGGCCCGGACCATCCGCTCAAAGCCGGACACGGCGGATTCTACGATATCGACTTTTCGCTTTTGTTTTTGCGCTTGAAAGCCGGCGGCCTGTTCTATAAGGTGCTCAACACACCGGAGCGGATCAATATCATTGAAGCTACCGGGCACCTGGAGCGCGCCGACGCCGAGTTCTTATTGGACGCGGCGACGTTCTATCGCGCAGTGGATCACGCCCTGCGCGTCTATTCCGGCCACGCTGAAGCGAGCTTGCCGAATTCGGAGGGGCACCTGCATGTGCTCACTGAATTGGTGCATCGTTGGACGCCGGAACATCGCCACCGGCAACCGATCAAGGCGGAACTGGCGAAGATCCAGAACCGGACGCGCGAGATTTTCGAGCGATTATTTTCCAACTGAACAGGTTCCGCTCCCTTTGGTCGCGGCTAGGAAACCGTTGCAGAGCCGTGACCGAAGGGAGCGGAGCTAACTAAGCCGGACGGATCATATCGAAACGGTCTTGCGTCCTTGTATAGGTGTTTCCGGCCATGCGGCCAATGGCGCGCAGCTTGTCCTGGTCGATCCGAAAGTTGTTGACGTAAGCGTCGTCCACATGGATTCGCAGCACTTCGCCCAGCACCAGGTTTCCACCGGTGACCAGTCCGCTCATCGAAATGGTGTATAGCAGCCGGCATTCCATGTTGACGTGGGATTCGGCGACGCGCGGCGCTTTCACCAGGTCGCTCGGAATCGGCGTAAGGCCGGAGAGCTCGAATTCATCCACTTCCGGCGGATACTCGCCCGCGCACAAATTCATCTTCTCGCCAATTTCTTCGGACACAATATTCACCACGAACTCGCGCGTGGTGGTGATGTTGCGCAGTGTGTCTTTGCGAGGATCGGGAGTAGTTCGCAGCCCCACCGTAAAGACCAGCACTGGCGGATTCGAGCTGGCAACGGTGAAAAAACTGAAAGGCGCAACGTTAAACCCGCCGTCCGGATTGAGCGTGGAGACAAAAGCGATGGGACGTGGAACCACCGAACCGATCAGAAGCTTATAGACGTTGGAAGGGTCCGTGGTACCGGGGTCAACTTTCAATTAGCGGGTCTCCGCAGGTTTCTTTTCCATCCAACTGGTCCAGTAGTCTTTCCATTCTACATCCTCGCCGGCGGGCAAGACATGAATTGGATTCAAACCGTCCAGCATCACGGCGTATTCGTCCGTGTGGGTCTTCTTCTTTTGATTAGCCAGCGCCTTGGGATGCGGCCCGTGATGGATGCCGCGCGGATGCAGCGTCGCCATTCCGGCTTTGATGTTGTCTTTGCTGAAAAAATCGCCGTCATGATAGAAGATGAACTCGTCGTAGTCTGTATTGCGATGGAAGAAGGGAACACGCAGCGCGTCTTCATCCTCTTCGAGCGGCCGCGGCAGGAAACTGCACACCACCGCGCCCTCGGTGACGAACGTGGTGTGGGCGCTCGGGGGCAGATGGGCGCGATGGCTCATCACCGGACGGATGTCGCGCATGTTGATCTTCCAAACCGTCAGATCGCCCTTCCAGCCAACCACGTCGATGGGATTGAACGGATACACCACTTTCGAAATCTCGTCCTCGGCCAGGATGCGGACTTCCCACTCGGCATTATCGTCCAGGAGCGGCGCGGGCTCCGGAGTGATGACGGCCGCCGGATCGTACAACGCGTGCTGGCCGAGCAGCCCCTTCTCCGGCTGTTCGAATTCATGCTTGGATTGGACGATCAGAAAGAAATTGTCGCGCGTCTCGGGAACGATGCGGTAGGTGACTGCGCGCGGGATGTTGATGTAGTCGCCCGGCTCAAAATCGAGCGGTCCGAAATCCGTCTCGATTCTGCCGCGCCCGCGGTGGACGAAGTAAAGCTCGTCGCCGTCCGCGTTGCGAAAGTAAAAGGGCATCGGGTCACTTCTACGGGAGACAGAAAGCCGGATATCGTCGTTTCCAAGGAATGCCGCGGGCAGACCTTCGGGGTCGCTTAGATCGCTGGGCTTGAGTCGATTCAGATCGAAGCAGTGCGGCCTCAGCTTGCCTTCAAAGCGAATCCAGCCTGTTGGCGGATGCGTATGGTACAGATGCGCGGATTTGCCGTAAAAGCCCTTGCGGCCGTGTTCTTCTTCGAAAGTGCCCTCGGGCAGGCCAACATGGGCCTGATTGGTGGTTTTGCCTTTTTTGAGCGGATACATGTTGCTCTCCATCTCCCAGTATAGGCATAACACCACTTGCGTGTGGTGCTCTAAAGAGCGATGATATGGACGGAGAGCGACATATGAAAACTTCTGTTGGTTCGTTTAGTCCCAGTATGACTACCAACGAGTCGACGTTTATAGCGCAAGCCAAAGACGCCGGGCAGCTATACATTGAGCAACCCTACGAGCTTTACTCCGAAAAGAACCATGAAGCCTGGCGCAAGCTCTACGCACGGATGCGCCCGCGCTGGGATCGCTACGCGAATGAGCACTTCCTCAAAGGTATCCATTCGCTGTGCCTGGATCCGGATCGTATCCCGCCCCTCAAAGATGTGAATCGATTTCTCAAGCCTTTGACCGGGTTTCAAACCAAAGCGGTCAGCGGGTATGTACCGGCCTTCGTCTTCTTCGATTGCCTCCGCAATCGCGCCTTCCCTACCACCGTCACTATCCGCCGTTCCGACCAGTTGGATTACCTGCCCGAGCCGGACATTTTCCACGACATAGCCGGCCACGTCCCCATGCACACGGACAAGAACTTCGCCCAGGCACTGGTGCGCTTTGGGGAATGCGCGCATACGGCCGCTGAGATGGCGGCGGGAATTCGGGGTCCCGACACCCGGACGCATTACCTCACCAGCGTCATTCGCGCGATGGCGCGATTCTTCTGGTTCACCATCGAATTTGGCCTCATGCGTGGGTCCGATGGCTTGAAGGTGTACGGCAGCGGGCTGCTCAGCTCCTATGGCGAGATTGCGCACGCAATTGAAGCGCCGGAAGTGCAGCGCTATCCGATCCAATTGGAATGGGCCATCAATCAGGGCTTTGAGATCAACCACTATCAGCCCCTGCTATTTATTGTGGATTCCTTCGACCATCTGTTCAGCCTGGTGGATCAGCTCGAAAAATGGATGAAGGCCGGAAAGCTCAGCAATGTGGCGCGCGGTGAGCCCGAAGTCAATGAGGAGGATCTGAAGAGCTTCCTGCATGCCGAGCTTTATTAGGTTCCTCAAATTCGCGTCATAATAGAAGAATGCGATTTCGCATAGCTGTCCTCTGCTTCGCCACTCTCGCTCTTGGAGCCCTCACGCTCGGGGCGCAGAACCTCATCACTGGGTCCACCTCGCCGGATGCTTGGAAGACGTCCGAGACGCTCGGCAATGTGGATATATCAGATCTGACGCCGGTGCAGAAGAAAGCCGTGCTCAAGATCGTGCGCGAGCAGGACTGTTCCTGCCAGTGCGGGATGAAGACCGCCGAATGCATCATGAAGGACCAGAACTGTTCCTACAGCCGGACGATCGCGAAGATCGCGATCCAGGGCGTGAAGGACGGCAAGAGCCTGATCGAGATCAGCAAGCTGATGGATGCGTCGCCCAAGGCGCATCGGCCGAAACTTCTGGAAGCGCCGGTCACCATTGCGGTGGATGGCGCGCCGGTGCGCGGTCCGGCCGACGCCCGCATCACGCTAGTGGAATTCTCCGATTTCGAATGCCCCTATTGCTCCGCTGCGGTGAAACAGGTGGACACTATCATGGCGGCGTATCCCAAGGATGTGAAGCTGATCTACAAGCAGTTCCCGCTTTCCATGCATCCGCATGCCGAGTTGGCTGCCGAGGCGTCGCTCGCGGCGCGCGAGCAGGGTAAGTTCTGGGAAATGTACGACGTCCTGTTCAAGAATTTCAGGCAGCTTTCGCGCACCAACATCCTGGCCATGGCCAAGGAGATCGGCCTGGACGAGGAAAAGTTCAAGTCCGATCTGGACTCTGGTAAATACAAAGCCATCGTCGTTAAGGATCTCGCCGATGGGGAAGCCGCGGGTGTGTATGGAACGCCGGCATTCTATATCAACGGCAAGCAGTACAACGGCGAAGTGACGCTGGCTGCGCTGAAGCCCATTTTGGTGGCGGAATTGAAGGGCGAGACCAAAGAGGCCCAAGCCGCGAAAACCAAAGAAGCTGAGGCAGCGAAGTAAGCCCGGCGGTTACAAATTGCCGCGTGAGGCTTGCTCGCGCTCGATAGCCTCAAACAAAGCCTTGAAATTTCCTTTACCGAAGCTGCGGCTGCCCTTGCGTTGGATTACTTCGTAGAACAACGTCGGCCGGTCTTCCACGGGCTTGGTGAAGATCTGTAGCATGTAGCCTTCATCGTCGCGATCCACCAGGACGCCCAGGTCGGCCAGTTCGCCGACCGGTTCGTCAATCTTGCCGCAGCGTTTCTCTAGATCCTCATAATACGTGGCCGGCACGCGCAGAAATTCGATGCCCTGCGCCCGCATCTTCGACACCGTCTCGATGATGTTGCCGGTGGCCAGGGCGATATGTTGCACGCCTGGGCCGCCGTAGAACTCCAGATACTCTTCGATCTGCGATTTCCTCTTGCCGACCGCCGGCTCATTGATCGGAAACTTCACGCGTCCGTTGCCGTTGGCCATCACTTTCGACATGAGAGCGGAATACTCGGTGCTGATGTCCTTGTCGTCGAAATGCTGGTAAAGCTGGAACCCCATGATGTCGCGATAGAAGCCGACCCAGGCGTCCATTTGCCCCCAGCCGACGTTGCCAACCATGTGGTCAATGTGCAAAAGGCCGGTGGGGCGAGCGATCGGATCGGGGTCTTCTATCGCGCGGAAACCCGGCAGGAAGACGCCCCGATAATCCTTGCGCTCGATGAAAGCGTGAATAGTGTCGCCGTAAGCGGCGATGGCCGAGATGCGAACCCGGCCGTCCTGGTCTTCGCGCACCGTGGGTTCCTGGACACCGCGCGCGCCGCGGCGCGTGGTTTCTCGATAGGCCGATTCGGCGTCGTCCACCCATAGCGCGATCTCGCGAACGCCATCGCCGTGCCGTCTGATATGGTCGGCAATTTCGCTGTCCGGATAAAGCGGGGTGGTGAGAACGAATCGAATTTTACCTTGCTGCAGGACGTAATCGACTCGGTCCCTGGTGCCCGTTTCGGGGCCTCGATACGCCACTAGTTTCAATCCAAAGGCCGCGCGATAATAATAAGCCGACTGCTTGGCGTTTCCGACATAGAACTGCACAAAGTCGGTTCCGTTGAGCGGGAGAAAATCGACAGGGTCTTTCTCGGAGACGGGGTGTTCCACTAACTGTTGCATGACAAAGGTACCTCTAACTCTTGTATGGCTGCTACACACCGCTGGTTGTCTTCGGCGGTTCCGGTGGAAATGCGAACGCAATTCGGGAGACCAAAGCTGGCCAGCGGCCGGATAATGATTCCTTGCTGGAGTAAAGCTTGAGTAAGTCGCGCCGCGTGCTCGGCGCCGGGAAGCACAAGCATCACGAAATTCGCTTCCGAAGGCACCACGGTCAGTCCTATCTCGCCGAGCGCCGTGGTAAGAAACCTCAACCCATGCGCATTCAGTTCGAGCGACCTGTGCAGAAACTCTCTGTCGGCCAGCGCTCCGATGCCGGCTGCTTGCGCCAGCGTCCCTGGTTCAAACGGGAGTTTCACCTTGAGCAAATTTGCGATCAGGCGCTCGTGCGCGAATCCGTAGCCAATGCGAACGCCCGCCAGCCCGTAAACCTTGGAAAACGTCCGTAGGGTGATCACGTTGTCGTAGCGATAGTGCATCGAATCGGGATAACGCGGCGTGTCTTTGGCGTACTCGAAGTAGGCTTCATCCAGGATGATCAGCACGCGCTCGGGAACGTGCTTATAAAAAGCGTCGAAGTCCTGCTTTGAGAAAATCGTGCCGGTAGGGTTGTTGGGATTCGCCAGGTAAACGATTTTGGTGCGATCGGTGATGGCCCCCGCCAGCGCCGTCAGGTCGTAATGCCAATCGCGATAAGGCACCGTGCGATAAGCCGTGCCGCGCGACTTGGCCAGGATCTGAAACCCGACAAACGCCGCGTCGGTGGTCAGCACTTCGTCTTCATCGCATAGGAAGGCGCGAATGATGTTGGAGATGATGCCTTCCGATCCGCTGCCCGCAATTACGTTTTCGACCTTGGCCTCATACTTCTCCGCCAGAACGCGGCGCAGATCCAGGCCGCTATTGGGATAAAAGTTCAGCCCGCTCATGGAGCGCGCTATGGCTTCGATGGCCAGCGGCGAAGGGCCGAGGGGGTTTTCGTTGGAAGCGAGCTTGCTGACGTGCTTTAAGCCATAAGCGCGTTGGACTTCTTCAATGCTGCGTCCAGGCTCATAAGGACGCAACGCTTCGATGTACGGTGGAACCAGCGGCATCCACTTTTAGTTTGACACAGAGCAGCCGACGGCTTAGGGCCGTGGCTGTGGGGTTAGGGATCGGCGATTTGGCGTGGGCCTGAAGTGAATCATCCCACCAAGCGGATGCTCTGCGGTATATTTATCTTGTGAGAGTCAAGACTTCCATCACACTCCCGTCGGAGCTTCTGGGCCAAATGGATCGCGTGGATAAGAATCGCTCCGCTCTTTTAGAGCGGGCCGCGAGGGCCTACCTGGCTCAGCTCGAAAGGGACCAACGAGATCGTCGCGACATCGAGATAATCAACCGCAATGCTGATCGACTGAACCGGGAAGCCATGGACACGCTCGAGTATCAGCAGCTACCATGAAACGCGGTGAACTCTACCTGGTCCGCAAGCCAGGCACGCGGGATCCACGAAAGCAGCGAGTATTTATCATCGTCAGCCGGCAGGCGCTGGCTGACTCGCGATTTTCCTCAGTCATCTGCGCCCCGGTATACTCGCAGCACGATGAGCTCAGCACTCAGGTGAGTGTCGGCCCAGAGGAGGGATTGAAAAACGACTCCAGCATTCACTGTGATGATTTAGTGAGCCTTCCGAAAGCTCTCCTGACGCATTATGTAGGTTCCCTGAAGCGCAGCAGGCTTTGGGAACTCGATGCTGCACTGGCGATCGCCGTTGGACTTGAAAACGGCTCGCTTCCCTCTTGAAGCGCCTGCCTGAGTCACGATTCTGTTCACATATGTGAGCTTCCTGCTAGCTCATTTGTCGCGCGTCCAGTAGGCTGGTACAAATCGGATTAGGCAAGAGCCATAATAGATCACTACGCCATGCACGCTGTCTCCAGGATCGATCCAGCCGCCGCGCAGACGCCCCAGCTTTACCGGCAGCACAGCACCGGTTTCCGGCGCGCCACCTACGTTGATCGCGCTATGGGATCCGTTCATATGGGCACCGGCATCTGCTTTCTCGATGCAGGCGGGTCCGTTGCAACGCACCTGCATTCGTTCGAAGAGAGCTTCTATATTCTAGAAGGCGGCGTCACGGTCGAGATCGGTGAGAAGGCGCACACGCTCGGCCCGGGCAATTTCGGATTGATTCCGACCGGCGTACCGCATTCCTGGAAGAACCCGGGCACTGGCACGGCACGCTGGCTCGAGATGCAAGCTCCGCAGCCCAGGCCCGTCGAATATGGGGCTGACACTTTCTTTACCAGCGCGCCCGCGATTTCGGACGTCGCGGTGCCCATCGGCCATTTCGACGAATCGCAACTGCCCCGGCCCGGCGGCGCGTCGCAAATGGAAGGCTTCAATCCAACCACGGGCGTCGCCATCAAAATGTTTGTCGATCGCTCGTTCGGCGCCACGCACCAATCGCTGTTCTTGATTCAATATTCGCCTGGCGCGAAGATTGATCCGCACGATCACACGTTTGAAGAGTCTTATTTCATCGTCGGCGGACGCGTCCACGCGGTAGCGGACGGCAAGAGCTACGACTTGGGTCCCGGCGATGTCATCTGGACCGGAGTCGGCTGCATCCATAGTTTTGCGAACAACGGAACGGAGCCTGTCCGTTGGATTGAGACCCAAGCGCCGCTGCCACCGGCCAAAGAAGTATTCCGATTCGAGCGCGATTGGACCAAATTCGCGTAGGAGAAAACCATGTCAACCGAAGCCCAACCCAAGCCCACGTTCGGCGCCACGCGCACCAAACCGTTCACCTCCCAGGAGTTCCTGGAGAGCCTGCGCGACGGCCGCGAGATTTGGATCTACGGCGAGCGCGTGAAGGACGTAACTACGCACCCCGCTTTCCGCAATACCAGTCGCATGCTGGCGAGGTTATATGACGCGCTGCATGACGATCGCAAGTCGATCCTCTGCACCGAGACCGACACCGGAAGCGGCGGCTATACGCATCATTTTTTCAAGGCTCCGCATAACGTAGAGGAAATGGTGGCATCGCGCGACGCGATCGCGGAATGGGCGCGCGTCACCTACGGTTGGATGGGCCGCAGCCCGGACTATAAGGCTGCCTTTTTGGCGACACTGGGCGCGAATTCCGATTTCTATACGCCGTTCCAGGAGAACGCGCGCCGCTGGTACAAGAAGGTGCAGGAAGAAGTAACGTTCGTCAATCACGCCATCGTGAATCCGCCGGTGGATCGCAACAAGGAACTGTCTGAAGTGCGTGACGTGTACATGCACGTGGAGAAGGAAACCGACGCGGGTCTCGTGATCAGCGGCGCCAAGGTGGTGGCCACCACATCCACTTTGACGCATTACAATTTCATCGCGAACAACGGCGCGCTGCCCATTAAAACCAAGGATTTCGCGTTCGTCTGTATCGTCGCCACCGATTCACCCGGAGTGAAGCTATTCTGCCGGCCTTCCTATGAGATGACCGCCGCGGCCATGGGCAGCCCGTTCGATTATCCGCTCTCCAGCCGCCTGGATGAAAACGACTCGATCATCGTTTTCGATAAGGTCCTGGTGCCGTGGGAGAACGTGTTCGCGTATGGCGATATCGACAAGGTAAACAATTTCTTCCCACGCTCCGGCTTCCTTCCGCGCTTCATGTTCCATGGCTGCGTGCGATTGGCCGTGAAGCTGGATTTCATCGCGGGTCTGTTGCTCAAGGGTGTGGAAGCCACCGGCTCCAAGGATTTTCGGGGCGTGCAAGCGCAAGTGGGCGAGGTTCTGGCCTGGCGCAATCTGTTCTGGGGCCTTACGGACGCCATGGCGCGCACCACCACGCCCTGGACGCCGGGCTACGTGCTCCCCAATCTCGATTACGGCCTGGCCTATCGCGTAGCGTCCAACCTCATTTATCCGCGCCTCAAGGAGATCATCGAAAACGTGCTGGCCAGCGCGCTGATCTATCTGCCCTCGCACGCCAACGATTTCAAGGTGCCCGAGATCCGCAATTATCTCGAAACCTTCGTGCGCGGCTCCAACGGCTACTCCGCGCTCGATCGCGTGAAGCTCATGAAGCTGATGTGGGACGCCATGGGTACCGAGTTCGGCGGGCGGCACGAACTCTATGAGCGCAACTACTTCGGCAATCACGAGAGCATTCGATTTGAAACCTTGATGGTGGCCGATCAGTTAGGGCAATCGGCGAAGTACAAAGGATTCGCCGAGCAGTGCATGGCTGAGTACGACCTGGATGGCTGGACGGTGCCCGATCTCATTAATCCCAACGACATTAGTGTTGTAATGAAGAATGGCCGCAAGTGATGGATCGCAGCAGATTGACACCCGACAGTTCCGCAATGCATTAGGGCATTTCGCCTCGGGCGTCACCGTCCTCACTGCCGAGTACCAGGAACAGACGCACGGTATGACGGCGAACGCGTTCGTTTCCGTTTCGCTCGATCCGCCGCTGATCCTGGTTTCGCTCGACAACCGTTCCAATATGCACCGCATCCTGCCCTTGGTGCGGCGCTTCGGCATCAGTGTGCTGGCTGAGGATCAAGACGCGTTTAGCAATCACTTCGCTGGGCGGAAGTCGCCGGACCTGCACATCCGTTATGTGCATCGCAACGGCCTTCCCTTGATCGGCGGAGCCGTCGCATATTTTGTGGCGGAAGTTTTCGACATTCATCCCGCTGGCGACCACACGCTGTATATCAGCCGCGTGGAGCATTTCGAAGCGAACGAAGGCAAGCCGCTGCTTTTTTTCGGTGGCCGATATCATCACATGCGCGAGGAAAAGGGCCGGCCCACCGAGTGGCCTGAAGATGAGTTTTCGCTGTTTTCGATCGGCAGCGTAGATCCGACGGCGAGGTGAACCTAAACCGCCGCCGTTGTTTTGGCTGGCGCTTCCACCGTGTGCTCGTTGAAGCTGTAGCCGAAGCCTCGCACCGCGCGGATAAACGAAGGGTTGGTGGGATCCGGCTCAATCTTCTGCCTCAGGCGCAGGATATATACGTCGACGGTCCGGTCCGTCACCGCCCGGTCATGTCCCCAAACGGCATCGAGCAGCTGCTCGCGGCTGTAGACCACGCCAGGACGGCTCATTAAGAATTCCAGCAGCCGGAACTCGGTGGCAGTGAGCGCCACTTCGGCGCCGCGCAGAGTAACGCGGCAGCTTGCCCTGTCCAGCTCCAAATCCCCCGCCCTGACCGTGCGGGCCGGCGAGGTTGTGGTCCGAAACTGATTTTTGACGCGGGCGATCAATTCGCGGATGAAGAATGGCTTGACGATATAATCGTTCGCTCCGAGCTCCAGACCCAGGATGCGGTCGGTCTCAGAAGCCCTGGCAGTGAGGAAAATAATCGGGACGTGGGCTAGTTCAGAATGATTGCGGAGGCCTTTGCAAATCTCCAGGCCGTCGGAATCCGGCAGCATAATGTCGAGGATGAGCAGATCCGGGCGTTCGCGGCGGCACAGCTCAATGGCGCCGCGCCCGGTCTGCGCGCCAGCCACTGCGAACCCTTCCTTCTCCAGGTTGTACTTCAGGAGGGCGAAGAGGTCAGAATCATCTTCGATCAGGACGATTTTCTTCATGGGACCTTTCCTTTGAAGGTAACCCGATTTGCGTTACAGATGCATTACAAGTTGGTGAACGCTAGTTGAAGAATGCTCTTAAAGGCTACGCGCTTCCACGCGTCCCGGCGAGGGTTGATACAGGCTTCGCTCGGCGATATAACGGCCCACAGCCGGAGGGAGCTCCGCGGGGATCTGGCCAGCAGCCAGCTTTCTCCTTATTTCTGAGGATGATACCGGCAGCGCGACGGTTTCCAGGCGATGCACACGGGCGCCCAGGGGTGTCGCGTACTGGTGGCCGGGCCGGGTGACGACGATGAACTCGGTGAGCCGGAGCAAGTCCTGCCAGCGATGCCAGCTCGTGATTTCAGCGAACGCATCGGCGCCGATGATGAAGTAGGGCTCTTCGCCGAGCTCGCGCACGCGCTCCACGGTGTCCACCGAATAGCTCTTGCCGCCTCCCGCCTCCAGATCCGAGACCACGAAACGCGGGTCGTCCTGGCAGGCCAGTTCTGTCATGCGGAAGCGGTCCTGGTAGGTTGCACCCGTATGATCGGATTTATGCGGCGGGTGCGCGGCCGGAATGAACCATACCTGGTCTAAGTGAAACTGGCCCGCGGCTTCGCGCGCCACAGTGAGATGGGCGTTGTGGATGGGATCGAAGGTGCCGCCGAAAAGGGCCAGTCTCATGACTTGCTGGTTCCGGCAAATCCATTTCCACCGGGATTTGTTTAGTTTAGCGCACCCGGCGGGTAAGCTATCGTAACGCCGCGATAGTGCGTTGGCTCAGGAACCAAGCCTGGCAATCCGCACCCGCCCGGCGGGACTTCGCCGAGTAGGCGCCATCCTTGGACATGTGCCGGGCGCCGATTTCATCGTGCAGGTAGGAGTGCAGGATTTCATCCCGGATGCGCTTGATGATTTCAGGCCGGGTCACCGGGAAAAGCACTTCCACACGGCGATTGAGATTACGCGGCATCAAATCCGCGCTGCCTAAGTAACATTCCTCCGCGCCATTGTTGCGGAAGTAAAAGATGCGGCTGTGTTCCAGGAATCGGCCCAGAACGCTGCGGACATGAATGTTTTCGCTAATGCCAGACACTTGCGGCCGAAGACAACAAGCGCCGCGCACAATCAGGTCCGTCGCAACGCCAGATTGGGATGCCTGATAAAGCAGCTTGATGATGGGACCATCCTCCAGCGCGTTCATCTTCAGAATGATCCGGCCCCGGCCGCCCCGGCGCTGGATCTCGATCTCCCGCAGGATCATCTCTTCGATGCGCTGGCGCAGATTGAGCGGCGCAACCAGCAGTTTACGAAATGTCTTCTTGCGCGAATAACCCGTTAAGTAGTTGAATAAATCCGTTGCATCGGCGCCGATTTCTTCATCGCAGGTGAACAAGCCGAGGTCGGTGTAAAGCCGCGCGGTGGCGGGATTGTAGTTGCCCGTAGCCAGGTGACAATATCGGCGGATGATATCGCCTTCGCGGCGAACCACCAGTATCACCTTGGAATGCACTTTCAAGCCGAGCAGACCGTACACCACGTGCACGCCCTCGCGTTCCAGCGCCCGGGCCCATTCAATGTTGCTCTCTTCGTCAAAGCGGGCCTTCAGCTCCACCACCACCGCCACTTGCTTACCGTTCTCCACTGCTTCGAGCAAGGCCTCTACGATGGGCGAATTACGGCCCAGGCGATAGAGCGTCATTTTGATCGCCAGCACGTCGGGATCTTTGGCGGCCTTCCGCAGGAATTCCACCACCGGCTGGAAGGATTCGTAGGGGTGATGGAGCAAATGATCCTGCTGCCGGATCACCTCGAAAACATCGTCTTCCTTGGATGCAAAGCCGGCGGGGGTATGCGTCAGAAAGGGCTTGTCCTTCAAGTCCGGACGATCGAGCGCCAGCAGATGGCGCAAGCGGCTCAGATCCAACGGGCCTTGCACACGGAAGATATTGGCTGGGTCCAGTTCCAATTTGGAAGCCAGAAAATCGATCATTGCAGCGGGCATCCGCGCGTCCACCTGCAGCCGCACCGCGTCGCGAAAGCGCCGCTGCCAGACAGCTTCCTCAATGGTTTCGAGCAGATCGTCCGTTTCCAATTCCTTGATGGCCACTTCGGCATCGCGCGTCAGGTGGAAGACGTGAGCGCGCAGAATCTCGAGGCCGGGAAACAAATGGTGAAGGTTGGCGACGATCAGGTGTTCCAGCCAGACGAAGCCGTGCGCCCGTGGACCAGGGCCGGGCGCAACGGGAGGCAGCGCCACCGGCAGCAGTTGGGGCAGGCTATCGGGAACCTTGACGCGTGCGAAATGCTCGGGGCCGCCGCCTGGCTCGCGAACCGCCACGGCGATATTCAAGCTGAGGTTTGAAATATGGGGAAATGGACGGCCGGGATCGAAAGCCAGCGGCGTAAGAACGGGGAAGACCTTTTCGACGAAAAACGTGTCTAATTGCGCCCGCTGCTCCAGGCTCAATTCGTTGAGTTGCAGCAAGCGGACGTGGTTCTCCTGGAGCGCGGGAATCAAATCCTCCCGAAAGTGATCGTACGCGCTATTGACCAGCCGGCCCACGGAGCCGCGGATCGCGTCCAGGGTCTCGGCCGGACCCCGGCCATCCATTCCGGTTTCCTGCACGCCGTTCTCGATCTGCTGCAGGACGCCGGCCACGCGCACCATAAAGAACTCGTCGATGTTCGAGGCGAATATCGACAAGAACTTCACACGCTCCAGCAGGGGATTGCGGCGATCGCGCGCTTCTTCCAGAACCCGCCGTTGAAACTCCAGGTGGCTGAGCTCGCGATTCAGATATAGTGCAGGATCGTTCAGTTCGGAGAGCTCTGCGGCCTTGAGCGGCGCTCTAGCGGCTTCCGCGCACATGTATTCGTTAGTGTACCGTATAGAAGCAAAATGGCCGCCGGTCGGTCAAAGCGGCAGCCATTGCTCTCTACGTTTACCGGGCTTAGCCGGACAAATCAGCTTTTTTCGGCAACGCGCAGATCATTCGTCACGGAAAATATGCCCGGAACAGTGTTCGCGCGGATGTTCGCGATGTTCTTGTCCGCCTGGTTATCCACTACGCCGATCAGCGTTACATGGCCGTTATCCACGATGATATGAATCGACGGCTGCGTACCCATCGCGTAGCGATACAAGCCCGCGTATCCAAAAATTGTGCGATACTCCGCCGCCCGGATGCGGTTATCGAAAGTCGACAACGGCAGGACGCGAATGTTATCGATCACCTGAGTTACGCCCGCCAGATGCTTCACGGAGCGCACCGCGTCGTCCTTCACCACCGGCCTGGTCACGTCTCCGGACAAAGTAACAACGCCAGTGGCGTTGTCCACGGAATAACTCAGGTCGTCAAATACGCTGTAGTAGGGAATCATCACCAGCTCATGGCGCACCTGGCCGGCCAGGTCCTGCGCAGGCGGGTTGCCTGTCCCTGCGAACAGAGGAACCGTGGCGAGTAAGAAAGCCGACGCCAAAGCAATGCTTCCAATCTTTCTTTTCATATGCTTCTCCATCCACCTAATCGGATGTTGCCGTGGCCCAACGGGTTGCTGCAATTACAGAGATTTACGGCTGCCTGCTTCAGGGCCGCGGTCACGGTCAGAGGCTCAGTCACGGTATGATGAAGAAGAAAGCCCTTCTAATACTATTTTCATGTCGGAACCACGCGCACCCGAATTAGGTATCAACAGCTGGCTCGAGGATGAACTGTACCAGCAGTATTTGAACGATCGCAAGAACGTTGACGAGAGTTGGAAAGAAGTCTTCGAGACCAACGGTGGCAGCGCTTCACCCGCGCCTGCTCCCACCGCGGCGAACGGCTCGCATGCACCGCAGCAACAAGCGATGGCGCTGCATAACGGTGAATCCACGCCCGCATCGGCGCTCTCCGTTCCTGAACATCAGCCCCTGGATGGCGAAACCTTGATGCCTCTGCGTGGCGCCGCCGCGCGCATCGCCGAGAACATGAACTTGAGCCTCAGCATTCCGCTGGCAACTTCGCAGCGTGTGATGCCGGTGAAGGTGATCGACGAAAATCGCCGCATGCTGAACGAGCATCGCGCCCTGCTCGGTAAGAGCAAAATCTCTTATACGCACATCGTCGCCTGGGCCATCGTTAAGGCGCTGCGCAGCAACCCCTCCTTGAATCACGCCTACGCCGAGACCAAAGGCCAGCCCTTCCGCGTGGTGCGCGATCACGTGAACATCGGCATCGCAGTGGATGTGGCGAGCAAAGACGGCACGCGGTCCCTGAAGGTTCCCAACATCAAAGACGCCGGATCGCTGGACTTTGCGCAGTTCGTCAAGGCGTTCGACGACATCATTTTTCGGGCGCGCAACAACAAGCTGACGGTGCCGGATTTTGAAGGCACCACGATATCGCTTACCAATCCCGGGACGGTTGGCACTTTGGGATCGGTGCCACGCCTGATGCCGGGCCAGGGTGCGATTATTGCAACCGGCGCTATCGATTATCCAGCCGAGTATCACGGAGTCACGGAGCAACTGCGCGCGCTGCTGGGCCTGAGCAAGGTGATGAGTGTCACCTGCACCTATGATCATCGGGTGGTGCAAGGCGCCGAGTCTGGCGCGTTCCTGGGCCGTCTTCAAGCCTTGCTCGAAGGGGAAGACGGATTCTACGAAAAGATTTTCAGCGACCTCAAGATTCCTCACAAGCCGGTTCACTGGGAACCGGATCGGACCGTATCCATTCCCGGCCTGCGCGGCGCGCAACAAGATGGAGTGGTCAAGGAAGCGGCGGTATTGCAACTCATCAATGCATACCGGGTACGCGGCCATTTAATCGCCGATTTCGATCCGCTGGGCTCGGAGCCGGTTTATCATTCCGAACTGGACCCGGCCACCTACGGCCTGACCATCTGGGATTTGGATCGCGAATTCCTCACCGGCACATTGATGTCGGAGGACGACCAGCCACAGAAGATGGCCACGCTGCGCGAAATCCTGGAGACGCTGCGCCAGACCTACTGCGGAAAAATCGGATGCGAGTACATGAACATCCAGATCCCGGAACAGAAGCGCTGGCTGCAACTCCGCATGGAGCCCACCGGCAATCGCTGGCCGCTGGACGCACAAACCAAGCTGCGCGCGCTGCAGCGCGTGATTGAAGCCGAAGAATTCGAACGCTTTCTGCACACGCGTTTCATCGGGCACAAGCGTTTTTCGCTGGAAGGCGGCGAATCGGCAATCGCGATTCTGGATGAAATCCTGGACCGCGCCGCGGCAATGAATGTGCATGAAGCCGTGATCGGCATGGCGCACCGCGGACGCCTGAACGTGCTTGCGAACATCGTCGGCAAGTCCATGGTGCAGGTGTTCTCCGAGTTTGAAGGCATCGACCCGGATAGCACGCAAGGCTCGGGTGACGTGAAGTATCACTTGGGCGCGAGCGGCGTGCGGAAGTCGTCCTCGGGGCGCGAAATCGTGGTGTCGGTGGCATTTAATCCCAGCCATCTGGAAGCCGTGGACCCGGTAGTGGAAGGTCTGGTGCGGCCCAAGCAGGACCGGTTGGGCGATACTGCTCGCGAGCGCGTGATTCCTATTTTGATTCACGGCGACGCCGCGTTCGCCGGACAAGGCGTGGTAGCGGAGACGTTGAATCTCTCGCAACTGGAAGGTTATACTACCGGTGGCACCATTCATCTGGTCATCAACAACCAGATCGGCTTCACCACCAATCCCAATGAAGCGCGCTCCACGCCCTATTCCACCGACGTCGCTCGCATGGTGCAAGCTCCCATCTTCCACGTGAACGGCGACGATCCCGAGGCCTGCATTCGCGTGGCGCAGATGGCCTATGATTATCGCCAAACCTTCAAGCGCGACGTAGTGATCGACATGTTCTGCTACCGGCGGCACGGCCACAATGAAGGTGACGACCCTAGCTACACACAGCCCATCCTGTACCGCAAAATTCGCAGTCATCCATCCGTGGCCACTTCGTATTCCGAGACTTTGGTTCGCGACAGCTTGATTGACGCCGGCAACGTGGAACAGATTCACAAGAGCATCAACCAGCGCTTGAACGATATCTACGATGCGTCCAAAAAGAATCGGGAGCAGTATCAGGTTCAGGAGCTGAGCGCGGTAGATCCCGAAGAGATGATTGCGCCGCGGCCCAATACCGCGGTGGATCGAGCGGCTTTGGAGCGCGTGGTGGAGGGCATCACGACGTTCCCCGACGAATTCCATGTCCATCCGAAGCTCGAAGGTACGCTCAAGAAACGCCAGGAAATTCTGCGCGGCTCGACCATCGATTGGGCCACGGCCGAAACGCTGGCTTTCGGTACCCTGGTGCTGGAACGAACACCGGTGCGGCTGAGCGGCCAGGATAGCGGGCGCGGCACTTTCAGCCAAAGGCATCTGGAATTGTACGACAGCGAAACCGGCGAACGATATATTCCGCTGCAGCACCTGTCGCCCAACCAGGCGCGTTTCGATGTCTTCGACAGCTCGCTCAGCGAGTACGCGGTGATGGGTTTTGAGTTTGGTTATAGCGTGGCCGACCCGCTGACCCTGGTGCTGTGGGAAGCGCAGTTCGGCGATTTCGTCAACGGCGCGCAGATCCTGATTGATCAGTTCATCGCCAGCGCGGAATCCAAATGGGGCCAGCCCAGCGGTTTGGTGTTGCTGTTGCCGCACGGCTACGACGGCCAGGGTCCGGAACATTCCAGCGCCCGGATCGAGCGCTTCTTGACGCTGTGCGCCGAAGACAATCTGCAAGTGGTGAACGCCAGTACGCCCGCGCAGTATTTCCATCTGTTGCGGCGTCAGATGCACGGCGGGCCCGATCGGCGAGGTATGCGCAAGCCGCTGATCGTTTTCACTCCCAAGAGGTTACTGCGCCATCCCAAGGCCGTTTCGAGCGTGAACGATCTGATGAGCGGTTCATTCCGTGAAGTGATCGACGACACCACGGGGATCGAGCTGTCGCGCGTCAGCCGCGTTCTGATTTGCTCCGGCCAGGTTTACTATGACGTGCTGGCCGCGCGCGAAGAACGCAAGATCCAGGACGTCGCAGTGGTTCGGCTGGAACAGATCTATCCGTTCCAGGCCGGGCAGGTACGCGATATTCTGGCGCGCTATCCCGAGACGGCCGACGTGGTGTGGGTGCAGGAAGAGCCGCGTAATATGGGCGCCTGGCGCTTCGTGCAGGAGCAAATGCAGCCGATCCTCACTCCCACACAACGCGTGCTGCGCTACGCTGGCCGCGCACCCAGCGCCAGTCCAGCATCCGGATCACTGAAACGCCACCAGGAAGAGCTCGCGGAATTGCTGGAGCAAGCCTTCTCGGCTGAAGTGAAGCTGGTGGAAAGCAAGCGCAAAATATCGGCGCGGCGCAAACGCTAAGCTCAGCGAATTGCGACCGGCGTCTTCAGGCGCAATCCCTGCACCCAGACACGCTGTTCCCATGTTTCTGGGACCTCCAGGCCGCGAGCAGAACTAACCGCCTTGATTGCACCGTCCGGACTTGCTCCTGAAGTGGCTAAAATTCCTGCCGCTATTAAGCCTGATCGACCAATGCCTTGACGGCAATGCACCGCGACGTTCTTGCCCTCGTCTAATGCGCCTGCGATGCTCGCCATCAGCGCGATAGCCGCAGGAGCAGACACCGGGACACTGCGATCCGGAATTGGGAATGAGATGAAGCGCATGCCATCCGCCTCTGCCAATTTAGATTCCTCGGATAAGCCGAGTTGATCTGCCTCATCGCCTTCCAGCAGAGACACTACGACGTCGATGCCTGCCCGGCGCCAGCCGCTCATTTCATCCTCAAGCCAGTCCCCTCCCCTGGGCCGAGTAGCAATGGCCAGCCGGCCACGCCACGGGCCAACTATCCAGAACAGGTCAGGGATCATGATCTTTCTCTATTATCTCTCTCGGCAGCTCATCGATGTCCTCACCGCGCTCGAGGAGAATGAACAACCGATGATGGCCGTCGAGAACCGTTCCGTCAGGTCGGGCCTTCAAAGAACCCGGTTCGCTGGGAAGAAGCGCGAGTTTTATCGAGTTGCTTGACTCTCGGCGGAACACTTCAAGCTTCACCGGATTGATAACATCTTCGGAATGCAGGAAGCGCAGCGTCGGTCTCGGCGAGTCCATCGGGTTTCTACACACAAGTGGGCAGATCCGGAAAGACGTCGCGCTCAAAATGGCAGGAAGCGGGGTTGCTCTAACCGGTTCCGCCGATGGGCGCCAACCACCGCAGCAGGAAGAAGTGGTGGCCGCAGAGCGTGCAGCGGTATGGCCACAGAATCCAGTGAATCGCCTGCTCCACGACGTTGCGAACGCCTACGCCTCGAAAATCAACCGATTTGCAATGCGGACATCGCGTGGAGAACATAACTGCTGTGGCCTCGTTCCTTAACCGTCGGTTTTCGCCGCACTGCCGGTACCCTGGACATTGCTCCGGAATGCAGGTGTTGAGTTCCGTACGTTAACATCGCTGCTGGCTCCGCCTCGCGTGGCGCGGCTGGCTTCTCTGGCAGCCTTGATCTGCTCCGGCGTTCTCAGATCGGGCTCTGAGAGCTTGACGTGCTCTTTCGCCCGGGCAACCTGGCGCTTGTGTCGTTTCGCTAGTCTCTTGTCCATAGCAAGCCTTCATTCACCATTATCAGTTAAGTATTGATTGCAAGTCAAGCAATCGCGTGGCAGAATGATAGCGTAGTTTACTGACTGAGGTTAATAGTGGACGTATCCCTGGTCATAAAGCAGCGCTTGGACGAGTTGGGTCTCGATCAAAGAGATCTGGCTTCCGCTACGCAGGTCACAGAATCCTACGTCTCCCAGCTCCTGACCCGAAAGAAGGCTCCTCCGGCGCCGGGACGCACCGCTATCTACGACAAGATCGGCGAGTTCCTGAAGCTACCTGCTGGCGAACTATCCAGGCTCGCGAACCTGCAACGCCAGGAGGAGCTGAAGAAGCGAGTGATAGCTCCGCCGAGGCCGTTGTTCCAGGAGTGCAGGGATCTGATCCTCCGCAAATGTGAGCCTGCCAGAGAGAAGGAAATACGCAGGATTTTCGAGAAGGAGCCGTTCGGAGAGCTGGAGCGGCTGGTGACGCAAAAACTTCTCGACGTTGCGCAGAACGTAGCGCAGCAAGAATTGAGCGCTGAGGATGGGCGCAACTTGACGGCTCAAGTGAGCGCCCGCAGCTATGAGCATTGCGTCCCGTCCCTCGATTCGATCATCCACTCCTGGGATATGGACCTGAAGACTTTCGCCATGGAGGTGGTCGTGAATCAGCGGTCGGCGCAGGGCAGCCGCATGCGGTTTGAGTTTGCCGAACAGGAGCTACCGCAGTCTTTCGCATTGGAGCCGGGCTTTGAACAGTTCCTCAACGACAAGTCGCTGAGCGGCGATGCCACCGGTCGGGAGATCGAATTCCTCAAGACGCTGCATGTCCCAGGCCGGCATCCCGCTCCTTTGTATTATTATCGTGAGCTGCAAAACCTGCGCGATCCTCTCCACTTTTTGGCATGAAGATTAACGTCAATCATTCCACGGTCTACCGTTACGATTTTCCGGTGTACCTGGAGCCTCACATTTTCCGGCTTCGTCCACGCGAGAACGGCGCGCAACGGCTGCTGGCGTTCGATATTCAGATCGCGCCCAAGCCTGCTGGAACCACGGAGTGTCTGGATCAGGACGGCACCCTTGCGCTCAACGCCTGGTTCGACGGGCCTACCACGGAGTTACGGGTCACCAGCCGGTTTACCGTAGAAATGCTGCGCGAGAACCCGTTCGATTACGTGCTGGCCAGTAATTCGTTGCACCTTCCTCTTTGGTATGTGGAGCCGTTGTCGAGCGCCTTGATTCCTTATCGAAACGACACCCACGTCGCCGAATCGGTGAAGCAATATGCCAAATGGACAGCCGGCGGCGTGCAATGGAACACGCTATCGTTTCTGACAGCGCTGACCCGGCAAATCTTCGAAACCTGCCGCCAGGTGACTCGGCCTTATGGTCGCTCCGTGGCCGTCCAGCCAAACCCTGAGCGCGCAACAGGGATCCTGCCGCGATTTGGCCGTGCTCTTTTGCGACGCTTGCCGCGTAATGGGGATTGCAGCCCGGTTCGTCAGCGGATATGAATGCGCCTCGGCCAACGGAAGCGGCCAGGATTCGTACATGCATGCCTGGGCGGAAGTCTATCTGCCGGGCATTGGCTGGCGCGGGTACGATCCAGCGCGCGGCCTCGCGGTTTCGAACCAACACATCGCAGTAGCGGCCGGATTCGATCACGATCTGGCGTCGCCCGTGGCCGGATGGTACTCCGGTGGATCGGGATCAAGGATGGACGCGTCCCTGAGCTTGCAGGTTTGCGCATGAACAGAATCGATCCTGACGACTATCGTGTACCGCGCTTATTCCACCACCACGATCGGAGCCTGCCAGAAGGCCGCCTTCTGTCCGGTGGGATCGAGCACCGTCACCTGGCAATTGTACGCGCCGGGTGAGAGTTGATCGAGAGTAAGATCGAAGCGCAGGGGCATGGTCTTCAAGCGATTGCTCATCGCATCGGTAACGGAGCGTGGCTGAGTTTCGTAAACCTTGGCCTGTCCGCGATAAAACGCGACGAACGCAATCAATGGCTGCGTGGTGGTTGCGCCCGGCTCATAAGCCTGCAGATAGATGTACATCTGCCGGCTCTTGCTGAAGACGCGCGTCACGCTTGGAATCAATTTCTCGCCTTCCTCGACCAGCGGGTTGGTTGTCTCGGCTTGCTCCTTACTCTTGACGGCATTGTAGATGGCTTCTTTCAGATCCACGCGCTGGCTGCTTAATACCACTGAGCTGACGGGGATCCTTTGTACTTCCTTGTTGAGGTTCGGAATGACGAACGTGGCTTCGTAAGTCCCAATGCGGCCGGTTTCAGCGTCGCGCGCGAGCAGCTTGATTTTGTACTTGCCGGGCAACAGAGTAAAGCTGGTGGCATATTCGATGGGCTGCTTGGCCAGCCTGGCCGCGGTCTCGCCGCTCAGTTTCACATCCACTTTGTCCCGCACGTTTTGGATGGTGCTTCCATAGTCGTCCTTCACTTCGCCGATGAAATCGATCAGGGTGTGTTCGGCGCCTCCCTTGCGCGCCAGCGCTAATTCGCGGCCTGGAATCTTGATCGCCACCGGCACGAAATACTCGGCGCGGTTCAACTGGAAGTAATCGATCTCCATAGCGATGGTCAGTTCAGTCACCGGATCGCCCAGCATCAGCGCGTCTTCTAACTGCCGCTCTTTTTCGGCGGTGGTGAACTTGCCGAACGTTTTTCCAGCGAAGTAGCCCTGGCGAAAATCGAGCGACGCAGAGAGGCCGTTGTTCAGCGTGATTTTGATGCGCCGAAATTTGCCGTCCAACGCGCTGTTGGTGGCATAGTAGCCGATGATGTAGTAACTGGAAACGCTATTCTGCGCTTGTACGATTCCCCTTGCCAGGTCGTTGTTGTCGAGCAGCGCCTTCCCGCCAGTATCGGAGGCCAGCGCAAACAACGTGTCCTGCGATTGCTGGAAATTGGTGGTCATGGCCAGCGCGGAAGAGCCCGTGTACATGCCTTTGCCGCCCGGCGAGCCTTGCGTGGCATCGCCCAGGGGAGCCTGCGCCACTAAGCCGCGCGCGTCGATAGGCCAAAACGAAACTCCGGCGCGAACGGCCGCATTGATGGTGGCGTGCAATTGCGCCTGGTTATCGAGTCCGTTCAGCCGCAAACCGCTGGCGAAGTACAGCAGCGATTTTTTCTCGCTGAGCTGGCCCAACATGTGAGCCGCGGTCTGAAGCGCGGAAAGCTGGCGGTTGGTATTGAAGATGTTGAACTCGCTGTCGTCCTGCCCGAAGGCCGCGCCGGTGTCGGGCGTGCTGTCGTCGCTGGTGGTTTCGTCAAAGCCCTGCGCTTCTCCCACGATCATGGTTTCGAGGATGCTGTTCAGGCGCTCGCGATCCTGGGTGAAGTCCGACATCACTCGAACCGCCCCGCCTTCAAATCTCATCAGCGCCATGCGATCGGCCGGCGTCATCTGAGTGCGAATGAACCTCTGCGCGGCAGAGATGGCGCGCAGCTGATCCGGCGGCGGCATGGCTGTCATGTCGAAATACAGAACCAGTAAGCGGCGATCCTGATATCGCAGGTCGCCCGGCTTCTCCGCCGTAATCTGCGCTTCGGGAAGTTTCTTCAGCGGCTGCGCCACGGCTGGAATGGGAGGCTCCGGCTCGGCAACGTCAGAAACCTTCTGATATTCGAACAAGCGGATGCTTTGCTCGGCCCCATCTTCCGTCACGGTGAAATCCTTCGCGGTCAGGCCTTCCACGGGCTTGCCGCTTTTGTCCTTCACATTCACCGTTTCCACTACTAACTGGCTGCTGGTGGAAAACGTGGCCGGAGTGTTGCCATTGGCCGGCGCGTTCTGGCCGACCTGTTGGGTTCGCGCGCAGACAGCCAGGAACAAGATCAAGACCAGCGTGTTGCGGAGCATCTTCTTCTTAATACCTCACGAACTTAATACCTCACGATGAATCCGATGGTCATACTGCGCATGGCATTGGCCGTGGCCGGAAGGCCGAACTGCGCACTGCCGAACGTGGTGTTCCAACTGGGGAAGGTGACGTGGTTGATGGGGTTGGTGGAATCGATCCGCAAGTCGCCGCTCAGCCGGTCACTCAGCCGAAACGTGCGTCCCGCCGAGCCGTTCAAAGTGAACTGCACGGGACCCGTAATGGTATCTCTTCCCGCGTTGCCAAATTGGCCAGGAAGCGGGGCAGTATAAGCGGCGGGATTTAGCGACAGACCCGGCGGTGCGGCGTACACCGACGCGCCAGTGTAATCCGGCCGTAACGCACCCAGGACGCCGGTGCCTTCTTCCGCCAGCGGGTACAAGGGTGTGAGCGGAAGCCCACTGCCGGCCGAGATGGTGGACGTGAGCATCCAGCCTTTGAACAGCGTTCCCCTCCAGCCGTTCAGCAGCGTTCCACCCGCCATTCCCATGCCGGTAGTGTACTGCAGGGTGGAACTCAGAAGATGCCGTTGATCGAAAGTCGATAGAGCCCGCTCCGCGCTCAGATCCAGCCAGTTCTGCGCCACCAATAGGTTCCGTACGTTGGAAGCCGCCGGATTGGCGCTCGCAGAAGCACCCACTCCGCCCAGCACCGCATCGTCGTCGATCGCTTTTGCGTAGGTGTATTGAAGGTTCGCTGTGAACCCACTATGCAGCCTTCGGCGCAACTGAATGGACCCCGCTTCGCGGTGCGAATTTCCGTTCGACGTCACGTAGTAATATCCTGCCGCGCAAGCAGGACACGGATTGATTTCCCCGGCGGGATAAGTATTCGGGCAGAAATTCCTGTGTTCCGTGCGTCCCCTTGATGCCAAGGTAAGTGGCGGTCAATTGCAGCGACCCAGGTAGATCGCGCTGAATGGAAGCGGTCCAGTTTTGCGCGTAGCCGGGGCGAAAGTTTGGATCGATGCCAAATGTATTGGCGTAGTGGCTGGCGGCACATTGAATCCGTTGGCAAGCGTCAGTGGATTGGTGGGAGTGTTCTGCACCAGAAGGCTTTTCGACAGAGGGAACTGCTGCGCCATTTGCGTCGCGAGCGTTTGGTAGACGGATGTGTCGTAGTAAACGCCGTACCCGGCGCGAATCACTAGCGAAGATGCGGGAAGGGGGCGCCAGGCGATGGCGACGCGCGGTTCGAATGCCGCGTTTATCGGGACGGATCAGCGAATCGGGATAGCGCTGGCCCGTCAATGTGCCGGTTGGATTGTTCGCCACCACCGGAGCTTCCGCCCGAATCCAGGAACAACGTCGAGATTCACCAGGCGTCCAAACAATTCGGTGATGGGCGAGCCGTACTCCCATCGCATCCCGGCGTTCAGCGTAAAGGCGGAGCTGATTCGCCAATCGTCGGTGAAAAAGGCGTCATACAGCGAGTCGCGAAAGTATTTGTCGGCATTGCCGAATGCAATGGAAGCGGCAGAGGGAACGCCCAGCAGAAAATTCCGCAAAATCCGATCCAGGCACGATTCCCGTTGCATTAGTTTCGCCGGTAAAGCCAAACGTTCCCCGCCCGTTCTGTTGTCCCAGCACATTGAATTGCTGCTTCTTGAAGTCGCCTCCAAACTGGAAATTGTGGCGCGCACGATTCCAAAAGAAAGAGGCGGAAACAGCGTTGGTCTCGTTATGGTTGATGGACTGTTCGGCATCGGAGAGCCCCTGGATGCCGCTGAAGAAGACAAGATTCGGCGGTCCCCAATCCAAAGGAGTTTGATCGTTGCCGGCAATGCCCGCGATGCCCGAGACGTTCTCGCGATTTTCGAAGTACGGAGTGAGGTCCATCGAAAAGCGGCTGAACTGATAGGTGAAAGTCCCAAAGAATCCCTGCGCGAAACGGTGAAACCAGGTGGCGTTCGTGGTCAGCCCAAGGCTGTCGGTGGTATCCAGGAAACCGAAGACGTTGGGATTAGCCTGGCGCGTGTCCTGAAAAGCGAAGTTGCCGAAGACTGATTCTTGCGATCGATGTTTTGGCTCAAACGGGATTGCAGGCTGTCCTGATGCGTGACGCCGACCAGCGGAACCTGGTAGTTATATGCCGCCGTACCTGGAAAATTGGGCAGCGGGATAAAGATTCAACAGCGCTCAGGGCTTGGGGACTGATTTCGCTCTTGGGAATGACGAGGGTCGGCGAGAGGTCCCCTGCGCGTTGCGCCGCCGTGGGCATGAGCGCTGTGCCGATGGTGTCGTTGCGGTTGCGCATCCACTGATAACTCGACAAAAAAGTTCGGACCATTCCTGAGAAGGTGAGGAATTCTCAGAGGCCCGCCGAAATACGCGGTACGCGGTGAAAAAGGTTGTAGCCGGGCTTGGGGGTGTTCTGGCCAGTGATGGAAAACTGGCGCGCGTCCCAAATGGAATTATCGACGAAAAGGCCGAGGCCGGCGTTGTAGAGCGATCGTGATCCGTTGCGATTGTTGCCGAAAGCCGGGAACAGGGCGAAGGGCGAGCTGGCGCCGTTGTTCTGGCTGCCGTTGATCAGCAGGCCGTCGGCGGCGCGCTGAGCCATTTCGTCTCGTGCAGGTTCGGTATCCGCGGGCGCGCTTGCGGTTCAGGTTTTTTGGTTCCGGCGCTTGCGCTGGCGCGGGCGGTGGTGCAACGGGCTTAGGTGGCGCGACCAACTGAGCTTCCGCGTGGATCTGATCCAGCGGCAGCATTTTCAGCTCCCACTTCGACGGCTTGCATTCACTGGCCCTACCGTGATTTCGCCTTTCAGCGGTCGAAAAGCCGAGCATCTCCACTTGAATTGTCCAGAGTCCATCGGCGAGATCCGGAAAAGAATAAGCGCCCATCGGGTCGGTGACTGCCGTGAATTTTCTTGTCGCCCTGAGTTGCAGTAACCGTGGCGCCTGGAACCGGCAAGCCGCCAAAAGTGACCACGCCATGCTGCTCGGACGCCAGCAGGTTGACCAGCCAGCAACCCGACAGCAACCAGTGAGCGCAGGAAGCGGCGAATCATAAGCGGGTGCTCTAATTCTCGGAAGGCCGTTCTACGTGGTCGATGACCATAATTTCCACCGGGCCTTTTTGCGATTCCAGTTTCAAGCCGAGCTGTTCCTGAAGAGCCGTTGAATCAGAGAAGGGCCGTTAGGATCTATCGGCGGAAGTTGAGGCATGCCGGGCGGAGCGCCTCCCGGTGGCGGCGCCGGGTACGAACCCTGTTCGGGAGTGTAGTCCAGGGTGATATCGTATTTTCCCGTGAGATTCGTTTTGTCCAGCACGATCTTCCCCGTCATGCGCGAGAGCACATCGATGAACCGCGTCATCTCTGCCTTTTGGGTGGTGATATGGCCCGGAAACACGAAGAACCCACCGCAAGGCAGGGAAGGTATTTTGCCTGGCTCGGGCGGTGGAAGCGGGCCGCTCGAAGGCGGTGGACAATCGCCCGGGGACTCGTGGAGTTTTCCGGCCTTGGCCACTAGCAGCGCATAGACCGACATTTCCTTGGATTCGTGGTGGAATTTGAACTTGAGCCTGTCCTCCAACAGCGTCTGGAGCATAGGGAGCATGGCATCAAATTCTGGATTGCCGTCGGCCTTGGCCTCAACGTCGTATCGCTCCGACATCGCCCAGGGCGGCGCGCCCGAGAGCTGAAAATCCTTGATGCGATATGCCATGGTTATGAGCATTTGCACAGGGACGTTGGTTACTGTGAATCGTCCACCCGGGGCCGGTCTGACCATCATGCGCATCTCTGCCGACTTGTTCAGCTTGATGGATGCCACCTCGAACTCTGGCCGGGGCGCAGGTGGCTGGCAGAATGCGGGGCATAGGCTTAGCGCCAGACCCGCGACCGCCAGGGCTCGAAGCATAGCTATTCGGTTCTTCCCAGAATACCGCACCCCATTTGCACGATAAGGACCGAAGAAAATGGACGGCGATTCCCTGGATTTTGTTCCGATTCCACCGGCCGTCTCCGTGCATTTCCGCTACACATGTGGCTTCGACGCCTCTAATTCTCGGACGGTTTCTCCACGTGATCGATAGCAAGAATGTCGACCGCTCCTTTGGCGGGCTTCAGTTTCAGGCCGACCTGCTCCTGGAGGGCGGTGAAAAGGGACGGACCAGTGGAATCGGTCGGCGCCGGAGGGTCTGCGCGCGGAGGCAAACCCATGGCCTGGGCGCTCGATTCGTTCGGTGCGGGCGTCCATTTCAGCGTAAAGTCGTAGCTGCCCTTCAAGCCGGTTTGATCCAGCACGGGGCGGTCTAAATACAACGTAAGCTGTCCCGCCAAACTCGCCACGGAACTATCCGTGAAGCTGCCCGATCCAAATCCAAAGCTGGCCACCGGCTTCCGTTCTGCCGCGTCACCCGGATGGGGATTCAGCTTCGGAGCACCCTTCGTCGCGACCAGCGCGTAGATGGGCAATTTCTTGGACTCGCGACGCGTTTTCAGCTGAAATCGATCCTCCAGCAATCGCCGGAGCCGCGCTTGCGATTGGGCCAGCGGAACTGGTGCCTGAACGCCCTCGGTCTTCGCTTCAATATCCCAGCGCTCAGTCCCAACCCATCCGGGCGCTCCGGAGATCTGGTAGCCGGCTACTCCATACGCGAACATGATCAGCATCTTGAGCGTCACGCCCGTAGCGGTGAGGCCCCCACCGGCCTCGGGGCGCAGCATGAAGCGGTCATCGCTCGACTTATTGGGCTTAATGGATGCGACGGTGTACGCCGTTGGCGCCTGGCCAAATAGCCCGCACGAAGTCAGCAGGCAAACTGGCCAACAAATCCGCGCCATTTCCAACAATGACGAACCTCCTAACCCTGGCGTGCATGGCGCCGAATGAGAAAATGGAAGAAAAGCGCTCGACGCCACGTCTGAATCGCCGGTGGTTGATCTGGGGGCTAAGCTGACTGATCGCCAGATCAGCGCAGAAATCGTCGCAGCCTGCCGCTCGGGCGACCGGGACGCGTTTCGTGCGCTTTACGACATTTATAAAGACCGCGTGTATTCCATCGCCCTCTATTTTTTCCATGGCGATCCGGCTGCGGCCAGCGACGCCACTCAACAGGTCTTTCTCAAGTTGATGACGAGCATGGTGCAGTTTCGCGGGGACGCTGAGTTCACCACGTGGCTTTATCGATTGGTTGTCAACGTGTGCATGGATGCGGCCAGGCGCAAAAAATCGGACGCCGTAGCGTCTGACCGTTCCCAACTGGAAATGGTCCCCGGGGCGGCTTCACAAGAAGACGATTACGTTCGCGCCCAGATGGCCAGCTCGGTTCGGGCAGCAGTGTCGGCTCTTCCGCCGAAGTTTCGAATTACGGTGCTGCTGCGGTATTTCGAGGACCTCTCGTATGAGCAAATGGCCGAAGCGCTGCACTGTTCCATGGGGACGGTGGCATCCAGGCTGAGCCGGGGGCATCGGATGTTAGCTGAGCGCCTCAAGGGATGGAGCAAGTGATGTTTAGCGACCGGGACCTAAAGCAAATTCTCGATCACCTTCCTAAGGTGGAGGCTCCCGATGCGATCTGGAAGTCGATTGAGGCGCAACTTGCGAGCGATCGAATTCCGAAGCGTTCCTGGTTTCGTCCATGGCGATGGGCTTTCGCGGCTTCGGCTGTGTTGGCAGTGGTATTCGTTATTGCCGTCAGTTGGAGGCTTTCCCATCCGGACCGATGGATCGAAACCGATGCTCACTCTCGCACCACTATCCAGGTAGGCGGCATCGGGTCCGTAGAGGTTGAGCCGGGAACACGTCTGCGCGTTGTGTCCGATGGCCCGCAGGGGCACCGGTTTGCGCTCGCTCACGGCGAAATCCATGCCACCATCTCCGCGCCGCCCAAGTTGTTCTTCGTAGAAACGGCATCGGGCACGGCCATCGATCTAGGCTGCGAATACAAACTCAGTAGCAACGAGCTCGGTCTCGGCTTGCTCCAGGTAACTAAGGGCTGGGTTTCGTTTCAGTGGAAGGGGCTGGAATCCCTGGTGCCCGCCGGCGCAAGCTGCCGGACGCATCCGGGTATCGGGCCGGGGATTCCCTATTTCGACGATGCATCCGAGAATTTGAAACAGGCGCTCGAGAGCCTGGGCGTACCACAAAAGTCTGGAAGCGATCCTCTGGACGTCGTTCTTGGCGAGTCTCGCGTGCGCGACACGTTGACGCTATGGCATCTGCTCCAGCGGGTTGACGTGCAGGATCGGGGTCGCGTTTACGATCGCATGGCTGAGCTCACGCCCGTTCCATCCGGAGTTTCGCGCGAGCGGGCCCTCCAGCTCGATCCCGAAACGCTCAAACTTTGGAAAGATGAACTGGCCTGGAAATGGTGAGACGGGAAGAAAAGCTCGGTGTGTGCGTCTAATGATCCCGAAAGGAGCTCCTGATGTTTAGGCTTACTCTGGTGGCTCTCACTGTTGGCGGTCTGGCGCTCGCCACAGGCTTTACCTTCGCGATCGGCAACCCGGTTGCGTCGCAGGATTTTCGATTCAAATCCGCCGCGTTTGCGCTCCGCACCGAAGGGTGCGCAGACCCGGCGAAAGCACAGATCACCGGTACGGCTGAGGGCATTCTGAACGGAGCCAGGCGTTCGGTTGTTCTGAAAGTGACGCCCGCGTCCAAGCCCGGTGTCTACGCCGTGGAGCAGCAATGGCCGGCCGAGGGTCAGTGGGTGGTCAGCTTGCGCGGCGCCTGCGCAGGCGAGAGTGCAGGAGCGATCATTCCTTTCGGACCGAAAGGCTTCCTCCGGGAGTCTTCCAAATTCTTTCTGCGGCCAGCCACCGAAGCGGAAATCGCAGCGTCTCTAAGGGCGCTAGGAGGCAACAAATGAAACGCCTGCTTCTCGCACAGCTTCTTGCCGCGACTGCGGTTGCTCTCACCGCTGCTGCTCTAAGTGCCGCTGAGGTTCAGCCCGCACCACCCAACGATCTCACAGTCCACGAGTGGGGAACGTTTACATCCGTTGCAGGTCGGGATGGCTCCGCCATCGAATGGGATGCCCTGGGCGGCAAGGACGACCTTCCGGGATTTGTGAACGACTATGGCTTCCGTTGTTTCAAATCGGGAATCACTGGCACCGTTCGCATGGAGACGCCAGTGCTGTACTTCTACAGCCCGCAGGAATTGGAAGCGCATGTAAAGGTGTCATTTCCGAAAGGCCTGATCACGGAATGGTATCCACAGGCCAAGTACGAGGTCTTTCAAAGAAACGGATCCGACGGCGCAACACGCCGTTTGGAACCCAATCTGAATGGACTCGACAACTCGCTCACCAGCCTGACCGGCGCCATCGAATGGCCGAACATCCAGGTTCAGCCAAACACGTCTTACGCTCTGCCCACCGAGCCGGCGCCCAGCCGATATTACGCGGCCCGAGCAACCGACAGCGCTCCGCTTACCGTCGGCGATGAGCACGAGAAGTTTCTGTTTTACCGCGGAGTGGGACGCTTACCGATTCCTCTTTCGGCTCGCGTGACAGGTAACGGACCGGTCGCGGTGGAGAATCGCGGTGCTGAGCCGGTTCCTACCGTGATCCTGTTTGAAAATCAGGAAGGGCATCTGGGCTATCGCAATGTGGGCATTTTAAAGGACGCGGTTACGATCGATGCACCCTCGCTCGATGGCTCTCTCCCGGCATTGCGCGAGGAATTGGAGAAGGCATTGGTCGCGCAGGGCCTGTTCGAGAAGGAGGCGCAAGCGATGGTCGAGACCTGGCGCGATTCGTGGTTTGAAGAAGGAACGCGCCTGATCTATATCGTCCCTTCGCGCGCCGTGGAAGCGTTTCTTCCGCTGCATGTGGACCCGGCTCCAGCGCAAACCGCGCGCGTCTTCGTGGGCCGCATCGAACTGATCACTCCGGAAATCACGCGCGGGGTGGAAGAAGCGATGACCACCGGCAACTGGCCGGCCATCGAGCGCTACGGCCGTTTCCTGGGCCCGATTCTGAACCGCATCGTCGCCGACAGTCCTTCCATGAAGAACCTGGCGGAGCAAGTTCGTCAGAAGATTCAGATTTTGACCACCACGGGAGCATGCCGGGCCGGCAGCAGTGCTATTAACTGATAAGCTCAAGGACAATGAGGGTGCGCGATACTATCGCGGTGCTTGTGGTGCTAGCCGCGATGCCGGCCAGCGTCCATGCGGAGTTCATCAAAATTTGGCAGTTGAAGGAAGCCACGGCAGCGCCCGTACTCGTGGTGGGCCGTGTTCTTAGCGTTCAAAAAGGCGAGCCAGTTCCGGAAGGTTCGGTGCCCTGGAAAGCCGAGACGCTGGCGATGACGGCTGAGATCCAGGTATTGCGTTCCTATCCGGATTCTGTGGAACCGGCAGTTCCTGAACGGCTTCGAGTGCGATTTTTCGCTTACGGGCCGAGCGTCACGCAGTTCATGAATGGCTATCCGCCGCCTCTGCCCAGCCTTGAGCCTGGGCGCGTGCTGATTCTTCCGCTGCAGGAGAACAAACATCCATCCCTGGAGCCGTGGCAGCTCATCGCCGATTCCGGAGTCAGCCTGACCATTCCAGTGCGCGCCGAAATCCAGGAATCGGAGCATCCGCCGGCCAGCGCGCGCGTTTTTCTATTGCGCGAAGTGGCCAACGCGCTCGACAGTGGCACGCCGGCCGAGGTCTCCGCGATCGCCGGATACCTGGACAAGCAAGAGGAAGATCTGACTGGCGAGTTGATGGCTCTCATCGGGCCGGCCATCGGCGACGATCGGGAGCGCTGGGCGGAAGTGGCTACGAATCTCGTGGCAGCGGAGGGCATTCCGCGGCCGGGCGTAGCGGATCTCCTCTCCGGAAAAGCGGAGCTGAAGAAATGGCCGGGGCGGGAAGACGTGTCCTTGGCGCAGGCAGCGCTCGAAAAACTGAAGGCCTCTCGAGACACGGACACGCTTTTGATCAAAACGTGGATTGCGGAAGCGCCATTGCATGCCTGGGGCTCCGCAAATTCCCTGCTGGAATACGCCGACAATTCCGTAACCATCGAAACCCTCCGACGGGCGCTGCGGGATGATGTAGCAGGCACCTCCTATATCGCTTGGACGCTCGCACGCAATGGCCATTGCGAAACTCTGCCGGAGGCTCAAGCCAGGGCGCTCAAGGTGGTGGATCGTCCGGACTCCGACTCCAGCGATTTGCAAGGCGCCGCGGCGTTGCTGGTGGATTACGGAACCGACGAACAACTAAAACAGCTAGCGAATGTGGTGCGCAAATACCAAACGGAAAATCGAGATTTCTATGGCATGTTGTGGCAACATGCCACCGGGGACAACAACCCTCGTGCGGTCGGCGTGCTGGCCGTCGTGCTGCGCGATCGCCGGATTGTGTTTGGCGAATTCAGATATTGCGACCTTGCCGTTGGCGCGCTCAAGAGAGCCGTGGGACAGAAATTTGGTGCTGGCGCAGATACGCAGCAAGAACGCGACACGGCTGTATCCGGGGCGCTGGCATGGCTCGCTTCCCAAGGTATCTCTTGATCTTGGTACTGATAGTACCAAACTAACATGTATGTGAGTACCAGAACTGAACGCATTCGAGTACTATTGAACGAAGCGTTTCAGTTACATGCAGAACACATACACATTTCTTCCGTTATCACTCATGGCGGCTTTGCTGCCCACCATCGCGACGGCGGCCAGCATCACTCTGCCTTTGGAGGTACTTGGCCCGAATGGAACAACCGTATCGCAGTCAATCACCATCCCGAGCAGCGCAAACTTGAGCGGTCAGATGACTCTCTGGATGGAAATCCATGGATTGCGCTCTCAAACTCAGGCCAGCGTTAAGGTAAACAGCTCGGCCTGGATTCCCATCAATAGCAGCAACGTCACGTTGCTGGGGAACGCCAACGCGTACGGGGGCATTGGCGGCGGGTTCAGCACTTTGAAGATGACCATGAAGGTTCCAGCCGGAACCATCCTCGCCGGAGCGAACACAGTCAGCTTTCGCTTCAACCAGACGGATGGCAGAGTGAGCGGCTTTCGAGTGCTGGCCTTCAACGTTCTCACCGCTGCTGGAACCGCGCTCATCCCTGCTTCGACGTTTGTTGCAGATAATCCCGAGACTTGGCAGCCGCCATCGACCAGCGCTTCGGACATCGCGGCGGGACAAACGCTGTGGCGCACGGCCGCGCTGACCACTCCCCTCACCACGGGAGGGTCGCAGTCCATTCAGGCGCATTGCACGGATTGCCACGCCCAAGATGGACGGGATCTGAAGTATTTCTGCTATTCGAATAATTCCATCGAGACACGTGCCCAGTTCCACGGGCTCAGCGCTCAGCAGGGCATCCAGATCGCGAGTTACATTCGCAGCTTGAACCAGGTGTATCCGGGTCGGCCATGGAATCCACCGTATCAGCCTGGTCCTGGATTGGATTCGCTGCCTGCGAACCAATGGGCCGCGGGCGCCGGCCTTCGCGCAGTGGTGGATTCCGATGAAGATGTGGTCAACGCGATATTCCCGTCGGGAATTCAGTCTTCGGTCTTTGCCGCCACTTCACGCCTGAATCAGCGCGAGATCCCCCTGGCCGTGCAGCTCCCGGACTGGAACCAGTGGCTGCCCGGAATCCATCCCAAGGATGCATTTGGTTCGACATTTACAACCAGCGGGTATAACACCATTTATCAAACCCTCAGTGCCAATCTCCACGTGAACGATCCGGCGGTGTATGTAGCGCAGCAAGCTAACCTGAGCGCCTGGTTTGGTGCGTTCTACGGCTTCTACACCCAGATGGGAACGCCCATATGGAATAGTTCGGCCAACGCGTGGACCCCCTCCGCGGTCAACGCCATGTACTCGCTGCCGCAGTGGGGATTGGTCAAGACCTGGGAGCTGATGAACCAGTTCCAACTGCAAGGGCTTTCTCAAAACATTTTCGGCGCGCAAGCCGATCCGCGGGCCTGGTATAGCAACGTGCCTTTCTTTGTGTCCCCGCACGAGTTGAAGATGCCCAATGCGGGCGTCGTTGGATTACGTAATGGAAGCGCGGCCGCCTATCTCTACTTGTCGTTCATCTGGTACGACCTCCAGCTGATTCTGAACGATTCCAACGGCAAGCAATCCGATCAATACCCGATTGACTGGACGTACGCGAACGACTTCGTGCAGAGCATGGGTTCGCTTCTTGCCCCACAAGCTGGAATCCAGACCGAGTGGTTGATCAAGGGTCTTCAGGTCATGCAGCAACTCGGCGCCGGTCCGCAGTTGGGCGGCAATGGTTGGCAGCCCTTTGTGGGTCAACCATCCTGGCTGATCACGCCCGAGTGGAACGAATACGTGTGGACCGGAGTTGCTCCGTCAACCCGCATCGCGATCGCCACGGGAATCGTAACCTCTTGGCTGCAGCAAGTACGTCAGTTCACTCCGCAGCAGTTTTACGCCGGTGGCTGGACCACCGCTAGCGCCGTACCAGTGGCCGGCGGCAGCGGTTACGACGGTGTTTTTCCCGATTGGGTTTGGTACATGATCCCGCGCCTGGCCTTCATTGGCGTGGATGCAACACTGATCAGCCAGCTGACCCAGTGGGCTCAAACGGTCTGGCCAAATGCCAAATGGAGTTCCCTGCTGACCGATACGTGTAGCTGGCAGAACAACAAAGCCAACGACGTGATCCAATGCGCCGAGTAAAGGTGTGTATGGCGGGGACGACGGGGCTTGAACCCGCAACCTCCGACGTGGCAGGCAGAGTTCGCGACTACCGCATCATGCCAGATCTGGCATACAATGAATGTGGTAGTGCCGAAAAAGCTGGAACAACCGCGTAAGTTGGTGTGGCTTGTCGACTCGCTAGATCGGCTGACGGGCTTTCCGCCGACGGTACTCCGCAACCAGAATTAGATTTGATCCGGCAACGGCTCCAGCTTGCTCGCAAGCTGGCCGGGAAGTGAGGAGAATGAATATGCCCAATCGAGAATCTACACCGAGCTCCGGGAATGTGTTTGCGGACCTGAATCTTCCACAGGCGAATGATCTGTTGGCGAAAGCCGAGTTGACCTCAAAGATTATCGCCGAGATCCAGCGGCGGCGGCTCACGCAGAGTCAGGCTGCGGTGATTCTCGGAATCGATCAGCCCAAGGTTTCAGCACTTAAGCAGGGCAAGCTGTCCGGCTTTTCGATCGAGCGTCTTCTGCGGTTCTTGCTTCTGCTCGGGCAGAACATAGAGATTACCGTTAAGGGCCGAACGAGGGCCGGTGCGGCAGCTAGACTTCGCGTCGCTTGATCTACCGACCGATACGTGTAGCTGGCAGAATAACAAAGCCAACGACGTGATCCAATGCGCCGAGTAGAGGTGTGTATGGCGGGGACGACGGGGCTCGAACCCGCGACCTCCGACGTGACAGGCCGGCGTTCTAACCAGCTGAACTACGTCCCCGAGTGTGAAATAACGTCGGCAATTGCATCTTAACATATTGCTCGATCATTGCCGCTCTGTTACAGCTCGAACAGCGTTGCCTGTTTGCGTAAGACCACCGGCGCTGCCCATTCCAGCCACGCGCCGATCAGCGGGAAATAGAGCCCCAAGCGGATAGGACGATCATCGCGCTGCACCATCAATCGCGCGTAGCGTTCCAGTTGTTCCCGGTATCGATCTTTCTCCTGTTCCAGGAAATTCTCCAGGCCCGCGCCTTCATGCACGCTAGTCTTATAATCGATGATCCATCGAACACCGTTCTCATCGATGAACGTCCGATCGATCACCGCCTCCGTCAGCTTGCCATCTAACAAGCCCGCGACCGGCAGCTCGCTCGCTGCGTCCGTGTGGTTGTCGAGAATCCAGCGCCCGCGCGGATCGCGTAACGTTCTTAAGAGTCCCGATTCCACCCGCTCGACAGCCCATGCCAGGTCGGCTGGCGGCAGACCGAGATTCATGAGCACCGCTCCATAGGACGCGCTGCGCGACCGCAGGGCAGCTTCGGGCCACGCGTCCAAACCCTCGCGCGCGATCCGCTGCAAGAATCCGTGTAGCGCGGCCCCGGCGGAACGCGAGCGGCCGCCCGCCCACTCGAACGCCACCTCGGGCCGCTGCGCTCGCTCCACCCAGGAACGTTTCCACTGCACTGGCCCAGGTGCGGGAGGGATTCGCCAGGACGCAGGTAAGCGGCGGATGGTTTTCGCCCGGTCCGCTTGCTCCTCCTGGACGCCTGCATCGGGATTCGCGAATTGCTCCGCCACCGCCGGCCATAGCAGCTTCAAGAAAGAACGCGATTCGGGCTGCGCAAACGTGCCGTCGTCTTTGGCCGTCACTGTCCCCAGCAAGTGCAGGCTGCAGCGCGCGCGGGTTACCGCTACATACAACAGACGCGCGGTTTCCTGGTCCGATTTTCGCCGTTCGATGCCTGCCAGGTAACTATAAATTGGATCCTTGTCGCCGCCGGACTCCGCGATAGGCGCCAGCAAAAGTTCGCCGCGATGCTCCATCCAGAGCAGCAGACGCTGATCGTCTCCGCGAGGAATCGCGCCCAATCCGGGCAAGATCACGGTGTCAAACTCCAGGCCCTTGGCCTTGTGGATGGTCATCAATTGCAATACTTCACTGGCATTTGCCGTGGGCTGCGCAAACAGCGCGTTCACCTGTTCGCGGAACCAATCGAAGTCAGCCAGGTCTGCGCCCTCGGCCAGGCCGTCGAGAAGATCGAAATAGGCAGCCGCATCCTCGAGCGCGGTTTCATCCTCAACGCAGGCCCGGCCGCCGAGCCGCAGCCAGGTGTTTTCCACCCACTCCCGCAGTGGACGCCGCCCGCGTTCGGCAATGGCTTGTTCGATCACGGGAATGATTCGCTGGATGCGTTCGCGTCCGTCATTGCTTAATGGACTGGGGCTTAATGCAATGAGGGCCCCGTGGAGCAAATCCCAGACCGTGGCGCGATGATCTGCCGCCGTCAGGGCGTGCAAGTCGTCGAGAGTAAGGCCGCACCAGGGCGCGCGCAGAATGGCGAGCCACGAGACGCGATCGGCCGCGTGCAGCAGCGCAAAGGTCAGCGCCATTAAGTCTTCAATCACCTGCCGCTCGCCCAATTGGTCGATCTCAATGGCTTGGAACGCGATTCGATTGCGCTTCAGTGCGTTGACGATTTCGATGAGATGAGCACGGGAACGCACCAATATCGCGGCAGTCCCCGCGCCCTGGGAGCCGATCAACTCCATTACGCGGTTCGCCTCTTTCCGCCCGTCAAGAAGCGCGTGAACGCCGATAACAGCTTCTTTACCTTCGGAGCCTGGCACGCTTCGGGAATAAGCCACTGCGCCAGAATCGATATCGTCGCTTGCGGGCAGAATCAATTCAAACGTGCGGTTGACCCACTCCACGATCCCCGGCAGAGAACGAAAATTGACGCTCAGCGTCAGCGGCTCAAATTGAATGGCGCCGATGCCCTCTCTGCGCGCCTTCAGAAACAGGCTCACATCAGCCTGGCGAAAACGATAGATGGACTGCATCGGATCGCCAACTAGAAATAGCGTGCGCCCATCGCCCGGATCCCAGCCGTTGGTCAGTTTCTTGATCAACTCAAACTGCGTGTAAGACGTGTCTTGAAACTCGTCGACCAGGAAATGCCGGATGCTAGCTCCCAGCGCCAACGCCAGATCCTCGGGCTGGTCAACCTGTCCTAACGCGTCCGACGCCCGAATGGACAGCTCCGCGAAGTCCACGCGGCCTCGTTCACGAAACACGAGCTGCAGTTCGGCGACCGCGAGCGTGAGGACGGACACCGCGGACTGCACGGCTTGCCATTGCGAGTCATTGAACGCGGGCGAAGGCAGGTCGCGCAAATGCTTGAGGCATTCGAGCAGGACAGTTTCGCCTTGCAAGCGTGAGTACAATTGGCGATCGTTTGCGCAGGTCGCCACCCTTGGTAAGGAGCACATCCGCGATCTTGCCCCAATTCGATAGATGCTCCAACCGCGCATCGGGAAAACAATCAAATTCGCAAAGCTGGGCCACTTCTTTCGCGACGTCGTCTGGAAATGCATCGCGTAACTGTGCCAGTTCATCCAGAATCAGCCTCTGCAAGCTCTGTTCCAGTTCCTGGCGAAGGTCCGCTCCCAGGTGCCGCAGCCATTGATCGCGCTTCTCCAGCATCTGGCTGATCAGCTGACGCGCTCGTTGAAAATCGTTGTCCAGATGCAGCAGAAGATATGCCAGACCCGCGTGGCCGGTCTCCAGATGGGCCAGCGTATTTCGCGCAGCTTCGCGATATAAGTCCGCGGCCTTCTCAGAAATCTCGGGCATGGCTCCGAAACGCGAAAGCCACGGCATGCGGCGCGTGATGGCCGCGCACAGCGCATCCATGGTTTCGATACGGAGCTGAGCCGGGTTGCGCAAAAGGTCCCACCCCAACTGCCGCTCACGTTCGAGAACATTGCGCGAGATTCGATACGTCAAACGTTCGTGTTCCGCCTCTGGCTCCACGCCATGCCGGGCCGATCGCAAAGCTTCGAGGACCCGTGATCGCATCTCGCCCGCGGCCTTGCGAGTGAAGGTGATCGCGACCACGGCATCAGGCGTATCGACGGTTTCGAGCAGTTTTAGATAACGTTGAATCAGCAGTTCGGTTTTGCCCGACCCTGCCGGCGCCTGCACGATGAAGGACTGCGAAACATCCAGCGCACGCAGCCGCGCCGCGCTATCCGCGATCATTTTCGAGCTCCCGGATGCGGCATAGTGCGCGCAGACCGCAGTTGTCGCAAGCGCCAGGCTTCGGATCCACCTCGGCACGGCCGGCGCGAAACTCTTCAGCCAGGTGTTCCAGGACGCGCCGCCATTCTTCTATTTGCGCCTCAAACGGAAGAGCGGGATCGATTTTCATTTTGACCATGCCCGGCAACGCGGCGCCTGATCCGCGAAACTGCAGCTCGCCGGTGCGGATCAGGGCGAAGGCTGCGCCGGCAACGGGGCGCTCATTGGTGACGCAGTACAACGGAAGCTGCGGTTCATCGGGCCGTTCGCCTTCCCATCCGCGCGATTTTAGCTGGCCCGTTTTGTAGTCGAGAATGATTTCCCGGCCATCCGGCAACGCGTCTACGCGATCGGCCCGCACCTTCACTTGCAATCCGGCGATCGTGATCGCGCGTTCCGTTTCGATACCCGCCACGGTGAACTCCGGGCGCGATTTCTCTATGCTGAGCCACTCCGCGAGCAGCCTCTCTAAGCGCTGTTTCTCAAGATCTCGCCCGACGCCCGGTCCCAGTTTGGCGGCGGCAGCACCGGCGCCGCGCGCGATCAGGGCATCCAATTCGCCGGCGCTCAGCTCCTTCAAGCGTGCGTGTGACCCCAGTTCGGTCCAGATGACCTCGAGCGCCTTGTGAACCGTTGTTCCGCGATCGCGATAGCTCAATCCAAGGTCTGTCTCTTCCAGCGGACGCGCTCCTAAACGATGCTTGGCGAACGAACGGAACGGGCAGGCTGCCATGTCCTTGAAGATCGACGCGCCGCCGGTTGAGTCGCCCTGCACCAACGCCGGCCCGCTTTCGTCCACGAGCTCATCGAATGGCGCCGAGGCGTACACGGGCGCATCTCGTCCATGATCTTCTAACCACAAACCATCGGGCACGAGCGGGCTAGGCGCTAATGTGCGGTCGCCTTCCGTTTTGGGGTAGCTCAACACAATATCGGGCGCGCTCGCGAGCAAGCGATCCATTAGCTTAGTCGCGAACTCCAGTTCGCGCTCCGCCGACGAGTGCGGAAGCCGGTGCCGCAGCTGCAACGCAATCGGCAGGAATGGGCTTGGATTCGCGGGAGCGGGGAGCGCTTCATCGTGCAGGCCCATGATCCAGAGATGATCGAAACTTAGGCCCGCGGCTTCCAGCATTCCCATTACCTGTACCGGCGCGCCTTCGTCCTCTATTTGAAAACGAATGTTGGACGCCTTCTCGTTGAGCCAATCGATCACCTGATCGAGATTCATGCGCGGCGCTGTGAGATCCAGTGATTCAAGACTGGACAACACATCGCGCCAGGCTTCGATGGTTTGAAATTCCACGCTGCTGGGAGCGCGGTCGCCCGGCCAGCCAAACGCTTCGAGCAAATCCTCAATGCAGCCGCTCCATTCGCTCGGCAGTTGATCGTGAGGAATCTTTCGAAGGCGCTTGTCGCATTTTCGCAGCACGCGCTGCAGCTCAGGACAGCCGCTCGCCTCTTCGAGCAAGCGGGATAAAGACAATTCCCAGATCCCGTGCCTGCGTAGCCTGGCGTCGAGCTGGGCGCGCTTGCCCCATTCCTTTTCCGAGCCCCCGACAAAGGGTGATCGCAGCAGCATTCCCGCGCGCGGCAGCGGCAATGCGCCCGCGGCGAATTCCAGCATCAGCAGCGCCGAGCGTACCAAGGGATACTCCCCGAGCAACGGTCCCACGGAAAGATGAAACACGCCTTCCCCGAGAATCTCGCCAAGAATCCGGTTGATATTGGGTCGCAAGCGGGTGAGATCGGGCGCGACAATGACGCCGATCTGTGTTTCCGGATCCTTCTCGAGCAGCGCTCGAGCCCAGGCTGCGGCGCTGCGGATTTCGTCCGATGAATCACCGAGCTTTCTTCGTTCCCTTTTGCGCTCTATGAAACCGGAGTATTCTTTGATCGGCACTACCCGCCAGTCTCCCAACGCCTCAAAGAATTCGGTTTCGAGTGGGGTGATTTCATCGAAGCCCGCCAGGAAAACTGCTTTCGCCCGCGGCACCCGCACTCGCAAAAACTCGCTCAACCGCGCAGCCTCCAACCACCGGTTGGTTTCACACCTTCGACGAAACTCGCGCGACCAACTCGCAAATGCCGCCCAATCTTCCGATGCTTCAAAGCTTCCATCCACCGAGAACCGATACTCCGCAATCAGCCGCCAGGTATCCATGGCCTTCCGCGCGGTCTCAGGGATCTGCAACAACGTCGCACCTGCTGGCGATTCGCGGATAATCCGCTCCCACAGCATCAGCTCTTGCGCCTGATCCAGCAATACCGGAGCGCTCTGGTCTCCGTAGCGTCCCAGCCACTCGCCCCACGTTCGATCGAGAAATGCGTCCAGTGGCAACACGTCCGGACGGTTCCATACGGTGCGCCCGCGCTCCACTTGCATCGAGTGGAAATCGCGCGCCAGCACTCGCGCCAGCCGGCGTCCCGCGGTAAGAACAGTTGCGCCTTCCTGGAGCGCACGGAAAATCTCCTCATGCATGTGCTTTCATGATAATTTGAGCAAACGAATCACGATAGCGATCGACGGCCCGGCCGGCGCGGGCAAAAGTACGCTGGCGCGCCGCATTGCGGCCAAGCTTGGATTTGTGTACGTCGACACGGGCGCGATGTACCGTGCCGTGGCGCTGTGGGCGCTGCGCACCAAAGTGGCGCCGTCCGACATGCACCGTTTGGAGCAGCTTGCCAACGCGGCGCACATTGAATTTGCTCCCGGCGATCACGCCGTGTTCCTGAACAGCGAAGATGTTACGGAGGCCATTCGAACTCCCGAGGTGAGCCAGGCGGCGTCCGAAGTTTCGCTGGTCCCGTCGGTACGCCGCGCGCTGGTGGAAAAGCAGCGTGAGATCGGCGGACAAGTTTCCGTGGTGATGGAAGGCCGTGACATCGGTACCGTGGTTTTTCCGGAGGCCACGGTCAAAATTTTTCTGGACGCACTGCCGGAAGAGCGCGCCACGCGCCGGGCCAATGAATCGGCGTTGCCTGCCGACGTTGTGGAGCAACAGATTCGCGAACGCGACCAGCGTGACCGTGGACGCGCCGAATCGCCGCTGGTGCAGGCGCCGGACGCGGTCTACCTGGACACCACCGGGCTGACGATCGACGAAGTGGAAGCCGCTATTCTCAAAATCATCCGCGATCGCACCTCCAACGGGCGTGAACGAACTCAATGAACAATCTGCTTGTTATGAAATTCGGTGGCACCAGCATGGGCACCGCCGAAAGAATTCGCGTGGCTGCGGCCATTTGTACGGAGCAAAAGGCGCAACGGCCGGTGCTGGCGGTGGTGTCGGCGATGTCCGGTGTCACCGATCTGTTGCTCGGCACGCTGCGGCACGCGGAGGCCGACGACGAAGCTGGAATCGAATCCAGCATTCGAAGCCTCTCGGAGCGCCACGAGAAGACGTGTCACGAATTATTGGGCGAACCGTCTCGCTGCGATCGTGCGTTGGCCGGAATTCGGGACCTCATCGCCGATTTTCGCCGCATCGCTCACGGCATGCTGATGCTGGGCGATCGTCCGCCCAAGTCGGTGGACGAGGCCATCGCCATTGGTGAGCGTCTGTCGGCGCTGATGATCGCGGAATATCTGGAATCCTCCGGGATCGCGGCGCGCGCCATTAACTCGGCCGAAGTAATCGTCACCGACGCGGTCTTCGGAAATGCCACGCCCATCATGGAAGCCACGCGGCGCAAGGCCGGAAGTCTGATTGAGCCGCTGTTCGCGAGCGGCGTCCTGCCGGTTCTCACGGGCTTCAATGGCGCAACGGTGGATGGGCGGCCGACAACTCTCGGGCGCGGCGGATCGGACTTTTCTGCCTCCATTCTGGCGGCCGCGCTCGACGCTTCCGAACTATGGATCTGGACGGACGTAGACGGAATCATGAGCGCGGATCCGCGCTCGGTCCGCGAGGCACGGGTGCTGGATGCGCTTACCTACAACGAAGCCGCTGAGCTGGCGTACAACGGCGCGAAAGTTTTGCATCCACGCACGCTCGCGCCGCTGATCGAGCGGCAAATTCCGGTGTGGAGCAAGAACAGCTTTCATCGGGAGCATCCCGGGACGCGCATCATCTCCACGGTCGAGGCGCCCTCGGGTCCACGCGCCGTCACATCCATAGCCAATGTCGCCCTGGTGTCCATCGAACCGGCCAGTGCGGCGGTCAGCGGCACGCGGCTCATGGCACGCGCGCTCGAAGCGCTGGCCGACGCAAATGCCGAAGTGCTGGCCCTCAGCAGCTCCAGCTATCGCCAAAGCTTCTGTTTCTTGGTTCGCAAGGAAGAGCTGGCGGCGGTGATGAAATCGCTCGAAGCGGATCTCGCGCTGGAGCTGACACACGGCTATCTGAAACCCATTGCCGTTGATGACAACGTCGGCCTTCTGGCGCTGGTGGGCGAAGGCATGCGTGGCACGCCGGGACTAGCGGGGCGATTGTTTCAGGCTATTTCGGAGCAAAACGTCAACATCATTGCGATTGCGCAGGGGTCGAGCGAGCTGACCATCAGTATCGTGGTGCGCCGCGACGGGCTGGAGCGGGCCATCCAGGCAGTCCACCGCGAGTGTCGTTAGCGTGTCAAACTGAAGTCGTGCCCGAATTCTGCACCTGTGGTGCGCAATTGCCGCCCGACGCTCGCTTTTGCCACAAGTGCGGCAAGCCGCAGTATGACTATCCTGGCGTCGAAGAGCCCGAGGTAGCAGCGCCCCCCATCGAAGTTGCGAACGTCACGCCAATTCCATTCGTCGCACTGCCAGCCGAGATTAGTTTTCACAACCGGCTGGCGGTGCGGATCGGATTCTTCGCCGCCGCTTCCGCCGTATTGGTTTGCATGATCCCCATTCCACTGGCTTGGCTGCGATTGCCGATTGCCTTCGTCGCCGCGGGATTTGTTGCCGTTTACATTTACAGCCGGCGCACCGGTCAGGTTCTCAGCTTGCGCAGCGGCGCGAGAATGGGGTGGATTACTGGCATTTTCTCCTTCACTTTGGTGAGCGTTCTATTCACCGTCGCGATGGTGGCGGTCTCGAGCCAGGGCGGTTTGGAAAAGGAACTTCAAAGCCAGCTATCGCCGAACGATCCTCGCTGGGAGATGGTGCGGCAGGCGTTGAACAATCCGGCGTTAATCATCGCCGGACTCACCCTTTACTTGATGTTGTTCTTCGTAATTCTCACGGCCCTTCCCATCATCGGCGGTGCGCTGGGCGCCAAGGTTCTCGAGAAGGAATGATTTCGAAAAATGCGATACGCGGCATCGCGATCGCAATTGTATTCCTGACCGCTCTCCTGCTGGGAAGTCCCCTCCGCGCGGCTCTCACTCCGGAACAGCGCAAGCTCAACATTCAATCTTTTGAGTATGTGTGGACCGCGATCCGCGACAAACACTGGCAGACCATGCCCGGCGGATTAGACTGGCAGGCCATCCACGATGAGTACCGGCCAAAGATCGACGCGGCCGTTAGCATGGATGCCACGCGCGTCATTCTGGAAGAAATGCTCGGCCGTTTACATCAAACTCACTTTGGTATTGTTCCAGGCGAACTCTATTCCAACGTGGACGGGGCGCAAAGCGACGACACCGCTACCGGCATCGATCTTCGCGTGGTGGGCGCGCAGGTTCTTGTTACCTCGGTGGAACGGGACTCGCCGGCATTCAAACAGGGCGTAGCGCCCGGCTGGGAGATTTTGAACATCGCAAGCACGGATCTCGCACCCGTGGTGGCGGAATTGAATAAGACTTACGCCGGGTCAACGCTGCGCGATCTGATGCTGCGGCGGGCCATTTTAGGGCGTCTGTCGGGCGATGCATCGGCTGGGGTGCAAGTTGAATTTCTGGATGGCGATGACAAGCGCGTGAGCAAGACGCTGACAGCAGGCCAACCGAAGGGCGAGCGCGTGCGCTTTGGGTATCTCAACCCGATGCAGGTTTGGATCAAGACATCCAGAGTCGGCGGCGGAAATATCGGTTACGTCGAGTTTAATGTTTTTCTGGATGCCCAGCGCCTGATGACGTCGTTCGGGAATGCGGTCGAAGGGTGCGCCAAGTGTGAAGGCTTCATCGTCGATCTGCGCGGAAATCCGGGCGGCATCGGGATCATGGCCATGGGGATGGCCGGCTGGTTCATCGCGCAACCCAATCAAAATCTCGGGACCTTGTATATGCGCGACGCGACGCTGAAGTTTGTGGTGAATCCGCGGCTCACCACTTTTGCGGGTCCGCTCGCCATTCTGGTGGACGGAACGTCGGCCTCCACGTCCGAGATTATGGCCGAAGGTTTGAAGGACCTGGGCCGCGCGCGAATTTTCGGATCCCGAACCGCCGCCGCCGCGTTGCCATCGGTCTTCGAAAGATTGCCGAACGGCGATGGGTTTCAATACGCGATCGCCAACTACATTTCCGAAGGCGGCAAACCGCTGGAAGGGCTGGGCGTGACGCCCGATGTGGAAACGCCGCTCACCCGGGCAGCGCTGCTGGCGGGGAAAGATCCCGCGCTGGACGCCGCGGTGGAGTGGATTAAGAACCGGAAATAGCTAAGCGTGTATCGGCTGCTCGTCCAGCATGCTGACGATCCGGTCGCGAAGCTCCGCGGTGATACGGCCTCGATCCAGCAATGGGGTTTGATCGGTCGGAATTGGATCACCGATACGCATGGTCACAGCTCCGCTCCTTACATGTCCCGAACCAAAGGGCAGCACGGCGCGCGTTCCTTGAAGCGCGATCGGAACTAGCGACGCTCCGGCGCGGATCGCGATATAGGCGGCGCCTTCTTTGAAGGATGCGAGTTCGCCAGTGTGCGAGCGCCCGCCTTCCGGAAAAATGAGCAGCGAGATTCCGCGCTCCCGAATGGCATGCGCAGCGATGGTCATGGTTTTCACCGCCGCCCGCGCGTCATCGCGCGGAACCGGAATGTGGCCGGCCCGGGCCAAGTGCGTTCCCAGCAGAGGAATCTGAAACAAGCCGCTCTTGGCCAGAAAACGGAATTGCACTGGAATGTTTGCCAGAATCACGGGCGTGTCCATGTAGCTGAGGTGATTGGAAACAAAAACATAGCTTCCGTCCGATGCAATCTTCTCCAGGCCCTCCACTTTCACTTTCACTCCGCTCCCCCACAGCAGGAAGCGCGCCCAGGAACGCGCCACTGCAATCTGCCGGCGGCCGCTGGTCTCAAAAAGCGAAATGATCAAGCTCACCAATCCGAAAGCGATGGTGGCAAGAACGATCAGCGGAGCGGTGATCAGATACGCCCTGAGAAATGACACTGGTTCTATTTTACGAGCACAGCACGGGCCTCGCCCGCCAGGTAGAGCGAGCCGGCGATGAAGACCACGTCGTCCGGCGGGACAACGTCCAGGAGTCCGATCGCTTCCGCAATGGAGTGCGTGAGCTGAGCACCCGGCGCTGCGATATCCTCCGGAGGCATGGCGCGCGTATTGTCGGGCGCGGTCAGGATCACGTGATCGGCCAGGGGGAACAAAATCGAAGTCATTTCAGCGACCGCCTTGTCGCGGAGCGCACCATAGACGATCCACACGCGGCGACCCGAGTAGAAGCGGCGAATGTAGGCTGCCAAGGCGCGCATACCAGCGGGATTGTGGGCTCCATCAATGATGATCTCCGGCCGTTCGGAGACATGCTCCAGGCGTCCAGGCCAGTGCGTGCCGGCTATTCCAGCGGGTGAAACGCCGAGTTCGGTAAGTGCGATGGCGGCCACGCGCGCATTCTCTACCTGATGCTCACCAGCCAGCGGGCAGACAATTTCATGGCCCCGCAATCGAAAACGGCTGCCGCGCGCATCCATCGCAAGGTTGGTGACCGGCCAATCGTGCGAGAGCGTATAGGTGGCCAAGGCCTGCTTGCGAAGAACTGCCTCTGCTTCCGGACGTTGCTCGGCGAAGACGGCGGGGACGCCCGGCTTCAGGATGCCGCCTTTTTCGGCTGCGATCTGCTGGATGGTGTCACCCAGAAAAATCTGGTGATCGTAATCGATGGGTGTAATTACGCAAAGCTCGGGAGTCACCACATTCGTGGCATCCAAACGGCCGCCCAGCCCCACTTCCAGCACCACCCGATCCAGCTTCGCTTCGGCGAACAGCACGAAAGCCATCGCGGTGACGGTCTCGAAATAGGTGGGATGCATGTCGATGCCTCCGGACTTGAGCATCGCTTCCGCCGTGTCATGCACCCGATCGAACGCGTGCGCGAATTGCTCCTGGCTCACAGGCTGGCCCGAGATTTGAATGCGCTCGGTGGGTTCGATCAAATGGGGCGAGGTGTAAAGGCCGCTCCGAAATCCAGCCGCGCGCAAGCCCGCTTCGATCATGGCGCACGTCGACCCCTTGCCGTTCGTCCCGGCCACGTGTATCCAACGGCACGCCTGGTGCGGATTGCCGAGAGCCTGGAGCAATGCGGTGATGCGTTCCATGCCGAGCTTGGCCGTCAGCACTTCGTTGCCCAGTGAATAAAGATAGTGGACCGAATCGGAATAGTTCATCGCGATTTGCCGCGCTTATAAACAATAAAAAGGCGCCGAGTGCGGTGAAGCACCCGGCGCCAAATTTTACTGCCTAACTACTTACTTCGGGCAACCGATCTTCTTCAGATCGGCTTCCGGCAGCTCCTTGGCGTCGTGCGTAGCGGCCGGCAGAGCCATGCCTTTGGGAACCAGCCAGATTTCCACTCGCCGGTTCTTGGCAGCGTCGGTGTCGTCGATGGCCGCGCCTCTGCGCTCCTTGGGAGCCGTGGTCGATACGGCGCAAGAAGTAGGCACGGAAGGAGTCTCCTGCGTCGCTCCAATCCAGCTCCCCTTGATGCGGGATGGATCGAGCGAACTGCAGGTTCCGCCGCCGCCACTCAGTACGGCCGCGGTTTGAAGCACGCGATCCCGATCCAGGTTGCGGCCCCGGCGCGATCTGCCGCTGGGCGCTTCGGCGGAATCGATGTGGCCCACCAGGACAACATCGTAGTTCGGGTTGGCGGTGAGCTGCGGATACAACTGCTCGATGATCACGCGCTTGCCGCAATTGTTGACTCGCGCGCTGTCTTTCGGGAACAGAATGTCGCCGAAGTGCCTGGCTTCCGCGCCCAGGTTGACAGTGATGTTGGCGGAGGCGTTGGCGGAGCCGCCCTTGGCGTCAGCCACCGTGACAGTCACGGTAACCTGCTTGGACTGCGGACGGCTGCGGTCGGCGGTGAAGGAAACCGAACTGGAATCAAATTCAGCGTTGACGCCAGTGCCAGTGACCGTACCCTCGGAAGCGGCCCAACTGTAGGTCAGCCGGCCGCCGCAATCAGAACCATTCCCTACGGCGCGCAGCATGGCCATTTGTCCGCGATCGAGTTCGGTTGGATTGGCTGCCAGGCTCACCGTCGGCCGGCTATAGGTGTTGACGTGAATCGAAACCGGAGCGGCGTCCGCGCCACGCGAAGGATTGCCGGAGTCGGCGACATGCAGACCGATTCGGACGTCTCCCGAGGAACTCGGCATGAAGGTGTAACGGGCGCCGGTTCCCACCGAGCTTCCGTTCGCGGTCCATTGATAGGTCAACTGATGCCCCGCGGGATCTGAGGCATCGGAGCTGAGGCTCACTGCATCGCCTGGACAAACCGTGGTCGGGCTGGCGCTGATGGAGCCTGGGATGATGGCCTGCGGCGGTGCTGGGGGCGGCGGAGGTGGCGGCGGAGGTGCGGGAGGCGCTGGGAGCTCGCCGCGATGTCCAAGGTACAGCGTCAGGCCGGCAGTGACCTGAATACCATTCAAGATTTTGCCGCCGGGAATGTACACGCCCGTGGCGCTGCTGGTGGGCAGGCCGAAGCGCGGACCAATCCCCGCCAAACCACGGGCATCAATGCGGAAGCCAAACCATTTGTTGCCTTGGTACTTAATACCGCCTCCGTAGTTGCCTTGGAAGCGCTCATCGGTGTCGAATCCCCCGAATCCGGAGCCGGAAGGCATGGCTTGGCCCCATTTGACGGCATTCTTGCCCAGCACGTCGAAAGATGCGCCGGCGCCCAACAGGACGAACGGCCGGAACCTGTGGTCGCGCGGCGTAAAGTGCAGCACCACGTCCAAGGCGGGCTGCAAGGTGTGGATCGGGAACGGGGGCGCAAGCAGCGCGCCGTCCGAGGGACTCGAGAGGAACTGGTATTTGTTCCACGAATACGCGTTGAAGTCTTCTTCCAGCGCGACGTAATTCCAGAAATTCTCCGTGACCCGGCCGCCCAGGATGGTGGCGCCCTGTATCTTTGAGCCCAGCCCAGCGGGGACCTTCTGGTAGTCGGAATATCCGGCGTAGATGTTTAGTTCAAAGAAATTGTTAAATTCGTCTGAGTGTGCCGCGGCGTTTTGCGCGCGCGCCGGATTTGGGATTCCTAAGACGCCCAATGCAGCTAGCGCCAGAATCGGATATCTCCATACTGCTCGCATGTTTTTCACCTTTCCTCTGATTTCATTTAATGCTTCGAATAACAGCGTGATCATTCTGTTGGGCCACAGTAGCCTGCGGCATATCGAAAACCAATGCCCCCCGCGCCGCGCTGAGCGCGAAAATCCGCAGGGGAAGGTCGGGCGCGAACCACAGCATTCGAATAGCGGCGCCTTCGAGGCCTTCACTGGAGAACGCCTGCCAGGAGTCGCCACCATCCACCGTGCGGTAGACGTTACCGTATTGGACCAAGAAAGCCTCGCGCCCCTCCGAGGGATTGAAACGAACCGAGTCCACCGTTGCCGCTGGAACACCTTCCGTTACAAGCTTCCAATGTGCGCCTTCGTCAATAGACTGCAAAACCCCGCGCGAAGTTGCAGCCAGAATTGCCACCTCGTGCTCCACGGGCAGCGCCACGTCGTAGAGGTAGTATCCTTCGGGCAGCAGCGCGGCCTGCCAGGTTCGGCCGGAATCCTGGGAAATGAACAAATCGGACGTGGTTCGCACCGCCAAACGTGAGACGCCGCTCGGGGGAGCGTAAATGGCCAGCACCGGTACGCCCGTAATTCCAGCCGATTTCACTTGCTCCCAGCTAGCTCCCGAGTTTGAACTGCGGAACAGGCCCGCGTCTGTTCCGGCCAAGAGAACCAAGGGGCTTTTTCCCTGCTGAACCGCCCGCAGCGAGTGGATGTGGACCCGCACAACTCGCGGTACGCGCTGGCCCGTCCGGGTGACAACCATACGAGGCTCGGGCCCAGGCTCGTGCACCGGCGTCCACGTCTTTCCTGCGTCCTCGGATTTCAATATTGCGTCCTCGCTGGCGGCGAAAACCACGTTTGAGTTCGTGGAAGACGCGGTCAAGCTGTCGAGGTTTCGGCCGTGCAGGGCCTCTTCATTAGCCTGTAAAGACCACTGGAGACCGCCATCGCCGCTGACGAAAACTCCTCCGAACAGGCCCTCGTAAGTGCTGCTGGCGTAAAGGCGCTTGCCGTCCGAGGTGATCTCGGAAAGGCGATGGTTCGCAAACCCTTCGTTCATCGGCCGGAACGTCTCGCCCGAGTCGGTGCTTTTCAGAATTCCAGCGAATTCGGTTGCCAGGTAGAAGGTACGCGGATCGCCCGGATCGAACACCATCCAGTTCACTTGTTCCGAACTCAAATGCCGCCAGGTCTTGCCTCCGTCCGGGGATTTGAACAGCCCGAGCGTGGTGCCCGCGAATATGGTGCCGGCGTTGCCCGGATCCTCCGAGATGATATGCGTGCGGCGATGCGTGCCGGGAATGCCTTGGATCTTCACCCAAGCCGCGCCCCCGCTGTCGCTGCGATAGATGCCGCTGCAAGCGCTGGCGAAAACCAGCTTGGGGTTTTTCGGATCCACGCGGATGGAGAAGATATCGGAATCGTCGATCAGGCCGGTGGAAACGGAATGCCAGGTGGCGCCTCCGTCCGTGGTTTTCCAGGGCAGGTGGGGAGTTCCGGCGTAAAGCACGTTCTTATCCGCCGGGTCGAATGCCAGGGCTGTGATGTCCTGCATCTCCCGGTCGGTTTCCGCGGAGATTCTGCGCCAGGTGACGCCGCTGTCATCGGAGACAAAAACACCCTTCGAGGTGCCCGCGGCAAGAATCGCGGAATCGATCGGCGAGAGCGCCAGCGCTTCGATGCGCGATCCTCGAATGCCGGCCAAAGCCCGCCAGCTTTCGCCTCCGTCCTTGCTCTCATAGACTCCGGAGTCAGAAGAATCGCCCGCATCCAATCCGGCGTAGTAATGCGCGGACGCAGCGGGATCGATGAGGACTGAATTGAAGACACCAGGAGTTCCGCGTGGGAATGGCAGCAGCCGCCAGGATGCCCCTGCATCGTCGGAACGAAACAGCAAAGAATCACGCGCACCAGCGACCAGCGTGCGGCCGTTCCGCGGATCGATCGCGATGGATCGCGCGCTCCCGCCGAACGGACCTGCCAACTTCCACCCGCCAATCACAGGAAGCGTGGCAACCAGAAGCACTGCGAGACCCAGGGCTGGTTGCCCACCCAGCTTTCTTAGTGGCACTTCTTAATACCATATCAAAAACCAGCCGTGGTGGGTACGGTCGAAGTTGTTGAAACGTTTATTGTTACAAGGATTTAATGCAATCCGCCGGACAGTGGGTGCGTAGACGCGTCCGTGATTTGCTCCGCCAATTGCCGCGGCTGATCCAAATTGTGGACTACCAAGCGGCTATTCTCGCCAGCAGTTTCGATAGATATATCTCCGACGCCGAATATTCGCTGTGAAAAGGACTGAATCACGCGTACGTCCTGCACCTTGGGGAGCTGAATGAGTCGCATGGACTTGGTGGCGAGTCCGGTTTCATAGCGTAGCTTGTCAGCGGCGAGGGTGAGCTTGACGGTCTGCCGCTGCAGGTGTCGCTTGATGGGCCAAAGCAACAGCAAGAGACTAGCGAGTGGAAGGTAAGGGTAACGCTGATCCGGATACTGAACCGCCAGATATTTGTAGTGAACGAAGACCGCCGCGCACACTACCAGCAGAGCGCAAACGTATCCCGCCTTGATGAACTTCATGCTGGGGCGAATCACGATGTCGGCCATAGGTCACAATTATAGTGAGTCACGATCATAGTTAGTAACAGTAGAGCTGCCCAAGGAAGTAGAGCTACCCAATGAGGCCGGCCAAGTCCACCGCCAGAGTCGCCAGCTACGTCATTTCCCTGCCCGAGCGCGTGGTGCGTTCCGCCGCGGCGCTGGCCGGCGGATTGATTCGCGAGATCGGCGATGTATCGGTTCCTTCCGCCGTGCGCCGAACCAAGACGTACCAGATGATGGTGGACATCGCGCTGCGCTTCATGATCGAGCAGGTGGGTGAAGTGAAGGGCGTGTACCCGAGTGGCAGCGAACTGGCAAGCGATTTCCTGCTGCGCAGGACCGCCGGGCATGGAATCGAACTGGCGGGTTTGCTGGCGTTTCGCGCTTCTCCGGTGTGGATCATGGCGGCGCTGGCCGATGTGTCGGGCGCCGGGCGATACATCGTTCAGGAGATTGCCAACGCGCTGAAGCAGGAAGGCCTGCTCACTGGCGACGCGAAATTCGAAAACGTCGATCAGCTTTTAGAAGGCTTGGAGCAAAGCGCCAACCAGGTGGCCGATCTATGCAATGCTCCGCCCCTGGATGTAGCCGGTTTACGCCGCGAGTGGGGCGCGTTTCGTGAGGCGGTGGCCAAAATTCCTCCGCGCAATTTGCCCTCGGTTGGATTTTTGGGTGCGCATTGGGAGCAATTGAAAGCCGAGGCTGCTGCGCAGAATCGGCCGGTGTTCGAACTGTCGTCGATGATGGCGGTATCGGCCATTGCGCGTGTTCCGGTGACATTGCTCAAGCTGGCCCGCGCTTCCAATCGCGCCGTGTGGCGATCCGGGCAGACGCTGGGCGCGAGCGTTCTCACTCACTACAGCCAGGTTTTGCAGGATATCCACGAACGCGGCTACGCGGCATATTGGGCGCAGGAGTTTCAGCCGTACTTGCGCGCTGCCGCGGATCAGTTTTCACCCAAGCACCGGTCGCTTACGGCGCGCTGGCTGAAGAAGGCCATTCGTTGAGTGGCGTGCGCACTCTTGCGCGCCGCGTTCACACTCGTGTGAATGCTTGGCTTGGTGTCGAGAAGAGTCTCGACACGGCACGCACGAGCGCGTATGCCACACAGTTAGGGTCGCTCAGCGATAGTGCGCTGAAAGCTATCGATTGGCGCTCGCTGGGTCTCGCTGAAGTAATTGCGCTTACCGCCGTCGCTGCCGAACGCGTGCTTGGACTGAAAATGTTCGATGTCCAATTACGTGGCGCACTGGCCCTCACCGCCGGCAAGATCGCCGAAATGCAAACGGGCGAAGGCAAGACGCTGGCTGCGGTACCAGCCGTCGCCTGGTACGCGAAATCGGGTCAGGGTGTTCACGTGATGACTGTGAACGACTATCTGGCTCGCCGCGACGCGCAATGGATGGGTGGCATCTACGAATTCCTGGGACTTTCCGTAGGTCATATCCAACAGGGCATGGATCTGGAAGATCGCCGCCGGGTCTACGCCTGCGACATCACCTACGCCACCGCCAACGAGATCGGCTTCGATCATTTGCGCGACGGCCTGGCGCTCCATCCGCGCGAACAAGTGCACCGGCCGTTCGCAGCCGCGGTGATCGACGAAGCCGATTCCATCCTCATCGATGAAGCGCGCATTCCTCTGGTGATTGCGGGCGGTGATGCGGGCGAACAGCCTCTCGCCTACCAGGTGGATCGCGTCACGCGATTTTTCCGGCGCGGCCTTCATTTCACTCTCGACGAGTACGCCCGGAATATTGCGCTCACCGATGCGGGAATCCGCGCGGTGGAAACTTCGTTCGGGTGCGGCAACTTGTTCGACGAAGAAAATCTTCCACTGCTCACCGCCATTCAGGATTCACTGCACTCCCACGCCTTGCTGCGCAAAGACGTCGACTATCTGGTGAAAGACGGCGTCATCGAGTCGGTGGACGAGTTCAAAGGCCGCATAGCGGAGAACCGGCGCTGGCCGGCTGGATTGCACACTGCCATTGAAGCCAAGGAAGGCCTGGCTCTGAAGACGCAAGGCCGAATTCTCGGATCCATCACGCTCCAAAACCTGATCTCGCAGTACCCGATGGTCTGCGGGATGACTGGCACCGCTGCCACGCAAGCCCAGGAGCTGCGGCTGGTGTATGGCTTGGAAGTGGAGGTAATCCCCACCAACCGCCCTACGATCCGCCGGGATCTTGCCGACCGAGTCTATGCCAGGAAAGCCGATAAAGAGAGAGCCGTGCTGGAAGAAATCCGGCGCATTCATTCCACCGGTCGTCCGGTTTTGGTGGGAACCCGGAGCGTCGAGGAATCGGAGCGTCTGAGCGCTCGCCTGCCGGACATTCCTCATCAAGTGCTGAACGCCCGTCACGAGGAACAGGAGGCGGGGATGATTGCGCGCGCCGGCCAGCTCGGCACCGTCACCATCTCCACCAACATGGCCGGACGCGGCACCGATATCCAACTCGGTCCAGGCGTGGCCGAACTGGGCGGATTGCATGTCATCGGGACCAATCGTCACGAGAGCCGGCGCATCGACAATCAACTGCGTGGGCGTTCCGGACGGCAGGGCGACCCCGGAAGCTCCGAGTTTTTCATCTCGCTCCAGGACGACATGCTGGTGAAGTACGGGATCGGCGACGCGAACCTGGGCCACGACGCCGAGAGTATCCAGCGGCTGGCGGAAGGGCAGAATCTCGAGATCCGCCGCTTTCTCCAGAAATATGAGAGCGTGATCGAAGGCCAACGGCAAAAGATCCAGCAGCGCCGCCAGACGATTCTGGCAGGTGAGACTCCAACAGGTTCGGAACTCGAACGGCTGGTAGCGCTACGCACCATCGATGATCAATGGGCGGATTATCTGGCCACCATCACCGACCTTCGCGAGGGCGTCCAGTGGCTTTCCTGGGGCGGGCGCGACCCGCTGCACGAGTACCTAACTTCGGTCCACTCCATCTTTACGGGTTGGAAGAGCAACTGGATGCAGAGATCGCGACGCGGCTGGAGGAGGCAGAGATGTCCGGTTTGGACCCCTCCCAACGCGGCGCCACCTGGACTTATCTGACAACCGATCAGCCCTTTGGCACCGCCACGGAGCGAATTATGCGCGGTTTGGTGCGAAAATTAGGGCATCGACGCTGATTTCGTCTTTTTCGACTTGAGGCGCGTCTTGTGAATGGAGCCGAAGTTTGATCTTTCGGGAGGTTGAGGACCGCGACCTGATCGCCAAAGCGCGTCGGGGGCACGTGGAAGCCTACAACGTGCTCGTGTCTCGCTGGGAGAAGCGTGTCTTCAATTATCTCTTGCGGTTGGTGGGGCAGCGCGAGGACGCGCTGGATCTCAGCCAGGATGTCTTTTTGAAGGCCTATCAGAATCTGAAGAAGCTCGACGATCCGGCGAAGTTTCCGGGCTGGCTGTTTCGCATCGCTCATAACGAGGCATACTCGCTGCTGCGGAAGAACCGGCCTGAGGGCGAGATGGTGGTCGAGCCCAAGATGGCGGAGGCGAGCGGGGGTCTTTTCCCCATCGAATCGACACTGGCAGTGCGGAGCGCGCTGGCGCGGTTGTCGGACGATCATCGCGAGGCTGTGCTGCTCAAGGTTTACCAGGGATTCAAGTTCGAGGAGATGGCGGAGATTCTTTCCTGCCCCGTCTCGACCGTCAAATCCCGCTTGTACACCGCACTCGATCTTTTAAAGCAGACTTTAGCTCCAGTAAACACCGGAGGCGCGGAATGAGTTGTGAACTTGATTTAAGAGGATATGTCGTCGATGAATTGGCGAAGCGCGAGCGCGGCGTCGTGGAGGATCATGTGCGCGGCTGCCAGAGCTGCCGTGAGGAGCTGGATCGGCTGAACCTGACGCGTAGCGCGCTGGCATCGCTCGAAGACGAAGAGATTCCGCGCCGCATCGCTTTTGTGTCCGATCGGGTGTTTGAGCCGCGCTGGTGGCAGACGATGTGGCACTCCGGGCCCGTGATGGGTTTTGCGTCGGCTGCGCTGCTGGCCGCTGCCATTTTGGCTCATGCCTTCGTCGTTCACCCCGTGGCGGTGGATACGGCGCAAGTCGAAAAACGGATCGAGAGCCAACTGAACGCGCGAGTAAAGGCGGCGGTGAACGAAGCTCAGGCCAAACAGTCCGCCGAGTTCGCCAAAGTGCTGGACGCCACCGAGCATCGTTTTGAAACTCAGCGTCAGGCCGATCTCGCGAACTTTTTGCAAGCCGATGAGTACCGGCAAAAGCAGATGGCGCGGCTGGAAGTGGCTAGCAACGAGGCATCGGGACAATGAGAATCGCAGTTGTTGCTCTCCTTTTGTTCTGTACTCTGCCTGGCGGGTCGATGGCGGACAGTCCTAAAGTGAATCGCGCCATGATCGAGGGTATGCAGCACAGCCTCGACAACAAGTTGTCGAACCTTTGGCCGCAGGATCCAGCCGAGGTGCTGGGGGTTTCACAAGGCACTTACATTCAGGGCTACGGCGCCATCTTCCTGGGTGAAGTGAATCTGGCGCCCGCCACCAGAATTAGCCCGTTTCACCCCACGGTCAGCGCGGATGAGGTCCGCCGGACACACGATAAGAAGATGCAGCGCATGGCTGGGATCCGCAGTGCGATGCGCTCCATGCTGGTGGATTCGGCGCGTTCGCTCGATTCGCTGCCCGCCGACGAACAGGTGGCCGTGGGCCTGTCGCTCTTCTATTGGAAGTGGGAGAATCGCGACGGTCTCCCTTCGCAAATCGTGATGCACGCTCCGCGCAAAGTACTGCTGCAATCGGCCGGCGCCGAGCAGGCCTCCATCGCATCGGAAGAATTTTAGTACTCCCCATGCGGCTTGGCGAAATTCTGATTGGGCGTAAGCTGATCTCCCAGGAAGACCTGGAGCGGGCGCTCGAACTGCAGAAGGAGCGCGGCGACAAGATCGGCAAAACGCTGGTCGACATGGGTTTCATCGCGATGCGCGACGTTTTGGCGGCGCTGTCGGAACAGTTGGAGGTGCCGCTGGTTGCCATCGACGCTCCGCCCTTCGTCTCGGCCGAAACCGAAGCGCTCTCGCCGCGCTTCCTGCGCCAGTTTCGCTGCCTTCCGCTGAGCCGCGAGGACCATACCATCACGCTCGCGATGGCGGATCCGCTGGATGTAGAAACCATCGCCGCGGTACGCCACTGCACCGGGCTCAAGATCAGCACGGTGCTCGCGCCCGAGCAGGAGATCGTGGATGCCATCGACAAATACTATGGCGAATCCGCGGCGCGCTCGGAGGCGGATTTCGATTTCCAGGCCGGCGAAATGTCGGAGGATCTGGAACATCTGCGCGACATGGCGAGCGAAGCGCCCGTCATCCGCCTGGTGAACGCGATCATCGCGTCAGCGGTTGAAAAGCGCGCCAGCGACATTCACCTGGAGCCGTTCGAGAAAGACTTCCGCATCCGCTATCGCGTGGATGGCGTGCTCTATAGTCAGGACCCGCCGCCGCGCGAGCTGAAGGCCGCCATGATTTCGCGCGTCAAGCTGATGGCCAAGCTCAACATCGCCGAGCGCCGTTTGCCGCAAGACGGCCGCATCAAGATCAAGACGCTGGGCCGCGAAGTGGATTTGCGCGTTTCGACCCTGCCCACGCTGTACGGCGAAAGCGTCGTGATGCGCCTGCTGGATCGCTCGGCGGGCGATTTCTACGATCTCGGGCGGTTGGGTTTCGACAACTACATGCTCGGCCGCATGGAATACTACACTTCGCTGCCGCATGGAATTTTTTTGGTTACCGGGCCGACCGGCAGCGGCAAATCCACTACGCTGTATTCCGCGCTGAAGCGGATCAATCAGAGCGACAAGAAAATCATCACCATCGAAGATCCGGTCGAATACCAGATGGACGGGATCAATCAGCTGCATGTGAATACGCAGATCGGGCTGACCTTTGCGCAGGGCTTGCGCCACATTGTGCGCCAGGATCCCGACGTCATCATGGTGGGTGAGATTCGAGACCGCGAGACGGCCGACATCGCCATCCGTTCGTCGCTCACCGGCCACTTCGTGTTCTCCACGCTGCATACCAACGACGCGCCCAGCGCCATCACGCGCCTGACCGACATGGGCATGGAGAATTACCTGATCACGTCGTCGGTGGTGGCGGTGCTGGCCCAGCGGCTGGTGCGCGTGATTTGCGAGCACTGCAAGGCGGAGAGCGGAACTCGCATCGCGCCGGATGGGAACCCGGTGGTCTGCTATGCCGGCCGTGGCTGCGAACACTGTTTCGGCTCTGGCTACAAGGGACGCATGGGCATTTTCGAGCTGATGGAATTGGGCGACGAGATCCGGCAGCTAATCATGAAAAACGCGGATGCGGCGTCCATCACGAATGTGGCCCGCCGCAACGGCATGCGTAACTTGCGCGAAGACGGATGGCTGAAGGTGAGGACGGGCGTAACCACCGCCGACGAGGTGATGCGTGTCACGCAAGAATTCTAGTGCTAGCTCTACTCTGTACCCGTGCTGCACGCACTGGCTTCTGTGGCGCACGCACTCTTGCGTGCCGCCGGCTACAGGCGTTGTCCAAGCCACTGCTTGTCCGATGTCAAGTACTGGCGTGCCCCGTCCACACTCGTGTGAACGCTCGTTGCTCCATCTCAGATTTGCACTAGACCACGGATAATACTCGGCTCTCGCCACCAACCCCGCCTTCACCGGATTCCGTTCAATGTAACCCGCGATCTTGCTCCACTCCCTCTCATTTCTCACCCAATGATCGTAGGACTCCCGTTGCCAAAATTGCTCCCCAGTGCGATCCAGCAGCCGGTTCGCTTCCCGCGCTGTAGATTCCCTTGAGCGATTTCAACAACAGGCTGGGCGAAATCGACGGCAAGAGCAGCGCGTGAACATGATTCGCCATGATGACGAAGGGCCCGAGCCGATATTGTCCCAAGTTTTGCCGCGAAGCAGCGAATCGATTACCAGCGTGGCAATATCGTCTCGTTCCGCAGATGAACAGGACCGGTAGTTGCTCCATCGAGATAACGATCCACCCAGGCGAAAGCTTCGCCATCGGAAACCTTGCGGGCGGGCGGGAAATGCGAGGCTGGCAGGCTGCCGTGCAGATGCCATGTGAGGAACAACCAGCTGTTGTCGGGATAGAGGTGGGGAAGACGGCGCTGGGACGGCATGCGTCAAATAGTGGCGTTAGCGGATACAAAATCTCGCGTCATCAAGTCCAGCAATTCGACAGGAACTGTGGCGCACGCACTCGTGCGTGCCGTGTCGCCACTCTTGGCGACACCGTGTTCAAACGTTCACACGAGTGTCGGCCACAGACATGCACTACGCCCGTACTTGTCAGCGGACAAGCAGAGGCGTCGAGAACGTCCGTAGCCGGCTGCACGCAAGAGTGCGTGCGCCACAAGCACTACCAAATCCAGAAGGCAGCCCGAGCATGACGAACTTCTACTTCCGGGCCGTCGCGTCCGATGGGCAGATTCGCACAGGCGCCATTCACGCCGAATCTGAACGGCTGGTCGCCTTCGAGCTGCGCCGCCAGGGACTCACTCCGGTCTATGTCGGCAAGGAAGCTAAGACATCCGATGAGATCAAGCTGCCATCCTTCTCCGGCGGCCGGAAGCGCGACGTCCTGTTCTTCACTCAGGAACTCTCCACGCTCCTGAGCGCTGGCGTGCCGGTGGATCGCGCGCTCTCCATCACCGCCGAATTGACGGAACGCGCCAGCTTCCGCACCTTGGTCCTGGACATTCTGCGGGTGCTGAAGGGCGGACGGACGCTGGCCGACAGCCTGGCCACTCATCCGGACCATTTTTCGGAGCTGTACATCAACATGATTCGCGCCGGCGAGGCCGGAGGCTCACTGGCCGTGGTGTTCGAACGGCTCTCCGAATTCGAACGCACGCGCGACGATCTGCGCAGCTACATTATCTCTTCGATGGCCTATCCCACTCTGCTCTCGCTGGTGGGCATCGGCTCCATCCTGGTGCTGATGAATTTTGTCGTGCCGCGATTTGCGGCGGTCTTCGAAGAATCGCGCATTGAGATGCCGCTTCCCACGAAAATGTTAATGGTCGGCAGCAAGTTTCTGCAGACCTACGGCTGGCTGGGTATCACGCTTTCTGTGTTGTTCACCATCGGAATGTACACTTATGTGCGCACCACGTCGGGACGCTTGTGGTGGGACACGCTGCGGCTCAAGATTCCGATGCTGGGCGAGGCACTGCGCAAGGCGGAAACCGCGCGCTTCGCACGTGCCATGGCCACCTTGGTTACCAACAGCGTGCCGCTGGTGCAATCGCTCGCCATTGCCGGCGCCACGTTGAACAATCGCCGCATCGCAGGATCGCTCGAAAGCGTGTCTTTGGGGGTGAAGCGCGGCGAAGGCATTGCCGGACCCTTGCGCAAGGCCGGCCAGTTTCCGCCGCTCGCGGCGCATCTGTTGAGCGTCGGCGAAGAAACCGGCCGCCTGGATTCGATGTTTGTGCGCATGGCTGACATCTACGATGCCGACACGCGCGCGTCCATTCGTAGATTTACGTCCTTGTTTGAGCCGTTGGTGATCCTGGTGATGGGACTGGTGGTCGGTACCCTGATCTTGAGTATGCTGTTGGCGATTGTGGGCATGAACGATGTGGCAATGTGATACGAGGTGAAGCGATGAACAAGAGCAAGAGAACCAGACGGCAAGCCGGTCAAAGCGGCGTCACGCTGATCGAAATGATGGTGGTGGTCACCATCATCGCGCTATTCGCGGCCTTGGTATTGCCGAAGATGATGCAACAGGCGGACCGTGCGAAAGTGGCCTCGGCACGCGCCCAGATCAACGCTTATTCCACGGCACTCGGGTCCTACAAACTCGATACCGGCTCGTTCCCCACCACCGAGCAAGGTTTGCAGGCGCTGCGCGAGAAGCCCGAGGGAGTGGAGAACTGGCAGGGGCCGTATCTTCAAAAGGAGATCGAGAACGACCCCTGGAAACATCCCTATGTTTATCACTATCCGGGCGAACACGGAGATGAACCCGACATTGTCAGCCTGGGCGCAGATGGCGCGCCCGGCGGGGACGGGTATAATGCCGATATCGTCAGCTGGAAAAATTAACCGTCCCTCATCGGCCGGCGTCACCCTCATCGAGATGGTGGTGGTGGTGGCGCTGATTTCGCTGATGGTCGGCATCAGTTATCCGGCCCTCACCTCGGGCATCGAATCGTTGCGCCTGAACGCCGCCACCAACGGCGTGGTGAGCTTCCTGGACTACGGGCTTAGCCGTGCGGAACGCCGCCAGCAGGTGGTGGAGATCGTCATTTCAAAGGAAGACAATTCCATCGAGATGCGATCCAGCGAGCCGGGCTTTTATCGCAAGCTTCAAATGCCGGAAGGCGTCTCCATCGTGCAAGTGTATCCGCAACTTCCTGAACCATCGCCGGGCGATCCCGATCTGATACGCAACTTTTTGCTTTACCCCGGCGGCACCGTTCCACCGCTCGGTGTGCAGTTGATCAATCGCCGCCATGTCCAGCGTGTGGTGCGGGTAGACCCCATCACCGGAGTGCCGCGCGTGGAGGCCCCGCCCGAGCAGTGACACGAGCTGCCACAAAACGAGCGCCAAATCGCGGGTTCACTCTGCTCGAAGTGATGGTCGCCACTCTGATCATGGCCATCGCCGTGGCCGCGCTGATGGGGACCATTTCTACTTCTCTGCGCAACGCCTCGCGGCTCACCGGTCACGATCGCGCGGTTCTGCTGGGACACCAAAAAATGGACGAGCTGCTGATTTCGGCCGGCCTTGAGAAGGGTGTGCCATTCGACGGTACGTGGGGCCCTGAAGTCACCGGTGGCAGCGACATGGGATGGCGCGCCCGGCTCACACCTTTCGAAGTCCCTAAGGGTGGCGGCGTGGGAAGGCCGTTTGTGGAGCGCGTGGAATTGCAAATCTGGTGGATGAGTGGCCTCCAGCGCCGTTCCTTCACGCTGGAAGGCTACCATCGCGCCCTGCTCACCAAGGCCGACCTGTTAGCGATGAGCTCGGCATCCGCACCGCCGCTGGGAGCGCCGCCGCAATGATCGTGCGCCACAGAGCCGGAGTCACGCTCATCGAATTGCTCATCGCGGTCTTGCTCATGAGCCTGCTTTCGGTGGGAATTGTAATCACGCTGCGCGTCGCGCTGAGCGCCATGAACAAGTCTGGGTCGAAGCTCATGGCCAACCGGAGGGTCTCCAGTATCGAACGCATTCTCGATCAGGAAATCGAAGGGATCATGCCGGTGACCGCGGATTGTCAAGTCCGGCCGGACGTTCCGGGACCTAAACTGATGTTCTTCCAGGGCGAAACGCAATCCATGCGCCTGGCCTCCACATACTCCTTGCAGCAAGGTGAGCGCGGGTTGCCGATGATCCTGGAATACCAGGTCATCCCCGGCGATGAAAACCAGGGCGTGCGCCTGATTGTGAATGAGCATTGGTATACCGGGCCGCGTGGGGCCGGCGTGTATTGCCGTGGCGTGGGAGGCGGTGCCGAGGGAAGTCCCGCCGGACCGATTTTTGTGCCCATCAACGTCGGACCGGATTCCTTCGTTCTAGCCGACAAGCTGGCCTATTGCCGCTTCAGCTTTCGTGACCCTCGCCAGCCTGGCCAAACGCCGGTCTGGCTGCTGCGCTGGGTGAAGCCGGTGCTTCCCAGCGCTATTCGGATTGAGATGGCGCCGTTGACGCCGGATCTGGGCAACCTGCAACCCGTTACTCTCACCATCCCCGTACATGTAACGCGCTTGCCACTGGAGCAGTATGAAAACGACAACAACTAACTCCCGGGGCGCAGCGTTATTGATGGTGCTATGGCTGGCCGCGGCGTTGACGGCAATTGCATTTACGCTGGCTAACACCGTACGTGGAGAAATTGAGCGAAGCTCCACCGACGCCGATGGTCTGAAAGCCTATTATCTGGCTGCGGGCGCCATCGACCGGACGTTGGTTTACATGGAATCGGGACCCGCTTTCCGTGGTCCCGATGGAAAACCGCTCTTTCAGGAAGATATAACCCGCGTGTTGCAGCTCAACTATCCGAACGGTGTCGCCCGGGTGGAATACATCCCGGAAAACTCCAAGCTCAACGTGAACATGGCGCCACCCCGGGAGTTGTCCAATCTGCTGCTCGCGCTGGGGGCCGATCCCAATCGGGCGCAGACTATCGTGGCCGGTATCTTGGACTGGCGCGCAGGCACGCCCGGTGGGTCGTTTTCCCAGTTCGACCAGTTTTACTTATCCCTTACTCCGTCTTTTCGAGCGCGGCACGCGTCTCTTGAAGAGATTGAGGAATTATTGCTGGTGCGAGGGATGACTCCAGATTTGTTCTACGGCGGTTACACGCGAAATGCGCAAGGCAGGTTCATCCCACATGACGGCTTGCGGGATTGCCTTTCGGTTTATGGCTCCACGGGACCGTTGGACGTGAATACCGTGACGCCCGAGGTTATGGTTGCGGTAGGAGTAGCGCCGGATACCGCCGCGGCCATCGTGGCCCTGCGTAAGATCGCGCCCATTCACAACATGGGGCAGCTCGCGCCGTTTAGCAATGGCGGAGGGATGGGGCGGCTGGGTATGATCGGCGGACCGATCGCCACCTTACGAGCCACCGCGCAACTCCGTCTTCCCAACGGCCAGCTTTCCGATGTTCGGCGCACCGCCTCGGCCTTAATCAAAACGTTGGGAGTGGAATGGGATCCTCCCTTTCACATCATGCGCTGGTATGACAACGCCAGCGTTCTGCAATGACAGGCCTTGGTCGATGACAAGTATCGATTTTGCAAAATGGCTCGCCATCGGGACCGGCATCGGGATCGAAATCGGATCTCAAGATCTCACGGTCACCGTGGTCCGTCTGCGTCCCAACGGCGTCAGAGTGCTGGGTGAGCTCACCATCCCGCATTTTCGTGAACAGCCTGCCGCGGATTGGGGCGCCGCGTACGCCGGATTCTTGCAGAAGCTCGGCGTGGGACATCTGGCGGCCACCATTCTGCTGCCTAGAGATGAAGTGACAGTGCGGCAGATTTCACTCCCCGGCGTCACCGACAAAGATCTCCCTTCGGCCGTGCGATTTGAGATCGACTCGCTGAATCCGCATTCGGAAGAAGAAGTGGCGTATGACTGGGGGCGTATCGGCAAGACGCCCTCGGTGCTGATCGCCATCACGCTGCGCTCGGTGGTGGAGCGCTACACCGCGCTCTTTTCCCAGGCCGGTGTGAAGGCCGCGTGCTTTACGTTTTCGGCGCCCACCATTTATTCGGCGCTGCGTCTGCTGTCCGCTCCGCCCAAGGATGGTTTCCTGGCAATGGAACCTGCTGAGGACGGTTTGGAAGTGTATGGCGAAAGCCTCACGCGTCCGATTTTTTCCGCCCGCTTGGATCAGCCGGTGGACCGAGTGCGAATCCTGGCGGTTTCCGAGCTCAGGCTGGCGCCCGAGACCGAGGCGGCTGCGCTGCGCGATCAACTTCCGCAGCCTCTGGCCGCACCCGAGAGCTACGAACCTTCGCGCGCCTGCCTCTCCTATGCCGCCGCTCTGGCCGGTGCGGGCCTGCTGCGTCCTCTGAGCTTAAACTTGCTGCCGCGCGAGCAACGGCAGTCCGCTTCCCGCTTGCGCTATGTTCCCACTGCCGCGCTGGGCATCATCGTCTTGTTGCTGGCCCTGGCGGCGCTGGCCTATCCCAGCTATTCGGATCGTCACTATGTGGGGTTGGTGCAAGCACAGATCCAGGCATTGGATCCACTGGCAAAGAAGGCCGCTGTGGTGGAGCGTGAAACCGCAAACGCGCGCAATCGCTCCCAGACCCTCGACAATTTCCGCCAGCAGACGCGCCAGGATTTAGACGCGTTGAATGAACTGACGCACACGCTGGCTCCGCCGGTCTGGCTCAACTCGCTGCAGCTTACTCGAAACTCGGTGAACATCACTGGCGAGGCCGATCAGGCTGCCACGCTGATCAAGCTTCTGGACGGCTCGCGTCAATTCCAGGCGTCTTCTTTCTCGTTGCCGCTCCAGAAGAGCGCGGGCGGAGAAGCGTTCAGCATCCGGTCGTCACGAAAGGGAGCGGCGCAATGACGATCTCGGAACGCGATCGCCGCGCTCTCATCATCCTGGGTATCGCACTCGCCGCGGGTGGTCTGCTTTATTGGTACTCCAATTCCTCTTCCTCGCCGTCCCCGAGCCCGAGTCTGGCCGGTTCAAAGATCAGCGCCCCGGTGGACAGTATCGATCGCTCCGAGAAGCGTCTCGCGATGTTGCGCAGGCAGGCCGCCACGCTTCCCGGCAAGCAAGCTCGGTTGCAGCAGGTTTCGCTCGAGCTGGCGGAGCGCGAGAAAGGTTTGATCCCCGGCGATACCGCGGAGCAGGCGCAGGCGCAATTGCTGCAAATAGTAAAACGCGTGGCCCAGCAGCAGATGCCTCCGCTCGAAGTGGGGCAGGTGGAACTGGGTCGACCTAGGACCTTCGGCTCGGCCTATGGCCAGGTTAGCCTTTCCATTACCGTAACTTGCCGCATCGAGGATCTGGTCAATTTCCTGACCGCGCTCAGCGCTCAGCCGGAGCTTACCGGAACGGAAGAGATTCGTTTTGGAACCTCGCATCCCAAGCTGAAGACCATGCCCATACGCCTGACGATTTCGGGTCTTGTGGCGCGGCGCCTGGTGCCGGTGCAGAAAGGGTTGACAGAGTTTTGACCGGGAAACTACGGCTCTTGGATCTGGCGCTCGTGGTGCTCGCGGGGCTGCTGTACTGGCAATTGCGCGGCGAGTGGATAGCTTCGCACGCCCGCGATCTGAAACTGGCGAAGAGCTCGCTCCCGGCCGCTCATGTTCCGGGCCTTGCACCTCTCGATAAGGTGGCGGCATTCAGTGCGGCCGATTTTGCCGAAATAGCCACCAAGGATCTCTTCTCGCAGGACCGCAATCCGAATGTCATCATCGATCCGCCCAAGCCGCCCCCGCCGAAGCCGCAACCTCCGTTCCCGGTGGCGCATGGAGTGATGTTATGGGACGGAGTTCCTCCCACCATCGTGCTGAGCGAGAAGGCCAACGGACCCCAGAAGGGCTATCATCCCGGCGACACCATCGGCCCCTGGAGGGTGGTTTCGGTGGACAACAGCTATGCGGACTTTGAGTGGGACGGCAAGGACTTTAAGAAGCGTATCGACGAGCTGATCGATCGGACGCCCATCGCTCAAGCTGCAGCGCCCGCCCCCGCTGCTTCGGCGGCTCAGCCCGCGGCGGCGGTACAAAAGCTGTCGAACGCCTCGCACGCCGGCCCCGCCCAAGACGTAGGGGGAGGATACAAGGCGTGCTACTCCGATGACTCGTCGCCCAGCGGCGCAGTCGTGGATGGCATGAAAAAAGTTATCACGGCGACGCCCTTCGGAAACGGATGCACGTGGGTACCGGCCAAATAGGCCAGAAGAAAAGAGGAATCATGAAGACCATCGCACTCACCTTGTTCACCGCCGCGCTCGGTTTTGCGCAGAGCCCATCGAGTAGCGCTGCTAGCGCCGCGCCGGCCACCTCCGCCGCCGCTCCAGCGCCAAAAGCCACTGCAGTGCCGAAGAAAACAACCAAGCCTGCCGCGACGCCTGCGCAAAAGTCCAGCGCCCAAAATAAGAAGCCCGCACAACCCGCCAAACTATCGCCGGAGCAACAGGCCAAAGCGCAACAAATCCCCACTATCCCGGCGGAGGCGAAGCAGGTAGGGCCGAACTTGTACCGTCTGACCGATTCCAACGGTAAGACATGGAATTATCGCAAGACGCCGTTCGGTGTTTCCAAGTGGGAAGAGGCATCCACTCCGGCTCCTCAACCCGTGGTGAGCCAGCCAATCGCAGTTACCGACCTGGGCGACAGCTATCGCTTCGAGAAGAAGACGCCTTTCGGGGCATCCACTTGGACCCGCAAGAAATCTGAGTTAACCGATCAGGAGAAAGCCCTCGCCAGTGGCCAGCAAGCGCAGCCCGACGCGAGCGGAACCACCGTAGTCAGCAAACCAGCGGAGCAACAATAAGTGCGCCTTCGGCCCTTGTTTTTAAACCTTGCAATCATTGCGGCAGTGCTCTGCCCGGGGTTGGCCCAAGCTCAACAGCCAGCGCCTCCGCCGGCCTCTAGTCCTCTCCCTGGGTTCGGCCGGATCCCTCTTCCTCCGCAAGCTGCACCGCAGCCGGCTCAACAACCGCCTGCCGCCAACCCTCAGCCGACGCCCGCGCAACCAACCCGCGCTGCTACCCCGCCTACGATCTACGGCGGACTTGCGCTCAATAACGCTTCGCTTACCGAAGTAATCGATCTATTGGCGCAAAAACTCAAGATCAACTACCTTCTCGATCCCCGCGTCAAAGGCGCCGTCATCCTCAATACCTACGGCGAAACCAAGGACATCGACACCCGCTCGCTGCTCGAAACCATTCTGCGGATCAACGGCTTCGGAATGGTGAAGCAGGGCGACCTATATCGCATTGTTCCGCTCACCGAGATTTCACACCTGCCCGTCCCTCCGGAGACCAAGACAGACCCTAACAGCATCCCCGAAGACGACCGGACGATGCTGAATCTGGTCTTCCTGAAGTATGTCACCGCCGACGAGCTGGCCAAGGTTCTGGAGCCGTTTCAAGGCGAGCTTTCCAAGATCTACGTCTATGCGCCCGCCAATCTTCTCTTATTGCTCGATAGCCAGCGCAGCATGCATCGCCTGATGCAGCTGGTGGACATGTTTGATAACGATGAGCTTGCCAACCAACGCGTGCATGTTTTCACCGTGAAGAACGGCCGGCCCGCGGACATAGCGAAGGAGTTGGAGAACATCTCCAAGGCCATGTCGCTCTCCGATAAGAACTCACCCATCAAGTATCTGCCCATCGATCGCATAAATACCATCATCGCCGTAGCTCCCAATCCCGGAGCTTTCAAGGAGGTGGAGGGGTGGCTCGAGAAGCTGGATGTCCCCAACAAGCTCGCCGCCGGCGGCATCAAGGATTACGTCTATCGCGTGCACTATGGAGACGCAGTGTCGATGGCCTGCTCCATCCAGGCGCTGTACGGCCAGCTTTCTGGATACGGCGGAGGAGGATACGGTGGAAACGGCGGATATGGTGGTGGATACGGTGGATATGGCGGCGGGCAGAGCTCCATCATGGCCTGCATGGGAAATACAGGTACGAACCGCCCCTCGGTGGCCGGCCAGGGTGGCGCGGGCTATGGCAACAATTTTGGCGGAGGCGGTTACGGGGCATATGGCGGCGGAGGATATGGTGGAGGGGGGTATGGTGGAGGCGGGTACGGTGGAGGAAACGGTGGCTTTGGATATAACCAAGGCGCATATGGCGCGGGCGGCGGCGTAACGCCATTCTCAAATCCAGCCGGTGCGGGCGCTCCCAATGCGGCGGGCGCGACGGGTGCAGGCGACCTCACGGGAACCTACCTGGGCACCGCGCAGGGTGGTTTTGGTCCTTTCCGAGGCCCGCGCGTGATCGCGAATCCGATGAATAATACATTGCTCATCCAGGCCACGCCGCAGGAATATCAGGGCATGGAGCAGTTGATCAAAGAGCTGGATGTTCCGCCCCGCCAGGTTCTCATCGAAGCCAAAATCTATTCCGTGGATTTAACCCATGCCTTCTCGAGCGACGTCACCGCCGCACTCCAGGCTCTTTCGGGCACTTCTGCCTCTACGTCGACGACCGGATCCAGTGCCCCCACCAGCACGGCGGCTTCGCTGCTGGGGGCGCTCAGCGGCGGTGGCGTTACGCTGTCGGCTGCTGCGCTGGTGGGCAGGAACCGGGTTCTCTCCGGCGTGCTGACACTCATGGAACAACAGAGCAACGCGAAGATCCTCTCCTCGCCGTCGATTATCGCAACCGACAGCATTCCCGCTTCCATCAACGTCGGTACCACCGTGCCAACATTGCAAGGGTCCATTTCGAGCGCCATCGGCGGGGCCGTAACGTCGGCCGTGAGCAACACCAGCACCGGAATCACGCTGTCGATCACCGCACGGGTCACACCCTCGGGCATCGTGACCATGATCATCGACCAGAACATCAGCGATCCACAGGCTAATACCAGCAGCGGGATTGACTCACCCTCCTTCGCAACCAAGGAGATTCAGACGCAGGTGACTGTCCAGGACGGCGACACTATCGCCATCGGCGGCATGATCCAGGAAAGCTCTACCTCCAGCTTGTCTGGCATCCCCGTCCTGGACCGCATCCCGGTGTTTGGTGCGTTGTTTGGTGCGCGATCCTACAGCAAAGAACGAACCGAGTTGATCATGTTCCTTACACCCCACGTCATTTTTGACAGCAACCAGCTTCTGGACGCGAGCGATGAGCTCAAAGACCAGATCAAGGTGCTGCGCAAGGACATTAAGGAATAGTCAGCGAGGTCGAGATAAGTCGCACAAAGTACAGGCACGGGCCCACCGAATCCAATTCGGCTCGGCGCCAATAAGCCCTTTCTTACGACCATTCAATCCTTTGAAACTGCCGTTGGCTGTAAAGCGTTGACTCGACAAGATACGCTGTGATGTAATAAACCGCTGTTGCCGATAGAAGTAAAGTGATCGGCGGGTTGTGGGATCAACAATTTACGCTTGACTTGTTCCGGCAGGTAATGTTATGAATGATTGACTGCGTCCGAACAAGTTTGGCGGCATTCATTCTTTGGCGCATGAATCCCGCGAGCACAAAAGAAGATACGAGAAGTTCAAAAAAGCAAGTTGAGCTGGATGGAGACAATGAAGCAAGATCGGGCAAGCAAGGTGGCGGCAGCCGCAGGGCGCTCATCCGCGCGGTGTTTGGTCGGCTGAGATTTCAAAATCTTCATGACGAGCGTTTACTCGAGGCTCAGGTTGAAAAAGATAACTTCCATCAATTCAAAAATTCAGATTTTTCACAAGGAGAAGGAAATGGTAGATTTTCGCAAATGGCTTTTAGCGCTTGTGGCGGTCGGCCTGCTGCTCGGAATCGGTAGCACCGCAGCCTTCGCGCAAGGCACTAACGCATTTACATGCAACGCTGCTTCTGGCGTTCCCAACATCCTCCGCGCGGAGGGAGTTACTGAGTTGGTTGGAGATTTGGTTTTGTCCTGCACGGGCGGCAAACCGACGAGCCCCGGCTCGGCGATCGCGCCGCAAAACGTTCAGATTTCCATCAATACCAACATAACGAGCAGAATTGAGGACAGCGCCACCAACGCTTCCGAAGCTCTGCTCACCATTGATGAGCCTTATCCGGCCACTGGCGCTTTCCCGCCCTATCCGGCGGTAAGCCAAACGCCTGGGCCGACCAATGCGCAAGCGCAACTGGCCTGCCAGGCAATCAACAACACCAACTGCGCCATCACCAGCATCAACCCCGGTCCGGGCATTGGCGCCATTGGCACAACCGGGAACTATAACGGATCGACCGGCCACTACAACATCTTCCAGGGCTACCAGAACGGCGTCAACACCATCGCATGGAATGGCGTGCCGATCGATGCTCCCGGAACTGCAGGTACCCGTATTATTCGAATCACCAACGTTCGCGCCAATGCGTTCCAATTAGGTGTTTCGTCCACCCTGATTCCGACCCAGATCTCCATGATCGTTGCGGTCAGCGGCTCCAACCTTCATCAGCATTAACCAACCGGGCAACGGCAATGTGGTGGGCAACATCCAACCTGGCTTGACGGGCTCAAGCACCAGCGCCACGTATCAGCAATGTACCAATCTAAACGCCAGTCTGCTGGACGGTGTTGGGGGTCAAACCGGAACCATATTTGTGACTGCGAAGGAAGGTTTTGCGGCTTCTTTCAAGGTGCAGGATTACGTTCAATATTATGACGTTACCAAGAACGTCGCCGATGGCCAATGCACTGACTAGCTACGTCGCTCCAGGGTCGCCTAGCTTGCAAAACATCCCCGGATTCACCTACGTTACTGAATCGGGCCTCTACACGAACGCGACTGGTCTTGATCAGAGCGCGGAGTGAGCCGGCTGGCTTGGCTGACCATGGAACCCAGATCCAATTCAGCATCGGCGGAGTCGGCGCTGGAGTAAGTCTGTTTGCTCCGAGCTATGTTTACCTGGCGGGTGCCTACGGAGGCGGTACAACTGAGGGAATTGCCGTACTCGTGAGCCAAGTCGCCGGCGGCGGCGGGGCCATCGCGAGTTCCACTAGTATTCCTGTGGCATACGGAGCGGATCCCCTCGGCGGAGGAGTTGGTCCGAGCGTTTCCGTTGCAATCTCGGGTACCACGGCGACGTTAGTCTATGAGATCTACTACGCAGATCCTAGCGTTCAGGAAAGCCTGATCGTTCCGATCACTGCCGCGTGGCTCACCACTGGACCGACGAACCCGGCGCCTACCACCACCCCGTCTACGGTGGCGATCAACTTCTCGCCACTGTCATCGGTTCCGACTGCTTCCTCCTCGGCTCCGATTCCGCGCTTCGGCCAGCCCTACACGGCTGCTAACCTGTACTCCATCAATGCTTGCAGTTGCAACCTGCTGTTCCCGTTTGTCGCGAACATCGCTGGGTTCGACACTGGTATTGCAATCGCTAATACCTCGCAAGATCCTTACGGCACAGCGCCTCAGGCTGGAACCATAACTTTGAACTACTATGGAACCACTCCTGGGGGCGGGGCTGCACCCGCCGCGCAGACCACCACATCTGCGGTGCCTGCCGGTTCTGAGCTGATCTTCGATCTGAGCAGTGGCGGTAACTACGGAGTCGCGGCAACGCCGGGATTTGAAGGTTACATCATCGCTCAGTCTGACTTCCAGTATTGCCACGGTTTTGCCTACCTCAGCTTGGTGGGTGCTCAAACCGGCGGTGCGGAAGGCTACCTCGCTATCAGCCTGGATGTGCCGGTCGTCACGGTCAGCTCCTCACTGCCAACTGGTCTCAACCGGACCGGAAACGCTGGCGAGAACGAAGGCCACTAGACCAACTGTTAGTTGCTTTAAAAAGAGGGGGAGCTTCGGCTCCCCCTTTTTCATTTCACAACGAGCGCGATCCGCTTAATCACTCTTCCGGTGAGAATCCGCTCCAATTTCTGTGGTACGCTGTTACTGCATTTCCCCCCGCGTCCAAAACCAATTGAGGTTGTACAGGCATGTTTATGAAGCGGACACTAGCGTTCTGCGCCCTCGTTTTTGCTTTGTCGGCCGCGTCGCTACAGGCTCAGAATGAGAACTTGTTTGTCCTGCCCGGCTCCGGATCTCCGAGTGGAGAGGTGCAGGCGTTAGTCACTAGTCCTTTGAACATCTACAGAAGCTTCCTGGCAGGAGTGGGTTCATTCGCCGTGCTGCCGAATTCGAACGCTTCAGAATTCTTCGTGGTTGCGAATTCCAGCAGCGGCAGCATCACCGCGCTGGATGCCACTCTTCTCACTCCCACCGTGGTCGCGAACCTGCCCCTGCCGGCCACCCAGGCCTTCATTACGCCGGACGGCAGATTGCTTGCAGTTTCGGCCGGAGTGGTGCATCTGTACTCCACAGCCACAAATGCGGAGCTAGTTCCGGGCGGTGTAAGCCAGGGAATTGCGGTTAATACTTTCGCTATCGCAGCCAGCCTCGATTCCAAGAACATCTTCGCTCTCGGTTCTTCGAGCAAAGGCGGCAGCCAGCTGAGTTCCATCAGCACATCTTCGTATACCGTCACCTCCATGCTCTCGTTTTCGGAACCCGCCACCGCAGTGAGCGTTGGTCCCAATGGCTTGGTCTATGTAAGCCTGCCCAACCAGGTCCTCGAACTCAATCCGACAACGCTTCAGACCACAACGGGAGGGACGATCGGAGTGAGCGGGACGCCCGGCCCTTTGCTCTTCACTCCCGACGGACAATATGGAATCGCTATCAATCAATCCGCGTTCGGCAACAGTCTTCTCGTCGTCTCGCTGCCGACTCATTCCGTGGCCAATTCGTCGGTGGGATTAACAGCGGTCTCAGCGCTGCAGATAAGCGGGGTGGACACGGTGCTTGCGCTGTCCGACCAAAATCTTTACAAGATTGGACTCTCGCCGTTGAATGTCACCGCAGTGACGGGGCTAAGCGGTCTGGTCGCACTCGCCACTACTAACGACATACCCACCAGCTCTCACAGCGCAATCAATGCCGCGTTTCTCGTGTCGGACACAACCGTGTATCAGTACAATCCTGCTACTAACGCCATCGCCAGTGAGCCGGTTTCCGCGAATGTTGCCCCGGGAGGGTTGACCTATGCGATTCCCCCTGTCACCACCGCGCAATCGCAACCAGCTTCTTTGCTCACCTACGGTGCCAGCCAAACCATCGCGCCTGGAGCAACTTCCCAGCCCCTGGTGGTGCGGGTTCTCGATACGGGCAACGTCCCCATGAGCGGAATCACGGTGCAATTCCAAAGCAGCGGAAACGGCTCAACGCTATCCGCTACCTCGGCTATCACCGGTTCCAACGGTTTCGCCCTCACTTATCTCACTGCTTCCAGCGCCACTGGCGCTGTCAACGTGACCGCCACCACTACCCCCGGATCGCTTTCGGCGAATTTCAACGTCAACGTCACCGGCACCGCGACAGGAGGCGGAGGCCCCAAGCTCACCATCATAGCTGGGCAAGGCCAAGTCATGGCGGCGGACACCAGCACCACGGGTGGCGCGGCTTATGGATCTCACCTCCAGGTGCTGGCGAGTGCGGCGAACGGCAGCCCCATCGCCAACCTCCCGATTACCTTCTCGGTGCCTGCAACCGAAGGTACCATCGAGGTAAACGGCAGTGGGGGATTGTTGCAAATCGTGAACACCAATTCGGCTGGCATCGCGTCCGTTGATTTTCTCACCACCAGCCTCACGGGGAACGGTCTTCAGCAGGGATACAACCAGAGCCTGGTGACCGCCGGCGCTACGGGAACGAATTCCGTCACCTTCTACATCACCACGGTAGACTCCAGTCCGAGTCCCTCCTTAAATTTCCTGGCGCCGATATCCGGAACCACCGTGACAGGCCCGGAAGGCAGCACCATCGCGGGTGCGGTCAAGGTACAGATCATTTCCGCGGCAGGCATTGGGATACCAAATGTCTCACTGTTCGTAACCAGCAGCGAAAATCCAGCTAATTTTCCGAGCGCGGCGTGCAATGCGCCCGGCGGGGTGGTTCTCACCAACGCGGCAGGGATCGTAACTTGCAATTTGACCTTAGGCCCACGGCTTGGATCGGGAACCTTCGTCGTCACCTTTGGCGAAACCCACAATTCGATACCGATTCCTTTCAAAGTGACAGCCGGCGCGGCAAGCGCGGTCCAAATCACGCAAGGCAATAATCAAACCGGCGGACCCGGCCAGAAATTACCCCAAGCCCTGGTGGTCCATGTTTCGGATAGCGGCGGTAACGTCGTCGTGGGGGCGCCGGTCACCTGGCAGGTGGTTACCGCCGGCACCGTCACTCTCAGCAACGTGATCGCGAGCACCGATAATGAAGGCAATGCTTCCGCCCTGGCCACTCTTGGCACCGTGGGTGGTGTCGCACAGGTAGTGGCAAGCGTAGGGGGCGTCTCTGCCACCTTCAACCTCACCGTCAATATTCCAACGGTCGGTATTCAAAAAATCTCCGGCGATCAGCAGACGGCGAAAACGAATGCTGCTTTTGCGCTGCCGCTCGTCGTCGAGGTTGTGGATTCTAGCGCAAATGGAGTACCGAACGCGCAAGTGAGCTTCCAGGTCACCTCTGGTGTAGCGACGCTGGGCACTTCATCCGCGACCACTGGTTCCACTGGGCAGGCATCCACCACCGTGACTGCCGGCGCCACACCCGGGACCATTACCGTAACCGCTACCTCGGCCACCTTCAGCGTCACCTTCACCCTGACGGCGCAGCCTATCGGTCCTTCCAACATCACTATCCTCAACGGGGCGAGCTTCAATGCGAATAGCGGCATATCGCCGGGCTCGATAGCAATCGTCCAGGGTATGTCGATTCTCCCTGGTGTTCAGGGCTTGCTCTCGGCAGCCAGCAGCACCGGTCAGCTTCCCACCACTTTTTCCGGGGTAACTATCACCTTCAACGGCACCCCTGCTCCCATCTTTTACGTCGACAACACCAACGGCGCCGATTCGGTCACCGTTCAGGTGCCCTTCGAGGTGCAGCCGGGACCAGCCGTAACCCTCGCGGTCAGCGTTGCGAATGGAGGCTCCACCAGCGTGATGGTTCCCGTCCAGCCTCTTGCACCAGGAGTATTCACTTCCACTTACAATGACCAAACCTATGCGTCCGCGCTCCGTTCGGACTTTAGTCCGGTGAGCCCCACCAATCCGGCTCAAAGAGGAGAGAACATTGAAATCTACCTCACCGGTCTCGGTCAGGCCACTCCGCCAATCGCCACCGGCGCCCTCGGCGTCGCCAACCAATCTACGGTTGCCACCATCATTGTCGGTTTGAACAATGGCGGAGTTCCGCTCATATCCTCGGTCTATGCGCAAGGGACGACTGGAGCTTATGTCGTCACTGTTCAGGTCCCAGAGAATACGCCCACCGGCCCCGCTCAACCCCTCGGCCTCATCGCGTACGATTCGGCAGGCAATGCCTATTTTGCCCAAACTACCTATATTCCGATTCAGTAGCGTCTTTTCTAAACAGTGATGGAGCCCGGTGGAGGTTGTGCCGGGTTGTAAGTGGCGCCCGCGAAGGTCAGCCCGGGCGCGGCTTCCACGGGCGCTTGCCCGGCTGAGGGAACCCAGGTATAACCCATGGATTCACGAGCTGAAGTGGTGATCGCGGGATCCCAGCCCCAGACCATAATGGGAACATCGATAGAGTAACCCTTTTGAGCAAGTTGCTCGGCGAGCGCCGCCCTCTGTTCCGGATTTTGAATATTCTGTAGTTGTTGAACGGCGGCCGGCTGTCCCGCCCAGTATGCATCATCGAACGTTTCAGGCTGCTTTTCCAAAGTGGAGCTTGCGCCAGATGTTGCGCCTGATCCCGCGTTAGCGCAGGCCGCCACCAGAGCCTCCAGCCCCGACGGCTGGGCCGCTGCAATTGATGTGCGGCCGGCGGTTGACGCAGTGGAGTTTTCAGAATCTTGCCCCGTGACACTTTGTTGACGCATTTGAGTGCTGGTGCGCGTTACGGCCGGCTCGGGTGCACCCATCGTCGTGCCCGAGAGTCTGTCCGCAAGCTCCACTGCAAACGATTGAGATCTCGGTGGCTGACTCTTGCTGCCACTTGAAACTATCGCATCCGCCGCAGTCCGATTCTGCAGCTGTCCGGCTGAATCAATCATTCTCCGTTCCTCCCACGCGAGAGGATTGCACGGGGAGGGCCGCTATTTTGGAGCCGGCGCCGGAACTTGAGGAGCGTTAAAGAAGACGACCGAAATCGGAAAAACCTGGTTGGTCGGCTCTACATGTAACTGAACCGTCATACGGCCGTTCATCTTTTTCGCGCATTCCAGACATTGGATTGCAGGGTCGTCCAGGCGCCATTCGAAAAGTACGGTGGTCTCTTCGTGCGCCTTTAAGGCGGTCTTTCCAAGCGTGACCTTCAGCCCCGGTATCGACACTTTATCCATCCGGATGGAGACATCTCCCGGCATGTCGTTACGCACATGCACTACATCCTGGGAAGCCTCGTACGCCCGGATCTGCACGGATGGTTTGTCCAAGGCAACCTTCGCCAGAATTCCCCGCGCGACACCGGCGATGTCTTTCGGCATCAGGGACGGCGTTTTGCCGCCGCTATCGGGAGTCTGTACCGGTACGAAGCCTGAGGGCGAAAATGGGCTGGGAACGACGGTAGGTTTCACGTAATGCCAATTCCATTGCCCGTCGGTCACCACCCAGTTGCTATCAACTGGGATTGTGCTTATAGTGACGTGGCCGTGCCAGCGCCAGTCACCCTTGCAGCTGGTAAGCACCGCAGCCTTGGTGAAATTTTCGGAATAGCCGATTTTGGTTATCTCACAGCTCTTGTACTGTGGCTTCGGCATCTCGAAGAATTGGTCCTGAGAATCATCAGCCACCATGGGATAAGCATCTTTGAATTTGGCTGAAATAAACGCCTCGTAGAATTTGGTCACTCGCGCGCGTAACGCCTCGTCCACCGCTGGCGGCGCCTTGTCCACCGGCTCCGACGGATTTTGGCCGAAAACTGTCAGGCTGGAAAGCAGCAAGAGAAATGAAAAAGCTAGCGCCTTCATGGTTGATGTATGTGCCGAGGTTTTATCGAAACTCATCCTTAGCATATCAACTTGATAAGCACCGCGACAGGGCCTTGACACCGTTAACGCCGGAAGATATACCTAGGTGACACGGAAGCCGGGGAGGGGGATCCGTCGCCCCGGTTGACACCAAGGAGAGATCAGGCATGAGAACGAAAAAGAATCTGACGCTTGCCGCCGCAGCGCTCGCTTTCACATTGCCGTTGCTGGCGCATCACGCGGTGTCGGCCGAGTTTAACTCGGACAAGATCGTTACGCTGAAGGGCGTGGTGTCGAAGGTAGACTGGGTAAATCCCCACATTTTCGTTTACTTCGATGTGAAAGATGAAAGTGGAAAGGTCACCACCTGGAGGCTGCAATCGCTACCCCCCTTGTTCTTCAAAGGTAGCGGCCTCACAAAAGCGAAGTTGATGGATGGCTCCGAGGCTACCATTACCGCATACCCTGCCAAGGATGGGACAGATGACTTCGGCTTCCTGCTGAAGCTGAGCTATCCCGATGGCCATTTCTATAATCTCGGAGGCGGTACCGCACCTGGCGGCGCGCCCCCCGATCCGGCGAAATAAGGAGAGACGATTATGAACTTCCGACTGACCATTCATGCCGTGGCCGTCGCTGGCCTGGGGTGGGCGGCGATCCAGATGGCCGCTGTGGACGCATTTTGCCAGGCCACGAATTACGGTCCTCCGGCCACTAGCTATGCTATTGAGGCCGCCCGCTATCCGGATGCGGCATCCAAGCCGACACCGCATGTAGCGGATGGGCATCCCGATCTGAGCGGCGTCTGGCATCACTATTTCAACGGATTGGTAGCCAAGGTGGGCGACAAGTCTTTCACTCTCAACTTCGGACAAAGTGTACCCACCTCTAAAGCCGGAGGCCCGCCTGCGCCGCAGGCCATGCCCGATCCAGAACCTCAGTACAAGCCGGAGCTGGTAGCCAAGGTAAAGCGTCTGAATGACAACCAGGTCAAAGAAGATCACACCTTGCACTGTATGCCTCCGGGGGTGCCGCGGATTGGCCCGCCGCAGCAAATCGTACAGACTTCAAAACAGCTGGTGTTTCTATATGCCGACTTGACGGGGAATCATTGGCGAGTGATTCCAGTAGACGGCCATCACAGTACGGATCCAGAGGAAGAGGCAACCTATAACGGTGATTCGGTGGCTCATTGGGACGGCGACACGCTGGCGGTGGACGTCACTCGTTTGACTGACGACACCTGGCTCGGCGACAACGGCCTCTTTCACAGCGCCAAATTGCACGTGGTGGAACGATTGCGGCGGGTAGGAGATACCATTCAGTATTCCATGACGGCCGACGATCCGACGGTTCTCGTCAAACCGTGGACCATTACCCGCACTCTCACGCTGCAGCCGGACATCCTGGCCGAAATGGCCCCCTGCGTTGATAACGACGCCGGGCATTACGTCAATTCAGAGCACCACGACAACGCTCGCTAGCAAAACGGAATTGGCTGGGAGGCAGGGACTCGAACCCCGATACGCAGATCCAGAGTCTGCAGTCTTACCATTAGACGACCTCCCAGCAAGGGTGTCCTCACCATTCTAGCGGACTTGGGCGCTAACTCGCCGCTGCAGCCACCTTCTTGGAGGCCGCTCGGGCTGGGGGCTTGGCTGTCGTCTTGGCTCTCGTCTTGGCTCTCGTCTTGGAATGATCGGCGGCGAGATAGCTGCGCCAGCGCTTCAGCTGGCCCTCGGAATCAAAAGCTCGCCAGGTGTGGCGCAGATCCTTTATTTTTCCCTTCAGAACGTGTTCAATGTGTTTCTGCAATTCATTGTCATCCGGCAGCACGCGCTGAATGGCCTGATAATCGCTCACCTTGCCCAGCGCTCCCTGCAACTCGCGCAGCGCTTTCAAATAGCGATCGAGATTGGGACCGTAGAGTGGACGAAACAACTCCAACGTATAGCGAAAACGCTTGGTTTCCAGGCGAAACCGGTGTAGCTGTTCGGGCGGCCGCTTGCCCTCAATGGCCTTGCGCCCAGCTTCGAAATACTTGCGCGCCATCTTCGGCAACACTACCCGGGCGTTCTCCGCGGCGCTTTCGGAGGGCTTCAATTTCATATGCCGCGAAGCGACAATCCGTTCCGCCATTTAGCGGAAAAATCGTGCGCGCTCCAGCGCCGCACCATTTCGGCGAACTGCCGCTGATAGGTGCTGCGTTCTTTTGTCAACCGCGGTCTGTGGGCGGTATGCTGCAGGTGGTTGAGAAACTCGAGCGTAATGTCGCGGTCGCGAATGGAGGATGTGACCTGCATCATGCGCTTGAGCATGCGGCGGATTTTCTTAATCTCCCACTTGGGAAAGAAGTCGGCGAATAGTTGCAGGCCCTGCGAAAATCTCCGGATGCTCACTCGCAGATCGTGTATCTCGTCCGGCCCCGGTTTCTTGGCCGCGCGATGGACCTGGAACGCCAGCGTCGTCAGCATCCGGTTCATCTGCTCGATGGCATAATCGTGCATGCCGCTCTTCTCGATGCGACTTTGGCCGGTCATGCCTTAGCCCTCGTCAGCTGGAGCTGTGTCTGGTAGGTCTCGCGAAAAGAATCCGCCACGCGCTCCGCGGCCCAAATTTCGAGATCGGGATCGGGCTTCGAATCCAGCGCCAGTGTTACAGTTCCATTGCGAAAGTGGACCTGTAGATCGGCAACCCGCTGTTCGTGGCTACGATCTAAACTATCCGCGATGCGCAGCAGGGGAACCAGCATCGTGATGGCGCGGCGCGACTCGGGATCAATAGTTTGGAAGGGGGAATGCCTGGGGGTGGGCATAGCCTTTCTATGATAGCGACATAAGAGGGCGATTAGCTGGCGCTCGGCGTCCGTGAAGCCGGGCAGGTCTGAGTTGACGACCAGATAGTAGGAATGCTTGTGGTGGCTGGTGTCGCTGACGAAGTGCCCGATGTCGTGCAAATAGGCCGCAGCCTCCAGCAGCTTACCCAAGCCAGGGGCCAGCCGGTGCAGCGGCTGCAGGGCCTGGAACAGCCGATGCGCCAGTTCCGCAACTTTACGCGCATGTGGGAGCTGCACTCCGTAGCGGCGCGCCATCAGCTCCACCGCCCGGCGCTGATCGCGATTCAGCATGCTCAGTTCCCGGCCCACGCCCCGGGCAGCCAGGTCCGCGATAATTCCGTCTCGAACGCCCGCCGCCGAATAATGCATGGCGGGCTGTTTGAACAGCTCCAGCAATCGCAGAAAGACGGCTGTGCCGGCCACGATCAATTCGGCGCGGTTCGGTCCGATGCCCTGAATCTTGCGCCGGCCGCTGATATCCAGCGCCGCAACCTCGCGATAAAATCTCCGGATTTGGGACACCGAAGCTTTCAGGCGGTCTGCGTCCTCACGCCGCGCGCGAGTCACCCGGTTGACGGCGCAAACAATGGCAGCCGCCGTGGCCGAAGTGGAGATGGCGCGATCGAACGGACCCGATCCGATCTTGCGCAGGGGCGCCACCAGTTTTTCGTCGATGTATTCGTTCATGCGGTGCAGATCGATGGGCCCGGGCGGATCGGATCGCAGGAACACCTCTGTCAGCCGCACCGCTCCCAGCGGCTTGGAAAAGGCTTCGGCCAGCACTCCGTGCTCAGACAGGATTACTTCGGCGCTGCCACCGCCGACGTCCACCATCAGGACGCGTTTGCCGGCTTGCGGCCAGCGAGCCAGCACGCCCAGGTGAATGAGCCGCGCTTCTTCCTGTCCGGAAATAATCTCTACCGGCGAGCCCAGAGCCTTGGCCGCGCGTTCCAGAAACTCCTGCTGATTGCTCGCGTCGCGCACCGCGCTGGTGGCCACCGCGCGCACACCGATGATGTCCAGTTTCTGATAAATCTGCGCCATGCGCTCCAGATTGGCGCAGACGAACGCCATAGCATCGGCCGTGATGCGGCCATCGTGGAACACTCCCGCGCCCAGGCGGGTGACCTGCCGTTCCGCGGCCAGGATTTTGGTAACCATGCCCGCGCCTGTTTCGGCCGCCTGCATGCGTATGGAATTGCTGCCTATGTCAACGGCGGCGTAACGCGGCATAGTCTCATAGTATCGTGGAGGTTTTCAATCCTAGCGAAAATTTCCTACTCGTACAACACGTCGAGGCTCAGCGCGTTCAAGCACGCATAGCCCGAGCCATTATAGAGGCAGGACTTGGTTCCGTTTGGTTCGCTGGTCGGCACCACATTGGTCGGCGGTGCGGCACCGGACTTTCCAAAAGTATAGTCATACCATTCCGGATACGGAGCGCCTGTCATGGCAGGATACAAATGGCTCGATTGCGTGGCGACAACAATGTAGCCGCTCTCGAGTTGATCCGTGGAAGGAAACCAGCTTTCAATAGGAACCGGGAATTGACACGGTCCGCTAGATCCTCCGCCGGTTGGAAAGGACCATTGGCAGGCTACCGGACTCCCTGAATCAGGATCCAGCAGGCTGACATTAAAATCTGCGGCGCTTCGGATCACCTGGAACTTGTACTGGTAGGTGCCATCCGTGTTGGGCGCCACGGCAGAGATGTTTACCGACGCACCTATTGCCTGAACCTGATGGCCATCAATATCCCAGCAACCGTAGTCATGATTGCAATTGTTGAATTTAGCGTAGTAGAACGTAAAGGAATTAGCCGGCGCATCGCCATAATCGGAGTTCGAGGGGTAGCGATAAAAACCGTATTCGGTTCCCGCATCGCTGCACTCGCGATCGGTGAAGTACACCGCTTCAATGAAAAAATGCGCGTTGCCGTGGGTGGGTGACGACGCAGGGTGCGTCTCTCCTGCAAACTCGCCGCTGAAGACAAAGCCCACTGGGTTGGCGCCTTCCATTGGACCGAATTGCGCCGTTTCCAGGTATTCGCCTGGGACAGCCAAAGGCTCCGATCCGTTGTAGGCCGGCCAAGCGCCGTCACCACCCGGCACGGGATATCGAAACCATCCGAAGTCCGCGTGATCATAGGGCGTTCCGTTCACCTGCTGCAGCGCGCAACGTGACCTGCGCGTTGTGGGTGTGGGGCTGGCACCCACATTGGCGTAATAAAACCGCCAGGGCAACCCGGTGTAGTCCTGGCTGTCGTAGCTGTAAGAGCGGTTGAATAAGTAATGGTCGTGCAACGTGGTGCCCGGCGCCAATACCGATACTGGTGTCTGGGCCCACAGTGCCGGGCAGGCGAGCAAGGCGATAAACGCGCTTCTCACTCAGAACCTCCTGTGGCCAAGTTATCACGCGGCACGCGCTAGCGGATGTCGTTAGGCGATTTCCGGCAAATTCATCGAAACGTTATAATGTATCCTTCGTCTCCCCCATATGCCTCTGCTGGTCCCCAACCGCTATCGCGGCAAGCTGATTGTGGTGGAGGGCATTGATGGCTCCGGCAAGTCGACGCAGCTTTCGCTGTTGAGCCAATGGCTGCGGTCGCAATGTTTCGCCGTAGCGTTCAGCGAATGGAACAGCTCGCCGCTGGTGAGGGAGACCACCAAGCGCGGCAAGAAGAAGAACATGTTTACGCCGGTGACGTTCAGCCTGATTCACGCCACCGATTTTGCGGACCGGCTGGAACGCTACATCGTGCCGCTGGTAAAATCGGGCGCCATTGTTTGCGCGGATCGCTACGCTTATACCGCGTTCGCGCGCGATGTGGTGCGCGGCGTCAGCCGGCGATGGGTACGCAACTTGTACCGCTTCGCTCTTCGTCCGAATCTGGCGTTCTACTTCCGCGTACCGCTCGAAGTGGCCATCGGCCGCATTCTGGGGGACGCAACGCTATCAAGTTCTACGAAGCGGGGATGGATTTGGGGCTCAGCCGAAACGTGGAGGAGAGCTTCCGGATTTTTCAGGGGCGCATCCTGGATGAATACGAGGCCATGATCCAGGAAGTGGGCTTTCATGTGATCGACGCCACGGGGTCTATCGAAGAACAGCAACAACAGATGCGCGACATCGTGATGCGAGAGCTGGGCGAAAGCCTGCGCAACGGCGTGATGCGTGCTTCGGCGGGAGACTTGGATGCTGCTCAAACAGCCGCTCGCGTTCTATAGCGAATCACTGGCCGGCGTGGATCGCGATGAGCTGCAAGGCAAGCTGATTGTGATCGAGGGTCCGGATTCAGTGGGCCGGTCGACCCAAGTGGCGCGTCTTCGCACCTGGCTGGAGCACCAGGGACATGCGGTGCTGGACACCGGCATGGCGCGCGGCGCGCTGGCCGGCAAAGGCATTCAGCAGGCGAAAGAAGGCAACACGCTGGGTCCCATCACCATGACCTTGTTCTACGCCACCGATTTTGCCGATCGTTTGGAGAACGAGATTATCCCCGCCTTACGCGCCGGCTTCGTGGTGCTGACGGACCGCTATATTTTTTCGCTCATGGCGCGCGCCATTGCGCGGGACGAAGATCGGCCATGGATCGAACGCGTGGCCAGCTTTGCGCTGGTTCCGCACGCCATTTACTATTTGCGCGCCGAAGTCCGCGACCTGTTGCCCCGCGTGGTGCTGGGCCGGGGCGCTTTCGATCATTGGGAGAGCGGCATGGACATGCGCTTCGGCGCCGACATGCACGATAGTTTCGTCAAATACCAGACGCGCGTGATTCATGCGTTGGACCGCATGGCGAAACGCTACAACTTCGTGATCATCGACGCCACCAAGACGCCCGATCAGATTTTCCGGGAGTTGCAGCGATCCATCGGGAAATTGTTCTAGTGGCCTGTCGCGGCCCGTTCGCTAGCATGGGCCAACCGCTCCGACGTGCTTAACGGAGCCGCGACCGGAGGAAGCGGTAGTAACGATCTGGCTGCGACAGGCCACTAGTGAGGCCCAGCCAGGCTGTAAATTAAAATCCCCAACACGATCGCGGTGAGCGCTACATAAGTCCAGTCGCGCTCCATCGCAAAGCCCGCCAGTGAGAACGCGACTCGTGCCACGGGCGTCAGGATCAAGAGCAGCAGCCCAAGCTGGATCACGGCCGGACAATTGGACGGGCCCGCATTGTGGATCACGCCCGATACACTGCGATAAATGCCGGCCGTTCCATGGAACACGTGATATTCGGGCTGCTCCTGACCGTGCCTGGAAAGAAAACATATTCCTCCGAGCAACACCACCGTCGCTGCGATCATCACGCCAGTTCTCAACAGCACGCTGATGATGATTTCCAGGCGCTGATCGGTCCAGGAAACCATCACAGCTTCCCCTGCACGCCGCTGACGATCATTTCGAGCGCCATCACTCCCACCACGCCGGCGAAGATCCAGCGTAGAACGCGAACCCTGGCGCCAATCAGCTGCCGCGCGCCCAATATGGAACCAGCCAGAACGCCCAGCATCACCGGCATCGCAAGCCCCGGCTCAATGTAGCCACGGCTCAAATAGATTCCCGCGCTGGCCGCGGCCGTCACACCAATCATGAAGTTGCTGGTGGTAGTGGACACCTTGAAAGGCACGCGCATGGCTTGATCCATGGCGATCACTTTCAGCGCGCCCGAGCCGATTCCCAGCAGACCAGAGAGCGTGCCTGCGCCGAACATCAAGCTGAACCCGGTCTTCACGTGACTCACTCGATACTTGCGGGGACCGTCCGGGGAGGGATAAGAGCCGTCCAATTTGAGCCGCTCAGCCAGCGCGTCAGGTGCTTGGGGCTTATCGCTATGACGTTGTCCCCGGCTGGATTGCCAGGCGGCGTGCAGTAGCACCAATCCGAAGATCAAGGAAAGAACGGCGGTTGGAGTCCGCGTAGCAAGAAAGGCTCCCAACAGGGCTCCCAGCGTAGTGGCGATTTCCAGGAACATCCCGATACGGATGTTGGAATAACCTTCGCGCACGAACGCCGCGGCGGCGCCAGAGGACGTCGCAATCACGGATACCAGGCTGGCGCCGATAGCGTATCTGATATCCACGCCCAGCAGGAGCGTCAAGGCGGGAGTCACCACCACCCCTCCGCCTAGCCCTGTCAGTGCACCCAGGCAACCTGCGACCGCCGAGATCCCGAAGACCAGCGGAGTAAATTCCAGATTGGTCATTTAACCAATCATACGGGTAACTGCTTCGGGTAAGTGCTCCGGGCAAGTGCTTCGCGGGCAAGCGCTGCGCTACTGCGCTGAATGGTCTCTATGAAACAACTTGTGCGTGACGTCCGGCCAAAACTCGTCGAACGTATTGTTGCCCCAGCGGCCCAGGAATCCGATCCCAGTCCGAACCGCAGCGTTACCCGCGCTGTCGTCTCCCGGGGCGCGCCAGGCGTTAGAAACGAAGTTACTGCCAGGGATTGCAATGAAGCGGGCATAGGCGAGGGTCTCTCGGCCATCGCGATTCTCTGCCATAAAGGTCATCTTGACGGTGTGGCGGAGCCGATGGCCGAAGGGCGCGCCCGCATCCCGGATGTAACGTGGGTCCTCACCCCAAATGGCGCCGAACCCGGCTTCCATGGTATTACTCACCGCGTTGCCTGCAACACTCATGCCCAGGCGCTGCCCATAGCCCTCCCAATGCGGACCATAGATCTTCGGGCGGTCGAAAACTGTGTCCCATCCAGCACCGAAGGATTCACCGACCAGCGCTTCAGGCCCAATAGTTCCTCTCACCACCCAGTCGACACGCTGTCTGGCGGTGATGGGTTGCCGCGCGGTGCTGCTACTTGAGGAATCCGGCTTGAACGACGTGGAAGACGGTTCGCCGCCGGAATCGGGATTCACCGCCGAAGCTAGTGTTCCCGGCATGAGCGCCTGCTGTGCCAAGAGGGCCGAAGCCAATAAGAAGATTGAGCAGCTTAGTTTGCAAATCATTTTCGCGTCTCCGAACGGCTAACACTATGCAGATCGGATGCCATTGCAGCCGTCTATCGCCCGAGCGCAACAAGCGGTGTGTCTTCATCTAGATGCCGCTCAATCTTCCCGTCGGGCCCGTCCGTCGGGTCTGTAGGAACTCCTCAGTCTCATGACTTTTCGACAGCGGGTGGTCAAAGCATGGGCGCGCGCGGCCGGCGGAAATCCGATATCGTTAGAGCGAGAATGCCGGATTGGCTTAGTATCCACGAACCCGTTCTGGTGAACACCATCGGGCACTGCGCGGGCGCAGTCCTGTTCGGGATGCTCTTGTATTTCTTCCTGTTGAACTGGCGGCGAGACCGGGAGGAACGGACCAGGCTGCCCGTATTGGCGGCGGCCCTGGCGTTCTTGTGGAACATTGGGTCTCTGGTGGCACTGGGCGTGGGACGGCAGGGCGGAACGGCGGCCGATATCATTGTCGCGGCCAGTTTCTCGGTACTAAGCCTGCTTCCGGCGGTGTTGCTGCATATATCGCTTGGATCCCATCACCGGCCGTTATGGCTCGGCGGGTATGTTCTCAGCATCGTGGCAATCGCGCTTCACGTAGCCGACCTGATCACCCGTTCCACACGGCTCCATTTCGCCGCCCTGCTGCTCGTGACGGCGGGATTTGCCGTTCTCACCGCGATCTCGGTGTTCCTGGAAGTCAGGAATAAGAACGGTGCGGCAACGTCCAGGTTGGCCGGAGCGATGGTGCTGTTCCTGTTCGCCATTTCGTTTGCGCACTTCAGCTCCGAGCACGCGCATCAGGCCTGGTCCAAGGAAATCGCGCTGCACCACGCGGGTATACCGCTGGCCCTATTTGTGCTTTTGCAGAACTATCGATTTCTGTTGCTGGACGCCTTCCTGCGCTTCGTAGTAAATGCTACGCTGGCCGCTGCCGCGGTGCTGGGGTCCATTCGAATCGTCGAATCCACGCATTTCGGCCCGAAGCTCAGCCAGCCTTTCGACGCCGGGCTGCTGTTCGTGGGCGCGTGTCTAGTACTTACGCTGTTCGTGTACGTTCGCAACCGCGTGCAAAGCTGGCTGACGCAAGTAATCTTCTTGCGCTCGAACGTTGATGAGGCGCTGGAACAGCTTCAGAAGTTGGTTCGCGCCGCTCAGGACGAATCCAAATATTTGGTTCAGGCGGCGGAAGTGATTGCGGGATTCGTGCGGTCCGCGCGTTTTGAACTGGCCGATCGCGCTCCGCTCGGCGACGATGACGATGCCTGGACACAACCCTGGGTGCAAGCGGTGGTTCCACTGCGCTTTTCGCGCGGCGATGCCCGATACCTGCTGCTGGGCCCGCGGGACGGTGCGCGCCGTTACTTGAGCGAGGATTTCGCGGTGCTCCTGCGATTAGGCGCGGCGGTAGTGGAGCACGTGGAACAACTGCGCGGCATTCAGATGCAGGGCCTGGTTTCACAAGCAGAGTTGAAGGCTCTGCAGGCGCAGATCAATCCGCATTTCCTTTTTAATTCGCTCAACACGCTGTATGGAACCATTGACCGCGGCAATGCCGACGCCCGCCGTCTGGTGCTGAATCTGGCCGACGTGTTCCGTTACCTGTTGCGGTCAGACCGGACGTTGATCGAAATCGAAGAAGAGCTGCGTATTGTCCGCGCGTATCTGGAGATTGAGCAACTGCGGCTGGGCGTCAAGCTGCGGACCGAGATCAATGTGGATGACGCTGCTCTGCGCGCCACCATTCCTTTGCTCTCGGTACAGCCGCTGGTAGAGAACGCGGTGAAACATGGAGTGGCGCCCAGGACCGGCGGAGGATTCGTGCGCCTGGACATTACTTCCCGGCGGGACGTGCTGACGGTAACCGTTTCCAACTCCGGCGAGTGCGACTCGATCGCGCTGACGGCCGCCGGCGCCCAGGGAGGAATCGGCTTGGCCAATGTACGTCGCCGGCTGGAGCTTTGTTATGGCGACGAATCCAGCTTTCAGACCGAGGTGGAAGACGGGGTGACTACCGTGGGTTTCGCAATTCCAGCATGCGTCTGAAAACATTGATTGTCGATGACGAACCCATCGCGCGCAAGGTTTTGCGTGAAGAGCTGGAGCTGATCGAATACGTTGAGGTAATCGGAGAAGCCGCCGACGGAGCTGCAGCGCTCGAGAAAATCGGCGCCCAGCAGCCGGATCTGGTGCTCCTCGATCTGCAGATGCCCGCCATGGGAGGCCTGGAAGTGGTGCGGCAGTTGAAGCAGAGCAAACACGTGCCGGTGATCGTGATCGTAACTGCTTACGATCAGCACGCTCTTCAGGCCTTCGAAGCCGGCGCGATCGATTATTTGCTGAAGCCTGTGGGGCAGGTACGTTTGTCGCAAGCGGTGGAGCGGGCCAGGCGCGTTACCGATCGCCAGGCGATGGAGCGGATCGGCCAATTGCAGGAGATTTCAGATGCGCCGTCGAGCGCGCTCACTCGCCGGATCGTGGGCAAAGTGGGCGAGGAGTATTTCCTGCTGAGCGCGGCCGAGATCTACGCGTTTCAAGCAGAAGGCGATTTGGTTTGGATTGTCACCGCCAAACGAAAATTCCTGGCTACCCAGACTCTCAAGGAGTTAGAACTGCGCCTCAAGAACTCGAGCTTCCGGCGCATTCATCGCAACGCTCTGGTGAACGTGGATCATGTGCGCAAGATGAGCGCGCTGAGCAGCCAGCGCTGGTTGATTACCATGAACAACGATCAGGAGTTCGTCGCCAGCAAACGGCAGGCGCGCACCGTACGCGAACTTCTCACCTGGTGACGCAAGTCCGCTTACCGTAAAAACCAGTTCACTCATCGCCATCAAGAGGCCACTGATCGGATTGTCATAGGTAGCGGGCTTCCGGGCATCCACAATCGAGAGATATGAGAGGTCCCGCTCGTTCTCTAGCCTTTTTGATTCTGTGCTTTATGTCGTCTGCCGCGCTCTACGCGCAATCGAGCGGCGGCAACTCGGGAACCGTCCGCGGCACTATCCTCGACCCGTCTGGTGCCGCCGTTCCCGGCGCAACCGTGGAGCTCCAGAATCCGGTTTCTCGCTACGACAAAAGCACCAAGAGCGATTCGCAGGGCAACTTCGAATTCGCCAACATCCCCTACAACAACTACCACCTCAGCGCGACGGCCGCTGGATTTCAAGGCGGTGAGCAGGACGTGAACGTTCGTTCGTCGCTACCGATTGACGTCAAGGTCGCGATGACGCTCGGGGCAGCCAATTCCAGCGTCACCGTGACGGAAGCGGCGGATCTGCTGGAAACCGATTCCACGGCGCACACCGACGTCGATCGCGACCTCTTCGACAAGCTGCCTCTCGAAAGTGCGTCCTCCTCGCTCAGTTCGCTTGTGACACTCGCCTCGCCAGGCGTTTCGGGCGACTCCAATGGTCTTATGCACGGGTTGGGCGATCACGCCTCGAATTCCTTCTCCGTGGATGGCCAGCCCATTACAGATCAGCAAAGCAAGGTCTTCTCGAACCAGATCCCGATCGATTCCGTGCAGTCGATGGAAGTAATTGAAGGCGCTCCGCCTGCCGAGTACGGCGGAAAAACCAGCCTGGTGGTGGTTGTGACCACGCGCTCCGGCCTCGGAGTGAACCAGCCTCACGGCGATATAACGGCTTCTTACGGAACCTTCGGCTCTTCCAATGGCGCGTTCGATCTTGCCTACGGGCACGAGAAGTGGGGCAACTTCATTTCGGTGGGCGGCTTGGATACAGGCCGTTTCCTGGATGGGCCGGAGTATCAGGTTTTTCACGACCACGGCAATGAAGAGAACGGGTTCGACCGCCTGGACCTCAAGCCTTCCGACGCCGACAGCATCAACATCAATCTGGGATTCACGCAGTCCTGGTTCCAGACGCCAAATTCCTACGACGCACAAAACGCGACCGCCTGGTCGGGTTTGATTGTAAATAACGGCGGCCTGGGTCCCAACGGTCTTCCGGTCGGCTCCGCGGATCAGCGTTCGAAGATCCGGACGTTCAACATCGCCCCCACCTGGACGCGTCTCGTTAATCCGAGCAGCGTATTCACGCTTGGCGCCTTCGTCCGGCAGGATCAATTCAACTACTATCCGAGCGACGACCCCTTCGCCGATCTCACGCCCGATCTCCAACTCGCGAGCGACGGCCAGAATCGCAGGCTGACGAATGCCGGAGCGCGAGCCACTTATTCCTGGATCAATAAAGTGAACAATATCAAGGCGGGGGTCACTTACGAGCACACATTTATCACCGAACGCGATACGCTCGGCCTGGTGGATCCAACCGCAAACGCACCTTGTTTGAATGCCAACGGGAGTCCCGATACCAGCCCTGCGCTGACCAATCCGAACAGCTGCGGGGGAGCGCTGCAGCCGAATCCAAACTTCATTCCGCTGCTGGCTTGCTACGACCTCACCCGGACATCACCGCTTCTATCGTCCGACGGCTGCCCGAATTCCACCAGCGGCGAGTATGCCTTCTATGGTCATGCCGACATCAAGGAATTTGCGGCATATATCCAGGACGCAATCACCCTCAGAAATTGGACCTTCAACCTCGGTCTGCGTTTCGATAAGTACAACGGCCTTACCCACGCCGCGCAGGGAGAACCGCGCCTCGGGGTGGCTTACAATTTAAAACCCACCCACACTGTGCTGCGCGTGTCTTATGCCCGGACCATGGAAACTCCCTTCAACGAAAACCTGGTGCTGGCGAGCGACGGATGCCTCAACCCCGTGATCAATGCGTTTCAGACCACGGTGCCCGGTGGCGCTTGCGTATCCACCACCGCGCTGAGCCCCGGACACCGCAATGAGTTCCACGCCGGACTGCAGCAGGCCTTCGGCAAGTACCTGGTGATCGACGCGGAATATATTTGGAAATACACCCACAAGGCCTTCGACTTCAGCGTGCTCGGCAATACTCCGATCACCTATCCGATTGAATGGCAGAGCTCGAAGATTCCCGGCTATGCCATCCGCGCCACGGTTCCCAACTTCCACGGGCTTACGGCGTTTCTGGTGACATCAAGCGTAGCGGCCCGCTTTTTCAGCCCGCAAGTGGCGGGGATCGGCTCCACTCCGGTTGGGTTCGGCGTATTCCGTATTGACCACGACGAGCGATTTAACCAGACCACCCATTTACAATATCAACCGCGAAAAACAATGCCGTGGATCAGCTTCAACTGGCGGTTCGACAGCGGACAAGTGGCTGGTCCAGCACCGTGCGCCGGTGGCGATTGCGCGAATGGCCCGAATGGGAGCGATACGGTGGTGGACGCTTCCATACTTACACCCGATCAGCAATTCCAGGCCGGGCTTTATTGCGGGAACGTGTATGCGACGCCCACCACGCCGATTAGTCCGAACAGCGTCTGTCCGGCTTCGGAATATGGGTCGAAGTACCTGAGCATCCCGGCTGCCGGAACGGAGAATGACGACCATAACCCGCCCCGCATTGCGTCCCGCAATCTTTTCGATGCAGCCATCGGGCACGACAACATCTTCCACGGCGATAAATACAAGTGGAGCGCGCGTCTGAGCGTGGTGAACTTAACGAACAAAGAGGCGCTCTACAATTTCATCTCTACGTTTAGCGGCACGCACTATGTCTCGCCCAGGGCTATAACGGCGATGATCGGATTCCACTTCTGAGGCTTATGGATTTTCCGCGTAAACGCGTTTCACCACGTTGGCCACCGGCCCCATGGTCTGCCAATCCGGATACTTCTTCTTGAACTCGGCGGTTACAATCGTCGCGGCTTGGTCGGCGGATTTACCTTCGCGCTTCAATTCGAGCGACCGCGATTGCAGCTCCAGGACAAATGCGCGCTCCTTCGCGATCAGCGATCCATCGCCCAGCGCGCCGTGATCGGGCACCACAAACCTCGGCTTCAGTGGCTCCAGTTGATCCAGGATCGCCAGCCAGTTCTTCACACTGGCATCGGCGTTGGGCATGTTCGGGACGATCTTGTCCTGTACGATATCGCCCGAGAGCAACAGGCTGTCCGGTTCCACCATAATCAGCTCGTCGCCCTGCGTATGCGCGGGCCCCAGCCAGAACAGGCGCGCGCTGACGCCGCCCAGATCGAGGATGATCTCTTTATCGAAAACGATGTCGGGCGTGCGCATCTTCACATCCGCCAGCAGCTCTTTCGCTTGGGGCGAGAAGCCGCGGAATAGGTCCATGAGCTCGGCGCCATGCTTCTCCAGCTCCGCTTGCTGAGCGGCCGGACGGATGATGACAGTGCGCGGCGGGAACGCTTGTTCGCCCATGGCGTGCTCGGGATGAAAGTGCGTGGTGGTGAGATACAGGTTGGGTTTCTTGGCCAGCTTCTCTGCTTGTTTGACTACGATGGCGCCGTTGCGCGCTCCGATGCCGGTGTCCACCACCAGGGTGGCGCGGTCACCTACTACGATCCCAATGTTGGGGAAGCCGATAATCGCGTAGACGTGCTCTGAGACGCGCATCACGGAGTTCTCGGGCAGCAGCATCGATTCTTGCGCGTAAAGGCCCGTGGCTGATAGCAGCAGCGCGCCGGCAAGAGCTGTTCGTAGCCGCATTAAGGAAGGGCCGCGACGGCCGGGGTCGAAACAGTAGCAGAGGACGCACTGGAAGCCATCGGCGGTGCTATGAAAGCCGTCGGGGGTGCTATGAAAGCTAAGATGAAGTGCTGCATCGCAACTTCCAGCGAACTCATGCCGAAGGTTTTCGCCTCTGCCAGGGCTTGCTGGTTCGTCCAATGATCGTGGGAGATCCGATAACAGGCAATGGCGGTGCCGGTGCGGTCTGCCCCGCGTCTGCAATGGATGAAGACGGGCCAGGCGGAGTTGTCATTCAACAGCCCAAGTACGGTCGCCATTTGAGGATCGGACGGGGCCTTGTAACCGTTCCACGCCAGGCGCACGTAGTGCATGCCGGCGCGTTCCACTTCGGCCTGCTCCGATCTCTCCCCGCGCAGGTCAATCACGGTCTTGACGCCGATCTTGGCGAGACCGGCAAAGCCCTGTCCATGAGGCTGCGCCCCACGGTAAACATGTTCATTCACCTGGTGAAAATTGGGTACGCCCGGAACGTCGACATTGGAAGCGGCCTCGATCCCGGCCGCGCCGAGGGATAAGGCTAACATTCCACTAACCAGGCACCGGGAGAGCACGGTACGTAGCATGATTCTATTATCTCTAGCATAAATGATGCGAGAGAGGGCCGGTAAGTTGCCGCGATTGGGCGCCGGTCTGGTTGTCATTCGTTACTCTTACCTAGCGTGAAGGCAAGCATGGAAACCCCCGCCTGGATGGCCAGGCCCGTAGATAGCCCCACCCATAATTCGCGCCGAGGCAAAATGGCGTTGCCCTGCATCACGTAGTAGAGGCCCAGCGGAATCCAGAGGACCACGCCGCTCACCACCCCCGGCGAGTAAGAGCGGGTCAGAATGGTGGTTGCCAGGTGGAGCACGCCATTTACCAGCACGGTGCATCCGATCGCGGTCCACAGCCAGTTTTCCGGTGGAACGGTAAAGGCGGCAGAGGCCATCGCGACCCACGCCAGCGCGTTAATCGCTATGAACTGCGCAGCCGTGAGCCGGATGCCGGAAATCCGATGAATCCAGCGGTAGAAGCGCTCGCCGGCGAAGCACTCTTCCAGGATGTGCACCAGAAAGGTCGCCGGGAACAGCAGCAAACGGAGGTCGGGAATCGCCATGAGGGGGCCTGCCGTGTGTGTTTGGTGGGCCCTGAAGGATTTGAACCTTCGACCAACGGATTATGAGTCCGCTGCTCTAACCGCTGAGCTAAGGGCCCGATGCCCACAGTGTAGCCGATAAAGCGCGTGACGGCGCAGCGGATTGCCCTCCGGCGTGGGGTGAACATACCGCCCCGAAACGGTTACGCTCCTATGGCCCGCAATTCTCAATGATGGTGAACACATCGGCGCCGGCTTCACACAGGCGCGTCAACATTGTGTGGCGTAGCGAGTGCACAACGAATTCCTTGGACAGTTTCAGCGTATCACGCACATCTTCGTGCTGATGGTCGATCGAGGTTCCCAGAATCGCGGCCTCGGGAGATTCGCCCGGAAAACCGAGTTCGAGTTGTCGCGGCCTTACGCGCCTTCAGCATTGCCGCCACGCGTGCGGTCATGCTGAGGTTCGCTTTGCGTTGTGCGACTTTTCGGAACGAATAGCGATGTACCCGAATTTCGCTCGCACTGCCGGTTGAAGGCGAACGTGATGCAGCGCGTCGGGCCTCGTCCCGCAAAGGCCTTAGGCGTCGGTTTCAAGGCATTTTGCAATGGCTCCATCCCTGGCAACCATTCTGTCGGTGCGAGGCGGGTGCCGCCGTTTGAATGTGCTGTGGTGTGCCATATCTGAATGACCTCCGGCCTTGTGGGTACCCACCAGCCTCCTTAGCCAGTTGGCGCGCGACCGCAACGATTTGCTGAAATCATATATGGGCGCTGGCGGCTTCATTGAGGAAGCCGACCCGCCGAGAAGCTATATGACGGTTTTGGGATTTCGAACGCAATAGGCGAGAAATAGGCTCTGAATGCGCAGGAACGTCGCGAAACCACGGGGCCGGTCGAGAACGCGCAAGACTGTGGGGTTACCCATCGATGATCGCTCGAATTTTGTTCTCCCCGCGACCGAGCCTTCCGAAACGTGTCCTCCCCGGTCGCACCTTTGGAGCGACAAGATCGAGAATGGAGATCTGCTCCGCCAACTCCGGTGGATGATTGCCACAGTTTGCGGCTTAGCCTTCATTCCCCTATTGCACAGTGTTCTCGGCGAATTGGTCAGGATGCCGGTAAGAGACGACACTTTTCTCAAGCAAACTTTTCTACTTCCCCCAGGTTACTTTCAACCCGAGCCGCTGGAACGATTGACTTTTGTGCTGGGAGTCATCCTGATACCCATCCTGATCCTAGCTGCGCTTTGGGGACTTGCCCGAGCCTTAGGCTTCTTGACCGGGAGCTCCGTTCGCCTGGTATGGATAACTGTGACAACTGCATTTATTTCGGTGGCTATCACCTTCGCCGCTCACATCCCTGCCAAAGCTTTGGTGCTGGCGGAATTGTTTCCGGTCACACCGCATCCGTTGATACGGGGCCTCGTTGGTTTGCTCATCGCGGGCTGCGGCCTTTTGTTCGGGCGTCATATCTCGCCAAAGTGGGCGGCGGGTGGGATGGCGATTGTCATCGTCGGGATCGGAATTGGCACGGCGGCTTTCACCGTTGCCACCACCAACGAGGGGCTTCGTAACTACATCGAAGGGCCAAACATGGACGCCATCCTGTATTCAGATGTTCAAGTGGACCACGGACGGGGAATGTTGATCGACCTCACAAACCAGTATGGGCTGTACCCCCAGTTTCTCGATCCGGCGTTTCGAACAGTTGGATTGAACGTGCTGTCCTTCACCGTCACAATGTGGGTGCTGATGAGCGCAAGCTTCGCGTTTGTGGGACTCCTGTTGTGGGTCAATATCGAGAACAAATGGATCGCGCCGATTGCCTTGCTCAGCGTGGCCCATTATGCTTACTTCAGTTCCCGCACATGGTTGTCCGACGATCCCTATCTTCAATATCACCCGATCCGGTTCGTGTTTCCCTGTGTCGGCCTTTACTTATTCGCCAGATACATCAAAAATCGCTCCAGAACCTTGTATGGTTTGTGCGCCGCTACGGCCGGCCTGGCGATTCTTTGGAATCCAGACAGCGGAATCGCAGTGTTTGGAGCCTGGATCGCGCTGCTTTCGTATCAAGAATTCTCAGCGCTCCCGGCAGCGCCTGCCGCTGGACGAGCGGCTATCCATGTTATGCGGGCGGTAGGGGTGTTCCTCTCTTTCGTCGCACTATATTCGGGGTACGCGTTTATCCGCTATCACGCCTGGCCACACTGGGGAATGCTGACCGTGAACGTTCCGGTTTTCTACCGGTACGGCGGCATGATGCTCCCACTGCCTCCGAATCACCCGTGGATGCTGGTAATTGCTCTATATATTCTGACTTTGGCGCGAGCAGGGCAATCGCTGCTTTGTCGGAGGAGTTCACCGCGCCAGCAATTTATGTTGGTCACCGCAGTGCTTGGCACGGGCTTGTTCACGTACTACCAAGGACGCAGCCACGACAATAATCTGGTCCTCGTTATCTGGCCGGCGATAATTCTATTGGCACTCTGTGCCGACGAGCTATTGTCCTGGAGCAGGCGCAGAGGGGACCGGTTAGCCGTTGGACCGGTTTATCTAACCACCCTAGGGCTTCTGTGGTTCCAATGCTTTCCGATCGTTATGATCCCAGATGTTCTTCGAGCAACGAACTGGGCCACTTCTATCAAAATACGCTCCATCCTTGGCGATCAGTCGGGGCCGGTTCGGAAGAACATCGAACTGCTCCGCCGTTATGCCAAACCCAATGCGCCTCTTGCGATCCTATCCTACCGAGCCGGGGTATATCTCGCGGAGACGGGGGCCTTCAGCATCTTCACGGGCCCGGGCTTAACCGAGATGTTATGGCGATCCGACCTGGACTCACTCGAGAAGCAAGTGGCAGCGGTTCCTAGTATGCCTCTGCTGGTGGATTCCCAAGACTTGAACAAAGGATCCTTCGGTCGCTTTCCATCCGGCGAGTTGGAACGTCTGCTAAAAGGACGGACGGTCGTGGAACAAAACCTTGCCAATGGCGGAAGCTTCACCGCGTATATAGAGGCGTCGAACAAATAGGCGCTGGAGACATCAAAGGTCGCGGGCGTCCTGCACGCTTACCGAAGGGTCACGGACGCCTGCGGCGTGGATAAATATCGCCTATCCCTCTACGTCCACCATGGAACACGCTTCTGATCGCGGTGGCGGAGTTGATGATCGATCTAGTTCTGGAATCTGATTTCTTTCCGCAGCACTCTATTCCCCGCCTTTTTTAATCGAGTTCATTCAATCCACGGGGTCCAGGCGGTATAGGGATTTTACCTGGTGGGATTGGCTGTTATGCATGAAAACACAGGCGCTTGGTTGCAAACAAACACGCTTGCGAAAATTGGCGCGAAACATGCCTTGAGGTGATTATGAATCCGCTGCCCTAACGGGCACGTGCCGGCGCAGCACCCTTTCCCTTCTTGTGATCACGGTTTGCGGCGAGCGATCAAGTTACCGAACTCATCGATAGAAAAGCTCCAGCCGGGCGGGATCAAGGTAGTGGATCCGTAATCGAGGATCAGCGCCGGACCTTGGAGCACCTTCGAAGAAAGGTTGGAACGCGGAAAGACGGGAGTAGCGCGCCAGGCGCCGGCGGAGTGAATGCGCCGGATCGCGGGTTTGAGCGAGCTACTCGACGGCGGGCGTTTCGAGATCAGGTTCGGCTTCTTCACATTGACGCGGGCTCGGACGCGAACGGTCACGATTTCGATGGCGCGCTCGGGATTCGAATAACCGTACACGCGCTGGTGCTCGCGATGAAAAGGCGCGCCGGGGTTGGCTGCGTCCCAGGGCACCGTCAGCTCATAACTCTGGCCAACGTAGCGAATATCGGCCGAGCGGATCAGTTCAGCGCGCGGTAGTTCTCTGCGCGCCGTCCGCTCCAGCCGCAAAAATTCGCGCTCGAAATCGGTACGGTTCAACACACCGGCCGCATGGTCGCGCGTTTGGTTCGCGAGCAACATGCCGAGCGCGGACAGCGCGCCCGCGTATTCGGGAACCAGAACGGTCTCAATGCCCAACTCGCGTGCCATCTCACAAGCGTGCAGCCCGCCACAGCCGCCGAAGGCAACCAGCGCGAAGTCTCGCGGATCGTGACCGCGTTCCACGGAGACCAGACGGATGGCCCGCTCCATGTTGGCATTGGCTACGCGCACAATGCCCTGCCCCGCTCGAACGCGGCTGATGCCCAGCTGACGCGCGACGGAATCGACGGCCGTGGCTGCCCGCGCCGTATCCAGCTGCATTTCGCCGCCGATCAATTGGTCCGCCGCGATGCGCCCCAGCACGACGTGCGCATCCGTCACCGTGGGCTGGCCGCCTTTGCCGTAGCAGGCCGGTCCAGGGTCGGCGCCCGCGCTCTCGGGACCTACGCGCAGCAACCCGCCTTCATCCATGCGAGCGATGGAGCCGCCGCCCGCGCCCACCGTGTGAATGTCGAGCATCGGCACCCGCACCGGAAAGCCGTCGATCAAAGCCTCAAGTGTTTCGCGCGGCTGGCCGTCGCACAGGCTGACATCGGTAGACGTGCCGCCCATATCGAAGCCCAGAATGCGCGAGAACCCCGAGAGTTTGGCCACTTCCAGCGCTCCTACCACTCCTCCGGCAGGTCCCGACAGCACCGTGCGCACCGCATGCCGGCGCGCTTCCTTGGTGGACATAAATCCGCCGTTCGATTGCATGATCGCGACGCGATGGCGGCTGGCGCTTTCGAGCTCAGCGAGATATTTGTCCATGAGCGGACCGACGTAAGCGTTGATCAGCGTGGTGGAAGAACGCTCGTACTCGCGAAACTCGGGGCAGACATCGTGAGACGTACACAGGTAGCCCGCGTCTTGGAGCGCAGCCGCCACGCGCTTCTCGTTCTCTGGATTGCGATAGGCGTGCAGAAAGCAGATGGCGATGGATTGAACCCGGGCCCGGCGCAGGCGGGTCTTCAACCGCACAATTTCGGCGTTGGAAGGCGATTGACCGATGACACCATCGAAGTAAGCTCGCTCGCGGACGCCGAAACAAAGGCCCCGGGGGATGATGGGCACTGGCAGCTGCGGCGTTAAGTTGTAGAGCTCGGCGCGATTCTGGCGGCCGATATGGATCACGTCTTCGAAGCCTGCCGTAGTCACCAGCGCGGTTCGCGCGCCTTTGCGCTCCAGCAGCGCGTTGGTGGCGACGGTAGATCCGTGAATCACTTCCGCGCGGCGGTCGCCGGTGGCCTGAGCCAGGCCGGCCAGAATCACACTGGCCGGAGACCGCGGGTTTGACCGCAATTTAAAGGTCTCGAGCGCGCCGCCATCGTGAACAACAATAAAGTCGGTGAACGTTCCACCAGCGTCAATCCCGATGCGCATTGATTTTCGGTCATCATAGCAGGAGGGTGATCTCGCTCTCCAATGTCAGCAAAATATTCCAAGGCAAGAGCACCGTCACGGCACTGGAAAATGTGGATCTGAGCATCGAGCGCGGCGAGATGGTATCCATCGTTGGGCCGTCCGGATCGGGGAAATCAACGCTCCTGAATTTGATCGGTGGATTGGATACCGCGTCAACCGGTGAAATCGAAATCGATGGCCGCAAACTGAGTGGGCTCTCCGACGATGAATTGACGCGCTTGCGCCGCGACAAGATTGGATTCATTTTCCAGTTCTTCAATTTGTTGCCTACCCTGAGTTGCGTCGAAAACGTGGCCATTCCACTGCATCTGCGCGGCTGGCCGAAGAAGAAAATCGAAGAACGATCGAGCGAGCTGCTGAACCTGGTGGGCTTGTCCGCGCGCCGTGCGCACTTGCCAGACGAGCTTTCGGGAGGCGAACGCCAGCGCTGCGCCATCGCACGCGCGCTGTCGGTTTATCCGCCGGTTCTGTTGGCGGATGAGCCCACTGGCAACCTCGACACCCATACCGGCGCGGAAATTCTGGCGCTGATTCGCGATCTGCATGAGCGGCTGGGCTCCACGGTCCTGATCGTGACGCACGACATTCAGGTGGCGGAAAGTTGCCCCCGCCTGGTGGCCCTGCGCGACGGCCGCATTGAAGAAGATCGCGCGGGCAAAGCCGCCATAACTGCTCATGATTCTGCTCAAACTCATTAGCTGGCCCTACGTCCGCCAGCATTTGCCGCGCTGGCTGCTGACCATCGCGGGAATCGTGCTCGGTGTGGCTGTGTTTGTCGGCATCCATACGGCAAATCAATCCGTGGTGTATGCGTTTCATCAAACCGTGGATCGCATCGCGGGATCGGCGCAGTTGCAGATCTCGGCCGGAGAAACGGGATTCGATGAAAATGTTCTGGATCGAGTAGAAGCCATGCCGGAGGTGCGTGTCGCGGCGCCCGTCATTGAAGCGGTGGTCAACAATGGCGTTCCCGGACAGGGCAACCTTCTGATCCTGGGTGTGGACATGGCGGGCGACGGCAGCCTGCGGGATTACGATCTGGGGTCGAATGACGATCTGATCGACGATCCGCTCTTCTTCATCGCGGAGCCGGATTCGCTGATGGTTACCGACACCTACGCGCGGGCCAATCACTTGAGCATCGGCAGCAAGGTTCCGATGAGCACCATGCAGGGCCGGAAGGTGTTCACCATCCGCGGAGTGATGAAGGCGGGCGGGTTGAGCGGCGCCTTCGGCGGGAACATCGCGGTGATGGACATTTATGCGGCGCAGCAGGCTTTCGGCCGGGGCCGGAAGTTCGATCGGATCGATATTGCCGTGGATGACGCGGCCAGCGTCGCTCAGGTCAGGGGGAAGCTCGAGGCGCTGCTGGGCGCGGGTTTCCAGGTGCAAGAACCGTCGGCACGCGCGCAACAATTCGATTCCATCTCCCGCGTCTATATCCTCAGTTCCAACGTCACCAGCGTGTTTGCGCTGTTCATTGGAATGTTCATCATCTACAACACGTTTCAGATCGCGGTGACGCAGCGCCGCTCTGAAATCGGGATCTTGCGGGCGCTCGGTGCCACGCGCCGGCAAATTCGAACGTTGTTTTTGGGCGAGAGCGTGGTGGCGGGATTGCTCGGGTCTTTACTTGGCTTGTTGGCCGGAATCGCAATCGCTCGCGGGATGACCGGCTACATCGGATCGCTGCTGGGTGAAATTTACGGCATCGGGCAGAAGGCACAGGAGATTTCGACCAATCCCATGTTGATGACGTTCGCGGTCGTGCTGGGCGTGGTCACCAGTGTGGTTGCCGCCGTGATTCCGGCGCGTAGCGCGGCTCGTGTGGATCCGGTGCAGGCCTTGCAAAAGGGCAAGTATCAGCAGTTGAGCGCGGGCGAAAATCGGGTGCGCAGAATCGCCGCGCTGGGCGTCGCAATCCTGGCGGTCGGGTGTCTGCTTTTCGAACGATACCCCATCTTTTTCTACGCCGGCGATGCGCTGGCGGTGCTGGCAGCCTTGTTGCTGACGCCCACCTTCGCGCTTTGGCTGTCGCGCGCCCTGCGTCCCCTCTTGCGATGGATTCGTCCGGTGGAAGGCACGCTCGCAGCCGACAGCCTGTTGCAAGCCCCCCGCCGGACATCGGGCGCCGTGGCCGCGCTCATGTTGTCGCTGGCGCTGGTGGTAGCTCTGGGCGGCTTGGCGCGCGCCAGTTACGATTCCATCTTCGGATGGCTCAGCGTGGCGCTGAATCCAGACCTTTTCGTCTCGCCATCGCAAAGCCTCACGCAGCGCGATTTCCGTTTTCCCGAGGCCATGGGTGCGCAACTGCGCGCCATACCGGGCATCGGCGAAGTGCAACTGGTGCGCGACGCGCGCATCGAAATCCAGGGCAAGCCGACCATGTTTGTCGCGGCCGATATCAGCGCTCTCAGAAAACATGCCACGCTTCCGCCGGTGGCTGGCAATACCGACGAAATGTTCCGGCTGGCCCAGCAAGGGAAGGCTGTGCTGGCATCGGAAAACTTCGCCCTGCTGCGGGGATTCAAGCTGGGCGACGTCGTGGATATCGCCAGTCCCAGCGGCATGCTGCATCTTCCCATCGCCGGCATCGTCACCGATTATTCGGACGAGCAGGGCAGCCTGCTGGTGGATCGCTCGCTCTACAAGCGCTATTGGAACGACAGCACGGTGAACATCTTCCGCGTGTATCTGGCGCGCGGCGCAGTGGAAGGCGACGTCAAGCGGCGGATCCTTGAAACATTCGGCAGCGAGCGGCGGCTCTTCGTTCTCACCAATCGCGATGTGCGACGCTACATTCTTAGGCTGACCGATCAGTGGTTCAGCATCACCTATGTGCAAATTGCCGTAGCGGTGTTGGTGGCAATACTCGGAATCGTCAACACACTCACGGTTTCCATCACCGACCGGCGCCGCGAGTTGGGAGTGCTGCAAGCCGTGGGCGGGCTGCGCAATCAGATCCGGGGAACCATCTGGCTGGAAGCGCTGGCGGTTGGAACGGTAGGATTGATCCTGGGATTGGCGCTCGGCGCGCTGCAACTCTTCTACAGCTTGCATATCTCGGCCGAAGACATGGCGGGCCTGCGATTGAGCTACGAATATCCGTATTCCATCGCTTTGCTGCTGCTGCCAGGCATCCTGCTGGTGGCGTTTCTGTCGGCGATCGCACCGGCGGAAACGGCCGTGCGCGGATCCCTGGTGGAGGCTCTTGAATATGAGTGAAGAAACTACTTATGCCGACCCCAGCGCTTCGTAGACCTCTTCGGCGTGCCCTTCCGGTTTCACCTTGCGGAAAATCTTCTTGATCTTGCCGTCTTTGCCGATCAGGAACGTGCTGCGTTCAATACCCATGTACTTGCGCCCGTACATGCTCTTCTCCACCCAGGTTCCGTAGCTTTCGGCCACCTTGTGCTCCACGTCGGCCAGTAGCGTGAAGGGCAGCGCGAACTTGTCCTTGAACTTGGATTGCGCCGCCGCTTTATCGGGCGAGACGCCGACGATCACGGTGTCGGCTTTGGTGAACTTCTTCGAATGATCCCGAAACTCGCAGGATTCCTTCGTACACCCGGGCGTGTCCGCCTTAGGATAAAAATAGAGCACCACGTTCTTGCCTTTGAGACTGGCGAGCGAGAACGCCTGCCCCTTGTCATCCTCTACTTGAATTGCCGGCGCCGCGTCGCCTTCCTTGAGAGCTTTGGCCATAGGAACATTCTAACGGGGCATTCGTTCCTGGGGTTGACCTTCAGATTGCACTACAATGTTGTGCGTGAAGACGGAAGTCTACAGTTGGCGCGTCTCCACGGAGTTGAAGATGGGCCTGGAGCGCGAGGCGCGTCGCCGCAGGACGACACTCTCCAAAGTTCTGGACGCGGTCGCGGAGCAGTGGCTAAAGAGCAATAGCGCGGACAGCGACGATGATCGCGAACAGAAGCGCCTTCACGAAGCCGCGCTTAAGGCTATCGGAAGCATCGAGGGCGACAACCCTCGACGGGCGGAAAACGCGCGCGAGATTGTGCGGCGGCAGATACGCCAGCGTCATGGACGGTAACGCGTTGATCGATACCGGCGATCCTTAGGCTACTGGATCGAGCGGACCGCTGGCACTCAGTCTTCTTCGACCAATTCCAACGATTCCGGCTCCCGCTGGTGACGTCGGAAGCGGTGCTCACGGAAGTGTTTCATTTGGTCCGCAGCGATCGCCGGGGGATGGAATCGGTCTGGACGCTCATGCGATCGGGTGCTCTGAAACTTGCAGCGATCCAGGATTCGGAACTGCAAGCAATACACACGTTGATGTCGCGTTACTGGGACCGCCCGATGGATTTCGCCGACGCTACCCTGGTGTATCTCGCGAAACGGGAATCCCTCTCGACAATCTTTACCGTGGACCAAGACGATTTTCAAACCTATCGCATCGAAGGCCGCCGCCGGTTTCGAGTGCTGCCTGTTGAACGTCCGTGAGAGGGTGACGAAACCAGCGCGAAGATTGTAGACTGGGTGACTGGAGGACTCGGAATGAGGAATTGGATGGTAGGCTGCGCCGCGGGCGCGGTTTTGGCAGCTGGGCTATTGGCCCCCGGATTAGTAGCGCAAGATAAGGCTAAGCCGGGCGACGCCGCGAAGGGCAAGGAAGTTTTCGATCAGTGCTCGGTCTGCCACAATGCCGACAGCGAGGAAACCAAAGTCGGGCCGGGTCTCAAGGGGCTCTTCAAGCACGCCAAGCTCGCAAATGGCAAAGCGGTGAACGAAGCCAACGTGCGCGAGAAGATTAACGACGGTGGCAACGGGATGCCGGCGTACGGGGATCAATTGTCCGATCAGGACAAGAACGACGTGATCGCCTATTTGAAGACGTTGTAATCGCCGGCCCGCCGGAACACGCCGTCCCAGCGGGGCAGCATGTTACATTAGGTTCTGTAGGCTCCTTCCCGGAAGGTCCCCATCGTCTAGCCCGGCCTAGGACACCGCCCTTTCACGGCGATAACAGGGGTTCGAATCCCCTTGGGGACGCCAAACTCGTTCAGCGCCCACGCTGCTAATTCTGTCAGCTTGCCAAAAATGGTGGGCTGCCCCAAGGTATGAAAATTAGGAGTGTAGACACCAAGGGCCAAGAATGTTTTATAGTGTCTTCCTTGTGATACGATGGGACCGGGCAAAGACGTGATTGTGGCAGTAGCCCTATAGCCAGTTGTACGGAGACTGGTTCTTCTTCCCCACCGCCCGCCGAAGCTTGTTGACCGAAATCTGATCAAACAACGGAAGTGAGCGCCCATGAGCCAAACCGATCTTGAATATCTCATTGAAGAGGCACGCAAACACCGCGTTACCGATGAGGAGCGGGATGCGCAGATCCGCAGCTTTACGTACGGCAACACTCACCTGGAAAACGCTTCGATTACGCGAGCTGATGTCGATAAGGCCGTTGATTCTTTGAAAAGTAGCCATTTGCCATGGGACCCCTCGGTCCGACGCGATTAGCGCTATACCGAACTGCTGAAGAAAAGCGCGAACTGGAAGTTAGGAACGGCGCCATCCAGTTTCTGGCGGTGCTTCACCTTATTTCTGAGTGGAAGCCAGAATCAAAATTGACCCCTGCTGTCGTATTGGAACTTCAGCGCCTAGCGATTAACCAGATTTACTCATGCGCCGGCTTCCTGAGAAATGCCGCTGTTCGAATCGCGGGAGTCTCACATGTCCCGCCAGATCACGGAGACGTGGAGCGACTAGTCGGGGAGATGTGTGACTACGTCAATAACCACTGGGATGCACCAGCCTTGCACTTGGCGTCTTACCTGATGTGGCGTGTAAATTGGATTCATCCTTTCTTTGGTGGAAACGGACGAACTGCCAGAGCGCTCGCATATCTCGTTCTCTGCGCCAGACTAGGGTTCCCGCTACCGGGCACAAAGACAATCCCCGATCTTATCGTCGAGGATCGGCAACCCTACTACCAAGCCCTCCGAAGCGCAGATAAGGCCTGGGAGGACCGTATGGTCGATGTAAGCATGATGGAAAGCCTCATGTCGTCTCTGTTGGCGAGACAGCTCGCCGATATTCACAGGATCGCTAGCGGCAAAGCCGAATCTTAAGGAATGATAGGCGCCGGCGGTCCCCCTAGAAGTCACTCGTAGCGCAGGGCGACTACGGGGTCGATCTTGGTGGCCCGGCGGGCGGGAATGTAGGTGGCCAGAAGTGCCACCGAAATCAAGATGATCGCCACCGCCGCGTAGGTGACTGGGTCGGTGGTCTTGACGCCGAATAGCAAATTGGCCAAGAGCCGGTTCAGTCCGAACGAAGCGGAGAGACCAACCGCCAGGCCGATACCAGTGAGCAGCATACCTTGCCGCACCACCAGCTTCAGCATGTCGCCACGGCTCGCGCCAAGCGCCATTCGGATGCCTAGTTCCTGCGTGCGCTGTTCCACCGTATAAGACATCAAGCCATAGATACCGATGGCGGCCAGCAGCAGAGCGAGGCCGGCGAAGATGGTGAGCAGCAGCATGTTGAAATTCTGGCGCGCGGTGGATTCGGATATGACCTGGTCCATGGTGCGGATTTTGGAAGCAGCCAGTTGGCTGTCCACGGATTGAATTTCGTGCTGGATTGCGACGCTGAGTGAAGACGGGTCGGCGGCGGTTTGAACGATCCAACTTAACGGGATGACGCTATTAGCAAGTTGGGTGAGACCATCCGTGACCTGGCTTTGCGGGACGTACATTACCGGTTGATCGCCGTTCTTGAGGCCATTTTCACGGATGTTCCCTATGATCCCGACGATCTCGCGCGCGGGCTCTTCGAACTGCGGGCCGAGTCCTTTGCCGATGGTGATGCGCTGGCCGATGGGGTCGCCTTTGGGCCAATACTTGTTCGCGAACGCCTGGTTAACGATGATCACGCGGGCTGAGTTTCCAGTATCGCGTAGGTCGAAAACGCGTCCCTTTAGCAGCGGCACACCCAGCGCACTGAAATAATGGGGACTGCCAAATCGCCAGAACTCGTCGCCGTTGTACAGGTCACCCTTCGCCGGCGGACGGCCTTCAATATTAAGAGGCAGGTCGAGGCCCACGCTATCGACGGGCACGGTGACCGTGGCTGCAGCCGCGCGGACTCCCGGCAGCGCCTCTATGTGATCCACCACTTGGCGAATCATGTTGGCCACTTTGGCCGTGCTGTCGTAACGGCCACCACTTAACGATGTCTGCATGGTAATGACGTGGTGGGGATCGAAGCCAGGCTGGACCGATCGCAATCCGACGAAGGTACGGATCATGAGAGCGGCGCCGGCCACCAGGATAACGGCCAGGGCCATCTCGGCAGCCACCAAAACACTGCGCACGCGGTTGTGGCGCAAGCCAGTGCCCGAGCGGCCGCTCGCTTCTTTGAGCACCGAGTTCACATCCAGCTTGGAGATGCGCAGGGCCGGCAGTAAACCGAAAAGTACACCGGTAAGCACCGCGATGGCAAAGGTAAACGCCAGCACGCGCCAGTCGAACATGGAAATAGCGGAGGCGATGTGATCCTCGGCGTTGATGCGGGGAAGATTGCCCGGGCTGACGGCCAACAGCAGGGGCACGGCCCAGGTTCCGATGAGCAGCCCGAGGATCCCGCCAATGGAGGAGAGCAGGACACTTTCGGTGAGTAACTGGCGAATCAGATGGCCGCGGCTGGCGCCGATGGCGGTGCGGATGGCGATTTCGCGCTGGCGTCCGGCGGCTCGGGCGAGCAAGAGATTGGCTACGTTGGCGCACGCGATGAGCAGTACGAAGCCGACGGCTCCCACCAGGATGAGGAGAGAGAGGCGCACATCGCCAACCACCGCATCGCGCAGTGGGATTACGCTGACGGTTTCGCTCTTGTCCATCCACTTGGGATTGGCGGCGCGAAACTGCTCGCCCGCGGCAATCATGTTGGCTTTGGCGGAATCTAATGTTGCTCCGGGCTTCAACAAGGCTGCGGCCAGCAGGTAGTGGCCTTGGTTGGTGCTGTCCGGATCGGCCTGCATGGGAAGAAAAACATCGGCGGGGGGATCGGAATGGAAAGAAGCGGGCAGAATCCCAACCACTGTGTAGGGATCGCCGCCGAGCAGGATCGGCTTACCTACCAGTGACGGGTCGCTCCCAAACCGGTTTCGCCAGAGATCGTTGCTGAGCACAGCCGCCTTCGCTCCGTTGGGCTGATCTTCCTGCGGCAGGAACGTACGGCCCACTACGGGCGACACTCCGAAGACCTGGAAATACCCGGCGGAAACGTGGATACCCTTGATTTGCTGTGGACGATCGCCCGAGCCGAGGTTCAATCCCGGACCGGAGAAGTCATAGAGGGCCATAGCCTGGAAGGCGGTGTTGGCCTTTTTCCACGCCATGAATTTGGGGACGGAAACCGAACTCCCACCGTCATTACCCTTAAAGCCCCGCTCGACCCGCATGATGCGATCGGACTGTGGATAAGGGAGCGGCGCCAGCAATACGGCGTTCACCACGGAGAAGATTGCCGTGTTAGCTCCCATGCCGAGCGCGAGGGCCGCGACGGCAACGGTGGTGAACCCGGGATTCGAAGTCAGCACCCTGAGGGCGTGGCGCAAGTCCGAAAGAAGGCTGCTCATCAGCTTAAGATACGAGCAACCTTACACAAAGTTCGGAAATATGGCTCGGCTAGCTGGCTGCCACTTTAGCTTGCTGCTGTTCAGCTTGCTGCTCTTCAGCTTGCTGCTCTTCAGCTTGCTGCTCTTCAGCTTGCTGCCAGGGTCATCACGGACGCGATCTGGCTGAATATAGTGCTAACGCTGCTCGAGACCGCTGGCATGATAGCGCCGGCCGCAACCGCGACGAAGCCGGCCATGAGGGCGTATTCGATAAGATCCTGCCCTCGGCGATCGCGCCATACCTGCATCAGAGAAATCAAAGCCTTTGTACCGATCATTTCCATTTCCTCCTTCAGAATGTTTGCCGTTTCACGTTGTGTTGTTCTGTGTAACGTGGTTTGATTTTCGTCTGCCTAACGGAGCCCGGCAATCCCGTCGATAGTACAGTGGGGCCCAGTACTGGGCGTTCCAAGGGTACTGTTTCTTGAGGCTCGCAATTCAGTGAAAACCGTCCCGCAAAGCATCTGGCCGGTGTCCGTGTTCGGCCTTGGTTTCCTCTTAATTATCATGGGCTTATCTGGTGTGGCGAGCATCCAGGAGACGCGCCGCATTCACCAGCAGATCCTGGCGGTGGAGGATACCTACCGGCACATCGAGAACGTGGTGGAAGGGATTCGTTCCGATACCTCACGGGTGGCGGTGCTGCGCCGTGACAGGCTGCTTGAGCGGGAGATTCCGGCGAGCGCGTACCACGCGCAATTGGCCGCGTTGCGAGCGAAGACAGAAGACAACCTGGCGCAATTGAAGTCCCTGCGGCCTCAGCACAGCAGCCGGGCCGTGGATCGGCTGGAAGTTGCCTTACGCGATTACCTGGATACCGTTGGCAAGGAGTTTCAAAAGCCCCCGGAGCAGGCGGAGGCCGAATTCATGGACGATGGATTCGGTTGGGAGAAGATGCCGATTTTCGCTATCGCCGAGGAGTTGGGGAAGCTGAACGAGGAGAATTTCGAATCGCGCCGCCGGGACCTGAGCCAATCCGTAGTGAACCTGCAGAACGACATCTGGGAAACGTTGCTCACTGCGCTGGTGCTGGGCGCCATCATCGCCGGGGCCAGCGTATTCCGGATCTCGTCACTCGAGAAGGAATCCGCTGCCCATCAAAAAGTAAGTCAGGTAGCCGAGGAGCGGCTGCGGCATCTCTCACAACAGCTGGTCTCCTCGCAAGAGCAGGAGCGCAAGGCGCTATCACGCGAGTTGCACGATGAGATCGGACAGTTGCTGACGGCGCTGCGTATGGAGCTGGGGAATCTGGAGCGGGGGCGTGGAGCAGTTGGCGGCGAAACCGATCCGCACTTGGATCAGGCCAAGAAGCTGGCGGAAACCACGCTGCGGACCACCCGCGACATCGCCATGGGATTGCGGCCCGCGATGTTGGACATTCTCGGGCTGGGGCCCGCGCTAGAATGGCAAGCGCGAGAGTATTCGAGGCGCTATAACACGCCCATTCGACTGGAAGTGGATGGGGACCTGCGCGACGTTCCCGATCCTCACCGGACTTATCTTTATCGCATCGTGCAGGAAGGGCTCACCAACTGCGCGCGGCATGCGCAAGCCAAGAACATCCACGTGAAATTGGAGGATTCTAGCGGCAAGCTCACAGTGCTGGTGGAGGACGACGGCGTGGGGTTCGACCAGCATAGTGGAGTATCCTTCGGCCTGGGATTGCTCGGGATCACCGAACGGGTGCGCGAGCTCTGCGGCCAATTGTCCATCCAATCCGAACTCGGCAAGGGGACGCGGATTGCGGTGGTGCTTCCGCTCCACGGAGTGGCGGGCGAAAAGGTAGCGAGCGAAACCGCGGTCTAGTTTGTCACCACTTTTCTAGTTCGTCGATGCGGAGTTGATGCCCGGCAATTGGCGCAACGCCGCGAGTACGGCAATAGCTTTGTCGGAGGACGGATGTCCCGCCGAGCCGTAAAAGATCACAATGTTCGATCGCAGGGCACCCGAAACCGTGTCGAGATGACCATCGAAATGTTCGAGGAGTTTGGCGTAGGTGTCGTCGGCGAGGTGATAATCGCCGAGACGCGTGGGGCGTCCAGTGTCGAAGTTCTCATTCGGTAGCTCAAGGTTATTCCCGCTGGCGCGCTGAAGAAGTTGTTCATAGCGGCGAACAGAATCGTCCAGGCTGGCGAGAAACATTTTCTCGGCGGCGGGCGGTGGCACTCGGAACGCGAAGGCTTTGAACGGACCCACTTTGGGAATGAGACGAAAGAGAAACGCAATGAATCGGGCGCCCGGCCCGGGTCGCGTATATTGGCTGTCCCAATCCTTCTGATACGCGGCTACGGAGACGTGATAAACATAACGGCCGCGGGTCATGCCGGCCTGTAAAGCTTGAATGTCTTTCTTCTTTGCAGACCAGGCGGCCTTGGTCATTTCCGGAATAGCCTGGCTCACCGAAAAGCGATAAGTGCCTAGAGCGAGATCCAAACTCTTAAACAGACTCTTGAGCGGAACACAATACGTCTCCTCGAAGGCGCGCTCCAACAGGGGCTTGGCTACCTTGAAACCGATGAAGTCGTGATAGGCCTCGTTGGCATATTGTCCGCGAGCTACCTCGATGACATCGAAGCCGAACTCCGTTTTCAGATGCGCCGAGGGGTTGTCTTCATAAGTAATTTCAGGACCGAACTTGTCTCGAAGCTTGGGGTACACCAACGGCACCGTGCGATTTACCGCCACTGGATGACCGAGGTTATCGGCGGCATAATGTGCCAGGGCCCCGAGCGCGAAAGCGTAATCGTCCAGAGCCTGCGATTGCTGAGGGTCTTCTTCCTGAGCATCTTCGTCCTGAGCATCTTTGAGCAGCGCGAGGACAAAGTCGCCGCTGCGTGTGTAATGGACCAGATCGCTGAAAAACTTGCTGCCGAAGGGATAATAGCCCATGTCCTGGATAATGGCGCCGCCGTAGGCATAGGCGTGGGCCTCCCGCAACTGATCCTCGGTAGCATTGGGGAAGCGCTTCAGAAGCAGCGGGCGCAGGGTTTTGGGCCAGCATGAATCGACGATGGCTTCGTGGGTGAGAACCGAATAGGCTGGCGCCGGTGCCGGCAGCGAGAGAAGCAGAACGGAGAAAAGAGTGAACCAGCGCACGCACTATTGTGATTCGAACGGGCGCGGATTGTTACCTTCGGTTAGCGAAGTTACTGAATGATTCGCTTGCGGACGGCGTAGAGCACGATGTCGGCGGTAGAGTGCAGATTCAGCTTCTGCATCAAGCGGCTGCGATGCGTTTCGATGGTGTAAAGGCTGACGCTGAGAAGTGAAGCGGCTTCCTTGTTCGACTTGCCCTCGGCCAGCAAGTTGCAGAACTTCTTTTTCGCGATCGGTGAGAAGATCGTAGGAATCCTCCAGCCCCTCGCTCTGCATCTGGCGCATGTAATCTTCGAGCAGCGTTTGGGTGATGGATGGGCTGAAGAAAAGCTTCTTGCTCGCTACCGAGCGGACGGCCTGCAACAGATCGGCCTCCGCGCAATCCTTGAGGAGATAACCCTGCGCGCCGGCCGCTAATGCGCGAACCAGAAAGGTCTCATCGCAATGCATGCTCAGCATGATCACGCCGACATTGGGATCGCGCTTGACGATCTGGGAGGCAGCGTCGATTCCGTTGAGCTGCGGCATGGTAATATCCATGACAACAACGTCGGGCGAAAGTTGCTCAGTCAGGCGAACGGCTTCGCGGCCGTCGCAGGCTTCGCCAACCACTTCGATAGAAGGGTCGGTCTGGAGCAGGAACTGAAGGCCCTTGCGGACCACGCCGTGATCGTCGGCAACGAGTACTTTTGTTGTGGTGGAGGGCATGAGAACGACTTCTGAAGTCTCTATCGGCAGATTGCGACGGCTTCTCATCAGCCGCGAGCAGTCTTAGAATGCGGTTTATTTTCTTTGGTTTGAAAGAAACAGTCACGGCAGTACACAATTTTTTTATTTTTACCTGTTGCCAAGACCTGCCAGGTTTGTTATTCTGATCAAGGTCGTCTTGAGCAGTTTTCAAGACGAAAGTCCGGAGTGGCGATGGCCACCGGGCGAGTATCGTTGCTGAAGTATAAAGCGACGGATACAGTTTCGGCAGGTAGCAGAAGCAGTAACGCCTCATCTCCTGTCAGGTAGTTCTTTCAGTTCCCACGAATTTCGGTTCGGGCAGTGCATTGTCAAAAATGCCGCTCGGGCCAAACGGCTTTCGAGGCCGGTAGTTGGTTGGGTCTTTTCCGTGCAAACGGGGATCGCCTGGCTGGCTACGCAGATCTTTGACAATCTGGTTGGACGCAGAAGTAATGTTCGTCAGAACTTTGAGTAAAACCGAGTCGATATAACCGGTCGAAGTCTGTTTCGCTCCCAATCAGGGGTGGGATGGGTAAGGTCGGGAGTCTCACAAGATCAAACGAGAGTTTGATCCCGGCTCAGAATCAACGCTGGCGGCGCGCTTAACACATGCAAGTCGCACGAGAAAGTGGAGCAATCCATGAGTAAAGTGGCGTACGGGTGAGTAACACGTGGATCATCTACCTCTTAGTGGGGAATAACCCTGGGAAACCGGGGCTAATACCGCATAAGCCTGAAAAGGGAAAGCAGCAAATGCGCTGAGAGAGGAGTCCGCGGCCGATTAGCTAGTTGGTAGGGTAATGGCCTACCAAGGCAATGATCGGTAGCCGGCCTGAGAGGGCACACGGCCACACTGGCACTGAAACACGGGCCAGACTCCTACGGGAGGCAGCAGTGGGGAATCTTGCACAATGGAGGAAACTCTGATGCAGCGACGCCGCGTGAGCGATGAAGCCCTTCGGGGTGTAAAGCTCTTTCGACGGGAACGATAATGACGGTACCCGGAGAAGAAGCTGCGGC
>CAWAHZ010000006.1:305000-383710 GCA_963781905.1 Bryobacterales bacterium
CGAAAGCGAGTCTGAATAGGGCGTTCAGTCGCTGGGATTAGACGCGAAGCGGGATGATCTACCCTTGGCCAGGATGAAGGTCGTGTAACAGCGACTGGAGGTCCGAACCAGTGTTGGTTGAAAACAGCTTGGATGAGCTGAGGGTAGGGGTGAAAGGCTAATCAAATTCCGTGATAGCTCGTTCTCTCCGAAATAGCTTTAGGGCTAGCCTCGTGTGGTCCGTGACGGTGGTAGAGATCTGGATGAACTAGGGGCCTTCCCAGGTTACCGAATTCAACCAAACTTCGAATGCCGTTAATGAGTAACACGGGAGTCAGACAGCGGGGGCTAAGCTTCGTTGTCAAAAGGGGAAGAGCCCAGACCATCAACTAAGGTCCCTAAATTCATGCTAAGTGGGAAAGGAAGTCGGGCGCCTCAGACAGCCAGGAGGTTGGCTTAGAAGCAGCCATCCTTTAAAGAAAGCGTAATAGCTCACTGGTCGAGGAACCCGGTGCCGACAATCCAACGGGGCTCAAGCATGATACCGAAGTTATGGATCCGATGCGCAAGCATCTGGGTGGTAGGAGAGCGTTCTTAACTGGACTGAAGGCGTACCGAAAGGAGCGCTGGACGGTTAGGAAGTGACTCTGCCAGCATAAGTAGCGATAAACCAGGTGAGAACCCTGGTCGCCGCAAGTCTAAGGTTTCCTGAGAAAGGTTAATCCGCTCAGGGTTAGTCGGGGCCTAAGGCGAGGCCGAAAGGCGTAGCTGATGGACATACGGTTAACATTCCGTAACTACCAAAACTCGTCGAAAGCGGGGGGACGCAGCGCGTAAGTCTAGGGGCGCAATGGTTTCAAACCTAGATGAAGCGAGATCTGGATAGGTAAACCCGCCAGGTCGTCTGCCGGGAAAATCCTCGTGGGAGAGTTAGGTACCCGTACCACAAACAGACACATGTGGACGAGTAGAATATACTCAGGCGCTCGGGTGATGGATTGTTAAGGAACTAGGCAATATAGCTCCGTAACTTCGGGATAAGGAGTGCCCTCAGCAATGGGGGCCGCAGTGAATGGTGTCAGGCGACTGTTTAACAAAAACACAGGTCTCTGCTAAGTCGAAAACGACGTATAGGGGCTGACGCGTGCCCGGTGCTGGAAGGTTAAAGGGAGAGGTTAGCCGCAAGGCGAAGCTTTGAACTGAAGCCCCAGTGAACGGCGGCCGTAACTATAACGGTCCTAAGGTAGCGAAATTCCTTGTCGGGTAAGTTCCGACCTGCACGAATCGCGTAACGATCTGACAACTGTCTCAACAATTCGCCCGGCGAACTTGTGGTTCCGGTGAAGACGCCGGATGCCCGCAGCAAGACGGAAAGACCCCGTGCACCTTTACTATACTCTATCAATGAATTATGGGGTGCTCTGCGCAGAATAGGTGGGAGGCTTTGAACTCGGGATTTTGGTTTCGAGGGAGCCAACGGTGAGATACCACCCTGAGCATTCTGTGATTCTAACTTACTCCCGTCATCCGGGAGAAGGACATTGGTAGACGGGTAGTTTGACTGGGGCGGTCGCCTCCTAAATTGTAACGGAGGCGCTCGAAGTTTAGTTCACTCTGTTTGGAAATCAGAGGTCGAGTGTAAAGGCATAAACTAGACTGACTGCGAGACCAACAAGTCAAGCAGATGCGAAAGCAGGACTTAGTGATCCGGTGGTTCTGTATGGAAGGGCCATCGCTCAACGGATAAAAGGTACGCCGGGGATAACAGGCTGATCGGAGTCAAGAGTTCACATCGACGCTCCGGTTTGGCACCTCGATGTCGGTTCATCGCATCCTGGGGGTGTAGAAGCTCCCAAGGGTTAGGCTGTTCGCCTATTAAAGCGGTACGTGAACTGGGTTCAGAACGTCGCGAGACAGTTCGGTCCCTATCTGTTGTGGGCGCAGGAGATTTGAGAGGGCTTGTCCTTAGTACGAGAGGACCGGGATGAACCAACCTCTTGTGATCCAGTTGTCACGCCAGTGGCATAGCTGGGTAGCGAAGTTGGGTCAGGATAAGCGCTGAAGGCATATAAGCGCGAAACCTTCCTCGAGATGAGATCTCCCAAGGGATAATACCCTACGAAGGGCCGTGGAAGACTACCACGTTGATAGGACGGATGTGTAAGCGTAGCAATACGTTGAGCTGACCGTTACTAATAGCCCGTTCGGCTTGACCATAAAATGTACTGTAGATACAAATTAAACAAGTTCTAATCGTCGTTGCCCATCAATATTCAAGGTTTTTCGTCATCATCACTTTTGGGTGATTGTAGCGCAGGGGTCCCACCCGTTCCCATCCCGAACACGGAAGTTAAGCCCTGCAGCCCCGATGGTACTGCACGCGCGAGTGTGTGGGAGAGTAGGACGTCGCCCGATTAAACACAAAGCCCCGGCATCGCAAGATGTCCGGGGCTTTTCCTTTCGTGTGCCGAGCATGTTCGACAGCTCGGGGGTGAAAGTCCCCTTGACAACCTGATGGAGGTGAAGTCATAGCGAAGCGCAAGGGCGACGTCGCGAGGCGGGGTCTGAAAGAAGCGTGGAGCAAAAGCGCGAGGCGATGAACAAGAACCCGATAACAGGCATACGGCAACGGGCGAGCGGGCCAATGACCGCAAAGCCCATATCCATCAAAGTTGCTGGTTGTAGATCGGGCGTTTGTGCGCTGAAGGCGGTCGAACTTACCTCGGGAGATCTGCCGTTTGTCCGGAAATTCGGACTGAGGGCTGAGTGATCGGTCCTGACCGGGCGGCAGAAGTCAGCAGAGGGCGTATTAGTCGTGAAGACGATGAAGGCCCAAACGGTCCCCGCAAGGGGTTGATGGGAACGGCAAGTAAGCGGCGCGACTCATGAGTGAGGAATCCGGTCGAAGGTGAACGCGATTCCGGGATGATTCCGAACGCTGTTCCAGGATGAATCCGAACGGGATTCCGGGATGATGGTGAACACCGATTCCGCGATGAAGCCGAACAGTTTCAGGCCGATCCCGGAATCGCGTTCGGCTTGATCCCGGAATAATTTCCACAGGCCAGCGGCGCTGGACATCACAATGGCAAGCAGCCTCCCCGAGAAAGGGAGATCGCTTGCCAGCCAGGAGACTGTCCGTGCGCAAGATCAAAGAAGTTCTTCGATTGAGATTTGAGCTGGGCCTGGGGTTGCGAGCGATCGCCCGCAGTTGCTCCATTGGCCTCGGAACGGCTCACGAGTATTTGCAACGAGCCGAAGCTGCCGGAGTGACATGGCCGCTTGGCGAGGATTGGGATGAAGATCGGCTGGAGTCCGCACTGTTCGGCGGCCCACCGCGACCTCGCCCTGCAGTGTTGCCGATGCCAGACTTCGCTGAGATGCATCGGCAAAGGCAACTTCATCCGCACCTGACGCAGCAGTTGCTGTGGGAGGAGTACCGTCAAGCCAATCCGGGCGGCTATCGCTACTCCCGTTTTTGTGGGCTGTATCAGCGCTGGCGCCGCAAGCAAGATGTCGTGCTGCGCCAGGAACACAAGGCTGGAGAGAAGGTCTTCGTCGATTGGGCTGGCGATACGATTCCGATTTATGATGCTCGCGGCGGACCAGTGCAGAAGGCGCATTTATTCGTCGCGGTGCTCGGCGCCAGTTCGTACACTTACGCCGAGGTGACGCCGGACGAACAGTTGGCAAGTTGGATCGGCGCACACGTGCGCGCATTCGAGTTCTTTCAGGGCACGCCCAAACTTGTGGTCCCGGATAACGCCAAGACCGGTGTGTCGAAAGCATGCCGCTACGATCCCGATCTGAATCCGACCTACCAGGAGATGGCCATGCACTACGGCGTGGGTGTGGTTCCAGCACGACCGTACAAGCCAAGGGACAAGGCCAAAGCCGAGTCAGGGGTGCTATTGGCCGAACGCTGGATCATCGCTGCACTGCGCCACCACAAGTTCTTCTCAATCGAGGAACTGAACCAGGCCATCCGTGAGCTGCGCGACCGTATCAATCAGCGGCCGTTTCGCAAGCGCGAAGGTTCACGCGCATCGCAGTTCACAGCAGTGGATAAACCCGCGTTGACCCCTCTTCCTGCGGAGCCCTTCGACCTCAGCCAGTGGTCCCGCGCCCGCGTGAACATCGATTACCACATCGCTTTTGATACGAACTATTACAGCGTCCCTTATAACCTTGTCCAGGAACTGGTGGAAGTGCGTTCGACACCGACAACAATCGAGATCTTCCATAAAGGTCAGCGCGTGGCTTCTCATCTGCGTGCGCGCGGCCATGGACACACAGTGACCATTCCCGAACACCGCCCACGGTCCCACCAGGCGCATCTGGAATGGACACCCTCGCGCATGGTGCATTGGGCGGAGTCTATTGGTCCGTACACGGCCCGACTGTTCGAACGCATCCTCGCCGATAAGCCGCACCCGGAGATGGGCTATCGTTCTTGTCTGGGAATCATCCGGCTGGCCGGCCAGTACTCGGCGGCTCGAATGGAAGCTGCAGCCCAGCGAGCACTCGTCACCGGAGCTTGCCGCTATCAAAGCGTGAAGTCGATTCTGAAAAACTCGCTGGACGCGTTGCCAGCCGTTGAACCGCCGCCCTCATCGCCACCGCCTCCACACGATAACATCCGCGGCCCGGAGTACTTCGACTGAGCCATGGCGATGCTCAAACAACCGATGATCGAAAAGCTGGCGGCGATGCACCTTCTGGGCATGGTAGAGGCATTGAAAACCCAGGAGCAAGATCCGGCAGCTTGCGAGCTGACTGTCTCTGAGCGGTTCGGCCTGTTGGTGGATCAACAGTGGAACTGGCGAGAGAATCAGGCGCTCGGGCGACGAATGAAAAATGCCAAGCTTCGCGTGAACGCTTGCGTAGAAGACATCGACTACCGCACGGCCCGTGGCCTGGATAAGAGTGTGATCCGCTCGTTGACGCAAGAATCAGCCTGGGTCGGCACACACGAGAACATTTTCGTTCTAGGGCCAACTGGCGTCGGAAAAAGCTTCGTAGCTTGCGCTCTGGCACAGAAGGCGTGCCGCGATGGTTACTCGGCACTGTACACTCGTGCCCAAACGCTGTTCCGAGATCTCGCAATGGCGCGCGCCGATGGTAGCCTGCGCAGTTTATTGGCCCGACTCAGCCGCATCGACGTGCTGGTGATCGATGACTGGGTGATGGCTCCGTTATCTGAATCCGAACGACGCGACTTCTGGGAGATCTGCGAGGATCGCTACCAGGTGCGTTCAACCATCCTGACGTCGCAACTGCCGGTTTCACGCTGGCATGAGCAGGTCGGCGATCCTACGCTGGCCGATGGCATTCTCGATCGTCTGGTCCACAATGCCCACCGTATTGAGATGCGGGGCGATTCCATGCGCAAAAATCGGGGCAAGGCCAGCATGTAGCCTTGCCAGCATCGCTGCGACTGTGTTTCGATAGCGTTCAACATGCCAAACTCCGAAGCACGATCTTCCGACTTCGACTTGGAATCCAAAGTTGCCGAGTTCATACGCTCGTACATTCGCGCGTCTCGCGGCGGCGATGCTTCGGAGGAGCAAGAAGCGCTTCGATGGACCTGCGCCGGGCTAGAACGGTTGCTCGGAGGATTGCTTCAAGGCAGCGAAGGGTGGACCGGTTGGGTAGATGGCATTTTCCCGGCCTATGATATGGTCCCGGACGCTCTGAAAGTGACCTCGCCGGTCGAGTTGACGGTGCGAGGAAGCGCGCTTTGGGGAAAAGGTTCGCGAGGCACTTTCTGGATCGAGCCCTTCTTCGCCTCCGTGCGCATATCCGAGAACACCGACGCAATCGTCAGTTACAGTCTCAAGTTCGCCGATGCAGCTCGGGGACTGGGCACAGTTCCTTACGGGAAGCACTTGAGACGGCCAGATTGGTTTTTTCCGGTCGAGTGGTTGTTCACGTTTTCAAAGGAAGCTGTTGAGGGCGAGGTAAGTCGGCCTGCCTAAAACTTGGAGATTTGTGCCGTAGCGCTGTTCGCGCTCCGGGGCCACTGTGTGCTGATGTGGGGACAAGGGCTGCCGCCCCTTTCCCCACGCCCCTTTCTCCGCTAGCGGCATCCCTCCTCCGCTGCGCTCCGGATAGGTTTTCCTTGACGAAGCCGAACACTTCTTGCACAATCGAGATGCTAGCGTCGCTACGCTCCGATGGTGTTCGGGTTCATCCCGGAATGCCGTTCGGCTTCCTTTCGGAATCAGCGTTCGGCTTCGCCGGAATCCTCAATGAGCGACAAGCGGCAGAACAACCAGCTAGTGTTGGCCTTCGACGAGGAGTATAGGGGTGAAGCCCCGAATGGCCTCGCGGGAGGGACCGAATCGCTTGCGGGGAAGCGCGGGACAGAAAGCCGGGCTATTGGCGAACAGTTGATGGAAGAAGTCTGCGAGCGGGAAAACTGCAAGCAGGCATTGGCGCGGGTCAAGGCCAACAAAGGGAGCCCTGGCATGGATGGCATGACCGTTCAGCAGTTGCCGGGGTTCCTGAAGCAGCACTGGCCAGTAATCCGGGAACAGTTGTTGAGTGGGACCTATGTGCCGCAACCGGTAAAGCGGGTAGAGATCCCGAAGCCGGACGGAGGGGTGCGAAAGCTTGGCATCCCGACAGTGCTGGATCGGTTTATCCAGCAGGCGGTGATGCAGGTTCTGCAAGGCAGGTGGGACCGGACGTTTTCCGAACACAGCTACGGGTTTCGTCCCGGGCGCTCGGCGCATCAGGCAGTGGAGCAGGCGCAGCAGTATATGGCGGCAGGCTATCGCTGGGTGGTGGATCTGGACTTGGAGAAGTTCTTCGACCGGGTGAACCACGACAAACTGATGGCGAGAATCGCAGAACGGGTGAGCGACAAGAAGCTGTTGAAGCTGATCCGGGCATTTCTGCGAGCCGGGGTGATGGAAGGCGGGCTGGTGAGTCCGGTGGATGAAGGAACGCCGCAAGGCGGGCCATTGTCGCCCTTGTTGTCGAACATCGTGCTCGACGAGTTCGACCGAGAGTTAGAGCGGCGTGGACTTCGGTTTGCGCGGTATGCGGATGATTGTAATGTTTACGTCCGTAGCCGACGGGCCGGGGAACGAGTGATGGAGAGCATCACACGATTCCTCACGACGCAGCTCAAGCTCCAGGTGAATCAGCAGAAGAGTGCGGTGGCGCGGCCCTGGGAGCGGAAGTTTCTGGGATTCAGCTTTACGAACGCAGGCATACCAAAGCGGCGGATAGCGCCGAAAGCGGTGGACCGGTTCAAGGGGCGAGTGCGGGAATTGACGCGGCGGAACAAGGGTGTAAGCATCGACGGAATGGCCGAGAAGTTAACCTCATACCTGAGGGGATGGATTGGCTACTTCGGGAAGTGTCAAACGCCTTCAGTGCTGGAAGGTCTGGATCAGTGGATCAGGCGCAGGCTAAGGTCTGCGATCTGGCGGCAGTGGCGATTGGGGTCCACGAAGTTTGCCAACCTCCGTCAGCGAGGCGTGGGTAAAGATCTGGCCGCGCAAACGGCCGGCAGCGCCCATGGCCCGTGGCGGGTCGCCGACTCACCGGGACTTCACATTGCTTTGCCCAACGCTTACTTCGACTCGCTCGGGGTTCCGAGATTGACTGTGAGCCGATAGCTCAACTCGCCGAACCGCCGGATGCGGGCCCGCATGTCCGGTGGTGTGGGAGGGGCGAAGCCGGGAGGCTTCCCCCTATCCCGATTTGTCGCGCCTGCGGGGCTCAGTCGAAGATGCGGCTCAATTATCACTGCGGTCATCGCGGTCGATGTTCCCGACTCTTCGTCTATGGCGCTCCCAGATTCCACACCCGAGGTACACAAGTCCGAAATAGAATAGAAAGTTTCCGAGGGCCACCGCCCAGGTACTAAAATCGTGGACGTTCCCGCCTATCACCATGCCGAGCATAAACCCTGGAAAAAGCAACACAACAGCCGCGCCGATACCCTCTGGAATCCGAAGCATCAGGACGCTCAAACCCGCGAAGACTGAGGCCACGGTCAACGATACAAAAAAGGTCGGTTTGCTCACTTGTCGAATGTTAGGATAGCTCCGTCTTCTCCGCCAACTGCTGCAGCTCCCAAATGTCCCGCCGGCTTTGCCCCAGCAGCGGACCCAGCGCCATCTTCCCGGCGCGGCCGATCTGCGATTCCAAGAACCTCAGCTCTTTCAATTGCCCCGGCAGCTCCGCATCCGGCTCCACGGGAAAACCCATTTCGCGGCGCAGCAAATCACCTTTGGCTCGCGCGCTCAACTCCAGCGACAGGTGAAGATACGAAAGCATGTCGCCCAAAATCACCGGCGTGAAAGTGCTTTCGAGCGATCGCATATATTTCCCCACCGGCGACTTGCTGAAGGTCCCGGTCGCGATCATCTGCAGCAGATCGATGTCTTTGTCGAGCTTCATGCCCAGCCATTTTTCGAGCACTTTTTCGCTACGCCAAAAGATGAACGCGATCACTACCGGCAAAATCACCAGCACCACCATCGCCGCGATCACCGGCCGCCAGAACGGTTGATTGTAGAGTTCGTGAATCACGATGGCCATCGCCAGCCCCGGCAGAAACGTCAGCTTCGAACGCGAACCGCGAATTTCGCTCAGATTGGCCGAAACGGTTCCGAAAATGGCCGTCGCGCCGCCGTGCATCATCGCGGTTCCCAGGCCCCGCACCGCGCTCGCAGCCAACCCGCTCGCAGAAAGATCCGGAATATAGGTAAGGTTTTCGAGCACCGCGAAGCCGGCTCCCACCGCGAATCCTGAAATTGCGGTGTCCACCATGAAGCCCACACGGTTCGATCGCAGCAGCCAGGCGACATACAAAGCCTTTGCAATTTCCTCGATCACCGGCGCGCCCGATCGCGCCCAGATCCCTGGCGATACCAACCCCAATGCATAAACGGATGTGTTCAGGCCATAGCAGACCGCCGCAACCGCGCATCCCACTCCCACCGATCGCAGCACGCGGCCGAGCGTCAACAGTTTGTAAGTGTCGATCAACTCCAGCGCGAACAGAAAAATCAGCACCGGGAGAACGCTCGCGCCAACCTGGGCGAGAATCAACCGGAGGGCGGTTGGGAACATCAGAGAATCCGCAGCGAAACCATGTATTCGGTGGTGACGTGGCCGTTGCGATCGGCCGCGGCGGCATAACCGCCGGAGAGCGTTGCGTTCAGATAAGTGAAGAGCACCACGCGAAAATCGAGCTGCGTTCCGATGTTCGCATAATATCCACGGCTGGCGTCGCTGGTGAAGTTGGTAAGCAAGCCCGACGAAAACAAGGTGAGCCGCGCCCAGTTGACGTAGGCCCAGGTGGTTCCCAGTTCGCGGAATCGCAAGGGTGGAAGATTGTATTCGCCGAGCAGCTTGCCGAAGCTGCGCGCGCTAATCGCGTCGATGCTCACGCCGGGGAAGCTGTAAAACTCGCGGTAGCGATCGATGGAAAGGTGATCGATATAGTTGTTTCCGAACGCGCCGAAATAGAGACTGGCGAAAGGGCTGGTGAAATCGCCAAGCGATTTTCCGGCGGAAGTTCGAAGCCAAAACGCGCTGTTGCGGGGCAGCAGGAATCCGTGATCATAATTTCCCCACAGGCTGGGGAAAGCGCCATGCGTGTAGTAGAGGCGAGAATGAATGCCCCAAGCCGTGCCTTGTTCGTCATCCACTGCGCCCTGCGCCCGTCGCAAATTGGAATATTTCAGCCCCAGGTTTGCGTCCAGCAAATTCCCGATGTTGTTGGTGGAGACGTTCTGATACTCCGGCAGCGCGTTGAGGTCGGAGTAACCGGCAACGCTCCAATCGAGCCCGAGCGTGCGCGTCGTATCGTAAATCAAATATTGTGAATGCGACAGCTTCAACGATTCACCTTTGCGGCTCAGCTTGGTGGGGCCGAATAAATCGTAGAAATCGGCATAGTTGTAATAGCCGGTCAGCTTCCAATCCCACATGTGGGCGTCGAACGAAACGTGAGCCCGCTCGTTGGGCGGGAGATTCGGATCGGGCGAGACGCTGGCATCCACGCTGACGCCCACCAGGCGCAGCCGGTCTGCAAACTCCGCGCGCATACCCACGGCGGCCGTGTCTTTGTAGCCTTGCACAATGGGATAGGCGGAAATTAACTGGACGTTGTGCAGCGGATCATAGGATCCCGAACGTGTGATCAGATTCTCCGAGTTGATGGAAGCGGGCGGCGGCAGCTTCCATTTGCGCAGTTCCGGATACTTGTTGAGCGTGACCTGGCCAAAGTACTTCACCGCGGTTACGTCGTCGAGCGGCTTCACAGGCACCCGCGCGGGCACAAACCCCTTGCTGGTGTATTCGAACGCGATGAGCGATCCGTCCGCAAGCGGTATGGGGCGGAACAGGCCGGTCTCAGCGTTGCTGATCACGTCCATCTTCTTGGTTTCGAAATCATAGCGGAACAAATTGGACGCGCCTGTGTAATAGGACGAGCCGAATAAATTGCGCCCGTCCGGCGAGAATACGAAGTTGCCGGGCGAGTTATATTCAAAATCGTAGAGCGTTTCAGGTAGCGCTCCGCCCTTCCTCAAATCCTCGATCCGATATCGAACCAGCTTTTGCTTACCGCTGACGTCCGAGATGGCGCCGGTCAGAAATTGCCCGTCGGGCGAGACGTCGATGTCGAAGATATCGTTGCCGTATTCAAAGTCGCGCCGCGGCGTCATCTGTTTATAGGGAGCTTGAAACTCCACCAGCGCAGACAAACCGTTGTCGTGGCGGACGCCCCAGATGGAGCCATCCGCGGCATCAAACGCCAGGTCGCCCGTGCGAACATCCTTCAGTAGAAGCCCGGAGCGGCGAGTCTGCACGTCATAGACATTCAGATCGCGTAGATCGTTATTGTCGGTGGTGTAGTAAAGTTTGCGGCCTTTAGCGTCCCAAGCCAGTGACGCCACGTAGTAAAGCGCCGGCCCCTTGATGTCTTTCAGCTCGTCGATTTTTCCCGTATCCACGTGAATGGCCGCGATGCTGGCCATGTGCGCTGGATATCGGATGGCCGCATAGATCACGTTGTCTTTCGCGTCGAAGTATGAGCGCGAAACCGAACCCAGCGTATTCGTGGTCAGCCGTTGCGGCATGGTCACCGGATATTTGCGGATGTCGGCGAGGTTGGCTTCCTGAAACTTGCGTTCATCGGCGATCCACATTTTCCAGGCTTGATCCAACCCCATTCCATAAACCTGCTTGAAGCGCGCCGCGAAATATCGCTTGGTGTTCTCGCCGCGAGTAATCCATTGCAGCAACTTGTCGGGGCCATAGGTGTAGCAAAGCCAGGTCATGAAGCGCGTGCCGTAAAGGTACGAGTTCGCGCCGCTCTGAAAATCAGCGGACGTTCCTTCCGATTCCAGTCCAACCACATCGTAGATGTAGGCGTCATCATGCACCATGGTTCGAAACACCATTTCATCCCAGCCGCCCATGGCGCGCCCCAACCCGCCGCCCATCCAGGTTTCCATAAAGGTCGCGATTCCTTCGTGAAACCAGCGCGTCGAGTAATGGCGAGGGCTGGTGAGAGAGCTATAAAGAATGGACACTGGATCCTCGTCGGTGGGCGCCACCTTGCCGAAGAACAATGAGCGAAAACGGCGATCGATGGAATTGGAATTGTCGCCCATCACGATATGGATGGATTCGTGATTCATGATCCAGGTCATGCGCTCATTGGCAGGCAGCGTTTCGTAGGTATAGCTGAAGGGAGCAATGCCGACGTCGATGAAGTTGGACGGCACGGTACCAGCGGCGCCGTGGCCGTAATCGCCAAAATCTTCGAGCAGAACGCTCAGCTTCTGGGACGGTGTGTAATGAAACAGATTGTTCTCGAAGGTCAGCGCGTTTTCGTAGGAGCGGATGAGATGCGTAACCAGGTATTCATGCGCAGGGCTGTAGTAAAGAACCTCGATGTGGGCGGAGGACTGGACGAAGATTTTGGGATGAGCCGCGAACGCGGGCGCGCACAGCAGCCCACAAAAGAAAAAGAGTCCCGCGATCCAACGCGGGACTCGGACATTACCGATTACGGCCAAAAGGTTCGTCGTTATTCTACTCGCGCATGCGCCATCATCTGCGCCGCGCTCCCTTGCAGCAACGCCTGCCTGAAGGAAGCTTGAGATACCAGGTTCGCGAATGCGGCGTCTCTGAAGAGACCCTGGAACGATGCCCTCTGCAGCAGGCTGGCGAACATTCCGTTGTTCATCATGTGCGCGAACGCTTCTGTTCTGACCAAGCGGTTGAAGGCTTCATTCTTCATCAATTCCGAGAAGTGCGCATCCTGGCGAAGCCCGTTAAAATGAAAATCCTGTGCCATTCGCGTCTGCATCTCCTGGGCGGAACGCATAGCCACCGCTTGTTTGAACGCATCCATACGGACCAACTCGGCGAACATGCGGTTCTGGGCCATGGTCTGGAAGGATCGATCGGACAAGAGCTGCACAAAGGACTGGTCTCTGGAAAGCTGGGCGAAAGAGGCGTCCTTCATCAGTTCCTGGAATGCCTGGTTCTTGGCGAGCGACTTAAACTCGCTGCTTTCCAGGATGGCCTGGGTTGCTACCGGAGCCGAACCTGGCGTGGCGACATCGGCACTGTTCACTTGCCCATCGCGATAAACGTCGCGCTGGCCGATCGCGCCTTGCGTCTTATCCGTACTGACGTGCGTCTTGGAGAAATAAAACAAAACACCCGCGGCGATCAGGCCGCTCCCAATCAATATGGGGAATCTCCATTTGCGTAGCGAAGTCATCAAATCCTCCCTCTTCCCTTTTGCGTGTACTGATTGCGTTGCTTACGGTATAGAGTGACACATTTCGGATAGATGTTGCACAGCGCCAAAAAAAGTTTCTTCAATAATAAGTACCAGTCGTTTTAGCCGGTCCCCCCGCCGTCTAACGGAAAGGTGAAGGCGAGGATGTTCCGGTCCCCTTCGCGACGGTAGGCGATGGAATCCACCATGCTCCTCACCAGGAACACTCCCAGTCCGCCGATGGGCCGTTCCGCCAACCCCCGGGAGAGATCGGGTGGGTCGGCTTGCAAAGGATTGAAAACACGTCCAAAGTCCGCAATCTCCACCCGCAGCTGGTGCGGCCCCGCCGGGGCATAGGCAACCTCCACCGAGCCGCTCTCCGGTGAGTAAGCGTAGCGGGCTACGTTCACCAGAATCTCTTCGAGAATCAAATCCAGCTTCCCGAACTCGTTCTCGGCGACGCCGGCTGCAACCGCTCCGCCGCGTACAAACTGGCTAAAGGCCGAAATCGACCCGGTGGTAGCGGGCAAAGTGAGCCGCTTCAAGGGAGGGTCCATGAGAGCGTGTGATCCATCAGAGCGTCGCGAGGGCCTGCTGGGTGGTTTCGAAAATCGGAAACAGGCCGATGAGCCGCGTCATTTCAAAGACTTGGCGGGGCAATCCATGAAGCCCGCACAGGATGAGCGATCCGGAGGCCGACTGCAGCTTTTGCGCCACCGAGAGAAAGCTCCGCAGCCCCATGCTGCTGACATATTGCAGGCCGTCCAGGTCCGCAATCAAATGTTTTCTGCCGTTCGTGATCCAGCGCTCACAGGCCTCCTCGAACTCGTGGGCGTTCTCAGCATCCATCCGGCCCGTGACCTTCAGCAGCACGGCTTTCTCGAGTTCCGTGGGTTCGATTTTCATACGTCTCTGGCTATCATCATTCTAAGTACAGTATGTTACGATAGCGCATTCGATAGGCGGCGACGCCCCGTAATCCGAGTATTTGATGAACTTTTCCGGTGAGGACTTAGAGAAGCTTCGACCGAGGCTGCGTTTCAAAGTCTGCTACGAACTGGGCTTCTATTGTCCGGATGTGGATGATATCGTTCAGGAAACCCTCGCGCGCTTCCTGGTCGCTTCCAGCCAGGAGCATATCCACAATCCCTCCGCGCTGGGTGCATTCCTCAATGGCGTATGCCGCAACGTGATCTCCGAGTACCGCCGGCGGAATATGCGGGACGAGCCGATGCCGGAGGTTGTACCTGAGCCACCGGGCAAAGGGATCGGGGACGCCGATTTGTTCAACTTGCGGCAAGCCATCAGCCATGGCCTGGAGCAACTTTCCGAGCGCGACCGCCGCGTCCTGCGATCCTTCTATCTGGAAGAAAAATCAAGGGAAGAGATCCTCCGAGAGATGAACATGACCGACGAAAACCTGCGTGTTGTGCTGTGCCGCGCCAAAGAAAGATTTCGCGCGATTTATTTGGAGCAGACGCAACATCGGGGGCCTTCGCGTCACTAGATGGTATGAGCATGGATTTCCATGGCGATCCGGTCCAGCGCGAGTTGCTCATTACCCGCTATCTGCGGCATGACCTGACCGCCGAGCAGGCCGAGGGATGGGAAAGCCATTACTTGGGATGCAACGATTGCTTCGAGGAGATCCGTGCCACGGAGTTGCTGATTCGCGGGCTGGGCCAGCCGGTAGTGGAACGGAAGCGCGTGAACGACGTCACGGTGCTGAAGTTCGCGCGCGGAACGGAACTGCTGGCAGAATCGCTGGAGTTGACCGAGTTGTCCAGAGCGATCCGTCTGGAGAACGATACCAAGGTGTTGATCGATCTGAGCAGGGTCAGCCGAATCGACAGCACCGGCCTCGGCGTGCTGATGAATTGCTATTGCCACGCTGTCAAAAATGCCGGCGTCCTGAAACTGCTGAAACCCGATGCGCCCGTGCGGCGCGTGCTGAGTGTGACCAAAATCGATTCGCTGCTGCAGACTTTCGAGGACGAGACGACCGCCATCGAGAGCTTTGGAATCGCGCAGGCCTGACGAAGCTCTTTCATTCAGGCATTAATTCCCGCTTCAATTGTCCGCAGGCCGCGAAGATGTCGCGCCCTCTCGGCTTGCGTACAAAGCAGGGCATGGCCCGCCGCACAATGGATTGAAACGCGAGCACGCGCTCTGCGTCGGGCGTCTCAAAAGCGATTCCCGGTCCGGGATTCAGCGCAATCAGATTCACCTTCGCGTTCAAATGAGCCAGCAGCTTTACCACCCGCCGCGCGTCGGCATCAGTGTCGTTAACACCTTTGAGTAACACGTATTCGAATGTCAGCTTTTCCCAGGGGCGCAGCGGATAGGCTTTGCAGGCCGCGAGAAGGTCCTTGAGCGAGTACTTGCGCGTGATGGGCATCAACTCGCGCCGCTGCTCTTCGTTCGACGCATTCAACGAGATGGCGAGTTTCGGCCGCACCGGCTCGCGTCCCAATTCGGCGATTTTGGGAACGATGCCGGCCGTGGACAGCGTGATGCGCTTGGGCGACAGGCCGATCCCAGCAGGGTCGGTCAAAATCCGCGTGGCTTTGATCACGTTGGGCAAATTGAGCAGCGGCTCGCCCATCCCCATCATCACGATATTCAAACGGTCCGTCTTAGTCGAAATCTTGTGCGCCCGCATCACGAACATCACTTGACCCACGATCTCGCCCGCCGTCAAATTTCGCTCCAGCCCCATCAGGGCGGTCAAGCAGAACTGGCAATTGACCGGGCATCCCACCTGGCTCGAAATGCAAATGGTGTCGCGGCTGCCATGCGGACCTTCCTCCGGCATCAAGACCGTCTCAACCGTCCGATGGTCCTCCAGTTCCAGCAGATAGCGACGCGTTCCATCCGCGCTCTTAAACTCGGCCGACGCTGCCGGCAGCCCCACGGCCAGCTTCGAAGCCATGTCATTTCTTAAACTTGCGGGCAGACTCGTGATCTGCACCAGGTCCGCTACCCTTTGCCGATAGACGGCGTCATATACTTGGCGGGCGCGAAACGCGGGCTGTTCTGATCCCAGGACCGCCTGTAGATCCGGAAGTTCAAGGCCTACAATAGCTTGCGCCATATCTCCAGTATAGTGGACCGCGCAGTATAGCACTATATTTGAACCCGGTTTTGCGAAGATCCGCGATAAAATAGAGACAGGCAAAATGGCGAACGCAGTTCAAACTCTCCGCGATATTGAGATAGCAACCCTGAAGAACGGTGTCCGGGTGATCAGTGAGGAAATGGGCCATGTCCGGTCGATTTCGATGGGTGTCTGGATCCGCACCGGCTCGCGGCGCGAAACCTCGGAAGAAAACGGCATCTCGCACTTCATTGAGCACATGCTCTTCAAGGGCACCAAGAACCGGTCGGCCGAGGAAATCGCCCGCTCGGTGGATTCCATCGGCGGCGGCCTGGACGCTTTCACCGCCAAGGAGATGGTGAGTTACAACACCAAGGTTCTGGACGAACACCTGCCCATCGCGTTCGATGTCCTGGCCGACATGGTGCGCAATCCCCTGTTTCGCGAAGAAGACATCGAGAAGGAAAAAGGGGTAATCCTCGAAGAGCTGAAGATGGAAGTGGACAACCCTGAATATCTTCTGCACGATATCTTTTCGAGCAACTTCTATAAGGATCATCCGCTCGGTAAGCCCATCATCGGCAGCAAGGACACCATTCGGGCCTTCGATCGCGGCATGATCGACACGTATTTCGAGCGTTACTATTCGCCGTCGAATATATTGATCACTGCCGCCGGAAATCTGAAGCACGCGCAATTGGTGGATCTGGCCCGGCAATACTTCGAGGATCTTCCGGTGAACGGCCAGCTGGCTCCCGAGATAGCGCCCACGCCGCATGCGCGCCTGGTATTTCGCGACAAGAAATCGCTGGAGCAGACTCATCTCTATATGGGCGTTCCCGCTTATCCTTTTCCGCACGAGCAGCGTTTCGCCTGCTATACGCTGAATACCATTCTGGGCGGCGGGATGAGCTCGCGCCTGTTCCAGAACATCCGGGAGAAGCAGGGCTTGGCCTACGCCGTTTACTCCGAGCTTTCGATGTATCGCGACGCGGGCTGCATGGCGATTTACGCGGGAACGGCGGTGGAAACCTGCGGCAAGGTGATCGATTCCATTGTGAAGGAGTTTCGCGAGCTGAAGGAAAATCTGGTGCCGGCGGAGGAGTTGCGGCGGGCCAAGGACAACTTGAAAGGCTCCTTCATGCTGGGCCTCGAATCCACTTCCAGCCGCATGGCTAATCTGGCGCGGCAGGATCTCTACTTCCAGCGCTTCTTCACTTTGGATGAAATGCTCGAGAGCATCGAAGCGGTCACCGCGGAGCAGGTGCAAGAGATCGCACGCGAGTTCTTCAATCCGAAGAATATTACTCTCGCCGTGCTCGGCAACTTAGGCGACTTCCGGATCAAACGCGAGGAGCTGGACTGCTAAATTCAAGTTTGGGCAAACTGGCACGAGCCGTCCTGGTTCTATCGAGTGTTAGTGCGTCCTTATTTGCGCTCGATCTAAAATCGCTCAAGCCACAGGGCTACGTGAGCGACTTTGCCGGCGTTCTGGATCCTCAATCAAGGGCGCGCCTGGAAGCCTACGCGGGCCAGGTGGAACAAACCACCGGTGTCCAAATGGCGCTGGTGACACTCAAGTCGCTGGACGGCCAACCCATCGAAGACGTCAGCAACACGCTCTTCCGCCAGTGGGGCGTCGGCAAGCACGGCAAAGACGAAGGGATCATGTTGCTCCTGGCAGTGGAGGAACATCGCGATCGCATCGAAGTGGGCTACGGGCTGGAGCCGATTCTTCCCGACGGATTCGACGGCAGCATTTTGCGCGGCATTGCTCCGTTGTTAAAGCAAGGCGCGTACGGACAAGCGATGATCTCGGGCGCCGTGCAAATGGCCTCCGACATCGCCCGCGCCAAGGGCGTCACGCCTGGGAACGCGGACCGTCCGCGCGTGCGTGAAACTCGTGGACGCCAGGGCCTGCCGTGGCCCGTCATCATCATCGGGATCGTAGTGTTATTCTTCCTGCTTCGCGGCGGTGGCAGTGGCGGAGGTTTCCTAGCCGGCATGCTACTCGGTAACCTATTGGGAGGCGGCGGACGTGGACGCGGCGATTGGGGCGGCGGAGGCTTTGGCGGCGGTGGTGGTGGAGGCGGAGGCTTCGGTGGTTTCGGCGGAGGGGATTCGGGCGGAGGCGGAGCTTCCGGTAGCTGGTGAAAGATGGAAGATAAACTCCTAGAGCTAGTGGATCGCCTAAAGCAAGCCCAGGGCGAGCGCCTGCGATCAGTCGTCCTCTATGGCTCCGCAGCGGCCGGCGAACACAATGAACATTTTTCGGACATCAACGTTTTGTGCGTGCTCACGCACGTCACGGCCGCCGAACTGGCCGCCTCGGCTTCGATATTCGAATGGTGGCGAAAACTCGGCAATCCATCACCGCTGCTGCTGAGCGAAGAGGAATTGCGCAGTTCCACCGATTGCTTCCCCATCGAGTTTCACGATATGCAGGAGCGGCGTCGCGTGCTATTTGGTCCGGATGTGATTGAGAATCTGGCGATCGATCGGACGTTTTATCGCGCGCAAGTGGAAATGGAGTTGCGCACCAAGCTGCTGCGATTGCGGCAGAAGGCCGCCGACGTCCTGGCCAACAAGCCCGCGCTCCTGCGGTTGATGATCGATTCGGTGCCGAATTTCCTGGTGCTCGCTCGCCACGCTTTGCTAGTCTCTGAGTTGCCGTCGGGATTTCGCAAGCGCGAGGTGGTCCGGCACCTTCCGGACATTGGCGTGGATGCAACACCGTTCGATACACTGCTCGACCTGCGGGACCAAAGCAAGCTGGCCGGAGATGTGGATCCAGCAGCGCTATTTGCGAGCTATCTGAAACAGATCGAAGCATTGGTCGGTCACGTGGACCAACTGGACAAAGGGTGAGGAAATGAGGGGGATTCGATGAAGATTGCATTGGTGGTAATTGGGGTTATTGTCTTGGCCGTGCTCTGCGTCTTCGGCTGGGCCGTGGGTGCAAAAAACACGCTGGTTACAGAACGCGAAGCGGTAAACGCCGCCTGGGCCCAGGTGGACGTTGTGTTGCAGCGCCGCGCCGATTTGATTCCGAACCTGGTGGCAACCGTCCAGGGGTTCGCCAAACAAGAGCAGGCCGTGATCAAGGAAGTTACCGATGCCCGCGCTGCCTTGGGCGGAGCACGCAACCCCGCGGAGAAGATCGCAGCCAATGGACAATTGGATGGCGCTCTCAGCCGTTTGCTGGTGGTGGTAGAGAATTATCCGCAGCTGAAATCGAATGAGAATTTCCTGCGCTTGCAGGATGAGCTGGCTGGCTCGGAAAACCGAATCGCTATCGAGCGACGCAAGTACAACGAGACCGTGCAGCGCTATAACACGGATATCGAGCTGTTCCCCAACAGCATCGCGGCGTCCATGTTCGGTTTTCAGCGCAACGACGCTTACTTCAAAACGGAGCCTGGCGCGCGTAACGCTCCCAAGGTTTCGTTCTAATAGCGGATCAGGCCGTCCGTTAGAAAATGGCAATCGACGTGCCGGTCTGCAAGGGAGGTGTTCTCGTGCTCCGACGTTTCTCGATTGTTACTTGCTTGATACTCGCGGTGGCTCTGGTAGGCTGCAATAAATCGCAAGATCAGTCTGCCCAGAATCCGCCAGCGGATGTGTCCAATGTTTCTAACGGTGATCCAGCGAATGGAAATCTCGCGTCGGCGGATCAGTCTGGTGGTCAATCCGCGGGCGATCAATCCGCCGTGCCGCCAGAGCCAGCGCCGGCTGCGCCCGATGACACTCAGGATGCTTCCTACCAACAGCCGGTAGAAGCTTCACAACCCCCGCCGCCGCTTCCCGAGTACAGCCAGCCTCCCGCTCCCGGTGACAATTACATTTGGACACCCGGCTACTGGAGCTACGCGAACGCGGGTTATTACTGGGTGCCGGGAGCGTGGGTCCTAGCGCCGTATGTGGGTGCGCTCTGGACGCCGCCCTGGTGGGGCTTCGATAATGGCTCCTATCATTGGCACACGGGTTACTGGGGTCCGCATATTGGTTACTACGGCGGTGTCAACTACGGCTTCGGATACACCGGCCGTGGCTATTATGGCGCTTATTGGAATAACGGCGCTGTTTACTACAACCGCACGGTAACGAATGTGAACGTCTCGAATGTGCGCAATGTATACAACTACAATGTCCCCAACAATCAGGGCAGCAGGGTTAGCTACAACGGCGGGCGCGGCGGAATCGATGCGCGTCCCACGGCTCAGGAGCTGGCTGCGGCCCATGATTCGCGAACGCTTCCTGTAAAAGCTCAAGTTGAGCAGAGGCGCGAAGCTTCGTCTAATCGCGCGCAATTTGCAGCGCCGGGTGGGCGAGCTCCGGCCGCACTGGTAGCCCCTCGCCCCTTAGCCACTGAATACCACGCTCCGGCAGCGCGTCCGCCGGTAGCCGCCGCTATCCGGACGCCGGCGCACTCCGTCCCCGAGAGGCCCGCAGAGCCGCCCCGAGCTCCAGAAATCAAACCGGTACCGCGTCCAGAACCCCAGGCTCGTCCGGAGCCACGTCCCGCTGCGCCATCACGTCCAGAACCTCAAGCTCGTCCGGAGCCACGTCCTGCTGCGCCGTCGCGCCCAGAACCTCACGCTCGTCCGGCGCCTCGTCCCGCTGCGCCATCGCGTCCGGAACCCCAGGCTCATCCGCAGCCTCGTCCCGCCGCTCCATCGCGCCCAGAACCTCAGGCTCATCCGCAGCCTCGTCCCGCCGCTCCGCCGCACCCTGCGCCAAAACCGAAGGAAGAGGACCATAAGGAACACTAGAGCCAGAAGCTGGGAAAAGAAAGGTTCGATAGAATAGGAACACCGCGCCCATTGCCTATTAGGTCAGGAGTGTGTTCCGATGCGAGGTCTTAGCTCGGTTCTAGTATTCGGGATGTCCCTCTGCTGGGCGCAAGCTCCGTCAATTGTGGGCGCCGGTTTCTCCAATCCTTATCCTGTCGCGGTGGCCCCCGGCCAGTTGATCACACTGTTCGTCGATCCCGGTTCTGGATATAACACTACGGCTCCTCTGCCCAGCATCGGCGCGGTTTTCTGGAATGGATCGGCTTCTGAAGGGATGCCTATTGTGCAGGTCAATCCAACCAACGGCGCCTGCAATGTCCCACCGAATTCGGGATGCACGAACTTGCTGGCAGTGACGGTTCAAGTTCCTTTCGATGCTCCGATTGTTCCAGTGGCCGGGTCGAACATTGTGGTGGTCCCGAGCAGCGTAGCCGTCTCGGTAGCCGGCGCGCAGAGCTCCTACGCCGGCGTGGAGCCGTTCTCAGACCACGTTCATATTCTGACCTCGTGCGACCTGATCGCGGGAGGATCGAGCGCATTTCAGGGCTATCAAGGCGTGCACTGCGCTCCCGTGGTGACGCATCCCGATGGAACGCTGGTTTCCGCCATGCAACCGGCGACGGCAGGTGAAGAGCTGGTCGCTTATGCCACTGGCCTGGGACAAACCAATCCCTCATTAACCACCGGCCAGCCCGCGGCCCAAAGCAGCCCGAGCGTTGCCACGTTCCACCTGGATTTCAATTACCGGCCCAACGCGCTGGCCACCTGGCCTCTGTCCGCTTCCGCCGTTGCGCTGTTTAGCGGCGCCACCGAAGGCTTCATCGGTCTGTACCAAATCAATTTCATCGTTCCGCCAGCTCCCCAGGGACTGGTGGCGTGCGCCTCCGCCGGCGTAACGCCCGATGTCGCGAATGAGATCTTCTCAAACCTCACTGTCAGTGTCGGTTCCGTTTTTTCCTTCGACGGCGCGGGCATCTGCGTGGCACCGAGTGGCGGCTGATGCGGCTAGTAGTGAAGAGACGCCTGCTGCTGATCGGCGCCACCACTGGCTACCAGACGCGCGCGTTCGCTGCCGCGGCCGAGCGCTTGGGTTATGAGCTGGTGCTGGCTACCGATCGCTGCCACGTCCTGGATGACCCCTGGGGCGATGGCGCGCTTGCGCTGCGCTTTGAAGATCCGGCGGGCGCGGCCGACACCGTCGCCACCCAAGCGCGTGTTCACGGGTTAGTGGCGGTGGGCGATCGTCCGGCGTACATCGCGGCACTGGCAGCCGAACGCATGGGCATTCGATACAACTCGCCCGATGCCGTTGCGGCCAGCCGCAACAAATTTATCGCGCGCGAGCGATTTCGTGCCGCTGGGCTGCTGGTCCCGAGTTTTTTCCGCATCGCACTGGCGGAAGGACCGGAGTCGGCGGCCGAGCAGGCGCATTACCCGTGCGTGCTCAAGCCGCTCGGTCTATCGGCCAGCCGCGGCGTGATTCGCGCGAACAATCCAATGGAATTCATCGCGGCTTTCCGGCGGATTGAGAAACTTCTGGCCGATCCCGATATCGCGCGCCTGGACGAAGATCAAGATCGCTTTCTGCAAGTGGAATCTTTCATCGAGGGCCGCGAGTTCGCGCTCGAAGGCATCCTCAACGATGGAAGCCTGCGCGTGCTCGCACTTTTCGACAAGCCGGATCCGCTGGATGGTCCGTTCTTCGAAGAGACCATTTACGTAACGCCTGCGCGCGAAACGAACGCGACGCAGGATGCGATGGTCCGCACCACGGACGCCGCGGTGAAAGCTCTCGGTCTGACGCAGGGTCCCATTCATGCGGAAATGCGCGTAAATCGGGACGGAGTTTGGATGCTGGAAGTGGCTGCGCGGCCAATTGGCGGGTTATGCGCGCGTGTCTTGCCGGGATTGGAAGAGCTGATTCTCGGCCACGCCGCCGGTGAAAGCATCGTCTCGATTGCCATGCCCAGCGCTGCATCGGGCGTTATGATGATCCCCATCCCGCGTGAAGGCATTTACGTGGATGTCGAAGGGCTCGATCGCGCGCTCTCCGAAGCTGGCATCGAAGACGTTATCATCACCGCGAAGCAGGGACAAAAGCTCATCCCGCTTCCGGAAGGCGCAAGCTACCTGGGATTCATCTTCGCTCGCGGCGAAAATGCGGAGGCTGTAGAGCAAGCTCTGCGAAGATCGCATTCACAATTGTGCTTTGAGATTGCGACTGCTTTGAATGTGATCTAGTTCTTGGTTTGCGGCGGCACGTAGCCGGGCGGCAGCGCCGCGCCCTGTCCGAAGAAATAATCTTCCATTTGCTTGAGCAGAAATTCCTGCGCTTCCTGCGTGCCCAGGTTGAGCCGGTACTCGTTCATGATCATCTTCATTTGTTCCAGCCACATCTTCCAGGCTTCCTTGGATACGTTCTCATAGATGCGCTGGCCGAGGGGGTGATTATCGAAAGGCACTTCGTCCAGTCCCGGCATGTCCTTTTGGAACTTGACGCAAAACACGGTCCGTCCGGTGGTTTCACTGGCGCTCATTTGGTTTAAGGATACCAAACGGATCAAAGGAACACGGTTACTAGGGCGGCACTACCCGGAAACATTACTCGGATCTAAGGGAGCTTTCAGCGGGTTTGGCGGTGGAGGCTGGGGGCGCGGAGCCCTTTTTGCCGCTTAGATAATCGGAGAGCCGAAGCGGAGTGGGTGCGCCTTTTTCCATGGCGCGTTGCACGGCTTTCTGGTATCGGCGGAGGGTTTCCCGCTTTACAGGCTCGCGAATCTGACAAGCTTCGATATCGAGCAGAATCTCTATCTCCCATGGCTGGAACGTATTACGGTTCATATTGCCGCGAATCAGTTCCTGCATCAGGCGATTGAAGCGGTTCAGCCGGGCTTCGCTATCTACGGTCTCCACGAGCATATCTTGTCTTTCGTTACCTTATCGGCATCCGCCACTCGAAACTTGAACAATTAATTACGGGACAATGGAAGCCGGAGAGCCTCCCGTGACCGATCGTTTCGATGAACCGCGCCTGGCGCTGAATCGCATCTATACCAAGACTGGCGATCAAGGCCAAACCCACCTCGCCGGTGGGCAGCGTGTCTCCAAGGATTCTGCGCGCATCGAGTGCTACGGCACCGTTGACGAACTGAACGCGTTTGTCGGCATGGCCGCGATATCGGCCAGTGAATCGGTTCCGGAGCTGGCGCCCATTCTGCGCCGGGTGCAGCACGAATTGTTCAATCTTGGTTCTATCCTCGCCACCAGGCCGGAAGACGTGCATCCCAAACAAGCTCGAGTGACGGAGGCGGAAGTCCGCCAGCTTGAGATGGAGATTGACCGGATGAATGCGGATCTGGCGCCGCTGCGCTCCTTCGTCCTGCCCGGCGGAACGCGATTGAACACCGAGTTGCACGCCTGCCGCACCATTTGCCGGCGTGCCGAGCGGTTGGCTGTGACTCTGGCGCGCGACGAAGCCATTCCGGCGGAGACCATTCAATACCTGAACCGTTTGAGCGACGCGTTCTTCGTTTGGAGCCGCTGGGTGAATCACGTGCTCGGGGTTCCCGAAGTTCTGTGGGAGCCGAACCAATCCGCTTCCGGCAGATCCTAAGCTCTCGACCCCAGCTCTCGACCCCAGTTCTCCACCGCCGGCAAAAAAGGTCGCGCTCTTCCCTCGCGAAATCGGCTATTCTTTATGAATCAGGTTCGTCATCGGTTTGTAATAACGCGTCACGTCAGCGCGGTCCAATCTTACAAGGAGGAATCGAAAGCTCCATGTCCAAACTTACTGGCCCGCAATTTGGCCTTCCTCGGCCGGCCATCCTGGCTGCCACAATTCTTGCTCTTTTGCTCGCCGCGCATATGCCGTCCCGCGCACAAGTGATCTTCGGTGCCATCACGGGCACGGCCCGCGATGCCTCGGGGTCGGCAGTGCCGGACGTAACTGTCACCGCGCGTAATGTTGCCACCAATCTGACGGTCACCGCGCGTTCGCAGTCCACTGGTTCCTATTCGATCTCAAATCTACCGGCCGGCACGTATGAGCTCACCTTCACCAAGGAAGGCTTTGACGCCGAGCGCCATACGGAAGTGCTGGTCAATGGCGACCGCACAACTACTGTCGACGGCGATCTCAAGGTAGGCACAGTCGCCACCAAGATTGACGTTATGGGTACGCCGCTGATGAACCAAACCGACGCGACTACTGGTTACGTGGTGGATCAATCCACCATCGAACAGACTCCTCTGGGCACCGGCAGCTTTACCCAATTGGCCATCATGAGTCCTGGGGTGCATGCCGACTTCCTGGGGGGCGCTGGCAGCAACGCCGGCCTCGGCAATCAAGCCATCTTCGCCAACGGGCAGCGTGACACCAGCAACAGCTTTTCACTCAATGGCATCAGCACCAACAATTTGTTTAATGGAAACACCACCAGCCAGGTTGGTGAAGACCGCTTCGTCTTTAATATCGGCGAGAGTTTCGGCGCCGGCGGCCAGATCCAGACCAGCACTTCCGTGTATGGGGCCATTGGACAAGCTCTACCCACCCCTCCTCCCGAGGCGATTCAGGAGATTGCCGTCAATTCCGCCATGTATGACGCCACGCAGGGCGCCAATAGCGGAGCGCATATCAGCGTGCTGACCCGGTCCGGCGGCAATGCGCTGCACGCCGAGGTCTATGAGAAGTTCCAGAACAGCGACATGAATGCCGCGCCTTTCTTTTACAATGCTTCGCCTATCTTGTCGCCCATTTTCCTGAACCGCAATCAATTCGGCGCCACGGTCGGCGGCCCCATCAAGAAGGACAAGCTGTTCTACTTCCTCTCTTATCAGGGCGTGCGCATCGCTGATTCCACGGATGCCACGAAGGAAGTCACGGTACCGCTCGGTCTCACCGACGACCGCAGCAGCCAGGGAATACTCAATACCATCCAGAGCACTTACGGTAAAACCCTATCCGCCAGCCAACTCAGCCCGCAGGCACTGGGATTGCTCAACGCCAAGCTCCCCAACGGTCAATATTTGATTCCCAGCGCTCAAATCACTAACTCCGCGCTGGCTACACAGCTCGGATACGATGCCGTGGCGCAGGGACCTAATGCTCAATCGCATGTCGACCAGGGAATCGCCAACGTCGACTGGGAGGTGAGCGAACGGGACCGCCTGGGCATCAAGTATTACGTCCAGACCGATCCCACCACCAATCCTTTCGGCGCGGCCGGGGTTTTGCTCGGATTTCCGCAACAGCTTTCCTCCGGCGGCGATGTAATTTCACTCAACAACACCGTGATTCTCACGCCTTCGTTGACCTGGCAGCAGCGCGCCGGATTCACCCGCATGCGCGCCTACTCGTCAACCAGCCAGGGCTTCTCGCCGAGCCAGTTTGGGATTTCTCTTCCGGGCGGGGCTTCTACGTTTCCGCAAATCGAAATCGGCACGGCCGATCCAACTATCGGTTACGGTCTCCAATTTGGACCGAGCACCAGTTTCGGCAATGCGGGTATGTACCAAAACCAGTGGGAATATGGATCCTCGCTCAACTGGGTGAAGGGCCGTCACACGCTGTCTTTTGGCGTGTCGTGGGACGTAACTCAACTGAATATCATCAATAACAACGTCGACACCGACGTCGTCGAGTTCAAGACTTTCGAGACCTTCGCCGAAGGCAATCTTCGCCCCGGCAATTACTCCTCGACTTTCGGGGGATCGGCCAGCCGCTACTATCGTTCCGACACCGTGGGTGCGTTCGTCAACGACAACTACAAGGTGCGCAGCAATCTGACGGTGACGCTCGGGTTGCGCTGGGATATGAATGGCGCGCTTTCGGAAAAATATGGCCGGCTCACGGCTTTCAACGGGAACCTGTATTCGTACGATGCCGCCACTGACACCATCCTGAATTCGGGGCTCGAAATCGCCGGCAACAATGCCAACTTCGGCACCAAAGGAGCGAGCGACACGTTGATGACAAAATGCCAGTGCGGGGTTGCCCCACGCATCGGCATCGCATGGTCGCCAACCTCCCACCTCACAGTGCGCAGCGGATTCGGCCTCTATTACGACCGCGGCGAATTCTTCAGCTATCTTTCGCCGCCCGCCGGCGCCGGCTTCAACGGACCCTTCGGCGTCACGCTGGCGCCGCCCTTTGTTTCGCCGGAATTCGCGGCCAGCGGCGCCACCTTGGCGAGTCCCTTTGGATCCGCTCTGCCGCCCACGCCCGCCGGAAGCGCGGCCGCGTTCACGGCCTTGTTGCCGAATATCGCCCAAACCATCTCTGGCAAGTATCCCGCCGGAAATGCGTTTGGCCCCTTCGTGTTCGGCGGCTATGACATCAACAACAAGCTGCCTTATACGGAGAACTGGACTTTCGATCTGCAATACCAGGTCAAGGACTGGCTGTTCAGCGCCGGCTACATCGGCAATCACGGCCAGCACGAGATCCTGCCTATTCCGTTCAACGAGCCGCTGCTCGCCACCGCGCAGCACCCCGTGCATGGGCAGATCTATTCCTACGGCGGCACTAATTACGACGCGAACGGAAACTACGTAAATCTCAGCACCGAGCCGATCTCCACCGGCGAGTATTCCGGCAACGCGCCCATCCGTGTGCCATATATCGGCTATGACATGAATTCGGTGCTGTACGAGGCGGAGGGCGTCTCGAATTACGATGCGCTTCAGCTTCAGGTTCGTAAACGCCTTTCGAATGGACTGCAATTCACTGCGTCCTATACCAGGTCGCACTCTCTCGACGAGCAAAGCGGCCTGGGACTTTTCTTGACGGGGAACAATCCGAACACTCCCAGGACCAGCTATGGGTCGTCGGACTTCGATCGTCCCAATGTGTTCCTGATCAACTACAGCTACACCCTTCCGAAGCTGACCTCGAACAAAGGTCTCGGCTACGCCATCAACGGTTGGACCATCGGCGGACAGACCGTCGCTCAGAGCGGCGAGCCCTACAGCGTCTACGACTATTCGGGTTCGGTGGGAAGCCTCTACTTCGGAACCGACGTCGAGATTTCAAACCCGATTCTGCCCTTGAAGCCGGGCGTGACGGCGGGCCAGGCGATGCTGCAAGGCACCACCGGCGTGAACCCCGGGAAGCCGGTGCTGAACATCAGCGATTTCTATCCGCAATTCGTCGCGCCGGGAACCAACGGCGTTCCTCCCTGCGAAGCGGGGGTCGGGTGCGATAGCTATGAATCGGACTTCGCCAGCACCGGGCGCAATCTGTTCCGCGCTCCCTTTGGGGTGCGCTTCGACATGAGCCTGGGCAAGGAATTTGCGCTGAACGAGCGCTTCCGCCTGCGCTTCAACTTCGATGCGTTCAACGTCTTCAACCATCCGGATTTCGACGCGCCGAACAACTTCGCTCAATTCTTCGAAGACTATTCCGCGCCCCCACTGGCAACTCCGCTGGGGAGCGCTGGTTACATCCAGCACACTATTGGAAGCTCGCGTTTTCTGCAGCTTTCGCTGCACCTGCGCTTCTGAACCGGCGCTGGCGTGAGGCTGCTCATCTTTTCGGATATTCACGGCGACAAAGCCGCGCTCGAAAAGCTGATGGCCGTTGAAGCGGACTACTATTTCGCCGCTGGCGACCTGGCTAACTTTGGGCGCGGCCTGGAGACGATGGGGCCGATCATGCAACGGCGCGCCGAGCGGATGTATGTGCTTCCCGGAAATCATGAATCGGAAGCCGACACCGCGCGCTTCTGCCGCGAGTTTGGTTTTCACGATTTTCACGGGCGGAGCATCGAGATCGCGGGGTATCATGTCGCGGGGCTAGGCTACTCGAACCCCACGCCCTTCGACACACCGGGCGAGTACAGCGAACAGGAATTGAGGGAGCGCTTACAGCGCTTTTCTGGGCTCCGCCCGTTGGTCTTGATTTGCCATACGCCACCCAAAGGAACGGCTCTCGATCGCGCTGGGGAAGGCAAGCACTTTGGAAGCGACGCGATCCGCGAATTTATCGAACGCGAACAGCCCAGGTATTTCTATTGCGGGCACATCCATGAGGCGGCGGGCCAGCAGGCCACGCTCGGGCGAACCGAGGGCTGGAACGTCGGAAAGCGCGGCCAGTTGCTCGAGTTGACGCCCCTGGTAAAATAAAAGTTCATGACCCTCGAAGAACACGAAAGAGAATACGCTTCGCTCCGCCAGCAAGCTGACGCTGTGCGGAGCTATCTTTGACTCCTCCAACAAGAAGCTGCAGCTAGCCAGGATCGAGCAGCAGATCTCCGATTCCGATTTCTGGAATCAGGCTCCCGAAAAAAGCCAGAAGACCATGCAGGAGCGCAAGCGCCTGGAGCAGGCCATTGCCGACGAAGCCGAGGTTACGCGGCTGACTTCGGATTTGGACACCCTGTTCGAACTGGGGCGTGAAGGCGAAAACGTGACGGCCGATCTGGAACGCGAGATCCTGCGCTTTTCCGAGCGCCTGGAAGTGCTCGAGACCGGGATGCTGCTGTCCGGTCCGAACGACGCGAAAAGCGCCATCATGGCCATTCATCCGGGCGCGGGCGGCACCGAGAGCCAGGACTGGGCGGAGATGCTGTTGCGCATGTATCTGCGCTGGGCGGAGCGCCACAATATGCAAGCCGTGGTGACGGATCGTCTGGAAGGTGAGGGCGCGGGCATCAAATCGGCCACCATCGAGATCGAGGGTGAAAACGTTTATGGCCTGTTGCAATCCGAGATCGGCGTGCATCGTCTGGTGCGCATCTCGCCTTTTGACGCGAACGCGCGCCGGCATACTTCATTCGCCTCGGTGTTCGTATATCCGCTGATCGATGACGACATCAATATCGAGGTCAAGCCCGAGGACTTAAAGATCGATGTATTTCGTGCGTCGGGCGCCGGCGGCCAGCACGTCAACCGGACCGAATCGGCCGTGCGCATGACACACCTACCGACCGGCATCGTGGTGCAATGCCAGAACGAGCGCTCCCAGCACAAAAATCGCGCCAGCGCGCTGAAGCAGATGCGCGCGCGGCTCTACGAATACGAGCTCGAGAAGAAGCGGGTCGCGGATAAGAAGATCGAGGATTCGAAGCTCGAAATCAATTTCGGCAGCCAGATCCGCAGCTACGTCCTGGCTCCTTATCGGATGGTGAAGGACCATCGCACCAAGCTTTCAATCGGCGATGTGGATCGCGTGCTGGATGGCGACCTGGATCGATTGATGCACGCATTCCTGGTTTTCAAGCACACCGGAAAGATTGCGGGCGATGGAAAAGAAGATTTGCCCGAGTAACGCAACTGGGATCAGCCAGGCCGCCGAACTCATTCGAAACGGCGAATTGGTCGCGTTTCCCACCGAGACTGTCTATGGGCTCGGCGCCAACGCGCTCGACGCCGCAGCCATCGAAAAAATTTACGCCGCGAAGGGCCGGCCGGCCACCAGCCCACTGATTGTCCATGTGAGTTCGGTCGAGATGGCGCGCGGGCTGGTGCGCGAGTGGCCGGAGCGCGCGGAAAAACTTGCGGCGAAGTTTTGGCCCGGTCCGCTGACCCTGGTATTGCCGAAGCAGCCACACGTTCCCGATCGGTTGACCGCGGGATTGGACACGGTGGGTGTTCGAATGCCCGCGAATTCCATTGCACTGGCGCTCATTCAAGAGGCTGGTGTCCCGATCGCCGCGCCGAGCGCCAATCCCTTCACCGAGCTTTCACCGACCACGGCACAACACGTGCGCGATGGTTTGGGCGATCGTGTCGCCATGCTGCTGGATGGCGGCCGGACAACGGTGGGAATCGAATCCACTGTGCTTTCGCTGGCTGGATCACGCGCCGTATTGTTGAGACCGGGGATGGTAACGAGAGCCGAGATCGAAATGCTCATTGGGCCGGTGGAACTACTGAGAACGCCGGCCGGAACGCCGACAGAAGACGCGCACGCTTCGCCAGGCCTGCACGCCCGGCATTACAGCCCGAAGACGCCGCTCGTTTTGGTCGCGCCGGGACAGCTTCCGGTCGCTGGCCGCGGAATCCTCCTTGCGATGCCGGACAATCCCCACGAATACGCGGCAGTGCTTTATGAGCGGCTGCATACAGCCGACGCGCAAGGTTGGGACTGGATCGCCATCGAGCAGCCACCGCGCACCGAGGAGTGGTCCGCGATTCGCGACCGCCTGGAACGAGCCAGCTACCGATCGTAACAGGCCGAAGGCTTCCAGCCCGTGGCGTCGGGCTGTTTGCGGAAGTGCGTGCTGGTGATCATGGTGCGGAATAAATAAGTCGGATCGCTGACGATGGTCTTCACCACAATCCAGTCTCCGTCCTGCTCTTTGATCACATCGTAAAATTCCTGAACCGTGGTCTTGTCGCTATACGGAACTCCGTTGCGGCGCAGATAGCCCGGCGCCAGATGGCTGGTGTTCACTTCGAGTGAGCCGCCCCTGGCAGGATCGAAATTCGCTCCGAAGTATCCGACACCGCCGATGGATCCATGCCATTGCGCCGCTGAGAAGCCCTGCAAGGTCGGAGGGCCGCTGGGCGCTTGCGCTGAACCGAAGCGCAGCAGGCGCGTCTGTGTTCCGGCGTCAGTTTCGATCTTGAGCGTGTTGTCGTCCTGCCAGGTGATATGCAGGCGCGTCGGTATGCGCATCAGGCCAGCCGCGCCGTAAGCCTTGCACTGATTGCCGGCTGCGTCGTCCTTGGCCGGGTCCCATTCCTTAGCGACCTTCTGACCTGCTTGGTTCAATGGAACACCAGCGAAATCGCCCTTGGGCGCAGCGATCATGCGGAAGCGCCAGTCTTCGCTGACGATGGAAACCCAGTAGCCGGTAAGATCGATGGGCGCCATGGCTTTGGCCGGCTTGGGCGGGCCAGGAGGCGGTCCACCGGGGAATTGCGCGAAGAGAGCAGGTGCAGCGGCCAGAATAGCCAATACTTGGAATTTCATTTTTCGCCCTTCAAACTCTTGTAAACGGCCTCGACGAACTTGTCGGTGGTCCAGAAGCCGGTGCTGGATCCATATAGGGGATCGTAATCCTGCGTCGGCCGCGCTGCCTTCACCTGCTCGAGCGTCATGCCCCGCTTGATCATGTCCTGAACGCGATCGCGAATGATGATGGTCATCTCGCGAAAATTCAGCACGTCGCCGAAATCGCATAAGCGCCCATGTCCCGGGATCACCATGGTCCCGCCTTCCTGGCCGTACACGGGGATGATCATGTCGACGATCTTCTGCAGCGCATCGATGGTGCCTTGAATGCTGCCGCCTCCGGCCAGATCGATGATCGGATAATTCGTGGTAGTGAAGATATCGCCGGTACTGATGACATCGGAACGGCGAAAGAACACGATGCTGTCACCGTCGGTATGGGCCGCGGGCTGATGCAGAATGTCGATGCCCTCGCCGTTGAAGTACAGCTTCTTTTGATCGCTCAGAAACGTGCTGGTGGGCCAACCGCCGTCGGGGGAAGGAGGTTCTTTGCCGGTGGGCGCGCTCATGCGGTTCAAAACGTTTATGTGGGACAGGATGGCAGCGCCCACGCCAGCGTCTTTAATATCACCGGTGACATTGGCGCCCACGATAGTGCTTCCGGCCAGGCGAATCTTCTCGTTCCCGCCGGTGTGATCGGCATGGTAATGCGTGTTGATGATGTATCGGATGGGGCCATCGGAAATCGATTTGATGGCTGCCAAGGTCTTGTCGGCCATGGGCGCCAATCCGGTATCCACCACCAGCACGCCATCTTTTCCGGTTTGCACGGTGATGTTACCGCCCGCACCGACGATCATATAGATGTTGGCTTGCACGGGCCAGACATGGACTTCAGAGTCCTGGGCGCACGCCAGACCGGCGGCTGCGATTAATAACAAGAGGCTTCGACGATTCACTTCGCGTCCGCCTTTGCAGCGGCAACCTTGCCGCGAATTTTGTCCTGATATTCCGGATACAAGGTGTCGGCGCCTCCGCGCGCGGCTTCAGGCGGAATGCCATGCCTGGCTGGAAACTCATCCAGAAACTTGTTGGTGCCGGGCAGATGATGCGGGATTTTGCCCTTCGGCCGGATCACCTCTTCCACGCTCTCACAAGGATAGGGTGCGATCTGGCCGCCGATTTCATAAACGTAGTCACGGGTTCGAATCATGGGCTCGGTGAGATAAGCGGGATCGCGGATCACGGTCATGAGCGTGAGGTTTTCGCCGTGGCGGATGAAATGTTCGGTGAAGGTAGCGCGGTCGCTGCGAGGCAATCCGTTACGGCGGATCCAGCCTTCTTTCAAATGCGTGGTGTAGACGGACAGAACATCGCCCTCCCATTTGCCAGTGGAAAAACCCATGGCGGTATGCAGCGCATACTCGGGCGGATGCGGACGGCCATCCATCCAGATGGTGCGTTCGGTGTTCCAGGCGAAGTGATGAATGTGGATGGCGATGAGCTGCTGGCTGTCCTTATCGTATTCGTCCCACATGCGAATGCTGGCGAAACTGGGCGAATAATCGGAGGGGTGGACGCGGCACTGGTATTCGGGGAGGGTGATGAGCGATGCGTCCCAGGCATCGGCGCGGTAGCGGGCGGCGGCGTTGATGGGAACACCCAGGTAGTCGCCGAGTTCGGGGCCAGGCAGGCGCTCAGGCTCATCTTCGTGGAGAATCTGCAGATTGTTCCAGACGCCGGCCAGGTTCACCTGGCCCGAAGCCGGGGCGTGGCCGAACGCGAGTAGCGCGGGGAACAGCCAGACAGGGCTGGCCATTCGGAGGATTCGTTGCATAAACCTTCCTAGTTTTGAGGCTCGGGGGTAGGGCCGAGCGGGTATTAGAGCGTGACTCACCTGATTGTATACAGGTCCAGGCGGTTTGTCGATTCGGGATTCTGCCCGTAATCCGTTCGTAAGCCCCGGGCGACTCGGCTGGAGGGCCAATCACAACGGGTTCTGGAATTGCTAGCCCACAGTCATCTTATCGGTGCAAGCATGGGGTGGCGCGCGCACTCGTGCGTGCCGTGTTGGCAATCGTGCCAACACAGAAATCGTTCACAAGAGTGTGAACGCGGCACGCACGAACGAGTGCGTGCGCCACAATACACGTGTCACAGCTTCGGCTGAGAGCGGACGGGCGCACTGGTATACTAACGCTCGCGTGTTTATCGTTCACGATCTCGGGGTCGCTGTCCTGTTTTGCATCGTTACGATGCTGGGTTGGGGTTCGTGGGCCAACACCCAAAAATTGGCGGGCAAAGACAAGTGGCCGTTTGAGCTTTTCTACTGGGATTACGCGATCGGCGTCTTCGCGTTCTCCGTGCTGTTCGCTTTCACACTGGGTAGCGCAGGCTCGTCTGGAATGCCGTTTCTCGATAACCTGCGCGGCGGGTCGAGCAGCGCGATGTGGACCGCGGTCTCGAGCGGCGTCCTCTTCAACATCTCGAACATTCTGCTGGTGGTGGGTATCGACGCGGCAGGCATGGCGGTCGCATTTCCGGTGGGCGTCGGCCTCGCCCTGGTCATCGGAACGGTGAAAAGCTACGTGCTCGCGCCGCAGGGTAACGCTGGGCTGCTGACTAGCGGGGTGGTGCTGATCGTTTTTGCCATGGTGATGTCCGCTGTGGCGCATCGCGGGCTCGGACAGGCCGCGAAGACCAAGCCAATCAAGGGGCTCGTTTTCTCGGCAGTGGCCGGATGTCTGATGGGTTTCTTCTACCCGCAACTGCTGGCCGCCGTGTCGCCGGATTTCAACGCGCGCGCAATTCAGCCGGGCCTGCTCACACCGTACACCGCGATGGTATTGTTTGCGGTGGGCCTGCTCGCGAGCAACGTAGTGGTGAACACGATTTTCATGCGCGCGGGCAAGTTCACGTACGCCGATTATTTTCGCGGAAGCCCGCGGCTGCATTCGCTGGGATTTCTGGGCGGCTGCATCTGGATGCTGGCACTGGGGATGAACGTCATCGCCTCGGGAGTGGCGGGTCCGGCGATTTCCTACGCTCTGGGCCAGGGCGCCACGCTGGTTGCGGCCATCTGGGGCGCGTTCATCTGGCGCGAATTCAGGGGAGCGGCGAAGAGCACCTGGACGTTCGTCGCATTGATGTTCGCGGGTTACGTGATTGGCCTGATCTTGATCGGGACGGCGAGTCTGTAGCGTACTATGCCCACGTCACCTGGGACAAACTCTTCAATCGTGGTTATCGGCAGCTTGAATATGGACTTTGTGTTCAGCGTCGACCGTCTCCCACTGCCGGGAGAAACCATCCGCGGCCGCAATTTCCGCACAATCCCTGGAGGCAAGGGCGCGAACCAGGCTTACGCCGCGGCGAAACTCGCGGCGAGCGGAACGGCGGTGAGAATGATTGGACGCGTGGGGGCCGATTCATTCGGGACTGCGCTCAAGGCCAATCTGGCGGACGTGGGCGTCGACGTTCGCGGGGTGCTGGAAATGGACGCTATAGCGACGGGTGTGGCATGCATCCACGTGGATGATGCAGGACAAAACTCGATCACCGTGGCGCCTGGGGCGAACGACGGGCTCTTCGGCGGCAGACTGGTATCCAGCGATGGGCGCTGGACGGCGCGCGCTGTGTGTTTTGCAACTGGAGATCCCGATTGAGACGGTGGCGGAGGGCCTTGCGGGAAGCGCGGTCAGTATCGGCGCCACGCGCATCCTGGATCCGGCGCCTGCGCGTGCCCTGCCGAAGGAGATCCTGGAACTGGTGGACATCGCGACGCCGAATGAGACCGAGGCTTGTGTGCTGGCGGGTGTGCCCCCAAGCGGGTAAGCCCTAGCGACGCTGTCGCTCTGGGAAATAAAATCAGGGAGCTCGGCGTACGATCCGTAGTAGTGAAGTTGGGTGACCAGGGTTGCGTTTACTGCGGCGCCGACGGAACATTCGTCACGCCAGCATTCCCGGTGAGAGCGGTCGATTCCACGGCGGCCGGCGATACTTTTAACGCGGCGCTCGCGGTGGCGCTGGGGGAAGGTGCGGCAATGGTAGGATGCCCTGCGATTCGCAAGTGCGGCGGCGGCGATTTCAGTGACTCGCGCGGGTGCGCAGACCTCGGCGCCATCCCGGGCGGAAGTCGAGACTCTACTCGCGCGTAGATGACACTTGTCACATCCGGTAGCTGACGAACTTCACTACCGCGCCAGGGCTCTCACGCCCAAGATAGGACCATGGAAAACACAATTGCTGTCCCCAACGTCTCTAGTGGCGCAGCCCCACTTCAAGGCCGAGCGATCGGCGCTCTGATTTGCGGCGTATTCGGCGCCATATGGATGTTCGAAGCGGTTTATTTTGGCGCGATGGCGACACCGGTCTGGCTCACCATCAGTGGCGCTCTCTTTCGACAATTTTCATCGCTTGGCCCGCGGCCAAGCTTTATTCGTATAGCCGCCAGGGCTATTCGTCGAAAGCCGAGAATTGGGCGTCAGTGTCCAAGGCATATTGGACTATCGTGACCCTCGAATGGGTGGCATGTATTATCGGCGTGAACGTGCTGAGCAACATCGGTTATGGCGGCCTGGTGCCTCAATTTGTCGGCCTGGTTGTAGGAATACACTTCGTGCCTCTGGCGAAAATCTTCAAGGCTCCGATTTACAACTGGACCGGAGCGGTGATGTCCATCGGCGTGTTGGCTTCGTTCGCTATCCCGGCGGGGAACGTTCGCAATCTTGCCGCCTACGGAATCTGCGGTTACTCGCTGTGGGCCACCGCGATTGCCATTCTGTGCAAGGATAAGTTTTCGTCGACCAAGTAAGGCCATCATGCGCCTGCTACCCCAAAACAAAGAGCTCGGTTGGACGCCTTATGTGTGGCTCGTCTACCTGGGGTTCTTTTTCATCCAGCCGAGCGTGGATTGGACCAATTGGAAGGAGTGGCTGGCGACTGTGCTGGGCTCCGTCGCTTTCCTGGTCCTCTATTTCACGGCGTACTGGTTCAAAGGGCGCCAGCCGCTCTATGGGTCATCGCGGCGATAACTCTGCTGGGCATCGGATTCGCGCCCTTCAATGCCGGCGCGGCGGTGTTCTTTATCTACGCAGCTGCGTCCGTGGCCTTCATCGGCGACACCTGGTTTGCATTTAAGGCGATCGGTGCGCTGGTGGCTATCGTCGTTCTAGAAACTCTGCTGTTCCATCTCGGTCCCAATTTCTGGCTCTTCGGCACGGTGCTTCCGGTTGCCATCGGGTCCGTCAACATTCATTTCGCCCAACGCGACCAGGCCAACCACCAGTTGAGGATGGCACGAGACGAGATTGCGCACCTGGCCACAGTGGCGGAGCGGGAGCGGATTGCGCGGGATTTGCACGACGTGCTGGGACACACGCTGTCGGTTGTGATTTTGAAGTCGGAACTGGCAGGGAAGCTGATCGGGCTTGATCCTCAACGGGCGGAGAATGAAATCCGCGATGTGGAGAAGATCTCGCGCGAGGCGCTGGCGGAGGTGCGCAATGCCATCGGCGGTTATCGCGCCGGAGGGTTGGAGGAAGAATTCGTTCGGGCGGTTTCCACTCTGAAGACAGCGGGTGTGGCCGCGGAATGCCAGAGGGCTCCGGTGCCGCTTTCGCCGGCCCAGGAAACGGTGCTGGCGCTGGCGGTGCGGGAGTCAGTAACCAATGTGGTGCGGCATGCCCGCGCCGGGCGATGCCACGTTAGTTTGGAACAAGTGGATGGCCATTGCAAGCTCGAGATCCAGGATGACGGACGCGGAGGCAAACAGACTGAGGGCAACGGTGTGCGCGGGATGCGCGAGCGCGTGGAAGCGTTAGGCGGAACTCTCGCGCGTGAAACGAGCGCCGGAACGCGATTGACTATCCTGCTGCCGCTCGAAGCCGGGAATCGGAAGGGGCTCGCGTGAATCCGATCCGGGTAGTATTGGCGGAAGATCAAGGAATGGTGCTGGGAGCGCTGGCCGCACTGCTTGGAATCGAGGACGATATCGTGGTGGTTGGCCAGGCGCACAATGGCAAGGAAGCCCTGGATGCGGTGGCCAGCCAGAAGCCGGACGTTCTGATCACCGACATAGAAATGCCGGAAATCAGCGGACTGGACGTAGCGGCGGAATTGAAGCGGCAGCGCTCCACAACGCGGACCATCATCCTTACCACCTTTGCGCGCGCCGGCTATCTGCGACGCGCGTTGGATGCGGGAGCGTCGGGATATTTGTTGAAGGACAAGCCGGCCAAGGAGCTGGCGGACGCCGTCCGGCGCGTCCATCAGGGCCTGCGCGTCATCGATCCAGAGTTAGTGACGGAGGCTTGGGGCGAACCCGATCCGCTTACCGATCGCGAACGGCAAGTGGTTCGCCTGGCGGGTGAGGGCGTCGCGGGTGTCGATATCGCGGAGAAGCTGGGGCTGTCGGAGGGAACGGTGCGGAATTACCTGTCGGAGGCCATGAGCAAGCTGGGCGCTAACAATCGCGTGGAGGCGGCGCGAATCGCGCGGGCCAAAGGTTGGTTGTGAGAGGTTGTTGTGATCAGCGCGTTATTTCCAAGCGCGCCGTTCCGCCGTTTGGATCGGCGAACTCGTAGACCTCAGGCAGCGTGGAGACTTGTTTCACTGGCAATTGCTTCCACATGGGCTTCGATTCAGTGCCTTCCTGCGTCCAGCCGCTCAGAACATATTGCGCAGGCGCGCTCGATCCCCACTCATCGCAGGAACCCAAGGGCACTAAGGCATGGCTAGACGGCGTGCTATTGGTAACAGACCAAGCGTCGCGCCATCCAGCTCTTGGTTTGTGCCAGCACTGAAACATCGTTTCCACTGAACACTGGTCGGTCTCAAAACGGTTGAGGATAAACTCGCGTTCCGCTCCGCCCGGTGAGAATGACGCCTTCACACGCAGCAGATCTTCGGGCGCTCCATTGCCGTCGCAAGGAAGGCGGCTGGTGAGTTTGACGGCTTTCGCCGCGTCTACCGGATCGCGCGCGTGATGGCCCAGGCCGAAGATCAGAAGTAAGGCGAGAGAATAGCTGCTCACGATTCTATTAACGCACGTTTTAGAACCACTCGGCGATCACGCGATAGGCCACCCACCAGCTCAGGATGCCGATGGGAATGGTGGCGCCCAGGGCCCACCAGAGCGGAAGAAAGTAGTCAGCCACCAGGCCCAGGATGGCGAAGATAAGCCAGAAGATCTTGCGCTCCATGCCTGAAGTTTAACAGGGATTGCGGATGAGGGATTGGCGTCCAGGCACGCTATGCGCAGGTAGAATTGTCTATGACCTTTGAGGCTGTTCGCAGAATTGCGATGACGCTGGAGGGCGTCGAGGAGGCGACGTCTTATGGCACACCGGCGTTCAAGGCGGGCGGAACGTTGATCGCACGGTTGCGGGACGATATCGGCGCGCTGGTGGTGCGGATGAGCATCGAGGACCGGGCGGAGCTGATCGCGGCCGATCCAGAAACGTATTTCATCACCGATCATTATCTGGAGTACCCATACATCCTGGTAAACCTGGCGCGGGCGAATCCGGATGCGATGCGGGACTTGCTGCTAGGGGCGTGGAAGAGCGCTCTGGCCGCGGCTAAGCCTCGTGGTATTCGCCGAAAACCGAGCGCAGAGCGGTCGGAAATTTCGCCGACCGTAGCGTAGGCCTCGGCGCAAGCCATGATGTGCGGCATCAGATTGTCAGTGGAGCGAGCGGCGCTTTCGAGCGCGCTTAGGCTGGTGTCCACGGCGCGGGCATCGCGGGAAGCGCGCAAATCGCGAAGGCGCGCGATCTGCTGTTTTTCGAGCTCGGGATCGAGACGGAAGGTGGCAGGCGGGTCGCTCGTGTCCTGCTGGAATTTGTTCACGCCCACGACGACGGCCTCGCCGCGCTCCACGGTCTGCTGATAGGCATAGGCAGCGTTCTGAATTTCGTTCTGGACGAAACCCGTTTTCGATGGCGGCCAGCGTGCCGCCCATGGCGTCGATACGCTCGATGTATTCTTCGGCGCCGCGCTCGATTTCGTCGGTGAGCTGTTCGATGTAGATAACTGCCGCCGAAGGGATCGGCCGTGCTGGTGACGCCGGTTTCGTGCGCGATGATCTGCTGGGTGCGCAGAGCCAGACGCGCGGATTCTTCGGTGGGAAGGCCGAGCGCTTCGTCCTTGGCGTTGGTGTGCAGGGATTGCGCGCCGCCCAGCACCGCCGCCAAGCGCCTGCATCGAGACGCGCACTACGTTGACGTCGGGCTGCTGGGCGGTGAGCGAAGAGCCGGCGGTCTGAACGTGAAAGCGCAGCATCATGGAGCGGGGATTGCGGGCGCCGAAGCGGTCGCGCATGATTTTGGCGTAAAGACGGCGCGCGGCCCGGAACTTGGCGATCTCTTCCAGGAAATTGCTGTGCGAGTTGAAGAAAAACGAAAGACGCGGAGCGAATGAATCCACATCCAGGCCGGCGTCGATGGCCGCGCTGATGTAGGCGATGGCGTTGGCGAGAGTGAAGGCGACTTCCTGAATCGCGGTGGATCCCGCTTCGCGAATGTGATAGCCGCTGATGGAGATGGTGTTCCATTCGGGGAGTTCGCGGGCGGCCCAGGCGAACAGGTCGGTGATGATCCGCATGGCCGGGCGCGGAGGATAGATATAGGTGCCGCGCGCGATGTATTCTTTCAGGATGTCGTTCTGGATGGTGCCGGAGATTTTGGCGAGATCGGCGCCCTGGCTGCGCGCGACCAGGACGTAGAAGCACAGCAGAATGGCCGCCGTGGAATTGATGGTCATCGAGGTGGTGATGCCGGCGAGCTGGATCCCTTCAAAGAGCCGCTGCATGTCGGCCAGCGAGCAGATGGCGACGCCCACGCGTCCCACTTCACCGGCCGCGAGGGGATGATCGGAATCCATGCCCATCTGGGTCGGCAAGATCGAACGCGACCGAAAGCCCGGTGATGCCTTGCGACAGCAGATAACGGTAGCGGCGGTTGCTTTCTTCCGCGGTTCCGAAGCCCGCGTATTGGCGCATGGTCCACAGGCGGCTGCGGTACATGTCCGGATAGATCCCGCGGGTGAAGGGGTACTGGCCGGGTAGTTCAGCGGGGGTGGTCATGACTTAGAGATCTTGCGAGCTTTCCAGAAAGGACGAAATCCCGAACCACGCTATTAAGAGGACAAAGAGGGAGCCGACAATCTGCAAAGGAAGGGGTCTCTTTGCCGCGTACAATCCGGAAGATGCCGAACACGGAAACCGCCAACACGATGAAAACGAAGCCAATCACTTGATTCCAGAGAATATGGATCGGGCGGATCACTTCTGGAATCACATGACCGAGAAACTTCTTTGCTATTGAAAACATAGGCTATCAGGTTGCTGAAAAAGCCCTTTTCCGGTTCGCGAACAGCAGGTGTGGGCACCTACCCTACACGGGCCATCAACAACATAGGTGTACCGCGTAGGGCGGACTTCAGTCTGCTGGGTTTCTTCCAGCAACCTTCTAGTATTAGTGTAGCGAAGTGGCCAAGAGACAAGCCTTGCTACTGAGAGACCGGATCGGGCCGATATAGAAATAGGAGAGCGAAACCGGGAAGCAGCCGCACTTACCTTTTGTTTGAAACTGTCCTTGCCTCGGCAACATCAAGAAGGTAGAGTGTTATTCTAAGAGGGAGCCCGCTGCAAAGAAAGGGGCAATGCGTGGAAGAAAAACTCAAAGAGTTGATGCAAGAGCTGGGCAACGCGATCAATGAATCGCTTTCCGACTCCGATCGCATTGCTGCCGCCATCGGGGAGATCAAGCGAGCCGGATACGATGTCTTCCTGGTTCTCGAAGCAACTATCGGATTCAATAAACGCGAGGAAAACGGCGAGTACGAATCTGAGTCGGCGGAAGGTGAAGCAGTAGAATCCGAAGCCGCCCCGCCCAAGCGCAAGTTTGAATCCACCGGCAAGATCAAGCTGACATCGCAGGACCAAAAATTCCTAAAAGCTTTGAAGATTGCAATTGACGAAGAGAAAAGCTAGTCTCTAGCTGTTTGCCATTAGCTCCTGGTAGACTCTGCCAGGTAGATTCAACTGATTTCTCCCAGGTAAATTCCTTTGCGCGCGCGAGGCCCCGTCGTATCAGTGTGTCTCGCAGTTCCGAGTCTGAGGACAGCCGGCGGAGCCCATCCGCGATCGCGTCCACATCCACGGGGTCAACCAGGAGGGCAGCATCGCCCGCAACTTCAGGCATCGCGGAGACATTGGAAGTGAGCACCGGCACACCGCGCGCCATGGCATCCAGTATCGGCATCCCGAAGCCTTCATCGAGCGAAGGGAACGCCAGGATGGAAGCGCGCTGGTACAGGTCTTCGAGCTCGGAATCGGAGACGTAACCCAGCACTTGGATATCCTGCTTGCGCGGACTGCGTTCGATGCGCTGGAGCGCTTCTTCGGAATCAAATCCGAAGGATCCGGCCAGGACCAGCTTCCACTCGGGCGCCGAGTTGCTCGAAGGCCTCAATGAGACGCACGATATTCTTGCGGCGCTGGATGGCGCCCACGCTCAAGATGATCGTCTCCCGCGCGGACGGGTCCGGCTCTGAGGTAGCGCGGGACGAGCGCCGTGAGGGATCACGCGGATTCTGGATGGTTCCACGTCGCAGCAGTTGTTCCACCTGGCGCGCGGTGAATGCGGAGACGGCGATGATCAGGTCGGAACGCTCGGCCGCGGCGCGGGCCTGCGCGGTGAAGCGCGCCCGGAATTCGGGAGTGGAGTAGTCGCCGGAGATGACGAAGAGATCATGAAAGGTGGAGACGGTGCGGCGGTGACGAGCGACGCCGAGGCGCTGGTTCAATCCATGAAACAGATCGGCGGATGGTGCGCGATTTTCCCGCAGCAAGCGGCGGGCGGCGTTGCCGGGAAGACGATCGGAGAAAGAGCGCAGGAAGCGATGCGGCCGATAGCAGAACAGGTAACGACCTTCCCGATGGGCACGCGCCAGGCCGAACAAGATTTCACGCGAGTACACTCCGACGCCCGAGAGATTTCGTCCCAGGCTGTAGGTGGCGTCGAGAGCGATTTTCAATCAGCCAGCATAGCGGTTTTCGCGCGAATGGGGAACTGGCCTTGCAGCTGTTAAGCAGTTCGGTCATAATTTCCGAGTGGTTGGCCGGTTGTTGCCATTCGTCGCCGTTTGCGTTCCCCTTCTAGCCGAGGACGCGATCCTGGAACATGCGAGGCAAGTGAACCTGGAGCGCGCCGAGCATATGCCGAACTTCGTGGCGGACGAGGTGATTACGTTTTACGGCGACCGTGAGGGCTCTCGCAAATGGGAACAGGATTCCGTAATTATCGAAGACGAAATCACGGTGAACGGAAATCAGATCAGCCGGCGGGATTTTCGCCGGAACGGAGAGCCGTGGCACGGGATCGGCTTGATCACCCGGATACGCGGATTCACACCGGGCCTTCCCGCCACCGGATTCGCCGCCGCACTGAAACCGCTATTCGATCCGCACTGCCCCACTACACTGAGATTTGCCGGTAACGACGAACTGCGCGGCAAGGCCGTACTGGGATACCAGTTCGATTCGCCAGCCAATGGCTGTTTTGGAAACCTGTATGGGGGCTTTGCCTACAACGCGGCTCGGACGGGACGGGTTCTCATCGACGGCTCCAGTGGGGACGTGCTCCAGTTTGAAGAGGAGGCCTCCGGATTTCCTAAGAACTTCCGCTTTGTATCAAGGCATCAGGTGATGACCTGGGACAACGTCAAAATCGGAGATGCTTCTCATTGGTTGCCTGTGTCCGCGGAATTCATCTGGACGCAAAAGACTGGAGTGCGTACAAGAACCGTCGTCGAGTACCGGAATCACCGGCATTTCGAATCTGCCACGGATATCAAGTACAAGTGAGCTCACCACAACACTTTTCCCTTGCTCAAAAACGTCAGCTTAGAGACAAGCTGCTGAGAGCGCCTTGTCACCTAAAAGCACCCGTTCGATGCTGGTGATCGAAAATTGCCGGGCCCGCGCTGAGAGCTGGGGCGCGGCGCGGCGCAATGCGGATTCCCCTGCGAGTACGCAGAACCGGCAAGAATCCCAACGTCCGACGATGGCTGGTTTTTTGAAGACGTTGCGCAGCTCCTCGGCCATCTCGATCAGAACAGGGTCCAGGGTCTCCCGGTCCGCTGCCACTTCCACCAGTGCAAGCGATTCGAGCGGGCCATAACAGGCTGCTACCTTGAGGAAGGCTGCGCGCGTGAGAACGCCAGTGAGTGGATCGACGATCGCAGACACTTGGGCGGCGCTCACCCTGCGCTGCCGCTCGATGGCGAAACGGATGGCGCGCGCAAACGGGGCGCATTCCAGTTCGCTCTTCACCACAACATCCTGAGCGCCCTCGCGTAGCAATCGATTGGCGAGCGTCTCATCCGGCTCGTCGGCCAGAATGAGGATGGGGGTAGCCCCGGCGCCAGCGCTTACATGCAAGAACGAATTGAGCAGGGTGGGGCTATCCGGCAGGCTCAGATTGAGGAGCACAGCGTCGAATGAGTCGCTCCGCAGGCACTCCAGCGCATCGGCCAGCCGATCCACCGGTACGATGCTGGAGGTGCGCCAGTTGCACCATTGGCGATTCTCTTCGATCTCGAGCAAGGCTTCGCACAGCAGCTGCTCGTCTTCGACCGAGTCCTCCACCACCAAGAGCCTGAGCGTCTTCGAGTCCGGCACTCTAAGTAGTGACCTGAGGACCAGTTTCGTATCACTCGGTTTAGACCGCGAGTTGGTACTCCTTGAGTTTGCGGTAGAGGGTGGTGCGCCCAATGCCCAGCAGATTGGCGGCTATAGCGCGATCGCCCTTGGTATACGCCAGTGCCTCTATGATTGCCTGCTTCTCCATCTGCATGAGAGGAATGATAGGCCGATAAGCGCCTTCCGGCGCGCCGCGGTGCTCGTGAGAGCCGGCTTCCCCGGGCGGCTTGGGCATAGGCTGAAATCCGACGGCCACCGAGAGGGACTGAGCCTTCTTGGCGAGCAGGTGATTCTGCAGCATGGAAGGCAGCTCAGCGGCATGCAGCAGCGGACCGGTGTTGATGGCGACCATGTGCTGGATGCAATTTTCGAGCTCGCGAACGTTACCGGGCCAATCGTACGATAGCATCGCTTCCAGCGTTTCCTGCGTCAGGATGTGGCCTCTGGCGTGGCGCGCCAGGAAGTGCGCAATCAGGGACGGGATATCTTCCTTGCGGTCGCGCAGTGGGGCCAGTCTGAGATTCACGACGTTCAGCCGGTAGAACAGATCGCGGCGGAACGCACCCTTTTCCACTTCCTTGGCCAAGTCACGGTTAGTAGCGGCGATGACGCGGAAGTCCGAGCGGCGATGCGTGAGCGAACCTACCGGGCGGAACTCCTTTTCCTGCAAGACGCGCAGCAGCTTGGCCTGCAGGTCTAGAGGAAGCTCGCCGATCTCGTCGAAAAAGGCCGTGCCGCCATTGGCCACTTCGATGAGGCCGGTCTTGGGGGTTACAGCGCCTGTGAACGCGCCTTTCACGTGGCCGAACAACTCGCTCTCCATGAGCGGGCCGACCAGGGAGGAACAATCGATGGTGACGAACGGCCCTACGGGCTGAACCTTATGTATGGAGCGCGCCACCACTTCCTTGCCAGTACCAGTTTCGCCGAGCAGCAGGACGGGCCAACGGCAATGTCCGAGCTTGTCCACCATCCGTAAGACATTTCGGATGCGCGGCGACTGGCCGACCAGTAAGGGAGCGGATTCTTCAGCTTGCGCTAGCATTCATGAGTTCCGGGTCTGAGTTGTCAGAGAAGATAGTGCCTGAGTCCTTCATAAACTCTAAGGGGACTTTAGGATTTCGACAACACCCCACGGTATTGATTCGGGAGATCATTTGGGGTGAGGGCGTCACCTCATTTGGGGGGACCGTCTTAGTACTTACCCTTAAGGTGCATCACGGGTTGCCTCGGCGGGGCGTGCGGCGGGATCGAGGCGGGCGTCGAGACGTACCACAAAGGCGGTGCCGGTTTGGCCGCGGACCCGTTCGGCCAGCGCGGTGGCCGCTTCTTCGGACGGAACGCGTCCCACCAGAACCCGCCAAAGCGTCGGACTGTCGGCACGCTGAACCAGGTGCGCTGGACCGAAGTCGCGCTCGAGCGATGCGCGCAGGCGCTCGGCACGATCGGGATCGAGGAACGCGCCGGCTTGCACGGCGTACCAGTTTTCGCCGGAGGCGGGGGTGGGAATGGAAAGGATATCCAGGCGGACGCGCGCCACGCCGGGTCCGATGAGTGCGATGGCAACGGCGGCGGCATGCGAGAGATCGATGATGCGGTTTTCGACGAAGGGTCCGCGGTCTGTGATGCGAACGTCCACGGTTTTGTCGTTGGTCAGATTGACCACGCGCACCCAGGTTCCGAAAGGCAGGGTGCGATGCGCGGCGGTGAGCTTTTCCATATCGTAGATTTCGCCGTTAGCCGCGGGGCGGCCGTGATAAGGATGCCCGTACCAGCTTGCGAGCCCGGTTTCGCCCGAGCGAATTTGCGGCGCGGCAGGTAGGGCAACGACGTGATGCTTCCTGGAACAGGCGCTCAGCGCGGCGCAACCGGCGAGCGCCACACTTGCCAGCGTCAGAGCGGCGCAGCTCCCGAGTGATCGGCTTGAGGCCACTTGGTCCGATCGTAGCGCGCTCCACGCGGCGCGGGCAAGAACAAAATGGCACGTTTGTGGCGTGGCCGGATGAAGATCGGTGAAGAACAATTCATGGAGGAAATGGTTTTGCGATGGAGAGGGGGCGCGGAGCTCCGGCGCGCGAGGCCCGATCTGCATTTTTTTCTTGACTTTCGCCTCAAAGAACCTTATATATGAATCACACTGCGATCTAAGATCGCAAATCTGATGTTAGGGAGAATCAATCGATGAAGAACGCAACTAAGAAGGCTGCGAAGAAGGCCGCTAAGAAAGCGCCCGCCAAGAAAAAGAAGTAAGCCTTGGCGCCCCGAGAGGGCTCGCAGTAGTTTAGGTTCATGCAAACGGCCCCGAGAGATCGGGGCCTTTTTTATTGCCTGCCAGGTTCCGCAGTGTTCCCCGAGTTGATTCACCACTGGTAACACCCAGCGACTTTTCAGCTAGCCCACTTTATTCAACGCCGCGCGCAATTCGTCGAGGGTCATCGCGCCCGGATGATAAACGCGCACGATGCCACGGCGGTCGATCAAGACCAGAGTCGGCGTGGTGCTGGCGCCGTAGTTGCGGAAGTTGGCTTCGCTCACCGGCGCGGGTACGCTGAGCAGGTCGGCGTAATATTGATGGCGGATCTGCTCGATGTACTTGAGCTCGTCGGCGGGGCCAGCCTCATCCCCGTTCGCGACGTAGCCATAACGCTGCGTAGGCGCGATCATCACCAAACCCTTGGGACCATATTCGCTCGCGATCTGGGCCAGGATGTGTTCCTCCTGTTTGCAGTCCGGACACCAGTGCGCCCAGAAGAACAGCAGAACAGGCTTGCCGCGGAGCGATAGCAGCGGAGTCGGCTTGGCGCCCAGGAACTCGCGTTCTTCCAATGCCGGCGCGGCCCGGCCCTCCAGCGTCAGCAGGTTGATGTTCTTCTGAATGCGCGTCCGGATGGACGTGTTGTGGAAGGCCAGGAGATCTTTATGCAGCAGGGCCAGAGCGCCCGCGCGGTCGCCATTCGCGGTGAGTACCTGAGCTTCCACTTCGATGGCTGCGCCCAAAGCCAGCGGCAAGTGCGGCTCCGCATCCAGGGGCCGGGTGGCGAGGGATTGCAGGGCGAGTTTTTCCGCATCCTTCGCGACGGCATCGGCTTTATCGAACTGCCGCGTGATCAGGTCGCCACGCGCGAGCCACGAGAGCGCCTCCAGATACTCCGGCGTTACGCCGCGCTGCGTCCGGTAGCTTTGGAGCATTGCTTCGGCCAAAGGAAAATTGCCGCGGGACATTGCCGTCTGGACGTCGGTGACGAGCGTCGCCATGGCCGCCACAGCCAGCAAACCCAAAGGAATCAGCTTACGGAGCATCTACAACGAGGATACCAAGCGTGTGCCGCGGGTCACAGCTTGAGCTGCTTCAGATACTCGCGGAACGGAGCACCCAGATCGTGCCGATGCAATGCGAATTCCACGGTGGCTTTCAGGAAGCCCAGCTTATCGCCGGCGTCATAGCGCGTGCCTTCGAAACGATAGCCGTAAATGGGCCGGTTGCGGAGCAGGTGCTTCAGCGCGTCGGTGAGCTGGATCTCGCCGCCGCTTCCCGGCTCGATGGCTTCAATGGATTCGAACACTTCGGGCGTGAGCACATAGCGGCCGATGATCGCGAGATTGGACGGGGCCTCGGATGGCTTGGGCTTCTCCACCATGTTGCGGATGCGGAACAGCCGGTCCTTACCGGAATTATGCGAGACCGGTTCGGCGTCCACTGCGCCGTAGGACGAGATGGCGTCGCCGGGCACTTCCATCAGAGCCACCACGGAGGCGCCGTAGAACTCATAGACGTCCAGAAGCTGGCGAACGCGACGGGATCTCGGAATCGATAACGTCGTCGGAAAGCACCACGGCGAACGGCTCGTTCCCCACCAGTTCCTTCGCGCGCAGTACAGCGTGGCCCAGCCCAAGCGCCTCCTTCTGGCGTACGTAGGAGACATCGATCATATCGGACACATCGCGCACTATTTTCAGCAGTTCTTTCTTATTCTTGGCTTCGAGCGCGTGCTCCAGCTCAAAGGCCACGTCGAAATGGTCTTCAATCGCGCTCTTTCCGCGGCCGGTGACGATGATGATGTTCTGAATTCCGGAATGAATGCATTCCTCAACGCCGTACTGAATGAGCGGCTTGTCCACCAGAGGCAGCATCTCTTTGGGTTGGGCTTTGGTGGCGGGAAGAAATCGCGTGCCCAGTCCTGCGGCGGGGAAGACTGCTTTGCGCACTTTGGGAATCATGTTTTCGAGGTTCTCTTTTCGCTTTTGAGGCCTTTATCTAGAGATCGGAAAATAGAGCGGCCGGCGTTAGTTCGAAGGGATAATCGGAGAGCGCGAGCGAGGAGACGTAGTGGAGTCCCGATTCCGTGTAGTAGGACAGGCGCTTCGCCAGAGGATTCACGACCCAGATATTGGCAACGCCCCAGACGCGATATTCTTCCAGCTTCTGCATGAGGTTGTGGTGGCGGTCGTCCTTAGAGAGGATTTCGATCACGAGTAATGGAGGCGAGGAGGGCACGCTCTCTTGCGGGGGCTGTCCGCCGAAGACGGAGATATCCGGAATGCGGAAGACCCTCGGCCCAACCGCAGACGGAGCTCCGGACGAGGGAACAGACGGATGGGATCGGATCAGACGCCCAATCTCCATCAGGATCAGGAACTGAATGAGTGAATGGAGTTGTCAGGCATGCTCCGCTCAACAATCTCGCCGCGAACGTACTCGGCATCGTGTTCGAACGTCATGTCGAGGTACTGCTCGGCCGTGATCTGCGCTTTAGTGGCCATCTGAAGGGAAGCATAGCATGGCCCGCCGCCCCCGGATTTCGCCCATCTAGATCGGAAATCGGGCCTTTCGACCCGTTCCGCGCGGCAAAGCGCAGCGCCAAGCTATAATAATCCTTACCCCACGCGCGGCTCGATTTTCGACCTGCGCCCTGGAGAGCGCACAGCGCGGGACACGCTCACCAAGAAAAGTAAACCATCGCGGCCCGCTGCGTTGTGCGCGATGTTATTGGAGCGACAATGGCTTACGTAATTGCAGAACCTTGCATCGGCACCAAGGACACGGCCTGTATTGATGCTTGCCCGGTGGATTGCATTCACCCCAAGAAGGACGCGCCCAACTTTGCGGAGCACAACATGATCTACATCGATCCGGTGGAGTGCATCGATTGCGGCGCTTGCGTTCCGGTATGTCCGGTTTCGGCGATTTTCGCGCTGGACGATCTGCCGGAAAAATGGTCGAACTTCACCAAGATCAACGCCGATTATTTCGGGCGATAATTCCTAGGGGCGGTAGATCGCTGAGCTGGTGTCCGTTTCCCAAACCTGGATCGCGGAGATGCGCACCGGGACCTCGTTCTTCAGACCCACATTGATCTTGTCGTAAAAATACTTGGCGATGTTCTCGGCCGAAGGGTTGAGCTCATCGAACGGCGGAAGATCGTTGATGAAGCGATGGTCCAAATAACCCACCGCGCCGGTGATCAGGCGATTCACTTCCAGAAAATCAACCAACAAGCCGGTAGAGTCGAGCTCGGCGCCCTCCACAGTCACGCGCACGCGATAGTTGTGCCCATGCACATCCTCGGACTTGCCATGATAGTTGCGCAAGGCGTGACCGGCGGCGAAGGTCTGTTCCACGGTAATTTCAAACATTGTTCAATCTAAACCTCGAAAAATTTCTCCACGGCGCTTAGCTCGGTGCTGAAGGCATAGGGCGGCAAGCTGTCGAAGAACACCTGGCCGTAGCGCTGCTTCGTAATACGATTATCCAGCAAGACGAGCACGCCGCGGTCGGTCTTGCTGCGGATCAGACGGCCGAAGCCCTGCTTGAGCGCCAGCGCGGCCTGCGGAATCTGGTAATCGTAGAACGGATTGCCGCCTTCCTCGCGAATGCGCTCGATGCGTGCTTCCACCACCGGATCGCTCGGGACCGCGAACGGCAGTTTGTCGATGATGACGCAACTCAGCTGATCGCCCTGCACGTCCACGCCTTGCCAGAACGATGACGTGGCGAAGAGCACGCAATGCGGTGTGGCGCGGAACTCATCGAGCAATGCATTGCGCGGTCCGGTGCCTTGCATCAGCGTCGGATAGTCGATTTCAAGCGACACGCGGTCATACACCATGCGCATCTGCTGATAGCTGGTGAAGAGCACGAACGCGCGGCCCCTGCTGTGGCGCAGGATGCGTGTGATTTCATCGGCGGCTGCGCGCGGGAACGCCGGAGAGCGCGGATCGGGCAAGTGCTGGGGCACGTAGAGCAGGGCTTGCCTGGCGTATTCGAAATGGCTGGGCACCACCAGAGAGCGGGTGTGGCGGATGCCCAGGCGGCGCTCGGTGAACTCGAACGTTTCGCCCACCGCGAGCGTAGCGGAGGTGAGGATCACGGTATCGAGTGAGTCAAACAGCTTTTCTTCCAGGATGGACGATACGTCGATGGGAGTGGCTTGCAGGAAGCAGCCGCGGCCGCGGCGCTCTACCCAGTAAACATAGGAGCGGTCGGCCCCCTTGCGCCAAAATTCCAGGCGTTGCTGCAGCTCCTGGACGCGGCGGAAGAGGGGAATCACTTCCTCAGGCGCGTTCTTGACCAGTTGCAAGTGCGAGCCGGTCAGTTCCAGCGCGCGCACCAGGTCCTCAAGCGCCTCACCATGCTGGTCGAAGAACGCCGTGTGGTTCTTGAACGCCACGCGTCCCTCGGATTCGCCGAAGAGCAGGAAGAACTGCTGAGCGCGATCGTCCAGCGTGTCAAGGGTGCGGTCCAGTTCTCCGGAGCCGAATTGCTTGGCCCGCGAGACCGCCGCAATGTCGCGCCCCAGTTCCTGGAACTGATAGTTGCTGATGCCCACCCCGAAGTACCTGCCTGCCACATCCTCAATCTCGTGGGCTTCGTCGAAAACCACTGCCGCGTACTCGGGGATGATACCGGCAAAGTCGTCGTCCTTCACTGCCAGGTCCGCGAAAAATAGATGATGGTTGACGATGATGATGTCGCTCTCGTGCGCGCGGCGGTGCATCTCTGTCAGGAAGCAGCGCTCGAACTGCTGGCACTTCTGGCCGGTACACAGATCGCGGCGCGCGTCCATCTTTTGCCACGCGGAGCTATGCTCGGGCAGGGTCTTGATCTCGGAACGGTCGCCGGTGGTGGTAGTCTTTTCCCAGTCGCGGATAATCTGAAAATCGGCGATTTCCTCCAGGCCACTGAGAATCGGCTCGCGATCGGCATCGTAAATCTTTTGGCGGCAGGCGAAGTTGTTGCGGCCCTTCATGTAGCAGACTTGCAAGGGCCGGTCGAAATGTTTCTGTAGAAACGGGACGTCTTTGTAAAAAAGCTGCTCTTGCAGGTTCTTGGTGCCAGTGGAGACCACTACGCGCTTGCCGGAAAGCAGCGCCGGAACCAGGTACGCGAGTGTTTTTCCGGTGCCCGTGCCCGCGTCCACCAGCAGGTGTTTTTTCTCCGCCAGCGCTGCTTCCACGGCTTCGGCCATTTCGAGCTGGCCGGCTCGAAACTCGTAGCGCGGGTGCCATTTCGAGAGCATTCCGCTCCTGGAAAAGAACTGGCGCGCGGTGAGCGCTTTTGCGGCCGAAGACATCCCCTCTGATTCTTGCACGTGCCAAAGCCAAAGGCGTGCCTTGGCCATGTAAAGATAAGAGATACAAACGATGCCCGACTATAAAACATTAGAGAAGCGGTTCCAGGAAATTCTCCATCTGAAACAGCGGCCGGTGGCAGTGGCCTTTCGCGCGGAAGCTCCCGAAGCAGCCGAAAAGTTCTCCGGGTCCCAACCCGCGGGTTGCAGCTTCTGGCGCCTGGCTGCTGCCGGGAGAACGTTTTCCACGGTGCCCTCCGATCACTACAATTGTCCGATCGGATCCTACACGCACAATATTCCTCTGCCCGAGAATCGCGCCAACGACCTGCCGGTTGTTCTGGAAACGATGGTCCAACTGGGCTATCTGAAGATGGAGGAAGTCCCTGGTATCCCGGTCCTTCCCGAAACTCCCAAGAACATTGTGTTCGCGCCGCTCGGCGACTCGCCCGTAGATCCCGACGTGGTGCTCTTCGTAGCGCCAGCCAGTAAACTGATGCTGCTGGAAGAAGCGGCCATCCGCGCCGGAGTTGCGTCCAAACTGCCGCTCCTGGCGCGGCCCACTTGCATGGCTATTCCCGCGGCGCTGGCGCATGGCATGGTGACGAGCGCCGGCTGCGTCGGCAATCGTGTCTATACCACTATCGGCGACGACGCCATGTACGCGGCGGTCCCCGGGCGCGCGCTGGAGCAGATCGCCGCAGAGCTGGAGACCGTCGCATCCGCCAATCTGGCGCTGGCGCAGTATCATCGCGAACGCCAGGAGCTTCTTTCTACTGTGTGAGCGTGTACCGGCGCCACGGTAGAATCGAAGTATCGATGAAGATCAAGATCGGCGGTGTGATGCTCCTGGCGGTTAGCCTGTCGGCACGCCAGCCGGAGCATGCGCAACACGCGATGGTGGTAGCGCAGGAGCCGTTGGCTGCCGACGTTGGTCTGCGCGTGCTGCGGGCGGGCGGGAACGCCATCGACGCTGCGGTTGCCATCGGCTTTGCGCTCGCCGTCACCTATCCGTTCGCGGGCAACATCGGCGGTGGAGGATTCATGCTGGCGCGTTTCGCCGATGGCCGGAGCACGTTCATCGACTTTCGCGAAAAAGCGCCGCTGGCGGCGACGCGAAATATGTATCTGGATTCGAAAGGCAGCGTGACCGAAGCGAGCCTGGTGGGATGGCGCGCGGCGGGAGTGCCGGGAACCGTCCGAGGCCTGGAAACGGCGCACCGGAAATACGGGCGTAAGCCGTGGGCCGAGCTGCTGAACCCGGCCATTGAACTGGCGAGTGAAGGTTTCCCGGTTTCCTATCCCTTCGACGTGTCATTGCACAACGACGAGCATACTGCGCTCTTGTCGCGCTTCCCCGAATCGAAGAGGATTTTTCTCAACGCGCGCTATGGCCAGAAGTTTGTCCAGCCGGAACTGGCTGCCACTTTGAAGCGGATACGGGATCGCGGTGCGAGCGATTTCTATGATGGTGAAACTGCGAAGAAGCTGGCTGCCGAAATGGCGGCTCATGGCGGCTTGATCACGCTGGCGGATCTGAAAGCCTACCAGGCTGAGGAAAGCGAGCCCCTGCACGGTCATTATCACGGTGACGAAATCATCACCTCGCCTCCGCCCAGCGCGGGCGGCGTCGGATTGCTACAGATGCTCGGAATGCTGGAGGGCTCGGGATACGAAAAGACGGGCGCGGGGTCGGCCGCGTCCATCCATTACGTCGCTGAGGTGATGCGGCGCTTTAACGCCGACCGCAGCGAATATTTTGGCGATCCGGATTTCTATCAGGTGCCTGTCAGCAAGCTGCTGGACCCCAAGTATATTGCGACCCGCCGCGCAACTATCGATCCTCTGCATGCCACGCCCAGCGCCCAGATTCGGCCGGGCAGCATCGGCGTTCGGGAAGGTACGGAGACTACGCACTTCAACGTCGTGGACAGCGATGGGAACGCGGTAGCAATGACCTATACCCTGAACAACGGATATGGCAGCGGCGTCACCGTGCCTGGACTTGGGTTTTTGTTGAACGACGAGATGGACGACTTCGCTGCCAAGCCCGGCACTGAGAATCTGTTCCATCTCATTCAGGGCGAATCAAACGCGATCCAGCCCGGTAAGCGGCCGGTGTCGTCGATGACTCCCACTATCGTTCTGCGCGACGGCAAACTTTTCCTGATGCTGGGTGCACCCGGCGGCTCGCGGATTATCAGTGGCGTGCTGCAGGTGCTTCTGAATGTCGTCGACTTCCACATGAACGTGCAGGACGCCGTGGACTGGCCGCGCTTTCATCACCAGTGGATGCCGGACGTCCTGTACGTGGAGAAAGGCATTTCTCCCGATACGGTGAGAATCTTGCGCGATATGGGACACCAAGTTTCGCCGCTCGAATCCACGTCGGGGGTGGTGGCCCGCGTGGAGGCGATTCTGAACGAAGGCGGGTGGTTGCAGGGCGCGGCAGATGGAAGAGGCAACGCCAAAGCCGAAGGGTATTAATCAAGAATGGACCACGTTCTCTCGACGCATCTGCTGGTGAATCATCGTTTAAACACCGTCTGGCTGGACAAGATCTGGCAGGCGGGCGTGCCGGCGGTGGAGATTTTCTGCGCGCGCCAGCATCTGGATTATCGCGACAAGGCGCAGATCAATGAGCTGGGCCACTGGTTTCGCGACTCCAAGTTGAAACTGCATTCGCTGCACTCGCCGATGTACAGCGACGATATGTGGGGGCGGTCCGGTCCCAATTCGCACATCAACATCACGGAGCCCGTGAAATCGAAGCGCCTGGATATGATCGACGAGATCAAGCGCGCTCTGGATATTTCGGAAGTGATTCCGTTCCGTTATCTGATCCAGCACATCGGCGTCTTCGAGGAGGAATACGACGAACGTAAAGTGGAGGCCGCGTTTACGTCGCTCGAAGAGATCCATCTTTTCGCCAAGGCGCGCGGCGTGGAAGTGCTGCTGGAGAATACGCCCAATGGACTGTCGAGCGCCGAACGGCTGATTCATTTCCTGGGGCAAACGCATCTGAAGCTGAACTTCTGCCTGGACGTGGGGCACGCGAACATGAAGGAAGGCGTGGCAGCCGCATTCGCCGCACTGAAGGACCGCATCCGGTCTACGCACTTGCATGATAATAACGGCCGTGAAGATAGCCACCTTTGGCCGTTCCAATCGCAAGGCGGGACTATCGACTGGAGCGAGACCATGCAGCTGCTTCGCTCGCTGCCGCAGCAGTATCCGCTGTTGCTCGAGTTGCGCGATTACCCCGAGTTTCCGCTCCCGCAGTCGCTCGATTTAGTGAAGCAGATATTCGAGAAACTCGAGACGGTTGCATAGCAAAAGACCCGATGGAATATTCCCGCATACGAATTGAAGACGCCGGGCGGCACGTGGGTGAACCGGTGGAGATCGCAGGCTGGCTGTATAACCTGCGAAAATCCGGCAAGATTGTTTTTCCGCTGCTGCGCGATGGCACTGGAACTATCCAGGCCGTGGCCGTGAAGGCCAATCTGGACGAACCCACGTTTGAGTCGCTGAAAGGCCTGACGCAGGAATCGTCGCTGATCCTGCGCGGCAAGGTGCGTCCGGAGCAACGCGCGCCGGGCGGTTACGAGATGGACGTGGAAGGCGCCGAGATCGTGCAGCGCATTCCGGAATCCGATCCTTATCCCATCACGCCCAAAGAGCACGGTGTCGATTTTCTGATGGATCATCGCCATCTGTGGCTGCGCAGCAAGCGGCAGCACGCTGCTATCCGCGTGCGGCACGAAGTGATCAAGGCGGTGCGCGATTACTTCGACACGCACGGATTCACGCTGGTGGATACGCCGATCTTCACGCCAGCGGCTTGCGAGGGCACATCGACGTTGTTTGAGGTGAACTACTTCGAGGACGAGAAAGCATACCTTACGCAATCCGGCCAGCTTTACAACGAAGCGGACGCCATGGCGTTCGGCAAGGTGTACTGCTTCGGGCCCACTTTTCGCGCCGAAAAGTCGAAGACCCGCCGCCATCTTACCGAGTTCTGGATGGTGGAACCGGAGATGGCGTACGCCACACTCGACGATGTAAAGCGCGTGGGCGAGGAGCTGGTGATTTCGGTGGTCGGGCGCGTGCTCGAGAATCGGCGCGCGGAGCTGGCTGACCTGGAGCGCGACACCAGCAAGCTCGAAAGCGTGCTGTCGCCATTTCCACGCATGAGCTACGATGACGCCGTGCTTGCGCTGCAGAAGAAGGGCAGCGAGATCCAATGGGGCGGCGATTTCGGGAACACGGACGAGACGCTCATTACCGAAGGTTTGGACCGCCCGCTGATCGTAGACCGGTTTCCCACCGAGATCAAGGCGTTTTACTTCGAGCCCGATCCCGAGCGTCCGGAATTGGCCCTGGGCGTAGATTTCATCGCGCCGGAAGGCTACGGCGAGATCATCGGCGGAGGCCAACGCATCCACAGTCTGGATTTACTGTTGAAGCGGCTGGAGGAACACAAGCTTCCGCGCGAGGCGTTTGACTGGTACGTGGATCTGCGCAAGTTCGGCAGCGTTCCGCACGCCGGATTCGGGATGGGCATCGAACGTTTTGTGGCGTGGATGTGCGGGCTGGAGCATATTCGCGAGACCATTGCTTTCCCGCGAATGCTGTATCGCACTCGGCCGTAGGAAATATGTAGCGCACGCACTCGTGCGTGCCGCGTTCACACTCGTGTGAACGCCGTGTTGTTGAGACTTAGCCAGGCGTCGGCACGAGTGCCGGCGCGGCACGCACGAGTGCGTGCGCCACATTTCGGGTGAGATTCGTATTATGCGATCGAGACACATCGCGATCATCGGCGCGCCGCTCGACTTGGGCGCCGGAAGGCGCGGCGTAGACATGGGGCCATCGGCGGTTCGCGTCGCCAATTTGAATGGACGCCTCGCCGAGCTGGGTTATCAAGTGGACGATCTTGGCAACGTCCCCGTGATCCAGCGTGAGAGCCAGGCTGAGGTGCATTCGCGAGCGAAATATTTGCCACAGATTGCGTCAACCTGTGCACAGGTGGCGGAGATGGTGGCTGAAGCGCTGGCGTCGGGCAAGTTTCCGCTGGTGCTGGGTGGCGACCATTCCATCGCGGTTGGCACGGTATCGGGCGCCTCGCGGCATTTTCACCAACGTAGCGAAAAACTGGGTTTGATTTGGATCGACGCGCACACGGACATGAATACGCCGGACAGCAGCCCGAGTGGCAACGTTCACGGCATGCCGCTGGCGTGTTGCATCGGCCAGGGACCGGCGGAACTGACGAATATTTTTGGGTACTCGCCCAAAGTGGATCCGGCCAATGTCGCGCTGGTGGGGATCCGCTCAGTGGACGGCCAGGAGCGAGACATTGTGCAGCACTCCGGGGTTCATGCCTTTACGATGCGCGACATCGACGAGCGCGGTATGCGGAGCGTGTTTGAGGAAGCCATTCGCGTAGCGAGCGCGGGAACGGGCGGTTTTCACGTTTCACTCGACATGGACGTGGTAGATCCGCAAGAAGCGCCAGGCGTCGGCACGCCGGTGCAGGGCGGCATCACTTATCGCGAAGCTCACCTGGCGATGGAAATGCTGGGAGACACGGGGCGAATGACGTCAATGGAAATCGTAGAGGTGAATCCGGTGATCGACGACGCGAACCGGACCGCGATTTTGGCGGTGGAATTGGTGATGTCGGCCATGGGCAAGAGGATTTTGTAACGAATGAAAACAAATGTGGCCGTGATTTATGGGGGACGCACCGGCGAGCACGAGGTGTCGCATCGATCGGCGAAATCCGTCATTGATGCGATCGATACCGAGAAGTATAAGGTGCTGCACTACGTGATTTCGAAGGAAGGGAAATGGAGCCCGCGGCCGATTCTGCCCGAGCCGGGGGGCAATCCCGGAATCGACGTTGTTTTTCCCGTATTGCACGGCACGTTTGGTGAAGACGGAACCATGCAGGGATTGTTGGAACTCGCTGATCTGCCGTATGTCGGCGCGGGCGTATTGGCGTCGTCGATTTCGATGGACAAGGAGATGATGAAGCGCGTCGCGAAAGAGCGCGGGCTTCCGGTCGTGGAATATGCTGTCGTGCCCTGCTCCGGAGAGTGGATCAACCCTGGTTTCGATTACCCAGTCTTTGTGAAACCCGCGAACCTGGGTTCGTCGGTAGGTATCTCGAAGGCGCGCAATTTCGAGGAACTGAAGGCGGCGCAGCAGCTGGCGTCGGCTTATGATCGCAAGGTCATCGTGGAGCGAGGCATCACGGGCCGCGAACTGGAATGCGCGGTGCTCGGCAATGAGAATCCCATCGCATCGACTCCTTGCGAGATTCTGCCATCGCGCGAGTTCTACGATTACGACGACAAATATCTTTTGGATCAAGCGAAGACCGTGATCCCCGCGGACCTCACTCCCGAGCAGACGGCCGAAATGCAGAGGCTGGCCGTGGCATGCTACCGGGCTGTCGAATGCGAAGGCATGGCGCGTGTCGACTTTCTGCTGGAGACCGCAACCAATCGTCTCTATATTAACGAGATCAACACCATCCCCGGATTCACGTCAATAAGCATGTACCCTAAGATGTGGGAGTATTCAGGATTGCCCATGCCGAAGCTGATCGACCGGCTGATTGAGCTGGCGATCGAGCGGCACAGCACGAAACAACGTCTGCGATATTCGAAGTAAATGTTCTTACCCGCTCTATTTTTGTTCGCCACGCCGCCTTCCACCGAAGACCTGGAAAACACGCTGAAGCGCTTCACGGAGCTGATTTCGATCGTAGAGACCCAAGCGGCCGACCCGGTGAATACGCAACAGGCGGTTTATCAGGGAGCGATTCCTGGGATGTTGCGCACGCTGGACCCGCATTCCATCTTCTTCGATCCCGATCAGAACGAGCAGCTCAAGCAGATGGAGAATTCCGAGCGCAAAGGCTTCGGAACCGTGGTCTCGGTGCTGCCGGGGCGCGTGATCGTATTGCAGGCGCTGCCTGGAACGCCGTCTTCCAAAGCCGGGCTGCAGCCGGGCGATGAGATTGTGGCGGTGAACGGCGTGGAGCTGGCTCGGCTGCAGTTCGAGCAGGTTGTGGGTTTCCTGGGCGAGAGCCACCAGCACCGCGCGCAGCTGATCGTGCGACGGCCGGGGAATGCGCGCCCGCTCGCGTTCGTGCTCGATCCGGAACTGCTGGATTCTCCGAGCGTGGATCGCGCGTTTCTATTGCAGCCCGGCATCGGCTATGTCCGGGTGAACGGATTCGATCCGCAGACCGCGAAACAATTGAAGGACGCCATCGAGAAGCTGGGCGGAGAGAAGTTGAAAGGGCTGGTGCTGGATCTGCGCGACAATCCTGGCGGCGTGGTCCAGGCCGCGCTCGAAGCGGCTTCGTATTTCCTGAAGCCTGGGCAGAAAATTCTCAGCGTGAAAGGGCGAAGCATCGAGGAACAGACGGTGGAAGTTCCCAAGACCGCCAGTCCGTACCTGTTTCCGCTGGCGGTGTTGGTGAACGCCAAGTCGGCGAGCGCTTCGGAGATCCTCACCGGCGCCTTGCAGGATCACGATCGCGCGGTGGTGATTGGAGAGCCGAGTTTCGGCAAGGGGCTGGTACAAAATGTATTTCCGTTGGCAGGCAACACGGCTCTGGCCCTGACCACCGCGTTTTATTACACGCCTAGCGGCCGGTCCATTCAGAAACCGCTGGCCAGCGGTCACCTGGAGATCGAGAAGCAAGCCGAACAATTTCGAACGGATTCGGGCCGTAGCGTTACCGGCGGTGGCGGAATTCAGCCCGATGTTGTGATTGGGCCGGAACGTCCCACGCGATTGCGAGTGGCTCTGGACGCGAGCGGCATCCTCACATCCTTCGCCACCGAGTTCATCCAGAAGCACGATACGAAGCCCGACTTCGAAGTTACGGCCGCGATACTGGAGGAGTTTGAGGTGTATGCCGGCCAGCGCAACATCCAGCCATCGGTCGGCGAATGGTCTCAGGAACGCGGCTGGCTACAGAGCCGTTTGAAGCAGGAGATTTTCAATCAGGCTCTGGGCGTCGCGAAGGGCGACGAGGTAGAAGCGCAACGCGATCCGGCGGTACGCGCTGCAATAGAACGCTTAGTCGCCCGGCTGTAGAGCGGGTTTGCGATTCCGCATTCCCTGCACTGCGTGCATGATCACCGGCAGCAGAGACACGAAAATAACCAGCAGCACGAACTTCTCGAAATTGCGCTGGACCACGGGAATCCTGCCTAGCAGAGAGCCCAGCACGGTCATGGATATCACCCAACCCGTGGCGCCGAAAACATCAAAGAGTATGAAGTTGCGGTAGCGCATGTTGGCGACGCCCGCTACGAAGGGCGCAAACGTTCGAATCACCGGAACGAACTTCGCATAAATGATCGTTTTGCCGCCATGCTTGGCATAGAATGCGTTGGTGCGTTGCAGGTGCTCCTGCTTGAAGAATCGCGAATCGGGCCGGTTGAAGATCGCCGGACCCGCGCGCCGGCCGAGCAGATAGCCGCACCAATCGCCGGCCAGGCAGGCGGCGATCAACAGCACGATCATAACGGTCAGGTTCAACTGCCCCGCGCCCGCCACCACGCCGATGGTGAAGAGCAGAGAATCGCCGGGCAGCACGAACCCCACCAGCAGCCCGGTCTCGGTGAAAACGATCGCGGTTAGCGCGGCGTAGCCCAGCCAGCCGGAAAGCACCGTGGACAGCAGATGAATCAGCCGGTCGGGCGTGGTAAGCGTCCGCAGGAAGTCCAGCAGAGCATGAATCATCGAGGATTGGAGTTACTAGCCGCGATACTGCGCAACCAGCCGGTCGATGACCGCCTGATGCTTCTTCACTTTGCCGTGTTGAATGAGATCGGCAAGAATGCTGTCCTGCAGCAGGCCAAGGCGATCCGTCTTCTTCTTTCCTTTGAGCTGTTCGATGATGGTATCCCGCTCCTGCGCGAATTTGGACATGTCGGCTTCCTGGCGATCCGAGACTTTTCCGACAATAGTTTGACCGCTAGCGGGCAAGGGACCAAAGATTGTGCCGACGGGTTTGCCGAAGTAATCGGCGAAAACGCTGGCGGATCCGATGCCTTCGGCGGCGCCGGAGCTAGTGAAGAAATCGGTGCTCTTCACCTCTGCGCCCACAGCTTTTGCAGCAGCCTTCAAGTCGCCTCCATTCTGCTTAAGCAGTTCGGCCGCTTTGGCTGCTTTTTCCGTGACGATTCTGTTTGACTCGCCTTGCAGATAACCTTGGCGCACCTGGGCTTCCACCTCGGCCAGTTCCGCCGGATGGGGCGGCTTAATGCCGGTAACCACGGCGACCGCCAGCTTATTGCCGGTCTGGATCACCTGGCTCACCTCACCCACCTTCATGCCTTGCAAGGAGGCGCCAAGCTGAGGGTCATTGCCAAGCTGAGCGATGGGCGTTCCGGCACGATAGCCGGGCACGGTGACGAAATCGAGGTTCAATTTGGTAGCGATCTGCTGCGCGTTCTGCGGCGATTTCACCAGCTCGGCATGAGCTTTGTCGGCCAGTTCCTGCATGCGATCGAAAACGGTCTGGCTCTTCAGCGCGAGCACAATCGCAGGCTTTACCTCATCCAGGGTTTGCAGGTGCGCCGGCTGCCTCTCCAGCACCTGAACGATGTGGAATCCATATTCGGTGGTGACAACATTGCTGATTTCGTTTGGCTTGAGCGCGAAAGCCGCATCTTCGAACGGTTTGACCATTTGGCCGCGCGAAACCCATCCCAGATCCCCGCCTTTCTGGGCCGATCCGGGATCCTGGGAATTTTTCTTGGCAAGCTCGGCGAAATCCCCGCCGGCCCTAATCTGCTTCAGGAGAGCCTCGGCCTGGGCCTGAATCTTCGGAACCTCTTCCTTGGGCTTGTTGGCGGTGCTGAGCAGAATGTGGCGAGCCTTTACGCGTTCCGGCGTCCGGTAATCATCCCGGTGGGCGTTGTAATAATCCTGGATCTGCGCGTCCGTAATCTGGATGGTGTCGGCCACTTTGGCTTGATCGGCAACGATGAATTGCACATCGCGGGTCTCGGGCACGTTGTAGAAGCCCTTGTTCTTAGCCCAATAAGCATTGATTTCTTCGGGCGTGGGCTTCATATCGGCCATCGTCTTACTAACGGAAAAGGCGATGTAGTCGACTTTGATCTTCTGATTGCGCCGGCGATATTCGGCCTCGGCCTCGGCGGGTGTGATGATGATACCCTCCGCGACGATCATCGTCAGGCTGTCTTCATAGGCCAACGCCCGCACGTTCTCTTCGAAATCGGGGACCGTGGTTCCGTATTGCTGCTCTACATATTGCTGGTATTGGTCTGGAGGCAAGTTTGCAAATTGGAAGGAGCGCAGGGTAGTGGCCAGATCGCGATCTGAAACTCGAAATCCAAGCTGCTCCGCCTCATAAGCCACGGCCCGTTCCGCAATGGCCTGATCCACCAATTGTGGTATGTAAGTGGCGGCAAACTCGGGAGGCAACTGCCGGTTCTGCAGCACGTTCTTCAATTGTTGCTGCACCTGGCCCACGGTGACGGTCGACTTGCCGATCTCGGCGATTACCTGGTCGTTACTCGAATCCGCAGCGGTGATTCCCGTGCCCGGAATCAAGTAAAGCAGCATAGAGACCGCAACAATGGCGAGCATGGCGCCCAACATGATGCGAACGGCCTTGGCGCGGCTACGAAATAAATCAAACATGCGTGAAGCTCCTACTTCTGAATGGCGGGGACGCGAGGCTGCCGCAAAAGAGCAGCCAAAACTCTCGAAACCCTAAATCCCAGTATAGTATAGCGGGCCTGCGGCGAACTCGAGCGCAACGCTGAAACCAGCCAGGGTGGGCAGGTAAGAGCTATAGGCCATGTGGAAGAAAAACGCGCTGATGGCGAAGACCAAAATGCCTGCCAGCAGACAGCGGCTGAAGCCGGCCAGTTCGCGATCAGCGGGGCGGTCGCGAGTTCTTCGATAGAGGCGCAGGTTCGAACGGAAACACAGGCCGATCACCGCAACGTAGAAGAGCAGGGCCGGTATGCCGCACTCGCTCGATATTTGGGTGTAGGTATTGTGGGTGCCAAGCCACGGTATTTGCTGGCCTGTGCGCGCCGCGTCCTCATTCACCGCGGCGGAGAATTGATCGGGGCCAACTCCAAATAGAGGATGGCTCAACGTGTATCGCAGGCTGGTTTTGAAGAGCTCCTCGCGCTGCACCTGGGAGGCGACGCTGCCAACATCGGCGTCCGAGGGATGGAACGGGTTGGTGGGCGGGGGAACGTCGGTGGCGAGAAGGGACAAGCGATGCAGCGTGCCGGACGATTCGCCACCAGGTAATTTGCCACCAATGGATGCTCCGAGCGCAACGCCGAGAGCGATCAGTCCCAGCGCCCCTACCATCCACTTGCTCCGGCTCAACGAGAAGATCAAGATCAGCATGGCGACCGCCGCAATGACGCAGCCCCGCGATCCGGTGCGGAACGCGTAGAAGGTGGAGAGCATGATTCCAGCAACACCGGCCACGCGTCCGCCAACGGAGTCTCGGTGGAACAGAAACAGGAATGTGCTGATTCCAAGCAGCAGCGCAAGCGCCAGGTCGTTCGAATTGGCATAGAACAAACTGTCGGGAATTCGGAAGCGGGCCTCGCTGGGGTCGTCGCCTAGGCTTCCAAACGCCATGCAACTCGCGAGGAGGGCAACCGCGCTTCCGATCTGGACGTACATCCACTGCCGGCAACGGCCCAGAGAAGTAACGAACGTACAGGTGTAGAAGAAGTCCAGGTAGGCGCGGGGAACGTAGTTGGCGAGCATCTGGGCACTTCCGCCTTTCCAAACGCTCAGCGGAGTGGCCAGTAGCATCCAAACCAGAAACGCCGCCCACGAGAGGCCGGCGCCGGAACGTAATGCGCGCAAGGCCTGGCCGGAAAAGAGCCAGGCGATGGGGAGCAGAAACAGGGTGACGGTGGAAAGGTAGGCTTTCGTTCCGAAAAGGTGCAGTGACCAGTCGTTCGCGAATCCCGAGAGGACATAGAGGGAATAAAAAACGAACCCGAGCGTTGTAAAGAGGTTCTCCGCGGGAGCGGAACGGGCAATCGGGCGAAAAGTTCTGGGAAGGCCGCTCGAAGCACGCGGCTCAGTTACGGGACACAGGAGTAAGTGCCATTTCGGCAGTCACAATTCTCCTAAGATTTTTTGCGCGGCCATCAAACGAAGTAAACGGATGGCTTACCCACAAATCCAACGTGCACGCGCGCGGAGGTCACTCGCCGATTCGCGTGGGAGACTGTAGGCGCCAAAGGAGAACTCTTGAGACGCATGCTTATTTCGAGAATTTTGCCGCTCGCGATGTTCGCCAGCTCGGTTTACGGCCAACTCACCCAACTGGATTTGCGTCTGCAGACCCGGGACGTCGATTTCACGGGCGCCAGCGCGACCAAGCCGTTTAAGTCCGGTAACGGGTTGCCATCCTCCTGCGGTCAAGGGGAAATGTATTACCGCTTGGACGCGGCCGCGGGCATGAACGTCTACGGTTGCACCACCACGAACTCCTGGACGCTGGAACAAGGGCCGCCGGCCGCATCCATGGCCAGCCAGCTGGGCGACTTTGCCGTGACAATGACCAGCGCCACGGTGCTCAGCATTGGAGCCAACTGCTCCACATCCACACCGTGCAACGTGCGGTTCGGTGCGTTGGTGTATTCGTTCGGTGGCGGCGCCACGGTATCCATCACGGCGGGGAGCGGGCTAGCGTTCATCTATGTATCGAGCGCGGGAGTGCTGACAGTAGGCCACAACGTAACTGCCTACTGCAGCAGCGGCTGCGTGGCACAAACCGGCGTGACCGCTTTCCCGGCGGATGCCGTTCCTCTATTCACCTGGTCGGCCACCAGCGGAACATGGGCCACCAACGGCGGCGCAGACCAGCGAGCATTCCTGAGTTCGAAGAGCGTGACGGTGGGGCCAGGGATCACGAGCACGGAGATATCCGGTAAAACGCAGTTGAGCGCGGACACTTCGGTAATTGGGCTGCGTACGGCTGCGCCCGGAACATCCAGCACCGCTTGCACCATGGGCTCCTGGGCCACAAACGGATCGTATTTCTATTTGTGCACCGCTACCAACGTCTGGATGCGCGCAGCGCTGTCATCCTTTTAAGCAATGCGAAACCTGCTGTGGCTGCTAATTGCGAGTATTCCCTGCCAGGCGAATACCTCTATCGCGTCGATTGAACCCACTCAGATGCAGTCGAAAATCACGGTCGAAACCGATCAGGCGGGGTTTTGCACCTATCGCGCGTCACGCGGCACTGCGTTTAGCGCAAACCTTGCGGACCTCGCCGACAACACGAGCACTGACGCCCGCGCCGGGGCCATTGTTCTGGCGAACAGACACGTGTTTGTCCTGGGCACGCGTACCGGTAATGATGCGCTGGCCGCGGCAGCCACTTACTGGGTCGGAGTTACTTGCGGATCCGACGCAGAAGTCGCGGCTACGTTTACAACTCGATCCGTCGCATGGGGCAATACCGCGCCTGATCCAGTTCCGTTTAATGCAGCTAAGTTCGGGAACACGGATTATCCCGTGATTAATTGGACGAATCAACAGCAGTCCTATGTGGATCCTGTGACCGGCACGGAATTCTGGCGAGTTACTTCTCCCGGCATGATGAGCGTATCGGCGCTGAGTCTGGCTTCCCAGAACTCCGCTATCCTCGGTGTACCGTTGGATGCCAGCGGAACGGGCAAGTGGGCCAGCCTCGCCAATATCGCTTCCAACGGCTCCAGTTTCTCGGCAGGCACGGGCGGGCCCTCCGACAAGGCCTTCATCCCACTCGCGAACTTCGCTTGTCCCGCGGGAACAACATTCGCCGGCTGGTATCCAAAGTGTACCGTCGACGATTTGTCTTTCGATGTATATTGCGGCAATGCAGCAGTGAGCGGAACGACCATCACGCTGCAGCTTTCGATGGATGGCGGGCAAACCTTGGCGGGAAATCCGGTGACCACATCGGCTTGTCCCAGCAGCGCACCCGTGAAACTGGGGACATACCCGCAACTGGCAGTGAACCCTCCGTTCCTATCGTGGGGCCTCACCCCGCAGCATCATCTGGTGGTTCCTCCGTCCGGGACGGTGAACGTTTCCGGGCACGTGGTAACGCTGCAGAACGCAACCGGCACGCAGAATTACTTTGATACAGACTGGGTGAGCGGAACTCCGATCCTGATCAATGGCACTTACTTTCATGTCAGCAGTATCAGTAGCTCGTCGGCGTTAAGTTTAGTGGAAAATGCGGGCGCCTTGACCGGTGTGCCGTATGTGGCTGCAAACTTCGGCGTAGTAGTTACTAAGTCAAATAGCGGATCGAATGCCAGTGTGAGCCTCGGTGTGAACTATGCCTACGCCACCATGCCGAGCGCGTGTTGCAATGGCGATACCGGGATGATGAGCCAGGCGCCGGTGTCGGTGGCGATGACGGCCGACGGGTCTACCACGCTCGATCCACCGCTGACGGGATACCTGACCAATGTTGTGGATAGCGCGGGCGGCGAAGCGCTGCTGCTTTGGGTTCCGTTCAACAGCGACGGATCGGTCCGCGCGGAGACGCGGTTGCTGGCTATGGGCTCGAAGCCGGCCGGCAGCGCACGGCTCAACACGAACGGCGATAGCGTGCCGTTTGGTCCGAACGGCTCGAGCGGTTATTTCTTTGACAACGTGGATGGAACATCGGCTTACACCATTGATGTGAACAATCGTGTCTGGAAGCTGACTTATAACGAAGCGTTCACCGGATGCGCGGGCTATGTCGCTTTCGAGCCTTATCCCGCGTATGGGAACTACAATCCAAACACCGCGATTGCGGACGACTGTTTCCAGTGGACGAATTTGACGCCATCCAATAGCGGCAGGGACATTCGTTCGCAAATGGTGAGCGCATATCAAACCGGATTGAATTACCTGGGACAAACCGTCGGGCTGGCGCACCCGGGGTTCGATATGGGATGGATGGCGAGCCCGGTTGTGGCTGCATTCGACGGCGGTTATTTCTCGGCGAGCATGGGCAATGTTCAGAATCATATCGGCATCATGGCGTCCTTCAACAGCGCGGCTGGAGTGCTCGAGAGTATACGCAACAGCTGGAACGAAGGCGATTGCCGGTGGTGCGGGTTGCACGACGCGCCGGTGCTCACCATGGGGACCTGGCGTTTCGCTGTGATCGATCCGCAGCAGGATACGGGCGCAACGAACCTGGTGTTTCCCGATTCGTTCAAGATGAACGTCATGGAAGTGAATCGCGCGGGCGCAGGGTCGAGTGCCGTCTGGGATTCGAGTACCAGCATCGGAGCCACCGAAGCGTACACTTGCCCCGCCAATCTGCTTGCGCCTTACGCGTCCTTCTCTGGGACCGCGAACTGCATTCAGGTGAAAGTTGCGTCGCCTCCTTGCCAACAGAACCCCAATACGTCGTACACATTTGCCGACGGCAACAGTGAGAAACAAGAGTTTCCCTGCAACACGCCTGGATTCGGTACGGCGAACGCCAGTTGGTCCAAACTTCAGGATATGCAGCCTGGCGATTGGTTACTCACCAATGCCGGAAGCCAAAATGAGAACCTGGTTCTGCTTTCGACCACCTACAACAGTGCGACGAATATCGATTTGTGGTTGCTGCGCTGGGCGGCGCACAATTATCTGGCTCCGCTGTTTCCAGGCAAGGACGATCTTGCGAACAGCGCGCATGCGAGCCCCTGGCTGCTGTACATGGCGCCGACCTATGCCACCAACGCGGCAGCACTGGACGCGTCGAGCCCAACCAATACCTGGGCCAAGAGCAATCCTCTGCGCTTCTCTTCGCATGGGTCTTCTGCTCCCGGCGCGGTGGGGGATGGGACTTTGTATTCCTACCAGCAGTCTTGGTTTGGCGGAAGCTATATCGGCTCAGTGGACACCTCGGTTCCGAATCTATTGTGGAGCCCTCTGGTAGCGTCGGCTTCCTCTTGGCCAACATTCGCGGGGAGCAACAACGGCGCGAGCAACGCCCTCACGCAGAGCTATAACAGCGGTACCTACGCGCCCAATACCGCGTCCCCGGCTTTCTTCGTCGATTACCGGCACTTCAATCCAGCGCAGGGCGGCGGGATCGAGTCCAATGGAGGTGCGCCGCTAGGAAACATGTCGATGACGCTGGTTACGGGAACCGCGCAGACCTATCGAGTGGCGGCCGATTGCTGCGCGGCTGGGCCGAGTGATTACAAGCGTCTGGGATTAGTGGGGTTCGCCGGCCGCTATCTGGCGCACGACGCGAGCGCCCCCACCACCGGCAACACGGCGGATCTTGCGAGCTGGACGATTTGCCGCGCGTTTCAAGTCAATGAGTGTATGGAAGGCTCGTCCGCCGGCAATTTGTATATGAGCCTGCCCAAGGCCGATCTGGAATCCACCTGCGCGAGTTCGCAGTTCACCCAAGCCATTCCATGCCTCTATCAACCCGCACCATGGAGCGGACAGACTATTCAATTCCGCATCGATCGGACGGATTTTAGCGGAATGACGACGCGCAAGTTCGGATACGTGCATGGCCACGCGGGAACCACTTACGAATATAGTAATTGCCGTCCCACTTCGGACGGGCAGTTCATGTTTTGTCCCGGGTATTGGTTGGACGGCGTGCGGACGGAGTGGGTGGCCTATCGGATTCCGGTATCGTTTCCCACCGACAGCGTGAATCGGACAACGTTCGTTCCAATACGCGTCACTTACCAGGGCGTTCCATTCGCGGCTAATATACGGGCCCGCTTCGGCTATCTGGAAAATGGTGGCGATCTATTGCGATGCACCGCGTATGCCGAGGATTGCTCGACGGAGATCCCCAGCGGCTCACCCACCGATCCATACAGTTTCACCAATGAGAGCGTGACGCGCCAAAGTTGCGCAAATGGCGCCACGTGCGTGGTCACAATTCCAAGCTTGCCGAATCGCGTGCTGTACTACGCGATCGATCGGCTGGATTCGAGCGGCAACGTCGTCGCAACCACGCCGATACAAGCTGCGGCGGTACCTTAGTCAACGCAATCCCGAGAAGCACGACATAGAACGCGTCGAGCGGAAAGCGATAGCGGTTATTCTCGAAGCTGGACAGGAAATTCGCTACTGCGGTTACATAAGTGATGTTGAGCAGTAAGAAGCCGATGAGAATCGCGATGGATGAATCCAGGGTTTTCCGCCGAACTCCAGCCGCGAGATAGCAGATGCTCCACAGCCAGAGCGTGGGTAGCGCGATCATGAGGAAGACACCGGTGTAAAGCGCCAGCGATACCCTGGCGCCGCTTGCAGCTAAGCGCCTCAGTTCCTTGCGATCGCTCGCCTCCTGGAACTGGCCGAAGAACACGATATTCCACCACCGGTCAATAGTGTGAATTCTTGGGCGATTCAGATCGAAGAAGGGATAATCTCCCGAGGGCAGAAAGTAACTGAACCAGGCTGCTTCCTCGGAGCGCAGATAGACTACCGGATAATTCTTCAACAAGGCCAGCCCATCCCGGGTATAGATCCGTTGGACTTGGAGGAACGCCAGGCAATTGAAGTTGGTAGCGCCGGTAGAGGTGACGCAGTCATCGAGCACTGGGATCCCGGTGGGCGCGGGCGTTTTGATGAATGGTCCATAGCCACTGATGGGTGTGCCCAGATCCAGCAGAGAAACGCGCGAGATTACGCCTCGCCCGATGAAGGTGCTGGCTTCTTCGGCGGTCAATTGATGAGCTGTGATCACGTCCATATTCATGCCCATCCAAGTGCTGCCGGAGAAGCTTCCAAACAGGATCGCGTTCTTCGCGTAGAGAGCCAGGATCGCGAGCAAGGGCAGGGCGACACAGAGCAATACGGTACGGCGGTGCGATCGGAAGAGCCACGCCAGCGTGACCATGATGGCTGCGAAATAGGCGAGATGGAAGATATTTCTTACAAGAACCAGGCCGAAAAGAGCTGCGAAGAACAGGTTCGCCCAAAGAAATCGGAAATCCCGAACGAATCGAACCAACGCGACGGCGGCCCCGAGCAGTAAGAACGAAACCAGATATTCGTAGAGCAGGTAGTTCTCAAAGAGCACTACGGCCGGACTTACAATGAACCAGGTCGCCAAAGTAAATGCCAGCCAGCGACTTACTCCGCAGGCCCGCATTAAGTAAAAGATTGCCCAGCAAATTCCGAGCCCGAGCACTAAGTAAATGAGGCAGAAGGCAATAGGATAGGATGCCGGGAAGAGCTTCAAAACGGCGCCCGTGTAGAGGTTCCACCCAGGAGGCTGGACGTGCAGATAGAACAGGCTCTCGAAAAGCCGGTGCTTCAACAGCTCCGGATCCAGGAATTGGTAGTAATGGAGAACCGGCCGAGCGTCAAAGCGGACGCCAAGCAGATAGTAACCGAGGCGCGACACGGCGAATGCCATCGCCAGCAGCGCGTAGAGCGTACGCTCTTTCATTAGTTAAGTGATGGACCGGCATCAGAGGCCTGCGTTCAGGCGCAGCGCGAGCAGCTCCGGCAGGCCTGCGTCGATAATCTTTTTCTGCGCGGAAGCAATATCGTATTCGGCGCGGCACAGGGTGACCACGCGCGTTCCGGAATCATAGGTTGCATAACCGGCGCGGCGGTCGCCATCGCGCGGCTGTCCCACCGAACCCGGATTGATCAGGTAGTTCACATCCTGCTCGAGCGGGATCTCCTCTTCGCTCGATTCCGGATCCGCTCCAATCAGCCGCTTCACTCCATTGCGATGGCACAGAAAGGCGCCCTGCAAATGGGTGTGTCCGAAAAAAGAAACGCTGCAATCCAGATAGGGCGCCACTTGCGCCACGTCCTGCTCCGATGTCACATATTCGTCTTCATCGAGCGGTGAGCCATGTAGAATCTGAAAGCCGTTGATCCGCTCTGGTCCCTGAGCCAGACCGCGCAGGTATTCGGCGTGTTCCGGCTGAATCACCGCTTGCGTCCAGAGGGCCGACAGGCGCGCCACCGGGTTGAACCACTCCAGGTCCTCTAAGCCGGCGCAAGCCTTGTCGTGATTGCCGCGCACGATCCCGCTGACGTTTTCTCGAACCCAGCGCACCACCGCATCGGGATCGGCGCCATATCCGACCAGATCGCCGCAGCAGACAATGCGATCGTAGGCCGAGCCCGCGCGCGTCAGCACGGCGCCCAGCGCTTCCCAGTTGGCGTGAATGTCGCTCAGGATCAGATAGCGCACAGGCGAAGAACCGATACCTCAGGCGGAGCGCCCAGCCGGACCGGCACGCCGATGGTGCCCAGCCCGTTAGACACATAGACGGACGAATTGTCCCGCCGATAGAGCCCTTGGACAAAGGGAGTGAAATAACGTGCGACGTCGAGGTGCTGATCGAGGATTTCGACGTCCACCTGGCCGCCATGCGTGTGGCCGGCGATGGTCAGATGGTAGCCTTGCGCGGCAGCCACGGGAAAAACATCCGGGTTGTGCGACAGCATGATGTTGAGGGCGCCTGGAACAATCAACTGCTCGGTGCCTATTAAGTAAGGCTTGTGCATCTTCTGATAGTCGACTCCCGCGAAGTTGATGGTCGCATTTCCAAATCGAAGCTGTTTGGCGCGATGCCGCAAAAACTCGATTCCGATACGGCGTCCCTGTTCAGTGACATAGTTCTCGGTGTTGGCATAAATCTCATGATTCCCGAGACACCCCAGCACGCCGGCGTCAGCGCGGAGGCGCGCCAACTGAGCGAGACAAGCATCCAACGGATCGCCGGGGCGGGTGATCAGATCGCCCGTCACCAGAGCGATGTTCGCGCGCGTTTCGTTCGCCATGTCCACCGCCCTGGCGAATTCCCGTTCACTCAGGAACGGGCTCAGGTGAATGTCAGTGATTTGCACGATCCGCAATCCTTCCAGATCTCTGGGCAGATTGGGGATGGGGACGGATACCTCGGAAACCCGGAACTGGTTGCGGCGCAAAATCCCAAAGGCAGTGGCCGCCACGGGCGCGATGCAAAGGCCGGTGCCCGCCGCTTGCAGAAGTTTCCGCCTGGAGGGGTCGAATTGCGAGCTTGTGCCCCAAACCAACAGCGCCAGTGACAAACCGATCAACCACATGGTCTCTACCAGCGAGGCGCATTCCAGCCAAGTCCACCACCCGACGGGGAAGCGCACCAGCACCCGCTGGAATTCCAGCAGGTAACCAGCCACGAGCAAAGCGCTGGAGACAGACGCGCCCAGCCAGATCAGACTGCGGCGGCGGGAGGAATCCAGCAGCCAGCCGATGATCGGGACTTCGAGGCCCAGGCCGAGAATAAGCAGGCAGAGGCCCGGAAAGAAGTGCACACGCAATAGCACTGCTACCATTCTACTGGGTGCGAGCGGCGGCTTGCTTCGTTTCGGCGCTCGGATGCTACACTGGTGCTGTAATTCCCGCCGAGAGATCCCCGGTCGTCTAATGGTAGGACAGCGGCCTTTGGAGCCGTGAATCGTGGTTCGAATCCATGCCGGGGAGCCAAGCCTTCACCTTCGAACTTGCCGGGCACTTTTGTTGACAGCATCGTATCGCCTCGAAACCGCGGTGTTATCCCAAACATTTGGCAGGTGTTACGGTTTCTGTAATTCTCCTCAAGGCAATGCGTCGAGCGTCGTCGGAACCGTTTGTATCGACCGCCTGGGTCCCCTCGGCGCCGGATTCTCGGTTTTCTCCAGTTGACAGGTCCCATTTGTTGACAGGTCCGTTCGGCCCGGAGCCCCCGAGAGCGTTCAGGGCTAAGTCGTTGCCGAGACCACGCCGATGAGCGACTGAATCCACTTGTTCATCAGGCAAGCCACTAATGATCTCGCCTCGGCCGCCGTCATAGGGTCGGGAGGTGGCTTCACCTTAGAGCGCGCGTGACGCGAGAAGCGCCCGGCTGCCTCCTGGTGGTTTGCTGTTCGGCGGAATCGCTCCCACTCCGACCGCGAGCACCAGCCGTTGTGGAAGATAGCCTTTGGATCGCCACCCACGTGATCCTCTACAATCTCGCATGCTTTGTATAGGTTGGCCCAGACGTTGCCTTCAGCTCCAAGATAGAAGAGCGCTTCCCGAACTCCCGTGTTGGCTTTCCACACTGGCAGCATCGATTTTACTGGGGTTAGCTGACCGGTGAGAAAGGATCCTATCGCTGGAAAACTGTCACTTCCGTGCAATACAAAATCAGTCGCGACTATACCTCGGCCGATTCCGTCCTCAGACAGTTCGATCATGGATTCGAACTGAGCGGACTGGAAGTAACCACAGGAAACCTGAACAGCGCCATTTAACTGTGCTAGCAGACTCTCAGCAAGACGGAAAGCTTCACGCATCTCGGCAGTATCGGGAATTCGTGGGTCCTCGATATAGAAGTTGTTGTCGAGTTCGACGAGGCGTACTTCTGAACCCGCAACTGCCTTCTCGAAGATCATAAGGTCGAGGTCGGAGTTGAATCGCACATGAATCCACCAACGTAGCCGCGCCTTAGCGTAATTGAGCTTTGGGGCGCGTCTCTGAAACACAGGATTTCCTGTCTGAGCCCTGATTTGCCGGGCCGCTGGCACAATCTGTCGAATGTTAGTGAGTTCCATGGATATTGCCACCAAACGATTGTGATAACGCCTTTTACAACACTCTATGCTCGAAATCGAGCACGGATCTAAGCCACTGGTAGTCTAATTGATTGGTGCCTGGTCTAGAAAGGGAACCCGAAATTTGCCCATCTACTCCGCATATGCAGACTTCACTTCCCGCAGTCTGGTTCTGCGCCGAGCACGCGGATATGACTACACGTGGTGCCGGACCGCAACAGCTCGTCGACTAGACGCCCGTTTCCTATTTTGCACGACAAAAAAGGTCAAACGCTTATCCGCTCAACATCCTTAGCGCTTCCAGCGCAAGGGGCCTCGCCGCGTCAGCGTTCCCTCGCTCAAAAAAAGAGATGGCCTTTTCGGCGGAGAGCGCGGCAGCTTCCAAGTGAGGATAATGCTGAGCCTTCTCTCCCTTGTCACGAGGCGTCATCCATACCCGCTCTTTGATCCAGTTCACGGCCTCGTCCGTTTCGCCCGGTTGAATTTGGGAAGGGTTATTTTCAGCGATCGCAGTAAGAATCATCCGAACTAAGGCTTGGTCCATCATCGGTGTTTCCCTCGGTGCCGCCTCAAACGAGTGTACCAATCCTCCTCCGGACCGAATCGTAGGTCGCGGCAACAGCCGGTTCGTTTTGTCACGCCGCTCCTTCACCTCAAGGAAAAAGTAGCGGCGGGATGTCCCGAAACCCGTTCTGACATCACCTTTTCGGCATATTGCGCAAATGATGATCAAGCTGAAAAAGGCGTAAGGTGCGAGTCCCAGGAAAAGAAATGTGTGTTCCACAAAATCACTTCTTTCCCTTCCTTGCGGTCCAAGCGGCGTCAACGGTTTCAGGGAGTATCTGATCGATCGCCGCGGCAAGCTCGTCAGCTTCTTTCTTACGATTCTTCAGTTTCTCGGTGGTTTCTCGTGTCCGCTTTACAAGCGTTTCGAAGAGATCAGGCAGTTTACCCGATGCTTCGACGCACATCCAGCGCGGAGCCTTCTCGAACGGCCAGATGGTCTCATCGTGTTGCTCGGCAATATTATGTCCGCTTGTTTGCCGGAGGGCGATTGACCATAAGCCGTTGAGCTGCGTCCAGCCGATATCGCGAGTCCAATATGCGCCATGGGGATCGTCGTGACCTGCGACAAGGTGCCACGCCGAAAGCTCAAGGCCTACTCTACGAACAGCAGCTTCAAGACTTGAGATAGTCTTGCCGAGTTCTTTGGCAGCGAGATCGAGATCAGAGGAGGCAATGGCTAGTTGCTTGAAAGAGGTTGTAATCCGCTCTGTAGGCGGAATCTTCGCTTCTGGCACGGGGATAAACTCCGTTGTTAGAATTCGCCGGTGTTCTGGCGACGGTTGAGAGGTAGCAAGTACCTCGACACCTGATGGAAGATTATCACAGTTCTACTAGCACTGCCCGCAAACGTTGTATTTCTGGCAGTGTGGCTCGTACTGTCCTCTCGCGCGCCATTTACATAGTGACGAGATGCATGTCAGCCAAAGAGATTGGATAAGCAGCTTCGGGACACTCACCATGTTACGTTGAGACAACCCTTTAGACCGCGTTAGGCAATTCTAGTTTCAATACGGAAGACGGCAAATGGGACGGCGAAAAGACCGCAAGCAAACGGGCGCCAAAGCCTTGGCAGAAATCGTTTTCGATGGTGCGAGGATTACTGCGACCACAAGAGAAACGTCGGCGGCCATCAGCATAGAAGGGCGCTCCGTTTCGGCCACTGACGTAGGGAAGGTTGTAGTCATTAGGGGAGGGGTGAATTTTCTAATCGGTCCCTACCTAATTGCATCTGTGGACGTCGATTCTATGCAATGGACGCTTGACCGAACGTGTACGACCGGCGCCGGCTACAGCATGATCGGGCAGGTGTTCAATCAACCGGCCAAGCGGCACAAGTCGGTTAAGCAATACTTTGACCCGAGTTCGCCGAACAATCCTGGAGTAGGCGAAGCCCGCCAGCATGTTCTTGAGGTGCTCAATCTGATTGAGCCCCGAGTATTGACATCGCTTGCTGAGATTTGGCTGCGAGGCTCAATCCTCGGAAGTACTGCGACGGGCAATGACCTTTCAGTGCCGTTACATCACCTGTGCTGGGGTCACGTCGAAGACGCAGGACGTTTCGACACTTGTGTGGGATTGCTCTACCCAGAGTTGATACCTCTGAGGACAGCCCTGGTGAGGTGGGCAAATGATGATCCTCTGCATCGGTGGAATCTTTGCGACAGCGTAGGGGTGCTCATCGAATGGATCGCCGAAGCAGCGGTGCAGACCCTGGTTTATTGGCAACAACGAGGGCGCATTCCCAAAACTCTTAAATGGGAAGGCTTGGACTTTCATCGTTACAGATCGTTGGACAGTGTCGAGGCCAGGGACATGTTTGTGTTGGAACGCCATTTCGACGCAGGAAGTGGGTATGCCCGAATTGCTCCTGAAGATGGTCCGCCGGATTCTCCCCGTCTGCCTGACCGAGTCCAACGAGAGGCGAAACAAGAATATAAATCTCTTGGCGAGAAGCTTGGCTTGGCCCGGATGCTAATGGTCTCTCGACGCTACTTCGAATGGTACGCGAAGCGCACGTTCCTCGAATTGCGGTTAAGAGAAATACGAGAGTGGGAACTGGTGAGGTCGCGGGATAAGGGCCTTGCGGCACAAATGGGGATCCCCTGGACCCTGAAGACCTCTCCGGCATCTATCACGGCATCGACGTGGTAGCCGATCTAGTCGGCTTCAGGCGTTCGCGTACAAAAACATTTCAATAAACTCTGACAGCGCCTTCGTGGCACTCTTTACCACGGAGGGCGATAGATGCAACCTGACAGGCTGGTTGATGAACAGCTCGTTTCCGAAATCACCGGAATCAAGATTCGAACCCTGAGGAAATGGCGACACCAAGGCCGCGGGCCCGCGGTAAGGCGCGTCGAAGGTCGTTTAGTGCGGTACTCTCTAAGACGTTCAGGAGTGGATGCGCGATCAGCCGCGCCTGACATCCGAAAACACAAATCAGCCACGCAGCCTCTCGGTGGAGGACACACGTGCACGTACGTCCGGTAATTCGAACGATCCGGTGTTAGGGAAGTCGTCCCCTGACTTGTGCAATGAGCGCGATGCTGCAAGCCGCATAGGATTGAGCGTCGCAACATTGAGGCGACGCAGGCGGCTCCGGCAGCCTCCCGCCTGGGTCAAGCTCGGGTCCCGAGTCTTATACCGGAAGAGTGATCTCGATTCCTTCATCGAAGCGAATTTAGTCCGCTTGCCTCCTACAGACCAGGAGATTCGCTGTGAGCGATCCTCGGTCCGTCGATGATCGAGTTCCGCCAACCTGGGCGGCCCCCTAACTGAACAGGACTACGTCGCCCTTGAGGCCGCGGGAATCGACCGGGCGACGGCTGATCTAGCTATGCTTCGCCGCGTCGATGCCCAACAGGGCCGCGATATTATCGGCCAAAACGGGAATCGTGACTGCAGCGGTCTCCTGTTCCCGTACTACTGGCCAGGCGAGCCATTTCCCTTTAACTACCGGATACGTCGCGACCATCCTGAATGGGAGCAAGGAAAGGACGGCCGGCTAAAGGCCAATAGAAAGTATCTGGGGCCGCCTGGCGGTGCTAACCGGCTCTACATCCCTCCGGGGGTGACACTCGAACAGATCAACGATCCTACAATTCCGTTTGTGATTACGGAAGGCGAGAAGAAAGCGCTCGCGCTCTGGAGGCTTGCCTACTACGAGTCGGAGAAGCCGCGGTTCATACCCATTGCGATCGCTGGCGTCTGGAACTGGAGAGGAACCAGCGGGAAAGGCGTTGGTCCGAATGGCGAACGTATCGACATCAAAGGTCCAATTCCGGATTTGAATCGGATCGCCTGGAACTTGCGCAAACTCTTCATTTTGTTCGATGCAGATGTCATACGAACGATAAGGTGCTCGCCGCAAGAGGGTTTTTAGCACGAGAGCTGGCAAGCCGTGAAGCGGTTGTTTCATTTGTAAATCTCCCAGAGGACTGCGGTGTCAACGGTGTCGACGACTTGCTTGGATCCTGGGGCCGCTAACGCGTGCTCCAACTATTCAAGTCGGCTGAGCCTGCGGCTTCAAAGGAGCAGCGGAATCAGGCAACCGCTCTCGTTCACCTTGCCGAGGAAGCGCGACTCTTTCATACTCCTGAAGGCGAGCATTTGCCGACGTTCAATCCGGCGCTAACCGCCACCACGTTTTTATCCTTCGTAGCGCTGGCTTTCGCAGTTGGCTGATAGGAGCAGCGTATCGAAATTTCGGAAGCCACCTGCAACCCAGGCACTGTTGGAAGCAATCGGAGTACTCGATGCCCAAGCCCGGTTTGATTCGCCCGAGGCGCCGTTATTCGTGCGCGTCGCCGAGGATCGGAACCGGATCATACATTGACCTTTCCAATGCAAAAAGGGGAAGTGGTTGAGATCACCGAAGACGGTTGGTACATCATCGTCGATCCACCAGTGCATTTTCGACGGCCAAGGGGAATGCGGCCACTCCCGAGGCCAGTGGCAGGTGGGTCGATCAGACAGCTCAGGAGATTCATCAACGTCGGCGACGACAATAATTGGATACTTTGCCTTGTCTGGCTCATAGCCACATTCCGGGCACACGGTCCATACCCAATTCTGATCCTGCATGGTGAACAGGGATCAGCGAAGAGCACCATGGCGAAGATTCTTCGAAAGCTCATCGATCCGTCAGTATCGCTTATCCGAACCCCGCCCCGCGATGAACGAGATCTACTCATCGCCGCCAGCAATTCACGGGTCATCGCCTATGACAATCTCTCGCGGCTGCTTCCGTGGCAATCCGATGCCCTCTGCAGGTTAGCAACCGGTGGCGGGTTTTCGACTCGGGAGCTTTACTCGGATACCGAAGAAATATTTCTTGATGCAGCGCGCCCCGTGATCCTGAATGGAATCGAGCATCTAGCCGAGCGGCCCGATCTAGCCGATCGGGCATTGATTCTGGAACTGCCACCCATCGACGAATATGCCAGGCAAGACGAGGCGGACTTGTACGCCGAGCTTGAGAAAGCGTTTCCGCAGATCTTGGGTGCGCTGTTTACGGCCGTGAGCGGTGCCCTGGCCCGGCTGCCGCACATTCGTCTCCAAAGAAAGCCCAGGATGGCAGACTTTGCGGAGTGGGCAACGGCGGCGGAGGTGCCGCTCGGATTTGGCGAAGGTGCTTTCATGGTTGCCTTCAGTGGTAACCGGGCTGACGCTGTCCGCGAAACGCTCGAAGCGGACCCGGTCGGCGCCGCAATCACGGCAATGATGGACAAGCTGTTA
>CAWAHZ010000007.1:0-259759 GCA_963781905.1 Bryobacterales bacterium
CCTGACGTGTGTCGCCAAGCTGATGAGTTTTCTCAGCACAGACCAAATTCCCTTTGAGGTCACAATAGCGTCGCCGTCCAAGCAAAACTCCTCGCACCACGAGTCAAAGCTGACGTAACTGGCAGTCCTGGCCGTCCTCTGAACGAGTCCGGCCTCGGGCATGCCCCCGTTCGCGCAAGTGTCTAAGCAGGTTCCGTTTGCCTCATCGTTTTTTCCAACGATCGGCGAGTGTGGCCAATTTATCGTCCATGGTTTGAGGCTTCGGGGCGGGAGCGGGCTTTCCCGACCGCAGCTCGCTACCCTGCACAGGTTTCGAACCTGGCGTCTTCATCGATAACGCGATGCGCTTGGTCTTCGGATCTGCGCTGAGCACATGCACCTTCACGATCTGGCCCACCTTGGCGACATCGCTAGGTTCCTTGATGTAACGGTCCGATAGTTCGCTGATATGGACCAATCCATCCTGATGAACGCCAACGTCGACGAAGGCTCCAAATTTGGTCACATTGGTTACGATGCCTTCCAGCGCCATTCCCACCTGCAGATCCGAGATCTCCTTCACGTTGTCCTTGAAGCTGGGTGCGACAAACGAGTCACGCGGGTCGCGGCCGGGCTTGCGGAGTTCCTCCAGAATGTCGTTCAGGGTGTAAACGCCGGCTGTGAGTGCGCTCTTGTCGACCTTTTCCAGTAGCGCAGGCTGTGCAATGAGCTGCTCGATTGGAACGTTCAAGCCAATGGCGATTTGCTCGACCACAGGGTAGGACTCGGGATGCACGGCGGTGATATCGAGCGGGTTGTCGCCGTGGCGGATACGTAGAAAGCCGGCGGCTTGCTCGAAGGTCTTGGGGCCGATGCCAGGTACGGCAGTCAATTGGACGCGCGAGCGGAAACGGCCGTGTTCATTGCGGAACTCGACGATCTTCTGGGCGGTGCGTTCGTTAATACCGGCGACGTATCGAAGCAGAGCCCAGGAAGCGGTGTTCAGGTCCACGCCGACGCGGTTGACGCAGCTTTCGATCACCGTCTCAAGCGATTTGTGCAGATGATTCTGATCGACGTCGTGCTGATACTGACCGACGCCAATGGACTTGGGATCGAGTTTGACCAGCTCGGCCAGTGGGTCCTGCAAGCGGCGCGCAATCGAGATGGCTCCGCGGACGGTTAGGTCGAGATCCGGGAACTCCTGGCGCGCGATTTCGGAGGCCGAATAGATGGATGCTCCAGACTCGTTCACCATCACGCAGAAGATCGACGGGAGGCCTTCCTTCCTCAGGAGGTCGCGGACGAATGCGTCGGTCTCGCGCGAAGCAGTTCCGTTGCCGATCGCGACAGCGCGGACGTTGTATTTCTCGATCAAGGACTTCAGCGTACGTTCGGCGCCCGCGAAGTCATTCTTAGGTTGAAACGGATAGATGACATCGTGAGCGAGAAACAAGCCGGTGTCGTCAACGACCGCGATCTTGCAGCCGGTGCGGATGCCGGGGTCGAGTCCGATTACGGCAAGTTGACCCGCCGGAGGGGCCAGCAATAGGTTCTGGAGATTCTCGCGGAAAACCTGAATGGCATCGGCGTCGGCGCGCTGCTTCAGTTCCAAGCGTACTTCGGAAGTGATGGAACTGTTGAGCAGACGCTTCCAAGCGTCTTCGCCCGCCAGGTTTAAGTGGGGAGTCCAGTCGCCAGGGCTCTTGTGGATCTTGCCGTGGATGAGGCCGAGGGGGCGTTGGGGATCGAGTTCGATAAGGAAGTAAAGAACGTTTTCGCTCTCGCCGCGCCGAATGGCGAGCATGCGATGAGAGGGAATCTGCTTCACCGGTTCGCGGTAGTCGTAATACATCTTGAACTTCTGCTGTTCGTCGACGGCGTCCGTCGTTTTCTTGCTGACGATGACGCCTTCCTCAAACATGGCGTGGCGCAGCAGCTTGCGAATGTCCGCGTTGTCGCTGATGGTCTCGGCAACGATGTGGCGTGCCCCTTCGATCGCTTCCTCCACGCTCGCGACGCCTTTTTCGGCGTCGACAAAAGAAGCGGCGAGTGTTTCGACCGGCGTACCCGTCGCCTCCTGATTCCAGAGATAGTCCGCGAGCGGCTCCAGACCCTTTTCCCGCGCGATCATCGCTTTGGTGCGGCGCTTGGGTTTGTATGGAAGGTAAAGATCTTCCAACTCGCTCTTATCCATCGTTCGATCAACGCACGCCCTCAAGTCGTTGGTCAGCTTACCTTGTTCCTGAATCGAAGCGAGGATGGTCTCTTTGCGAGACACCAACTCGCGGAAATAGAGAAGCTTCTCTTCAATGGCGCGGATCTGAACCTCGTCGAGGTTACCGGTGGCCTCCTTGCGATAGCGAGCGATGAACGGAACGGTAGTGCCCTCGTCCAAGAGCTCTATCGTGGCGACGAGGGACTTCAGAGGGATCTGGAGCGTGCTGGCAATGTGAATCAGAAGATCAGGGGAAAGAGACAGGAGTTCAGACATGGAAGAACCCTAATTTTAGCGATTCCGGCGGGAGCGCATCGATTATGTTGCGGCCACCAAGGGAACGCTCGTTGATTTTCACTTTGCCGTCTAAGCTTGGTTGTGGATGTCCGTTGTTACAGAGCGCCGATAATGACCCACAACGGTCTATCAGCACGCGCACGCTTTCTTCGAACTGAAGTGACTCAGCTTCTATCCTTCCTGAACGCAAGCTATCGTTTGTGATCGAGACCGATCTCGGCTAGCGCTGTAGTGGTCGCCGCGAAATCATACATTGGGAACAGCAGACTGGCGTGGTCACAGACGTGCAATTAGAAGGCAGGTCCTCAAAGCCCGAATCGAGATGCGGCCGGCACCTGGAATTAAACTGGCGTTCGCCGCGTCTCTCGGGCTCAGGTTGCAAGGCAAAGTGAGCCCTCTCGAAGGGCTACGGCGTACCGCCACCGGACGAAGATGATAGTGATCGATCAGGGCATGAATATGCTGAACGCGTCTCTACTCAACTGTGCCGATTCTGCCGATAGTTCAGATGTAATGCTGCAATCTTCAGATAAACATGTCTGGAGGCAGCTTAGAAGAAGTCCAGCGGGCTGAAACCGAGAACCGAGCGTGGAGCAAGAAACGTCGAAACGTGGCCAGAGCACTCCTGAACAGGCCAATGCAATCAGTTTTGAAGAGTACGCAGTGTTTCGCCGACAGGCGAATGAGGATGCGGCTGAGTGCAAGCGGCAAGGAACCATTCTAGGCGCCGAAATTCATAGCCGCGACACGCGTTATGTCCTGACGTCGATTTGGAAATGAACGCTGCCCGAAATAGACACATCACAGTCATAGATCGCTACCTCACGCTGTCACGGATGGATTAACGATTGAGGAGCATTCCCTAATGCCAGACAGGTTGCCGGATGTGGGTGGAGATTTCGTTACCAACGAGATCTCGCTACAAACCATGGCGGGACTGAAATCGACAACTTGAAGATTGCGGTGTATTGCGTCTATCTCGCGGCTTGGGTCGTGTTCGCCATAGCTGCGGTGGCGGGCGCATTGCCACGGCTAAGAAGGCAAGCTGGCGCGAAGACTGCCGTAACAGCGCAGGTAATCGGCTCTCTGCTGCAGGTCCTCGCGGCATTCGCCGTTACCAAGTCCATGGGCAGCGGACCACTCCGGCCTCGGACGTTGGAGTTGGCCGGCGCGCTCGTGCTTGCACCACTCGGCGCGGCTCTATTTGTGTGGGCGCTTCGATCCGTACCTCGATATTATGACGGGGATACATTAGTCACCCGAGGCGCCTACTCGTTGTTGCGCAACCCGGTCTATCTGGCTTTTCTCGCGATGCTCATGGCGAGCGGTTTGCTGACTTCGGGCGGCATGAAATTGATCATACCTGTGATTTTGTACCTGGCAGGGTCGGAGTTGCGGATCGCTTCTGAAGAGGGAGAACTCGCCGAGAAGTTTCCGAAGGGTTTTGAGATGTACCGCACTCGGACACGGTGGCGTTATCTCCCGGGCATACGGTAGATCAACAGGTCCCGCACATCCTCATCGAGTACAGCGACCCAAATGGCGAAATACGGGCCAATCTGGGGAGGATTGAGTTCTATGGTGTGGCGCAATATTCCACCGGAGCATCCGTGACAAGCGCGACCGGGGACGTGATGAACTATCGTGAGTTCTGTGAGGCTATGACAAGTGACTCGCAGCGAGCGTGGTTCCTGACATTGACAGACAACCTATTTCAGGCTCTACCGCCAGGATCGAGAGAATGTCGATGGCGTCATTGTTTCCCTCCACTAGCCCATCGAGGCTGAATAATGATTGCGACACACGGTCAGCGGAATAACGCTCTTGCAGAATTTGAAGGCGGAGACATGTATCCGGCGAAGCAAGCTTTCGGACGACAACAGCTTTACTCTTGCATCCCGCGACGAAGCAGAACATTTTCAGGTCATTGAGGCGAACGGCGTTGCCAGCATGGACTCCTATAATGCCAGATATGAGGCGGAAGCCGCGCTCCCGGTCAACTGCCCAGAACCGGACCGACTTCGTGGGGCTCAGTGGACTGTTTGCACGTTATTCGGAGTTGGCGCCGCCTTCAGATCCGCCGCGATAGACCTTGTTCGTGTTTTCCTCACGTAATAATTGTTCATAACGGGCTCCTTCCTCAACCGGCGTCTCATGGGATCTGTCCGAGCATCGGGGAACGGGCCGTTATCGAACAAGCCATCCGCACTTTCGAGATCAGTCGGCGTGAGCACTGCCGATAGAATTCATTGGACTGAGCGTACCCAGGGTTTGGCAGGGCAAGTGCCCTGTGGGTATCGGGTCGACTTCTTTGGAAATCAGCACCGATGCCGCCCAGACTCGTGTTCCGACCGTCGTCTGTAAGGGCCTTTCCTTGTATGTGCCCGGTCCAGTTGGCTGGATGGCAGTGAGGGCAATGTGAACCTCCACGCCAGAATGACATTTTTGTCACAAGCTACTTCAGCCGGCGACTCAAACGCCTGGCTCAGCAAAGTGACACGCGTCCCTTTTCCCAACTCACTGGCGATTTGAACTTGGCCCCCATGCAGCAGCATGATGCCTCGCACAATCGACAGCCCCAGGCCGAACCCGCCGGATTGTTGCGGCGATCTCGCTTGATCAACCCGGTAGAACCGGTCAAACAATCGTGGCAGCGACTCCTGGGAAATACCGCAGCCGCTATCGCTAACACAAATCTCCACTCCGGTGCTGCTTTGTCCGGCACTCAATTCAATCCGTCCGCCGCTCGGCGTATGGGCCAATGCATTACTCACCAAGTTCCCAAGCGCGCGCTGCATCAAAGAGCGGTCTAGCATGGCCTGCAAGCCATGCGGTGCACTTACAACGAGCGCCACGGCCGCCTGATCCGCCGGCCCTTCGTAGTAATCTCTGACTGTTTCCAGCAATTCGCTCACACTGACAACCTCGCGCTTGATGTGTGTGCCGGGGCTCTCGGTCCTCGCCAGGAACAAAAGGCTTCCTATCAATTCGGAAAGCCGTACGGTCTCTTCCAGGTTCGACACCAGCACTTCGCGATACTCATGGGTTGTCCGAGGCCTCGCCAGCGCTACTTCAATCTCGCCGCGGATGTTGTTCACGGGGGTTCGCAGTTCATGTGCCAGATCGGCTGAAAATCGCGTCAGCCTTTCAAAACTCTCCTTTAGCCGGTCGAGCATGGCATTGAAGGTCAGCGCCAGGTCCGCCAATTCAATCGGATAACCCTCGGACTGAATACGCTCGTTCAGCGTGCTTGATCCGATTCGCTTTGCGATTTCCGCTACATAGCGAACGGGTCTGATGCCTCGTCTTGCAATCTGGTATCCCACCATGGGACACAAGATAAAGGATGCTGACAGAATGGCCCAAAGCCACTGCCGATAGCGAGCAAGCACTTGCTGCTGTTGCGCCAGGCTGACCGCAATCTGGATTTTCCAATGAACGCCCTCGGTCCCACCAACTGGCGCCATAACTTCCATTGCCTGGTAGAGCGAAGGCTGAGTAGATCGAATTTGCGTTGAACCTTTCGATAACCTTTGGAAGCTGGCAGCGGGTAGAACGAGACTCATTTGCGGCGTCTCCAGAAGAGTACGCCCATGTGGATCGAGCAGCCGGATGTAGAACTGGTTATATCGCCGGGCTGCCGACTCTAACTGGACCTCTTCCTTCAGCCCGTCCCAGTCGTTCGGGCGCTCAAGTAGGAGTGTCGTGATCACATGCACTTTGTCCGCCAGAAACAAAGTCGAGTCCCGATCCAAATTCGACACCAACGCCCAATACAAAATTCCTGATGACGCCATGAGCAGCAACAGGGACGCAGCGGTTTGCCAAGCCGTTAGCCGAAATGCCAGCGACCAGTTACTCCTCGGCATTGACCACGTATCCGACGCCACGAATTGTTTTGATCAGTTTGCGCGGAAAGGGATCATCCACTTTACTGCGCAGCCGCCTTACATTCACATCCACGACATTTGTATCGCTGTCGAAATTCATATCCCAAACTTCTTCGGCGATCATGGTGCGCGAAAGCACTTCGTTCGCCCGCCTGACCAGGAAGGTGAGCAAGACAAATTCCTTGGCGGTTAAGTCCACACGCTGCCCCGAACGCACGGCCCGATGCCTTACCAGATCGATCTCCAAATCCGCCACGCGCAATACCTCCTGCTGCCGGACTGGAGACCGTTTCAGCAACGATTTAACCCTGGCTAACAACTCTGAAAACGCGAAGGGCTTCACCAGGTAATCGTCGGTGCCCAATTCAAAGCCCTTAACCCGGTCTGCGACCGCATCCTTCGCGGTCAGCAGAAGAATCGGCGTTTCGATGCCATGGCCGCGCAACGTGACCAACACCTGCCAGCCATCCGCTTTCGGAATCATCACGTCCAGCACGATCAGATCGAAGGGAAGTTCTCCCGCCAGGTGAATGGCTTCTTCGCCATCTCCCGCCACATCCACGACGAATCCGGCTTCACGAAGCCCTTTACGAAGAAAGCGCGCCGTTTTTGCTTCATCGTCGACTACCAGGATTTTCAATGATCAACCTCTGTAAGAATCGCGTGATCTAAAACAGGATCTTCACGGACAATTGCAGTTCGCGCGGCGTGCCTCGCCCTGTCGCATAGTTGCTGATGGTCGTCGTGATGACTCCGAAGTTACTCTGAGACAGATCGGAATTCGGCGCTCCATACTGAGCCCGGTTGAACACGTTGAACAAGTCTGCGCGCAAGCGGACGGTCATTCGCTCCCTGATGCTCACGTACCGCGACAGACCCAGATCCAGTTGAGAAATTCCCGGCGCCCGGAAAACATTGCGCCCCAGATTGCCGAACGTCTGGCTAGCAGGCGTGGAGAACGCCAGTGGATTGATCCACAGGTTGGGAGTAGATCCCCCCGGCAGGAGTCAGCGTGACACCAGCATTATAATTCGGCCGTTCTTCCCCGCTAATCGAATAATTGCCTGGAACGGCCCCATTCGACCGGTCTATCGTGATGTTCACCGGCAGGCCCGTTTGCGCAGTCCCGATCGCGCTCAATTCCCAACCACCCAATAAAGCCCGGGCAATTCCGGGGCTGCTGTAGATACGGCTTCCCGGCCCCGAAGGGCAACTGGTAAACAGCGGAGAGATTGAACAACAGCCGCACGTCGTCATCGCTACTGGCTTTGTCGCAAGATCTGCAGAAGGAATCCTGCGGCGTGTCCGATTCACCTCCGCCGATGCTGCCGTCATTGATGGAGTGCGACCACATAAAATTGGACGACAGTAGAAACCCGCCTTGAAAAGCCCTGCGAGCATTCAATTGCAAGGCTTCGAAAGTGGAGTTGCCCACGTCTCCGCGCCAGGAGACAGGACCAAAGGCCGGATACGGAGCCAAGCCCGTCGCCGGATTCACCAGGTTAGTGTAAGTTGTCGTCAGAACATCGGTGCCCTTATTGCCCAAGTAACTTGCGGTTCCGACAATGTTAAAGGGCAGCTTCTGCTGAACGGATGCACTCCAGGCGGCGACGTAATCGTCTTTGCGGTTGCGATCCAGGTCGCGCGGCGAGACCACTCCCAAACCACCGTTTTCCGCGTAGATGAGATACGGCGTCAAAGGAAAAGAAAGGCCCGGGAATGCCGTATTGCTGAACGAGTAGCGGTCTACTGTATTGGAGATCGGTAGATTTTGATCGTCTTCCTGCCCGTCCGTGTGATAGATTCCGCCGCCCGCATGCAGCACTGTGTCGCCATGCGACCAGGCGATTCCCAGCCTCGGGTCGAAGTCGTTGTACCGTGGATGGAAAAACGAGTCGGTGCGTGGACAATAGCCGCCGGGGCCGCAGGTGCCGAAATCAAACGGCACATCATCGTTGTTGATGGCGTGCAAAGCGTTGAAGAAGTTGTACCGGATGCCGGCCGTGACGGTCAGATTACGCGTCACCTTCCACTCGTCCTGAGCATATCCCCAATATTGAGTTTTGCGTTGCCTTACCAGCGGAAGCACGGCAGTGTAAGAAGCCGTCCCCATGTCGTTGTTCAGGAAGTTTGCGGTCGAAGTATAAGTCAACGTCCCACTCTCAGACGTGCCTTGGTTCAGTAGCACCCATCGGATTTCAAATCCGAACTTCAGGGTGTGTTTACCTTTGGACCATGCTAAGTCATCAATCAGATCGAAGCTCTTGGACGGGTAATCCGTTGTGGACGCGCCGGTAATGGAACTGAAACCCGAAACGCTCACGCCAAATGGAACCGGGGAGAGATTGGCCGTGTGATAGATGGTCTGATTCAGCCCGAACTTCAGATCGTTCACCAGAGTGGGAGTGAAAACATGAGTGAGCTCGGCTACGCCATTGTTAAACTTGGTGTCGATCCCGGTCTTCACCGTGAGCTGGCCGGTCGGAGTTTGCTCCACGGCTTCGTCTGAATTGAAGCGCAGAAACGCCGTGGTTTGGTCGGAGAAGTGTTGATCGAAGCGGATCATGCCGGAGTCTTCGTTATCGATCTGTCTACCCCGCGCCACATAGTTCCAAACGTTTGGCTTCGACGTTGGCGATGTCCCCAGGGGATAAGCGCTCAATATCGACAGCAGTGCCGGCGAGGTCTGGGCAGCCTGCGCGAGAAAACTCGGGCTGGGTACCAAGCCGATCTGCGTTCCGTCCAGCCGTTGCCGCAGGCCTTCGTAGTTCGCGTAAAAGAAGGTCTTGTTGTGCACAACGGGCCCGCCGAAGCCTCCGCCGAATTGATTCAGCAGAAAGGGGTTTGGAGACGCTCCGTTAAAGGGGGTACGCGCCTCCATGGCGTCGTTCCTGAAGTAGTCAAAGGCATCCCCGTGAAAACTGTTTGTGCCGGAGGGCGAAATCACGGAAACTTGTCCACCTGCCGTGCCCCCTTGTACATCCGCCCCGAAGTTTTGCGCTTGCACCTGAAACTGGTCGATGGAGTCGAGCGGAATGTTCAGCCGCATGTACTCTCGTTGCTCCTGGTTGTAAACCGCGGTGGCATCCACTCCGTCCAACGTCAAATTGTTGTCATCCAGGCCGTGGCCGGCAAACCGAATGGTTCGCTGATCGCCGGCTCCATTGTCGATAGCGCCGGGAACAAGCCCCGTCATGGTCGCCCAATTGCGGCCATTGAACGGAAGCTCTTGGACCTGCTCTTGTTCGATCGGCGCTCCGATGCTTGCATCCACCATGTCCAGCTGCACCAGAGATTCCGTGATGGTTGTCTCTTGCTTTGTGCCTGCCACGTACAGCTTCGCGTTCAGGGTCCTGGTTTGCCCCACTACCTGCTCGACGCGCTGCGCTATAAATGTTGAGAATCCTTCTCTTGAAATCTGGACCGAGAAAATCCCCGGCGGAAGATCGAGCAATGCGTAGCCGCCTTGCGTTGAGGTCTGCGTTTCGCGCTGAAGTCCCGTCGCCGCCTCGACGGCTTTCACAGTCGCTTGTGGAACGCTGTTGCCCTGCTCATCGGTCACGATCCCGGTCAGCGCGGAACTTTGCACCTGTGCCCGAGCGATTCCAGAGAGCAAAATCGTCAACAGAAATGCGGTGTACGTTGGAAGTAGAAAAGAAGTTCTCATAGGATATTGAAGTTACTCGGGTGAAGCGGGCCTGAGATTCTCATGGCAGGCGTTCCAGCACGTAGACGCTTTTAGACTCTTGGCCCGGAGCGCTGCTCACCTTTACTCTTTGCAGACTGTTGCCAGAATCGAGCAGCGTCCACGTCTCCTCGGAAGGAATAAGCCGGCCACGCTCATGTTCTACGGTTGTGAAAACCAGGGAACCACCATCCCAATGAACCTTGGAATGATATTCATCGCCGTCCATACCGGTGTAGACGAGCTCTTTGCCACCGATCTGGTAGGTCAAATCAAGGTTCCGCTCACCATGGCCGTTGTTCGAGGTAACACGCACTCGGACGATTTCATTGCTAGCTTCCACGGTCATCTTGTAACGGTGAGTTTTGTTCCGCAGTGGAGGAATCGAGCGTTCATTATTCTGTTGCCACGTACCTGACAAGTTCGATCTCGCGTTGACGGGGCCAACGTCCTGCTGGCCCTTACAGAATTCGGGTGAGCCACAATTTAGGAGTAGGATGCGCACGCAAATGAGAGAAGCGCCGAGAAACGTGGGTTTTAACTTGTTAGCAATTGACGACAGCACTTCGCAGCTCCTTACGCGCTGTTTCAGTCTGCCGGAGCTTTGTTGCACCCGAATGACTGTTTCGACATTTCTAGATTTCTGAATCTACGGTGAGGAAGCAAGTCCACCCAAACGTGCATTCCACGATTCTTCGAACGGTTCTACCGGTTTGATCAGGCCACGTGCGAATCGCGAGTAACTTGCCGAGCCGGGCGCTTTAGTCGCCGGGCTGAAGAGTTCCTGACAAAATTGTAATTATGGCGTAATGGTCGCGTGCGAGGCATGGCACTATGCTTAAGTTTCAATCTAGTTCCTAGAAACGCAGAAACATGAAAGGACCATTGCGCGCCGCCAAGACCAAGACCTTCGCCGATCGCTTTTCGGCCATTGGCGCTGAACCGCGGTTGCGGATTATGCAGTCTTTGGTGGCCGCCCCGCAAGGACAGAAGACGGTGGGGGAGATTCAGGGAGAAATGCGGATACCCTGGTCGACGCTGTCCCATCATCTGGAGAAGCTCCGGAATGAGCATCTCGTAACGACACGGCGGGAAGGGTCTTTCCTTTGGTACAGGGCCAACAGCAAAGTTTTGAATGAAATGCTGCGCTTTCTCTCGCTCGATTGCGATATCCTGCACAAGTCACAGTAGGTCCCAGACGCCGTGAAAGGTGCAGTCAACTTGGGCAGCGGCCCAGGATATGGCACACAACAAAAAACCCTCTCCCTGCTAACCAGGGAGAGGGCAGTAGGAGTTGGAAAGTACCTTAACTAGTTGTCGTCGTCGTCACCGGCGGGAGCCGGGCGGTTATTGAAATCGCTCGGGGGGCGAACTTTGTGCTCGCCAGGATAGGGCCGCGTAAACCCAGTGGCCATGTACCAGTTCAGATGGTTTACGGTATCCGGGTCTTCGGAGTCGGGCTTGGTCAGTTTGCCGGCGAAGATCTCCTTCTTCTTCTGGAGCCAAGCCGCCCTCAATGACTTGACCTTGGAGTTCTCCTTCCGGAAGGGTGCGTTCGAAACGTCCAAGTTCAGCGCGATTTGGTTCGGAACGTGCGCCCACGGCAGGAAGTTGCTGGCCGGCGGCGTGCCCTGGACGAAAGCGGTGCTCATTGGCGACGCCACCAGGTCGAACTGGTTCAACGGCGGCAGACCGAGGATTTGCTCCATGGTCCGAGTCATGTTTACCTGCGTGTAGTAGGTCTTTTGGGTGGGTCCGTTCTGCACGGCGTACGGGCTAACGATATAGCCCGGGCTGCGATGACCGTCGATGTGGTCGACGCCGTTCTGCGAGTCGTCTTCCTCGATGAAGATCGCCGACGAGGACCATACGGGGCTGTGGCTGATGTAGTCGATAATGCGACCAACGGCCAGGTCGTTATCGGCTTCTTCGGCGACCGGGTTCGGCGGGCCGCCGGTGTGGTCGCACATGATCCACAGGATGCTCAACGAAGGCACCGTCCCGGCCGTGACATCCTTGTTGAAATCCTGCACCCACAGATCGACGCGGAATTGATCGGGGATGCCCAGATCGAACTGCGGGAAGTTCTTGATGAGGTGGTTAGAGACGGCCGGAACAGAAGACACTGCCTGAACCGTGTTCTGAAAGTACAGCGTCTTCTCGCCCGGGACGCCAGGTGCTGCGCAATCAGGCCCTCCCTCGAAGCATTGCGAGTCGGCGTAAAACTGGGTCCAGCTTGGCTCGCTGGTCGACCCGTTGGGCTGTTGGAATGTATCGTTCTCGACGGATTCGCCATACATCTTTACCGACAGGCCGGCCGCCGCCGCTTCTGAGAATATGAAGCCCTTGTTCTGATAGGCCAGCGCATCGCCGCCGTTCCCACCGGGATAGCTGCGGATCCAGTCAGGCGACTGGATGTCGTCGGCGTAGGGTGCCGTGGCCTCGGTGATCCACTGGTGACCGTCGGCCGACTGGCGGCTGGGGTCGTAGAAATTGTCGAAGAGAGGAAAGCGCTTGACCAGCGAGTGCGCGTTCGGCGAGACACATTGGGTTGTCTGTTCAGTCGCCTGATTGGGTCCGCATCCGAACACTGCCAACGAGGGGTCGCCATTGCCGGCGGCCACGTCGCCCAGCATCTGGTCATAGGTGCGGTTTTCACGGACGATCAGGAAAACGTGCTTGATCAGCGACGGATCGCCGATCTTGGCCGGGAGTGCGACCGGCGTGGTCGCGCGGCTACCACCGGCGGCAGACGTGATGTTTTGCGTCAGATTCCAGTGATTGTTCTGGAAAACCTGCTGCGTCATCGACGCCAAGGTGGTGCTATTCGGAACCGGGATGAGGCTGACCGTGCCGTTGTCCTGGTGCGTGTTATAGCCGGTCACACCCCAGTCGGTCTCGAACGAATACCGCGCGCCGATACCTTTGTCGTTCGCAACGATCAGCTGGTTACTGGTCTCGTCCAGCTTGACCGAGCTCGGCGCATAGGCTACAGGGATCATCCCTATGACGGGATTAGTTACGCCGGTGGCGAGGTTGACCACAGCGAGCGCGTTGGCATGGTAAAGCGCGACGTAGGCAATGCCGTGGGTGGAATCGACCGCAATGGAGACCGGCTCGGCGCCAACGGCAGGGCCTGAACCGGGAATTCCAATCGGCAGAGCAATATCGATCGACTCCACAACTGTGTTGGTGGTCGTATCGATAACCGAGATGGTGTCGCTATAGGTATTGGTGACCAGCAGATACTTTCCGTAGAACGCCATCCCGGTCGGGTGCAGACCGGTGTAGATGGTATGCGTTACCTTCATCGAGGTCAGATCGACCACCGAAACGGTACCAGTGATCGCGGCGCCAACCACCGGGTCGGCGACGATTTCAGTACCGGCGGAGTTGATCTGGAAGTCCGCCGCCGTGGCGATCCGGCCACCCTCGTTGCTGACGTAGGCGGTGGTGCCGGCGCTGTTGATCTTTATGCTGTGCGGCGCGTTGCCGACGCGGACTTGCGTACCCTGAACAGGGGGAGTCGCGGTCAGGTCGATCTGAGCGAGCGTATCGTTCTGGTTCAGCAGGACATAGGCGCTCTTGCCATTCGGTGCGATCGCAAGTCCGCCGGGATAAGACGTGTACGAACTGTAGAACGAGCCGCAGGGATTGGCATAAGCGGCCGGCGGGCTGTTCGGAAAGCAAGTGATGAAGGAATTGTTCGGCGGCACGCTGATCTGGCTGCCGTTTTGCAACAAGCCCGCTGGACCCACTCTGGCGACGGTGACATTGCTACTGTCCTGGCTGAACACGAGGAACTTGCCGTCCTCGGTGTAGGCGATGCCGTTATAGCTACCGCTCGAATCAAATCCCTGCGTGATGTAGTTCTGCAGGACAGCGCCAGTGTTGGTGTCGAAGATCTCGACGGCCTGCGCCGCGCCCAGCGTAAGGACGGCCGCTGTGTGACTGCCGGGAGTGGGGTTCATGGCGATGGCCTTCGCGCGAACCTGGTTGCCTAGGTCGACCTGGGTTCCAGCCGGCGTGATGACTTGGCCGGAGCTAACCACAAATGAGCCATTGGGCCAGCCAGCTGGTTGCGGGCCCGTGAAGTAGGTCGGATACGGTACGGACTGAGCAAGGGCCAGCCCCGCAGAGACCAACCCCGTCGCCAGCAGGCTGGCGAGCGGGCTCAGACGCGTCTTCTTCTTAGTTTTATTTCTTTGAGAGTTTCGAAAGAACTTTCGAGACATGTGCAGTTCTCCTCCGTTGCTAAGTCTAGAGGCGCAAGGTTTACACCGGCATGACGCCGAAATTACATATTTGTCATCCTGGTCTGGGATCGGATCGATGATCTGGGATTAGATGGATGCCCGCGTGGAGTTACTGCCCGTCGTCGACGAGTGCGCGCAGGGGCCCCAGCCAGGGTTCATAGCGTCGCCAGCGCGCGATGGAGGTTTGGTAGATCGGCTGCCGGGTCTGCCACTTGCTAGGAGTTTTCACAGCACGCGGATTCAATTCGGGGCGCATGCAAGAGTCGTGCCACGCCAGGCCGGTGGCCGCGATGATCCGCCGTATTACTGGTTCGGGTGCGCGTGTCAGATCCTCGTAATCGACCTCGATGAAGCGATCCACCGGCAGTACGCTCCGCCAATGGTCCATGAGCCGCTGGTAGCCGCGGAAATATGCCACCAGTTCGGCGCCTCCGGTGGGAAACGCCAGGCCCGGATGAAAATGAGTTTGGTGGATCGACAGCGCCGTGTCTATGAGGGAGCGGCGGCAATGGATGATGATTGCGCGCGGGAATGCCACGTGGATCAGCCCGGCCCAGAGGAAATTGAACGGCATCTTGTCGGTTACTCGCGCCGCCTTCGGCGCGATCGCGCGCAGCACACGCAGGTAGTCTGCAGCCGCCTTGGCGAAGAATGGTCTCTCGTTCCCGGCCACGCCGGAGCGCTGCCACGCTGGGCCGCGCCCGTTCCAGAAATGCAACTCGCCGCCGGGTGCGGCCTCGGGATGCATAGAAACGATCTGCTCGACCAGAGTTGTGCCGGACCGCGGCATGCCGACGATCAGCAGCGGCGTCGCATCCGAGCTGCCGAGTTCGGGCGCCCGCGCGATCCATGCGGGTGTCGAGCGGGCAATCAGGTGGTCGATCTCGCTGGAGAACGCCGCCGAGTCAAAGGACGCAGATGCCCGGCGCACTGCGTCCGCAGCGTCGAAATGCTGCATGGCCAGGGCGAAATCGCCAAGATCCTCCGCCGCTTTGCCGATGGCGAGGTGCAGCCGCAGGCCTTGCGCCGCTTCCAGCCCTGGCGTGGCCAGGGCGGCTTCCATCCGTGGAAGCAGATCGTTGTCCTTGCTTGTGGCCAGGCGGCACCGGACCAACTCGTAGTAGCTTCCTGCCATCAGCGGCGCAATCCTGATCGCGCGCTCGAAGCATTCGCGGGCTTCGTCAAAACGGCCGAACTCAGAGAGCAGATTGCCCAGCAGATCATGCGCCAGTGCGTTCGCCGGATCGAGCGACAGCGTCTTTCGCAGTACCAGTTCGGCTTCCTCGTTGCGATCCTCGGTCAGCAGCGCCCGCGCCTTGCCAAGGCGGCCGAAGCCGGTGTTACCTCCGGTGGCCGCCGCGCGGCGGAAACAGCCGATCGCCTCGTCGCGATGGCCCAGTATGTAAACTAGGGCACCGGCGCGGAACCACGCCTCGGTCAGCGCTGGGTCTAGCGCAGTGGCGCGGTCGTACGCGGCGATTGCCCTGCCGATGTCACCAAGCTTTTCCAAAGCGATTCCCAGGCGAAAATATGCATCGGTGTAGCTCGGGTTGCTGGCGACGGCCCGCTCGAATGCCGCGATGGCATCCGGTATGCGGTCGACCTCGAGGCAGGCGAGTCCGAGATCATGCTGGATGCTGGGATTGGATGGCTGCAGCAGTGCTGCGTCGTGTAACGGCGCGATCGCATCGGCAGGCCGCCCGGCCCGGAGGAACTGAGTGGCCAATGCAAGCAGAGGAGCCACCGGTTGCGCCCCGGCTGGATTCGGAGACTGGGACATGAAGCGAACCTAGCGTGGAGGCCGTAGCGTGTCCGTTGGAACCGCCAGTGCAATTGTCACTCGACCATGATCTGCGAACCAAGAGAATCTTGCAATAGGCAATTCGGCCGATCGAACGGTTGGCGCCGTCAAAACCGGTGTAGATGAGTTCTCTTCCGCCGATCTCATAGTTCGCACGAATGGAGTCCGCTTTCACTTGATGTGTTCCCTACACAGAGGTAATGTCCTAATGACTTGACTACCGATAATGCCCAACAACAGCCGGCAAAAGGACGTGAAATGAACGAATTGATTGCGGTTCAGAAGATTGCGGGGTGGGAGAAGCTGAAAACCCGATTACAAAACGCGTGTACAACATGGCGCTGAACGAGTTCCTGGCCTGGTTCCAGCAGGCGCAGCGGCCCGGCTTCACCAAGGCGACCGTAAGCGCTTGGAGGGTATCGCTTGAAGACCGTCGCCTTGGTTCGTCGTCGATCATCATCCGCATGTCGGCGATCCGTAAACTCGCAGCGGAAGCCGCCGACAATGGCCTGCTGGCGCCCGAGCTAGCGGCCGGCATCTCGCGCGTGAAGAGCGCGAAAACGCAGGGCATACGCACCGGCAATTGGCTGTCACAGAAGCAGGCGCAAGCGCTGTCTGAGCGCCCCGGATATCTCGACACTCCGAGGACTGCGCGACCGAGCCATTCTCGCCGTTCTTCTCGGCTGCGGCTTGCGGCGTTCGGAGGTGGCTGCGCTCACATTCGCGCACTTGCAGCAACGCGATGGCCGCTGCTGCATCGTTGATCTGGTCGGCAAACACGGCAGGGTCCGAACCGCGCCAATGCCGACCTGGGTGAAGGTGGCCGTCGATGCGTGGGCATCTCCTGCCAGCCTGGCGGAAGGGTACGTTTTCCGTCCGGTAAATCGCGCCGGCAGCGTCACAGGCCAAGCGTTGGGCGAAAAAGTCGTCTGGCAGCTCATCAAGCCCTACGCCGAAGCAGCCGGTGTTCCGGGCATCGCTCCTCATGATCTTCGCCGCTATGCCGAATCCCGGACTATGCCGAATCGATTCAAAGGATGCGCGCTTGGCGTTGAGTTGAGCCACCAAAGCGATCAATCGAGTCGGCATAGGCCCAAGGCACTCAGAGGTTCTTCAGGAAAGCAAGCAAGTCATCATCGGGCTGATAGCGACCGGCTTTGGCGTTGATAGGAGTAGTTTTGGAAAGGATCTCCTCCTTCATGGCGAGGTTGGCATCTAGATAGATCTGAGTCGTCTCGACTGATTCGTGTCCCAGCCAAAGCGCGATCAGAGTGCGATCCACACCGGCCTGCAACAACTCCATTGCCGTCGTGTGCCGAAGGACATGGGGCGAAAGACGCTTATCGGTCAGTGACGGACAGGTCTTTTGCGCTACTGCAGCGTACTTCGCGACCAGATGCTGAACTGCGTCGGCGCTGAGCCGACCACCGCGGGCGCTGGGAAACAAGATTCTTGCGCCATCCTCACCTTGATCCCGGATCCACGTCGTCAATACAGCCACAGTGGATTTAGCCAACGGAGTACATCGTTCCTTCCGTCCTTTTCCTTCGCATCGAACATGCGCCCCCGTCCCGAGGCAGACGTCCTGTTGTCGGATGGAAGTGATCTCGGCGAGCCGTAGACCGGTCTGAACAGCTGTCAGCAGGAGCGCATGATCGCGACGCCCCAACCAGGTGTCTCGGTCCGGTGCCAATAGCAGTGCATCGATCTCGGAACGGGTGAGAAAGCCCACCAGCGGACGAGGTTGCCGCTTGTTGGGAATCACCAGCACGCGCTGAATAAGCCCAGAGTGTTGTGGCGATTCCAATGCGGCATAGCGGAAGAACGACCGAATCGCAGTCAAGCGTAGATTGCGACTCCTGGCGCCGTTTGCGCGCGTACTTTCCAGTTCATCCAGGAAGGTTCCCAAAAACGGTGCGTTCAAATCCTCGAGCGCCAGCGCTGATGGCGCTTTGCCCAATCGTTTCACGGCAAACTGCAACAGCAAACGAAACGTATCTCGGTAAGAACCGATGGTATGGGGACTGGCTCGACGCTGGGCGATCAGACGTTTCGTGAAGAACGACTCCAAAAGAGCCGGGAAGCTGGGAGTGTCTTTCATGCAAGGCCCTCCCAGCGCTTCTCCAGCCGCTCTCCAATCAACGCCATCAGTTCCGGTGTGGCGGTCACGTACCAATAGGTGTCGGTGACATGTCCGTGACCGAGATACGTCGACAGGATTGGTAAGCGCCGGCGGACGTCTTCACCGTTGCGATGCCAGTGCAGCAACGTCTGGACTGCGAAGCGATGGCGGAAGTCGTGCAAGCGGGGTCCGCGGCTGGCGGAGACACCGCGGATGCCAGTCCGCCGGGACAGCGAGTAGAAGGTCCGACGGACTTGACCTTCATCTAGCCGCGCACCACGGCGGGAAGGAAAGACGTAAGCGGTATTCCGGCTTGCGAACAGACGATCCCGGCGAACGGAGTAATCGGAGAGAACCTTCAGGCTCGAAGCGTGGAGAGGGACTAGTCGAGATTTACCGAACTTGGTATTGCGGATCGTGAGAACGCCTTCTGACCAGTCGATATCGGCAAGCTTTAAGTTGAGTGCCTCGCTGATGCGTAGACCTGTGACGGCCAGAAGACCGAGCAGACAGTGATACGTCCAAGCCTGCAGGCTGTGTGTGGCTCGCATGTCTTTAGCTGCTTCCAGCAGTTGGTAAATCTCTTCATCGGAATAAAGGTAAGGTTTTGCCCGGCCGGGGCGGTACGGCAGCAGACCGTCAGGCGGAATCTCCGTCGTCGGGTCTGTTGCGCTCCAGTAGCGTGCAAACCCGCGGACGACGCCTAGTCGGGCTGTCCACTCCGACGGCTGTATGTGCTGCGGTTGCGTCGCCCACAGCAAGGCAAGCCGGGAAGTGATTCGCGACGACCCCTCCTGTTGCAAAAAAGAGGCGAACTCTTCCAAAAGGCGCCGGTGCTTCTTCAGTTTGAATCCCAAGCCACGCCGCAGCGCAAGATAGTCTTGGCCGGCTTCTCGTAGAGTCTTCATCGAGCCCCTCCCGGCCAGGGAAGCGCTAATGTACGCAGCGCAGTCAAGTCCACTTTGGCGTAAAGCGCAGTTGTGTTTGGACTCTTATGGCGTAGCACTTCGCCGATCTCGTCGAGGGAAGCCCCTTGCCGGAGCAGGTCTGTCGCCAGGGTATGACGGAACAAGTGCGCTCCTTTCCGAACAGAATCGACACCAGCGCGTATCAGCGCTCGCCTGACGATTGTGGAAACGGTGATGGAGTGCGCGAAGCCACGAACGGGAGCATTATGTCGAAGGAAAACCCTGCGACAGGTACAGTGCGGCCGGCCGGAGTGCAGATAGAGCGCGATGGCCTCACCGACGTCGGCCGGCAACGGCAACTGTGCCCAACGTCCGCCCTTGCACCGGATTGTGATCCGGCTGTTGTCCCAATCGATGTCCTCCAGGTTCAGCGCAACGATCTCGCAGGCTCGCAAACCCAACCGGGCCAACATCAATAGAACGGCATAGTTGCGCTTTCCAACCTGGGTATTCCGCTCACAGTGACTGAGAACCCTGTGAACGGCGCCAGCGGGCAGGAACTTCGGCAGTGTGGAAAGGGACCAAATAGCTACCGGTGGCACGCATTTTGACAGGTCGATGGAAATCTCGCCTTGGTGCAGCAAGTAGCGCAGGAAAGATCGAAGCGCAGTGACCAGCAGCTTGGCGCGCCCTGGGCTCAACTGATGGGCGTGCTCTTGGACAAATTTCGTGACATCCGCGGCGCTCAGCTCGGAAAGGTTCAAGTTTCCATTGGAGAAACGGCTGAATAGAAACTGCTCAGCAAAGGGGACATAGTTCAGCAGGGTGGCCTGGGCGAGGCCACGCTCCTTCAAAAGATAGCGCCGATACTCATCCGTGAATCGTTGCTGCCGATTCCGTGGTTCCGACGGCTTAGCCACTGTCACCCCGATCTGACGCAACATCGCAAGTAGGCGGCGCAGCGGGGCAGATTCACCACCATGGACAATACCTGGATCGCGCTGCATGAATCGCTCAACGGTGGTTTCATCTACCTGACGTAAGTCGAGTCGCCGTCCGTGCAGCCACTTACTGAACCTGGCGATCGCATACACCTGCATTGGTGCCGACGATGGCGAGAAGCCCTCTTGTTCAATCTGTTTCAGGTACGCATCTACATACGGAGCCAGTGGCCCCACACGAAGTCGCTGGAGAAGATTGGGATCAAAGAATGTTTGCATCCCCCAGGATGATCCACTCAGGGCGCACCGAACTATGCCGAATCGTTTACTGCCGCAACCTTATATATCGTGGTCAGCGTTCTTGCATTCGGCATAATCCGGGAATCGGCATAGCGCCTCTTATGCCGCATGCGGCATAATCGCCGTACCTGCGCTAAGTTGTGCCGAGCGGGCGGTGGTGAGCTGGAGCAGATCCAATTGCTGCTCGGCCACGCGTCGGTCCAGACGACCGAGCGATACTTGGGACCAAACAGGACCTAGTGCACGCGCCGAACGATGCAATCAAATTGAGGGTGCAAGTCTAAACCTGAGAAACGCTCTTACGAGGACGATATTCGGGCTTCAACATCGAGTTTGCAGGCGGCAGCAATAACGAAAACGTCCAGGGACACCGTGTCGAGTTCACGTCCGCGCACTTCACGCCGTACAACTATTGAGGGTGCGCTGTTAGCGAGTGGATCAGACAGGCCGCCGGTCTCGCGACCCGCGATACTACCGGACGCCCACTTCAGTAAGCCGTAGGGTTACGCTTGCAGTGGTGTTGTAGGCCGATTATGAGCCAACGATAATCCAGATATTAGCATCTGGGTCTCATTTGTTGGTTGGCCCAGCCTCGGAGCCGGTGGGAACTTCAGTATCGTCAAAATCTGGACCTCTAACAGCCTGTTCTATGCCGCTTTCGACCATCGCCTTCACCACCCGGTCTGCGGTTGCCCGGACGGTAGAACTAGCTCCCCTGCGTGTCCTCACGACAACCCCTAGTTCGGTTCTATCGTTCGAAAGTAGTAGGCGTGGGTTCCAGCCAGCATCTTTTGCCGGGGAAAGTCCAAACGCGAGCCAGATTCGTTCGCCGGAACGCGGGTCGGGTAGTAACTTCGGCCCCGGTGGAGCGATCAGATTAACCACCATTTCCGGAATAGCGGCAAGCCGTTTGCACAATCGTTTTTCCTGCTCTTTGCTGATGCGGAGCGGGATGAATCTTGCCTGCAACCGAAGGGCTTCAAGTCGTAAGCGAGCCGCTTCTTTATTGGCCACTCCAGCTTCCCGGCGCGCCGTTTCCGCTTGTTTATCGGCATCGGCTGCGTTTCCGTCAGCAATTGAAACTAATTGGCGTGTCTTATCGCGCATGTCGCTTTCGATCTTCCCCGCTTTGACGTGGATCTGGAATTCCCCTGCTACACCAATCGCCACGAGCGCAGCGCCAAGGAAACCGAAGCCGAGAATGAAAATGTTGGGTTTGTCTGGAGGGTGGATCGTTCCCCGCTTGAAGTCGCGCCAGTCATGGAAATATTCAGTAATCAATACGACCAATTCCACGGCGACGCCAACCACCACAAGAACTGTCCAAAAGTTCAACAACCAATCGAGTGAGGACCAAGACCTTTCCAAATCATCGAGTGCGCCTGCAAGAAGCGATGTATTCATGGAAAGCTTGCTTTCAGGGTACGTCAATGTTTCGGGTGAAGTGGGGGGCACGTATCGCCAAGGGCTGGCTGACTGAAAAGCCGCGCCGACGCTAACTCGACCGCATCTGGTGGCTCCGAAGTACTTCCGTTAGTGCCTTAAGAGCACTTCAAGGTCATCGGAATTCACCTCGCTAAGCTTTGAAAGCCCCGGTTAGGCTCGACTACAAGCTCCTGAACCCAATGAATTCTTCAACGCACACTTTTGGTCGTGGATTGACTTGTAAAGGAGGATCCCGGAAGCGGAATTGGCCATTGCACTGTGCCCAGTTTTGTGCCCCCCTGCATAGAAAGGTTGCGCAGGATTGCTAGTTACGCTGTCGGACGGACCCGCATGTGTTTGAAACGTCGCACCCATTCGCAATTCCGAGCAAACGTTGGCAGCCCTGAGATATGGCCAAAAATGCGCCGGTACATGCTTCGGGACCAGGAGGTCGGTGGTTCGAATCCACTCGCCCCGACCAAATCCCTCATGTCCGGCAACCAAGTTCGACACCGTCCAAATGTGGCGTCGGATATTCGCCAACTGCCTTACCTCGGATAGTTCTAAGAGCGGCGAGCGTCTTCCAGCGCTTTATTAGCAGCAAGTTTACCCGCTGGCACCGTGCTGCTCCCAAGGCCCCGCACTTGCATCAGTGGCTCACGTGGCCGGCGGCTTCACCCGGACGGGGACTCTTCTGGCCAACTTCACCACCCGATATGGAGATTTGCCATGAGTATTATCGACAAAGCGCTAAAAGCGAACCAGACGTTCGCTAAGAATTACGATCGTAAACTGGGGGCGCGTCCAGCTCCCAAAATCGTAGTTGTCACCTGCATGGATCCCCGACTTTCAGACCTGCCTGGAATCCTGGGGCTGCCGATGCCGACATCGACGTGATACGAACCGGCGGGCCGGCGGTAACCGAAGACGTGCTTGGGGAGTTGGTCGTTTCCACCCGCGTCCTCGGATCGAAGGAGATCATGCTCCTCAATCACACCGGCTGCGGATTCACCACATTCACCGACGATGAGCTGAACGCGAAACTCACCGCTTCAACCGGCGACGCGTCGCCCGCTCCGATGCGCCTCTTCTCTTTAAGGATCCTGAGCAGAACACACGGGAACAGATGCAGAAGGTGAGATCACATCCGTGGATCGCCAAAGACGTTCCGGTGCGGGGCTTCATTTTCGACGTAGAGACCGGTCTTATCAGGGAAGTCCACCGTGTTCATAAGGACGCTGCTGCCTGAAGGAGGCTAACTGCCGACACCGCAAATTGGTCTTGGTCGCAGTGGCTCTCATCTCGCCCTCGTCTTATCAGATTGATACGAGTGGAGCGCAATGTGCTCTTCACCGAGAGACGAGCCGCTAGACGGATACCCGCCATGTGGCCGCTGACGGAATCACGGAAGGAAAAGTCAAATTGCCGAGCTCACAGGATTGCCGGACATCGCAGGATCCGCCTCGGACAATGCTTCCCTTCGTGGTTCTGATGGCGGCCGTTCCGGTCTTCGCTCAAAGTCCCCCGGCGTCGCCCGACCACCCATGGCACACCTCCTACGAACGAAGAATCACGAACGATGGGGAGCGTCTTCGTCAACCAGTGCTTCCTATTGAGCCCAACAAAGCCTACACATTGGCGGAACTGATCGATTTGGCAGAGGCGCACAATCCCGAGACTCGTGTCGCATGGGAGAACGCACGGGCTGAAGCAGCAGCCCTCGGAATCGCGCGCAGCGAACTATATCCGACCTTATCTGCTGTGGCGCTCTCGGGAGTGGATCGCGAGGAGGTTCCTCTCGGCACCCGGTTCTATCGACACACGGATTCCGCGGTTCAGACGGCGTTGGATCTCAACTACACCATCTTTGACTTCGGAGCCCGTCGCGGCAGAATCGACGCGGAGAGCGCGCGAGTTCTGGCAACGAACTTTGCCTTTAACGACGTTCACCGGAACCTCATCTTTCAGGTTCAGCAGGCCTATTATCGGCTGCTCAATGCGTCGGCTCAGGACACCGCCGCAAGAGCGAGTTTGGCTAATGCGCAAGCAGTGCAACAAGCCGCGGAGGAGCGGCTCACTAATGGTTTGGCGACTTTGCCGGACGTTCTGGAGGCTCGCAGTGCGACCGCGCAATCGCAGTATGATCTGCAGGCAGTGTTAGGAGCGGAGCAAATCGCCCGGGGCGATTTAGCTACAGCGTTGGGAACTCGTGCCGCCACCATGATCCGCGTCGAGCCGCTGGGCGAAGTGCCGACTCCCGAATCGATCGGCGACACGGTTGAGCAGGCGACGCATCGCGCTCTAGACCAGCGGCCAGACCTGCAGGCTGAATTGGCCGGCATCCGCGTAGCGCAGGCGCAGCGGAAGGAGGCGCAGGCTGCGTATTATCCCACCTTGAATATCAGAGCCAACCCGACCGCTCAATCGCTCTACTTGCAACAGCAAACATTGCGTATGGGACACACAGCCGACTTAACGGGCGGTGTGGCACTCAGCTTGAACTGGACGGTGTTTGATGGAGGCGCACGTCGAAGCCGCCTCATGCAGACGGAAGCCGAAATCCGCAGGGCCGAGTCTCAGGTGAATGCTGCGCGCGATAGCATCGAGGACGAAGTTTGGACCGCCTATTCGAATTTGAACACGGCCTTTCGCCAGCGGGAAGCCGCTACGGCGCTGCTTGAGTCCGCTACCCAGTCCTATGCGGCCGCTCTTGAATCCTACAATTACGGTGTTCGCAACGAGCTGGACGTAACCGCGGCCCAGAAGCTTCTGGCCCAAGCGCGCTCGGCGGACATTCTGGCGCGCACGCAGGTGCTAGCCACTCTGGCAGATCTGGCGTTCCGCTCCGGCGACTCGATTCAATCCAACGCCAGCCAATCCAACGACAGGAGTAAACGGCCATGACGCGTGCTCCCTCGTTCGACATTTTGGGCTCGTTTTTTCCGTCCTGGTTGGTTTGCCTGGCGCTGGCGTTGCTCCTAACCGCGGCGGCCCGCTGGCTATTCTCGCGCTTTCACATTACGATCGCGCTTCCAATTTTGACCTATCCGAGCCTGACCGCGCTCTTTACCTGCGCGTTGTGGCTGGTTTTCTTTCGTTAGTGGGGGATATCAATGGCAAAACTATTTGGCCGGATTTCTTAGCGCTGCTATCGTGATTGGCGCAGTCGCGCTGGGGCTCATGGTGCTTTCTCGCGTGAACTCCTATCCGCGGACCGACGATTCCGAGATACTCGCCAACTTTATCGGAATCGCACCTCAGGTGGAGGGTCCAATCCTGCGTCTGAACGTACGCGACAACCAATTGGTGAAGCAGGGAGACCTGCTTTATGAAATCGATGACCGGCCTTATCGCTACGCTCTAGAGAACGCACTTTCAGAGCAGGCGGCTCTCGAAGGACAGATCGAGGATGAACGGCGAAGGATCGCGGCACTGGTGAGCGCGGTTTCCGTTTCCCAGGCAAATATTAAAGGCACAGAGGCTGACGTCACCCGGTCGGCGGCAGGCGGTGGATCAGGCGCGTGCTGACGTGACAAACGCCGAACAGGGCGTCAGCCGCGCCAAAGCGGAGTGGACCTATGCGAATAATAACCTGCATCGCATTGAGCCGCTCCTGGTGAAGCAGTTTGTCACTGTCGATCAAGTGGATCGGGCCAGGACTTCGGAGATTGCCGAGGCGGAAGCGCTGAAGCAGGCGGAATCTCAACTGCGGCAGGCGCAGGCAGGATTGCAGTCCACGCTGGCTCAACAGCAGCACTCCGGGGCCATGCTGGTCGAGAGCAAGGCCCAGCACGAACAGGCGCAGAATGCGGTGACCACGCTCGAGCCATTGGTCAACCAGCGCGGCGCAAGAGCCTCGGCTGTAGAGACCGCCCGCTACAATCTCAACAACTGCCGGGTCTATGCGCCATTTGCGGCTCGCGTCACGAACTTGACGATTTCAGAGGGCGCCTACGCGCACATCGGCCAGCAGGTGTTCACGCTGATCGACGCGCGCACGTGGTGGGCGGTGGCCAACTTTCGTGAAGGCCAGCTCCAGCACATCGCTCCCGGAATGCGCGCCGAAGTTTATGTAATGTCCAAACCAGATGTCCGCTTCTCGGGCGTGGTGGACAGCATCGGCTTCGGGGTGACTCCGGATGCGGACGTGGTGGGCCGCATGGGAGCAGTGCTTCCGGATGTGCAGAGAACCCTGAACTGGGTGCACCTGGCCACTCGCTTCCCGGTTCGCGTGCGAGTGGAGAATCCTCCCCAGGATTTGTTTCGAGTGAGCGAATCAGCGGTGGTCGTGATTCGAGGACGTTGAGGTGGCCACCCTCGCGCACGACATACCGTACGTTCCCCGGCCATCGACGTGGCTATGGGAGTTCCTGAAACACGAACTCGCTCCGTATCCAGGCCGCGCCGTGACCGTGGCGCGCATGGTTCTGGCCGCCACTCTCGTGATGATTATCTGCAACACGTTTCGCATTCCTTATGCGTTTCTGGGCGGCATCTATGCGCTGCTGATTTCGCGCGAGAGCCCTCGAGCCACTCTGAGCTCGGCGGCCACGGTGCTCCTTCTTGCCGCAACCGGCGTGGCCTATGTACTGGTCTCCGTCCAATTTGTTGTCAGCGTCCCACTGCTTCACTTTCTTTGGATCATCGGTTCACTCTTCCTGGCCTTCTATGCACTCACGGTGCTGACTAACTACGGAGGGTTTGTAGGCATTCGCCCTGGTGATCTCCATCGCTATTTCCATTTGGGATCGGCATGTGTCAGCCGAAACCAACGTCGAAGACACGCTGGACTCTTATTGGTGGCGCTCATAGCAGTGGTTGTTACCTCAGGAGTCGAGCTGGCCTTCAGACGTATGCGGCCCGGAGACGATATCGTCGCGCCCGTCGCCGACCGTTTGGCCGCGATTCACAGCGTGTTGATTTGCTATTCGGAAGGGCGCCCGGTGGATCAGGCTGCCGAAGAAAAAATCATCCGGTTGGGCATGCTTGGAACATCAACATTGCGGCGTGCTTTGCTGCGGTCGGATTATTCGTCCCAGTACAGGGCCAGATGAGCGGTGTGGTAGCGCTGGTTGGAAGGCTGGTGGATATTGCGACGGCGCTAACCCAGCTCAGTGTTGAACCTTCGAGCTTTGATCGGGAGCATCTGCGGAGCCTGGCGGCGGCTGTCGCGAGCATCCGTGGCGATCTAGTGAACCGGCGAATTCCGGGCTCGATTCAGGTGAACACAGAAGAGGAACCGCATCGTGTGCCGTTGCTGCGTGAGATGGAAAATACCGTCGCGCTCATCCCGCAAGCATTTGCAGGTTCTCGATCCATCGACGAGTATCAAGCGCCTTCCGAGGAGATGCCAAGATCAAAGCTTTTCGCCGCCGACGCGTTCGCCAACCCGGAGCACTTTCGGTTCGCGCTGAAAGGGTGCTTTGCAGTGAGCGCGTGTTACGTCATCTATAACTCCATCGACTGGCCGGGCATGGCCGTACCGGTGATGCTCACTTGTTTCCTGACTGCGGTTTCTACGATCGGTACATCCCGACAGAGACAGGTTCTGCGTTTCGCGGGCTTCGTGGTGGGTGGACTTGTCATCGGCATGAGCAGCCAGGTGTTCATTCTGCCGTACCTCGATTCGATTACGGCATTCACGATTTTCTTCATGCTCGTCACAGCGCTGGCCGCGTGGTTCATGACATCCAGCCCTCGATTATCATTCTTCGGCCTGCAAATGGGCGCGGTGTTCTTACGTGATCAACATCAATCAGAAGTTCGCGAGGGAGACGTCGCTCACGGTGGCCAGGGACCGCGTTGCCGGGGTCGTCGCTGGGGCTGCTGATGATGTGGTTGATATTCGATCAACTGTGGAGCGCCCCGGCGAGTGTCGAGATGAGGAAAGCGTTTATTTCCACTTTGCGTCTGTTGGCTCAGTTCGCACGGGAGCCGGTTTCAGCCGACATCCGGCCGGCCATCCAGCGTACCTTTGCCCTTCGCGATACGATCAATACCAAATTCGATAACGTGAGATCGCTTGCCGATGGGGTTCTTCTCGAATTCGGTCCCTCGCGGCGCCAGGATCTGGCGTTGCGCGACCGCATCCGGCGGTGGCAGCCTCAATTGCGGGCGCTCTTCCTGATGCGGGTTGCATCCCTCAAGTACCGTCTCCAGTTGCCGGGCTTCGTATTGCCGGAGGCCGTGATTGGCTCCCTTCAGGCGTATGATGAGTCTTCCGCTCAGATGCTTGAGAATGTAGCGGATCAAATGGAGGGTAAGACGTCCCCAGGAACGCCGCAAGGAGAAACTGTGTCCGCGGACTCCCTCGCATTCCTGGAGCAGACGCTCGAGTTGTGTCGTACGGACGAATCGCGACTAATGCTCTCAGAGCACGGTGCTACATTCGTACCGTTGCTACGTCAGATCGACCAATTGACAAGCCGTCTGACGAACCAGATCGCGATGGAGATGGATCGGCCTGAGTAGCGGGGATAGGCGCGCCGGGTTTTGAACTTGTCGCAAGACGGATCCCTTGGGCGATCCGGCTCCAACGTCCCATAACACCGTATTTTTCACGCCCTCCTGACTGTGTAAACACGGTCCGTTTGGGTCTGGTAGGCTTGTTCAATTGACCCGGCATTTGATTACCGTCCTCCGTTTGGCAGCTATGACGGTGCCGTTGCTCTTAGCTGGACAAAGCGTTCGGAGTAATCGGACACAACGAGAGAAATGGAAAGAATACACTTTCCCAGATGATAGCTTCGCCATCACACTGCCGGAGCGGGTTGATCCGCACGAAGACTCGACCTTGTCACCGGCCACCTTCAAGGCTTTCACGGTCAGTACGACTTACATCTATACCGTTCGTTTAGCGGACGGACTGGTACTGAGTCTGCACGTCGTCACGTTCCCTGGCGGGTGTTCGGATTTTATTAGCAAGCTCCGGGCCGCGATGGCAGACCCTGGCAAGATTGGTATTCACGTCGATCCCTCTGAATCAGATAAAGTGACCGAGGTCGCGGATATCCAGCAGTGGAGGGCGAACGCGATACCGACCCAGGAACGAGATCCTACGACCGTTTTCAATGTGTTGACAAAAAACTTTACGTGTTCTCCACTAGTTGGTCTCGTGGTTCGAAGATGCCCCCGGAAATCAGTCGTGCCATAAGCTCCTTTCGCATCCTTAAGAAGTAGGGATGCGGGTCCTACCTGACCAGGGATAGCTCTGCTCAGCAGAAGAAATCAGCTCTTAGTGTGCTGCAGCACCCTTGAGGGATGTATTAAATAGCCGGAGGCGCGAATACACGACCTGTTTGACGGATTCGACCACATCCGGCAGCAGCTTGTAGGGGACCACTTCGTCCGGCTTGCTTCGCCAGCGCGGACTCCAGTCCGCGGCGCCACGCAACCCGCAATTCCGTGTTTATGTGGACGATCGTGATTCCAGCTTCAATCGCGTCCAGAAACCCTTGGTCGTCCGTGCCAGATCCTCCATGCAGCGTGAGAGGTTTTCGCGTTGCGCGCTTGATCGCAGCGATCCGCGCCGGATCCACGTGCTTTTTGGTTTTGCCCTCCACCATGCTCTTTAGCATCCCGTGCATGTTACCCACCGCCGGCGCGAGCACATCCACGCCGGTACGCTGGACGAACTCGCTGGCTTGTTCAGGCGTGGTCATCGGGCTCATGTTGTCGGGAATCTTGTCGTGAATGGAAGAAGAACTGCCGATGAAACCAAGTTCGCCCTCCACCACAATGGAGGGGTGGATCGCTTTCATCTCGGCCACCGCTTGCTTGGTCTTGGCCACATTCTCTTCGAACGGCAACGCGGAGCAATCGAACACCACGGAGTCAAAACCGGCTTGGGCAGCCTCGCGAGCCTTCTCGATCGAATGAGTGTGGTCGGCATTCAGGTAGATGGGAAAGCCGTCCTGTTCCCGAATGCTGCGAACCAAAGCGGCGATCTGGTGGACGCCGATGAAGTCGCGCTCGCCCTCAGAGACACCGACCAGAACCGGCACATTCAGTTCGCGAGCTGCTAAGTACACTGCCTTCAGCGCCACCAAATCAGAAATATTGAAATGCCCTACGGCCACCTTTTGCTGATCGGCTTCGGCCAGAATCTGTTGCAACGGTTTCATTTTTGCTCCTCGCAGACGTTGCCGTAGCACGTCGAATTCCGTTCAAGAAGCTACCTCAGCGCTTCGAGCAAAATGGCTCTTCCGTTGACCGTCCCATTTCTTTCTGTGTCGGCGGATCGACTTTTGCCAACAGACAGTACCGTCTAACAGCCTCAGAAGCCGACTTGATCTAAATGGTCCCGCGATTGCTCCAGCACGTCACTGGAGGCAGAATGAATCCGAAGCCGAATAGAGAACTGCAGGAACTATGTATCAACACCATCCGAATACTGTCGGCCGACGCCGTCCAGAACGCGAACGCCGGTCATCCCGGCATGCCGATGGGCGCGGCTGCCATGGCCTTCACTCTTTGGACGCAGTTTCTCAAGCACAATCCACAGAACCCGCAATGGTTCGACCGCGATCGTTTCGTATTGTCCGGCGGGCATGGGTCAATGCTGTTGTACAGCTTGCTGTACCTTTCTGGTTACGACCTGCCTCTCGAGGAGATCAAACATTTCAGAAAGTGGGGGAGCAAAGCGGCAGGTCATCCCGAGCGCGGTCTGGCGCCCGGCGTCGAGGTCACAACGGGACCACTGGGGCAGGGATTCGGCAACGGCGTGGGCTTGGCGATTGCCGAGGCGTGGCTCGCGGCGCGCTACAACCGGCCCGGACACAAGATCGTCGATCACTACACGTACGTGGAGTGCGGCGATGGCGATCTGATGGAAGGCATCAGTCAGGAAGCTGCTTCATTGGCCGGACATCTTCAGTTGGGGAAACTCATTTATCTGTACGACCAGAATCATATTTCGCTCGCCGGCGCCACCGAAATCGATTTTACCGAGGACGTGGCAAAACGCTTCCAGGCTTGTGGATGGCACACTCGCGTGGTTCCGGATGGCAATGACACCGAAGACGTGGCAGCCGCGATTCGCGAAGCGCAGGCCGAGGATCAAAAGCCATCGTTAATCCTGGCGCGGACCCACATCGGCTATGGCAGCCCGCATAAGCAAGACAACTTCACCGCGCATGGGGACCCGCTTGGGGAAGAGGAATTGCTAGCCACCAAGAAAGCGCTGGGATGGCCAAGCATGGACAAGTTCTACCTGCCTCAAGACTCGGTGGACTTTTTCCGTCAGGCGGTTCCGCACGGCGCGCAAAAGGAAGACGAGTGGCGGAAGAAGTTCACCGCATACAAGCAAGCGTTTCCAAAGGAAGCCGCCGAGTTCGAGAGCATCGTTAGCGACCAGCTGCCGGAAAACTGGGACGTGGATCTCCCCAAATGGAAGCCCACCGACAAACCGCTCGCAACTCGTGCGGCGGCCGGCGAAGCGATGAATGCTTTGGCCAAACACATCCCCAACCTGATCGGCGGATCGGCTGACCTGAACCCATCCACCAGGACGGCCCTTAAGGGCCTGGGAGATTTCCAATCACGTGAGGTGTCGGGGCCGGGAACCTTAGGTGCAGTGGGCGGGGAGTGGAGCTATGCCGGGCGAAACATTGCTTTCGGCGTTCGCGAGCACGCCATGGGGTGCGCCGTGAATGGAATGGCCGCACACGGCGGCCTGCTTCCTTTCAGCGCGACGTTTTTCACTTTTTCCGACTACATGAAGCCTGCCATCCGCCTGGGGGCCTTGAGCCATCTCAAAGCAATCTACGTGTTTACGCACGACAGCATCGGGCTCGGGGAGGATGGACCCACTCATCAGCCCATCGAGCACCTGGCCGGCCTGCGCGGAATTCCAGGGCTTACGGTCATCCGCCCTGCCGATGGGAACGAAAGCGTGGAGGCGTGGGCCTTTGCAATTCAACATCACGGTCCGACGCTGTTAGTGCTCACGCGGCAGGCGGTCCCGCATCTTGACCGCAGCGGGGCGATCAATCCAGGTGTCGCGCGCGGAGCCTATGTGCTCGCGGAGGCCGAAGGCGGTTCACCGGATGTGATCCTCATCGGCACCGGCTCCGAGGTCAGTCTCTGTGTTTCGGCGCGGGAAAAGCTGAAGAATTTCGGAGTAAAGGCACGCGTGGTCAGTATGCCGAGTTGGAGCTTGTTCGCGGCCCAGGAGGACTCTTACCGTGAAAGCGTTCTTCCGCGAGGCATCAAGAAACGCGTCACGGTGGAGGCAGCCTCACCGATAGGATGGCGTGACTGGGCGGGTGACGAGGGTACGGTCATTGGCGTGGAGCGCTTTGGGGCGTCGGCGCCTGGCCAGGACGTTCTTACTCATCTGGGCTTCACGACGGATCACGTCGCGGCGGCCGCTCTTCGCCTCTTGGGCAAAAACAGCGAAGCCAATCTGGAATGGTCCGAAGCAAAGTTAGTGACGGCGTAGCGGCTAAAGTGCAAGGTATCTTCCTCATCGGGAGGCCAATGAACGCGCACGGTGTCATTTCGGGTGTACGGTCAAGAGGCGGAATCCGGGCCCAGCACTGCACATGAGATCGCCTTCAAAGACCTGGCAGTGATCGACGAACCCCGGCAACGCCTGCTTGGACCAATGCGCGCCCCCATCCGTCGTGTACGCGAGCCTTTGCCCGATGCCGTCCGAGAAAAAGACGAAGCCTCGCTCTCTGGAAGTAAATCGCACTACGTTTGCCTCCTTGTCCTTCCCTTGGAACGATAGATCAGGATCCGTCGTCCAATGCTTTCCTCCGTCAACCGTGGAATACAAATAGGTGCCCTCGCCGTCGCCGATGTGATTCCAAGCGGTGAGCCAGCCGCGCTGTTGATCGAAGAAGAACAGATCGCTTACCCGGTCCGGCTGTTGTGGTGGAGTGGGTCGGGATTCTTCCCAGTCCCTCCCTCCATTGACGGTTCGGAACACAAGGAGATCCTTTCCGTGTCCGGCGATCCACCCAAGCTCCGGGGTCAGGAAAAACAAGTGATCGATGAAACCGATATCCGGAATCTTGGTTTCCACCCAAGAGCGGCCTCCGTCATTCGTGCGAAAGAACTCGTCGGCCACGGTCCCGTACCCATGGCGATCATCAATAAACTGCATGCTTTGCAGGAACTGTTGGGAGACGCGCCGCCAATGCCGACCGCCGTCCCGCGTACCGATCATTTTTCCCTCGTCCGCGACCACGTCCAACGGATCGATCCAGCCACGCGCTGCGTCCAGGAAGGAGAAGGCAAGCCGTGCGTCTGGGTCGGTGTACTGTTGGCTCTGGGGCACTTCTCTCCAGGTGTGGCCGGCATCGGTGCTATGGACAACGACAACATTCACTCCACCTAGATGATTCTCGGAGCCAACGGCCCACACTTCGCTACGACTGACGAATTGAATCTCTCCCAGCCTGGCGGCGATCCTGCATCCGAGGCATTTACCCTCACTCCAGGTCAGCGTGAAGGGAGTGTTTGCCGCCTTTTGATCTTGCCCATACTCGATGGTTGGCAGAAGTAGGAGGCCGAGCACCGCCACTGAGAGCCTTGTCATCTCCTTGTTCCCGGATTCAGCGTACCCTACCGCGACCAGCGCACGCTAAGTGTTCCGAAGAAATTGCTGGCAAAGAAGGAAGGCGAGACTTGCCTCCAACGGGAAAGCAGCGTAGAAGACCTCGATGTGCCGCCTAGCCGCTAACCTTGCTGGCCTACCGTAGCGGCGGTACCCTTGCGTAATGCGACCCCTTCGCTATTCCATCAACGTCACTTTGGACGGGTGTTGCGATCATCGCGCGATTTCTCCGGACGAAGACCTGCATCGTAACGCGGTCGAGAACCTCAACCGGGCCGATGCCCTCCTCTTTGGCCGGGTGACTTACGAAATGATGGAGACAGCGTTCCGGCCGCCGGCGCAGACGGGAGCGAGGCCTGATTGGATGGAGCCCTTCGCACGGACCATCGACGCGGCAAAGAAGTACGTTGTGTCGAGCACGCTCGACCGGGTGGATTGGAACGCGGAGCTGGTGCGCGGGGATCTAGGGACGGCTGTTCGGCAGCTCAAGCTCGAGCCAGGTAAGGGACTGTTGGTGGGAGGAGTGAAGCTCCCGCTCGCGTTGGCGGAGCTGGGATTGATCGATGAGTACGAGTTCGTGGTGCACCCCAGGCTAGCGGGCCACGGGCCGACCTTGTTCGCGGGGCTAGGGAAGCGTATCGACTTGAGACTCGTGAGCCGGCTGGAGTTCGGCTCGGGAGCGGTGGCGATGCGGTATGAGCCGCGACGTTAGCCATTGATCATTTTCGACGGTCGTCGAAAAGCACGATCGCAACACCATTCCAGGTATCTCGTCCGGAGGAAGGCGGGGGCTTGTCCCGAAGAGGCACGATTCCGACGTCGCTGTGTACGATGTGAAAATGCGCCTCGAGATATTCGCGAACCAGATTCGCGCGCCTTCGCGACATCACAAATTGCTGGTCCGGCGACCCGGTGCCGGAGTAACCCTCAACGATCACCAAATGATCCGGGAGTGAATCCACAACTGGCGCCACCGCGCCGTCAATCGCATGACGGCCGGTTTCATCCAGCTGCACGGCGCCATTGCTCCCGGTAACGAACATGTTCGCCGCATCCAGCCAGGTCCGTGACCCGCAAGCATCCTGGCGTTGACATGCCTTGAGGTAATCGGCCGGCGACAACTGCTCCAGGTTATAAAAACCGCGCTTCTTGAAGAATCCCCGGAAGAAGAATTCGTGCTTCAGCGCTTCCGTATCTTCCGCAAGATTGGCGGTCCCGCGATTGAGGTTTGAAAGTGTCTCACGAATATTGGTGGCTCCGTCTTCGCCCATGTTATCCGGCCCCAAAGCGCCTTTGATGGTCTGGTTGAGTTGTGCCGACATGGCCTGCACGTTTTGAAGTATCGCCTGCGCTTTCGACGCGAGGTCACGGGACTCGATGTCCTGGATCAGCCGGTCGGCGCGCGCCGAAGCTTCGCTGAGGTTTGAGGTGGCTTGCTGCGCGTTGGACAACGTGGCCTGCAACTGCTTCCTGGTAGTTTCATCTTTCAAGAGCAAGCCTATCGGCCCTTTGCCCGCATTCAAATCCGACACAATTGCGTTGATGGTGTCCGTGATCTGGCTGGCATTCCCAGCCATCTTCTTGATGTCTGGTTGAACCACCGTTACCAGACCGTCAACGTGATTCACAGTTTTGGTCACTGATTCGAGCGCGACGTCGAGCCGGCCGTGAAGATCAGTAACACTGCCCTGAAGGTTGTCCAACAGTGCGGAACTTTTGTCCAACAACGGGGCAGCCTTCTCGAGCGCCGCCCCCAGATCGAAGGGCTCCTTACTGGGAAGCGTGGCTCCGTCCGCCGCCTCCCCCGCGGCGCTGGTACCCTGGCGAATGAAGACATACTTGTCGCCAACCAGGCCCTCGGTTTTAATAGACACCAACGAATCGGTGCGGATCATCCCTCGCGCGTTCGCCCTCACCTGAAGCTTCAGCCGGAACTTCGACGCCGGGCTGGCCGGAATTTCAATGCCCTTCACCTCGCCTGCCTCAATGCCCGCAACCCGCACCTGCGCGCCACGCGGCAATCCGCCGATGTCCGAAAACTCCGCGTAGTACTCCACATGTTTGCCGAAAATATCGTGGCGGTTTCCGATCAGAAACAGGATTGCGGTGAACAGTCCAATGCCCAAGATCAGGAACAGCCCGATGGCCCAGCTATGAATGCGCATATTATTGTGCCTCGGAAACCAGTGCTCTCACCAAAGCGTTCTCATTGTTCGCTAACTCGTCGATGCCGCCTATCGCGATAAGACTGCCATGATCCAGAACCCCGATGCGGTCGCCGACACGGCGCGCTTCCCGGGTGTCGTGAGTAACAATCACCATCGCGGTGTTGTCTCTTTTTCGAACGCGTAATAAGAGATCGTCGATCTCCGACGCCGTCACGCGATCCAGTCCGCTGACCGGCTCGTCCACCAGCAGGATACTGGGGCTGAGCATAAGGGCGCGAGCGAGCCCTGCCCGTTTGCGCATACCCCCTGACAGTTCCGCCGGCATCTTGCCGCCGTCTTTTCCCAAGCCCACATCATCCAGGCTTTTTTGAACGATGCTCTCAATCTCTTCATCCGGCTTCTTCTCCCGCAAGCGCTTCAAAGGGACCGCGAGGTTGTCGTGGAGCGTGAACGAATCGAAAAGTGCGGCGCTCTGAAAAAGGAAGCCGATCTGGCTCCTTACCTTGGACAGTCCGTCTTCGTCCATTCCGACAATGTTGTCGTTGTGGACGCAGATTGCGCCTGAGTCCGGTTGTATTAAGCCGATAGTAAGTCTCAAGGTCACACTCTTTCCCATTCCGCTTCGCCCTATGAGACAGAAGGCTTCTCCTGGCGCGACTTCAAACGAAACTTTGTTGAGAACGGTTCGGCCGCCGAATGAGCGGGACACTTCGCGGAAAGCTATGGCCGGAGGACTGCCGCCGTTCATATAGCCGTCTCCGGGAACAGGAAGAAGATGGCCTTCACCAGAACAACGTCGATAAGAATAATGGCGAGGGACGAGATGACAACGCTGTTGGTGGCAGCACGCCCAACGCCTTCAGCGCCCTCATCGGTGGTGTATCCGAGGTAAGAGGAGATGAGACCGATAACGGCTCCGAAGATGGCCGTCTTGAGGGTTGGGGGAACAAAGGCTGCCCAGCTCACGCTATGGAAAGCGCGGGAAATATAGAGCTGGACGGATAGATCAGTGGTGGCGCGTTCCGCTAAGTAGCCGCCCGCGAGACCCATTGCATCCATGAAGACCGTGAGTATGGGAAGCGCGATGGAGCAGGCAATGATGCGGGGGATCACCAGTAGTTTGAAGGAATCCATGGAAAGCACTTCGATGGCGTCTATCTGTTCGGTTGCGCGCATGTTCGCCAGCTCCGCGCCAATGCCAGCTCCCACTCGCCCAGCCATCAGCAATCCGGCCAGTAGCGGTCCAATCTCGTTGAAGAACGCCAAAGACTGGATTGTGGGCATTTCCGCTTCGGCTCCAAACTGGACGAGACTGGAGCGCGTGTGGAGTGCGAGGACCAGCCCCAGAGCGAGGCCCGAAGCCAGCACCAGGGGCAACGATTTCCATCCAGCCACTTCGATTTGTCGCAGGATCATCTGGAATTCAAAGGGAGGGACCAGCACCCGCCGCGCGGCGCGCAGCGCAAACAGGCCAATGTTCCCGATGAAGTCCAGATATCTACGCATATCGTGCCTCCGAATCCCGTGCCCCGTGTGAAGGTCTGCTCGGTTAGCGACTGGAGGCGTGCGCTATGGTTGCCACCAACCTCTGCGCACTGGAAGGCGCGGTTACTCCCGCGATGATTTCGCCGTTGCTTAGCGTCTTCCCATAAAGGGCTTTGTTGCCGGAGTCATCGGGCTTCAGGGTTGCACCGTCGAGATCGAAGCCCGCGAAGGCCCCCTTGGTCTGGCCGTAAAGAAGAATCTTTGCGTTGGGGTCTCCATGTGCGGACGCGCCATTCCCCCAGGCAGCCGAAGCGTCGGACCCGATCGCGAAGCGATCCGAGAGCAGCTTGGAACGCAGGCCTTTGTCCGTCGACAGAATTACGACGTTCATCTCTTCACCACCGAGCTGGACGCCCACGCTGCCGCTATCCAGGGTAATCGCGCCTGGCGCCGACCAATTGCCGGAATTCCGGCACGAAACGAATCCCCGTCCGTGCCCTACACCAACGACAATGGCCCCTTTCTTGAATCCTGGAATGACCACGATGCAATCGGCACTCGCCAGTTTTCCCGCCGGAATGTCGCCAGATTGGGTCATCTTATTGAGAACAGCGCTGGCTTTCCCGAGCCGTGCGGCCGTGTCATCCGCGCCCGCGGCAGTGACAACGGCGGCGAGAGTCACCAGGAGAAGATTTTGTGTTTTTCGCATTAGCCTTGCCCTTTCGGCCTCGATGATTGCACGCAGCATTCCAATTGGACACAGCGGTGAACATCAGCCAAGCTGAAGCATTTCCAGGTATAACCGGCTTGTTACCGGTGAGAAACGCCCGGGACGACGACCAGCTGTCGACGCGCGTGATGGTCACTTGACACGCACTATGCGAAAAAACACTGAACAAAATCGCATCGAGAGGAATATCCAGGTAGAAGCTGAAGAAACCGGAAGACGCTCTTGGCAGACTTTCTCACTGAATCAGACGCGCTTATGGTTCCGCCGGTGGCCGACAGACGTCGCTCGCCTGAGTCCACAATCGATGAAAAGGTGATCGGGCTCTTTGACGAGCTGAGAGTCCCGTTGCTCCGCTATCTGGCAGGTTTCCCGCTGACCGTTCCAGATTCCGAGGACGTTTTACAGGAAGTATTTCTGGCGTTGTTCCGGCACTTGCGGAACGGTAAGTCTCATCAGAATGTACGCGGCTGGCTGTTTCGGGCGGCCCACAATCTGGCATTGAAGAAGCGTTTTCGTTCGCGGAAGGACATCGGGAATGCCGGACCACTGATGGTTGTGGAGGAACGGGTAGCCGATCCCGCTCCGAACCCTGAAGACCAATTCGCTTTCAGCCAGACCCAGAAACGTCTTATTTCGGTGGTCCGCGCCATGCCGGAACAGAACCGGTGGTGCCTCTATCTGCGTGCCGAAGGGCTGCGCTATCGAGAAATTGCAGAGGTTTTGGATATTTCCCTCGGCTCGGTTTGTCTTTATCTGGAACGATCTTTGGCGCACATCGCGCGTGCCGCCGAACGGTGAAAACTATGCTGTCAGAAGAATCTCATCTCTCCGATCAAGAACTGCTCCAGGCTGTCGACGGCGAACTTTCACCGCGAGAGTCGGGGCGGGTTCAATCGCACTTGGCGGCTTGTTGGGCGTGCCGCGTGCGCCAGCAGGAAATTGAAACGGCAATTGGCGAGTTTGTTCGCTTACAACGCCAGGATTTCAATTTGCGCATTCCTCCCGCAGACGGTCCTCGCGCCTTGCTCAAGGCGCAACTGGCGCAACACGCTGGGCCTGAGCGCATATCCCGGCTGCCGTGGCTTCGCTCAGTTTCTTTGCGATTCGGGTGGGCTGTTATGGCTGTTGTCTTGGCGGCCGCGACGGTGACGTCGTTCGTTTTCCGCACTTACGTAGTGCGCGCCCCTGCACGTTTCACGGCTGTGACGGTTCCTAATCCGAGGCTCACGCCGGGCGCCACCGTTCTTCTGAGCCAAAGGGAAATTTGCCGGGAGGCGAGCGTGAACAATAAGCCAGTCCCGATAGCGCTTCAACAAAAGGTGTTCGACGAATACGGAATTCGTACCGCCGAGCCCAGAGCGTACGAGGTGGACTACCTCATCACGCCGGCGCTGGGCGGGGCCGACGACATCCACAATTTGTGGCCCGAGTCCAGCTCGGCAACTGTGTGGAACGCGCAGGTGAAGGATGCGCTCGAAGATCATCTTCGCAATATGGTGTGCGAAGGACAACTCGATTTGGCTACTGCCCAGCACGAGATTGCGAGCAACTGGATCGAAGCCTATAAGAAGTACTTTCACACGGAGCGCCCGGTGGCAGAGCAGCGCTACTAGGGATCCACCTTAGGGACGCTACTGGCCCTCAGCGTCGAGTTTAGATTTTCTTCCAAAATACCTTGAACAGAAGGGCCCTAGCGGGAACATCATATATATGCACACCTTGGAACCCCGTGGTTGCCGGAACGTCCGGCGCTGTCTCTACTCCTTGTTAGCGCTTCTCGTCGCTTCGATCGTACATGGCCAACCCCCTCAAGGCGAAATCCGATTGCAGGTCAAAGATCCGTCCGGGACGCCGATGCAAGCTTCGGGGAGATTGGAAAGCACCACAGGCGGAGTAGCGCGCGACTTCCAAACGGATGCACAGGGCAACGTCGTTCTCCCGAATTTGAGATTCGGCCTATACCGGCTGCAGGTTTCCAAACCCGGATTCACCACGCAGTCGGTCGCAATCGACGTTGAGTCGGCAACGCCCGTCGCTCGCAATATTTCCATGGAAATTGGCGCTCAGGCCGCCAAGGTGGATGTCGTCTCCGAGACACCTTTGGCCGGAAGCGATCTCCAGATCAACCAAATTGCCGCACCTGTCCAGACGGCCAGCGCGTCCGACATCGATAACAGCGGCGCACTGGACCTGGCCGATTTCATGAACCGCCAGCTCAATGGCGTCTTCATCAACGAGATGCAGGAAAACCCCTTTCAACCCGATGTAAATTACCGCGGCTACACCGCGTCGCCGCTCCTCGGCACGCCGGAAGGCATTTCCGTTTACGTGGACGGCGTGCGGCAGAATCAGCCCTTCGGCGACGTGGTGAGCTGGGACCTGATTCCGAAAGATGCGATCTCGGAAATGACCCTCATCCCCGGATCCGATCCGCTGTTTGGGCTCAACACGCTGGGCGGAGCGATCTCGGTCAGCACCAAGAGTGGACTCACCAATCCCGGATGGGCCGGTCACCTCCTGTACGGAGCCAGTGGACGGAAAGAGGTGGAAGGCGAGTGGGGTGGAGGCAAGGCCACCGGGTTTAATTGGTTTTTCTCCGGACTCGGCTTCCATGAATCCGGCTGGCGCTTCGATTCCCCTTCCGACGTGCGACAGGGCTTCGGACGGCTGGGATGGCGCACCAACAAAACCGATCTGGCGCTCACCATGTCGTATGCGTACAATACGCTGATCGGCAACGGACTGCAGGACTATCGCCTTCTGGCATACAATTACTCGGGCGTCTACTCCATTCCCGACAGCACAGCCAATCGCGCGCCCTCCTTTAATTTCATCGCCCGGCACAGCTTCAGCGATAATCTGACCTTCACCGGGAATGCCTGGTTTCAGAACATTCGCACCGAGGCGATCGACGCCAATTACAACGACGACGCGCAGGGCGGCCTGATTTATCAGCCGACGCCCGACGAGCAGGCAGTTCTCGCCGCCGCGGGATACACCGGTTTCCCAACCAGCGGCGCAACGATTGCGAACACGCCGTTTCCCAAGTGGCCGTGCCTGGCGGAAGCGCTGACGCCTGGAGGCAGCCCGGACAGCACGTGCGATGGCGTCAACATTTACTCCAAGGAAGTGCAGACCGTTTATGGGTTCTCAGGGCAGTTTACCTGGATCACCAATCCAGGCATCGGGCGCAACCAGTTCGCCGCCGGCGCACTGCTCGACCGCAACAACGTCAATTACTCCCAAACCACCGATTTCGCGTATGTCCTTCCCAACTACACTCTCGTTAGTGTCCCGGCCTGGCAAGATGGCTCAACTGTGGACGCCAACGGAAATCCTGTGAACACCGAGGTGGGCCTGCACGGCCACTCTCCGAACTGGAGCCTTTACTTTGCCGATACACTCACGCTTTGGAAAAAAGTGAACGTGACTGTTTCCGGGCGCTACAATCGCGATACGGTGAATAATCTGGATCTGCTCAATCCGATGGCAGGACCAGGCTCGCTGACGGGTAACTACACATTTCAGCGCTTCAATCCCGCCGTCGGGATCACGTATAGCCCAATCGCGAGCGTAAACGCCTACGCCAGATTCTCCCAGGGCAGCCGCGCGCCGACGTCCATTGAACTGGGTTGTGCGGATGCCAGCGCGCCCTGCAGCCTGCCCAATTCGCTGTCGTCCGATCCGCCCTTGAACCAGGTTGTCACGGATACCTGGGAGCTGGGTCTGCGCGGCAAACCGGAGATTCCGGGGTTCCACAATCTGAGCTGGAATGCCGGGGCCTTCCGGGACGAGAACCACAACGACATCCTCTTCATCGCTGCGCCGCAGACTGGAACCGGTTATTTCCAGAACTTCGCGAAGACCTTGCGCGAGGGATTCGATGCCGATCTGGACGGGCGTATTGGGCCGGTCACGTGGGGGCTGGATTGGACCTTTCTCTCAGCAACGTATCAAAGCGTCGAGACCCTGGATGGCTCGGCAACGAACACTAACAGTTTCGCGCTGCAGGGATATCCAGGGCTGGATGGAACCATCACCGTGCATCCGGGAAATCGAATCCCAGTCATTCCAAAACAGACGGGGAAGGCTTTCTTGATCTACCAGCCAACCCGGAAACTCATGTTCGAGGGTAATGAGGTGATTACGTCGAGCTCTTATGCGCGCGGCAACGAGAACAACGCGTACGCGGCAGATGGCGTGTATTACCTGGGGCCGGGGGTGTCACCGGGCTACGCGATTACCAACTTCCGCGCGCACTACGATATCACGCGGCACTTTCAGCTAGCCGTCCAGATCGACAATATTTTCAACCATGAATACTACACGGCGGCCTGGCTCTCCAACACGGAACTGACGGCGCAGGGCGCCATTCAATCCCTCCCATTCCAGCCCTACACCACTGGGCCCTACGCCGGAAACGCAGCGTCGCAGAGTGCTACATTCTTCTCTCCGGGCCCGCCGCGCCGCGCCTGGGTGGAACTGGGAGTGCGTTTTTGAACCGATGCTTCGCTGGCCGCGGTTGCTCTGTTTGGTCCTGGCTGCTCTAGCCGGCAGGCTGGCACAAGGGTGCGAGTGCGAGGCAACGTTTTCTTCGTGTCGCGAAGTAAAGACCAGCGACCTGGTCTTCATTGGAACCGTCGCATCCATTGAACCGATCTTTCTGAACCGCTGGAGCGGCGCGCAACAAGCGCCGATGCGCTCGCTCAACGATGCATACCTCCAGGCGCAGGAGCATCCCTCTGCTGAAGCCTTAGAGAGCTTGAAGGAAAAATACCTGGCCACCTTTCCGGTGCTGGACGACCGGGAAAAGAAGCTGGTGCAAAGCGCGGATTCGGTTCAACAAATGGTATCGTTCCTGGATTATTCCCTGGACCGCGGAATGCGAGTGCATCTAAAGGTCAGGACTCTTTTCAAACAAGGGGATGACGACGACAAGGCATCCCCTAAGAAGCAAAAGAAGGCCCCGGATTTCCTTGACGTCTGGACGGCATCCGGCGACTGTGGCTACGATTTCCAGGTCGGTGAGACCTATCTGGTGTACGCCAATGACGAGGAAGGCGCGGACTACTTTTTCACCAGCACCTGCATGCGAACCAAGCGGCTATCCGACGCCGGTGACGATTTGGCCTATCTTTATTTCTATAAAGACCAGCCAGAATCATCGGCACGCCTGGAAGGATTTGCCACCAGCGATCGGAAGAGTCAGCTTGCCATCAGCCCCATGCACGACCCGGCCGCGATCGGGTCGCCCATCACCGGCGTCATTTTCAAATTGCAGTCGAATGCATTGATTCGCTACGCCGAATCGGACAACAATGGCAGGTTTGTTTTCGACGGTTTGCCTGAGGGAAGTTACCAGCTCTCGGTGTTCGCGAGCGGATATCCGAAAACCAACCAGCTACTGGCTGGACCCAGACGATTGCAGATGAAAGAAAAGAGCTGTGTGCGCCAAATCTTTGTGCTTCCAAAGGGCGGTTGAAAAAAGATCAGCGCGACGGCAGCTTGAACACCCAGAGCGTGGTGCCCCCCGGGGGATTGATGATCTCAGGCGTCAGGCTGGACGAACCGGATGTGGGGCCGCCGCCGCCCGCAACCACCGCGACATATTGCTCGCCCTGGACGCTATAGGTGACAGGCGACGAATTCGGCGCCGCATTCAGCTGAGTGTGCCAAAGAAGCTTGCCGCTCGTCGCGTCATAAGCGCTGAAGAAGCGGTCCAGTGCCCCCGAGAAGACCAGGCCGCCCGCTGTCGCTAGCAATGAACTGGCCAAGGGCGCGCGCTGGCGGTGGGTCCATAATACCTTGCCGGTCGCCAGATTGATGGCCTCCAGGCGGCCGAATTTGCCGTCGCCGTCGGGGCGAGGCCGCTGCGCAAAATGAATATCGTCGCCGCCCGCCGCGATTTGCGCCGCGCTGCGCGGCGTCCAACTGTATTCGGTGCAAGTCTCTATCAGCGGTACATAGAGGATATAGCTCGCGGGATCGAACGCCGTGGTGGGCCAGTTCCGCGCGCCATTAGAATTGGGGCACAGCAGCTTGGTCTTGCCTGGCTCGGGCTCCAGCGCCTGGTTGGTGGTCTCTTCTCCGGTCACCGGATCGATCGCGGTCACGATGTTCTGCAGGCCGAGGTCGCGGGAAAAGACATGTTTGCCAGTGGCACGGTCCATCGCGTCGAAGATTGCGGTCTTGCCTCCGGTAACCACCAACTCAGTCGGCTTACCGTTCACCGGCAGGGTGAGGAGCGACTGCTCGAACACCCAGTCCAGATCCCAAACATCGCGCTTCATGTGCTGAGCATGCCAGACCAGCTTTCCGGTGTCGGGATCGAGCGCAAGAGTTGAATCGGTATAGAGCGCGTCCTTGGATTCGCCAACCCGCGCCTGAGGCAGCATCAATGTGCCGATGTCATAGGTGTTGCCGGTGCCAAAATAGACCAGGTTGCGCGCGGGATCGTAGCTGCCCGAGGTCCAGACGCCACCGCCGAAGCGCTGGTCAAAAGGCGCTCCGTTCCAGCTATCGCCGCCTGGCTCGCCGGGCTTCGCGATGGTACTGAAACGCCATGCTTCTTTGCCGGTTGCTGCATCCAGAGCGACGATGAAGTTGCCGCCGCCGGTGTTGATTCCCAGGCTGGTGCCGATGATCACCTTGCCTTTCGCGACAATCGGGCCGCCATTCAGATGGAAGGGAACGCCGTCGATCTCACCCTCATGCATGCCCTGGTCGCGGCTGATGATCTCATGATCCCAGACCAACTTGCCGGTCTTGGTCTCCAAGGCGATCATGTGCCCGTCCGCGGTGGGAGCGTAAAGCCGGTCGCCGAAGATCGCGAGGTTCTTGATCCGCGCCTCGCGGCCATTGTGCAACCCGTCGGGAAGCGAGCGCGTGTATTGCCAGAGCGGTTCGCCGGTCGCTCCGCTGAGCGCCTGGATGCTGGCGCCGCTTTCCAAAAACAGGACGCCGTCATGCACCAATGGCGTGATCTCATTGGCACTGAGCGGCAGGGCCAGGCTCCAGGCGACACCGAGATTATGGACGTTCGCGGTACCAATTTGCTTGAGAGGACTAAATGCGAGATTTTGATAGGTACGCCGCCACACCAGCCAGTCGCCATCGGCGGGACGCTCGAGCATCGCGTCAGTCACCGGCGTCAGGCCGGCCAGCAGCTTCTTGCGCGCCGCCATCACGGTTTGGTAAGTCGCGTCCTGATTGGTAGTGCGGATGGTGATATCGGACTGGGTCCGCGCCGGCGCCAACTCGCTGGTGCCGGCGGCAACTCCATTGGCCCGAAGAATATAAGCCTCGACATCGCTATAGGAGCGGTCACTGAGGCCGGCCGGCGTGGACGGCGGCATCTTCGCCGCAATGTAAGAGAACAGCGCATTCGCGGACTGGCTCGCCCAGTGCATTTTGAAAGCGGAGCCGCGAAGCGGCGGGCCGAACTGTCCATCGTCGAGATTGGCGCCGTGACAGTTGGCGCAATTGTCGTCATAGATCGCCTTGCCGCGGCCGGCCTGCGCTGCCGTGAGGTTCACCTCCCCGCCGCTTGTAAAAAAGCTCTGCGCCTGCGCCAGTGCGCCAAAGCCAGTCAACCACAAAGCCGCGCTACCCAAACCCGCGCCACTCAAGAGCCAAATCCGGCGCATTCGATTATGCCAACCCATCGTCGTCCTCCACTTTGGTCTGCCGCTGCCCAGCGTCAACCGAAGCCTCAATTGTATCTGCAATCGAAATCGCCACGTCCGGGACATATAGTATAGAAGGGATTGAGCCTGTCCTCTATGATGAAGCTTCTGTTCTGCCTCGCGTTGAGCGCCGGGTGTCTGTTCTGCCAGCACAGTTTCACCCCGATCGATGTGGAAGATGGCGGGCGGCTCTATCGCGCCAATTGCTCCATCTGCCACGGCGCTGAAGGGAACGAGGTATCTGGTATCGATCTCGGCCACAACAAATTTCGCCGCGCGAAGGACGATGACGATATTGCCGCCATCATCCGGGCCGGCATCCCCGGCACCGCAATGCCGCCGAACAACTTCAGCGATTTCCAGTCATTGACCATCGTCGCCTACCTGCGTTCTATCGCGGCTGCAACCGCTACCAAGATCGCGGGCGGCGACGCGGGCCGGGGCAAGGCAATTTATGACGGGAAGGGAGCCTGCGCCACTTGCCATCGCATCCGAGGCGTCGGGGCGCGGAATGGACCCGATCTGAGCGATATCGGCAACCGCCGCCTGGCAGGCGAACTGGAACGTGCGCTTGTGGATACGGACGCTGAGGTGCCGGAACAAAACAGACACTTTCGCGGAGTAACGAATGACGGCGCCACCATCAACGGGACGCTCCTCAATGAGGATAAATATACCGTTCAGATTCTTGATTCCAACGATCGCCTGGTTTCCATCCGTAGAGTGAACCTCCGTGAGGGGTCGATTGTCGAGAAGGCCCTCATGCCTTCCTACAAGGACAAACTGAGTGCCAAAGAACTGGCCGATGTGATCAGTTACCTGGTCTCGCTGAAAGGTGTGGAACTTCCTTGAAACTTCAGTGGCTGCTTTTTGTGGCGATGGTTCCCAGCGTTTGGAGCCAGGTGACTTTCGATCGCATTCTGGGGGCCGATAAAGAACCTCAGAACTGGCTCACGTACTCCGGTAGCCTGATGAGCCAACGCTATAGTCCACTCACTCAAATTACTCCGGACAATGTGAAGGATTTGGAGCTGCAGTGGGTGTTCCAGGCGCATTCTCTGGAAAAGTTCGAAGCCACGCCGCTGGTGGTAGATGGCATCCTTTATACTGTCCAGGCGCCCAACGACGTGGTGGCAATCGATGCCGTCACAGGCCGCGTCTTCTGGATCTATGAGTACGCACCGTCACCGGAAGCGCGGGTCTGCTGTGGGCGAGTGAATCGCGGGCTTGCGATGCTCGGTGACACGCTGTTCATGGGTACTATCGACAGTCATTTGCTGGCGATCGATTCCAAAACCGGCAAGCCGATCTGGAACGTAACCGTGGCCAAGGGAGCGGCTGGCTACGCGTTGACGCATGCGCCCCTGGTCATTAAAGACAAAGTGATCGTCGGGGTTGCCGGCGGTGAGTTTGGTATCCGCGGATTCCTCGCGGCCTACGATGCTCGCACGGGCAAGCAGGCCTGGAGGTTTAATACCATTCCCGGGCCGGGCGAGCCCGGTCACGAAACCTGGGCGGGTGATTCGTGGCAACACGGCGGCGGTTCCGTTTGGGTGACCGGTTCCTATGATCCGCAATCGAACCTGACTTATTGGGGCATTGGGAATCCAGGTCCGGATTGGAACAGCGACGTACGCGCAGGCACCAATCTCTATAGCGATTCCGTTGTCGCGCTGAATGCGGATACGGGCAAGTTGCAGTGGTATTTCCAGTTCTCGCCACACGATGACTATCGACTATGATGCGGTGCAGGTACCCGTGCTGGCCGACATGGAATGGAAAGGCGCGCTGCGGCGTGTGATGCTGTGGGCCAACCGAAATGGTTTCTATTACGTGCTGGACCGCACCACGGGTGAGTACCTGCAAGGAAAGCCCTTCGCCAAAGTGACTTGGACTACGGGTCTCGACGATAGCGGCAAGCCCGTCCGAATTCCCGCAAGCTGCACCCAGCCGCGAAGGGACGCTGGTCTTTCCGGGCGTGCAGGGCGCAACGAATTGGTTTTCGCCTTCTTATAGCCCGCACACCGGGCTCTTTTACATTCCCACTTGGGAGAACTATTCTTCGGTATTCAATAAGCTCCCGGCTGAATATGTGGAGGGGCGCCGCTACACCGCGGGCGCGCCACGATCGCCTGTACCGTCTCTCAGGGGAAATCTGATATTGAACCGGACGGAAGCGGAAGGCTATGGAGCCATCCGGGCCTTCGATCCGAAAACGGGCGTTCGCAAGTGGGAATTCAAAATGGCGGATGTCACCAGTAGCGGCGTTCTTACTACCGCTTCCGACTTGCTCTTCACCGGGGGACGCGAAGGATACTTCTGGGCTCTAGATGCCCGGACTGGAGCGGAGCTTTGGCGGGCAAACGCTGGCGGCGACGTGGCGTCGGGGCCCATGACGTTTTCCGTAGACGGGCGGCAGTATGTTTCGGTCTCCGCGGGCAACTCGCTGTTCACTTATGCCTTGCGCGAAAATCGATAGAGCATACGCAAGCTGGCAGCGGTGAAGACCTCGCCACCTAACTCATATGTAAAGAGCTTGGAAGACTGAAAAAACTATTTGGCGGCGGCTGCGGGTGGATAAACCGGCAGCGTAACGTGGTCGCCAAAAGTAGCCTTCAAGCCTTCCACGGCACAATTCTCGTCGCCGCCACCTGCGCCTCCACCTACACCGACGGCACCGATCATCTGACCGTCCACAACGATTGGGATGCCGCCCCCGTTCGTGAAGAAATTGAAGAACACCGTTTGACGTGCTGTACCAGCGGGGTTGTTCTTCAACTGCGCATTCACGACGGAAGTAGGCTGGCGGCTCCTCAATGATGTCTGCGCCTTCAAAAGAGCGGACTTGATATTGTTATTGATCTGGCCGTCCCCGTGCTCCATGTGAACGAATTCGCCGGCATTGTCGAGAACGTAGAGCGACATGGTGCCGCCCTTGGAGGCCGCCCAATCGCGGCAAACCCGAGCAATCTTCTTGGCTGCGGCGAGCGAGATCTGATTGCCGTCAAACACAGTCGCCGCACCCTTGCCCCCGACTACAAATTCGGGAGGCAGATTCGATTTAGGCGCGGTGGCGGTTGCGAAGCGGGGAACTGGCGTATTGCCCGGGTTCGGATTCGGGCGGGGCGGAATATCCTGCACCAGCGGAGGGACGGACGCGCCGATGACTTCGGTAAGCGCTTTATGCGCGCAAATCTCATCGCTCCAGACGGGCACGCGAGGAGCAGAGCCTCCAACGCCCACCACGCCGATCATCTGCTTATTGACGACGATGGGCAGTCCGCCGGAATTCGCAAACTCGTTGAATTGCATGTACTGCAGCTCTCTGCTGGGGTCCTGGATCACGTTATTCATGAGGTTCTTGCTGGGCGCGCGTAGCAGGAGCGCGGTGCGCGCCTTCATTTCCGCGGTCGCTATATTGAGATAGCCCTGGCCATCCATGCGATCCATGTAGACATGGTTGCCGTCCTTGTCGAGCACCATGATGCTGATCCCGACGCCCTCGGCCGCAGCAGCGTTCTCACACACCTCTGCGATGCGCTCCGCGGTGGCGAGATTGATGGTAGTGAAATCCTGAATCTTCTCGGCGGTCTTACCGCTGACGACGAATTGTTCCGGTACGTTTTGCGCGAATGATGTGCCGATCGCCGCAATTGCGGCGGATGCCACGTAGACAACAGTGTGAAGTTTCATGTCATCCTTTCCCGCCCGGCCAAACCGGGGCCCTGTCCGAACTAGTGTATAACCGGTTGTTAAATAGCTCAATGCACATCTGGCGTCTGCGCATCTGGTGTCAAGACAGCCAGCGATGCCGTTGCCACCGTCCAATGAGCGTTCCCAGCCCGATCAGAATTGACGCCGTTGCAGCATGCCAGACCAGTAGATGAGGCGCTTGTTGAAACATGCACCGGAACTGAAGAACCGTCAGGGCCAGAACCACTGCCAAGCCGCTGAGCGCTGCTCCCAGGCCGGCGTCGGCAAACAAAGCGCCGCGCCGCGCGAGTAACCAAAAGACCACAGCACTTGGGATGGCGACCATCGCTTCCATCGCCGCGCACGGCCATCCCTCCACTACAAATGCGCCGGAAGCTTTCCATGGAAACAGAAGGGCGATTCCGCCAGCGACTCCGAAACCAGCGAGCGCCAGCAGGAGCGAGATCGAGAGGCGCGGCCGGCTGCCGGGAATCATGCGCTGGGCTAAGGCAAGTGAAAACAGAACCCCGCCACAGATTAGAATCGCCGCCATCGACGCCATTTCGATACCCGTCATCAGATGAAAGCCAGCTTTGTCCATCATCGCCATCAGTGCGAGCGAGAAAACAGCGAAGACTGCCAAGAACATCAAAGCTAACCGGCCCTGAGACGGAAGAGGGCTCACCGGATTCAGCGATGCCGCTAACATATCCTGGACACTTTTTTTCGCGTCCGGCGAAAGTTCACCGCCAGGATGTGAGGCGGCCCATGTTTCGAGCCGTCGTTCCAGGTCTTCGCCCCGCGAGTTATCCTGCATTTTTTCGATCCTCTGACAGGGCCCGCCGTAGTGTAGTGTAAGCCCGATGGGCCTTCTGCTTTACTGCGCCCACGGTGGAAGAGGTTGCCCGGGCTACTTCTTCAAGACTCATCCCGGTCACCTTCAACATCACGATCACTTCACGCTGCGATTCCGGAAGACCGGCAATGAGGTCCGCGACGGCTTCCTGCTCCGATCCGGCACTGGGAACCTCGCGCTGGACACGTTCGGGAAGCTTCTCCACCAGCACCTCTCGCGACTGCAGCCGGCGGCGCTTGCGATAAGCATCCAGCCGGGTGCGCCGCGCGATGGCATAGATCCACGGCAAGAGAGGTTCAGATGCACGGTAGGTGTGGCGCGAACGATGAATGCGTAACCAGCAGTCTTGCAACAGGTCCTCCGGATCGCTTCGGCCAAAGGTTGACGCGCCGAAGTAACGCAGAAGCTGAGGGGAGATGCGCCTGACAAGCTCATCCAGGGCCGCGGCATCCGCCCGCTGGTATTGCGTCATGAGAGTTCTTAGCTCACGCTCCTCGGCAGTCCCCTCACTCATTTACTTCGCATGTCCGGTCACTTTAGTTACGGTGCTCTCTCATGATGCCGTAACTGATGGGGCAGCGTGACTCACGATCGCGGACTGGAAGAGGCCATCAATCAATCGATTAGGGAAGCGGCGCAGCTATATACTTCAGTTCGGATTGCTGGCCGCCATTTAGCGGTAAGCGGTCAACGTTCATGAACATCGAAACCATCTGATAATAGCCAGCGCTGATCAACAAATCCACAACACCGCGTTCGCCAAACCGGCTCTTGGCGGCCGCGAAAGTGGCGTCGTCCACCTGCCTGGTTTTGAACAGCTGAGTGATGAAGGTGTAGACCGTCTCTTCGTCCTCCGACATGCCAACCGGCCGCCTGCCCTCCGCGATGGCGTTAATCTTGTCCTCGCTCAGCCCGGCCTGCGCGCCGGCTCGTCTATGGGCGAGCCATTCAAACTGGGCAGCCCAGTAACGAGCAGTGAGCAGGATGGCCAACTCCTTGAGTTTGTCCGGTACCGACATGTGGAAACGCACTCGCTCCCCCATCGCGTAGAAGAGTTCTCCTGCCGCTGGGCTGCGAAGGGAAATGTTGAAACTGCCTCCGGTGCCGCGTCCCGCCAGCGCCGTGTCGACGAACTGTTTCTGCTCTGGTGTCATCTGGTCGTAAACCGGCGGTTTGAATCTGTCACCGCTCAGGCTGAAAGTTTTGCCATTCACGGTGGATGTGATGGTCGCCGGAGAGATTGCCCCGGGGATCGGAGTCGCAAACCCAAGTCCAACCACGGGAAGCGGATGGTCGAGCTGCTTCAGCTCGGGAAGCACGCCTGGACCCAACGGATAACGGTCCAGATTGAGCGCCATTGAGACTAAGCTGTACCATGCACTCAGGCCGGTCATGTCGACAATGCCTTTTTCGCCGTATCTATCCTTGGCAGCTTGGAAAGTGGCGTCAGTCACCTGGTGTGTCGTAAGCAGTTCATCAACGAAGTTGTAAGCCACTTCCATGTCGGGCGTCATTCCGCTGGGACGCCTGCCATTGGCGATGGCGTCCACGATCTCCGGCTTAACGCCGTTTTGCAATGCCGCTGCCTTGTGAGCTTTCCACTCGTACTGCGCCGTCCAGAACCGGCCGGTCATGATGATGATGGTCTCGGAAACGTCTTTCGGGATGGCCGTTCGGAAACGCATGGATCCGCCGAACCGCTGAGCGAAATCGCCCACCTCGGGACTGCGTAGCAGAACATTGAATGGCCCGCGTGCTCCGCCGCGCTCGCCGGCCAGCAGATGATCGATCATAAGTTTTTGCTCGGGAGTCATTTCGTCGTACTTCAGAGGCTTGAACCGGTCGCCGAGCAGGACTAAGCTTCTGGGATCGGGCGCTGGCTTAGGGCTCGCCTGTGTTGAAGGGGTCTGAGCGTTGGAACTGCAAAGGACGCAAACGAAAGCACAGAATAACTGAAGACGCATGGTGGCCCTCCTGGTTCACTTCGTTGTAATTTCAGATGAGATGGACAGGACGGCTTATTCTATCGAAACGCGCCAGGTGATGGGTGCGACTCCGAGCCGGGACAGTAAACTAATGCTGTATGAAGAAAATCGGCTTCCTCTCATTCGGCCATTGGACACCTTCGCCGCAGTCACGAACGCAGTCGGCCGCTGACGCGCTCCTGCAGTCCATTGACCTGGCCGTGGAAGCCGAACGGCTGGGAATGGACGGAGCCTACTTTCGTGTTCATCATTTCGCGCGTCAACTGGCGTCACCGTTCCCACTGCTCGCGGCGGTCGGCGCTAAGACGCGAAGTATTGAAATTGGCACTGCAGTGATCGACATGCGGTATGAGAACCCGCACTATATGGCGGAGGACGCCGGGGCTGCCGATCTCATCGCTGGCGGGCGCCTGCAGTTGGGAATCAGCCGTGGTTCACCTGAGCAGGTGATCGAAGGTTGGCGGTATTTTGGCCACCGTCCGGTGGAAGGCGAGAACGATGAGGGCATGGGCCGCCGCCATGCGGAAGAATTTCTCGATCTTCTGCGGGGCAAGGGCTTCGCTCAGCCTAACCCACGTCCGATGTTTCCTAATCCACCAGGGCTGCTGCGTCTTGAGCCGTACGCCGAAGGATTGCGCGATCGAATCTGGTGGGGGGCGGCATCCAATGCGACCGCCGCCTGGGCCGCCAAGCTCGGAATGAATCTGCAAACCTCAACCCTCAAATTCGACGAGACCGGCGAACCGCTACACATTCAGCAAGCCGCCCAGATTCGCGCCTTTCGCGCAGCTTGGAAGGAGGCTGGCCACGCCCGCACTCCCCGCGTTTCCGTCAGCCGAAGTATCTTCGCGTTGACGGACGACCGCGATCGTTCTTATTTCGGACGAGGAGGCCGTGAAGAGGACTCGATCGGCTACCTGGACGAAACGACGCGGGCTATCTTCGGCCGTAGCTATGCTGCTGAGCCGGACAGTCTGATCGAACAGCTCAAGCAGGACGAGGCGATCGCCGACGCCGACACGCTATTGCTAACCGTCCCAAACCAACTAGGCGTTGCCTACAATTCGCATGTCCTGGAAGCAATTCTGACGACTGTCGCACCCGCTCTCGGTTGGCGCTAAATGTCCCCTATCGGCGTCCGGAGTGTCAATCTACGCCTCTATTGTCCGCGGGCTTGACACTTGCCCCAATGAGGGCAGATTCAACTCGATCAAACTACACGGGAAAGCTCTGCCTTCGGACTTGGAGCGGCGAGTGCATTAACCGGAGAAATGGAGGCAAAGCACAATGCTTGAACAGAATGTCATTGCCCACCGCGTCGAAGACGACATCGTGGGTCATAGCCCGGCGTTTGCAAACGTCCTGAATCAGGTTCGCATCGTAGCGAAAAGCGATTCGATCACGCTGATCCAGGGCGAAACCGGCACGGGCAAGGAAGTCATCGCCCGCGCCATTCACAATCAGAGTCTGCGGAGCCGCGGACCGTTTGTAAAATTGAATTGTGCCGCGATCCCAAGTGCGCTGCTGGAGAGCGAACTCTTCGGCCATGAACGAGGAGCCTTCACTGGCGCAGTCACGCAAACCATAGGCCGGTTCCAGCAAGCGGATAACGGGACGCTGTTCCTGGACGAGATCGGCGACCTTCCGCTGGAGTTGCAGCCCAAGCTTTTGCGCGCTCTGCAGGAGCGGGAGTTCGAGCGGCTGGGTTGCGGGCGGACCATACGCGTTAACGTGCGCGTTGTGGCGGCGACTAACCAGAATCTCGCTCAATTAGTGTCAGCCCGCCAATTTCGCGCGGACCTGTTTTATCGCCTGAATGTTATCCCCATTTTTCTTCCTCCTCTCCGCGAGCGCTGCTCCGACATTCCTGCTTTGGTCGAATACTTCGTCCGCAAATTCTCAGCCCGCTTCAACAAGCCGATCGATACCATTCCCGAGGAAGTGATGGAATGCCTTAAGTTGCACGATTGGCCGGGCAACATTCGCGAGCTGCAGAACTTCATCGAGCGCGCCGTGGTCCTTTCCCCTGGGCCGGTGCTGCGTCCCACGTTGACGGAGTTGCGTCGTATGACGAAACAGCCCACAGCCAGCGCGGCACAGACCTTTGCCGAGGCGTCCCGCGATCATATCCTCGAAGTGCTGGAACAGAGCCGTTGGATGATCGGCGGCCGCGATGGGGCAGCCGAGCGGCTCGGGCTGCCGCGCACCACCTTGATTTACAAGATGCGCAAACTCGGTATCGAACCTCGACGGTCCCAACGGCGCCGGTCAGTACCGCTTGATCCCGTGTTCACAGCCACGGGAGCGTACGCTGCATCGGCAGGTAGGTGATCATGGAAGTCAAGATGAACGATGAACAAAAGAATGAGCAGGATTCTGGAGCGCGAGATCGCCAGATCCGTGCGGCACTGGATCAGCATTGGGCCGCGTCCGATGCCAACGATTTTGAGACGGAGCACCGCATCTATCACGAGGACGGGGTGCTGGAATACCCGCAGTCAGGCGAGCGAACCCGCGGCCGGCGCAACATACAGAACCAACGCGCCAGTCAACCGAACAAAAAGCGGTTTACGATCCGGCGAATCATTGGCAGCGGTGATCTTTGGGTCACTGAATTCATCTTGACCTATGACGACAAGCCGTCCTACACCGTGAGCATCATGGAGTTCAGGGGCGACAAGGTTGCGCGGGAAACACAGTACTTTGCGGATCCATTCGTGGCGCCCGCATCACGCGCTCAATGGGTGGAACGGATGGACACATAATAGGGAGGTCGAAGCCGAGGGAGGGATAAAAGGTGGATTGGAAACGGCTAGTCCTGCTGGGCAGCAGTGATTTGGAACAATATGCCATCCTGCTGGTACGCGTTTCGCTCGGGCTGTTCTTCGCCATCTCGGGGGCAAACAAATTGTTTGTCGCCTCTAGAGCGCAAACTATGTACCAAACGCTGGTTGAGGCCAAAGTTCCGTTCCCCCACTTGATGACTTATTTCGTGTCGGGTGTCGAGTTCGTTGGCGGATGCTTGCTCGCCGTGGGGTTTCTTTCGTTCCCGGCCTGCCTGGCTTTATTGGTCGATATGCTGGTCGCCATCCTGACCACCAAACTTTTCTCCATGCCTAAGGGACTTTCGCCTCTGAACTGGCTCGACGATTTTCTCTACCTTCCGGAGGTCCTGTACGTGCTCTTCTTTATCTGGCTGCTCTGCTCTGGCCCGGGAAAGCTGAGTGTTGATTCCTGGCTCGCCGGCAAGTTACTGAGGTGATCGATCTACGAAGCAGCTATGAAAGGAATCCAAGCATGCGCTATGACCTGGTACCCGGCAGCGTTTTTCCCGACTATCAGTTGCCCGATCACACGGAGACGCCGCGCAAGCTCAGCGAACTCCAGGGCGATGATCCCCTGATCCTGACGCTTTCACGCGGCCACTACTGCCCGAAAGAACACCAGCAGCATCTGGACCTTGCCGCGTTTTATCCGAAGATCGCTGTGGCATACACCCAGATTGTCACGATTTCCACCGATGACCATCACACTCTGCAGGAGTTTCGCGCGTCGTTGGGCGCGCAGTGGACCTTCCTCTCCGACACCGACAGAACGATTCAGAAGGACTTCGACATCGCGGAGTATACCGACCCGGAGCATAATCCGATGATTCCGCACACACTCGTGCTCAAGCCGGGACGCATCATCCACAGCGCCTATAACGGCTATTGGTTCTGGGGCCGGCCCTCCGTCGCCGATCTCTGGGGCGACCTGCGGGCTGTGACGCGCGAGATTCGCCCCGACTGGAATTTGAAGGCTCCTGGACTCCGCGAGGCTTGGAACGCGGGCGACTTGTCGGCCTTCCATGGATGGAACAACAAGGATCCAAGAGCGCTTTAATCAGGGACGACATCCCCGCGATAGCGGGTTGCCCAAACCGGAGGTGCAAGCGAATTACGGAAGAAGTAGGCTCTCTCGTGAATGCCAAAATGTCGTTCGCCGTTCACGGAGTAAATGTACGAAATTTTGGCTGTCGGATACAAAGAGCTGGAACGGCCCGACGCGTGAATCTCTCCTTCGACCGTCGGCCATGTTCTCGTGTTGTGGTCCCGAATGAGCCGGAACAACGTCCGGGAGAGGAAAACAATGACCTCGTCTAGATACATCCGAGCAACAATCAGTCTCCGATCTAATTGGTACGACCGAAATCTATCTTCTCAAAATGTGGAGGTCCACCCTCGCCGGAGGAAGCTCGCGCCATCGGTCTGACACCGACAGCCGACTGTCGACGCCCTTTCCTGACAAAGATGAACCGCGGCGAATGTGCTTACGACATGGCCCCGCGCGTGCAAGAATTTGTTCGATGACCAAGACCTACGACGCGATTATCATCGGAACCGGTCAGGCTGGGCCCTTCCTGGCGCAGCGCCTGACAGGGGCGGGAATGAAAGTTGCGATCATTGAGCGCAAATTGTTCGGCGGCACGTGTGTCAACACCGGCTGCACACCCACCAAGGCGATGGTCGCAAGCGCGTATGCGGCCCACATGGCTCGTCGCGCGGCCGATTTCGGAGTGATCAACAGTGGCCCGGTGAGCGTCGATATGAAGCTCGTCAAGTCGAGGAAGGACGCGATTTCGGGGGCAGTCGAGAACCGGCGTCGAGAGCTGGCTGAGAGGCATGACAAACTGCACCGTGTACCAGGGTCACGGTCGCTTCGAGTCCTCGAAGGAGGTAAGCGTCGGCTCGGAAAGGCTCACGGCGGATCGGATATTTATCAATGTAGGCGGTCGCGCCGTGTTGCCTCAGATGCCCGGTATCGAAGAGATCCCATTCCTCACCAACAGCTCCATCATGGACGTCGACTTCCTTCCGCGTCACCTGATCATCGTAGGCGGCGGCTACATCGGCCTGGAATTCGCGCAAATGTACCGCAGGTTTGGGAGTGAAGTCACCATTATCCAGAGAGCGCCGCACCTGGCTAAACATGAGGATGAGGATGTCTCGACCGCCATCAAGGACATCCTCGAGCAGGAAGGCGTCAACGTCCGGACCAACGCAACTTGTATCGGCTTTGCGAGGCGCGGCGAGGAGATTCTCGCTCACGTGGACTGCGCCATTGGCGATCGCGAAGTAAGCGGGTCACATGTCCTGCTGGCGGCGGGACGGCGTCCAAATACCGATGACCTGGGGCTCAGCAGCGCAGGCGTTGCCGTCGACAAACGCGGGTACATTGTCGTTGACGATCAGTTGCGCACCAGCGTCCCTGGGATCTGGGCGTTAGGGGATTGCAACGGAAAGGGCGAATTCACACACACCGCCTTCAACGATGCTGAAATCGTCGGCGCGAATCTTCTCGATAATGACCCGCGCAAAGTCAGCGATCGCATTACCGCCTATGCTCTGTACATCGATCCTCCGCTCGGCCGCGTAGGCTTGACTGAGGAAGAAGTTCGCAAAAGCGGCCGTCAGGCGCTGATTGGGCGACGGCCGATGACGAAGGTTGGCCGCGCCGTTGAGAAGGGCGAGACGCAGGGGTTCATGAAGATCATGGTGGATGCCCAGACCCACCAAATCCTGGGAGCCGCCATCCTCGGAACCGGCGGCGACGAGGCCATTCACTCGATCCTGGACGTGATGTATGCCAGAGCGCCGTATTCGGTCATTCAACGGGCCATGCACATTCACCCGACCGTATCCGAACTCATCCCCACAATGCTCGGCGAACTCCAGCCGCTGTGAGACCAATGAAACCTGCAGGTGAGACTATTTCTCTGGGTCGTCTTCGGCGTCTTCGTCGAACGGAACTCCCGGTGGATACTGTGGAGCTGGCACGCTACCTGATTGGCAAAGTAGTGGTCCATAATTCAGACGATGATCCGGACGATGATGCCGAGGATGGCAGGCTCAGCGGGCGCATCGTCGAGACGGAGGCTTATCCGGTCGGTGATTCCGCCGGCCACGCATTTCGCGGAGAGACGCGGCGCAATGCGTCACTATTTCTTGGACGCGGGCATGCTCACGTATATTTCACCTACGGGTCGTCGTTCATGTTGAACGTGACGAGCGAGGCGGTCGGAGTGGGCGCGGGAGTCCTCTTGCGTGCCCTCGAACCAATCGAGGGAATCGATCTGATGCAACGCTCGCGCGGCGCGCCAGGCCTGCTCGATTTAGCCCGAGGGCCAGGCCGGCTATCCCAGGCGATGCAGATTGATTTCAGGCAGGATGGTCTGGATCTGTGCGCCGCCGGTCCGCTCTGGCTCGCGACGAGCCGGCGGAAAACGGGCGCCATCGGCAAAAGTGTACGCATCGGTTTGACGCGCAACGTGGATCGCAAACTGCGCTTCTACGAGCGAGGCAATCCGTACGTGAGTGGTCCAAAGAGGTTACGCGAGTAGCTGGAAACCGGAATTCAGAATTCAAGAATTCAGGATTCAGAATGCGGACCGAAGGGCCGCTACCTCCATTCTGGATTCCTGACTTCTGAATTCTGACTTCTCTTCTTGGCAATCACAGATCAACTTCGACATCGCCAGATGGTGTCGAACAGCAGATCAGCACGTTGCCTGTGGCTGGTGGCTCCAGTGGATCAGGCTCATAGTGGACAGTTCCTCCGATCAACGCGCACTCGCAGGTATGGCAGACCCCTGTACGGCAGGACCACTGAACGGGAACGTCGCAAGCTTCTGCGAGTTCCAGCAAACTGGAAAACCGTGAATCCCACGGAACCGTGAGCCCGCTTCGGGTAAATGAAATTTGTGGGCCGGTGCCGGGTTTTCCCGCGGGAGCGTGAACCGGCGGGTGGGAGGATGGCGCAATTCCTGGCGTGATCGGCGCTTCCGGCCCAAACACCTCCTGCGTGAATTCGTGAGGAATCGGCGCCCCATGTCTTCAAGCCCTCGGTCAGTTGTTTCAGGAATGACGGTGGGCCGCACAGGTAGAAATCCGCATCGCGAGGTACAGCCGAGCCGATCGAGCAGCGGCGTGTCCACATGCCCAACCGAGTCGTAATCTACACCGGGCTTATCCTCCGAATCGGGCTTGCTGTAGACAATATGGCTTCGGCCGTTCACGAGGGTTTGCAAGAGTCCACGCGACTCTTTCGCAAACGGGTGCTCTGCGCGGTTACGCGCTCCGTAGATCCACCAGATCTCACGACGCGACGCGGCCGAAGACAGCGAGTGCAACATGGCGAGTACGGGCGTTGCCCCAATGCCGGCACTGAGCAAGACGACCGGAGCCATCGCCGGACCTCAGAATAAAACCGCCCCGAGGCGCGCTCACCTCCAAGATATCGCCCGCGTGTACGTGATCGTAAAGATACGAGCTGACAACCCCGTTCGTCTCTCGTTTGACGCTTACCCGATAAGTTCCGGCGCCGGGCATGCCCGACATCGAGTAATTCCGGAGCAGCATGGGGCCGTCGGGTGTTGTGCGCAACCGTAGAACGAGAAACTGTCCGGGTAGAGCTGCAGGCAGAGGCGCCCCGTCCGTTTGTTCGATGGACAACGAGACCACATTGGCAGCTTCTCGATCTACTCTGGCGACGCGTAATGGCCGAAAACCTGGCCAGGCTGGTGGCGGGCCGCTTGAGGCCTTGAGCCCGGGATTCCCTGCCTCCGAAGTCTTCTGCTCCGCAATCGCCTTTAAAGACGTTTTCCATCCCTGGCTGAGTGCCGGCACTCGCAGCGAGCGTTCCAGTTGTTCGCGCGAGGGGTTTGGCAAATACAGCAGCGCATCAATGTTTGCCACAGTGATGCGTTCGGGGCCATCCGCCACCTTCACGATTTCGTCGCCAGCGCCGACTTCACCTTCCTCCAGCACGCGAAAGTAGAAGCCCGGCCGGTGATGTGACACGAGCAGAGCAGCCATTGCCGGCTCTGCCATTCTGATACCCACGCGATAGCATGTGACGCGCGGCTGAGTGACCTCGAAGAGCGCGCTTCCAATGCGGTATCGATCGCCGATGCAAACCTCATCATCGGGTAGGCCGTCTACTGTGAAGTTCTCACCAAACTGTCCGAATGAAAAATCGTTGCGGCCGAGCTGAGCCTCCCAGTAGCGATAAGCGTCCATTTGATACACCATCACCGCGCGGTGCTCGCCTCCATGCCCGGCGAGATCCCCTTGTCCATCGCCTTCCACATTCAGACGACGGACTGCGAATCCTGCCCTGCACTGGCTGCTTCCAAATCGCGGTGTGGACCTTCTCGCCCCTCCATGCCACGTCACGAGGAAGCCCGACATTGATTGATAGAAGCCGTCCCATCAAGTGCCTTCTTATCCCTTGCAGATCTGATTCCACGCGTTTCCCGCGTAGTATCTCCGCGTAGTATCTCAAAGATACGCGGAACGTGAACCGCGGCGACGGAAGGCGGTGTCGGAGCATTGACAGAAGACGCCGCCAGTCTCCACTTCTGTCTTTCGTTTCTATACCTTCGCCCTGGTTCGCAACTTGCGCTTATGGGCATCCGAAGGAGAACGAACATGAAAATACTGATGGTGCTAACGTCGCATGATCAATTGGGCAACACTGGCCGCAAGACCGGCTTCTGGCTGGAGGAATTCGCGGCCCCGTACTTTGTCTTCCGGGACGCTGGTGTCGAACTGACGCTGGCTTCGCCAAAAGGAGGACAGCCCCCGATCGATCCAAAGAGCGATTTGCCGGAGAATCAAACTCCCGCGATGACGCGGTTTAAGCAGGATACGGCGGCACAGAAGGAACTATCTCAGACAGTGAAGCTCTCCGACATGAAATCGGAGGATTTCGACACCATATTTTACGTGGGAGGCCACGGTCCAATGTGGGATCTCGTGGACAACCCTGACTCCATCGCGTTGATCGAGTCTTTCTACAACTCCGGCAAGCCAGTGGCCGCTGTTTGTCATTCGTCGGCTGTCTTCCATCGCGTAATGTATCAGGGCGAGCCTCTCGTCAAAGGCAAGCGCGTAACCGGCTTTACCAATGGCGAAGAGGCCGCGGTCAATTTGACCCACGTCGTGCCTTTCCTGGTGGAAGACGAGCTGAAGAGAGTCGGTGGCATCTACGAGAAGGCAGCCGACTGGGCGCCCTTCGCGATAGTTGACGGTCGAGTGGTGACCGGCCAGAATCCGGCTTCGTCCACTGTCGCGGCCAGGGCGCTCATTGAATTGCTCGCAGCTCGGAAGGCTGCTTAAGCTGCTAAGGAGTCGTCATGATCAGTCTTGCTCATATCAGAGACAGGGGATGGACGCACCGGCTCAGCGGTGCTTGTGTAGCCCTGTTCGTAGGTTCAGCACTGTTTGGGCAACAAGCTCAGTTTCAAGGCAGCGTCCCGATGGGAGTGGCTTCGCCCACTCCTGTCGCGCTGACGCTTCGTGATGCGATCGATCGCGGCCTCAAAGCCAACCTCGGTCTGCTGCTCAGCGGACAGGTGAGTGAAAGTGCGCGCGGCGAACGGCTGCGGTCCCTGAGCGCGCTGCTGCCGCAAGTGAACGGGGCGGTCAGCGAGAACGTGCAGCAAATAGACCTGCTAACCAAAGGGATCAACTTCCACATTGGCAACTTTTCGAGTCCGGCGATCGTCGGCCCGTTCCAATATACCGATGCGCGCGCTTATGCCTCCTTTAGCGTCTTTGATTACGGCCTTCGCAAGAGCTATCACGGCGCCAAAGAGAGTGAGCGCGCCGCCCAACTGTCGTTCAAAGACGCTCGCGATTTAGTAGTGCAGTCCGTGGCCAATGCCTACCTGCTGGTGATTGCGGGTTCTTCGCGGGTGCAGGCCTTACGGGCGCAGGTGGAAACCGACGAGGCCATCTACGACCGCACCGCCGACCAGAAACGCGCCGGGACCACGGCTGCGATTGATGTACTGCGGGCGCATGTCGAGCTGCAGCAGGAACAACAGCAACTGATCGCGCAGAACAATCAGGTCGCCAAAGACAAATTGGCTTTGGGACGGGTGATTGGCCTGCCGCCGGGCCAAGAGCTTACGATCGTCGATACAGAACCCTACTCGCCGCTGGAAGCGATGACTCCGGATCAGGCCGTGCGCACCGCTTACGAACAGCGCGCGGATTTCCAAAGCGCCCAAGCTTCCGTGCGCGCCGCCGAGAATTTCGTGAGTGCTGCTCGCGCCGAGCGCTATCCCACCGTGGGCGTTACCGCCGATTACGGAGCTGACGGAACGACGCTCAACAACTCCCACGGAACATTCACCTTCCAAGCCGCTGCTAAATTCAATATTTTCGACGGCGGCCGAATCAGCGGCGACATCATTCAAGCCCGCGCAACGTTGAAGCAGCGGCAGGATGAGCTGGCCGATCTTGGCGGCCAGATCGATTATCAGGTGCGGGCGGCTTTGCTTGACATGCAGTCAGCCGCCGACCAGGTAACAGTCGCAAGGAGCAATCTCGACCTCGCGAACCAGACCTTAACGCAAGCCCGAGACCGCTTCGCGTCCGGAGTCACCGACACCATTGAGGTAGTGCAGGCCCAGGGATCGGTTGCCGTGGCCAACGACAACTTGATCTCCGCCTTGTACGCCCACAACCTGTCGAAGGTCGAACTGGCGCGCGCCCTGGGGTCTACCGAACAACGGATTCAGAAATTCATGGAGGTAAAGTAGCATGCCTGATGTAACCACGCCTGAACGAACAACGGCAGAAAGCCCAGCCGCAAGTGCGCGGCCTGCCGATTCCCTTCGCCCGGGGGCGCCAGCAAGCTCCAACGCACCCGGTAAAGGACGAAAAACGCTCGTTCGCGCGATTGTGTTGCTGATCGTTTTGGCCGCGGTGGCCGCCGGTTCTTACTACGCCTGGGGGTATTTCAGCGCGTACGAAGACACGGATGACGCTCAAATCGATGGGAACATCAACGCGATCAGCGCGCGGATCAACGGCTACGTCGTGGATGTGCCCGTCGACAATGAGCGTTACGTGAAAGCCGGCGACGTGTTGGCGCGTATCGATCCTAAGGACTACACTGTCGCGCTCGCTCAAGCGGAAGCGGATCTGGCCGCCGCCGAGGCCAGCTACCAAGGCTATCGCACCGACGTTCCCGTTACCTCGACCACTACTAGCAGCCAGTTGACTTCCACGCGTTCCGGCAAAGTGGACGCGGTAGCGGCGTTGCTGGGCGCCCAGCGCCAGTTGAGCGCGGCCCGGTCGCGTCTGATTACCGCCCAGGCGAATGTGCGCGAAGCCGAGGCAACATACAAGAGGATCGCCGACGATGTGGCTCGCTACAAAATGCTGGTGGACAAGGATGAAATTTCGGAGCAGATCTACGATACGGCGGTGAACAACGCCAACTCCGCGAACGCGACCGTAGACGCACGCCGGTCGGCGGTGGCCGAAGCCGAAGACAATATCCGCGTCGCGCAGAGCTCCGTGGACCAGGCCAATGCCCGCATCGAGCAGGCGGATGCTTCCATCCAATCCGCGTTGACCGCGCCGCAACAGGTTGCCATCAGCCAGGCTCGTGCCAAAACATCCGAAGCCCAGGTGCTTCAAAAGCGCGCTGCGGTCGAACAGGCCCGGCTGAATCTCAGCTACTGCACGATTTTCGCTCCGGTAAGCGGCATCATCCAAAAGAAGAGCGTCGAGGTAGGCAGCAACGTCTCACCGGGCCAGGAGTTGATGGCGGTTGTCCCTTTGGATGACATCTGGGTCACGGCGGATTTCAAGGAAGCCCAGTTACGCCATATGAAAGCGGGCCAGCGAGTCACGTTTAGCGTGGATGCTTACGGCCGTGAATACAAAGGTAGAGTCACCGGTATCGGTGGCGCCAGCGGTTCGCTGCTCAGCTTGCTACCGCCGGAAAATGCCACGGGAAATTTCGTGAAGGTAGTGCAGCGCCTCCCTGTCCGGATCGATATCGATCCCAACCAAAACGATGACCACCGGCTGAGACCCGGTATGTCCGTGGAGCCGAAAGTTTATGTCCGATAGCGCGGACGTACTTACCGCTCCTGAGGTCCCGTGGCGGCCGAAATTCAATCCGTGGCTCATCGGCGTGGTAGTTGCGATGGCCGCGTTCATGGAGGTGCTCGACACCAGCATCGCCAATGTGGCTTTGCCATACATGGCGGGGGGCCTCGGTTCGAGCAACGACGAGAGCACTTGGGTGCTGACGTCGTACCTGGTGTCCAATGCCATCGTCCTGCCGATCAGCGGCTGGCTGGCTAGCCTGTTCGGCCGAAAACGCTTCTTCATCGTCTGCATTTTCATATTTACAGTGGCTTCGGTGCTGTGCGGCAGCGCCACTAGCCTGAACATGCTGCTCCTGTTTCGTGTGATCCAGGGTGCCGGTGGCGGCGGACTCCAGCCCATGGCGCAGGCCATCCTGGCCGATACGTTCCCGCCGCAGAAGCGGGGCCTCGCGTTTGCGCTCTACGGAATCACGGCGATCATGGCGCCCACCATCGGACCGACACTGGGCGGATGGATCACCGATAACTATTCGTGGCGCTGGATCTTCTTCATCAACCTGCCGGTAGGAATTCTGGCCGCATTCCTGGTGATGCGTCTGGTGGAAGATCCGCCGTTCCTGAAGAGAACGAAGCGAGCCGGCGTGAGCGTCGACTTCATTGGTATCTCGCTACTGGCTTTGGGCGTGGGAGCGCTGCAAGTGGTGCTCGATAAGGGACAGGAAGACGATTGGTTCGGTTCCACCTTTATCACCCGCCTGGTGATCGTCTCGGTGGTCTGTCTGGTTGGTCTCGTGATTTGGGAGTGGCGTCATAAGACACCCATCATCGACGTGCATCTGTTCAAGAGCTTCAACTTCGCGACTGCCAACCTCATGATGTTTATTTTCGGCGTTCTGCTATTCGGCGCACTGGTGACGATGCCGCAATTTCTCCAGACGGTCTTGGGGTACACGGCGGAAAATGCCGGGCTGGTTCTGTCGGGCGGCGGCGCGGTGGTACTGGGGCTGATGCCCATAGTGGGCATGCTGGCCGGAAAATATCCAGCCAAATATATCATCGCCGCGGGCTGGCTGGCACTGGCCATCGGGATGTATGTCTCCACAGTGCGGCTGGATACGTTGATCAGTTTCCAGTCGGCTACGGTGCTGCGTTTGATTCAATCCGTGGGCCTCGGCCTTCTGTTTGTTCCCGTAACAATGGCGGGCTACATCGGGATGCCCGCCGAAAAGGCCAACAGCGTGGCCGGCATCATCAACTTCATGCGCAATATCGGCAGCAGCGTGGGGACGTCCATGGTTACGACGCTGTTGGCGCGGCGCGCGCAAGTTCATCAGGTGGTGCTGTCGCAGCATACTAGCCGGTTCGATCTGTCTGTTCAGAACCAGGTCAAAGCTTTGAGCCTGCGGCTGGTGCACTCCGGCTCGAGCGCTGCCGACGCGCCCAAGCGGGCCTACGGTCTGCTTTACCGAGCTATGGGAGGACAGGTAGAGACGCTCGCTTACATCGACATTTTCTGGGTGCTGACCATCGCCGCGAGCATCATGTTTCTGCTCGCCTTCATCGTTCGCAAAAACGATCCTAAGGCCAGTGGCGCTATGGCTGTGGGTTAGCTTGGTTGGCTGTCTGGCGAACCCCCCGGCGGCGGGGTTACTTGTCCGTCATGTGCCGCGCGTCTCGTTCATTTTCCTGACACACGAACTCGATTAAATCGGTGTCGAGCATAATGCGGTGGTGCACCGTGACGGTCCAGGGCTTGGTGTAGGCTTTCCGATCATCGACTGTGATTTCGATTTCCATGTTCCCGTAATTCAACCGCCGGAACCGCTCGGTCATTTTTCCGGCTTCAGTGAGCGGGCTACCCTCGACGTCCAGCCATACATCATCACGGAAGCCGCTGGTCTCCACCACCAGGGTGTCTCCGTCCCATTTTCCAGTAGAGTAGCCATACCACCAGGGCTCTGCATCATTCCCCGGCAGTGGCCGCCCATCTGTGAAAATCTGCCGGACGCCTGCGTTCGCTTCGTATAAAATCACGATCAATCCTGGAGTCTGGATCATCTTCCTCGGCTCTGGATGCGTGTGCAGTTGCATCAGGCCGATGGGCAAACAATGGGCGTCGGGATTATCCTGGTTGTTTCGCGCGACGCGCTTCCGGCGGAGTTCCGCTGCCCAGGGCTGCAACGGCAGACCGTCCTTGAGCGTCGAGCCGATGTCAAAAAACTGGAGCAGTCCGGGGATACGCACGCCGATACCTGGGGATCTGGACCCAGCGGGAGGCGGGGTCCCGGGCCGCGCATCCGGGCTGTCGACGAACTTCCAGATGCCGGAAAAATCCGGTTTACCATCCGATGTTCTTGGGGCGGGCCAGGTCTGGTCCAGTTTTCCGCCAGCGCTCTTCGGAACTCCCGCAGTGGGATAAGCCGGCCACTGCGCGAAGAGGCCTGAACACGCCGACGCGAGGAGCATGAGGCTGAGTGGCCTGCGCATGGAAAGTACCACTCAAATTACTCCCGGACCACGCCCCTGTCAATCATGTGCAATAATCGCGGGTCAGCTAGAGTAGCATTGAACTGCTGGAGGTTGAACATGCCGAATCCGCGGCTGGCGGCCCTATTCGTGTTTCTGGTTACGAGCATCGACGGGCAATGGCTGCGCTACCCGACGCCCGGAACGCCGCGCACCGGCGATGGCAAACCGAACCTGGCCGCCAAGGCACCCAGGGCTCCCAATGGCAAGCCGGATCTCTCTGGAGTGTGGCAGGCGGAGTACGCGGGTCCCGGAGAGAATGAGCGGCTGTTCGGCGACGTGTTCAAGGATTTTGTGGTTCCGGGAGACGATCCGCGCACCTTCTCGAAGTACTTCCTGAATATCCTGGCGGACTTCAAACCGGACGAATCGCCCATGCGACCCGCAAGCGCCGCATTGTTCCAGAAACGCCGTCAGGGCGGGAACGGAGAGAGTCCGTCGACGCGCTGTGTTCCGCAAGGCATTCCGCGCGGTGATCTTGACAATTATCTTCCTTTCAAGATCATTCAAACGCCGGGAGTGATTGCCGTGCTCTACGAGGAGAGCAACACGTACCGCCAAATATACACAGACGGCCGCCAGCTTCCGGTGGATCGGCAACCGACGTGGATGGGCTACTCGGTCGGCCATTGGGAGGGTGATACGTTGGTCGTGGATGCTGCAGGATTTAACGACCAGGGCTGGCTGGACGCGGCGGGACACCCTCAAAGCGAGGATCTGCGGATACGGGAGCGGTTCCACCGGCGTGATTTCGGCCGCATGGATTTGGAATTGACCATCGACGATCCGAAAACATACACTAAGCCGTTCACCGTGAAGGCTACCGAGGTGCTGATACCGGATAGCGACGTCCTGGAGTACGTGTGCACGGAGAACGAAGTGGACCGCAGCCATCTCAGAAAGTGATTGGATCCTTGGCCTCAAAACGCGGGCCTGAAAAGGCGGGCCTGAAAACGCGCCGCTCCGGCAGGGTGGCCTTTTGTTGGTCTTAGATTCTATTATTCGCCACAGGATTAGATACTAGGTTTATCATTTACTAATGGCTGACCCCCGCGCGCCCGGCGTTGAGGCTGGCGGTGTTTCTCCCGGCGAAGACGCGACTATAGCAATGGGGGCGCGAGACCTTGTTGCGACCGGCTCCCACCCTACTGCGCCAAGCACGCTATTCATCGGTCCCTACCACCTGCTGAGAATGCTCGGGGAAGGCGGCATGGGGCAGGTTTGGCTAGCCGAACAGACTGCGCCATTGAAGCGCAAAGTTGCTCTCAAACTGATCCGCGCTGGGATGTATGACGGCGTAATGCTGGAGCGCTTTCAGTCCGAGCGCCAGTCCCTCGCCATGATGAATCACCCGGCGATCGCAAAAGTTTTTGACGCAGGCGCAACTCCCGAGGGCCAGCCTTACTTCGTAATGGAATTTGTAGAGGGCCGACCGATTACGGAATATTGCGATCGCAAGCGGCTCAGCATACCTGAGCGACTCAAGCTGTTTGTCCACTTGTGTGACGGGGTCCAGCACGCGCATCAGAAAGCCATCATTCACCGGGATCTGAAGCCCGCCAACGTATTGGTCTTTGACGCGGATGGAAAGGCTACTCCACGGATTATCGACTTTGGTCTCGCTAAAACGCTAACTCCCCTGGCATCCGGGGAAACGATGTACACACAGGTTGGCAGCTTTCTCGGCACCCCCGGATACATGAGTCCGGAGCAAGCCGATCCCGGCATCCTGGATGTCGACACCCGTACCGATGTGTATTCACTGGGAGTGATCCTCTATGAATTGCTCACCGGCGGTCTGCCGTTCGATCCGAAACCGGCCCGGAAGGTGCCTCTGAGCGAGCTGCTACGACAACTACGCGAGGACGATCCAGCATTACCGAGCACGCAGGTTGGCAAGAAAGCCACCACCGAACGTGAGGTGTCCACGGCCCTAGCGGAATCACGCCAGACGGAACCTAAGCGCCTGGTCACCCTGCTGCGGGGTGACCTGGACTGGATCACTTTGAAGGCGCTGGAAAAGGACCGGAGCCGCCGCTATGGAACTGCATCCGAACTCGCAAGTGATATTCAAAAATATCTAAATAACGAGCCGGTGCTCGCCCGGCCGGCCAGCGTCGGATACCGGCTACAGAAATACGTAAGACGGCATCGAGCGGGCGTCGCGGCGGCGTTCATCGTCATCGCGCTCCTGATCTCTTCCACGGTGCTGGAGCTGGTGCAGTTGCAGCAGACACGCCGCGAACGCGATCGTGCGACGCGGGAGCGGGACCGCGCCACCCGCGTCACGGACTTCATGACTAACATGTTCAACGTTGCGAACCCAAGCGAATCGCGCGGCAACAACATCACCGCTCGTGAAATCCTGGACAAGGGTTCCAAAGAGGTAGAAACCGGCTTGGCGAACGATCCTGAGATCCAGGCGCAGATGATGAATGTAATGGGCGTCGTCTACGACAAGCTCGGGCTATACCGGCAATCGGAAGAGCTTCTTCGCAAGGCCGCTGGCACACGGGAGAAAACGCTGGGCCACGATGACGCCGATACCCTGCAATCCTGGACCGCATTGTCCGGGCCGCTGCTGCACGAAGGAAAGCGCACGGAGGCGGAGAAGGTACTGCGTGCAACCGTAGCCGCTCAGACCAAGGTTTTGGGCCCGGAGCACCCGGACACTTTGACCTCCATGCATAACCTCGCAAACGTTCTTTTGTATGAAGCGCACTATCAGGAGGGCGAACAATTGGATCGACAAGTCCTGGCAGCGCGACAACGCGTTCTGGGTCCCGAGCATCCCGAAACGATTCGATCGATGGAGAATCTGGCAATTATCTTAGCCCGTGAGAACCGCTTGCCTGACGCGGCGCCAATAGAGGAGCGAGTGGTTGCCTTGCGCCGGCGGCTTCTTGGCAGCACGCACCCGGACACTTTGAACTCTTTGGTTAACTTGGCCAACGTGTACATGTATCAACATCGGTATGAAGACGCGGAAAAGCTCCAGCGCGAGGTTCTCGGGATACAACAGCATGTTTCCGGCGTCGAACATCCCGATTCGATTGCCGCGATGGCCAATCTTGGATTAACCCTGGCGTACGAGCACCGGTATGCGGACTCGGAGCAGTTGGAACGCGAAACAGTCCAGTTGGCAAACCGCACGCTCGGGCCAGAGCATCCGAATACCTTGCATTACATGAATAATCTGGCCGACACGCTCGACTCCGAACACAAAGACGTCGAAGCCGAATCGTTGACGCGAAGGGTTTACGAGGCCCAGCGCCGTGTCGTAGGAGTGGCCCACCCAGACACGGCGATCTCGGCGTATAACCTCGCAGTGCTGCTTTCGCGCAAGGGACAAGGGGAAGAAGCGCTACCGCTATTGCGAGAAGGAGTGTTGCACGGTCCGCTGATAATGTTCGCGGGCGTCGAGACGGACCCGGATTTCAAAAAGCTGCATGGCGATCCTCGCTTCGCGGAGACCGTGGCGCTGGCGAAAAAGCGCCTGAGCGAAGGACAAAAACCCCATTAGACCAGCGGGATTTCCGGAATTGGGTGGAGTAACATCGATCAAGCCCCTGTCGGCTCATTCCAACTTGTGAGGTGCGATCGGTGAGTCGATCCAAACTTTGTTCGCTGGTTCTCATTGTGGCCGGTTTGGCCGTCGCCCAATCCGATAGTCCGTTGGACCCGGCCTCTCTCGCGAAACTGAAGCAGCAGGCCTTTGAACACTCTGAGGCCGCGCCGGTATTTGAGATGCTTACGTCGAACATTGGGCCGCGGCTTACGGCTTCACCCGCGCACAAACGCGCCGCGGAGTTCGCGCGAGATCGGCTGATCGGTTACGGACTGAAGAACGTCCGGCTGGAACCATGGAAGTTTGGCCGTGGATGGAGTCTTGAAAAGCTCAGCATAGAGATGGTCGAACCGCGGTACTTTCCTTTGCTGGGATATGCCGATGGCTGGTCCACTTCCACTGAGGGCGAGATCGTGGGAGCCCCTGTGCTGCTAGCCGGGAAGACGCCCGAGGAAATCGCAGCGCTGGGCGCGAAGCTGAAGGGCGCCATCGTGCTGACCCAGCCGCTGGAGACCGATTTTGTTCGTACGGACCGGCCGCAGCCCAGCGATGCTTCTTATGTTCCGCAGTCGGCTGCTTACGCCACCAATTCGACCGTACGCGTGCTGGACGCTCCGGCGCCGCCGCCGAGCGCTGCACAGAAGTTAGCCCGCTCCCTGAGTGCCGCCGGCGCAGCAGTCTTGCTCAAGCCGAGCCGTGGCGAAGACGGCACGGTTTTCGTCACAGGACGAGACGAGGGCCCCGGTTCGGCGCCGTCGGTGACGCTCAGCGCGGAGCACTACAACATGATTGTGCGAATGCTCGAACAGAAGATCCCGGTGAAACTTCGCATCAACGTGCAGACCAGGTATTACGCTGCCGATCAGGACAACGCCTATAACGTGCTAGGCGAACTGCCGGGGAGCGATCCGGCCCTGCGCGACGAGGTGGTGATGATCGGCGCACATCTGGATTCGTGGCATGCAGGGACGGGAGCCACGGACAATGCCGACGGTGTGACCACGGTGATGGAGGCCATGCGAATTTTGAAGGCGTCCGGGCTCCCAATACGGCGCACCATTCGCGTGGCGCTGTGGGGAGGCGAAGAGCAGGGATCTGCTCGGTTCGCGCGCCTGGGTATTGGAGCACCTGGCGGGCGAGAAAAACAGGGCGGCTCGCGAGAAGATGGACGTCTACTTCAACATCGATAACGGGACGGGGCCGATCTATGGGTGGTTCGCGCAAAATGATGCGGGCGCGAAGCGCATCTTCGACGGATGGCTGGAGCCGCTGAAGGAATCGGGCGCGAGACGAAACACCCTGGAGCCGGTGGGGAGCACTGACCATATGAGTTTCATCGCCGCCGGCGTTCCAGGGTTTAATCCCATTCAGGATTACGTAAAGACTACGATGTCCGGACCCATCACACGAACATGGATACGGCGGACCGGGTAAATATCGCCGACATTCGCCAGGCGGCGTTGGTGATGGCGGCGTTCGCCTATGACGCGGCGATGGCGGATCAGAAGATGCCGCGGCCGGGCGGCAAGTAATATCGGCCGCTCTCGGGCTAAGTGTAAGCAAGTAAAGATTCGGCTGTAATGCGTCGATAGCAGTTAGGGGTGCGTACTGATGCGCGACGCGGGGGATAGCCCGGCGATTTTGGATCCCGACGCTGCGGCAAACGTGTATCAGGCGGAAGCTGCGCTGCTCGAGTTGGCTCGCGCCTATTCCACTGAGACGGAGGACCAGAAGCTACGGGAGCATTCAGCGCTCAGCGCGGATGATCGCTACCGTGCGCTCGTAGAACAGATTCCGGCCGTGGTGTTCTTAGCTCAAATGGAGGGCGGGCTGGGAGAAGCCTACGTGAGCCCGCAGATCGAGAGCATCCTGGGCTTCAGCCAGGAAGAATGGCTGGGGAATCCGATCCTGTGGTTCCACCAGTTGCATCCCGAAGACAAATTCCGTTGGAGCCTGGAAGCTGCCCAGTTGTTTTCCACGGGCGAACCGCTCAAGTCCACCTATCGATTTTTGGCGCGGGATGGGAGCACAGTCTGGATGCGCTGCGAAGCAAAGATGGTTCGCAATGAAGATGGCCAGCCTTGGTTTATTCACGGCGTGGGGTTTGACATTACGGAGATGAAGCGCGCGGAGGCGTTGCTCGAAAAAGCGCACGCGGAGTTGGAGACGCGAGTGGCGGAGCGCACTGTGCAACTGGAAACGATGAACGCCGAGCTGGGACAGGCCATCACGGCGGCGGAATCGGCCAATCGCGCCAAGAGCAGCTTCCTGGCCACCATGAGCCATGAGATCCGGACGCCCATGAACGGCGTGCTGGGAATGACGCAGGTCTTGCTGGATACATTGCTCTCAGGCGAGCAGCGCGAGGCGGCGGAGACTATTAAGCAGTCCGCGGATTCCCTGCTGACGATCATCAACGACATCCTGGACTTCTCCAAGATTGAGGCGGGAAATGTGGAGCTGGAGACTACCATTTTCCAGTTAGGCGATGTAGTGGACGGGGTGGTACGGCTGCTGAGCCCGCGCGCACGAAGCGCCGAGCTGCGGTTGTTCGCTCATCCATTTCCGGACTGTGCCGTGCTCGGGGATCCCACGCGGCTGCGGCAAGTGCTGATTAACCTGGTGGGCAACGCCATCAAATTCACCGAGCAGGGTAGTGTCACTCTGCAGGTACAACGCATGGGCCTGGAGCAGGATGAGGTTGTCCTGTGGCAGTTCTCGGTGGACGATACAGGTATCGGAATCCCCCAGGAAAAACAAGACGCAATCTTTCGAGCCTTTACTCAGGCGGACGGCTCCATTTCGCGCCGGTTTGGAGGAACCGGATTGGGCCTGACCATTTCCGCGCGCCTGGTGGAAGCCATGGGCGGGCGCATCTGGCTGGAGTCCGAAGTGGGCCGGGGAACCACGTTCCATTTCTCCGTGCCGTTGGGACTGGCCGCTGCAGCGCTGGCGGATGAGACGGCCGTCAAGCCTGGAGCGTCCGAGGAAGGATTGGTCGCGCCTTTGCGTATCCTTCTGGTAGAAGACAATCTGGTGAATCAAAAGGTGGCTGTCGCGATGCTCACTAAGCGCGGTCATCATGTCACCACTGCGCGTAACGGGCTGGAAGGCTTGAACGTCGTTGGGCGCGATTCCTTCGACGTGGCCCTCATGGACGTGCAGATGCCAGTGATGAACGGTTTGGAAGCTACCAAGGCGATTCGGGCCCGCGAGCATGGGTCCGGAAGGCATTTGCCGATTATCGCCATGACCGCTCATGCGCTCCGGGAAGATATCGACCGTTGCCGGGCCGCGGGCATGGACGGCTACATTTCGAAGCCGTTCCAGATCGAAACACTCCTCGCAGAACTGAGCCGCGTTCAGAAGCTGGCGTTTACATCGTGCTGATGCGGATGTAACGCTTGATGTCTGGAATGGACGCGATCACCCCCGCCACTACGGTCGCCACAACTAACATCGTCAGAACCTTTGAAAGCCGCATGTTATTCTCCCCAAGCTCAGTCTAACAGGCTGCCGATTAAACCTCAGCCGTTCATTAGATGGACCTCCACCGGTATAGTTTCGATGGGCGATTGGATACAATACGCACGGTAGCAAACTGTGCAAACGGCGACGCCCATTGAGGAGATCGACATACTTTGGCTGACGGCGGGCCTAAGCTGCGACGGTGACAGTATTGCCTTAACCGCGGCCACGCAGCCCAGCATCGAAGAGTTGGTGCTGGGGGCCATCCCCTGGATTCCCAAGATTCGGCTGCATAATCCAGTTCTCGCCATGGAGAATGGTGAGGAATTCCTCCGCCATTTTCGTCTGGCGGCGGAGAAAAAGCTGGGGCCATTTATCTTAGTGGTGGAAGGCTCTATCCCGGACGAAACGAATAAGAAAGAGGGTTACTGGGCTTCCTTTGGAACCGATCCCGTCACGGGCCAGCCGATTCCTACTTGCGACTGGATCGACCGCCTGGCGCCCGAAGCCTGGGCCGTGGTGGCGGCCGGCACGTGCGCCGCTTACGGCGGAATCCACGCTATGCAGGGCAATCCGACCGATTGCATGGGCCTTCCCGACTACCTCGGCTGGAAATGGAAGTCGAAGGCCGGCATCCCGATCGTTTGCATTCCCGGCTGTCCAGTCCAGCCGGATAATCTTACGCAAACCATTCTGGAATTGCTTTACTTCGCCGCCGGCCGCGCTCCCATGTTCGAGTTGGACGACTCGCTGCGCCCCGCGGCGCTGTTCAGCCAGACGGTGCACGAAGGCTGCGATCGCGGCGGTTATTATGAGCAGGCGGAGTTCGCCGACGAATTAGGGTCGCGCCAATGCATTGTGAAATTGGGCTGTTGGGGACCCGTCGTCCAGTGCAACGTGGGAAAGCGCGGCTGGATGGGAGGCATCGGCGGCTGTCCGAACGTAGGAGGAATCTGTATCGGTTGCACCATGCCCGGGTTTCCCGACAAGTTCATGCCGTTTATGGATCAACCGCCAGGCTCGCTCTTGTCTTCTAAGGCCGTCATGACTTACGGCCGAGCGATTCACGCGTTGCGGCGCTTCACTCAGGCTTCGCTCAATCGCGCACCGAGTTGGCGCTACAAACGGGACCATCCGCCCGGGAGCAAGCCATGAGCAGCCCCGCGGCCATCGCCGATGCGCAAGCCGTCCTGAGCGAGTTGGCCGGTATATTCTTTCAAAGCGCCGCAGCGGAGCGGGCGGAGGCCGAGGCGCCGTCGCTGAACGTGGAGGAACGCTATCGAGCGATCGTCGAACAGATACCGGCTGTCGTGTTCATGGCTTATCTCGACGAGGGCATCGGCGAAGCCTACGTGAGCCCCCAGATTGAAGCCACGCTGGGCTTCACTCAAAGGGAATGGCTGGAAGATCCCATCCGCTGGTATCGGCAAATCCATCCCGATGACAAACAGCGCTGGAGCATGGAAGCGGCCGAGATGTTCTTGGCCGGCACTGCTCTGCGATCGGCTTACCGCGTGATGGCCCGCGACGGGCGCGTAATTTGGTTTCACTGCGAAGTGAAGATGATGCGCCGGGCAGACGGACGGCCGTGGTTCATTCACGGAGTCGGCTTTGACATCAGCGAACTCAAGCGGACTGAGGCTGAGCTGCAGGAAGAGCGCGATGTGGTGTCTGCGATCCTCGAAACCGTCGGCGCGCTGGTGGTTGTGCTGGATCCTGGCGGACGTATCGTCCGATTCAACCGCGCCTGCGAGCGGACTACCGGGTATTCGTTCCGAGCGGTCGAAGGGCAGCGCGTGTGGGATCTCTTTCTCGCGCCGGAAGATCGCGACCGCTTCCAGGCGGGGTTTGATCAACTGATTAACGGCGCGCCGCCCAAAGACGAAGAAAGCTACTGGCTCACCAGGGAAGGCGACCGGCGGCTGATCCGCTGGTCCACCACCATGCTCTACGGCTCCGGCCACACGGTCCGGTACGTGATTGCGTCCGGAGCGGATATCACCGAGCGCAAACTATTGGAGCGGACCATTCTGGACATCAGCGGCCGGGAACAGCGCCGTATTGGCCAGGATTTGCACGACGGTTTGGGGCAGCATCTTACCGGCATCGCATTCCTGAGCAAAGTGCAGGAGCAGAGGCTGGCGGAAAGATCGCGGCCGGAAGCCGCCGACGCGGCGAAAATTGTGGGTCTGGTGAATGAGGCCATTCACAAAACCAGGGAGCTGGCGCGCGGCCTGCTCCCAGTTCAGTCCGACGCGGAAGGCCTGATGTCGGCGCTGCAGCAGTTCTCGTCCGAAGTGGAAGACCTTTTTAAGGTCCGCTGCCGGTTCGAATGTGAAGAGCCGGTACTGGTTCCCGATGAAGCCGTCGCGAATCATCTGTACCGCATCGCCCAGGAAGCTGTGCACAATGCGATCAAGCACGGCCAGGCGAGGAACATTGGGATCGTTCTCCGCGCGGGCAGCGACGAGGGAATCCTCTCCATCCGCGATGATGGATTCGGCATCGCCGATCCCGCCGGGAGCCGCACCGGCATGGGCCTTCAGATTATGCGTTATCGAGTGAGTATGATCGGCGGAGCCTTGGAAATTGCCCGCTGCGCGGATCAGGGGACGCTCGTCACCTGCGTGTTTCCAAAGATGAGACTGGAGTAAACCATTATGACCGCCAACGCCCCTGTAGCTGATAGGTCAAAGGCAGCCGTCGCTTCCAAGCGCAAGGTCTTCATCGTAGACGATCATCCCATCGTGCGGGAAGGTCTGGCTCAGATGATCAACCGGGAGCCGGATCTCGCCGTGTGTGGCGATGCTCAGGAGATGCGAGAGGCGCTGGCCTCCATCGATCTCCACAAGCCCCACATCCTGATTGTCGACATTTCTCTCAACGGTCCCGACGGTCTGGACTTGCTAAAGAACATCCGAGCCAAAGATCCGGGTCTTCCGGTCCTTATTCTCTCCATGCACGATGAATCGATTTATGCCGAGCGGGCGCTGCGCGCCGGCGCGAACGGTTACATCATGAAGCAAGAGGCTACCGAAAAGGTGCTGATCGCGCTGCGGCGGATACTCAACCGTGAGATCTACGTCAGTGATCGCGTGGCCGACAAAATGTTGCACCGATTCGTAGGAGGAGGGCGGTCCGAAGCGGCCAAGGGTTCGCCGCTCGAAGCGTTGTCGGATCGGGAGCTCGAAGTGCTTCACTTGATCGGTGAGGGGCACGGAACGCGCCAGATCGCTCAAGAACTTCAGCTGAGCATCAAGACCGTCGAATCTTACCAAAGTCATCTCAAAGAAAAACTTTCGCTGAAGAACTCCCGTGAGCTGATGCAATATGCCATCCAATCCGCCATTTGGGAAAAGGCGGAGTAACCGTAACTTCGCGCAAGCCGGGGTCGAGTTCCGAAACATTTTCAAGAAAGCCGAGTCCCATTGGACGGACGCCAAATCGGGGAATCCCCGATATTTCTTTCGGAAGAATCCCGCTAGAAGGCTCCCGCGGTCTGTGGCTTAATTGAAGTGCCCAACGAGCGCCCATGCGGCGCTCCAAGAAGGAGATCCGACCATGGCAGATGTCGTTCCATACGGGCGTGTCACTCAAAAACCTTCACCCGTCCCGGACATTCACATTCTCTGGATGACGTCCGGTCTCTCCTGCGACGGCGATTCGGTTTCGATTACCGCCGCTATGCAGCCGAGCATCGAAGACGTCGTGATGGGAGCCATTCCCGGCCTTCCCAAGGTGCACGTCCACAATCCAGTGATTTCCTTTGAAGTCGGCGACGACTTTATCAAGTATTGGTATCTCGCTTGGGAAGGCAAGCTGGATCCCTTCGTTCTGGTAGTAGAGGGATCCATTCCCAACGAGAAGATCAAGAAAGAAGGATATTGGGCGGCCTTTGGCACGGACCCCAAAACCGGACAGCCCATTACGACGAACGAGTGGATCGACCGGCTGGCGCCCAAGGCTCTAGCCATCGTCGGCGCCGGCACCTGCGCTACCTACGGTGGAATCCACGGCATGCAGGGCAATCCCACGGGAGCCATGGGTTTGGCCGATTATCTCGGCTGGGACTGGCGCTCCAAAGCGGGGTTGCCGATTGTCAACGTTCCGGGCTGTCCGGTGCAGCCGGACAATTTCATGGAGACGTTGCTCTACCTTTTGTATCAGGTGGCCGGTCTCGCCCCGATGATTCCGCTCGACGATCAACTGCGCCCTTCGTGGCTCTTCCGCAACACGGTGCATGAAGGCTGCGATCGGGCGGGCTACTACGAGCAGGGCGACTTCGCGGAGCAGTACGGTTCACCCAAGTGCATCGTCAAGTTGGGCTGTTGGGGGCCGGTGGTGAACTGCAACGTTCCCAAGCGCGGCTGGATGGCGGGAATCGGCGGATGTCCCAACGTAGGCGGAATTTGCATCGGCTGCACCATGCCCGGCTTCCCCGACAAGTTCATGCCATTCATGGATGCGCCTCCGGGCTCGCACATATCCGCTGGAACAGTGGGGTTGTATGGACGCGCGGTGACAGCGCTGCGCGGCATCACGAATCACACCGTGAACAAAGAACCCAAGTGGAGGCATCCACGCGCGGAACTCACCACGGGTTATCAACCCAGATCGTACTAATCTAAATCGTATCAATCTAAGAAGAATTGCGAATCCAAAAAAAAGGGCTAAATGAGCACCATCACAGCACCGACAACTGGCACACCCTCCAAGCCGCGCAACCTGGTGGAGATGAACTGGGACCCCATCACACGAATCGTGGGCAGCCTCGGAATCTTCACCAAGATCGACTTTGAAAACCGGCAGGTGGCGGAGTGCTACAGCACTTCGTCGATCTTTCGCGGCTATAGCATTTTCATGAAGGGAAAAGATCCGCGCGATGCCCACTTCATCACCAGCCGGATCTGCGGAATCTGCGGCGACAATCATGCTACTTGCGCCACCTACGCGCAGAACATGGCCTTTGGGATCAGACCGCCCAGCATCGCTGAATGGATCGTGAACCTGGGCGAAGCCGCCGAGTACATGTTCGACCACAACATCTTTCAGGACAATTTGGTGGGCGTGGACTTCTGCGAGCAGATGATCAAGGAGACTAATCCCGGCGTTTGGGATAAAGCCCAGCGCACGCCCGCCAATGGAGCGAAGCTGCACGGCTTCAAGACCATCTCGGAAATCATGACGGCGCTCAATCCGTTCACCGGTTCGTTTTATCGCGAGACCCTGCAGATGAGCCGGATGACGCGCGAAATGTTCTGCCTGATGGAAGGCCGTCACGTCCATCCCTCAACCCTTTATCCGGGCGGCGTGGGGACCGTGCCCACCGTTCAGCTTTTCACCGATTACATGGTGCGCTTGATGAAGTACGTCGAGTTCATGAAGAAGGTAGTCCCCCTGCATGACGATCTCTTCGACTTCTTCTATGAAGCGCTCCCTGGCTACGAGAAGGTGGGCCAGCGCCGGATTCTATTGGGCTGCTGGGGCTCCTTCCAAAATCCCGACGTGTGCGATTACACCTACAAGAACATGGCTGAATGGGGCGACGCTATGTACGTCACGCCAGGCGTGGTGGTGGACGGTGAACTGGTAACGCACAATCTGGTGGACATCAACCTGAACATTCGAATTCTTCTCGGCAGCTCCTACTACGACGATTGGGAGAAGGGCGAGACTTTCGTCAAGAAAGACCCGTTGGGGAACCCCGTGGATCAGCGCCATCCCTGGAATCAAACCACCGTTCCACGCCCGCAGAAGCGTGACTTTAAGGGAAACTACACCTGGGTGATGTCGCCGCGCTGGTTCGACAAACGCACTGGCGATCATCTCGCGCTCGACACTGGAGGCGGGCCAATCGCGCGCTTCTGGGCCACGGCACTGGCCGGCATCGTCGACATCGGTTACGTGAAGGCCACCGGCAAGAGCGTCAAGATTTATCTCCCCAAAACGGCCATGCTCCCGGAGACGGAATTCGAATGGAAGATTCCGAAATGGAGCAACACCATCGAGCGTAATCGTGCCCGCACTTACTTTCAGGCCTACGCAGCGGCCTGCGCGCTGCACTTCATGGAAAAGGCCATGAAGGATTTGCACGCCGGACGAACCAAAACCTGGACGGATTTCAAAGTGCCGGACGAGGCCATTGGGTGCGGATTCCATGAGGCGGTGCGAGGCGTGTTGTCGCATCACGTTGTCATTCGCGACGGCAAGATCGCGAATTACCATCCTTACCCGCCCACTCCCTGGAACGCTAATCCGCGCGACAGCTACGGAACTCCGGGGCCGTATGAAGACGCGGTGCAAAATACTCCTATTTTCGAGGAGAACGGCCCGGATAAATTCAAGGGGATCGATATCATGCGCACCGTGCGAAGTTTCGATCCATGTCTGCCCTGCGGCGTGCACATGTATCTCGGCGAAGGCAAAACGCTCAAGACCGTTCACTCTCCGATGTTTGGGAATCAGTAGACTAATTGGAATGAGCGTAACGCAGGAATTCCAGGACCGGATGGCCCGCATTGAGGGATTGGTCCAGAAGCTGGAAGCCGGCGCCGATCCGGCTTCCCGGAGCACTGCCCGGGAATTGATCCAGTGTCTGATGGAGCTTCACGGGACGGGTATTGAGCGCATGCTCGAGATTGTGGCTGGCGACAGCGATGCCGCGGCCGGCTTGATCGATTCGATGGGCCGGGACGAGCTGGTTAGCAGTCTCTTGGTGCTGTATGGCTTGCATCCCGACGATTTTGAAACGCGCGTCCTGCGCGCGCTGGAGCGGGTTCGGCCGGTGCTGCGCGAGCGCGGTGCGGGAGTAGAAACGCTCGCGGTCAGCGAAGCCATGGTGCGCGTCAAGATTACCGGCGCCGGATCGAAAGAGCTGGAAAAAGCGGTTCGGGAGTCTCTGTTGGAATGCGCTCCCGATGCGGCCGAAGTAATCATCGAAGGAGGCAGAGGCAAGGCCAGTGGTTCGAATTTTGTGCCCTTGAGCAGCCTGCAGGCCGCGGTTCGCGTACCGACAATTTCATGACCTCCTTCGCAACTCTGCGCGGCTTTGTTTTGAAACCTCAGGCCCGTGAGGCAAAGCCCGGCGAACATTGCGATCTGTGCGGCGCCATCGTTGCGCACGAGCATCAGCACTTGATCGACCCGGCGGCGCGGAAACTCATGTGTACCTGCGACGCTTGCGCGGTGTTGTTCTCCCAGCGCGGAGAGACGAAGTATAAACGCGTTCCCAGGCGTGCCCGCTTCCTCCAGGATTTTGCGATGAGCGATGCCCAATGGGACAGCTTGCTGATACCGATCGGACTGGCTTTCTTTTTGAAGAGCAGCACCGAAGGCCGTGTTCTCGCGATGTATCCAGGCGCCGCGGGCAGCGCTGAATCGTTGCTTTCGCTCGACACTTGGACCGACATCGTGCAGGATAATCCCGTTCTGGACCAGATGGAATCGGATGTCGAAGCGCTCCTGGTGAACCGGCTGAATGGTACTGCCGAATACTATTTGACACCGATCGATAAGTGTTATGAGCTGGTGGGTCTGATACGTTCCCACTGGCATGGACTATCGGGAGGCTCCGAGCTATGGCAGAAAATCGGGGACTTCTTCAGCGCACTGAAAGAGGCTTCGCATGCCTGATCTGCGCTTTAGCGTGGAGAGCGCCGAGCCAATCCCCTACGCGGTGACGCCCTTGTTGGCGCTCAAGCTGCGCGTCGAGAACGCCAATCCGGAAGAAACCATCCACACCATCGTACTGCGCGTGCAAATTCAGATTGAAGCGGCTCGCAGGCGATATTCGGAAGCCGATCAGGAAAAATTGCTCGATTTATTCGGCACGCCGGACCGTTGGAGCCGTACGCTGCGTTCCATGTTGTGGACTCACGCGAGCGTGGTGATCCCGGCCTTCACCGGCTCCACCATTGCGGAGCTCCAGATTCCTTGCACCTTCGATTTCAACGTCGCCGCCACCAAGTATTTTCACGGTGTCAGCGATGGCGAGATTCCGTTGAGCCTGCTTTTTAGCGGCACCCTCTTCTATACAGGTCCGCAGGGAAACTTGCAGGTGGCGCCCATCCCGTGGGACAAAGAGGCGCGTTACCGTTTGCCCGTTGCAGTGTGGCGGGAAATGATGGACGCGTATTATCCCAACAGCGCCTGGCTCACTCTGCGCCGCGACGTCTTTGAACGAGTGTATGAGTATAAGGTGCGCCACGGCATCCAGAGCTGGGAGGAAGCGCTCACCAGCCTGCTTGCCTTAGCCGAACGGGAGCCCGTGAGCCGATGAATACCAAACTCGTGGAGGATATTGCGAGCGCGGTTTTATACGAAGGCTATCTGCTCTATCCGTATCGCGCATCGGCAATCAAGAATCAACAGCGTTGGAACTTCGGCGTTTTGTATCCACGCCAATACGCCGAGAAACAGACCGGCGCGGATGCGTGGAAGATGCAGACCGAGTGCCTGGCGGTCACGGATTCTTCGGCAACGCTCGAAGTACGCGTGCGCTTTTTGCACCTCACCGCGCAAGGAGCGATAGAGCGGCAGCTCGATTTGCCGCTGGTTGAGCTGTCCGATCTCATGGCACGCCCAGTGCGTCAGAACTTTGTCGAAGCGGACGTCGAACTGGAAGCCAAAGAAGTTGCCAGTGGTGTGTACGGCATCCGGTGCACCATTCTCAATACCAGCGCATGCGCGGCAGCCACAAGGGACGAAGCCCTGCAACATTCGCTGGTGTCGACGCACACTATCCTCAACATCCAAGGTGGTGAGTTTGTTTCGCTGCTGGATCCGCCCGACCATCTCCGCGAACTCGCCTCGGGGTGCCAGAACCTGGGCGCCTGGCCCGTGCTGGTGGGTGAACCTGGGCAGCGTACCACCATGTTGTCGTCGCCCATCATCCTCTACGACTACCCGCAGATCGCGCCCGAAAGCCCGGGAGCGTTGTTCGATGGAACCGAAATCGACGAGATTCTGACGCTGCGTATCATGACCCTCACGGACGAAGAAAAGCTCGAAATGGCCTCCGGTGACGAACGCGCCCGTCAGATTCTGGAGCGAACCGAGTCCATGCCTGTCGAGCAGTTCATGAAAATGCACGGAGTACTGCGGCGATGAACGAATGGGAATTTGAGCTGCTTGAGGAAAAGGCTCCGGCAGAGAGCGTCACTGTTTCGGGCGTGGAGGTGAAGAAGGGCGGCGCGCGTCCGGCTGCGTCCCCGCGCAGGCGGCGATATCTTCGATCTCGCGTTAGCCGGACAAATCGCGGTCATCGAATCCATCGAGCAGGATTATGAAGGTAAGCTTCATCTGGCCGTGGTGCTGGACGACGATCCTGGCAAGGATTTGGGCATGCTCCGCCAGCCCGGACATCGCTTCTTCTTCTCAACAGAAGAAGTGGAGCCGCGTGCCGAGTATTCTCATCGCGGGCATTGGCAATATTTTTCTAGGCGACGACGGATTCGGCGTCGAAGTGATCCGCCGGCTTTCCGGCGTCGAGTTTCCGCCAGGAGTGCGGGTTGAGGACTTTGGAATTCGCGGCTATGATCTCGCCTACGCGCTGCTCGACGGTCACGATGTCACCATTCTGGTGGATGCGGCTGGCCGTGGCGACGCTCCCGGGACGCTCTACGTGATCGAGCCGAACGTCAGCGGGCAATCCGTCATGGATGCCCACGCCATGAACCCGGCTAGCGTGCTTCAACTAGCGAACAGCATGGGACCCGTTCGCGGGCGCATCGTGCTGGTAGGGTGCGAGCCCGCTACGCTCGGCGGCGAGGAAGGACACATGGGCCTGAGCGATTCCGTTTTGCCGGCCGTGGACCAAGCAGCCCGTTTGATCGAAAACCTGGTCGCAAAACTCTTGCGTGGCGACAAGCTGGAACAGGCGTTGGAGAATTCTCCGAAAGGAACAATCTGATCATGGAAATGTTACACGCTACTGAATAACGGCGATTCTGACGAATCCCGGAACACGTTAATGATGTTCGGCGGCTTGGCCCTGGTGACACTGGGCGCCGGAATGATTCTTACCAGCCCCATCGTGCGCAGATACCTGGGTGGTTTCAACGTCGGAAAGCTGCTGGAAGCCGCCGGGCCGGATTTTGAGCGCTATATGAAATTGAAGTCGATGTAAGACTCGTTTGGGAACAGCGCCAGTGGATCACTATGCCATCGATTCGGATATGAGCACGTTTACCGTGCGGGCCTTCGCCAGCGGAATGCTGTCGGCTTTAGGCCACAGCCCGACGTTGGCTGTCCGCGATTTTACCGGCAAGGCGGATTTTTCGCCCAGCTCATTGGACGCCGCCGCGTTGCAGATCAAAATCAAAGCTGGGTCGCTCAACGTCACCAATAATGTCAGCGACAAGGACCGCCGCGAAATTGAGCGCACCATGAATCAGGAGGTGCTAGAGACGGCGCGGTTTCCCGAGATTGTGTTCGAAAGTTCCAAGGTCTCGGCGAGCAAAGTGGGCGATGGTCAGTATCTGATCAACCTGGTTGGCGACCTGTCTCTGCACGGCGTCACCAACAGCGAACCACTCTCCGCGCAAGTGGCTCTCATCGGCGACACCCTGCGGGCTCACGGCGAATTCTCGCTGTTGCAGACGGCCTATGGCATCAAACCGGTATCCATCGCCGGCGGATCGCTCAAGCTGAAGGACGAGTTGAAATGCTCGTTCGATATTCTGGCTCGCAAACAGGCGGGCAATTTGAGGAGTTAGACCATGTGTCTCGCAATACCGGCTAAAGTTGTGGAGCTCTTCCCTGGCGAACGCAGCCGCGCGCTGGTGGAAGTGACCGGCGTGCGCCGTCACATCGATATCGGTCTGCTCGAAGACGATCCGCCGCAAGCCGGGCGATTGGGTGCTGGTGCACGTCGGCTTCGCCATGAGCAAGATCAGCGAAGAACAGGCGCTCGATCAATTACAGATGCTGACCATGCTCGGCGAGAGTGAAGCCGCGCTGGAGGAGGTTCAAGGTTACGGCCTCGGGGAACGAAACATGAAATTTGTCGACGAATTCCGCGACGCCGGCGTCATCACGAAGGCCGCCGATGAGATCCGCAGGCTGGCTGATCCTGAGCGGCAATACCGTTTCATGGAAGTGTGCGGCGGCCACACCCACGCCATCTATCGCTTCGGGCTGAAGGATCTGCTGCCTCCCAACATCGAGCTGGTGCATGGTCCGGGCTGCCCGGTGTGCGTGCTGCCCATGGGACGCATCGACGACGGGCTTGTCCATGGCTCGCGATCCGAACGTCATCTTCTGCGCCTTTGGCGACATGATGCGGGTTCCCGGCGCTCACGGCAGCCCGCTGGAGCACAAGGCGCGCGGCATGGATGTGCGGATCGTTTACTCGCCGGCCGATGCGCTCAATCTCGCGCGCAAGAATCCCGACAAACACGTGATGTTTTTCGCCATCGGATTTGAAACCACCGCGCCATCCACCGCTCTTGGTCCTGATGCGCGCCAAGGCGGAAGGCGTCCAGAATTTTTCGGTATTCTCGCAATCACGTCACCATCATCCCCGCCATTCGCGCGATTCTGGATTCGCCGGACATGCGGATCGACGCCTTCATCGGACCGGGCCACGTTTCCACCGTCATCGGTTGCCGTCCATATGAATGGATCGCGAGGAATGAAGGCCGGCCCATCGTGGTCACCGGGTTTCGAGCCCGCCGATATCCTGCAATCCATCGTGATGCTGCTGCATCAGATGCGCGCGCGTGCGAAGCGAAAGTGGAGAATCAATACAAACGCGTGGTGCCGTGGGAGGGGAATCATGCCGCCCTCAAGGCCATGGCGGAAGTTTTCGAGCTGCGCCCGTATTTCGAATGGCGCGGCATGGGGTTCATTTCGCAATCGGCTCTGCGCATCCGCGAGAGCTACGCGCAATGGGATGCCGAGCAGCGTTTCCAGACGCCCGGCGTTCGCGTCACCGATCCCAAAGCGGCGCAATGCGGCGAAGTGCTGAAAGGCGTGCTTGCGGCCCGCGCAGTGCAAGCTGTTCGGTAAGGAATGTACGCCCGAACATCCGGTGGGTGCGCTGATGGTTTCGTCGGAAGGCTCCTGCGCGGCTTACTACAACTACGAGCATCGGAAACATTCTTCCCTCACCACCATCGGAGTCCGAGCGTGAGGAAGAATAAAATGAATGCGGTGCTTCCCAAGATCCGATTCCGCGATCCGCAAATCGAAATGGCGCACGGAGCCGGAGGCAAAGCCAGCCGCCGACTGGTGGAAGGCCTGTTCGCGCCGTTGCTGATCGGGCACTTCCACCGAACCTCTAGGCGACGCGGCGCATATTGACGTGGACGGTACGCGCATCGCGATCACCGCGGATAGCTTCGTGGTGAAGCCTCTTCGATTTCCCGGCGGCTCCATCGGCGAACTGGCGGTCAATGGAACCGTCAACGATCTCGCCGTTTCCGGCGCGCGCGCCCAGGCGCTGGTGGTCACCTACGTTCTCGAAGCCGGCTTGCCGTCAGAAATTCTCGAAGCCGAGGTTCGCGCCATGGCCAAGGCGGCGGCCAGCGCTGGCGTGAAGATCGCCGGCGGCGACACGAAAGTGGTGGAGCACGGTAAGGCCGACTCCATGTACATCACCACGGCGGGCATCGGACGGCCGATTCCCGGGATCGAGCTGGCGGCGGCGTCCGTCCGCCCCGGCGACAAGGTGCTGCTCAGCGGGCCCATCGGCGATCATGGCATCACCATCCTGCTGGCTCGCGGAGAGCTCGAACTCGAAGCGGAGCTCTGTTCCGACACTCGTTCAGTGCTTCCGCTGATCGAGGCTATGGCGCGCGTCGCCGCGCCCGGAATACGCTGGATGCGCGATCCCACGCGGGGCGGCGTCGCCACCTCGCTGAATGAGCTGGCGCGCGATTGCGGCCTGGGCGTGATGCTCTGGGAAGACGCGCTTCCCGTTCGCGACACCGTGCGCGGCGCCTGCGAACTGCTGGGACTGGATCCGCTGCATATCGCCAACGAAGGCCAGTTCCTCGCGATCGATCGCGCCCGAGTACGCTGCATGCCGCGCTCCAGGCCTTGCACGACTCGCCCGGCGGGCAGCGAAGCGGTCATCATCGGCGAGATCCGCGAGGAGCCGTCGGGCACTTTGCTCGGAGCCAATGGCTACGGCGGCGTCCGCGCCATCGACATGTTGGTGGGCGATCCTTTGCCGCGCATATGCTAGTCGATACCCCACTTCAACTCGCCAGCCACGTCGAGAAGGCGCTTGTGGAGCGGAATCGAATTTGCGAGGAATTCTTCGCGCGGGAAGCGCAGCGGCTGGCTTTCGCTTGTCGGCAGATGTCGGATCGTTTCCTGGAGGGCGGCCGTCTTCTGGCGTTTGGAAAGGGGCCTTACGCTACCGACGCCCAGCACGTCTCGGTGGAATTCGTTCACCCCGTGATCGTCGGAAAGCGCGCCCTGCCTGCTCTGGACGTGTCCGTTCTTTTCAGGCCCTGGCTCGAAGCGATTGTTCAACACACCGATATCGTCATGGGATTCGGTCCGCCGGAAGACGATCCGGAAATCCAAGCCGCCTTGGACGCGGCCGCCGCTCGCGGAGCCATGACCTTCGCTTTGCCGGGCTCCCGGGGATCGTATGCTTGCCGTGCCGCGGCGAGCGATCCTTTTGTTCATCAGGAAATCATCGAGATCCTGTATCACACACTATGGGAGACAGTGCACGTTTTCCTGGAGCATCGCGAGCTCGGCCAGGATGTCGGAGCCGCTGGGTTCTTGTATCCGTTTTTGGGCCAGGAGAAACAATCCACCGGGGCGCTGGTCGCCGATGTGGCCGCTTCCATCCGGATGAAGGCGGCTGACGACACAAACCTGCGGGAGCAGACCGCGCTCGAGCAATCCGCGCAAATCGCGGCTACCGCCGTCGCCATTCGCGATCGCGTAGCGCGTGGCGGCAAGCTCATTCTGTTCGGAAATGGCGGCTCCGCCACGGACGCGAATGACTGGGCGCTCGATTGCGTTTTCCCGCCCACCGGTTACCAGCCGGTTCCCGCCATCTCCCTCTCACTCGAACCCGCCAACATTACCGCGCTGGCCAACGACGTGGGAACGGAGAATATTTTTCTTCGGCAGTTGATCGCTCACGCGCGCCCCGATGACGTGGCCGTCGCCATCTCCACCAGTGGCGGATCGAAAAACATCATTAAAGCGCTGGAGGAAGCGCGCAAGCGGAACCTGTTGACCGTGGCTCTGCTCGGTTATGACGGCGGCGAAATTCTGCGGCGGGGAATTGCAGACTTTCCGGTGGTGGTCCGGTCGGACTACATTCCTCGCATTCAGGAAGTGCAGGCATCCATCTACCACATCATTCGAGAGCTCCTGGAGGTTACTCGTCATGCCTAAGACCGAGCTCTACGGAAGCGTCGCTTGTCCGTTCACGCAGGAGATGCGCGAATGGCTGGAGTGGCGCAAGCAGGATTTCGACGAGTACGATGTCGAAGCAGACCCCGCCGCTTTAGCGCGCTTGAGCAATGCCACCGGCGGTCAGCTCACCGTGCCGGTTCTCATCGAAGACGGCAAGGTGAAACAGATCGGCTGGCAAGGGCGAGGCTGCGTCGTAATTGGTAAAGCTGGAGGCAGGGCGTTGTGACCAGCGCGCGGACGGTTCGCGTGCGGGGCGTAGTGCAAGGCGTCGGCTTTCGTCCTTTTGTATTCCGTCTGGCACGGGCCAACTCGCTCGCCGGATGGGTATTGAACGAGCCGTATGGCGTGGATATTCATCTGGAAGGCGCCGAAGCCGCGCTCGATGCCTTCCTCTCCGACCTCGAACGCGAAGCACCAACCGGCGCGCGGATCGCAGCGGTTGAGGTGGACGCAGCTGAAGAAACCGGTCTCATTGATTTTGTGATTCGCGAGAGCCAGGCCGTGGGCCGGCCCTCCGTGCGCATCTCGCCCGACCTTCCGGTATGCGACGACTGCCTCGCCGAGCTGTTCGATCCGTCCGATCCTCGCTACCTCTACCCCTATATCAACTGCACCAACTGCGGGCCGCGCTACACAGTGATCGAGAGCCTTCCCTACGATCGCGCGAATACCACCATGCGGCATTGGCCGATGGACGCCCTCTGCGCGGCTCAATACGCCGATCCGTTGGACCGCCGCTTTCATGCACAACCCATCGCTTGCTCCCAGTTGCGGACCGAACTATTTACTGGAACCGGCCGCGAATGCCGGCGCAATTGAGACGGTGGCTCAACTCTTGCGCGACGGCCAGATCGTCGCCATCAAAGGCATTGGCGGCTATCATCTGGCCTGCGATGCGAACAACGCGCTGGCTGTTCAGTCGCTGCGCGAACGCAAGTACCGGAAAGAGAAACCATTCGCGGTGATGGTGCGGGACATCGATATCGCAGGCCGGCTCGCCGAGCTTTCCGCGCGAAGCCGAAGCGCTGCTCACATCCGTCGCTCGCCCCATCGTGCTGGCGCCGGCCATGCTGGATCTTCCGGAAGTGGCTCCGGGCAATTCCGAATTGGGGCTGCTTCTTCCCTACGCTCCGCTGCATCATCTGCTCTTCGCGGCGGGCGCACCGGAAGCGCTGGTGATGACCAGCGCGAATCGGTCCAGCGAGCCCATCGCCTATGAAGATGACGACGCTCGCCGCGCGCTCGCGGGAATCGCCGATGCCTTCCTCATTGGCGAACGTCCTATCGCGCGCCGCGTGGACGATTCTGTCGCGCGGGCCGGTGCTTTCGGCCCCATGCTTCTGCGCCGGTCCCGAGGATACGCGCCTGGCATCGCGGCCAAGCTGCCAATTCAACGCCCCGTGCTGGCCGTCGGCGCCGACCTGAAGAATGCGATCACCCTGGTAGTGGATGGCCAGGCATTCGTCAGCCAGCACATCGGGGACTTGGATCATTACGGGTCGCGGCAAGCGTTTGAGCAGACCATTCGCGATCTGGTCGGCATGTATGAGGTGGGGTGGGACAATCTTCTGGTCGTCCACGATCTGCATCCCGAATATGTTTCCACCGTTCACGCGCGCCAGTTGCCGTCACCGGAGAAGCTCGCCGTCCAACACCATCAGGCTCACATCGCCTCCGTGCTCGCGGAGAAAGAAGCCTGGGAAGAGCGCGTCATCGGAGTTAGTTTCGATGGGACCGGCTACGGTGAGGACGGATCTATCTGGGGCGGGGAATTCTTCGCCGGCAGTATGACTCAGGGTTTCCGCCGCGTCATGCATCTGCGCACGGCAGCGCTCGCGGGCGGGGATGCGGCTGCGCGCAATCCTGTGCAATGCGCGGCTGGCTTTCTATCGCAAATCGGCCGATTGCCTGCGCTGTCCGAGGCCCCATTTTCCTTTTCGCGCCGCTACCAGGATGCTTTGCAACTGATCGACAAAAACATCAGAACCTTCGAGACAACTTCCATCGGCAGGCTGTTCGACGCAGCCGCGGCCCTGCTCGGATTTACTCGCGAGATCAGTTTCGAAGGGCAGGCTGCCATGTGGCTGGAACAGCTGGCGCGAACTGCCGGTAATTCGGATGCTTATCCTTTTCCGATGGACGGCGCCACGCTCGATTTCCGTCCCCTGCTCGCGGCGGTGGTCGAGGATCGCCTCCGTGGCAAGGAGCCCGCCGCCATTGCTCGCGCCTTTCAGAGAGGCGTGGCCGAAGGCTTGTGCGCAGCCGTGCGGATGCTATCGGAGAGGGAGGGCGCCCGGACCACGGTACTCTCGGGCGGAGTCTTCCAGAATGAAATGCTGCTCCATGACATCAAGACCATGCTCGAGCCCAACGCCATTCGCATCTGGACCAACGCCAGCGTCCCTCCCAACGACGGTGGCATCAGCCTGGGACAGGCGGCGATGGCGGCGTTCCATCATCCCGGAGCTGCGCCCCATGCATGAGCTCTCCATCGCTCTCGGCATTTTGGAACTAACCGAGGAAGAAGCGGACCGGCGTGGAGGCGTACACGTGGATGCCATTCACATCCGGCTCGGCCCTCTATCGGGCGTGGTCAAGGAGGCCCTGCTGTCCGCCTGGCAACTGGCCTCCGAACAAACCGCCTTTGAAGATTCCCGCCTGGTCATCGAGGAGGTTCCCATCGCCGTATTCTGTTCCAAGTGTCAGGCCGAGCGGCCAGTCCAATCCATCCAGCAGTTTTGCTGCGTGGAGTGCGACACCCCGGCTAGCGAAGTAGTGCGCGGCCGTGAGCTGCTGGTATCTGCGCTGGAGCTGGCCGAATGAGCGCCCGATCTCCGATTACTCAACCACGCATTGTTCACGTGCGCCAGAACATTCTGAAGCGCAACGACGAGCTGGCCCACCAGTTGCGACAGCGCTTCCAGGCGGCCGGAGTGTTCGTGGTCAGTCTGGTTTCAAGTCCCGGATCGGGCAAGACCGCTTTTCTGGAAAAGACACTCACGTTGCTCAAACAACAGCAGCACCGTCCCGCGGCCTTGGTGGGCGATTTGGCTACGGACAACGACGCGGCGCGGTTGGCGCGCAGCCAGGCTCCGGTAAAGCAAATCACTACCGGAACGCTCTGCCATCTGGAAGCCGCCATGGTTGAGAAGGCGCTGGAGGATTGGAATCTGAACGAACTGGATTATTTGTTCATCGAGAATGTCGGCAATCTGGTCTGCCCTTCATCCTACGACCTGGGTGAAAGCCTTCGGTTGGTCTTGCTCTCCGTCACCGAAGGAGAAGACAAACCGCTGAAGTATCCGACCATTTTCAATAGCTCGGATGTCGCGGTGGTGACCAAGGTCGATCTGGCCGACGCGGTGGAGTTCGATTGGAACGCCGCGAACGCCAACATCCAAGCGGTCCGCCCAGGTATGCCAGTGCTGCGTGTGTCCGCAAAAACGGGCCAAGGCATGGATGCCTGGCTAACTTCCTTACCGAGGCCGGTTGGTCAAAAAATCCCCTGAATGTCCGTGATATGATGCCTTCGCGCTAACGGATATGAGTTCGACAAGACGCGACATACTCGCAACGGGCGCCGCGGCGACGGCGATGGCCGCAGTGCCGCGCCTGTTTTCTCAGCAGAAAGCGCAAGGGGGATCTGCCGGGTCCTTCTACGAAAAAGGCCCCGTTCGCATCCACTATGAGGAGGCGGGTTCCGGCTTCCCGTTGTTGCTCATTGCCGGTGGGGGATTGAACTCGGCGATCGCCGGCTTGAACAACCCCTTTGGCGCGATCGAGGAGTTCAAGGGAGAGTACCGCTGCATCGCGGCGGACCTGCGCAACGCCAATACCGGTGAGTCCTCCGGGCCGCTCGATATCGACCGGCCGTGGGATTCACACACCGATGACCAGCTCGGTGTGATGGATCATCTCGGCATCAACAAGTTCATGGTGATGGGCTTCTGCATTGGCGGCCCCTTCATCTGGAACCTTCTGAAGCGGGCGCCCGATCGGGTTGCCGCGGCGGTACTGGCGCAGCCCAGCGGGTTCCGGCCGGAGATGCCCACCCTCTTCTACGATGGCAATATGACCGGCTGGGGGCCGGAATTGGTCAAGCGCCGGCCCGATATCACAATGGGGATGGTCGAAAAATATCTGACGAAGATGTATCGCACCGACCCCGACTTCGTCTTCACCGTGACGCGCGATTTCGTGCGCCATTGCCAGACACCGGTGCTGATCCTGCCGGATGATATCCCGCCGCATCCGTACGCTGTCGCCATGGAGGCCGCGATGCTCGCGCCAAAGGCAGAAGTGAGCATGTTCCCGTGGAAAGAGCCAAAGGAACGGATTCCACTGGCCGTGCGCCAAATCCACTCCTTCCTTCGGGCACACCGGCCCGCTTAGGCTTATGCGTATCTTCGTGACCGGGGCAACCGGGTTCATCGGTTCAGCGCTTGTTCCCGAACTCATCCAGGCAGGTCATCGAGTGTTGGGTCTCACGCGCTCTGAGGCCGGCGCCGTGGCTCTTCGCAAGGTCGGGGCCGAGGCCTTGCCCGGCAACCTCGAAGACCTCGACAGCCTCCGCCAAGGAGCCGCCGATTCCGATGGCGTCATTCACCTGGCCTTCAATCATGACTTTTCGAAGTTAGAGCAGAACGCTCTGGACGAACGCAAGGCGATCGGTGCGATCGGGGAGGTGCTCGCCGGTTCCAAGCGGCCGTTCGTCGTCACCTCAGGCACGGCCATGGCAGCCAATGTGGACGGCAGGCCCTCGGCGGAAAACAGTCCGATCTCCTCGTGGAACCCGCGAGCTGGGCTCGAAACGGCCGTCACGGAGTTCACCGGTCGCGGCTTGATTACCTCCATCGTGCGCTTACCCCAGGTGCACGACACCCGCAAGCAGGGCTTGGTGCCGTACTTGCTGTCCGTCACCCGACAGAAGGGCCTTTCGGGATACATCGGCGATGGCGGCAACCGCTGGCCTGCAGCGCATGTCGCCGACGTTGCCCGGCTGTACCGGCTGGCGTTCGAGAAGGCGGAACCAGGCGCGATTTACCACGCCGTCGACGAGGAAGGTGTTCCGATGAAGGCCATCGCGGAGGCGCACGGCCGTGGGCTGAAGGTGCCGGTGGTTAGCATAAAGCCCCAAGACGCCGAGGCCCACTTCGGCTGGCTCGCCCGCTTCGCCATGCTCGATATGGCGTCCTCCAGCGCGATCACGCGGCGGGAGCTGAACTGGCGCCCCACCGGGCCGGGACTGATCGCCGACCTGGACAACATGGACTACTCTCTGGCCTGAGTTTACCTTCCACAATCCGGTCATCGAAGATTAAGAATTCCGTGCTAAACTCCAAGCTGCAGAAAACGTGGCTACCAAGGGCAAATTTCTCGGCGGTTGCGCGGTAGTTTGCGCGCTGGCGAACGGATTGTCCATCCCACCGTTTTCTCTTTTGTCCGCTCAATCGCAGGCAGCTCAGCCCGGTATGCCGCCTGGCGTGACCAGCGTCCCCTATGTCTACAAGGGGCAGAGCTTCGAAATTCGGCTGCTTCGGGGACAGCTCTTCTTGGTGGCGCAGAACGGGCTGCCGGTTGTAATGTACGTGCGCGGCACGGCTCGTCCCATCGGCAACGATCCCGCGGCTGTTTCGCTCGCTGAAGAAGCAGTGAAGGCGTATCAGGCCGGTGCACCGTCCGGCAATGCCGGAACCGCAGGGACCGCCGCCGGGCCTTCCTCGGCCGGAACGGCGTCCTCGCCCACTGGTTTGACGGTGGACGGGGTGATCTCGCTGGTTGGCGCAGGGATCTCCGACGACCTGGTCATTGCCAAAATCCAAAAGAGTGGCCAGACCTTTGACCTCAGCACCGACGATATGATTCGCCTGAAGAAAGCAGGAGCCAGCGATACAGTGATGAAGGCCATGCTGAGCGGTACTCCTGCTCCGGCAGCCGTTTCCGCCACTCCCGCAGCGCGCCCGAATGCCACTGTTGCACCGTCGGCTGAGGTTGCCCCGAATCCGGTGTCCGAAAACCCGAGCATGGGCAAGCTCAAAAAAGAGGGATTCATGGCGACCATTGGTCATGGGGTCTCGAACGCCGTGAATGGAAAATCGGTGATTGACCGGCTGAGCATGCGAAACATTTTGCCGCAATGGGACCCAAACCAGAAGCTGAGCCAGCAATATCCTCACATCGCCATCACAGTGCTTTATGCCCCGATGGGATGGACCGAAGATTACCGGGTGGTTGTGCGGAAGAATAATAAGAATAGCCTGGTGCATTCTTGCTTCAAACTGAAGGCGGTGGTCTGGCTGGATGCCACCCGCTCGAAGACGACGGACGATTTCGAGTGGTGCATCGAGGAAGACATGTTCATGAGCGAGCTTCAGCCGACCTACCTGTATAGCCTCGCTGCATCCCGGGCCGACTATGGGCAAACCACCGGCGTCAACCGTACCGATGGTCCTCAACCCCCCGAGAAGCTACTGCCCAACGATCGCGCAACGCTTGACATGGAAGCAAAGACCAATTCTCAGGGCGCAAGCAGGGACCTGAACCTGGATCAGAACAGTTTGTTCGCCATCATGTTTGCCAACGTGCGGAAGGATCTAGGTGAAACACTGGGATCAGATGGAGATTTCCGGGTTTGGATCACGACGATCAAGAAAGCCGCCGGACCGTCATTGTTCTGAGACCGAATACCGTGGCGAATGGCAGTTCCGCCGCGGTGCCCTCTCTCATCTCCCCTGGTGGTCCGAGATAGAGCGGAATTCCAGGAGCTCAATCGGCGCACCGTCGTCAATAATCATCGCTACTGTCACACCTGGAGAGGGACAGTTAGGTTCAACCAGGATTTCCTTGCCTTCGAGTGCCCTCGCCAGGTCATCCACTTCAAAAGCAACGTGAGGTAGGGATTTGATGGCATCAGGATAAGGGGCATCTTTATCGAAGCGCATCCATTGGATGCCGTACGGACTGGACTCAAATCCCGAGACGTGCACCTTCAGCCACGGCAGATGCAGTTCGCCGGGCCGGACCACATCGGTTGGTATTCCGATATGGTGGAATCTCCAACCGTCCTTCGCTATTACGGACGGCGAATCGCAGTCCCGCCTCTTAGCACTAGCGGATGGCGTATTCACGTTGATTCTCCTTGTGCCGAAATCAGACAGCTTACGCTAAAAATATCAGGTTTATACGCATCCCGCTGCTCGACATCGACAGTGCCGGGTCCGCGCTCTCTGTTACCTTAAATCCAACATGTCGGCGCGATTGCTGGTGGTGTTCAGCGTCGCCGCGGCTCTGTGGGCGCAGCGGGACCCGAAAGATCTACTGGTTCAGATGAGCCGCCGCGCGGTGGACGCGATCGACCATGCGCCCCGATACATCACCACGGAAACCATCGAGCGCAAGTATTTCGAACCTCACGATACAGGCCGGCTCCATTCGTGCGACGATGTTGCGGCCGAACTGAAATCTCCCACCGGGAAGTCCAGGCTCGCCAAATCTCGGCTGGCCACCGCGGACACAGTGCGCGCCGACGTTGCTGTCGACGGCGGAACCGAAATGTACTCATGGGTGGGAGAGAGCCACTATACCGGGCCAGAGGACGCAATTCAGTTCGCTGACGATCGGGACTCCACTCAATTCCTCCTGGATGGAGCAGTGACAATCGGCGGAGTCTCCAGCTTGGTACGAATAATTCTTAGCGGCGACAATGACACTCTCTTCACCTATAACGGCGACCATGCGCAGGAGGGCCGGACTCTCTCCGAATTCGGATTCAGCGTTTTGCCGGCTACTAGCCGTCTCACGTTCAGGATCGCGGGCCGGCAAATTACAACCCCCTACGATGGCGACATTCTGGTAGACCCGATAACCGGGGACCTGATTCGGATCGTCATCCGCATGGCCGGGATAGCGCCGTCTGATGGGTTATGCGAACTCACCCAGACGCTGGACTACGGGAACGTGCGTCTCGAAGGCAAAGAGTTTCTGATGCCCGTGCAAATTTTGACCCAGCTGACCAGGCGCGACGGAATCCAGTACGAAAACCGCGCGACATATTCGAATTGGCGCGCCTCTTCCTCGCCGATCGCCACGCCAGAACGTCTCGCGTCCGGCTCTCACGCAGTCTCGGCGGAGCGCGCACCTCCGCCTGGGCTTCGATTCATCATTGCGCTCGCTCAACCCATCGATACGGCAACTGCCACGTTCGGCGACCGAATCCAGGCCATGGTGACAAGCGACACCTTCGGCAACTCATCAACGAGGGTTGCTTTTCCACCGGGTGCCACCGTACACGGCCACATCATCAAGCTGCTTCGGGTTTACGGGAGAACAGAATCGTCATATTCTTTGACCATCCTGATCCGTTGGGAAACCGTCACGGACGAGAAGGGCTTGCGCAAGTTTACGGCCAGGGTTGCGGAGGGCTCACGCGTGTTGGTTGGGACGTTTTCTGGCGTTGACGTCGGCACGGCGCTCAAAGAGGCGGACGGGTTTCCTGTGCGAATTGCCGACTACGGCCTATTCGAAATACCAGGCTTGAAGCCCGGCCATATACTGCGTAAAGGGATGCGTTCGAAATGGAAGACTGCGGCGCCATGAGGATTTTGAAGGCGTTGCTGATCCGTCTGCCCCTGCTTCTCAGCGCGTCTGCTGGGGTTCAGGCTCAAGATAACCCGAACGATTTGATCATGCGGGTCAGTCAGAAAATCCTGGACTCGGTGAACCGGTTGCCGAAGTATGTCTGCACCTTAACCGTTGATCGGGCTGCATACGAGAGCGGGGGCGGAGCACGCGCTCACACGTGCGAGGGTCTGGAAGCACGAAAAAAAGGCGGACACCTGGGTCGCTTATCTGCATCGGACAGGCTGCGGCTCGACGTTGCCATCGGCGCAAGCCACGAGACACTTGGCACTAGCAGCGAAATGTACTCGTGGGTTGGTGAAAACCACTTTGATAACCAAGGCCTGTTCGATCTTGTCCGTCAAGGCGCCATCTCGTCAGGATCCTTTTCGACGATGCTTACCTCGATCTTTGGGGAAGATAGAGCGAGTTTTTCCTACAATGGCGAGCGCACCGTGGATGGCCGAGTATTAGCGGAGTTCGCATTCCTGGTGCCGCTCGAAAAGAGCAACTATCTGTATCTTTTCGAGAACAATCGGCGCTCGGTCCGGACTCCGATGGAGGGCACGGTGCTGGTCGATGCTAAGACATATGATCTGGTGCGCCTTACGATCCATCGCACTCTTCCGGCCGAAGCCGACGCTTGTGCGACTAGCCAGACGCTGGATTACGGGCGAGTGAGCTTCGGCGACAATGACTTTCTCCTGGTAAAGGAAGGCCGCCTGGATATTTTGAGCCCCAACGACGAGATGGTAAACCACCTCGGTTATTCCGCTTGTCACGAGTTTACCGGGGAATCAACCCTGACCTTTGATCCGCCCTTGGAGTCGAACCCGTCGGTTGCCGCTAAGGGCGATGCGGGAGCCCCTGGATTTCGATTGCCGCCCGATCTGCCGTTTCAGTTAGTATTCCTGGACCCGATCGACACCACGGTAGCGGCAGCCGGCGATCCGATCCGCGCCAGACTGGCGGCGGCCATTCGCGCACCTTCATCCGAGGTCCTGGTTCCCGCAGGTGCGATGGTCGTGTGCCGCATCATGAAGGCACGGCGCAGCTACGGCCGCAACGCTTCCTTCGAACTTGATGTCAAGGTTGAATCCGTGGTTGTTGGAGGAAAATCTCAGCCTTTCAAAGCCGCACCGGACTCCGGCTTTCGGACGTTCGCGAAGGGTGCCGGCCGGCTCAGGCAGAGAGTGAATCTGGGACGACTCTCGATAACGGAAGATCGCGGTGCCCAGGTCTTCGAGTTTCGGGATGCGTCCTCGAAATACATCGTCAAAAGCGGCCTGGTATCGAATTGGTTGACGCTAGCGCCGATTGCTCAGCCCTAAGCGAGCCGGAGATCCGCTTCCTCGGAGCACGGATTCAACCCTTTTCCCGGACCAGCGGCTTCTTCGCGGTGGCGGGGATCGCAGCCGCGCGCAGCTTCGCGATGCGTCCGATGAGCTTCACCGGAACCGGTTTGGTGAGCGGGAACTGTACCGTCCCCTTTCGGACCTTATAGCCCCTGAGTTCATCTTCGAACGCCGCGAAAAACGTTCCCGATGCGGCAAACAGCGAATAGTGCTCCTGGAAGCCGGCGAAATACAGCATTGGCTTTCCGTGCAGCTTGTATCCGGGCATGCGATACCCGATGCCTTCCACTGCCTCAGGAACGGCCTTCCTAATCGCGGCGCGTACCTGTTCGAGCTTCGGCCGCAGCGCCTCGGGCTGCCCGGCAATGTACTCGTCAACCGATTTTGGAAGGCTTTGTTTCACACCCTTATTTTATGAGGGGAAGCTACCGGCCAGTGAACGCCGCCGCGCGTTTTTCAAGATAGTGCGCGACGCCTTCGCGAAAATCCTCGGTTCCGAAACTCCCGCGCATTTCTTCCAGGGCTGCTTCGTAAGCCTCGTCAAAATTCTGCAACAGGCCAGTATAAATCTGCCGCTTCATTACCCGGACCGAGCGCGGCGAAACCGAGGTGGCCAGCTCGCGCGCGAACTCTTGTACCGAGCCCAGAAAGTTCTCCTCGGGAAAAACACGGCTCACCAGCCCGATGCGCAGCGCCTCGCCGGCGTCCACCATCTTGGCGGTAAACATGAGCTCGATCGCATGGGGCACGCCGATCAGCCGTGGCAGCATCCAAGCCATTCCGTACTCGCCCACCAGCCCGCGCTTTGAAAAGATCGCTGAAAAGCGCGCTTTTTCCGACGCGAAGCGGAAGTCGCAATACAACGGAACGATGAAGCCCAGCCCCACGGCCGGTCCGTTGATGGCTGCGATCATCGGCTTGGGCACCGAGAGAAACCAGGCGTGCTTCTTCCGAAATTCGGCCGGCACGTCGCTGCCCATTTCGTTATCCATCAGGAAGCGCCCGGCGCGCGGGGCCGATTCTTGCGAGATGGCTGAAAGCAGCCCCATGTCGGCGCCGGCACAAAATCCTTTGCCCGCACCGGTCAGAATGATGACGCGCACCTGGTCGTCCACCGCTGCTGCCCGAACTGCCGCGACCACTTCCTCCTCCATCTTCTGCGTCCAGGCGTTCAGCTTGTCGGGCCGGTTGAGCGTAATGGTCGCCACCCGATTCGCGGATTCATAGGTGATTTGTTCGTAGAGCATGGTTTTAGTGATACCGCAACGCGGCAACAGCATCAACGTGCACGCGCAAACTTACTTCTCGTCCCAAACCCGCTCAACAAAACCGCTGACCCGCTCCATATTGGGCCAATCGGGATACTTGGTCTTGAATTCCGCGGCGAGCTGCTTGCCCGCCGCTTCCTTGGAAACCCCTTGCCGTTTGAGCTCCACGGCACGCGATTGCACGTCGGCGATAAATGCCCGCTCCTCGCTGACCAGTGAGCCGGAACCCGGCGCGCTGTGATCCGGTAAAACGTGAGCCACGTTGAGCGGGACCAGTTGATCCAGCACTGCGAGCCAGGTGGCCGGAGTGCCTCCGTCGCGAAAAATGCCCGGAATAGTTTTATTCTGCACCACGTCCCCGGAAATGAGCGTGCCGTCGGGTTCGATAAGAATCAGCTCGTCACCCTTGGTATGCGCCTCACCCAACCACATCAACCGCGCGGTGACGCCTCCCAAATCGATGGTGGCTTCTCTTTGGAACAAAATGTCTGGCTCGCGCAATCGAACGTTCGCCAGCAGCTCCTTGTTTTGAGGTGAGCGGTCGCGGAAGAAATCCAGCATTTCCTCGCCATGCTGCCGCATGTCCTGCTGCTGTACCGCATTTCGGATCAGAATGGTTCCAGGCGGGAAGCCCGGCTCTCCGGCTGCATGCTCGGGATGGAAATGCGTGGTCGTGAGGTAGAGCCTGGAATTGTGCGAGAGCTTTCCAACCAGCTGGGCGACCGCCGCTCCGTTGCGCGGCCCCATTCCGGTGTCAACCACTAACGTGGCGCTCTGACCGACCACGATCCCGATGTTGGGGAAGCCGATGATTGTCCAGACATGCTCGGATACCTTGGTCGCGCTTTGCCCCACGGAGGTCTGTCCCTGAGCAGAAGCGATCGAGGTAGCGAGATGAGCGAGCAGTGCGAACACCAGAACCGCGGTCAATTTACTCGTTTCCATGCGATCATTATCCGCCAACGCCTGGCTTGAATTCTCCGCTATTCGACCTTCGCTTCAAAGATCCCCGTCTCAATCACTCCGCCATGCTTCATCTGCACGATGACGCGATAGTCGCCCGGCGCCGGGAACCCGTACGGAAAATCCGCTTCAGCCGGCAATCCGGACTGCATAGCATGCATGCTGTGGTCTTCGGCACCAGGATTCGCGAGTGCCAGCGCGGCCATCGGCACCGAGCCCGAAGGATGCACATGCGCGAACACGGATCCATCGTCCTTGAAGAACGCCGCATGTCCGAGCATCCCCATGTACAGCTCCGTATCCCGAACCGGCTGGCCATCCTTATCGACTAGTCGAAACCTGAACACTGCCGCCTGCCTGGCTTTTAGTGGCGCCGCATCGCGATCCCACACCACCCGCGCTCCATCCGGCGATTCGCCACGAACACCGGCCGCGTTGTCGCCGCCGATCGGTGTTCCCGCCAGACTGTTGGGAAGCGACAACTCGGCGACCATGGTCTCCGGCAGCCCGTCGCGATGCACCACGTCAGCATAAAGTTTGTACCGGCCGGCCGGCATCGGAGGCAGAGCATGCGTGAAAACACCGCTCGCCGTCATCTCCGGATGCAGGTGCCACACCCGGTCCGCATCCGGCTGGCGGATGACATAAAGGTGCATCAAATGCCCGTGGTCCGGAAGAAAATCGTCGATCTGGCGCGGCACCGCCCAATCCGGATTTTTCAGCCGGAGAACCAGCCGGTCCCCGGGCTCGACCGTCGCCGACATTTCGAGCGGCCGATAAATGTTGCCCGCGTAGCCGCTGGCTTCAGCGCTCCACCACTGGTTTCCACCCCACAGGATCAGCACCACCAGAGCCGCCGTTGCACCCATCAGAATGCGCGCGCGCCTCTTCGACCCGGCGTCGGGATTTGTACCCGGCTCAAGCTGTCCTTCGCGAATGCCCGCGCCGACGATGCTGACAAGCCCCACTGCGAGCACGATCGTCATGACAAACAGGCCCGCGCCCAAAGCGAATTGCATCGACTTGGTCCGCGTCGCAATCGCGGGAACCGGAACCGAGAGCTGACCTGAGCCCTTATCGCCTTGGGCCTGAATACGGACCTGCCACGACCCCGGCTCCATCATCCAAAGCGTTCCCGTAAAAAAGTTCGAGTCGAGTTTCGACCGTTGCAGCACGTCCGGCGCCGGAGCGAATTGCGCGCCCAATCCCGTAAGCGGCGTGGGCGTAACCCGGATTTCGCGAATCTCGGGCGTGGACGAACGGATCTCGATCTCGGCTACACCCGGAATCACCGACGGCGGCCGGATGGTGACATACAAGGGATACGGCCCCGCCGAGCCTTCCAGAAAAACATCCGGCGAGCCGACATGCGCTTGGGCGAATGCCGCCGCCAGCATCACTAAGATGAACCGCCCGAAAATCAGCCTCCCGATCATCGCTTCACAGTGCGCATCCAGTTGCCCCAGCCCAGGCCGATGCGCGCCGTGACCATCGCGACCACCCATGCAATCAGCATCCGCATCCCAAATCCCGCCTCGGAAGAATAAAAAATGTTGAGTGCTTCATGCGATCTTGGCGACGTGCCGTAATCGAGATAGATGGTTCCGAAAAATCCGTTGGCTGCCGCGGGCGTCATCAGAAAATCGGCGAACGGCCATTGCACGGCAACCAATGCTCCAAAGAACACAGCGCCGCACACCACGGCTTTGAGCCACGCGGGCCACTTGCCGGAGTACCGGCGCACCAGATCTATCCCGAACGCGGGAACAATGAGCAACAGCGGAAAGCTGGGGGGAATAAACTGCGTCACCGGGTTCATCACCGGCCCGAGCTTGGGCTGCGCCGGAAACAGCGGAAGAATCCAGATCAGCGCGGCCGTGAACAATGTATAGACGCCGGCGACGATGGTAGCTGCCCAGCGCCGGTCTGATCCTACGGCCACTCCGATCAGCGCGGTCGGCACCGCGATCGACATCGCCAGGTAGAAAATGGCCGTGTGCTGCAGAACACGAATGGCGTACTCCATGGTAAGAATCTGCGTCACCACCAGGATCATCGAGCCAAGATACAGGTACAGCCACTCCAGCCGCCGCCTCTCCGCGCCTTGCGCACGATTCATGTATCCGAGCACCAGGATGAGCGCGCCCACTTCGATCGCCAGGATGCCGGCCGCCAGAACTGTATGCGGCGGGCTCAGGATCTTAACGTCGAGCCCATAGGCGTTGTGCCACCAGTCGTCGAAGGGCGCCGAAACCAGCATCGCCACACCGCCCCAGGCTGTGATGAATGCGCCGAGCGGCCCATAAAATCCCCACATCTTTACCGAGGCCGGGCGCACATCGGGCAGCTTGCCAAACGTGGTCATCAGAATCAGGTAGGCCGCTGAGATCCCGGCGATGACGCCACAGAGATAAATCGCTATGTGCGGCGGCGTCCAGAACGTGTCCCGTCCGATCGACCGGTGCCAGGAAATATCCCAATGCACACCGATCATCGCCGACGTAACACCGATCACGGAAGCCCACAAGTACCAGGGAATCGCAGGAAGGGAAATGGCGCGCGACTCGGCACGCGCCGGAAACGCAATGCTGTCCGCCATCCTTTTATAGTGACACGACGCGACGAGCAGCATGGCCTATGAACCAGGTTTGGGTTAAAATCTCGCCCAAGCTGGCCGATAACTTTCTTAAGGTGGGTCACTTCACAACGGAAGGGTTCGCTCATGGTGCTTGGCACAAAAATTGTCCTGGTGGCAGTTAGTTCGGTATTTGTCACGGCAGCGGCAGGCCTTTTGATTCAGCGATCGGTGATTCGGCGCCAGGGTATCGAGCTGATCCGAGACACAATGCGCGCCACGATCCTGAATGCAGAGGACACCCGGCGGTCCTTCTCGGCGATGCGCAGCGCCGGAATGTTCGACGATGCCAAGCTCAAGGCGGAAGCTGCCGGCGTGTCCGATTACAGGCAGACCAACCTCTACAAGACGGTTCCGGTGGTGGCGGCGTGGGACTCCATCACAGACGTCGCCGATAAGGAGGGCTACAACTTCCGCATACCGGCGCATAATCCGAGAAATCAGAAGAACACCCCACTTCCGGACGAGGAACGCATTCTTGGCTTGATGGAAAGCGCAAAGCTTCCGGATTATTTTGAGGTGGATGAGAAGGGGAACGAAATCCTTTATGCGCGGCCGATTGTGCTGAGCGCAGACTGTCTGATGTGTCATGGCGATCCCGCCAACAGCCCGAAGAAGGATGGAAAGGACATGCTCGGCTTCCGCATGGAAGGCTGGCATGAGGGCGATCGGCACGGGGCCTTCCTGCTGCGGGCGAAATTGGACCGCGTCGACGCAGTGGTGAAGGCTGGGATGGGCCGGTCCGCGTTGTGGCTCTTGCCCTTGTCGATTGGGGTCGGGGTGGGGGTGTATTTCTTGATCTCGAAGATCAGCAACCAGCTTCGGGCCCTCATTCAATCCATCTCAGAAAGCTCGACGCAGGTGACCAGCGCAGTCTCCCAGATCTCGGCTTCCAGCCAGTCCCTGGCGCAGGGCGCATCCGAACAGTCGGCTTCCTTGGAGGAAACTTCCTCGGCCAGTGAACAGATCACCGGGTTGACCCGCAAAAACGCCGGCTACTCACAATCGGCGGCGGAGGAAATGGACAAAGTAGATCGCCGCGTGAAGGAGAGCAACGCAGCGCTCAGTGAGATGGCCACGTCCATGCAAGACATCCGGGAGTCTGGGGGCAAAATCGGCAAGATCATCAAAGTGATTGACGAGATCGCATTCCAGACCAACATCCTGGCATTGAACGCGGCTGTAGAGGCTGCCCGAGCGGGACAAGCCGGCGCCGGTTTCGCCGTGGTCGCCGACGAAGTTCGCAGTCTTGCCCAGCGGTCGGCCCAAGCCGCCAGAGATACGGCGCCGCTGATTGAGGACTCGATTGCGAAGTCCAACACGGGCAGCGCAAAGCTCGAACAGATGGCGGCGGTGATCCATGCCATCACAGAGAGCGCGGCCAAGGTCAAGACGCTGGTGGACCAGGTAAATCTCGGAAGCCGGGAACAGGCGAGTGGCATCGAACAGGTGGCGAAAGCGATTCAGCAAATGAGTGAGGTGACGCAAAGCAACGCAGCCAGCTCCCAGGAAAGCGCCGCAGCCAGCGAAGAATTGGCCGCGCAGGCTGAATCGATGAACAGCATTGCACAGCAGTTACGCGTCGTGGTCGAAGGTTAGTACGCACCACTAAACCAGGCCACGATTTAGAGCCCTACGAATGGAACCGAGAACAGCAGATTCTCCGAAGCGCTCCAGCTTGTGCCGTCAGGGAAGGATGCGGACCTTGCATCGAACCATTGGCCTGATTGGGTAGAGATCATGCGGCCCTCCATTAATCCCAATCCCGGGCGGCGGCTCAGCAGGAAAACACTCGCCATTTGTCCCGTTCCATTCGCTTCACTCACAGACACACTACAACCGCGATCTATTTCCTGAGAGTTGACGAACAACTGCTGTACCGTCTGCCCGCGCGAACCGTTGCTCTTAACCGGCATCCGCTGCCAAAACCATCCTGGCGAATCCGAATGTTCACCACTGAAAAGATCATGGCCACCGAAAATCCCGAACAGGTTTGACCACGTGTTCACTCCCCGATCGCTCCACGCTTCCTCAGCGGAATTAGAATAGGGCGCAGCCGCCATGGAGTAAGTGTCTGTCCCGTAACCATCAGTTCGCCGATAGCGCGTTCCATTCTTGGTGAGCCATGCATGCGTGGTGATATAGCATTCACAATCGGAATTCGCCAGCATCACATCGTACGCCCAGGACCATGCGGCGTTCCCAGCAAAGAAATCCATGGCCAGGATAAGAAGCTTGATACCGGAGACGACGAACTTTACAGCGGTGTTGGCTCCGGTAGTGTCATACGATCCAACCCAGTAGGCCATGTCTCCGCCACCCAGAGCGATACCGGAGCCGTAAACTGACGAACGGCTATTTGCAGAGAAATAGCCCGTTGCAAACTGCTCCCCGAGGTGACTCCGGGAAGATGGCCCGCCCGAATAGTCGTGGTTTCCCGGAGGCGTAGTGAATGCAATGGCATTCCTGTCAAGAATGGTCCAAGCCATCTGCGCATTGGCGAATTGATAGCGTACGGGCGCATTCACGCAATCGCCCACACCCACTACAGCTTTGATGTTCGCGTCGAAGGATGGTGTGCTGGATTTGAAAACGATGTTCCGGTTGTTGACGATCCATTGCATCATGGCACGGTAATATTGACCGGATTTATTAGGACATGAATCAGCCAGGTACTGAGGATCGGGAATAATAGCGATCGTGAAATCAGGGCCCGCTGCCGCCACCGATTGCGCGCTCACCAGGCGTGATGTGGCCGTACCAGCGAGACCGCTCAGGATAGTCGCCCCAAACCCACGCCTCGAAATCTTCTTCAAGAGGCGCTTAGGGGTCAGACCCCCGTGTTTTATCGTGTACTCCAATTCCGTCATTAATTACACATCGCCTGAATTCAAGGACTTATCTGCTCAATTGGAGCGACGCACCATCGCTTGCCGCCGTTTCGAACTTCGTCGACTAAAGCATGGCGGCAACTCTCCATCCGCTTGGGAGTAGACTGAACATGAGCGGCGATAAGGAAATTAGCTTGTCTGCTGAGCGATCCCCAGGAAATGAACAAGGTGTCCGTGACGACCGCTTACCACGAGCGGACGACATCGAGACCCAGTTTTTCACGAACGCAGCCCGTCCGAATCAATCGATCGCCGGAACCGTCATCGGTCCGTATCAGCTGCGCCAGATTCTCGGCCACGGCGGGATGGGTGAGGTGTGGCTGGCCGACCAAAAGCAACCGGTTCAGCGCCGGGTGGCGATCAAGCTAATCAAGTCCGGCATGGATACGCGCGAGGTAGTAGCGCGCTTTGAGTCCGAGCGGCAGGCGTTGGCGCTGATGAACCATCCGACCATCGCCAAAGTATTCGACGCCGGCTCGACGGCGGAAGGCCGGCCGTACTTCGTCATGGAGTACGTCACCGGCATCCCCATCACCACCTATTGCGATAAGCACAGGCTGACGATGCGCCAACGGCTGGAGTTGTTCGTCCGTGTGTGCGAGGGCGTGCAGCACGCGCACCAGAAAGCGATCCTGCATCGCGATCTAAAACCTTCCAACATTCTGGTAGGCGAGATCGACGGCGTTCCCGCGCCGAGGATCATCGATTTTGGCGTGGCAAAGGCCACCGCGCAGCGGCTCACGGCCGACGCCCTGTTCACGCGGGTGGGAACGATCATCGGAACTCCAGGCTATATGAGTCCGGAGCAATCCGACTCAGCCGGTTCGGATGTCGACACGCGCACGGATGTGTACTCGTTGGGTGTGGTGCTGTATGAGTTGCTAGTTGGAGTGTTGCCCCTGGACTTTAGCACCACACCTCTCGATCAGGTTCCGCGCAAGCTGCGCGAGGAAGACCCCCCGCGGCCCAGCACCAAGCTGCTCACGCTCGCCGGGCAATCGGGCGTTGCCGCACAAAACCGTGGCGCGGACGCTCCTGCGCTGGCTGGACAATTGCGCGGCGATCTAGATGCGATTGCTCTAAAAGCTTTAGAGAAAGATAGAGCCCGCCGGTATGCCACGCCCGCCGAACTGGCTGCCGACATTGGGAGATACTTGCGTCATGAGCCCGTATCGGCACGCGCTCCGAGCAGAACCTATCAACTCCGCAAGCTGGCGCGTCGCAACCGAGGCCTGGTGACCAGCGCGGCCGCGATTCTGTTGACGCTGGTTGCCGCAACAGTGGTCAGCACCCGTGAGGCGATTCGCGCCACGCGCGCCGAACGGAGCGCCGCGGCCAGCCTGAAGCAATCCCAGGAGGAGACCGCGAAGGCGCAAGCTGTGAACTCTTTTCTTCAGGAAATGCTTCAATCGGCCGACCCGCGCTCGGCAACCAAGGACGATCCCGCCGCGGGGCGCGATGTCACCGTCGCGCATGTTCTCGACCAGGCCGTTCGCCGCCTGGATGCAGGCTCGCTCCGCGCGCAACCGCTGGTGGAAGCTGCCGCTCGTGAGAGCCTGGGCACAACCTTCTCCGGCCTGGGACGTTATCCGGAATCCGAACGTGAATACCGTGCCGCTCTCGCTCTTCGACGTACCGCTCCGGGCGGCAACGACGCGGACCTGGCGAACAGCGAAGCGCACTTAGCCGAGCAACTGACTTTCGAAGACAAACTCGCGGAAGCGGAAACGCTGCAGCGCGATGCGCTTCGCCTGCGTACGAGATTGTTTGGTCCCGATAGTCCCGTGGTGGGGGCCAGCCTCACCGACCTCGCCATCACGCTGCGGCATGAGAGCAAGCTGCCCGAAGCCGAGGCGGCGCTGCGCAAAGGGCTCGACATTGATCTGAAGAATAACCGGGCCATCGACGCCGCATCCGACGAGCATAATCTCGGCGTGGTGCTTCGTTTCGAAAAACGTCCGGCGGAAGCCGAAGCTATGCTGCGGCGCGCGCTCGCCGATCACCTGCAGGCTTTCGGCCCTGAGAACGCCGACACAGCCACCTCGATGAATCAACTCGCTAACGTCTTGCAGGACGAAGGAAAGCTGCCCGAAGCTGAGCAGTATGCTCGCAACTCGCTTGCCACCATTCGGCGTCTGGAAGGCGATCAACATCCCGACATAGCCGTCGGCTTGAATCACGTGGCTTCCCTGTTGCGGGACGAAGGCAAATTGGATGAAGCGGAGCCGATGTTCCGGCAGGCTCTTGAAATCGGAACGCGCGTTTGGGGACCGGATCAAGCGGATATGGCTACAATTGAAACAAATTTTGGCGATCTTCTCGCCAAACTCGGAAAACTTCAGGAAAGTGAACGATTGCTTCGCACGGCACTGCGGAGCCGTGAGAAGATCCTTCCGGGTAACCACCCCAGCATTTTCGACAGCGAAGCCAAGCTCGGCGGTGTTCTGGTTCAGGAAGGCCGTTTTCAGGACGCGGAACCGCTCCTGCTGAGTGCCTGGCACGGGCTCAACCAGACTTCCAATCCCAGGTCCCCGAGCAAGCAGCTGATACTGAAAAAGATCGTCGAAATGTACACCGAGTGGAACCGCAAAGCGCCCGAAGCTGAAAAAGCAAAACTGTTAGCCAAGTGGAAAGCGATCGAGTCGCAGCCCAAATAGGCCGCCCGGCTCGGCCATCACTCCTGAGAGCTACTTCAATCTATCCGAAACTTTAGCCAGAGCTGCATTCGCGCAGGCCGCGTCCTTGTCTCCGCCTGGAGCACCGCTGACCGCAACAGCGCCGATCGTGGCTTCACCCACCTTGATCGGCACGCCGCCCTGGGCGTTGATAGTGCCCGGAATTGTCGCTGGCGGAGCTGCGGTACCGGGCGGAAGAGGCTGCGCCGGACCCGAGGGCCGGTTGTAGAGCATGGTAGCTGTAGCCTTCATTTTGGCCACTTCGGTTGTCGACGCGGTCGCACCATCGTCCCGCAGCAGCGCCTTCGGCGCGTTAAGACCATCGACCACCAGCACTGTTACCTTGTAGCCATCGGCACGGCATTTGGCCATGGCTTCCTGTGCGATCGATTGGGCCACGTCAACGGTGAGTACCCTCGATGCAGGAAGCTGTGCGAAGGCGCTCCCTGAAACAACCGCCATCGCGGAAGTGAGAACTACGAACTTGGTGAAGGTCATGTTGTGAGATCCTTGAGACCTATTCTAGTCCACAGCCCTCGAAGCAGCGCCTCATTTGCCGGGCAAGTGTTGATAGCTCTTTTCGTTCTCCAGACAGATCTCGTCCAGCAGTTCCGTATCGGGCATGATGGCTTGCTTGAACGTAACCGCCCAGGGCTTGGTGTACGCTTTCGGATCGTTCACGGTGAGTTCGATTTCGAGCCTCCCGTAATTCGGGCGTCGGAATCGCTCGGTCAATTTTGCCGCCTCGGTCAGCGGGTCGCCTTTCAGGTCGAGCCAAATGCCGTCCCGCAATCCGTTCGTTTGGACCACCAAAGTGTCGCCCTCCCACTTGCCGGAAGAGTACCCGTTCCAGGACGGCTGGGGATCGACCGGCAGCGGGCGTCCGTCCAGGAAGATCTGGCGGTAGCCGGCGTTCCACTCGGTAAGGATGAGTAGGAGTCCGGGGGTTTCGACGAACTTTTGAAGGTGGGGAAGCCCGTAGTCGCGCGGAACAGTTAAGGGCAGACACCGGATGTGTGGATCATCTTTGCCCTCGTTCTGGATCCGTTTCTTAACCAGGGCAGCCGCCCACGGTTGGTATGGCAGACCGCCGGGAAGGCTGCGCCCAATATCTATGGCCTCCAGCGCAATCGGGAGCTCGGCGTCGCAGTCCAGCAAATCGAGGCCTTTCGCCGGATCGCATGGCACTGGGTTCCCCGTAATCCACACCCCCGAGAAATCCGGCTTGCCGTTGCTGGTGCGCGGCGTGGGAGCCGTCAAGTCCGGCTTGCCATCGGGAGTGCGGGGAACGCCGGCGGTGGGGTAATTCAGCCACTGCGCCAGGAGGGGCAGGGCAGTCGTTGCAAGCAAGATCGCAATCACCTTCATCGTCGTTTCAGCCCAGCATACTCCAAGAGAAGTGCCGGCTGGAACGTGATCGCAAATGATGTAACATTGCTCGCAGCGATCGGCGATCCAGTTACAGAGGTTATCTATGTTATGCATGCGCAACAGTTATGGGGTTTTTATTCTCGTGGCGGCGTCCGCGTTTGGAGCGACCGAACAGCCAGTAAGGGTCGAGGGCGGCCTCGTTTCCGGCGTGCTCGGCAGAAATCCATCCATCACGGCGTTCAAAGGAATTCCTTTTGCCGCGCCACCAGTGGGCGATTTGCGCTGGCGGGCGCCGAAGCAGGTGGTGCCCTGGCAAGGAGTTCGCCGGGCGGACCAGTTCTCGGCCAGCTGCATTCAAAACGTTGTTGCAGAGCGTAAACCGTGGACCTATGAATTCATGACGCATGGCGACATTAGCGAGGACTGCCTGTACCTAAATGTGTGGACCGCCGCGAAATCAGCGGCAGAAAAACGGCCCGTGTTCGTTTATCTCTATGGAGGTGGCTTCGCCGAGGGTTCGGGGGCCGTGCCGGTCTACGATGGCGAGGGCTTGGCGAAGAAAGGTCTCGTGGTAGTGACTATCAATTATCGCGTGGGCGTATTGGGGTTCCTGGCTCTTCCCGAATTAACCCGCGAGTCCGACCATCGCGCGTCCGGGAACTACGGCTTGTTGGATCAGATCGCCGCGCTCCAGTGGGTGCACGAAAATATCGCACGTTTTGGCGGCGACCCAAACCGCGTGACTCTTGCCGGGCAGTCTGCCGGTGGAATGTCGGTGCACGACCTCACCGCGTCCCCGCTGGCGAAGGGTTTGTTTCAACGCGCGATTGTGGAAAGCGGCGGCTCCAACATCGACAGAGTTGGAATTCCCGGCCCGCGCGCGCTCGCTGAAGCTGAAGCAGACGGGCAGAGGTTCGTCGATTCCAAGGGTGCCAAGTCGCTCAAAGAGCTGCGCGCCATGAGCTGGCAGAAGGTGACGGAAGCCGGGCCCGGCGGATCGTTCGCGTCCGGTCTGCGTTTCGCGCCGATTGTGGACGGATATTTGTTGCCGGCTCCGGTCCGCGAGATTTTCGCACAGGGAAAACAGAACGACGTCGTGACGTTGACTGGAGCTAATGCGGGAGAACTCGGAGGATTTGGACCGCCGCAAGGGCCTGTAACGGCCGAGTCATTTCAAAAGCAGGCAAAGCAGCGTTATGGAGCAAAGGCGGACGAATTCTTGAAACTCTACCCCGCGGCGACCGACGAGGAGGCGAAGTTAGCGCAAAGTCAGAGTGCCCGGGATCAAGCACTGGTCTCGATGTATCTCTGGGCGAAGGAGCGGTCCAAAACGGCCAAAACGAAGGTGTACGAATACTTATGGGACCATGCCCTGCCTGGCCCTGACGCCGGGCGTTTTGGAGCGTTCCATACTTCCGAAGTCCCTTACGTGTTGAGCACGTTGTATATGTCGGATCGTCCGTTCACTGATGCGGACCGGAAGATCGCCGTCATGATGTCGAGCTACTGGGCGAATTTTGCGGCGACAGCAGACCCGAATGGCAAGGGGCTTGCTCCCTGGGCGGCAATCAACGAGAATCCGGAAGTCATGGAGGTTGGCGACAGGACGAGGCCGACACCTGCAGCGGGAAGTCCGGCGAAGTTTCGCTTCTTCCAGATAGTTCTCACAAAATAAAATTAGTCGCGTGGTTACTCGATGGCCACTCTTCTGAGCAACTTAAAATCGTCCAACATCTTCCCGGTTCCCAACACCACGCTCGCCAGAGGATCCTCAGCGATGGATACGGGCAATCCTGTCTCTTGGCGGATGCGTTCATCGAGGTTCTTCAACAAGGCGCCGCCTCCGGTCAAAACGATACCCCGATCGCTGATATCGGCGCTGAGCTCCGGGGGCGTCCGCTCCAGCGCCACGCGAATCGAGTTCACAATAGTGTTTACGCACTCAGAGAGAGCTTCCCGGATCTCGGTATCATCGACGATCTGCGTCCTGGGCACTCCTTCGATCAAGTTGCGGCCCTTAACCTCCATCGTCAGAGGCTTGTCTAGAGGAAAGGCTGACCCAATCTGAATTTTGATGGCCTCGGCGGTGCGCTCACCGATCAGCAAATTGTATTTGCGTTTTAAGAATCCCATGATGGCGTCGTCCATCTGGTTTCCCGCCACGCGGACCGAGCATGCATAGACGATCCCGGACAACGAGATGACGGCCACGTCGGTAGTGCCTCCGCCGATGTCCACCACCATATTTCCGCAGGGTTCAGTGACAGGCATGCCGGCGCCATTAGCAGCTACCATCGCCTGGTCCACCAGATGCACTTCGCTGGCTTTGGCACGGGTGGCTGAGTCGATAACAGCGCGCTTTTCTACCTGTGTGATCTCGCTGGGCACGCCGATAACGATCCGCGGATGGACCAGCATCTTGCGGCCGTGCGCCTTCAGAATAAAGTAGTGGAGCATGCGCTCGGTGACCTTGAAGTCGGCGATGACGCCATCCTTCATGGGCCGGATGGCGACAACGTTCCCTGGAGTGCGCCCCAGCATTTCTTTGGCTTCCTTGCCGACTGCTTCCACCTCGCCGTTGGTCTTATTGATTGCCACAATAGAGGGCTCGTTCACCACGATGCCCTTGCCCTTGGCGAAGACCAACGTGTTGGCGGTGCCGAGATCGATGGCAAGATCCGAGGAAAACGCACTAAAGAGCGAGCGCATGTTCATTAAGAGGCTCCTTCACCCTCGCGGGTATGTTCCATCTATCGACACTTCAGCGGTAGTCCTACAGTCAATCCATGGGAATTGATTAGCACAAGGCATCAGTTCTTCGCGCACGGTAACGGCTACTGGCCTTCGCAGCCGAACTACTCTAGACAAAAGGTGGCCGACCATCCGTTCTCATTCAGAACCGGACGAGTGCCTTGCCTTATCCCCACCGTTGACGGAAAATCAATCCTGTGAAACGCATGCATCGAACAGAACTGGTTTTGATTGTTGTTTCCGCGGGATTCCTCGCTCCAGCGGGGCTCTCGCAATCCGTCGATTGGCCTTCCTACAACGGCGACCTCAGCGCCACTCGTTTCTCGCCGCTTAAGGAGATCACTCCCGCGAACGTGAAAACCCTGCGCCCCGCCTGCAGCTATGACACCGGTGAAACCACCAACTTCCAAAGCGGCCTTGTGATGGTGCAGGGGATGCTTTACTTCACGACCTACGACTCTACCTACGCCCTGGATGCATCCAGCTGCGCCTTGAAGTGGAAGTACAGCCGGCCGGGTCCCAAGGGCGGGCTCGGCGTCAACCGTGGAGTCGCCTATCTGGACGGCAAGTTGTTTCGAGGCAATGGCGCGCATGTTTTCGCGCTCGATGCTGCCACTGGTCAAGCTGGGTGGGAAGCGGATCTAGGCGACCCGGCCGGCGGGGATTCCGTCCCGATGGCGCCCCTTGCGTGGAACGGAATGGTCTTTGCGGGTAATGCGGGCGGCGATAATTTTGGCGTTACCGGACGCATCTACGCCTTCAGCGCAGCCGATGGCCACCAAATCTGGCGCTTTAATGTGGTGCCCGATTCCGGGCCCGCCCGCGCCACCTGGAAGAAGGTGAGCGACCGAAATCCTCCTACCGGCGGAGCCACCTGGACCAGCTACAGCCTGGACCCTGAGGCCGGCGTACTGTGGGTTTCCACCGGAAATGTCGCGCCGGATTTTCTGATCGCTCTGCATCCTGGCGACAATCTTTACACCACCTCCGTCATCGCACTGGACGCCAAAACCGGAAAAATGTTGCGCTACGTTCAGCCCGTCAAAAAGGATTTCCACGATTGGGACATGACATCCCCGCCCGCGCTGATTCATACTAGCGGCGGACGCCAGATCGCTGCCGCGTCCGGTAAGGATGGTTTGTTGTACGGCATCGATCGTTCCGGAGTGGCCTCGGGAGTGCCTTCTTCCGAGGAGCCGCTGAAAATCCTTTACGCCACGCCGGTCACCACGCGCGCCAACTTCAAAGCGCCATTAAGCGCAAAAACGGAAACGCATTTTTGCCCTGGAACGCAAGGGGGTACTGAATGGAACGGGCCGGCCTTTGATCCCGCGTTGAATCTGCTGCTGGTCAACGCCGTGGATTGGTGCACTGCCGTGAAGGTTGCCGACGCTGCCACGGTCACCGGCCAGCGCGGCTCTATCTGGCCCGGCTCGGACCTTCAACATCCCTTTGGCCACAACGATTCCAAGGAATTATGGGGCGGCTGGCTCACCGCAATCGACGCCGATACCGGACGTGTTCGCTGGAAGTATAAATCGCCCACGCCCCTTGTGGCGGCCGTCACGCCCACCACTGGCGGAGTGGTATTTACGGGGGATTTGAACGGTGATGTCCTCGCCCTAGACGCCGCTTCCGGCTCCGTGCTGTGGCGCAACCCCACCGGTGCGGCCCTGGGTGGCGGGGTGATTTCCTATCAGACTGACGGACGCCAACGAGTGGCCGTGGCTGCCGGCATGAGTCCTTCCAACTGGCCCGTGGCGAAAACCACCGCGCGCGTCATCGTGTACAGTCTCCCGTAGAAAACGTTCGCTGCTGCTCGAGTATCTATCAGGGAGGAACGCTATGATCGCTCGGCACTGGCGAGGTTGGACGAAACCCCAAGATGGGGACGCGTAATGTCTTTTGGCATAATTGAAGGAAATGCGGATGGCGTTGGCACTCCTATGCTGCTCCAGTTTGGTAGCGGGCGACATCGGACAGCTGCAACAGCTCGCTGACGACAAGCGATTCTTTGAACTGCGGCGGGATCTACAGCAGCCGGGCTGGGCTGCCGCCGAGACCCTCTTCTACCGAGCTCTAGTCGCGAGCCGTTTTGGGCATGAAGCAGAGGGCGTGGAACTGCTTCAGAAAGTGCTAACAACCAATCCAAGTCCGGCAATCGCTCGGAAGACGCATGAGGAAATGGCGACGGCGTTTGCCCGGCTGGGCCGCTATAAAGAGGCAGCGCAAGCCTGGGGCGAAGCTCTTCTGCTGACGCCTGGAACCGACCCTGAGCGGGAGGGAAACGAAAACACGCGGGTGCTGATGACGGCGCTGAGCGAGGTCGCTCCCGAGACCGCGGAGTTGGGAGGAGACGTACCTTTGAAGGCCACCCCCAACGGGCTCGGTTCCTGGGATGCTCCTGTGCAGGTGAACGGCGTAAATGGCCAATGGATTTTCGATACCGGCGCGGACATTTCGACTGTGACGGAAACGGAAGCGAAGCGGATGGGCCTTTCTATCCGCGAAACGACGGCCTACGTTAACGGGTCGACCGAGAAAAGAAATACGCTTAAATTGGCGGTCGCGAGCGATGTGCAATTGGGAGCGGCACACATCCACAATGTGGTTTTTCTGGTGCTTGCCGATCGGGCGCTCTATATTGCACCGCTCCACCATCAAATCACCGGGATTCTGGGGATACCCGCGCTCCGCGCCCTCAAGCGAGTGGAGATTTCGAATGCCGGCATCTTTCGAATGCTGCCCCATCAGGCCCTTCCGCAGGGAGCAGCCAACCTGTTCTTCGATGATGCTTCGCCCATCGTGGAGGTCGATCACGATCAACATCACCTGCAGATGTTTCTGGACACGGGTGCGAATGACACGGTTCTTTATCCTTCTTTCCGGGAGGCTCTCGGGCGCCAGGAAAAATTACGGCTGCGAACCAAACGGGAAAAGGTGGCCGGCGCGGGCGGGGTAATCCAACGTAAGAGCGAAGTGGTTCCTTTGCTCCGCATTGAGATGCTCGGAAAAGCGATCGATTTGAAAAAACTGAGCCTGCTATCGGCGGCGCCGATTGGCAATGGTCGTTATCGCGACGGAGTTATCGGAATGGATGCCTTGAAGGGCGGATTCCGGTTGGACTTCGACGCAATGCGGTTGGAAGTCGAATAGGGTACTCAATATGTTGGCGTAGCATGGAGGACGCTACTCCCACCCTCCATTGCGCTTCTCTACCGGAAGGATTCTCATGAACGCTTCCACAGCGTGGATTTTGCCGTCGTAGACCTTAAACGATTCCCACACCGTGAGCTGGTCACCGCCACGCTCGCGCGCGCCCCAAGCCATGCGCAGCCAGACGATGCCCATGCGCTCATCGACGGCGACGACCCGCGTTTCTACGTTACCGAGGCGATTGAAGATCGCGAGCGATTGTGTCGCGATATTCTGGCAGCCGGGGGCAAACTTGCAGTCGGGACCTGCCATCACCTGGCCGTTTTCGTAGCGATACGCATCCGCCGCAAATGGCGCGTCCACAGCGGCGAAAGTCTTGGCGGCGTTGAGGCCGGCCGGATAGTGTAGCGCCGCCTTTATGGCCTCGTCGCGGGTCGAAAGCTGCTCGGGGCGCGGCGCGTAGTTCATCACTTCGCTCGGTGCGCTGAGACCGTCGATGTTGAAGATAAGCCCTTCTGCCGCGCTGCGCGTGGCCACAAGTTCGATCTCGGTCAACTTGTCCTCGACCACCTTCAGCCGCACTACCAGTAGGACGGGAGCTCCGCTCTCCTCCACCACCACGTCTGCGCCCGCGACGCCCGCGCGCTCGTCGATGATATCCTGGCGAAAGCCGCGCAGGCGTGTCACCGTCCTGACCAGACCGACTTTTGCCAGCGGCTTCTCGACGGCGTCTTCGGTCACCCGCAGCGTGTCGGCGATGGGTAGTCTGCTCACGTCGTGCTTCAGGAAGGCATATAGCAGCTGCGTGACCTTGCCGCGCAGACATTCGCGGTCGCAGGTGATGGCGGATTGCGCCGCGTTCGCGGTGACGCCCCACATGCTAATCCCCAGCAGCAATCCAGGCATCGTTTTGTTCCTCATCGTTGTTGCCCTCATACTACCTCGAAGATAGCGTTATCGGTAAGTGCCCGCGACGCCAAGAACAACAAACAATTGCCAACAAGTAGGAGTCTCCTCAGTAACTTGTTGTCTAGTGAGGCAGTGCTCCCGTTTGTTCCTGAAAACAACGGCAGGCAACGCTGCCTGTCCCACTGGCACCGTCCGGTCCCGAAACATGCCGTTCCGGTAGCGGACATCCATCCGAATCCATCAACAAACCTCGTTCCTCTAAATCAATCGATTAGCCACAAGCCAAGAAGGAACCCAACTTGCCACCCATTGGAGAGCCCTGGGAGGCCCTATGGATCTATGGCAAGACGGCCGCTTCGCGTTGAGAACCATGTGGAAGTCGCCGCGCGTCACTGCGACGGTGTTGCTCACCTTGGCGCTCGGGATCGGCGCCAATACCGCGATCTTCAGCGTAGTGAACGCCACCCTTTTCCGGCCGCTCCCGTTTCATGATCCGGAGCAATTGGTCGTATTGCACGCCGATCTGCGCGGGCTGGGCGCACAGAGCGTCGGCTTTTCCGTTCCGGAGCTCGACGACCTGCGGGATCGCGCCGGCGTTTTCTCGGGGGTCTCAGTTGTATTCCAAGGGCCAGGCAACTTGACCGGTGGTGAGCATCCCGAGCGAATGGAGAGTGGGGTGGTCAGTCCCAATTATTTCAGTATTCTGGGGACGCACCCGCAACTCGGCCGCCTGTTCGACCCCGGCGACAATGCGTCAGGATTCGGCGATGCCGTGGTGATCAGCGATGGCCTGTGGCGCCGCGAGTTCGGAGGAGAACGCTCCGTCATCGGCCATCAAATGCGGCTCGATACCGATCTGTACACCATCGTGGGCGTACTTCCGCCGGACTTTCGGAATCCCTCATCGGCTGGCGCTGTTCCGGTGGAACTATACGTTTCCGCGGGCTTTCGCGGCGATCCGTTTCCGCCGGCGCAGCGTAGCGCGCGATTGTTGCCGGGCCTCATTGCCCGGTTGAAACCGGGGATGACGCTCGCCCAGGCCCAGGCCAAGCTGGCCACCTTCAGCGATTCGCTGCGCCGCGACTATGGCAGCGATTATCCGGCCGGCTCAAGCTGGACGCTTTCCGTGACTCCGTTGAAGGAAGTGGTGGTCGGCAATACGCGGACGCTGCTGATTTCGCTCTTGCTGGCGGTGGCGTCCATTCTGTTGATCGCCTGCGTGAATGTAGCGAATCTTCTGTTGGCCAGCGCGTCGGCGCGGCAGCGGGAGATCTCCGTCCGCTTGGCGTTGGGCGCGAGCCGCGCGAGAATTGTCCGGCAGCTGCTCACCGAATCGGCGGTGTTGAGCATCATGGCGGCGGCCGCCGGCATTGGTGCCGCGACGCTCGGTTTACAGTCCCTGATCGCCATGTTACCGTCGCAACTTCCGCGCCTCAACGACATTCATGTCGACGCGCGCGTGCTGGGGTTTTCTCTCACGCTCTCCTTGCTCACCACCGTGCTCTTCGGACTGGTGCTGGCGTTCAAAGCCGGAAAGGTGGACCCATCGCTTTCCGGATTGCGCGAGCGTGGCAATTCCGGATCGCGGCACGACAGCAAAGTCCGCCAGATGCTGATTGGCGCGGAAGTCGCGTTGTCGTTGATGCTTTTGGTCGGCGCGGGGGTGTTGCTGAGGACGTTCTGGAATCTTCTGCAAGTGAATCCGGGGTTCAACTCGCAGCATTTGGTCGCGGGAAGCGTTTCGTTGCCGGTGCCCAATGATCCCAAGGCCGACATTTACGACAAGCTCGAAACGCGCACCGCATTCATTCGTGAGACGGTGCGGCGCCTGCGCGCCGTGCCGGGAGTGGAGAACGCGGCGTTGGCCAGCTTGGTTCCCCTGCAGGACGCGCTGCAGCAAAACGGATTCCGAGTGGAAGGCGCTCCGGAAAGCGGCGACGCTCCCACAGCGGTATCCGCCGCCGTGACGCCCGAATTCTTTCAGACCATCGGCGCGCCCCTGGTTCGGGGACGGGTGATTGAGGATACGGATGACACCGAATCACGCTTGGTCGCGCTGGTGGATGAGGCCGCGGCGCGCCATTTCTGGGGCGCGCAGGATCCCATTGGAAAGCGGATTCGTTCCGCGCGCACCACCCGCAAGGGCATCGCGCAGCCGGATTGGTTTACGGTGGTGGGCGTGGTCGGCAACGTGAAGTTGGCCAGCTTGGATGAAAAGGATGTTCCGCACGTTTACACCAGCTTGTACCAGACGCCTGGGTACCAGACGCCTGGACGGAACCTCGGCGTGCTAATTCGAGGCACGGCAGACCGCGCCCTGCTCAGCCGTGCCGTGCTGCGCGAAATTCAGTCGGTGGATCCCAACTTGCCGGTATCGCCGATCGTAGAAATGACCGAGCTGATGCGCGTCGGCGTCGGCGATCGCCGCTTCGCGGCCTCGTTGCTCGCGTGCTTCGCCGTGGTGGCGTTATTGCTGATGAGTATCGGAGTGTACGGCGTAGCGTCGTATGCGATTGTGCGCCGCGAAAAGGAAATCGGCATTCGCTGCGCGCTGGGAGCCACCCGCGGCCAATTGGTGCAAATGGTTTTGCGCGAGGGCATGGTTCCGATTCTGGCGGGGCTGGCGGTGGGAGCGGCCGGCGCCGCGCTTTCCGGCCATCTGCTGGCTGCGCTGCTGTTCGAAGTGCGCTCCACCGACGCGGGCGTCTTCGCGGCGGCGGGAGTCACGCTGGTGGCGATCGGCATTCTGGCCAACTACCTGCCGGCCCGTCGCGCGGGACGCGTGGACCCCATTACGGCCTTGCGAACCGAATAACGATGTGACACACCGGCACTCCTGCTGATGCGCGTGCCCGGCGGAAAACACCCGGGCGGCAAGGAAGGCGCCGCGACGTTGGTCAAGAGAATCCACGTCTCTATTACGGCTGGAGGAACTGGTACTCGATGCATTCCAGATACCGCATTGACGGTATAGCGACAAAAGACAGTTCGTGCCATAGTCGGTGGAGTTCGGCATAAACCTTGCGCTACCAATGAATCCGCGCGCTCGCCGGCCGTTGCCGCCAGCTTTGCATCGTGGATGAGCCGTGATTGTAATGGGGAAAGAGGAGGGACATGCTTTCCTAAGAGTCCCAAGGTGGCTATCGCTATAAAAGCCTCCCAGCCGGGTAGCATCGGTGGTGTTTCAGGCCTTCCCGAACGGCCCGCAGCCGCTGATAGCTGCACGTAGGACAGGCAACCTTGGTGCGCGAGCAGTAGCGGCCATGTTTTCCGAGACTGTACTCCTCAGGTTGGTAGCGAGCATCTATGATGCCGCCGGAGACCCGCAACTCTGGTCCGTTTTCCTCGAACAGTTTGCTGAAACCGTCGGAGGAGCTGCCACGTTGATGTTTCTTTACGACGTCAAAGGGCACGACGGAAATATCGCGGCCACCGTGCGCCTCGATCCCGAAGACTTACGGAAGTATAGCGAGCACTATATCCAAGTCGACCAGTGGGGCATTCAAGGAGCCCATCTGATTAAGTCCGGCAACGTCGTCACCGGCCAGATGTTGTGTCCCGATCAGGTGCTTGAGCGCTCCGAGTTCTGCAACGACTTCCTCCGTCCGATGGATGCGTTCCACCAGTTTTGCGGGTTCATTTGCAAAGAACAGTCGGTGGCCTCTATCATTTCCTGTTTGCGGCCAAAGCGGGACGGGCCGTTCGGAGAAAAAGAGCTTCGCTTGTTGCGAGCGCTCATGCCGCATTTGCAGCGGGCTTTCCAGTTTCACCAGCGCATCGTGGCGCTGCAGAGAAACGCCGATGTAGCGACCGAAGCTCTAGATCGTTTGGCGATTGGTTTCCTGTTGGTCGATGCGGCAGGCAAGATTCTGATGCTGAATCGTTTGGCCACCACCATCCTGCAGCAGAACGATGGCTTGGCGATTAGTGGCGGAAGACTTCACGCAGCGCGCGCGAGAGAGGCGAACCGGCTTCGGGATTTGATTCGACAAGCGGCGGCTACGGGATCTGGCCTTGGCTTCGAATCGGGTGGAATGATGACTGTTCCTCGCCCAACGCACCGGCGAGCTTTCGAGATTCTGGTCGCTCCTCTGCGGGCGGGTGCTTTGCCGCTCGGCGTCATTCCACGCCGGCAGGCCGCCGCCATCTTCGTTCTCGATCCGGAAAACCAACCCGAGCCAAACGATGAGGTCTTAGTACGCTTATTTGGTCTTACGCCCGCCGAAGCCCGGCTGGCTATCTTGCTCATCCACGGCAAGAGCCTCACGCAAGCCGCCGAGGAGTTTAGCTTGAGCCGTAACACCATCCGTTCGCAACTGCAAAAGGCTTTCTACAAAACCGGTACTACCCGGCAGGGTGAGCTTGTCAGCCTTCTTTGGAACAGCCTGGCACGGCTCAGAACTAAGTGACGCTTAAAATCTATGGTCTTCATTCATTTGGATGATGACAGCCTAGGCTTCCGGGGAATAAAATCGCCCGGTAAGAAAACATTGGACTATATGAACAACACACGACGACTTGTTTGCCTTGCGATTGCGGCGATGGTCGGCATCGGTATGTGCCGTTGCGCGCTGGCACAAAGTGGAGGCGCCTACGCCGCGGGAATCAATTATCCTGCCGGGCCGCCGAATGATACCGAAAACTCAGCAGGCGGAATCAGGCCGGCCGATATTCATTATGGCGATTTCAACGGCGATGGCAAGCAAGACGTGTTGGTGGGCGCCATCTGCAGTTCTACCGCCGGCTGCCCCGAAAGCAATAGCGCGGTGGTTGTCTACTTGGGTAACGGGGACGGGACTTTTCAGGCGCCGTTGATAAGCGGTGGTATCCCACAGACACCAAGGTCCACCGTGGTCGGCGACTTCAATGGCGATGGCGTACTCGATGTCGTGGTAGCGGCGGATTGCCTTCCGAGTAGTTGCAGCAGCGGCTCGATCACCATCCTGCTGGGCAATGGCGACGGCACGTTCACGGAGAAGTCGCAATACTCGTTGAACGGGATCGTTGGCGAAGCCGGCACTCTGGCGGTCGGCGATTTCAATGGCGACAATGCGCTCGACGTCGCTGTCGGGATCGAGTGTTACAACGGAGGCTGTTCATCGGGTAGTGTCAGCATTTTCCTGGGAAACGGGGATGGCACATTGGGCACTCCAACGCCCTACACGACGGTCGGGAACATCGCTTTGTATCCGGTTGTGGGCGACTTCAACAACGATGGAAGCCTGGATGTCATAGCCGGCAGCGGTTATGCTCCCGGAGACAATGCGCATTCCAGCCTTACCGTTCTGCTGGGCAATGGAAAGGGCGCTTTTAGTGAATCTGTAATGGCTTTGAGCTTCTCGCGGCTCAGCGGCTTGGCTCCCGCGGATTTTAATTCGGACGGCAACCTCGACCTTGCGATATCGACCACTATCGGCGTCATCCAGGTCCTCAACGGCAACGGTAAGGGCGCCTTTCAATCGCCGGTCAGCGTGGCTACCAGCTTGGGATACGGATCTACAGACCGGGCGGCGATAGCTGTTGCAGACATGAACGGCGACGGTTTTCCAGATCTGATTGTGAGCGGAACATTCACGGACGATGCAAACAACGGCGTTCAAATATTCCTGAATAACGGCGCGGGAACCTTCACGGCTGGCAATTCCTACGGTCTGGGTGGTTGGGAGGAGGCGCCCTTCGTAGTCCAGGATTTCAATCGCGATGGGAAACTAGACATCGTCATGGCGAGTACGATTTCCGAAGGCGACGGCCACGATTCCGACGGCACCATCAGCGTGCTGTTGGGCAATGGCGACGGCAGCATGCAGGGCGCCAGGGTGATCACTATGACCCAGAACGTGCAAAGCACTTCAGCCATCACGGCCGATCTGAACGGGGATGGAATACCGGATTTGATTCAGACCGCTTTGAACTACGGCGGTGAGGGCGCCGTCTTCGTCTCGATGGGCCTGGGAAACGATACATATGGCCCTCCCACTGCAGTTTCCACGGGATCTCCAAACTCATACTGGGTTCTGGCTGCCGACTTTAACCGGGACGGCAAGCTCGACCTCGCGGTGGCAAACCTATGTTCCGACGACACCTGCAGCCAAGGGGGCGTCACCATCTTGCTGGGCAATGGGGACGGAACATTTCAAAGCCCCACTATTTATCCGGCCGGCGCACAATACTCCCTGAGCATCGTGTCGGGCGATTTCAACGGGGATGGCAAGCTGGATGTGGCAGTGATGAACCAATCGGCGAGTATCGGCATTCTGCTCGGCAACGGAGACGGAACTTTCGAAACGGCAGTGGTTACCGATACGTCCGCGGGCGTTTCCAGCAATTCATCGATGGCCCCCGCCGATTTTAATGCCGACGGGAAGACCGATATCGCGCTAGTCTCACAAGCCCCTACGCTGGGCACTGGAGTGGTCCGAATCTACTTGAGCGGTGACGGTGGGACGCTTATGCAATACGGAACCGCCTTCTCCAGCGGCGGTCCAGCGGGCGACTCCGGGACAACGATCGCGGTGGGGGATATCAACCGGGACGGGATTCCGGACCTGGTGGTGTCCAACAGTTGCGATCTCAACGGCGATTCGTCCTGCGGATATGGATCGATTTCCGCTTTCATCGGAATGGGAGGCGGGAATTTTGGCGCCGGGATTACGCAGACGGTCCCCGACGGCAATTTCTACTCGCTTCTTCTCGCGGACGTGAATGGCGATGGAATTCTAGACGCCGTCGCGACAAATCTAACAGGCGTCGCGGTTTTTCTGGGAAAGGGCACGGGTGTGTTCAAAGCACCGACCGTTTACGCCGGAGTAGCCACTGGAGGTGAAAACGTCCAGCTTGCAATGGACGACTTGGACATTATCCAGCCGGGCCTTTCGAACGGGGTGACGGCAATCTTAGTCAATAGGGCTGGAAGCTACCTGGTCAGCAAATCCTCATCTCTCTATTCCTACCCCAGTCACTCCATACCACTCACCTCGAGTGCAACCGCGAGCTATCTCACAGGTATCACACCCACGGGCACGATTTCCTACTATGAGGGTGCGACGCTGCTGGCTTCGGCGCCGCTGAAAGATGGAACCGCTTCGGTGGACGTGAGCGGTCTCAGTTTGGGCGAGCACACGATTGTGCCATACTATTCCGGCGATTCCAATTTCAGCGCTTATTATGGAACGCCCATTCTGCACCTCGTGATTCCCTATCCTACCGAGACATCGATCACGAGTCCGCCTATTACATATGGCGCGTATGGGAAGGTAACGATTAACGTTACGTCGACAGCCGGCACAGTTACAGGCTACGTATCGCTAACCGTGGACAGTGGCACGCCGTTAATTCGATCGCTAACGAACGGCGAGGCTACCATATACCTGCCCGGCCTCACAGGCGGGAGCCATACTCTGACGGCCAGCTATGCGGCTCAAGGAATCTTTGGCAAGAGCTCGGCGACGGGCACGTTGCAAGTAAATCCAGCACAACCGACAGTCACGTTTACCGGTGCCCCTGTAAGCGCTGCTTACGGTGCGACCTTTACGGTAACAGCGACTACGAACGCGAGTACCACCGCTGTGATCACAGCCAGCGGAAGTTGCTCAGTGGCAGGCAATACGGCCGCCATCACCGTCGGATCGGGGACCTGTTATTTGAAAGCAACCTGGGCAGCGGACGAGAACTATCTCTCCGCTACGGCCCGGCAATCCACGACGGCGACCCAAGCGACTCCTGCCATCAATTGGGCGACGCCGGCGCCAATCACTTATGGAACAGCTCTGAGCAAAACGCAACTCGATGCCACAGCTACGTTCGCGGGCGCGCCAATCGGCGGGACGTATGTTTACTCGCCCGCGGCCGGCACAGTGCTGACCGTCGGAAGCCAAACTCTGTCGGTAACGTTCACACCGACTAAAACGGCAGATTACACCACGGCCACCGGGAACGTTATGCTGCAGGTAAACCAAGGCACACCAACCATCACGTGGTCTAAGCCGGCGGACATCACCTATGGCACCGCGCTGAGCTCAACTCAATTGGATGCCACGGCTTCGGTGCGAGGCGCCTTCGTGTATTCGCCCGCCGCGGGTGCGGTACTGAACGCGGGTGCGCATGCTCTCTCCGTTACTTTTACACCCGCGGATACCACAGACTACACAACCGCGACACGCGAAGTTGGCATCACTGTGGAAATGGCAGATACGACGACGACCATTACCTCAAACAAGCCAAATCCTTCGCTCGTCAATCAGGCGGTGACCGTAAGGTTCACCGTGACGAGTAGCGCGGGCCCTCCCGGCGGCAGCGTTTCTGTAAGCGCCAGCACCGGCGAATCTTGCACCGGAACTATTAGTGCAGGAAGTTGTTCACTAACCTTTGCCACAACTGGATCAAGGGCCATTACCGCCGGATATCAAGGCGGCTATAACTTCGTCGGTAGTCAGTCGGCGGGCGTCACCCAGAATGTCGAACAATAACCTGGTCGCTGCAGGGCTGCCTACCATCCATACAGCGCTTGGGGTATCCTCGCCAAGCCGTATGGCTTCAACCCCATGAGACATCAAGTTCGGGAAGTGCATTGGCGCTCGTCAAGATGTATTCATGACGGTCGAGTTTCGCGCCGTCCAGGCAACGCGTCGCCGCTTGACGGGCAACGCCTAGCTTCTCGAACCCCAGTTTCTCCACGATGCGCCGGCTAGCCTCGTTTCCGTCGAAGTACCCGATGCTGATTGCCTTCGCACCCAGGTGGCCGAACGCGTAACGAATAGCTGCGTTTGCTGCCTCGGTAGCCATTCCCTGTCCGCCGTATTTGGGCGCCACCCAGTATCCAGTCTCATAGACGTCGGGCTCATCGGTAAGATCCAGGGCTGTTCGGACGACGAAATCTCCGTTGATGCTATGGAATCCGGCCAATGCGATTCCTGCTTGGCTCTGGTAATCCATCGTTCGTCGAATAGAATCTTCCATCGATTGCCGCGACCGTTCGTTGTCGAAGGCCCAGGCCATCCAACGTTGCAAATCGGGCCACGCATCTTCCTTGGCGGTCTGGATAGGATCTAAATCGCCAAGAGTTGGCGGACGCAAGATCAGCCGGGGCGTTACGATCGGCATTAAATGGCGCATAGAGCGGTTACGCTCGCGGCTCAGCGTCGTGCGTGTCGCAACGTTCGACTGCAGCGATGGCTGGCATGGAGCAGGCACTTCAAGGGACTTCGGGGACTTTGCAGCTCTTCAGCGCCATGATCGCATAGGCGGTTCCCATGTTCGAGAGATAGTTCTTAAACTGATCGGAGTATGTGGATGGCGTAAACCAACGGCCGGACGTGCGCTGGTGTGTCTCGATCCAAGTGATTGCATTTCGGATAGGACGATCCCGGAGCCCGTAACCCGCCTCACATAGCGTCATGGTGGTTAGGCCGGTTGCATACCCGTCACTTGGTCCATTCGGATCATTCGTCGCCCCATCGTGGCGGGGCCAGCGCCCCAGCGCAGGCAAAGTCCAGCCACCATCGGCGTTTTGCAGCTTCAGCAGGTCTTTCTCGATGCGCGCTTGCTCGTGAGCCGGCAGCAATCCCGGTGTCCTGACGGAGGCCCAAAGCAATACTGCTCGCTCATGAGCATTCTGCGGAATGTTGTTCCGAAGGAAAGATTGGAGCTTGACGAAGCCATCGTGCGCAGCTGGCGTCTCAGAGTAATGCCCCGGTGCATAACCTACTCCGAGTGCGACGAGTAGGGAGACGTAGTATTGATCTCGTTCCAGGAATGGCAACATCCCGTCAAGTGAATACCGCCATGCGCCGTCGGAATCCTGCGTGGTCCACAAATAGTCGAACATTTTACGCACGTCTGGATCCAACTCGTGGCCGGCTCTCGCGTCATTGACGGCCAAGGCGCTTGCGGCAGCTGCGATCAAGAAATTAGCGCTATTCCCGGGCTTTTCTTGCTGCCCCCTGGCAAACATCTTGACGGTTGAACGAACTTCTTGCATCGCTGCAAAGTCGCCGCTGAGTAGTGGGCGCACCATAAGGTACGGGACGTTTGTGTGGCAGGTCGCACACTTGTTCTGCCGGGTCCATTGGAGCGACGCATCGTCGAGGAACGCGGTGGCTCGCCGCCGATCGAAGTGGCCGAGGATCGGCTCCGCGTTTGTCGCTCGTGGCAATCCCTTGACCCACAGCTGCTCGTACGCTGCCCAATCGACGGGCGCGGTGTCATTCGGGAGAGGGCGGGAATCTTGAGCAAAGCATGCGCCCACCGACGCGAAAGCCATCGCCAGAATGCACAGACATTCCCAACCTGTCATGGTTTACACAGTGCTTGCTTCCTCACACCGAGCGAAGATGGGTTTGTGCCACATAGGACGAGCGTCCCATGCCTCGCCCATCCCACCTTCGCCTTGCGGGGAGATGAACATCACGCCTGATCGACTCTGTCACAGTGGCCCGATGCTATTTGCGCCTGAATGTCCCAAGCCACCGCCTTTGGGGAAGTAGGGGCTTCTGGACCGCGGACATTTCGTCGAAGCCGCATACAAGATCCTGGCGCGAAGCCAGTCGCTGAAATTGGTGAGCTACGGCGCGAAATAGCCGTTGATATCGATCACCAGATTCGCCGGATTGTCGGCGTATACACTGATGGACCCATCGGTTCCGGCGGGTACGATGGCTCCGGAACCAACCACTCCTCCACTGGGAGCATTGACAGTGGCTGCCACCGGCATGCTTTGGCCGGTTTGCCAAGCCGTCAGATACATCGCCGACGCCGGGTCCACCACGGTCATGTTTAGCGAATAGGCCTGCGCCGCACTGGGAATCCCACAAGCACTGGATAGCATGGGGAAATCGCGAATTGCGCCCCCCACCAATGCCGGCGCACCGAACGCCCCTGTAAATCCGCTGTTGGTGCGCGTGTCCGCCACGCGGCAGGGCGTCAGCGGATAAAAGCTCAACCCGCCTGGACTTCCGGCTGCCGCAAAGTAACCGTTGGTATCGATCACCAAGTTCGTGTTGCCGCTGGCGTAAACGTTGATTGAGCCACCAGTCCCTGCAGGTACGATGGCCTCATTGCCCACCACCCTGCCACTGGGGTCGTTCAATGTGGCCGCGATCGGAAGTGGCTGTCCGGCGGGCCAAGTGGTCAGATATCCCAACGGCCCCGGCGGTACCACTGTCATCCTGAGCGAATAAGCTACGGCGGAACTGGGGAGGTCGCAGGAGCCTGCTATCTGAAAAGCACGTGTGGCGGCTGCCACCAGAGCCGGAGGACCAAAAGCGTTTTCGAACCCATTGCCTCTTGTGTCTGCCACCCGGCATGGCGTCACTGGATAGAAGACCTGCGACTGGTCACTGGGAGTTGCAAAATATCCATTGATGTCGATCACTACGTCGGTATCGTTGCTTGCATACAGGCTGATCGCGCCGCTGGTTCCCGCGGGGACGATAGCGGCATTGCCTACCACAGTGCCTTGCGGCGAATTGACCGTCGCGGCAACTGGGAGGGCTGAGCCGGTGGGCCAGGCGGTTAAGTAACCAAGTGGGCCCTGCGGAATTACGGTGATGTTGAAGGAATAGGCTTGCGCATTAGCCGGGATGCCGCTGCAAGGTCCGTCGGGGATAGTGAACGAGCGCGCGACATCGCCCACCAGAGACGGTGGTCCAAACGATCCCGGGAAGCCGCTGGCCGCGCGCGTGTCGGCGATCCGGCAGGGCGTGAGCGTGTAGAAGGCGAGGCCAGGAACAGCCCGGCCGATCTGGCTGACACTGCTCTCGGTAAACCAGATCGCCGAATCCGGCCCGGAAGTGATGCCAACCGGGCCGCTGGATGCGGTGGGTGTCGCATACTCGGTGACGCTCCCGGCGATGGTGACCCGCGCAATCTTGCTGCTGTTGTTTTCTGCAACCCAGAGCGCGCCATCCGGTCCTGCGGCGATACCGTAGGGGTTGCTGGATGCAGTGGGTACCGGGTATTCGTTGATGGCGCCGGCGGTGCTGATCCGCCCTACCTTGTTGCCGCCGTACTCTGTAAACCACAGCGCGCCATCCGGCCCCGAACTGATGCCGACCGGGTTGCTGGCAAAGGTAGGGATCGGATATTCGGTAAAGGACCCGCCCGTGGTGATTCGCCCGATGTTATTGCCCGCATTCTCGGTAAACCATAGCGCGCCATCCGGTCCCGCGGTGATGCCGGCGGGGGAGCTTGACGCTGTGGGTACCGGGTACTCGTTGAAACTCCCGGTGGTAGTGATCTGCCCGATTTTGTTGCCGGTGAACTCTGTGAACCAAAGTGCTCCGTCCGGCCCGGCAGTGATGAAATACGGATGGCTGGAGGACGTGGGGATCGTGAACTCGGTGAAGGACCCGGCGGTAGTAATCCGGCCAATTTTATTGCCGGCGTTCTCGGTAAACCATAGCGCGCCATCCGGCCCCGCCGCGATGCCAAAGGGGGAGCTGGCCCCCGTGGGAATGGTGTACTCACTGAAGCTTTCTGCAGTGGTGATGCGCCCTATCTTGCTGGAGGAGGACTCGGTGAACCACAGCGCGCCATCTGGCCCAGTGACGATACCCTGGGGCTGACTAGATGTCGTCGGCGTGGGATATTCGGTGATCGGAATGCTGCCGGGGGGAACGTTTGTCGAGTTGGAAACCACCAGAGTGACGTTGACCACCTGTGAGGTAGCCGCGGTGGCTGCGATCGTTATCGTTCCGTTGTAAGTATTAGAGGCCAGGCCGGACGTATTCACGGAAACACTGATGGCACTCCCCCCGGTGGTGCCAGTAGTGGAACCCACCGATAGCCACGACCCTCCAGCGGGAGTGGCGGTGAAATTGATCCCGGGCGTTCCGGTTACGGTAAGGTTTTGCGACGGCGGCTGGGTGCTGCTGCCGAGCTGGTAGTTGAAGGTGAATGAGGACGGGCTGGGCGTCAGCGTGGGTCCTGTCACATTCAGCGCCACGGGAATATTCAACGTGCCCAGGCCGGATGCGGTGATTTGAATGTTGCCGTTCAGGGTCGTAGTAATGCCGGCGGTGTTGACTGAGACCGTGAAACTGGCTGGTGTAGTGCCGCTCGATGGCGAGACGCTGAGCCAGCTACCACCGGAAGTGACGGCCGCGTTCACCGTCGCGGAGCCGGACGTTATTCCAATACTCAAGGGCTGGGAGCCCGGCGGCGTGGTGTCGAGTGTGTAACCGAATGTCATTGAGGCCGGACCCGTGAGCATCGGAATCGGCGAAATCGTGAAGGTGACGGGAATCTGGGTGGCTGCCACTCCGCTCGAACCGTAATTCAAAAATACTGTTCCTGTATAGGCGCCAGCAGTAAGGCCGGTGGGATTTACGGTGATGGTGGCGCTCGCTGATGTGTTCGCGGCGGGCGGCGTCACAGAAAGCCAAGTTTGGCCGGTGGGATTCGTTGCAGTGCTAGTTGTGAACGAGACGAAGGCCGGCGCAACCGGTGCAGTAAAGCTAATCGGCTGCGACAAAGAGACTGTCGAACCCTGACCAGCCGATGGCGTCCAGGCTGCCGGGCTTGGAGTTACCGCCGGTGGGGGCACGCCTGTAGCCACGAGGGTCGCGGGGGCCTGAGTTGTCGGGCTCGTCACGATATCGTAGAGCACTGGGTTTGCGGCGCCCTGTACCGTGATCTCGATCGTCCCCGTGATGCCGGTTTGCGAGATTGCGGCCGGTACGTCTGTAATCATGTACCCGCTCGGAACCGTGACACTCGCGACGAGCGTGTCACCTGGAAAGGGAGCGCAGACGATACTGATCGTATCAGCAGCGCCGGCGTTATCCGTTAACGTGACCGTACTGGCAACCGTGGCGTTGATTGGCACCGTGTCGAGTTGAACTTGCACTGCGTATGTATTGCTCGAGGAAGTACTCGTGGGCGTCGAAGAGCTGGAAGGCGCGAGCGTTTGGCTAATGTTCGCGGAAGCGGTTACCACGGTCCCGACCAGGCCGAATACATCTTTGCCCTTGTTGTTGGGGTCGAGTTCGAGAGTCCCCGTGATCGTGTAACATGCATCGCCGCTGGGGCATTGACCGAAAACCACTGAAGAAAAAGCCAGAAACAGTAAACTTGCGATTACTGGCATGTGTGACAGACGCAGACGAAGTCTGTTCATGACGGTTCAGTATAACTAGTAACCGAGCGACGAAGACCGTACCCTGGGTTCGGGGCGTACCGGTACCAACGAAAAGCCCGGTTTCTCATCAATCGGTCGCACACACCACACATACGCGCGCGAATCGCGCCGATCCGGCATCTACGCGGTTCGGCTGCCGCCGGACGCGAACAGAACGCGAGCCATATTCCACGGACCGGGGGTCGCAAGTCGCGATCTTGCGCCCCCGCTCCTCTTATGCGATCCCCCGTTTGCCGCCTATTCAACCGGATGGCCCTACTCCAGTTCCACGAACCAGACCGCCGGATTCTGATTGGCATCCGCGCGAGTAACCGATAGCGTGACGAAGTAGGCGTAGTTGACAAAGTCGAACGTATGGGTAAACGTGACGCTGCGCGACGCCGCCGTTGTTACAGCGAATGAGCTGCTATCGAATACCTTGATGATGTATGACGTGCCGGTCGTTTTGCTTACTCGAGTCAGCGTCGCGTCCACCTGGTAATCGACTCCGGTACCATCGGGATCCTGATAGCCCACCACCAGCGTCTTCCAGGTCGGTGTGCCGGAGTCGAGCGGGTTGGTGACAGAGCACCTGGTCTTGATCGTACCGGTGTCGCTGCCGGCAAACTCGAAAGTCGCTACGTTGAAGGCATACGAGCCGATGCTATCGGACCCAGGCTGGCAGACGCTGGCGGCACTGGACCAGATCTGGGCTTGGGCGGCAGTGGATGCCAGCATAAGCCCCCCCAATAACATCGTCGCAAGGACAGTTAGATGTTTCGTCGTCATGGATTAACCTCTTTCCTCTTTCTTTTTGGGCTCCCTCGATGGCAAGTTCAGACTTTGTTTCCGTTCCCGGCGCGAGCCGAAGGAGCCGTGGCGTGACCGGGAGCCGGAGTCTGTTGATTGAAAGCGAGCTACTGCTTCTCGGGTGACAGGGCGCGAAGCTCTTGTTCGATCGCCCGGACGCGTTGCTCCTGAAGCGCGAGACGTTCTCGCGCGCGAGCCTCGCGTTGCGTCAGCGCATTTTGCGCGCCGACGAACCTGGTGGGTGAGAGGGTCTGGAGATCCGCCTTGCGCGCCTCCAGTTCTTCCCGCTCGGCCTTGGACAAGCTGGCCTGGCTGAGTTCGCCCTCAGTTTCAACTGCCTGCTGTGACTCTGAGCGCTGTTCTTCCTGTAGCTGATGTTGTTGGCCCTGGATAGCTTCCAATTCACGCTGCAGATCCTGAATTTTGCCCTGCTGCATCTCCCGGCGATCTTCCAGCATTTCCAGATGCACGCGGCGCAGTTCCGCCGAAATGTATTGCAGCCAGGCCAATTGATTCGCCGCGCTGGCCGATGTTATTGTTTCGGCCGCCGGACTTGCATCGGCGGATTGTGCTTGCATGCGTCCCGCCAGGATTGCCAAGCTAAACGCCAAAATCGTGTATCGCATAGGTGTCTTAGATAACCTCCTCCCAATCCGGCTCATTCTCTGTGCGGTTCGTTCGAACATGAATGTGGTTCAAAGCCCGCCGATATTACCGGGCCGCCAAAAAAAAGAGAGTAGAATCATCTGAGCGCAATGAGAGCGTCTCCCACGAGTTCCACGATGCGGCTGACTGCGGCGCTTTGCCTGTCCCTGGGCCCAATCGCGGCCCAAGTGGAACCAACCGAGGCCGAACGCGCATTCGCGGCAATCCTGAAAGACCTCCCGGAAGATCAGGCGCGCGCACGCCTGGCAGGGGCGGACCCGTCGCAGGTAACAGCGGGACTCTGCCGGGCGTTATTCCAGTCGGTCATTCCTCAATCCGAAAAGCACCGCGATTTGGCTAAGGTTATCGAGGTTGAGAATCTGTCGACCGAAGCCGCTCGGCGGGGCGGATTTACACGCGAGGAAGCCGTCGGGCATTATGACATCGGCACCGCATTGAACAACCTGGGCAGGTTTGACGAGGCGATTGAGCATTTCGACCTGGCACTCGGCTTGTTCCAGCAAATATCGGCCAAGCCTGAGATTGTGGCCGACGTATTCGCGAATCGGGGGATCGCCGAAAGACGTCTCGGGAACTACGAAGCCGCGCTCAATGATTTCCACCAAGCGGAGACTACATTCCGTCAAGCGGGAAAAGAGATGAATGTTGCGCGCGCGCTCAATAATACTGGACTGGTGTTTGAAGATACGGGCGACTACCGCCATGCCATGCAAGCCCTTGAACAGAGCCTTGAGATTGCGGTCCGCCACAACGAACTTCTAGGCCAGGCTTTTGTACTAAACAACATGTCGGGCATAGCGATTGACGAAGGCGATTACGATCTGGCCGCATCCTATGCTTCGCGAAGTTTGAAGATCAAAGAAACCGTAGCGAGCAAGGAGGACTTGGCCACCACCCTGATCAACGCCGGTGTTGTGGATCACCACGCCGGAAAGGATCGGGAAGCGGAAGAAAACCTCCAGCGAGCAATCCGGATCGGGAATGCAGCAGGGCTGAAGCCGGTGGAGGCGGAGGGTTTGCGGGAACTGGGACACCTGAAATTCGACCAGAAGCGCTACGCCGCGGCGCTTGCCGATTTGGAAAGCTGCATGAAGCTCGGTCAGGAATCCGGTGACCGTCTTGATGAGGCGCATGATTGGGGCTGGATGGCTCGCGTGCGGTTGGCCATGGGAGATGATGCTGCCGCCCTGGACCTGGCCAACCGGGCTCGCGATCTGGCGCGAGAGATCGGCACCACGCCTGAGCTTTTGGCGCCCGCCTTGGCTGCGGGACACATTTACCGCATTTCCGGGCGCCGGACGGAAGCGCGGGCGGCGCTGCAGGAAGCGATCGACGCAACCGAACAGATTCGCGACACGGTGGCAGGCCAGGATTACCAGCGCGAGGCATTTCTCGCCGAGCACACCGCCCCTTATCGTGAAATGACTGCGCTCGAGTCGCAAGAAGGTCACTGGGCCGCGGCGCTCGCCATGTCGGAACGTTCCAAGGGGCGAGCGCTGCTGGATCTGCTGGGCGGCCGGGAACGCACCAGCCACTTGATGAATCCCGCCGAGGCCGGGCGCGAAACTCAGCTTCGGGGAAGGCTGGCATCCCTGGGCGCGCAATTTCGGCTCGCGTCAACGGAAAGCCCCCCGGCCAAACTGAAGATGCGTGAGCTTCGCGCGCAGCTGGATCACGCGCATGCTGAGCTCGCGGAGTTTCGAATAGCGTTTGACGCCGCCCATCCCGAGTTGAGCGTGCGACGCGGAGAAGTACAGCCGGTTGGCTGGCCGGAGGCGGCGGATCTGGCCCCCGATGACAAGACGGCAGTTCTGGATTATGCCGTCACGCCGGCGGGGACTTATCTATTCGTAATCAGGCGCGGCCATCCGATCGCGGCGCACCGGGTGACGGCTAAGGATTTCAGCAGGCAGATCGGGGAGTTCCGCGAGAAACTGGCGACACGCGATCCGGAATTTCCCGAAGCCGCCAGGCAAATGTATCAGGTACTGGTGGCTCCCGCGCGCGCCGAACTGGCCGGCATATCGACGCTGATCATAGCGCCCGATGGCGATTTGTGGCAGGTGCCGTTTCAAGCGCTACGGACGCCCGCGGGACGCTATCTGATCGAGGACGCCGCGATTTTCTATGCGCCTTCCCTATCGGTGATAGCGGCGCTGCGCAAATCGCCTCGCGTGTCCAGGGGCGCGAATCCGACGTTGGCGGCTTTTGGCAATCCGACCGGGGATTGGGCCGAGTCGGAGAGCGAGGTGGGTCAATTGGCGGCGCTGTATGGACCGGCTGCCAGTCGCCTATGGGTAGGCGCGCAGGCCAGCGAGGATAACTTTCGGCGCAATGCCGGCGCCTACGATGTGATCCACGTGGCGGCGCACGGGGTTTTCGATGAAGACCATCCGCTACGCTCGCGGTTGATCTTTCATGCGCCTCTGGAGAAAGGGTCGGATGGCTGGCTCCAGGCGGACGAGATTCGCGAGTTGGAAATGCATGCGGCTCTGGTAGTGCTCTCGGGCTGCGAGACGGGACGAGGCGGCTTCGAAGAAGGTGAAGGCGCGGTGGGGATGGCATGGGCGTTTCTGGCCGCGGGCAGCCGCGCGGTGCTGGCCAGCCAATGGCGGGTGGAGTCCACGAGCACTACAGAGCTGATGGCGCGATTTCATGCGGCGTGGCGCGGCGGATCAGGCAAAGCCGAAGCGTTGCGCAATGCCGCGCTGGAGCTGTTGCGAAGCGACAGGTTCCGTCATCCTTTTTACTGGGCCGGGTTCCAACTCTTCGGCGATGGGTACTGAGCGGCTTACTGTCCCAGCGAAGCAGAGAGCCGGCGCACCAGATCTGAATCGGGATTAGCCTGCTGAAGCACGGCCAGATGGCGGCGCGCATCCCAGAAAGCTCCCGCTTCGGCATACAGGGCTGCCAGCAGGAGGTGAGCCCCTGGGTATTGCCGTTCGGCTTCCCTCAATCGATCCATGCGAGCCTTGGAAAGGACCGCGAACTTGGCTTCAGGCGCGGGCGGCACTGGCTCTCGGATATCGCGCGCACCCACGCGTGCGGTCACGGTCCACGAGTACACCTGGCCCGGCGTCAGTGACTGAGTAACAACCCAAGCGTTGGAGGTCAGATTCGGACTGGAGGCAACCTTGCGAAAATTTTCGTCGTAGATATTCACGCGATACGCGGTTGCGCCCGGAAGAACGGTCCATGAGAATTCCGGCTGAACTGTCGCCACGGTTTCTCCGATAGGCTGGCGTAGCGTGAAAGCAGTCTGCTTCGTGGAATCCCCCAACAGGAACTCCGGCTTCCGCGACAGTCCCGCCACGGAGGGTGAGTCGAACCGTCCGGTGGTCATAGCCCGGGCAACCAAGCTCGAAGAATCCGACGGAAGCGCGACCGGTGCGTGCAGGACTCCTGTCCGGTCGATGCCTAAGATTCCTCCGTCATCATGCACACTGGCGATCAGCTCAGGCTCTCCCCGGGACTGGACAATCTTCCACGCGGTCCCCGCGGCTGCGATGACAAAAACGGCCGCCGCAGCCACCCAGAGCCGGAAAAACCGGGGACGCCCCGGCGAGCGCTGGCTGGCAATGAACTGCCGCAGATCGTCCATTTCCGCCCGGCACGCAGGGCAGTGGCGGAGGTGTTCGTTCGCTTCAGGCGAAGGCTCGCCCGCCGCCGCAGCCTGGATTGCTTCCTCTGACAGATGATCCTGGGGGAGCACCGCGGCAAGATCGGCGCGCAGCCATGAGACTGTGGCGTCCAGGCCGGCCCGCTGCCGCACACGACCGCGGCATTGCGAGCAGCCCGCCATGTGCCGGTCCAGTTGTATCAGCACGGGCACCGGCGAGGTTCGCTGGACAAAGCCATCGAGTTCCATATCGCTCGGGTGTGAAATCAGAGGGTCACCCATAAGTGTCGTCCGATATCGTCCTCAGATTACCACGCGCTTTTCTTCATTATCCGGCGCGCCAGCCGCTCTTTCGCGCACTTTCGCAGATTGATCACCTGCTGACGGCTTAAATTCAGGCGCGCCGCAATCTGCAAATCGTCCAACGGCATCCCCCGCCACAACTCGACAAATTCCTCGGTTGGCATTTCAAGCGCGGCTGCCAGCTGGTCGAACCCAGCCGCTCCGGCCGCGATAAAAACCGTGGTGGCGCAGGCGCCACTCTCGTCCCGCAGGTTTAAAAGCAGGGCGATCCTCTGTCTGGCGGGCAACTCTAGTATTTCTTGCCAAAGAGTGGCGAGCCATTGATTCCGTTCCAAATGGGCGTCCGGCAAGGGCGCCTGGTCCGCCAAAGAGAGGTTCGTGACATCGACAGTCTGTGGATGGTCGGTGACACGCCAACATTCGGCCACGGTCCGAACAAGGAGATCGAACGGCATTGGGCCTCTGGTGAATTCAAAAATTGCGCTCAACAGGCGCGCCGGTTTGCCGGTGTGAGCATCGCTCACTCGGTCCACCAAGTGAGCTACATCGGGCCTGACAGCCGCCAGCTCCGGACCGCCCGCTACGGGCTGCCAGCGGTGCAGCCCGCACATCCATTCGCCGGGGCTGTACTGCCAGAGAGCGAAATCATGTTCGGTGTTAAGAATGTAGCGCAACCGATTGCGCAGCCGGTGGAATTCCGGATAGACCCGGCGCGAGTGGTCGCTACATGATCGATAGGCGATCGTCGCGACGAATGCGCGGAAATCGGCGATCGGTTCGGCCGACGGTGACTCGCGCAATCGTTGCAGGCTGGAGATAACCGAAGCAAGTGCCTCCGAGCAGACATCGTCGATGTCCATATTGGCTGGAGTGGCGCCCCAGGAGAGTTTCGACCGGACGATTTGCCGAATGAGTGGCTCAGCCTGGCCTTGCAGGATTTCAAGGAGAATGCCTTCGGCCTCAACCGCATCGCGAGCATCCAAAAAGGCGTTCAGCAGCGCAGGCTTGTTCCGCATCCACCCACCCATCATAGGACACGCCTTTCGCGGCTTTGCGCAAAGACGTTCACATCAGGCAGAAGTCTCGCTCCCGGTCAACTCCCAGAACCGGACCGGTCTCGTCGGGGCCCAAATGTCCGGCTTACGCTTAATCCAGGATCTGAGGATGCTACGGGGAGACTTGTTCAGCACCGATGGCCCTTAGCGCCGGGGACCTTGGAACACGCTCGGCGCTGTCCTGCTCGTTCCTTCGCATGTGACGTTTTGATTCTGTCCTTATTGTTTGTTCTTGCTCCCCCTCGGCTTACCCCGCCTTTTTAGAGACGACATCCATGCCGGTGGCCTTCCCCGGCGTTTGCTGCGCCCTGCGGCTAGGCGTTGTAATGTTAGGATCGTTTGTTCAACGACCTTGCGTTTTATTCGCAACTCGGTGAGCATTTTGTTGAGGTCCATTCTTGGAGGATACGGAATGCTGCCGAGCAAACACTATCCTGCTTTAGTAGGACAAGCACGGAATATTAGCCTCACTATGATGCAACACGACACAGCAAGTGCTGCACCCGGTTTAGACCTGCACGATTAAACCGGGTAGAATTCAGTGTACGAGAAAATCTTCCAGCAAATGAAAAACTCACTTCTCATTCTGTTGGGTATATGGATGGCCTCAACCGCTATTTTGTGCCGTCGATCGCGCCGATGTTCGCTTGTCCGGCTTCTTATTGCGGCCTATCGATAATGGCGGTAACGGGCGACGCTCAAGGCCGGTGAATCAGCTCAATGCGATTACCGACTGGATCAACGGCGAAACCCAAGATGATGCCGGTTTTTCCGAATGGGCGGGGCTCGCCGGTCATCGTGCCGCCCGCGGCCTTCAAGGCGGCGACGGTGGCTGCCATATCCTTCACCTTAAAGATGATGTGAGGGATCGGCTCCTTTTGGTCGTCCGCATCGCGGTGAAACACGATCAACTGTGGATTCGTGTTGGCCTTCGCGGCTTCCACCGTGGCGCCAAAATTCACGAAGACTTCCGTGCCGCTTGGATTTTCGATCCGGCTGACCTCTTGCATCCCGAATGCCGACTCGTAAAACTTCGCCAGCGTGATGGTGTCCTTCGCCCCAACCCGCACTGAATCGAGTGACACCTGGGCATGGGCTGCGGCGCCTGTCAGCAATGCCGCGAAGATCCCCATTGTAGTTGTGTGAAATTTATTCATCGAAACCCTCCGTTGGGCAAATCCTGTCCAAAGTAATCCGTCCGCGCACCGAACCTCAGCGTGTCGCTGCCGGGACGTGGGTGCTCGATTTGACGCGCCATTCACCGGGGCCGGCCTTCTCGTAGACTTGATCGTCGTATCCGCCGTCCTTTAGATACGCCCGCCCGGTAACCTGATCGCCTGAGACGCTGATTCTCACCCCGGAAGTCATCAGGCGCTGCACCCCGTTTTGATCGGCCTCGTAGTGATCGCCGATTTGGACGCCTCCCAAACGCTGAATCGCCAGCATGCCGCTCGCATCAAGACCCACTGCCTTCTCGTCCCCAATAATCACGGTGCGCGATGCGAATCGCCACCCCAGCGCCATCTTCACATATTCGTCCTGATACTCGGCGGTGCCAAGATCGGCAATGCCGCGCGCTCCACCGGCCGTGGCCTCGATCGCTACCGTCGGACCGGACGCTCCGCCGGGGCGGACCACCGCAGCGTTCCCCTTGGGCGCCACGCAGTGCCGTTCGCTTTCCACCAGCGCGATCAGCCGCTCCCGTCCCACCATATGGCCGCGAAAGCCGCTGGCAAAGTAGCCGATTTCAGGCACGAAAAGATCGGCGAACTCCGTTGATCGGCACCCGGATAAAGCTTGCGCATATTGGCTTACTAATGCCTGGATTGCGGTCCGATCGTCGGCACTCAGGCTTGCCGCCGGCTGAGCAGGAGCCGAGGTCCCTATAAGGCACATCGCAAGGCAGAAGACACCCGCATTAGATCCCATAATTGCCGGTCCCAGGATATCGCATCAAGCGCAAAGCGTTCATAAGCAGAACGACACCTTCCATGCTTCTTCTGAATCAATGCTTTTCCGATGTTTGTCGCCCAAATTTCATGCGACTGCTTTCTACCTTGAAGAAAACACCGTAAGGAAAGCGCCTTATCGCCCACCCGGCGTATTTCCGCATGCACCTCTGAAGGCGAGGGGACTTCGCGCGATGACCTCTACAGCGGCATCCACGCCCAGAACAAACCGCGCGCCAAGGTCAGGGTGAATGCCTTCGTACCAGGCGAGTGCTTCCTTCAGGTCTGCCTCTGCTTCGGGTATCCAGACGACGGCAAGCGTCACTGCTTCTTAAACAGGCCCGCCCTGACTTGTTCCCAGGGAATGACTTCATCCGGGTTGCGCTCGTACTGGCCCAGGCGGTAGTCCAGTTCATCGCGCTGGCCGTCCGTCAGGGCCAGTTCATCCGCCTCCAGGCTCTCCCACACCGCGTCGAGCAAGTCAAATTTCTCCGCCGCCGACAGGTTGCCGATTTCATTTATCTCCGACAGAGCGGAGAGGCATGTTGCCACGCCCCACTCCGCTCTACTCCAGCATTCCAGACGAGGCGAATCGTCCCGCGCGATCGCTTTGGAATGAAATGGAATGAAAATGCCGAGTGAGTGAGGGCTTCGTAAGCTATTGAAAACGTGGTGGCCAGGGACGGAATCGAACCGCCGACGCCAGCCTTTTCAGGGCTGGATTCGTTCAGGGCTATCATATTCATTACAAAGGGAGAGCGCAGCCTCTTTGTCCCGAAGAGTGCCCATTTATTGGGACAAGAATGGGACAAGATTTTGGCCGGTCAAAATTGCCTTTCCCATGCTTGTCCTGACTAAACAGTTTTGTGACAGCTTCGTGCCCGGGAAGAAAGGAGGGCCGCCGCCAAGGGAGAGAGTACAGCATGCGAGCAGTCGCTGGTAAAACCTCAATTGGCGATTGCGGATGATAGACACACAGATTCAGTGCACGACTGGCTTGGGATGAGGAGCTACAATTGCTTGGGCGTAGTTTGCGCGATAAGGAAGAAGTGAGCATTATGGCTCTCGCCCCCCATCCGGCTTCATCGGGAGAAGCTCGCCGCGCCGATGCGGAGCGTCTGAAAAGGCGCCCTCTACCAACTCGCCCACAAGGCCAAGCCTGTGGCCGATGAAGAGTTTGATGGTGCTGTTGACGAAGCAATGAATAAGCCATCGCGAGGGACTGAGGATTCATTGAACTAGCCGTGCGAACGGTTAAAGCTTCACTTTTTGCAGTATTTAGCTGCTAAGGGACTTCCAATTCTTCACGAGATAGTCGGCGGTCCGCCACGCGAGTGCTTGCGCGGTGAGTGTAGGATTGCGCGCCCCGCTTGTACCCATCACCGATGCGCCTAATACGCCAAGATTCGGCGCCTCGTGCGAAAATCCCCAGCGATTCACAACGTTGGTGTCAGCGTTGTCACCCATGCGTGTGCCGCCGTAGGCGTGAGTTGAAACTCCCGGCACGAACGGCGGAGTCTTGATGACTTGGATCGCACCAGCGGCCTGGAACCACTGCTCCATCTTATTATTCGCGTTCTGGGTCGCGCGTCGCTCATTCTCCCGCATCCCTCCGGTGTTGATGCGGCAGACCGGATCACCCAACGGGTCCGTGATTTCGTCGTCCAGATCGAGATACATGTTTTCGTAAGGAAACGTGTTGGTTTGTATGTAGGTATTGGACTGCCGGCCCGCGTTCTCGTGGATGAACTTCTTCCAGGCCGAGCCCCAGCCCGGCGCCCGTCCGAAAGTGTTCATCGCCGCGGCATCGATGGGATGACGCTCTGTCATTACGTGCAGGCTACTCCCTCCGATGAAGCCCATGCCGCTGTGATCGAAGTTATCGTCCGCCCACTCATCGCAGGTTGTGCCCTGAGCGGGCAATCCGTACCATGTGTTGATGTCGTGTGGAAACAATGCCGTGACAAAGCTGTTCCAATGCCCGAAATAATGGCGACCCACTTGTCCGTGATTGTTCGACAAGCCTTTGGGATATGGCTTCGATTTCGAAAGGAGCAACAAACGGGAATTCTCGTAGGTATATCCTGCCAACAAGACAACTCTGGCGGGTTGGAAAAACTCTTCGCGATTGCGGAGGTATCGGACGCCCGTCACGCGTCCATTTCCATCCGTCTCGATGCGCGTCACATGGGCGTTGTCGAAGATCGTAAGATTCTTCGTCTTCTGCGCCTCGGGAATCGTGGTGACCGCTGTCGAGCCTTTGGCGCTCACATGGCAACCCCCTGAACCGCAGTACCCGTGATACACACAACTACTTCGCCCTTTTCGGGGTTGAGAGTTAATTGCAGCAGGCGGCGCAAAGGGTTTCCATCCTAATTTTCTGGCCGTCTCCGCCATCTGGTCGGTGAAACCCGAACCTCGCAGAGGCGGCATGGGATATTCTTTCGCGCGTGGAGATTCAAAAGGATTCCCTCGGCCCGTAAGTTGACCGCCGATATTTCCAGCTGCGCCCGAAACCCCGACCTCATCTTCGACAACGTCATAAAACGGAGCCAGTTCGTCGTAGGTCAACGGCCAGTCTTCAAGCGTTGTGCCGACGGGAAGCGCCGCGGCTCCGTATCTCTGGGTTGTTTCCGAACGTGTCTTAAAATCCCAGGCCTTGAGCCGCCAGCTCTGGGCCCAGTAGTGGATGGATGTCCCGCCGATAGCGTTCATCATGGGATGCGCTGCTGGTGGGCGGCCTTTCTCTCCCGGCCCCGTGCGCACGGTCGGAATCTCGCGTTGGGCTTTTGGCGATGTGGTCACCTGGCGGCGAACGTTGTTATAGATTTCGTCGGCGTGAAAATCACGATGCGGATCCATCCAAGTACCGGCTTCGATCCCCGCGATTTTCAGTCCCGCGCGGGCCAAAGGCAATACGGCAACTCCACCCGTGGCGCCGAGTCCAATCACTGCTACATCGACCGGTTTGAGAGTGGTTGGCATTATTTATATTGAGTTCCCCAAGCCGAGTGGTGGAAAGGAGCAGGCTTCGCATCCATGCGCTGCATCTCTGCATCGACGGCCGGGCGCGGGCCTGGATAGCGGATTAAATCCCATCCGGCGAAGGCTCCATTGCCGCCGTAGTAAGGGTCGCCGAACATGCCCTCCAGGGTCAAACGCCGCGCGCGGTTGAAGAATTGCCTTCCTTGCGGCAATCCTTCCGCTGTGTTGTCGTCAATTGCTTTTAAAACCAGATCGCGCTTCTCCGCCGGAAGGTCGGCCAGTGAGGCGCCCTGAGTGCGTTGCGCATAGGCATCCACCGCTTCCAGCCCTTCCACGAACTGTGCCTTTTCGTTTGCGTTAGGGCCCGCCAGCACACGATCGATGTAGACCTGCGCACGGGCTTCCACGGCGCCTGGCCCGAGTTCATCGGAGGGGATGAGCCGATCGATGAACGCTTCGAGCGTTTTCATTTGTCCAGCGGTAAGCGCAGCGGGTCCGGTCTGCGCCGTGGCCGTGAGCGCGGCTAGCGGAACGAAGGCCGCCACAACCAGAAGGTCGCGGCGCGTCAAATCATGTTGATCAGGCATGGGATCAAAGCTACCAGACGTAAAGGCGTTATTGGAGAAACGCCTGCGTGGGTCCTCCCCTGCCGATCATGCGTTTCAGTACGCTGGGGCCTGAGGGTTTGAAGAGCTTCTCTGGGTCCACTCCAGAATCGATCAGAAATCCCATGAAACAATTCTGCATCTCTTCCCAATTCTGAAGTCCCCAGACAACTTCTTTGGCGGGGTCCGGATTCCACTTGTTATTGGCGGAATTGTCGTAATGCGCGATGCCTTGGATCTTAGTGCCTTTCGGAATGGTCAACTGTTTTTCCAGATCGTAGCCCAACTGCCAGTTGAAATCGAAGCGGCCGCGAAAAACCGTCTGTGTTTCCCCGGTAGGATACACGAGGCGGACTTCGTAATCCTTGCCGCGCACATGCATGTGCGGCTGGATATAAACCATTTTGGAATCGAACTGTGCAGTGATCTCGGACACCACTTCGGCGTCGTTATCATTAGGTTCTATCACCAAATTGTTGCCAATCGGTCCATAAGTGGTGATATAGCGGAGCTGAGGACGTTTCTTAGCCAGCACGAGTCCTACGGTAGATTTGCTGGACTGAGCTGTCCCCACGGCGGTGTAGTGAATTTCAAACACGATATCGGAGCCCTTGGGGACGAACTTTGCAGAGCCCCCAAAGTCGAAAGTTTGGTCACCCAATCCCGGATTAAACTTACCTAGTATCTCGAGACCGTCCCCGGGCCCCCTTTTCATTTCTTGCGACGGATAGGAAACTCCGGGAGTAGCATCGGCCATCCACTTCGCGCCAGGAGGACGAATCCATGCTTCTCCGTGGTGCACCACTTTGGAGTTGCCTGGGCGCATTTCGGCCGCACTCACCCACATGTCCTCAGGAAAGTTCGTCTTCACCAGCATGTATTGATAGTCGATGGTGCCGGTGGCGGGCACATGGAACTCGGCGGGCATCTCAATTTCCAGATCGGGCTTGATATTCCAGCCATCGACGAATTTCACAGGGGCTGGAGCATCCTTAGGGTCGCCTTCCTGAGCGCCATTATTGGCCCAAGAGACCAACGTGGCGATTTGCACTTCGCTGAGACGGCGTTCGTTGGAGAAATGACCCACCTTGGGATCGGCGAACCAGGGTGGCATCTGCTGGCTCACAACGGCGACCTTGATGGCCTTGGCCCACGGCCGGGCCTCAGAGTAGCTCATCAGTGAGAACGGCGCTACTTCCCCCGGACGATGGCAGGTCTGACAGTTTTTCTGCAAAATTGGCAGGACGTCCTTTTGGAACGTAACCGATGGTGTAGCCGCCGTACCAGCAACGGCCAGTGCGCATGCCGCCACAGTGAGGACACACAAACGCTTCATTGGGAAAGCCTCCCCTCGCTAACCGAGTATCTGCATTGCTTAACGCCCTGTCAATGATCCGAAATGATTATCCATCATCCAGCGACCACTTCGACCGGAAGGTTGTGGAGGTCGCGAAATCGAAGGCTGCCTTTTTCGCTACCGGGCTCAACGCTAACGCCGAGTTTTGCAAGGCGACCTGTGACCAAGCCGCGGTGAAACCCAGCAACCTTGACGGCGAAGTGCGAAAAGCCAGGCTTCTGCCCGGCGGGCGCGGTTTCCAAGCCGAGCTTGGTGTCAGCAAGTTTGAACCACACACGCCGCGGATTGCGGTCACGTGACTCCTCGGCGCCGAACAGCTTGCGGTAGTACGCCACGGATCTGTCGAGATCAGTCACGGACAGCATAATGTGATCGAGGCCAATGGGGATCAGCGCGGCGGTCCCCGCAATTATTCGCCCGCCAGGCATGATGGTGTCGAACAGGCCATGGGTCGAATTGACAAGCTGAAGCCGTAGATTATCCGGATCAGACAACATTGGAAGCGCCCCAGGGGGTGCCGCAAGGCCGGCGGCCGTGATCTCCGCTTTGGTCTCAACTTTGCCGAAATCGGCCTCGACAAAGCCGATCACCCCAGCGGCGATGTGGTCGATGTAGGGAGTCACATTGGCTTGGGGGCCGAACGCAATGTAAGCGGCACCCAGACGGACGTAATAACGCTGGACTCCGGTGCGCTCATGGAATACCTGTGGGTCGAAGATGCGGCCATAGAACCTCGCCGCTTCGAGCGAATCAGGAACAGTTAGGGACAAATGATCCAGGCCGGAGCATTGCAAAGGCAGCAGCCTTTGTTGAGCGGAGCTGCGGGAGACGAGCAAGGAACCTAGGGCGAGGCTGGTAGCGCGGGTGAGCCACTCGCGTCGATTGATCGCGCGATTGTAGCTTCTCTCGCTGGGTGGGTTCGACACTGCCAGGCTCCAATTCAGCTACATTGTACTTCGGCAGCTCGAATCATCTACTCGCCTCAATTACATTGCTGGAAATGAGCATCGCCTGATCGCCCGCGGGATCCGAATACGAGATGACCGCTCGTCGACATGCAAGATCGACGTCGAGGCGAGCCCAGTCGGAATGCTTCCGCCATTCCAATACAAGTGAGCTGTTGTCAGAGTTGTTGACCTGAAAGTTGCCCGCGAATGCGGGATGCGCATTGCGGAAACGGATGAGATCGAAGAGGGCACGAACCACGCAGGGCTTCGAGCCGTGGTGCAATTCGGCCCGCGTATAGTAATGACGGTTGATGTCACGGCCTTCGCCGGTACGTCGCGGCAGGTCCAAGTCGTTCGTCCCAGCCAGCAGCCCAAGGTAATAGACCTGCGGCACTCCGGGAGCAAAGAATTGAATGGCGCGGGCGATCAAGTAATCATCGTCGCGGCGGCTCGTCCGGACTGTTTCGATCCGGCCCGATATCTGTTACTCCGATTCCGTCGTGAGTATCGAGCACAGTGACGGCGTTGCGCGGGCTGATTTCAAGCCATTGTTTCAGGCGGCGCGTGTCAACCGAATAGAGTGCGTATAAAACGAGGGGTGAAAGCGCGAAATCGTATACCCAATCCGCCTGCTTGGCGATTTGGATTTCCTCGAACGAATGGTGCTCTGCCTCGATAATGTTCGCCAGTATTGCAGGTTCGCTATATAGGATCAATGATCATTTTGGAGGGTACATACGCGGCACTGATTTCCCTCTTCACCGTGAAGTTCGTCAATGGAAGGCGGTAGCCGTCGTACTCCGACCACCAGCCATTTCGGACCATGGAAGCGATCGCGTGATTTAATGGGCGAAGTTTTTCGTGAGCTAACTAAAAAAAGAGAATCGCCGCCGACCTTGGCGTTGTATCATAAGTAGGCCATGGGGCATCGTTGGAGCATCATCGGTGGTCTGATCCTCCTATATGTCTCCATCGCACCCGCGCATGACATCATCACTACTCCTATTACCTGGGACCGTGAAATTTCTCGCATCGTTTATGAGCGCTGCGCCTCTTGCCATCACGAAGGCGGCCAGGCTTTTTCACTGATGACCTACGCAGCCGCGCGTCCCTGGGCCGTCGCCATAAAAGAAGAGGTATTGGAACGAAGGATGCCTCCCTGGGGAGCGGTGAAGGGGTTCGGTGATTTTCGCAACGACAAAGCGCTCACGCCCGAGCAGCTTGAACTCATCGTTAGCTGGGTGGGCGGTGGCGTTCCAGAGGGCGAAGCGAAGGACTTGCCGCCCGATCCCAAATTGGATCAGCAGCCACCTCAGGTTCCTTCGCACGGCGCTCTCGCGGTCAGCGGTGAGTTTCAACTGCCCAAGGATTTTGCGCTCGAAGGCATTTTGCCCAAGACCGTGCCCGAGGATGCCGCCTCTCAAATAACGGCTGCGCTACCTGACGGCAGCACCGAGCCGCTCGTTTGGTTCGAACATTACCACGCAAAGTTCGTGCATCCATTCCTGTACCGGAACGCGATTGAGTTGCCGGCCGGCACCAAGATTCGCGGTGTTCCCTCTGGATCAACCGTGCTGCTGCTGCCCGCCGCTCCGGCGACGACGAACGCTACTCCAGCGCCTTGACGGGCACGTCAAAGTGGACGGTGTTGACCACGCCCTTGCGCTGGAACTGTACCCAGATACGATACGTTCGCGCTCTCGGAAAATTCAACACGAATTCGAGTTGGGGACCACCGTCGGCGATGAACGGGTGGGTGTGAATGAGGTCGATCAGATCGTCGCTCGCAGCCAGCATGTGTGCCCACACGCCAATATATTTCTCAATTCCGTCCGCCGGCGACAGCTTAAAATAAACCTGCGTCGGCTGCGCGGCGATGGGCTGCGGCGGATCGGTGGTCATTTCCACCTGCAGGTTCTCTGCCTGCTTGGTGGAGTAATCGCGCGGGATCGAAACCGGCGGTGGCGGCGTTCCCTCAACGAACACCGTCTTTGCGATCAATTGCGGCGTGGCGCCGTCCGGATAGAAGTCGCCGAGCACGCGATACATGCCGGGTTTAGGAAACACCAGGCTAAAGAGAAAATCCCCGTCCGGTTGAATCACTGGATGATCGTGCACGAAGAACTGCAGATCCTGGCTCACGACAAACATATGGAACAGCTTCTCATGGACGATCTGGAAGTCTTTTACGGGACGATCCTTCCACGGGTCGTGTACTGCGAACTTGAGCTGCGTGGTTTGATTCGGCCGTACCGCTCGCGGCGTCAGCGTCAAATCCATGTGGAACTCCACCGGGTCGGGGATTCCCGCGCGCATTTCCATCCCACAGCGGCGGCATTTTCCAGGCTGGTTGGAGCGGACGTCCGGATCCATGGGACAGATGTAGACCTTGTCTTGCGCCGATAAGAAGCTTTGCGCTCCCAGAAAGCTGAAAACGCCTACCAACAAATTTCGTCGGCTTTGATATACCATCCCTTTGCCTCCTTAACAAGTCATGCAGTAGTCGTACTGGCACTACGACCGCGACCTCGAATGTCCGCAGGTTGGACACAGGGCCGAAACATGATAGGTTCTCCGCCACACCTCACGTTCATGGTGCCATCGAGTCGAATCAAAAGTTGAACTCGACTTCCTGGCTGTAGGACTGACTTCCCAGAGAGGAGTTGATATCGAGTTCCCTGCCATGTGACGGTCAAGTTGGAATTGACAGTTCGGTACTGCACTGCGCACAATATGTCGGCGTCGCATCTCCATCGAAGCCGCCGCAACAATGTGGGTATCCATGCTGGAGGGACGCCAATCTCACGTGCAGCCTCGCGCGTTGTGATCTTTCGATTGCGGACTTGCCGCAGACAATGCACGATCTGCTCCTGGCTGGCTCTATCGCTCATTTTGGTGCAATCCGACAATTTCACGCTAGCGGAACCTTACAATCGTGCTCCTGTGGTCCATGGAATTATAGGCAGAAGTCCCGCTCCGTTCAATGGTCCAAACCGATCAGGCATGTGGCTTCAGTGGCCAGCTTTCTTCATGGCCAGGTTCCTGGAGAAAAACGGCAGGACCTTCGACTCAACCCTTTCGGGAATCTTGTTGGTGTGATCGCCTTCGTAAGTCTCGAATGTGTGCATGATTCCGAAATCCGTCATCGTTTGTTCCAGCTGTTTGTTCAGGCCGGTTAGGCCGTATTGATCCTGAAGTCCTACGTCGAGCATGACGGCGTGATATTTTCTGAGGTTCGTGACGTACTGATCGATCATGGCCAGCGGTGAAGCGGCATGCCACCTTGCCACCACCAGCGGCTGCAAATGACCGTCGCTTGTCGGCTCGTCGAAATAACGCGGCAGATTCTTTGGATTGGGTGAAAACGCCGCCGACCACGCGAAGTTCATTTGTGAGGCTCCCCCAGTGTCTGTTGTATCGTTCTGTTTGGCAGTCGCCGGCGGCGCGGGAAGAGGATTATTGATCAAGCAGCAGGCGCTCATGATGTACAAACTCGAAAACACGTCCGGGCGCTTCATGCCGATTCGAATGGCTCCGTAGCCGCCCATAGAGTGGCCCGCCAGTCCGCGGCTCAACCGATCGGGAATCGTCCGGTAGTGGGTATCCATGTACGCTACGAGATCCTCGGCGACATACGTCTCCCAATCGCCGGTAGTGACAGAACTGGAATACATGCTGCCGCCGTATTTGCTATAGGCGTTCGGCATCACAACGATCATCGGTTTCGCGTCGCCGCGCGCGATCAGATTGTCCATCGAGGCGGGCACATTGGCGCCAGGCATGTCAGCGCCCGGAATGGAGACCCCCGTGCCAGTCCAATATTGGTCGGTGAAGAGGTAACCGTGCAGTAGGTACACGACGGGATAGCGATTGCGATTTACATCGTAGCCCGGCGGCAGGTAAATCGTTACATCCCGATCCGGCGAATCTCCTTCCAGGTTTCCCTCAAGAGATTTTCCGTGGACCTTGATGCGTTGGACGGTTCCCTTCGGCTGCGGCTTCGTTTCCGCAAACAGTAAAGCCGTCGCTGTAAGAATCAACGCGATGAGTTTCATTATGCCTCTCTCCATTCGGTCACCGCGGGGTTTAATGCTTCCCCTGATTTTCTTGCAGATCCGGATTCGATCCACCGACAAACAACCTTCGGCCATCCTTGAACGTGATACTGCTGGCGTTGGCCCTGAAGTCGCCGGACTTGGCTTGATAGCCCTGCGCGATCACTTCGGTTCCGGCCTCAAGAGACTTCTTCGTGAACCCTCGACGAATCAAAATCCCCGGCGGACCGCATTCCACCATCCAGTTCGTGACTTTACCGCCCGGATCTACGACATCGATATGAATCCAGGCGTGGGGATTGATCCACTCCATCTCCGTCACCTTGCCCTCAAGACGCACCGGTTTGTTACCGTCGAACTCGGCCGCAAAAGAGTGATGCGCCCTGAGCGGTAGCGCACCAAGAAGAACTGCGGCGCAAAGGACAGCGGCCACCATCGGGTAACTCGGCTGGATAAGCTTCATCGAGATCCTTTACGGGCGTCCTCCGCGGCTCTCCGCTCCGCGTCGGATCCGCGAAGAATGTCTTGCAGGGCGTAGTTCCCTTCGTGACAGGCGTACTCGACCATCTGGTAATTCGGGTCTCGATGCAACGGGAAGGCGATTTTCCAGGGTTTCGTATAGGTTTTAGGGTCGTTGACAATCGCCTCGTAATTTAGAACATTTTCGGCAACGCGCGTGAAGCGCTCGGTAAGAACCAAGTCGTCGCTGTAAGGAGTGCCCCCGCCGTTGCTCAGCAAGCCAAGCTTACCGCCCAGGAAATTCGTGGTTTCGACCACCAGTGTGCTGCCCTCCCAGTGGCCTACGGGATCGCCCATATAGGAGCGAACGCCCGAGCCGACGTGTGGCCGGCCATCGACCGGAATCACCCGAGTCTCGTGAATCATCTCGTAGCGAATCACGACCAGGCCCGGCGCCTGCATGATTTGATTGCCGAGGTTGTACCCGCCCGGCTCGCCCGGCAAAATCGATCCAATTACACCGCGTGAGATGCAGCGGTCATACAGGTTGCTTTCGTAAGGCTCCACAAGCGCCAACACATCGTCAATCCAGGAGTCGTTCGAGCCATGCACCTTTCTTTCGACGCCGTAAGTGAGATGAAACTTAGCGTCTCGATTCTCGCCCAGTTTGATCGCTTCCGGGGTCAAGGAAGGAATCCTGCCGTCAGGCGGTTCCACAATCAGCGACGCTTGCCGGGTTGGTTTGCCGTGCTCCAGCCACCATATCGGAGAGCCGATGTTGATGCCTGGTAAGTCCTGCGCATCGTCCCCAACCAGTTTGGCCCGCGCCTCTTTTTGCGCATACTCCTTGTCGTTCAGGAGCGCGCGCGTGCCCAGCTTCGGATCGCGTTGGAGGGGCGTCCCAAGCAAGTCCGTGCCCGGCCACATCCCTTGGAGATCCGGATCGCCCCAACTGGTCTTGGGCGGAGTCCAGGGCTTGACCGCTGCGGTTGTTCCATTCTTTGCTGAGGCGGCCGACGGCGATTCAGCGGTGGAAGGAATGGTCGCCGCGCCGACGGCGGCCAGGAGAAACAGGAGTTTCGGAAATCCGCGAAGAGGAGTGGGTGCAGGCATGTGGACCAAACTACTGTTGCGGCGCTGGCTCAGGCTGAGACTTGGCGGGCGACTTATCCTGCGCCTTTACCGCGAGGCCTCCGGTGATGCCGTCTACCTGATATCCGGTTTGGATCTTTCGGATTTTGGCGATCTCAGCGGGTGTAGCTGTCTTGGGATCCACATTGGCGATGCTGCAGGTGAACCCTCTCAACGTGCATTCCGAGGTCGTGTGCTTAATTCCGCGCTGCTTCATTTCGTCGCTCATCAGCTTCACGACGTCCGTATGCATGATCACGGCGTTGTTCGGCACGAAGGTCCCGACGCCGATGGCATAATCGATGGGCATGAGCGGTTCCACGCTGGAACCGAAGGCTCCATCGTTCTTCTTTCCAAGATCGTGCGCGTTGAGGTCCGCGCCTTTCTCAATCAGGTAGCGAACAATGTTGATGTCGCCCAGGTTTGCGGCGGCCATCAGGGGCGTGATGCCATAGCTGTCGGCGTGATTCACGTCTTCGCCCAAATCGACCAACAGCTTCACCACTTCGAGCCTTTCGGCGGGTGGCTTTTGCCGGTGATAGCCGTTGATAAATGCCAGGCCGCAGGCAGCCGCCAGGGTGGTCTCGCGGTCCCTGGACGGGATATTGTGGTCCGCGCCATGAGCGAGCAACAGCTTTACCAGCTCGAGATCGCCCGCGAATGCGGCCCGCATGATGGCAGTAGCAAAGACGATGCGCGGCGAACCTTCGCGCATGCGGGCGCGGGGCGTGTTGTTTATCAAAGCATTCGGGTCTGCGCCCGCATCCAAAAGTTTCTTAATGAGAGGAAGAGGATCAGTGGTTACCATCCAGGGAAAATTCGGCGCAGTCTCCATGTTGCGGCGATCCACGGCCCAGAACAGCGGCGTAAAGCGCTGGGCGTCGGCATGGTTCACATTCGCGTGACTGTCGATGAGCAGCGAGGCCACATCGTAGCTTCCGTTGAAAAGAGCAAGTTCCAGCGCGTCTTTACCGTCGCCTCCAACTGCGTTGACATCCGAGCCGTGCTGGATCAGAATGCGCGCGGACTCGATGTCGTCTTCCCGCGCCGCGAACATCAGAGGAGTCATCCAGCCGCTGGCAAATTCTTCGGTCTTCTGGTCGGGTTTGGGTGGGACCGGGGCCGTTCCTTCGAATCCTCTCCCCGAGGCCGAAGGCACGAAATTGGACTTAGCGTTTAAATCCGCGGCGCGATCCACTAAAAGCTGTACGACCTCAGGATGGCGCTCTGAAACCGCCCACATCAGAGCCGTCGTGCCGCCCCAGTTCTCCTTCGCATTCACTTGTGCCCCGTGGTCGAGAAGCACCTTTGCCGCCTCAACCTTGCCGGTCCGGGCGGCCATCATCAGAGCCGTGTCGCCGGTCTTTGATAGTGGGACATTAGGGTCAGCACCCGCCTGAATGAGCCGCTCGATGATGGCGGCATTTCCGTTCTGCGCGGCAAGGAGCATCGGCGTTGCGCCGGATTGATTCGCCGCCGACGGCTGAGCACCCGCGCGAAGCAGCATGTCGGTCATTTCCAGATCGTTCGCGCGAACTGCCCAGTGTAAGGCAGTTGTCCCGTCGGCTTGCGGCGCATTCGCGTCGACCTTTTGTTGCAGCAGCGTCCGCAGGGCCGACTTGTCCCCCTGCATAGCGGCATCCGCGAGTTCGCTCCGGCTGGCGGCGCACAGCCCCCACGCCATTAACAATGTGATGGCCACACTTGCGATTCTGTTTCTCATGGCTCCAGGCCCTCTTCACTTGTCATTGGTTCACTTATCCTCGTTGGTTCACTTATCCTCGTTGGTTCCCCAAACTCGGGTGAGCCACTCCACCAGTTGCTCTAGTTCCTGATCCGAGAGCCTGGCGCCCCTTTCCCTCATATTCAAAAGCGTGACCCGCCAGGCCTCCGCGGCCTTCCGGGCCGTTTGCACCTGCTCCAGCGCATGACATTGTATGCACGCCCGATTGAGAAGCCGGATGGCTTCCGGATCGGAGAAGAAAGTGGTGATTTCACGAGGAACGTAGGTTCGCGGAAATGGCTTAGTGTCCGGGCCGAATACCGTGCCTAACCAATCGAGCAGCAAAGCGCGGTCCGCATCGGAGAGGTCGGCGTCGCCGGGCTTATGTTTCTGCGCAATCAGTTTCTGCCAAGCCGCCTTATCCTGAGCGTAGAAGGCGAAGTCGTCAATCCCGTGGCATGCAGTGCAATGCGTGCGAATGACCTCCCATACAGGTCCGTCGGGCCGTTGCACTTTGGGCCGCTGCGGCCGTCCACCGATCTGTGCAGCGGCCGGTGTCGCAAGCAATAAGAGCGCTGCGGCCGTCCAGACGACAGCGGGCGCAGTTCCCTTCATAACGATAGGGGCGTGGTGCTGGAACCGAAGTTCGGGCTGACACCCACTTGCTTACCGCTGGCATCGTACTTAGGAAATTCTGCGATATCGTACTTGTGCATGAGGGCAAGCAGCATATTCGACGTGCGTTCTGTATTGTCGGGGAAAACGATATGGCGGTTGCCCTTGAATTTGCCGTCCAACCCGCCCAGCAGGATCACGGGCACCTTGACATGCGCATGGCGATGCGAATTGCCCATGTTGCTCCCCTTGTAAATCATGATGTGGTCGAGCAGTGTGCCATCGCCGTCGGGTGTCTTGCTCAGCTTCTCGGCGAAATAGGCGAGATTCTCGACGTGGTACCGATTTATTTTGGCGTATTTGGCCACGTTGTCCGGCTTATCCCCGTGATGGGAAGAGCCATGCCAGCCGCCATTGAAACCTGAAGCGGGGAAACTAGCTCCGGAAAGATCTTTGCCGAGCATAAAGGTAGCAGAGCGAGTAAGGTCGCCTTCAAAAGCCAACGCCAGAAGATCGTACATCAGCCGGTAATGCGTCTGCTTGTTTTCCGGCACGCCGAAAGGAATTTCCTCGGAAGGCTCTTTAATGGACCTCTCCATCGAGATTCGGATGCGGCGCTCGATTTCGCGGATGTTCTCCAGATAAGTATCCAGGCGCGCTCGGTCAACCGCGCCGAGCGGCTTTTTGAAATAAGAAATCTGCTGGGCCACCGAATCCAGGATGCTGGCATTCTGCTTCCGGCCGGTCTTTCGTTCCTCGGGGCTGGTTCCATCACCAAACAGGCGCTCAAAAGCCACGCGCGGGTTTACCTCTGTCGGGAGGGGCTCGACCGGCGAAGTCCACGAAATGGAATTTGTGTAGGCGCAGCTGTAACCCCAGTTGCAATTGCCGTAATTGCCATCTTCTTCGACCGCAAGCTGAATGGATTCCAGGATGGTATCGCGGCCGTACTTCTTCGCGATGAGCTGATCGACCGTCACACCTAAATAGGGGCTAACGGCGTTTCGGCGCGGACGCATGCTCGAGAGCAGAACCGCCCCGCGGGCGTGGTCCCCCCCAGGCTCCTCGGTAGTTGCCATCGCCTCCGGCATATCCATTCCGCTGATGAGCGTCACATATTTGCGAAACGGCTCCAGAGGCTTAGTAATGAAGGAAAACTCGAAATCCGGCCCTTCCTGGAGCGGGCTCCAATAGCCCGGCGCGGCGCCGTGCGGATGCCAAATGCCCATAAATCGCCGTACCGGCACCGCAGCCGTCTCCTTCAGAGGAGTCTGCGCGGGGATCATTGAGTCAAGCAGAGGCAAACCCAGAATGACACCAGCCCCCCGGATGAACGTGCGGCGCGGGATAGATTTCTTTTCGATAAAGTTCATTTGGACTCCTTCGCAATTGGCGTGGCTGCAGCCACTTCTTCCTCGATCTCTTTGGTGCGCATCTGAAAGGGTGCGCTCTTCACAATACCCATCAGAATCGATCCAAACCGGTCATCATCCCGGTCCGCATCATGGACGATGGAGCGGATCACCGGCATATCCTGGTATTCGACGCCCCGTCCGAGGGCGAACGTCATTAGTTTCTCGGTGATCATTCTGACGAATTGGGGCGAATAATGCAGAAGCGCCTGCCGCAGTTCGACGGGACCATTCACTTTCGTACCGTCCCACAATACGGCGGAGGTATCGATGGGGACTCCGCCGTCGCCCCCCTCTTTGGTTCGCCACTTGGCATCCGCGTCAAAGTTTTCCAGCGCGAACCCGATCGGATCCATGAGCTTGTGACAGCTTGCGCACGGCTCATTCTTGCGGTGCAGCGTCATCTGCTCGCGCAAGGTCATGATCTTGTTGTCGCCCTTGGAATCCTCTAGCGGAGGCACGTTGGGTGGAGGTTCGGGCGGCGGTGTACCCAGGATGTTTTCCAGCACCCAGACGCCGCGCTTCACTGGCGACGTTCGGAAGTTCTGCACCCAGGTGAGCGCTAGAACGCTCCCCTGACCCAGTAGCCCCCGGCGATAGGCGAGGTCCGGTCCGAGCGTCACGCGCCGAAATTGCGAACCGTAAATATTCGGGATGCCGTAATGCTTGGCGAGTCGTTCATTCAGGAATGTGTAATCCGCCGTCAGAAGGTCGACCACGTTGCGGTCTTCGTTAATGATGCTCTGCAACAGCAGTTCCGTTTCCCGGCGGAAGCTTTTACGCAATTCATCGTCCCAATCGGGATAGAAGACCCCGTCGGGAGACGTCGCCGGCAGATTGCGCAGATAGAGCAACTGGTCGCCGAAGTTTCCTACAAGAGCTTCGGCTTTAGGATCCGCAAGCATCCGGTGCACCTGCCGATCGAGCACCGGCGCGAGATGGAGTTTGTTCTGGCTGGCAACTTCGATGAGTTCGTCGTCCGGGATGCTGCTCCAAATCAGGAACGACAAGCGAGAGGCCAGCTCCAGGTCCGTAATGCGATAGGGTTGTCCCGCCGTTATGTTCGCGGGCTCGCGCTCCGCGCGGACCAGGAATGGCGGACTAGCCAGGATACGGCGTAGACCCAGCTCGATTCCATCTCGAAAGGTGCCTTCTCGCCGGCCTTCCTGATAAAAGCTCTGTACCCACTCCCAATCAGTGGAAGTGACTGGACGCCGGTATGCACGCCGCATCAAAGTGGTGAGAATCTCTTTGGCACAGGCATTCTCCTGGGTCTCATTCGATGGATGGCACGTTAATACTTTGCGAATCGAGGGCGAGTCTTCCGGCCGGGTTGGCTTAAACGGCCCCTGGATTCTTAGAATTCCGACCGCCGGATAGTATTCCAACTGCGGAATTGGATTATCTTCGAGCGACTTGCGCCCATATTGCCGGATGAAATCGAGGGTCGGACCGTAGTTGGCGGCCAGAAACGTGACTCCCACCAGATGGGAGCCGGCTTTCACAGGCAACGCAACATCGATGGAGCCATCGCGGTCTGATGAATTGTTCGCACTCAAGCCAACGCCTTTGTAGTCGCGCATCGCGACCAAGTCGTTGTCGATCAGAAATTCCAGCTTTTCGCCTGGGATGAATTTGCCAATACCGAGGTTTTGGACCGAGAATTTGTATTCGCCATCCGACGGGAAGGTATGGCGCACCGCCATCCCTCCTCGCGTGCCAAAGGGCAGGCCTTCGATGTGCTGGTTCTGCGAGGAATCCGTGGGTGCGATGTAGGCAGCGGCTGTGGGGGATTTCCAAAACCCAACCGCCATTCGGGCTATGCGCGTTGCGGCATTCGTATAGGCTTCCAAAAGAGTTGGCGAAATGGTCAATGAACCCGCTACGTTATCGAAGCCTCGCGCCGAATCATCTGCCGGGAGAAGCGAGTTTACGTCCACCTGGAGATCCAGCAGGTCGCGAATGGCATTTGCGTACTCGGTTCGATTGAGGCGATGCAACACGACGGAGCCCGGATTCGGACGTGCAGCCGCCTTGCGATCGATCTCGGCCTCCAACCAGTCCCGTAGCTGCTCATATTTTGCGAGCGAAGGACGCGGCATGCCGGGAGGCGGCATCATACCGGCGCGCATTTTCCGGATCACCGGTTCCCAGGTCTCAGGATGGTCCCCAACTGAGTTGATATCTGCTGATTGGAGCGATAAGTTGGCCGTTTTCAGCTTGTCGTTGTGACATACCACGCAATATTGGTTCAGCAGCGCGCGCTCTGCCGCCGGGTTCACCTCGGCTTTGGGGGCTGGAAGGAGTGCGGGCACAAGGAGCAGCCCAATGGCGCCGATCTTCTTAAGCATTCTCCTTCACCTCGTAATTCGCGTGCGCCTCCCCAGAACCGGCGCTGTCTTCGAAGTGCTCGTGCAAGTGTTGATGCTGGTCGCGCAGCCGGTCGCTGCGGGCGGCTGCTACTTTGCGATGCGCCGCGCTGAGATTCGCCTGTTGCGTACTCTCAGAACTGACCGCGCACCTAGAAATCAACTGCTCTAACTCCGAGGATTTGCAATTAGGGCACTCAGCAGAAGTGGACGTTCGCAGAACCAGGTACTCAAAGGTCCGCTGGCACTGCTTGCATTGGTATTCGTAGATTGGCATAAAGGAAGTTTCCTGCCGTCTTAGCAGCCCGAGCCCCGGCCGAACGAGGGACCAATGACGGATTTCATTGTATGCCCGCCCTAATCTGCATGCAATGATCAGTTCGGATCACGCGCGCTTGACGCAGTTATTCGCTCGGATCGCCCTATTGAGTGGGCGCTGGTTGGTCCGGGTTGGAACCACCGAGAAACAGCCGCTTGCCGTCCGAAAATGTGACGGAGCCGCCATTGATCTTGTTTTCGCCGTCTTTCGCCATGTAGCCCTGGACCACAATTTCGGTGCCCGCCTCTAAGGATTTCTTGGTGAAGCCGCGGCGCAAGAGAATGTTCGGACTGCCGGTCTCCACCATCCAGTTCACCACCTTCCCGTCGTCCCCTTTCACGTCCATGTGGATCCAAGCGTGCGGGTTGATCCACTCCATATCGGTTACCGTCCCCTTCAGAGTGATTGGCTTCTTGGCATCGAACTGAGCGGTAAATGAGTGGTGCGCCCATGCCGGCATCAACATGCAGAGACCGCAAAGAAAAAATCCGGCGAGTTTTTTGGTCATTGACTAATTCGCTCCCTTTTGCGCCGCGGCTTCGGCGGCCTTCTTTTCAGTGGCGCGTGCGCCAGCCAGCGCGTCGTGCATAAAGATATTGCCTTCGTGGCATGCGTACTCGTAGATGTAGTCGTAATCGGCCTCGCGCCGCAGCGGCATCGCGATCGTCCATGGCTTGGTCCATGTTTGCGGGTCCTCGATGGTGACCTGGTAATTGATCGTGTCCGCGTCCACTCGGGTAAAACGCTCCACCAGATGCAATTGGTCCGTCGCGACTGCGCCCGAATCGCCAAAGCCACCACCTTGCGACCCGATGAAGACCTGCCCGTTGAAATTGGTAGTGTCCACTACCAATGTGTTGCCTTCCCAATGCCCGCGGGAATCGCCCATCCAGGTCCGAATCTCTGGGCTGGCATGAGGCCCGCCATCTAATGGGATCACGCGCGCTTCGTGAATCATCTCATTGCGAAATACCACGTATCCCGGACCCTGAACAATCTGCTGACCATTGTTATAGGCGAACGGCATGACCGAACCGACGGGGCCCAAGGTGATGCAACGGTCCCAAGTGGTGAGATCCAGCCAGGTATCCGGCGAGTCTTTCTTTTCGTTCCAGTGTTTCTTACGCGCGGCTTCGCGCGCCTGCGCCTCCGCTGTGAGTGCTGGAATCCGGCCATCAGGGGGATCGACAACCAAAGACGCCTGGCGATTCGCCTTCCCATAATCGAACCAGCCGGCCGCCAGAGGCACGAACCCTTTCGGGTTCCCTGTTTCGAGCTGATGGAATTGCTTATCGCGCGCCGCTTTCTGGGCCACTTCCTCGTCATTGAGAACGGCCCGCGTACCCAGCTTAGGGTCGCGCTCCATGGGAGTCTGGAGCATGCTGGTGCTGGGCCACACGCCCTGCAGATCCGGATCGCCCCAAGGCGTCATGGGCTGTTTCCAGGCCTTGGATGCCGTTGCTGTTTTGGCGACGGGTTGCGCAGAAACCGCCATTGCCGTCGCGGCAAATACTGTTAGCGCGATCAAGCGATGTCGATATCTCATTGGCCGCTCCTCACGTCCAGCATGTGTTTTCCCTTACTGGCGTGTCAATGATCCGAAATGATTACGGTGCCGTCCGAATTAGAAAAAATGCTACTTTCCGGTCTGCTTGCGGAACTCGCCGTAAAGCAGTTCCTCAGCGAACGGTATGCATTTGAATTCCAGCAACTGGAAACCCTTTTCGACACGCCGGTAGAGCGTCAAATGGATTTTCCAGGGTCGCGTGAAGATCTTGGGATCTTCCATGGTCGCCTCGTAAGCGATGTGGTCCTGGTCCGTGAGCGTGTAGCGCTCCACAACGTGAAGGCCGTCGCTCGAGAAATCCCCGGCTCGATCCAGCCAGGCTTTGCCGTTTAGGCCAGTGACATCCACCACCAACGTGTCGCCTTCCCAATGCCCATTCGACATCCCCATCCAGCTATCGGCGCCGACCTCGCGTGGCTTTCCCATGTTCACCTGTCGACTTGCGGTTGCAAATTGGTAAATGAACAGGATGTCCTTATTGGATTGGACAATCTGAAACGGGTAGGGCAGATAAGCAGCTCGGGGAATGCCCGGAAGATAGCACTTCGCTTCCGGATCGGCCGTCCTTCGATTCGCAAAATTCTGCTTGCGTTTCTCGGCCGCCGCTGGCAGGTACGGAATCGACCCGCCTTCCACCACGCCCTGCCCGGCAGGCACGGCGGCAATCGCACCCATTTCCCACATCGGTCCGGCATACGCCGAGTGATCCTGCAGATCCCAATTCGCCGTGCTCAAAGATTCCCAAATGCCATTGAGGTTCGGCTTCCGGTCGGCCATCCTTGGGATTTTCGGCGCGGCAGCTTGACCACTGGCCAGGCTGTGCCTAGCCACAGGAATATCAGGAAGCTGCCGGACAGCGTGCGTAGCAGATGTGCACTCATTTATGTTCGAAATTTACGCCTTTCTAATTGACGCCTGGGTGCCGTACTAGAAGCTGAATCGCGCACCGAGCTTCACGAAGTTGGCCTGCAGGATAGTTGCCGGGGAGTAATACCCCGCGCCGACCGTTCAAAGTCCGCGTCAGGACCGGATTAACGTTAAAGAGGTTATACAAGTCGACCATGAGCTCCAAGCGGGCATGTTCTTTGATTTGGATCAATCTTGGTCACCCGGAAGTCCACCTGGTTGACGCGGTCGCTCCACTGACCCCGAGCAGTCTGCGAAAGCAACGGAAAAGTGATGCCTCCCGGAGTCGCAATCGGCCGGCCCAGTGTGGTGGTGACGCCAGGCGAGGTGGCGCTGGGGTTCGTTATCGTGTAATTGGCCCCAAAAGCAGACGTATACGAACCGTTGGAATAGGTCCAATTTGAGCCGTTGGGGCCGAGCGTGCCCCCGGATGCAAGCTCCGTGGGAGGGATGCTTTGATAAACACCACTCAACTGGATCTTCCACGGCAACGTGTAGCCGCCCGAGACACGATAGGACGCCAGGATCGGCGGGTCGTTTACACAGTAGAGAAGCGTCATCGGATTATCTACCACAGCGCAGTTCTTAATGACGGTCTTCCCCACGCTGACTCCGGCCAGGACGAAAAACCTTCCAGTGGGGTGTACGTTCACGTTGACATCGAAGCCGTTGTACGTCTGGCTTGTTGTTCCGGGAAATTTGTTCGCGAACTGTATAACCTGGTGGCTCGCGACACCGGCCAACGAGGGAATGATATCGTAGGCGCCGCAGATCTGGCTGCCGGGGAGGCTGCCCAGTGACGCGAGGCCTACTGCCGTGGTAACGCCCAGTTGCTGGGCGGCCGGCAGGTTGAAACAGAACGGGGTGAAGTCGGCGGGTGTGACGCTCTCGTTGTCCGTGACGGTTAGGTTGCCGAACGTCCGGCGGAAATATCCCGCCTCGAGAGAAATGTGGGACGCCAACTGCTGCTGCACCACAGCGGTGTACTCCCAGTTGAATGGCCGATGCTGCCAGCCCGTGTTCACATCCGGGGCGTAGGAGAGCGTGGAGATCGACTGGCCGAAGTTGGGGTTGATCGCGCCGGTATAGTCGCCGTTGGGTTGCGGGTCCAGTGGATTGCCGACCGGAGGGGCGTTCAGGTTGGTGGTGGGGAGTACGTTGCGGGTGGTTGCGTTGACGCTGGCGGTGACCGGATTAACCAGTCCGCTAAAGAAATAACCCTGCTGCGTCACGTAGCGGCTGACGCTCGCCCTCAGCGCCGTTTTCCCGTTCCCAAACAGATCGTAGGCCACTCCAATTCGCGGGTCAATGTCTTTCCAGTCAGGAACGTTGTTCAGGGCCGCGTAGGCGTGCGCGGGAAGGAAAGCTGACGCGGGCTCTGACTGGGCCGGAATTGAGGCATTGAAATAATCAAATCGTATTCCTCCCGTAATCGTCAGACGGTGGAGCGTCCACTTGTCCTGGGCGAAAATACCCATATCCGCGTTCACATTCTGATACTGGGTGTAAGGAGCGGTGCTCAAATTGACCGACAGCGGAGTCCCGTTGAACGTGTTGTATTGAACGTCACTGCTGGTTTCTTGCGTGGGGTTGGCGCTGGCACCGTTGTGGAAGTTGATCCCGACCCTGAGGTCATGAGCTCCGGTGGTATAGTCAAGCGCGCCCCGGAGTTGGGTCTGATGTGAGACCACGCCGCCAAGGAAAACCGGGCCGAGACCAACTAGCGGGCCAAATCCACCCGCGAACGGCGCTCTCAAGATCCGGAAGCTCGCAAGATCGAAAATGGAAATAGGTGACGTCGCGCCAATCCCAGAAACGATGGGCGAGAACGAGTCGTCTTGGCGGTTGAAGGCGATGGCGGATTCCCACACCAGCTTCGGGGTGATGGTGGCCTGCCAACTCGCGGACGCCAACCAGACGCGGGGATAAGTCAACCGGGTGAATGACTCGGCGGTGAAGAGCGGAATGGCCGCAATGGACGGGCAGTTGCATTTGTTGACATGGTCATAGAAAACGGACACCTTGTTGCGCGGCGTCAATTGCCAGGTGAGCCGAAGCTGGTCGTCAAAGTCAAAGCCACCCTGATGCAGCGCCTTCGACAAGTTCGGATTGTACGTGGTTTGGAGTGGGTTTATAGAGTAGAAATCAACTCCGGTGCTGCTGTCGTTGGCGCGATAACGCTCCGCGTAGTAGAACCACAGACGGTCCTTTAGAATGGGGCCGCCAAACCCGGCGCTCTCATCCACCAGCTTGTCGAACCCTGTAGGCGAGGCCAGCCCCTGAGCCTTCAGGTTAGAGTCGTAATTGCTCCTCGCCATGGCAGCGTTGGCGCCGTTGGCGAAGAAGGTTCCGTGGAACGCGTTGCCGCCCTCCCGCGGAATCACGTTCACGCGGACGCCGCCACTGGCCGACTCTGCCGAATTCGCATCTGTTTCGAATGACATTTCCTGGACGGCCGCGGGGTTGAGTGAAAACGTCGACCAAGCCGCGCCCGAATTGGTAGTGGTGCCCATGTTGGAGATGGCTATCCCGTCGACGTTGAGCGTCATGTCAAATCCATTGCCGCCGTGGGCTGATAAAACGTTCCCTTTTTCGCCTTGCGAGCCACCCACATCGTTCTGGTTGGCCGCCACACTCGGCAACGTGGTCCCAAGCGTCGCGAACGACCCAGCCGTCGGCAGCGCATCCAGTTCTTGGTTCACGAGCGTCCTGTGTTCGGAGACGTCCTGCACGTCCACCACCGGCGCCTGCGCCTCGACTGTAATCGTATCTTTTACCGCTCCGACCTTTAAGTTCAGCGTTGATGGGCGCCGTGAAGCCCTCGGAAATTTCGACGCCGTCTTGCCGGAACGTACTAAAACCGGGCAGCGTAAAGGTCACTGTGTAAGTCCCGGGTCGCAACTGCTCGACCCTATACTGACCAGATGCATCGCTGACCGCCGTGCGGCTCTTTTCGATCAGCACAGGACTCGCGGCTTCAACCGTGACGTTCGGCAGGATGCCACCACTGTTATCCTTCACGACGCCTGCAATCGAGCCGAACTGGGCCAGGCCCAGCACCGGAAAGACGATCATTGCTGACGCACTTGCCATAAGGCGCCAGATTACGTTACGCATACACCCTCCTGAATCAATCTCATTTCCCCAATCCCGAAAACACGAACAGACATCGTCTTCGCTCTCCCCGATCGCACAGCGCTGGAATTTGTGAACGCAGTACGGTTCGCGATTCGCTGTGCTCGCGATCAATCGATCCGGCTTGGCGGTCGACTTTTTAACCTCTCCCCAATTTGCTAGGCAACGGTAGGCGAGTTTATCAGCAGTAATATGAGCGGACAATGATCAATTCGGATCACGAAAAGGTGATTCGACTGTTCAGGCCTTTTATTAAAAAGGGCCGGCCGCAACGCCGCTAATCCGATTTGATCATTGCGCATGGGCGGCCACTGATGTAGCTTCGGAGCGTGTGTGCGGGCTTTGCTCGATTGCCGTTCAAGAGTCCAGAAGTCGACAAGGGGAGAGTTTCCATGATGCGTTTGTGTGTTGTAAGCGCGGCGATATCCGCGATGGCCGTTGTTGGTATCGCTGCGACACCATCGGTTACATTCCATAAGGACATCCAGCCAATTTTCCAGAACCACTGCCAGGAATGTCATCGTCCGGGCCAAGTTGCCCCAATGCCGCTGCTTACCTTCCAGCAAGCGCGCCCGTGGGCAAAATCGATCCGACAGGCCGTGGCGACGAAGAAGATGCCGCCTTGGTTCGCCGATCCGCATGACGGGAAGTTCTCCAATGACCGATCTCTCAGCCAGTCCGATATCGATACCCTGGTAGCTTGGGTGGATGCCGGTGCACCAGAGGGCAATCCCAAGGATGCACCTGCTCCTCGTGAGTGGGCGGAAGGGGGATGGAACGCGGGCAAGCCGGATCTCGTTGTGGAGGCCCCTGTCCCCTTCCAAGTGCCTGCCAAGGGGGAAATTCCCTACCAATGGGTGATCGTTCCAACCAATCTGAAAGAAGACAAGTGGGTGGTCTCCGCTGAAGTCATGCCCGGCGATCGTTCGGTAATACATCACATCGTGCTTTCTATTCGAGAGCCGGGTAATCCCTGGATGGCTGACAAAAAGCTCGGTGAATACTTCGGGGGCACCCTGGCCATCGAGCGGGGCGGCAAACTCGCAGGCAGCCCAGAAACCATGGGCGGGTACTTTGCTCAATACGAGCCGGGCTCGATTGTCCCGCCGGCCAATCCTCATGTTGCAACTCTGCTGAAAGCCGGCTCCGATATCGTTTTTCAGATTCACTACACGCCGAACGGGAAAGCGACTACGGATCAAACGAAGGTCGGCTTCATTTTCAGCGACCGGCCGCCGGACATGAAATATGTGAATGTCACCGCGATCAATCCCACATTCGTCATCCCTCCCGGTGCTGATAACTATAAGATCGAGGCCTCGGCCACGGTGAATTTCGACGGCGAACTCGTAAGCATTTATCCCCACGCGCACCTCCGCGGGAAGGCTTATGAATTCCGTGCGGTCTATCCCACCGGAGAAGAAGAGACGCTGCTCAAGTGCACCTATAACTTTAATTGGCAGCTCACGTATATTCTCGATAAGCCCAAACCAATGCCTAAAGGCACGAAGATATTTGTTACGGCGTGGTACGACAATTCAGCCAACAATCCCTTTAATCCCGACCCGACGAAAGCCGTGCGTTGGGGCGAACAGTCGTGGGAGGAAATGATGATTTCCACGGCTGTCTTCAAGGTGCCCAACAAGCCGGCTGAGCGTGCAAGCCAGTAGCGTACTTGGGAGAACAATCTGTACTCATGTCGAAACACGGCGAAACGATTGCGCTGAGTGTAGTTTTCGGAGTCCTGGCGCAGCTGGCTGTACTCGCGCCGGCCGGCCAGGCCCAGGTTCAGAAACAGGCGAATCGGGCGCCGCTCGCAGCCAACGCGCACCCGGATTTGAACGGGATCTGGCAGGCGATGAACACCGCCAACTACGACCTGGAACCCCATTCCGCGCGACACGCGATGGCGCTTCGGCCCGGGCCGCACGGCCCGGTACCCGCTAAGGAGGTGCTATACCTCGGTGCGGTGGGCGCGGTCCCCGGCGGCATGGGCGTCGTCGAAGGCGGCGTGATTCCGTACAAGCCAGAGGCGTTGAAGATCCGCAATGAGAACCGCGAGAAATGGCTCGAGCGCGACCCGGAGATCAAGTGCTACCTGCCGGGAGTGCCCCGCGCCACTTACATGCCGTACCCGTTCCGGATTCTTCAGAACCGCAGCGCGTTTGCGATCGCATATGAGTACGCTGGAGCGGTCCGCAACATCCTTCTGAAGGACCCAGGGCCGGCGCCCGCCGATTCTTGGATGGGGCAGTCGGTCGGACACTGGGAAGGCGAGGCGTTTGTGATCGAGACTACGGGACTCAACGGGATGGCGTGGCTCGACCGTTCGGGGAACTTCACCAGCGAAAACGTGAAAGTCACCGAACGGTTTACGCGGACCTCGCCAGGATCACCTGCTTTACGAAGCCACGATCGACGACAAGGACACGTTCACTCGGCCGTGGAAGATAAGCATGCCGCTCTACCGTCGCATCGAGCAAGACGCGCAGTTGATGGAATTCAAGTGCGTCGAGTTCGTAGAGGAACTGATGTTCGGACAGTGGCGCAAGAAACCGCTGCCGCGCTAGCACTGAACATAATCTGGAGATAAGAAAGCGATGCTGATAAGAAGCAAACTGATGATCCTGGGCGCGTGCGCGGCGCTGACAGTAGCCCTAGCGCCGCCCGCGGCGGCACACCACGCCTTCCCCGCTGAGTTCGACGGAAACCGCCCGGTACTCCTCAAAGGCAAGATCGTAAAGGTCGAGTTGGTGAACCCACACGCCTGGATTCATATCGAGGTTACGAAGCCGGACGGCAGTAAAGAAGTCTGGATGGTCGAGGGCGGCTCGCCGAACACGCTACTGCGCAAAGGCGTCACCAAGGCCACGCTGCCCATCGGGATCGAGGTGGTCGTCGACGGCTACCAGGCCAAGGACCACACCAACCGCGCCAACGGCAGCGACATCACGTTACCCGATGGCCGGAAGCTCAATTTGGGGTCGTCACACGGCACCGGCGCCCCAGGCGAAGCCGAGCCTCCGAGCGAGTCCCAAAAATAGTGCGTGTCGGCGCTCACTAAGAGTGCTGCGGAGGAGAAATCTCTATGCGTGTCGAATGTTTCGCGGTAGCGTGGCTAATCCTGATGATGGGGCTCCCAGCCGCCAGCCAGGAAAATGGCGGGATCCCGCGCGCGCCTGACGGCCGGCCGGATCTGACCGGCATCTATGACGCCAACACCCTCACGCAGATTGAGCGGCCCGCGAAGTATGGTGGTCGCGAAGCCCTGACCGATCAGGAGGCGGAGGAGCTCTTGCGCGCTCAGGCTACCCGCGATGGGGACGCCGACAAGCCGAGCGACCCGAATCGGAAAGCGCCAAAGGCTGGTAACGCCATCGCTGGGAAGAGCTACGATGACTTCTGGAAGAGCTTTGGCAACCGTGTGGTCACCATCGGAGGAGAGAAACGCAGCTCGATCGTCATCGATCCCCCCGACGGCAAGATTCCGCCAATGACGGAAGAGGGGAATGCCCGCGACGACAAGTATGGCGGCTTGGCCGGACGGTCTGATGTGCTCGAACGCCGCGGCCAGAGGCCGGACGCCTTCGACGACCCGGAGGCGAGTGCCAACTCCGAGCGCTGTCTGCTCGGCTTCGGATGGACCTCGGGCACGCCGATACTGCCGAATTATTTGTACAACAACCTGAAGCAGATCGTTCAAACACCCACCGAGGTAATGATCGAGACGGAGATGATCCATGACGCGCGCATCGTCCGGATCGGCGGTAAGCACCCGCCATTGAGCATCCGCAAGTGGCTGGGCGATTCAGTCGGCCATTGGGAAGGCGATACCCTCGTGGTCGAGACGACCAACTTCACGGACAAGACGCGGTTCCGTGGGTCGAGCGAGAACCTCAAGGTCACCGAGCGGTTCACGCGGCTCGACGCCAACACGCTGCTGTATCACTTCACAGTCGAAGATCCACATACTTGGGCGAAGCCGTGGACTGGCGAGTATACCTGGGCGGTCAGCAAAGAGCGGATGTTCGAGTACGCCTGTCACGAGAACAACTACGCCCTGGGTGGGATCCTGCGTGGGGCACGGGTGACCGAATCCGAGGCAGCGGCGGCCAAGTCCGAACATAAATGACGTGCCGGCCCGAATTACCGGCCTTGTTCATCGCAGCGACTTTGGTCACGGGCAATTTATTGGCCGGAACATGCGAAGGCATCGCTGCCTTGAAACTTCCAGATACCTCGATCACTATCGCCCGGATCGTTGCGGCCGGTGAATTCTCGGGCTCCGAAAACGCCGCTACCGCCTCGCAGGCAGCGGAGTTCAGGAAGTTGCCTGCGTTCTGCCGCGTGCAAGGTGTAATCCGTCCTTCGAGCGATTCGAATATCAACTTTGAAGTTTGGATGCCGATTTCCGGCTGGAATGGCAGATATCTCGGCGTGGGGAATGGCGGCTTCGCCGGTTCGATCAATTACTTCTCGGCAAACGGGAATGCACCGAGCATGGCTCAGGCGCTAGCCGCCGGATATGCAGCTTCGTCGACCGACACTGGACACAAGGGCGCCATCATCGATGCGGACTGGGCTGTCGGGCATCCGGAGAAGGTCATTGATTACGGCTACCGCGCGGTTCATACCACTGCCGGGGCCGCGAAGAACATCATCGCCGCCTTTTATAGCAAGCAACCAACGTCGTATTTCAGCAGTTGCTCGAACGGTGGCCGCCAAGCGCTAATGGAAGCCCAACGCTACCCGGCCGACTACGCGGGCATCGTAGCCGGTGACCCTGCTTGGTATGCCACCCATCTCGCTGCCGCGCAGATCTGGAACCAACAGGCAATTAACGCCAGCCAGGATAGCTACGTTCCAGTCAGCAAAATTCCGGCGATCACAGCGGCCGTGCTCGACAAGTGCGATGAACTCGACGGTGTAAAAGACGGCGTGATCGATGATCCGCGGAAATGTCATTTCGACCCAGCTGTGCTGCTTTGCAAAGGGAGCGAATCGGATACTTGTCTCACTGGACCACAGGTGGAGGCGCTGAAAAAGATCTATGCTGGTCCGACAAACTCAGCCAGTCAACAGATATTTCCCGGAATCTTCCCAGGCGGCGAAGCCGGGCCAGGAGGATGGGGTCTGTGGATCATAGGTGCCCAGCCCGGAAGAAGCTTAGACTATGCGTTCGGCGTTGGTGGTCTGGCCAAGATCGTTTATCAGAATCCCTCGTGGGATTTCCGGAGTTTCAACTTCGACCGCGATGTCGCGTTTCTGGACGATAAGCTCGGGCCGGTACGCAATGCCACGAATGCAAATCTCAAAGCCTTCAGACATGCGGGCGGCAAGCTGATCCTCTATCACGGCTGGAGCGATCCCGATATCGCACCGCTGAGCACTATCAATTACTACAACAACGTCACGGCAAAAATGGGCGATCGAATGGCTCGTGAGTTCGTGCGGGTGTACATGGTGCCGGGAATGCAACATTGCGGAGGGGGTGCGGGGGCTACGGTGCTGGGCTCGGTTCCAAATTCGGGCGCCGATCCGCAAAACGGCATCCAAGCAGCACTGGAGCGCTGGGTAGAGAACGGCAGAGCACCCGGAGAGATCATCGCCACAAAAGACCAGCCGGTTGGAAGACAAAAGGAAGGTGTCGCCGCCACCAGGCCCATTTGTCCCTACCCAACGGTCGCTCGCTACAAAGGCGTCGGCGGTACGGATGAAGCGAGCAATTACTCGTGTGTAAGTGAACGCTAAGGCATGATCACTTCGGATCATTGACGTGGCCCTGGAAAATGGCCACACTTGGTCGGCGGGAGTACAAGGACCCGGCGGCTGTGTAGGCTTGCCTGCCACATGAGGAGGAATAGCACAATGCAATCCAACGTCCTGATCGGGTGCATGATCACTGCAGTTTTGGTCCCGGCCGCGATTTTAGCCGAAACCCCGAAGCCTACGTTTGCGAAAGACGTTGCTCCGATCTTGTACGCCAGGTGTGCCACATGCCACAGGCCTGGGGAGGTGGCGCCGATGTCGCTCATGTCGTACACCGATGCGAGGCCGTGGGCCCGCGCGATCAAGGTCCAGGTCGCCACTCGCACCATGCCACCTTGGCACGCCGAGGGAGAGCCTGGCAAATGGCGTAACGATCGGCGCCTGAGTCAGGCCGAGATCGACAAGATTGTGGCCTGGGTTGATGCGGGCGCTCCGCGTGGCGATGACAGCGACATGCCCGCTCCGCCGCAGTTTGCGCAAGGCTGGAATGGTCCAGGTGGACGTCCACCCGATGTGATCATCGAAGCGCCGGAGATGAAAGTGCCGGCCGAGGGCGAGAGTCCGTGGCAATATGTTTTTGTCAAGCTACCGTTCCAAGGCGACGTTTGGGTAGCTGCTTCGCAGGTTGTACCGGGCAATCGCGCGGCTGTGCATCACGTTCTCGTACTGGCAACGACATTGCCGCCAAACGCAACAGTGGATGCCGAAGGGCGCATGAAGTTGGGTGCATCACCCACTCCGGGAACCGTAGGGAGCCCATCTCCGGCGGGTGCAGCGGGCGCGCGCTCACCCCAGCCGTCAGGCGACGCCATTCCTGGGGGTTTGGGGGGATTCCAGGCCGGATGGGAGCCAGGCATTGATACAGCCTTGAGCTACGGGCCGGGTGTAGCGGAGCGTATCCACGGCACACATCTCCTGTTCAATCTGCACTACCAGGCGAACGGGCACGCAACCACCGATAAAACCCGCGTCGGCCTGTGGCTTCAGAAGGGTCCCGTCGCTTATTCCAGCGTCGGCGCCGGTGTCGGCTTAGGTAGCGAAACCTTCATCGTCAACGGGAAGGAGCTCACGGGACGATATACGGCCCAAGTGACCACAGACATTCTGCCGCCGGGCATGAAGACCGTGCCGAACATACCCGCGGGCGATGACAACTACCACATGACCGCTCTCCTACCGATTCGGCAGGAGATGGTGTTGTATAGCATCCAGCCGCACATGCACCTGCGCGGGCGATCGATGAAATACACGGCTGTCTATCCCGATGGGCGGGAAGAAGAGCTGATGAACTTGCCTCACTACGACTTCAATTGGCAAATCGTCTACGAGTTCGCAAAGCCCGTCACGCTGCCCGCGGGAACCATTGTTCGCGTCGATGCGAGGTGGGACAATTCGGCCAACAACAAGTACAACCCGAGGCCGGATCAGGACGTCTACTGGGGCGAGCAGAGCTGGGACGAAATGTTCAGCCCGATCATGCGCGCCGTGGTGAAACTGAAGGAGCCCATCATGCCGGCCGCACCCGTGGAAATATCGTCGGTGCGCTAGCATTCCCGGAACCTAAGGATGTCTTCTCATGCAGCGGTTTAGTGGCGTTTTATGGCTCACTGTGTGTGCGGTAGGCGGCGCGTACGCGCAAGGCCGCTCATCGGACCCGAAGTCGGATCAGGCGCCGGTTGTCGAGGTGGTTGGATGCCTCTCGCAGACGGGCGCCGAATGGATCCTCGCGAAGGCAAGCGAGCCCGCCGCAACGACTACGTCATTCACGACGCCGGAAGAAGTGAAGGCGGCAGCGGAGAAACCGCTCGGCACTCAGCAATATCGGCTGATCGGCGCCAGCCCCTTCAGTCCCGAGCCCCATAAAGGGCACAAGATGGTGGTCAAAGGTCTTTTGATCAAAAGCGGCAGTGAGCCACATATCAACCTCACTTCGCTTCAGATGCTCTCCGAGTCATGCGCAAAATAAGCCAGTGGTTTTTCGTTATGGCACTATTGACGGCCGCCCCAGTAGCGGCGCTCCTCGGTCAGGGTGCACCGGAAGAATCGAACCAACCGCTTCTGGTGCGGGCGACTGGCGAGACGCCTGTTCCCGGGAAGTGCATTTTCAAAGAAGATCTCGATCTCATCGCGGCTCGCCGCGCCCTCAAGCGCACCACCCTGAACAACGACGCGGAGGCGCCCTTCGACCCGGACTATATGGTTGGCAGCTGGACATTCGACTATGACATACCCGAGTCCGCTCTAGGGCCCGGAGGTCAGATCTCGGGTACTGAGACAGTTATGCATGTGGATGGATGCCTATACGAAGGCACCACCCAGGCTAAAGGCCCGAATGGCGCGTTCACGATCAAGTCGACAATGGTCTACGACCCGTCCGCCCACTACATGGTCATCCAGGAGCACGACAGTCGCGGGTTCGACGTGCTCAAGTACGGACGAGTGGGCGGAGACTCAGGCGGGTTTTACACCCATCATTGGGAGGCGGTGCCGTTCACGATCCAAGGCAAGAAGGTCAGCTTGAAGGGGAGCACCTTCATGGCCTCGCCGGGCAACTATCGCGAGCGAACCCAGATCTCGGAGGGCGACGACCCGTACATCAACCTGGGCACCGTCTGGGTGAAGCGGCAAGGTACACCCGGGGCGAAGTGATAGTATAAGCGCCAAGCCAGAATGCCGACGCTGAAGGGGCGACGTACCTCATGAACCGATTTGGCCGCTGTTTGCTCGCTTTCTCCAGTATTGGCGCCTCCCATCTGCTCGCCCAGGGTGCCGCGGAATGGCCCTCCTACGGACGAGATCCGGGCGGGACCAAATACTCTCCGCTTGAGCAGATCAACACGAAGAACGTAAACACCCTGATTCGCGCCTGGAGCTATCACACCGGCGAGCCCGGTGGAATTTGGGAGAACACTCCGATCGTGGTGGGCGACGTGATGTATTTCGCTACCCGGAAGAATCGCGTGGTCGCGTTGGAACCGGAGACCGGCAAGGAACTCTGGGTCTATGACCCGAAGAGCACTCGCGTGTCGGAGCATCGCGGCGTCTCCTATTGGCCCGGAGACTCCCATACGAAGCCCCGGATCGTTCTGGCCACCGAGGCCCGCCTGATCGAGTTGGACGCCAAGACCGGGAAACCGGCACTGGATTTCGGGGACAACGGCGAAGTCAACCTGAGAGTTGGAGTAGCGGACGATTATCCGAAAGCGCACTACGCCATCACGTCGCCCCCGGCAATCTACAAGCGGCTGATTATTCTGGGGCCTTCCACGCAGGAGGGGCCCAGCAAGGGTCCCAGCGGCGATCCCCGCGCCTTCGACGCGCAGACTGGCAAACTGGTCTGGCGATTCCATGCGGTGCCCCAACCCGGCGAGCCTGGAAACGAAACCTGGGGGCCGGATGGCTGGAAGGATCGGGCCGGCCCCAGCGCTTGGGGTGCCATGACCATAGACGCCGAGCGCGGCTTGGTCTTCATGCCGCTGGGAAATCCGGCGGACAGTTTCTATGGTGCAGATCGAAAGGGCATGAATCTGTATGCCAACAGCGTGGTGGCCCTCGATGCGGTGACCGGAAAATTGCGGTGGTATTTTCAAATCGTCCACCACGATCTGTTCGACTTCGATGTAGCGGCGCCGCCGTCCTTGATTGAAGCGACCGAGAACGGCAAACGGGTTCCCGCCGTAGTCGAATTTTCCAAAAATGGTCTTCTCTACGTGTTGGACCGTCTCACTGGGAAGCCCGTCTGGGGTGTGGAGGAACGTCCTGTTCCAGCGAGCGATGTGCCCGGCGAGGAATCGTGGCCCACGCAACCGTTCCCGCTCAAGCCTCCGCCTTTGACGCGGATCAGCATGACCAAAGACGAAGTCTCCAACATCTCGCCGGAAGCGCACGCCTATTGTCTGGCGCAGTTCGAGAAATTCAAGACTCTGGGGCCGTTCACCCCGTTCAGCATCAAGGAGCCACGCCTCACGTTCCCCAGCAGCATGGGAGGCGCCGACTGGGCTGGCGTGTCTTACGATCCCAAGCTGGGCTACATTTTCGCGAATGCCTCCAATTTGGGCCAAACCGGACAAATGGCCCCCAGCCCTCCCGGTTCGCCGATGCCCTTCCGCAACCAGGGAGCGTACGCCCGTTTTGTGGACAAGCAGGGGTACCCCTGCAATCAGCCGCCATGGGGAGAATTTTCCGCCGTCGACACTCATACCGGCGACGTGGTCTGGCGTGTTCCCCTGGGATCGTATGACGAGATGGAGGCCAAAGGGCTTAAGAACCTGGGAGCGATTAACCTGGGCGGCAGCATCGCGACAGGAGGCGGAGTGCTGTTCATCGCGGCCACCGCCGATGCCAAATTCCGCGCGTTCGAGTCGCGCACCGGCAAAGAACTGTGGCTAACGAAGCTTGATTCGGTTGGCAACGCCACGCCCATCACTTATCGGGGTCGCAACGGCAAGCAGTACGTAGTAATTGTTGCGGGCGGTCCAGGCCACTTGCGGGAATCGCCGATTCCGCCGAGCGATATCGTGATCGCGTTCGCCCTACCGTAGTCGGCCCGCCGCCAATGCATCTTTGAAGAAACTCCCGGCGACGCATGGAGATCAATCCGTGTTTTCTGGTATCGAGGATTCGGCTCTGGCGCCCTGGTCGGCGATACGCGAACGCTGATAACGTATAGCGATGTACTCCTCATAGCACGGCCCGCATTGCATGGCGTGCTTCCAGCGGCGGTCTGTTCGAAGATCCTGACGACGCACGTTCTGATCCGCGAGGTCCCGCAGAGTGTCTGTGCCGGGGCAGTCTTTTCGTCCTGGATTCGGGTACTCGGTCGCAACGGCTCGACGGTATTCGCGCTGGAGCCGATCCCAATAAGCCTCCGATGTTCTCAGCATCCGTTTCCTCACGCTTGCGGCTATCAAAAGATCAACTTCAAGGCCAATTGAATCTGTCTGGACGATGTGGTGGTGTTGCTGATAGCGCCGGCTGATGGACTGAAGCCGCCTGGGCTTGGGCTTCCAAAAACCGACGGATTTAACGGCACGCCGAAATTCGGATGATTCAAAAGATTGAAAACCTCCACCCGGAATTGGAGGTTGGCGCCTTCACCCAGCTTACGAATCGCCGTGTCCTTGTTGACGGACAGGTCCATGTCGACGAGATTGGGCCCGATGAGAACATTCCTTCCCACGTCGCCATGGCTCCCGTCCGGGGGAGTTGTGAACATATTAGGGTTGAACCACTGATTTGGATTTCCCGTAATGACGGTGGCCGGGTTAAACGCGACAGCGTTCGGATTGAGCGCCAGCGCTTGGGCCAGGTTCGATGAGGTCACATAACTGGCCCGCTCCGCATTACCCGAGTTCGCCGCATCCGAAAGGCTGGAGAAATAGCCCAGCGTTGGCGAGAATGGGAAGCCGCTTTGCGCCGACACAATACCTCCCAACCACCAACCTGCGGTCGTCTTTGCAGCCCAGTTATCGCCCTTCACATTTGGAATCCGATACAAAGCGTTGACGCGGAGATTGTGTTTAACGTTGTAGGGAGTTGGACCCCAATCCAATAGCTTGTTGAATTGAGAATCGGTGACCTGGCCGCTTTGGTCCGCCAGAATGCCCGTAGAATCATCCAGTGCCTTCGAGAAGACGTAATTCGCCTGGAACTGAAGTCCATGGCCCAGACGCTTGTTGATTCCGATCTGGAGGGCGTTGTAGAAGGATTCCCCATGCGTTTCGATCTGCGTATTGGCGCCGAAATTGGGATTCTCGCGGCAGGTTGGCACAACAGCCAGGCAACCGAATGCCTCCTCTTGCCCCAGAATCGCTGGATTCCAGTAAGGAAGTCCGTTAACAATGGATGTAGGCGCCACGGGATTGACGTCTTCACTCTGCCAAAGATGAACTCCGCGCGTTCCCACGTATCCCACAGTCAAAACAGTGTTCCCCGGAAGCTTCTGCTCGACCGCCAGATTCCACTGCACCAAGTACGGTTGCTTGGCATGGAAATCTACAGAATCGACACTGGGAGCGGCGTTTCCCGGCGGAATTGTCAAGGGCGTCGTAAGCGTCGGACAGAAACTCGGGGGGCCACAGGCGAGCGAGCTGAGACCTGCCAGCGGCGGCATGCCCACCGAACTCCACTGGAGCACATTTTGAATTGATGCAATGTCATAAAAGATCCCCCCGCCGCCGCGGATCGCGGTCATGCCGTTGCCAAAGAGGTCCCATGCAAATCCCAGGCGAGGGCTGAAGTTTTTCAGAGAGGGATTTCTTATGTCGGCACCCTGAGAGGTGCAATTAGGCAAGCCGGGAGTCGCACAGAGCGCCGGGGTCGCCAGCAGGTTGTTGTAAAACGCGTAATCTCGACCATTGGAGTCATGAGGCACAGTGAAAAATTCGTATCGCAAGCCCAGATTCAGGGTGAGGCGTGAGGTCACGCGATAATCGTCGCCCGCGTAGAAACCGGCGGTATAGTACTTGTAATTACGGTTCTGCGCAATGCCGGGATCCACTGAAGATATTTCCTCGACCACCGGATTTCCAGTGAGGAAATACGGAAGCGCCGGAAACACCACCAAGCCGTTCTGGAAGAAATTCGACTGCATGGGAATGTCGAAGCGGTTCGCCAAAACCCCAAACTTCAGCGAGTGCTTTCCCTTGGTCCAATAGATATCGTCGCTCAAGGTATAGACGTTCTGCTTATCGAAAAGCGGGACGACACTCGTATTAAAAGAAGTGTATCCGGGAATAATGATGTTTCCCACGGACACATTGGGGTCCCCAAACGAGAGGCCCGGGCCCTTAATGCCGACCGAGGCGTCCTGGTAACTGATATAGGTATGGCTATAAGATGCTCGCGCCGTGTTCAACAGGCTCGGCGTGAAAATGTGGGTCTCGGATAACGTGGAGAAGTTGCTGATCGAGTCCCAGGCGTTCACAATGCTCGGATAGTCCCCGGGCGTCGGCTTCGTTTCATTGTCGGCCGTGAAGCGTGCAAACATCGAGTCGGTGTCCGAAAAGCGGTGGTCGACACGCATTTGACCGTAGTACTCATTGGTCCTTACGGGCGACGAGCCAGCGAAGTTGTTAATGTTTCCCGGTAAATTCGGAAGAGGGAACAAGGCCAGCAGCGGCTGTATGGAGGGCGCCACGGTCGTGGTACCAGTAGGGCCGATTCCGCATGCAGCATTGCTTACGATCCCGCCTGCCCCGTGGCAGGCCGCAGCCGGCACCGTGGCTATAATCGGCTGGTTCAGGTTATCTTTCAACTGTTCATAAACAGCGTAGAAAAAGGTCTTGTCTTTCTTGATCGGGCCGCCGAATGCGCCGCCAAATTGATTGCGCTGGTAGAGCGGTATACGGCGGCCGAGGATGGATTCGGGAGGATCGAAATAGTTTCTGGCGTCCAATACGCTATTGCGGAAGTACTCAAAAATGTCGCCGTGAAATGAGTTGGTTCCGCTCTTGCTCACGATGGTGGTCACGCTACCCATGACCATGCCATACTCGGGCCCGTAGGTATTGGTCAGGACACTGTACTCGCGAATGCCATCCACGCCCAGGTTCGAACCGCCCACATACGTTACCTGGGAGCCGTACGCCGTGCTCATCCAGGCGCCGTCGAGCAGGATCGCATTGGATCGAATGGGAGCTCCGTTCACGGAATAAGTCGTGCCGCCACTGCCGCTGCTAGTGGGGCTGGTTTGTGTGACGCCGGGCTGCAACAGCGTGAGCGCAACCGGATTTCTGCCATTCAGCGGTAAGTCTTCCACACGCTGCTCATTGACCAACGATCCGACGGTGGCATTGGTCGTATTCACCGCCTCAGCCTGCGCCGAAACCTCGACCGTCTGCTGCGCTGTGCCGACTTCCAAGTCGATATTGACGACGGCCTCCTGAGAAACATCCAGCTTGACGCCGGCCCGTTCCGCAGTCTTGAATCCTTCGCGCTGAACTTTGATGTCATAGGATCCGACTGCCAGGGCGTTGGCGCGATACGAACCGTCGGTTCCCGTCGTCACGACTCGGCGCGCTCCCGTTTCTGTGTCGGTAATGGTAACTGAGCAACCAGGTATGAAGGCCCCCGAGGGGTCCTTAACGACGCCCAGAATCGTCCCGGTAGGGAGTTGCGCGAACGCCAAGGTCGCTACTGCCAGCGAACACAAGAATCTTCGAAAATGTGCCATCATTCCCCCTATGCCTTCCCCGATGAAATCGGGGCCTTTTGTGTCCTCCCCCATGCGACGAACGCCGCCATCGCCGCGAGGATAAAATTCAAGGGGGTCAGTGCGCCTTCACCTCGTGTGAAATGTAGGATCGCGCCGAGCAGCACGACAACAGCGAGTCCGATGGCCGCCAATGGAGTCAGTTTGGGTTGAATTTTCGTCGCTGACGGCAGGATGAGTCCGAGAGCACCAGCCAGTTCCGCCAGCCCGATGAATCGGACCAATCCTACTGGCACATCGGGCACCCAGCGCATCGTCTTGGCGACCTCATCGAGCGGCATAAATGCCTTCATTGCGCCGGTCATGAGGAACAACACTGCCAAAAGGATCTGGACGACCCAGAGGGCTATATGCATTGCACTGCTTCTCTGTTTAAGGTCTACTCTGGTTCTTGAAGCCACGCGGTCCAAGCAGTTTCTCCTTTAAAGACAAGCCATGCCACCCCGGCAGAAAAATTTAGAGATCAGAGGCGCAAGAGAGACGCGCCTGGCCGGTATCAAAACGATATTGTTCCAGCAAGTCTGGAGCGGCGGACTCGGAACGTCAAGGTTAAAGCAGTTAGCGTGACGGGACCCGCTGGTTAATTCTCAGTAACGCGCTTAGGTTGCTGCGGCGGACGGTTCTAGCCGAGAAAACCGATGCCGCGGCCCGCAAGGCCGACGCCAAACCAAAGGCATAATGCGACGGCTGCGGCGATTCTTCCGCCAATGGGCGCAACCTTGTCTTCGGACGCGACAGTGCGGTTGTAGACTGTGAACTGAAACAACAGCGCGGCGAACAAGAACAACATTTTTACCCGAAATGACGTGTTGCCGTAGCATTTCATGGCTTCGGACAAAAATAGCAGGATGCCGGAGGCCAGCATCACGGCGAGACTCCAACGGTTCCATGGACGCAACGCGTTTGCGACTTCCGAGATGGCCTGTGTCTTATACACCAGGCCGAACTGACGCAGCGTCAGGACCACGAGCGAACCGAGCAAAACCGTGAGCGCGAAGAGATGGAAGTTCTCAATGATCGGAAACGCGACTCGCGAGTCACGAATCGCCCGAGAGACCATCGTGTCATCACACCATTGAAAGAAAGGGACTATCGATGTCATCGGTTTAGAAAGTGTATGCCATGGTGCGGCCGCAAGTGATAATTGCCGCCCACATGATCAGGGACGCCCAGCCCGCCACACGAGCTTCCATGGGAGGAACAAGCGCGTTATCCCATTTGTCCACTTTGCGATAAATGCCGCGTTCGAACGCAATGGCGTTGATCGCCGCCACGATCAGGAGAATCACCTTGGTCTTAAAGAAAATGCTGTTGTAAGCCTTCACGGCCTGGCACCAGAACAGAAAGATCCCGGTGATGGTCATGATGGCGAAGCCTGTGAACATCCAGGGCTTGATTTGTTCGTAGATCTCAGAGACCGGGCGGCGCTTCATGATGTAGCCCATCAGGCGCAGATCCGAAACAAGCAGCAAGCCGACGGAGATTGACAGGGCCAGGACATGAGTGGTTTCAATGATTGGGAATACCCAAATTGACTCGCGGATAGACGTGCCGATGTAGGTGTCCTGCAGCCACTGGCACGCGCTTAAGATGGACATCAATATGCAAGTTTGGCGGACCTCTGTCAGCGACGCAACGTTAAAGCGGTTAGCGGCGGGTCAACTCGCCACGTTACCGAGCGATGTGCGACAGCCGCGTAACCCGCACTGGCTCAGACATTTGGTCCCTCGGGAGGCTTCACCGCATTGGAGTTGCGCGCCCCTGGGGGCGGGCGTATACTCAATGCACGATGGGGGGGCAAAGTCTGCCGGCTCTCGGGAGCTTAACTGAAGAGCGGATGGAAGTTGAGGCGGTTCTCAGGTCTGGGATCTTCGATCGAGCACCTGGGCTGGAGCAGTTGTTCATTTATATAACGTCCAAGTTCCTTGAGGGCTCCGCGGACGAAATAAAGGAATACAACATTGCCGTTGAGGCATTTGGCCGAGGCGCGGATTTCGATCAAAGCCGGGACTCTATCGTTCGAGTCCAGGCCCACCGGCTGAGGGAACGCCTCGCTGAATACTATTTGTCGGATGGCCGATCCCATCTCGTCCAAATCGAGATCCCAAACGGCCGGTACACTCCCAAATTTCGATTTGCTGCGCGCGATGCCGCTACCAGTCCTATAGCGCCTCCCGAAGAGGCGAATGGAGTGCTCGCCCTGACCCACACCAGGTCGTCCGTCCCGAGCAGCCCCGAAGCTCGATTGTCGCTCCCTGGCACGACCGGCATAGCAGTGGATTCCATTCGGATTCTCGCCGGCCTCATGGAAGGGGATTACATCGACAACAGTGGACGTCTCTGGCAGAGAGACCAATTCTGGCAGGGGGGAACGCCCTTTTTCTTTCCGAATCATTTAATCTTCGGAACCCGCGACCAGCGGCTTTACCGAAGCGGCAGGGAGGGGGATTTCAGTTATCACATTCCGCTGGGACCTGGCGTGTACGAACTCCGTTTGCATTTCGCGGAAACTACTTTTGGGGAGACCAGCCGTGCCGGGTTTGGTGGAGAATCCTCGCGAATTTTCGACGTCTTGATCAACGGAAAACCTCTAATCAACTTCCTGGATGTTGTGGCCGAAGCCGGCGCAAGCACCGCAAACATCAAGATGTTCAAAGACATTGCGCCCGCTTCGGATGGTGCGCTCCATTTGAGTTTCTCGTCCCACTCCTACATTCCCTTCCTGAACGCGCTGGAAATCTCGCCGGGCATACCCGGGAAGATGCAGCGGATTCGCATGGTCGCGCAAAGTCACGGGTATATAGACAAGAGCGGTCACTATTGGGAGCCAGACCATTATGGGTTTGGAGGCCAACTGGTCAAACCTACGGACGAAGCGACGGAGGTTCCGGATCCGGGAATCTATACCGGGGGGCGGTTTGGCAATTTAACGTACGTGATCCCGGTTCCGCCTGGCCGTTACGGCTTGAGACTTTATCTCTCCGAGAGGTGGGAAGTGCGTGAGAACGGGACGCAGTTCGACATTCTGTGCAATGGCGTCGCACTCGCGCGAAGATTTAGCATTCTCAAGAACTCTGGAAAGTTGAGCCGGGGCATTGTTCTGAGCTTCGACGGGCTTGAACCGAATTACCAGGGAAAACTAGTCCTGTCTCTTGTGCCGAATCCAAATTACGCCTTCATCAATGCGCTGGAAGTCATCGATCAGACCGATGATCTGCCATTAACCGTTAACAATTCGTAACCATCCGCCGTCCATAGTTACCTCATTTTTCGGCGTGCCGCCGGGAACCCGCTAACAGCTTTAACCTTGCGCGTGGTTGAGCAGAGAGCAAGGATTAAACTTCGGCTCTCTCCTGCCGTCCGTAGTTTGCGCGGCGGGCCTCATTAATCTGAAGGAGATGGAATGAAAACGCAAGGCATGCTTCTGGTTGGTTGTCTTCTGATAGTGGGATTGGCGGCGCCTGCCTTCGGGCATCACTCAACGACCATGTTCAACATGGGCAAACCAACCACCCTGGAAGGTACGGTCAAGAGCTTTGAGTGGAAGAATCCGCACGTCTACCTGTACCTGGACGTGGTGAACGCCGAGGGCAAACCCGAGGAATGGATGGTTGAAATCCATAGCCCGGCCATTATGCTTCGGCGCGGCTATACAAAGGACTATTTCAAAGAGGGGGATAAGGTCACGGTGGTCGGTGGGCAGATGAAGGACGGCACGCATATGATGCGCCTCCTCAGGGGCAACAAGCCGGATGGCACTAAGTTTTACGGCGATGACTTTGCCCCAGGGACGACGCCCTCCACCGAGAAGTAGCCCGAATGGTGAACCGAAAACGAGCCAACGAGATGACTCTCAAGACCATGAATCTTCGTACCCATGCCGCTCTGAGCCTGCTGCTCGGCTTGGGGCTGATTTGTGTCCCCCGGGTTTCGGCCCAAAGCCTTCCGGACGCGCCCGGAAAAGCGCAATTGCAAACCGTCTGTACTGCCTGTCATGCCGTGGACAAGGTTGCGGAGAAAGGTCGCCGGACTCCTGGCCAATGGCGAGGGGTTGTCGCGCTAATGAGGGCTTACGGCGCTATGGGGTCCAAGGAAGACTTCGCGGCAATACTCGGCTACTTGAATGCGAACTTAAGCAGGAAACCGACTGCTGAAGAGGCGGCGAACGAAGGAGTGGATGGCGCTCCGCCTGCGAAGGAGCCATCCGCCAAACTGCCTATGGAGCAAATGCGAGATCTGTCCGGCCCTTGGATGACCTCGATGTGGTACACCGTCCTGAACATGGGTCCGCGCGGAAGCCTTCCCACTCAGCAGCCCCAGATGCACGGCGTCAAGGATCCCGAAGCACCGGTGCCAAGCCTCTTTACTCCCTGGGCGAAAGCTATCGTCGCGAAGTACTCGATGTACACGGATCCAGTGCTCACGTGTAACTCCCCCGGGCCCCAAGCGTACGCTGCTCCCTACGCTTTTGAAGTTATCCCGAGCCCCGGCCGGCTCAACATGCTCATGGAGTACTACCATGTGGTCCGCAGAATTTACATGGATGGCCGCGAGCACCCCAAGGGAAATCCCGACCCGAATGCCATCGGCCATTCGATCGGCCACTGGGAAGGAGAGACCCTCGTGGTGGACACCGTGGGGTTTAACGATAGCCCGGTCCAGCTGATCCCGCACAGCGATGAATTGCATCTGGTGGAACGCATGAGACGCATTCGGGACGGAAACGTTTTGGAGATCGAAGTAACCGCGGAAGATCCCAAGGCCTATACGCAACCGTTGACGCAAACGATGTATTTCAAGAGAGACACGAGCCTGGAAATGATTGAACATAACTGCGACGGTGAATTGGACTATTCTTCGCATGCCCCGAAACCCGCAGCAAAGTGAATGCGAGCCGTCTGTGTCTTGATGCTGGTGCTTGGCGAGTGTTGTCGCCTTGCAGCATTGAATCCGAGCAAAGCGCTCACCCAATATTCAATCAGCCACTGGACTCAGGAGCAGGGACTTCCGCAGAATACCATTAGCGCAATTGCCCAAACCGCCGATGGCTACCTGTGGTTAGGCACGGATGAAGGCTTAGCCCGTTTCGATGGCTACGAATTCGTCGTTTTCAGCCGCGATGCGGGCAAGTTGCCCTCGAATTCGATCCTCGCTTTGGTTGCGGCTCCCGACGGCACTTTGTGGATCGGCACACCCAGTGGGTTGACCGAGTATCGCAAGGGGACTTTCCACACCTACACCCAAAAAGACGGATTGCCGGGAAACTCTGTTTCGAGCCTGTTCGTCGATCATGCCGGAATTCTGTGGATCGTGGCCGGAGGGAATCTCAGCCGCTTCGATGGGAGCAGGTTCACCAATTACCTGCGGGAGCGTGACATCCCGATCAATGTGGTCCGTTTTGTGACCGAGGACGCGCGGCACATTCTGTATGTGAGTGGTACCAACTCTGTTGCCCAGTATGTGAACGGAAAGTTTCTTGAACTGATTCCGGCGGCCGCCTTGCACGCCGACTTTCCGGGTAAGATTTTGGCCGATCACGCCGGCAATCTCTGGATTCTCGGCGTGCGGGGACTGATTCGCCGTTCACCCGACGGCAGGATTATGCGCTATGGGGCTCGCGAGGGCCTTTCGGATTCGTTTGGGCTGAACACGATTCTGGAAGATCGCGGTGGCAGTATTTGGGTTGGCACGGATGGTGGGTTGGCGCGATTCGAAAACGGACAATTCCACAGGCGCGTGGAAGCTAGCGGGGAGCAATCCGAAGTCCGCTGCCTGTTAGAGGATCGAGAGCGCAATCTGTGGATGGGCGGCAGCCCAGGCTTGATGCGCCTGCGCGATGACGTGTTTCGAGTTTATGGCAAAGAAGAGGGGCTGCCGAGCGATGAACCGAATGCCATTTTTCAAGATCGCCTCGGGACCAACTGGGCCGGTTTCCTGGATGCCGGGTTGTGGCGGTCTGATCGCTCTGGCTGGCAGGCGTCATCGTCTGCCAAGGGCCGCGTCTTTTCTATTCGGGAAACGCATAGCGGTGAGTTGCTCGTGGCCACACGCGATGGTCTGCTCCGGGTGAAGGACGGCGCCTTCCGGATGTTTGTGCCAACGGATCCGATGGGGCGGAAGCGGGTGTTCGATGCCATGGAAGACTCACATGGACGGCTCTGGCTGGCGCTTCCCAACGGCTTAGCGGAACTGCAAGGGGAAGCAATGCGCATTGTGATTCCTGCGGCCGGACCCCTGATGGAGAATTCGTTTGTCACCTTGGCGGCGGGGCTCGAAGGCTCTCTATGGGCAGGCGCCATGCGTGGCGGCCTGTGGCGCTTGACTCCCAATGAACGCCGTTTGTACACCACTGCCGACGGTTTAGGCAGCGATCAAATCCGCTCTTTGTATCAGGAACCCAAAGGCATGTTATGGGTGGGTACGCTGGGTGGTGGCTTGCACGCTTTCCGTGACGGAAAGTTCGTCAGATTCACCGCAAGAGACGGCCTGTTAAGCGACAACATCTCCAACATCCTGGACGACGGTGAAGCCCTATGGCTGAGTACAACGCGCGGCATCTGCCGGATCTCGAAACAGCAATTGCGCGACTTTGCAGCTGGTCGGATTACGCGACTGGAGCCACTGAATTATGGCGCGGCGGATGGCCTGCGCAGCGCCCAGTCCTCACCGGAGATTGGGTCGTCGGGAGCAAGCCGGCACTCAGACGGCAGCCTGTGGTTTGCTACCGCGCGGGGCATTGCCGCCTACCATCCGAAATGGCCGGCTCGAGTGAAGTTGGCGCCGCCCACCTACATCATGGATATGACGGCGGATGACCGTCATTTTGACTGCGCCGCTCACCCCCGCATCCCGCCTGGCCACGGACGTGTGGAGATTCGCTATGCGGCCATTTATCTGAGTGCCCCCGAGCGCGTGCGCTATTTCTATAAGCTCGAAGGGCTGGATTCGGAATGGATCGGTGCTGAGAGGCGGCGCACGGTCACCTACAACAACCTGGGCCGGGGAAATTACCGATTTCGTGTACGAGCGGAGGCTCCGGACGGGATCTCCAATGAGGCATCCTACGAATTCGAGCTCCTTCCGCACTACTACGAATCGAGTTGGTTTCGTTCGCTCTGCGCAGCATTCGCCGCCATGGCCGTCTGGATGATCTATCAACTCCGGATGCGGCATGTGCGTTCCCATTTGGCGGCTGTCCTCCAAGAGCGCTTGAAGCTGGCTCGGGAAATTCACGATACCCTGGCCCAGGCCTTCGTAGGCATTTCGGCGCAACTCGACGCACTCGAAACGTGCCTTCCGGAAAACTTGCGTCCAGCCCATATATATCTGGAGCTGGCCCGACGCATGTCGCAGCATAGCCTGACAGAAGCGCGGCGTTCCGTGATGGATCTGCGTTCGGCGGCGTTGAATAATCAAGATCTCTCCGCGGCGCTCCAATGCGGAGCGCGGAACTGGACCCAGGGATCAGCCGTGGACGTGGAGGTGGACGTCCGAGGAGACGTGCGAACGTTGTCGGAGGATGTGGAACACAATCTGCTGCGCATCGCACAGGAGGCGGTCACGAATGCCCTGAAGCATGCCCACCCCAGCAAAATCACGGTGAGGCTTCTTGGGAACGATCGCAATTTGACCTTGCGAGTGAGCGACAACGGCTGTGGTTTCGAGCCGGAAGACGCCTTTGTGGGAATGGGAGGCCATTTCGGATTAATTGGGATTCGCGAACGCGCGGAGCGTATCGGCGGCGAATTACGGCTGGAAAGCCAACCCGGTGCTGGAACTCAGGTAGAGGTTTCGGTACCGCTGTAATGAGCTCGAAAATCCGCATTCTCGTGGCTGAAGACCACCTCGTGGCGCGGGTGGGAGTGAGCGCCATTATTAACCGACAAACCGACATGGTGGTCGTGGCTGAGGCAACCAATGGGAAGCAGGCCGTGGAACGCTTCCGTAAGCACGCTCCGGATGTCACGCTGCTGGACATGCGCATGCCGTTGATGTCGGGTGTGGAAGCAGCGATTGCCATCCGCGCCGAATTCCCCAACGCCCGCTTGATCGCGCTGACTTCGTATGGGGGAGATGAAGACGTGCGGCGAGCACTGGCTGCTGGCGTGAATGCCTATCTCACCAAGGACGTACTCAGGAAGGAGTTGCTCGATACCATTCGGACGGTGAACGCAGGGCGAAGATACATTCCAGAGGCGCTTGCGGCTGCATTGGAGGCACAGAGCGACGGCCCAACCTTAAGTGAACGTGAAATCGAAGTGTTGGAACTGGTGGCCAGCGGACTGGCGAACAAGCAGATCGCCTATGTCTTAAATATCGCGGAAACCACCGCCAAGAACCATGTGAAGAACATTCTGCACAAACTTGGCGTGCACGATCGGACCCACGCGGCCACGGCGGCCATTCAACGCGGAATCATCCATCTGTGACATCCGGATCATGATCCGAATGGATCATTGTTCCTCCGAAATATCGATGATAAACTCCATTGGCCCGCACGACCCAGAGGAAATATGAACCACTTTAGATTCATCAGGACCATGTCGGGATCCCCCCTGATTGCATGCACATTTCTTGTTGGTTCACTCTGGGCAGCCGGCCCCGACGGCGCCGCCCTCTATCAGGCACACTGCGCTGCCTGTCACGAAAACGCCAACGCGGAATCACACGCACCGCAACGCGAGCAGATCGCCGCGCGCAAGCCCGAATCAGTGGTGGCTGCGATGTTCGACGGCGCGATGATCGTCCAGGCGTCCGGTTTGACCCTGGAAGAGGCACGGGCCATCGCGCGATTTATTACCGCGAAAGAGTTTTCCGCGGTTTCCGAAGTTTCCATGGGAAAGTGTGAGGCGCCCGGAAAAAAGCTTTCACTCGCACCCGGCGATTGGCAGGGATGGAGCGTCGAACCGGATAATTCCCGTTATCAGGCCAAGCCCGGGCTGAGCGCCGCCGATATTCCCAGGCTCAAGCTGAAGTGGGCCTTCGGCTTCCCAGGGGATAGCAAAGCCTACGCCCAACCTGCCGTTGTGGGCGGCCGCTTGTTCGTCGGTAGCGCCGGTGGGAAGGTGTATTCGCTGGACGCCTCTACCGGGTGTACGTATTGGAGTTTCAAAGCGGACGGCCCGGTTCGCACCGCCATCAGCATCGCCCGGTCGAAAACCGGGGGCCGTTACATTGCATATTTCGGCGATCTGCATGCGACGGCTTACGCAGTCGATGCCAGCACCGGTGGTCTGATCTGGAAAATGAAGGTGGACGATCATCCCTACGCGCGCATCACTGGGTCACCCATTTTTTATGACGGCCGATTACTCGTGCCCATGGCGTCCATGGAAGAAGCATCGGGAATGACGCGCGGATACGATTGCTGCACGTTCCGCGGCAGCCTGGCTTCGCTCGATGGCGAGACTGGGCGCCAGCTTTGGAAATCATACACCGTGCTCGACCCTCCCAAGGCCTACAAGAAGAATAGAGAGGGTGGGCAAAAGTACGGCCCCGCAGGTGCGGGAGTCTGGTCGGCGCCCACCATCGACACCAAGCGCAAGCTCGTTTATGTGGCAACCGGTGATTCTTACACCGACGTTGAGATCAATACCAGCGACGCAATCATGGCGTACAACATCGATAACGGAAGCTTGGTCTGGGTCAGCCAAGTGACCCCCAAGGACAATTACATCGTTGGCTGTCCCGCCTCGCCAACTTGTCCCGATGAAGTGGGTCCCGATTATGATTTCGGCAGCTCTCCGATTCTGCGCACGCTCCCGGGCGGTAAGCAGATCATCATTGCCGGGCAGAAATCAGGTGTGGTTTGGGGCCTCGATCCGGACCAAAAGGGAAAGGTCCTCTGGAATACGAAACTAGGCGCTGGCAGCGTAATGGGTGGCGTCGAATGGGGACACGGCGCCGATGGCGAGAAAACCTACGTCGCTATCTCCGACGTCGCCGCTCGTGAGGGCGCGCAGCCTGGCATCTCGGCGCTAAAGCTCGCCACCGGTGAGAAGGTGTGGAACACGCCCGCACCTAAAGTGACTTGTGCCACGCGAACCGGATGCTCTCCGGCTCAAGGGGCGGCCGTATCGGTGATTCCAGGCGCGGTTTTCTCCGGGGCGGTGAACGGCCATTTTCGGGCCTATTCCACCGAGACCGGCGAGATCCTTTGGGATTTCGACACTGCGCGGCCTTTTGACACCGTCAATCAGGTTGCAGCCAAAGGTGGTTCGATCAACGGCGCAGGCCCGGCTATCGCGAACGGCATGGTGTTCACCAATTCCGGCTACGGCTTTGTCGGCCAAGCGGACGGCAATATCCTGCTCGCGTTTTCGGTCGACGGGAAATAGCATCTCGACTGGAAAGACATATGAGCTACTTCAAATGCGTCTGGATCGCATGCACATTTCTGGTGGGTTCTCTCTGGGCCGCAGATCCTGACGGCGCCGCGCTCTATCAATCACGCTGCTCTGCGTGTCACGACAACAACAGCGCGGAAGAACGTGCACCGAAACGGGAGCAGATCGCTGCGCGCAAGCCCGAAGCAATCGTGGGCGCGATGTTCGACGGCGCCATGATTGCCCAGGCGTCCGGGTTAACCCTGGACGAGGGTCGCGCCATCGCGCGATTTATTACCGGGAAAGAGTTTTCCGCGGCTTCCGAGGTCTCCCTGGGAAAGTGCGAAGCGCCGGGGAAAAAGCTTTCATTCGCGCCGGGCGATTGGAACGGATGGAGTGTCGAACCTGACAATTCCCGTTATCAGGCCAAGCCTGGGCTGAGCGCCGCCGATGTTCCCAGGCTCCAGGTGAAGTGGGCCTTTGGCTTCCCCGGAGATAGCCGGGCGTTCGCGCAACCTGCCGTTGTGGGCGGGCGCGTATTCGTGGGCAGTGCCGGCGGGAAGGTGTTCTCGCTGGATGCATCCACCGGGTGCACGTATTGGAGTTTCAAGGCTGACGGCGCGGTTCGTACCGCCATCACCATCGCCCGATCGAAAACCGGCGGCCGTTACATCGCATATTTCGGCGATCTGCGTGGAACGGCGTACGCAGTGGATGCCAATAGTGGCGCTCTGATCTGGAAGGTGAAGCTGGACAGCCATCCATACGCGCGCATTACTGGCTCACCGATTTTTTATGCGGGCCGATTATTAGTGCCCATGGCGTCCTTCGAAGAAGCATCGGGGATCGCGCCCGGGTATGAATGCTGCACATTCCGTGGGAGCCTGGCTTCGCTGGATGCCGAGACCGGGCGCCAGCTTTGGAAATCATACACGGTACTGGATCCCCCCAAGGCCTTTAAGAAGAACAAAAACGGCGGGCAAATGTACGGTCCCGCTGGTGCGGGAATCTGGTCAGCGCCAACCATCGATGCCAAACGCAAACTGGTCTATGTGGCCACCGGAGATTCTTATACAGACGTTGAACTCAATACCAGTGACGCAATACTAGCATTCAGGATCGACAACGGAAGCTTGGTATGGGTCAGCCAGGTAACCGCCCACGACAATTTCATCGTTGCGTGCCCCAACAGATCGCCGAATTGTCCCGAGGTTTTGGGTCCAGATTATGATTTCGGCAGTTCTCCGATTCTACGCACCATTGCAGGCGGTAAGCAGATCATCGTTGCCGCCCAGAAATCGGGTGTCGTTTGGGGTCTGGATCCGGATCAAAAAGGGAAGGTGCTCTGGAACACGAAAATCGGCGCCGGCAGTGTACAGGGCGGAGTGGAATGGGGGCACAGCGCCGATGGCGAGAACACTTACGCGGCCGTCTCAGACGTCAGCGCTGGTGCGGATGCGCAGCCAGGCATCTCGGCACTGAAGCTCGCGACCGGCGAGAAGATCTGGAGTACGCCCGCTCCCAAGGTGACTTGTGCGACGCTGGCTGCTTGCTCGCCATCGCAATCGGCGGCCGTATCGGTAATTCCAGGCGCGGTCTTCTCGGGCGCGCTGAACGGCCATTTCCGCGCCTACTCGACCAAAACCGGCGAGATCATTTGGGATTTCGACACTGCACGGCCTTTCGATACGGTCAATCAGGTTCCCGGCAAGGGTGGATCGATTAACGGCGCAGGCCCCGCAATCGCCAATGGCATGGTGTTCACCAATTCCGGCTACGGCTCGGGCCGCCAATTGGACGGTAACGTCCTGCTTGCGTTTTCGGTCGATGGGAAGTAGCTTGGGGGGCCCGTCCGGCCCGGTCCTCGCGATCCCTAAAGCACTTCAACGGCTCGCGGATTTAGATGTCGAGCCTTCGGGATGAAGGGTGACCTTCTGCACTCGCCAGTTATTCATGTCCGCAACTAATAGAGTGTTCTCTGACGGGCACGCTATTCCGTGCACCCAGCTGAACTGGCCAAGCTCGTGGCCGGATTCGCCGAACCAACCCAAAATCTTGCCATCTTTGGGATTGATCTTGTAAATCCGGCCGGGCTCCTGGTCCGCGACATAAAGATATTGCGGAGTGGTATTGGTCATGCAAAGAGCCCACGGCGCCGTGACATCGGGGGCGTTCTGCGGGACGTTGCCAAGTACGGGATGCCGCGATTTATCGTAGGGGACGTTTAGCAGGATCAGGCGCAGAAAATTGCCGTCACCGTCAAACACTTGAATGCGTGCGTTCCCCCGATCCGCTACATAGATATTGCCATCGCGATCCGACACGATATTGTGAGGCGTGTTGAACTGGCCTGTAGCGGTTCCCCGCGAACCCCAGGACTTTATCCAGTTTCCATGCTTGTCGTATTTTGCAATCCGTGAGTTGCTATATCCGTCGCTCACATAAATGTTGTCTTGCGCGTCCCAGGTGACATCCGTGGAGCCGTTGAAATAGCCGTCCACTTGCCGAGGAGGATTTTGTGCAACTTTACGGGGATCGAAGTACTCGGGAACATCCGGCCCTTCGGGGCGGCGTCCGAGGTTCATCACTACCATGCCCCCCGGATTGAATTTGATTACCGTGTTCTCGCCCTTATCTACGACCCACAGGTTGTCGTAACGATCAAATCGCACCGAGTGCGCGTAGCCAAGGCCGTAAACAGCCTTGCCTAACTCCCGCGTGAATTTGCCGCTGGAATCAAATTCCAGCAGCTGCGTGGTCGCGTTTCCATAGATTGGGCCCACCGTCGCGCTGCCAGGGTGATTGAGCACCACGATGGTCCCCTTGGAATTCACGGCGACGCCCAGCACTTCACCCAGGTTCATCTGGTAGTTCAGCTTGAGAAAGCTGGCGTCAAAGTCAGCCGTAATCTTGGGCGCGCTTTGTTGGGCTGACAAACTTACCGCAACAAGCGAGAAGGTAAGGAGCTTACTGAGGAGTTCGCTGGATCGTTTCACTTAAACCTCTTTGGCCGTTAATTTTTGCGGTAGTGTAATCGTGGGCCGAGTCGTAATACACTATGCGATGCGCCACTTCTATTTGACCCGGCAGGGGGAAGGGTTCCATTTGGACCCGTCTGCTTCCTTCTTGTAGTGATCGCTGGTCAGGAAGTCGCCTGCCAGATACTTTGGGTCTTCTACAATGCTGGTGAGCAGGAGCCACGAATCGCCGTTTGCTTCGTTGGTGCGAGTAAAGTACTCGGTGAGCGCCGTGTTTTCGCTGTATGGCACGCCGTTCTTTCGAAGATAGCCAGGCGTCAGATAGGTGGTGACTGCTTTTAACGAGCCTGGTAACTTTCCATTTGGCGGCGGAGGCGGAAGGAAACCCATATTGGTTGGCCGGCTCACGTCCCATTCGGCGGCTGAGTACCCCTGCAAACTCGATGTTTGTGCCTTCGGCTTTCCCCCAAAGTGGAGGAGGCGGGTTTGAGTACCCTCGTCGGTCTCGATCTTCAAAGTGTTCTCATCTTGCCAGGTGATGTGTAGGCGCGTCGGCAATCGCATCAGTCCTGGGGCCCCATAAGCCTTGCATGAATTGCCGTCGGCCTGGTCCTTGGAAGGATCCCAAGATGCAGTAACTTTCCGCCCCTCAGGGTTGAGTGGAACGCTGGTGAAGTCGCCTTTCGCCGGAGTCATCATGCGCCAGCGCCAGTCTTCGGTAACCACCGAGACCCAGTATCCGGTGATATCCTCGGGAGCCGCATCCTTGGCTGAGCGCGGCAGCGGCGGACCCGGCGGCTGTTGCGCCTGTAACATCCAGGCGGCCAATAAAAAGATTGAAATTCGAAAAGGCATGTCCAGTTTTATTTCCCCGGGTTCAGGCTCTTGTAAACGGCATCGATGAACGAATCCGTGGTCCAAGAACCGTTTGAGGAGCCGAACACCGCGTCGTAGTCGAGCGTCGGCTGCGCGGCTTTCACTTGATCGAGGGACAGTCCTTTTTTTACACCGTCCTGGATACGATCCCGAATGATGGTAACCATGTCGCGATACTCCACCACGTCAGCCTGATCGGCGGCGCGTCCATGGCCGGGTATGACGTAGGTGCCGCCCTCCTCCTTATCAGCGGGCACGCTAATATCGATGACGCGATTGAGACCATCGAGAACACCTTGGATGCTACCGCCGCGCTGCCGGTCGACGATGGGATAACTCGTGGTAACGTACAGGTCGCTGGTGCTGATCACGTCCGAGCGGCGGAAGAAGACGATGCTGTCACCATCGGTCTCGGCCGCCGGAATATGAATGATCTCAATCGCCTCTCCATTGAAGAATATCTTCTTTTCTTTGGTGAAATACGTATCGTTCGGCCAGGCCTTGGTGGGTGTTGGAGCCTTGCTGCCAGTGGGCGCGCTCATGCGATTCAAGACCGCTTCATGAGCTATGACGGTGGCGCCGACACCGGCGTCCCCAATATCGCCCGTGACGTTGCCTCCCGCCACCGAACTCCCTGCTTCGAACACCTGCTCATTGCCGCCTATGTGATCCGGACCAACGTCGGTATTGATCAGATAGCGGATGGGGCCCTGGGATAGCTTACGTACCTCGGCTAGAAGTTTATCGGCATTCTGTCCCGCCCCGGAATTGACCAGGAGCACCCCGTCCTTGCCGACCTGGGCGGTGACATTGCCGCCCACACCCACGATCATGTACACGTTGCCTTGTACATGGAAGGTGTGTAGCTCCTGCGCTTGGACCATGGCATACGCGACCACGAATCCCACGCCGAGCGTCACCCACCTTCTCGATATCATTTGGGCGGCGCCTCCATCTTCTGCCGGTACTCCGGATACATAGTTTCCGCGCCACCTCGTGCCGCCTGTTCAGGAACGTGATAGCGCTGTGAAAACTCCTTCAGGAAGGGATTGGTGCCGGGCAGATGATTTGGGACGACGCCCTGCGGACGATCCACCTCTACGACGGCTTCGCAAGGATACGCGGGAATCTGTTGATCGGGATTGTTTACGAAGTCCGTGGTGCGAATGAAGGGCTCGGTTAGGTATGCCGGATCATTCACGATGGTCGCCACCGTCAGGTATTTGCCGTGGCGGACCCAGTGTTCGGTGACGACGGCCTTCTCGCTGCGCGGCAGACCGTTACGGCGCACCCAGGCCGTCTTGAGGTGAGTTGTGGTGATGGTAAGGACGTCACCTTCCCATTTCCCGGTGGAAAAGCCTTGCCAAGTATGCGGAACATAGTCGGGCGGATGCGGCCTGCCGTCCATCCAAATGACACGCTCCGGAGCTTGCCAGAAAATGTGCGTGTGGTAGGCGATCAGCTGCTGGGTGACAGTGTCGACTTCCTTCCAAACCCGCATTTGCGCCGGGCCGCGTATCCCGTAGTCGGAAGGGTGTGGCTTGCATTGATGCTCGGGCAGAGTTAGAAGAGATGCATCCCAGCTATCGCCGTGCAGCCGCGCTGCTGCGTTGATAGGAATCCCGAGATAGTCGCCGATATCGGGACCTGGAATTCTCTCCAGGAAGTCTTCGTCGAAACGATTGTCCCATTCGCCTGCAATGTCCTTCTGGGCCAGCAGGGGCAGAGCCGCCAGGAAACACAAAGTCACGCGCTTGATCATCGAGGTTTCGCATTCTGGCGCGCAAGATAAGCCGCGAGAGCGTCCAACTGGGCATCGCTGATTTCCGTCTTGCGGAAGAAGGGCATTATTGAGACACCCTTGCGCACAAAGATTTTCGTTACGGCCGGAGTGAGATCGGTTCGTTGATCGAGAATCGCCGGCTTGGAGCCTTTGTATTTAGCCGCCAAAGCCTGCGTGCCTGGCTTGCCTACTCCTTCGCCATGGCAGTTCCAGCACCAGTATTGGTAGATCTGTTTGCCCTGCTCGACCTGCCCGGCATCCGCCGCAACCGCATTCATGGATAAGACGCCAAACGCGCCAATGAGAGCCCAGATGATTCTCATACTTTCTTCTGCCCCCGCATTTGTTTCGGCCAAATTCCGTACCGGCCGGCAGAGATGATCCCATTCGGATCCACCGCGTCCTTGAGCGTTTCGTGGAAACGCCGCAGCGCGTGGTTGTTATAGGAATAGGCATCCGTCACCTGCTGCTGAAATGCGGGCGGCGTCCGGTATTCGCCCCAGCCGTGTTCGGCGCCCACTTGAATCAGATGTTTGACCAGCTCTCGGGTTTTCTTGTTTTGCTCGATATTGTTCCGGTATACCGGAAGACCCATGATAAAGACGAACGCGCGGAACATCCATGTGGCCGGAACGCTGAACGGCGAGACCAGCGAAGGCATGTTCATGTCGCGAAACACTTTCATGAATACGTCCTGGGCCTCCAGAATCGCCTCGCCGCTCTTCGGAATAATCGGCGAGAACCATAGATGCCCATCGGTGGGCGATGGATTGAAGGCCGAACGAGCGCCAATCGTGAATATCGACATATTCGGGACACCGATTGCCACCTTGTGCGCCTTATCGAGCTGCGCCTCTGTGGCTGGGAACTTGATAAAGTCGCCCTCGTTGAATTTGACGCCGCGAATGCCAGCGAATACTTCCTTCGCGTATTCCCATTGGGCTCGAACAACCTTTTCGCCGCCATAGAACTGCACCGTCAAGCTAAAGAATCCGCGATTCGTCTTTTCGGCGTGCTGCTCCAATTCGGCCACGGACGGCCCGCCCGGCTTGGCCAACAGGGAACGCAGTTCGGGATCGGCCGGCCCCCCAAATCCGCCCAAAGGGCTGCCATACTCAGGCATTCCAATTACTCCAGCGTGCTCGAGGCGGTTGCCGCCCTCCACCAGAGGAATGATATCGTTTCGCTTGGGGACGATCACGGTTCCGGTCAGATAAGCCTCCGGAGCCGGCAACAAGTGGAAGCCCATCTTGGTCACAACGCCGAAGTTGCCTTGACTGAACAATCCATCCACATAAGGCCCGGCGCCGTAGTGGTATTCCCCCCAGGTCTTGGCGCCTGGCAGCGCACCCATACCGGTTCGAACAATCTCGCCATTCGGGAGGACCACTTCCATGCCGCAATGGGAGTAGAAGTGATCGCGGAACCCGCCGAAGCCATAGCCCACGCCATGGTCCAGAGCATTCCCAATGAGGCTGCCCCAACCGGGATCGGGTACGTCGGCCTGGACCTTCAGCCCGTGCTCCTGAATGTGACGGTATAAATCGAAGTAGGCGACACCGGGTTCGACGATCGCGAAATGCCGCTTGTCATCCACTTCGATGATCCGGTTCATGCGCTTCAAGTCGAGGACAACGCTTCCCGAGACGTTTGGCGCGGAGCCGCCGTAACCCAAGTTCTTGCCCGTCGAGATAGGGTAAATCGGAATTTTAAGCCTGTTCGCAATCCTGACTACCTGGGAGACCTCTTCCGCGGTATTGGGCGCTACCGCCGCCGACACGAGGATTTCTTCCTTTTCCCCCCAAAAAGGGGAGTATGCGTCTTTGTAGAGTGCCACGTCATCGTCGCTTGTGAACACCCATTCTTTCCCGACTACGGTTTGAAATTGTGCAACGGCTTCTGAAAAATTCGTCGCGCTGACATTAGGAGGTAGAAGAGGCATAGAGTTTTCCTTAAACTAAAGGCAACTGAGCCGCCAAGCGTGGCGCAATGATCCACGAGACCATCGGGCCGGGGGCCCATACGCAATCCGGAGAAGGATCGATAAAGTTTGACTGCGATTTTTCCGGCTGCCATGGCGGTAACGCAGAGAGTAGACCAGCGAATCCGCAGACCCAATCCCGCTGGAACACGGCGGCGCGTTCCACCAACTGTCGGGCGCCTGAGACCTCGTGTTGGGCCTGACCGTTCGCAAGAGCAGCGTGGTCGGCGCGGAACCAGAGGCGCATGCCGCTGTCGTTAGCCAGCGTTTCCAAACAGAACAACGAAGTCGAGAGCGTTAAACCGGCTACCACCGCGGATCCCCGATTCCAGCGTACGGCGAGATGTTGATACCACACGTCGGTAACATCATCCGTGATTCCTTGCACCTCAAGTCCAAAACGCATGGCCTCGTTGCCGAAGGCGATCGCCATGGGGGAAGTGGACTCGACGATTACGTCGTCGACGCGAACGCGCGGCCCATTCTGCGCCAGTGGCCCTGAGCCTATTGGCTCGTTTCGCGCTGCCAGAGCCGGCAAAGCCGATGCGGCAAGAGTTAACTGAAGAAATTCTCTGCGGTTTGACAAGAACACCTCCTAAAGATCAACTTCTTACGCCAGTATGGCCGGCGCCCTCAACAACAGTTTTTGCGATCTGCGGTTCGGTTTACGATAACCGCCATGAGGCGCCTCTTGGTCACCTATGCAGAATTGCGCGTCAATCCTCAAATCCTTTCCACGCGCGTACGTAGGCTGCATATGCACAAGGCGACTGACGTTCACGGGGGCGCTCAGCAGCAGGTTGCGCACCCGTATCGTATCCGATTGATTCTTCCTTCACAAAGCTACATTTAGTAGGCAATTAACTCAATCCGGTCAACGGTTAACGTAAACGTCCACCGCTAGCGTGTGCGGGATGGTATGGACGCGAGTGCTGGGACCTTCTAAGAATCGGCGATGCACGCCGGTCGCATCGTCGTGCACACATGGCGAGCATCCCTTAGGGGGTTCAACGCGACTGATCTTCCATGAACGGTTTACGGTAACTGTTCGCTGACTTGTGCTATGCATGTCGGCTCCGTACTGTAACAGGTACGTTTAACTTCGTTACTTGAAGTAGTCAAAACCAAGTCAGTGAAGGAGTCTATGCTGCCTCCCAAGTTCGTTCGTCTTGCACTTTGCCTGTTTCTGAGTGTCTTAGTTTCTTCGTCGCGGGCCCAAACCTCCGGCACGGGAGCCTTGACGGGCACCATAACCGATGCCACCGGAGCGGTAGTTCCCGCTGTGACGGTTACTGCCACGAGCAACGATACAGGGCAGCAACGTACGGCGAAAACGGGTTCCGATGGGGTGTATAACCTCAGCCTGCTCCCACCCGGAAACTACAAAGTCCAATTCAGCGCGACCGGATTCAAGACGGCCGAGGTCGGCGCCGTGAAGGTGAATGTCACGGAATCGCCGGTGCTCGATAAAGTGCTCGATGTCGGGTCGCAAGCCGAGCAGGTCACCGTGGAGGCGAACGTCGAAGCCGTCCAGACGGCAAGTTCCACTTTGGGGACCGTGGTCGGGGAACGATCGGTTACCGGATTGCCGCTCACTTCGCGTAACTATACGCAGATTATTTCGCTCGCTGCCGGCGTGAATGCGCCGGTCAATAACGCTTCGGCGGCCGGAAACGGATCGCAGGACGTGAATGTCAACGGCATGGATGCGACCCACAACAACTACCAGATGGACGGCGTTTCCATCACAGGCATCGGTGGCGGCGGCACTGCCCAGGGCTTTTACTCAGGAATCGGAATCCCCAGTCCGGACGCCCTTGCCGAGTTTAAGATTCAGACCACGCTTTATGACGCCGGTTACGGACGCAACCCCGGCGCGAATGTCAACGTGGTTACGAAATCGGGAACGAACGCATGGCATGGCACGGGGTTCGAGTTCTTTCGTAATACAGCGCTGAACGCAAACGACTTTTTTGCGAATCGCAGCGATTTGGGCAAGCTGCCGCTGAATCAGAATCAGTTTGGCGGTGTGATTGGCGGCCCCGTTATCAAGGACAAACTATTCATTTTTGGATCGTATCAGAGGACCGGCCAGAAGAATGGCCTGGACCCTGACGGACTTTCCACGGGCGCCACGCTGCCTCCGATTCCGGCCGGTAATCGCAATGCGCCTGGATTTCAGGCTGCGCTGGGCCAGGCGTTTTGCAATCAGCCCACCTACTTCAAGCAGATCGGCCCTCCCGGCCTGGGTGGCGTCCAGGTCGCCTGCGATGGATCCAACATCAATCCAGTCGCTCTGAATATCCTCCGCCTGCAGAACCCGAACGGGAGCTACTACATTCCGGGATCCACTACGGGAACCTATTCAACCTCGACGTTTAGCGATCCCGTGATCTATACCGAAGATCAATATCTGGTCAATAGCGACTACCTGATCAACAGCAAAGAAACGCTCTCTACGCGCTACTTCTACTCGAGGGAACATCAATCCGATGGCGTCAATTGCCTGATCTCGCAGACCACTTGCCTTCCAGGCGCTGGTCAGAACGATCATTTCAACAACACCAACGCGGTCTTAAAACTGACCTCGCTCCTGACAAATAGTCTGGTCAATGAAGCTCATATGTCGTTTCAGCGCAATGAGGCCTATCTTGGCACGAAACAGCCATTCACCGATTCGGGAGTGGGAATTACAGGAGTATCGCCGGGGATCAATTATTTAGCGCCCATCACGGTACTGGGTCTGTTTGATACCGGCGGCGCCACTGACCCCGACTTCAACTTAAGCAATCAATTTCAATGGGGCGACCAGGTTTCCTGGAGCCACGGTAAACACAATCTTCGCTTTGGCGGCGAATTCGAGCACATCCAGTGGCCGTGGGTATTTCCGGGAATCTCCAAAGGCTGGCTGCTGTTTGAGGACTTCCCCGATTTTCTTTTGGGTCTCCCCGGTTGTGCTCCGGGCACGTTTCCCGTTAGCTGCAACGGCGGAAATCCTGGCGGCACGAACGGAACGCCGTTGAGCAACATTATCGCGACAGTCTTGGCGGTGCGTACTCCGCCCAGCGGCATCGTGCACGGGTACCGCCTCAACGACGCAAATACGTTCGTCCAAGACGATTACAAGGTGAGTTCCAGGCTGACCTTGAATCTCGGCCTTCGATGGGAGTTTGACGGCTATCCCACCGACAAATACGGCAACCTGACGAATCTGTGGCTGAGCCAAATTGCATCGGTTCCGGTTCCCGGCAACTCTGCGGCCACGGGAACCTACGCCGGGTTCGTGGCGCCGGCAAATTACCAAGGAGTACCTTTGCCCACCGGCGTTCTGAAAGGTTCCAGTAACGGGCCAACCCGCACGGGAGCACCCTTGGACAATTTTGCTCCGCGAATCGGTTTCGCATGGCAGCCCACTGGCAGCAATAAGTTCGTCGTTCGTGGCGGCTACGGATACTTTTACGACCGTGTAAATGGGAACTCGCTCATTCACGCCGTCGAACAAAGTCCGCCGTACTCTCTTACGCTTGATAATAGCGGGCCGGCAATAAGCTACGCGTCTCTCGCGACGCCCTACCCCAATCAGCAACTGGGGTGGGGTTCGCCTCGGTTTGTCAATTTCGCGACCGGCGCGTCTTCGAACCTGAACTATCCTTTCATGTCCGAGAACTTTGTAACCCCGCTAGTGCAGTCGTATAACCTGCAGATTCAATACGAATTCCTGCCGACGTGGGTATTGGAGGCTGGATATGCAGGTTCGCATGGCATCCACTTGGTGGATTCAGGGCGCGAAGTCAATATCGCGCAGTTGGCCAGTCCGAGTAATCCGATTAATGGAATCACAACCAATACGGTGGAGAACGAATCTTTACGGGTTCCCTTCCTCGGCTTCGCGCCGAACGGCTTGCAGCAATCCGGCTCCGACGGAGACATGAAATACAACAGCTTGCAGGTCACAGTCCGGAAGCAGTTCTCGCATGGATTCCAAATGCAGGGTGCCTACACCTGGGCTCGAGCCTTCACCAACTTGCAGGCCAACGGTGGCACGAATCTGGACAGCAACAATCCGAACAACGCAGCGCAACAGTATGGATTGAATCCGATGTATCGGCCGCAGCGGTTCATTGTGAACTACAGCTGGGACATTCCTTATAAAGGTCAAGGGTTCTCCGGGAAATTGCTGGGTGGTTGGAACCTCTCGGGAGTTACCACCATTCAAGATGGGCAGCCTCTGACAGTACAGGATACGCGAGGCGGCTCAATTTACTGTGGGAGCTGTCAGGCTTCATTTTCGAACGTGTATTCGACCGCCGAGATGGCGAATGGAGCGACCTACGCTAACGTTCCCACGGCCGGTGGAGTGGAGGGGCGGTTGGGAGGAATCAGCGGCGGACCGGGCTACATCAATGCCGCGGCGTTCGGCTCGGTGCCCGTCATTGGCGACGGAACCGGTTTCGGCAACTCGGGCGTGGGCATCCTTCTTGGCCCGGGCCAGTTCAACTTTGACGCTTCGGCCATCAAAACTACTCGGGTGGGGGGACTCCGGGAAGATGCAACCCTGCAATTCCGGGCGGAGTTCTTCAATATCTTCAACCATGCACAGTTCGCGAACCCGGTGAGCACCGACATATCTAAACCCAACTTCGGCTGGATCACCGGCGCTTCGGTGAACCCTCGATTGATTCAGTTCGCGTTGAAGTATATCTTCTAGACACGGCAGCGGTCTCTCCCCGCTGCTCGGGCGAGCCGGAGCAGTCACGTTACTTCAGATTTGCTCGCCGCAATAGCGTTGCGAAACGAGGATCGGGACGGAGGCGGTCGAAGAGAGGATCGCATTTTAGAAACACAACCCAGTCTTTCTGGTCGATGGCCCTGTGCAGCCACTCAAATGCTTGTTCTTTGTCGCCGAGTCCGATGTATACTTCCGCAACGGCTAATGCCGGGAAGCTATCGCTTCTGAACTCGCGGAGGAACGCGTTCAGGATCTCAGTTGCCCGGTCCCGGTTTCCCATTGCGGCATGCGTATAAGCCACATGCGCCCTTGCGTGAACGGCGTCTTTCATCAAGAACCGTCCACGTTCGAGCTCCGCGATCCCCCGCGCGTAACTGCCCTTATGAACGCTCGCCAGGCCGAGGACAATATGCGACATAGCCAAATCAGGATCGAGAGCCAAGGCTCTGCGCTGGTGCTCAATGGCCTCGTCAAATCGCCGCAAGTAGTAAAAGGTTTTAGCGTAATAACAAGCCATCAGCGGCGAACCAGGCTCCAATTCCAGAGCTTTTTGTCGCTCTAACATAGCCTCTTCGCCGCGGCCAATGTTCAACAGGTAAGTACCGTACCAGGTGAGAGTGCTCGCGTCGCCTGGTGTGAGTTCAATACCCTTACGAAATTGACGGCCAGCCGCCTCCCAATCGCCTTCGTGGATCATGGGTATGGCCAGCGCGGCGTGAGCTTCCCCCAGGCTATCGTCCAACTGAATCGCCCTCGAAGCGTTCAATCTGATTTGAAAGGCCAAGTCTGAAATTCTGGCGGCCTTAACGAAGGGAAGCATGACGAACGACTTTGCCAGTTCCACGTACGGTCGCGCAAAGTACGGATCACACGCGATCGCGCGTTCAAAGTAATGAATGGCGGTCTCGAAGTCGACGGGCGTGTGCCTGTTGTAAAAGCTTCGCCCGGCCGCAAGGGACTCGTAAGCCTTCGGGACACTTGTACTGCCCCGAGCGAAGCGGGTGCCGACATTGGAATGTGCCTCGGGAAAGACACGGCAAGTGAGGGCCTCCGTAACCATAAGCGCAACTTCATGCTGAACCTGGAGCGGATCATCCAATTCCCGGTCGTAACTGTCAGACCACAGGCGGCACCCGGTTTTCGCCTCATTGGCCTGCACAGCAATTCTCAACCTGCGGCCGTATTTTCTTACGCTTCCTTCAATCACCACCCGAACATTGAGATAGCGGCCAATTCTTCGAATATCAATATCAGCGCCTTTGAACCGGAAGGCAGAGGTTCGTGCGGTTAGTCGTAGCCACGGGATTCGCCCCAGCGCGATCGTCAACTCATCAGTTAAGCCATCGGTAAAGCATTCGCTTTCCTCATCGTTGCCGCGGTTTATGAATGGCAACACAGCTATCGAAAATTCCTCCGCAGCATGCGGTGGAGCAAGCAACTCCAGTGAAGGTTCAGCAGACTTTGAACCCCTACCCCTAGACGCCGCTGAATCCACATCTGGCGTGGACAAGTGGCTGCCGGGCGACCCTTTCAACTCCCGGAAAACAGGCACGTAGGCTCCTTTCGGAATCTCGATGCAAATCGGATCTCCCGTGCCCTCCAACTCGTAATACTTGGCGAGGCGTGAACGGAGTTTACGGGCTTCAAGCCGGACAATTGCATTTATGCGAGGGTCGAAAGAGTCCCCGCGGTGGAAGACCTCAACACCAATTGAATACTCCTTGAGCAAATGCCCACGATCCGCGAGCGCCTCTTCCACGACAAATCGGAGGAGGTTTTTCTGTCCGCTGGCAACGCGAAAGGTGCGGCTCGACAGAACGCGTTCCAATTCCACTCGGATTGGCGCTGGAGGCATTGCAGGACTGATGGCTCGTTCTTGCCCCGCGCGTCCGTCTAATTGGTGGCTAACCCCCACGTATTGATCACCTCCGGGAGAACTTTATCACATTGCCATTGACGTTACGACAACCCTCGTCCTTGACCGTAAACGGTTAACGTTAACCGTTGAGAGGCTTGAGTCACGTTGTCTTCACACGTTTGTGGGCGAAGGGAAACCATTCCAATCGTCAGACGGCAGATAAGCTATGGTTTAGGAATTCGGGAGCAACGATTGTGGAATCGTCCGACGGGCCAAAGGCGGCAACCAAGTCAGCACGTCGATAGCCGACTAATCGTCACTCTCTTCGCGTACAATCGAGCACTCGTAGGTCATTATTTCTAGCTCGTCAGGTTTGTCCTCATCAGGGATGCGATAGCTTAAGCTGATCTCCCATAGCACTTTGATCAAAGTCGCTAACGGATAGCCGCGGACTGCATCAAGCCGGCCGCAATGAGGCTGGGCATCGGTTGGGTGAACTGGCTGGTGGGAACCGATCCTCGCGACAGGCAATCTTTGATGCGGCATTCCCGATTCACGACGACGGCAGAGATCTACGAACAGGATCTTCCGGAGTCGCAAATTCGGGCGGTTGAGAAGCTCAGTACGCTAGTGCAGTGAAGATGGAATTGGGACAGTAATGGGACAACCGGGATTTTGGGAGTTGCGTAAGTCCTTTAGAATGTGGTGGCCAGGGACGGAATCGAACCGCCGACGCCAGCCTTTTCAGGGCTGCGCTCTACCAGCTGAGCTACCTGGCCCGAGACAGATTTAATTCTAACAGACAGCTTACGCCTGTTGCAGTTGTTCGAGCTTCGCGCCCGTCTCGAGCTCCACGTTCGCGTGCAGGCTGTTGCCATGCGCGTCCATGGTGACGATAGCCGCGAAGTTGTTTACGCGCAGATGCCACATCGCTTCCGGAATTCCGAATTCGATCAGGTGCACGCCCAGCACCTTCTCCACCGTGCGCGCATAAAATTGGGCTGCACCGCCGATGGCATTTAGATAAACCGCGCCGGATTTTTCGAGCGCGGCCAGCGTCTTCTGGCCCATCCCGCCTTTGCCGATCACGGCCCGCACTCCGTACTTCTCGATGATGGTGGCTTGATACGGCTCTTCACGGCTGCTGGTAGTAGGCCCCGCGGCCTTCACCACCCAGCCATCGCCTTGCTGGAGCATCACCGGACCGCAGTGATATAGGACGGACCCTTGCATGTCGACCGGCGGCGCGTTCTTCATTAAATACGCATGCACCGCGTCGCGCCCGGTGAAAACTTCGCCTGAGACGAGCACCACGTCGCCTACGCGCAGGCTCCGCACCTGTTCATCCGACACGGGCGCGCGCAGCACCACCTCGCGGCCGGTCAGCGGGAATCCTTCTGAATGCGCCATGCGCTCAACGCCGCGATCGGGATCGCGATACAGCCAGCTCGTAATCGCACCGCTGGATGCATCCAACCGCACGCCCAGCCTGCGGAACGCCCAACAATCGTAGGCCACGGAGACGAAGAAGCTGGCGGGCAATCTGTTCGCGGCGCAAATCTTGCAGCCGATCAGCGACACCTTGCCACCGAAGCCCATGGCGCCAACGCCTATGCGATTTGCCTCGTCCATAATCTCGGACTCCAGCCTAGCCAGCTCCGCAACCGGATTCACATCATCCAGCGTTCGAAACAGTTGCCCCTTCGCCAAATCATATCCGTGCGCCCGATCGCTCCCGATGCACACGCCCAACGCACCTGGAGCGCAACCTTGTCCCTGAGCCTGCCACACCGCGTGCAGGATGCATTTGCGCACTCCTTCCAACGTTCGGTCAGCGCGGCCTAAGTGATCCAACTCGCTCGGCAGCGAATACTGGATGTTCTTGTTCTCGCAGCCACCGCCCTTCAAGATGAGCTTTACCTCAATCTCGTCCTGCTCCCATTGCTCGAAGTGGATGACCGGCGTTTCTTCGCCCAGATTGTCGCCGCTGTTCTTGCCGGTGAGCGAATCCACCGAGTTCGGCCGTAGCTTTCCGCGGCGCGTGGCCTCCGCAACGGCTTCGCGGATCGCGTGCTTTACATGCATCTGGTTGACGGCCACCGGGGTGTGTACCACAAACGTCGGCATGCCTGTGTCCTGGCAGATGGGTCCGGCATCTTCCTGCGCCATGTCGATATTGGTCGCGATAATTCCCAGCGCTTGCGCAGCCTGTGTTCCAGCTACTTCAGCTTGCAGCGCCACGCCCATGGCGGCGCGCACATCCGGCGGCAGGTTGGTGGAGGTCTGGGTGATCAGCTCAATCAGACTATCTTTCAAGAACGTCATTAGCTCTAGATTAGCGTTACTGCTGGCAGACGAAGTTGCCGGCGTCGTTGGTGTCGCCGTGGCCAGAGTACTCTGCATGCTGTGGGTAGGCACACAGCGGCCGGCTGCGGCCGGGAAACGCGGTGCCGGTCGCCACCACGCGGTCCGGAGCCACGCCCTTCTCCACCCAATCCACCACCGCGGTCAACATGTCGAAACGGTCCAGCGTCGCGCTTCCGCCCTGGCAATGTCCCATGCCGGGCACCAGGTAGATCCGGCTCCAGCTGGTCACAGGAGAATCCGCCGCTCCTCCGCTTGTATCCTTCGCCATCTTTTCGTAATAGCGCAGCGTCTCGAGCGGGGAGAACCACGGGTCGCTCAAGCCGTGATAGAACAGCAGCTTTCCTCCGTGTCCCGAGAAGGTTGTCAGATTGGTCCACAGGCTATCGCCCAGCTGCGCGGTCTTGTCGGCCTCCACGCGCGCCGCTTCGCGATCCACATTGAAGTGCGTGAAATCCACACCAGTGGCCACCGGAATCACGGGCCCGCCCAACAATCCTGGAATGAACCCAGTGTCGTCGATGCCCGCATCGAAGGGAAATCCCGGATAAATCTGATCTCCGTACGACCACTTTGGACCGGCGAACGCCGTCTTCAACGTGTCCACTTGCGCCTTGCTTAAACAGGTGTCGGTCTTGGCGCCCGAACACGCCAGCGCCGCGGGATCGAAGTTGCACGCGCGTTGATTGAAGATCATTCCGTCCTTAACGCCGTCTTTCGCGTCGCAGGCCTGCAGCAGGGAACCGACGATGAGTTTGCGATCCGATGGCGAAAACGTCTTCTTTGGATCGGGCTTGCCGCTATCGTCTTTGGGGGCTGCCTGGTCGAACATGGCCGTCATGAACCCGAGTGCGAGATTGGAATGTCCGGTGCGAATCGCAGGGTCGCCGGAAATGATGCCGTCGAAATACGTTGGATAGCGCTGCGACATGATCATCGCCTCGCGCCCGCCCGTGGAGCAACCGTCGAAATAAGAATGCTGCGCCGCCCGCCGATAATACGAGGCAATCATCTCTTTCGCCAGCTGTGCCACCCTTCCAATTGCTACGTAGTAGAAATCCAGCGTGGCTTGCTGATCGCGGAAAAAGCTGCCGTCGAATACGCTGCCCTTGTGGCCGGTATCGGTAGTGACTACGGCAAATCCGCGCGCGAGGGCCGGTTGATTACCCACGGCCTGCAATCCCAAAGGCGGGGCCACGTTGCCATTTAGCCCGCCCCCTCCCTGGAACAAGAATCTTCCGTTCCATTCATCCGGCAGCGCGAGAGCGAATCCGATGCCGTAGGGTTTTCCGTCGGCCCCGTGCGTTTGATCGATCACCCCTTCGACGTGGCAGTACGCGGGCAGCGCGATAGGCGGCGCATCGGGCGAATTTGGAATTCTCTGAGTGCCAGGCGGCGTGGCGTCGGCTTTTGTGATCGCAAGCGTCAGGCCGGGCGCCTGATACTTCAACATGTCCGCGCAGTGCGGGGCGCCGGATTGAGCGAACGCGGCCGATGCGGCCAGCGCAAAAAATGCGCAAAAACACCTGATTTTCCTCATTGCTGTGCCATTGTATACTCAATGCTGCATGCAACGCCAGACGCTGGTAATTTTCCTGCTCGCTTTCGCGTCTTTGTCCGCCCAGCCCCCGGCCCAACCGCCGGCTGTTACGTCGCCCGAAGTTACGCCGGAGCGGCACATCATGTTCCGGATTTTCGCGCCTCACGCTCAAAAAATCTCCGTGTTTAGCACGGATCTTTTCGGTTTGAACTTGAGACATGACATGGCCAAGCGCGACGACGGCGTCTGGGAACTGGACGCCGGGCCGATCGATCCAGGCGCGTATCGTTACAATTTCGACGTCGACGGAGTATCCGTGATGGATCCGCGCAGCGCGTCGGTGAGCGAATCGAATGGCAATGCCTGGAGCATGGTCTACGTCCCCGGCGCCGACTTCATGGAAACCAAGGACGTCCCGCACGGCGCTGTCTCCATCGTCACTTATGATTCGAAGAGCCTGGGCAAGTTCCGGCGCATGCATGTCTACACGCCTCCCGGCTACGAAACCAGCTCGCAGAAATATCCGATCTTTTACCTGCTGCACGGCGCCGGCGATTCTGACGATTCATGGACCTCGGTGGGCCGCGCGGGGTTCATCATCGACAACCTGATTGCGGCCGGAAAAGCGAAACCGATGGTGATCGTAATGCCGGCTGGGCACACCACCACGCAGCCCCTTCGAGGGCTCGATTTCAACGACGCGTTCGTGAAGGACTTCGTCGAAGACATCATGCCCTACGCCGAGACGCACTATCGCGTATTGAAGGATCGGCAGCATCGGGCCATCGCAGGGCTATCCATGGGCGGCGCGCAGACGCTCAATATCGCCATCCCGCACGCCGATGAATTCGCCTACGTGGGGGTGTACAGTTCCGGGATTTTCGGGATTGTTCCGATCGGTGGTCCGGCCGCCGGCGTCGCTCCGCCTGCCGGTCCCTCTTGGGAGCAGCAGCATCTGGCCGAATTGGATAACGCGCCGGCCAAGAAGGGGCTGAAGCTATTTTGGTTCTCCACCGGCAAGGATGATTTCGTGCTGAGCACCACCAAGGCCACGGTGGAGCTGTTTCAGAAGCACGGTTACCAACCGGTGTTTCTGGAGAGCGCAGGCGCCCACACCTGGACCAACTGGCGTGAGTATCTAAACCAGTTCGCCCCGCAATTGTTCCAATAGCTCCCCAACGCACTCTGATACAATCCAGGTTTATGTTTCAAGGACTGGAGCACACCGCCATTGCAACGCCCGATCCCAAGCGCCTGGCGGAGTGGTACGTGCAGAATCTGGATTTTCACATCAATTACACTTACGGCGGCAATTATTTCGCACGCGCCAAGAACGGGACGCTGCTGGAGTTTATTCCTTCGGAGGGAGATCGAGCGCCGCAACAAATGAAAGATCCCGGTATTCGTCACCTGGCAATCAGTGTGGATGACTTCGACGCCGCCATCGAAGAGTTGCGCGAACGCGGCGTTCAGTTTCTCGCCCAGCCCATCAATGTCCAAGGCAACCGGCTGATTTATTTCAGCGACGGCGATGGCAATCTTGTGCACTTGATTCACCGCCCTCAGCCTCTTCCCTAAACCGGATGCTCCAAAGCCGGATTTCAAAGTGATCAGCCGCGTCTTCAAGGCTTTTGCCTATCGCGATTTCCGTCTCATGTGGTTTGGTGCGTGCACCTCCAGCATTGGCACCTTGATGCAGACCTTCGCACAAGCCTGGCTGGTGCTGGACATCACCAAATCGCCTTTCATGCTCGGCTTGGATTCGTTCCTGGGCAGCATTCCGATCGTTCTATTTTCACTAGTGGGTGGTGTGTTTGCCGATCGCACCGAGCGGCAGAAGCTGCTGCTCGGATCGCAATTCGTTCAGATGGCCTGCGCATTTTCGCTGACCGCCCTGTTCGCAACCGGCGTTGTCCAGATCTGGCAAATTCTGACCCTCTCGTTCATCGTCGGCACGGCGCAATCCTTCGGCGGCCCGGCCTATTCAGCCCTGATTCCAACACTGGTGAAGACCGAGGATCTGCCCAACGCCATCGCTCTCAATTCGATTCAGTTCAACGTGGCGCGAGTGCTGGGACCCACGGTGGGAGGCGTCGCACTCACCCTGCTGGGCGCGTCGTGGTGCTTCGGACTGAATGGCGTTTCGTTCGTGGCCGTCATCATTTCGCTGCTGATGATCCATCCTCATTTCGTTCCCAGCAAGAGCCGCGAATCCGTTTTCACCAGCATGAAGGAAGGCTTTCATTTCATCCGCAACCAAGCCGCGATGGAAGCGCTCATCGTTCTGGCTTTCATGATGACGCTGCTGGCCTTTCCCTTGATCGTGTTTCTACCGGTATTCGCGAAGGATGTTTTTCGCGGCGGCCCGAGTCTTTATACGGTCTTTTTGGTGTGTTCCGGGATCGGGTCTATCTGCGGGGCGCTCACCGTGGCTGCCATGGGCAAACATAAGCACATGGGTCTTCTGGTTCTGCTGATGATGCTGGGTTTGGGCGTGTTCATCTCCGGCTTCGCAATCTCTCGGAATTTTGTTCTGAGCTGCGTTCTCATTTTCTTCTCCGGCGCTTTGCTCCTGGCAGTCTTCACCAGCATTACCTCGCTCGTGCAGTTGATTGCGCCCGACAACATGCGTGGCCGGGTGATTAGTGTCCAGAATGTCGCCTTTCGCGGTGGTATGCCGGTGGGGAGCCTGGTGGTGGGCGCGCTGGTAAAGCAATTCACGGCGCCCGTGGTGCTCACCTGGAACGGTGTGCTTTTAACCTTGTTGGCACTGTATTTCCTGCTCGTTCATCGAAAAGTTGCAACTCTCTAGCCTTGTGGGCGTCTCAAAGCTAAACGGTATGAAATGTCCGGTTATCATTCTCACCCTGCTCGTACTCGGAGCCGCTCTGGGAGCGGCGTTGGACGAGTCCGATCTGTTGAAAGCCCGGGATCATCAGGATCGGGCGGCGCTCGAAAAGATGGCAGCCGAATGGCATGCCTTGGCCGACAAACAGCCCAACGATGCTGCCGCGCAGTACCGGTTCGCGCTGGCGGAATCCTACTCGGCCGAAGTCGCCATCGAAGTGCATGATAAGGCTGGCGCCAAGAACGCGGCTCAAGCCGGCATGGACGCCGCCACCAAGGCCGTCAATATGAAACCCGATTCGGGCGAATATCAGCGGATCTTGGGAACCCTTTGCGGGCAGATGATCTCCAGTAGTTCACTCGCCGGCCTGAAATATGGCAAGTGCGCCTTGGATGCGGTGGATAAGGCCATTGAGCTGGATCCTAAATCGTCGATGGCCTATCTGAGCCACGGCGTCGGGAACTTTTATCTGCCGCAAGCTTTTGGTGGCGGAATCGATCTCGCGATCAAGGATTTTCGCAGGGCCATCGAACTCAATCCGAAGAATGCCGATGCCTGGGTATGGCTGGGCGTGGCGCTTCGCAAGAGCAATCAGGCCGCTGAGGCCCAGAAGGCCTTTGAGCAAGCGCTGCAAATAAATCCAAACCGCGTTTGGGCGAAACAACAGCTCGAAAAAACGCCCGGTTCATAAATACCTCCCGACGGAAACTATCGCGCTCCTCAACAGTCTAAAAGAGGGGTACAAGCGATGCCCGGGACTCTACAAGATTTTGCTCAAGCCGTTCATGACGTGATTTCCACTTGCCGCGATGCTGAACAGGGCTTTCGCGGTGCGGCGCACACCGTCAACGATCCAACCATGAAGGAGATGTTCCAACAATACTCCGCGCAACGGGCTCAGTTTGCCGTCGAGCTGCAGGCAGCGGTGAAAGCGATGGGTTTTCAGCCTACCGATCCGCAAGGATTGGGCGGAATGCTGCACGCCAGTTGGATGAGTTTGAGAGGAATGGTAAGCGGCCACGATGTCCACGGCATTCTGGTGGAAGTGGAGCGAGCCGAGGATTGGTCTTTGAAGACGTATCGCGTGGCTCTCGCAACCACGCTGCCGCCAGAGATCGGTGCGATTATCCAGAGACAATTCGACGAAGTGCAAAAAGCCCATGATCGCATCAAGAATTTACGCGAATCCACTGAGCCGCCGCCGGAAGCACCGAAGGATGCCACGCCGCAGGATGCTCCGCCGCAGGAGTTGTCGCATACGAACGCGCTCCACCGGGAGTGATTGTTCCGCTGAAGCTCACCTAGGCAGCGCCTTATCTTAACGCGTCAGGTCGATGCCGAACTTCTTTAACTCTTCGGCGTAGTAGCGCCGGTGCAGCAGATCCCACTCCTCGGTACCTTCCGGGATTTCCTTCTTCTGCGAGTGGATCTTGGTGCGGGCGGCGCGCTCCGCCTTTTCTTCGACTCCCAACAGCTCGGTCATCGAATGCACCACCTCCAGCCGCACGTCGTTGGGATCTTTCTTCAGGCGAAACTCGCGCGATTTGCGGAACGCAGCCACCATCTTGTGCGAGATATCGTTAATCTTGTCGCGCGACAGCTTCATGTTGTCGCCCGTGTCGCGGCCCGATGCCCGGATCACCTTGCGCTGCGAAATCAGTGTGTTCTTGATCCGCCGGAACATCTCCTGATAGCTCACGCCCTCGCGCCGCATGTAATCGCTGTACTGGCTCAAGAGTTCGCGCACCTCGTCGTTGAGGCGATCTTCCACCTGTAACTCTTCTTCGATCAGATGGCCGATCATCTCGGCGGCCGATTCGTTGCTGCTTGTCTCGATGATCTGCGGCGTCATCCGGGCCACCAGTTGCCGCGAAAGATAGCTGATGAATTCTCTACTCAGAAGCATGCAATTTTACGAGGTGCGATCGATTCCGCCGCCCCCGTGACAATTCCCCAATTCTCGCACATTCAGTTGGGTAACTCGCCGCGATGGTGTTCGAGAAATCCCGCGTCAATCGGCTTGCGGCCCCGGAATCCCTCGTCCACGCCGTGCCAGAACTGGATACCTTGCTCACCCATCTTCCAGCAAAGGTAAACTTCTTCTCCCTGGAACAGCGTCGGGAAATCGATGAGGCCGATATCCAGATCCTTCACCAGGCAACCGAATTCCTGAACTTTGTCAAAGGCTTCCTTGAGAGACTGAGCCGCCGCTTCCCGGGAGTTCTTTTGCTGCATCACCTGGTTGCGGTCCACTCGCACACCGCCCATTACGGCCATGCGTTGCGAGAAACCCTGCCAGTCGTTCTCCAGCCGTTCGTACTCGGCCTTGAGAGCGATAACCCGGCGAATCGCCGCGTCCACGTCGGGAAGAACCTTTTCGGCTTGTCGTAAAGTGAAGAACCTTGGCATGGTCCCAGGGCTAGAGTGGAGAGCGAAAAGACACGGTAACTCAGACAATTATAGCAGCGTCACAAGTCTATGATCTGCAATGGAAAAAAGCGCAGTCCGCGATAATGGAATGGTGACGTTGCTGCGGGTAATTACTTTGGTCGCCGTGCTGTCGGCCGGACTTGTCTTGGGACAATCCATCAACAGCGGCACAATATCGGGCCAAGTGACCGATCCCTCCGGCGCGTTCATCGCCGGCGCGAAGGTGCGGCTCACCAATCCGGTCACGGGCTTCGAGCAAATGACGGTAACCGATACCGGTGGAAATTTTCGCTTCAACAGCGTTCCCGTCAACAACTATCGTCTGGAAGTGACATCGTCGGGCTTCAATACGGTTCAGCAGAATGTAGACGTTCGCAACGCGGTGCCCGTGGTGGCGAATGTCGCCCTGAACATCGCCACGGAGTCCAGCACGGTGACCGTGCAAGCCACCGCGCAGGCGGTGGAAACCGACACGGCGGCGCATCAGGATGTTGATTCCAGCGCGTTCGCGAAGCTGCCCGTATTTAGTCCTGGGGCCGGGATGAGCGACGCCATTACTTACAGCACCGGTGCGGTGGCGGCCGACGCCAATGGATTCTTTCATCCCCTCGGCGATCACGCGCAGACCACCTTCGTCATCGACGGCCAGCCGGTAAGCGATCAGCAGAGCAAGCTCTTTTCGACGCAGATCCCACTGAACGCTCTGCAAGGCATGGAACTGATTACCGGATCGCCCGACGCACAGTATGGGGACAAAACCAGCCTGGTTGTCAACGCAACCACCAAGTCCGGATTGGGCGCTACCAAGCCGTTCGGCAGCTTCGATACTAGTTGGGGATCATTTGGCACATATTCGGAAAGCGCCACGCTGGGATTCGGAACACCGAATTTCGGAAACTTCCTGGCGGTGAATGGCAGCCGCTCCGGCCGCTTCCTGGACACGCCGGAATTTCTGCCCATCCATGACATCGGTAACAATGGCAGCATCTTTGACCGCATCGATTTGCAACCCGGTCCGAAGGATGTTTTCCATCTGGATCTGTTCACTGCGCGAAACTGGTTCCAGGTCCCCAACAGCTACGATCAGCTGACGCAGGATCAGCGGCAGCGCGTGATGAGCTGGAGCATCGCACCCGGCTATCAGCACACCTTCAACGCCCACACTTTGCTCACGGTGAATCCCTTCGTCCGGCGCGATCAGCTCAATTATTATCCGAGCCGGGATCCGTTCGACGATACGCCGGTGACAGCTTCGCAAAACCGCATTTTGATGAACTATGGCGTGAAAGTGGACCTGGCGATTAGCCACGGGCATCACGACATCAAGATTGGAACTCAGATCCAGCAAACCCGGCTGCTCGAAAATTTCTCGTTCGCCATTACCAATGCGGATTACAATCCAGTGTGTTTGGATAGCGCGGGAAATCCGCTGCTTTTGCCGGGCGTGACGAATCCCGAGGACTGTTCCCTCACCAATCCCGCTTATGTGGCGAATCCCAACCTGTTGCCGGGAATCGTCCCTTATGATTTGACGCGCGGTGGGTCTCCATTCAATTTCCACGCTACCCATAACATCAACGAGTATGCGTTTTACGTGATGGACACCATTACCTTGGGCCACCTCACGATTAACGCTGGATTGCGGGACGATCAATACAACGGACTGACGTCTGCGAACGGAGTGCAGCCGCGCCTGGGGCTCTCTTATCTCTTGCCTACCAACACGGTGCTGCGAGCATCCTATGCTCGGACGTTTGAAACGCCGTTTAACGAAAATCTGCTGCTATCGGACGCCGGGGGCACGGGCGGTCTTGAGCAAAACCTTTTTGGAACCGTTTTCACCCCCATCCGGCCCGGCAATCGCAACGATTTTGACACGGGATTCCAGCAAGGAATCGGCAAGTGGCTGATTATCGACGCGGACTATTTCTGGAAGTTCACTCACAACGCGTTCGATTTCGACGTGCTTTTCAACACTCCGATCACTTTTCCGATTTCCTGGAACAACTCCAAAGTGGACGGCGTGACGGGGCGCGTGAGCACGGTCAACCTGCATGGATTCCAGGCTTACATGACATTGGGGCACACGCGAGCGCGCTATTTCCCTCCCGAAACCGGCGGCTTAATTGCGCTGGGCGGCATCCCCACGGGCGTTTTCAGGATCGACCACGATCAGGCCTATCAGCAGAACGTCAATACGCGCTATCAACGCCACAAGAATGAGGAGTGGATCGATTTCACCTGGCGCTTTGACAGTGGGCTGGTAGTGAGCGGCGTGCCGGATGTGGCGTCCGCTTTGACGCTAACGCCGTCCGAACAAGTGGACGTCGGCTTCGCGTGTAATGGAGTTGCGGCCACGCTCACATCGCCCATCCGAACCTGCAATGGAACGGGGACTTCGACGTTGTTGACGCTGCCGCAAACCGGCACCGAAAATGACGACCACAATCCGGACCGCGTGAAACCGCACAGTCTCTTCGACATCGGCATCGGGACCGACAACCTGTTCCACAGGGAATCCGGACCGCGTTGGACGCTCCGATTCACAGTGGAGAACGCCAGCAACAAAGTGGCGCTGTACAATTTCCTCTCCACCTTCAGCGGCACTCATTTCATCGAGCCGCGGACCTATCAGGCCACCGCCGGATACATATTCTGAACCAGCCCACCCGAGTTGCCCTACGGCTGATACTCCACCACCAGCATCGTGATGTCGTCTTCCTGCTCAGACGCTTCACTGAAATCTTCCACCGCCTCAACCAGCTTGGAGTGCAGCTCGGCGCAGCCGATGCCGGCATGGGCGCAAAGAAATTCCTTCAATGCTTTCTTGTCGAAGAACTCGCCGTCCGCGTTAGCTGCTTCGGAGAGACCGTCGCTGAATAATACCAGCTTGTCGCCCGGTTGCATTTGGATGCTTTTCACTTCGTAAGCAGCGACATCCATCATGCCGATCGGCAAACCGGTGCTGTCCAGCAACTGCAATTCGCCGCTGGCGCGCACCAGCACCGGCTTGGGATGCCCGGCGTTGGACCAGCGCAACTCCCCTCCCCGGTCGATCGTGCAGTAAACCACCGTGGCGTATTTCTCCCCGCGCGCGCGCTCGATCAAGAAGCGGTTCACTCTCGACATGACGTCGTCGATTCGGAGCGCGCCTTCGGAAGCGAAAACGAAAGCGCCTTGCAATAGCGCGGCCAGGAGCGCGGCGCTCACGCCTTTACCCGAAACATCCGCGATCACGCACGCATACAGGTCGGCATTCACGCGGCGCACGTCAAAATAGTCGCCGCCCACCTGGCGTGAGGCGATGCTCGATCCGGTAGCGCGAAACCATCCCTCCGTGGGCAGTTGGCTCGGCAGCAAACCAGTTTGGATGTCACGGGCGATGTTCAGCTCTTCTTCCATGTGCTGCTTGCTGCGCTCCTCTTCGAGCAGCCGCGCGTTCTCGAGAATGGTGGAGGCTTCGAGCGCCAGCGTCTGGAGGATCTCCCGATTTCCCGAGGAAAGGTCGGCCGCCGTCAAGCGCGAATCCATGTAGAGCACGCCCACCGTGTTGTTCAGCGAAGTGGCCACGGTCTCCTGCATCGATCCGGTTCGAACCTGGATCAGTGGCACGCAGACCACGCTGCGTAGTTCCAGATCGGCCACCGACATTTCGGGACGGAATCCGTCGGCGCCCAGCGGGTCGAACGTCATCGAAAGCAGATCGCGCCGGGTGCGCAGCGCTCGATTGATCAGGGATCTCGGCACACCCAGGTCTGAAGTGTCCAGAGGAATGCCGCGCCGGTCGCGCGCGACACGCACCTCGAGCTGATCGCCTTTTCCCAGCAGCAGGAATCCGCGCTCGGCGCCGGTTACCGAAAGGGCCGCGTCCACCACGGCGGCCAGCACGTCGCTGGTCGATAAGGAGCTTTGCAGCGCGCGTGCAACTTCCACCAGAGATCGCAGTTTGGAAAGATTCGTGGCGCCCGTTCCGGCCGGCGCCGACATCTTCCCCAGGTACTGATTCAGATCGTCTTCCTTGAGCGTGAACGCCAGACGGTAGGAATCGGGGAAGCCAAAATCGATGCGGTCGCCATCCTTCAGCGTCTGGCGCCGTACGCGCTGGCCGTTCACAAAAACACCGTGGCGGCTCTCCAGATCTTCCACCACATATTCGCCGGTATCCACCGAAATGCGAGCGTGATTGCGAGAGATGCGGTTATCCCGCAGCACCAGATTGTTTTCACCCTGGCGGCCGATCAGGAACGGTACCGGATCGATTGCCACGCGGCTGCGATTACCAGATGGATTGGTGACGGCCAGCGCGGGCGCCCGGCCGCCGGCAGTGGATGGTCCCGCTGCCGATATCGGCTCACCGCTGTCAGGAGACATCAGTGGCTCCGAGCATGCCGCGCTCGGACGGTGGCCGGCGACGGCTCTGGTTCGGCTGCCTCTGTCAATTCCTTCTCGCGCAGAACCTGACAATGGGAACAGTACCCTCCCACTTCGGTCCGCGACAGGACAATCTCGAATCCGAAATGAGTCTCGATCTGTTCCCGCATCTTCTTCAACAGGTCGCCGAAGAACTCTTCGATTTTGCCGCAGCGCAGGCAAATCACATGGGCATGTTCCTGTTTCAGCCGCGTCTCGTAGTAGTGCTGGTCCCCGTCGTGATGCATCAGATCCAGCTCGTCCACCAGGCCGCCGGCCTTCAAGAGCTTGAGCGTCCTGTAAACGGTGACCCGGTTCAGTTTCGGATCTTTTTCGCGCGCGAGCGTGAACAGACGCTCGGCATCCAGATGCTGGCCGGACTGATCGATGAGATCGAGCAGAATCTTCCGTTGGCGCGTGAGCCGAACGCCCTGTTGTTTCAGCGAATCTTTGATTCCGGAGACCGCCATGAAGGAACGCTTCGAGACCCTCCTAGAAGAGTACCAAAGCGGGGCCATCACCGTATGGTTGTTCGAAATCGCTCTGGAACGGAGGGACCCGGCGGTCAGTTCGCGAGTTTGGATGCGCGATGGATGCTGCGGATAACCAGGCGCCGGGGATCCAGAAGGTGCTGCGGCTTAAAGTGTCGGGCGGACCATTTACAACCCGGATCGAACTCGATCCCCAGGAAGTATCCAATCTCGCGATACACACAATAACGAACCTTGCCGAGCAGTTCGCCTTTGGGATAGCTGATGCGCAGGTCAGTCTGCAAAGGGACCGGCTGGTCGAATTGAAGACAGGCTCCCGACCCCGAGATGTCTTCCAGATTGGCTACTCCTTTGCGAATGCGCCCGGACTTGTCCTTCCACTGGACATCCACCATATCCGCACACAACATCCGGGGCTCTATGCGCCTGTCGAACATACACTTCTTATCGGCGAACGAAAGGTGAATGATTATGATGGGTCTGCCACCAAAATCGCCCTAACCAGCCGTAAGGCCTAACCACACAGTCTGTACCGTCAGAGTACCATGCCCCCTTCGGAAGTACTAGACGCTTCGGCAAATTCTGCAGGGTTCCGATAGGCGTGTCACTGACCGGTCTGTGACCTGCACGCGCTCTCCCTTCTCTTGACCCTCGCCGGACGCGATAGTAGACTGAGGCCATCATTCCTACCCTGCTCAGGCCTCATTCCCCCCAAGCGCAGTCCATCGCAAGCGTATTTTCACTGGTTTTGGTGATCGCGGCCGTCGTTTTTCTGGTGGTCGCCGTAGGCGTGATCTTGAGCCTGGTGCGATTCCGCTCGCGCGGCGTCACAACGGCTGAACCCCGGCAAGTTTTCGGGTCCCAGAAACTGGAAATTCTCTGGACCGTGGTGCCGCTCTTGATCGTCTCTGGCCTCTTCGTCGTCACCGTCCGCGCCATGGTATTCATCGATGCCCCTCAGGATTCCGACCGGCCGCCCGACCTGGTGATCACCGGTCATCAGTGGTGGTGGGAGGCCCGCTACCCCAATGGAGTGGTGGTTCCCTGGGACATCCATATTCCCGCGTCCCGAAGGTTGCGCGCACGCATTGAATCGGCCGACGTGATTCACGATTTTTGGGTTCCCGATTTGGCGCGCAAGATGGACGCCGTGCCCGGCCGCACTGGGTATATTTGGCTGGAGGCGGACACTCCCGGGACATATGCCGGCACGTGCTCGGAATTTTGCGGCGCCCAGCACGCCTGGATGCGCTTTCGCGTGATCGCCGATACCGAATCGAGCTTTGACGCCTGGCTGAATCGGCAGGCGCAGCCAGCGCCGGAGCCGCAGGGAATCGCCGCGGAGGGCGCGCGGTTATTTCAAACCAAGAAGTGTGCGGAGTGTCACGGCGTTACCGGAACCGGTCCGAGTTCGGGCAAGGGCCCGAGTCTGGCGCACCTTGCCACGCGCGAGTTCCTGGGCAGCGGCATCGCGCGCAACAGCGCCGAGAACCTCATGCTCTGGATGACCGATCCACAAGCCGCTAAACCAGGCAATCGCATGCCGAATACCCCGCTGACGCCGGCTGAGCGCGCCACGCTGCTCGCCTTCCTGGAATCGCTCCAATGACCGCCTGGCTATTCGCCATCGATCACAAACGCGTCGGTATTCTCTACATGCTTTCCGCGCTTCTGTTTTTCCTGGCTGGCGGAATGGAAGCCATGGTGATGCGGGCGCAACTGGCGGCGCCCAATCTTAAATTGATCTCGCCCCAAATCTATAACCAGATGTTCACCATGCACGGCACCACCATGATCTTTCTGGTCGCCATGCCGGTGCTCACCGGTTTCGGGGTCTATCTGGTCCCGCTCATGATCGGCGCCAACCAAACCGCGTTGCCTCGCTTGGGCGCTCTCAGTTTTTGGCTGCAACTCTTGGGTGGTGTTCTCCTTTATTTCAGTTTCGCCACCGGATCGGCCCCAAGTGCGGGCTGGTTCAGCTACGCTCCGTTGAGCGAGAAGCCCTTCTCGCCCGGCCCGGGCGTGGATTTTTGGGCTTTCGCCTTGCTGCTGATCGCCGCCGCTTCCATCGGAGCGGCCATCAACCTCATCGTGACCATCGCCACCGAACGCGCTCCGGGCATGACCATGCGCCTGGTTCCGCTCTTCGTCTGGATGACGTTTGTCGCGTCCGTCATGATCGTTTTCGCGCTGCCCGCCCTGGCCGCCGCGCTCGTCATGCTGCTGAGTGACCGATTACTGGCTGCGCATTTCTTCGATCCCGCGCAGGGTGGCGCGCCGCTTCTGTGGCAGCATTACTTCTGGATCTTCGGGCACCCGGAAGTCTATATCGTCGTGCTCCCCGCGTTCGGCATGATCTCCGAGATCATTCCCGTGTTTTCGCGCAAACCGATCTTTGGCTATCCCTTCGTGGCAACTTCTACCGTCGCGATTGCGTTCCTGAGCTACGGCGTTTGGGCGCACCACATGTTCGCGGTCGCGCTCGGACGAAATTTTCTCGCCATCTTCGCCGCCGCCAGCATGCTGATCGCGGTGCCTACCGGCATGAAGATTTTCAGTTGGATCGCCACCATGTGGGGCGGCTCTATCCGATTCACCACCGCCATGCTCTTCGCGGTGGCGTTCCTGTTGGAATTTACCATCGGCGGCCTGAGCGGCGTGGCCTTCGCTACCGTGCCGGTAGACTGGCAACTCACCGATACCTATTTCGTGGTCGCGCACATCCACTACGTGCTCTTCGGCGGCACGGTATTCGCGCTGCTGGCGGGCGTCCATTACTGGTTCCCCAAGTTCAGCGGCCGAATGATGGACGAAAAGCTGGGCCGATGGAGCTTCTGGCTGGTGGTCCTGGGGTTCAATATGGCGGTTTTCGTGCTGCATTTTCTGGGATTAATCGGGATGCCTCGCCGCGTTTACACCTATCCGGATCTCCCCTGGTACGGCGCGCTGAATCTGATTTCAACCATCGGAGCGGCCATTCTGGTGTTCGGGATTTTGCTGTTCTGCGCGAACGTTGCCATGAGCCTGTTCTTCGGGGCCGAAGCCGGTGACGATCCCTGGAACGCCTGGACGCTCGAATGGGCCGCCGCGTCACCGCCGCTGGCGCAGAATTTCGCCGAGGTTCCCGAGGTGCGCAGCCGCAGGCCGCTCTGGGACCGCAAGCATCCCGAAGCGCCGGATTGGATGCAGGTTTGATTTGGATGCACGTCTGATGCGGGACCGCGCGCAACTCGGCATGGCGATGTTGTTGATCTCGGAAACCGTGTTTTTCTTTCTGCTGATTCTGGCCTGCTCCTACTTTCAGGCGCTGCCTCGGTTGTACGTCCTTTCAGGATCCATCCTCACCGCTCTGCTCCTGGCCGGCAGCGTAAGCATGTGGCGGGGATGGCGCTGGGCCGCGGTTGCGCTAGGCCTCGTCTTCCTGGTGGGTCTGGTCGGAACCTCGTTCACCATGCTGACTGCGGTTCACGGGTTATTTGTTTTGGCAGGCGTGATCGCCATCGCCGCCGTTCCCGTCTCCGCCATCCGGACCATGGCTCTTTACTGGTATTTCTTCACTGCCGTTTGGGTGGTTATCTTCGTAGTCGCGAGGCAACTATGAACAACTGGGATTCGTATCCTTTGAGTGCGCATATTTTCCAGCATTTTCTGCTGGCGCTGATCATACCTCCCGTACTGCTGTTAGCGGCGCCGCGCCGGATTGCCAGGTTCATTTTACGGCCGATTTCCCGGCCGGTACTCTGCTGGCTGATCGGCGTTGGGACCATGCTCGTCTGGCATATCCCGGCGTTCTTTAACGCTGCGCTCGGGAACCAAGCCCTCCACATCTTCCAGCTACTGAGTTTTCCCATCAGCGGCGTCATTTTCTGGTGGCCGATTCTAAGCCCGCTCGAAGATCGCCGGCTGCCGGTGCTGGGCGCCGTTTCTTATTTGTTCAGCGCCTGCGTCTGCTGTAGCATTCTAGGCGCGTTTCTGACCTTCGGCCCCACCGGCCTCTACGCGGTCCACGCGCATGCCCAACCCGATCCCAGAGGCGATCAACAACTGGCTGGGATGTTGATGTGGGTGCCCGGCTGCTTCGTTTATTTATCTGGGATCCTCGCAACCGTGATGCGCTGGTATGGAGCCGCCGCCCAACATGAAAACTGATACTTCCTGGCTGCACCGCAGCGCCATTGTCGTCGCATTCTGCGCGCTGATTACCATCGCCGCGGGCGCTATTGTCACTAGCCTGTATCGCCCGATTGCGGCGAGCGGCGCCATCTCCATCAACCCAGCCTTCGAATTCTGGCACCACATGGTCGGTGGCGTGGCTGTGGTCCTGATGCTCGCGCTCGCGATTGCGCTTCGATCCCAATTCGCCTGGATCGCCCTGGCCGCTGGAATCGTGGACGCCGGCCTGGGATTTACCGGACAAGCCTTCGCCAGCATTCTGCATGCCCTGCTTGCTCAAATTTTCTTCGGGCTCATCGTCGCCGTAGCCGTCATGACGTCAGAAAGCTGGGGACGCGGCCCTGACCCCATCCAGGACTCCTGGCGTCCCTCCCTCCGCTCACTCTCCATCGCCCTGCCAGCCGTGGTCTTGCTCCAGACCACGCTGGGCGCCTCTTACCGCTACCGCGCCCTCGGCGTCATCTGGCACATCTTGAACGCCATGGTTGTCCTGCTCCTGGTCTTGATCGTCGCCGTCTTCCTGATCCGCCAGTTCCCTGAGCATCCGACCATACGCCCGGCGGCCATCGCCGCGGCCGTCATCACCTCCGTGCAAGTGATGCTCGGATTCACGACCTTCATGATGCTGATCCTGTTCCCGGACGAGTCGAGCCTGGCCGTAATCATCACCAGTGTCCTGCACGTGGCCACCGGCTCTCTCACTTTCGCGGCGGTTCTGGCGCTCGCCATCCTAATTCGCCACAACATCAGCCGGAGACCGCCCATTCCGGATTCTGACCTGTGACTTCTGGGTTCTGACTTCTGGATTCTGACTTCTGGATTCTGACTTCTGAATTCTGACTTCTGAATTCTGGATTCTGCCTTCTGAATTCTGACTTCTGAATCAGTGCGCGAGAGTCGCCGTCTGCACTTGCTTCGTGCTGCCCCACGCGATGAACGTGTCACTCCCGTTGTGAAATAACTTCGGGTATCCAAGCGCCATCTTTCCGCCTTTGGCCACTTCGACGATTGGGCCAGTCACGCCGGCCGCGCTCACCCGGCGGACCAGCACACGCGCGCCACCCGGAGCCTGCTCCAGCCACGAGACCATCACGCCGCCATCGTCCTCGAGCGCCATCGCTGTGTAGCCGAATGCGTGGCCCATGCTCAGAGTCACCGGTTTGGTGAAGCTGGAGCCGCTGTCGTTCGAGAAAGCCATCTGTTCGCGCGGCATATCCTGTGCCTCGGTGAACCAGGCGACTGCGACGTGATCCCCCTTGGCCGCCACTGCTGCGGCATTAGTCGGACAGGCTTCGATTTTCCAACCGTCCGCATTCACGATCTTGGGTGGGGACCACTTTCCGTTCTCCAGCCGCGTTACCGCGATGTCGCGAATGTCGTCCTTCGAGTGGGCACGGAAAGCCAACAGCAGCCCCTTCGAAGTTTTCGCCACCGCCGTGGGGCAGCACCCGCACACGTCGCTCTCGATTACTTCCTCGCGAACTTCCTTGCCGCCAGCATCCACGATGGTGCGCTTCAACGACACTGGATTGTCCTCGCCCTTCAGCGCTTCCAGCCAGAAGATCGATCCTCCACCGTCCGGGTTTGCGATCATCGAGGCCAAGCCATGCTGCACCGGGCTGCGGTCTTTGTGCGCTTCTAAAGGCATGCTCCAATGCGCGCCATCGGTGGACGACGAGACAAAGACGTACTCCGCGTCACTGTCGCCACCGGGCGACTCCACCCAGTGAGCAAACCAATGTCCGCCCGCCAGCGCCAGCACCTCCGGCATCTCAGCCGGATGATGGAAGAAGTGTCGATTGTTAGCGATGGTCGTCGCCGGCGACCAAGCGCCGCCCTTGCGGACTGCATATCGCAGAGCAAACGCGCCCCCTTGCGACGGTTCGATCCAACTGAATACCGCCGCCCCGTCCGGCGCGACCGACCAATTCGGTTGCTGGCTGCCAGGCCCGGCTGGATTCGCAAGCGGGGTGACGGAAAAAGTTTGGCCGAAGGCCGCGAGCGCCAACACGGCGCCCAAAAGTATCGATTGGATCTTCACTTGGGTTGCTCCAGTTTTAGTATAAGGGTACTGGCTTATATCCAGGCCACTTCGTTCGTCAGCGTGCCGATCTTTTCAATGGTCACCGAAACCGGACCGCCCAGCTTGTTCAGATCGATATTCTGCACCGCGCCGCCTTGCGCCGATTTCTTGAGTGCCGTTCCCATCGAAACAATGTCGCCCGGGAGCAGCGTCAGATGGCTGGACAGAAACTCGAGCACTTCCGGTATCTTGTAAAACAGATTCTCCGTGTTGTCTGCGGTGACCAGCCGCCCTTGGTGGCTGCACGACACCGCCAGATGGTGAGGATCGATGATTTCGTCTTTCGTCACCAGCCACGGACCCATGCACGCGAACGTATCGCAGCATTTGTACCGTCCCGGATAACTTACCCAGGTGTCCACATATTCGATGGCCTTAGCGTCGCCCTCCTTGGGGTGAATCGCGCGGTAATGAAAGGTGTCCTCCGTGCGCATGGTCGGCGACGTAATATCGTTGTGGACGGTATAGCCGAAAACGTAATCGTAAGCGTCGCGCGCGGCGACATTCCTGGCTGCCTTGCCGATCACCACCGCCAGCTCGGGCTCCGGATGCACTCGTCCATAGTGCGGCTGGCACTCGATGGACCCGCCGTGGCCCACTAGCGAGCTGCTGGGCTTAATGAACATCGCGGGATGCTTCGGCCCTTGCATAATCCGGTCGCTGTTTGCGCTATTGTTCAGCGCCAGGCAGCAGATCTTCGACGGCCTGAGGATGGGCGCCTGCCAAGTGACATCTTCTGCTGAATATGTTTCAGCGCCCGGCCGAATCTCGTGCCCGCTTTCGATTAACTCCAGCAAGCTGCGCGGACCATCCAGAGCGGTCAGAGTAAGGCCGTCGAATGAAACACCAATCCGATCCTGGCCGCCGGTGTGAAAACTTGCTAGCTTCACCTTTTATCCGAAATGACCGCCATGATCTCGCACTCCGCGAGCAAGGGGGCCCGCAGATCCGGAGTCGCAAAAGTATGCCGCGCCGGACGCGAATGCGCATCGGGAAACATCTGCACCCAATATTTATTGACCACCGGCCGGTCCGCCATATCCTTCAACCAGACGCTCAACTTGATGACATCTTCCGGCTTCGCGCCACCTGCCTCCAGAACTTTTCGCACATTGGCGAACATCTGCGCGCATTGCGCGTCCACTCCTTCGGGGACCTTGCCGGTGCCGGGATCCTTTCCGAAGATCCCACCACTGACCAGAAAAGGACCCACGCGGCTTGCATTCGGGATCGGATTAACGTGCTCCAAGCCGGGAACTTCAATACTAATACGATCGCTCATTTTAGTAGTGTACCGAGTACGTCATTCAGATCGGGCGCCGCTCCTGGCCCGTTACCGCAGATCTTGCACTACATCCAACTACTGCACGGCTCCAGTGTAGAACGGCGCCAGTCCGTAATCCGTCCGTAAGCTCCGCGCAATTCGGCTGGAAAGCCAATCACAACGGGTTCTGGAATTGTTAGCCCAAGCCACCTGATCGGTGCAAGCATGGGGTGGCGCACGTACTCCTTGCGTGCCGTGTTCGCTCTCATGCGAACACGTTTTGTTCTGGCCTCGATGGCGTTCACACGAGTGTGAACGCGGCACGCGTGGGCGCGTGCGCCACAATACGCGCCCACCGCTTACGAGCCCAGTATGGTCCAAGCATTGATATACTCGGCGAACGGAAATGAACTCTCACTGGATGGTGATCGTTGCGGGGACCATCGCGGCTCCCGTGATTCTTGCGCAAACAGCATCGGACTGGCCGAGTTACAATCGCGACCTGGCCTCGACCCGCTATTCGGCGTTGAAGCAAATCAACGCCGGCAACGTCTCCAAGCTCGCGCAAGCCTGGGTCTACAAACTGCGGCCGGACGCGAACAGTCCCGCGGCGGGCACCCTGAACGAGGTGACGCCTATCGTCGTCAACGGCGTGATGTATCTGGCGGCGGGCAATCGCGTCGTCGCGCTCGATCCCGATACGGGCGCCGAGGTTTGGCGCTACGAATTGAAGACCGGCATGGCGTCGCAGCGCGGCGTGTCGTACTGGCCCGGCGACAAACAAAATCCGGCGCGCATTCTTTTCCTCACAGGCCACAAGATGGTGGCCCTGAACGCGCAGAGCGGCAAGATCGACCCCGGCTTCGGCAACGAAGGCGAACTGATCATGGACGTCCCGTTTGCCGGCGTCCCCACCATTTACAAGAACGTGATTCTGGTGGGCATGAATATGTTTGGACCCGGCGAAGAGCATCTGCATCAGCAGGACGAATTACCTGGCGGAATGCCGGGCGATTCGCGCGCTTACGATGTGCGCACCGGCAAGAAGTTGTGGGACTTCCACGCCGTTCCGCTTCCCGGCGAAGTGGGCCACGACGATTGGAAAGAGGGCAACTGGAAGCGCTCCGGCAATAATATGTGGTCTTACGCGATCACCGTGGACGAGAAGCGCGGCATCGTTTACATGCCGATGGGCGGCCCAGCCGCGAATTACTACGGCGGCGATCGCAAGGGCAATAACCTCTTCGCGAATTCCGTGGTCGCGCTGGACTATCAGACGGGCAAGCTCAAGTGGTATTTTCAAACCGTACATCACGAGCTTTGGGATTACGATCTGCCGCCCGATCCGGTATTGATCGACATCGTCAAAGACGGCAAGAAGATTCCCGCGCTGGTGCAGACCGGCAAATCCGGCTACATGTTCATCCTGGATCGCCTGACTGGTAAACCTGTGTTCGGTGTGGAGGAGCGGCCGGTGGCGCAGGGCAACGTTCCGGGCGAATGGTACGCCGCCACCCAGCCGTTTCCGTTGAAACCATCCCCGCTCGCGCGCGTGAGCATTTCTCGCGCGGATCTTGTGACTGCGGATGACACCTCGGCCGAGCATGCCAAAGCTTGCCAGGAAATTTGGGACAAACACGGATTTCAGGACGCGGGACCGTTTGCGCCGTGGGCTTACCAAGGGGAAGGCACGCCGCCGCACGAAACCATCAGTCTTCCGGGGCCCACTGGCGGCACCAATTGGGGCGGGGCATCGGCCGATCCGGAAACCGGCTACGTCTTCGTAAATTCTCAAGACAGTCCTGGAACCGGCTGGCTGCGGAATAATCCGAAAGCCAAGGAAGAAGGGGCGCTGCCTTACGTGATGCGTCCGGGCTTCTTCAGCTTCTCGGCGCCTTATAAGGACGCCGAAGGCAAGGCCCTGGGCAACTTGCCCTGTATCAAACCGCCCTGGGAGCGATTGTTTGCGGTGAACGCCAATACCGGCGACATCGCGTGGCAGGTGCCGCTCGGCGTCACCGATTTTCTGCCGGCCGGGAAGCGCAACACGGGACGTTCTGGCGCGTTTGCCGGTCCCATCGCAACCGCCGGCGGTTTGGTGTTCATCGGTGCAACCAGCGATGCCCGCTTCCGCGCCTTCGATTCGAAGACCGGCCAGGAGTTGTGGACTGCCCAGCTGGAATACTCCGCCACCGCAAACCCGATCACGTATCAAGGCAAGAACGGCAAACAGTACGTGGCTATCGTTTCGGCGGGGCCCGGCAAAGGCAACAATCAGTCGCTGATTGTTTTCACCTTACCCTAGGGTCGCTCGATAGCGCCGCCCGCCAGCCAGCGCTTTCCGCGCGCGTACAGCGCTTCCACTGCGGGGCCTTTCAATCCTGGCATATCGGTCTTCACCTTATAGCCGATGTTGCTCTGCAAGTACGCCAGGTGGCGATAACCCTCTGGAAAACGCTTTAACAATTCCTGATCGAGCGGCAGCAGCTTTCCCGGATCCACCGGATCCATGCGATCTTTTTCGTAAATCGGCTGCCTGAGGACGATACCCCACCGATTGTTGCGCTTCTCGAAGAAATCGTAAAATCGCCCGGTGCAGACCACGTCGCAGAGAACGTCATGCACCAATGCCCGCTGATTGATCGTCATCTTGGTCTGCGAAATGGCCCGCGCGCCTTCGATGTCCGCCGTGAATGCGCCTTGAAAGTGCAGAATGTTGACGCCGCGCTCGAAGCCTTCCTTGCTGACGCGAATGAATTCGTCCGCCGTTCCCTGGAACCAGGTGGCCATCATGTAGCCGTCTTCGTGCCACACGATCCGAAAGCGTTCCCACTCGCCGGCATCGCGCCACAGCACCCAGTTGTCCACTACGGTTCGAATCGCCAGGGCTTCCATCATTAGGTCATTTGCCATGCTCAGACATTCTATCCTGAGGGCATGGAACGAGCGATCGGCGTTACGGGATCCCAAGCGGGATGGATCACCAGGCTTCTTTATCGGGCGTTGCAGAAGCGCCTCGGGCGAGTGTCCAAATCGAAAACGCTGGCTGCTCATCATACACCGACGTTGCTGGCGACCACGTGGATGGATTCGGTGTGCGCCTCCGCGCGAACAATTTCACCGGTGCTCAAGGAACTGGTGCAACTGAAGGTGGCCACGCTGGTGGGGTGCCCGTTTTGAATCGACATCCACTCTGCCGTGGGCAGAAAGGCCGGAATCACGGAAGAGCAGTTGCACGATCTGGCGTGTTTTGAGAGGAGCATCGCGTTCCATTCGAGCGAAAAGCTGGCGTTGAAGCTCACCGTCGCATTAACCAGGACGCCGGCGTCTGTGGATGACCAGCTCTTCGCCGATCTGCGCGCTGAATTCAGCGAGCCGCAATTGGTGGAGCTTGCCACCGCTATCGCGTGGGAGAACTATCGCGCGCGGTTCAACCGAACGTTTGGGATTCTGGCGGAGGGGTTCTCGGCGGGCGCGTTCTGCCCCTTGCCCGAAGCTTGATGACTAAGGAAGCAATTGAAATTGGACTGACAGCGAGCATGTCAGAGGCGATGGAGGGGGCGTCAGCGGGCTCTGAAGGATGAAGTAAGCGCCAATGATGCCCGATAACTCCACGTTTGCTGGGACGAGAGCAGGCTGGGACTGGGGTCGCTGGGATGAGGGTGCATTCGAGAGCCTGAGTACCGGTCCCAGCGTCATTCCCGCCGCAGCTGCCAACTTCTGCGCCTGCGCCGATGCGTCGGAAATCAAATCGGAGTTGGGACACGTTTGCGCCTGCTGTAGTTGCTGGGATACTTGCGTCCCACTGATGTAAAACGTCAGCGTCAGTCCGCTGTTATTCTGCGCGATGCTTTCCTCGATTTTTGTGATTGATCCGATGGTGGCTGTCAGGTTCGCCAGGGGCGCGGTGAATGAGAAATTCCACGACAACGTTGGCGGATTAGAGCTGTAGGTTCCTGTGAGGTTTGCATCGGTGACTCCGAGACCCGATAGCGCGCCGACGATCTGATCCAACGTGGCGGAGGGATTGGAACTGACCGTCAACTCAAGCACAATCTGATCGGGTTCGAGAACCATGGAGCGGGTGGCCGAAATGGTGACGGTGTGTGATTCAATCTGTCCGAAAGCCGGCGCGGCCCCTAGCAGCAGGATCGGGAGTAAGAGTCTTCGCATCGGTCTAATTGCGAGTGACATTAAACTTTACTGTGATCGCGCAGGTCGGAAGAGCCGCATAAGGACTCGAAACATAATTTGAAGTTGAACTTGAAAGCGCGAGAATGGAGCCCAGTGTAACTCCGCCGGCGGCGGCCAGGCTCTGCGCCTGCGTGGTTGCGGAAGTGATCAATGCTGGGAACGAGCAGGTCTGTGATTGCGCCAATTGCTGGGAAACCTGCGTCCCAACGATGCTGAACGAGAGGGCCAGGCCATTGTTCGCCTTCGCGATATTCTGCTCGAAGGTGGTCAAGCTCGCGACCGTGCCCTTGGTGTTCGCCAGTGGCGCAGTGAGGCTGAATGCCCACTGAAGTGAGGTGCTCAACGCGGCGACACTGTAGTTGATCTGAGTGCTGACGCTGGAGAAATTGGCAGCCGTGATTCCCGTTCCCGCTAAGGCGTTGACCACATCGTCCAGACCTGTTGTCAGGCCGGACTGCACAATTACCGTGAAAACCGCCTGATCAGGCTGCAGACTAGTGTTATTCGACGCGCTGACCGTGATGGAATTCGAGTCTAATTGCCCGAACGCAAGCGAGCGAAATACCAGGGGCAGGACAATTACAATGCTTTTTCGCATCTCTGCTAGTATACTCTCGAACCGTGAATCATCAATTAAAGCCCAACCCCGATACCCCTGCTCTTTTGGCCTTTCACCGCGTTTCCGTGATGCTCGGCAGTACCAAAGTGCTCCACGACATCACGCTCAGTATCGGAGCCGGCGAGCACGTCGCGATTCTGGGACCGAACGGTTGCGGCAAATCGACGTTGATCAAGACCATCACGCGCGAATGCTATCCGCTGGGACTTCCCGATTCGTCGCTCTCCATCCTGGGGCGCGATACCTGGAACGTATTCGAGCTGCGGCCGCTCCTGGGCATCGTTTCGAATGAATTGATGCGCCGCTGCACGCGCGAAATCACCGGCCGCGAGATGGTGCTCTCCGGTTTCTTCAGCAGTATCGGCCTTCAGCCGTATCACGAGGTCACCGCCCAGATGATCAAAAAAACCAACCAGGTGCTGGAGCTCCTGGAAGTGCCGCATCTGGCCGATCGCCAGATGACCGAAATGTCATCCGGCGAAGGGCACCGGCTGCTGATCGGCCGCGCCTTGGTGCACGATCCGCTGGCCCTATTGCTGGACGAACCGAGCAATAGCCTCGATTTTCGGGCCGCTCTTGAGCTCCGGGATATCCTGCGAAAACTGGCGCAGGCCGGCACCGGCATCCTGATGGTGACGCATCACCTTCCCGACATCCTTCCGGAAATGGATCGCGTGATCCTGTTGCGGCAGGGCCGCGTCTTTGCCGACGGTGCTAAGAGCGAGCTTCTGACGACGGAGCGGCTCACCGAGCTGTTTGGCCTTCCCGTCGAGCTCGCACGCCGCGACGGCTACTATCATCTTTGGTAGCCCTCAGAAATCCAACTTTTCAATCAGCGCGTCTAGCCTGGATTCATCGGCCGCCTTCTGTTTCTTGAGATCGTTGGCCCGGTCACGCGAGCTCGCCAGTGCACTCTCCTGACTGGCCAGTTGACGTGCATATTTTTGAACCTGATCCTGCTGTCCGCTCACCTGGTTCAGGCTCTGCATGTTTTGCCGGATGCGAGTCTGATCGCTCACGATGCCGCTGATGTCGCTTTCGAGCTGATGGACCTGGTTGTCGAGATCGGCAATTTGCCGCTTCGTGTCCAACACCTGCTGGAGCTGGCTCCGAGCGGCCTCCGACAGGGCCTTGTTTTGCACATAAGCGAGCAATACATCCGGAGTCAGGCTAGAGACGGATGTTGTAGTTTCGTACACGCGTTCTTCCGCCACGGGAAACTTTTCGCTACCGTCCGCCGCCAGCTTCACTTCAAACCGATAGGCGTTGGTGGTGGTCTCGGCGGGCTTGAGAGTCATCAGCTTGTAGCCTGGCCTGACGGGATGCTCAATGATCAAGGTCTTGGTCTTTTGATCCACGTTGCGAACCGTGTAGGTCTTGGTCTCATCCAGGGCTAGCCGAGCCGTTAGCGTGCCTCGATTGACATGAATCTCGCGCACCAATTCGCGGCTGAGATCAATCAGCGTGCTGACGCGCGTGCCCAGATCGACGGAGTAACTGATCAAACGCTTGTCGCCCGCTTTGAGCGTCGTCATTAGGGCTTCGCCGGCGTAGCTGGCTGCATCGAAGACGGTGATTGGCCCGCCATCCAGCGTCTTCGCAGTGGAGTTGTTCAATTCGGCCGCGTTCATCGGATGCTCGCCATAATTCTCCGAATAGATCAGCAGCTTCCGCGCGCCGATCGGCTGTTGCAGGAATGGCAACATCGTGGACTCATCCTTTTTCACCGTGACCGGCGTGGAGAAGCGGTATTCGAAAAGCTCGCCCACATCGCCGGACGCAACGTTCACCGCCACATCGCTCAGCATCTCAGACCGCAAATTGCCAGCATCGAATTGAGCTTGGGGGAACGGGGCCCCTCCAGGGGCGCCCCCAGCGACGCCTCCGATTACACCGCCTATCCGCATGGCCTTCGGCGCCGGCGCGTTACCCGATCCGAGTTGAGCTTGTACCGCTCCGTTATATACAACCACGTTCGCCGCTCGATCCTCAGGCAGTTCCACCGTTTGCCTGGTCACGTACTTCGGCTCATACAGATTGCTAATGAAAGATACCGGGCGTCCCGACACCACGGCCAGCCGAACGTTGGTCCAATCTTCTCCGCTGGTGTTGTCGATGATGGCCCAGCCCTCTAGCGTCGGGTCGCCTTTTTCATTGAAGATCAGCCGATAGCTGGATTTCCAGACCGGCGCTGGGATCATGTAGCTGGCGTCCACCTGGCGCTCTTTGGCATCGGATGAGTCAATGTAGATGCTGCGCTTGTCGCTGGAGCGGGATTGATTCACGACGGTCAGGTAATCGCGGAGCTGAGCCTCGAGCTTCGCATCGGCGAACCGGATGGAACTCGAAGCCGCCAGGTCGAGCGTTCTCAGCTCGCCCGAATCGAGCAGCGCCACCAGTTGCTCCCGCTCCGGCTGCTTGTCGTCGGCCTTGACTACGCGCCCGCTGACCACCGTGCCGCTAATCGTGTCGGCCCCGTACTTCAACTCCACCCTGGCGCCTTTCATCTGATCCAGAAACAGCGCGAGCGACGCTTGGCCATCGATCTTAAAGGGAAAATCAGCGAGCTTCTGGCTCAGCGGTTCACTCGAATCGTAGCGCAAGCCGGTAACCTTGGCGCCGTTCTGGCCGGAGATGGTCAGCGACTTCAGCACATCGTTCATGTCCGAGGCCTTGAAATCCAGCCGCGCGGATTCGCCCGGCCCCAGCCTGCCACCGCGCTCAAAATAGCCGACGCCGCTCTTGTATAGAATCACCTCTCGGATCGGAAGGTCAGCCGCCAAAGCTGTAGAGAGGAAGAGAGCCATTAGAGGAAGGTATCGTCGCATAACACTCCTATTAGACACATGCCCTCCGGGGGAAGTTCCTTTCAGCGCTTACTCGCCCATTACCTTAATGATGACGCGTTTCGGACGTTGTCCGTCGAATTCGGCATAATAAACCTGCTGCCAGGGGCCAAAATCGAGCCCGCCCTCGGTCACCGGAACAATCACCTGATGATGCACCATCAAGCTTTTCAAGTGGGAATCGCCATTGGTTTCGCCCGTGCGGTGATGACGGTAATTCTCGCGGAAAGGCGCCAGTTTCTCCAGCCATTCGTCGATGTCGGCCAGCAGCCCGTCTTCGGCGTCGTTCACCCAGACGCCGGCAGTAATGTGCATGGCCGAAACCAGGATCATTCCTTCGCGAATCCCGCTTTTCTTAAGCGCGGTATCCACTTCCGGTGTGATGTTGATGTATTGCCGGTGCTGCTTGGTCTGGAACTTCAGATACTCGGTGTGAAATCGCATAGGCCGATGATACCGAGGCCGCTGGCGCTTGACACTCAGCGGGCCGCGCGTCAGACTTGAGTCTGCAATCAAGGAACGAGCAGGCTGGCCTCCAGAATCCTCTTCCTGGCTTTGCTGGCAGCCGGCTTCGCTCCGGCGCAGGACCAGCCTGATCCTGGCGCGCGGGAGCAGCAGGAACCAACTTACGAAGCTCCGTCCGTACTGAGCCGGCAGACCGCGTTCGGCCTGTACGATTTCTCCGGCCCATTCCCGGCCGCGGAGACTCCGGCCGTTCCGGTCGCGCCCGATCCGCAAGTATCCGCGTACGACGGACCCTCCATCCTCAGCCGTGGCAGCAATCTCTCGCCAGCGACAAAGGGCGCCATGAACGCATTCGGGCTCTACGCGCAGATCATCGGCGTGTATGATTCCGGACTCATCGCGCCGGCTGTGGTGCAGGGAAAACAAGTGAACGCGCTGGCCAGCTACGGTGAGGAAGCCAATTTCGGAGCGAACGCCGCACACCGCTGGCGCCGCGGCAAGCTGAGTGTCGAGTATCGAGGTTCCTACCGGCAGTACGCCAACGCGCCGGCCTTTGATGGCCTGGACCAGTTTCTGCAAGTCAACTACAGTGAAGCGCTCTCGCGGCATCTCATTCTGGATATCAAGAGCACGCTGGGCAGTACGACGCTTGCGAACGGAGCATTCGCCTACTTCTCGCTCGCGAGTCTGGATCGCATCGGTCTTCCGACCGACGATTTGTTCGACAACCGAACGAACTATATGCAGTCGCGCGTGGACCTGACCTGGCGCTTTACGCCGCGCTTGTCGTTCGATTTCGGCGGCGATGGGTTTGTGGTTCGAAGGGAGTCCCTCTTGCTCGCTGGGTTGAACGGCTACAATGCGCGAGCGAGCGTGGCTTACCGGCTGACGCGCCGGCAAACGATTTCGGCCGTTTACGACAATACGTACTTCGATTTCAGCGCGCGTTCGGCGATTCACGCCTGGAAACCGTTGCGCTCGGTTATTCGATCGCGCTCACTCGGGAATGGGATCTCAGCACCCTGGCCGGAGGCGTCCGGGTGTATACGCTCGGCCTGACCGTGGTTCCGCTCGATCCAGCCATTGTCGCGCTCACCGGCGAAAGCGACGCCATCGTGACATTCAGCAACGTGGTCTACCTTCCCGTGGGCGAAGTCCGATTGACTCGCCGCTTCAAAAGCGCGTCACTAACGTTCGACTACTCGAATGGCGTCACACCGGGCAACGGCCTTTATCTGACCTCCCGGCAAACCTCGGGAGCCGTCGCGTACTCCTACCTGGTGGCGCGGAGCCTTGTAGTGCGTGCGCAAGCCGGTTACAGCCAACTCTCCGCGCTAGGACAAGCTCTGGGAAAGTACGCGAATCTGCAGGGCGGAATTCAGGTGTTTTATAAGTTGACGGGTGCTACTTCGCTCGATGTACGCTATGATTATCGCCATTACACATACAGGAGATGCATTCTTGGAGATGGATTCCAACCGCGTGAGCCTGGGCGTCGTATTTGGCTTGGGGGAAACGTCATCGGTGACGTGGTGAGCAACAACTTGGCGAGCAATGGCGTGCTGAACGGTTCTGCCATCAAGATCCTGCTGGTGGAGGATGAACCCCCGCTGTTGCAGTTGATCGAGAAGTATCTGCAGCGGCTCGGATTCGAGGTGGAAACGCACCTGAGATCGTTCGACGCGCTGCGAAATTTCGAAGCCGGGCCCCGATCGCTACGGCATGGTGATCGCCGATCTTGGCATGCCGGATATGCCGGGCGACACGCTGCTCACCCGCATGCTCGAAATCCGGCCGGACCTGCGCGTCCTGGTCTGCAGCGGTTCGCCGTACTTTATCGAGAATCTTCCAGATTCATTGCAGCAGCAAGTGGCGTTCCTGCAGAAGCCCTTCGTGCCCAAAATGCTGGCCGAAGCAGTGCAGAATTTGCTCCAGGAACGGCCGGGTGCTATTCCGCCACCGCGGTGAGCGCCTGATGCAGTTTCTCCGCGAAATTCTCTCCCGATTCTGACCACAGCCGGCGCGTTTCCACGGGCAGCGCGTCGTCCAGATCGTGCACCAGTTTGAGCAGACTCTTGATGTTCGATTCAATCATGCGCGGGCTATCCGGCAAGTCCGGTTGCGGAAGAAAATTGGCGTCGATACCGAATTCGATTTCGAGCGCGCAGCCGATGGCGGCGTCTTCGTTGGGATTCGGAAACGCAATCACCGATGCCGGCTGGGCATCGGGCGCGCGATCCAGGCCGCTGGGGCTCTGATTAAACTCCGGACCAAAGCAGCATAGCGCCACGCGCGCCGGAGCGAGCTTCCAGTCGACGTCAAACTGCCACAAGTCCCACCACGTTTCCAGGCGATAGCTGGCGTCGGCGTTCTGGAAGTCCTTGGCCACGGCCAGCACCGCCTCGATCGGGACGGGCGGAGAATAGGGAATCTCCGCCACCACCGGCTCGCTCGGGTCCACGGCCATAATCTTGAACGTGGTGGCCTGCTGGGCCAGCAGCGAGAACGGAAACAGCCGCAGCAGTTTTTCGTAGTTCCGCAGCATCGTCGAGTCGCTGTAATTCCGCAGCCAATAAGAAAGAAAGAGTTGATCGGCCATCTGTTACCATCGTACTTTCTTCTCTTGCGCAAATCTCCGCTGCTTCCGATATTCCTGATCGTCTCCGTCGACGTACTCGGGCTCACCATCATTCTGCCCCTGCTCCCGTTTTATGCCGAGCATTATGGCGCTTCGCCGGCCGTTGTAGGATTGCTGGTTTCTCTCTACGCTTTCTGCCAGCTCATCGCGGGGCCGATGCTCGGCCGCTTATCGGACCACATGGGCCGCCGTCCCTTGCTGCTGGTGAGCCAGGTGGGTACCTTCATCGGCTTCCTGATTCTGGCCTACGCCAACGCGCTATGGCTGATCTTCCTTTCGCGCGCCATCGACGGACTCACGGCCGGCAATTTGTCGCTGGCGCAGGCTTACATCTCCGATGTGACCAAGCCGGAGGATCGCGCAAAATCGTTCGCGCTGATTGGAATCGCCTTTGGCATGGGATTCCTGATCGGTCCCGGCCTCTCCGGTTTTCTGTCGAAATTCGGTTATCAGTACCCGATTTTAGTGGCGGCCGGACTTTCTGCTACCAGCATTGTGTGCACTTACTTTCTGTTACCCGCGGTTACTCCGCCCGCGGCCGACCACGCCACTCCGCGTAAATTCACATTACTCGATTGGGGAAACTACGTCCGCTATTTTCGCCAGCCGGGCCTGGGGCCGTTGTTGTGGCAATTCTTCGCGTTCACATTTGCTTTCTCGATGTTCATGTCGGGGTTTGCGCTCTTCGCTGAGAGACGTTACACCTGGCACGGTGAGGCTTTCGGAGTGCAGCAGGTGGGCTACGTTTATGCATTTCTTGGCCTGCTCGGTGTGATTTTGCAGGGCGGGCTGATTGGACGCCTGGTAAAAGCATTGGGAGAAACAAATCTAGCGCGGGCCGGATTCTTCTTCGGATTGGTTGGGCTGGTGGCGCTCGGCTTCACGCACTCCATTCCGCTGTTGCTGATTTCGGTGGCAGTGGCATCGTCGGGAACGGGAATCGTTCGCCCCACGGTAACCAGCCTGATCACGCAGAAGGCAGGACGGTCCGAGCAAGGCGTGATTCTGGGCCTGACCCAATCGCTCAACTCGATTTCGGCGATCGCGGCGCCGGCGCTGGCGGGTTTTTTGATCGATCATTCGCTATTATCGACCTGGGCGGTTGTGGGCGGTGTGATTTGCGGAATAGCGCTGCTGTTCTAATCCTTTTTGCCTCGGGACTGTTTGCGCAGACGGTTCGCGTTCCCTTCGCGGGATGCGAATCGGACGGTCAACTTGGTCCTCAAGATGCGCCGAAAGGAACTGATCAGGTAGTACGGATAGAGGCAAGTTTGGCGCGGAAGCTCGCGTATTATCAAGCCTCGATCGGATCGGGCGTGTTAGCTCCACGTGGTTGGTATTGTTTTGGAGTTTACGGATCGTCCGGTTCTAGCTTGTTCGTCGCCCCCCGGCCGACCGAATTGCAAGACGCATTCTCTGGCGGGATGGCCGGGTCTGTGATTCAGGTCGACCATATCGATGGAGGAACCTCGGGGAGATTCGCAGTTGCTCAAGTGATCGCGCGCGTCTTCCCGGGCCACAAGGCCTTTGTACAACGCGTAATGGAGACGTTTGACCAACCAGCCAGCGAGTATGCGTTTGTTCCTTACCCGAAAGATAACTTGATCGTTCTAACAGACCGCCTTGTCCAGTTTCAAACGCCGTCCCGCTCGGAAGGTCTTGGCACAATGAGTCGGTTGAAAGCTAATGACGATCCGATCGACGGCGTTGCGATCCTCGAAGGAAAAAATCCCAATTTGCTAATGTTGCGCGTGCGCCTGCCACCCGACCAGCGCGACCTCGCGCCAGCAATTATCAAGGACCTACTTCTCCGGCAGAGCAACAACGCCCGGTAACTCGATCCCGGCCAGAAACTCCAATGACGCGCCACCGCCAGTGGAGATGTGAGAAATCTTGTCTGACACCCCCGCCGACTTAATCGCCTTCTCCGAGTCGCCGCCGCCCACCACGGAAACAGCGCCCGACGCAGCGACCGCTTTCGCCAACGCCACCGTTCCGCGATCGAAGGGCGGCTTCTCGAAAACTCCCATGGGTCCGTTCCAGATGATGGTCTTCGCTTTCGCAATCACCGCGGAGAAAGCGTCCACCGTCGCAGGTCCGATATCCACTCCCATCTTTCCTTCCGGAACATTCGGAACCACTTCGAATGGAGCGCCCGCTTTCAATTCACCCACTACGATATGATCCAACGGAAGCAGGATCTTGCCGCCCGAACGCGCGAGCAGCTCCTTCGCCAGATCCACTTTGTCGTCCTCCACTAGCGACTTACCCACCGGCTTACCCTGCGCTTTCAAAAATGTGTAAGCCATCGCACCGCCGATGAGTAACTGATCCACAACCTTCATCAGATTTTCAATTACTTCGATCTTGTCGGAAACCTTCGCCCCTCCCAGAATCGCGACGCAGGGCCGCTCCGGATGCCTGGTGGCTTTGGTGAGGTACTCCAACTCCTTGTCCATCAAAAGCCCCGAAGCCGCCCCTTTCACAAACGGAATCATGCCCACCGTGGACGCATGCGCCCGGTGCGCCGATCCGAATGCGTCGTTCACATAGACGTCGCACAGCGCTGCGAGTTGTTTTGAAAACCCTGGATCGTTTTTCTCCTCCTCGGCATGAAAACGCAAGTTTTCGAGAAGCAGCACTTCGCCCGGAGCCGGCCGCATCTTTTCCACCTCTGGCCCCACGCAATCCGGCGCCATTTTCACGGGACGCCCGAGCAATTGCGCCAACCGAATCGAAACCGGCTTGAGGCTCATCTCCGGATTGGGCTTGCCCTTGGGGCGGCCTAAGTGGCTTGCCAGAATCAAACCCGCGCCATGGTCGAGTGCGTACTGAATACTGGGAAGCGACGCACGCACTCGTTTGTCGCTGGTAATCTCCTGTCCCCCGGGCGCGAGTGGGACATTAAAGTCCGCTCGAATGAAAACCGTTTTGCCCTTGAGATCCAAATCTCGAATAGAAACTTTCGGCATATAACTTAAGGTTCCTTAAGACGGATGTTAGCAGCTACCAAGATTAGGAGTCACGGTTACAGCCTGCACGTTTTCATGAAACCTGATGGCATCGGCAACGGTCCCATATCCGTGCAGCCATGCGACCGCGTCTCGCAGAGCTGCGCGTCACTTTCCGGAGTAAATCCCTCATCTTTGGAGTAAGTCGTGAAAAAACTCGATTACCTTTTGCGCTCCCTCGGACTAATTGCCACAGCACTGTGTTGTTTGGACACGGCAAACGCGCAGACCAATACGGTGGTTGCTACGCCACAGCAGCTAACGTTTAACACCCAGACGGGTGTGGCCCCGCTGTCCCAGACGATGTTGCTCTCTTCGGCCAGCGGAACCGCGAACGTCACCATCACGCCTCGCTCCGATACCAATTGGCTTACCGTAACCCCTCAATCCGGCACCACTCCTTTGATTGTTACCGTCTCCATCGGCGCAGGCGCACCCACCACCACTGGCGTTGACGTCGGCTTTATCAATTCGTCCAATCCGGGACCACAACTTTATCCGTGCCGGTGACGCTCAACACGAATTCGACGGGCGGGGCGAGTCCTATTTCGTCCAATCCCAACTCGCTCAGCTTCGTCTTCGCCAATGGCAGTACGGTGGCCGCATCGCAGACCGTTTCGCTGTCCAGTTCCAGCTCCACCGTCACGAACTTCACCGCCACGCCGATTACCAGTAACGGGATTTCCTGGCTGAGCGTAAGCACCGCCGCCGGCAGCTTGCCGGGCGACTTGTTGGTGACCGTGAATCCGGTGCCATTGGTCGCCAGTCCCGGCACCTTTAATGCCGCCGTCGCGATCAACGCTCCAGGAACCAACGGCATTAGTATTCCGGTGCTGGTGACTATTCAGGGAGTTCCTGCTCTCGATGTAAGCCCCGCCAGCCTTTCGTTTGGCTACCAGCTAGGAACGTCCGCGCCAACGGCTGAGACGCTCACGCTGAGCAGCAGTACGGGCGCCAATGTGCCTTTCACCGCAACCTTCGAACCAACCAGCTGCGGAAACTGGATCGTGCTGAATCAGAGCAGCGGGGCCACGCCCAGCACTTTGAGCGTGCAAGTGAACACGTCCGGTTTAGCTGCTGGACAATGCGCGGGGCAAATCAACATTGCCGCGCCTGGCGCCTCGAACCCCAATGTATCGGTGCCGGTAAGTTTGCTGGTGAGCACGCTGCCTCTCATCCAGGCGCCCACTAGCGGTCCAACGTTCACTTACCAGATCGGCGGTTCGGCTCCCGCGCCTCAAAGCGTACAGATCCCCAGTTCTACGCCGGGCCTGAGCATTGCAGCCAGCGCCGCGCCCAGTAGTGGCGGTCCCAACTTCCTGGAAGTAACTCCGGCTACCGGGGCCACTCCTCTATCCTTGACGCTTACCATCAGCCCAACTGCGCTGCAGACTCTGGGCCCCGGAACTTACCTCGAGACGGTAACTCTAACCGCGTCGGGAGCCGGCAATTCACCGCAGACGTTCCCTATCACGCTCACCGTCACCAGTAACCCCAGTCTCATTGGGAGCGTGCCAACGTTGAGCTTCAACTATCAGGTCGGACAGGCCGCGCCACCCAACCAGACCGTCACAGTCACCAGCAGCGGCGCGCCGTTGAATTATCAAGTGGCCGTTAGCACCACCAGTTGCTCCGGATTCTTGAAGGCTACGCCTGCTACCGGAAGCACATTCGGTTCACAGAATCAGGTGGTGGTGTCGGTGAATTCGCAAAGCATCGCGCCGCAGGTTTGTAGCGGCAACGTTACCCTCACCGTGCCTGGATCAACCGCCGCGCCGCTAGTGATTCCGGTGACCTTGAACGTCAGCGGCAGTCCCTTGCTCAGCGTTGGCCAGTCCGCAATCAACCTGACTGTTCTCGCCGGATCGGCCGCCACAACGCAGACGGTCTCGGTTACCAGTAGCAGTGGTGCGCTCGCGTTTACCGCCGCGGCTTTCACCAATCCGGCGGGCTTGACGTGGTTGTCGTTGACTCCCAACTCCGGTAACACTCCCAGTAATCTTCAGGTGATGATCAATCCCGCGAATCTGGGTATCGGCGTTTATAGCGGCTCAATCACCGTGTCGAGCAGCGCGCCCACTGTTCCGCCGCAGACCATTCCCGTTACGCTCACCATCGTCGGATCAACGGCGGGAGCGGCGCCGGCCAACCTCACCTTTACGCAGGCCACGGGGGGCGCAGCGCCCGACAGTCAATCCGTCCAGATTACGGGCGTGCCCAGCGGAATCACCATCGGCGCTGTCGCCACGCAACTAAGTGGCGCCGGCTGGCTTTCCGCCACGACCTCCGGAAACACTGTAACTGTCACGGCCAATGGATCCGCGCTCACTCCAGGGACTTACTCGGGAGTGGTAACTGTGATCGTTCCGGGAGCGGGAGCCAGTCCGCTTTATATTCCAGTGACGCTCAACGTCACCTCCGCGACGTCCGCGATCGGTCTCTCCGCCAGCAGCGCGTCATTCAACGTCCAGGCTGGATCCATGTCGATTCCGGGCGCGCAGACCATCCAGGTGACCAGCAGCGCGGCCGGGGCCAGCGTTCCATTCACCGCTTCTTTCGTTCCCAGCACGGGAGGAAATTTCCTGACGGTGACACAATCCAGCCCAAGCACTCCGGCAACCATCACGTTGTCCGTCGACGCCGCGGTCTCTAGCACCCTCGCCGCCGGAACTTATACCGGAGCGGTGCAAGTCTCATCCGGCACAGGCGCGATACAAAGCGTTCAAGTGACTCTGCTGGTGAGCCCCACCGGAACGCCTGTAGTGCTCAGCATCGCTAACGGCGCGAGCCTTCAGCCAAACGCGGTTTCGCCGGGAGAAATTGTGAGCATCTTCGGCAATGGCATTGGGCCGGCCGCGCCTGCCGGCGGAACGCCCTGGACGCCCACCGCAAGTAACACTGTTGGGACCACGCTAGCCGGCGTCACGGTCACGTTCAATAATGTGCCCACGCCCCTGATCTTCGTCGCACCAGGCCAGATCAACGCCATTGTGCCCTACGAAGTAGCGGGGCAAACGAGCGTGCCGGTGGTGGTATCCAACAACGGCACGACGTCGGCGGCCTTCACCGTGCCCGTCGTCGCGGTCGCTCCCGCCATATTCACTTTGAGTCAGAATGGCAGCGGTCAAGGAGCCATCCTCAATCAGGACGCGACCGTCAATGGAAGCAACAACCCGGCTGCGCCCGGCAGCATCATTTCGATTTATGCCACCGGCGAGGGTCAACTGGTGCCACCCGGCGCCACCGGATGCATCACCGGCGCAACGGCTCCATTTCCTAAGCCGGTAGCTGCTGTGTCGGTTACCATCGGTGGCCAGCCATCGCCCAACATCACCTACGCGGGTGAAGCGCCAGAGGAGGTTTGCGGCTTGATACAAATCAACGCGACTCTGCCGTCCAACCTGAGCGCCGGCCCGCAACCCGTAGTCTTGACCATCGGCTCCAGTAGCAACACGGGCCAGGCCATCACCGTAGCAGTGAACTAAGCTTGCACGCGGATTGAAAAACTAAATGTCGTAATACAAGGCGAACTCGTAGGGATGCGGCCGCAAACGAATCGCGTCCGCTTCGTTCTTGCGCTTGTAATCGATGTAGGTCTCGATCAGATCGTCGCTGAAGACGTCGCCCTTGAGCAGGAACTCGTGATCTTCTGCCAGGCAATCCAGCGCCTCTTCGAGCGACGATGGCATGGAGGGCACGCTCTCCATTTCTTCCGGCGACAGGTCGTAGATGTCCTTGTCGAGCGGCTCGCCGGGATCCAATTTGTTCAGCACGCCGTCCAGTCCCGCCATGAGCATCGCCGCGAAAGCCAGGTACGGATTCGACGCCGCATCGGGCGGGCGAAATTCCACGCGCTTGGCCTTCGGGCTGGACGAATACATCGGGATGCGGCATGCGGCCGACCGATTGCGGCGTGAATACGCCAGATTCACCGGCGCTTCGTAGCCCGGCACCAGCCGCTTGTAGCTGTTGGTAGTGGGCGCGATGATGGCCGAAAGAGCTCGGGCGTGCTTCAACAGACCGCCGATGTAGTTCAGCCCCATCTGGCTCAAACCCGCATAGCCGTCGCCCGCGAAGAGCGGCTTACCAGCGCTCCAGATGCTCTGATGCGTGTGCATTCCGCTGCCGTTGTCGGCGAACAATGGTTTCGGCATGAACGTCACTGTCTTGCCGTGCAGGTTCGCGGTGTTGCGGATCACGTACTTGTACACCAGCATGTTGTCCGCCGACTTCACCAGTGTGTCGAACCGCTGGTCGATTTCGCACTGTCCGCCGGTGGCCACTTCGTGGTGATGGCATTCGATGTTCAACCCGCATTGGATCATCGTCTCCACCATTTGGGAGCGCAGCATCTGGTAATGATCCGTCGGCGGCACCGGAAAATAGCCTTCTTTGTAGCGCGGCCGGTAACCCAGGTTGTTGGTCTCCCGTCCCGAATTCCAGCGACCCTCCTCGGCGTCGATGAAGTAAAAGCCCGAGTGCTGATTTTGATCGAAGCGGACGTTGTCGAAAATAAAAAACTCAGCTTCCGCGCCAAAATAAGCGGTGTCGCCGATGCCGGTGTTCTTCATGTACATCTCGGCTTTGCGCGCGATCCAGCGCGGATCGCGATTATAGCTTTGCCGCGTGATCGGGTCGATCACATCGCAGGTCATCACCAGCGTAGGAATCTCATAAAAAGGATCGGTGAAGGCGCTGCTCGCATCCGGAATCAGCAGCATGTCGCTTTCATTGATGGCGGCCCATCCCCGGATGCTCGATCCGTCCATCCCAAATCCTTCCTGGAATGAATCCGCGGAGAGTTCCGTAATCGGGTACGACACGTGGTGTTGCAGGCCGGGAATGTCGCAGAACCGCAGATCGAGTTGCTTGAGTCCATTCTTTTTCGCGTACTCGAGAACTTCGGAAGAGGTCATGGAAGCTCCTGAATCAGGAATTTGGGGAACCTTTAAGATATCGCACTCGGTGGACAGGATGGCATTTTCGGACTTGGTTACGATTTCATGACTTGGTGTAACCTGGCTCGGTTGCGATAATGGCAGCGTGCCGGAGCCGCTGATTGAAGCACGACAAGTCGAAAAGTTCTACGACCAGCCGAGTGACAACCGGATCCAAGTCATCGCGCCCCTGGATCTGGCTGTATATCCGGGCGAGATTCTGACGCTGCTCGGGCCGTCGGGCTCGGGCAAATCCACGCTGCTCCGAATTCTCACCGGCCTTTCTCAAGCCTCGGCCGGCCAGGTGCTCTGGCACGGCTCTCCCGTCAACGGACCGTGCGAGAACGTGTCCATCGTTTTCCAAAGTTTCGCGCTGTTTCCCTGGCTCACTGTTTTGGAAAACGTGGAAGCGCCGTTGAAAGCCCGGGGCGTTGCGCCGGACGAGCGCGCTACCCGCAGCGTCAAGATGCTCGACTCGGTGGGCTTGGACGGCTTCGAGAGCGCCTATCCAAAAGAGTTGTCGGGCGGCATGAAACAACGCGTGGGCTTCGCGCGCGCGCTGGTGGTGGAACCCGAAGTGTTGTTCATGGATGAACCATTCTCGGCGCTGGATGTTTTGACCGCCGAGAACCTTCGCAGCGAACTGCTGGAGCTGTGGGAGGACAAGAAAATGCCCACCCGCGCCGTGTTCATCGTTACGCACAACATTGAGGAGGCGGTTCTGCTGGGCGATCGCATTGTGGTCCTCGGCAAGAATCCCGGGAGAATCCGCACCGATTTTCATGTCGATCTTCCACGCCCGCGCGACCGTAAGCATCCCCGCTTTACCAAGATCGTCGATTACATCTACCAGGTGCTCACCAAGCCGGATGGCGATCCTGCCCTTACCCTGTCGGGCCCTGCCGCGGGCTCAAACTCCACCGCCAAATATCCGATGCTCCCGCACGCCCGTACCGGCGGTATTGCGGGCTTCCTCGAGATCCTCGCCGATCACAATGGCCGCGAAGATGTTTACCGCATGGCCGATTATCTATCTTTCGAGATCGACGATCTTTTGCCCATCGTGGAAGCGGCGGCTCTGCTGGGGTTTGTGAAGGTCAGCGAAGGCGACGTCGAGATCACGCCGGCTGGTCTCGAGTTTGCCAACGCAGCCATCCTGCGTCAGAAGGAACTTTTCCGCAATGCCGCGCTCGAAAATGTCGCGCTCTTAAAGCAGATCAAGAGTGGGTTGGAATCCAAGTCTGACCACACTCTTCCCGACGATTTCTTCCACGATATTCTGGACGAGCACTTCACCGAAGAGGAGACTGTCCGCCAGCTCGAGACCGCCATCAACTGGGGCCGCTACGCCGAGTTGTTCGATCACGATTCAGAACGCAAACGGTTCTTCATTCCCGAGGAGCAGCCCAGCCAGCCGGAAAACGTGGAAGTGGGGACCGAAACGTGACGTCTCCGTCGGGTCTGTCGCGCTCCCTGATTCGGGATCGCACTTGGAACTTCTTCATGGACGCGATAGTCTTCGCGTGCTTGTTCGCTTTGATCTACGCGGTGGTCGCCGTGGCGCGCTATTGGTTCAGCGCTCCCGTGGCGGCGGTCGAGATCTCGCTTTCGCCCTGGGCCATTCCTCGCTACGCGTTCTACTCTCTGGTGCGCATGATCGTGGCCTATCTGCTCAGCCTGGTTTTCGCAATCGGCTATGGGTATTTCGCCGCTTACAACAAGCGCGTGGAAGGGCCTATGCTCGCGGTGCTCGACATCCTGCAATCCATTCCCGTTCTCAGTTTTCTCCCCGGCGTGATGCTGGCCATGGTTTCGCTGTTTCCATCGCGGCAGTTAGGCGTCGAGTTCGGATCCATCCTGCTCATTTTCACCGGCCAGGTCTGGAATATGGCCTTCAGTTTTTACGCGTCGCTCAAGTCGCTCCCGCGCGAGTTGATGGAAGCATCGCGCGTCTACCGCTTCGGCCGCGTCCAGCGCTTTTTGCAACTGGAATTGCCGCAGGGCGTTATCGGCTTGGTGTGGAACTCCATGGTCTCCGTCGCCGGAGGCTGGTTTTTCCTGATGGCCTGCGAAATGTTCGTGCTCGGCAAGCGCGATTTTCGGTTGCCCGGCCTCGGCTCCTATCTGCAATCGGCCGCCAGCGCGGGCGACAGCACCGCGATCACCTGGGGCATCATCGCCATGATCGGCGTGGTCATTCTCATCGATCAGCTGGTCTGGCGCCCTGCGATCGCATGGTCTGAAAAGTTCAAGCTCGAGCAAGTAGACAGTTCCAGCACGCACTCTTCGGCCGTCCTCAACCTGCTTCGCAAATCGCCGCTATTGGGCCGCTTGCGCGCGGGCATTACCACGCCTCTCATGGAGCGCATGTACGTGTCCTCCGCGCGAGCGGAGCCGGAAACCGATACCCTGCCGTCCAACTGGCGAAAGGCGTTCGTCGTTCTAGGCGGTATCATTGCTCTGCTGCTGATCCTGCACGGAGTTTTCCAGGGCATTCTGTTGCTCAAAGGAATCACGCGTGACGAAGTTCTCATTACGCTGGAGAGCGCGGGTGCAACTTTCCTGCGAGTGCTGGCAGCCCTGGTAATCGCGTCGGCCTGGACCATTCCGGCGGGCGTCGCCATCGGTTTCAATCCGCGCCTGGCGCGAATCGCGCAGCCCATTGCGCAGGTTGCGGCCTCGGTTCCAGCCACGGCTCTCTTTCCGGTGCTGTTGCTAGGCCTGGTCAGTCTCGGCGGCGGTCTCAACACCGGGTCCATTCTGCTGATGCTGCTCGGAACGCAATGGTACATCCTGTTTAACGTGATCGCGGGCGCCATTGCCATCCCTTCGGAGTTTCGCGAAGTTGCCGACATTTTCCGTTTCAGCCGCGTGGATCGCTGGCGCACCGTGATTCTTCCCGCCATCTTCCCGTACCTCATCACCGGCTTGGTCACCGCGTCCGGCGGTGCCTGGAACGCCAGCATCGTCGCCGAATACTTCCATTTCAAAGGACAAGTGCTGTCTACGTTTGGTCTGGGCGCCGAGATCAGCGCGGCGACCGACGCCGGAAATTTCGCGTTGCTTCTTTTGTCCACCATCGTGATGGCGACCTTGGTGGTATCGGTGAACAGACTGGTCTGGCGTCCGCTTTATCGACGCGCGGAGACGCGCTATCGCCTGGAGGCGTGATTTCTCTGCGTCAGGGCTCCACTAGCCTACTGGCCGCACCTCAGCACCGGCCCTGGCACGGCAACGCGGATCGCCGACGACAAGCCGACTTGTCAGGATTAATGCTCAGAACGCGGTTTGTCCCAGGGCTGGAGGCTTTTTGGCGCGTGGGGCGTTATCCGCTCGAGACCGTTAGAACCGGGCCGAAAGGTTATGATTGTCCCCTGGAGTAGACCATGGATTCCGCAGTGATTCGGAGCGCAGTCGGCAGTCTCGAAACGTTGCAGCGCACAGCCAAGAGGGCGCTGTGGCAAGTAGAGCGGGAAGTGTTCGGAGATGCCGGATACGGTAACGACGAGGGGGGCACATACGAATACCCGCGCGATGCAATGGCAGATTATCTGGAGCAGTTGCGCGACAGCCTGCTGGTGGTTCTCGGAGGCGCGGCCATGCCCAAGGCGCGCGCGGACCTGATCGCCGCGTGGGAGCGGTTCAAGAAGAACAAAGATGGACTGCGGTACACGAACGACCATAAGGAATTCCGGAACTCAGAGAGCCCAGCCCACACGTATGTCGAGCGGCTCGTTCGCTCACTGCGCATGACGATCAGCGAGGAGATTACGAGCGAGCAATCCTGGACGCTCGCTCGCCTGGAAACCATCCTCAACGACGCCCCGGGGTTGGTCCATCGACGGCAGAAAGCGCTCGTCACCGAGATGGATTTGCAGGAGGTCATGAACGATTACCTCAGCGTCTGCTTTCCCGATTTTAGAAAGAACCCGCCGATCGGCGGCACCCTCAAGAACTTCGTTCCGGATTGCGGGATCGCCAGCGTCGGCGCCGCGATCGAGTTCAAGCTCGCGCACACGAAACAACAGGCGATCGCGTCTTTCACGGGCGTGGTAGAGGACACGGGGGATATAAGGGATCGAAGGACTGGACCCGCTTCTATGCCGTGATGTATCAAGCGAAGCCTTTCCTCTTGAAGAGCCACCTACAAAGTGACATGACGCGGATCAAGGCGGCGACCTGGAAAGCGATCCTGGTACACGGCGACACGTAGCCGAAAGTCAACGCAAAAGAGAGAGCGAGAAGTAGGCATCCGTAGATATGCTCCGGCTCGCCGACTGAAAACACGCGTTATCTAAGGCAGAAGGAGTTGCTCTGGCCCTCGGGTTAGACTGAGACGGATGACTTTTTGGGGCGGTGTGTTGCTCGGCTTCGTTGCGAGCATTCTGGCGAACCACTATTGGGACCTGCGGGCACGATATCGGGCCTATCGGATTGCCGGCCGACTGGTGGGCACATGGGTAGCGTACAACATCCACGGCCGAACAATGGACGCCACACCGATACCGGGAGCAGGGCTGACCAAGGTGTCTTCAAAACCCCACTGGTGGTCGGACGATTCAGCTGTTCTTGATGTTCACTCTCAGGATCTCGATCCGTCCTCCGGTCAGACAAGGGATCATGACGGTCACATCGTCATTAACCCTGCCCTACCTTGGCTCGCAACGCGGATTGTTCGTTATGCTGATTCGAACGAAATATCAGAGCAACGACTTGTGATCGGTTCGGATTTCAATACCGTGTATGTCTTCCCAGTCTCGATCGTTGCAACTCTTGGTGATGTCTACGGTAAGCATGCCTGGCGTCGCAAGTTGCCGGACAGCTAAGCGTCTCGGTACTCAGACTGCTCCAGGTCATTCCACGGAATGCCTCCGGATTCTTGCAGTCTGTTGTAGCGCTGGCCCATCTTCAGAAGGTGCACCAGATCATCGCCATCTTCGCGCGAGAGGAAATGTTCAAACGCCGTCTCTGTTTCGCCAAATACTCGCGCGATCGTATTCATAAAATTCCGGAGCGCTAAGAGTGCGACTTCTATTTCTTGGATGGTCGGTGCAGGCGGCGCCGGACGACTACCGTCCTTGAGGACTGTGGAAAGATCGCTGTGTGCGATTAGGCGATTCCGACGATCGCGAATTGGTCCACAGGCTGCCCTGAACTCTGCCAGATAAGACTCGATTCTTGATACCAGGGGATCGTTGCCCTTAGTACGGGCGACATCTTCGAGCAAACGCGACAGGGTTGCGTTCTGGTAGCCTCCCATCGCGGGCGGGTCGGACAGCTTCGCGAGTGTTAGTTGAATGTCAGTGCCAATCCCGTCTTCAACTACTAGAAAGAGATTTCTCGCGCTAGCATAGAGGAGTTCGTAGCGTACTCTGGATTTTCCGAATAGTTGCTCAAAGATAATCCAGTAGGCATGGAGACTGACGACTTCGTCATAAAGCGTCGCCCAAAGCGGCTCTATTTCTGGGGGAGTCGGCACTGTTGCATTATGGCAGGTCCCCGTTGTTGTGGTGTCGATTTCTGGAAAGAGGGATTATCCAATGCCGATGAGCTCCGCTGTATCTGTCGTTACGAACACGAGGACGGTTAGGTGAGTGGCTTAGCCGGATTAGGAACGGGAGAAACGCGCTCTGTTCCGCTGATCGCGCGGACAGGAACCCTGCATCACCGATGCGATGGGACCTACCGTTCCCAATCCGTCCAGATACCCGAGATTCTCAAGAACGAGCGCCCGTAGTCTCTTCCGGGATCTCATCGAACTTCGACGACCCGCAAAACGCATTCTTGTCCCCCGTAATGTCAGCGCTCGTCGCCCAATCGTTTCCCAAGAAAGTCACCCTGAAATTCGTATTGGGAAGTTCCGTGTAATGGACGTGAAGGACCATGAAGTTGAGCCAGCCATCAACAGCTACTCCTCTTGTCTTAAATTCCAAAGGAAGTTCCGACACTCTGCGTCCCGAGTGTTTACTCTGCCCATTTCCGAGGGGCTTGATCTGGGTGACCAAACCCCATCTCCTGAGAAAGCTACCCGTATGCCAGACTGTCTGATTGGGCGGCCCGTGGAATGACGAATCGAGCCGGTAGTCCTTCACGACGATGGGTTCGGGATGCGGTGACGTGACTCTGACGTGCAGGAACACGTCGCAGTGCACAACGAGATCGGCCAGCACACGTTCGTAGTTTGATAGCTGTAAAGTCTGGCACTTGTCGATGTACTGCTTAATCAGCGCGAATTCCTGGTCGCCGATGCTGTTGTCTTCGATCCATTTGGCGATGTGCGAATAATCGCGGCTGAGCCGTGGCTGTATGTAGATCTCTTGGATTGTCACGTCGAGCGCGGGGGGCGTTCCGCTGATAAGAGCATGCTCTTTTCTTAGATTTTCAACTTCGAGCCTAGCCGCTGTCATCTCTTCTTGGCGAACAGTGTCCAGCTTCCACGGGGCGCGGACGGCGTAGTAAAGGACGTACACCACAAAGACTAGAACCGTAACGACGACCGTGGTCGCGGCGCGCTGCCAGGCCTGCGTGCCAGGAAACGCGAGGTACTGAGCCTGCAAATAAGCAGCTCCAAGCGCGATGACAACCGCAGTAGCAGTTCTGACAAGATGGCTCTTGCAGTCTGACAGGACTTGATACATCAGCCGTTTGTAATAAGCCCTGAGCCCGTTTGCCATCGCTATAGGTAATGACCTTCTCTTCAATCATACAGGCGGCACATAGAGGCAAGCCCTCGGTTCACCATCGAGTCTCAAGGAGTGAAGAAATCCTGCGGACAACTGCTGAAGTTAAAGCCGCGATTCGGGATGAGGCAGCCCGCAAGCCGCTGATTACACATGGAATATCGGCCTTGTGGCGCGGATTAGGAACGGGAATCGCGCTCAGTTCCGCTAATGTTCGCGAACGCCGGTCCCTCGCAATCACGCCACTCCCTCATCGATCTTCCCCTCCCACCCAATGACATCCAACACCCGGCGCACAGAATCGGCACCCGCTCATGCCAAAACCACATTGGAGGTTTCCAATATGACAAATCCGATTCCCACCCCAATCCCTAACCCCCTGCCCCTAACCCCAGCCGCTCGCACTCGCGCCAACCGTGCCAACGCGCTACTCTCCACCGGCCCCCGCACCGCCGCCGGTAAACAGCGTTCTTCCCAGAATGCCCTCAGCCACGGCCTCACCAGCCGCTCCCCCGTCGTCGCCACCGAGGACCCCGCCCACTACCAGCGCCACTGCGGCAAGTTTTTCGACGAATACCAACCCGCCACCCCCACCGAGACGCATCTCACTCAGGAACTCGCCGACACTGCCTGGCGCATCAACCGCATCCCCCAACTCGAAGCCGCCCTCCTTGACCGCGCCGCCAACCCACCAAACGATCAGGCGAGAATCGATTTCGACATCGTTGACGCCCACCGCTCCCTCGCCACCCTCGGCATGCACGGCCAACGGCTCTCCCGCCAGTTCCAAAAAGCCTTGGAGCAACTCCGCGAAATCCAATCCGACCGCGCAGAACGCCAACGCCGCGAGCTGAAAGACGCCGCCGCTCTCCTCGAACTCCACAAACATAAAGGACTTCCCTGGCAGCCCGCCGATCATGGCTTCGTTTTTTCAAAAGACCAAGTGGAAGCATTCGCCGAACGTCTGACGCGCCTCAACGAGTCCCGCCACATCGAACATGTACTGTTCCACATGCAGCCGCCGGCTCAGCCCCAGGCGGCAGTGGAGCACCCGACTCCCACCTCTTCCGTGTCGAGAACGGCAAACTGCATTGCGTCCACACGCTGACGCATCTTTTGCAGGCGAATTTCCAGGGCACGGCGCACCGCCTAGCCAGCAATAGGATATAGTTTCAGAGCTATGTCTTGGAAACAAATCGTCGTAATGGCCGCGCTTGCCGCAGCGCCGCTGGCCGCGCAGAACGGGGCCGCACATCACGCGCCCAAGCCGCCCAAATCGCTGCGCCTCTACATATTCGATTGCGGCGTCTTGAAACCGGCGGATGCGAAATCCTTTGGGTTCGATCATGTCGCGGAACTGAAGATGTCGGTGCCCTGTTTCCTCGTTGCGCACCCCAAAGGCACCATGATGTGGGACGTCGGCGTGGTTCCCGATAGCGACTTCAAGGCCGACGGCGCTCCCGTGGTGCAAGGGTTCATTGAAGTGGCGAAGCCTCTCAAACCGCAGCTGGAGGCCCTGGGCTATGAGCCGCAGGACATTAAGTACCTCGCGTTTTCGCACTACCATATCGATCACACCGCGAACGCCAACATGTTCGCCGGATCCACGTGGCTGGTGGCGCAAGCCGAACGCGACATCATGTTTTCCGATAAGCCCGCGCCGGTGCGGGCAGAGAAAAATTTCGCCGCACTCAAGCTCAGTAAGACTAAGATCCTTCCGGCCACATCGGATTACGATGTTTTTGGCGACGGGACGGTGATCATCAAACAGACACCGGGACACACGCCGGGGCACCAGGTTCTGTTTTTGAAACTCCCCAAGACCGGGCCTGTGCTGGTCGCGGGCGATCTGTATCATTACAACGAAGAGCGCAACACCGATCACGTGCCGAATTTCGAATACAACAAAGAGCAGTCGCTCGCCAGCCGCGCGAAGATCGAAGAATTCCTCAAGACATCGGGTGCGCAACTCTGGATCGAGCACGACTACGCCGCCAACGCCAAGCTGAAGAAGTCGCCGGAGTTCTACGAATAGCCCGGGCCCGCACCGTGCCGAAGCTCCCCCTCACTCTGGCCTGCTGGAATTACGATCGAACGCGCGCGTTGCTCGAAGGCCGCGTGAGCGTGGACGGCGTCCATCTCAACTATCTCAACCTTCCCGTCGAAGAGACCTTCTTTCGCATGCTGCGGCATCAGGAGTTCGATGTCGCCGAGATGTCGCTGTCGTCATACACGCTGTCGTTGTTTCGCGAAAATCCGCCCTTCATCGCCATCCCGGTCTTTCCCTCGCGCATGTTCCGGCACTCCTGCATTTATGTTCATGCCGGCAGCGGAATTCGCGAGCCCAAGGATTTGATCGGCAAGCGCGTTGGCAGTCCCGAGTATCAAATGACCGCGCCCGTTTGGATCCGCGGCATCTTGAGCGACGAATACGGAGTGCCCGTCAACAGCCCTTCCTATTTCACTGGCGGCGAAGAGCAGCCCGGCCGCCCGGAGAAGATTGCTCTTTCGCTGCCGGCCGATTTTCGCGTGGAGCCGATCCCCGTCACCAAGACTCTTTCGCAGATGATCGATTCCGGCGAAATCGATGCGCTTTACACTGCGCGAGCCCCGTCGACGTTCAACAATGGTTCCGGCAACGTGCGCCGGCTGTTTGAGAACTATCAAACCGTCGAGCGCGACTATTATCTGAAGACCAAGATCTTTCCGATCATGCACGTCGTCGTCATTCGCCGCGATGTTTACGAAAAGCATCGCTGGGTGGCACAATCGCTGTCGAAGGCATTCACGCTCGCGCAGCGCGATACCTACGAAGATCTGCACGAAATGGGAGCGCTCAAAGCCATGCTTCCCTGGCTGGTGCAACACGTGGAGGATACCGAAAAGCTGATGGGCCGCCACTTCTGGCCATATGGCCTCGAACCCAACCTTCACGTGCTCCAGACCTTTCTTCGCTATTCCCACGAACAGGGCCTGGCGAAACGGTTGCTCACGCCGGTTGATTTGTTCGCGCCCGAATCGCTCGAGTCATTTAAAATCTAACCTGTCATGGCAAGCTGGTGGGCGCTCAGCCGAGGCGATCTGGACACCACCATCGCGCAGGTCGGCTTCAATCTGGCGCAGATGGTGATCCCGGTTTTTCTCTTGCTGCCGGTTGGAATCTCGGCCGGGTTCAGCGTCTCCCATTTGCTTCCCGGCTATGCGCTCGGGTTTCTCATCGGTTCGCTCGGGCTGGTCTTTCTTGCCACGCGCCTGGCCAAGAGCCAAGGCCGTACCGATGTCACCGCGCACGTTTACGGCAACAACGTTCCCGCCATCATCGCCTACACGCTCTCCATCATGCTTCCGGTGTATCTGGAAACGCACGATGCCAATCGCGCTTGGGAAGTCGGCGCGGCGGCGGTAGTCTGGACCGGGATCATCAAACTCCTAGCGGCGCCATTCGCTCAGGTTTTCCGCCGATTCATTCCCGCTCCGGCTGCCATGACGGTGTTCGGAGCAGCCATGTACAGTTACCTCGCTCTAGTTCTGCTGCAGCGCGTCTTCGATCAGCCGCTGGTTGGTTTGATCGCACTCGCCATCATCTTTACCAGCGTCCTGGCCAACATTCCGATCACTCGCTGGCGCATTCCGCCCTTCCTTGCGGCCTGGATGATTCCGCTTGTGGTGGCGCTCATCATCGGATATGTGCGGCCCACCTGGTCCGGCCTCTCGTTCCAGCTTCCCTTCGCCATCACGCCCCAGCCTCTGCGCGCCATGACGTTGGCGCTGCCGTATCTTTCGGTGATCGCCCCCATCGCGATTTATCAAGTGCTGCAGGACATTGCCTCGGTGGCCGGGGCCGCCGCTGCAGGTGACGACTATGACGTTCGCGCCATACTGGCGTGCGACGGCCTGGGAACGCTAGTCTGTGGTCTCGCGGGAAGCGTGATCGCACCCGTGATCTACGCCATGCACCCGCCCTACAAGGCCAGGGGCGCACGTGTCAGCTACGCATTCTGGACGCCGCTGGCGTTCCTCGCCATCGTGATGAGCGGGCTCACCATTTTCGTAGCTCAATTGTTCCCCTGGCCGATTCTCGCAGCCATCATTGCCTACGTCTCTATTGGCGTTGGCATGGCGACGTTGCGCCGCGTGGATCAAAAATACCTGGGCGCGGTATTACTCGGCTTCGTTCTTCCCGCCGGCGCGGTAGTGGCCACCGCCGTGAACTCGGCGCTGCCCGCGCTCAGGCTCTCCGCGGCGAACCCGGCCGTCGAAGCCGCGCTCAACCGGTCCATTTACTGGTCCTCGGTCTTAGGGCTGGGCAATGGATTTCTGTTTCTGGTTTTGGTGGTAACTTCGGTGATCAGCGAACTGATCGACCGGCGTTTCCACCGCGCGGCCACCTGGTGTCTGGTCGCCGCTGCATTCTCCTGGTTTGGCCTGATGCATTCGTCCTTGATGAGCTGGGGCGCGCAACCGGATTATGCGCTAGGATGGCTGGCCGCCGGGGTGATTGTTTACTCAGCCCGCTGGTGGCGAGGCGATACCGTCAGTTCTTGAAATGCGCCCGCCAGATTCGCGGCCAGAATCTTGGCTTGCTCCAGCAGCGGCGGGAAAGAATCGAAGGTCTGGCCGTTATGCTCCGTGCATCCTCCGACAGCAAAAATATGCCGGTCGGAAGTCTCCATTTGATCGTCCACCACAATTCCGTGATTCACCCGCAGGCCAGCGCTCTGCGCCAGCGTCGCGTTCGGCGTCAGATTGGTTGCGATCACCACCAGATCCGCTCCGAACTCTTCGCCACTGGTGAAGCGCACCGCTTCCACTCGCCGATCCCCGATTACCGATTCCAGTTGCAGATCGGACGAGTCACCCGGTTCGACGATCACTACCTCGCAACCTCGTTTCCGCAGCCCCCGCGCAGCTTCCGCCGCCAGCCATCCGCCGATCACCACCGCCCGAACGCCCGGCCCCGCCGCTTCAGCCAGCCTCCGCGCGTCGTCCAGTGTTCCAAAAACAAAGACGCCCGCTTTATCCAGACCATCCATTGGTGGAATCTGGGGGCTCGATCCCGTGGCCAGAACCAGTCTGTCGTAACTGGTCCAATCGCCATCGCTGCTGCGAACAGCCCGATTCAGGCGGTCAATCTCCTCCACTCGGATGCCAAGTCGAGTACGGATGCCATGTTCCTGGTACCATTCGATGTCATTTAAAGTGATGCTATCCGCGTCACGCTCGCCTGCCAGCACGCTGGAGAGCAAGGCCCGGTCATAATTGCCGTGCGGCTCGTCGCCAAAAATAGTGATGTCGAAGGTCTGCCCGCTCTTGATGAGTTCTTCCACGCAGGCCACACCGGACATCCCGTTTCCCGCGAAGACTAAGTGTTCAAACCGGGGTTCATTCATCGAAGAAATTGGTGGCCATTCAATGCGTCTTTACTTTTGAAGGCTGGTGGAAGCGCTCAAGCCGATGAGCGCGTCTTCGGAGGCAAACGGACTCCGTTGTTTTGACGAACTCCCATCCAACCGCGACAGGAAAAGGTCACATTCAGTATATTTGCGGTCTGAATGGCCGTAAAGAAGAAATTTTCTATTGAGTGCATTCACAGACTCGCATTCACGGACCTTACATAATTCGCGCAGGGTCTGGGAGCAAGGGCCTGGCGGCCGCTTGCTGACGCGCGCGGCTCAGTACGACAATATGGTACTGGGCCATGACCGTGATGGCGTGGTCTTCTTCATGACGGTCAGTACTATCGGCCACTCCACCCATCCCATAGAGGAATTCATCCGCATTTTGAAGGCCCATGCTATCGCCAGGCTAGTGGATGTGCGAACCATTCCTAAATCGCGCCACAATCCACAGTTCAATAGGGATACCCTGGCAGCCAGCCTCCAGACCGCGGGCATCGAGTATCGCCATCTGCCGGGACTTGGGGGCTTGCGGCATCCTCGCAAGGATTCGATGAATACCGGATGGCGAAATGCATCCTTTCGAGGCTACGCGGACTACATGCAGACCCCGGAGTTCGCCGAAAACCTGCGTCATCTGATGGAACTCGCCTCCCAGGCTCCTACCGCCATCATGTGCGCCGAGGCCGTTCCCTGGCGATGCCACCGTTCGCTGATTGCCGATACCCTGACCGCGCGTGGCATTCCGGTACTGGAGATTCTGAGCGCCGCCAAGTCCCAGCCGCACGCTATGACGCCCTTCGCCAAGGTGGAGGGCCAGCGGGTGACCTATCCTGCTCCCGCCAAGGCAAGTTCGCTTGACTTGCCGCTTTTCAGCCAATTAGAATGAGTCCGCCGGTCATGCTCAACCTAAGCTTAGTCGCCGCGCTCGCCCTACCGCTTTTATCGATTCCCGCCATCTCTCAAACTGCTTCGCCGATTCCGCGCACGGCTGACGGCAAGCCCGACCTGAGCGGCCTGTGGGATCATCCGTTCGTCATCGACATGAGCAAGGATGGACGCAACGATGCCTGCGGAGCCGAAGTGAAGGGCTGTTCGCAGAAGGCCGACGGCCCGCTTCCCATGACGGAATGGGCGGCCAATTGGAGCAAGAACTACGACCCCACTCGCTACGACACCACGGGGCATTGCAATCCCATGGGCTACACGCGGTCTATGAACGCTCCCGTTCCAACCGAGATCGTGCAAACTCCCAAGGAGATCATATTTCTGCACGAGTCGATGTTCGCTTTCCATGTCGTCTACCTGGATGGACGCCCGCATCCCACCGCCGATGAAGCCAAGGAGACTATGTGGTACGGACATTCGACGGGTCACTGGGAAGGCGATACGCTGGTGGTCGACACGGTGGGTCCCTTCTTCGCCACTCCAAAAATGCTGCTCGATACCGCGGGGCATCCGGTGAGTGAGGATTTGCATGTAGTAGAGCGCTTCCATCGCATCGACGCCACACACCTGGGTTACGAAGTGACGGTGACCGATCCCAAGATGTACACCAAGCCCTTCACCAATGTCCGGACCTGGGCTTTAATGCCGAAGAGCGAAGAGATCATGGAGTACGTCTGCACCGAGAACAACAAAGAAGTGGAAGAGCACCACATTAAATAACTAGGCGCAGCATTAAATAACAGGCGCAGCCGCTGTGGTCGCGGGCACCGGTTGTTTCTGCGCTTTCAATACCCAGTGCATCCCTACCATCACGACGGCTGATACCAACGCCGGCACCGCGGCGACCAGGAACAGCTTCTGCGAAGGCAAATGCCGGCTCATTAGAACGCCGCCCACCACTGGACCGATGATCGCGCCAATTCGCCCGATGCCCAATCCCGCGCCGATTCCAGTCGCTCGCAAATCGGTCGGATAGTAAGTCGCGGACAATGCGTTTACCGCAGTCTGTCCTCCCACCACGCCGAATCCAGCCAGGAACACCACGGTAAACAACATCGCTAGCGATATGCCCGGCTGTCCAATCAGCGCGATATTGATGCAGCCCACGGTGAAACAAGTGGTGAGCACTCGCACGAATCCCCAGCGTTGCACGAACAAACCCAGGGTGAAACCACCGATCATCCCGGCGAGTTGCTCCATCGTCCCCACCAGAACGGAGGTTCGGATGCCATATCCGGCCTGGTTCGCCACCGTCGGCAGCCAGCTCGCTAAGAAATAGAGGTTCAGCAGATTCATGAAATTGATGATCCACAGCAAAATGGTTCCAATGCCGCGGCCTTCGTGGAACAAATGAATCCAGGGAACGCCCTTTCGTTTCCGCTCTTCGACAAAATATTGATCGGCATCGCCGGATGCTGACGGATCGATTCTCTTCAACCAGCCCGCGGCTTTGTCGAGATGCTTGCGATGCAGCACCAGGAACTGCAAGGACTCCGGCAACGCAAAAATCATGATCACGGCGATCACCAGCGGCGCCACGGATCCAGCGTAAAAAACCGAGCGCCAACCAAAGCGGGGAATCAGCCAGGCTGCGATGAAGCCGCCGAAAGCCGCGCCCGCCGTGAACCCGTTGCCCACGATCATCATGATGGTGACGCGCAGTTTGCGCGGGCTATACTCTCCAACCAATGCCACCGCGTTCGGCATGATCGCGCCCAGCGCCATCCCGGCGATGAATCGGATCACGAGCATCTGCTGCACGTTCCCCGCCAGCGACGTGAGAAACGTCAGCACCGAGAAGCACAACGTCACGCTAATCAGCACCGGGCGTCGTCCAATTTTGTCAGCCAGCATGCTGAAGAACAACGATCCCACCAAAATGCCGAACAGCCCCGCGCCGAATACCGGTCCGAACTGCGCATTCGGAACATGCCATTCCTTCAGGATCACCGGCGCCACGTAGCCCATGGCCTGCACGTCGAAGCCATCCATGATCAGACAGAGGCCGCACAGGATGCACAGCCCTAATTGAAAACCGCCGAAATTGCTGTTGCCTACGACTTCCGAGACGTTGACCCGCGCTTCCGTTTTCATGGCGAGAACCTCAGTATATCTTTACTTCTCCGTCGCGACGTACACTCCGTTCCACTCCTCGGGCGGCGGTGCGCCAAGGAATTCGCGGCAACGCTCCAGCAGCACCGCCGATGGATGGTCTTCCGGCCTCAAGCGCAAGGCGGCTTTGTATTGTTCGGCGGCGCCGCGGAAGTCTCGTGCCACGAACGCTGCCAAGCCTTCCGCGAACAGGTGCGCTAACTCGCGAGCTCGGGCGTCGTCCTCGGACGCGAGACACAGCGGTTCCCAAACCTCCACGCATTGGCGCTTTCCCTTCACCTGCACCATCCCCACCGGCCGCGCCACGATATGCTCGCGGGCTCCCTGGTACGCCAGATCGCTAATCAATATCTGGGTGCCGTACAGCTTGTTCAAACCTTCCAGGCGTGAAGCCAGATTCACTGTATCTCCCATCACTGTGTAGTTGAATCGGTCAGGCGAGCCGACGTTGCCAACCAGCACGTTTCCCGTGGCGATGCCGATGCGTACGTGAATATTCGCGAGCCTGGGCACATCGCCGGCGGATCTCAGCTCGGCCAGCTTGCGTTGCGATAGCAGCGCGGTTTCACACGCTCGCGCCGCGTGATCGGCCGTCGTAACCGGCGCTCCCCAAAAAGCCATGATCGCGTCGCCGATGAATTTGTCCACCGTTCCGCCGTGCGTTGCAACCACCCGGGTCATCTCATCGAAATAACGGCTCAGCAACTCGACCAGGTCATCCGGCGCCATGGCCTCCGCGATCGATGTCATGCCTGCAATGTCGGAAAAATAGACGGACATCTCGCGCGTCTGCCCTTTGAGCGTAGCTTCCTGTCCAGACACCAGCATGGCGCGCACCAGGTCCCGAGGCACGTAGTAAGAAAACGACCGCAAGCTGCCCTTCATATGCAGCAGCGATTCGTCCATCGTCGCCACTTCCTTGAAGATGGTCCTCATTGGCGGCCGAACCTTCAATTGAAAATCGCCCACTTCCTCCATTTCCGACGCCAGCCGCGTCAGTGGTACCGAGATTCGCCGCGCCAGGATCATAGTGAGGAGCAATCCGGCGCACAGCGCAACCACCGCGATAGCCAACGCTTCCCGCTCGTTCCGCCCCAGCACTCCCAAGAAATCCGACTCAGGAGCGTAAGCGCCCAGAAACCATGTAGGACCACCTGGCACTTCCAAGCGCCGGTATCCGGCCACGTAACGCTCGCCCGCTTGGAGGACAGTGAACTGTTCCTCCCCAGGAGAAGTCCGCCGCGCGATGAACGCCTGAAATACCGGATCGGACACGTCCCCTTCCGTCAGCAGCTTGCCCTCTGTCCCGTGCCCCGCATTCTCGATCAGGCGCAGGCCGGGGAAGGCGATCACGTGCCGGTCTTGATCGAACATGAATACCTTGCCGTGCTTTCCGAAACGCAGTTGGCCGATAAAATCCGAAAGGAAGTTAAGATTGAAATCGACCGTCAGGACGCCAAGCAACTGCCCGTCCTGAGACCATCGCGCCTTCGCGCACGTGATTCCCGGGAGCCCTTCGTCATAAAAGATGACCGGGCCGATCCATACCGGATTCCGGGTGTGCTCCGCAGCCTTATAGAACTCTTCATCTCGCGGATCATAATCGTTCGCGATCTGTTCGTAGTGACGTTCCCACGCGCCGGCCGCCTTCGGCGTCGTTTCACTCACGTGCAGTGCAGCGTCGGGATCGCGGTAGGCGCCCATGAAATTGCCCAGCGCATCGCTGTAGCTGGCCCACGCAAACGTCGGATTGGTACGCAGCACCTCGGTAAAGTGGCGAGCGAGCGAGTTGGGATCGCCTCCGAGGACTGCATTGTTCATCAAATTCTCGCTCAGTTCGACGGCCGTAACGGCGCTCTGCAAATGATCGCGAACCCGGGTGTCCAGACCGGCCAGAAGGTCCCGGACTTGTTGGTCGGTCAGTTCGAGAATCGCCCCGCGCGTATTGGCCAGGCTGGCCCACGCAACCAGAGCCACCGCGCCGGCAACCACCAGGCTCACGGTAATTCCCAGTCCCACGCGATACTGAACTCGCCTGGGTTGCCTTTCGCCCGTCATCGCCATGTCGTTAGCATACGGCAGGCTCCAGTTCTGGTAAACATGGAGCATGGGTACTCCAACGCGCAAGCGTATTGGGAAACCGGCCAAGAAGGTTGTGGCCAAGAAAATGTTGGCAAAGAAAACACCGGCCAAGAAAATACTGGCCAAGAAAACGCCAGCAAAGGCGTCAAAGCCCGCCGTCTTCCGCGTAGACCTGTCCGCGTTTCCTCCCGAATCCGTCACCTGGACCGAGCGATCTCTGTGCGTCGCCTGCGTCTGGCAGATCTTCACGCGTGCCATGAACCTTGCGCCCAAAACCGCGCTCTCTGAAATGAAACGCTACTCGCCGTCTTTCGAAGAGCTCACTTCCGCCGAAGCCGCGCGCCCATTCTTCGCCGCTCAGGACAAGCAGCCTTGCCCCTACTGTGGGTCGCCGGCTAAATGGCATGCCCGCATCGAGACCCATCGCATCGAAAGCGGCAAAGCCACCGATGTTCTACGGCGCAACTTAGTGAAGTCGCTGCCCAAGGCTGACGATCAGTTCGTAGTGCTGGAGCAGAAGGCCACGCAGCAGCAAGCGTTTTTCGAGTGGCTGGAAAAGATCAGCGATCATCTGGACCTGGACGACCCCAGGTGGCTGCGCGACGTCTCGCTGCATTACTTGAGCCGCAAAGAGCCCAAGGTGAACTGGCCAGCGGAATTTGCGGCAGTTCACGCCATCCGCCGCTCGCGTCGCCTGGGGCCCGAGCAGGAAGCGGCCAAAGCTTGGGAAGTGGACGGCGATCGTCTGTACCTTGCGCCCATGCTGTTCGACGAGCTGTTGCTGGTCCAATATCTGGTGAGCCGCTCTCAGCTCGCCGGCGGCTTGACGTTGGAGCGCCGCTTCACGCTGCCCGAGCTGTGGCGCAGGCTCCGCCATTCGGGATATTTGCGCTCCATCGGTGTTCAGGCGGACAATCCCAGCGATGCGCTGGAACAGATGCTGGAACACCTGAGCGGTGGCGAAGCTTCCGTCCGTTATTACTACATTGTGGACCGCCGCGAGCTTCTCGAAAAGGTCAAGACGCTCGCAACCGAAAAGCCGCGCGTTCGTGCCGCCGGCCGCTGAACGTCCCTAACTCCTTCAAAAGACGCCAAAGTTTGACGCCTCTGCCTGCCTGCGTTAGAATCTAACTGCGGGGTGGAGCAGTCTGGTAGCTCGTTGGGCTCATAACCCAAAGGTCGGTGGTTCAAATCCAT
>CAWAHZ010000008.1:0-242910 GCA_963781905.1 Bryobacterales bacterium
CTTCTCGTCCAAGTGAAACTTCCTCCAATCCGACTTGTGGCCCGCCAGTTTCCGAGCCCGGAAGAAGAAATATCGTCGGCCACTTTGGAAGTTAGCGGGCCACGGGTGCGGGAACCGTGCCGCCTTCAGCGAGCGTCTTCATGTTGTTCAGCGCCCGCGTAAACTGCGCCGTCCTTGCCTGAATGTCCTTCTCCCGGGCGGCGTCGTCGGCCAGCATGGAGTTGTCGAAGACCAACGTGTAAACCAGCTTTGACGTGGTCGCAGTCACCGGTACTGCTTCCACTGTGCCGTGATACAGGTTATATCGTACGCCTTCCCGCACCGGCTGGGTGTAGCTGTATGACAGGGCCGTTTTCGAAACGAGAATCTCGATGACAGCGCCGTTGCGAAGTGACCGGACCGCGCCGAATTCGCCATCCTTACCTGAAGTGATGACGCAGTCGACCTGCAGCCACTCTTTGATATCGCAGTATTTTCCGACACGCTTCCAGACCTCCGCCGCCGGACGGTTAACAGTGATTTCCAGCGGGATGGAAATGTAGTGCGGATTCGGAGTCTGAAGCGGCGGCGGAGTTGGCGCCTGGGCGAAAGCGGTGCTGAAGGTGGCAACCAGCGCTCCGACGATAGCCGCCAAATACCGCAACTGTGTGCGCAAGAAGAAAGTGTGCATGGCCTATATCGTACATCGTGCAGCCGGGGGGGAATCGCGTTGTTCCTCCATAGCGACCGACGACACTCCTTCGCATGTATACTTCCCACGATCGGACCTCTGGGGCAGTGAGTATTTTCAAGCTTACCCGTCAACCGACCGGGATCTTGGTAGCATAGCGATGGATCATCGAGCGTTGCTTCACCACTCGTTCACTAGCAGCCCTGGAAAGGAACAATCTGCCATTCAGCAATGAAGAGATTTCAACCCAGGGGCGATCGCCGTTTAGGAAAGCAGGATCGGCGGCAGCTTCATGTGCTTTACGAAGACGATGCGGTTGTAGTCCTCAATAAGCGGGCCAAACTGCTCGCGGTGCCCGCGGATGACTCCGATACCCCATCTGCGCTTTCTATTCTTTCGGCAGAACTGAAATCAAAGAGGCAACGGGCCTTTGTCGTACATCGCATCGATCGTCACACGTCTGGGATTCTGCTCTTCGCAAAAACCTGGCCAGATCGAGAAGCACTCGTGCAACAGTTTATCCGACACACCCCGGTGCGGGAATATCTCGCGGCAGTTCGTGGTCATCTCCGCTCTAAAGAAGGGACTCTTGTTCACTACTTTCGGCAAGAAGGAATGTTTCAAAAGGTGACCACAGAACGCGATCCAAAATCGGCTCGCGCTGAACTTCGCTATTCCGTGGAGCATCGCCATAGGGGCGCATCGCTCGTCCGAGTCTCGCTGGTGACCGGATTACAAAATCAAATTCGTGTTCAGCTTTCAGCGATCGGCCACCCGGTCATCGGCGACAGAAAGTACAATCCATCAGAAAAGCTGGAACGGCGAATTACTCGCGTCGCTCTCCACGCGGCGCGTCTTCAGTTCATTCATCCACGTTCCGGAGAGAGCGTCTGCGTTGACTGCGAACCTCCTCCGGACTTTCAGTCTCTTCTTAAAGCATTAGGGTTCCCAATCCGCAGGGGTCGATGAAGCTCCCGCCATGCAATCCGCAGCTGCGGAGCCATTCCCGAACAGGACACGACTCCGCCTCCGGTTCCGGCGTCAAGTTTGACTCGTGGTCCAGAAACGGCGTTGGAGGAAACGTCGATTCCACTTTGACGGGAAACGGCTAAACCGCCTAGGCGACCCCGAGAGAACTGCCAAATCGATCAGCCGCTAGCGAGGCAGAAATGTCTCGATGGAAATTCGACGCCCGTCGGTCCGGATGGTCACCAGGCCGTCCCGGTCCGTGCGCAGGATTCCGGCCCGGTGAGCGCTCAGGCGCTCCAGAACCTTGGGGTGCGGATGCCGGAAGGAGTTTTCAAAGCCATCGGAGATGACGGCGAACACCGGGGAGACTGCGTCCAGGAACGGATCGATGCTGGACGTGTTGCTGCCGTGATGGCCCACCTTGAGAATGTCGGCGCGCAGCGGCTGGCCATCGATAAGGGCGCGCCGCTCCATGGGTTTCTCCATGTCGCCGGTGAGCAGCAGCGAACGCTGGCCGTGGGTGATGCGAATCCCCAGCGAATCGTTGTTCATGGGCGTGCGGGCGGGAAGGTAGTCGGCGGGTGGTGAGATTACGTCAATGCGCGCGCCTCCGAAATCGAAGCTGCTACCGCTCGCAAGCCGTGATATTTTCACCTTCTCAGCGCGGGCCTTGTCGCGCACGGCAGCCCAGGCTGCGCTCGATGGCGTGGCGCCCGTCCAAAGTTCGGACGGATGGAAGTTTTCGATAATTGCAGGCAGACCGCCCGCATGGTCATCGTGCGCGTGGGTGAGCGCCACCACATCGATGTTGCGGATAGACCGGCTCCACAGATAAGGCGACACCACGTCCTCGCCTATGTCCAGCCGGCCCCCCGCGCGGTTTCCGAACGAGATCACGCCGCCGCCGTCGATCAGCATCAGTTTGGAATCCGGAAAGCAAACGAGCAGGCTGTCGCCCTGGCCGACATCAATGGCCGTGAGCTCGAGATCACCGCGACGTACCACTGGCGGGAACGGATGCCAGAAGATCAGACCGAAGAGCGCAAGAACTGCCGCGAGCGCGGCGAGCGACGATCGAAGGGACCGGCGCATCGCAAAGGCCAGCAGAATGAGCGCGGCGGTGAAAGCGATCCCGAGCCAGACGGGAGGAGCCAGAACACGCCAGTCAGGCTCCATTCGAGTGTGCCATAAAGCGATACGCTCGCTGGCGTTGAGCAGCCATCCGGCGATGGCCGCGGGAGCATGCCAGGTGGTGAGGATCGCGAGGAAGCCCAGCGGGATCACGAGCCCGAGCAACGGAACCACCAGAATATTGGCTGAGATGCCGGTGAGCGAGATGCGATGGAAGTAAATCGCCATGGGCAGCGCAAGGCCGATCTGGATGGCGGCGGAGATGACCGCGAGCTGGTAAGCGTAGAACAGGATTCGCGCGGCGATGGCGAACGCATGCTCCCACCAGGAGCGCGGGAGCGGGAGGTAGTAGTTGGCTGTCTCGGCCAATAAGCGCAGCTCTAAACGGAACTGAGCCACGCTGGGCGGAAGGCGCGGGGTCCGGCTAGGTTGGGTGATTCCAACCAGGCCACGCGCGTAGAGAGTGGATGTCACATCGAGCAGCGGAACGGCGAGCAGGCCAATGGCGGCGACGCACAGGAATGACAGTTGAAAGCCGGCTTCGAATAGCTGGCTGGGATCGTAGATCAGGTACACCATAGCGACGGCTGCCAGCAGATTCAGCAGACGGCCACGGCGATAGAAGTAACGTGCTGCCACGTATAGCGTGAATCCACCGGCAGCGCGGATGGCAGGCGCGTTCCATCCGGAAACCAGTGCGTAAAGCCAGGCTCCGGACGCCGTAATGGCCAGCGCGGTGATTTCGGGCAGGAAACAGAGCCGCAGCAGAAAAAGCAGAAACGCCGCCAGCACGGTGATGTGCAGGCCGTCGATCACCAGCATGTGGTAGGTGCCGGTGCGGCGGAAATGATCGGTCCATAGGCGCTCCATGCGGCTGGATTCACCGATCAGGGTAGCCTCCATCATTCCTGTGGCATAAGGATTGCCGGAGTAAAGCCGTTCGATCCTGTGCAACGCGCCGGTGCGCAAAGCGAACACAGCGGCCAGGAAGCGCGATCCACAGCGGCCTGGTTTCACCACTATTGACGAAGGGCCGGTAGCACTGGCTGTCCAGTAAATAGCGCTGCGGGCGGAGAATGCTTCGTAATCGAACTCGCCCGGGTTTTGAAAATTGCGGATGCGGCGAACCCGGGCCTCGAGCTCTACAAGTTGTCCGTACTGCAAGTCGGGCGCGCGATCGCCATCCCGAAGTCGCGAGGCTGACTCGGGCGCGGGCCTTGGGCGCCAATTCCAGAACGAATTGATCGCGTTGATCGCTGCCGTTCTCGGAAAACGCCGGGGGTGAGACCACGCAGCCGTCGAGAAGCACACTTTCGCGGGCTGTGGCGTCTATTGTGGGAGCGCTGCCGGGACGGTGCAGGACGCTCAAAAGGGCGCCGCAAAACACGAAAACGAGCGAGCAGCAGACCCGTAAGGTTCCCGATGAACATCGCCACGCCAGGCAGGTAAGGCCGAACAGGATCGGAAGAGTCCAGAGGAAATCAGAAAGCCGGAACGAGATAAACCGAGCCAATCCGATGCCGGTGGCGAGCGCTAAGAGCGGCGTTACTAACCTGTTTTTCATGACTTCTTTAGGTAGTGCCGTGCTTAGAGGGAATTCTCCCGCGCGATGGCAAAAAAGAGGTAACGGAAGGCGCTAGGCGGAGTCCCAAATTGCTGAGTGGGTACGGAGAATATGGAGATTCTTCTGGTGGAGGATAACGCAGGTGACGCGGTGCTCATCCGCCAGATCCTGGCCGACGCCTCGGTGCCGGTGAATCTTCACATCGTGCGGGACGGCGAGCAGGCCCTGACCATCCTGAGCGACGCTCATTTTCGGCCGGAGCTGATCATCCTGGATCTGAATATTCCCCGTATTCCGGGCTCGGCGCTGCTGGAGCGATGGAAATCGCAGGAGATCCCGGTAGTGGTCTTTACCTCCTCGTTACATGACACCGATCGCGCGCGGGCCCTGGAACTGGGAGCACGAGAGTTCATCCAGAAGCCTACCGACATAGGGGCTTTCACGCAGGCGATCCGCGGCATCCTGGAGCGATATGCGGGGCCGGACGCCACGGGCGCGAAGGCCTAGGTTAAGACAAGACGGGGAATACAAGGAATACAGGGAATACGAGGAATACGTGTTCCTGGCAAGATAGAGGAATGCAGAAAAAAAGACTAGGTGCGAGCGATTTGGAGATCACGCCGATCGGCGTGGGCGCATGGGCCATGGGCGGCGGAGGATGGCAGTTCGCCTGGGGCGCGCAAGACGACCAGGAGTCCGTGGATGCCATTCATGCGGCGCTCGACAAAGGCATAAATTGGATCGACACGGCGGCCATCTACGGGCTGGGACATTCCGAAGAAGTGGTGGCCCGTGCGCTCGCGGGGCTCTCCAAAAAACCGCTGGTATTCACCAAGTGCGGCATCGTGTGGGATGAGAAGCGCGAGCCGCGCCGGACCATTGAGCCTGAATCGATCCGCAAAGAAGTGGAGCAGAGCCTGAGCCGGCTGAAATTGGATGTGATCGATCTGTATCAGATCCACTGGCCGGAACCGGACAACCTGATTGAGGCGGCATGGACGATGATGGCCCAGCTTCAGCGGGAGGGCAAAGTGCGGCACATCGGAGTGTCGAACTTCAACGTGGACCAGATGCGGCGCGCACATGCCATCGCTCCCATCACGTCGCTGCAGCCGCCGTATTCGATCATCTCGCCGGAGATCGAGAGCGAGATTCTTCCCTTTGCCCAGCAGAACAATATCGGGGTGATCATTTACTCACCAATGAAATCCGGGTTGCTCACTGGAGCCATGACGCGCGAGCGCATCGCCGCGATGCCGTCCGACGACTTCCGCCAACGCACGCCGAATTTCAAAGAGCCTCTGCTCACGCGAAACCTGGATCTCGCCGCGTTGCTCGGGACCATCGGCAAGCATCACGGGAGAACGGCGGGCGAGGTAGCCATTGCGTGGACGCTGCGGCATCCGGCGGTGACGGGTGCGATTGTCGGAATGCGCTCCGCCCAGCAAGTGGATGGCGTGATTGGAGCGGCGGAGTTTCGGTTGAGCGCGGACGAGATCGCGCAGATCGAACGTTTTCGCGCGGCTAGCGCAACGGCGGTTCCGGCTTAACGTCCAGATTTACTTGATGACCACTTTGTCGACGGCCTGATTGTCGAATTCGTCGTTCACACGGACCGCGATCACCTGCTCGCCGGACCCGGGACGATCGATCAGCAGATGATACTCTTCCTCGGGTGAATCTGAAAGCCGGCTTATGGGATCCACCAGCACCCAATCGCCACCGTTCACCGAATACTCGGCGTGATCGACAGTGGTGCGCGCATCGCGAGCGCTGAAGCGAAGCTCGAGTTTGTTGCCTGCCGCGGAACCGCCGGTAAGATTCAGGATCTGCGGAGGCGTATTGTCGATCAGGAACGGATCGCTGACCAAGGACGCCGTGAGCGCCTGATCGGGCGGGTTGCTGGGCGAATCCGACGCTGTCACGCGCAAGACGTACTCACCGTCGGGAAACGCCGTCGTATCCCAACTCAGGTACCGCTCCTTGACGTTGTCCTTGAGGAGCTTCCACCCGGATTCCTTCACGCCGCGAATTTCGACGCGATAGACCAGCGAGTCATTGTTGTCGTCCGACGCGAGCCAGCGTGCTCCATCGAAGCCCTTGGCATAATTCAACGTTAGAGAACTGCTGCCTTCGAGCGACAGAGAAGCACTGCTCTTCTGCTGGCCGATGGGGGAAAGCGTGATCGACGTGGACGGCGTGATGCTGAGCAACTGCACGGGGAAGCGATAGTTGGGAGGCGTGATATCGATCACTTGCACTTCGGGCGCGACGTTCTTTGGAAGGTACGCCACCTGCACATAGGAAACTTCAGGTTCAGGCTGGCCGGGTGCGGGGGTCAAGTCGATTTTATATTGCAAGAATCGGGCGGAGGGTGAAACGGTCCGTCCGGCGCCGCAGGAATCGCAGGCTGCAGCGCTGGTTTCGGTTTGCAGCGTAGCCCAGGGACTCCAGTTGCTTTCCGGGTGGCTCCTGTTTCCGCTGCGCGTCGAGACCGCGATCTTTCCCAGTCCGCGATAGCTGATTCGCCCCCAATAGGCGAAGGCGCCTGCATCCAGCACGGGGCTTTCAAACGATCCTTTTTTCTCGAAGCCCGGCCCGATCCGAAATACCTTGCCGATATTTCCAGTGATGGCGTAAAGGTCGCCGCCTTTGGGTCCGCGGCCAAAGCCTGTCACTTGCGTGGGCGGCGCATCCAGGAGCAGCGTGCTCACGGTGTCTGAATCCAGGCGATAAATCTTGCCGCGATTGCCGGTGCCCACCAGCGGCAATCCGCCGGCATCGAAGCCGATGGCATACACCACGTCCTGCGTGTTCGACCATACCTTGCGTGGCGAACCATCGGGATTGATGCGATACACTTCCGAGCCGCCGGCGATGGAGGGTCCGGGGCCGCCTGTAACGGGCGTGATTCGCGCGTTGCCCACGTTGGCGACGCCGGGAAGAACTGGGGATGGCGCGGGAGCGGGTGGAGGCGCGGCTTGTACGACGGCAGCTTTATTGCCGACGCCTGAGGCGTAGATCGCGTTGTCCTGGGTGACTGCGACTGCCGTGATTTCGCGCTTCGGCGATTGGTATAACACGAAGCCTTGACCGGCCGGCGAGATTCGCAGGATCAGACCGCTTGGCTCGGTTCCGACAATCAGGTTGTCTTGGGCATCGATGGCGAGCGACCGTGCGTGGGTCTCTTCGGTCTTAAAGAAGACCGAGCCTGCTCCCGATGGGCTCACCCGATGAATCTCGCCTTGATCGCCTGTCGCGACGAACAAATCGCCCTTGCCCGAGAACGCCATGGCCCAAATATATTTCTGATGCGGATCGTAGAACAGCTTGGGCTTGCCGTCGGGGCCGATCTTATAGATCTTGCCGTCCGGGTCGGTGGCGGCGTACACCTCGTCTTTCGAGTCGAGCACGATGGCGTGGATTTCGAGACCATCCAACTCCGCAAAGGGTCGGCTCTTTCCAGCCCGGTCGATGATGAAGACCTTCGCCGTTCCGCTGCCGGTGCCGCCGCCCGCGGTGTAAAGGTTGCCCTTGGAATCGGCCGCCAGCGTCCAGAGATAGGGCGTGGAGGAATCGAAGATTTCGGTGAATTCAGGAGCCAGAAAGACGCGGCCGTCGGCGCGCAGGGAGAGATTCTTGAGCGTTCCGCTTTCAAAATCGGACCGGTCGCTATGTTGCCAGAAGTGGGTGTCCACTGCAAAACCGGTGGCCAGGGCGGCCAACGCCACCAGAAGGAGTCGAATTGTTTTCATTGGTGCAGTTATTTAAGAGTGACGCAGTTATTTTAGGTGTCGGTATTACTTTACTGTGATCCGAAGCGAGTAGCTCCCGTCGATCAACATGTCGAAGGGAATACTGCCTTGTTCGATCGCGCTCTCTGAAGACGACTTCAGATGCCGGCTGGCCGTGCGATCCGTTTGCATCACGTTCATGATGGAGGCCGGCAGACTGGGCAGCGTTTTGTCCTCATAGAACACGGTGGGCCGAGGCTCAACGAGCGAAATATAGAGCTTGTTGTTGCTGCGCTCCTGGTTCATCAGCGAAACCGTCTGCTTGATGTCGATGAACGGCTCGGACATGGTGGCGTTGCTCTGCATCCGGTTCAAAGTGTCGGCGTCGCTGAACAACACGCGATGCTCGCCTTTCGGCAGCCCGGCGGGAATTTTCAGGGTGAAGTCCTTTTCGATACGATCGCCACGGTAGGGCCGCACAAACACTTTTACCGGGACTTCGGTGCCCGCTTCCACTTCGCTGGCCGGAACCCAGGCGTTCTCGATCAAGGCTTCACGGCGATCCGGCAGAATGTCCACCGTGGCATCCACCGATTTCAGTTTGGGAATTTGCACCGGATTCAGGAACAGGCGGTTGAACTTGTCGCCCCACCATCCAGCGAGCTGATTGGGAACCGGTGCTGGACCTTCATTTGCGGCCAGCATGGTGGAGAGCGAAACGCCCGGCTGACCGTCCAGCGCTACCTTTCCGCTCAAGCGATAGGTGTTCTCTTCGGCGAATTCGTTCAAGCTGGAAATGGAATTGAACAGCGTCATCATCATCAGATACGGCGTCCATTTTTGCTGGACGAAGACGCTGAAGTGCAGATCCTTCTCCTTGCGCACGACATTGTTGTCGCCGAACGAGCGCACATGCAGAGTTACGGGAACCATGTCGGCCGTGTTGCCAAGGTCGCCCAGAACTCCCGAATGCCGATCCTGTTTCAATGCGCCGACGATCTCCGTCGCATTTCCGAACTTGGTGGGCTGGTATTGCGAAGCGAGCGTGGTGATCACGTCGGCTTTGGCCATGGGCATATCCACCGGCCCCAGGTTGAAGAAGGAATGGCCGCAAAACAGCACATGTTTGAGATCGTTATAGGTGACAGTACACATGGCGCTGATGCTCATGTCGCCAGTCACCAGAACACCGCTTACGGCATCGCCCGGTTGCAACGAAGTTTCCCATCCCGGCGCCGGCTTGGCGCTGGTCATGGTGCTGGCCCCGCCACCGCCGGCCACGGTCATTCCCATCTGCTGAAACTCGGGCGCAAACGTAGGCAGAACGTTCTCGGAGAAACCCGCGAAATTCAGCGGAGTCTCAATCGGAACCATACTCGAGATCGGGAAAGGATTGGAATCGGCCGCGACACCTTGCGTGGACAGCGCATCGGCGGAAGCGGCATTTCGCGCGGCGGATTTGCCCGGCACGCGCGCGTTGGACGGACGCGAATCGTCGAATTCGTTTACTTCTAGCATCAGCTCGATGGGCGTGATGCCGCACAGCGCGTCGGGAGAGAAGGTGCTGAATCGCAGCGCGATGGCGCCCACCAGCTTGCCGTCGATATAAACCGGGCTACCGCTCATACCCGCGGCAACATTGGTGCGCTGGCCCTTGCCGCCGAGTTTGGCGAGAATCACGTCCTGCTTTGGTCCCCATTGGTTCTTGTAAATGCCCAGGATCTCTATGGGAAGCGGCTCAGGCACGGAACCTTGGAGCACGGTCCAGGCGTAACCTTTCATCCCGATCTTGAGGTCGGCCTCTTTGAAAATCTGGACCTTGCCGGCTTTGGGGCGGACGGGTGCGGGGCCTTCACCGGCTTGCTGGCCAAACATCAGGCACGAGCACGCCGCTGCAACCGCGATTGCGGCCAACTTCTGCATGGGAACCATCCTTATTACTGCACTGCACCTACTGTGTGCTGCTTGTCTCTATTATGGTCCAGATTTTCAAAGAGTGGGAAGGCGGCTTTAGATGGCGGTCCAGCGCGGGGCGGGTCAGGCTTGGGAGTCGGTGTCCGGGTCGTCCGCGAAGCCGGCGTTGGGACCCCGTTCGGTTGGCTGGGGTGGATGAACCGGACCGCGCGGCGGCGGAGCGTCGTCATCTTTGGGCAATTCGGGGGGCGAGTCTCTCTCCAATTCGTCGATCATCGGTTGAATGATCGATGTGCTCTCGGTGTCTCGTGCTTCTGGGTTCTTTTTGCTCACAGCAGGCTCCTTTCTAGCTTTGCGGGTAAGTGCCGTCCGGATTGTAGCCACCGCCGGAATCCTGGTCGAGTTCGGCGGGCTGCGGGAGGCACGGGTTTGGCGGCGCTACTTCGTTCTCGGCGGGGAAGCGCGTGTTTGGTTTCCGCTTTAAATCGTCGATGATCGGTTGGATGACGGATTCCCGCTCCGGAATCGCAGGAAATTCGGGGGCGGCTGTTTCCGTATGCTTGTTGCTCACGGTGTATATCCTTTCTGCCTGCGATTCTAGGCAGCGAGCATCGCACTGGCGCGGCAGCCGGTGGGGAAGTGAATGAAAAGCGCGGAAATAGCTGCACGAGAGATCGGTTATCGGCGATATACTGTTTCGAACATGTCTCTTCAAAAGACCACTTTGGTTCGTGTGGGCGGGATCGTTTTGGCGATCGCCGCGCTCTGCCTGGTTTGGCTTCAGGCGCAACAACCTCCGAAACAGCCGCTTACTGTCCAAAAGGTGACCGATCACCTGTGGGTGATCATGAACAACGCCAGTGGCAACGTGGCCGTGCTGCCTACCGACGAAGGCGTCCTGTTGGTGGACGACAAATTCGAGGCGGACGGGCCGGAGATTCTGGCCAAGGTGAAAGGCGTGAGCGACAAGCCGATCAAATACATCCTGAACACTCATCAGCACGGTGACCATACCGGCGGCAACGCCTTCATGCTGACGAATACTCCGGCTCAAATTGTGATCCACAAGAATGCGCGCGCCAACATGCTGGCGGGCAAGCAGCCCGGGCTTCCGCAGATCACCTACGCCGACGAAGCGCAGGTGTTCCTGGGCGGCAAGGAAGTGAGCGCGCATCATCTGGGCCGCGGGCACACCAATGGCGATGCCGTGATCCTGTTTCCTTCTGAGCGCGTGCTGCACACCGGCGACCTGTTCGTGAACGGCAGCGCGCCGTTTATCGACTACAGCGCTAAGGGCAGCATCGTGGAGTGGGACAAGACGCTGGACCGCGTGTTGGCGCTGGACTTCGACATCGTGATCCCGGGGCACGGGCCGGTGGCGAAGAAGGCGGACTTGATGAAGTGGCGCGATTCGATCGCGGAGTTGCGGTCACGCGCGAAGGCAGCTTGCGCCGGTGGCGCGGCCGGTGCGGAGAAGCGGCTCAATTTATCGGGACTCGGGATGGACGACAGCCTGGGATTTATGGGGCGCAGCGTGCCGGGGATGTGCGCGGAGTTGGCGAATTAGCGCCGATCTGCTGTGGGACTCACGCGAGGCCGAGCTTCCTTGCATGGCGAGTTGCCAATGAAACGGGATGCACGGAGCTGGCGCCGTTGCGCTTCATCTCATCGATGGCATCCTCAATCGAGCCCGATCGCAGATGCAGGTCCTTTGCCAAAAACAGCCTTAGGTCGTCGAGGCTCGAGAACCGCCGCGCTGGCAGAGCCCCGCCGGGACCTGAAATGGGAGCGAAAATCAACGAGTATTGATCGCCATTCTTCGATCGTGCGTGCTTCAGAAGATGCACAAAGCCGTCACGCGGTTCGCTAGCTTTCTGTTGCGGAGCCTTAGCCAACGGGTTGGCAGGGCTTGTGACGCGGACCCTTCCGATTGGTATTTTCTTATAGATTCCGGCGCGTTCCAGTGCATCTGTGACTGCGCCATAGGTTTTCAGCGGACCCTTGGTGTCGTACCAGGGGCTTGCAACAACCAGATGCCATTCTTCCAGTTCCGGTAAGTAGACCCACTTGCAAAGGGTGATGGGAATCTTCGTGCGGCTGATCGCTTCCATGACCAACGCTCCGGCGTTGAGATCACGATTCACCAGTGTAGTTTGATCCATTGCAGCACTCCATCCGCCGAGTTCACGGCGAGAGTCATCTCTTTGCCGCCCAGCCTGATTGTTTCGTATCGACAGTCTATCCTCCAGTCTCGCACGATGTTCCAATTGGCTCCGAGCTGCGGCCGCGTCTCGATGTCCTCATAAAGCTGAGCCTCGAGGTGCGCCAACTTTAGAAGTTGATCCAGATTGTGCGTGTAGACTTTTCCGGCGTAATCCTTGTCTGCCGGAAAGTCGTGCCGGCGGGTTTTCTTGGCGATGCAGGCCTTCAAAGCGCACTCAACGGCAAATCCCGCGAGATAATATGCGCCTTGTTGGTTGCCTGTCTTGGCGAGGGTAGCAGCCTCTTTAGCTCGGATTTCCGCTAGACGTTGGAAATCCCTGCGCGTTTTTCGTAACGGGACGGCGACGGGAGCCATGGGTTTCGGGGGACATTTCTAGTTTGGGTTCGTCGTTCTATATGATACCGGGCTTTGCAGGCACCGCCTACGAAGCCGCCTAAGCGGCTGGCTTTCTTGAATTCAGAATGCAGAATTCAGAATGTGGAGGCAGTCCTTATTCTGGATTCTGACTTCTGTATTCTGGATTCTGTCTTCTGTCTTCCGCCCTAACCCGCGATGCTCGCCGCGTAGGTCGGTCTACGTCGGGCGTTCATCTGTTGCTCCCAGCCAAACGCCAGCTTGATCAGCGTCGGCTCGCTCCAGGCGCCGGAGAAAAAAGAAAGGCCGATGGGCAAGCCGCGATAAAGGCCGGCGGGGACCGTGATGTGCGGGTAGCCGGCGACGGCCGCGGGCGTGGTGCAGCCGCCGGTGTCGGTATCGCCGTCGATGTGATCGATGAGGCACGCTGGGCCGGAGGTCAGGGTGACGATCGCGTCCAGCTTGTGCTGGGCCAGCAACGCATCGATGCCCTCCTGCCGTGAAAGCCGCACACAATCAGCATGCGCCTTGAGGTACGCGGTCTCAGTCAGCGGCCCCTTGGCTTGCGCCTGAACGAAAAGCTCCTGGCCGAAGAAGGGCATTTCGCGATCTCGATTCTTTTCGTTGAACGCGATCAGCTCCTCCAGCGTGCGTGCCGGACTTGTTGAAGGGAGCCGGGAAAGATAGCGATTCAACCCGTCCTTGAATTCATAGAGCAGCACCTGGCTTTCAGGAGCTTCCATCTGTCCGTGCGTTGCGAGGTCGGCGGGGTCAACCACTTCCGCTCCCGCTTTCTTCAGCGCGTCGATGCAACCGTTCAGGAACGCATCCAGCGGCGCGTTGTTTTGGAAAAACTTGCGCGCGATGCCCAGGCGCGCTCCCCGCAGGCCTTTGGGATCAAGGGAGCGGGTATAATCCGTGGCCTTCCCCTGCGACGCCGCGCCGGCCGGGTCCTGGGGATCAACGCCGGCCATGACACTGAGCAAAATCGCAACATCGCGGACGGTGCGGGCCATGGGCCCGGCGGTGTCCTGGCTGATCGAAATGGGAATGATACCCGAACGACTAACCAGCCCAACGGTCGGCTTGATCCCAACAATGCCATTGATGGAGGAAGGCCCCGTCACCGATCCATCGGTTTCCGTGCCCACCGCTGCGGCGCACAAACTGCTAGCGGCGCCAGCGCCCGAACCGGAGCTCGAGCCGGACGGATTGCGATCCAGCGCGTAAGGACATTTGGTCTGTCCGCCGCGTCCGCTCCAGCCGCTGGTGGAATGCGTGGAGCGGTAGTTGGCCCATTCGCTGAGATTAGTTTTGCCGAGAATGATGGCGCCGGCGGCGCGCAGCCGTGCGGCTACGAACGCGTCCTGGGGCGAGCGCCAGTCGGCCAAAGCCAGAGAACCGGCGGTGGTGCTGATAGCGTCCTTGGTCTCGATGTTGTCCTTGAGCAGGATCGGGATGCCGTGCAATGGCCCACGCAATTTGCCGTTCTTGCGTTCCTCGTCGAGCTGGCGGGCGTTCGCGGCGGCATCGGGGTTGAGGGCCAGGACGGAGTTGAGCTGGGGGCCATGCCGATCGATGGCGTCGATCCGCCCGAGATAAAGCTCCACCAACCGGGCGGAGGTCCACTTGCCTTGTTCCAGGCCGGAGCCGACGTCCGCCAGGCTGACTTCGTCGAGCTCAAAATCGCCGGGCGCCGCAGAGCCGGTAACTGGACTCGCCGGGACATATTGACAGGCTGTCTGGGACACAGCCGCGCCGCCGATCGCGGCCGCCAGGAAGGTACGCCTTTTCATGCGGAGCCCATTCATGCGGAGTATGATAGCATCTGTCGTCGGCCAACTCCGGGCTGACTGGAGGACAATCACATGTCACTTTCGAAACGATCTTTCGCCGAGTTCATTGGAACCTTCTGGCTGGTTTTTGGTGGTTGCGGCGCGGCCGTCCTGGCAGCCGCATTTCCCGGGTTGGGGATCGGATTCGCCGGCGTCGCACTGGCATTCGGCCTGACCGTAATGACCATGGCGTTCGCCATCGGGCATATATCGGGATGCCATCTGAATCCCGCGGTTTCGGTAGGGCTGGTGGTGGCGCGGCGCTTTCCGATTTCAGATCTTCCGGCCTACGTGATCGCACAAGTGTTGGGCGGTATCGTTGGATCAGGCGTGCTGTATCTGATCGCGAGCGGCAAGGAAGGGTTCAGCCTGGCCGGCGGATTCGCCGCTAATGGCTATGCCGATCATTCGCCCGGAGGCTATGCGCTGGGAGCCTGCCTCTCAGCCGAAGTGGTGCTTACGTTCATGTTCCTCATGATCATTCTGGGCGCCACCGACAAGCGCGCACTTCCCGGGTTCGCACCCATCGCGATCGGGCTGGGGCTCACGCTCATCCACCTGATCGGGATACCGGTGACCAATCTGTCGGTGAACCCCGCGCGTAGCACCGCTCCGGCGATCTTTGTGGGCGGGTGGGCTCTTAGCCAACTGTGGCTCTTTTGGGTGGCGCCCATCGCGGGTGCCGCAATTGCAGGCGTGGTGTACAGCGTGTTTGAGACCAAGCCCGAGCCGATGGTCAGAGAAGCAATGTCCGGCCGCTGATGGCTCAGGCCGCGATATTGAGTTCCTGAAGAAACTCAAGATCTGCTTCGGTAAGGTCGATTTCGACCGGAGACTCCAGCCGTGGTTCCGGCACTGCATCCGGCTGGTTGTCTTCCGTCGGACTGATAGTAACGGTGGACTCCAGCATCAAGCACAGGTCATAGCCGCCCTCCCTCATCTCGGCGATGATCTCGCCAATGCGGCCGGATTCCGAGACCGCTTCGTCAATGGCTTCCTGTAGCTGAGCCAGTAAGAAGGATTTTTTTGCCGATGTCATGCCCTTCCCATGGCAAGTGGAATTCCAACATTGAACTGTATTTATATCAATCGCTTAGGATGAAGACTATGACAGAATGTCGCTACGCGAAGACACACAGTACGCCAAACTGACGTACCCCATGCATACTACAAAGTGATAGTGTACTAGACCCTCGCGAACCAGAGGGCTCACTCCTATCTTGTATTGCTTCCTACAAATTTGACGCTGTTTTGACGACAACTAGCATATGGCTTGCTTTATACTAGCTCCCGAATAGCCATTTGCTTCAGAGTTGTTGAGCGTGTTTTGTAGGTTAGGGTTGTGCGTAGATCCGTGTGCTTGAAACCGGAAGATCGCAAACTCCTAAGATCGCACAGTTCAAAAGGAGAAATAGAGAAAAATGGAATCCAAGGCGCCTTGTAAGCGGCTTTTGGTTGGCACGTTGTTGTGCCTTCTGTTGATGACAGCAGTTCCGTACCTGATGGCTCAATCGGCCGGAACGTCCGCCTTAGCCGGAACAATTACAGATCCCTCGGGCGCTGCTATCCCGAACGTAACGGTCACTATTACCAGTAATGGCACAGGCCAAAGCCGTACCGCCACCACCGGGCCGGACGGCAATTACAGGTTCAACTTGTTGCAGCCCGGAAATTACAGAGTGTCCTTCGCCGCCAGCGGATTCAAGACCGGCGAGGTTGCCTCCGTGACGTTAAATGTTACCGAGACGCAGCAACTGGACCGGGCGCTCGAGGTAGGCGCACAGGCCGAACAAGTCACCGTCGAAGCCGCGGCTGAAACATTGCAGACGCAGAGCTCGACGCTCGGAACCACGGTCACGTCGCAACAGGTAACCGGACTTCCACTCAGCAACCGCAATTATACGCAGCTCCTCACCATGGCCACCGGGGCGAACGCCAACGTGAACAACGCCACCACCATCGGCAAGGGCACGCAAGACATCTCCGTGAATGGCGCCGATCCGGGCAATAACAATTACCAGATGGACGGCGTCTCCATCGTCAACACATCCAATACGGGTTCGGCGAAGGACTGCGGCATTTACACCGGTATCGGTATTCCCAATCCCGACGCGATTCAGGAATTCAAAATCCAGACCTCTACTTATGACGCCAGCTACGGTGGACATCCAGGCGGAAACGTCAACGTGGTTACGCGCTCGGGCACCAATCAGTTTCACGGCAGCGTCTGGGAGTTTTTCCGCAACACCGATTTGAACGCCAACAGCTTCTTTGACAATCTCGACGGCGGCGGCGTGAAGCAAGTGCTGAATCAAAATCAAGTGGGCGGTTCGGTGGGCGGACCAATCAAGAAGGACAAGATCTTTTTCTTCGCCGACTATCAGGAGACGCGCCAGAAGAACGGGATTTCGGCTGGCGGCTCCAGCACCGTCAATTTGTTCCCGCTCCCGACCGATCGTTCGGCGGCTAACGTGGGAGCGGCTTTGTGCCCGGCCAATCATCCGGGGAATCCAGCCTACACCACGTTCCTGTACCCCATCATCCCCAGTGTGCAGATCGCGTGCGATGGCTCTAATCTCAGCCAGCAGTCCCTGGCCTTGCTGAATGCGAAGCTCCCCAATGGGAGCTTTTACATTCCGGGCAATCCGAACGGCGTGTACGGGCCAGTTACGTATTCCTCGCCCGCCACCTTCACGGAACACCAACTCGTCACCAATGCCGACTACATCATCAACAGCAAGAACACTCTTTCCGTGAAGTACTTCTGGACGGCCGATCCTCAATTCGCGCCTCTCAGCGGTACCGATGTGCCCGGGACGCCTGTGACCAGCAAGTACGACAACATCAATTCAGTTGCAAAGCTAACCACGTTGCTGACCTCCAGCCTGGTGAACGAACTCCACGCTGCCGGACAGCGCAATGGCCAGCACCAGTCCGACACCACCGTGCTTACGCCACAGTCCATAGGCCAAGCCACCATCGTCCCGACTATCAGCGAGCTACCTGTGACTGTGATCTTTAACGGCCCGGGCCTCAATGGAACCCTCGCTCCCAGCAATAGCCCGACCGATCAGATGGAATATGGCGATCAGGTTTCCTGGTCCCACGGCAAGCACACCATTCGCGTCGGCTATGAGTATCAATATGCGCAGTGGCCCATCACATTTGAGGGTCTGGAACGCGGATTTCTGTTTTATGGAACCTTTGCCGACTGGGCACTCGGTCTGCCGGGCTGTCAAGCCGCAGGTTGCAGCGTAGGTAATCCGGGAAACACCAACGGCGGCACCGGCAACATCTTGCAATGTTTGTACTGCGTTCGCAGCGGCCCGAACGGAATTGTTCACAACTACGTCGAGGGCAATCAGACAGCCTTCGTTCAAGACGACTGGAAAATCAACTCACGCCTGACTTTCAACCTGGGTGTTCGCTGGGAGTACGACGGTAGTTACTCGGACAAGTATGGGAACCTCACCAACCTTTCGCTGGCGCAATTCGCAACGGTACCCGTTCCTCCGACCGGACCCACTACTTCTGGCCCCGGTCTGGTTGGGTATGTAGTGCCCAATAACTACGCCAATCACTATCCCACACCGCCCAGCGGAGTTCTGACAGCCACCAACAGCGACTCAGTCACATCGGGGCCTCCCAAGGATAACTTCGCTCCGCGCTTTGGGTTTGCGTGGCAGCCGCAGAGAGACGGAAAGCTGGTAATTCGTGGCGGCGCGGGCCTGTTCTACGACCGGATTGGTGGCGGATCGTTTGTCCACGCGGTGGAGCAGGGTTATCCCTACGCCGTGACGCTCGACTATAGCGGTTCAGGTTCGGCTCCATTTAGCAACGCGAATCCTTATCCCTCTACGCCGCTGGGAACGTTTGCCTCTCGCTGGGTGAACTTCGGCGGGTGCCAGCCCTCATGTCTGCTGGGCGCCCCAAATTCCGCCATCGACTCACCCACGCTCGACATGGCTCTTCACACCCCGCTGACCCGCCAATATAACCTCAACGCTCAGTACCAATTTGGAAGGTCATGGGTGTTGGAAGTGGGCTACGTGGGATCCAGCTCTATCAACCTGTTGGATCAGTATCACTCCGTCAACGTGCCATTGATCGCCAGCCCCAGCAATCCGATCAACGGAATTACCGTGAATACCGTGGCAAATGCCGAGTTGCGTGTGCCTTATCTCGGCTATACGCCACCTGGCGTTGACGAAACGGCGTTCGATGGTATCTCCAATTACAACAGTCTTCAGGTGACCCTCAGGAAGCAATTCTCGCGTGGCTTCCTGATGCAGGCGTCGTACACATATAGCAAGGATCTCAGCGATATCCAGGGCATTCTGACCGGTAGCGGAGCCAACAGCAATCTGCCCACCTCGCTGTCACAGCAATATGGTCCAGTTGGCTTCAGCCATCCACAGCGCTTCGTCATCAACTACAGCTACGATCTGCCGTTCGGGAATCCCTCGGGCGCTCTTGGTCTGCTGGCCAAAGGTTGGAACGTATCGGGCGTCACCACGGTTCAAAACGGCACGCCTTTAACGATTACCGATCAAAATGGCGGCACGGTGTACGATCAGGGAACGTATGACACGGCCCGCGCACAGATGTGTCCGGGATCTTCCTATGGTTCGATCGGGACTTCGGGTAGCATCACAAATCGCCTGGGCGTGACCCCGGGCAGCCAAGGCTACTTGAACATCAACGCATTCTGCCCAGAGCCGGCCGCACCGAACTCGGTGGCCGCAGGCCCTTACGGCGTTCCCACCCTATACGGGAATAGCGGTATCGGGACTATTCTTGGTCCGGGAAATTTCAACTTCGATATCTCCCTGATCAAGACCACGCATATCACCGAACGGCAAATGATCATATTCCGAACTGAGTTTTTCAACGCGTTCAATCATCCTCAGTTCTCGAATCCCGTAGCTGCGGATTTGGCAGTCTCGACGCCCAGCACGTTCGGGCAAATCACCACCACGTCGGTGAACCCACGCTTGATTCAATTCGCTCTGAAATACGTCTTCTAGTTTCTCTGAAGACGTGAATTGAGAATCGGCTCTGGGCGCGACAAACGCCCGGAGCCAAAGTTTTTTTGGGCTATCAGTGCGCCGCGGAAGGCTGAGCCGCGGCCTGCTTCGGGCGTCGCATGATGAAAGGCAGCGGGCTCAGGCAGGCGATCATCACCGACATCACGAAGAAGGCATTCTTGAAGCTGACTGCTCCGGCCTGGCTTTGCACCGTGAAGTAAGCCATCGCCATGGCCTTCTTGGCAGCCGTTGCGGCGTCGAAGCCCTGCGCCGTGAACATGGCCGTAAGACCGTTAAGGAACTGTCTGAAATTCGGATCGCCCATGCTGGTGTGAGATGCGAAGGCCACCTGGTGCGTCTGGTTCTGACGCGTCAGAAAGACGCTTAGCCCGGACGTTCCTATGCTGCCGCCGATGTTGCGCATGAAGGTGGAAATGCCGGAGACCTGGTTGTTCTTTTCGCGCGGGACACCCACGTAGTTCAGGGTACTGATGGGAATGAAGATCAACGGCATGAAGGTGACCTGAAAACAGCGCAGCAAAACAATGGTGGTGAAATCGATCTGGAGATAGATGTTGGTCATCAATCGCAGCGCGAACGAGGTGCCTAGAAATCCAATACAGATGAGCAGACGCGGATCGATCTTGGTGGCCACCAGGCGGCCGGACACGAACATCATGACCATCAGCACGAGACCCGCCGGTGAGAGCGCCAGGCCGGCCAGCTCAGCCGTATAGCCCAGGCTGCTTTGCAGAAACTCGGGAATCAAGACCGTGGAGCCGAACAAGACCATTCCGAGGACGAATGAAAACGCGACTGCGGTGCCGAAGTTGCGGTTCTTGAGCAGACGCACGTCGACAATGGGATTGGGGTGATACCACTCCCATAGAAAGAACGCAGCCAGCATCGGAATGCTGACGCAGGTTAACGCGGTAATCAGAGGGGAAGAGAACCAATCCGATTCCTGGCCCTTATCCAGGACAAACTGGAAGCAGGCTATGCCCGTTACCAATAAACTCAGCCCGATATAATCGATGCTGATGCCGGAAATCTTCCCTTCTCTCAGCCAGGGCGGATCTTCCACCAGGCGGCTGGTGAAGAAGAGCGACAGCAGCCCCACCGGCAGGTTGATGAAGAAGATCCAGTGCCAGTTAAAATTGTCGGTGATCCAGCCGCCCAGCGTGGGACCAATGGCGGGCGCCAGCACCACGGCCATGCCATAAACGGCGAAGGCCTGGCCACGTTTGGCGGGAGGGAAGGTATCGGCCAAGATGGCTTGCTCGGAGGGCTGCAGCCCGCCCCCGCCCGCGCCCTGCAATATTCGCGCGACGATCAGGAACGGCAAATTGGGTGCGATGCCGCACAGAAACGACGACACGGTGAAGAGCACCACGCACGTCATGTAGAAGCGTTTGCGCCCGAAGACGGTGGAGAGCCATCCGGACGCGGGTAGCACGATGGCGGCCGAAACCAGATAGCTGGTCAGCACCCAGACCGCTTCATCGTAAGTGGCGCCGAGCGAGCCGGCAATGTGCGGGAGTGAGACGTTGGCGATGGAAGAATCGAGCACTTCCATGAAGGTCGCGAGAGTGACCGTGAGCGCTACGGCCCACGGGTTGTGCGACGGCTTCCAATCCTGATGCGATGCGGGGGTCATCTTTAGCGCCCGATGCGGACGTCCGGTTCCACCGACATCCCAGGGCGAAGCCGATCCAAACCGTTTTGATCGGGCTTGAAGCGCAGCCGCACAGGGATGCGCTGCACCACTTTGACGTAATTGCCGGTGGCGTTTTCGGGCGGCAGGACGCTGGCCACTGCGCCGGTGCTGCCGCCGATGGTTTCCACGTATCCTTCAAAGTCCTGGCGCAAAGCGTCGACATGAATGCGGGCCGATTGACCGGGATGGATATTGTGCATTTGCGTCTCTTTGAAGTCGGCCGTGACCCAGAGATCGCCGATTTGGGCGATCATCATCAGTTGCTGGCCGGCATTGATGCGCTGGCCGATTTCGGCGGATCGCTTCAGAATGATGCCCGCGGCCGGGGCCACGATTTTCGTGTAGCTGAGCTTCAATTCCGCCTGCTCCAACATCGCTTGGGCGGTCTGCTCATTGGCTTGCTGCGATTCGACGTTGGCCTGCCGGATGGCCAGTTGCGCGGGCGCATTGGTCTTGTACTGCGCCAGACGCGTTTTAACTTGCACAAGCTGCGCCTCGCGCTGTTGCACTGTGCGACCCGCGGCTTCCACCGCTGCCCGGTTGGCATCCACGGTAGCGTCCTGAGCCTTGGCAGTGGCCGCAACTTGATCGAACTCCTGCTGCGAGACCTCTTCATTCTTGATAAGCATTTGATAGCGAGAAAGGTCGGCTTTGGCCTTCGCGGCGTTGGCTTGCGCTTCGGCCAGCCGCGCCAGGGCGGATTCGCGATCGCGCTCGGCAATTCCGACGGTGGCTTCGGCGGTGGCGACATCAGCTTCGGCGCCGCTGATATTGGTGCTGCTCTCGGTCTCAACAATCGGAACGTTGGGCCGTTGCGCCGTCACCTGGCTGCGAGCTAGAGCAACTTGAGCGCGGGCTTGATCGATCGCCACCTGGAAATCCCGCGGGTCGAGATCCACTAAAGGGTCGCCGGCCTTCACTATCTGGTTGTCGTCCACATAAACCCGCGTGATGGCGCCGTCGACGCGCGAGCTGATGGCGCTCAAGTGGGCTTCCACCTGGGCGTCGTCCGTGGTTTCGAATTGACGGGACTGGAGCCAGAAATAAAGGCCGACGCCGGCGGCAATCGCCAGCACCAGGAAGAAGATGATAAATGCGCGTCCGCGGCCGCGTGTTACCGGCGGCTCGGGCTTCTTTTCAGCTCCAGGTGCAGGCACCGGAGCGGCGTTGGGAGTGGTGGTCGTCGTACTCATTGGTGAACTCCGCTCAATAGAGTAGGAAGGTCGGCTTCCGCCTGGCCCATGGCGCGGGACAAGGAGATGCGGGCTAAGTCGAAGGCAAACAGCCCGGAAATGTAGTCGCTTTCGGCGCTGGCCACCTGTTCCTGCGCTTGCACCACTTCTACCGTGGTTGTCACGCCGGCATTGAATCGATCGCGCGCTTCGCGCAGGGTTTCATTGGCGAAGCCCCGATTATTCTCGGCGAGCCGGACCTCGCCGATCGCGGTTTCCAGTTCGATCAGAGCGGTGCGCACTTCCTGCTCCACGCGGCCGCGTTGATCGGCGAGTTCGGCCTGGCGCTGATGGAGCGTCGCTTCGGCCTGTTCGATGTCGGCCTTGACGCGGCCGCCCTGGAAGACCGGGACGTTAATAGCCCCCACCACCGAATACACGCCGTGATTGGAGATCGGAGTGGGGCCAAGCACTCCATAATCCGCGGTCAGCGAAGCGGAGGGAAGACGCTCGGCGTGAGCGGCGGAAACTACGATCTCGGCGGCATGCACCTGGCTCGCGGCAGCTTGCAAATCCCAGCGTTTCTGAAAGGCCTGCTGGACGGCGCCGGCTGCTTCCGGCACTGCGGGTGGATTGAACGCCAGAGGATCGCTGAGCGTCAACTGGCGATCGAGCGGCAACCCGATGAGGCGCGCCAGAGCCAGCTTCTGCTTACGTAGATCGGCCTGGAGTGCGTTCAGGCGTTGTTGCTGGCCTTGCAACTCGACCAGCGTCCGGGTGACATCGATGCGGGCGTTGGTGCCGGCCTCTTTTCGCACTTCAGCCTGATGATAGACCGCTTGTGCGTTCTCCACTTGAGCGCGTTGCGACCCGACCCGCGCGTCGGTGGCGATGGTCTGAAGATAGGCGCCGGCCACCGCCAGCACCACGATTTCGCGCGCATCGCGGGCCGAGAGATTGGATGCATGCTCGCTCTCCTGGCTGGCATGCCAATTGCGCCGCGCAACGGGATCGTAGACGGATTGCGTCACATTCGCGAGCAGTTGCGAGTATTGAAAGGGACCGACCACGGTGGGAATGGAGAAGCCGAGGCCAGGAGGCAGGTTGAACTTGAATCCGAAGGCCGCCAGATTCACCTGCGTGCTGGTTTCGCTGGCATCGATGGAGACATAAGGCAGAAGGTTGCTGAGAGCGTTGAGGCGCAGGGCTCGCGACGCGCGCGCGGTGTCGTCGGCGGTAAGCACTCCCAGATTCGCGGCCAGACCGAGCTTCACGGCGTCGTTGAGGGTAACCGTGACAGGTCCGGCGGGAATCTTGTCGCCTTGCACGCTACCCTGGAAATCGCCGCCGATCTGTATGGAACTGTTCACTACATTCGCGCCTGGGCTGGGCGCGGCCTGCTGCTCGGTTGTGACGGAGCCTGGCGCCTGGCGTCCGGATTCAGGCAATTGCAGCGCGGGGGTTGATCGCTGGGCTCCAGTGCCTCCGAATTGGGCCCAGGCCAAAGAGGCGGCCAGGCCGGTTAGGATAATGGCGCGAAATGGACCAGTCACATTTTCAATCTATCATATACATACCTGCATGTATATAATGTAGGAGGCATGGGCGTTGCGGCCTTGAAGACACGCGAACAGACCAAGCATCAACAAAGAACCGAAGCTACGCGGCGGGCTCTGCTCGAAGCGGCCCTGAAGATTTTCGCCCGGGATGGTTTTGAGGCCTCGCGGATTGAGGACATCGCGGGCGCTACGGGCCACACGCGCGGAGCTTTCTACGCCCACTTCTCGAGCAAACAGGATTTGTTCTTCGCGCTCTTCGAGCAGGAACTTGGCGACCGTTTGCGAGACTTGCGATGCATGCTGGAACACTGCCCGGATAGCGAAGGGCGGTTGCGAGCGTTGCGCAGGTTCTATGTAGGGCGTGTATCGGATCGCCAGTGGGTAATGCTGGCGCTGGAGTTCAAGCTCTTCGCTCTCAGGCATCCCAAATTGCGTGCCGGGCTGGCGCGGACGCATCGCCGCATCCGGGAATCGCTCAAACTGGAGATGATCAGCAAGCTGATCCCGGAACTGATGAAGTCCCCGCGTGAATCGCGTGAAGTGCGGAGAGTAGCTCTAGAGGCGGTGCTCAATGGCCTGGTGCTCGAATACGCGTACGATCCAGAAACCATTTCGCAAGCGCAGGCCACTTCCGTGCTGGGCCACGTGTTCGATGTTCTGATGGCTGCCAAGCAACCGTCCGTGAATGGATCGTTATAGTCACGGTTCAGAGATTACCGGTGCGGGCCACTTCGTACCAGGCAGAGCCGTCGGAGATGAATTGGAGCGTGGCGGACTTGCCGGGCGAGCCCATAATGGGGCCCGCGCTCTTGAAGTTATTCCCAAAGCTGACGGTTTTCCCGCTGATCTGATCGTTCACGATGATCACCCACATGTGCTGGCCTGGCAGGCCGGCAGTGGTGGCTTGAATGGTGGCGCTGCCGACCGCATTGTTGGTAGTGGTTTTGTGAACGTCGCCCACCGTGGTCTCCAGCGTGACCACGCTCGCGTAGGCCATGGTCTCCATGGACGAGATGAAGCGGCGAGCCATAACATCACGGTCGCGATCGTCAGTGACGCGCGAAGCGCCTCCGCCTCCGCTTATCAGACGAAAGACCTTGCCGTCGTAATGAACCCATTGCGGCTGGCCTGCCGTGAGGGCGCCGCCCGGGTCCGTAACGCCGTCGGATCTCTTGATGCTGATGGGTCCCAGGGCGTCGACATTCAAGGAACATCGGTTGTTGCAGGGGACATCCACAGCCAGCACGAAAGTCATGCCGGTGCTATAAGCCGCCAGTGTGCCACTGGAAATGCGGCACGCGTAGGCCGTGGAGCCGGTGGCGGAGGAGCAGTAATTTTGCGTGCCATGGATATCGTCGCGCCGGGGGATAATCGCGGAATCGGTCGACGGTGTGCAGGTGATGCGGTTGCTTCCGTCTGGATGGCAGGACTGGATAATTCCCGTCCCCGACTCAAAGTTCAGCGTAGTTCCAGAGCCAACCGGTCTGCCTCCTACTTGGACTGTGATGTTTTGCGCGCAGGCCGCGGCCAGTGAAAGAACAAAGAGAACTGCGAGTTTCACTAGAAACCTCCTCGTTAAGCCGTCATTGTAGCGAAGAGGATTGGAACGCCTAACTCAATTGGAGTTTAGCGGCTGCACTGAGGAGATGTGTGTCCAGCGTCCACAGGCGGCAATTGCTCAAACGCGCTGAAGCGAGCAGATGCATGTCGATCCAACCGATCCCGACGCCAAACAATCGATGCCGCTCCAGGAAACCGAGGACTTCTTCGTTGTCGGCTTCAATCGCGGAAGGCATCCGCTGAAGATCGCCGAGAACGGTGGGCCTGGATCGAAGATTCCCGCAAGCAATTTCGCCGATTACGAACGGATGCATCAGTATCTGCCCATCCTCAATTGCCTCGCTGAGCTTCGCATTGCCGTAACGGAAATGATCCACCCAGACGGACGTGTCGGCCAGTATCATTGACCTACAGTCGCCGGACGTCTGCGCGGACCCGCTTCGAAATCGGGTTGCGTTCCGCCCAAGGCTATCAACCGGCGCCCCACTTCGCGAGCGATCAGCGCTTCCAGGCCGGCCTTGACCAGCGCCGTCTTTTCCTTGATTCCGGTGAGCCGCCGGGCTTCCTCAACCAGATGTTCGTCGATGTTGAGTGTACTTCTCATATGCATCATTATGCACCTCCTGTGCATATGTTGTCAATAGCCAGGGTCACTCCGGCCTGGCTGGAAATTCCATCAATCGATAGAGTTACGGACTGATTTCCGGGTGGCAGAAACCCGCAGGGAATCTGCGCGTTGATTTGCATCAAGCCCGGGAAACCGGGCGCGGGTCCGGCGTAGAATAAAGATGCATTGTAGCCGGCGATGGTGAGCGTCACGTTGCCGGTCCCGGGGCCCTGCCCCGTTGCGTAAATCGAAACTACCGAGCCTCGATCCGCCGGATTCATCGCTGAGTTGAGGCTTCCATCCTGATTCAGAGCCGCGGCTTGGCCGGTTGCGCCGATGGTGAAAATGCCGGGCGCCGCAGTGACCACCGGCGCAGAGCTACTGACGACTGTCATACCATCCACAACGATGCTTATGGTCGTCGATGAGCCTGGCGTCAAGTTGCCTGGCGCGAGAGCGTTGATTTGAGTGGCGCTGGTATAGAACAGCGTTGCTGGCTGGCCCTCGAGCAGCAGTTGCGTATTCGCCGGATCAAATCCGGCGCCAAAGACCGTGATGATCTCGCCCGGCGCTATGGGCCCGGCAGCGAGGCTGGCGGCATTTACAACGGCGACCGTCGCGGTTTCCGAGGCAGCCGCGGGAGGCGTCAAACTCCGGATGCGATTGTTACCCGAGTCGGCCACCAACAGAGTTCCATTAGCCGCGATTGCGATGCCCGAGGGCCCGCTCAATTGCGCGGCCAATGCCGGGCCGCCATCGCCTGAAAAACCGGACGTGCCCGTGCCCGCGATCACTGTCATTACGGCTGATGGACTGAGCCGGCGAACGACATTTGCGCCCGTGTCCGCGATCACCAACGTGCCATCCGATTCGAAGGCCATGCCGCTGGGTGAACTAAGTCCCTTCACGAGCGAACCCGCGGTGCCATCGGACGCAACGCTCCAGATTTGGATGGCGTCGGCGACATAGACATTGCCGGCAGTATCCACCGCCACCGCCAGTGGTCCGATGATCTTTGCGAACGTGCTGGCGGTTCCGTCCGCCGCGACACGGACGATTCGGTTGTTGCCGGAGTCGGCGATGTAAACGGATCCCTGCGTGTCAGCCGTATCAATCGCGACGGACACGGGATTGTTGAGCTGACTGGCGATGGTCATGATGGCACCAGCGGGGGTGATCTCCAGCACGTCGTTGTTGCCGGTGTCGGCAATATACAAATTGTTCGACGCATCGATGGCAATGCCGCGGGGGGCATTCAATTGGCCCGCACCACCCGTGCCCGCAAAGGTGGTGATCACGCCCGCAGGCGTTACCATCCGGATGCGATTGTTGGATGTATCGGCGATGTACCAGTTGCCGTTAGAATCGACCGCGATGCCCGAAGGCGAATACAGCAGCGCTGCTGTAGCCAGACCGCCGTCGCCGCCAAAGTACGGTGATGTTCCGCTGCCCGCGAGGGTGGTGAGGATGCCGCCGCTCGGTATCTCCGATACGAGTGCTCCCGATGTCAGGAAGATGTCGCCGGAGGGGTCGATCGTCACATCTCTCGCCGACGCAACGCCCGGAATCGGCTGCACCACCGTGCCGAAATAGCTGGCTGCCGCGACGTATAGCATGCCTGTGGAATCCAGAGCCACCCCGGTGGGCGCAGGAGTGTGGAACACCGTGATGATGACGCCGTTATAAACCTTTCGAACGCAGTTGTTGCCGCTGTCTGCGATATAAAGCTCACCGGTGGGGTCTACCGCCAGCCCGGCTGGTGCGTTCAATTGCGCCAGCACAGCGGAAGTGGCGACCCCGGAGAATCCCGCAACGCCTGTCCCTGCCATGAGCGACAGAGTGCCGTCAGACGTGACGCGGTAGACCTGGTTGGCTCCGAAATCGGAAATGTACAGCGAACCATCGGTGCCGAGCGCGACGTCGCGCGGCTGCGCCAATTGCGTGCTATTGGCCGGACCGCCCTGGCCGCTGCTGGTGGCCGGCAACGCGCCTCCGCCAGCCACTGTCTGGATGGTGCCATCCGTCCCGACTTTTCGCACCCGCGCATTTCCGAGGTCGGCGATGTAGAGATTGCCGGATGTATCGAACGCCAGGCCGTAGGGCTGATTCAGCAGCGCGGCATTGGCCGGTCCGCCATCTCCCGAAAAACCGGCCACACCCGTGCCTGCGACGGTCTGGATCACTCCATTGGCCGTAATCTTGCGCACGCGATGAACGGCAGCGTCAGAGAAATAGACGTTCCCGGCGCCATCCACCACGATTCCTTCCGGCTGGCTCAATGCAGTGGATAGAGCGCTGCCGCCGTCGTCCGAGTCATCGCTTCCGGCGACCGTTTGAATGATGTAAGAAGCTGGCGTTGTATCGGCCGCGGGGATATGGGCCGCGCCTAGCAATAAAAGTACGGCGAGTCGATCATAGCTAACCACAGGTACTCCTGATAGGAGTAGTGTGCTGTCCCAATGGAAAACTCTCAGTGCGCTTCCGATGGAAGTATCGTGAACAGGCTTATCGTCAAATTCTCTTGCTTCTTCGGATTGTTCCTGCTAGCGAGCAGCGCGGGAGCACAGCCTGCCCTGAGACTAAGAGCCTGGAACCGGGCGAATTCGAGGGGCGTGTCCACTCCCGTTTTTACCAGGACTCGGACGCCGGGGCGGTCACACTTTCTGGTGCAGTTCCCAACTGAGCCTGGGGCGCCAGAATTGACGGCGCTGGGCGATCGGGGTGCAACCGTACTTTCCTATGTTCCTGAGGCCACGCTTTCGATCGCGATGAGCGATGGGACAGATCTGAGCGGGCTGGGGCTGCTCTGGATGGGCCGGTTGGTGCCAGCCGAAAAGCTGAGTCCAGAGCTGGACGGAATGCTCGGGGCCGGACTGGCGCCGCCGGTGCTGGTGGAATTTTATGCAGATGTACCCGGAGATCAAGCGCGCGCCATCGCCATCCAGAGCGGCCTGGTAATTCACGAGAATCCAGACTTGTTGCCGCACCATCTGTTGATCGAAGGCACGGTCGATCAAGTGCGACAGCTGGCGGATTGGGACGAGGTCTCGTATATCTTTCCGGCATCGGCCGATTTAATGAGCGGTGCACCGGTGCATGGTTGCGCAGGAGCCTTGACGGCTGCCGGTCCGGTGGCACAAGGGGTTCCGCTGGTGGGCGATGGGTGGGATGGGCCTGGGCTTGGGAGCGCAAGCCTCAACTATTCCTTCGTGAATGTGATCACGCAAGCGCCGACGGATTCGGTAGAGTCAGAGATAGAGCGCGCCTATGCGGAATGGGCCAAATATGTGCAGGTGTCATTCACTCAGACGAACGACCCCAACGCGCCCCAAACGCTCGCCGTGATGTTTGCCAGTGGTGCGCACGGCGATGGCTATCCGTTTACCGGATCAACCGGCGTGATCGCGCATACCTTTTATCCGTATCCTCTCAATCCGGATTCCATTGCCGGCCATCAGCATTTCAACAACGACATGAGCTGGAAGATTGGGGCCGATGTAGATGTATTTAGCGTAGCGCTGCACGAAACAGGCCATGCCCTGGGCCTGGGACATTCCGACAGTCCAGATGACGTGATGTACCCGTATTACCGCATGGTCTCCGCGTTGGCGCCGGGCGATATCGCGGCCGTTCAGCAGCAGTATGCGTCGGCCAACGGATCCATTAGTCCGGCCACACCCACGCCAACACCTGCGCCAACCCCGGTGCCGGCATCGGTGCCTCTAACGCTGACCATTCAACCGCCGGTTGCGACCACCAGCGCTTCATCCATTGCGCTGAGCGGCACAACATCGGGAGGATCAGGATCAGTGCAGGTGAACTGGTTGACCAATCAAGGCGCAGCGGGATCGGCCACCGGTTCATCTCTTTGGACCATCGCCGCGATTCCTCTTAGTGTGGGCGCTAACGCGATTACGGTAAGGGCGCAGGACGCACAGCAGGACCAGGCCGCGCAGACTGTGACAGTAACCAGCCAGCCGCCCAATCCGCCGGCGAATCCTAGTCCTCCCGCCAACCCCGGCACCGGCGGCAATACAGCGCCGCCATCCATAACCATCCTTTCGCCGGCCATGACAACTGTCTCAACATCGGCGACTTCTATCTCGATGAATGGCACCGCACAAGATAGCGCGGGACTAACGCAGGTGACCTGGTCTAGTTCCACGGGGGGAGGAGGCATCGCGACCGGCACCACCAATTGGGCAACGGGGCCAATCCCGCTTTATGTGGGGATGACCACCATCATCATCTATGCCAACGATGTGGCAGGAAATCAGTCTTGGAGGGCCATCACAGTCACGAGATACTAGCCCCTACAACAATTCGGACATGCGCGAGTTCTCGATCAGGATGGTCTCGTCACGTTCTGGCCCGGTAGAGATGCAGCCAACTTCGACGCCCACCCGATCGCTCAGGAAACGGAGGTAGTCGCGCGCTCTCGGTGGCAGATCGCGTTCGCGCGACAGGCCGCGCGTCTCCGATTTCCATCCCGGCAGCTTTTCGTAAACCGGTTGCACTGCCTCAAGGCCCCGGAACGTTGCGGGCATGGCCTTGACGTCCTTGTACTCGGTGCAAACCAGGATTTCGTCGAATTGATCCAATACATCGAGCTTGGTAATCACCAGGCTGCTGAAGCCGTTGATCATCGCTGTGTAGCGCAACAGTGGAACATCGAACCAACCGCAACGGCGCGGACGTCCCGTGACGGCGCCGAACTCGTTGCCGGCCTTGCGAATCCGTTCACCGTCCTCTCCAAGAAGTTCGGTGGGAAACGGTCCGCTGCCGACGCGAGTGGTGTAAGCTTTGGACACGCCGATCACACCATGAATCGCGGTTGGCGGAACACCAGCGCCGGTGCACGCTCCGCCGGCGGTAGCGCTGGAGGATGTCACAAACGGATACGTGCCGTGGTCCACATCGAGCATAGTTCCCTGCGCGCCCTCAAACAGGACGCGCTTGCCCGCCCGCATGGCATCGTTCAGCAGCTGCGCGGTGTCGCATACCAGAGGCTTGATACGTTCGGCATAACCCAGGTATTGATCGCGAATTAATTCAAAGTCGATGGTTTCCTGGATGTTGAAGGTCTGGGCCAGGAGTTGCTTATCCTCAGCAAGGGCGGTGTACATCTCGCAGAAGCTATCGTGCTCATAGAGATCCGCGATGCGTATGCCGCGCCTCCCGATTTTGTCTTCGTAACACGGGCCGATTCCGCGCGACGTGGTTCCGATGGGCACGCGATCCTGCCGCCCCTCCGACATTTTTTCGACGATGCGATGAAACGGAAAGATGACGTGTGCGCGATCGCTGATGGCGAGTTGTTTGCGAACATCCACGCCCGCCTGTTCCAGTTTTTCCATCTCCTCGATCAGCGCCGCGGGATCGATGACCACGCCGTTGCCGATGACGGCTTGGATTCCGGGCCTCAAAATGCCGCTTGGAATCAGTTTGAGAACGAACTTCTTCGGGCCAATGAACACAGTGTGCCCGGCGTTGTGGCCTCCCTGGTAACGAGCCACCACTGAAAATTTCTCCGAGAACAAGTCCACCACTTTCCCCTTGCCCTCGTCACCCCATTGCGCACCCAGTACGACGATGTTTCCGATGTTTCCCATTTGGAGAGCAGCCAAAACCTTCTTATTGTACCGTGTGTGCTCTAATAGCTTCGCGGGTCATGAACGCAGCCCTCCCTTATAGCCGCCGCGAGCAACGTGGCTGGTACATGTATGACTGGGCGAACTCCACGTTCTCCAGCACGGTTGTCACGCTTTTCTTGGGCCCGTACCTGACGGCGCTCGCGAAAGCTGCCGCTGGCCCGGACGGACGCGTTCATCCACTGGGCATTCCAGTGGATCCACGATCCTGGTGGGGTTATTTAATTTCTATCTCGGTGGTAACCCAAATCTTTACGCTGCCCATTGCGGGAACCATCGCCGACTTCAGCCCGAACAAAAAGCGCTTGATGGCCCTGTTTGCGTACACTGGCGCGCTGGCGACGGCCGCAATGTTCTTTCTGCATGGCGACGAGTATCTTACCGGCGGTTTTCTCTTTCTGGTCGCGAATCTGGCCTTCGGCGCCTCCATCGTCGTCTATAACTCATTCTTGCCCGATATCGCACCACCAGAACAGCGCGACGCAGTTTCGTCCACCGGCTGGGGGATTGGTTACCTGGGCGGCGGACTACTGCTGGCTCTGAACCTGGCGCTGTTCACCAAAGCGAAAGCGCTGGGGTTATCGGAATCCATGGCGGTGCGGATCAATCTCTCGTCGGCGGGCGTTTGGTGGGCGCTGTTCAGCTTGATTCCCCTGGCTGCCATCCGCAATCGGCCTCCGGGGCGAACGCGCGGGCCGGGCGAAGGGGTAATGAAAACGTTCCAGGAGTTCGCGGTTACTCTGCGCGACATGCGGCACTATCCGCAGACCTTGCGTTTTCTTATCGCTTACTTGCTCTACAACGACGCCGTGCAGGCCGTGATTGCGCTCTCTGCCCAGTTCGGCAGCGATGAGCTGAAGATGCCGATGGCCGATTTGACCGGCGTGATTCTGATGGTCCAGTTCGTCGCGTTCTTCGGTTCGTTTCTGTTTGACTGGATCGCGAAATGGATTGGCGCGAAATCGGCCGTGATTGTGAGCCTGCTCATCTGGACCGGCGTGCTGGTGTCGATGTACGTTTCGGTGCGGACGGAAACTCAGTTCTTCGTCGTGGCCGCCATTGTCGCGATTGTGCTGGGAGGGACGCAGGCGCTCAGCCGGTCGCTCTTCTCGCTGATGATTCCCAAAGGCCGCGAGGCGGAATATTTCGGAGTCTATGAAATCAGCGACAAAGGAACCAGTTGGCTTTGTCCGCTGCTCTTTGGGCTGGCGCTCCAATTCACCGGCAGCTACCGGCTCGCCATCTTATCGCTCATTACTTTTTTCGCCGCGGGCCTGCTGGTGCTGCTGACAGTGAACATCGGCCACGCCGCAGCCGAGGCAGCTAACTAAGGCCGGCCGCTTTCTTCTGCTGATCCAGCACTTCAAGGAAAGCATGTTCTTGAATATCCAGCTCGTGCCTGTAACCCTGGGGATCGATGAACGGATTGGGGCCTTTGCCGATCTTCGGATATTTCTCCGCCAGATTGTACATCGCTGGATGGGAGCCTAATGGGACGTCGCACGCGAGCGAGCGCAGCACTTGGAAGCTGTGCATATATTCGGCTGCCATGCCGGGCACCTCGGTGTTGTTCACAAGTTTGAAACCCCGGTTCACGCCCACGCTGCCGATGATCACCACATCGTACGTTTTGCCGCCCTCCTCAGCTTTGGTTGTCCAGGTGGTGCAGCCGCGCGTGTGACCGGGGGTGAGACGGGCCACCAGCGTGGTTCCTCCCAGCTTCACCTCGTCGCCATCATGCAAGGTTTTGTCCAGCGGATGCGGTTTGTCACCAGGCCGCATTTTCATGAGAGCCGGGACGTCCTCCGCCATGGCCATCACCTTCGCACCCGTCAGTTCTTTCACCAGGGCGTCGCCTTCCATATGATCGGCGTGCGCATGGCTGCCGAGCAGAATCTTGGTGTCGCTGAATTTGAAACCGAGCTTTTCCACTGAGTCTCGGATGATCGGAACATTCTTCTCGAAACAACTGTTGATCAGGACATTTCCTTGCGGCGTGACAACCAGAAACGACGCTAGCGACTCGGAGCCAACGTAGTAAATGTTGCCGATCACCTTATGCGGCGGGAACTGTTTATAGAACTGATCGGGCGTGCCGACATTTCGCTTGAATAGTTCTTCGGCAGTCTGCGCGAACAGAGGCGAGGCGGCCAGACCGGCCAGCCTTAACAAATGTGCCCGGCGAGTGTGCATAGTGGTGCCAGCATATCAAATCAAGCCGGCTCGATGAGCCATTCACGCAGAGCGGCGCTCACCGCGGCAGGCTGCTCCATCATCGACATGTGGCCGCAATCCGGAACGATGACGAGCCGGCTGCCCTTGATCTTTGCGGACATCGCCGCGTGTTGCGCCGGCCCGCTCCAGCCATCCTCGCGGCCACAGAGCAGCAACGCGGGACAGCGAATTTGTTCCAGTACCGGGCTCGCGTCCGGCCTGGACAGAAGGGCGTGCTCCTGTGCCGCGAAGATTTCGGGAGTTTTGCGCGACATCATTTCGATGATCGAGTTCACTAGCGCGGTATCGTTGATGCGGCGTGGGTAGAGCATGGGCGGCAGCCACTGCGACAGCATGGCGCGCATGCCCCGCGACTGCGCCAGCGTTACCAGCTCACCGCGCTTGCGGGCTTCTTCTTCGCCGGCGGTTCCAGACGCCAGGGGCAAATAACCAGTGTCGAACAGCGCGATTCGCTTGACGCGATTCGGCGCCAAGCGGTAAATTTCGAGCGCGACGCGCCCGCCCATGGAGTGTCCAGCAACGGAGAATCGCTCGGGCGCAGTTCGAAGCACGGTTTCCGCCATGGCCGCAATCGAATCGAGCGCGCCGTAGTCCGCGCACGTACAATCGGCAACCTCCGACAGCGCATCCATCTGCCGCTGCCAGACGGTTTGATCGCAGATCAAGCCGGGAAGCAGGAGTAGATGTTCTATGCCAGGTCCTCGGGGAGAATCGGCAGCTTGCGCAGCCGTTTGCCCGTCGCTCGGAAGATCGCGTTGGCCACCGCCGGAATAATGGTCGGCGTGCTGGCCTCGCCGATCCCGCCAGGCGCGGCTTGGCTAGGCACGATGTGCACTTCCACCACCGGCATTTCATCGATGCGGAGCACATCGTAGTGATTGAAGTTGCCCTGCACCACCCGGCCGCGCTCAATGGTGATGGCGCCCTTCATCATCGCGCTCAATCCGTAGACGATGCCGCTCTGAATCTGCTGCTCGACGCCCGCCGGATTGATGACGTGTCCACAATCCACCGCGCAAACCACGCGATGCACGCGTAGTTTGCCTTGCTCCACCGATACCTCGGCCACTTGAGCGTTATAGCTGCCGATATTGTTGACCACCGCGATGCCGCGCGCATGGCCTGCCGCTAGCGGCTTGCCCCAGCCGCCTTTCTCCGCCGCCAATTCCAGCACGTTCAGCAGGCGCGGGGATTTTGCCAGCAGGCGCCGGCGAAACTCAAATGGGTCTTTACCCGTAGCGGCAGCCAGTTCATCCAGAAAACTTTCAGAGAAGAACGTATTCTGCGAGAATCCGACCGAGCGCCAGTAGGTGGTGGGAATGTCGACATCCGGCGGATGATAATCGACGTGGAAATTCGGGATGGTGTATTCCAGATCGATGATGCCTTCCACGCTGGTGCGGTCCACGCCATTGCGCAATCCCCCAAACGACGGGCATACCACGCGTGTGTTCCATGCCACAGGCCAGCCATCGCTGTCTAAAGCGGCGCCGAACTTGGCATACGACGCGGGCCGATACAGATCGTGCTGCATGTCATCTTCGCGCGACCAGGTGAGCTTCACCGGCTTCCCAATGGCTTTCGAAATCTCGACCGCTTCTGCAACGAAATCGTCACCTCCGCGGCGGCCGAATCCTCCGCCTAAAAAAGTGGTGTGAATCTGGATCTTGCTGGGAGGCAAGCCCGTGGCCTTCGCCGCCGCGCCCATAGCAGCCGTTTGGATTTGCGTGGCAACCCAAACTTCGCAACTGTCGGGGCGGACGTCGGCAGTGCAATTCATCGGCTCCATGGGAGCGTGAGAAAGATAGGGCACCTCATAGACGGCCTCGATTTTCTTCGCGCTGCTAGCCATCGCCGCGTTCACATCACCGTCGTTGCGAGCAACAGCGCCGGGCTTTTCGGCCAGGTTCACAAACAGCTCGCGAATACTCGCGCTGCTCAGGTTCGCGTTCTTGCCCTCGTCATACTGAACCTGCAGCGCGCGACGGCCTTCCATCGCCGACCAGGTATTGTCGGCAATCACAGCCACGCCCCGCGAGATCTGGACCACCTGCAGCACGCCGGGGACGGCTTTGGCCTTCGTATCGTCGAAGCTGGCCACTTTACCGCCGAAGACCGGGCAGCGCTGCAGCACCGCGTAAACCATGCCGGGACGCCGCGCATCCAGGCCAAATCCGGCCGTCCCGTTTACTTTGAGGTGTGTGTCCAGCCGCTTGGGCGATGTTCCGATGAGGCGAAAATCCTTCGGATCCTTCACCGCGACTTTGGCGGGGACCGGGAGCTTGCCGGCGGCGTCCGCGAGACTGCCGTAGCTCAAACGCGCGTTGGTTGCGGTATTGATTACCTGCCCGTTTTCGGTGCGAAGCTGCGATTTTGCCACGCCCCACTTCTGAGCGGCGGCGTCCAGCAGCATGTCGCGAGCCGCTGCGCCTGCATTGCGCAGAGGAACCCAGCAGGTGCGCGTGCTCATGCTGCCGAAGGTGCCCTGCAGCGGGCCGTAAGCCGGATCCACGGGCGCAAACTCCGTACGCACCTGTTTCCAATCGCAATCCAGTTCCTCGGCCAGCAACTGCGACAACGAAGTCATCGGTCCTTGCCCCATCTCCGATTTATGGATCGAAAACAAAACGATGTCGTCGCTGCCAACGTGGATAAAGGCGTTCAGTTTCGTCGAAGTGGTGGCGGCTTCCAGCTTGTCGCTCACCGGCAGGTGGAAACCGATGAACAGGCCACCGGCCGTTGCGACGCCGGCTTTCAAGAAGCTGCGGCGATCGAGTTTGCGATTCGCAGTCACGGCGCTCATGCGGCTTCTCCTTCTTCTTTGCGGCGATCAGTGTTCTGTGCGGCCTGATACTGGGCCGCCAGGTGAACGGCGTGGCGAATGGCCTGGTAGGTCCCGCAGCGGCAGATGTTGCCGTGCATGGCCTCGTCGATGTCGGCGTCCGTGGGGTGTGCCGTCTTCTTCAGCAAACCCGCGGCTGTCATGATCTGGCCGCTCTGGCAATAGCCGCACTGCGGCACATCCACTTCAATCCAAGCGCGTTGCACGGGATGGCTGTTGTCGGAGGAGAGGCCTTCGATGGTGGTGACGCTCTTACCGGCCACAGTTGAAATCGGTGTCACGCAGGAACGGATGGGCTGGCCATTGATGTGCACCGTGCAGCATCCGCACAGCGCCATGCCGCAGCCGAACTTGGTGCCGGTCATGCCGAGCGAGTCGCGCAAAACCCATAACAAAGGCATGTGCGGGGATACGTCGACTGTCTGGGGCTTCCCGTTCAGGGTAAAAGTGACTGCCATCGTGGGCCTCCTCTAAGCCAAATCTCTGTTTCTCTAGTATATATCTCCCGTATATAACGCCCGCTAGTCGCGACATCCGCCTCAGTGGTACGCTGGCTGTTTATGTTGTTGTCGGAAATCTTTGTCGGCCAGGGCGAACCGGCCTTCGCTGAACTGGTGCGCGCCATCTCCGTCGGCAAGCTGAAGACTTATCAGCTTTATGACCGGATGAAGGTCCGCTTCCATTTGGCTAAGCTCAATGCGGAGCACATGAAGAAGGCGACGCCGCGTTTTTGGGCGCGGGTCAACGAAAAAGACGAGGAATTTGCCACCGATCTGGGCCAGGCCATCCTGGTTTCGCATCTGGACATGATCAAGGCAGTGATCGACGATCTCGGAATTCCCAATCAGGATGGCTTCTTCGACAAAGACATCGACGGCTCGAAATATTTGACCGAGGGCTGGCAGCAACGGACGTACGAGAAATTCAAAGAGGCGTATCCGGCGCCGGTGCTGCTGTTTTACATCAACCACCTGGCTTGGGAGCTGGCCAAGAGCGAAGAAGTTTTCCTGGTTCCGGTTTAAGGACTGTATAAGAGAATGAGCCAACAATTCTTTGAGGCCATTCGCGCGGGAGATCGCGGCGTTGTTGCCGCGCTGCTGGAGGCCGACTCCACTCTGCTGGCCGCTAAGGACGACAAAGGGTTGGGCGCCTACATCGCCGCGAAGTATTCGGGGCGCAACGACATCGCAACGCTGCTGCTCGATAAAGGCGTGGAGTTAGACGTGTTCGCCGCCTGCATGGCGGGTGCGAAAGAACGAGTGCACGAATTGATCGGCCGGAATCCCGAATTAATCAATTCCTATAGTCATGACGGTTGGACGCCGTTGCATCTGGCCTGCTTCTTCGGCCAGCCGGAGATCGCGGAAGCGCTGATCGCTCAAGGAGCCGACGTGCGGGCTCGGGCGCGCAACGCGATGCAAAATACCCCTCTTCATGCGGCTGCGGCGGGACGAAGCAAAGACGCTGTGAGGGCGCTGCTCGAGCACGGCGCCGATGTGAACGCGCGCCAGGAAGGCGGATGGACGGCGTTGCACTCCGCGTCGCAAAATGGAGACGTGGAAATGGTGCGGCTGCTCATCGCGGGTGGTGCGGATGTGCAGGCGCGCGCCGATAACCAGCAGAACGCGCTGGACTTAGCCTTGGGAAAAGGACATCAAGCGGTGGTCGATGTCCTTGATGAATACGCGTAGTGATCGAAGAGCAAATCCAAGAATTGAAGGCTGCGGCGCTCCAGCGGATCGAAGAAGCGAAGAATCTGGACGAGTTGGAACAGGTCCGCGTCGAAATCCTGGGGCGCAAGGGTTCGCTCGCGCAGTTCAACCTGGGCGCAATTCCACAGGAAGATCGAAAGACAGCGGGTAAGGCGCTCAACGCCGCCAAACAAGAGATCACTGGTGCGTTTGAAACACGGGAGCAAAGGTTTGCTTCGGAGGCGCTGAACATCCGGCTGAAAGACGAATGGCTGGACCTTACGCTGCCCGCGCCGGGCGTTCGGCCGGGCAGTTTGCATCCGGTGACCATCATCCAAAATGAAATCGAAGACCTCTTCACCTCACTCGGATTCGCGGTGCTGGACGGCCCGGAAGTAGAAACCGAATATCACAACTTCGACGCGCTCAACATCCCGCCCGAGCATCCTGCGCGCGACATGCAAGACACGTTCTGGCTTTCGAATGGGCATCTGTTGCGCACCCACACGTCGCCGGTGCAGGTGCGGGGGATGGAGAAGCTGGGGCCGCCGCTGCGTATGATCGCGCCCGGCCGGGTTTTCCGCAATGAAGAGGTGGACGCGTCGCACGAGCACACCTTCTATCAGCTGGAAGGCATGATGATAGATCGCAATGTCTCCGTGGCGCACCTGATCTACTTCATGAAGACGCTGCTCAGCGCCATCTTCCATCGTGAAGCCGTGGTGCGGCTGCGTCCCGGCTATTTTCCGTTCGTGGAGCCGGGCTTCGAGTTGGATATTCGCTGCCTGATCTGCGGCGGCCCTGGCTGTCCAGTGTGCAAGCAGAGCGGCTGGGTGGAACTGCTTCCGTGCGGCCTGGTACATCCCAACGTGCTGCGCAAGAGCAGCATCGATCCGGACCAGTGGGGCGGATTCGCTTTCGGACTGGGCCTGACGCGCCTGGCCATGATGCGGTACGGCATCGACGATATCCGCCTGTTTGCGAGCGGCGACTTGAGGTTCCTGCGCCAGTTCTGAGCGCGTGAAACATGAAATTTTCGTACCACTGGATTCGTGAGCTGGTCCCGGGCCTGGACGCCGAGCCCGCGGAACTGATGCGCCTGATCACGATGAAGACGGCCGAGTGCGAAGGGCTGGAGCAGGTGGGAGCGAAGCTGGCCGAGGCGTCGGTGGCACGCGTGAGGGACGTCGAACAGATCGCTCAAAGCCACAACCAGATTGTGGTTGTTGAGACCGCGCGTTACGGCGTAAAGCGAGTGATTTGCGGCGCGCCGAATTGCAAAACGGGGATGCTGACGGCGTACCTGCCGCTAGCGCCCAAAGTGATTGAAGGCGTAGAGAGCGAGGGAATGCTCGCGAGCGCCTTGGAACTCGGCATCGGAAGCGATCACACCGGGATTGTGGAACTCGATAGCGAAGAGCTGCTCGCGCCGGACACCATCATTGAAGTCGACAACAAATCGCTCACGCATCGGCCCGACTTGTGGGGCCATCATGGAATGGCGCGTGAAGTGGCTGCGATCACGCATCGGACGTTGAGCGATCCCGTGAAGCCCAATTCGCTGCCTAAGGGCGCGTCGCCAGTCGAGATTGCAATTGAGGACTTCGCTCTTTGCCCGCGATACAGTGCGCTGGTTTTCGAGAACGTGACGGTCCGGCCATCGCCGCTGTGGCTGCAGTATCGCCTGGAAGCGATCGGGTTGAATGCGATCAACAATATCGTTGACGTGACGAATTACGTAATGGCCGAGCTCGCGCAGCCCATGCACGCGTTCGATGCCGGGAAGCTGCACGGGCAAACCATTTTCGTTCGCAGCGCGCGCGCCGGCGAGCAGATCGTCGCCTTGAACGACGAAAGCTACAACCTGACCCCGTCGAACCTGGTGATCGCCGATTCGCAAGGTCCGATTGCTTTGGCGGGTGTGATCGGTGGATTGCACAGCGCTATTGGTCCGGACACGCGGCGCATTGTTTTGGAGAGCGCGAATTTCCAAGCGGCCGGCGTTCGGAAAACATCGGTGGCGTTGAAGCTGCGAACCGACGCTTCCATGCGATTCGAAAAATCCCAGGATCCCACTAATACCGTCCGGGGTCTGGCGCGCGCCGTTGAATTGCTGCGAGAAGTTTCGCCTGGCATTCGTTTGGTCGGCGGCTTAGCTGATTCGCACGGCGAGTTGAAAATGCCGGCGCCGATCGAATTAACTGTCGATTGGTTGAAAGCCAAGCTCGGCCGCGATCTGGATGCGCACCAGGTTCGCTCCATTCTCGAATCCCTCGAATTCGGCGTTGAAGAATCCGCGCCCGGGCATTTCAGGGTCAGCGTACCGAGCTGGCGCGCTACCAAAGATATCTCGATCAAAGACGACTTATTAGAGGAAGTGGGCAGGATGCTGGGCTTTGAGTCCATCACGCCGCGGGCGCCGTTGATCGAATCCGTGGTGCCGCCCCAGAGCCCTTCGCGTCTCTATTTGCGAGGCGTCAGAAGCATGGCTGTGGAGCAGGGATTCACGGAAGTCTATAACTATTCGTTCGTGACCGAAGAAATGGTGCGCGCGTTTGACCTGGATGTTGCCGCTCATGTGGGCGTCACCAATCCCATCGCGTCCGATCAAACGCTGTTGCGGTCGAGCTTGCTGCCCGCTATTCGCAGAAACATTCTCGACAACAGCCGCCACTTCCAGACCTTCCGGTTGTTCGAGATCGGCCGCGAGATTCATGCCCGCAATCGTGAGCTTCCCGAAGAAATCCTACATCTTGTGGCAGCCGTCTATGACCGAGATGGCGATGGCAGCGCGTCGCTGTTCGAGCTGAAGCGGCTGGCCGAATGCCTGATGAACGGATGCCAGGTACGCCTTTCCGAGCCGCGCCCGTTCGAGCATCCCGAGCGCGCCGCGACCATTGCCTGGCAGGGCGAAGACGTGGGACGGCTCTTTGAATTACACCCGTCGCTTGGCGTAGAAGGGCGTGCCGCGATCCTGAATCTGGATCTGTCGACGATGGAAAGGCTGAGCGCATCGCAAGAGAAGCGCTACCAGGCGCTGCGCCGTTTCCCCACCAGCAACTTCGATATCACGGTGCAGGTGCCGCTCCGGGTAACGGCTGGACTTATCGAACAGGAGCTCACGAAGGCCGCGGGAAACAATCTCGTGGAAATCAAGTTCCTCTACGTCTACGCCGAGCCGCCGGTGAGGGAAGGCCACAAGGCGTTGACCTACCGGCTAACGGTTGGGGCGCAGGACCACACATTGTCGCCCGAGGAGACAACTGCCATTTACGAGGCGATCCAAGCGCACCTTCGTTCTAATGCACATGCATGGGATCGCCAAAGTACCCGATGATCCGCTCGGCGCAGAGGCGGCACGCCTCGATTTCATCCGGATCGCGTCCTTCACAATGCAGCATCTGCTCGTCGCGCACGGACATGCTGCGTCCACACACCCAGTCCTCGCCGTCGCGCGAGTGAATATGGTTAAAATCGGTCAAACGGGAACCCCTCGGGACCTGCAGGCAAGTGCAAGTATTGGATACGTTGTCAGAATATCAGATCGGTTGCGAGTGCAATCCGTAGTTGATACACTTGAACTTAACCCCAAGGAGCGACGATTATGGCGAAAGTATGTGAAGTGTGCGGACGCGGGCCGCAGTTCGGCAACCGGATCAGCCACGCGCACAACGTAACCAAGCGCCGTTGGAATCTGAATTTGCAGAATGTGCACGCGCTGGTCCAAGGCGCCGCCAAGCACATTCGGGTGTGCACATCCTGCATCCGCAGCGGCAAGGTTCAAAAGGCCGGCAAAGTTCAAAAGTCCGCGGCCGCATAAGAATCCCAAACAAACATTCTCGATGAAGTTCGTTACCTTTCAGGGCGCGAACGCCCGTGCTGAAGCGGGCGTCGTTGTCGGCGATGACGTCCGCAATGACGTAGTCGGCCTTCGGGCGGCGGGCTTCGCCGATATGCTGGCAGTGCTCGCCAGCGGCGATGAGGGGCGCACCAGCATCGAGAGCTTCGTCCGAAACCCGCCGGCCGGCTCCACTTTTCCACTGAATTCGGTTCGGCTTCTTGCGCCCGTCCCCCGTCCGCCCAAGTTGATTTGCATCGGGCTCAACTATCGCGATCACGCGGCCGAAGCCCGGCAAGAGATTCCCAAAGTGCCCACGGTCTTCGCAAAGTTTTCGAACATCGTGATCGGCCCCGGCGAGGCCATCGTGCTTCCGAAGATTTCCCGCAAGCCGGACTACGAGGCTGAATTCATGTTCGTCATTGGGACCAGAGGCCGGAACATCGCTGCAGAGGACTGGCAGCGCCACGTCTTCGGATACACTGTCTTCAACGACGTCAGCGCGCGCGATATTCAATCCGCCACTTCGCAGTGGATGCTGGGCAAAAGCTTCGATACGTTCGCTCCGATGGGGCCGTATCTGGTGAGCGCCGACGAAATCCGGGATCCCCATGCGCTCGATATCAGCTTGAGCATTGGCGGCGAGGTGCTGCAGCATTCCAATACGCGCGAGTTGATCTTCCCCATTCCGGAGCTGGTTGAGTATCTATCGAGCGTAGTGACGTTGGAGCCGGGCGACGTGGTGGCCACCGGAACTCCGGGTGGGGTTGGTTTCGCGCGCAAACCGCCGCGCTATCTGCAGCCCGGCGATGAAGTGATTGTTCGCATCGAAGGGGTCGGCGAATTGCGCAACCCAGTGGTTGCGGAATCTTAAGACGGCGGATCGCGCTCAAATAGTTGTTCCAGTTCATGAGCGGTGGGCGTCTCTTCCACCACCTGATGCATGTCATGCGCAAACGAACGCATGACTTCCAATAGATCAAACTCGCGCCCCAACACCACGTACAGCTCCACTCCCGCCAGCAATAGCGCCAGACGGCCGTCGCCGCGATCGGCGATCTCGCGCCTCACCTGCCGCAGCAGTTCCAGGGATTCGGGATTAGTTGGCCGCCAAGGCATGGCGAAACGAGTGGGAGGGTGGCTCCCACTCAAAGACACAGCGTTGCCGCCGCTAAGCGGAAATGCTCTTACGGGATTCACCGGCTTGAATCTGGATTTGGCGCGGCCTCATCTGCTCCGACACCGGAATTTGGATGTCCAGGATACCGTCTTGCAGCCGGCAAGTTAACTTGTCGACATTCAAGCCGCCTGGCAGCGTCACTGCGGCGTAGAATTTCCCGTACGCGAGTTGCGCCTGGGCGTTGTTCTTGAACGTCTCGGGCAGCTTGCGCTCGCCTTCCAGAATCAGTTGATTGTTCTGCACGCTTACTTTTAGGTCATGCTGCGAAACTCCCGGGAGAATGGCCCGCAGATTTAAATGGGAGTCGCCCCAAGCTGTCTCTAAAACGGGGCTGAACGTCCATTGGCCGCTGCCTTGCATGTTTGCACGCCCTGTTTCCGCGGGAACGCCGTAGAAGTTTTCAAAGAGCTGATCGACGGAACGCCGGAAATGATCCAACGTCTGCCGGGTATCTCCGGCCAGGAAACTACTTGTCATTAGTACACCTCTTGTCGAATTGCTTGACTTGAGAAGGCCTTGTATTTAGGCCCTTTCAGTCCCAATCGTACACCTCAAGAGCGTAAGGGAATGAAAGAATTTTCACTGTAACCGTGACCCTGTTTTACTTGTTGTGTGTCACGCTGGAAAAACGCTCGTCGATCTCCACCTGATAACCGCTCGCCAGGCGATTGCTTTCATTCGCCATGCCGACCACGGCCATCACTTCTGCCAGCATTCGGTCCGTCATACCGGCCTTACGAGCCGCCGCGGTGTGCGATGCGATGCAATAGCCGCACTGATTGGTGGCGCTCACCGCGACGTAAATCATTTCCTTCGTCAGTGAGTCCAACGCTCCCGGCGCCATTATCTCTTTGACGCTTTGCCAGGTGCGGCGCAGCGTGGCTGGATCATGCGCCAGCGCTTTCCAAAAATTATTGATCCAGTCGGTCTGGCGCGTGGCCATGATGTCGTCGTAGACGGCGCGAACTTCGGGGCTCGCGTCGCTGTATTCGATCAATCCCAGAGTTGCCATACACTCCATCGTATCGGTTCGCGCAATAATGGAAGTACCCCTTCATGATCCAAGAAACGATTCTGGAAGGTCTCACCTTCGACGACATACTTCTTCAGCCGGCTCACAGCGACGTGCTGCCGGCCGACACCGACACGCGCACGTGCTTAACCAGGCACATCGCAATGAACATCCCGATCGTCAGCTCGGCGATGGATACCGTCACTGAGTCCCACCTCGCAATCGCGCTGGCGCAACAGGGAGGCATCGGAATCATTCATCGCAACATGACGGTGGATCGTCAAGCCGAAGAAGTGGACCGTGTAAAACGCAGCGAAAGCGGCATGATTGTCGACCCAATCACCATTGAGCCGGAGCTCAAGATTTCCGATGCCCTGGCGTTGATGAAGCGCTACCGCATCTCCGGCGTGCCGGTAACCAAGAACGGCCGGCTGGTGGGAATCCTGACCAATCGCGATTTGCGCTTTGAAACGCGCCACGATCTCCCGATCTCCGACGTGATGACTAAGGAGAATCTGATCACGGTTCCGGTCGGCACCACGCTCGAAGAAGCCGAAAAGATCCTGCATCATCATCGCGTGGAGAAGCTTCTGGTGGTGGACGATCAGTTCGCGCTCAAGGGCCTGATCACGGTGAAGGACATTCAGAAAAAACTGAAGTACCCCAGCGCCGCGAAGGATCAGCAGGGGCGGCTGCGTGTTGGCGCGGCCGTAGGTTCCGGCGCCGATTTCCTGGAACGTGCGCAGGAGCTGGTGGCCAGAAAAGTGGACGTGCTGGTGGTGGATTCGGCGCACGGGCACAGCGAGCGCGTGATGGAAGCCGTGCGCATTATCAAACGCACGTTTCCCGAAGTGGACTTGATTGCCGGCAATGTCGCCACGTTCGAGGGCGCGCGGGACTTGATCGGCTTGGGCGCCGACGGCATCAAGGTCGGGATCGGGCCGGGCTCCATTTGCACCACGCGCGTGGTGAGCGGCGCGGGTGTGCCACAGATCACAGCGATCGCGGAATGCTCGCGTGCCACCCGCGGTTCGGGCGTTCCGCTGATTTCCGATGGCGGAATTAAGTACTCGGGCGACATCAGCAAGGCCATAGCGGCCGGAGCCGATTCAGTGATGCTGGGGGGGTTGCTGGCCGGCACCGAAGAGAGCCCCGGCGAAACCATCCTTTATCAAGGCCGCACCTTCAAGAGCTATCGCGGTATGGGATCAATGGGCGCGATGACCGCCGGATCGGACCGCTATCCCCAGGACACCAGCGGAAAACTGGTACCCGAAGGAATTGAGGGCCGGGTTCCATACAAAGGCCCGCTGTCGGAGTTGGTTTATCAGTTGGTGGGCGGATTGAAAGCCGGCATGGGTTATTGCGGCTGCGGCAACATTCGCGACCTGCAGGAGAATGCCAAGTTTCTGCGCGTCACTTCCGCGGCGCTGCGTGAGGGGCACGTGCACGACGTGATCATCACCAAAGAAGCGCCCAACTATCGTTTGGAGTAACCCGTTACCCCTCGCGTTTGGAATAGCCGCGGCGTTTAGAGTAATCACTAGATCCCGTTCGCGCCCACTTGTCTTCCATACAACACGTAATTGACGCTCTGGATAGAAGCATCCAGATCGTTTTGCTGCTGCTGCAGTTCGGCGACTAATGCATCCGCAGATTCCGCTTGACTGGTGGCGGAGGCCTGAATCTGAGCAGCCTGTGCCTGCGCGGTAGTGATCTCGTTGCCCAGGTCCGTATTTTCCGTTTGGTAGCCGTTGATCTGCGTCTCCATGAGCCCGCTAACCGGATCGCTCAACTGGGTGAAATTGCTCGCCAGGGCCGCGAAACCGGAGTTGGCGGACCCCAGGAACTGGAAGGCGTCGGAAATTTGATTGTCAGAGAGCGCGTTGAAAGTGCTGGTGCTGAAATTCATCTGGCCGGTATCGTTGAAAGTAACACCCAAATCGGAGAGACTGCGAATGCTGCTGGAACTGCTCGGATCGAAGTAGGTAACCAGATCCTGCATGTCCGTGGTGATCTCATTGATGATCAGATCGCCCTGGAGCGGCCCCGCATTTTGTCCCTGTTGCGCCTGTACCTGAGAGACCAGTGTGTTGTAGTCGGTAACGAAAGTTTGCAGCGCGCTGCTCAGCTGAGTTGGGTCCGTTGCCAGGGACAAGGTTACCGATCCAGTGGGGTTGGTGTTGAGCAGCGTAAAACTCACACCGGGGATGACGTCGGTGATGTTGTTGGTCGACTCGCTGATTGGAACGCCGTTTAAATCGAAGTTGGAGTTGGAGCCTTGATTGGTGTCCGAAATCAGGTTAGTCGGACTTTGAAGATCATTGAGCTGGATGGTAGTGGGTCCAGACGCGGAGAGAGAAAGAGAGTAAGCTCCCGCGCTGCCCGTAACAGTGGCCGTCACGCCTGCGCCGGCGCCATTGATAGCCTGGGCCAAGCCGTTCAGATTGTTGTCGCTGCCGCTCACATCGAGCGCGTAGTCTTGAGATCCAACCACCAACTGAATCTCTCCGTTCGCCGACACCGCTGCGGTTGTCGCGTCGGTGTAAGTCTGTAACGAGGTTTCGGTTCCTGCGCCCGTGCTGCTGATCAAATCCGCCGGCGTGACATTATTCAATTGCAGGGTTGTGGCTCCCGTGTTGCTCGCCGAAATGCTGAGATAGTCCGTGGAGCCGGCGGTCAACACCGTGGCATTTACACCCGCGTTGGCGCTGTTGATGGCCTGCGCGAGACCCGCGACGTTATTGTCGCCCGATGCCGTGAGATTGAGCTGATAAGTATTGGAGCCCACCACCAGATTCACTAATCCGCTGGTAGATACAGATTGCGTCGCCGAATAGCCTTGCAAAGATGTTTCCGACGCAGCCGACGCGAGCGTCATGATATCTGAGACCGTGTAGGTGGCTGGCGCCGTGGCCCCTGTGTTTACCACCGAAACCGTGCTCGAATCCGAGCTCGACGCCGACAGCCCTTGCGTGCTCGCGAGCGTGCCCAAAGCCATGACATCCGCGCCTACCGCGCTAACACCGGGCTCCAGCGCAGTGAGCGCGTTGTACTCGGCAGTGTTCGTCGCCTGCTCGTTCTGCAAATTCGTTACCGGGATATCCGCGATTTGAACGGCGCGCTGGATGATGCTCTGGAAGTCACTCGAGAAACTGCTGAGGCCGGTGAAATAAATTGGAGCGGTGATGCTGGCTGCGCTGGGAGCGCTCGACGCGCTAGAGGATCCCAAACTGCTACTGGTGGTTCCCATACTGACGTTTATCGTCAGGAAAGGATGGTTTCTTGAACTCCCGCCGGCGATAATTCACTCACCCGCGCGGCCACTTGTTCCACTTGTGATGCGCTCAGGTGCGAATGCAGCGGTAAACTCAACACTGTGTTGGCGCAAGCTTCCGCCACCGGAAAATCACCTGCCTTATATCGCGCGTCGGCGTAAGCAGGCATAAGGTGAATCGGCAGGGGATAGTGAACCGCCGTCTGTATCCCTGCCCCTTGCAAGCCTTTCTGCAATGCGTCGCGATCCGCTGCGCGAACGGTGTAGAGACAATAAACGTGCCGGGAGTCTTTCATTTTGTGCGGCCGCGTCACGCCGGAGCCTTCGAGCAAGCCATCGTATTCCGCCGCTCGCGCGCGCCGCGCTTCAGTCCACGCTTCCAGACGGCGCAGCTTCACCCGCAGAATGGCAGCTTGCATGGATGGCAGGCGATAATTGAAACCTTTCAATCGCGGACGATAGCGTTGTTCTTCGCCCCAACTACGCAGCAGCGCTGCCGTGCGCGCGTACTCCGCATTATTGGTGGTCACCAGGCCGCCCTCGCCGGCCGCGCCCAGATTCTTGGTCGGATAAAAGCTGAAGCATCCGATATCGCCAATGCTGCCCGCGCGCCGTCCGCGGTACTCGGCGCCATGCGACTGCGCCGCGTCCTCAATCACAATCAATTTGTGACGCCGCGCGATGTCGAGAATGGGATCCATGTCCGCGCACTGCCCATAAAGATGCACCAGCAAAATGGCTCGTGTCCGCCCGGTGATCGCGGCTTCGATTTTGGCGGGGTCCATGTTGAACGTCGCCGGATCGATATCCACGTAAACCGCCGTCGCGCCAACGTACCCGATAGCGGCTACCGTGGCGTAAAACGTGAAGGGAACCGTGAGCACTTCGTCGCCGGGTTGAATGCCGGCCGCGAGCAAGGCCAGGTGCAGCGCGCTGGTTCCGGAATTGACGGCCACGCCATGCCGCGCGCCCGAATAGCTCGCGAATTCCTCTTCGAGCGCTGTAATTTCCTGGCCGCCTACAAACTGGCCGCTTTGCAACACGCGGATCACAGCCGCGTCGATTTCTGGTTTCAGCTCGCGGTATTGCGCGCCGAGGTCTAAAAACGGGATCATTGCAGGAGTTTTTCGAAGTTGCTAGCCACTACCTGCCAAGAATAACACGCAGAAACGGTTTCCCACGCGTTCGCGGCCATGCGACGCCGGGCATCGGAATCGGCCAGTAATTCGAGGCAGCGATCGGCAAAATCCTGGGCTGAGTCGGCTATCGCGATGTTCTCGCCATCGCGAATGTCCAGGCCCTCGGCGCCCACGGTGGTCGATACCACCGGGATCTTCGCGGCCATCGCTTCGTAGATTTTCAGGCGCGTGCCGCCGCCGATGCGCAGCGGCACAATGCGACACAGCCGATTCCCATAGATACGGGCGTACGTCGTCCACTGTGCCTGTAACGTGGAACTGGTGGTCGTTCGCGGCCAGGCTACGGACTTGCGCCGTCGGACGGCGACCCACTACAGCCAACGAGCAGCCCGGCCGGCGCGCACGTATTAAAGGAAGAACGTGGCCGGCGAACCAGGTCAAGCCTTCGATGTTCGGCCGCCAGTCCATGGCGCCGAGAAACATCAAGTCTTGCCGGGGAGTCAGCACGGTCCGCGGCGGAGCGAAATACTCGATATCGACGCCGGTGGCAACGGACGAAACCCTGGTTGCACCGTAGAGCGATCGCATGGCGCTGGCATCGGCGTCCGACACCGCAATGATGTTCTTGGCTTTGCGGCAAACTTCGGCTTCGTAGCGCAGCATCCCTTCGTATTGCGCCCTCGAAAATGCCCGATGCCAGGGAGTGGGGGCATGTTCGGTGTGCCGCTTCCAGATCGCCGACTCCACGTTGTGCTGGAACAACACCGCGTTGCCGAGCTGCGGGATGTTGGCCGCCGATGCGAGAAAATCGCACACGATGGCGTCGAAGCTCTCGAGGCGCGTGAGAACCTCCACCAGGCGCAGCAAGGCCGGTGATCGGTAGCGCAGCACGGGGAGCGGCATGCTCTTCCATGTGCCGGTGGCCAGCTCCGCCCAGTAACGCGGTCCGCTCTTTTGCGGGACCGGATGCGATACCGCGTACGCTTTCGTGCAATATTCCGAGCTGTGGCGGAAGCCTGCGCCAGGCTCCGGTAAATCGAGCGCGGCGAAATGGATCTCGTGCCTGCGGTGCAGCCACTTCAGGGTTTCGAGCGTCCGGATCTGCCCCCCACCGTTGGTGGGATGCAGAAAATCGGCTTTCACCCACAGGATCTTCATGCACGCGCCGCCGACCCGGCCCACACTCGCTCGCGCCGGCCAGTGAGAAACAGGTCGCCCCAAATCTGGAGGTTGAGAAGCCGCCAGATGCGATCGGTGGCGTCTTCCCGTCCCAAACGATGAGCTTCGATGAGAGTGTCCACTTCGCCCAGATCGAAGTGAGCCGCCACCAGGCCGTCCGGCGAGCGCAAAGCGGCGTAGAAAGGCTCGGCCCGTGGATCGCGCAGCCAGCGCGCGAGAGGCGTGGGAAATCCCATCTTTTTGCGGTGCAGGATGCCGCGCGGCAGCAAATCGCTCATGGCGGCCTTGAGGATATGCTTTTGCGTGCGGCCGCGAATCTTGAGGCCATCCGGAATTCGCGCGGCGAACTCGACGAAGGTGTGATCCAGAAAAGGCACCCGGCTCTCGATGGACGCCGCCATGCTCATCTGGTCCTGCTTCATGAGCAGCTCGACAAGATACGTTTGCTGGTCCGAGTACAGCGTGCGCGCCAGCAAGGACGCTTCCGGCCGTGCGTTCCAGTGGCGCATATAGTTTTCGTGCCGGGCGCCCGCGAAGGCGCAGTAGAAATTCTCGAGGAACAACGATTCGAAGCCAAGTTCGCGGCCCAGCACCGTATGGCGTAGCTTGCGGCGTAATCCCGCGCCCAGCAGGGGCGAGATTGCGATCCACTCGCGAACCGAGCGCCGGATGCCTGTTGGAACAGTTTCATAGCGGGCCGCCCAACGCTCGTTCACACCCAGCCATCGATAGCGCTCGTAGCCGGCGAACAGTTCGTCGCTGCCTTCTCCGGTCAGCACCACCTTCACATGCTGCGCCGCCAGTTTCGAAACGAAATAGAGCGGAACGCTGGATGGCCACGCAATCGGCTCGTCTTCGTGCCAGATCAGCTTGCCCAGCGCGCCAAAAAAATCGTCGATCCCGATGATCGTCTCGCGGTGATTCGCACCCAGAGCGCTGGCCGTTTGCCGCGCGTAACTCAATTCGCTGAACCTGGCTTCCGAGTAGCCTACCGCGAACGTTTCCACCGGCCGTGAGATGGCACGCTGCGCCAGGGCTGCGATAGCGCTCGAATCCAGGCCGCCGCTGAGCAACACTCCGAGCGGGACGTCGCTCATCAGATGCATCTCAACGGATTCTTCCAATCGCCGCCGGGTCTCGGGGATCCACTCCCGCTCGTCGAAATCCTGCTGGCAGTCGTCGCCCAAAGGAATCTCCCAGTAGCGTTCGCATTTGAGTTCCGGCTGCGCGCTGCCCACGTCGAGGAACATGCGATGAGCCGGCATCAGCTTGCGAATATTCCCGAACAGCGTGCGATGGCTGCTGGTATAGCCGAACGCCAGCATTTCGGGCAGCACGTCCTCATCCAGAACCGGCGAAATCGACGGATGCTCCAGCAGAGCCTTGATCTCGGACGCAAATGCGAAAAGCCGCCCGTCCCAGTAGTAATAGAAAGGCTTGATGCCCAGCCGGTCTCGCGCGCAGAACAGCCGTTGCCGCCTGGCGTCCCAAATAGCGAAGGCAAACATGCCGCGCAGCAGCCGCAGGCAATCCGCTCCGTGCTCCTGGTAAGCGTGCAGGATGGTTTCGGTATCGGAACGGGTCTCGAAGCGGTGACCGGCCTGTTCGAGCGCCGGCCGCAGCCCAGTGTGGTTGTAAATCTCTCCGTTGAACGCGATCCACAAAGCGCCGGATTTGTCGCTCATCGGCTGATGGCCGCCCTGGACGTCCACGATGGCCAGCCGCCGCTGGCCCAGATGCGCCCACGGATCGTGATAGAAGCCGAAATCGTCCGGGCCGCGGTGGTGGATTGCGTCGGCCATGCGCCCCAGGGTCCCGATGGCCCGTCCCTCAGGCGCAGTGGTTACAAATCCGGCAATCCCGCACACGACCATTAGTGGGCGGGCTGTACGGTTGATCTCCTTGAAAAATGCTGTTTCTGTCCGCCGCGCGTCTGGTAGTGGCGAACTGTCGAGTTTCCGTCACGGCCAGGCCCCCGCTCGGTCTCACCCCGAAGCCATCCTGTAGCGGGCGCGGATGTTTTCCTGGTGGCCCTCCGATTGCCCAGCATCAAACGCAATGTTCAATCAACGTGCTTCCGGGTTACTGTTGCACGTGACCTCATTGCCGTCGCACCACGGTATCGGCGATATGGGCCCGGCTGCGGCCTTATGGATCGACCGTCTTGCCGAATCGGGCCAGAGCTGGTGGCAGGCGTTGCCGCTCGGGCCCACCGGTTACGGCAACTCACCATATCAACCGTTATCTTCTTTCGCCGGCAACGAACTGGTCATCAGTCCGGACTGGCTGATCGAGGATGGGCTCCTCGAGTCGCGCGACATCCCAGCCCATTCGTTTCCGCAAACTGAAGTCGACTACGACGCCGTCATCCCTTTCAAGCACCAGCTTCTGAAGACCGCCTGGACCAACTTCCACGCCGGGGGGCACTCAGACCTGCGACCTGTTTTCGAGCAGTTTTGCCAGGATCAATCGCACTGGCTGAACGACTATGCGCTGTTCCGGGCGCTCAAGGCTAAGTTCAGCGGGGCCTACTACTTGGATTGGCCGAAAGAGTTCGTTGACCGCCAGCAGGCAGCGCTCGACAGAGCCAGGCAGGAGCTGGCGGATCAAATCGGATTGGTGTGCTTTGCCCAATTCCTATCATTCCGTCAAGCCGACCGCCTGAAGGAGCACGCGCACAGCAAGGGCGTAAGCTTGATCGGCGACCTACCCTTCTTCGTCTCTCCCGATTCCAGTGACGTGTGGGCCAACCCGGAGCTCTTCCTCCTGGATGAGCAGCACAGGCCGCGCTTCGTGGCTGGCGTGCCGCCCGATTACTTTAGCGCGACAGGGCAGCTCTGGGGTAATCCTGTTTACAACTGGGACGCCCATCGCGATTCCGGCTACCAGTGGTGGATTTACCGTTTGCGCGCGCTTCTTCAGCACGTCGACGTCATTCGCCTGGATCATTTTCGCGGCTTCATTGCTGCCTGGCACGTGCCCGCCGGCGCTCAAACAGCGCAATCCGGCCAGTGGATGCCGGGGCCGGCCGCCAGCTTATTCCTGGCGGTTCAGAAGGAGTTGAACGCTCTGCCCTTCATCGCCGAAGACCTGGGAACGATTACAAATGATGTCTACGCGCTGCGGGACCAGTTCCACCTGCCCGGGATGCGCATTCTTCAATTCGCGTTCGATGGCCATCCCGACAACCCCCACCTGCCAGACAACTACGTGAGTAACACGGTGGTTTACACGGGCACGCACGATAATCCCCCCACTCGCGGCTGGTTTGAAGCTTTGCCGCCGGAGCAGCGTCAAAACGTGTGGCGGTATTTGAAGCGTCCCGAAGGGCAACCTGGCGACGTTGCGCCTGCGCTGTTGGAGACAGGTTGGTCTTCCCGAGCGGCGCTGGCGATGGCGCCCCTTCAGGATGTACTGAATCTCGGGAATGAAGCTCGAATGAATGTTCCGGGCCGCCCATACGGAAATTGGGGATGGCGGTCGACGGAAGAAATGCTCTCGGGTCCGGCTTTCGAGCGGCTCCGCGAGCTGACAAATTCCGCGCATCGATTGGACATCGAGCGGACTCAAAGCATAGAGAACACCAGGGAGGTTGTTTCACGATGAAAGCGACAGAAGCGCTCCACAATCTGGGCCAGAGTATCTGGCTTGATAACATTACACGCGATCTGCTGGACAGCGGAACGCTCAAACGTTACATCGACGGGTGGTCCGTCACCGGGCTTACTTCAAATCCCACCATCTTCGATCATGCGATCAAGAACAGCTCGGCATACGACGCCGCCATCCGCGAGAAACTGATGCGGGGTAAGTCGGGGGAAGCGCTGTTCTTCGAACTGGCGCTGGAGGACATCACGCGGGCCGCCGGGTTGTTTCAAACCATTCACGACCGAACCAATGGCGTCGACGGATGGGTTTCCCTGGAAGTTTCGCCCTTGCTGGCTCGCGACACCGCCGGAACAATCGCCGCCGCCAAGGATCTCCACGGGCGCGCGGCGCTCGCCGAACCTGTTCATCAAAATCCCCGGAACCAAGGAAGGTCTGCCGGCCATTGAGGAAGCCATTTTCGCCGGTATCCCGATCAACGTTACTCTGTTGTTCTCACGCGAGCAATACCTGGCGGCTTCTGACGCCGTGCTGCGCGGCATCGAGCGGCGCATCGAGCAAGGGCTGAATCCTTCGGTGGGGTCCGTCGCCTCAATGTTTATCAGCCGTTGGGACGTAGCAGTGACAGGCAAAGTGCCCGAACCCCTGCGAGGCAAACTCGGCATCGCCGTCGCCCAGCGAACCTACACGGCGTATCGCGAACAGCTTAGCTCGGCGCGCTGGCAGCGCGTGATGAATTTCGGCGCGCAGCCCCAACGGCTGCTATGGGCCAGCACGGGAACCAAGGATCCCGCGGCGTCCGACATCCTTTACGTCAAGGCTCTCGCGGCGCCTCTGACCGTTGACACAATGCCCGATGGCACCTTGAAGGCCCTGGCCGATCACGGTGATGTCGGCACGATCTTAGCGGCGGACGGCGGCGACTCAGAACAGGTCCTGGCTCAGTTCGCCGGCGCCGGCATCAATGTCGATGCGCTGGCGATTCAGCTTCAGGAAGAGGGGGCAAAATCCTTCGTCCAGTCCTGGAACGAGCTCATGGGGGTAATCGAATCCAAGAGCGCCGCTCTCAAGACGGCGGCTACCAGGTGAACGAGGCTATTTGGACATGACAACAACGACACAAACGGAGCAGGCTCTCGAACCACTTACCAAGAGGGCGGCTTGGAAGAAGCTGCAGGCGCACTATAAGGAGATCGGCGAAGTGCACCTGCGGAGCCTGTTCGCGGACGATCCCGCGCGCGGGGAGCGAATGACGCTGGATGCCGCGGGCATCTTTCTCGACTATTCGAAAAACCGCATCACCGATCAAACCCTCAAGATTCTGCTCGATCTAGCCGCCGAATCGGGCTTGCGTTCAAAGATCGATGCGATGTTCCGCGGGGATAAGATCAACGTCACTGAGAAGCGCGCGGTTCTGCACGTGGCTCTGCGGGCGCCTGAGGGAGCGTCCATCGAAGTCGACGGCCAGAATGTGGTCCCCGAGGTGCATGCTGTACTCGACCGCATGGCGGCTTTCTCCAACCGCGTCAGGAGCGGTGAGTGGAAAGGGCACACCGGCAAACGCATACGCAATGTCATCAACATCGGGATTGGTGGGTCCGACCTCGGACCGGTGATGGCTTACGAGGCGCTCAAACATTACAGCGACCGCGCTATGCAATTCCGGTTTGTGTCCAATGTCGATGGGACCGATTTTGCGGAAGCTGTCAACGGGCTGGATTCCGCGGAGACGCTCTTCATTGTTTCTTCGAAGACTTTCACCACTCTCGAAACCATGACGAATGCTCATTCGGCCAGAGACTGGGCGCTGGCGGGGCTGGGCGGCGATGAGAAATCGATCGCTAAGCACTTTGTCGCCGTATCCACTAATGCGGCGGAAGTGACCAAGTTCGGAATCGATACCACGAACATGTTCGGCTTCTGGGATTGGGTGGGTGGACGGTACTCGATGGACTCGGCGATCGGTCTTTCGACCATGCTAGCCATCGGACCAGACCATTTCCGGGAAATGTTGCAGGGCTTCCACCAGATGGACGAACATTTTCGTACCGCGCCATTCGAGAAAAACCTGCCGGTGCTCCTGGGGCTGCTGGCCGTCTGGTACAACGACTTTTTTGGAGCGCAGACCGTAGCGGTGCTGCCTTACGAGCAATATCTCAAGCGATTTCCAGCCTACTTACAGCAGTTGACCATGGAGAGCAACGGAAAGCACGTCACGCTGGATGGAACCCAGGTGGATTACGCGACAGGGCCAATTTATTGGGGTGAGCCGGGAACCAACGGCCAGCATTCGTTCTATCAGCTGATCCATCAGGGCACCCGCTTGATCCCTTGCGATTTCATTGCGTTCACAAAAACGTTGAACCCCATCGGCCGCCATCACGACATGCTGCTGGCCAACGTCTTCGCTCAGACCGAAGCGCTCGCGTTCGGAAAGACTCTCGAGCAAGTGAAAGCCGAGGGCGTACCCGATTGGCTGGCGCCGCACCGCGTATTCGAAGGCAACCGCCCGACGAATACCATTCTTGCCGATCAGCTGACTCCCGAGACACTCGGCAAACTGGTCGCGCTCTATGAGCACAGCGTGTTCACGCAGGGCGCGATATGGAATATCAACTCGTTCGATCAGTGGGGCGTCGAGCTTGGCAAGGCGCTGGCGCAGCGAATCATTCCGGAGCTCGAAGGTGCGACAGAGCCGGCGCTCAGTCACGACAGCTCAACGAACAACCTGATACGCCGGTATCGCAAGCTCAAGGGGTAAATTATGCAACTTGGAATGATCGGTCTTGGAAGAATGGGAGCAAACATGGTGCGCCGGCTCCTGAGAGCGGGGCATCAGTGCGTGGTCTTCGACATGTCGCAGAAAACGGTAAGCGAGCTGGTACAAGAAAAAGCGGCGGGGAGTTCCTCGCTTCCTGACCTGATCGCGAAGCTCGAAAAACCTCGGGCGCTCTGGTTGATGGTGCCGGCCGCCGCCGTGGACGACACGATAGCAAGTCTCGTGCCTCACCTGGAGCGCGGGGACATCCTGATTGACGGCGGAAATTCCTATTACATCGATGACATCCGGCGCGCGAAGGATTTGGCCTCGAAAGGGATTCATTACGTCGACGTCGGAACCAGCGGCGGCGTGTGGGGTTTGGACCGAGGTTACTGCATGATGATCGGCGGTGAAACGGCCACGGTCAAACGCCTCGATCCGATTCTCGCGACGCTGGCTCCCGGCCCGGGTGACATACCGCCCACGCCCGGACGCCAGGCGCGGGACGGCACCGCCGACCAGGGTTATTTGCACTGCGGCCCGAACGGCGCGGGCCATTTTGTCAAGATGGTGCACAACGGCATCGAGTATGGCATCATGGCGGCGTACGCCGAAGGGCTTGGTGTCCTGAAGAGCGCCAACGTGGGAAAGCAGGAACGCACCAGCGACGCGGAGACCACGCCGTTGCGCGATCCGGAACATTATCAGTTCGACCTCAACTTGAAGGACATCACGGAGGTCTGGCGGCGCGGCAGCGTAATCGCGTCCTGGCTGCTCGACCTAACCGCTGCGAGCCTGGTGAAAGACCCCTCTCTGGCTGAATTCGCGGGGCGCGTGTCGGATTCCGGCGAGGGCCGATGGACTGTCAAAGCGGCTATCGATGAGGCCGTTCCGGTGCCCGTTCTTTCCGCCGCGCTTTATCAACGGTTCAGCTCACGCGGCGAAGCGGACTATCAGGATAAGGTGCTATCTGCGATGCGCTTTGGATTCGGCGGTCATCTGGAGAAAGCCGCAGGCAAGTGAGCCAGGAAAGGAAACTGCAATGAGCGACAACCATTCCGATGCATTCGTGTTTTTCGGCGCCACCGGCGATCTGGCATATAAGAAGATTTTCCCCGCGCTCCAGTCCATGGTGAAGCGCGGCCATCTGAATGTGCCTGTGATCGGCGTGGCCAAGAATGGATGGAACCTCGACAACCTTCGCGCGCGGGCGCACGACAGCCTGAAGGAGCACGGCGGCATCGATCCGGCGGCTTTCGAAAAACTGAACAGCTTGCTGCGTTATGTGGATGGCGACTATGGCGATCCCGCCACGTTTCAGGCGCTCCGAAAAGAGCTGAACGGCGCCGAACGGCCGGCGTTTTACCTGGCCATCCCGCCGTCCCTGTTCGAAAAGGTGGTCGAACAGCTGGCCAATGCAGGCGGCGCGCAGGATGGCCGTGTCATCGTTGAGAAGCCGTTCGGACACGATCTGGATTCCGCGCTGGAGCTCAACAAAACTTTGCATCGCGTCTTCCCCGAGCCCTCTATCTTTCGCATCGACCACTACCTCGGTAAGCGGCCCGTGAACAATGTGGTTGTGTTTCGGTTCGCGAATGCATTCATGGAGCCTTTCTGGAATCGAAACTACGTTGAAAGTGTTGAGATCACCATGGCGGAATCGTTCGGTGTCGAAGGCCGCGGCGGTTTCTACGATCAAACCGGCGCCATTCGCGACGTCATCCAGAACCATCTCTTCCAGATCCTGTGTAATCTGGCGATGGAGCCTCCGGCCCGCATCGACAGTGAGACCATTCGCGATGAGAAGGTGAAAGTACTGAAGGCGATCCCGCCCATCGAGCCAAACCACCTGATCCGGGGGCAGTTCGCCGGGTACCGGCAAGAAAAGGGCGTCGCGCCCGATTCGAAGGTTGAAACGTTCGCCGCGCTGCAGCTCCAGGTGGATTCCTGGCGCTGGAAGGGGGTGCCCTTTTACCTTCGCGCGGGGAAAAACCTGCCGGCTACTTGCACCGAAGTGCTGGCGCGGTTCCGGACTCCTCCCATGAGTCTCAGGCAGGGAGTCACCACCAGGAACCACCTACGTTTCCGCATCAGCCCGGAAATGACCATCGCGCTGGGCGCGGCTGTCTTGGGTCCGGACGAACGAATGGACACCGAATCGGTGGAGATCATCGCAAGCAGCCATCCCAGCCCGTCGGAGATGGATGCGTACGAGCGAATTCTGGGCGATGCCATGACCGGCGAAGCGACTCTGTTCGCCCGCGAAGATTATGTCGAAGAAGCTTGGCGCATCATCGATCCGGCGCTCAAGGCTGCGACGCCGATCTACGAATACAACAAAGGTACCTGGGGTCCCGATGAGGTCGCGAAGGTCTCACCTCCCGAGGGTTGGCATAATCCCGCTGCCACGGACCAGGAAGATTTCCGCGTCAGCAAGCCTGTTGGGACCAGCCATGCAGCTTGAGGTTTTGGACGATGCCGATTCGGTGGCGCGGCAGGCTGCCTCTACTATTGCGGCTGATGCTCGGGCAGCCATCGCCGCTCGTGGCCGATTCGGCCTGGCTGTCAGCGGCGGCCATACGCCCTGGATCATGCTGCGCGCGCTCGCGAACGAAGATCTGGCATGGACCAATGTGCACTTGTATCAAGTGGACGAACGCATTGCACCGGACGGAGACCCGGATCGAAATCTCACGCACTTGCGTGAAAGTTTTCTGAGCCATGTTTCGTTTCCCCCCAGAAACGTCCATGCCATGCCTGTCGAATCGCCCGATCCGGAAGCGGGCGCCCGTCAGTACGCCCTGGCTTTACAGGAATTCGCCGGTTCGCCGCCGATCCTCGATCTGGTTCACCTGGGTCTCGGTCCGGACGGCCACACCGCATCGCTGGTGCCGGCAGACCCGGTGCTCAATGTCACTAACGCCGACGTGGCTCTTACGGGAATCTACCAGGGCCGGCGCCGAATGACGTTGACCTATCCGGCGCTCAATCGTGCCCGGCGAGTGCTTTGGGTTGTGACCGGAAGCGAGAAAGTGGAAATGCTTCGCCGCCTGGTGGATGCGGATCAGACCATTCCAGCCGGCCGGGTCCGCCGCGAACAGGCTCTGCTGCTGGCCGATCGCGATGCAGCGGGCGCCCTAAGAAGCGCGCAACCGCTCATTTAGACTTGGGGCGGACGAGAACCACCATCGAACGTCCCTCAACTTCATAGTCGGCGCGTTGGATTGGAAGGCCCGCTTCTACGAAGTCATCGGAGGCGGGCAGGCCGGTATCCACCACCCTCAACCACTCGCCCGGCGTCCCCTCCTGAATCTGGAACGTCAGCCTCTGCCAGTAGGAGTTGATCATCACGTATACGTCGTCGTCATTCTCGGAGGCGCCGGACAGAAAATAAGCGAGACTGTGCGAGTCTTGGGACGTATCTGCCGGCCCGTCCACGCCGTACCACAGTACATCGCTGCGCCAAAAGCGGCTGCGGCAGAGGGAAGGGTGCGATTTCCGAAAGGCAATCATCCGCTGGAAGAAACGGAAAATATCCTGGTTCTGACGGCAGCGGTCCCAATCCAGCCAGCTGATTTCGTTGTCCTGATTGTATGGGTTGTTGTTGCCGCGCTGCGTGTGCATGAATTCGTCCCCGGCACGGAACATCGGCGTCCCGTTTGAGAGCATGAGCAGGCAGCAAAAATTCTTGACTTGCTTCCGTCGCAACGCCAGCACCTCCGGCGGAAGGTCGTCATCTCCCTCGCTGCCACAGTTCCAACTATCGTTCTGATCCATGCCGTCCTGATTTTCGTGACCGTTGGCCCAGTTGCGCTTCGCGTTGTAGGAGACCAGGTCATAAAGCGTAAAGCCATCATGACTGGTCACGTAATTGATCGTCTGTGAGGCGTGGTATGCGTGGGCCCGATCGTCCGGGAAGAAATCGTCGCTCCCATATAAGCGACGCATCAGGTTTGGCACCGTGCCGGAATCGCCCTTGACGAATCGACGAACGTCATCCCGAAATCGCCCATTCCATTGAAACCAACTGACGCCGTGAAAACTGCGGCCCAATTGATAGACGCCTGCCGCATCCCATGGCTCGGCAATCAGCCGGACATTACGCAGCTCGGGATCGGCCGCGATCTCGCTGAAGATCGGCGGGCTGTCCCAATCCAGCGAACCATCCCGATTCCGGCTAAAGATTGACGCCAGATCAAAACGAAACCCATCGACGCGCATTTCGCGGCGCCAGTAGCGCAAGCTGTCCAGGATCATTTGGCGGACAATCGGACTGGCCGCATCTAGAGTGTTGCCTGTCCCTGCGTAATTGGCATAGGGGCTCGCTGAGTTTCCAGTCATCATGTAATACTCGCGATTGTCCAGCCCTTTGTAGCTATAGGTCGGCCCCCGATGATCGCCCTCGGCGGTGTGGTTGTAGACGACGTCCAGTATCACCTCGATACCTGCCTCATGCAGCGCTTCAACCACGGAGCGAAACTCTTCGTGCTGATTGCAGGACTGCCACCGGCTGGCATAGGCGCCGTGGGGCGAGAAGAAATTCAGCGGCATATAGCCCCAGTAATCCTCATCCTCCGGGTCGCGTTGAAAGATGGGCATGAGTTCCACAATCGTGACGCCCAATTCCTTCAAGTAAGGAATCTTTTCCACCAGACCATCAAAGGTGCCGGCGCGATCGGGATCGACGCCAGAGCTCGGGTGCTTGGTGAATCCCCGAACATGCAGTTCGTATATGATCGCGTCGGATTCGTGCTGCGGTGTTGCGTACGATGAGGCTAGCTCATCGCTGAACGGCCGGCGTGCGGGAATCACCCCCAGCGGGGCTTTGCCGGCATTCGAGCCCTCGCGCATCGCCAGAGTCCTGTCGAAAGCCTGCGGAAAGAATACGCAGCGCGCGTAGGGATCCAGCAACAATTTTTGCGGATCGAAACCGCGTACGCCGTCTAAATCGGGGCCAGCGGCCGAATAGGCATAGTATCGGGCGGAGCCGATAGTCGTCGCGGGTATCCGGCAATGCCAGATTGGTCCCGACTTGTTGCGGAGGAAATCGAACACAAATGTGAAGGAGGGATGAACCAGATCATCCTGACCGAACAACATCAGCGTCATACTCTCGGCGTGTTCGGAGAAGACGGCGAAATTGAACGCCTGTTCATTCTCCACCCAGTTGACACCGAGCGGCGACGTCGCTCCCTCAGTTGAGATCCAGGTCGGCTTCTGTTCCGCGATCGTCATTTAGTCATCCCTCGTTGTTTGGGCAACCAATGTTTGGGCAATCGTTGTTTGGGCAATCAAGGCACCACCTCAAGTTTGATGCACTTCGCGGGAACTTAGCCGCTACCTTCTGCTGACTAATGGTGGATCGAGACGAATGTCGAGCTTTTGCCAAGCCAGAAGGCAGCCTCTAGACTAACCGGTATCCCACCACCGCTCTATCTCCTTTATTAATAAGGGGCGGCAATCGGTTGTCTCCGTGCCTCCATTGTTGTGTCGGGCAATTCGCTGATCGCAACTTTCGCCGATCGCAAGTTAGGCTCGCGTGACCGGAAAGGAAAAACTAATGTCCATGATTCAACACACAAAGATTCAACACCTTGCTATCGGAGTTCTCGTTTTCGCGTGCAGATGCTCGGCGCAGTATCACCTGGAGACGAACTATGCCGAGCCAAATGCCGCCAACGACCGTAACTATTTATTCGGCGACATGTTCGGCTTTCGCTCCTGGCTCGCACAGAAGGGAATAACCTACAACCTCGAAAACACGACGGATTCTTTTGGCGTCGTGCACGGCGGTCTTTCGGATCAGCCGGCCGCGTTTACCCGCATTCGCGGCACCATCGACATCGATTTTGACAAACTCACCGGCTCACATCATGATTTGAGCTTTCACGCAACAGGACTCTGGCAGACTGGCAACAACATCGGCGCGCAACTGGGGAGTTATGCAAATCCCAGCGGTCTGGACAGCGTGCACGTCTTTCGCATGGACTCGTTCTGGGTGCAGAAGCAATATGCCGATGGCATTGTCACTCTACGGGCCGGGCAAATGGCGGGCTGGGACTTCTTTGGCAACCAGGAGTACGGCTCGTCGTATACCATCGAGCCGTTAAACTATGCGTTGGGCAACATATTCAACGCTACCTACTTGACCTTCAACCCCGCCGGTGTGCCGGCCGCTTACATTCGCCTGGACGGCTTTCGCGCCAACGAGCGCCCCATCCACGGAGTCTACGCTAAATCGGCCGTGTTCTCCGGCAACAAGAACCCTTATCAGCAGGACCCCACCGGTTTGCATTTCGTGATCGCAAACTCTCCGGTCATCGCGACGGAGGCTGGCTATCTTTGGGATGCTCCAGTGGGCCCCGATCAGCCGCTACCCACGGATCGAAAGCTCTATCCGGGCATTTACCGGTTCGGTGGAATCGTGAACTACAACGGAATCTTTATCGATCCGTTAACGGGACTGATTACCAAGGGGTCGTACATTTATTACTTCATGGCGTCGCAAGCCATCTATCGAGCCGAAGTGGGATCCAACCGCGGGCTGGACGTCACCTTCGCCTACGATAACAGTCCAAATACCGTGAACCAGCAGAACTCGATGATCACCGCCGGCGGCGTCTATCACGGAATCATTCGGCGGCGAGCGGTGGATGATTTGGCATTCGGCTTCGTCTCCACGCGTACCGGCAACGCCTACAGCCAGCTCAACGAATTATTGCTCGGATACGCGCTGGGTTGGGAGAAGGCGTACACAATCGACTACCGGGCGCAGGTGAAACCTTGGCTGGCGGTGCAGCCGACCATCCAGTACTTCAATATGATCGCAGGCAATCCGCAACGGTCGAGTGGAGTGGTTATCGGGTTGCGCACCGATGTAAGGTTCTGAACTCATGAGCGTGCTCCATCTGCCGCCCACTCAATCCGGAGCCGAACGTCCGAGCCCAGGCATTCCACATCGGCGTTGGCTGATAGCGTTCTTGCTCGCATTCGGCGTCCTGGTGAATTACTTCGACCGGGTAAATTTATCGGTGGCGAAACAGGCGCTGGAGAGAGATTTCGGAATCACCAACATAACCTTCGGTTACTTGTTGAGCGCCTATAACTGGACTTACGCCGCGCTCCAAATTCCGACGGGAGTTCTGCTCGACCGTTTCGGCGTGCAGGCTGTGGGCCGCATCAGCGCAATCCTATGGAGCGTGGCTTGTTTCGCGGGCGCTTACGCTCCGGGGGTGAAGGCCTTCTTCGGGTCCAGGCTGTTGCTGGGCATTGGCGAAGCGCCCACCTTCCCCTCCAACGCCAAGGCCATTGGAATGTGGTTTCCGCGCCAGGAACGAAGCCTCGCGACGGCGATCTTTGATTCGGCGGCGAAATTTTCAACTGCCATCGGTACGCCGCTCATCGGAATTCTGCTCATCCACTATGGATGGCGCTTCAGTTTTTCGATGACCGGCGTCGCAAGTTTTGTGTTCTTCCTCGCGTTCTACTACCTGTATCGCAATCCTAGCGATGACAAGAAGCTTTCTGAACAGGAGCGCCAATACTTAAAAGATAACGAAGCCTTGGCCGACAAGAAATCAAAGAGTGGCGGCGCGGGGCTTCTTTATTTGCTCAAGCGTCGCAAGGTGCTGGGGCTGGCAGTGGGCTTTGCGGCTTATAACTACTGCTTCTATCTTCTCTTGACGTGGCTGCCGAGTTACTTTACAGGCGCCCTGCATCTGGATCTGCAGGCATCCGTGCTCTACACGTCCATCCCCTGGCTATTCGCCACCGCAATGGACCTGGTGGTCGGCGGTTGGCTGGTAGACAAGCTCATAAGCCGGGGGTTTAACGACAGTCTGGTCCGGCAGACCATCCTCATCGGGGGCATGGTGATGGGCTTGGGTTTGCTTGGGACCATCTTCACCAGAACGCCGAGCGTCGCCGTCTTCTGGATTAGCATCTCGATCGGCGGATTGGCCGCGTCCGCGCCGATTGCGTGGTCCGCCCCGTCTTTGTTGGCGCCTCACGATAGCGTGGCTAAAGTGGGAAGCATCATGAATTTCGCAAACCAGATTGCGGCTATCGCCGCGCCGATTGTGACGGGCTACCTGATCGGGTTCCACAACGACTATTCGCGTGCATTCATAGCAGCAGCGTTCGCCATCCTGGCCGGGATTGCCGGTTATGCGTTCCTCCTCGGCAAAATCGAACGGATTCCAGAACCCGAAAATGCAGGCGACTACTAGTGGCCTGTCGCAGCCAGATCGTTACTACCGCTTCCTCCGGTCGCGGCTCCGTCAAGCACGTCAGACACTGAGCCGTGACCGCAGGGAGCGGTTGGGCCATGCCAACGAACTCGCTGCGACAGCCACTAGATTTCAGGCTGGGAACAATTTGTTGTATAGCCGGTGCTGCTGCTCCAGGGCGGTATCGTAGCGCTGCTTGTTAGATTCATCCGCCATCACCGCCATCCCCAGCCGGGGCGCGAGATCGCCGATATCCCGGATCGCGCCAATCCTTTCCAATGCCATGAGCGCAGCTCCGCGCGAAGTTGCTTCCGGTTCCAGGCACGGAGTGACACTATGGGGAAGCCCATCCGCCATCATTTTCGTCCAACTTGGAGAATGCAGCAGCCCTCCACCAGAAGCGATTACTTCCTGGGGCGCCTCAAGCGACGCCGTCATCAGGTCATAAACATTCCGGAATCGCAAGACCACCGATTGCAGCGCGGCATGTAGAATCTGAAGCGGCGTGGTGCTGGCGGCCAGGCCCGTGATGGTTGCTCGTGCATCCACGCGCCATCCGGTAGAGCGCTCCCCGGCGAACAACGGCAGAATCGTAAGGCCATGCATGTCCGGGGGAAGCTGGGCAAGCTGCCGTTCCAACTCGTCCGCTGGCGGCAGTTGCAGCGTCTTGCGCATCCAGGCAAATACCTCGCCGCCATTGGAAAGCGCACCTCCCAGAACGAACCGCTTACGGTCCAGCCGGTAGCAAAACAAACCGCTTGGAATTGCGATCGAGTCGGCTCGCTCGGAAGCCCGTATCGCGCCACTCGTCCCCACCATCAGTGCGTAACGATCACGCTTGGTACAGCCGCTGCCGACGTTATCGCAAGCGCCGTCGCCGAGCGCTGGAAGCCATGGAATGCCGTCCAGCTGGGGCCATCGCGCGGCGAAACCAGGCGAAAGCTTGGTCTGCTCCTGGTCCATCGCGTCCACCGGCGCCAACTGCGCTGGCTTGACCGGCAGCGCCTCTAAAATCTCGCGATCATACTCGTTCGCGTTCTGGTTCCATAAGCCGGAAGCGGAAATCATGGAAGTGGAGCATCTGGCCGTTCCGAAAAGTTCCAGGAATAAATACTCACCGAAACTCATCCAGCGCTTGGCGGCCCGAAAGGTCTCCGGCTGGGTTTCAAAAAGCCACAGCAGCTTTGCGGGTGGGTAACTGGGGTGCAGCACGCATCCAGTGCGGCTGTGCTGACGCTCATTATCAATGCGCTGAGCAAGCTTCTTCGCGGCATCCGCGCTGCGCGAATCGAAGGGATGCAGAACCGGCGTAACCGGTTTCCCGTCGGCCGACACCCCCAGGATGCTGTGCCAGAATGTGTCGATTCCAACCGCCGCCGGCCGCATCCCTTTTGCTCGCATCTGCAAATGGATTTGGTCCAGCGTTTGTGCCGCAACCTCGATTAGTTTGGTTGCGTCGATTTCCCAGCCGCCGGATTCGCTCGTACTCGCTTGATAGGCAGTACGGGCTTCAAAGCCTGGAATTTCATGACCATCCAGCCCGAACAATAATGCCCGAACTGAAGAGCTGCCGATGTCAAGGGTGAGGACAGAATCCATTACACCTGTATGATAAACGGTTGTTTTGTCTTCTATACCCAAGACGACCTCAGACACCAAGAGTCGGCGGGTCGACCTTCCAATCTTCAATTTCGTTTCTTTTCAATCGGTTTTGGAATGGCCGATGGAATGCTTCCCTCGTGACCCATAGGAGATTCGATATGAAGCGTAAAGGTGTCCGAGTAGCGGTGTTGGTTGGGGCGTCCTTTCTGTTCTAGTGGCATTGGCGCTAGCGGCCCAGGACAAGTACACGTTGAAAGTTCCGGGAGGGCTCGCGTTTTCCGAGTTCAGAGGATACGAGTCCTGGCAGGTTGTCTCCATCAGTCAAAACGGAGGCGGTATTCTTGCGGCCACCCTCGCGAATCCCGCGATGATCAAGTGCCTACCAGTCCGGCGCTCCTGGAAACGGCAAGCCTTTCCCCGACGGCGCCAAGCTCGCGAAGATCCATTGGAACCCGAAAAAGTTGGAGACGTTCCCCTCAGCGACGGTGCCAGGCACACAGCATGACGTCGACTTCATGGTGAAGGACGGCAAGAGGTTCGCGGACAGCGGAGGGTGGGGATATGCGGTGTTCGACTATGACGCTGCATCCGATACCTTCAAACCCGGCACCATGGCTAGCAAGCCTCCGCAAGGGAACGACGCCAAGTGCGGGGCCGCTTGCCACACCATAGTGAAGAACAGAGATTACGTCTTCACGGATTACCAGCATCGGTGAAGCCGCTGTCCCGGCTTTCAACCCCCCAATTCCCCAAGGTAGTGCCCCAACCGCGTCTCCACGTCCCCGGGATGATGGAAGCCGCGATCCATCAGCTTCCGAATGCGCTCGCGAGCGCCCGCCCTGCCGAGCGAAGCAATGAAAGCGCCCCATTCAGGCGCAATTTCCTCATCCGATGGCAGGCTCGCCACATTTACCAGCCGCTTGGTCTCCGCGATCGCTTGTTTGTCGAACGAGGCAACTCTCTGCGCAAGATGGTCGACAAACTCATCGAGCTCTGTATCGGGAAGAGACCGATTGACGTACCCGTAGAGTTGGGCTAATTCGCCGCCAATATCGTCCGCCGTTAGCAACACTTCCAACGCTCTTCCTCGCCCCATCAGCCTCGGCAACCGGGCCATCGGTCCTCCACCAGGAACCAGCCCCGCGCCCACCTCCCACTGCGACAGCACGGCCTTCTCCAGGCTGGCGAACCGCATATCGCAGGCCAGCGCCAGCTCACTGCCGACGCCCGTAGCACGCCCGCGAATCAAGGCCACCGACACCACCGGCGCGCGGCTCAACCGGGCCAGCATGTCCGGCAACGGCTGCAGCCCCGTCCGTCCGGGGGGAAATTTCGTAGACTCTTCGAGCGGCGCAAGGAAGTCGTAGTGCGTCAGAAAGAATCCGTCCACCGCGCTGTCGAACACCACTACTTTGACGCGGTCATCGTTTTCGAGCGAAGATATCACCTGCTCGAGCTGTGGAATGTTCCCCGGCCCGAATATGTTCAGCGGCGGAATATCGAATGTAACGCGCCAGTACGCCTCGGAATGCTTCGTGATTTGGATGCAACTCATGCAGGGCTCCGTTCTTGGATTTGCGATCTTTTCACAAACGTGAGAGAGCATGCAACCCGCCAAACGCCGTTCACCTCGTAAATCAACGCTTCAATCAAAATACGAGTCGAAAGAGCGCCTCGGGTCGACACCGAAGGCCGACAATTGCAGACCCCGTCTCTCAATGCAAGTCGGGTGAAATCAGGTAGGATAGGAATCGGAGGAATGGGTGAGTGGTTGAAACCGGCGGTCTTGAAAACCGTTGACGGGGAAACTCGTCCGGGGGTTCGAATCCCTCTTCCTCCGCCAAACAATATGTATCTATTTGTCAAGTAGATACAAGTACCTTCGGGCTTGTTACAGGTGTGGAGGGAGATCGAAACTAGCCGCAGCTACATCTTGTCGTACTCTGTTACCTCCTCATACTCGGGTGACCCCCTAAGCTGAGACAAACTGGAGTGCGACAGTTTGCGGCTTAATGAATTTTACCTTCTCAAGCTACACCATCTCCTTCAAACTGTTGCTCGGCTGGTGAAGCGGAGGCGGGCTCTGGTGGAGACCAACCCGCCAAGGAATAACCAGCCGGAGACTCATCGAGACGATGGTCCGGGGAGCCGGTTCCGGTCGGCTTCCCGTCAATCGAAGAATCTACCATCGGATCGAAAGATCTCCCGATGCCTGAAAAAACTCATGGTCGCTCCGTGAGTTTCGCCGGGAGCGACAGCGATTGCCTCTTCGAACTCCTCGGGCGGCCGATAGCCGAGCGCCGAATGAAGCCGGCGGCAGTTGTAATAACGCTCGATGAAACTCTTCGATGTTCGCACGCAGGTGATCGCGATCGCTGATAGTCGTGGGCATAGATCTCCTCGTGCTTGAGCGTTTTCATAAAGCTTTCGCAACTGGCATTGTCATACGGATTCGCCGGACGGCTCATGCTCGGCAGAATCTGGTGTTTCCGCAGAATCGCCACGTAGCCGCTGGAAGCGTACTGCAAGCCGCGATCGGAGTGATGCACCAGGCCCGGCGGAGGTTGCCGTCTCTGCCACTGCTTTCTCCAACGCCGCGATCGTCAAGCTTTGTTGCCAATGTGCAGTCCAGGGCCCATCCAATAACCCTGCGCGAGAAGGCATCAAGAATCACCGCCAGGTAGACAAACTCCCGCTGCAACCGGATGTAGGTGATGTCCGCCACCCAGAGCTGATTGATTCCGGTCAGCTTCATGCGCCCGGCCAGATTCAGATAGACTTCCAGCTCGTGATGAGAGTCCGTGGTCACGACAAAGGAGCGCGGCTGGACCGCCAGCAGGTTATCTTCGCGCATAATCCGCGCCACGCGTTTGCGATTGACCTGCATTCCTTGACGCCGCAGTTCGGCGGTGATCCGTCGATACCCGTAGCGGCGCCTGTGCTCAAGCGCAATTTTCTGAATCGCCGCACGCACTTCCAGTTCCTCTTCGGCGGGCATCTTTTCGGCCAGCGACCGATAGAACCCCGCCCGGCTGACCTGCGCCAGGTAGCACATCCGTTCAATACTCAGTCTGGCCTTGCATCGGCATCATTCCCGGATCTGGTCGTAGATGCCCTCGCGCCAGAATCGGTGTTCCGCTGGCGACGAGCCGCGATTTTTTGCAAGGCACCCTTGAAAAAATCGACTTCCAGACCTTTCTCGGCTAAGGCACGTTTCAGGACACCGTTCTCCTCACGGAGTTTGGCAGCCTGCGGATCTTCGGGCACCTGTCCATTCGCTGTCTCATCGGACAGGGGTCGCTGCCAGCTGACCCCTCCACCGATACATCAGAGCTCCGGTTTACCCCGAGTTCCCTCGCCAGCTCGTTAACGTTGGTACTGCTGCGCATGCGCTCAACGGCCATGCGGCGGAATTCCAACGGATATCGTCCAACTTGTCCTCTTGCCATCTTTTGCAGTCCCTTTCCCTGCAAAGTGTCGCAATTTCCACTGTCTCAATTTAGGGGGTCAGTCCATACGGTTTGCCTTGAGTATCAGTGCCTTCGACAAGTTGCCGCATCGTCTTTCCGTCGCCGCTAACAACGAAGTGATTCCTTTCGACGGCTTTGCCGTCTCGGTTGATCGTGACATCGACAGAGTGAGCATCGGGTTTCCTCTTGGCGACTACGAAGACGACTCCCGTCATCTTAGGCCCTCCCTCTGAGAATGTTTCTTCGCCTCCTGTTTCTCGAACACTGTACTTGACTGACATGGGGGAACCGTCCGCCGCAGCGCCTTTCACGGTGACTGCCAAGTGGTCACCCTGAACCTGAATGACGACGGTTGCTTCTTTCGGAGCTTTATCTGGCCCGCCGTACTTCGATTTGGATAGGTTGAGATTCCAAGTCCCGGCGAACGGGTCGGCTGCAAAGAGCGTACCGGCCAATAGGAAGAGCGACAACGGATAGAGCAGTCTATTCACTTCATAAATCCTTTTCTTGATCTGCTGTCATCGTTGTGCGGCTCGCCCTTATCCTTGGGCGACTGGCGGACCGAATGAGACTAGCGAAAGCTAGGTCTTGTCGAACTCATTCACGGTCTCGAATGGTTTGCCTTGAGCATCCGTGCCCTTAACAGTCTGCCGCAATGATTTTCCGTCGCTGCTAACGACAACATGATGTTTGGCTATCACCTTACCGTCTCGGCTGATTATCAAATCGACAGAAGAACTATCGGCTTTCCTTTTTGCGACGACCCCAGAACTTCCGCTCGTCGGTGCCCCCTCAGAGTATTCAAAAGCGCCGCCAGTCTGTGGAGTGCTGTACTTATAAGAAAAGGGCGAACCGTCAGCCTCAGTGCCCTTCACTGCCACTTCAAGACGGCCACCCTTCTCAATAAGCATCACAGTTACTTCTTTTGGAGGCTTATCTGGCCCGCTAAACTTAGATTTGGCAATATTCAGTTTCCAGGTTCCATCGAAGGGACTGGCTGCAAACATCGAAACCGCCAATAGAAAAGACAGCAACGTGTACAACAGTGTGCGCATATCTTGACCGTTCCGTTATTAGGCTTAGCTGATTGGCGCAAGCATTCCATAAATATAATCGCAAGTCAAGGGGTGCTTAAGAGCCTGGAGTTCGTCGGATCCCTCTTTCTCCGCCACTTTATCTCTTTATCGTCAATTTACGTAGAGTTAGGTTAATACCATTTCTGTTGCGGGTTTGGAAGAGGCGTTCCGCGAAGCAGTTTCTGAGCCGGGGAAGGGGGCCTCGCATGCTAGCCAACCGACCTGCGCACTTCGTAAATTGATCAACTAAACTAAAGGCATGGAGAAGACTGTCCGAGCAGTTTATGAGAACGGAGCTCTCCGTCCCATGGAACCCCTCCTGCTTTCAGAACGGCAGCAGGTGACCGTCACCATTGATGACTGCGTAGATTTCCCCCCGAATCATTCGCTGTTGGTTTCCCCTTTCGAGTGGTCGTACGCCGCGCATGATGACATCTGCCTGGAGGAAGTCAGGCTCTCGCTAGCGAATATCCAGGGCTCTCTTTCGGAAGCTGTCCTGGAAGAGCGCCGAGAGCGCTGATTGGCCGGATACTTTCTCGATACCTGTAGCTAAGCTCTATCGTAGTGAGCTCGGCAGCGCGTTCGTTGATCGGATTTTTTCAGAGCCGGCGTCTCAACTTCTGATCTCCCGCCTCACTATTGTAGAAATGGAATCCGTTCTTGCCCTGAAGGTCCGAACTGGAGAAATCGATCAGCAAGCCGTGCTGGTCGTGCGCCGACTCCGCATATAGAAGCTGAGAAGTGTCTTCGAAGTGGCGAATACTAGTCGCCCAGATCTTCCCGCGACTCAGAATCCCGATCAGACCGTCCGGGCTCGTGTAGTGATATTAGGATGGGGCATTCCTCGGCTGTATTGTGAAGTGCGTCGGCCCGAATGCTTTGACGAATCGCCGTTAGTTCGCCTTTTAAAGTGCAACTCATAGTCAGGTATTTGATCGCCGCTCGCGGCCAGATTTGGGGAAGGGTTCTCGCTCCGCCGGGCGTCCACCATTGGTCGAAATACAAGTTAAGACTGTTCTCGCTAACATATGTAACTCGCCCAAAGGTTCGTTCGAATCCGAGAGCACGGGTGCAACTTACAGGAAGTACCGGTTGTACGCCGCGGTGCTCACGAACCGCTCGCCGAAGCCCCCTCGCGGTATTCCAGCAATCGGGTCGTGTGTGATGCGAACGTCGAACCTTGCCATAAAAGCTTTCAACGCCGCTTCGCCCCAAACGCGCCACGCCCTGACGGGCCCGCCACACGGGATGTCGTGGCGCGCGAAAATTATATCGAAGCTCTCACAACCGACATGCGAGATGCTAAATGTTCCAGCGATCATTTATTTCAGGATAGAAGAACACGTGGATCGTGCGCAATCGTCTCGCAGGAACCGGGGGGCACGGCAAAGGCTGTCGAGCATTTCCTAGGCGGCTTCTTGGAAAGGCGGTCTGTGGTTCGAAAAGACGCAGTATGATGACGAGATGATCGTGCGCGCATTCGTGGTATCAATCCTCGTCGCAACAGGCATCTGCGCGCAGGGTTCGACTCTCACGCATCTCTCGAAAGTCCGCGTCCTCGTTCAATTTCTCCCGCCAGACGAACAGGTATTAAGTAAGCGATTCGGTCTAAATCAATCGGTCCTCCAGACGGAGACGGAGCTGCGCCTGCGCGAGGCCGGATTGGCAGTTGGCGACAATCCCGACGACACCAGCCTCCCGGCCTTCACGGTGCTATCGGTTATGCGGGCGCCTCCAGCATTTCTCTTCAAGCAAAACTCCAGGAATGGGGAATCGTCCAGAGGAATTCGGCAAAGAGATTCGTGACGACCTGGGACTACCTGGCATTCGGAGAGGCGGCGAAACCTGAAGTAATCCGAGAAGGCATTCGGAATCTCGTTTCAAAGTTTCTTAACGACTGGCTGGCCGATAACCCGAAGCGTTCGCATTGAGGCGGCCCCGCTTCGCCACCATCGAACTTTATCACTGCTGAACGGTTCGCCATGGGTCGCGGCTATACACTGGAAGTTTGCGAATCGGCGGTGTAAGGACTTCGACCATGAGCGCGTATGAATTGGAATCCCTGATTAAGATGCTGCGGACCGGGGGGCCGGATCTTGCTGCCCCTCCCCCGCAAGCGCGTGAAAATTTCGAGGCCATGTTGGCGGGCATTCCGGTTCCCGACGACGTGAAATTCGAGCAGGCCATGCTCGGGGGCGTTCCGGGACGCTGGTCCCAAACGCCTGAGGCTTTCCCGGATCGAGTGCTGCTCTATCTGCATGGCGGCGCCTACGTGGTGGGAAGCTCGCTGGGCTATCGTTCGCTTTCCAGTGCGCTGGCGCGTTCAGCCCAAGCGCGCGGATTTGCGCTGGACTATCGGCTGGCGCCCGAGCACCCGTTTCCCGCGGCGGTGGATGATGCCGTCGCCGCTTATCGGGCGCTACTGGCTCAAGGTACGTCGCCTGGCTCCATCGCCATCGCAGGCGATTCGGCGGGTGGAGGGTTGACGGTTGCCATGCTCATAGCCGCGCGGGATGCTGGATTGCCCATGCCTGCCGCGGCCCTGGCTATCTCACCTTGGGCAGACCTGGCATGTGCCGGCGCATCCATGTCAACCAAGGCGGCGCAGGATCCTTCGCTGAACCGGGAAGGCCTACTCGCCATGGCGGGGCTTTATCTGAACGGCGCCTCACCCCACTCCGCGCTGGCCTCCCCTATCTACGGGAACTTCGCCGGGTTGCCGCCGTTGCTGATCCAGGTAGGATCGTCGGAGATTCTGCTGGATGATTCCATACGCTTGGCCGCGCGGGCCGCGGAAGCGGACGTAGCCGTCCAACTCGAAGTGTGGCCGGGCCTGCCTCACGTTTGGCACCTGTTCGCGCTTCAACTCAGCGAAGGGCGCGATGCCATCGCCCAGGCTGGCGCATTTATGGCGGCGCAATTCAAGAAGCATCGGGAAGTTTCCGCGTGAACTGCTTCGCTCGGCAGCCGTGAGACGCTCGGCAGCCGTGCGACGATGAATCGATGCTGAATCTGCCCGACCAAGTCACCGTCGTCGATGTCTCGGCCCGCGATGGACTTCAAAGTTTTCACCGCTGGGTGGAAACGGACACCAAGGTTCGGATGGTAAATCGCCTGACGGAAGCCGGCTTTCCGGTGATCGAGGTTACGGGTTTCTCCCATCCGAAAGTGGTCCCGCACCTTCGCGATGCCGAGGAGGTAATGGCGCGGATTATTCGAAAACCGGGTGTGGTCTATCGAGCGCTGGCTCCGAATGCACGTGGCGCCGAACGAGCCGTGGCGGCCACGGCGCAGGAAATTCTGGGATTGATCACCGCGAGCGAGACGTACAATCTCAAGAACCAGAACATGACCCTGGAACAGGGTGTGAAGGCGGCGATTGAAACATTTCAGATCGCCGACGGGGCGAGAATTCCGTTTCTCATTGCCATTGGGAACGCGTGGTGGTGCGCCTATGAAGGTGATATCCCGGAAACGCGGGTTTTTTCGCTGGTCCGCCAGCTGCGCGAAGGCGGAATCAAACGTTTTTATCTCGCCGATTCTCTGGGGATGGAGGCGCCACGCAAAGTCAACCTTCGATTCCGCCGATTGCACGAGGAGTTCCCCGATATCGAGGTTGGATTCCATGTTCACAATCGATCGGGAAACGGCGCTGCGAACGTCGTGGCGGCGCTCGATGGCGGCGCCACTTTTGTCGAAGGAAGCATCTGCGGGATCGGCGGAGGCATCATGACCCCATCCAACCTGGGCGCCATTGGCAATCTCGCTACCGAAGACATCGTGAATCTGCTCAATGAAATGGATGTCAAGACCGGTGTCTCAACGGATGCGGCACTGCTGGCGGCGCGCGATATCGCGGCCATGCTCGGCATTGAACCACGCAGCCATTTGACCGCCGCGGGAACGCGTTCGTTTCTGATGGAACAGGCCCGGCTCAATCCTCGCGCACATCCCGAGTAGAGTAGGCGCGCCCTTACGGAATCGCGACGGATCGCACCGATTCCGATGTCGTGCCGCCGTCTTTGCCGGTCACCTCAAGGCGAATGTTCACGTCATTCGTCTTCGGCGTATAAGCCACATATCCGTCGTGAAGCTGATCCTGATCGAACGGTACGGCTTCCGTGGTTCCGGCTTCCGTGATTCTCATCACGCCCTGGTCGGATGCCGCGATCGTCGGCGACTCCCGGTTCCAGCGAATCTCTAACTGGTGCGGACGCGAAGTCACCCTTAATCCCAACGCCGTCTCCGGATGCGCGGCTGAAACGTTGTCACTGGACGACGTGGAAGCCGAGGTGGTGTTCCTGGAACTGGTCGCTAGCTGGAGCGCTCCGATGCAGATCGCTACCAGGATAGCTGTCGGCGCTAAATGGGACCATCGGATTCGCTCGCCAAAGGAAGAGGCCGGCGCGGGGGCCGCTTGGGGAGCTTCCGGCATCGGTGCGGGAGCAGGCTTCGCGGCGGGCTGAGTCTTCGGCGCGATAGGACTAGCCGCGGCGGGCTCGGTCTGAACGAATGGGTTGGCAAATCTCCAGCCCGGATGTCCGCTCGCCAGTTGATCCGCCTCGAACGGGAAGCCAAAACCAAAATCGCGGGGGTGCGCTCCGCCTTGTTCCCAGTAAAAGAGAGCCGCGTCACTCTCGCCTCGCCGGGGAGTTTGAATCAACAGCGCGACATTCCCCGTTTCGCAAAACAGCCGGCTTAACGTATTGAGATCGCGCGGTCCCATGTTCAGAGTGCCGTCTCGCTGCGCGCGAAAGAAACCCAGGACGCATTGTTCCGCCCCGCCCTCCACCATCCGGCAGGCGACTTCGAAAAGTGCATCGTCGCTCACCGCCTGAGCGGTGGGATCCGTGCTCGCTGGGATCAGTTTGAAATCCTCAATGACGGTAGCGCGAATCGGCGTATCAATTTTGCGGCCCAACAGGACGCCGCGCATCGCCGAGGGCTGGTTCTCGTTTCCCGCCCGCGAAATCTGCGTAGTGAGTTGCCTCACCACCTTCAGGCTCAGATGAATGGCAAAGCCGTCCGATGCCCGCCAAACATAGAAGTCACCGGGATCGAATCCAAGCTGTGTGCCTGTGGCCATGTCTGCCCTGTATGTTGCCCTGATCGATGATGATCCCTTCGCCCGGTCACCCGAATCGCCTGAGAGTACCAGTAGGTTCCGGTACAACAACATCCAAGGCGTAAAAAGGTGATTGACGACCAGCCAAAAGTAGTATAGCGTTGTCTAAGATAATTCTAGATTGTATGAATGATTCAGAATTGGCGATTTCCTTTGCCATCTTTGCCGCCAAACAGCGTGACGCGAATGAGGTAGAGCCGGACCATTTACTCCTGGGCTGCCTGCGGGCAATCTCGCGCTTCGGCATTGCCACACTCGGGCCTTGGGATCTGGATTTAGAGAGCCACGGCATCGATTGGGCCCGCCGGCCCGACGGACCGCGTCCAAAAGTGGCCTTCTCTCAAACTGTCGTGGAGCTGCTGGATCGAGCGGCGCAAATCGCGAAATCCACAGGCGAGTCTAAAGTAGGGGTGAATCATCTGCTGGCCGCCTTCGCCAATTTCGACGATGGGCTCATGGGGGATCTGAAGCGGAAACATGGGATAGCGAACGCATCCTGGCGCGCGGCGGTGGCCCAACTTGGTTTCACGCCACCGGTTGGCGCGAAGGCGAACCACCCCGCAATCGAAACCAAACGCGCGCGGGATTATCTGACGCCGGAGGATGCAGCCGAAGAGCTCGGCGTGCATGTACAAACCATGCGTGCATATATTCGCAGCGGACGGATGCCGGCGTTTCGGCTGGCGGGCGAGCGGGCCATTCGCATCCTGCGCACCGATCTGGAAAAAGTTCTTGAGCCCCTCAATGAGGACAAGAATGAGGACAAGAATGGGGACAAGTAAGGAGGAATGGCGATGCCTTTCTTTGTTGTGAAACGCGACTTGCCGGGAGTTACTCCGGAGGCTCTGCAGAGCGCCGGGCTCCGCGCAAAATCGTGCTGTACAGAAATGACCACCGAAGGAAAGCCGGTCCGCTGGGTCCGGAGTTTCTTCCTGCCGGAAACCGCGCAGACGCATTGCTACTTTGAGGCGCCCTCCAGGGCAGCTGTCGAAGAAGCCAATCAGCGAGCGCGTATTCCGTTCACCCAGATTGTCGAAGTGGTGGAGAGACACCGGAAATGGTTTAACGCGATATACCGATATAAGGGATAAACTGGTTCCAATGGAACCCCAAGACTCTGGCGTGTCCCGCCGCGGTGTATTGACGGGAGGCGTCGCGCTGGCTGCGCAAAGCGGAGCACTGCTGGCGCAAACCAAAGTCGCTGCGCCCGGACGCAAATTTCGTGGATGGATTTCGCGAGGAGCTGGCCCTGGCAGGACGACGCTTCAGGAATTAACGCTGCGCGCCATCAGCGGACGCCAAGTCGTGGTCCGCACCGAAGCCACGAATCTTTGTTACTCGAACACCACCGATGTTCTTGGGCTTCCGATGCTGGGCGTTCCAGCCGCGCCCAAGGACGCTCCGCCGCGCCCGATTCCGCCCGCGTTTCTGGCGCTATCCCGCATGGCGCTGATTCAGGGCCACGGCGGCGTGGGAGTTGTCGAAGCCGTCGGCCCCCAGGTGCGCCGCGTACAAGTGGGCGATCGCGTCTGCGTCTCAGGCACTCCGCAATGTGGCTCGTGCTATCAGTGCCTGCGTGGGCGCGCCGATATGTGCCAGTTTCTCGGCCGCCAGGGTCCCAATGATCTGGTGCCTATCGCCGACATGCGCGACGGCACGCCGGTATACGCCAACTCGCACATCGGCGGTCTCGCTGAACTGATGGTCACCTTCGAAGAATGGGTGGTACCGGTTTTCACCAAGGCGTCGGCCGCGGACCTTGGCATGGTGTGCAGTTGTGTCAGCGTGGCTGGCCTGGGCTGCACGGCGTCCCAGGTTTTGGCGGATGTTGGGATAGGATCCATCGTTGCTGTAGTGGGCTGCGGTCCGTTAGGATTAAGCGCCATTCAAGGCGCGCGGATTGCCGGCGCTTCCACCATCATCGGGATTGAGCCCATCCGTGCCCGTCGCGAAGTCGCCTTGAAGGTGGGTGCCACTCACGTGCTGGATCCCAACGTCGAAGGCGACAAACTGGTGGAGAAGGTCCGCGAACTTTCCAATGGTCCGAATAACCGGCTGTGGGCCGGTGGTCGCGATTCCGGCGGACTCCTGGGCGGCGCAGGTGCGGACTTTGTGGTGGAAGCCGTAGGCGCCGACCGTGCCAAGCCTAAGCTCGAAGCTGGGCCCGATCCCACCGGCATTCTTCCGCTCCAGCAGGCCTACATGATGTGCGCTCCGGGTGGCCACATCGTCACCACCAGCTTGCCCACGGGAAACATCACGTTGCCGGCCGTCGTGTTTACCATCGGAGGCCGTACTCATCACGCGGGACAATATGGAGGCGCCAACCCGATGCGCGACATTCCCCGGTTTGTCGAGCTTCTCGACAAGCGTCAGTTTGATGCCAAGGCGCTAGCCACTACCGTCGTACCCATCGAAGGCATGCTGGATGCGTACCAGCTGGTGATTGACCGCACTACCGTGACCGCGATCATGACCGCGTAATGGCGCTTCAGATCCGCCGTGGCGTGGCTCAGGACGCTGAGTTTCTCGCTCAGGTGATGCTTTCGGCTTCACGTGCCCACCTCGAGCGCGGTTTGTGGGATTTGATTATCGGCGCCGATGAAGCGGGATGCCTCGATTATCTGCGGCGTCTGGCTCTCGCCTACCCGCGATCGCTTTACCACCATGAGAGTTTTCTAATCGCTGAAGAAAATGGATACCGAGCCGCCGCTCTGTGCGGGTTCGAAACTTCGGGGGCCTGGGAGCTGGTTGGTGAAGCCATGGCTGGGATAGAGCACGGTCTCAATTGGACGGAGGAGGATCGGGCGGCTTCCCATCAGCGAGTGGCGCCCATCTGGACCAATTGCATGCTCCCCGACATCGGAGCGGATTTTGCCATTGAGAGCGTCGCAACCCTCCCCGAGTATCGGCGGCGCGGCCTAATCAGCGCTTTGATAGAGGAAATCCTGCGGGATGCCACTGGACGCGGATGCCGGCTGGCTCAGATCTCGACCTACCTGGGAAATGACCCAGCGCTCGGAGCCTATGAGAAAAACGGCTTCGAGGTCAGGGATGAAAAACATTGTCCCGACGTACAGAGAATCCTAGGTGTACCGGGCTTCGTGCGGTTGGTACGAGAGCTGAAAATTGACTAAAGGTTTTTCCACACGGCACGCCGTTGTAACCGAACCTTAAGCAAATTGAAACATTTCGACGGTATATTGGGCAGGCTAAAGGAGAACTATGGCCGCTGCAGCGCCCGCACCCGCACTAGAACAAAAAATGTCGAGGAACCCCGGGAAGATTGGCATTGCCGTCTTCGGAGTGGCTCTCATCGTCGGACTCATTTACACCATCGTCAGCCTTGCTCGGGATTTGCAAGTCGAGCGAGGCACGTCCATCTACCCCTACGTCTTGTTGGGCGTCGCACTTCTCGTCGCGCTCGGCTTTGAGTTCGTGAATGGCTTCCACGATACGGCCAATGCCGTTGCAACCGTCATTTATACGCATTCCATGGAGCCCCACCTGGCCGTGGCGTGGTCTGGCGCTTGGAACTTCATCGGCGTCCTGCTTTCGTCGGGCGCCGTCGCATTCACCATCATCACTTTGCTGCCGGTGGAGTTGATCCTGCAAGTCGGCAGCGGGTCGGGCTTCGCGATGGTCTTCGCCTTGTTAATCGCCGCCATCCTGTGGAATCTCGGCACGTGGTATTTCGGGCTGCCCGCATCCAGCTCGCACACGATGGTCGGTTCTATCATCGGCGTCGGCATCGCGAACCAATTGATGAATCCCCGGCAGGGCACCAGCGGCGTGGACTGGACCCAGGCAGCGGGCGTCGGCCGATCGTTATTGTTCTCGCCCATAGTAGGCTTCGGCGTCGCGTGGCTGCTATTGTTGCTCTGCAAAGCGATCATCAAAGACCGGCGGCTCTATGAGGCTCCCACCAACGGCGAACCGCCACCGTTCTGGATTCGGGCCCTGTTGGTATTCACGTGTACCGGCGTCAGTTTCGCGCATGGATCCAACGACGGCCAAAAAGGCATGGGACTCATCATGCTGATCCTGATCGGCACGGTTCCTACAACCTATGCCCTGAATCGAGCCGTTACGGCGAGCCAGACCGCGGACTTCCTGGCAGTATCGCAACAAACCGTGCAGGTGCTAAATCATTACGTCGACGCCTCCGCAGTGGTGGCCGACCCGCGCGACGATTTAACGGCGTTCATCCGTACCAGGGACTTTAACGCCAACACCATGCTGGCACTGCGGTCACTGGTCAGCGATATCGGCAACGAGACTGCGCTGTACAAAGAACTCAAGAACGTACCGCCCGATATGACCCGCAACTTCCGCAACGACATGTATGTCGTCAGCGAGACCATTCGCCTGGTTCAAAAATCCGGCAAGGCCCAGTTCAGCGCGGACGACATGAAGATCCTAGGCAATTACAAGAAGCACGTCGATCTGGCCACCAAGTTCATTCCCCTCTGGGTGAAGGTTGCTGTCGCGATGGCGCTTGGTCTGGGAACCATGATCGGCTGGAAGCGCATCGTGGTAACGGTGGGTGAAAAAATCGGCAAGGACCACCTGACCTACGGGCAAGGCGCGGCCGCCGAAATCACCGCCATGTTGACCATCGGGGGCGCCGACTATCTGGGCCTGCCGGTGAGTACCACGCACGTGCTTTCATCTGGGATAGCAGGCACCATGGCTGCCAATCACACCGGGCTCCAATGGGGCACCGTGCGCAATCTGGCGCTGGCCTGGGTGCTGACGCTGCCCATCGCGATGCTCTTGTCGGGCTTCCTGTTCTGGGCTCTGAAGAACGTGTTCTAAACCACATGGAAAATACCGAGCTGGACAAACTGAGATTCAACTACAAGGCGGCAGTGGAGCGCTGGGTCGCCGCCATTCGCGCTGAAGAAAACCTCGCGACGCCGGATCATTCCATGGTCGCGCTGGAGAACTGGGACCAAGCCAACTTCGCCGAGGAAGATTCGCGAAACATCGCTAAGGCCGCTCGAACGGAATATCAGGACGCGCTACGCCAGGTACTCTATAATTTTTGACCGTGGCATAATCTGTAGAGATGGCGTCGTTCGCCGACCGCTTAGTCGAAAAGATCCGCTCCAAAGACAGCCGATGCGTGGTGGGCCTGGATCCGCGCATCGATCAGATGCCGGCGTTCATTCCACGTGGAAATGTCTGCTCTGCAATCACCCAATTCCATGAGCTAGTGCTCGATGCCGTGGCCGATCTGGTTCCGGCCGTAAAACCGCAATTGGCATTCTTCGAGCAGTACGGCGTAGCGGGCATACAGGCTTTCGAGAATACGGTGCTTGCGGCGAAAAAGCGCGGCCTGTTGGTAATCGCCGACGGCAAGCGCAACGATATTTCTTCCACTGCCGAAGCCTACGCGAATGCATACCTGGGACCGGACGTCTTCGATTGCGACGCTCTCACGGTGACTCCCTATATGGGTCGCGACAGCTTGATGCCTTTCGTCGAAGCATGCAAGAAGCACGGCAAAGGGTTGTTCGCGATTTTGAAAACATCCAATCCAGGATCTAAGGATTTTGAAGACCAGCCGCTCGAAGTCACTGGCCGGCCGCTGTATGAAAAAATCGCGGGCGCGTTGAATGAGCTGGGTGAAGGCTTGGTGGGTGCGTCGGGGTACAGTTCCATCGGGGCGGTAATCGGCGCGACGTTTCCCGAAGAAGGCAGCCGGTTACGCACTCTGATGCCAAAAGCTCTGATCCTGGTGCCGGGCTACGGAACGCAAGGCGGCAGTGCGAAGGCCGCGGCGGAGTGCTTCAACGACGATGGCCTGGGCGCAATCGTGAACTCGTCGCGCGGAATCACTTACGCGTTCAGTGATCCGAATATTTCGCGCGATGCCTTCCAAAGAACCGTTCGCGAAAAAACGTTGACTATGATCGAAGACATCAACAAGGCGGTTAGCCTCGCAGCTCCGCAAACGCTTCTTCGATCTCCTGCTTTGCCGCTGGCGTAGGAATAGTGAGTGGCAGGCGCGGCGGACCACCATAATAACCGGTCAGATCCATCGCGTACTTCAGCCCGCCGATGCCGTACTTCGTGGTCACCAGCTTGGCTGCCCGGCCGATGCGGTTCTGCCAATCGAGCGCGGCTTCGGGCTCGCGCGTGCGATGCGCCTCCCAGATCGAGATGGTCGCGTAGGGCGCGGGATTCGCAAACGCCAGAATGCCTCCGCTACAGCCAATGGCGAGCGATGGCGCAAGCGTAGTGGCGGAACCCGTCAGCACCTGAAACCCCTTCTTCGTCTCGCGCACCATTTGCAGCAGTTTCTCAACGTTCCCCGAACTCTCCTTAATCCCGACGATGTTGGGATGATGCGATAGCTCGGCCACCGCCTCCGGCGCAAGATCGATGCCGGTGTTTTGCGGGAAGTTGTAAAGCAGCACCGGGATCTTGGCCTGATCGGCGACGGCGCGGAAGAACAACATCTGCGTTTCGGGCTTCGCGAACTGACCCTTGAAGAACGACGGCGTTTTTACCAGCGCTGCTTTATATCCGATATCGGCCGCCCGATTGGTCAGAGCCACGGTCTGATGCACGCTGTCCATGCCGGTTCCGGCGATCAACAGTTTCTCCGGCGCAGCCCATTGCGCCACCCATTCCCAGAGCTGGATCTTTTCGTCAGTCCCGAGCATCACGCTCTCACCCGTGGATGCCACCACCACGAAGCCCGCGAGACCCGTGGCGTTCCACTTCTCGACGTTATGCTGAACCTTCACTTTCCACATCTCGCCTTCGTGATTGAAGGGCGTGGTAATGGGACTAAAGATGCCTTGGAGCTTCATATGAGGAGCCGTTTCATAAATGGAAACGGGAGTGGTCCAAAACCACTCCCGCGTGGGATTCGTGCAGTTACTTCGCGATGAAGGTTACGATCAACGCGTACAGCGTGAGAGATTCGATGAGGGCCAATCCCAGAAGGAGGGAGAATCGGATACCGGCGGCAGCGCCAGGGTTGCGCGCCATCGCCTCGCAGGCCGCCGCTGTGGCTTTTCCTTGTCCCAGGCCGCACAAGCCGGCCGAAATTCCGAGCGCCAGGTAAGCAGCGGGTAAGTTCAGAGTGCCGGTGAGACCGCCTCCTCCGGGCGCCTGCGCGAACATCGGGCTGGCCAGCGTCATCAGCGCGGCTCCCGCATAGATCAGTTTACGTTTCATTCAAGTGTTCTCCTTTTACTAAATTGATCGCAAGGAGGTGGTTCCCTGTCTATCCTGGGGGACGACGGGCTCACGCTTGCGAACGGATAATGCCTAGTGTTCTTCGTGTGCCACTGCGCCAGCGATATAAATGGTGCTGAGCAGCATGAATATGAATGCTTGTAAGAATGCAACGAACACGTGCAGCCCCATGAAGATGACTGGCACCACGAAATATGTGAGGGCCAGAAACGTCAGAGTCACCTTTTCGCCGGCGAACATGTTCCCGAACAGACGGACTGTCAGGGAAAGCGGTCTTGAGAGATGGCTGATAATTTCGATCGGGATCATGAGCCACGCCAGGTACCACACCGGACCCGCGAAGTGCGCCAGGTATTTCCCGATGCCCTGTTCCCGGACCCCCATGTAGTTGTAATAGAGAAAAACTGAAACAGCGATGCCACAAGGGACCGCTGGGGTCATCGTCGGCGATTCGAAGCCTGGGATGATCCCGATCAGATTCATCAAAAGTATGAAGATGAAGATCGTCCCGATGAATGGGAGATATTTATTGGAACCATGCTCCAGCGCATCGTGCGCCTGGCCCGACAGGAAATTGTAGAGCGCTTCGAAAGTCAATTGCAGCTTGCCGGGAGCTTCCACCGAGAGCCTGGAGCGCAAGACCGCGAACAGGACGAAGATCACGGCCACCACCAAAAGCTCCATGGTCAGCCAGTTTTCCCAGGGATGCGCTGGATCCGCGGCAGGCCGTCCAATGGCATTCAGGAAAGAATCGAGCGGGCCCGCCAGGAAGCGGTTGAAAAGTGCGGTGGGCCAGAGTTCCAGTTCAGCTTGCATAGATGAGTTCAACTAACATAGAGGAGTTCAATTAACATAGATGAGTTTAGCTACTGTAGATCAGTTCGTATATGATTTCCAGGATCACCGCGCCTGTGCCGACAAACAGACCCGTCGCGCCAGCCGCTACATTTGGTCCAAGAAATTTGATTATAACCCAGGCCGCAGCCAAGAGAACGGCGATGCGAACCACGAATAGCCAGGCAAAGCGCCTCTTGCCGTCCGGGCCCAGAGCGCCGGTAAAGCGTTGCCAGGAGACGAAGCTGAAGTAGGAGACTGCGGCCCCGAGCAGGAATGCGATCCCAGCCCGAAATCCACGCATGGATATGGCCAGGATGGTTCCGAGCAGCCCTAGCGCGGCAATGAGCCAGGAAATTCGCCGGCTGGCTCGCTCGTAAAACCGGGGGTCACTTTCCGGCATCGTCTTGGGATAGATCGCGAACCAGTTCAATGATGCCGGCGGCGATGCCCAACAGTAAGAATACAACCTTGAGGAAAGCGGTGTGGAAGACCTTGTCGAGGCCGTATCCGATCCCATACCCTACTGCCATCGATACCGGCAACAGGAATGCCATCCCGTAGTATTTGCCGAATTGTTGATACACATTGCCCGGTTTCTTAGGCATGCACGCCACGTTTTCGTTGCAGGATGCCGACGGCTTGTTCAGAAGTCTCCTTGACCAGAAACCCCATCTTCGGATGGCTGGGCGTAATGTCGGGCGCGAGGCCAAACTCCTCCAGCGTCTCAGTTGTGGTCGGGCCGATAGACGCGATCAGCATGCGGCGCAAGCCCTGCAGCATGGGCTCGGCCATCCGCTCTTCGGCGGCGATGCGGAACAGATGCAGGATCTGAATGGATGTGGTGAACATCGCCACGTCTGCCCTGCCCTCCGAAATCCGATGAACCGCCTCCCGCAGCGGCGTCAGATCTTCAGGCAGATCCCATTGATACACGCGCACCGGTGTGACTGCGGCGCCCCGCGCGCGTAAGGCCTCCATCAACTCAATGTTTGGTTTCCCGTATTCTTGCACCGCGATCCGACGGGCATTGCCGCACTCCGACCGTCCTTCGAGTGCGACGAGAAGCTCGCGCCAGGTGTTGGGTTCGGGCGCGGTAACTGTTACGGGAACCTTCAATTCGCGCAGCGCCGCCAGCGGTTTGGGACCTCGCGCAGCTACCGCGATCTTACGCAGCGCGTCGGCGAACTGCTGCTCCGGATAGCGCGATGACAGGACTTTATTCAGTGCCCGTGTGCCGACACCGGTGAGAAAGATCATCAAATCGAACTCGCCGCGGAACAGACGCTCGGCGAACTCGAAGGCTGGCGTGTTGTTTTCGAGGGGCGCCTCGCGCATGGAAGGTGCAACAAACGGATCGCCCCCCTGCCGGCGAATCAATTCGGCCATTTCGGTGGCGCGCCGGCTCTCGAACGAGACCACGCGCAAACCATCGAAGGGCATCACCTCAGAGTAGCAGCCTGCTCTTTTTCGTATTGCTTCAGTACGCGATTGACGTACTGAATGGTCTCGGGATAGGGTGGGACGCCGTGATATTTGTCCACCGCCGCTGGCCCGGCGTTGTAAGCCGCCACGGCTTTTGAGACCTGGTGCGGATCGTTCTCGTATTTCAGAAGCAGATCGCGCAGGTAGCGTGCGCCCGCTTCGGCGTTCTGCTCCGGATCGCGCGGATCGGCATCCAGTTCCGCCGCGGTCTTGGGCATGAGCTGCATCAGCCCGATGGCGCCCTTGGGCGACACGGCGTCCTGCCGGTAGCCCGATTCAGCCCGCGCAATGCTATGGACGATCGCCGGAGGCAGACCGGCATGGAGCGCCGCACGGGTGACCAACTCCTGCGGGGTGAGCTGCTCGCTGGTCTGAGCCTTCGGAGCCGCGGGTGGAGTAGCGGGCGGAGCCGGCGCAACGTAATCTTCCTGTTCAAATTGCGCGACACTTGCGGCCTGAATTTCGATGATCCCCTGGCTGGTCTGGAGCCGTATGATCGGCCCGTCCGCGACGTGGCTATCGGCATGGATACGAAAGCCATTCGAGAGGACGACGAATTCACCGGCCTGCGCTGCGAGCGCAACCGTAACAAAACACAGCAGCAGCTTCATTGGGCGCAAAAGTCCAGACAGAAACCCACCAAACCATTTTGACGCATTTCGAGTCCCGAGCGTGGAACGGAAAGCACTTAGTCCGATATGGCCAATTCACCGGGAACGATGGGCCGGGTTCTGGGAAGCAGCCCGCGCCGCGCCAAAAGGCCGCAGAACGCGAGCAGCCCGGTGAAAACCACTAGCTTCAGCGCGTCAGCCGCGCGCGTATGCGGCAGCAGCTTCCACAGGATCCCCAACACCGGCTGCGCGATGCACGAGGCCCATACCGCGCCGTAGAAATAGCGCCGTTCGTGGCCTTCCCCTTTAGTGGATGGCCTCACGCGCGGCAACAAACCCATGGCTCCCAGCGCCCAGATCAGGATGGCCAGCGGAAAATAACCATACGCATAAATCTGCTTCAATCGCCAGGCGCCCGTTGCAACCGCTACCGCCAGCCCGGTGAAATTCAGCACCGCGAACGCGATCACGATGCTCCAGGCGAAGGTGTAACAGATCCGGCGATACAGCGGATTCGGCTTGTCCTCGACGAAGCGGATAATGTAGGGCCGCGGCTCCACGCCGGGCAAACGGCCCCGCAGAGCGGCGATGCCGGTTCCCAGAATCACCAGGCCCAGCCAGGTCAGCTTGCGCTGATCGAAGCCCCGCTCGAACAGCTCAAAAGTAGATGGCCCGGGAGCGAGGAAGAAGACAAAAATCCAGATAGGCCAGTGAGCCAGCCGGTACGCCGGTTTGTTGCGGTCGCGCAGTTTCCGGTCGCCCGCCAGCTCTACTCGCAAGCGTTACTCACTAAGCCGCGGAAGGCGATTATTGTCCCGCGGGCTTGGCTGGACCCGGCTTGGGAGCGGACGTCGTCGCAGGCTTCGGAGCTGGAGCAGGCGCCGATGCGCCGGCTGATGCGGTGCTCTTATCGTACAGCTCGATGATCTCTTTGGTGATGTCGACGCTCGGCGAAGCATAGAGCACAGAGGTCTGCGGATTGCTAACGTCCAAGACCATGGTAATGCCGTTATCGCGAGAATACTTTTCAATCACCGCGAGAATCTTTTGTCCCAATTGCGACAGAAGCTTCTGCTGGTCGGCTTCCAGATCGGCCTGTGCGTCTTCCACTTCGCGCTGCAGGCCCTTCTTCTTGAACTCGATGTTCTTGTAAAGATCGTTCTTGGCCGAATCGCTCAATGTATTCGAACCTTTGTTGAGCTGGTCCTGCAAACCGTTAATTTCGTTTTGCTTTTGTTCCAGTTCCTTCTTTTTGGGCGCGGTCTTCTGCTGCAACTCGGCGGCCGCTTTCTGGCCGTCCTTGGTGCTGATAATGGCGCCTTGAATGTTGATGACCGCGAATTTGCCCTGTTGCGCCTGGGCCGTCAGTGTAACAGCCAATGCGAGCACCGGCCACAAACATACTTTACTTTTCACAGTGTTACTCCTAATCGAAGAAAATCATTTTATTCTATCCAATTCGCGCGGCGCTAGAAGGTCCGTCCCACCGTAAAGCGGAACATGGCCGAGCGCTCGGCGCTGTACGGTAAAACCGCACCAATGGAGCTGATGGCGTTGGTGTACGTAGCCGTATTCGGGAAGTACGATTTGTCGGCGACGATGGGCGCCGTCAGAGTGCCTTCGAAACGCGTGGGATTGTAGGCCCAATAGACGCGGAACGGGGCGTTCACCACCGGCATCAATACCTGAAGCTCCAGCCCGGCGGAAGTACGTATCACTTGGGAGCCGGGCTGAATATAGGCCAAACCGGTAAAGCCGGCCTGCGGGAACTCCTCATTCAATTGGTCGGTTCGGGTCGGATTCAGGTGAAGCTGGTGCGGGAACAGCAGCCGGTCCATGCCGGCATCGACGAAAAGCGCCAGCGTCACCGGCCCCACGATTGGAATGCGGTATTCGAAGTTGCCCACCACGCTGGTATCGCCACCCGGAAAGGTCACCTGATAAGAAGGAACGGTCATGGTCACCGGAACGCCCTTCTGTGTACGCAACGTCCCGTCGGTGTTATAGACCTGAATGCTGGCAACATCGCTGGGCAGGTAGACGATGGGGCTGATGGTCCAGTTGTAAAAGCCGCGGACATCGTTCTCGCCGCCCATGAAGAAGCGCGAGAAGGGAGGCGCGGTTTTTCCACCGTATCCAATGATCATGCGCGCCGAAAGATGCAGCCCGATAACATGACCCTTCTTCAAGCCCGGATGGAAATATTTCGCGTCCAAGGTCGGCTGGATGGTGTTGACGTTGCCGCCCAGTTCGGTACCCGAATACCCCGCTGAAAAGAACAGCTCTCGCCCAGCCGTCGGATTAATGGGATTGTTGATGCTGTTGTAAGTGTAGGACGGTGTGATGGTGCTAGTGCGGATGCCAGACAACTGATTCGGCCCGCCGACACCTTCGAAATCGATGTACGTGAAGTAATTGTTCGCCGCAGTGGTTATCGGCCGCACATTGGAAATGTTATAGCCGTAGGTGAGCCCCACGCGCGCGAAGCTGCGCTTCAGAGGATAAGACGCGAAGATGGTGCCGCCATAACCGTTCTGAACGTAGTTCAACAGGTTCTGCGTGCCGAGCGCATTGTAATAGGAAATCAGGTTAGTGCCGGCCAGGATGGAAGCTTGTTGCGCCTGGTTGTAGTTGTAACGCTGCACATACAGCGTGAATCCCGTCTGTACAGCGTGGTCCAGGAAATAGGGCTCGGTGAACGAGAACTGCACCGAATCCAGGCGGGTGCCGATTTGCGAACTCAGTCCCAAGGTTTCACCCAACCCGAGAAAGTTGTTGGTGGAATAGGAAGCACCGATGAAACTGCCGGCGATTCCCGAAACGCCGCCGTTCAGCTGAATCGAGTTCTTGCCGCGTTCCTTCACTTTTAGCGTGATATCCACGGTGTTGGTCTTGGTGTCGCGTTTGATATCGGCGGCGTCTTCAGCCTTCAGCGGCTCAAAATAGCCGAGTTGGTTCAAACGCAGAATGCTCAGCTCCCACAGCCGGTTATTGAAGATCTGCCCTTCGTCGATGAGCAACTGGCGCCGGATGATCTTGTCGCGCGTGGTGAGGTTGCCGGAAAAATCGATGCGCCGGACGAAGAATTGATGGCCCTCGTCCACCGACAACGACATATCCATGTTCCCGCTGTCCGGCATTGGATCAAAGGACGGCTCAGCCACGAAATCGATGAAGCCAAAGTCGCCATACAGCTTGCGCATGTTCTCCAGACCCTTGCGCAGCTTGGCGGTGGAAAACACATCGCCCTTGGACATTCCGAACAACGGCGTCATCAAAGCTTCCGGAGTGCGGAAGAACTTGACGCCCGAGAACGTGATGTTGTTCAGGTGATACAGCTTGCCTTCTTCCACCGTTACGTTGACATCCGCCACTGTGCCGGGCTTATTGGGATGAATCAGGGGAATGTGCATGCCCTGGCCGCCGGTCTTGCGCATGGTGACCATGGATTCGGTGACGTGCGCGGTGAAATAACCGTGTTCCTGATAAAACACTTGCACCCGGCTCTTGTCTTCTTCGAGCTTGCTCGGGTCATAGGTCTTTGCAAATAGATTCTCGAACAGAATGGAATGCGGCAGGCCGAAGGGATGCAGGTTTTTCATCGCCCGGATCACCTGTTTATCCGAAAAAACCGTGTTCCCCGTGATATCGATGTTGCCCACCTTCACCTTGGGACCCTCGTTGATCTTGAACGTGATCTCCAGAGACGAAGGAGGAACGCGCCGGATTTGCGGATCCACCGTCGCGCCCAGATGCCCGTGTTCCGCCAAAAGCTCGATCAGTACGTTCTTGGCGCGCTGCACTTTGTTTGGATCGTATTGCGACTCGACAACCAGGCCGACCTTGCGTTCCTTGTAACGGTCCAAAATATCGGACACGCTCACGGATTTATTGCCTTCGTATTTGATGGTGCGCACCACCGGCCGCTCCACCACCACGAAACGGATGATCCACCCTTCCTTACCTGGCTCGCGCTCGATGCGGATGTCGTCGAAACGCCCGCTGTTCCACAACGCCATAAAATCGCGGTGCAGACTATCTTCCTCGAAACGGTCGCCCTTCTTGGTAAAGATCAGGGCTTGTAACGTGTCCTGGCGAACACGCCTTGCGCCCCGAAACTCGATGGCCTCAATGATGTTCTCAGGCGGCTGTCCGGGCCGTGTGGCGCGGATGGGTTGCTGGGCCGCTGCGGGTGGTGGAGGCGCCGGTTGTACCGGTTGCGCCGGCTTGGGAGCTTCCTGCGGACTCTGCGGCACCGTCTCAAAAGGGTTGGGCGGTTTGGGCGGTTGTTGTTGCTGTGGTGCTTGCTGATTCTGAGCTGCGGCGTGCCCAACGCCTATTCCAACCAGGACGACAACCGAACAAAGCACAGGAGCTGGCAGGCGGCGAAGCCTGAGAAACATCATCTAGACGGGGTCCTTTCCACTCTGCGCTTGTAGTCCCAAGATAGTCCCAAAATGCTGGTCCTGGCCTGAGAGCAACTTCATGGCCGGTTTGGGCGCAGTCTTCGGCTCGGTTTCATTCGAACCTGTTTGCCGCCTGAAATTGGCAGCTTAAGCCGCGCCTCAAAACAATCGTCCTATTTTAGCTGATGTTTGGGTGGGTGAACCAGTGTGCCGGGTGGACTACAGCGGGCGGCTCCCGCACAGGCTCTTTAGCCGGCATTGGCGCCGTTGGCTATAATTCCCAGAATGTTGTCCGGGCCCAAAGATCCGATGGCGCGAGTCATCGAATCGGGCGTAGTGGCGCCCATCCTGGTAACCAGCAGTGTCCCATCCGCCAGCGCGGCCAGCAGATTAGCGTCGGAGGCTCGGAGCAAACAGGGGCTGTCCAAGAGAATCCAGCGAAACGCGTTCCGCAGACTGTTCATGAGCCGGCGGACCCGCTTCACATGCAGCAGCTCCAACGGATTGACCACCGGCTCACCCGCCGGCATCACAAACAGATTGCTATTTCCGATTCTTCGCATGGCCTCGTGAAGCTCGGCCTTCCCGGCTAGATAGTCGCTGATTCCAGGGCTGCGGTTGATCCGAAAAACGCGCTGCTGGACCGGGTGGCGCAGGTCGAAATCACACAGGAGCGTCGGATTATCCGCGAGTTGCGCCTCCGCCAGCGCGAGATTGGCCGCGGTGAACGACTTACCATCCCCGGGTGACGGACTGGCCACCAGCACAGCTTGGATGGTGCGCGTGGCCTGTAGCTGTTCCAGCCGCGTCCGAAGAGTGCGGAACTCTTCACTTGGGATTTCGGGCTGAATTGGCAGCACGGGCACCAGTCCCAAATCCAATTCAGTGATCGCCTCGGCCAGCGCAGCACCGTGTTCGAGGGCTGCTCCTACGGCGGCATTTCTACTCATGTTGTTCTCTACTCATTTCGCTCTCCTCTCCTCATATCGCCCCCCTATAATCTGCTCAGGTAGTAGTGCGCCACCGAAGCGGACATGATCGCGATACCCGCCAGGCTGGTGGCCGCCCACTTGAGCCAGACCAGTCGCCTGCGGCGCCGTGCCACAATCCGGCCTTCAAATAGCGGAATGCTTCCGAGCACCGGAAGCTCGGAGTATGCGCCGACATCCTTCACGCTGCGGAGCGCGCCCGTGCGCAATTCCCGCAAACCCGCCAGGCACAGGCCGAGCAGCGCACCCAGGCTGGTGCCAACCGCCACCATAAGCAGCCGCTTCGGACGCGCCGGCGTTTGCGGCAGCGACGGCGGATCCAATTGTTCCAACCGTTCGCCCTGCTGGCGATTCTGCAGCGCGGTGGACATCGCGGAACTGTTCACGCGCCGGTCCAGATCTTCGTAGTCTTTCTTCGCTAGATCCCGGTCGCGAATCAACTCGTCATATTCCCGGATCCCAACCGGCGTGCTCTCAATTCGCGATTCGTAGTTGCGGACGATGCCATCCAGTTGGGAGCTTTGTTTCCGGTAATCTTCCATCTCTACGCCTTTCGCCAGCAGGAGCCCCTTGGTCCTCTCCACATCCGCCTCTAATTCGCGTTGTTCGCGCAAAAACTGCGGGCTGGGTTGACGGGGCGCCGGATTATCGGGTTTGCCCGGCTCTGGTTTGACAGTCGCCTGACGCTGGGCCCTCGCCGCTCGGAGCAGATTCACCAGCCGCTGTACGTCCGGATGGTTCTCCTTGTAGCGTTCCCTGGCCGTCGCCAGCGCATCTTCATACTGTGCGATTTCCCGGTCCTGCTCCGATGGTTTGTCGTCGCTCGGTTGCGCGGCCCGCTCGGGCGCGTTCGGGTCCTTCAAAGACGCCAGTTGATCGCTATCGATTCGGAGCTGATTCTCATACAGCAGCCGCTCCTGATTCACGCGATTCAGCGCCATATTCAGATTCAGCTTCTGCGCCTGCAGCGCGGTGAGCTGCTGGTAGTTGTTCTGCTGTTCCTCGGGCATCCGGCCGATGTTCTGCGCCCGGAACACGCTCAAGCGCTGCTCAATTTCATCCAGCTTCTTCTTCGATTCCTCCCAGCGATCCTGCAGAAACTGCGTGGTGGAAACCGTCTGCTGCGACACTTCGCGGACATTTTCTTCCAGGAACCGCGCCACCAGGTCCGTCGCCACCTTTTGCGCGGTGAAGCGCTCGCTATAGGCGAACCGGATCTCGAACGCCGGGTATTGCTGGGTTTCCCTCTGTCCGGCGTTCAAACTCTGCCGCACCGGCAGCACCTGGATATCGTTCTGCTTCATCTCTTCGATGACGTCGTCCAGCGGCATCCGCGCCAGCTTACGCTTATACAAGCCGTGCGTGTTGATGATGGTGGTAAGCGTGGCGCGATTCAGGATCAGCTGCACCAGAGCGTTCACCCGCCCTTGCACATCCTGGTTGGTGTTGGCGGGGACGAAACTCTCGGGCACCTGCGGCGGCGCCACCCGGATGGTGGCGGAGGAAATGTATGTGTCCGGCCACAGATACGCCACCACCACCGAAACCACCAGCGCGGCGAACAAGGGACCGGCGATCCAGCCTTTGTTCCTCCGCAGAATGTTGCCGTAGTCCTGGGGATCGAGCGAGCGGCGAGTTATATCAGGGAACGATGATGTGGTCGCCATTCTCTACCGCAATGTTCTGCTCCAGGTGCTTCCCTTTGGTGACGTCTTTGTAGTTAAAGTGGCGCACCAGGCCTCCCCGCAGCACTCGAATTCTCTTGGTGTTGGCGAACTCGCGAAAACCGCCGCCCCGGCTCAATGCTTCGAGCACGGACGTGGGTGTCACCAACGGGAACGATCCCGGACGGTTCATTTCACCGTCTATGTAGAACTTCTTGCTGCGCACCTCCGTCACGAACACGTTCACGTCCGGATTGTTCAGATATTGGGTCAGCGATTCCTTCAACGCCGCCGTCAACTGCAAAGGGCTTCGCCCCGCCGCCGTCACTTCACCAATCAGCGGCATGGTGATCTTGCCGTCCGGGCGCACCGCCACCGGCAGGGTAAAATCGGGCTCCCGCCAGACGCGGATGAACAGCAGATCCTCCGGCCCAATCTGGTACTTGCCCGGATCCACCGGAGCCGCCACCGAGCCATCGATCGGCTTGGCCGCCATCACGTTCACGTCCTCGGCGGCCATCCCCAAGGCCGTTGCCAACAAGCCAATAGCCAATAGCCGCACTTGTTCGCTTGCTCCTTTCGCGAAGGTCTCTTACAGTAAGTAAGGTTGATTCAGATGAGATACTTTCTCGCTAAAACTGACCCCGAAACCTACTCCATCGATCAATTGGAGAAAGAAAAGCGAACATCCTGGGACGGAGTGAACAATCCGCAGGCAGTCCGCGCCATCCGCGACATGCAGCCCGGCGACAAGGTGTTCATTTACCACAGCGGCGGTCTTTCGGCCGTCGTGGGGCTGGCTAAGGTGGCATCGGCGCCTAAGGACGACCCCAAGAATCCGAAATCCGCCGTGGCCGACTTCGAATATCTCGGCCGGATTGATCCGCCCGTGACACTCGCCGAGATCAAACAATCCAAGCTATTCGACGATTGGGCGCTGGTGCGCCAAGGCCGCCTGTCCACCATGGCCGCTCCAGAGAAATTCGTGGAGTGGATGCGGAAGAAGAATCTGAAGGCGAAAATTTAGGCGGCGCGTAACGCGCGCATGGTGGTGACCACTGCCCCGAGCAACGCGCCAGCGCTCACTGCTGCTTTCTTGAGCGACCATTCCCGATGCGGTTCGCGCGTCGCCGCACCGGCTACATGTTCCGGCCGCACCCCCATCCCCACCACATGCCCCATCACGCGCTGGATTCCTGGGACGCGCGCCACTGCCTTCAACTGCCACGGAACGCGGAAAGCGCCATTGGTTTCAAACACTTTCGCGAAAGCCTTATGGGCATTCACCTGCAACAGTTGTGTCACGCGGGTCGGAAACTCGCGCCGCTCCTGGACACTCGCCAGTAACGCTTCGGTGACAGCTCTCTCGCGAAGAGCGGCCGCCAATGAATTCGCCGTCGCTACCGCGTCCTGAATCGCCAGATTGATTCCCACTCCGCCCGCCGGGGACATAGCATGCGCAGCGTCGCCGATGCACAGCAGGCCCGGAAGATGCCACTGCCGCAGCCGGTTGATCTGCACCGTGAGCAGCTTGATCTGATCCCAGCTTTCGAGTTCTCGCGCTCGATCGCCCAGATACGGCGCAATCCGCGCGATGGCGTCTCGCAACATGTCCAGCCCGTCGCGCTTGACTTCCTCGAACGCGCCTTTCCGAATGATTAGCCCGGCTTGAAAATAATCGTCCCGGTTGATCAGGATCAGCACCTTCCCAAAGTTGATATTTCCCAACACTTGCTCGGGATCGCCCGCTCGTCGCGACAAACGAAACCACAGCACGTCGATCGGCACGCCGAACTCCTGCACTTCAAGACCCGCGGCCTGCCGGATGGTCGAATGCCGGCCGTCCGATGCCAACCACGAGATCTGCCTGGATGTACACAGGTCCCTCGGGCGATCGCCCCTCCACTCCGACAATTCTCGCGCCGTCCCGCAGCAGGTGAATCGCTTCGTTCTGCATCCGCAGGTGAAACCTAGAGAAGCACTTCGCGCGATCCGAAAGAAAATTCAGAAAGTCCCATTGCGGCATCAGCGCGATGAACTTGCAACGGGTGGGCAGATGGCTGAAGTCAGCGGCTTGCAAGGCGAAATCGCCCACTCGCGCGCCCGCCGAGGTCACCTTCTGGTGCGGCAGTTTGAGGAAGTCCTCCAGCAACCCAAGCTCATACATCACTTCGAGCGTGGAGGGATGCACGGTGTCGCCCCGAAAATCGCGAAAGAAGTCGGCGTGTTTCTCGAGGACCGTTACGTCCACGCCCGCCCGCGCCAGCAGGTACCCCAGCATGATGCCGGCCGGTCCACCACCGACGACGCAGCAAGTAGTTCGAACAGATTCCATGCAGCACCTCCAGCGTTGAGACCTCGGCCGGCGGAATCAGGTTACATCGGGCTCTTCGCGCGAGATCATCCATCCGAGGCAAAGGGCGACGCCGGTTTGCCACACAAGGAATAGAAGGGGCTGCCGTTCCCAACCGATCATTCCGAGTAGCCCACCAATGACGGACGACACGAAGAGCCGCCCTAAAGATCGCCATTCGACATTGCCAGGCCCGAAGAGAAATAGCCCCGCTGCCAGTACAAGGCATGCACCCACCCAGCTCCCTCCAAAGGAGATTGACAACGGCAGGCCGTCGGAATCCATGGGGAACCGCGTTCTGAGGAGCGCTATGAGAAGGAAGGCCGAGCGGAAAGATAGTGCATAGGCGGCGATACATGCAGCGATAAACGCAGCGATTCGCAAGACGGACAGGCTTCGCTGTCTCAGCCGAAAGTAGCCGCCAACCGAGCCACCGAAGACCACCGGCGGAACAACGAGCAGGATCATTGAGTTAAGGCCGCCTGCGACAATTTCTAACGCATATGAGAAAAGCGCTGCGCAGAAGCCGAGCAATGCGAGAATAACAATCGGCTTAGCGTCGTACTTCCGCTCGTCCATACGGAAATCATCGGCTGGAAAGCGTGCTACCTTCAGCTTTTGAATCTCCTTCACCTCTTCGATCTCTCCTTCATCGGCACGCCGCGACCACACGGCGCTCGAATTCGAGGGCATCAGCTACACCTTCGGAGACATCGACGCCCGCAGCAATCGCCTGGCGCAGTTGCTCGCGCAGCGCGGCCTGAAGCAAGGCGATCGGCTATGTGTTTACCTGGCCAACTGCGTTGAGATGATCGATCTGTATCTGGCCTGCGTCAAGCTGGGCGTGATCTTCGTTCCCATCAATATCCTGTATCGCGAGCGCGAGTTGAACCACATCCTTACCGACGCCGAGCCCGTGGCCGTGGTGTCCGCAACTGAGTTCCCCAGCCCCGCTCCCATGTGGAATCCGTCGGATCTTACGCGCGAGGCGACGGCACTGCCAAACGAACGGCCGCAAGTTGCTCTGGATGGCGATGCGCCCGCCGGAATCATCTACACCTCCGGCACCACCGGCGTCTCCAAGGGCGCCATCCTCACGCACAACAACATGGCGGCGAACGCCCTCAATCTGCTCACCTGCTGGCAAATCTCGAGTGCCGATCGTTTTCTGCTCGCTCTCCCGCTTTTCCACGTCCACGGCCTTGGCAACGGCCTGCACTGCTGGCTCATCAGCGGATGCCGCACGCGCCTGCTGGAACGTTTCGAGCATCAAAAAGCCGCGGCAGAGTTCCTCGAGTTTCGCCCCACGCTATTCTTCGGCGTCCCGGCCATGTACGTCCGCCTTCTCGATCTGCCGCCTGAACAGGCTCGCGAAATCGGCAGCTTCGTCCGCCTGTTCGTCTCCGGGAGCGCCCCACTACCAGCCCAGATCTTCGAAGAGTTTCGCGAGCGCTTCAGCCACTCGCCGCTCGAACGTTACGGCATGAGCGAAACGTTGATGAATATCAGCAATCCCTACGCCGGCGAGCGACGTCCCGGCAGCGTGGGACTTCCCTTGCCTGGCGTCTCTGTCCGGTTGCTCGATCCTGAAGGCCGCGCAGTGGGCGACGGCGAAGTCGGTGAAGTGCATCTGAAGGGTCCCAACATTTTCGCGGGCTACTGGCGGCGCGACGAAGCGACGCGGTCAGCCTTCGTCGACGGCTATTTCCGAACCGGCGACATCGCCACGCGCGCGTCCGACGGCTATTACACCCTGTGCGGCCGTAAGAGCGACCTGATCATCTCCGGCGGCTTCAACATCTATCCGCGCGAAATTGAGGAGTTCCTCCAGGAGCAGGATGGCGTGGCGGAAGCCGCGGTGGCCGCCGCGCCCGATCGAGTACGTGGTGAAGTTCCCGTGGCTTATGTGGTGGCAACGCGCAGTATCGATCCTGGCGACTTGGAAGCCATCTGCCGCCAGAAACTCGCTTCGTTCAAAGTGCCGCGTTCGTTCATCCTGGTGGACAAGCTCCCTCGCAACGCGCTCGGCAAAGTGCAAAAGCACCTGCTGCCGAAGCACAATGAAGCTTGACACCCCGGTCCACCCAGGCCGCATCTTCTCCGCGCAGCAGCACGTGGACGCCTCTGCTTTACACCTGGTTCCGCTGGCTGTGGATCGCCTCCATTGTGTCCAACATCGGCACCTGGATGCAGAATGTCGGCGCGGCCTGGTTGATGACCGAGCTGGCGCCGTCAGCCCTGCTGGTGGCTCTGGTCCAAACTGCCACCAATCTCCCGGTCTTCCTTCTCGGAGTGCCCGCCGGAGCCGCGGGCGATCTTTTTAACCGCCGCAGACTGCTGCTGGGCACCCAAGGCCTGATGCTGGCCGCGGCTGCCGTTCTGGGCGTGATGACGCTCAACGGATCCACTGGGCCCTGGACGCTGCTGTGGCTGACCTTCGCGCTGGGCCTGGGCGCCACCATGAACGGCCCCACCTGGCAGGCCATCATGCCAGACCTGGTTCCGCGATCGGAGCTCCCGGCCGCTATCGCTCTCAATTCCGTGGGCTTCAATCTGGCGCGTGCCGTGGGTCCGGCGCTGGGAGGCGCGGTGGTAGCGGCCATCGGAGCGGGCGCCGCGTTCATCCTGAACGCAGTTTCCTTCGTCGGCGTAATGGTAGTGCTCTATCTATGGCGTCGCGATCCCGAGCAGCAGCCTCAGCCGATTTCCACTGAGCGCGTCGGCGCCGCCATCCTGGCAGGTATTCGATATGTGCGTTTTGCGCCGTCCATCCATTCGGTGTTGGTTCGGTCGGGCGGCTTCATTATTTCAGCCAGCGCATTGTGGTCCCTGCTCCCGCTGGTGGCAAAGGTGGAGCTGCATCGCGACAGCACCGGCTATGGCCTTCTGCTCGGCTGCCTGGGCGTGGGGTCCATTCTTGGTGCGCTCATGCTGCATCGCCTGCGGCAAATGTTTTCGCCGGACACCATGGTCACCGCCTCGGTAGCGCTCTTCGGCGCGGTCAACATTCTGCTCGCCTATCTCGCGAGTTTCGCTGCCGTGGCTGTCGCGCTGGTAGTCACCGGCATCGCTTGGATGACCGTCAACTCAACGCTCACCACGGTGACGCAAACCTCCGTGCCGGCCTGGGTACGCGCTCGCGCACTGGCTGTTTATCTTCTGGTCTTCCAAGGCGCCATGGCCGTCGGCAGCGTGATTTGGGGCGCAGTGGCAACGCGCGCAGGGCTTCGCACCGCGCTGTTTTGCGCCGGAACGGCTCTTATCGCCGCCGCCGCCGCGACATCCCGTTTTCGCCTCACCGGCTTGCGTGAGCTCGACACTCGCCCTTCCGGGCATTGGCCGGAACCGATCCTGGTGGTCGAGCGGCACGAAGAACACGGCCCGGTGCTGGTGACCGTGGAATATTGCATCGATCCTGCCCGCGCCCGCGATTTCTCGCGCGACATGCAAGCCATGCGCAGAATCCGCCGCCGCGACGGGGCCATTCGTTGGGGACTCTTTGAAGACGCCGCCACGCCTGGGCGTTACATCGAAACATTCCTGGTGGAAAGCTGGGCCGAGCATCTGCGCCAGCATGAGCGCGTCACTATCTCCGATCGCGAAACAGAATCGCGGGCCATTGCCCTGCATCAAGGCGACGGCCCGCCCAAAGTTACCCACTGGATCGCGAGTAGCGAGTAGTTACTCGAACTGTAACGGAACCAGGTTCTCGTCTTCGTTCAGCTTGCGCCACTCCTTGGCCGTGACGAAGCCGATCTTCTGCCGCTTGGAATCCGACTGCAACACCCAGGCGATCTCTTTCATCGCCCACAGTGAGGGCTGCGTACGGTCGATGTAACGGTTGCACTCCGTTACCCGCATCCGGACCGGTTTTTCCATCAGCGCGCAGTGTACGTACTCTTCGCTTTCGGCTGGACCGCGCATTACCACGCCGGTGGAGCAGGAATCGCACAGACGGGGCGCGTCGACGGAGCGGGTGCCTTGAAAGACTTTGATCGTGGTCATAGATGAATTCCTCCTTCTGCGCATGAGCGCTATTGAAGACTGGGTTGGCGCGGGAAACTAGTAAACCAGGAAGGTTTTGAGGCAACCCGCGGAGATTGCGAATCTATCGTCAGAATGCAATGTGGGCGCCTCCTGTCTTGAAATTGGGTCGTGAAATAGTGGAAAAGAAAGACGAATCGGGACTCGATCAACATAACATGCCGCGGAGCAACCCGCCAAGAAGATTTTGATTAATCTTGTTTACCACTCAGACACGGTGGGCGCCGCACTCTGAGGCGCGTCAATGAAATACGAGGGTCTGGCCGCATCTACGGGTGAATGTTCAATGTGACGTTCGATTGCGCGGTGACTCCGCCGATGGTCACCGTCAACGGCACAGCTGTCCCCGTGGAACTCCCCAGAGGAACCACAACGTTGATTTGCAAAACGCCGAGGATGGATCCAGGGACCACGCCGGCGTAGGAGACTCCCGCGCTCGCGTCCACGCCGCCGATGGTTACGGTTGGCAGCGGAGAGAGCTGTGGCAGCGGAGTGTAGGTGATCGGGATGACGAAGCCGGTGTTGGTGTTGACGGCTCCCGTCAAAAGCGACGGGTTGTAGTTACCCTCGCCGGTGAGATAGAGGCTGACGGTGTCGCCGATATGCGCCGGACTTGTGGTGCTGTTCAGCATGACCAGCCCGGAAGTTGCGCCCGTATTGATCGCCGCGGCTTCCCCCTCGCCCGAGCCATCCGCGGTAAAGACTCCCGGAGCGACAGGGGCGATGTTGATGGTAGTGCTGGCAGGCGGATTCGCGCCATTCGTGACTATCACGGTCCCCCCACCGATGGTCGCTTCATAAGGCACCTGCACCGTCACCTGGCTGGGGCTGACATAGAGGATCGGCGCGTTTTGCCCGTCGATGGTCACCGTTACGTTGCCCAAGCTACTTGTTACGTAGCCTTGAACAACGGACATCGTGGCCGGAATTGCGGGGCCGATGTTAGATCCGAACATAGTGACCAGCTCGCCAGGGCTGAACGCGGCGCTCGCGTAACTGGCCGCGCTGAATACGCCGAATATGGTGGGGACATTGGTCACGCTCACCCCGGTGGGAGCCGAACTCCCTCCCGGCGCGGGATTCTCGACCATGATGTTGAGCACCCCCCCTTGAGTCAGCAGAGAGGCAGGAACCACTGCCATCAGCGCTGATGGACTTAAGACCGTGGTTACGAGCGGCGCCGCAACTCCTTGCACGTAGACGCCGGTAGCCGAATAGAAACTCGTCCCGCGAATGGTGATGGTTTGGGCTCCGGCATTCTCGGGGAGCACCGGCGGCCAGATGCTCGCGATGGTGGGTGTCAGGCTGTTCACCGTAACGTAGACCGTAATGTTTTGCGATTTGGCGGTAACACTCGCGCCCGAAGCCACCACCGTGATATTGGCGGAATACGGAGCTACTTGCGGAGCCAGGTCGGTGGCATCCACGTTGATGCTCAGCGTGGCCAGGTCCCCAGGCAAAACAATGCCAACCGCCGGCGAAACGGACAGCCAGGCCGCGCCCGCGGTAGCTGTGAACGCAATGGGCGACCCGTTGGTGGACAGCATCACCGTTTGCGCGATGGACGGACTGGGAGGCGCGCTGAAGATCAGACTATTCGTGCTCAAGCTCAAAGTAGATGGCGGAGATGTAATTTCCAGGCTTACCGTCACCACCGCCGGCGACGCTACACCGGAAACTGTTATGGTCACCGACGACGTGTAGCTGCCCACCGGAAGGCTGGTGGGATTCACTTCCACGCTGATGGATGCCGGCAAAACACCGCTGTCCATGTTCACCGTCAGCCAGTAGTCGCCGGGCGGCGTCGAGGTGGTGAACGTCGGCTTGCCCGTACTCGGCTTCACTGCCACCGATTGCGCCTTGGGAAGGGTCACTGCACCCTCCTGATAGGTGAATGCCAGGGTGCCCGGAGTGGTAGTCACCGTTTGTGCCTGGAGCGCGCCAGCCCAAACGCAAAAAATGATGCTGCATGCTGCGAGTATTTTGCCCACGCCCCGCTTATCGGCGTGGGGGCTGGAAATTTGAGTCTAGGACAACCGGCGTGGAAGCACGATTTTGCGCGACATCGTCAATACCAACTCCGAGCGCTGGTTCAATCCGCGATGCTCCACCGTGACCATCCCGTCGTCACGCTTTTCCAGCACCGTTGATTCGGCATAGATGGTATCGCCGTGAAACACCGGCCCAGCATGGCGAACATCCCAGTACCCCAGGGTTTCCATGGCGCGGCCGCCGATGTCGCGCTGGCTCATCCCAATCACCAGGCTAATGACGATTGGCCCTTCCACCAGCCTTTGGCCATGTTGCGTTCCCGATGCAAAATGCCCGTCGATATGCACCGGGTGCTGGTTCATGCTCAACAGGCTGAACAGCGTATCGTCAAACTCGGTAATGGTGCGGCCGGGCCAGTGCCGGAATTTCTGTCCGGGCTCCAGGTCTTCGAAATAGCAGCCGTAAGCGGAAGAGGCCAAGCTATCGAACATACCACTAACGCGGCAGCTTGGGGCGTCGAAAGAAATACCCGGGGTACACCTGCGTCACCATCGGGCGGGGAGCCAGATCGGGCGTGCCGTGCTCTTCGTTCTTGTAAACGTAGGGCACCACGGTCACTAGCTCCCAGCCTTCGTCCGCCAGAGTTTGCAATTCGCGCTGATCCACTTGCCGGTATTGCGCGGGCGACGTTTCGTGCGGCAGCACCGCCTTCAGTTCATACCCCGGTCCCAAGGACCGTTCGCGCTGCTGAGCCCACAGCACCAGCGCAGCCACGGCGGCCAAAAGGATGCCTCGTCTCATTGACAACTTTGACGAAGCGGCTCCCGCGAACGTGGAGGAGCTTTATCTCAACTGGAAGAGCTCTATCGCCAGTAGCCGCGATGGTAGTGGTAGGCGCCACCGCCGTAAGGATGATAATAGGGCTCAACCCATACATGGTGGCCGTGCGGTGGAACCGCCCAGCGACCATCCACCCACCCCCACGTTCCGCCTCTCCAATCCCAATAACCATTGGTCCAGACGTATCCTGGCCCCGGCGCTACACCCACGGGACCCACCACGCGCGGCGGCGGTGGCGGACCACCTACGCTGATCCCAACGTCGACGCCAACGCGCGCAAACGCGGTGGAAGAAATAAAACAGGTTCCAAGCGCCAGAGTGGCGGTGGCTAGTATTCTTTTGAGTTTCATAACCATTCCTCGCTGGCTACGAAAGGCACGCTGCTTGCCAAACCGGCAAAGGTTGGAACTAGGGGTGTTGCCCGTGCCGGGGCGGCTCTTCAGCCTGCAATTTTTTCCACTGATCCAGCGTCAGCACACCGCGAAAGCCCAGCAACATACGCGCGTTGGCCTTTTCCAACTCCGCGCGCGCCTGAGCGATCCGATCGATTTGCGCCAGCACTTGCGATTCGTCCGGCCGGTCGCCTTCGAGCAATGGCTCCAGTACCGCCTCTTCCTTCTGCACTCCGGCGCTCAGATCGATGAGCTTCAATCGGCTCTGTTGAAACAGCGTATCGATGCGCTTCTGCTGATCGGCGGTGAGCCCTAGCTTTTGCACCAAAGCCGGATCGGTCCACCACCGTCCGGGCGGCCCAGGGCGGAAAGCGCGTTCCATCGGCGGCCGATTCGGGCGCATCTGCGGAGGCGGCCCGTCCTGCGCGCAAAGCATCCCGGCCGCGGCCAGAGCGCATTGGCAAATGAGAAGAGCGCGGGTCATAGTGTTTATTCCTGCACCACCAGTTTCATCAGAGGCTCCAGGGAAGTGGGTGCGGTGCGCGACACCTGCGCGTCCACTTGATTCAGCAATACCGCATCGCTGGCAGCTGCGTTTTCCACTCCGTGCCGGGGCACTATCAAGCTCGCGATCACACACACCACGGCAATCAGCACAGCCCAGGCCAGTTGATGGGAAGCAATCCAACGAGGCTGGGAAACGGTGGCTGGTACGTCAAGCGCCGCCTTGGCCTGATTGTTGCTCCACGTACGCACGGCGCCGCGGAACTCGCCCAGCGCTTCACGAAAGTTCCCGAGCTCGGCCTGGCACACCGCACAATCCTGAACGTGCTGCGCCAGCATCGGGCTCGGCTGGCCCAAAATGCATTCCGATAACTGTTCTGACGACAGATGATAATTACCCGGGATCATAGCGCTTCTCCGATGCGTTCTCGTACCGCGCGCACAGCGCGGAAGAGATGAGATTTCACCGTGCCCTCTCGCATTCCGGTGGCTACGGCAATATCCAACAAATCCATGTCTTCCACGAAGCGTAGCAGGAACACGGTGCGTTGCTTTTGAGGCAGCCGCTCCGCCGCGCTCCAAATCGCCGCCACTCGTTCTTTTAAGAGCGCCTGCGCTTCCGGCGATTGCGCCCGATCCGCGATGGTTTGCCCGGCAACATCCACCGGCTTGGCAGTTAGCCGGGCGCGCCTCCAGAACTGAAAGCGGCGGTTGCGGGTGTGATCGCGAATCAGGTTGACTGCAATCTGCATCAGCCAGGTGTGCAGGCTGCAATCCTGCCGGAAACGGTCGCGGGCCTGGTACGCGCGGAGAAAACAATCCTGCGTCACAGTTTCAGCTGCGTCCAGGTCCCGCAGAGAGGCCAGCGCGAAGCGGAACACCTTGGGCCGGTACAGCCGCACCAGCGCTTCGAAGTCCCCCGCCAGCGCGGCAACGTCCCTAGGAACGGCGTGCTCCAACTCGGACGTTGCCGACAATTGCACGTTAGTGAGATCCACCCAAGCCGTGAGGTCCAGGTCCGCCGAAACCTCCCGGACCGCCCGGTCCGCCCAATGGCCCTAGCGTCTCATACTTGGATTGCTGCTCAGTGGTCAGGATGGCGTAGAACGCGCCAGACGCGGTGGCTTGCGCCAGCACTTCCTCACCGGTCAAAGTCCCTATCTGAGTCGCCTCTGTTCCAATAGTTGCCGTGTCGTCGCTCTTGATCGCGGTCTGGAGGGCCTTACGCGCAGTCTGCATATTGGTTCTCACCGTGGCCAACGCGGTCTGCTCGGTGGTAAATATCGTGGTGGCCGAAGCCTGCTGGGTAGAAGTCAGGTCCAGCAGCTTGGTGAGCCGGGACACCTGGTTCGCGACAATCTGGGCCGTTGTGGGCGGTGAGTTCTGCGCCAGGGCCAGGGTGGTTGTCAAAGCCATGAATGCGATAGTTGCAAGAGTTGGTTTGTGCATAGGTGACGCTGTAGACGTGGTTTCCGCTCGCGGGGTTTACACGCCCCTAATCGTATAGACTGACGAATGATGGCTAACGTGCAAGTCTTTGAAGGTGACATCGCGCTTATCAGCGGCGCGAACAAGGGCATTGGGTTCGAGATCGCGCGCGGGTTAGGCGCGAAGAAGATCACAGTGCTGGTGGGAGCGCGGGATGCAGCGCGCGGCCAGACGGCCGTTGAAAAGCTAAAGTCGGAGGGCGCCGATGCGCGTTTCGTGAAGCTGGATGTAACCGATAGTGGAACAATCGAGCGCGCGGCCGAGTGGATCGAGAAGGAATTCGGGCGCCTGGACATTCTGGTGAACAACGCGGGAGTCGCAGAGTTCGGAACAAAACCGAGCGACGTGGGTTTAGCCAAAGTGCGCGAAGTCTACGAAACAAATTTTTTCGGTCCGGTGGCCTTGATCCAGCGCATGCTGCCGCTGCTCAAGAAATCAAAGCACGGCCGCATCGTGAATGTGTCGAGCAGCCTTGGGTCGCTCACACTTTCGAGCGACTTGAAATCGCCCTTCGCCGATTTCCTGGCGCTGGGTTACAACACCTCGAAATCGGCTCTGAACAGCATGACCATTCAATTCGCCAAAGAGTTGAAGGATACGCCTATCAAGGTGAACGCCATTTGTCCCGGTTATTGCGCGACGGACATCAACGGCAACAGCGGGCCCCGCAGCGCGGCCCAGGGAGCTGTCGCGGCCATCCAATACGCCACCATCGGCGACGATGGACCCACCGGCGGATTTTTCAACGATGAAGGGCGAGTGCCCTGGTAACGGTCAGCGCGGACTGAACGCTTGGTCGTACGGAAAATCGCATCCCTGCCGCTTCAGCTCCGCCCTGCAATGGTCGTCGATCCTTTGCTGCAGACCTGGCGTGAGCAATTCGTTGGATGCGCCGTGCTGCCCGCGCCGCATCATCGCTCCGCGCGGTTGAGACCAGGGAACCAGCATGCCGGTTTCGAACTTGTGCTCGATCTTTTTCATGCGATCGAAGGAAGCTTGCCGGGTTACGGCGTTTTGTTCATCTTCTGACAGCGCGACGTTTAGGAAAGCAGCGATTCGGCGCACGGTTCCCGGCAAGTCCCTTTTCATCTCCTCGTACGTCAGGAAGAGCACGTTTTCGCGATCGCGCACGCGCCAATAACCGTCCAGGAACAAGGGCCAGGCGCAGAACTGGAAGGCCGGCGAAAGGAAATATTCGACGAAGTTCGCGACCGACGGCGTCATCGGACCCATTGCCTCGGCGCGAGAGAAATGATATGCGGAGACGCAAACGTCCTTGGGATCGCGGACGACGCAGATATAACGCGCCTCGGGCGAATACGGGACTTTGGCGAACTCGCGGTGAGTTTTGATCACGCGCAGGCCAGTGGGCGAATTCTTCCACGCCGTCTCATCGGATAGAGGAACGGCATAATCCGGGTCGGGCGAGTCAGGCCATGGAACCAGATCGTGTATGTGCTCGAACTCGGCTGCCCCATGGTGGATCACTTGCACCAGGATTTGCATCAGCCAGTTAGTACCGCTTTTGAAGTAGACGCATGCAAATACATCATGGGAGGTGGCCTGGTAGTCGCCGAAATTACCGTAGAAATCGCGCCGTCGCCCCTTAGACAGGCGATTCCACAACCCCGTTTTCTCCATCACCTTCGCGAGCGGCACTAAGACGCAATACAGTAATACCAGGCTCGGGTAGCGAACCCAGGGCGAGAAGGATTTCCTTCGTAAGTCCGAGGGCTTGCCGGTGGCCATGGCGTCTTGGCTCGCTGCTTAGTGGGCCCAGAGTTGTTTGGTCGCGAGCGCGGCGCCTTCGGATAGCGCCTTCAGCTTGGCCCAGGCAATCTGCGGATGCACGCGCATTCCCAGCCCGCAATCGGTGCCCCCGATAACGTTTTCGCGGCCCACCAGGCTGGCGTAGAGTGCGATGCGGTCTGCAACCAGCTCCGGATGCTCGACGACATTGCTCGCGTGGCTGACCACGCCGGGAATCAGGATCTTGCCATCGGGCAGCTTCACATCCTTCCACACCTTCCACTCGTGCTCGTGGCGCGGATTGGCAGCCTCCACCGAATAAGCGCCCGCCTTCACCTTGAGCATCAGGTCCACCAGATGCTTCAACGGCAGATCGTGCGTGTGCGGCCCGTGCCAGCTTCCCCAGCAGATGTGATAACGCACCCGATCTTCGGGAAGCCCCTGCAGCGCGTGATTCAGGGCGTCGATCCGCACCTCGGCGAATTTGCGGTACTCGGCGATGGTCGGCGTCGGCACAATCATGTCGTAGGTGTCGGGCAGTGCCGGATCGTCGAGTTGCAGAATGAACCCCGCGTCCACAATGGCCTTGTACTCGTGCTTCATGGCATCGGCCAGGGCGAATAAATACTTTTCGTCGTTCAAATAATATTCGTCGTGGAAGAAGTGCTCCAGCCAGCCCGGCGCAAGCACGCACAGGAACGTTTCCTCGGCTCGCGCCCCCGCTTCCGCCAGCGCTCGTTTGAAGTGAGCGATATCATTGGCTACTTCCTGCTGGCCGATGTAGCTGATGGGTCCGTTGCAGATGGTACGCTCCGGCGGCAGGAGCCTTTCGAAATTGAGATCCTTGTAAAACTCCGCGAACTCCAGGCGCTCGCCGGTGTTGCCGCCCATCCACCCGGATTCGCCCGGCTGGACTTTGCGCGTCCCCAGGCCCGCCAGCCGCCGGCCATAATACGCGAAGCCGAAGCCGGTTTTGCCCAGCTCGCCGTCGCTGATGATGTCGATGCCCGCGTCGGCCTGTCTGCGGATCACCTCGGTCATGCTGGCGCTATCCAGGCGTCCCGCGTGCGTAGTGAGAATTCGTTCGGTGCTGTGTTTCACGAGAGCCATTCTATAGCACCGGCGAGGCTGCCGAGCTAAACTGAGTTTTTATGCAATATACGCTACTCGGAAAGACCGGAATCACCGTGTCCCGCATTTGTTTGGGATGCATGAGCTATGGCGGCGGCGAGTTGCCGGATTGGGCGCAGGGCACCAAGGGCTGGCATGTCGACAAAGAAGGCGCGCGCGAGCATTTTAAGATCGCGCTCGATTCGGGGATCAACTTCTTCGACACCGCCGATGTCTATTCGGCCGGCTTGAGCGAAGAGATCACTGGAATCTATCTGAAGGAAATGGCGTCGCGAGACGACGTTGTGGTGGCCACCAAAGTGTTCGGCAATATGGGCAAGAGTCCGAACAAAAAGGGGCTGAGCCGTAAGCACATCATCGAAGGGTGTGAGAGTTCGCTGCGCCGCCTGGGCATGGATTTCATCGATCTGTATCAGATCCATCGCTGGGATTTCAATACGCCGATTGAAGAGACACTGGAGGCGCTGGATTCGCTGGTACGCGCCGGCAAAGTTCGTTACCTCGGCGCCAGCAGCATGGCGGCCTGGCAATTCTCCAAGGCGCTTTATCTGGCGAAAGAGCACGGCTGGCATCGCTTTGTCGCCATGCAGAATCACTACAACCTGGTCTATCGCGAAGAAGAACGCGAAATGATTCCGCTGTGTATCGATCAGGGCGTGGGTCTGATTCCCTGGAGCCCGCTGGCGCGCGGATTTCTCACCGGCACGCGGCATCGCGACGGCGGTTCCACCACGCGATCGCAAGTGGACACTTTCGCCAAGGACATGTATTACAGCGAAGACGATTTTCAGGTGGCCGACGCGGTTGCCGCGGTCGCGAAGCAGCGCGGAGTCTCCGCCGCTCAGGTGGCCTGCGCCTGGGTTTTGCAGGCGCCCGGCATCACGTCACCCATCATCGGAGTCACCAAGACGAACCACTTGCAGGACTTGATCGCGTCCGTGGACCTGAAGCTGAGCTCCGACGAAGTGGCGTCGCTCGAGAAGCCCTACAAGGCGCATAAAGTGCTGGGACACACGCAGCCAGCAGCAAAAGCGATGACGGCCTGAGCGGCCCTACAAACGGTCCTGGACCTCGGGTTCCACGTCAGGAATTTCGTTCAACGCCTTATCGTAGGCACCTCTGTTGAAGAGTTTCGCGCGGGATTCGATGAACTCGCGAGTAGCCACTCGATTTGCGAGAGCAGCGGACACGAATTCCTCCACCGAAATGTGATCCTTAGCGGCAAGCTCGGCCGCCTTATTGTACAAATCCTCTGGTACGGCGATACTCCTGCTCATGGCCCCTCTCGTTCTATTGTCTTCAAAAACTCAATTGGTGTCATCACCCGAAGCCCAAACCTGTCGACCCCTAAGAAATGCCGAACATTGTGCGTAACTATGGCGTCGGCTTGGCCTGCTACGGCCAATTCGAGAAGGAACTCATCGCCGGGGTCGGGCAGGAAGGGCCGCAGCCCGAAGTGAATATCCGTCTTGCGACCCACGAAGCAAAACGCTTGGATTACAGCCTCCGCCGTACTCTGCGGGATCTTCATGCGCTGGCACTCACGCTTTGCAACAGCCGCATACTCGAGAATTAATGGCACGGAGATCAGGGGCGTCCAAACGTGACCGATTCGACTTAAGAGAGCGAACGACGCTCCTCGACGCGACCGCAGTGCCGCGATGATCACGTTGGTATCCAGCACGACAGTGTGGATGGGCGAGTGAAACCCTTAAGCCGGCGTCCCGACCTTCGACTGAAGCATCCGCTCCAAACGATCCAACGTCCGCATTGCCGAAATCGTCTGCTGGACGCTGGAATTGGGCTCGCGCTTTTCCTCGATCGCGGCGAAGAATTCGCGATCCTGCAGCTCGATGCCGTTCATCGAAACGTCCACCTTGCTCAAATCGATCTTATTCTGCTCTCCGTCCACCAGATCGTCGTAGTAGGCCACATATGTCCCGCTGTCGCCGATGTAACGGAAGAACGTGCCTTGCGGCCCTTTATTGTTAAATGACAGGGACAGGGTGCAGATCGCCCCGGAAGGAACTTTTAGTCCGATGGTCATGTCCATTGCGATCTTCAGTTCCGGATGGTGCGGGCCTTCGAGTGCAAAACACTCCGAGATGGTTTGTCCCGTCTGATATTGGAACAGGTCCACGGTATGGCAGGCATGATGCCACAGCAGGTGGTCCGTCCAACTGCGCGGCTTGCCGGCCGCATTCATGTTGGTGCGACGGAAAAAATAGGTCTGCACGTTCATTTGTTGGATGGTCAGCTCGCCGCTCTTGACGCGCTTGTGTACCCATTGGTGGCTCGGATTGAAACGCCGCGTATGTCCCGCCATCGCGATCAGCCCGGTCTCCTTCTGCGCTCTCAGAATGCGCTCGGAATCCTCCAGCGAATCGGCCATCGGGATCTCCACCTGCACGTGCTTTCCCGCCTTCAGACACTGAACCGCTTGATCGGCGTGCATTTGCGTGGGAGTAGCCAGGATCACGGCCTCCAGCCCCGGCTGCTTCAGGCTCTCGCCCAGATCGCCGGTCCAGTGCGGAATCTTGAACTTTTTCGCCACTTCCTCCGTGGCTGCCTGATTCCCGCCTGACAACGTAATAATCTCAATGCCGGGGATATTCTGGATCGCTTCGATATGTTTGATTCCGAAAGCGCCTTGCCCGGCGACACCAACCTTCATGTCTTCTGCCTCCTTACGAACTTTCATTGAACCACACTTATTTTGCTAACCTGCGTCTTTTGTTAACCTGCATCCATGAAGATTGGGATAGCTGCAGCGTTCTTGATTAGCGCAAGTGCCTTGGTTGCGCAGAGCACATACGTGTTGAAGGCGGCGCGTCTCTTCGATGCCACCAGTGGACAACTGACGACACCCGGAATGGTGGTGGTGTCCAATGGCGTGATTCAATCGATAGGCGGCGCGGCCCCGGCGGGAGCAACCGTTATCGATCTCGGCGACGCCACTCTGCTCCCCGGCTTCATTGACGCGCACGTGCATCTTACCGATGAGTTCAATCCCGATTACAATGGGCAGGCTCTCCTGGCGCTGCAACGTCCTATATCCGAACACGCCATCCGCGCCACGGTCAATGCGCGCAAAACCGTAATGGCCGGCTTCACCACGGTTCGCGATGTCGGCTCGTCTGATTTTATCGACGTGGGGCTGCGCAATTCCATCAACGCGGGCATCATTCCAGGGCCGCGAATGCTGGTGTCTATTCACGCGCTCGGATCCACGGGCGGCCACTGCGACGACAGCGCGGGCTTTCGTTACGGCGTGTTCGGCCGCGAGACTGGTCCCGAAGACGGCGTGATCAATACACCTGACCAGGCCCGCTATGCCGTGCGGTTCAACGTCAAATACGGCGCGGATGTCATCAAGACCTGCGCCAGCGGCGGCGTGCTCTCGCCCACCGACGATGTGGATGTTCCCCAGTTGACGCAGGCCGAGCTGAACGCCCTGGTGGACGAAGCCCACACGCTGCACAGGAAAACCGCGGCACACTCGCACGGCGCCGAATCCAGCAAGCGGGCGATTCTGGCCGGCATCGATTCCATCGAACACGGGACCTTCCTCAACGATGAAGACATGCGTATGATGCATGATCGCGGAACCTTCCTGGTTCCGACGCTGACCACTCGCGTTGGACTCGCAGAATCCAAATTCCCGCCGCTGGTGCAGGAGAAGGCGGCCCGCGCCGTGAAGCAGCAGGACGCCATGGTCAAGCGCGCGCTCGCGCTGGGAGTGAAGATCGCGCTTGGCACCGATGCCGCCGTTTATCCGCATGGCGACAACGCGCTCGAATTTGCCTTCATGGTGGCCGACGGTATGACGCCCGCGCAATCCTTGATGGCTGGCACCACGTCCGCCGCCGAGCTGCTCGGCTTGCAGGATAAGGTTGGCGCGCTGAAACCTGGAATGCTCGCCGATGTGGTGGCAGTGCCGGGAAATCCGGTCGAGAACATCAAGGCGACGCAGAGCGTGATCTTCGTGATGAAGGACGGGGCCATTTTACGAAACGACCGCGCGGTTTCACGTTAAACTCTCGCGGGATGTAGCCGTAGCCGACACGTCGTGGCGTACGCACTCGTGCGTGCCGTGTTGGCAACTCGTGCCAACACTCTTGCGGAGTTGCACTCGTTCACACGAGTGTGAACGCTGCGCGCAAGAGTGCGCACGCCACAGCCGAGTGGCGACCTAGCTCACATTCATGAGCTTGCCCCGCCGCATCACCCACTCCGGGGTGCTAAACACTCGCGGACCGACTTCGATCAGCCGAGGCAGCATGTCGAACACCGCGCCTGGCGTCCAGTTGGAACTCGCACGGGTTCGGAAACCGCGCCGGTTCAACTCTTCTGCGATCTCCCGCAGCGGCTTGTCCTGGACGATCATCTCGAGCATTGCCAGCAAGGCTTCCCGCTCCTGCATGTCCTGCTCCAGAGCCACGCAGTCCTCGGCGATCTTGAGCCCGTAGGGCACCGGCTGGGCGATATCGGCAAGAGGTGGGGCGTCTTCGGCAACTTCACGTTCCCAGATCACAGCGACGGGTTTCCAGCCTTCGTTAGCTTTGCTCTCGAGATAGGCGCCGGTCAGTGGCCCGGATAGGATTTCGCGCAGGTGTTGGAGTTTGGGCATGGCTGGGTCTACAAAGCAATTCTTCGACCAAGCTTCACACTTGAAAATGGAGGGGTTTCCGAAACAGCCCTGTCCGGTCCTGGGATTGGGGGTTGGGGATTGGCACAATTCGGGAATCTTACGGGAGGATTCCCGCTCCCTCTGGATTGCCGGGCTCGCGAACGCGGCGACAAAAGCAGAGCTGGCCGATGGTGTAATACTTGTCGCGATCCAGCCAATCCAGGTGTGTGCAGAGCATCGGCAACAGGAATCCGAACGGGATCGCGAGGAACGGCCACAGCAGCGCGCGCGGGAATCGCTCGAAAAACTCCAGCACATCGATGAATTTCCGGCCCATAAACCAGAAGTAGCCACCTAGGGGCCGCACCTGATCCACAGCGAATCCGGCTTCTTCGAGAAGATTCTGCGCGCCGTAACGCGTGAAACGGTAATAATCGTGCGGCATCTGGTGCTCTTCCCACATGGTGGGAACGATGATCATCAGTTGCCCGCCTGGCTTCAAGGCCCGCGCCATTTCATGCAAGGTCTGGCGCGGATACGGCGTGTGCTCCAGCACCGCGACGCTCAACATGGCGTCGAAGGTGTGTGCGGGGAAAGGCAGCGCTTCCACGCGGGCCCACGCATCGATCTTGCCGTAGTTCCAATCGCCCTCGCCGACGCCCAGGTCGATGGCGCGGTATTGATGCCCCGCGCGCGCCACATCGGGCCGGTATTGCGCTTCGCCCGCACCCGCGTCCAGCACCAGTGAATTGGGCGGCAGCAACGCGGAAAATTCGCGGACCGCGTCGATCACGAAGCGATCAAAAGGATTGATCTGATCCACTACGAAACGCGGGATGAGCCGGCGTCCAAGAGCCACTACTTTGCGGTTCAGCATGGCTTGGTTTGATCCAGCTTTGTTTGATCCAGCTTGGTTTGACCCATGCGCATGGCTTCATACCCGCCCCAATGCCAGCAGACCTGTCCTACGAAAAGCAGCGGGCTCAGCGGAAGCGCGTCGGGATTTTGCGGCAGATTGCGCGCTACTAAGTACGCCGTGCCAGCCGCAGCCAGGGCAGGCAGCAGCAGTAAGCGCATGGCTGGGCCGGCGGGAAACACGCGAGCCAGTGGCTCTTCCTCGCGCCAGCGGCGGAAATACTGCGACGTGCCCGTTCCATAGTGCCGCATTTTTCCAAGGTAATCGGAAACCCGATGAATGGCCGGATAGTGCGTGACCCTGGCCTTGGGCTCATAGCGGAGTCTAAATCCCAGCTTTCGCGCGCGTGTGGTGAAGTCCCGGTCTTCGCACATGGTGAGCGTGGTGTCGAAGCAACCCACCTTGGCCACTACATCGCGCCGCATAATTAAATTCGAAGTCGATAAATGGCGCGCGGGCCCGGCAGCCAGATCCGGAGACAAAACGGGCCCGTCCGTGGAGAGATATTCCAGCCGTGCTGCAAGACCCGGCTGGCCGGGAGCGCGGGAGCCGCTCGCCAGGTCGGCGTCACCGGAATCCAGAACGTTCCAAAGGACGTCGGACCAATCGGGTTCAGGAACGCAATCGTCGTCCAGGAAGTAAATAACGTCACCACGGGCTTCCGCCAGTCCACGATTCCGGGCGTTCCCGTAGCCGCGCCGCGTTTCTGGAATGTATCGCGCCGTGAAGCTTGATACCACCTCTGCGGTGTCCGCCGACGGGCCGTTATCCACCACCAGAATCTCGTCAATAGGACGCGACTGGCGCCGAAGACCATCCAGCGTGCGTTCGAGCAGCGGCGCGCGATTCAGAGTGATGATGATCAGGGAACTCGTCATGCTTTATGGCGAGGGTTTGCGGCACCAGCAGAAATAGCCGAGTGTGTAATCACGGCGTCGATCCACCGGATCGAGGAAATAGCAGATGACGGGAATGGCGAAGCCGAAGATGGGCGCCAGCACCACAAAGATCAGCCAGCGCCAGCTCCGTTGAAAATAACCCAGGATCGCCATCAGACGGAACCCGATCAACCAGAACAGCCCGCCCAGGGCTTGGACGCGGCTTTCGAGACCTGCCTTGTCGAACAAATAAGTCAGGCCGTAGCGCGTGTACCGAAAAAAATCGTTGGGATGCTGATGGATCTCCCAGCACTGCACAGTGGTGAGGATCAACTGCCCACCCGGCTTCAGCACGCGCGCCATTTCATTCACGCCAATGCTCGGCTCCTTCAAATGCTCCAGCACCTGAATATTGATTACCGCGTCGAACGAGTTGTCGCGGAAAGGCAACTCGGAGATGTCGCCTAACACTTCGATTTTCGTGTAGTCCCAGGCTTTGTCGCCGATGCCGCGATCCAGGCGCACGTAGCGGGTGTGGGCGAAAAGCGGCGCGTGGGGACATTCGCCCGCCCCGGCGTCCAGAACATGCGCGCCCGGGGGAAGTTTACGCGCGGCGGCGGTAAGGTGTTCCAGAAGCTCGGTATGAAACGGGTCGATCCAACGCATAACGAAGGCGGGAACCAGTGGTTGGATCAGCTTCTTAAATTTCGGCTTAAACACGCGCCGTCCCTAGACGAGGCGCCACGGCGAGAAGATCAGGTTTTTCGTCTGGAAGCATTCGTGTGTGCAATGGCAACCGCTCTGCACCTTCTGGCGAAGCTGGGTAGCCTGAAAATCATGCCAGAGACGGTTGAAATCCCAATTATAGGCCTTGAGATTTCCCACCGGCTTGAGCAGCTCACAGAAGGAGACGTCGCCGTTGGCGTCAATCACGCAGCTCACGTCGCCCGCGTTACACGAGATGTTCTTCGGGTGACCCTGCATTTCCTGCATGTAATAGCGGTTCAGCATGTAGCGGCCCACCGTCGCGGTCCATCCGCCGATGCCTCCCCAGCGCCCGTGAAAATAGCGCCGGCAGAGCTGTAACTGAAGCTTCGAGACTTCGGCGTATTGCTCGGGCGTGGGCGCCGAGAGCGTGGCGTCCATCCATTTTCCGCGCAGGATATTGAGCGAGTGATAATCCAGGTCCCATTCGGTGACGCCCAGGTTGAGCAGTTGCTTGATGTCCTCAATGTTGCTGCTCATCACGGTGCTCACCACGCTCAGGGACAGGCGTTTGTCGCGCGTGCGAATTTCCCGCAGCGCCTCCATAGTCGCGAGCGCGCGCTTGTAATTGCCTGGAACCCCGCGGATGCGGTCGTGAACTTCGCCGATGCCATCCAGCGAAATGGCGATGTTCAGCCGGAATTTGTTGGGATTCGCGAGGATGCCTTCCACCGATTTCCGGATCACGTCGGTCTGCAGCGCGTTGGTGGGAATGTTGATGAACTTGGCCTGATTGTGATCCAGGAACCGATGGCAGATCTGGTCAATGTCCTTGCGAAGGAATGGCTCGCCGCCCGAAATATCCAGCCAAACCAGCTCGCCCATGGCTTCGGAAATCTTCTGAATATGTTCCGGCTGTAGCGCCTCGCCCTGATTCAGATTCTGCCAGTAAAAGCAGGTGCCGCACTTGGCGTTGCAATGGTCGGTTATGAACAGGATCAGATGGACAGGCTTCTGCTGGCGCTCAGAGAGCTTTTTCCAGGACAGAATATCGGTGGTCAGCATGCTAGACGGTGGCGCGCTGCGCGCTTGCCGTCGGGGCTGGGGGTTCGGGACTGGGGATGCAGGCACATTGTGCTGAGCTGGCGCTTTTTCCTAAATCCGAATTTCAGGCGTACAGGCGTAAATGACATGTCCGCCTGCGCAAAGGGCTCGGTCCAAGAATACCATGGGCGTCTGGTCCCGGCTCATCGCCCTAATACATGCCCTAATACATACTCGGATATGCAGCCTTCATCCGTCCCGCCAGCTCGCGCGCCGTTTCAATCTGGATCAGCTCGCCCTTCCCAATCCCCGGACACCACGCCGCGGTCTTCTTCCACTCGCGCTTGGCGTCCTTGGAATCCACCAACTCCGGCCAGAACGGAAACATGCGGCACTGCACCGGTTTGACCGCGTGAATCGAACAGCCGCCATCCCGCAGGAAATGGCACTGCTGGTGACGTGGAACGCGCAGGCGCCGCAGGTTCTTGGTGCGATACACATGGCGCCGCTCAAACTCCCGCGCCGTCATTCCCACATACTCCGCGATGCGGTTCAGATCGTCCTCGGTCAGGTAAACGAAGCCTTGTTGCTCGCAGCAGTTGGTGCATCCGGGCTGGCATTCAAATCGTAGCGCCATCATGCGGTTGTTCCTACCATAATAATTCCGTTGATTTTCCGCAATCCACGCGCGTCACGTCGCGCCAGCCCGCGATAAAATTAAAGCGTGAGACTCATCCTTAGCCTGCTGCTATTCACGCTCCTCTTGGCGCTCTGCGCGCCCGCTCAAACCGGATTCAGCACCGCCAACATCGACACCGCCGCCAATCCCTGCGTCGATTTCTATCAATACGCCTGCGGCACCTGGATGGCCAAGAATCCGATTCCACCCGACCAGTCTGTGTGGGGCATCGCCAGCCGCCTGCAGGAGCACAACCAGGAAATTCTGCGTGGGATTCTGGAAAAAGCTTCGGTCAACGATCCCAAGCGTTCTCCAGTGGAACAGAAGATCGGCGATTTCTACGCCACTTGCATGGATGAGGCGGCCATTGACAAGCTGGGCGTCAAGCCTCTCGAACCGGAGCTGAAGCTGATTGACGCCATCAAATCGAAGGACCAGATCGTCGGCCAGCTGGTCCGGCTTCACCTTTTAGGTGTTGACGCGTTCTTCAACTTTTCTGCGAGCCCGGATGCCAAGAATTCCACGCAGGTGATCGCCGATGCCGACCAGGGCGGTCTCGGCCTTCCCGATCGCGACTATTATCTGAAGACCGATCCCAAGTCGGTCATGCTGCGCGAGCAATACGTCGCCCATGTGCAAAAGATGTTGGAGCTGGCGGGCGAATCGCGCGTACAGGCCACTGCGGATGCGCAAGCCGTGCTGCGCATCGAAACGGAATTAGCCAAAGGATCGCTCGACTCGGTTGCGCGCCGGGATCCCAGCCGGACCTATCACAAGATGAGCGTCAAAGATCTGGCGGCGCTGTCTCCCAGCATCGATTGGCCGAAATACTTCGCGGGTCTCGGCACGCCTGCCTTCACCAGCCTGAACGTGTCTGTTCCGGATTTCTTCAAAGCGCTGGACGCAGTGCTTAAGAACAGCACCGTTGCCGATCTCAAAGTCTATCTGCGCTGGCACCTGCTGCACGCCGAAGCGCCTTTACTGGCCAAGGCCTTTGTCGATGAAAATTTTCATTTCTTCGATCAGATCCTTACCGGAGCCACTCAGCTCCAGCCCCGCTGGAAGCGTTGCGTGGAAGCCACCGATGGCGACTTGGGCTTCGCCTTGGGCCAGAAATATGTGGAGCAGGCTTTCCCGCCCGAGGCCAAGGCGCGGGTGTTGGGTATGGTTCATGAAATTGAGACCATGCTCGGACAGGATATTCGATCGCTCGATTGGATGACCCCCGCCACCAAGGAACAAGCTCTGGTGAAGCTGCGCGCCGTGACCAACAAGATCGGCTATCCCGATAAATGGCGCGATTATTCCAGCGTAAAAATCGTCCGCGGCGAAGCGGTGGGCAACGACCAACGCGCCACCGAGTTCGAAGTTCACCGGGTGTTGAACAAGATCGGCCAGCCGGTGGATCGGAGTGAGTGGAGCATGACACCGCCTACCGTTAATGCCTACTACAGTCCCCTGGAGAACAACATCAATTTCCCGGCTGGCATTTTACAGCCGCCGTTTTTCGACAACCACATGGACGCGGCCGTGAACTACGGCGCCATCGGGTCCATCATGGGACATGAGCTCACCCATGGGTTCGACGATCAGGGCCGCCAGTTCGACGCCCAAGGCAACCTGCGCAATTGGTGGACGCCGGAAGATGCCGCCGAATTCGAGAAGCGCGCGGAATGTTTCATCAAAGAGTATTCGGCATTTACTCCCGTCGCCGGCGTACATCTCAATGGCAAGCTGACGCTCGGCGAAAACACCGCCGACAATGGCGGTCTGCACCTGGCATTCATGGCGCTGATGAAGTCGCTGGAGGGGAAACCGCAACCGGCTAAGATCGACGGCTTCACACCGCAACAGCGCTTCTTCCTGGGCTACGCTCAAGACTGGTGCCAGAACGTGCGCCCCGAAGCAGCCCGGATGCGCGCTCAGGTGGATCCTCATTCCGACGGTCGCGATCGCGTCAATGGCGTAGTCGGGAACATGCCCGAGTTCGGCCAAGCCTTCGCGTGCCACGCTGGACAGCCCATGATGCACGCGCCCGCCTGCCGGGTCTGGTGATCCGCGTACATATATCGCCTGTCACTTTTCGATAACGCTTTAGCGCAGCCGCGCCCTGTGGTAATAATTCCTGCTCGCGATACCTCGAAATCGCGCGAAAGCTCAACATTCCAGCCAAGTTAGTCTGTGGCCGTTCCCGTGCAAGATTGAGGAGCGTATGAAAAGCCACTTCACTTCGCAAATTGCATTAGCGTCTCAGCTATTCGCTGCTTCCGCCGGCCTGTATTTGGCCGCGCCGAGTCTTCTGACTGCGCAGACACCGGCCATTCAGAAGATGAGCAAAGCGGATCGTGAGTTAACGCAAAAAATCCGAAAAGCGGTTGTTGCGGATAAATCTCTTTCCTTGGAGGCGCACAACGTTCATATCGGCGCCCAAGATGGCGCAGTCACTCTCACGGGCACCGTCAAGTCGGACGACGAGAAGAAGGCCGTTGAAGATAAGGCCAATGAAATCGCCGGCGCCGGCAAGGTAACCAGCGAACTTACCGTCAAGTAGTCGTCCATTGCAATCATCGCAGGAGGAAAAATCATGAGTAACACAGCTGTGTTTGGAATGTATCGAGACGGCGCGGCATTGAGCGGCGGTCTGGAAGCCCTGCGGACCGCGGGCTTCCGCAACACGGACATCTCCGTCCTTTTGCCTGAGAATGCCGGCACCAAAGACTTTGTCCACCAGAAGGACAGCAAGGCGCCGGAAGGCGCTGCCGCCGGCGCCACTACCGGTGCGGTGCTGGGCGGTGTGGTGGGATGGCTCGCCGGTATCGGCGCTCTCGCCATTCCAGGCGTCGGGCCGTTGATCGCCGCCGGACCTATTGTCGCGTTGCTCGCGGGCGCAGGTGCCGTGGGCGCGGCAGGCGGGATAGTTGGTACGCTGGTCGGGCTCGGAATGCCGGAATACGAAGCCAAGCGATTTGAAGGCCGCGTCAGATCCGGTGGCACCCTGATCTCGGTTCACTGCGACAGCTCGGAATGGGTGAAGCGGGCCAAAAAACTCTTGGAGGACACCGGCGCCGAAGACATCGCCTCCAGTGGCGAAGCCAAAGCCGACTATGCGACGAGCGAACGGCCCGGTTCGCGCGTATAGCATTAAAATGGTCGGGTGACGCGACGCACCTTTCTTGCCGCTGCATCGGCTCCAGCCTTGGCGCAAGACCTCCTCAAGCTCGCGCCGCCTAGAGCGAACGCGCGCATCCCTTATGGAAAAGCGCCTCAACAATTTGGGGATCTGTTCCTTTCTGGAAAATCCGGGCCGCAGCCCGCTGTAATCTTCATTCACGGCGGGTTCTGGAGAAGCGGTTATACTCTGGATCAAGCAGGGCACTTGTGCGCCGCGCTCGCGCGAGCCGGCGCAGCCGTTTGGAGCCTGGAGTACCGCAGGATTGGCGACCCCGGCCTGGAAGCCAAAGAGCCTTGGTCCGGCATCTCGGACGACATCATCCATGGCGCCCAGCACCTGGTTGCCCTCGCCGATCGCTACCACCTGGACTTGAAGCGCGTGATCGCAGCCGGGCATTCCGCCGGCGGGCAGCTGGCGCTGTGGCTGGCCGCTCAGCAGGTTGTGGATTTGCGCGGCGTGGTCCCTTTAGCAGCTATCTCGGATTTGCGGCGCGCTTACGCACTACAGTTGAACGGCGGGGTGGTTGGCGAAGTGCTCGGCGGCTCGCCGGACCGCGTCCCGCAGCGCTATGCCGCCGCATCTCCCATTGAGCTGCTGCCTATTCCCGCTCCCCAGCGCGTAGTGCATGGCACCGCGGACAACATCGTGCCGTTCGAAATGAGCCAGCGCTTCGTCAAGGCATCCAAGAACTCTAAACTGATTCCCCTCCCTGGCGCGGGGCATTTCGACCTGATCGATCCGCGCGCGAAAGTTTGGCCCACGATCCAGAAAAACATCCTCGATTGGGATTTCTGAATCGCGCCAAACTCGTCCCAGAACATTCCACGATGCATTTGTTCTAAACTAAGACCAACGTGCAATCTCTTCGCCGTTGGATTGCTCTCTGGCTCCTTTCCGGCAGCCTGTTCGCCGCCGTGGAATACTTCACGCCGCAGCATCAATTGCCCGGCATCGCCGCCGGCCGGTCCGACATGACAGCCGAGCTGCTAGCCGCCCGCACGGAGCGCATGATCCAATCGCAGACCTTCACTGTCATGCGCGAACCTCAGGCCGTGGCGGGCGCGGAAAGGATCACCGGCGCGCGTCTGGCGCCTGTCTTCCGTCTTGCGGCCGATGAAAGCGGCTGGCCTGTTTCGCTGATTTCGGCGGTCGCGTATCTGGAAAGCTGGGGCGATGCGCAAGCCGCGAGCCCGGCCGGACCGCGCGGCATCATGCAATTTTCCGAGGCCACGGCCCGCGCTGCCGGATTGCGCGTGGTTCGCGTTACGCGCTTCCAGATGACCACCTCGCACCAGTTAGTGCGCCGGCGTCCCGGCCAAAAGCCGGGGCCATCCGTTTATCGCACCGTCCACCACAAGGTGCCATACACGGTGACCGTGCGTGATGACCGTTTGAATCCCGAACGCGCCGCACCCGCCGCCGCGCGGTATCTGGCCCGCATGGAGAGCAAATTCGGCGGACGCGATTGGGCCATCTTCGCTTATCACTGCGGCGAAGGCTGCGTTTCGGATCTGTTGCCGCTGGCCGAAGCCGCGGTTCACCACAAGCAGCCCACGGTAGCCGAAATGTTCTTCGCCGCGAACCCCGCGCATCACGCCGAGCTCTACCAAGCCTTGCAGCGTGAGATGCAGCGCGACTATTCGCCCACCTACTGGTTCCGCATCAAGCGCGCTGAGCAATTGCTGCAGCTCTATCGCCAGGACCCCGCGGCCTTCCGCGAACTCGCCGAAGAATACCAGAATCCAATCCATCCTCAGCGCCGCGCCGTCGACCGTTTGATGGTTTGGCTGAAGTCCCACGACATCTTCTATCGCTCTCCGGACGACTTGCGCAGCGCCTCGGGAAAAGGTCTCGCGAGAGTCCTGGACGACCCGAAATTTTTCGGATTCTCGCTGCCGGAAATGGCCGAAGGACCCAATCGGGACCTCTACCTGCAGGACTCGCCGGCGGCGCTCGGAACTTTGCTGTACGTGGCGTTTGAAACACGCCGTCTGTTCGACGAATTGAGGCCCAAGGGCGAGCGTTTCGTGCCGCTACAAGTGGCCGAACTGGTCAGCACCACCGACCGCCCGGCGGAGGCCGGCACGCTGCTCGTGGATCCGGAATTCCCGGAGCATTCCACCGGCCAGGTCTTCGATATCGACCGTTCCAATTTGCCGCGCGGCGAGCGCGAGTGCCTGAATTTTACTTTGGACGACATGGGTTGGGACGGCTACCTCGGCTTCATTCAAGTGACCGGCGATACGGTGCACATTGGGTGCTCCCCCTCCTCGCGCGAATTCTTCTCCAGCGTGTTTGAAGAAGCCGCGGCGCGATAACTCGGCCGGGGGAAACCACCCACCTGTTTTACAATTTATGCGACGGGTTATCCATGCCCCTTGCCGCCGGTGAACAACTCGGTCCTTTTATCATCCGTGCGCCTCTTGGTAAAGGTGGAATGGGCGAAGTGTATCTGGCCTTCGATCCTCGGCTGGGGCGCGAAGTGGCCATCAAAGTTCTGCTCCCTGGGGTGGTGGCCAATGCGGAAAGAAGGGCGCGTTTCATTCAGGAAGCGAAGCTGGCATCATCGCTCAACCATCGCAATATCATCACCATCTACGATATCGACAGCGTCGAGGTGGATGGCAAACCGGTGGATTTTGTCGCCATGCAGTATGTGCCCGGCAAGACGCTGGACAAGCTGATCGGACGCAAAGGCCTGCGTCTCAGCGAAGCGCTCCGCTATGCCGAACAAATCGCGGATGGGTTGGCCGCGGCCCACCGCGCCGGCATCATTCATCGCGATCTGAAGCCCGCGAACATCGTCGTCAATGACCAGGGTGAGCTCAAGATCCTGGACTTCGGGCTCGCGAAACTGGTGGAGCGCGAAGAACCGGATGCGTGGGCGCCCACCCAGACCGTTCAAGTGGAAGCGGCAGCCGGCACAGTTGCCGGAACGGTGGCCTATATGTCGCCCGAACAGGCTGAGGGACAAACCGTAGACGAACGGTCCGATATCTTTTCCCTGGGTGCGGTGTTGTACGAAATGATCACCGGCCGTCGCGCCTTCGGTGGCGATTCCACTCTTTCCACCCTCGCCTCCGTCCTTCACACCGATCCCACGCCTCTCAGAAAGTCGCGAGAGCAAGTGCCGCGCGACGTGGAACGCATCATCGAGCGATGCTTGCGCAAGGATCCCCGCCGCCGTTGGCAAAACGTCCTGGATTTGAAGATCGCCCTGGAAGATGTTTCACTGGAACGGGACTCCTCGGAAACAGCGCTCGAAGGACAATCGTCTCGGTCCTGGCTGAGCGGTCGATGGTCTCTCCTTCTCTGGCTGGCTCTGGCCGTCTTGGCATCGGCTGCCGGGGGATACATTGGCGCGCGCACTCTAGGGCGTCCGCATCCAACTTTCGAGCGCTTGACCTTCCGGCGGGGTAATGTGGCCGGGGCGCGTTTCGCGCCGGATGGAACGGTGCTCTTCAGCGCCCAATGGGCCACTGACCCAACCATCGTGTTTTCGATGCGGCCAGGCCGGGGCGAATCCCGCCCGCTTGGCCTTCCCAATGCCAGGATACTTTCCGTCAGCTCGTCGGGCGAAATGGCCATTCTACTGGACAGTGACGCGCGAGGTTCACCAGGAACTCTCGCTCGTGTGCCCCTCTCCGGTGGCGCGCCGCGTGAGATTCTTACCAACGTGAACGATGCAGATTGGTCCCCGGACGGCCAAAATCTGGCTGTGGCTCATGTCGTCGGCGGCCGCGATCGGATCGAATATCCCATCGGAACCGTCTTATACGAGAATGTAGGCCCCATCCCACCCTTGACTCTTCGCGTCTCGCCCAAAGGAGACTCCATCGCCTTCTTCGAATACGACAGCGCCGTCGGGGATTTCGCTGTAACTTTGCTGGACACGCATGGGAAGAAGCGGACTCTCTCGCGCGGATGGAGGGCCGAGGGCGGGCTGGCTTGGTCCCCCGATGGAAGTGAGATTTGGTATTCCGGCACCAAAACCGGAGGTGAGCCTGATTTGCGCGCGGTGAATTTGAATGGCGGCGAGCGAATATTAGTGGAGGCTCCAGCCTGGCTGGTGGTCCAGGACATGTCCAAGGACGGACGAGTGTTAGCCACGGTGGAGGACTCACGCATCGGAATCCTGGGCTTCGCGCGGGGATCCACTGAGGAACGCGATCTTTCCTGGTTCGAAGCGTCTCGGGTCTACGATATTTCGAACGATGGCAGCGTAATCCTGTTTATCGAACTGTCGTACGGCCAGTCTCGCAACCCCGCTATCTATCTGCGAAAAACGGATGGTTCGCCCGCTGTTCGGCTAGGCGATGGCAACCATCCAGCGCTGTCGCCGGACGGCAAGCTGGTGGCCTGCGTGGTGAGCGACGGCCCGCGAACTTCGTTGACGCTGTTGCCAACCGGAGCCGGAGTAGCGCGGACTATTGGCTCTTCTGAAATCCATTACGAGCGCGTGGAATGGTTCCCCGACGGCCAGAAGATTTTGTTCCAGGGCAGCGAACCGAATCGGCCAGTCAGAACGTTCGTCCAGGACCTGAGTGGAGCAAAGCCGGTCCCGCTAACTCCCGAAGGCGTCGGCGCCAGCCATGTATCGCCCGATCAGAAGTATCTGACGGTTGTCGCCGGCGCTAAATTGAGTCTCTTCCCCATCCGCGGCGGCGAGCTCAAGCCCGTCGCGAATCTAGAGCCTGGCGAGTCAGTTCTGCGCTGGAGCGATGACGGGCGTTTTCTCTTTCTACGAAAGTCCGACGGACCCGCATCTTTGCAGATCGTTCGTCTGAATGTCGTCACTGGACGCCGCGAACCGTGGAAAGAACTGCAGGCTCCCGATTCGGTAGGCGTTCAGATTGTGCAAGCGGTGATGACGCCGGACGGGAAATCGTACGCTTACTCGTTCCAGAGAGATACTTCCACGTTGTATCTTGCCGAGGGTCTGCGGTAAGCCCGCAACCCGCGGGGCCCTTAGGTGGTGCTGTCGCCCCAGATCACGTTGTCGCCCCAGATGACGTTATCACCCCAGATCACGTTGTCACCCCAGATGAGAGCGAAGCCCTGCGTGGTGGAATCGCCCCAAATAACGTTGTCGCCCCAGATGACGTTGTCACCCCAGATGACGTTATCTCCCCAGATCACGTTGTCGCCCCAAATCACGTTGTCGCCCCAGATGAGCGCGCTCGAATTCACATTCGAGCCCCAAATGAGGGCATTGGCAGACACCAGGGTCACGGTTTGAGTTTTCGCATTGTAGTGCGCCACGGGCGATAGCGCTTGAAAATCCACCGGGTCTTTGTTCGTGATTGCGGTCGCGATATCCAGATAGCCCGCGCCCACCGCGAAGATGTCCTGCTGAGTTTCGAACGTGCCGCTCAGACCCAGCGCGGTAGAGGTGGTGTAGCGCGCAAACTGCTTGGTGGCGGTCTTCATCATCCGCGCCTTGATCTCGTCGGGCGTCAGCGTCGGATTTGCCTGCAGCATCAGAGCGGCCGCTCCGCTCACCACTGGCGTGGCCATGCTGGTGCCGCTCAGCATGTAGTAATCGCTGGACAACCCGTGGCCCGATTTCTCGTACGTCGCCTCCGCGATCAGCGTCTCGGGATGCTCGGTCGCGATCGTGCAGTTGGGCGACGCGAGCAGCGAGACCACGTTGTTGCCCGGCGCCATCAGGTCCGGTTTCACTATGTGATCCAGCAGCGTCGGGCCCTTCGAGCTATAGCTGTCGATCTTGTCGTCGCTCCTCCAAGGTGTTCCATTGGCATTCATCGAGCCGACGGTGATGACGTAGGGATCGTTACCGGGCGAATTGATGGTTGCGTAGCCCTGCGTACCGAGCGAGTTGTCGCGGCCCATGTTTCCCGCCGCGGTTACCACGGTGATTCCCGCCTTCCAGGCAGCTTCCACCGCCTTGCACAACGGATCGAGCTCGAAGCTTTCGTAAACCGGATGCCCTAGTGAAAGATTGATCACGCGAATGTTGTATTTGTCCTTCAGCGCGATGGCTTCGTCGATGGCCGCGATCACGTCCGATTCCTGGCCGTTGCCGTTGGCGTCCAGCACCCGCAGATTCACGATGCTCGCGTTAGGCGCCACGCCTTTGAAGGTGTGTGTGAAATTTGGTCCGGTGGACTGCGCTCCGTTCGCGGCCACGATCCCGGCCACGTGCGTGCCGTGTCCATATTGATCCGAACCATCCTCGCCCTGGACGAAGCTCTCGCTGAAGACGACGCGCGAGTGCAAACCGTCCTTGGCAGCGAGATCTTGCTTGAGGGCAACTCCGCTATCGATCACCGCGACACCTACGCCTGTGCCGTCCCAGCCTTCACTCCAGACCGTATTCGCGTAGACGGTCTGGGTGGTGATGTCCAGAAGACTCTTAGTCGTCCGGTTTGGCGAGATGTAGACCACCTGCGGGTTCGATGCCAGGCTTTGAATCATCGAGACCGGCACGGTCATATGGGTTGCCGGGATACTTCGAAAATGGCGGTGAATCTTGCCCAGGCCGCCCATCGCTTCTACCGTTCTTCCTGCCGCGAAACTCTTGTATTGGACGATGATATCCACCGTGCCTTGGGCGCTGGAGTGGGGTATGTCGGAAGCCACCTTCTCTCCAGCGAACGCCAGAGAGCTCACTAAGGCGATCACAGCAACTCGAATGATTGGCTTCATAGACAGGACGTACCTCCACCCTGTCCAACGCAGGTACTAATCCAAAGAAAGTACCTTTACAATGTGTAAGTTGAAGGATGCTGAGACAATTTGCCGCTGACAACTTGTCTGGCAGAGGGACAGTATGTCCCAAAAGTCCTGGGAGGTAGCAGTACCGTCGTACTATATAGCTGAAATCGGCGTGGATTGCTTCGGGGCGGTGAAATAAAATGTCGCGCCCTTTCCGAGCTCGGACTCAACCCAAATTTTTCCGCCGTGCTGTTCCACAATGCGCTTCGAAATCGCTAAGCCGATTCCGGTGCCCGCGAATTCGCGGCCATGCAATCTTTTGAAGACTCCAAACACCTGCTCGTGATAGCGAGGATCGATGCCGATGCCATTATCACGAACGGAGAATTGGATCGCGTCACCAGTGTCCGTCGCGGAAACATGAATCTTGGGTGGTTCCTCTCCGCGGAAGGTAATCGAGTTCGTGATTAACTGGCGGAAGAGCAGCGTCAACTGTCCAAAATCGAAACGAACCGCGGGTAACGGATCGTTCGTCACCTGTGCGCCACTCTCCAGCACCGCTGTATCCATCATCAGCAGTGCACCTTGTAAAGCGCCTTCGGGTTCCATTAACTCGAGAGACTGGTCCAGGGAACGGAACTGATGCGAATAAGTGAGCAGATCGCTCAGCAGCCGGTCCATGCGCTCGGTCGCCTCCAGGATGTAGCGCATGAAATCGAGCCCGTCGCCGTCCAACTGAGCCTGATAGCGGCGGTCCAATAGCTGAGCGTAGCTGACGATCATCCGGATCGGCTCCCGCAAATCGTGCGAGACCGCATACGCAAACTGCCGGAACTCTTCATGATGCCGCTTCTGCTCAGTAAGCAGACGGGCCTCAAAGTCTTCCTCGGGCCCGTGCTCGCTCTGGGGGCTCATAAACCGGTGCATCTTCATTCTACGCGTCGCCGGAACATCGCGGGGCCTCTGTTATCCTGATCCCTTGGCACGCATCTTCCCTTTTCAACCCTATCGCTACAGCGCAAAAGCCGGGCCCATTGAGAATCTCGTAACCCAGCCCTATGACAAGATCTCGCCTGAAATGCAGGGCCGCTATCTTTCCTTGAGTCCCTACAATCTGGTTCGTATCATTCTGGGCGAACGGTTGCCGTCCGACAGCGCAACCGACAACCCGTACACCCGCGCGGCCGGTCTGTTGAAGAGTTGGATCGGTAACGGCATTCTGGATCAGGAGAAGGAACCGAGCGTCTACGCGTATTTCCAGAGATTCACCTTGCCCGACAGCGGCCAGCCCATGGAACGCAAAGGCTTCATTGCGGTGGGCGCCGTGGAAGACTATTCGGCCGGAGTGGTCCATCGCCATGAGCAGACGCTGTCCGGTCCGAAAAAGGATCGCATGGAGCTGCTGCGCCACACGCACGCGCACTTTGGCCAGATCTTCATGCTTTATCCCGATCCCCAAATGGCGATTGATCGCATTCTCGATCAAGCTGCGACGGGGACGGCAGTCACTACGTTAAAGGACGAATATGGAGTGACGCATCATGTGTGGAAGATTTCAGATCCCGGCGCGATCGCGCAGATGCAAGCCTTGATGGCGGACAAGAAATTACTGATCGCCGATGGGCATCATCGCTACGAGACGGCGCTCGCGTTTCGTAATGAGAACCCGGGCTTGAAAGATGCCGAAAAGGTGATGATGACTTTTGTGAACATGCATTCGCCAGGTTTGGAGATTTTGGCGACGCATCGTGTGCTGAGTGGAATCCCGGCGGATCTGGTCAATAAGATTCCCGCCCGGAAGCTAGGATCCTTCGACGAACTCAAGCAACTGTTTCGCGCCGCCGCCCCAGACAAGATTCGCATCGGACTAGCGCTCCGAAGCGGCGAAGTTCGGATGTACGAGCGCGATCGCAAACCCGAGGAATTGGACGTGAAGGTGTTGCATGAAGAGTTGCTGCGCTCCGCTCTCGGCATCAGCGACGAAGCGGTGCGGGACCAGAAGACGCATATCGACTACGTGCGCGGGCTGGACGCCGCTTACGAAAAAGTTCGGACAGGGAACGCTCAAGTGGCATTCTTGTTGGAGCCGGTGACCGTTGAGCAAGTTGCGAAGGTGGCTTTCTCGGGCGGTGTGATGCCGCAGAAATCGACCGACTTTTATCCCAAGCTGCTTAGCGGTCTGACGATTTACCAGCTAAAGGATTGACTGCGAACACAAATTCCTCTACCGGTTTGCCGCCTATGAGATGTTCCTGAATGATCCGTTCCAGCACTTCAGGCGTAGCCGAGTGATACCAAACGCCATCCGGGTAGACCACGGCGATTGGGCCTTGTTCGCAAATGCGGAGGCAATTGGCTTTGCTGCGATACACGCAGCCGGGCGGTTGCATTAACCCGCACTCTGCCAGGCGTTTTTTCAAATAGTCCCAGGAAGCGTTGGTCACTTCCCGCTCCGCGCACTTGGGCTTGCTCTGATCGGCGCACAAAAAGATGTGACGCGAGAGCGAACCGATTCCGTAGCTGCGGGCAATGGTTGCTAGGTTTTCTTTATCGTTCATCTTGAATTCGTCCCTTCCAGACGCCGCCACGGCCAGACCAATAAGAAAGGGCTGAATCGATGGTAGCGGAAATGTAGAACAAAGCCACCAGCGGCAACAGTGGAGCCCACACAATCGATCGACCGTAGAAGCGTAGAGTGGGTGAGTACGCGATGCTCATCAAGGCCCAGGCGGCCAGTCCGAATACAGCCGCCAGCGGATGGCGCGTCAAAAGCAATAGCGGTGGCGCGAGATAAATGACGGCCATCCCGAGAATAGTCGCGATCAGCAACAGGGCCGAGTGATGAAGCTGCGCGAAGGCGGTTCGCGAAATCATGGAGCGAATTTCCGCGAACGTGGTGTAGTCGCGAATGCTGACGGTATCGTTGGTGACGCCCAGCCAAACACCGCCGCCTACTCTTTTGACGGCGCGCGCCAGGGCGCAATCGTCGATGATCTCGCCGCGGATGCTCGCGATACCACCAATGCGATCCAGAGCGCTGGGACGAATCAGGATACAGCCTCCGGCAGCCGCGGCCGTCCTGCTCTTGCGCTGTGCCACCCAGTTGGGCGGATAGAGCATGAAAAAGAAAAAGACGAACGCTGGGATCAGCAAGGTTTCAGCTAGCGAGCGACAGCGCAGCTTGACCATCAAAGAAACCATGTCGAGATCGTATGCTTCGGCGCGAGCTACCAATTCGGCGACAGCATTTGGCCCGTGCACGATATCGGCGTCGGTGAAGAGGAAATAGTCCGGAGCGGCCACCACGGCCTGTTTCAAACCTTCGGAGATGGCCCAAAGTTTCCCGGACCATCCGGCGGGAAGCGGCCCGGCTTGGATCACTTCGGCGCCTGCCTCCGCTGCAACCACAGCCGTCCGATCGGAACTGTGATCATCCACCACGATGACGTGCCAGGGGCGCAGCGAGGCTACGGCTTGTCCGATAACCGCCTCTTCGTCGCGGGCCGGAATGATCACGCAAACGCTTTTGCCAATCCCAACGCGCGACGGCTTGGCCGGACCGCTTATCTGCCAAAAACCTCCGCGTGCGGTGAAAAGATAGACCCAGGCGCCCAGGGAACAGGCTGCGATTAATTCAACGGTCAAACCGTTATCACGACCTTGCCGATGAAATCGCCAGCCGCCTGGCAACGGTAGGCGTCGGCGGCTTTGTCGAAAGGAAATACCCGGTCGGCCACCGGCTTGATCTTGTTCACGTCGATGGCCTGATTCATGTCTTCGAACATCGCGCGGCTGCCCACGCCGATGCCGATCATAACGCCGCTCTTCATCATGAGAATGGTTGTATTGATCTCGCCTTCGGTGCCGGCCAGGAAGCCGATGAGCGCCACCTTTCCACCGAACGCGGCAGCTTCGAAAGAACGGGTGAGAGAACCGGGTCCGCCATTTTCGAGAATGTGATCGGCGCCGTGGCCGCCGGTGAGGTGCGTCACTTCCTTCTGCCAATCAGGGAAGCGTTTGTAATTGACGCCGTCGGAAGCGCCCAGCGCGCAGGCGCGCTTGATCTTTTCGTCGCTCGAAGAAGTGACGATGACGCGTGCCCCGGCCGCTTTGGCGAATAGCAGTCCGGCCATGGAAACGCCGCCGGTGCCGAGGCACAGCACGGTGTCGCCGGGCTTGAGGGGCTTGCCCGCCACCATCAAAGCGTTCCAGGCCGTGACCGCGGCGCAGGGCAGGGTAGCGGCTTCCTCGAAAGACAAAGTTCTCGGCATAGGCACCACGCCGTCTTCGTGCAGAACGATATATTGGGCGAGCGTTCCATCCAGTGGGCTGCCGAGCGCTGGATGCCGCTCGGTCATGGGACCGGAGATCCAGGTTTGGAAGAATGTGCCAGCCACGCGATCGCCGGTTTTAAAGCGCGAGACTTCCGCACCCACCGCCGCCACTTCGCCGGCGCCATCGGAAAGCGGAATCAGGTTGCGGCTAACGGGACCGCCGAAATAATTTCCGGTGACCACCATTTGATCGCGATAATTCAGCGACGTGGCGCGAATGCGAATCAACACTTCGCGTGGTCCGGGCTGAGGATCGGGACGCTCGGAAGGGCGCAGGCCATCAATGCTGGTCGCGCCCTTTTGAACTTCGTAGACTTTCATCTGTACGATTGTACAGAACGGCCGTTAGAACAGATATAGCGGAGTGCCGTGGGCTGGAGCGGCTGGCTCTTCGCCGGGTGCGCCAACGGGTTGCTCCTGCAACTCGCCCGAAATCTCGCCGGCGATGGGCCGGCAGTAGATGCCGGTGTCGCCCAGGTAAACCTCGAGCTCCGATGGCCGAGGCAGCGTGCCCTGGATGAGCGCTTCCGACAGTGGATCTTCGATGAACTTCTGGAGCGCCCGGCGCAGGGGACGAGCGCCGTAACTGCGATCCACCAGCGTCTTTTCGAGAATGTACCTGGCGGCGTCTTCGTTGACGCGAATCTTGATCTGCTTGGCCACCAGATTCACGTTGATCTGCTCCACCAGGAGGTTGATGATCTGGAGCAGGTCTTCGTCGGCGAGCGACGTGAATAGAATCACTTCGTCCAAGCGATTCAAGAACTCTGGATTGAAGGCCTTCTTCACCTCGGCCATTACCTGGTCTTCCACCTTGGTGGGAACACCGCTGATATTGGGCGCCGAGAAGCCGATGGACGCTTTCTTGTCGAGGAAGCGCGCGCCGAGATTCGACGTCATGATGATGATGGTGTTTTTGAAGTCCACTGTATTGCCCAGGCCGTCCGTCAACTGGCCGTCTTCGAAAACCTGTAGCAGAATGTTGTAAACATCCGGATGGGCCTTCTCGATTTCGTCCAGAAGAATGATGGAGTACGGGGCGCGCTTCACGCGCTCGGTGAGCTGGCCGCCTTCCTCATAACCGACGTATCCGGGAGGCGAACCGATGAGTTTCGAGACCGAGTGCTTTTCCATGAACTCGGACATGTCGAAGCGGATCAGCGATTTTTCGCTGCCGAACAGGAATTCGGCGAGAGCGCGGGCCACTTCGGTTTTGCCGACGCCGGTGGGGCCGAGGAACAGGAACGACCCAGCGGGGCGCTTGGGAGACTTGAGCCCGGCGCGGGAACGACGGATGGCGCGCGCCAGCGCAGAGATGGCTTTCTCCTGGCTGATAACGCGCTTGTGCAGCTCTTCTTCGATGCGAATGAGCTTGGAGATTTCTTCTTCGCGAATAGCGGTCATCGGGACGCCGGTCCAGCGAGCGACTACGTCTTCGATGTCGTCCTTGGTGACCACGCCCGTAGAGGTATCGTCCAGATTGTATTTCTCACGCAACAGGCGCAGATTCTCGCGTTCCTTGCGCTCCTCGTCCGAATAAAAACGCGCTTTCTCGAACTCGTGATTCGCAATGGCGTTTTCCATGCGATGCACGATGAACTTGATGCGCTTCTGGATGTCGGCCACTTCGCCGGGCAGCGTGGTTTGGCGCAGTTTCACGCGCGCGCCCGCTTCGTCGATCAGATCGATGGCTTTATCCGGCAAGAAACGATCGGGAATAAAACGGGTTGAGGCATGCACGGCAGTCTCAATCGCTTCGTCAGTATAAGCGACGGCGTGAAATTTCTCGTAGCGCTCCTTGATGCCGAACAGAATACGGATGGCGTCCTGTTCATTGGGCGGAGGAACCTTTACCGCCTGGAAACGGCGCTCGAGCGACCGGTCTTTCTCGATGGACTTGCGATATTCGCCCGGCGTGGTGGCGCCTATGCATTGAATCTCACCGCGCGAAAGGGCCGGCTTCAAAATATTGGCGGCATCGAGCGAACCTTCGGCCGAACCCGCTCCCACCAAGGTGTGCAACTCATCGATGAAGATGATGGCGTTCTGATTCTCCATCAACTCCTTCATGATGGTCTTCAAGCGCTCTTCAAACTGCCCGCGATACTTGGTGCCCGCAACGATGAGCGAAAGATCGAGAGCCAGGATGCGCTTGTCGGCCAGGAAAGAGGGAACGTCGCCATCGGCGATTTTCTGAGCCAAGCCTTCCACGATAGCGGTTTTGCCGACGCCCGGTTCGCCGATTAAAACGGGGTTGTTCTTGGTGCGGCGGCAAAGGATTTGAACCACGCGCTCCAGCTCATAATCGCGGCCGATGAGCGGATCGAGCGAACCATCCATGGCGGCCTGCGTGAGATCGCGGCTGAACTCGGCCAGAAGCGAGCTTTCCTTGGGGCGATTGGAGGCCACTTTCTCCGATGACGAGCGCTGGATCTCTTCGCGCACCTGCGAAAGGCGCAAGCCGCGTTCATGCAGGATCTCGGCCGCAAAACACTTCTCTTCGCGCAACAAGCCGAGCAGCAGATGCTCGGTTCCGATGTGCTTGTGATTCAAACGCTCGGCTTCCTCGGCCCCATAAGCGAGCACCCGCTTGCATTCATGGCTGAGCGGAAGATCCACCGAAGTGGACACTTTCTCCCGAATGGTGGTGTGCGCCTCAATCTGCTTGCGAATGGATTCAATGGCGGCATGGGACCGCAGGAAACGATTCGCTAGAGCTTTGTCCTCACGAAGGAGACCGAGCAAAAGATGTTCGGTCTCGATATAAGGACTTCCAAACTGGCTGGCTTCGTATCTTGCAAAGAAGATTACTCGGCGCGCCTTTTCTGTATAACGTTCAAACATGATTACCGCCGTCCTTCTACATTATCGGATGTTCCAGGGCCAGCCGACAGAGCAGCTAGTGTGTCTGGGGACCAGTGGGTCAAATCCCCTTTGTCCAATTGCAGTACCCGGTTGCACCGGGTGGCGAACGAGATATTGTGCGTGACAAAGATCGAGGTCAAATTATGAGTGCGATGCAGATCCTGCAGCAGGGAGATGATCATTTCACCCGTCCGGAAGTCCAGGTTCCCGGTAGGCTCGTCGGCCAGCAGAACGGATGGGTTGCCGGCCAAGGCTCTAGCCACTGCAACACGCTGTTGCTCGCCTCCCGATAATTCCCCCGCGCGATGTGAGGCTCGGTTTCGTAAACCAACTTCATCCAACCTCGCCAGCGAAACTGACTCCGCATCCTGCATGCGGCCGCCCCTGATCAGCAAAGGCATCATCACGTTTTCGAGCGCCGTAAATTCCGGCAGCAGCGAGTGATTCTGCCAAACGAACCCGATCTCCCGGTTGCGAAATTCGGCGAGTTCGGTGTCCGAAAAATTAGAAATGTCCTGGTGTCCGAAGTATATCGTACCCCCCGAAGGCCTGTCCAGACCTCCTAACAGATACATCAGAGTGCTCTTACCGGCGCCGGATTCACCAATCAACGCGAGGCTTTCGCCGGGCGCAATCTCGAAGCTAAGATCTTGAAACACCACCAAATCGCTTCCGCCGGAGCGGAACCTTTTGGTCAGATTGACGCCGCGGAATCCGCGAGCGCCATCGGTGTCCATGAGTGAGCAACCTCTCTGATATTAGGCTAGCAGACGTGGCAAGGGTTGCTGGGCAGGGATCGCGGCGCGACTTCGTCGCTTCGCTCCGGGTGTCGCTTCGCTCCGGGTGTCGCTTCGCTCCGGGTGTCGCTTCGCTCCGGGACTCGCGATTGGCAGAGGCGAAATATACAATAGCCCTGTTGTGATACCCGATTGGCTCAAGCCAGTGCTGACGTTCTTCGATGGGTTGGCGTGGGTTGGTTTGGCTCTGAGCATTCTCTCGCATGCCGCGGCGTTCTTCGGAAGCCAAGGGCCGCTGGGTAAGTATGAGTGGCTACTCCACATCGGCATCTTTGTTGTTTGGCTTCCAACGGTCCTGGTTGCGTCGCGATTAAGCGCGGAGTTCAAGCAGAAGGATATGTGGAAGGTTACCCTTCGCGGATGCCCGGCGTGGATGAGGTACATGGTTTACGGTTTTTTCGGGTATGCCTTGTTGAATTTCGTCGTTTTCATGGCTGCCGGACCACCGGCGGGCGCTGCTGGTCCGATGTCTCCGGTTGTCGTTCGCGGCTTTTCAGGCCACTGGATGGCGTTCTATTCGGCAGCCGCTGCGGCGCTCTATTCCGCGACGCACGCAGCGGAACGGGATAAAGCGCGCCGGTGCATTAATGGACACGCCGTGGGCTCGCTTGCGCGGTTCTGCGAGCAGTGCGGCCTGGCTGTTATTGACGCGACGCCGCACGCGTAGCGATACAATACCGCAATGCGACGTTTGCTTCTTTTTGGATTCCTCGCGCTTGGGAGCGCTTATGGCGCGGGGTGCGATCGGGCTTGTCTGAAGGGCGTGCTCGATCAATATCTCAACGCGGTTGTGCAGCACAATCCGGCGGCTGCGCCGCTCAGCGTGGGGTTCCGGCAGACCGAGAATGCCATGGTCCGGCGGCCAGGCACCGGAATATGGGTGAGTGCGAAGGCGCTGGGTAAAATGCAGCGCAGGTATTTCGACGCCGAGAGTGAGCAGGCGGGATATTTTGGGACCCTCGAAGAAGAGAGGCGGCACCGCGGTGGTGACGGTGCGGCTCAAAATCGACGACCGGAAGATCAGTGAGGCGGAATGGCACCTGGCGCGCAAAGGCGATCCAGGAATCGGAGTAGGCGCCGGGGCCCAGGCCAATGCCTCGTTTCACGATCCGGACAATTTGACGGCACATCCGCCGGCCGAGCGCGTGGTTCCGAAAAGCGAGCGAGTTTCGCGCGCTGACATGATCGCGATCACGAATAGTTACTTTGATGGCTTGACAGCGCACGATGGCTCGCTGATCATCGCGCACCCGGGATGCGTTCGGCTGGAGAATGGCTTTTCGACGACGCAGCGGCCGATCCCGGGCGGAGGCACCAGCGATTGCACATCGGCGGGGGCCATGGCCAACATCTTTGCCGTGGTGGCGCGGCGCTATCCGATCGTGGACGAAGAAGCGGGCGTGGTGCTGGCCATCGGACTTTTTGAACGCAAGCCCGGCGTGGCCATGCGGCGGAATCTATTCAGCGAATGGTTTGTGATTGAGCAGGGCAAGATTCGATCCATCTACAGCGCGATGTCGTATCCCGAGCAGGAGGCGATGGTGCCGAACTGGCCGCCCTTCGATGGGAACTGGCCGGTGGCTCCGCCGCCGAAGTAGGTCGGGCTGCGCCCTCCGGGATTGGCTGCTAGTACGGGCGCTCACCCACCCAGTTACCGGGTGGATCGTAATTGCAGACCCAGACTTCGCGGCTGCTTTCCCGGGCAAGATCGCGAGCCACGGCGCAGCCCACTTCGCGGGTTGAACTCCAGACCACCTGCGTGTAGTGGCCGCACACGCCATGGCAGGCGTTGGCGCGGTAGCTATAGTCGCGTGCCTCCGCTGCCCAGTCGCCCACCACGTCAGCGGGTGTCGCGCGGCCGCCCGAGATCTCGAAGAGATTTTCCCCGAATACAGGGTGCGGCCGGTGGTAGAACTGCCGCTCCTGAAGCAAATGGCTAGCCCAGTCCTGAGCGCGGGCGGCCAGACGGTCAGACCAGCGGAGTGGCGGAACTTCGACGCGCGCTCGTATTTCATTGTGAGCGGCCAGCATGTCGCGCGCCCAGGAGGCACCGGGAGGCTCCAGCCCTCTATCACTTACGCGGCGCCATTGGGCGGGAATGGTGGCGGCACAAGTGACGAGAATACAACACAAAGCGACGAAATTGTGACGCACCACGAAGGAAGTGTAAGGAAGGATGGCGTCGAAAGCCGCCCGGTGTTTCACCGAAATCGAGGTGCTCTTCGACCTAGAATGAACGTCGGAAACCACGCTTAGCGCGGGTAAGATTAGGCATTGGGGTTTGGCCGTTTGCGGGGGAAGTCACACGATTTTCATTGGCGAGCCCTAATGAGATGGGCTACAATGCTCGATCAGAGAGCGCGAGAGTTTTTCTCCCGAACTCCGCCGCCCGCGAACCGCGGAGGGTTCGTCAAACGTTCCCATGTCCACTTCCACTCTGATTCAGCCGACTTCAACGTCTACCGATGCAATCGATCAGCTTTGCATCAACACTATCCGCACCTTGTCCATGGACGCGGTTCAACAAGCCAACTCCGGACATCCGGGCACGCCGATGGCGATGGCCCCGGTAGTCTACACGCTCTGGCAGCAGTTCCTGAGGTTCGATCCGGACGATCCCATTTGGCCGAATCGCGATCGTTTCGTGCTTTCGGCGGGGCACGCGTCGATGCTGCTCTATTCCATGCTGCACCTGACCCAGGTGAAGTCGGTAAATCCCGAATACGAGACGCTGGGGACGCTGAGCGTCACTCTCGACGACATCAAGAATTTCCGGCAGCTCAACAGCAAGTGCCCCGGACATCCGGAGTATCGCTGGACATCGGGCATCGAGACCACCACGGGTCCGCTGGGACAGGGCGTGGCCACCAGCGTGGGAATGGCGCTGGCATCGCGCTGGATGGCGCAATATTTCAACCGTCCAGGCTTCGAGATGGTGAACTTCAACGTCTACGCGCTGGCCGGCGACGGCTGCATGATGGAAGGCGTGAGCGGCGAAGCGGCCTCGGTGGCGGGGCACCTGAAGCTCTCCAATCTGTGCTGGATCTACGACAACAACCACATTACGATCGAGGGCAACACGTCACTCGCGTTCAGCGAGGATGTCGCCACGCGGTTTCTGGGCTATGGCTGGAACGTGTTGCGGGTGGGCGACGCGAACGATCAAGAGATGGTGGCCCGGGCGCTACGCACCTTTCACTCGACCGTCGACCGGCCGACCATTATTATTATCGACAGCCACATCGCGTATGGCGCGCCGCACAAACAGGACACCAGCGCGGCGCACGGCGAGCCGCTGGGTGAGGACGAGATCCGGCTTACAAAGCGCAATTATGGCTGGCCGGAAGATGCAAAATTCCTGGTGCCGGAAGGCGTGTACGATCGTTTCCAGGAGCGCTTAGGCCAGCGCGGCCGCCAGGCGCGCGATGCGTGGATGGTGAAGTTCGGGGAGTACGGCAAGCAGTACCCGGAACTGGCGCGCCATCTGATACAAATCCAGAAGCGTGAGCTTCCGGAAGGCTGGGATGCTGAAATCCCAAGCTTCCCCCCGACGCCAAGGGGATGGCAGGCCGGGACGCCTCGGCCAAAGTGGAAAACGCTATCGCGCAGAAGCTGCCGTGGCTGATCGGAGGCGCCGCCGATCTGGCGCCGTCCACAAAAACCAGACTGACATTCGAGGGCGCCGGCGATTTGGAAGCCAACAACTACGGCGGACGCAATATGCATTTCGGCATCCGCGAGCACGCCATGGGATCGATTCTCAACGGACTATCGCTCTCCAAGCTGCGGCCATTCGGCTCGGGTTTTCTGATCTTCAGCGATTACATGCGGGCGCCCATCCGTCTGAGCGCGCTGATGGAGATTCCAGTCATTTTCATCTACACGCACGATTCCATCGGGGTGGGCGAGGATGGTCCCACGCATCAACCGGTGGAACAACTGATTTCGTTGCGGGCCATACCGGGGCTGATCGTGCTGCGGCCGGGCGACGCCAACGAAGTGGCCGAAGCATGGCGCGTGATCGTGAAGTTGCGTCATGAACCGGCCTGCCTGATCCTGTCGCGTCAGAACATGCCGACGTTTGACCGTTCGAAGTACGGGAAAGTATCGGGCGTGGCCTACGGCGCTTATGTGCTGGCCGACCCGCCGGAAGGAAAACCCGACGTGATTCTGATCGGCACCGGCAGCGAGGTTTCACTGTGCGTGGATGCTTACGAAAAACTTACTCAGGAAGGGATAAAAGCGCGCGTCGTCAGTATGCCTTCCTGGGAGCTGTTCGAGCAGCAATCCTACGAGTATCAGAACGCGGTGCTTCCGCCGCGCGTGCAGGCACGGGTTTCGGTGGAGCAAGCGTCGGTATTTGGCTGGGACCGCTATGCCCGCCGCCGCATCGGCATGCATACCTTCGGCGCGTCGGCGCCGCTCAAAGAGTTGCAAAAGAAATTCGGCTTCACCCCGGACGCTGTAGCCGCCGCCGCCAAAGAAGAGCTGGCAAAGGCACAATAGAAGCAGGACGGGCGCACCCCCACTGTCGGGTGGTCCGTCTAACGTTCTTGACAATGACGAGAGGAGTTACGAAGTGACGAATACCACGAGTGCCAGCATACCCACATCCGCAACCGGGACTGCCAATCCGTTGCAAGAGCTTCGCAAGTTCGGCCAATCCGCCTGGTTGGATTACATCCGGCGCAATCTGATTTCGAGCGGCGAGCTGAAGCGCCTGGTGGATGAGGACGGGCTGGGCGGCGTGACTTCCAATCCGGCCATCTTTGAAAAGGCCATCACCGGCAGCACGGACTATGCGGAGGCGCTGGTGGAACTGCAGAAGCGCAAAGACCTGGATGCGATGGGTGTGTACGAAATCATCGCCATCAAGGACATCCAGGACGCCGCCGACATCCTGCGGCCGGTGTACGACGAAACCAAGATGCGCGATGGCTACATGAGCCTGGAAGTTTCTCCGTTTCTGGCCGGCGACACCGAAGGCACGTTGAAGGATGCGCGTCGTTTGTGGAAGGCTGTGAATCGGCCCAACCTGCTGGTGAAAGTGCCGGCCACCCACGCCGGCATTCCCGCCATCGAGCAGCTGATCAGCGAAGGCATCAACGTCAACGTGACCCTGCTGTTCGCGCAGGAGATGTATGAGAAGGTGGCGCTGGCGTATATCGCCGGTTTGCAGAAGTACGTGGCGGCGGGCGGCGATCCGAGCCATGTGTCGAGCGTTGCGAGCTTTTTTATCAGCCGCATCGATAGCATGGTGGACTCGATCGTCAAAGCCAAGTTGAAATCGAGCTCCGATCCCAAGGAGCAGGCGCTGCTCAAGAGCCTGCCCGGTAAGGTTGCCATTGCGAACGGCAAGCTCACTTATCAGCGCTACAAAGAAATCTTCTCCGGTCCGGATTGGGATGCGCTGGCTAAGAAAGGCGCGCAGACGCAGCGCGTCCTGTGGGCCAGCACCAGCACCAAGGATCCGACGTACTCCGACGTGCTGTATGTGGAAGAGTTGATCGGGCCCGACACGGTGAACACCATGCCGCCGCAGACGCTGGAGGCGTTCCGCGATCATGGCACTCCCAAGGCGAGTCTGGAAGCGAACCTGGATGCCGCCAAGCTGACCATGGACACGCTGGAAACCGTCGGCATTTCGATGAAGAAAGTCACCGACGACCTGGTGACCCAGGCAGTGAAGCTGTTCGCCGAGCCGTTCGACAAGCTCTTGAACGCCGTCGACGCCAAGTGCAAGTTCGTCGCGCAGGCCGAAGTGGATGCGCAGACCACCACCTTGCCTGAGAGCCTCGGCGCGAAGCTCGCCGAAGCCATCGACGATTGGAAAATGACGGGCAAAGTGCGGCGCTTGTGGGCGCACGATGCGAAGCTGTGGACCGGAACCGATGAAAGCAATTGGCTGGGCTGGCTCAGCATCACGGAGGACCAACTGGCGCACAAGCAACACCTGGAAGACGTCGCCAGAGGATGTGAAGGCGGCGGGGTTTAAGCACGCGCTGCTGCTCGGCATGGGCGGGTCGAGCCTCTGTCCGGAAGTACTGAGGATGACTTTCGGCAAGATCGATGGGTTCCCGGAACTGCACGTACTGGATTCCACCGATCCCGCGCAAGTGAAGGCGATCGAAAGCCAGGTGGACCTGGCGAACACGGTCTTCATCGTTTCGAGCAAGTCCGGCACGACGCTTGAGCCCAACATATTCAAGCAATATTTCTTCGATCGCGTGGAGCAGATGCTGGGTAAGGGCAAGGCAGGTGCGCGATTCATTGCCATCACTGACCCCGGCTCGAAGTTCGAACAGGTGGCGCAGGCCGACGGGTTCCGGCACATCTTCCACGGGGATCCGAGCATTGGCGGACGATACTCAGCGCTGTCGGATTTCGGCATGGTTCCGGCGGCGGTGATGGGGATGGATGCGCTGCGCTATCTGGATCGTGCCGACGTGATGGCCATCGCCTGTTCGTCGTGCCTGCCGGTGGATAAGAACCCAGGCGTGCAGCTCGGGCTGGTGCTGGGAGTGGCGGCCAAGAGCGGACGCGATAAGGTGACGCTGGTCACTTCACCTGGAATTTGGGACTTTGGGGCGTGGCTGGAGCAGTTGCTGGCTGAGTCCACGGGGAAGGAAGGCAAGGGAATTATCCCGGTGGATGGCGAAGCGCTCGGCGCGCCGGAGGTCTACGGAAACGATCGTCTGTTCGCTTATATTCGCCTGGAGAATGGCGCGGACCCGGCGCAGGACAAAGCCGTGGAAGCGCTGGCGAAGGCCGGGCAGCCCGTGGTGCGGATCTCGTTATCCGACATTTATAACTTGGGCCAGGAAATGTTCCGCTGGGAAATTGCGACGGCGGTGGCGGGTTCGGTGATCGGGATTAACGCGTTCAATCAGCCGGACGTGGAAGCGAGCAAGTTGGAAACGCGCAAGCTGACGTCGGAATACGAAAAGACCGGCTCGCTGCCGGCCGAGAGTCCGATTCTTTCAGAGAGCGGGATCGATCTGTTCACCGACCAGGCGAACGCGGCGGCGCTGGCTTCGGCGGCAGGGTCGGACAAGACGCTGGTCGGATATTTGCGCGCCCATCTGAACCGCTTGCAAGCGGGCGATTACTTTGCGCTGCTGGGCTATGTACAGATGAACGAGGGGCATGAGAAGACGCTGAAGAGCATCCGGATGGGCGTGCGCGACAAGAAGAAAGTCGCGACCTGCCTGGGGTTCGGTCCGCGGTTCCTGCATTCGACGGGACAGGCTTACAAAGGCGGCCCCAATAGCGGCGTCTTCCTGCAAGTGACGTGTGACGACAAAGCCGACCTGGCGGTGCCGGGACAGAAGTTCACGTTTGGCGTGGTGAAGGCGGCGCAGGCTCGCGGCGATTTTCAGGTGCTGGCCGATCGCAAACGGCGCGCGTTGCGGGTTCATCTGCACGACGTGGAGAGCGGGTTGGGGGCATTGCAAGCGGCGATCGCTAAAGCGTTGAGTTCGTAATAATAGAAAGGTGGAGAATGCAGCTCGCAGAAGACATCGCTTCTAAGGGAATTCTCGGCGCCGGCCGTCCAGGCGATCCGTGCGTGATGGTGATCTTTGGAGCGTCGGGTGATTTGACCAAGCGCAAACTCATCCCGGCGCTCTACAATCTGGCCAAAGACAACCTGTTGTCCAAGGAGTTCGCGCTGGTGGGATTCGCGCGCAACGAACTCACGAGCGAGCAATTCCGCGACGAGATCGGCAAGGAGATCGGCGAGTTTGCCACCACCACCATCGATCCGGATCTTTGGCACTGGTTCTCCCGGCGAATTTATTATCTTTCGGGAGATTTTGCCGCGCCAGAGGCCTACCAGGCGCTGGGGGAACTGCTGCAGACCATCGACAAAGAGCATGGGACGCGCGGCAATTACTTTTACTATCTGGCCACCGCTCCCGCCTTCTTCGGGCCTATCATCACGCAACTGGGCAACGCGGGTTTAGTGAATGAAAACCAGTGCTGGCGGCGCGTGATTATCGAGAAGCCGTTCGGCCACGATTATGAATCGGCGATTGCTCTGAACAAAGAAATTCGCAAGGTTCTGGATGAGAAGCAGATCTATCGCATCGATCATTACCTGGGCAAAGAGACGGTGCAGAATATTTTGGTGTTCCGCTTCGCCAACGGTATTTTCGAGCCCATCTGGAACCGGCGTTATATCGACCATATTCAGATCACGGTGGCCGAGACGGTGGGAGTGGAACAGCGCGGCACGTACTATGAAAAAGCCGGCACGCTGCGGGACATGGTGCCCAATCACATCTTCCAGCTGATCTCGCTTACGGCCATGGAGCCGCCCGTGTCCTTTGACGCCGATGTGGTTCGCGACGAACAGGCCAAGATCCTGAAGGCGTTGTCCCCCATGGCGGATGAAGACGTGCTTACGCGCACCGTTCGCGGCCAATATGGCGAGGGCATGGAAGGCGGCGCAAAGGTTCCAGGTTATCGTTCCGAGGCGTACGTGGCGCCGGATTCGCGCACCGAGACATTCGTCGCCATGAAACTGTTCATTGACAACTGGCGCTGGGCGGACGTGCCGTTCTATCTGCGCACCGGAAAGCGGCTGCCGCAGCGCTCCACAAAAATCGTGATTCAGTTCAAGCGTGCCCCGTTCGTGCTGTTTCGCAAGACGGCCGTCGACAAGCTGGAACCCAACCGCCTGGTTTTGCACTTGCAGCCGGATGAAGGCATCAAGCTGAGCTTCGGCGCCAAGATACCCGGCCCGGTGGTGCAGATCGGCGACGTGGAAATGAACTTCAACTACACCGATTATTTCAACGCCACGCCACAGACCGGGTACGAGCGCTTGCTGTACGACTGCATGCTCGGTGACGCCACGCTGTTCCAGAGATCCGACATGGTGGAGACGGCCTGGCACGTGGTGGCCCCCATCCTGGACGTGTGGGAGGCTTTGCCGCCGCGCCGTTTTCCCAACTACGCGGCCGGAACGTGGGGGCCGCATGAGGCCGACGAAATGCTCACTAAGGACCATCGCCACTGGAGCAATGAATAAATGATCCTGGCGGGTGACATCGGCGGCACCAACACTCGCCTTGCATTTTTCGAAGGAACGCCAGACCGCCTGCAGGCGGTCCATACCGAGATTTATCCCAGCCCGCAGTTTTCCGGCCCGGCCGAGATTGTTCGCAAGTTTCTTGGCACGCATCCGCACCCGGTGGATGCGGTTTGTTTCGGGCTGCCCGGCGCCGTGGTGCATGGGCGGGTGGAAACCACCAATCTGCCGTGGGTGGTGGACGCGCGCCAGATGGCCAGCGATTTGGGCCTGGCTAAGATTCAATTGATCAACGACCTGTTCGCCAACGCACACGGGATCGCATTGCTCGAAGAGTCCGATTTTGTGGTGCTGAATCCCGGCGTGGCGGGCAGCACGGGAAATCGTGCACTGATCTCGGCGGGCACCGGCCTGGGCGAGGCGGGACTATACGCGGACGGCCAGGGCAGCCTTCATCCGTTTCCCTCCGAAGGCGGCCACGCCGATTTCGCCGCGCGCAACGAGCTGGAGGTGGATCTGCTGCGTTACCTGATGGGGCGCTTCGAGCATGTCAGTTATGAGCGCGTACTCTCGGGGCCGGGGCTGCACAACATCTATTTGTTTTTGCGCGAAACCGGACGCGGCGAGGAGCCGGCCTGGCTGGCCGAGCAGATCGCGCAGGGTGATCCGTCCGCGGCGATTTCGAAATCGGCGCTCGAAGGCACGTCCGCCATTTGCGTTCAGGCTTTGGATATTTTCGTGGCGCTGTATGGCGCCGAAGCGGGCAACATGGCGTTGAAGATGCTTGCCACCGGCGGCGTGTATGTGGGAGGCGGCATCGCGCCCAAGATCATCCGAAAGTTGAGCAGCACGGCGTTTATGAAGGCCTTCAGCGCCAAGGGCCGGGTGGGCAGCGTGTTGAAAGATATTCCGGTGCGAGTGATTACCAACGATAAGACCGCGTTGCTGGGAGCGGGGCGCGTAGCGGCGCTCGCCAACCTCCGTTAGAAGGCGATTCGCACGCTGAGCTGGATCTCGCGCGGTGTTTCGTTTAAGGGCGCCACTGCCGGAAAACCTGACGGATAGCCTTGGCGGCCATAGGTTGCCACGCCAAATTCCGGATCATTCAACTGAGCGTCGGGATTGCCGAGGTTGGCGTGGTTCAGCAAATTGTAAGCGTCGGCCCGAATGCGAAGCTGGCCCGCTTCGCCCAGCCAGCCGAGATGAAATGCGCGAGCCAGCGAAAGATCGAAGCTGTAGAATCCGGGGCCGGTGAATGCATTGCGGCCGCTATTGCCGAGCGTGCTGGCGGCGGCTGCTCCGAAAGCCTGGGGGTTCAACAACTGAACGCCGCCCGGAACGGCCGCTGGATTCGCGAACACGGCTTGGCTCGGGAGCAGAACATTGGCGCGATTATCCAGAATTTCGCCTCCGCCGGGGATCACGGCCGAAGGTCCGTAGACGGTGTAGGGCAATCCGGAACGGAAGGCCGCCAGGCCGCCCACCGTCCAATCGCGCAATAAAACGCCGGCTTTGGACTGCGCGAAGAGAGCCGGAAGATTCCAGTAGGAGAAGATCACCAGATTCTGTCGTTGGTCGAAATCGGAATTTCCACGGTCCGCATTGGGGTTGAACTGCTCGGAAAACGTAGAGCGCTGCTCGGATGTCTGGCCGGTTTGAATACTGGTGAACGTCAAATTGAAAAAGTCGCCGATCAAAGGATCGCTCTGATTGTCGATGGAATGGCTCCAGGTGTAGGAACCCTGGATCATGCCGCGCGAGTTCCGGTAGCGCAGCACCGTGGTCAACGCGTTGTAGTCCGAGAACCCCTGGTTGGCCCGATAGGCGATGTCCGGCAAATCGTTGTTATAACGGCCGGCCAGCGTGGAGAAGCTGCGGTTGATGACGTCGGTAGTGATCAACGCTCTTCCGTAAGACCCCAGGCCGTTCACTTCGAGCGTCAGGTTCCCGGTGATCCGCTGCTCGACGCCGGCGAAGTAACTTTTCACCCGACCGTTGCGGAGATCCGGATCCACCAGGGTCAGATCGGGGAAGGTGCTAGCCAGCGTCCGACCTTGGAAGGTTTCGAGTACGCTCGAAACGGGCGCGAGAAAGTTGGTGGGCCCAGGAGGCAATTGAAGGGTGGGCAGAATGAGATTGTTATCGCGAACGTTCTCCCAAAGATTATCGAAAGGCCGGTCGTAAAACGTGCCGAAGCCGCCGCGCAGCAATGTTCGTCCGGTCCCAAACAGGTCATAAGCGGCGCCCGCGCGAACCTCGAAATCGTTGCTCGATCGGAAGAGCTGCTGGCTGCCGGAACTGCTGGGAGAGACCAGAGACGCGCCCACCAGTTGCTGCGCGAGCGTAGCGCCCGTGCCTAGCTGGACCAGCGAGTCCTTGGCTGACCCAGTGTTCTCTGGTCCGCCATAAAACTCGTAGCGGACGCCATAGTTCACCGTCAGACGCGGCGTAAGTTTGTAGGTGTCTTCAGCGAAAAGGAAATCCTGACCGTATTTGTAAGTGCGGTCCGAATCCGGTTGCTGGATATTCGGCAGCGTGGTTCGGTTGATGGCCGCGCTGAAGAAGCCGGGTTCGCCGAGAGCGAAATCGAGGATGTTGGAGAACGTGTACTGGCCATCCTGTCCGGCCGTGAGATAACCACTGGAGCTGCGCCACAACAAGCCGCCGCCCACCGTTACCAAATGCCGGCCGTGCGTCCAAATCAAGTTATCCAGCGCTTCCCAACTGTCGTTGACGTTCTTGTAGGCGTAGAACGCCGCGCTCCCGGGGAGGGAGACGCCCGAATATTCCAAACCGTTCACGAAGTAGGTATCGTCGGTGGCGAGCGACGGTATCTGTGGGTGCGGGCGGTTCCATCCCAAACCATCCGTGCTATAACTCAGCCGCGCCTCGTTCGTTAGATTCGCCTGGAAGGAATGGATGTAACTGCCCCCGGCCGCCACGGTGTTTTCGTGCAGGGCCGAGATGAAATCCTTATAAGGGCTCCAAATGAAATCGGGCTCGGCCAGGCGATTGATCAGCACGCGGCCCATCAGGCGCTCTTTGCCGTCGGGCGTGTTGTAATCCAGCCGCTCGATGGCCAGCGTGCGATTCACGGCAACTGGAGGCGCCAGCATGTCTACTTGCGTGAGCGCCGTAGTGGCCGTGCCGATCACTGGACCGGGATAAGCCGTGAGCAATTGGCGCGCCAGCGAGCTCGGGTAGAAGGCGTTCAAATAGCTCAAAAAGTTCGTCGTGGGAAGGTCAAACGGGTAAGGCGCCGCATCGCCTCGGCTTCGAAAATATTCATAGGCGCTGGAGAAAAACAGCCGATTCTTAAGCACCGGGCCCCCCACCGAGAATCCGGGCTGATCCTGCTTGTCGATCGGTGCGCGGCGCGCCGATCAGGTTCTGTTGGAAAGCATTGGCATTCAGGGCTTCGTTCTCCAGATAGAAATACGCTACGCCATGAAACTGTTCGCCGCCGGCGCGCGTGATCGCGTTGGCAAGAAAGCCGGAGGTTCGGCCGTATTCCGCGGAAAAATTGTTGGTGGAGATGCGGTATTCCTGAATCGCTTCGGGCGCGACGGTCGCCAGCGGCCCGGTGATCAGATAGTTGTTGTTCTCGAGACCATCCAGCAAATAATTAGACGACGAAGGACGCTGGCCGTTCACCGAAAGCCCCAGGCCTCGGCCGGCAGCCGAATCCGAAGTGACGCCCGGCTGCGTTGCTAAGAGCGAATAAACGTCGCGGCCTTCGAGCGGCAGATTGTTGATTTCATCGGAATCGATCACTTCCGATACAGTGGATTCCAGCGGCTGCGTCTTTCCCTTCTGCGCCTCGAACGATCCCGACTTGCTGGGATCGACGTCCGGACCATAAAACGTGACGATGGTCTTTTGTCCTGGGAGAAAGACGCTCTTGTATTCGCCCGATTCCCAGACGTCGCTGAGCGGGCGCAGCCGGAAATCGAGCTCGATGCGCGCCGCCACGGTCAACTCCAGCTCCTGCACTTCTTGCGATTGATAGGCGGCGGCCGTCACACGAATCTGATAGATCCCCGGCGACAACAGCGGCAAGTAGTAATAACCGGATGCGTCGCTCGCTGACGCGCCGGCCAGGTTGGTAACGGCGCTCGAAAACAGGACGCTGGCCGCCGGGATGGGACGGCCGGTTACCGAATCCAGCAATTGGCCGGAAATCAGCCCCTGGGTGGTTTGGCTGGTAGCGGCCGCAGCGTACAGCAGAAAGAGCAGGAAGGCTCTAAAGAGTGATGGCCGTAATGACGTAGTAAGATGCAGGTTACCATGAAGAAGAAGTGGAGGCACTGGGCCCTCTGCGCCGTTCTGGCGGTAGGCAGCGCGTTGGGCGCGTCCCTGCTCAGCAATGTCCGCTTCTTTCAGATTCTCAACCTTAAGGCCTATGATGCGCATTTTGTGGTGCGCTATTGGCTCGGCCGGCGCCCCGTAATCTCTAACATCGTCCTTCTGCTGGCGGATCAGAAGACCCTGATTGCATTTCCCGAGCTGAGGGATTTCTGGCATCAGCACTACGCCAACGTGATCCGAGCGGCGGGGCAAGCGGGCGCTAAGGTGATCGGCCTAGATCTCGCATTTGGCGCACCCGTTGACAAGTATGAGCCCGACTATGACCGATTGCTGGGCGAGGCCGTCAGTACGTCGCCGGTTCCCGTGGTGTGCGCCTATGCCACCGAGCTCAATAGCAACCCGGAAGCTCAGCGCATACCGATCAACATGCTGTCGGCGGCCTTGGGCCTGGCCGGGTTCGCGAATCTAACATCCGATGCGGACGATTTCGTGCGCAGGCAGGAATTGATTGAGGCGCCGCCTGGAACCGGGCATTCACTGGCTTTGCGCATCGCGGAGAAGTACGCTGGGAGCGACGCGGAATGGCAGCAGGGCAAGCTGGTTTTTCAAGGACACATCATTCCGATTGCCGCCGATCGCAGCATCGCCATTAACTATGCCGGGCCGCCCCATACATTCCCGAGTGTTTCGTTGGCCGATTTCGAGAAAGCCGCCAAAGACGGAAAAATGGATCAGCTTCGGAAATGGGTGAACGGAAAAATCGTGCTGGTGGGCACTGACTTACTGGAGGACCGCCGGGACACGCCTTTTTTCACGCTCTTCAACGGGACCGACTGGCTGACCCCGGGCGTCGAGATCCATGCCAACACCGTGCGGACTTTATTAACGCAGAGTTACTTGGCGCCCGCGCCGCAATGGACGCTGGTGCTGGCGCTGTTGTTGTCTACCACGCTGGCCGTATTGGCCGTCACCTCGTTCGTGGCCAGCCGGGCGGTCAGTCTGGTGTTGCTCGAAGTGGCTGCGATTTTGATCGCCACTCACTTACTGTTCGAACAAGGTTTCATTCTTTCGACCTCCGAAGTATTGCTGGCGACCTTGTTGGGCTTGATCGCTTCGCTGGTGTATCGCTGGGCCACCGAGGAAACGCGCGGCAATCTGTTTCATCGCGCGGTATCGCTGTTTGTGGGCAAACAACTGGCGTCGTCGCTCGAGGAGTCCGATTCGATTGCTTTGTCGGGCAAGCGCATGGAAGTGACCATCCTGTTCACCGATATTCGAGGCTTCACCGCTTTCACCGAGCAGGTGAGCGAAGAACAAGGGCCGGAAGTGGTGGTGCAGTTGCTGAACGAATACATGGCGATAATGGTGGGGATTATCGTGGTGTACCGGGGGCATGTCAACAAATTCATCGGCGACGGTATTTTGGCCGTGTTTTCGGACGATGATGAAGGCGCCGAGCGGGGCGATCATGCGCTGCGGGCGGTGCGTTGCGCCACCCGCATGGTAACGGCTCGCAGCCGCTTTGAGACTGGCGCCGGCATCCACACTGGCCCAGCCGTAGTGGGAAACGTCGGTTCCGCCGATAAAATGGAGTACACGGTTTTGGGCGACACCGTGAACCTGGCGTCCCGGCTGGAGAGCCTGAACAAGGAGCATCATACGAAGCTGTTGATGACGGGAACCACGCAAGCCAGGCTAGGGAGCCTGGTGGAAACGTCGCATTTGGGGCAAGCGCCGGTGCGGGGCAAAGCTTTGCCGATCGATTTGTATACGGTGACCTCGCTGGTGGTGAAGGCCGCCGTGAATGCATAAGGGCGTTCACATGAGTGTGAACGCGGCACGCATGAGTGCGTGCGCCACAATTCTCATAATATTTGCTGGCCTCTTACGTGGTGATGCGAAGGAGGAACCCGTCGGATTAGTTCTTTCGGCTACGGGCAGTAAGCTGCTGCGGGCCGACACGGAAACGCCACTGGCGGCGCGGCCTGGCGATCTGCTCTTCGCGGGCGATGGGCTGAGGACAGAGGGTGGTCCGGCATCGTTCCTGTTTTGTCCTGGTAAGGCGCTGGACACGCTGACGCCTTTGGGTGAAGTCCGGTTGGATGCGAAAGCCCCCAAGGTGCGGTCGGGCAAGATCACCGAGCAGCCGGCGCGCGCGTGCACTTTGCCGCAAACCTTGCGTGTGGCAGCCGCCAGCCAGCAGCACTACGGGGTTAGCATGACGCGGGGGTCGAATAAGCCTGAGGTTGCGCCGACGCCCTATGACAAGCTGGCCGCCGATGTGCAGGCCGAGCTTGCTCCCTATGAAACGGCGCTAACGGCGAATCCAAAGGATCAAGCCGCGCTGGTGACCGAAGCCACCATTTTTGAAAACCACAAGCTGACGGCCAATGCGCTGGCCGCGTATTACAAGCTGCGTGAGCAGTGGCCGGACGCGGTGTGGGTGAAGAGCAAGATCTTCGACCTGGAGCAGGCCCTGGCGGATCAGGTGTCCGCTGCAACGGCTGCGGCGGAAGCCGGCGGACAGACTTATGCTCTGCTGGTGGGCATCTCCAAATATGCCAAGCCGGAGTTGTCGCTGCAGTTCGCCGACGCGGACGCGAGCGTGTTCTCTAGGCTCCTCGAAAGTCCGCTGGGCGGAAGCGTGCCGGCCGCGAACGTCCTGCTGCTGACGGACGATAAGGCTACCACCGCGGCGGTGCGGAACGGCTTCCAGGATTTTCTGAAGCGACGCGCCGGGAAGAACGATACGGTGGTGATCCTGATCGCCGGGCACGGGATCGCGGATGGGAAGAACGCATCGATTCTTACTTACGATTCCGATCCTCAGGATTTGAAGAGCACCGCACTCGGCATGGATGAACTGCAATCGTTGTTTGAAACGCAGCTCACCAAGGTGGGCCGTGTGCTGCTATTCGTCGATGTATGCAAGGCGGGGACGATCGGGACCATTCACAACACCACGGTTGCTTCCAACGTCCAGCAACTCGGCGACGTCCAGGGCGATCTTTTCGGATTGCTGGCCAGCCGCCCACGCGAGGTTTCGCTCGAAGGGCCGGAGTTTGGCGGCGGACACGGCGTCTTCAGCTATTTCGTGATCAAGGGGCTGGAAGGCGCTGCCGACCAAAACCATGACGGTGTGGTGGATGCCGATGAGCTGATCAAATACGTCAGCGATCAGGTTCCCATGGCGACCGCGAACAAACAGCATCCGCGCGAGTTCGGCACCTACGATAACATGATGCGGCTTTCGGACACCCGCAAGCCAGGTATAGACGTAGCGCAGTGGCGTGTACTGATGGATTCCCGCGATGGTGGCCCTTTGTATCTGGCCGGTGCGCCGCAATCAGCATCCGGTGCGCAAGCCGCGGTGGATCGCTTCACGTCGGCCATCGATGGAGGGCGTATCTTGCCCGCCGATCCGAACAACGCGTTTACCGCGCTCGGGGACGTAAAGGCGGCCGTCACACCGGAGCAATTTCAAGAGCGCGAGAATCAGCTTCGAGTGGCTTTAGAGAACAAGGGCCAGCAGGTGTTGCTGCGCTATCTGGCGGGCGACCAGACGCCGCAATCGCGCGACGAATTTCAGAGCGGGGCGCGCTATATGGATGCCGCGCGCACCTTGACCGGGGAGTCTCTGTTTCTGGAGGGCCGCCAGGATTTCTTCCAGGGTCGCGCGCTGTTGTTCGACAAGAAATTTCCCGAAGCGGCCAATCTGCTGGAAGAAGCGGTGCGCATCGACCCGGGCGCCGCGTATGGATTCAACGCGTTGGGCATCGCATATCTGGAGCAAGCGCAGTACGACAAAGCTATCCCGGCGTTTCGCGATGCGGTGCGGCGCGCACAGCACTGGTCGTATCCGTTGCACAACGTCGCGCTGGCTTATGTGGAGACCGGCGACTTTCGGTCGGCCATCCGCGCCTACCAGGAGGCCATCCGGCTGACGCCGCAGTATAGTTACTTGCCGTACAACCTGGGTCTGGTTTATCAGCGCCTGAATCGACGCAAGGACGCAGAAACCGCTTATAGGAAGGCCGAGATGCTGGCGCCTGACTCCGCCGAGCCTTATAACGCGCTGGGCACTTTGAAGGCTTCCGAAGGCAAGCGAACGGAAGCCGAGCAGCTTTATCGGCAGGCTTTGCAGAAGAATGCGAGCTTGTTGCCCGCGCGGCACAACCTGGCGCTGTTGCTGGAGGACCAGAAGGGACACGAGAAGGAAGCCATCGATCTGTGGCGCGAGAACCTCAAGCTATCGCCGGATTATCTGCCGTCGCGTCTCAGCCTGGCCGCAGCGCTCGCCGATCAGGGTGACAATGCCGCAGCCGCTGAGGAATATCGCAAGGTTCTCGAAGCCAAGCCGGATTACGTGGCGGCTCGCCTTGCGCTCGCGGATGTTTTGGCGAAGACCAACGATCGCGACGGCGCGCTCGACCAGCTGCGTCAGGTGACCAAACAGAATGCGCAGGATCCGGCGCTATTCGAACGTATCGGCGATCTGGAAGCGGCGCGGCAACATGCAGCGGAAGCCCGGATGGCTTATCAATCGGCGCTCGATCTCAAACCTGAGCGGATGCTGCGCAAGCGCATCGAGAACAAGATGAAAAACGTGGCGGGAAACTAAGAGAGGCGCCCGCCTTCCAACGGAACGCCTCTGGCTCGCTCAAAACGGGCCCGGTCACATGTTCCTGATCGCTCAGGGTGCGGCCTCATCTACTTAGACGTTGAGAACGGGAAATCGTTGCAACTCTAACGCTTTTGGCCGGCGGATGCGCTCTGCGCCTTAGGTGACGCTTTCGTTTCGCCGTTGCGGGAGATATCTATACCACCTTTGAAATATGCCCCGTCTTCGATGACGATGCCCGCGGTCTTGATATCGCCGACGATGGAAGCGCCCGTGCGTAGCGAAACGCGGCTCTCCGACTCGACGTTGCCCTTGATGGTGCCGAAGACGATGATTTCCTGGGCCTTGATATTCGCGTTCACCTTGCTGTTCGGCCCTATCGTTAAGCGATTGCTGAGGTTCAGTTTGCCATCCAGATCGCCGTCCAGGTAAAGCTCTTCATCGCTGGTTACCTCGCCGATGATCTTCATGGACCTTCCAAACACGGTTGGAGTTGGAGCAGGCGCCGGCGCCTGACGTTGTTGATGGATTACCGGCGCAACAGCCGGAGCTGGCTGCGCGGGTTGAACCGGTTGAGCCGGAGGGCTCTGAATCATTTGTCCGTCGTTTTGTTTTCCCCACATAAGAGCGCCGAAGCTCCAGTTTACTGCCCAGGGGGGACGCCGACAAGCTTTTTTGTAATTGTTTTATTTGCTAACGGTGATAGCGGCTGCGGATGGCGCGCGTTCGAAGAACTTCTGCTTGTCGATTCTTCGATCCACCACCACATCGAAAAAGCCAATCATCATCTCTTCCCAGCTTTGTTCGCCGTAGCGAACTTCGGCCGTAGGGTCGGGATTGGACGGATTATTCGGCGAGTTGTCGAAGTAACCAACCCAGGTGAGACGAGTGCCCGCCTTGAGGAGGCGCGGTTCGGCCAGGCGGTAATTGAGCTGCCAATGAAAATCGTAGTGGTTCACTTTGAGCAGCGTCTCCACATGCCCGTTGGGCCCGGGCATGAGATACTCGAAGGCTTTGCCGCGCAGGTGCATGTGCGGGAACATGCTGATCAGCAGTGCGTCGTTCGGCAAGGTGCCCGAGACCAGGACGCGATAGTTGGGATCGCCCGGTGGAATCACAAAATGGTCGTTACTCATTTGTAGCGACAGCACGGCTTGCTTGGGCGGCTCTTTGGCAAACACGATGCCGATGCGCGTGCGATCCTCAGTGGCCGTGCCCGTCACCGTGTAATGCATCTGGAGAACCAGATCCGATCCCGCTTGGATGCGCTTGGCGATGCCCGGCTTCCACTCGTCGAACGAATTGCCCGGCGTGTAAACCATCAACAGGTCGCTGGTGGTGAAACCCTTCGCCAGCGGCACGGAGAAGGGTGTTCCGCTCGGCGAGCCTTGCAGCCATTTCGATCCTGGCTCGCGAACGTAGACCACTGCGTGGTGCACCGTGGAGCGATTGCTGGGGCGCACTTCCACTTTTTGGATCCAGCGGTCTTCAGTGAAGCGGGTGGGTAGAATCACGTACTGATAATCCACGGCGCCCTTGGCGGGAAGAGCGAATGCGCTGGGCATCTCAAAAACTTCGTCGGGCGTTCCAATATTCCAGCCTTGCGGCCAGTGGCGAGCAGGCGGAGCGTCTTTCGGGTCGCCCAGGGGAGCGCCGGAGTTGGCCCACGACGCGAGCGTGTCGATCTGCGCTTCGGAGAGAGAGCGGTCATTTGCGAAGTGCCCATACATTGGATCCGCGAACCACGGAGGCATCTTGCGCGCGATGGTTTGTTCGCGAATGGCTTTGGCCCAGGGGCGGGTTTCGGCATAAGTGAGAAACGGCATAGGGGCGATTTCGCCCGGGCGGTGGCATTCCTGGCAGTGCTGCTGCAGGATGGGAAGAACGTCTTTGTAGAAGGCCGGCTGGGCGAGAGCCGGGGAAAGTGCGATGGCCAGACTAGCGAGCCACCGTAGCAACGTACTTATCCCGGCAGTCCTGGGAGCAGAAGTGAATGGTCTGGCCCGCGACTGTCTTCTTAACCGAAGTGGCTGCGGCGATATAGGTTCCACAGACCGGATCTTTCTTGAACTCGCCCGTGAGCGGGATTTGGTTAGAGGGCTGCGGGGGCGTGCCCGGTGCGGAACCGGACTTCATCGCTTCCGCGAATCCCTTGAGGACGATTCCGACGATGCTCCTCACCACGGTAATCACTACCACCGTGACAAGCAGATAAAAGATGGCGCGAAACATTTTCGCTCACCTCTATTCTATCCGAAGGGGACCGTTATTCTTCCTTGGCGGCTTCTTTACGCGCCGCGTCGACGCGGGCCTGGGCGTGGCGGGCGGCGATCAGAGCCGAGGCGATGTCGATGCCCAGGGCGGGATTGACCATGGCGTCTTGAGCCTGTTTCAGATCCTTCTCCGCTTTGGAGACATCGATCTCATGCCCTCTTTCGGCTACATCGGTGAGCACCCGCACGACGTTGTCGTTAATCTCTAGGAAACCGCCGCAGATGGCGATGCTGAAGCGATGATCTTCGGGAGTGGTGTAAGTCAGGGCGCCGATACCGAGTTGGGAAAGCAGCGGCGCGTGATCCGGCAGCACGCCGATATAGCCGTCCTGGGCTGGAATCTGCGAGCGCACCGCTTTCTCGCGCGCCAGCAGACGCTCCGGTGTGGCGATTTCGATATCGAACGTGTCCGCCATCGATCAAGCCTTCTTCAGCTCTTCGGCTTTCTTCTTCACGTCTTCTATGTCGCCCTGCATGTAGAAGGCTTGTTCGGGAAGGTCGTCATGCTTGCCTTCCACCACTTCCTTGAAGCTGCGAACGGTATCCGCCAGCGATACATACTTGCCCTTGATGCCGGTGAATTGCTCGGCTACATGGAAGGGCTGCGACAGGAACTTCTGAATCTTGCGGGCGCGTGCGACAGTTTGTTTGTCGTCATCAGAGAGCTCGTCGATGCCCAAAATGGCGATGATATCCTGCAGGTCCTTATAGCGCTGCAGGATCTGCTTCACTTGCTGCGCTACGTTGTAGTGCTCCTCGCCCACGATGCGCGGATCGAGAATGCGTGAGCTGGAGGCCAGCGGATCGACGGCCGGGTAGATGCCCTGCTCCACCAGGCTGCGCGTCAGGTTGGTGGTGGCGTCGAGGTGGGCGAAGGTGGTGGCCGGAGCGGGATCGGTATAGTCGTCGGCGGGCACATAAATGGCCTGCACAGACGTGATGGAGCCCTTCTTGGTGGAGGTAATGCGCTCCTGCAACTCGCCCATTTCTGTGGCCAGGTTGGGTTGATAGCCCACCGCCGACGGCATGCGGCCCAGCAGCGCCGAAACTTCCGAACCAGCCTGCGTGAAGCGGAAAATATTGTCAATGAACAACAGCACGTCTTGCCCGCCTTCGTCGCGGAAATATTCAGCGACGGTAAGACCGGTGAGACCCACGCGCAGGCGCGCTCCGGGCGGCTCGGTCATCTGGCCATAGATGAGCGCGACCTTGGACTTGGTGAAATCGTGCGGATCGAGCACGCCCGACTCCTGCATTTCATTCCATAAGTCGTTTCCCTCGCGCGTTCGCTCACCCACACCCGAAAACACCGACACGCCGCCATGTTTCAGAGCGATGTTGTTGATCAGCTCCATGATGACGACGGTCTTACCCACGCCCGCGCCTCCGAACAACCCGATTTTTCCACCGCGCAGGTACGGTTCCAGAAGATCGATCACCTTGATGCCGCTCTCAAACATCTGCAGTTCAGTGGCCTGCTCGTCGAAGGCCGGAGCCTCGCGATGAATGGGCCACTTCTGCGCGGTATTCACCGGACCCATGTTGTCCACCGGCTCACCGATGACGTTCATGACGCGGCCCAGGGTTTCATTTCCCACCGGAACTTCCACGCCGTGGCCCAGGCTGACCGCCTTCATCCCGCGCACCATGCCGTCGGTGGGCTGCAGCGCGATGGTTCGGACGCGGCCTTCGCCGATATGCTGCGCTACTTCCACCATCACGTCGATCGGGACGGAAGTGGCAAAGCCCTCGCTGGTGATGTGGATGGCCGTGTTGATGACGGGAATCTGGTGCTCGGGAAACTGAATGTCGATGGCTGGGCCGGAAATTTGGATGACCTTGCCTACCACCTGCGTTGCTGTTGTAGTTGCCATAAATACCTCTTTGGTTTGAGCGGCGGATTAATCCAATGCCGCGGCGCCGCTCACGATTTCAATGATTTCTCTGGTAATACTGGCCTGCCGCACCCGGTTCATTTTCAGCGTCAACGAACTGATGACGTCGCTGGCGTTGGAGCTGGCCGCTTCCATGGCCGTCATGCGGGCCGCGTGTTGCGCTGCGTCGGACTCGAGCATCGCGCGATAGATCTGCGATTCGATGTAGCGCGGCAAGAGCGCCGCCAGCAACTCACCGGGCGGTTGCTCATAGATATAGTCGATCTGCTCCTGCTTTTCGGGAAGCTCAACGGGCAGCAGACGGCTGGTGACCAGCAGCGACGCCATCATGCTCTTGAAATTGTTCACCACCAGGTAGACGGCGTCGATTTCCGCCTTCTGGAACATGTCCATCACCTTGCGCGCGATCTCCAGCGCGTCTTCGTAGCGCGGCGCTTTCTGAAAGAGAGTGGTGTATTCGCCCGAGATATTGGAGTGCCGGCGCTTGAAGAAATCGCGGCCTTTGCGCCCGATCAGCTCCAGGCGGATCTCGGCCTCGCGATGCTCGGCGATAAACTTTTGCGCCAGGCGGATGACGTTGGAGTTGAATGCCCCGGCCAGACCGCGGTCGGCGGTGATCACTAGCAGTAGAATCCGCTTCTCGGGCCGGCGAGCCAGCAGCTCCAGCTCCTCATCGGCGTGCTGCTCGGCCGCGGCTTGCGCCACATTTGACAGCATGCGCTGGATGATCTGGGCATAAGGACGAGCCGCGATCACGCGATCCTGCGCGCGCCGCAGCTTCGCCGCCGACACCACTTTCATGGCCTTGGTGATCTGCTGCGTGTTCTTTACCGAGCGAATGCGCCGGCGTAAATCGATCAGGCTGGGCATGGGCTAAGCCGTGACGAGGGCCTCTTTATGCTGGGCAACGAAGCGCGCCTTGAACTCCTTGAGAACGGTGTTCAGTTTGGCCTTCAGCTGGTCGTCCAGGGCTTTCTTCTCGCGGATTTCCTGCAGCAGCGCGGTCTGGGAGGAGTCCAGAAAACGATTCAATTCGGCTTCGAAAGGACGGATCTGCTCGACAGCCAGGTCGTCCAGCATGCCGCTGGTACCGGCGAAGACGATCACCACCTGCTTTTCCACTGGCACCGGTTTATATTGCGGTTGCTTCAAGATTTCGATCAACCGCTTGCCGCGACCCAACTGCTGTTGCGACGCTTTGTCGAGCTCGGAGCCGAACAGCGCGAAGGCCGCCAGCTCGCGATATTGCGCCAGATCCAGGCGCAGGGAGCCGGCCACCTGCCGCATAGCCTTGATCTGGGCGCTTCCGCCCACGCGGCTCACCGAGAGGCCGACGTCGATGGCGGGACGCACGTCGGAGTTGAACAGATCGGCCAGCAGGAAGATCTGGCCGTCGGTAATGGAAATCACGTTGGTCGGAATATAAGCGGAAATGTCTCCGGCCTGCGTTTCAATGATAGGCAGAGCGGTCAGCGATCCACCGCCCTTTTCGTCGTTCAACTTGGCGGCGCGCTCGAGCAACCGGCTGTGGAGGTAAAACACATCGCCGGGATAGGCTTCGCGTCCAGGAGGACGGCGCAGTAGCAGCGAAATTTCGCGATACGCCGCGGCGTGCTTGGAAAGATCGTCGTAGATGCAGAGCGCATGGCGCTTAGAGTCGCGGAAAAACTCGCCCATCGCGCATCCGGCGTAGGGCGCGATGTATTGCATCGGCGCTGGATCGGAAGCGGTGGCGGCCACCACGATGGTGTAGTCCATGGCGCCATAATCTTCCAGCGTCTTCACCACCTGCGCGACGGTAGAGCGCTTCTGGCCGATAGCGACGTAGATGCAAATCACGTCGCCGCCCTTCTGATTGATGATGGTGTCCAGCGCGACGGCGGTTTTGCCGGTCTGACGGTCGCCGATGATCAGCTCGCGCTGGCCGCGGCCGATCGGAATCATGGAGTCGATGGCTTTAACGCCGGTTTGCAGCGGCTCTTTCACCGAGCGGCGGTCCACCACGCCCGGAGCGATGGCTTCCACCGGCCGCGTCTCGCTGGTTGCGATGGGTCCTTTGCCATCGATGGGCGCGCCCAGCCCGTTCACCACGCGGCCCACCAACGCCTCACCCACCGGAACGGACATGATTTTGCCGGTGCGGCGGACTTCGTCGCCTTCCTTGATCTCCTGATATTCGCCCAGCAGCACGGTTCCCACCTGGTCCTCTTCCAGATTGAGAGCGATGCCGGTGACGCCGTGCGGGAATTCCACCATCTCGCCGGACATAACGTTCTCGAGGCCGTAAACACGGGCGATACCGTCGCCCACCGAGATCACCGATCCGGTTTCCGAGACACTGACTGCCTTTTCGTAGTGCTCAATTTCGCCACGCAGCAGGCGCGCGATTTCATCAGCTTGGATCTGAGCCATAAATCAATTTCATCCCCTATTTCGGCCGCCCTATTGAGAGGCCAACTTCTTCCCCAATTCCCTTAACTCGCCGCGGACTGACCCGTCGTACACCGTCGATCCGATGCGCGCGACCACACCGCCGAGCAGCGCCGGATCCACGTCAAATCGCAGGCGCATGCGCTTCCCCGTCAGCCTCGAGAGCTCCGCTTCCAGGCCCGCACTCAGCGGTGCATTGAGTGGCGCGGCCGACGATACCTCCGCGCGCACGAAACCAAGGCGTTCGTCGAGTTGCAGTTCGAAGGCTTCCCGAATCTCGCCGATTACGCCGATGCGGCGATGATCGATGACCACGTACACGAAGTTCCGGATCAGAGGCGATCCGCCGGTTCGCTCCAACAATTTGGCCATAACGGCGCGCTTGCGCGAATTTTGAATGGCGGGTGTCGCTAACGCTATTTGCAGTTCGGGCGATTCGTGAATGATGGCTTGGATCGCGGCCAGTTGAGTAACAGCGTCTTCCGGCTTCAAGGGTGAGCCGGGCGCCATGACAATATCGACCAGGGCGTGAGCGTAGCGGTTGGCGACGGCGGAGGCCATGTCAGTTCGCCGTCCGCCGGTGCAAATCGCTCAAGAATCCGTTCGCGAGCTTTTCCTGCGTGGCTGGATTCATGCGCGAACGAATGCGCTGCTCGGCCAAGCCGATTGCCAGTTCCGCGGCGTATTTGCGCAGCCCGTCCTTGGCGCCGCGCGTCATCAGCGCCACTTCCTGCACGGATTGCTCCCGGATTCTTTGCAGGTGATGCTCGGTCTCGCGCCGTACGCGCTCGCTTTCGGCAGTCATTTCAGCGTGGGCCGTTTCGCGCAGCTGCTGTATTTCTTTTTGCAGGTTGGCCAGCCTCGCCTCCACGCTCGATACGTACGCCGCGGCTTCATGCTTAATCTTGGCGGCCTCAGCCAGCGCGCTCTTGATTTCGTCGGATTGTTTTCGAAACAGCGGCGGAACGTTCTTGCCGATCAGGTATCCGAGCCCCGCGGCCAGAATCGCAAAGTTGGCTATCTTCCACCAGATCATGCCGTCGCTTTGCTGGCCTTCGTTGGCGGCTGTCTTGGAGGGCGCTTCCTGCGGCAACGCGTAGCACGCAAACGCCAGGCCGAGCGCGATGGTGAGAGTTGCTCTACGCATCAGGCCGCCTTCCCTTCGAGCAATGCATTCGCGATCTGATCGGCGAGCGCGTCGGACGTTTCAGCCAACTGGTTTTTCGCAACAGCCGCTTCGTCGTCGAGTTGAAATTTGGATTGCTGCATGAGATCGCGGCCTTGTTGCCGGGCTTGGTCTAATTGAGCGCTTTGATCTGTTATCCAACCACGGCGGGCCTCTTCCTGCTCCTGATAGATGGATTCGCGCGCCTGGCGCAACTGATCTTCGATGGACTTGGTTTGTTCGCCCGCTTTGGCGCGCATCGCGTCGGCCGATTCGCGCAGCCCTTCGGTAGCGGCACGACGCTTGGCCAGTACATCCGCCATGGGGCGAAAGAACATCTGCTTCAGGTACAAATGAACGACCAACAAAAGGAAAAGCGTCGGGATCGCTTTTAGCAGGAGTTGACCCAGGTCGTGTAACGTCGATTCCATTATTTTAAGAAGGGAACTTACAGACTGCGAGAAGGCGCCTTCCGATACCTACAGCACGCCCCAAAACTGGTGTCCCAAAGCAGTTACCGTAGCACATTTGGGGCAATGAATTCAACCGATTCTCCGCCCTCGCGCCTTCGAAGGCCCCGCGAGTTACACCAGGTGATGCAGCCTATGGGAAGATCGTCGGAGCGAGAAAGGACACGGAGCTCATGATCTTTGGCGCGCATGTGATCGTATACAGCCAGGACGCGGCTGCCGATCGTGCATTTTTACGCGACGTTCTTGGATTTTCATCCGTCGACGCCGGCCATGGCTGGTTGATCTTTGCGCTGCCTCCCTCTGAAGCGGCGGTTCATCCCGCCGAGGAGAATGGCCGGCACGAACTTTATTTGCTGTGTGACGATCTAAAAGCCGAGATTTCCGCTCTCGGAGAAAAGGGCGTCCAGTGCTCCGAAGTGCACGAAGAACGGTGGGGGTCGATCACCAGGATCCAGCTTCCCGGTGGAGGCGTCGTCGGCCTCTATCAGCCCAAGCACCCCACGGCATTGGCTCTGCCCGCGCGATGATTGGTCGCGTCTATTTCGGCGGCGTGGGTGGTTTCACGAACTTCGCGTCGTCCACGGCTACGTTCGGCTTTATGTCGGTCAGCGTGTACTCCTCGCGGCCGCTCACCCATCCGTAGGTCCGTTTGAAGGGCATCATTACGCCCGCCACCGGGCGATAGTCGGAGAAATCGATTTGCGTAGGGACGCGGCCCACGGCTGAATTGGCGTAGCGGACCATCCGCAGCAACAGATTGGTTTGCTTGTCGAAATAAAAAGTTGCTATAAAACCCAGCGGACCGCTGCCCTGGACGACGTTGACGTCGTGACCATCGATATTGGCCGGATAGCTCACTCGCCAGGTATTGAAGAACGTCTTGATGTTGCCAGGAAACGCCAGTTCGCCGTCGAGCTTGCCGCCTTCCGCCGCGCTGCCCGTCAGTTGATACTCGCCCGTCACCGTGAGGGGCAAAACAACCCACGCATCGCGGCCATCATAAGTTCGGACCATGTCCCCTTCCTTTTGATGGACGATCGTGACGTATTTGTCCGGCCCTTTCGCAAAGATCTCGGCCTTGTTGATCTGGTCGGCTCCGAAGGTGGTGCTGGTTCCCGTACCGGCGTAGCTGGTCAGCTTCGCGAGCGCGGAGTCTCCGCCCAAAGCCTGGATGTATTTCTGGAAAATCACATCTACGGAAGGCACCACGGCGCCAGCGGAAGCCTGCGGGAGAAAGTCGGGCGGCATGGGAACCGGATCGCTGTAAATGGCATCGATGGATGGCGTGGTCGCAGGCGGCGTGGTGCCGCGATGGCAAGTCCAGCAAGTCACCACCTGGCGGCCACCGAAGTTGTCCTTATTGACCTTGTTCATCACTTCCACCATGTGGCGCGCCACCAGTTTCCGTGGAGGGTCCTTATCCCATTGCGGATTGGAGCCGCCGGCGCCGATGTGGCAGTCGCCACAGCAGACGTTCAAAGCGGCTGAGAACAGGCCCATGGTTCCCATGAACTCGTCGACAGTCAAACCTTTCAGCACTTTTATGTTCTTGAAAACGTCGTCGGCCATTTGCGGCTTGGCCTGCGCCAAGGCTGCACCTCCGAAGGGCACCGCGGCGCCCAGCAATGCCACAGCACTGCTATAGATCACGAGTCGTTTCGATGGAAGCTTCATCGCTACCTCTCCTTGTTTCTTGTCCACGAGGACCATCGGGAAAATTCCTGCATGCAACCGTGTTGGAAGTATGATGATACAAAGCGATACAAAGCAAAGTCAAAGAAACATGCCGTCTTGCGCTTTGTTCGCAGGGAGGGACCAATGGCTGAGAAAACGCCACAGACTTTCGCGAATCATACGCGGTTTCATCCGCCGTTTCACTATTTCCTGGCTCCAGGTTCGGCGCTGCTGCTGATCTTCACCATCGTCAACGTTGTCCGGCACTATGGGCAATTCCAGGCTTGGATACTGCTGCTGTTTGGCATATTGTTCTTCATGGCCGTGTTCCTGATTCGGACCAACGCGTTGCGGGTGCAGGACCGGCTGATCCGGCTGGAAGAACGGCTGCGATTGCAGGCGCTGTTGTCGGCGGACTTGAGCTCGCGCATCATCGAACTGACCGAGTCGCAATTGATCGCGCTCCGCTTTGCTTCAGACGGTGAGGTGCCGGCGCTGGTCTCGAAGGTGCTGGCGCAGAATATGCAGCCCAAGGACATTAAGCAGGCGATTGTGACTTGGCGCGCGGATTCTTTTCGAGTGTGAAGGATTTATTTATGGCGCATAGACTGGCTCTTTCACTGATCGGAAGCATCTGTTTCGTGTGCGTCACATCGGCCCAGGAACGATTACCCATGATTCCGGCCGATAAGCTGTCCGACGCGCAGAAGAAGGCCGTGGCCCAGATGCAGGGCGGGTCCTTTGGAGTGGGCGGCCCGTTTCTTGCCCTGCTGCGTGAGCCGAAATTGGCGGAACAGGCGGTCGCAATGGCCACCTATTTTCGGAACGAAAGCGTGCTGGGAACGAAGTTGACGGAATTGGTCATTCTGCTGGCGGCGCGGGATTGGTCGCAGCAATTCGAGTGGACGGCGCATTATGAGCGCGCCCTGAAGGCCGGTTTGAAGCAGGAGACCGTCAATGCCATCGCCCAGGGGCGGCGTCCAGCGGGAATGCTGGAAGACGAAGAAATCGTCTACGATTTCTGGAGCGAACTGGAGCACAACAAGAGCGTCAGCGACGCCACGTATGACCGGGCGGTGAAGAAATTCGGCGAGCCGGGCGTAGTGAGCATCACGGCCCTGAATGGTTACTACGCGATGCTCGCGATGGTGTTGAACGTGGCGCGCACACCGATTCTGCCGGCCAACGCGCAGGTACCGCAGCTTCCCGCGCTGCTGAAATAGCCGCCGCTCGCTACAATCGTTGCTATGCGCCCGTTCCTTCTGAGTGTGTCTCTCGTCGCTGGCGTGCTGTTCGCCGCCGGTCCCAATCTTCCGACGCCGTCGAATCTGAAGCCGGAGGGGCTTCCGCCGATTCGCCACGATGTATACGATGCCATCGGTCGCTATAACGAGTCCCGCAACGTCTCCTTGCTGGACTGGGCGCCGTCCGCGCGCGAGATCCTGATCGCAACGCGCTTCGGCGATGTGCCGCAGATCCATCGCGTCCGAACGCCTGGCGGATCGCGCCAGCAGCTCACATTTTTCCCTGACCGCGTGACCGAGGCGCTCTACAATCCGGTCAACTCGAGTGAGATGCTTTTCCGCAAGGACGAAGGCGGCGGAGAATTCTATCAGCTTTTCCTGGACGACTTGCACAGTGGCAAGATCACGCTGCTGACCAAGGGCGGGCGGACGCGCAACACCGGGCCGATATGGTCGCGCGATGGCAAGTACATCGCCTTCACGTCGACGGCGCGGGATGGGCAGAACGGCGACATCTGGATTGAGGATCCGCACAATCCGGCTTCGGCGCGTATTCTGATGCAAACCAACGATCCGGGATGGGAGATCGGCGATTGGTCGGCGGACGGTAAGCAAATGTTGCTGACGCTGGAGAAATCGGCGGTGGTCAGTGAAGTGTATTTGCTGGATGTGGCGAGCGGTCAAAAGCAGAAACTGGGCCCGGACTCGGCGGACCAGGGTTGGTTCAACCCGCAATTTGCCAATAACGGGCCGGGCGTGTACGCCATATCGAACGCGGGCAGCGACACCACACAGGTTGTGTACGTTGATCTGGGATCGAAGAAAACCACGGCGGTGCGGCCCGATCTCAAGTGGGACGTGGACCAACTCTCGGTTTCTCGCGACGGCCGTTACGTGGCGTTTCTTACCAATGAAGACGGGTTCGGAAAGCTGCATGTCTGGGACACTGGGTCGCACAAAGAGGCCGCGACGCCCGCCATACCGGAAGGCGTTCTGGATGGTTTGCGATGGCGGGACACCGGACATGAGATCGGTTTCACGGTCTCATCGGCGCACAGCCCTGGTGACGCGTATTCGGTGGATTTGGTCGACGCACGACTCACGCGTTGGACTTATAGCGAAACTGGCGGCCTGGACGCGAGCACGTTCTCGAGCGCGCAGTTGATTCACTGGAAGTCCTTCGATGGGCGCAGCATCTCCGGATTTATGTATGCTGCTGACGCGCGCTTCACCGGACCGCGCCCGGTGATCATCAATATTCACGGTGGGCCGGAGGGCCAATCGCGGCCGGGCTATATGGGCGCGGCGAATTACTATATGAGCGATCTGGGGATTGTGACCATCTATCCCAACGTCCGCGGATCAACCGGGTATGGCAAGACGTATCTCAATCTTGATAACGGAATGCATCGCGAAGATTCGGTGAAGGATATCGGCGCGCTGTTGGATTGGATCAAGACTCAGCCGGCGCTGGATGCGAGCCGCATCATGGTCACCGGCGGCAGCTACGGCGGCTACATGACGCTAGCGGTGATGACGCACTATAGCGACCGCGTGCGCTGCGCCATAGAGGTAGTGGGGATCAGCAATTTTCGAACGTTTCTGGAACATACGGAAGCCTACCGGCGCGACCTGCGGCGCGTGGAGTACGGCGACGAGCGCGATCCGAAGATGCGCGATTTCTTCGAGACCATTTCGCCCTTGAACAACGCCCGTAAGATCACCAGGCCGATGTTCGTGGTGGCTGGCCGCAACGATCCTCGGGTGCCGTGGACCGAAGGGCAGCAGATGACTGAGGCGCTGCGTAAGAACGGCGTTCCGGTCTGGTGGCTGGTGGCCGAAGACGAGGGGCACGGATTCGCGAAGAAGAAGAATCGCGACTTTCTGGCGGCTGCGCAAGCCGAGTTCGTGGAGCAGTACCTGGTGGGGAACTGATGGCCTCAGACAATCACAACGAGCGTTCCCGGCTGATGGACATTCTGGTCAGCCGGTCTTTGAGCACGTCGGGAAATTTCACCCTGCACTCGGGCGAAAAGAGCACGGTTTACGTGGATGGAAAGCTGACCACCATGGTCGCGGAAGCGATGCCGCTGGTGGGCCGCGCGTTTCTCCAAAAGATTCGCGAACGCGGCTGGAGTCCGCAGGCGGTGGGCGGCCTGACCTTGGGCGCCGATCCGATTGCGTTTGCCATCGCGCGCGAGAGCCTGGAAGCCCGGCCATCCATCGACGCTTTTGTGGTGCGCAAGGAGCCCAAGAAGCACGGCACCGAGAAGTTCGTGGAGGGGCTGGAGGCGACGGAAGGCAAGCGGGTAGTGATCCTGGACGACGTTTGCACCAAGGGCGACTCCACCTGGCAGGCCATCGCCAAGGCTCAGGATGCCGGGATGCACGTGTTAGGCGCGATCTGTCTGGTGGACCGGCAGCAGGGGGCCACCGAGATGCTGGGCGGGAAGGGCATCGTGCTGGAACATGTGTTTACGCTGGCGGAGTTGGTGGCGCATAAAGACGGGCTCAGCCTGGGTACCGGCGTACAATAGGCGTACATGAGTGGCCCTTCCAATCCCGACGATTCCACCCTCGATCACCTCAGCAACAGTCTGCGGCATTTGCTAACTGCCCAGGTGCTGATGAATGATCGGCTGGAGCGCGCGGAAACGGCGATCCAGAAGGCGGCGGAAATGATTCTAGCTCTCGCTGACAGCCAGAAGCATACCGACGAGAAGCTGGCTGGCGTGGCTGATAAGCTCGACGCCCTGACTGACATCGTCCGGAAATGGTATGAGCGCCCCGGCAACGGCAACGCCGGCCAACATCCGTCGTAACCCAACGTTCAAACTCGCGTCCCTTCAAGAATTTACTTGCCCTGGACGCCGATTCGCAGGAAACTGAATTTTAGCGTCTGATTTCAGACGGTCTATTTTTCCGGAGGTAACCGCGCATTGAAACTCAGTGAAGCCACCGTCTTCGAACCAACCGAGCGGTGGACCGTCACCGACGCCAGCGAGCTCTACGATGTCGCCAGTTGGGGCAAGGGCTATTTTTCCGTCGGCGCGAACGGACACCTGTGGGTGCATCCGAGCAAGGAGCCCGCCCGCGGCATCGACCTGCGTGAGCTGATCGAAAAACTGGAGCTGCGCGGCATCGGGCTGCCAATCCTGATCCGCTTCGCCGAGATTCTCAAGCACCGTCTGGGCGAAATGTATCAGGCGTTCCAGGGCGCCATCAGCGAGCACAACTACAAGGGCGATTACCGCTGCGTTTATCCCATTAAGGTGAACCAGCAGCGGCAGGTGGTGGAAGAGGTGTTCCAGTTTGGGCGGCCGTATCATTTTGGCCTGGAAGCCGGGTCGAAGCCTGAACTGCTCGCGGTTTTAGCCGTCGCCGACAACGAAACACCGATCATCTGCAACGGCTTCAAAGATGACGAATACATCGAGATGGTGATGCTGGCGAAGAAAATTGGCCGCCAGATCATCCCGGTGGTCGAAAAATATACGGAACTGGATCTGATCCTGAAGCATTCGCAGCGCGTGGGAGTGCGGCCTACCATCGGGCTGCGATTGAAGCTCGCAAGCAAAGGGTCGGGACGCTGGAAATCGTCCGGCGGTTATCGCTCCAAGTTTGGCCTGACGGTGAGCGAAGCCCTGCAGGCGCTGGATCAAATGAAGGCCGCCGGGATGGAGGATTGCCTGGAGCTGTTGCACTTCCACCTGGGCAGCCAGATCACCAACATCCGGCAGATTAAGGCGGCGGTGATGGAGGGCGCGCGCATTTACGTGGAGCTGAAGCGCGCCGGCGCCGGGCTGAAGTACCTGGACGTGGGCGGCGGGCTGGGAATCGATTACGACGGCTCACAGACCGATTTCGAATCGAGCGTCAATTATACGCTGCAGGAATACGCCAACGACGTTGTGTATCACATTCAGAACGTGTGTGACGAAGCCGAAGTGGCGCATCCGACCATCGTGTCCGAAAGCGGGCGCGCCATCGCTGCCTATCACAGCGTGCTGGTGTTCAACGTCCTGGGTGTAAGCGGATTCGGCGAGGATGCTTTTACGCCGGTACCCGATGACGCCGAGCAGCCGCTCATCGATCTACAGGAAACCTATCGCTCGCTGAGCTCGAAGAATCTGCTCGAAAGTTTTCACGACGCGCAGCAGGCACTGGATTCGGCGCTGAACCTGTTCAGCCTGGGCTATCTTCCGCTCAAGCAGCGCAGCCAGGCCGAGACGTTGTATTGGGCCATCTGCCGGCGAGTGCATCGCATGGCCAAGGAGCTGGATTATTTTCCTGAAGAGCTGGAAGGGTTGGACGGCATGCTGTCCGACACCTATTTCTGCAATTTTTCGCTCTTCCAGAGCATGCCCGACAGTTGGGCCGTGAAGCAGCTCTTCCCCATCATGCCGATTCATCGCTTGAACGAAATGCCGACGCGCAGCGGCGTGCTGGGCGATATCTCATGCGACTCCGACGGAAAGATCGATCAGTTCATCGACCGGCGCGATGTGAAACGTACCCTGCCGCTCCATCCGTTCAATGGCGATCCATACCTGATGGGCGCCTTCCTGGTGGGCGCGTATCAGGAGATCCTGGGCGACCTGCACAACCTGTTCGGCGATACGAACGCAGTGCATGTGAGCCTGGGGCCTTCGGGCGACGTGATCCTGGATGCAGTGATTCGCGGCGACACCGTGCGCGAAGTGCTGGATTATGTCCAGTTCAATTCCAAGATGCTGCTCGAAGAGTTCCGCCGCGACGTAGAGATGGCGCTGCGCGACGGAAAGATCGGCTACGAGGAATCGGGGCGGCTGCTGAAATTCTACGAAGAGGGCCTCAACGGCTACACGTACCTGGAACAATAATTTCCACGACAACCTCCGGGTAGTCTTAGTTGCGCCGAGGAACCCGCTCAACATCGGTGCGGCGGCCCGGGCCATGAGCAACTTCGGATTCGCGCGGCTTCGGCTGGTGAATCCTTATCACGTAGCTTTTCAAGAAGCGCGTTCGGCGGTGCACGCTCACAAAATCCTTCTCGAGGCCCAGGAATACCCGGCGCTCGCCGATGCCATTGCCGATTGCCGGCTGGTGGTGGGAACCACGTCGCTAGGGCATCGCGAATTGCAGCACACGCTGCGGCCGCTTGAATACGCTGGAAAAGTGCTCCGCAAGCGCCTGGCTGCCGCGCCCGTTGCGCTTCTGTTCGGCTCCGAGAAGTTTGGCTTGTCCAACGAAGACATGAGCTACTGCCATTGGCTGCTCCGCATCGGGACCGAAGGCTCCATGAATCTTGGCCAGGCCGTAGCAGTGTGTCTGTATGAGCTGGTGCGCAATCCGGTGCCCCCTACGCCTGACCAGCGGAAGGCGGCCAGCGCGGAGGAATTAGATCGGTTGACCGCGCTATTGACCGGAGTCTTGGAAAAGTCGGGTTACATGCATACCGAAGGAGCCGACGCCAAGATCCGGCGTCTGGTTCGCAGGCTGGAGCTGGCCGGGCACGACGCGGAAATTTGGCTCGGGATGATCCGGCAGATTGAGTGGAAACTGAAGAGTAAATGATATCCTGAGGACTCAGAATGACCAAGGTTCAATTGGAATACGATCTGGTTCGCGCATTAACGGATCAGGATGCGTCGGCCATAGGCGACGTGCATAGCCATTACGGCATCGAGCGGGTGCAACTGGCGCCTTCGCTCGACCGGCTGCGGGTGGAGTACGATGCTTCGCGCCTGAGCGAGAAAGACGTGGAAGCGGTCCTGCAGAAGGTTGGCCTGCCCATCCAGCGCAAGTGGGCCACTCCTTAGCATGCCGCATTATTCCCGCCTGTCGAGCGCTCGCGATTATCTGGCCGCACGATTCAATGAACGGACTTCGCTGGCGGACGTCGCGCGGCGTGTACCACTTCAGCCCGTCGCGAAGCCGTAAGGCGTACGCACTCCACCCTCGAGCGGATCCCCGGATCCTATCGCCAGCTTCGAGGCTCACTGGGCGGACCTGGATCAAAACGGGCGGCTGGTTGCGACTGTCGGCGGACGTGTTCTAGCAGGACAGCTAGGCAAGAGTAACGAGCTGCGATGGCGCGAGTTGGCGAATCTAAGCAACGACAAACCTTCCAGAATGGAAGCGCCAGACTGGGCCAAGCACTGGTAGCGGAGCGTTGGCGTGATGTAATGGTCTGGTGCTCCCGCGCGCTCCAAAGCTCATCGGCCTTTGGCTATTAGCGCTCCTGATCTACGCTTCGGGGCCGGGATTCCGCTCGCGGGCGCAACTTGACGAGCATTTCGCCAAGCATGGCGCCGAGTTCGGCAACATCAGCAAGGCCGAATATCTGCGGCGGGCCCAGGAACTAAGAGACACTCCACCGGGCGGTCCCATCCTCGAAGCGCGGCGTCCTAACGGCGAGTTCAGCCGATTCGATCGCCGGCACGGCTACTTCGGCGCCTACAATCCCGATGGCACCATCCGAACGTTCTTCGTCCCGAATAACGGTGAGCGATACTTCCAGCGGCAGGCACGTAGGCCATATGACTGACGAGGAAATGGCCGCTTACCTCCGCCAGAATGGTTATCCAGAACACATTGTTCGCGCCGGGCGCGCTGGATTGATCGAGCGCTGGGGCAAGTTCGTCGCCGAGGTGGAGCGCGGTTACCGTTTCGGGCTGGAAGATTACCGCAACGACCTGGATCTGCGCGGAATCATCGCCATGCTGGGCCTGGATGCCGAGGTGAGCCAGCTGGACCGGCGCTTCGAAGCGATGCTGACGAATCGAGACAAACGGGTATGGGAAAGCTCCGCCGCCGACCCCTTCTGGGACTTCGGTTATCCTAGTAGTACTGGTAAACGATTCCTGGAAGACATTACAAAGGAAGGACTTATCTAGCACCTACCGAATCTCAATAGACATTGGGGGGATTGTTTGGTATTCTGACTCCTGCTACACTTTCCTCCTATGTCGCAGCTCGGACACTTGCGATTACTCGAAGCCGAAAGCATTCACATAATGCGTGAAGTGGCTTCCGAGTTCCAGCGCCCGGTGATGTTGTATTCCATCGGCAAGGACTCGTCGGTTTTGCTGCGGCTGGCGCAGAAAGCTTTCCATCCGGCGCCCATTCCCTTCCCGCTGCTGCACATCGATACCACCTACAAGTTTCGCGAAATGATCGAGTTTCGCGACCGTTATACGGCCGAGATCGGCGCCAAGCTGATCGTTTATACCAATAACGAAGCCATCGACGACGGCGCAAATCCCTACAAGCTGGGCACCCAGCGCTGCTGCGGATTGTTGAAGACCAAGGCGCTTCTCGATGGCCTGCGCCAGGGCGGCTTCGATGCGGCGATCGGTGGGGCGCGGCGCGATGAAGAAAAATCGCGGGCCAAGGAGCGCATCTTTTCGTTTCGCGACGAAAAGGGCCAGTGGGATCCAAAGAATCAACGGCCTGAATTGTGGAACCTCTTCAATGCGCGCATTCATCCCGGCGAAAGCCTCCGCATCTTCCCGTTGTCCAATTGGACTGAGATGGACATCTGGCAGTACATCCATGCCGAGAGCATTCCGATCGTCCCGATGTATTTCGCCCAGGAGCGCGAGGTGTTGGTGCGCGGCGATTCTTTGCTCCTGAAGGAGCAGCCGTTCATTCCCATGTTGCCGGGCGAGAAGATGCAAAAGGTGCGCTGCCGCATGCGATCCCTGGGCTGCAGCCCGTGCACGGGCGCCATCCGGTCCGACGCGGACACCATTCCAAAAATTATCGAAGAGCTGGTGTCGTTCCGCAGATCCGAACGGGAAAACCGCGTCATCGATCACGACCAGGACGGTTCCATGGAAATTAAGAAGCGCGAGGGATATTTCTGATGTCAGCTCTCGCGAAGCCCGTCGAGTTTCAAATTGAGGATTTTCTCGCCGCCGAGCAGGCTAAGGACCTGTTGCGATTTACCACGGCGGGTAGCGTGGACGACGGCAAGTCCACTCTGATCGGCCGCCTGCTCTACGATTCGCAGAGCGTTTACGAAGATCAACTCAAAGCGGTCACCAAGGCCAGCGTCAACCGCTCGGCGGGCGCTATCGATTTCTCACTTCTCACCGACGGCTTGCGCGCCGAACGGGAGCAGGGCATTACCATCGACGTGGCGTATCGCTACTTCGCCACCGCGCGGCGCAAGTTCATCATCGCCGACACGCCGGGGCACGAGCAGTACACGCGTAACATGGCCACCGGCGCATCGACGGCCGATCTGGCGGTGATCCTGATCGACGCGCGCAACGGAGTTTTGCAGCAATCCCGCAGGCATGGTTTCATCGCGTCGTTGCTCGGCATCCCGAATTTCGTGATCGCGGTCAACAAAATGGATGCCGTGGGTTACGACGAAGCCGTGTTCCGGGCCATCGAAACGGAATACCGCGAGTTTGTAGCGCGGCTTGGGTCGTCACAAAATTCCACGCATGTTTACTTCCTGCCCATCAGCGCACTCGAAGGCGACAACGTGGTCCGGCCGAGCCGGAACATGCCGTGGTTTCAAGGCCCGTGTCTTTTGGAGTTTCTGGAAAACGTTCCGGTTCACCATCGCGCTCGCTCCACCGCGTTTCGATTTCCAGTGCAGCGCGTAATCCGGCCGGATCAGGACTTCCGGGGTTATGCGGGACAAATCGTTTCCGGCACCGTTCGGCCCGGCGATGGAATTCTAGCGCTGCCCTCAGGCCGGCGCTCCCGCGTCAAGAGCATTGAGACCTTTGACGGCCAGATGGAAGAGGCCATCGCGCCGATGTCCGTCACGCTCACGCTCGAAGACGAAGTGGATATCAGCCGGGGCGACATGCTGTCCTCCTCGCAGAAGCCACCCGAAGCAGCGCGCCTGTTCGACGCGAGCATCGTGTGGCTGAACGAACAGCCGCTCGACCTTACGCGGCGCTATGTGTTGAAACACACCACGCAGACGCTGCCCGCGGAAGTGAAGGCGGTACGGCATCGCGTCAATATTAAGACGCTGGAACACGAAGCCGCCGATCAGCTGGAGATGAATGGCATCGGCGTATTGCGCATCGAGACCAGCCGTCCCATTTATTTCGACGCCTATACCCAGAACCGGTTTACCGGCAGCCTGATCCTGATCGATCCGGAGACCAATGCCACGGTAGGCGCGGGCATGATTCTGGCTCCGGTGATCGTGGAACGCGACCGATCAAAACTGGCTGCGCTCGATCTGCGGCACGAACGAGTAACTCCGGTGGAACGGATCGCGCGCTATCGGCATGGCGGCCAAACGGTATCGCTCGGAGACAGAAAAGCGCTGGCGTGGCTGTTGGAACGCAAGCTTTTCGATCGCGGATGCGTGGTCACGGTGATTGAGCACGCTGCGCCGCAGACCCTGGAAGCCATGGAACAGGCCGGTTTGCTGGTATTGCTGGTTTCGAGCAAAGCCGCGGATTGGGATTTGCCGCGAGACGATTCTGAAGCGGCCGACCGGGTGATCGCATCTTTGGAAGAGACGGAAATTCTGCTACGGAACGAATCGCTGACCGGCGGCGAAGGCATTTAGGCATGAGGGTAACAACCGTGACGTTGGACCAAAAGATCGATAGCGCGAGAGCATTGATCCGCGAAGTTTTCACGGAGCATGGCGGCCGAGCGTGCGTCACCTCCAGTTTTCAGACGGAGTGTATGGCGCTGGTGGATCTGGTGATCGAGCAGCGGCCGGACATCCCGGTGCTGTTTCTGGATACCGGTTATCACTTCCCTGAGACCTACATTTACCGCGATCAAATGACGGATCTCATGCATTTGAACCTGGTGAATCTGGCGGCGAAGATGCCCGTGGCCGAGCAGGAATCGCGCTTCGGAATCCTGAACCAAACGGCGCCAGACCGTTGCTGCGCCATCCGCAAAGTGGAACCGTTGTTCCGCGGCCTGGCCGACTATGGTGTCTGGTTCACCGCGCTGCGCCGCGAACAATCTCCCACCCGGGCGAATCTGCAGCCGGTGGATCATTTCAAATTGCCCACTGGGCATCAATTGTTGAAAGTGAGCCCACTCGCGGACTGGACGAATTCAGACGTGTGGGCCTATTTGAAGCGCCGAGGCATTCCCGTGCTGCCGCTCTATCATCAGGGCTATACCAGCATCGGCTGCGCGCCTTGCACCACACCGCCGGTGGATCCGGATAATCCGCGCTCGGGCCGCTGGAGCGGTCATAAAGTGGAGTGCGGAATCCACATTCAAAGCGAATAAGCCAATGGAGATTGTTCTCGGGTTCATCATCGCGGTCGCCATCGGAATTACTGGTGTGGGCGCGGGGGTGATCACGGCGCCCGTCTTGATTCTGTTCATGCATGTGCCCCCAGCCCATGCGGTCGGGACGGCGCTGGCGTTCAGTGTCGCGGTGAAGATCCTGGTAGTTCCCATGCAGATTTATCGCAAACAGGTGGACTACAAGGTTCTGGGCTACCTGCTGGCGGGCGGGCTTCCGGGCGTGCTCACCGGTTCCTATGTTCTGGCGAAGCTCAATACCAAAGGTTCGCAAGGAATTCTCTACGCTGCTTTGGGGACCACGGTGGTGGTTATGGCGGTCGCGAATCTCTACCGCTTGTGGCTGCATCCGGCTCGCGCGGAAGGCAAGGATTTATCTCGTTGGCTTCCTTTGATTGCCTTGCCGATCGGCCTGGAGGTTGGTTTTTCTTCGGCGGGCGCGGGCGCCATCGGATCGCTGGCGCTGCTTTGGCTCACGCCCCTCTCGGCCGCGCGCGTGGTGGGAACGGATCTGTTCTTCGGATTATGCCTGTCGATGATCGGGGGCGGCGTCGCGGTGAGTGCGGGCAATTACGATTTGGCTATTCTGACCAAGCTGGTAATTGGCGGCGTATTCGGCGCTTTCGCCGGCACCTACGTCGCGGCCATCACTCCGCAAAAAGCTTTCCGCATCGCTCTTTCCATTTGGCTCATCACGCTCGGCGTTCAATTGGCGTGGAGCGGCGTGCATCAACTCTAGGTTTTTGCGCCAGCCAAATGCTGGTTGAAAAACTCCAGTGTCAATGCCCAGGCCTGCTTCGCGGCCACCGCGTTGTAGCTGGCGCGGGCATCGCAGAAGAAGCCATGATCGGCATTTGAGAACACCACGTTCACGTAGTCTTTCTTGGCCGCGGTGAGCGCGCTGGTGACGGCCTGCACCGCATCCATGCCGATGTGGGCGTCCAGCCCGCCCCAGAAAAACAACGTCGGAGGCTTCAGATCTTTTAGACGATCTGCCAGGCTGGGGAACATACCGCCGGGCGCGATGCCTCCGCCATAGTAGGAGACGGCGCACTGGATCGGTACCGTGAGAGCTGCGTGAATCGCGGTGCGTCCACCCATGCAGTATCCGGTGGCGCCGACCGGCAGGGTCTTCGCCTCGCCGTCCTTGAGCCACTGATAAGCACTTTCGATGTCGGCCGCCAGACCCGCGTCCGTCAACGCTTGCATATGGGGCATCACGGCGGGGAAATCCGTGTAGCCTGCTTCCAGGCCGGGCGCGGTGCGATGAAACAGCTCGGGCGAAATCGAGAGATAGCCTTCTCCGGCGAACCGTTCGGTGACGTCGCGAACGTGAGCGTTTACGCCGAACGCCTCCTGGAACACCAGCAGGCCGGCGCGCGGTTTGCCCGCCGGATGAGCAACATAGGCGCGCATGGAAGTTCCATCGCTCACTGAGAGCGTTACATATTCTGTTTTCGTGTTCATATTTTGCCTTCACGATAATAACGCAACGGGTGTGAGAAGATCACGAACCATTCGCCCGCATTGCGCATCTAATTTGCAGGTGGCGAGTCGTGAATCTTGGCGGAGGAGATTGGGCGGACGGTCTTTCAATTAGTTCCAAGTGGAGCTGGTTCGGATGGTTGCGGGATAAGCGCGTCCAACGCATAGCCGTCGCCGCGGTGGCGGGCGTAACCATTGTTACCGGCGTTGCTTTGGAGTTAAAAAACTCCTGGATTGAATCGCGGATCTTTCGCGAAGCGGATCGCCATCTTTCTTATCGGCTGGCCGAAGGCAAGAGCGCGTCCATCCATTACCCAGGTGATGGCCCCTACGATTGGACGCTCGGATATGCGCGGATTCCGGAGTTTCTCCCGCGCCTGGAAGCACATGGCTACCGGATAGAGGCGCAAGCACACAGTTCGGAGCTGCTGGCGTCGTTCTCCGGCATCGGGCTCTATCCGGTGTACCAGCAGAAGGACCAGGCCGGACTTCAAATCGTAGATCGAGATGGACGCGACATGTATTCGTTCGACCGTCCGGAGCGCGTCTATCCGACTTATTCGAGCATTCCGCCGCTGGTGGTTCAAACGCTATTGTTCATCGAGAATCGGCACATGCTGGATTCCAAACACCCCACGCGCAATCCGGCAGTGGAATGGGATCGCCTGGGCAGAGCGGTGATCGATTATAGCTTGCACAAGGTGGATTCCAAGCATCCCGTGGTGGGCGGGAGCACGCTGGCTACGCAGCTTGAGAAGCTGCGGCATTCCCCGCGCGGCAGGACCAGCTCGCCGGTGGATAAGCTGCGCCAGATGACATCGGCAACTCTGGCGGCGTATCAGGACGGCAGCACCACTCTCCACGCTCAGCGCGACATCGTTCGCGATTACATCAATTCCATTCCGCTGGCCGCATCGCCCGGGTACGGCGATGTTCAAGGCCTGGGCGACGGCCTATGGGTTTGGTACGGCAGCGATGTTTCGAAGATCGATCCACTTCTGAGCGCAACGGAGGCTTCGCTAAGCCCGCATGAAATGCAGGCGCGGGCGCGCGGGTATCGCGAGACGTTATCGTTGCTGCTAGCGCTGAGATCGCCGCACGTTTACCTGGTGGAAGATCCCAAGGCGCTCGAAGCCCAGACCGATCGTTACCTGCGCGCGCTGGCCGAGCGTAGAGTGATTTCACATCGCCTGCGCGATCTTGCATTGAAGGAAACCATCGCTCCGTTGAGGCGGGCTCCCGCGCATGCGGCTGAAGACTACGTGGAGAACAAGGCTCCGAATACGGTCCGAATGTCTCTGCTTCCTTTATTGGGCCTGAACAACACGTACGACCTGGACCGCTTGGATTTGACGGTCGAAACCACCGTGGATCAATCCGCGCAGCGGGGGATCACGAAGTTTTTCGAGAACATCGCCGATCCCAAACAGGCGGCCGCTGCCAATCTCACGCAGTATCAACTGCTAGAGCAGAACGATCCGTCGAAGGTCGTTTACAGCTTTACGCTGTACGAACGGAAACCGGGCGTCAACCTGCTGCGCGTCCAGACTGACAACCTGAATCAGCCACTGAACATTAATCAAAATACGCGGCTGGAACTGGGGTCGACGGCGAAACTGCGGACGCTCATCAACTATTTGGAGATCGTGGCCGACCTGCATCAAAAATACGCGGGAATGAATGCGGCTCAATTGAAGGCGGTCCAGATTTTCCCGGACGACCACTTGACGGGGTGGGCGGTGCAGTATCTGGCGGCGGCGCAGGATCGAAGTGAAAAGGCTATGCTCGAAGCGGCGCTCGACCGGAAGTATTCGGGCAGCCCCGGTGAAGCGTTCTACACCGGTGGGGGCGTGCATGTGTTCGCCAACTTCGAGAAGGCCGAGGATTTCGAGAATTTCACGGTTGCCAGCGGTTTCCAGAATTCGGTGAACCTGGTGTTCATCCGATTGATGCGTGACATCGTGAACTATTACCGCTATCGCGTGCCGGGCGCGACGCCCGCAGTGCAGGAAGATTGGGACAATCCCGCGCGGCAGCACTATCTGGCACGCTTCGCCGACGAAGAGGGAAAGGTTTACCTTTCGCGCTTCTACGCCAAGTATCGCGGTGAGACTGGTGATCAGGCCTTAGAAACCCTGGTTCGTGGAGTGAATCTCACGCCGTTGCGGGCCGCAGTGATTTACCGCTCTGTTCGCCCGCAAGCCGGCGTCGATCCATTCACCGCGTTCCTGAAGAGGCATTTTCCCCCGGGCGTGCTGGTGAAGAAAAACGATCCAGCCGAGCTTTACGAAAAATATGGACCCGATAAATTCGATCTTGCAGACCGCGGCTATCTGGCGCACGTTCATCCGCTGGAGCTGTGGATGCTGAGTTATCGGGAACAGCATCCTACGGCCGATTTCAGGGAACTGGCCGCACAGAGCGCACAGCTTCGCCAGGATGTTTATGGCTGGTTATTCCACAGTCATTCGAAGCACCAGCAGGACATCCGCATTCGAACGCTCACCGAACAGGACGCGTTTCGTGAGATCCACAAAGCCTGGAAGCGCCAAGGTTATCCTTTCGATTCGCTGGTGCCTTCCTACGCCACCGTCATCGGCGTTTCAGGCGACACGCCGGCCGCCCTGGCGGATTTGATGGGGATCATCGTGAACAATGGCGTGCGCGATCCGAGCATCAAAATCGAGCGGCTGCATTTCGGCGCGAACACCCCCACCGAAACCGTGATGGCGCGGGAAACAGCGCCCGGTGAGCGTGTGATTGCGCCCGAGATCGCGGCGCTGGTGCGCCAGCAACTGGTTGGCGTTGTGGAAAACGGAACTGGACGCCGCGCGCAGGGTGGCATCGCGATGCCGGGAGGACAGGTCATTGCGGTGGGCGGGAAAACCGGGACGGGCGACAATCGGCTGGAGAGCTTCTCGGCTAATGGTCACGTGATTGGCGACAAAGCCGTCAGCCGGACCGCGACATTCGTGTTCATGATTGGCAATCGGTTTTATGGGACGATCGTAGCCTACGTGCCCGGATCGAAGGCGGCGTCTTACAAATTCACCAGCGCCCTTGCGGTCCAGATTTTCAAGGACTTGGAGCCGCAGCTCAGAAATTTGATGAGCGGACTTGCCCAAGAGCCGCAAGGCCCCGTGTCACTACTCTCGAAAAACGAGCGACCAATTCCAGATTCCAGCATCCAACGCTAGTGGCCTGATAGACTGGAAGCTTCCGCTCAAATGCCGATCTCTGTCGCTACTTCCGACTCGCGCCTGGTCGCGACCGACCTCCTTCAACTCATTGGAAATACGCCCCTAATCCGCCTGGAACGCATTGCGCGAGATTTTCCAGGGGTCGAGATTTTTGGCAAAGCGGAGTTCTTCAATCCCGGCGGTTCCGTCAAGGATCGGGCCGGGTTGAACATGATCCGGGAGGGGGAGCGCACGGGCCGGCTGACGCACGAAAAGGTGCTCCTGGATGCCACCAGTGGGAACACCGGGATAGCCTATGCCATGATCGGGGCGTATCTTGGCTATAAGGTGAAGCTCTGCCTCCCGAAAAACGCGTCCATGGAGCGCAAGCACGTGCTGCAGGCCTATGGCGCTGAGATGGTATTCAGCGATCCGGGCGAAGGGTCGGACGGGGCCATCCGGCTGTGCCAGGAGATTTACAAAGAAGATCCCGAGCGCTATTTTTATCCGGACCAATATAACAATCCGGCGAACTGGAAGGCGCACTACAATGGAACGGCGCTCGAAATCATCGCGCAGACCGAGGGGCGCATCACCCATTTTGTGGCCTCCATGGGAACCAGCGGAACCTTCATGGGCAACACGCGGCGCTTGCGGGAAGAGATTCCGGGAGTGAAGTGCATCTCGGCCCAGCCGTCCAGCGGATTTCATGGGCTGGAGGGTTTGAAGCATATGCCGACGGCGATTGTGCCGGGCATCTATGACCCGGCTCTGGCGGACGAAAACATCTGGATCGAAACGGAAGACGCGTATAGCATGTGCCGCCGCCTGGCGCGTGAGCAGGCGCTGCTGGTGGGTATCTCTTCGGGGGCCAACCTGGTGGCGGCGACGAAAGTGGCGCGCAGGCTGGCCGATGCTGGCGAGCCAGGTGTAATCGTCACGGTTCTGTGCGACGGCGCCTACAAATATCTGAGTGAGCCTTTCTGGAATGATCAAGATTAGTAAGGCGGCGTGGGATACCATGGTGTCCCATGTCGAGTGCACCTTTCCGAAGGAAGGCTGCGGCCTCATGATTGGCTCGGACGGCGTAGTGCAAGAAGCCGTCCCGGTGCCCAATTCGTACGCCGGTCCGCAGGAAGACTTTTTCGTGATCGATCCTAAGGATCTGCATCGCGTGGATCGCGAGTCGCGCGAAAAGGGCCTGGATGTGCTCGGCGTGTTTCACTCGCACCCGGATTGCGACGCCTATTTTTCCAAGCGCGATCTGGATCACTCCTGCCCCTGGTTCTCATACGTCGTACTATCGATAAAGAAAGGGCGTTTCGATCACGCCAATAGCTACCGTCCGGATTTCGACCAGACGGAAGCGCCCAAGGAAGAACTGATCTATGGCTAAGATTCTGATCCCCACTCCGCTGCGCCAGTTTGCCGACAAGAAGGATTCTGTGCAGCTCACCGGCTCCACGGTCGGAGAAGTGCTGAAGTCGCTCACCAGCCAGTACGCCGAACTGCGCCGGCACTTGTACAACGACGAAGGCAAGCTGCGCAGCTTCGTGAACGTTTACGTGAACGACGAAGACATCCGTTATTTGAACAAAGAAGCCACGCCGCTGAATGAGGGCGACACGGTGTCCATTGTGCCGAGCATCGCCGGTGGATCGGCCGGAGTGGCTGCGCCGCCCGCACCGCCAGCCACATTGTCGAAGGACGAGATTCTGCGCTACAGCCGGCACTTGATCATGCCCGAGGTGGGCATGGAAGGGCAGTTGAAGCTGAAGGCCGCGAAGGTGGCGCTGATCGGAACGGGTGGATTAGGCGCGCCGCTCGGCATGTATCTCGCCGCGGCGGGCATCGGCCGCATCGGCCTGGTGGATTTCGATGTGGTGGACTTCACCAACTTACAGCGGCAGGTGATTCACGGGACCAAGGATGTCGGCAAGAAGAAGCTGGATTCGGCGGCCGAGACGATGCTCGACATAAATCCGTATGTCCAGATCGATCGGCACGAGGTTGCGCTGACTAGCGAGAACGCGCTCGAGATTTTGAAAGACTACGACATCGTAGTGGATGGAACCGATAACTTCCCGACGCGATACCTGGTGAACGACGCGTGCGTGTTGCTTAAGAAGCCGAACGTATACGGATCCATCTTCCGCTTCGAGGGTCAGGCGACGATCTTCGCGTATCCCGGCGGCCCCTGCTATCGATGCCTGTATCCGGAACCACCACCTCCGGGCCTGGTTCCAAGCTGCGCCGAAGGCGGAGTGCTCGGCATTTTGCCCGGAACGGTCGGGTTAATTCAGGCCACCGAGACGGTGAAGTTGATCTTGGGAATCGGTGAGCCCTTGATCGGCCGGTTGGTGCTCTATGATGCGCTGGCGATGCGCTTCCGCGAGTTGAAGCTGCGGCGCAATCCCGAGTGCCCGGTGTGCGGCGATCATCCGACCATAACCAAGCTCATCGATTATCAGGAATTCTGCGGTATCCCCAATCAAACGCATCAGGAGGCGGCTTCTATGCAAGGAAGCGCGGAAGGCGACATCGAGCCAACCGAAGTGAAAGCCAAGATCGATCGTGGCGACCGATTCGTTCTCATTGATGTTCGAGAACCTCACGAGTACCAGATCTGCAATATCCCGCAGGCCAAGCTGATTCCGCTCGGCGATCTGCCCAAGCGCGTGAATGAGCTCGACTCAGCCGATGAGATTATCGCGCATTGCAAGAGCGGAATGCGCAGCGCCAAGGCGGTGGATTTCCTGAAACAGGCCGGATTCAAGAAGGTCCGCAACATGAAGGGCGGAATTCTGGCCTGGAGCGATAAGGTAGACCCGACGGTCCCGAAGTATTGAGTTATTCCAGTTTGTAGATGTAGCTGTCGAGAGCCCAACCTGGGCGGACGGGACCGTTACCGGTTCCGGCGCGTTCTTTGAGACGCCGGTAGATCAGACTCACAGGGCTGAGGATCTTGATCCGATCCCACCAGGAATCGAACGGCTCCGGTGGCTCATCCTCGTCCTCTTTGTTCGACCAGAACGCGGCAGCGATCTTGAGCCCGGAGGCTTCTAGGGCAGAAACCACGCGTTCGCCACCCTTGATATCGGCTCTTACCAAAGTCGTTTTATACATGAGAGAACACCATGATCCGGATACGCGGTAGCGCCTGGATAAGTTCAGCGTTTAACAGCGCCGTAGCGCGCTGATTGGAGGAGGATTACTTATCAGCCGGCGGCTTCGCGGCTTGTTCGCGGGCATCGCCGCTGATTTTGTGGCTGTCGTTGTGAAAGTTGGACCACTCGCCTTGTACCGGCGGCTGCAACATCACGCCTTGGTCGGTACATCCCACGCTGAGCAGGGAAAAGAGCGCGACGAAGAGAATGGCCAAAATCCGCATACTTGGCCAATGTAACATACGGCCGGCTAGTTTCGCGCCTGTTCCTTACCTTGCCGGTGCTTGGGGAACATAAGATCGTTGGCGGTGGTGTTCATGGGCACCGCGACGTCAAAGAATCCGATCATCATTTCTTCCCAGGTTTGTTCGCCGTAATGAACTTCCTTGGTTGGATCCGGATTGAAGCGATTATTCGGCGAATTGTCGAAGTGCGCCTCGCATTCGATGACCGTCCCCTTGGGCAGCTTCTTTTCGCGAGCCAGGTCGTAACTCAGTTGCCAATTGAAATCGTAATGGGGAACGCTGAGCAGCACTTCTTTTTCGCCCGTCGGATAGGTGGCGCGATACTCGAAACTGCTGCCGCGGAAATGCATGTGCGGCAGGAAGCTCTCAAGCGTGGCATCCCGCTGCAGGGTCATCTTCGCATTCACCTGCGTGTCGGGTGCGCCAGCCGGTATGGAGAACGTAACATTGGCGGTATTGATTGTCACTACACGCTGGGTGGGAGGCGTCTTGGAAAACACCAGCCCAACCTTGGAGATATCGGCGCCGGCTGTGCCGTTCGCTGTGTAGTGCATCTGCAAAACCAAGTCCGAACCGGCCTTGATCAGCTTGGCCTGGCCCGGTTTCATGACTTGAGGAATGGTGCCGGGTGCATAGCCCACCAGGAAATCGCCGGGAAACGGGATCCCGGGCATCTTGGCTTCGGCCTCTTCCTGCTTTTTCTGGTCTTCAGGGCTCAGTTCCGGATCTTTGGGAACATACGGCACGCCAGGCTTCGCATCCTTCAGCCAGGGGTTGCCGGGCTCGCGCACGAAAGCGATGATGTGATGCACCAGCTTGGTATTGCCCGGACGCGCTTCGGCCATTTGCACGTATTTGTCTTCGGTGAAGCCGGTCGGGATCACTATGTATTGATAGTCGATGGTCCCCGATTTCGGAACCTGATATTCGATCGGCATGGTGATCACGGCATCCGGCTTGCCGATGCGCCAGCCTTCCACCCACTCCATCGGCTTGGGCGCGTCCTTGGGATCGCCCGCCAGAGCCCCTGCGTCCACCCAAGAAACCAGCGTTTGGATATCGGCGTTGGCGAGCGACCGGTCGTTCGCAAACTTACCGTAGTGGGCGTCGGCGAACCACGGTGGCATCTTCTTGGTCAGCACCGCAGTCTTGATCGACTTGGCCCATGGCCGGGTGCTGTCGTAGGTTAAGAACGACGCCGGAGCGATTTCACCGGGACGATGGCAGGTCTGACAGTTCTTCTGTAAGACCGGTAACACGTCCTTGTAAAACGTGACAGGCGCCGATCCCGTTCCCGCCGAAGCGAGAGTAACGGAACCGAGAACGCACAAGATCAGAGAAAGGCGCATGAATCTTCTCCAGACTGGTTCTTGCTTTATGATACGGCAACGGTTGCGGGCCGGTTCGCGAAAAAAGTTTTGAGCCTTGCTTTGATCCCAGGGACAAAAGATTACAAATTAGCTATCATGACCCTTACTACCACCCGATAAGGTATATAAGGCTAGCGGTTATGCATTCATCCGTTTCTTCGCAGGGGGCCCCGTGTTTGGAGCTCGATCTACCCAGATTTCGAAAAAGGGCAGGCGTTTCGCTACAGCAAATTGCCCAAAGCACCAAGATCGGCTCGCGATTTCTCAAAGCCATCGAGAGCGAGCAGTTCGAGCAGCTGCCGGGAGGAATCTTTAGCACCAGCTATCTGCGGCAGTACGCGCTGGCGATTGGTTACGACGAAGATGCGCTGGTGGCGTATTACAACCAAAAGATGAATCCCGAGGCGCCGATTTCCAAAGGTCCACAAACGGAAACCGGCAGCCGCGGACTGCTGTACCGATGGTTACGAACGGCGGCCCAAGCTCCCCGTTAGACCTGCATACCTCCTCCGAAATCCGACCTTACTCCCTCCCATCGCCGGCTCCAGCGCCGATAAGAAAGCAGGAGGCAACAACGTGAGCAAACAGCTCACCGATGAAGGTGCTGCAAATGAAGATTTATGGTCCAGACCCTAAGTCCACTTCTGGTCTGAACCCCTCCCCTGGCGTCGGAGCCGGAGCGGGTTCAGCTTCGAAACCATCGGCCGGGCAATCGGTGGCAACCGATGAAGCCCAGCTCTCTAGCCTAAGCAGTTATTTGTCTTCGGCCTTGACCGGCCCGCCGACCCACTTGGCGAAAGTCAGCGAGCTGGGTGCGGCCGTAGCCACCGGGCAGTATCATGTCGACTCGTATGTGGTGAGCGGCAGCCTCATTCAGCACAGCATTGAGTTCGGCGGGACCCGCTACTCGGCGCTCAGCACTTAGATCAGAAGTGCATACAGAAGTGAATACAAGAGACAAGAGCTGATGTCGAATGGCACCCAGGAGGTGGATCGAGTTCGCCAGGCACGCTGCATTCTGGAAAGGATGCGCGGCCGGTTGCTACGGCCCACCTTAGACGCTTTAGATTCCAGTGCCCGGGATTTGAACCTCGCGGTGGAATGCTTAAAGCAGCTGGATGTCAGCTTGAAATCGCCCATCTGGCAAGGGTCGGCACGGCGCAAGATCGAGGCGGAAGTTGTGGCGTTGCGGCGAGCGGTTCGATCCGTGGAAGAACTGCTCAGGACTGCTGGAAAGTTTTACGCGGGGTTGGCGCGCTTGCTGGCGCCCGATGATGCGCCCGCCAACTATACGGCAGCGGGAACCAGTGTCGGGTCAATACCAATGACCGCGAGCAACGTGGTTCTCGAAGGGTAAACAGAATGGGCAGTCTCGCAGCATCTCTCATCAATGCCTCTGGCGCGCTGGATGCATATCAAGGCGCATTGGAAGTGACGGAGAACAACGTCACCAACGCGAATACTCCCGGATATGCCAATCAACTGGTCAACCTGGTAGCCCAACCTTTTGATCTCGCCACTGGCGATTCGGGAGGCGTGATGCTGGGGACTACCCAGAATTCGCGCAGCCAACTCGCTGAACAGTCCGTGCGCACCCAGCAGAGCGCCTATTCTTACGATCAGCAGCAGGTCTCCGATCTTAGCACCGCGCAAGATTACTTCAGTCTCTCCGCCACGTCGGGCATCGGCCCGGACTTGAGCGCCTTCTTCGGCAGCTTTTCCTCTTTGAGCGTCACGCCCAATGACACGGTAGCTCGTCAGACTGTATTAAACGACGCCGCCACGGTGGCACAGGATTTCAATGACGCCGCCGATGGATTGCTCAGCCAGACCAACAATTTGCAGCAGGCCACCATCAGCACCATCAGTAGTATCAACCAGCTGGCCGGCACCATCGCCCAAATCAATTCGCAAACCAGCGTAGGTCCGAGCGGCGGAGTGGACGCAGGCGTGGACGCTCAACTGAATGCATCGCTCGATGAGTTGTCGCAATACGTCAATTTCACCGTGCTGCAACAGCCGGACGGACAAACATCGGTCTACTTGGGCGGCCAAACGCCGCTGGTAGTAGGCGAACAATCCTACGCGATTCAAGGCGATTTCTCGACGCCCCAGACTGCCATCCTCAGCAGCTCGGGCACCGACATTACCGATCAGGTAGCAAACGGCCAGTTGGGCGCCGAGTTGAATGACAACAACAACCTGCTGCCGTCGTACGTGGGCGGGCTCAACACCCTGGCGCAAACTTTCGCCGACCAGGTCAACAACGGGCTGAACAACGGAATCGATGAAAACGGAGCGGCTCCCGTCACCAATCTGTTTACGTACAACGCCACCACCGGCGCTGCAGCCTCTCTGGCCGTGAATCCGCTCACGCCAGATCAGATTGCCGCCGCATCTCCGGGCGCACCCGGTGGTAATGGCAACGCGTTGGCGCTGGCCGCGCTCGCCAACGCTCCGGTTGCAAACGGCTATACTTTCGCGCAAGCCTACGGCAACCTGGGAGGGCAAGTGGGCAGCGACCTCTCATCGGCGACCAACAACAGCACCACCGACGAAGCTCTGTTGAGCCAGGCGCAGAGCTTGCGCCAGCAGATATCGGGAGTATCGCTCGATACGGAGGCAGTAAGCCTCATGCAGTATGAGCGCTCCTACGACGCTATTTCCAAGATGCTCGGAGTGTTGAATACCCTCAGCCTGGATGTGGTCAACCTTCTGCCGCCGGTCAGCAATTCGTAATGCTGCCACCTGTGGACGCCGAGGCAGAAAAAGGAGTTCGGCTGAGGCAGAAGAAGGAGTTTGGCTGAAGCAGAAAAAGGAGTTCGTATGATCAGTTCTCTCGATCCGGCATCGCAGAGCTTCCTCGCGGGGGTGGATCAGATTCAGCAGAGGCTGCAAACGGCGCAAACCCAACTCACCACTGGTCTCCAGATTAATAATGTCTCGGATGCGCCATCGGAGATCGCCGATATCTGGCAATTGAATTCGGAGTTGGACCAGACCAACCAGACGGACACCAACCTCGGCCAGGTGTCTACAGAAGTGAACACGGCGCAGACCGCCCTGCAATCGGCGGTGACGTTAGTGGAGCAAGCCGAGACTTACGGCGCCCAGGGAGCCAGCGACACAACGAGCGCCACCACGCGGCAGGATTTGGCGAACCAACTGGGCGCAATCCTTCAGCAATTGGTTTCCACCGCGAATACCACCGTCGAAGGGAGATACATTTTCGCCGGCGATGCCGATCAGACCACGCCTTATTCCATCGATCTCACGCAGACTGACCCGGTGAGCGCCTACCAGGGATCGGCATCCACCCGGGAGATCCAAGGCCCGGATGGAACGGCTTTCCCAGTGGCTCTTACGGCACAACAAATCTTCGACAGCTCCGACGCGCAAACCAATGTTTTCACGTCCATCACCGATCTGATGCAGGGGTTGCAGAATAACGACGATACCGCCATCACCTCAGCGCTGAGTGATGTTCAAAACTCCGATTCGTACCTCAACCAACAACTGGCGTTCTATGGAACGGTGCAAGACCGCGTGGCCAGCGCTCAAAGCTTCGGTCAAAACTACACCACGCAGTTGCAAACGCAGCTGAGCGGAGTACAGGATGCCAACGAGGCCGCGGATATTACCAACATGACGCAAGCGCAAACTCAACTGCAGGCCGCGCTGCAATCGGAAGCTCAACTTCCACGAACTACGCTCTTCGATTTTCTTACTTAACCTTCTTACTTTACGTCGCCCGTGCGGTTGGCCCCAAGGCCAAACGACGACGAGATCACGTGATTGGAAGCATCCACCAGCGCCTGCGCGGTAAACGGGAACCGCCAATCGGTTAATTCAACATCGCGTGTGCCCTGCGGATTTCCCGAAGAGGCGTCCAGCGCGGTGACCGACCACAGAGGATATTGGGCAAACCGCAGGAACACCGCCACGGGCGAAGCTTGGCTTGCGGCCTGGATGGCCGGGCTGGGCGCCGGCTTGAAGATGGTGGTGCCCGCCGTGGGATCGAAATCTTTCAGCACGTTCACCGGGAAGTGCATCACGAACTCCGGCCGCTCAATCCAGCCTTGCCATTCGAGCGGGCTCACGGAACCGGCCGGAAACGCCGCAACCCTGAGAGGCGGGCTGCCCCGGTAAACTCGCGAGTTCAAAATCTCGATGGCCCGCTGGTGCGAGAGGAAGCGGCCAAAATCGTAAATTAGAAAAAACGACAGCGCGAAAATCGCCATGCCGCGCCCGGTTCCCGCTTGCGCTCCGATCTCTCCACTCACCAGCTTTCCCACCAGGGGACCCAGCCAGGCCAGCAGTAGAACCATCCAGACGAAAAGATCGAAGAGATTAATCAGGTCCAGGTGAAACCACTGAGACGAGAAAGGAAATAGCAGGCGAATGCCGTAGGTGTTCGTCCAGTCGAGAAGCAGATGGCTGGCAACGCCGATCATGGAGATACCCCACGCGGCTGCCCAGCCTCGCATGGTTCTGCCGATCGCGCAGCCCAACAGCATGGGAATTAGCGCCATCACGGGCAGCGCGGCGATGGAGTGCGTAATTCCGCGATGCTGCTCGAAATAGTACAGCGGCCCGCGCGCGATCGCCACAAAGTCGATATCTGGAATATTCGCCGCGATGACTAGCACCAGCGTGGCATGCGGATAAAAGCGCTTTAAGCCCGCCTGGCTCAACATCAATCCCGTTAGCGAGTGGGTGAGGTTGTCCATGCGGCGGCATCGACACTGGCTGGGACGCTGACTGTGACGCTGGCAGGCCGTCGGACGTTGAAATCGGGTGGCACCAGGAGCGTGAGCGCGTTGGGAACTATCTCCACACGCGCCGGAGCCAAGCCCGCGTACTCGCCGTCTACCTGGAGGTGGATATTCGAATCCCCGGGCGCGGAGAAGATCGCCTGGCGCGTTCGAAGGATAGTGATCCCGCGCATGGTCTGCTGCTGGTGAACCACCACCGCCAGCATGTATTTCAGAAAGCCGAGCGAACTCTCACCTTCGAACAACACCATCTCAAATTCGTCGTCTAATAAGGAAATAGTGGGCGCAATTTCCAGGTCGCCGCCATAGTTTCGCACGCGGCTCAAAAGCGCAAAACTCGCGCGGTACTCGCGCCCCTCGGCCTGCACGGTGAACTCTGGAATGCGGCGGCCTACCTTCGAAAATCCGCCAATCCAGTACGCCACTTTTCCCACCGCTTCCTTCATTCGCGGATTCAAATTGAAGACGATATCGGCATCCAATCCGGCTCCAGCCATCAGAAGGAAATGCCGCCGGGTCTCGGTCTTCTCGCTCGATATCAGCCCCAGCGCCACTCGCTCTTTCACCGCATTGGCGAGGACCGAAGCCGCGCTTTCCATGGTCTTCCCCATGCCCAGTTCATTGGCGAGCACGTTCGCAGTGCCGGCCGGAAGGATGCCCAAGGGGACGTCCGAATGGACCATGCCGTTGACGGCCTCGTTGATGGTTCCGTCGCCGCCGGCTACCAGAATCAGATCCGCACCGCGCTCCACGGCGCAACGAGCGATCTCGGCCGCGTGTCCCGGACCGCCGGTGGCGATGGAATCGACCGTGATCCCGCGCGCGTCCAGCAACTCGATGGAGCGTCGAAGCGCAGAGCTTCGCCGTCGGAGTGCGCCGGCGTAAGGATTGTAAATAAGTACGGGCTGATGGAAGCTCTCGATAGCACCCTAATTATACTCGAAGGTCCTAAATTATAGGAGACGCACCTAACTATAGGAGGCGCAACCGCGTTGCAGTAGACTTGGTACGGAGCCGCGTAGCGCCTGGGAAAAATCATTCAAACCAAGATTATCCCCACCCTGGTGTCCTGGGGACCCGGCGGCGTGTTCCTGCTGGCAATTGCCGATTCTACCGGGGTTCCAATGGTCGGGGGCGTGGACGCCATGATCGTCCTGATGGCGATCGTGAATCGCTCGCAGGCATACTTGTCGGCGATGACGGCCATCATCGGTTCTTTGGTTGGAAGCTTGATCCTGTTTCTGATCGCGCGCAAAGGCGGCGAAGAATATCAACGACGCCACACCTCCAGCGCCAGGGGAAACAAATTCCGCGCCTGGTTTCATGAATACGGACTGTTAACCGTCTTCGTGCCGGCGGTAGTCCCGGTTATCCCGTTGCCTCTTAAGATCTTCATTATTTCCGCGGGCGCAGTACAAGAAAGTCCGGTGACATTTTCCCTGGTGCTTCTGGCCGCGCGGGTTCCGCGCTATCTGTTCCTGGCTTGGCTGGGATCGCGACTCGGCCGCGATACCCTGCCTTACTTGCGCCACCATATTTGGGAGCTGGTCGCTCTGGCTTGCGCTCTCTTTATCGCCCTTTACCTCGTGGTGCGCCTGGTTCACGATCGTCGAGTTACTAAGTCGCAATCTACTGTCCCAAAGTGAAATTTACCTCGATGGGCGCGATCACTTCCACGGGATTGCCATTGAGCAAGGTCGGCTTGAAAATCCATTGCCGCACGGCTTCGAGCGCGGCGCGCGACAACAGCGGGTGTCCACTCACCAGCTGCAAGTCTCGAATGGTTCCGTCTTTACCGATGGTGCCAATCAGCCGTACGACGCCTGAGATGCGGGCCGACCGTGCCAGCGGCGGATACTCGGGAATCACTTTCCGCACCAGCATCGCGATTTGAACGCCCCCGCTCACTTTGACGGGCGCGGACGGCAGCTGGTGCGCTTCCGCGATTGGCGTGGTCGGAGGAGGCGTCGCAACTACATTCGGAATGAAGATTCCGAGCGCGTTTGTACTTCCTCCGTAGCCCGTCGCGGGTCCAAGCGCTGGCGGCGCGTCGGCTGTGAAATCAGCGCTGGTTGCCGTCGGGGAAATGGCATTCGCCGAAGGATTCCAACGGAATGCCCGAGGCTGCGCGAGCGACGGTGTTTGATTAGCGACGCCGTCGCGCGTAGCGGGATGAGCAACTGGCGGCGGCGAAGGCGCTGGTCCCACCACGATATCTTTCCAATGAACCATGGGTAAGTGGCCGCTATAAAGCAGTGGAATGAGCAGCGCCAAACTGACAACGAGCAACTCGGCGCTCAGCGAAGCCAGGAAATTCCACGGCCTCCTGGTCCCTTGATCGAGCAGAAGCGATTGTTCAAACACGCCTGTATAGACACCGCGCGTGGCCGCAAGTTCCCGCGCCCTGATCGTCCAGGCGGGATGCCATGGAAAATGGCGCGAAAACAGAATCCCCAGGTGCCGGTCGCGAATCCAAACACGGTAGTGACCCAGGAGTACCGGATTGTGGCGCGCTGGGCGCGACCATAAGCAAGCGGCTGTAAGAGGAGACAATGGAAGCAAGCACCGTGGAACAGGAAAAAGAGCTGGGAGCGACGAAAGCGGAAACCCGAATCACCGAAGCGCGAAGCATGCCTCCACCCAGAAGCTCGTCGCGAAAGTTTGCAATTTCTGGGGCGCTACTGGTGCTGGCTGCCATTGGCGCCTACCTGTGGGTTCATTCTTTGAATCGCGTTTCCACCGACGACGCGCAAGTGGACGGGCACATCATCCCCATCTCTCCGAAAATCTATGGCAAGGTGTTGGAAGTTTTGGTGGACGACAATCAGCAGGTGAAGCAGGGGCAAGTGCTGGTGCGCATCGACCCGCAGGATTATCAGGCGAAGGTGGATCAGGCGCAGGCCGCGGTGGCGGTGGCGGAAAGCCAGGCGCAGGGAGCGAACGCCGGGGTGCCACTCATTCGCGACACCACGGGCAGCAGCGTCACGGCAGCCGAAGCGCAATTGAGCGCCGCGAAGGCCGATTACGATCAGGCGCGGGTGGAATCCGAGCGCGCCGCGAGCGCCGACATCGCGGTGGCGCGCGCCAATGTCGAGACCGCACAGGCCACGGCGGATCACGCGCAAACGGACCTGATCCGTATGAAGACGCTGGTGGACAAAGAAGAAATCTCCAGTCTGGAGTACGATTCTTATGCGTCCGCTGTGCGGGTGGCCGCCAGTCAATTGCAGGCGGCCAAGAACAAACTGGACGCGGTTACCAAGGACGCCGAAACGAAGAAGGCAGGGCTGCTATCGGCCGAAGCCCGCATCGCTCAGGCCCAAGCAGGCATCGGGCAGGCCAAGGCTGCTCAACGGCAGGTGCCGGTCCGGGTGGCGGATGCTTCGTCCGCCATGGCGAGCATCGCGCAGGCGCACGCCAACCTGGAAGCCGCCAAATTGGATATCGGCTATACCACGATTGTGGCGCCCGTGGATGGCGTTGTGACCAAGAAGAGCGTCGAAGTGGGGCAAGTGGTGCAGCAAGGGCAGGGGATGCTGATGCTGGTGCCGTTGCAGGATGTTTGGGTGACCGCGAACTTCAAAGAGACGCAACTGGCGGACGTTCGAAAGGGCCAGAAGGCGGAGGTAAAGGTGGACTTGAGCGGCCAAACTTACCCCGGCCACGTGGATTCGCTCGCCGCCGCCACCGGCACGCGTATGAGCCTGTTGCCGCCGGAGAACGCCACGGGAAATTACGTCAAGGTGGTGCAGAGGATTCCAGTGAAGATCGTGCTGGATCCAATCCCCGGTGGAAATCAAGTGCTGCGCCCGGGCATGAACATCGAAGCCACCATCTTTACTAAGTAACTCCTCACTCAGTAGCTGAACCTGGAAATCGATATGCCGGCAGTTCTACAAACTGAAGTGGTAGACGTGCGCATGCCCGCGCGGCCCGCCATAAATCCCTGGGTGATCGCGGGCACGGTGATGCTGGCCACGTTCATGGAAGTGCTGGACACCAGCGTGGCGAACGTTGCGCTGCCGCACATCGCGGGTAGCCTTTCCTCCAGCGTGGATGAAGCCACCTGGGTGCTCACTGCATACCTGGTGGCCAACGCTGTGGTGCTGCCACTGAGCGGATGGTTCTCCACGCTTTTCGGCCGTAAGCGATTCTATATGGGGTGCGTGCTGCTGTTCACCGCCAGCTCCGCGATGTGCGGTCTGGCGCCCAGCCTTCCCGTCCTGATTTTGTGTCGTGTGCTGCAAGGCTTGGGTGGCGGTGCGCTGCAGCCGGTTTCGCAGGCCATCCTGCGCGAGACGTTTCCGCGTGAGAAGCAAGGTATGGCGATGGCGGTTTACGGCATGGGGGTGGTGTTCGCGCCCGTGGTGGGACCCACGCTCGGAGGTTGGATCACCGACAACTACACCTGGCGTTGGATTTTCCTGATCAACATTCCGGTCGGCATTTGTTCCCTGCTGCTGACCTCGCTGCTGATATTCGATCCGCCTTATTTGTTCCGCAAGACGCTGCGCGATGGACTCAAGATCGACTATATGGGCCTGGGGCTGCTCGCCACCGGGCTGGGCGCCCTCGAAATCATGCTGGACGAAGGGCAGCGCAACGATTGGTTTTCATCGCACGGGATTGTCGCCGCCGCCATCATAGCCGCCATCGGATTGATCGGCGTGGTGGTGTGGGAACTGCGGCAGAAAGAACCGGTGGTGGATTTTCGATTGCTGAAGGACCGCACTTTCGCCATTTCCACCGCCACTATGTTCGTTCTCGGCTTCGTGCTTTATGGAAGCACCATGGCGCTGCCCTTGTTCCTGCAAACGCTGCTGGGCTATACGGCCATGCAAAGCGGCCTGGCTCTGTCGCCCGGCGGGCTGATGATCATGATCATGATGCCTATCGTCGGCATGTTGCTTTCGAAGATCGAAGCGCGCTGGCTGATTATTTTTGGTTTGATCGCCTCGTCGATCGGTCTGTTCCAGATGTCGCATTGGAGCACGCAGATCAACTTCGGGCACGCCGTGAGCGCGCGCGTAGTGCAAAGTTTCGGTCTCGCGTTTCTGTTCGTTCCCATCAATACGGTTGCATTCTCTTTCATCGCCAAAGCCAAGACCGGCTACGCCACCGGGCTCATCAATCTGGCGCGCAACATCGGAGGCAGCAGCGGAATTGCGATTTCGACCATGCTGATCGCGCGGCGCGAGCAGCTGCATCAGGAGCGGATGATCGCGCATCTCTCACCGCTCGACGCGCCTTATCAAGCTACGCTGCATAGCGCGACGCAGTTGTTTATCAGCAAAGGAGCAGATCCCGCCCAGGCTGCGGCGCAAGCGCACGGTTTGATTTACAACATGGTGCAGCAGCAAGCCGCCATGCTTTCGTTCAACGAAGTTTTCTGGGTGCTGGGCATCGCATTTCTGGCGGTGATCCCGCTGATGTTTTTGATGAAGAAAACCGGACCGGTGAAGGGCGCGGTGGCGATCGATCACTGACGATTCAGAATTCTGGATTCTCGAATTCCGGATTCTATTTTATTATTTCGTCTTTTTCGACTTTGCCGTCGCGCACGTGAATCACGCGGCGAGCACGATTGGCGATGTCGGCTTCATGCGTCACCAGGACTATCGTATTGCCCTGTTGCCACAGCCGCTCGAACAAGATCATGATCTCATTGCCGGTGGCGGTGTCCAACGCGCCCGTCGGCTCATCGGCCAGCAGAATGGACGGATTATTTACCAAAGCACGCGCCACTGCCACGCGCTGCCTCTGGCCGCCCGACAGCTCGTTAGGCCGGTGATTCATGCGTGATTCCAGATCCACCGCGCGTAGCGCCGCCTTGGCCCGCTCGGCCCGCTCCTGTTTGGGAACACCGGCATAAATCAGCGGCAGTTCCACGTTATGCAAGCCGGAAGCGCGCGCCAGCAGATTGAAGGTCTGGAATACGAATCCGATTTCCTTGTTGCGGATGTGCGCCAGCTCGTCGTCCTGCATGTCGCTTACTAAGTTGCCGTTGAGATAATACAGGCCGCGCGTGGGTGAATCCAAGCAGCCAATCAGATTCATGAGGGTCGACTTACCCGATCCGGACGGACCCATGATGGCCACATACTCGCCGCGCCGGATCTGGATGTCCACGCCCGAAACGGCGTGAATTTCCTGGTCGCCCATCACGTAGGTCTTCCAAAGATCGTAGGTGCGGATGACGATCCCTTCGCGCTTTAAGCTTTCGCCGCGATCGACCAGGTCCTGAGTGGCGGTCGCCATATCCTAGCTATCCGACTGCGTGGTCGTAACCACCGTGTTATTTACTTTTACCTTGGCGAGGTTCCGCAGCGTGCGGATTATTTTGTAAGTACCGGTGATGATCTGGTCGCCTTCTTTCAAGCCACCGGTCACTTCGATATCCGTCGCTCCAGTGATACCCGTGGTCACGGTCAGGAACTGCGCCTTGCCGTCTCGCACCACGAAGGCGCCCTGCAGCTCTTCCTTGTTGGCCTTCTCAGTCACTGGATCGCTATTGGCCTCTACGCTGCCGCTCTTTTTCACCGGATCGAGGTCGCCTTTCTTGCGCACCGTAAGCGCCTGGATCGGGATGGTCAGCACGTTCTGCTTGGTCGCGGTGGTGATTTTGCCCGTGCACGACAGTCCGGGCCGGATATCCTCGGGCGGATCGTCCAGCGCTATGACTACTTTGAAATCCTTGGCTTCCTGATCGGACGTATTACTCTGCGATGCAGCCACGCCGCTGGATCGCAAGATTGCGGTGTCGCCGATCTCGGTCACGTGCCCATGGAACTTGCGGTTGGGGATGGCATCGATGGTCACTTCCGACACTTGCCCCAACGACACGTTCACGATATCGGTCTCATCCACTTTGACCTCGGCCGTAATCACCGACATGTCGGCGATGGTCATGATGGTGCTGGCCGCCGAGTTCTGCACTCCGGGCACCACCGTCTCGCCGGCGCGAACCGGCAAATTGGTCACGATGCCATCGATGGGCGATGTAACGTAATACTGCGACAAGATGTCCTTGTAACGGTCCAGGCCCGCTTCCATTTGTGCGATCTTCTTTTGGGCGGAAGCCAGCTGCTCGCGTGACTGCGCCTCTTGCGCCCGGGCCTGAGAAAGTCGCGCCTCAGCCTCGCCCATCGCGGCAATGGCAGTATCGTACTCAGCCTTCTTCTGATCGAAATCCTGCTTGGCCAGCAGCTTTTCTTTATACAGTTCAGCGGACCGGTCGTAGTTGGCTTTGGTGCGGTCCAACTCGGCTCTGTTTTTCTCCAGAGTGGCTTGCGCGGTAGTAACGCCGTCCTCCTGAGACTTGACTCCTGCTTCAGATGCCGCCGAATCAGCGAGAGCCGTCGCGATGCTCGCGTTCTGCGCCACGACATCGGCGTTGGCTTGCACCGATTGCATCTTCGCCACCACCTGGCCCTTGCGGACCCGGTCGCCCTCCTTCACCATGATTTCGGTGATGGGAGCCGGACCTAGGGTATTGGCGCCCAGGTTGATGTAGTTCTTCGGCTTGATCTCGCCGGAAGCGGTGACGGTAGCCACCAGGTCTTGCCGGACTACGCGCCCGGTCTGGACATCCACAATACCGCGCTGGTTGTACTTGATGCTGGCGAAGACACCACCGGTCACCAGCACAAGTAAGCCGATCGTCAGCAGAATCTTTGAGTTTGCCTTCACTTGGGATGGGTCTCCCCAGCAGTTTTAGACGCAACCATCAAATGTTTTGTTCGATTTAATTTATTTTAGCATGTGCCCGGCAAGCCCCCGGTTCTCAAGCCGGGTCTAAGCCTTTGGGTGGGCCTTGTCATACACTGCCATTAAATCCGCCAGCGAGACCTGCGTATATTTCTGGGTGGTAGACAGCCGGGCGTGCCCCAGCAGTTCCTGGATGGCCCGAAGGTCGGCTCCATCGCTGAGCAGATGCGTGGCGTAGGCGTGCCGTAGGCTATGCGGATGAATGGAGGAATCGCCCGTGATCATGCGAGCGTAGAACTTCACGATGCCCCGTGCGCCGCGATCTGTGAGCCGGCCACCGTGATGGTTTAGGAACAAGGCCTGCCCGCTGTCCTGGTCGGGCTGCCGCAGGGCCAGATAGCGCTCCAGCGCGGATGTAGCTTTGCCCGCGTAGGGAACCTGCCTCTCCTTTTTACCCTTGCCACGTACCCGAATCCAGCGTTCGTGGAAATCGAAATCGTCCAGATTCAAGCCCACCAGTTCGCTGATGCGCAGCCCGCAACCGTACAACAATTCGAAGATCGCAAGATCTCTGGCTGGATAAGGGCGCTCGAATTTATCTGCCGCCTGGGTGACGCCATCTACCAGAGCGTTGGTCTGTTCCGCCGTCATCACGGCTGGAAGCGTCTTCGGCGCCTTGGGTGTGCGCACCATACGAGCCACATTTTTCTCTACCAAACCTTCTCGTAACAGGTATTTAAAGAAAGACCGGACGGCCGCCAATTTCCGGCGCATGCTCACGGCCGTAAGCTGTTGTTGGTAGAGATGGCCCAGCCATTCGCGAATCGCCAGCGCATCGATTTGCTCCACAGCCGGGTTGGTCTGACCGGGGATGGAGAAGTAGCGGAGAAACTGATCCAGATCCGACGAGTAATTCCGAACCGTGTGATCGGATGCGTTCTGGCGCCTGAGTTCGCCTAGAAACAGCTCGATCTGGGCGGACATTTCAGACATGTGATAACTCAGGCATAAACCGACCGATATTCGTCCAGCTTGTCGATTGCGCGGCGGCAGACTTCGGCGTGACGCGCCTTTTTGTCGCGGCGAAACCGCAGCCGGGTGGGTTCGTCGAGCGTCGGTAGCAAATCGAACGTGATGTTCGCGGGCTGGTAGTCCCGCGGGTTGGCGCCGGAAACATAAGCGCACAGCGATCCGAGGGCTGTCTCGCGCGGAAGGGCTCGTAATTCCGTGCCTGCAGCCAAATCGGCCGCGAGCCGTCCGGCTATCAAGCCGGTAGCGATGGATTCCACGTAGCCTTCCACGCCCGAGATTTGTCCGGCGAAGAATACCCGGTGGTTGGTCCGGAGCTGTAGCGTGGGCGTCAGCAGAGCGGGAGCGTTGATATAGGTGTTGCGGTGAATCTGCCCATAGCGTAGAAATTCGGCGCGCTCCAGTCCCGGGATCATGCGAAAAATACGCGCCTGTTCGGGGAAACGCATATGATTTTGGAAGCCGACCAAATTGTAACTGTCCGCTCGTAAGTTTTCCTGACGCAATTGCACTACTGCGTAGGGGCGGCGTCCGGTGCGGGGATCGATCAGCCCCATCGGTTTCATAGGGCCGAATCGCAGCGTCTCGCGTCCGCGCGAGGCGATCTCTTCAATGGGCAGGCAGGCTTCAAAAAAGCGAGGATTATCCCCGGAGACATCTTCCGGGATGTGCGCCGGGACAGCCTCGGCCGCGAGAACTGCGTCGATGAATCGCTCGTACTGATCGCGATCGAAGGGACAATTCACGTAATCGTCGGTTCCATCCAGCGACTTGCCGTAACGCGAGGCGCGAAAGGCGACAGAGAGATCCACCGAATCAGCTTCGACGATCGGGCTGATGGAGTCATAGAAAAATAGCCGCTCGGCGCCGGTGAGCCTTCCGATTTCTTCGGCCAGCGCGCCGCTGGTGAGTGGACCAGTGGCAATGATCGTGATGGCGCGGTCCGCAATCGTTGTCCCCTCTTCCCGCCGCAACTGGATGCGGGAATTCTCTTCGATGGCTCGCGAAACCTCCTGGGCGAATACTTCGCGATCCACAGTCAGCGCATGGCCGCCGGGAACGCGAGCCTGCTGAGCCACGCGCAATAGCAGCGAGTCCAGTTTGCGGAGCTCTTCCTTCAACAGCCATGGCGCGGTGTTTTCCGACTCGCTCTTGAGTGAATTACTGCAAACCAATTCGGCCAGGCGATCCGTCTTGTGCGCGGGCGTGGGACGCACCGGCCGCATTTCGAACAACACGCAGTCGAACCCGGCGCGCGCAATTTGCCAGGCGGCCTCGCAGCCCGCCAGGCCGCCGCCGAGAATGTGGATGGGAGTCACTAGGTTCAGGATACAGGCCGCGAGAGAAGCCGCGCTAGAATAACACTAGTATCCCGAAGCAATGAATCCAATCATCAACCAATGGGGTCCCGTCGCTGTCATTCTCGGCGGATACCTGCTCGGGATCTTCTTCCAGAACCGCCGCATCGACGATCTACGCGATTCTATTAATAAGCGGTTCGAGGATCTTCGCGACTTGCTGAAGTCCGAAGTTAAACGCCTGGAGGAGCGGCTAGATCACGTGGACCAGCGCTTCGATCGTCTGGACGAACGGCTGGATCGCATGGACCAGCGCTTCGATCGCCTCGACGAACGGCTGGATCGCATGGAACGCCCCATCATTCGCCCGGCTTAGGCCCACCCCGGTAACTTACAAATTCGCGCTGTTAGGCTATAATCACCGATGGACCGCTAGTTGCAAACCGGTTCATTCAACATGCGCAGTATTCTTTTGTCTGCAGTTATGCTCGCGTCCGCGGCCTACGCGGAAGAGCCTTTGGCGCCTGCCACTTCCGACGATTTGGTGGTCAAATCGGTGCGCGTTGACGGCACCAAATCGCCCGTGGATTTAAAGACACAGGTGGGCCAGATCTTCGACGCTTCCGTTGTCCAGTCCGATGTCCACCACCTATGGGCGACAGGCCGTTTCGATGACATTCGCGTGGAATCCAAACCGGAAAACGAAGGCACGGGCGTCATTTTCCATGTGGTGGAGATGCCGCAGCTCCAGCTCCATACCTTGCACGTGGAGCCGTCCACCTTTGGCCTGCAGATGAACCTGCCCGAAGGCACACCCATGAGCCGGCTGCGGGCACATCAGATCGCCAATCAAGCCCAGCAGGACCTTCGCTCGGATGGCTTCCGCACCGCTACCGTGGATTACGACCTGGTGCCTTTTATGGGCAATAAGGTGGATCTGCACCTCAATATCGACGCGGGCGAGCGCATTCGGGTGAAAGCGGTGGAATTCACCGGAGACACCGAGTTCGATACCAAAGATCTCACCGGCACTCTGCGTTCGCTCAAAATTCGCAGGGTGGTGCCGCCCATTCCCGGCATCTGGAACGGTTGGCATCTTTATCCGGGATACAGTCCGGAAGGAGTACAGGGCGATCTGGCTTTACTGCGGTCCTATTACATATCCAAGGGCTATTTCGATGCGACGGTGAAGCTGGACGACGTCGAAGTGGCGCAGAAAGCCGCGAAGGTCAATATTCAGGTGCAAGCCGGGCAGCTCTATCACGTGCGCACCTGGCAGGTCTCTGGCAACGGCGTAATGCCGAAAACAGTCCACCCGCTCAACGGCTTGATGCGGTCGCAAAACTTTTGCTCCACTCTGTTTGTCGCTCGCCGCGCGGCCGAGCACGATGGCATTCTCGATTTCACCGTGAATCTTCAAGTGCAGCCGACCGAAGCCAGCACCCCGGAAGCGCCCGAAGCGGACCTAACCGCCAGCATCGACCGGGGCAATCCGTTTCACGTCGGCCGCATCGAATTTACCGGCAATCGACATTACTCGGAAGCGGCGGTTCGCGGCAATTTCCTTCTCGACGAAGGCGATCTTTTGGACGAGCACCTGCTGCGCAAGAGCATGGCGCGTTTGAACGAAGCCAATTATTTCGAACCCGTCAGCGAGCGCACCACCATTATTCACACCGATCCGAAAACTGGCATCGCCGATATCGATTTTCGGCTCATGGAGCGCAAAAAGGGCTCCTGGAGATTATCCGGACCGGTTGGGCCGGCCAGCTTAGCGGGGCCGCTCGAAGCCTCCATTCGTACGCGTCTGCCGGCGTGGGGATCGGGGCTGCTCGAGGCATCCACTTATACGGTCTCGCTCAGCATGTTCGCTTTAGTCCATTCGCTTCTTCCGGCCGCCCTGGGAGTTCCGAAGATTCCCTTCATACCGATCGCGGCCCTCAACCGGCCCTATGCGCCGAGCCAAGGTTGGAAATCGGGCTTCATGATCATCCCCCAACTGGGTTGGGAATACATGGTGATGGGTTACGGAGTGTCTCAGTTGGAGCATCGCTTGCTTCCGCTATTGGAAGGCGATCGTGGCCTGGAGCCGGAGCTGGCTGTCACTGTGGACACTCCCAGCAGCCGAACCACGATGTTCTGCGAACCGCCGGCGCCTCGCTATTCACCGCTGCGGGTCGCGCTTGCCACGGGCCTGCGTTTCGCCGGGTCAGTGGCGGGACTCTAGATCGCTTTGGCCATTGGCGGTTTCGCCAAGACGGCTGGCTAGCGTCTGTTGATGATCCACAAAACAACCGAAAGGATCACGCTGATCAAAAGGCACGTTACCAGCGGGAAGTAGAATACCGAGTGCTTGCCCCGGATAATGATATCGCCCGGCAAACGCCCCAGCCGGATGGGAAGCTTTTCGCCGAGCGAAATAAGCACTCCGAGCGCCGCTACCAGCAGTCCCAGAGCAATCAGGGTGCGTCCCAAGCTCATACGCTTCCCATCTTAACGCCGGGGTTGGGGACTCCCGGGGTGCCAACCTTAGATGTCCGCTGCGCTAAAGTGAATGTGCGGCCCGAGGTGATGATATGAACAAACTGGCACTCGCCCTATTGGCAGCTTCCTGGCCGCTTTTGGGTGCCGAAGAACCGCTCCCGAGCGTAGCCACGGTGATCGATCATCTGGTCGCCGCAACGGGTGGAAGGGCCGCGTGGGAAGCGCGTCACAGCCAGGTGGAGCACGCCACCATCGACTTCGCAAAGCAGGGGCTCAAAGGCTCCCTGACCATTTACGAGGCTGCGCCCGACAAATATCTCGGCCTCACCGAGCTGCCCGGCATCGGGAAGATCTCCACCGGCAGCAATGGCGACGTGGCTTGGGAGAACTCGGCGCTCCAAGGCCCCCGCATCAAGCAAGGCGCGGAAAGGGCCGATGCGCTCCGCGAAGGCGCCTTCAACGCCCAGCTCTATTGGCAAAAGCTGTACGCGAAGGCGGAAGTGGCGGGTTCGGAAACCACTGATGGTCACGATTGCTACAAGGTTGTCTTCACGCCCAAAGAAGGCAAGCCGGTTACCGAGTTTTACGACAAAAAGTCTGGGCTGCTGATCAAAACCGCCGCCACAGTGACTTCGCAGATGGGCGACGTCAACGCCGAGATTCTATACAACGACTACCGCAAGGAAGGCGACGTTCTGTCGGCGCATCGGATGGTGAATCGAGCGGCCCAGCAGGAATTCGTGATTCAGATCGAGAGCGTGGAAGTGAATCCCGATCTTCCCAAGGACCGCTTCGATCTTCCGCCCGAAATCAAAGCGCTTCTGAACAAGCCGGCAGCCGCGGAAAACAAACCGGCGCCCGCCAATCACGAAGTCCCTTCAGCCAGTGATGGCAAACTTGCCATTTACATGTCCGGAGCGCCCGTGGCGCATGAAACCTACACCGTGAAGAAGTCAGACACCGGGTTTGAGATCGACGGCTCGGGCTCGGCCAGCCTGGGCCCGATGAAAATCGATATCGAAAGGTTTGAGGTGCTCACCAACGCGAAGTATGAGCCGCTGCAAGCGATCGGCAAAGCCAAGCTTGGCCAGATCCCGATGAACGTCAACGCCACCTTCGCCGACGGCCAGGCCAAGAATGAAATCGACACCGGCCAGGGCCCGCAGACCAAGATGTTTGCCGTGCATCCCGGCGCCATCGTTGTCAATGCGAATTTGCCGCTCTATCCCTGGACCGTTCTAGCTATGCGTGCCAGCTTCGATAATCATGATCCGCAGCAGTTCCCCGTTTACGTCCTGGCGCAGGGCGAGGTGAGCGCCACAGTTATTTTCAAAGGACGCGAGCAGGTGGACTTCGCCCAAAAATCGGTGGAATTAAATCATCTTGCCGTTAGCGGGACGTCGCCGCAGGGCCAAGCCATCAGTCTCGACTTCTGGGTGGACGACAACCGCAAGCTGATCAAAATCGCAGTTCCGTCCCAAGGCGTGGAAGCCTATCAGGAAGGTTTTGAGCCTCGAGCGCGGGCCACCGCGGCTCAATTAACAGCACCACATTGAAATGACTGCCGCGCTGGAGTGCTATCTCCGCTCCATCCTCGAGATCGCGGACATGATCCAAGCGATTTCGCCGGAGGTCGCGTCCTCATTCCGTGAACCTTTGCTGTCCCTGCGGTCTCAACTCTCGGCCGACTCCTCTTCCGAAGAGTTGGAAGCGAGCCGCGACGCGCTGCACGAAATCATTGCCGGCTTCTGTCGCAAAGCCCGCCTCCAGAACGAAACTCTGGCCCGCGATCTCAACCAAACGCTGAGCATGGTGACGCGAACCGAAGATACCAGCGCTGGGCGCAACGTTCAGTACGTCGAAAGGCTGGTGGATTTTGTGGACCGGCTGGAATCCGCCGTCCGATCCGGCGATCTGCCGCGTTTGGCTGCCCAGACCTCCGATTTGCGCGATTTCGCCCAATCCATCGAACTCGACAGCCGGGACGACTTCGCGCGTCTGCGCCAAAAGATGATCGAGATTCAGCACCGTCTGCACGAGGTGGAGCTGCTGGCCACGCTCGATCCATTGACCGGGGTGGCGAATCGCAGGGACCTGGACCGCGAACTCGCCGCTCGCATCGAAGCCGAGCAGGAATTCTGCGTTCTGCTCTTCGATCTCAACGGGTTTAAGGAAATCAACGATCGATTTGGACATCTGCACGGTGACGAAGTGTTGAAGCAATTAGCGGCCCGCTTGGGCGGCCAGGTGCGCGCCCATGATTACGTTTGCCGCTGGGGCGGTGATGAGTTCGTCGCCATTCTGGCCTGCGACCTGGCCATCGCCGAATCCCGCTCCCGCCAGATCGCCGAGCGCCTCAACGGACCCTACCAGATCGCAGGACCCGGCCGTGAAGTGCGTGTCGATATCGCCCTTACGGTGGGCCTGGTTCAGTATTGCGCCGGCGAATCACCTGAAGAGCTCTTCCACCGTGTCGACGAATCCATGTATCGCCAAAAGCACGCGGCGTCGAACAGCTCAGCATCGATCTCTTCGCCCTGGGCCGGCTAACGTACAACTGTCCTCGCGTTGTACTAACGTGAATTGGAAGGAATCAGTACGGTGGATACTCTGACCAACGCCGGTGTGCTTGTAACGGGAGCCGGACGGGGCATCGGCAAGCGGCTGGCGATTGGATTTGCCACCGCCGGAAATCGAGTGGCGCTGTTGGCGCGCAGCAAGGCCGAACTGGACCTGGCGCACCTGGAGATCGAGCACGCCGGCGGCAATGCTCTACGCCTGCGCGCCGACGTCACGGACTTTGAGCAGGTCAACGCCGCCGTAGACCGCGTGCGCGTCCATTACGGCGAAGTGAATGTTCTGGTTTGCGCCGCTGCCATTCCCGGTCCCATCGGACCCTTTGTAGAGCAATCGCCGAAAACCTGGGTGGATACCATTCAAACCAACCTGCTCGGCGTAATGAACGCGTGCAAGGCGGTGCTCCCGCACATGATCGCCCGCCGCGAAGGGAAGATCATTGTATTGAGCGGCCCAGGGGCAACCATGGCGCGCCCAAATCTTTCGGCCTACGCAGCGTCCAAAGCGGGGGTAGTGCGGCTGGTGGAGACTATCGCGGAAGAAGTTCGCGAGCACAACGTCCAGATCAATTGCATGGGGCCTGGCGGCACCTATACTCACATGACCGACGAGATTCTCCGGGCCGGCGAGCGTGCGGGTTGGAAGGAAACCGAAGAGGCGCTGCAGATCCGCCAGACCGGCGGTGTGGCCCCCGAGAAACAGATTCAACTGGCGCTGTTTCTGGCGTCGGAGCAATCCAATCACATCAGCGGGAAATTGATTCACGTGTCGGACGACTGGAAAAAGCTGCGCTCGGAAAACATCCACCCCGAGATTTACACGCTGCGCAGGCTGCAAAAAGTAAATCCTTAGCCTCCCAAAATAACGCTCCTAACCCCGCCCGGCGCCGGGTTGTCAAATGATTGTGAAATCGCGTCTCTGCAAGCTATTTCTCAATTTCCGCATGCTAGTATCGAGCCCGAGGAGACGGATATGCATCGCTATTTTTTACTCTTGGGTGGCTTGATTTGCGCCGGGGGTCCGGTTCTTTTTGCTTCTGGTATCGACGCAACCGCCACTTATACCGATTCCATGGTTTCGCCAGGCGTTTTCCAATACGATCTAATCTTGAACAACACGGGCAGCACCACAATCGGCACGTTCTGGTTTTCGTGGGTGCCAGGCGACAACTTTATGCCGGTCAGTCCTGACGACATCACATTGCCCTCGGGCTGGCAGGAAGTGGTTACCAGCGGCGGCCCGTCGGACGGATTTGCGATTCAGTGGACGGCCAAAACGCCGGGTAACGATCTGGCTTCCGGAGGCTCCTTGGCCGGCTTCGATTTCGACAGCACGTTGACTCCGGCCGAGCTTGCGGGTTTTGCCTCAGGAGAGCCCACAATTCCCATCACCACGGCTTTTAGCTACAGCGGCGAGCCGTTCAGCGACAACGGCGTGCAGTTCGTCGCAACCCCCGCGGCGATTGCAAGTACGCCCGAACCAACCACAACGCTGAGCATGGTCCTTGGGTTTGGCTTGATCGTTCTCGCGAGTAGCATGGTCCGGCGACGCAAGCTTACCCCGGTGATTCCGCCGCGATTTTCCGATTGATCAGTATCCCGGTTGCGATCAAGCCGAAAGCGATTGCGCAGAATAGCAGAAGCCAGCCCCAATATTGCACCGGATGCCGGATCACGCGGATGAAGTGGCGTCCGTAGAGATCCGCCACGATGGCGATGGCCGAATATCGAGCGGCCCGGCAGACGGTGACAATCGGGAGATACTTGCTCATCCGGTAGTCGGATGCGCCGGCGGCCGCGAACACCATGGCGGTCGGAAACGGGAAGGGAATGGCGGTAGAGGCCACCAGCGTTCCGGTCCCCCATTGCTGAAATAGCTTCAGGAATCCGGACACCTTACTTCCTCGAAATTTGCTGTTCAAATATGCCGATCCAGCTTTGCGCGCGATGCGGAACGTGAAATACGCGCCGATCACCGAGCCCGCCGTCGCAACGGCCGCGTACTCGTACCAGGGATTGCGGTGACTGCCGGCGAGAATCGCGATCAAGATGTCCGGCCCGCCGAATGTCGGGAGCGGAGTGCTATCCAGAATAGCGAGAAAGAAGAGCCCCAACGCTCCCAGGTGACGGAAAACTGAGGCGAAGCCGCGCCCGCGATTGGGCGTCGCATTTTGGATAAGAAGGTTCAACAACGTGGAATGACCACCCTATACACTCAGCACCGGACACGGCGAGCGCTGAATAATCCCGTGCGCGTGCGTGCGCAGCCGGCCCAGCGTCTCATGCACCGACCCGCGCCCCAGCACGATCAGGTCGGCGCCTTCCTGCCGCGCTTCCTCAGTAATGGTGGCCACCACCTCGCCGACCGCGACGCGCAGTGGAAGGTCCAATCCGCCCGCTTTCAGATCCGCTTCGATTCTGTTACGCGACTCGGTCCGCAGTTCCTCCTGCAGCGCCTGCTCGCTTTCGAGCGATAGCCAATCGCTGATGGTCCGCACTACGTGTACCAACTGCAAGCTGGCGCCAACCTGATGGCTGAAGTCCATGGCCCATTGCGCCAGCGCCCGGCTCTTCTCACTGCCGTCCAGAGCGCACAGAATCTTGCGCGGCGTCGGCTGTGCGTGCTGCTTTTCGGCGTGCGCCGCGGTCCACACCGGACAGTGGACGTCATGCAATACCTTAGACGTTACCGAACCCATCAACAGACCGCGAAACAGGCCATGGCCGTGCGTCGGCATCATCACCAGTTCCACTCCGTTATCACGCGTGAATTCGGCGATCTTCAGTGCCGGGTCACCCACTGCTGTGATCCGAGCCGGTGGCGACTCAAAACCGTCTATCGGCAACTGGTCCAAATGCTCCTGTAGCGAGTTCCGGAGCGCCACCGGATCCGTGCCAGTGGTGGGTGGAATCAAGCCGGGTGGCGTAACCCAGGCCGGGGGCACTACGCTGAGCACCGTAAGCCTGGCGTGAAAATGGTTGGCCAGCGCGCGGACGTAAGGGATGGCAGCCGTTCCGGCGGCCGAAAAATCCAGGGGGAACAAGACGTGTCTGATGGTGGGCATGCGACTCCACAATCTTACTGAATCGCCGGTTGTGATAGTATGACTAGCCGCATTCGAACTCGAAAGGAGTTGCCCCCTGGATGGGCAAATAATATGTCCGGCCTCAAACAACCTGTGCTCGGCGTTCTCGCCACCGCTCTCATCATCGCCATTTCGCTGGGCTTCATTTCGATTTTTGACTTCCCCAGGTTTTCCGGATGGATCTCCACGTTTCTGATCTGCATCATCCCCATGGAAATCGTTATGGGAGTGACATGGGGGATGAAGCAGCCTGGTTTCGTCGCCAGGCAATCGCAGCCGGTGCGCGGCATTTTGTTCAGCTTGATCGCATTAGTGGCCGGTGTCGTGGTTGCGGTCGCGCACTGGAGCGGCGTCGGAGGCAGTATGAGCCCTCCCACGCCGATGCTGACGCAGTGCATGATCGCCTCTGTGGTCATCATGTTCTGGATGGCGATTATGTGGGGCGGTTGGCCGTTCACCGCACTGATCAAGAATCCGATCGCCGCGGGATTATCCGTTCTGGTGGCCTGCTACGTCATCAATTACATCTTTTTCCGCGTCTTCTTCAACTACGACTTTATGAAGGGCGCGCCGGTTTACGTCGCGGCGCAGGATCCACAAGGGATGTTCAATGCCTGGAGCTGCGTGGTCTTCTACGTAACGGCGATCGGCGTGATGTTCCTGTCGTTGTGCTTCGATCTGTGGCCCTTCACGAAATCGGGCAGCCTGATGAAGCAGCCGGTGCTGGGCCTGGTGTGGACCATCGTGGCTCTTATTATCGGCGGCGCGGCATATTACATCGGAGTCGACATGATGAAGATGGATCCCGTAGCGTTCATGGTCACCGTGCCGATCCCATTTATTTTTGGAACGATTTTCATGCTGAACATGCTGCAAGGATCGCTGTTCGCCAAGTTTACTCAGCCCCTGAAGGGCGTATTGAATACCGTGGCTGCGGCCGTGCTAGGCAGTCTGTTCGCGCTTCTGTATCGGGCGGTAGCGTCCACCGTCACCGGGAAACTCGATGCCGGGCCCCCCGCGTATCAGACCGAGATCTGGCTGGCTTCGGCGTTGCTCGCCGTCACGTTCCCATTCCTGGTGGCCTACGCCGACTTCTTCACCATGTGGCCTCTGCAGCGCGCCAAGGCTGAGCAAGCCATGGAAACGGCTGGCAGCCGCTGATAACTTTGAAATATGCGGATCGCGATTTTCTTATTCGCCCCAGCGGTAATGATGGCTCAGGCTCCGCCGCCCGCTCCTCCAGCCCCGAGCCCAGCGCCGTCTTACGCACGAGCGGCGCAGCTACCGGCCCGCATCGAGAAATTCGCGGCGACGCCCGAGTCCATCAAACCCGGCCAGTCTGTCACGCTGACTTGGGCGGTGGAAAATCCAACCAGCGTGACCATCGATCCGGCGCTCGGCAAGGTGCGGCCGCGTGGCGCCAGGACGCTGTCTCCCAGCGCGACCACTACGTATACCATCACCGTTAAGGGTCCCAAGGATCAGGTACTCACGCAATCGGCCACGGTAAATGTCGCTGGTACCGTTGCGGCCAACATCGCTCCCGCGCCTGGCGCGTCGCCCGCCGGCAACGAAACGCCGCGCATGCCCGATGGCAAACCGAATCTCACCGGCGTCTACAATTCCGGCGCGGGACGCGCTCCTTTTGCCGCCACGCTCAAACCGGGAGCGGAGAAATACAAGGTGGTGCGCGGACCCACCGACGCAGGCGTTTACGCCGATTGCATGCCCACCGGCGTCCCACTCGCCTACTTCGTCCCCTATCAATGGGAGATTGTGCAAGGCCTGGACAAGGTGGTCATTCTATACGAATACCTGCACATGTTCCGTGTCATTCCGATCAACGGTACGCATCCGGCGGATCCCGATCCCACCTGGATGGGCGATTCGGTAGGGCATTGGGATGGCGACACGCTGGTGGTGGACACCGTCGGCTTTAACGATCGGACCGAGCTTCCAGGCGCTTTCCGCCACAGCGAAGCGCTGCACGTGGTGGAGCGCTTCCATCGCACCGATTTCGATCACCTGCAATGGGAGGCGACTATCGAAGATCCCAACGTCTTCGCTAAACCCTGGACCATCGTTCGCACTTTCCCGCTCCGCACCGATCTGGACAAAGTGGACGAATACGTCTGCGAAAACAACAAAGACTATAAGGATCTTTTCGGCAAGTGACGCCTTTCCGCGGGTCTGCCTTGTTGCTCGGGATCGCTCTTTGTTTAGCGCAGGGTTTTGCGCAGCTTCGAACAGTCGCGAAACCGGCGTATATTCTGGCGCCCAAGGACCACATCCTCATTCGCGCCTCGCAAAGTGACAAGCTCAATGGCCGGATATTCCAGATTCAGCTCAACGGTTTTCTCAACCTGCCGATGGTGGGTCGGGTTCGAGCGGCGGGCCTGACCGTGGACGCCCTGGAGAAGCAAATCGCTGCGCGGCTGAGGCCGGATTCCTCCGGCCAGCGTGTAGTTCTGCTCTCAGTGATGAACTGCTCGCCTTCGCGTCCGAACTGCTTTGATTCGCTCACCCGGAAATAGGGTTTGACGCAAAGCCAGGCATTCGAGTAGTGTGATCTGTGAAGTTCGCTGCCGTGGGAGGGGTGACTGGATGATTTCGCGCAGAGCTTTCTTGAGCTCATTGGTTTTAACCGGCGCAAGCGCGCCCCTTCTGGCCCATCACGGTACCGGCATGTACGATATGCCGCACCCCATCACCATTACCGGCGTGGTGAAGCGCTTTGAGTGGACCAATCCGCACGCCTACATTTACCTGGACGTCAAAGACGAGAAGGGCAACATGGTGGAATGGGCGGTGGAGATGATGGCGTTGAATCACTTGAAATCCTATGGCTGGTCGCGAAACTTAGTGCAGCCGGGCGATGTCATCAGCTGCACGGGTGGAGCGGCGAGGAGCGGCACGCCGCAAATGCTTAGCTCCATCATCAAGCTCCCGGACGGCCGCGAAATCAAGTCGTAAAAAGCGGCTCCACGCACCTCACTCAGAATGGGCGATTTCACTCTCAAAAATCGCTCTCAGCCCGATAAGGCAACTCAGGGAGCCTTATGCACTCGCAAATGACTGTCGGGAAGAAGCTGGCGATGATCGGCGCTGTGCTCATCGGGCTGACAATCGTAATGGGAATCGTCACGCTGGTCGGGCTCAGAGGTTATGACAAGGTCGTGCACTCGCTGGCTGACGAAGCATTGGCCGGCGTTGCGGCCAGTAGCCGGATGGAGGCGAATTTTCTGGAAATGCGGGGCGACGCTTGGAGGCACGTGGCGGCCGACGATCCGCAGGACAAGGAGCACATGGCGCAGGAGATCGCGCGGCTCAGAGGCGAAATCGACGCGGAATTAAAGGGTATTCAAGCCTCTCTGAATTCTGACGAAGAACGCTCCATCAATCGGAAGATCGATCCCGCCTTGCGGCACTTCTACGAACTGTGGGACAAGGTGGCAGTGGTGAGCACCGCGAAACACAACCAGGGGGTATACGGGCAGTTTGCGGAAGTCTCCGCGAGCGTCGCCGAGGTGAACGCAGGCTCTGAGCGACGAAACGGAATACAACCGCAAAATCAGCGCGCAGTATGCCGCCGAATCCGTCGCGACAGGGGAACGCCTCCGCTGGTTAACATGGGTGCTCCTGCTGCTTTCCATCGGCTTGGGCAGCGGTGGACTGTTCCTGGTGGTCAGGGGTCTCACCGGCGTTCTCCGCCAGACCGCGAGCGAATTGCTGGAAGGCGCCGGGCAGGTAGCCAGCGCCTCGGCGCAGGTGGCGTCCTCCAGCCAGGCCTTGGCCCAGGGATCGTCCGAACAGGCCGCATCGCTCGAAGAAACCTCGGCGTCGAGCGAAGAGATTACCGCCATGACCCGCAAGAACGCGGAAAACTCCGCTACCGCGGCGACATTGATGACGGACGTCGATCAGCGGGTCATCGAAGGCAACCGGACGCTGGGCGAGATGGTGCAGTCCATGCAGGAGATCACCGGATCGAGCGACAAGATTTGGAAAATCATCAAGGTGATCGATGAGATCGCCTTCCAGACCAATATCCTGGCTCTCAACGCAGCGGTGGAAGCTGCCCGCGCCGGTGAAGCAGGCATGGGGTTCGCGGTGGTTGCCGACGAAGTACGCAGCCTCGCTCAACGCTCCGCGCAAGCGGCAAAGGATACCTCCGCGCTGATCGCGGAGTCGATCGCGAAATCGAATGAAGGCAGCACGCGGCTGGAGCGCGTCGCCGAGGTGATCCGGGCCATCACCGAGAGTACCGTCAAGGTGAAGACGCTGGTGGATGAAGTGAATCTGGGCAGCCAGGAGCAGGCGCGCGGCATCCAGCAAATTTCCAAGGCGATAGCCCAGATGGATCAAGTAACGCAAGGCACGGCGGCCAGCGCCGAAGAAGGTGCATCCGCCAGCCAGCAGTTATCCGCGCAGGCCGAAGCCATGGGGCACGCAGTGCGCAAGCTATCCAGAATGGTGAGCGACACCGGCCAAGCGCACGTCAGACCTACCGTCGCCGTACATGCGCCAGTGATCGCGAAACCGAAACCGATCGCGATACCGATGTCGGTGCGAGCGAGCGCTAGTCCCGCATTCCGCGCCCCTAGGCCACCGGTCTCCCAACCGGCCTCGCTCCAACCCGTGGCCCTGGCCGAGTCGCCGACTGACGCGCAATTCCTTGAGAGCTTCGAGGAAATGTAGCACTCGTCCGTTCCGGCGCTGCAGGCCGCGGGCATATAATTCAATATGCCGCCGATGACAGGGCTTGCCGCGGATCCAGTTTGCAAAGAACACCTGACCGGCCCGCAGCATCCTGAGCAGCCGGCTCGATTCGACGCCGCTGTGGGCGCGCTGCGGGATCTGAATCTGTTTTCGATTTCGCCGCGTGTCGCCAGCCACGATGAACTCGCGCTGTGCCATGCGCGCCGCTACATTCAACTGGCCGAGCGCGAGATCTTCGAGGGCTTCCACGAACTCAGCACTGGCGACACCATCATTTCTCCTAAATCCCTGGAAGCGGCGCTGCGCTCCACCGGCGGGGCGCTGAACGCGGTGGACGCCATAATCGAAAAACGAATATCCAATGCCATCTCCATCGGCCGGCCGCCCGGCCATCACGCTACCGAGGCCCGCGGAATGGGCTTTTGCATCTTCAACACCATCGCCATCGCGGCACGCTACGCACAGAAGAAGCACGGCGTGGGCCGCGTTTTGATCGCCGACTGGGACGTCCATCACGGCAACGGGACGCAGGATATTTTCTATGCCGACGGCTCGGTGTTCTTTTTCAGCACGCATCAATCCCCGTGGTATCCAGGCACTGGTGCGCTAGAAGAGCGTGGGGAGGGCCCCGGCGCCGGCATGACGCTCAACTGCCCGTTTCCAGCGGGCGCCGGGCGCAAGGAGATTCTGGGCGCCTTCCACGACGAACTAATGAAGGCGGCCGACCAGGTAAAGCCCGAGTTCGTGCTGATCTCGGCGGGCTTCGATTCCCGGGCCGGTGATCCGCTGGGCCAATTCCTGCTCACCGACACCGATTTCGCCGACCTGACGCGCGTGATGCGGGAGATTGCGGACCAACATGCCGGCGGCCGGTTGCTCTCGGTCCTCGAAGGCGGATATAGCTTGACGGGTCTGGCATCCGGTATTCGAGCTCATGTGGAGGCTCTATCATGAGCCTGCGCATCGCGCCGGCCACCCCGAGCGACGCGTCCCTCATCTTGAGCTTCATTTGCAAACTGGCGGAGTACGAAAAGCTGTCGCATGAAGTGGTGGCCACCGAAGAGAACATCCGCGAGCATGTGTTTGGCGCCAATGCCACAGCGGAGGTGCTGCTGGCTTATTGGCACGAACAACCGGTGGGCTTCGCGCTGTACTTTCGTAATTTCTCGACTTTTCTCGGCCAGGCCGGCATCTATCTGGAGGACCTTTTTGTCGAGCCCGAGTATCGCGGCAAGGGAATCGGGAAGGCGCTGCTGATCCAACTGGCGAAGATCGCCGTGGAACGGGGATACGGACGCTTGCAGTGGTCGGTGCTCGATTGGAATACGCCGTCCATCGAGTTTTATCGCAGGCTGGGCGCGGTTGCGCAGGATGAGTGGACGGTATATCGAGTGACCGGCGACGCGCTCGCGCGGCTGGCCGGGAACTTAAAGTGACGCTTCGCGCACTGGTGCGGGGCGAAGCTGGGCGTCTTCCAGACGCTTGGCTTCCTGGTAAGTAAACACCATGCGGTGAATTACGGTGATGTTGGCAAGCACAGCGATTACCCAAAGCACGGGCGCCATGTGATCGAACAGCGCGCCGATGATCAGCAGCACCACACGCTCCGGACGCTCCATGAAGCCTACCTTGCAGCTGGGGATGGTGTTCTCAGCGCGCGCTCGGGTATAGCTCACCATCACCGATCCGCTCATCACAATGGCGGTCAGCACCACGTAGAAATATCGGTTGATGGTGCCGTAGTAGACCAGCAAACCCATGAGCAGTGCAAGATCGGAATAACGATCCAGGACCGAATCAAAAAAGCCGCCGAAGCGCGTCACCTGGTTGGTTTCACGCGCCACCCGCCCGTCCACCATGTCGAACAATCCGGCGCCGATGATCACCGCGCCCGCCGAACGGAACTGTCCCGCGGCGAGCAAAACAGCGGCCACAATGTTGATGACCAAGCCGAGGAACGTAAGAACGTTGGGGTGGATTTTCGAGAGTGCCAGTCCGCGGACAATCAGGCGAATTACTTTATTGCACGAGATACCGATCGCGCGGGTATATGTCATGCCAAGCGGCCCTTTTCGATTCTAGCTCGGAATGGCTTCATGCGGCGTCATGGATGGTAGTTAATTGAATGATTTCAATCTCGCGGGTGCCATCGGGAATCATCACCTTCACCGTGTCACCCACCCGCTTGCCCAGCAGCGCGCGGCCTATCGGCGAGGTGGTTGAGATACGCCCTTGCGCCACATCCGCTTCTTCGCTGGTCAGCAACTGATAAGTGATCTGTTCGTCCTTGTCGAGATCGAGCACCGTGACCGTGGATCCGAGGCCCACGCGATCCTTTGGGATGCGCGACATATCCACCATGGATAACTCGCGCAAGCGTGCACGCAGCTGGCCGAGCCGCATGTTGACGATACCCTGGCGTTCTTTGGCGGCGTGATATTCGGCGTTCTCGCTCAAGTCGCCATGAGCGCGCGCTTTCGAAATCTCGCGAGGGAGATCGACGCGCAATTCCATGTCGAGCGCCGCAATTTCATCTTCGAGCTTTTTCTTTAAATCGATCATTCCGGCAACTGCCTATATTATACGGAGGGCCGGGGCGGTGTGGCAGGCCGCTCGCCCGCTTTTTCGGGCAACCGAACCCTCTGGAACAGCTCTACCACCACATCGCCAAACGGCCCCAGCCGTTCCCGGTGCCAGGTGGAAAACCTGGGCTGTGTGGAAAACCAGTTGCGCCAATACCGGACGCTGCCGGAACCGCCATAAATGAAGAAGCGGCCGGACTGGGCGAGCGGGCCATCCGCCAAGCTTTCCACATAGTGTTTGGCTTCCGGCGAATCTTCAAAGGGCAAAAGGTAGGGTTTGCCACGAAATGGATAAACCGGCAAATGGCAATACAGAAAACCGGGAAGTGCGTAGGACGGCTGCCAGACCGGCGGCTGGGCTTCTATGAACGGGCTGGGGCAGAGCACGGGAGTGGAGGGATCGTTGCCGGCCCATTGATCGATGGTGTGCGCTGCGAGCCGCCAGTCCGATCCGTGATGCATGGGCCAAGGCTGGGTCCATTGCCCCAACATAATCAGCACGCCGGCGGCGAAGACCAGGGACAGCGGCTTCCAATGAGCCAGCGGGATGAAATACGAGGCAGCCAGCGTGGCCGCCAATGCCGCTCCAGGCAGGCCGAGATACAGGTAGCGCGCGACGAACATGCTGCTGCCGGTGATGCGAGAGACCGCAAAGAGCGCGAGCGGCTGCACCAGCCACCAGGCAGCGATCAAAACCACAGAGCTGTTGATCGCAAAGGCCGATGGCCGGGGCCATCGCAATAGCCGGCCCACAAGAAACGCTCCCACACCGCAGATCAGGATAAGGCCGAACTTGAGCAGGATGCGCAAGTCACGCAGCGTGGGAAGAGCCACGATAACGTGCGACGTGGCATGTCGAAAGAGATTCAGAGCGTCTATCGCCACAGGAAGCAGGGCTACGCCAAGCAGGGCGAACACGGCTAACGCGGGAAGCCATCCGACGTGTGTCTCATGGCGCAGCAGGCGAGCCAGCGCGTAGAGAGCGAGCACGATGTAGAACGGCCAGAACAGCAGATGGACGCGCCACAGCAGAGCCGCCAGTACAATAAACAGCGCAGCGTCCCACCAGCGGGCCGAATCGAGCCACTGGATCAGGAACCAGAGGCTGGCGGCGGCGATGGCGGTGCCGAGCGCGTATGGCCTGGCATCGGCAGCCTGATCGTTGATGCCGCGCATGGAGAGACAGACAAAGACCACGAACCAGGCCGCGCCTGGATGAATGAGGCGGGCAGCCAGGCGGGCAACCAGAAAAAGGGCGATGGCCATCAGCAGAACCGACGGCAATCGATAGACAATTTCAGAAAATCCGAAAAGCGATTGCGCCGCGCGCGGTAGCTGGTAATAAATGGAATCGGGCACCTGGGGTGCGACGGCCAATGACGGATGATTTGGCCCATGCTGAACGACGAAAACGGTTGCCATTTCGTCCACCCAGAAGCTGGAGGGCAGGGGCATCAGCCACAGGCGCGTGATGCAAGCGGCCAGCAGAAGCAGGAGAAGGAGGGTGAGGATGCGTTCGCGCGGGGCTGCCGCCGGCTGGGAGTGCACTTCCTAAAGCTTACATCTCCCAATGGTTACACCGGCGACAAGTCTCTAACGCATTCGAGCACGGTCTTCGCTGTGACGGGCTTTCGCAGTGCGGCATGGGCGCCCAGGAGTTTCGCGTCCGCGAGGGTTTCCGGGTCCTTGCCGGATAGGGCGATAATCTTGAGTCCTGGCCAAGCCTTATGCAACGCACGGATCATCCCCAAACCATCTTCATTGGGCATGGAGATATCGGTAATCACCAAATCCAGGGAATGGAGCGTCGCGAGCGACCTGGCCGCCATACCATCCTGGGCGGCGAATACCCGATGGCTCGCACCCTCCAAAACTTCGGTCAGCCATTCACGCATGCCCAGCTCATCTTCGACTACCAGAATGTTTGCCACCGGGCCTCCTGGTTGGAGTCCGCTTAGACCGCGGGCTCATCCACTGGAGTGCTTATCGGCACACCCTGAAATTGGTTGAATTGGAAGAGCTTCTAGGTGTTTAGGACAGGGAAATGTTACAATAACCTTGAGGCATTAGCTACCCTCTATGGCATTCAAACCGGCTTTCGCGCAAGGCGCACAGATCGAGCACAACAAGTACGGTCTCGGTTCCGTGGCTTCTTGCACGGAAGAGTATATCGTGATCAAATTCGACGATCACGGCGAGAAGAAATTCGTTTTAGCTATCGCGCTGCCCGCTTTGAAGAAGAGCGACCGGACGCCTCCGGTGGAAAAACGCCGCGCCGCCCGCAAGAAAGCCGTTCCCGCAGCCGCCAAATAAATCAGAATCGCGGCTCCGTTAAACAACGCAGAGCCGCGATCACAGTGAGCCTAATCAGGCGGTTGGAACCGGCTTCAGCTTTTCGCGCTGCTCGCGCAACACGGCTTTCCGGCTCAGCTTGATTTTGTTGCCTTCAAGCGCCAGCACCTTCACCAGGATCTGGTCGCCTTCTTTCAACTCGTCCCGCACCGCTTTGATCCGGTTCTCCGATATTTCGCTGATGTGCAGCAAACCGTCGGTGCCGGGGAAGATCTCGACAAACGCGCCGAATTCAGCCAGCCGCACCACCTTACCCAGATAGGTTTTGCCGACCTCGGCCACGGCGCAGATATCGGTGACGCGCTGAATGGCCAATTTGGCGGATTCGCCGTCGGAGGCGAAGATCTTGACCGATCCGTCGTCTTCCACGTCGATCTTCACTCCGGTCTCGTCCACAATGCTGCGGATCATCTTGCCGCCCGGCCCAATCAGGTCGCGAATCTTGTCGGTCGGAATTTGGAGCGTGTAGATGCGCGGCGCGTACTGCGACATCTCACCGCGCGGTGCCGCGATGGTGGCCACCATTTTGTCCAGGATGAACAGGCGAGCGCCCTTGGCTTGGGCCAGCGCCTCCTTCATGATCTTGGTGGTGACGTTCGGGACCTTGATGTCCATCTGCAGACCGGTAATGCCCCGGCGCGATCCGGCCACTTTGAAATCCATGTCGCCGTAATGATCTTCGGCGCCCGCGATGTCGGTCAGAATGGCGTAGTCCTTGCCTTCCAGCACCAGGCCCATGGCGATACCGGCGATGGGTTCGGCCACCGGAACTCCGGCGTCCATCAATGCGAGCGACCCGCCGCATACGCTGGCCATGGAACTGGAACCATTCGATTCCAGAATGTCGCTGACCACACGCATGGTGTAAGGGAACTTCTTGTCGTCGGGAATAACGGCGGAAAGAGATCGTTCCGCCAGCGCGCCATGCCCGATTTCGCGGCGGCCGGCTCCACGCATGAATCCCACTTCGCCGACGCTGAACGGCGGGAAGTTGTAATGCAGCATGAAGCGCTTGGAGGTTTCGGTGAGGTCGAACATCTCGATGCGCTGTTCGTCGTCCTTGGTGCCGAGGGTAACGGTAACCAGAGCCTGCGTCTCGCCGCGCGTGAAGAGCGCCGAGCCGTGCGTGCGGGGCAGCACGCCCACTTCACAATCGATATTGCGGATCTCATCGAAGGCCCGGCCATCCGGACGGCGCTTGGCTTTCAACATCTCGTCGCGGAAGATGCGCTCCTTCAGCGTGTCGAACAGTTCTTTCGCTTCGCCTTGCTGTTCCTCGGGAACCGCCTCCACCACCTTCTTCTTGGCTTCGTGAACCCGGTGATAGCTTTCGAGCTTGGGATACTTCTTGGTGTCGAGCGCGTCGGTCAGTTCCTTGCGGATCTGCGATTCGATCTTCGCGTACAGTTCCTTGTTGACGGCCGACGGCGTATATTGCCATTTCTTCTTGCCGACCTTGGCGACCAATTCCTTGATCCCAGCGGCAATCTTCTTGCAGCAGGCATGGCCATACTCGATGGCCTCCAGCACTTCCTCTTCCGATGCGTGCTGCGCCCCCGCTTCCACCATCACGATGCCTTCTTCGGTGCCCGCCACCACGATGTTGACCTTGGATTCGCGGGTTTCATCGTAGCTCGGGTTCGGCACCAGCTTGCCGTTGACGGATCCCACGCGCACGCCGCCCAGCACGTGCTGGAAGGGAATGTCGGAAATCGCGAGCGACGCTCCCGCGCCGATAATGGCCAGCGTACTGGGATCGCGTTTTGGATCGGCCGACAGCACCATGGCGATCACCTGGCGTCTCGTTCATGAAGCCTTCTGGGAACAGCGGCCGGATGGGCCGGTCAATCAGCCGGCTGGTGAGGATTTCCTTCTCCGAAGGGCGCCCCTCGCGCTTGATGAAGCCGCCGGGAAATTTTCCCGCGGCGTAAGTGTATTCGCGATAATCGACAGTGAGCGGGAAGAACGCGGCGTTGGCCTTGGGTTCTTCATTCGCGCAAGCGCTGACTAAAACAACGGTCTCCCCGGAGCGGACCACGACAGCGCCATTGGCCTGTCTCGCGATCTTACCTGTCTCCAGGGTAATTTTTTGACCATCCAGGTCAATTTCTACGGTATGTAGCATTCTGAAATTCCTTTTAATCCAGACGAAGCTGTCTGCTGCGCCTGTTTTTGGACTAAGAGGAGACTTTGGAGTGTGTGAAACTGCGGGAACGCCGCCCACCGGGGCGGTTTACCTGTACCCAGGCACCTAACGGCGGATGCCCAAGCTTTGGATCAGGTTCTTGTATCTTTCCGGGTTACAGCTCTTCAGGTATTTCAACATACGGCGACGCCGCGCGACCATCGACAACAATCCCCGGCGGGAATGATGATCTTTGCGGTGCGTCTTGAAATGATCCTGGAGCTGCAAAATGCGCTGACTCAGGATCGCGACCTGAACTTCTGGCGAACCGGTATCCGTCTTGTGAACACGGTATGTTGCGACTACTTGCTTCTTGGAATCGGTTGCCAGCGCCATTCTCGGATCGATACTCCTCGTCTTAACTTAATCTCTTTTTTGTCCTTCACAGAATAGCACAAGTTGGGGATTGGGGATTGGGGGTTAGCGAATAGAACAGCATGCTCAATTGATTAGCATGATATACTCATGTCATGAGTAAGCGGCTTCAGGTGTTGCTTCCGGAATCGGAAATGGCAGAAATTCAGACACTTGCGGAGCGGGAACGGGTAAGCGTCGGCGAATGGGTACGCCGTGCCTTGCGCGAGGCCCGATCCCGCCGGGCATCCGCAGAGCCGCAGTCGAAGCTCAAGTCCGTGCGTCAGGCTGTGGAGTGCTCTTTCCCGACCGCTGACATCGAGCAAATGCTCGCCGAGATCGAACGGGGCTACCAGCGCTGATCTTCGTCGACTCCAACATACCGATGTATCTGGTAGGCGCGGCGCATCCGCACAAGGTGGAGGCCCAACTTCTTCTGGAGCGGCTGATCGCATCCGGACAGCGGCTGGTGACCGATGTGGAAGTTGTTCAGGAGCTCCTTCATCGCTATACCGCGATCAATCGCCGCGATGCGATTGAGCCGGCTATCAAGGTGACCCTGGACATCGTGGATGACATTTTCGCGATTGAAAAGGCGGACGTGCTTCGTGCCGCGGAGATCGTGCAGAGCCGTGCTCTATTTTCGGCCCGGGACGCGCTTCACATCGCGACCATCGAGCGCCACGGGATTGTCGAGATCCTGAGTTTCGATGCCGACTTCGATCGATGGCCGGGCCTGAAGCGAATCCATCAGATCTGAGGGAGTTCGCGCCGCATCAAATCCGCGCCAACTGTGTTACATTGGGTGTCTTCGGGTTTGTATCGGTCTGCTTTTCCCAACCCAGCTTACAGGAGATAGTTTATGAACCTTCGTCCGCTCCATGACCGCGTGCTCGTCAAACGGCTGGAAGAACAGGAAACCAAGCGCGGGGGCATCATCATCCCCGACAGCGCAAAAGAAAAGCCGCAACACGCCGAGGTGGTGGCGGTGGGCGGAGGGAAACTGCTCGAAGACGGGAATCGCGCCGTTCCCGACGTTAAAGCGGGCGACAAGATTCTTTTTGGCAAGTACTCGGGCTCCGATATCCGGATCGACGGCGACGAATATCTGATCCTCCGCGAGGACGAAATTCTGGGAGTTTTCGGCAATGAATAAGCTGCTGTTCGCGGTGCTTGCGCTCGCCAGCGTCGGCGCGGCCAATGCCCAGTTGAAGATCGCGGTGATCAACACCCAGAAGGCCCTGCTCGAAACCGACGATATCAAGAAAGCTCAGTTGGATCTGGAAGCGAAGTTCAAACCGCGCCAGGATCAGATGCTCAAAGTGCAAAAGGAGCTGGAGGATATCCAGGCTCAGCTGCAGAGCGGAAAGCTCAACGAATTGGGAACCCAGGAAATCAACGCCGAGGGTCAGCGCAAGCAGCGGGAGTTGCAGCGCATGCAGCAGGATATGCAGGAAGACGTGCAGCGTGAGCGGACCGAGATCCTGGAACGGGCGGGAAGCCGGATGCAGGAAGTGGTGAAGAAACTGGCCGACGAGAAGGGTTTGGATATCGTGGTGGACAGCGCCAACACGCTATTCTTCAAGCCCAGCTTCGAAATCACCGCTGACGCCACTGCGGCTTACAATAAAGCCTATCCCACGAAATAAGTTACTAGCGAAGTAACTTCACGGCCAGCAAAGTAAGAGCTAAAGTATAAGTAGGATGTCCAGCTACCTGGAAGCCTATGGAGCCGCCGAGCAGCATCGTGCCCGGGTTCTTGGGATCATCAAGACTTCATCGATCGTGCTGGGCGCTGCGCTGATCCTCGGTCTTATCCTGTACGGCGTCCTTAAGAATTACCCCCAAGAACAGCGCGCGAAGACTTTTGTGAGCTTGCTCGACGCGCATAATTACCCGGCCGCCTACCAGATGTGGGGTTGTACTGATTCGCATCCCTGTCCGGACTATCCGTTCACCAAGTTCCAGGAGGATTGGGGCCCCAAGAGCGAGCATGCGAATGCAGCGGTGGCGCACATTGGACTCTCGCAATCCTGCGGTCCGGGGGTTCTGATCCAGCTGGATTACAAGTCCCCCGAGCAGCCGGTGTCGCTGTGGGTGGAGCGCGATGGCGGGACCATCAGTTTCGCGCCCTGGCCCGAGTGTCCGGGAAGGCATCTGCATTTCGGAGCCTGGCTCAAGTCGGTATTTGGCGCTTGAGGCGCCAAACACGGGATTGGGGGTTTGGGTTGCAGGCACAGGTTGCGTTTGCTATGGGCTCGTAGATAGATCGATCTAGGTCGGTATTCGAAAATTCCGGCCTAAACGTAGCGCGTGCCTGGAACCCCAACCCCTAATCCCCAATCCCGTTTGGCACGCTTAGGCGGGCCAAACTAACGGTAGCCGGCGGCCTGCAGCTCGAACAATTCCGCGTAGCGTCCGCCCAGGGCCACTAGCTGCTGATGCGTGCCCTGCTCCACCAGCGCGCCATCCGCTAAAACCAAGATTCGATCGGCCATGCGAACGGTGGAGAAGCGATGCGAGATCAGCACCGCCATACGGCCGCGAGTGAGATCGGCGAAGCGCAGGAACACTTCGTATTCGGCGCGGGCGTCTAAACTGGCGGTGGGTTCGTCCAGGATCAAAACCTGCGCGTCCCGCATATAGGCTCGTCCCAAGGCCACCTTCTGCCATTGTCCGGCCGATAGATCGACGCCGTTGTCGAAACGCCGGCCGAGCATCTGGTCGTAACCCAGTTTGAACTGCGCGATCAGCCCATCGGCCAGGCTTTTCCGCGCCGCGCTTTCCACACGCACCTGATTGGAGAGTTCCTCTATGCGCCCAAAGCCGATGTTCTCGCGCAGCAGCATGTCGTAGCGCATGTAGTCCTGAAAGATGACGCCGATTTCGGCGCGCAGACTATCGACATCGTATTCGCGCAGGTCGATGCCATCCAGCAAAATCGCGCCGCCGGTCGGTTCATAAAGGCGGGCGAGCAGCTTCACCAGCGTGGTTTTTCCCGCTCCGTTTTCGCCGATCAGAGCGATGCGCTCACTGGCATCGAAATGAAAGCTCACGCGGCGCAGTACCTGGCGCTCGGAACCGGGATATGCGAACGATACGTCGCGAAACTCGAAGCCGGACCGGATGGGGCGCGGCGCGGGCAATGCATTCGGCACCGAAACGATGCTGGGCTCAGTCTCGAAGAAATCGAAAAGATCCTTGATGTAGAGCGCTTGCTCGGCGATATTGTTGAGGCTCGAAAACAGCGTCTCGATCAAGGAGCGCGAGCGCGCGAAGGCGCCCGCCACGAAGGTGAGGCTGCCCACCGTCATGGCGCCCGCCATGGTCCGGATCAGGATCAGAACGTAGGCGCCGTAATAGCCCGCGGTGGGCAGCAGATTCAAAAGCGATCCGGTGACGGCGCGCTTGATGGCCAGCGCCTTGTTTTCCTCGTAGAAGCGATCGAAGAGCTTACGCGCCCGGTCGGCTAAATGCTGGCCCAAGCCGAAGATTTTCACTTCCTTCGCGCTCTGATTGCTGGCCCCGAGCAAGCGCAGATAATCCAGCTCCCGGCGCTCGGGCGTGTGCCGATACAACATGGAATAAGCCAGCATGGCGAAACGGGTTTCGCCCAGAAAGGCCGGGATGACTGCGCCCACCAGGAGCACCAGAAACCAGGGCGAAAACGAGACGACGGCGGCCAGCAGCGAAAGCAAAGTGATGAATTGCTGGCCCATCCCCGCGATGATACCCAGCATCCCCAGGCGGGCCGTGGTCTGGCGGCGGGCACGCTCTAGTTTGTCGTAAAACACTGGATCTTCAAAGGAAACCAGATCTAGCCGGTTGGCGTGTTCCATCAACCGCAAGCTGACGAAATTCGTAAACTTGTCGCCCAGCAGGCTGTCTGAAAGGTTCACTGCACGCGATAACAGGTCGCTCAGGACCGCCAGGGCGATCTCGTAGGCTAGGTAGACCCAGATACGGTGCGGGTCCGTTATACGGCCCTGGATGGCCCTTACCACCTGGTCGATAATCAGCTTCCCAACCCACAATTGCGCGACCGGAATAAAGGACGAAATCAGGCGCAGGACAATCGTGGCGGTGGTAAGAGCAGGGCCGGTGTCCCAGACCATTCGCAGCAGGGGCGGGACGTTGCGCAGGGCACGCAGGCGTTCGCGCCAAGTTACCGGGACGTCGGCTGGCTTCGGAAGGGGCGGATGGTGCGGAAGCAAATCCTAGTGTAACGCCGGAATTCGCTGTGTTTGATTCAGAACGGGGCCCTCAAGGGCCCCATTCGACACCATCTGCCTGAATCTGAACAGGCCCCCTGCGTTCGCAAGGGCGATGTATGGGAGAATCAGGTTCGACGGAAACGCAACCGTCAAAACCTGTTTGTGATTCAGATGATAGGGCCACGAAGGTTGCGAGTCAAGTGAAAAACTGGAACTTATCGATTCGGCTCTAACATCCTGAGCCAGAATGGGTTGCAGCGAGGATTCATTTTGGAAATCCTGTGGAAGAATTCGGTCATAGGCGTGGGCAGACTAGGGCTTTGGTTTCTAAGGTAGAGAAATCCGAGGAGTTATTTGCCCTCGAGATGGAGTGTGGTCATCGACCCTTCAGCAGCTGAGTAGCCAAACTTGCGGGCCAGCCGGAGGATGCCGCCCACGGCGAGTCCCGATAGTAAGCAAAAAACCAAAAGGAGGCCGGCCAAGCTGAAAATGGACAGAACCATCTTTCCGGCGCTTTCGGGCTTGAGCTCGAGCGGCTTCTCGGGTGGCCTCTCGTTCTCGGCGACTACTCCTTGATAGTTGATTTCATTCAACAGCTTGGCGGCGCCGGTACCGGGGCCGAAAGCGACCGCGACGAGCGGCCCTGTGCGCTTGACGGTAGCTCCAGCGATCTTCTGAAATTCGGGAAGTTGCTGGCGAGCCATGGATGGCAGAGGAAATGAAAAGACGGCCAACGTTAGGGGACCGGCAGGCGTGCGGTAGTGCACGATTTCCCCTTCGGTCCCAAAATCGAACCCAACTGCCGAGGCGGGAATATCGGGCGCATTGGCCTTCAGGCCCTCGGGACCCATTATGTAGCGTTCCGATTGCGGAACCAGGTTCTTCGACGCGAAATACGACGGTAACGACGGCAGTGAGCCGTGCGAGACGTGGGGGAGGGATGCATCCGCCAGTGCGCCAAGATTTTTCGGACATTTTCCAGAGCAGGTCACCATGTAATTTCCCACGCGAATCGAGCCCTTATTGCCTGGCTCCAGGGATACCGCATAGGCACCAGTGACGTCCTTAAATCGCCATGCCGTTACCTGGAAAGACCCGTAATCGGCGCGCTCGGCTGTCTCGAAGCCGTATTCTGCGCTTTGCGGCTGAGGGAAAGGCGCCGTAGACTTGCGCTGATATGGGCCCAGTTGTTCCGGCCAGATGGCCGCGCATGCTGACGAAACAAAAAGCGCGGCTAGAATCAGGCTCCGTGGCATTTCTTGTACTTCTTCCCGCTGCCGCAGGGGCAGGGATCGTTGCGGCCGGCCTTCTTGTCGGAAGTCGCCTGTTTCTTCTCGGTAGCCGTGCCGCTCCCGCCGACGAATTGCAGCTCGGCCATTTCCTTATCTTTTTTGCGCTGGATGTTGCGCGTGAAATCTTCCACGGCGCTTTGAGCCGCGCGGCGCTGCTCGGAATTGGCAGATACGAGCGCTTCTTCTTCCTCGTCTTCCTCGTATTCCTCGTCTTCCTGGAAGGGAAGTACCGGTTTCGGCCGGTCGGGCAAGCCACCCGGGCCTCCGCCATTGCCGGATTCACCCGGAGGCGGCCCCTGGCTCACTTGCAGGAAGAACAGATACCGGATGGTCTCGTCTTCGATGCGATCCATCATGTCCTGGAACAGCTCGAAGGATTCCTTCTTGTATTCGATCAGCGGATCTTTCTGACCGTAGCCCCGCAGGCCGATGCCTTCCTTCAAGTGGTCCATCGACAACAAATGATCTTTCCACTGGTTATCGATCACATTCAGCATCACCACGCGCTCGGCCTCGCGCATATTTTCCGGACCGATCAGGTCTTCTTTTTCTTTGAAGCGGCGCCCCAGCAGGTCAGTGATGTGGTCTTCAATCTCCTGCTTCAGCATTCCGTTCAATTCTTCCAGATCGATCTTCACGCCGAACTGGCTGAGGACATCGGATTGAAATCCGGTGAGATCGTATTCGGTGATGTGCGTTTTCTCAGGGCAGCGGACATCGCTGAACGAAGCCACGATGCCTTCGATAATCTCCTTGATTCGTTCCGTCTGGTCGTTGCCTTCCAGCAACTGCCGGCGCATGCCGTACACCGCCTGGCGCTGCTTGTTCATCACGTCGTCGTATTCGAGCAGGTGTTTGCGAGACGCGAAATGCTGCGCTTCCACCGCTTCCTGCGCGGAAGCAATCCGTTTGGTGATGAGGCGCGACTCGATGGGTACGTCTTCCTCCATGCCGAGCCGCAACATCAGGTTCTGCATGCGCTCGCCGCCGAAGATGCGCATCAGATCGTCCTGGAGTGAGAGGTAGAAGCGCGAGCTGCCAGGGTCGCCCTGACGGCCGGCGCGTCCGCGCAGCTGATTGTCGATGCGGCGTGACTCATGCCGTTCGGTGCCGAGCACGTGCAAACCGCCCGCCGCGACCACTTCGTCGTGTTCCACGGCGGTCTCAGCCCTAAATCGCGCGAAAACCCGGTCCCACTCGGCGCGCTCCGGCGATCCCGCGGGGCTGGTCTGATACAGATCGGGATCCTTGTTTTCCTTTTTTAAATACTCTTTGGTGAGAAACTCTGGATTGCCACCAAGGAGTATGTCGGTGCCGCGGCCGGCCATGTTGGTTGAGACCGTGACCGCGTTCTTGCGGCCCGCCTGCGCAATGATGAACGCTTCGCGCTCGTGATTCTTGGCGTTCAACACTTCGTGCTTGACGCCCATCTTCTTCAACAGCGCGGCTAGCCTTTCGGATTTTTCGACCGAGATAGTGCCTACCAGAACCGGCTGGCCCTTCTCATTGAGAGTCTTGATCTCCTTGGCGGCGTTGCGGAACTTTTCTTCCTCCGTCCGGTAGACCATGTCCTGATATTCCTTGCGGACCATGGCGCGGTTGGTGGGAATCACCATCACGTCCAGCTTGTAAGTCTTTTCGAACTCGGCGGCTTCGGTTTCAGCCGTACCCGTCATGCCGGCCAGCTTTTTATACAGGCGGAAGTAATTCTGGAAGGTGATGGTGGCGAGCGTCTGATTTTCACGCTCGATCTTGACGTTTTCCTTCGCTTCGATGGCCTGGTGCAGACCATCGCTCCAGCGGCGGCCCGGCATCACGCGGCCCGTGAACTCGTCGACGATGATCACTTGCCCGTCCTGCACCAGATAGTCCTTGTCGCGCTGGTAGAGCACCAGGGCCTTGAGCGCCTGCTGGACGTGGTGCAGCGTGGACCAATTTTCCGGCTGATAGAGATTGCCGCAGCCCAGCATCTTCTCAACCTTTGCGATGCCTTCTTCGGTGAGGGCCGCGCTGCGATGCTTCTCGTCGACGGTGTAATCGCCAGTAGTGTAGCTCTCGCCCGGCTCCTTGCCTTTGATCTCTTCGCCGCGCGTCAGCTTGGGGATGATCCGGTTGATCTTGTAATACTTGTCGGTGGACTCTTCGCTCGGCCCTGAAATGATGAGCGGAGTGCGCGCTTCATCCACCAGGATGGAATCCACTTCGTCCACGATCGCGAAGTGGTGGCCGCGCTGCGCGCAATCCTCCAGCCGGAACTTCATGTTATCGCGCAGATAGTCGAAGCCGTATTCGTTGTTGGTGCCGTAGGTGATGTCGGCGTTGTAGCTGATCTGGCGTTCCTGGTCGTCCAGATCGTGCACGATGATGCCGTAGGTGAGCCCCAGGAACCTGTAGATGCGGCCCATCCACTCGGCGTCGCGCTTGGCCAGGTAATCGTTGACGGTGACCACGTGGACGCCCTTGCCTTCGAGCGCGTTCAGGTAGCAGGGCAGCGTGGCCACCAGGGTTTTGCCTTCGCCGGTTCGCATTTCGGCGATCCGGCCGCGATGCAGAACCGCTCCGCCGATGAGCTGCACGTCGAAGTGCCGCATGTTCAGGATGCGGCGTCCGGCCTCGCGGCAAACCGCGAAGGACTCAATCAACAGGTCGTCGAGCGGCTCGCCATTTTCGATGCGCTGCTTAAATTCGACGGTTTTTTGGGCCAGTTCGGTGTCGGAGAGCTGCTGGAGCCCGGGTTCGAGGTCGTTGATGGCGGCGACCAGTGGACGGAGCCGCTTAACTTCGCGTTCGTTCCTGGTCCCGAAGATTTTCGCAAGGGTGGCGTCGAGCATGGGCGGGGGCCTGCTTCCATTTTAGCGGATCTTGCGAATTGTGACGTGTTTTCCGGCTAACAATTTCTAGCCACTCGTTCTTCTCGTCTTCGTCTGGAACCCGCAGCGAAATGTTCCGCTCCCTTTGGTTGCGGCTCGGTACCAGGCGGGAAACCGATCGGAGCCGCGACCAAAGGGAGCGGTATTAACGAGTTTGCCGGCTGCCTTCTAGGCTAACGCCGCGCGTGGCAGCGCACCGAATCGGCGCTCACGGGATCGGAATTCGCACACCGCGCTAGCCAGGTCGGACGCTGCGAAATCCGGCCACATCACGGGAGTGAATACCAGCTCGGCGTAAGCGCATTCCCACAGCATAAAATCGCTCAGGCGCTGTTCGCCGCCGGTGCGGATCAGCAGGTCGACGTCCTGCGCGCCCAATGCCTCCGAAAGCCCTTCCCGCGTGGCGTCGCCATTGAGCGCTTGGGCCGCGGCCAGGATCGCGTCGCGCGATGAATAGTCGACAGCCAGGCGCAGGTGCAGCTTCTCGCCCTCGGCGGTCTCGCTCTCGCATTCGTCAATCACTGGCAGCAGCAGGCGCGGCAAACGATCCCGCCGGCCGATCACCGTGACGCGCACGCCCTTGTCCACGCATTTGGCCTGCTCGCGGCGCAGGTAAGTATGGAACATCTTCATCAGCGCGGACACTTCGGGTTGGGGGCGGCGCCAGTTGTCGGAAGAAAAAGCGTAGACCGTCAGCACTGAGATTCCAAGATCCGGCGCGGCTTCCACGGTTCGGCGCAAAGCCTCAGCGCCCGCGCGGTGCCCGGCCACTCGCGGCAACCCCCGCGTAGAGGCCCAGCGGCCATTGCCGTCCATGATAATCGCGGCGTGCAGATAATCCGAAGTGCTTTGTGACATAAAGAATTTATTCCAAAAAAAAGCTAGTGTTCCCGGATGGATTGGATCAGCGCTTCCATGTGATTCAAATATTTCTCGAGCGCGCTTCGCCCGGTGTCCGTTAAACGATACTGCGTCTTCGGCATGCGGCCCTCAAACGACTTGGTGCAGACGATGTAATCGGCGTCCTCCAGCTTGCGCGCATGCACACTCAGGTTTCCATCGGTGGTGTCGAGAAGTTTCTTCAGTTCGTTGAAGGTGAGGCACGGATTCACCGCCAACGCACTGACGATTCGCAGCCGGATGGGCTCATAAATCAAGCGGTCTAAACCCGCCAAAGCCTTGCCGGCGACCATGCTGACACCTCCCGTCTTCTCGGAAGCCGAATCTTTTCGGGCCGTATTTTGTCTAGCCACCGTACCTCCTGGCAATGACGATTCCGAACGCCAGGTGCAGTCCGCCGAATCCCACGGCAAGAAACGTGGTGCCCCAGGCGAATGGACAGAACAGCGCAACCGCTCCCAGCAACATGAAGCAGAGCCCCATGACGGGAACCACGCGTACCGAGAATGCGCCGCCGGTGACCACCCCGGTTCCATACAGCAGCAGCCAGGCGCCGGGGATGGCGGCCGGCAAGCCCGCGCGATATAAGACAGCCGTGAGCAATCCACCCACCAGCAAGGGCGGCGCGAAGCTCAAAACGAATCGCCGGGCCGGCGCCGAAAACAACGGGCCTTTTGCCGCATTGGCTTTGCGTTTGATGGCGAGCACCGCGAGCACCATGGCGAACGCCGCTTCGAGCAGCCAAGTGGCGAGCCAGCGTTCGAGCGTCGGTTGCCGGCTGGCGATGGCAGCCGCGGCGAGCGCGCTGATGCCCATGGCAACCCCTCCCCATCCGGGAACGGCGGTAAATGAACCCGCGCGCTCCATGGTCTCGCGAATGAGACGCAGATTGTCCATCGCGTGGGTGTGCAACGAAACCGGTTCGGCGCGAGCGGCGCGAATGCTCCGGACTGTAGCCATAGGAGCGATTATAGGCGATTCACTTTGCGTTGTAAAGTAGGAGTGGTACTGGGACCTTTAGCGAGCCGGGGGAACAAATCCAGCTGATCGTTTTGAAGCGGCTCGGGCTGGGACGGCTCGGGCGATTCTGGCGCCCGGCCGGTGGCTAATCCATGCCGCGCGCGGATACGCGCTACGCGTTCGGCGATCATTTGCGGATAATGTCCCTTGAGATACGCGGCCTTTTCGAAGCGTTCCCGATAGCGGCGCTCCAAATGCGGAAACCGCTCTTCGAGAAACGGTAGGAAAACCTGCGCCGAACACGGCTTCAAGAACAACGGGGCGGCGCTGAAGGACGATGCTCCATTCCGCGCCGCTGCAGCGCAGACGCGATCCAGGCTTTCTTCGCTGTCATTGATCAGCGGCATCACGGGATGTGCCAGAACGCTCACCGGCACGCCGGCTTCGGTAAGCTTCCTGACCGCGTTTAAGCGCAGAACGGGACGCGGAGCTCGCGGCTCTATCAGCCGGGCCAACGCTTCGTCGAGGGTGGTAACGGTCAGGTGAACGCGAATCTTGTTCTTGCGCGCAATCTGGGCCATGAGATCGGCGTCGCGCGATGCGAAATCGGACTTGGTGGTGATACCGAGATCGAGGCCGCTCTCGCCGGCGAACACTTCGAGCATTTGACGCATGATCAGGAAACGGCGCTCGGCCGGCTGGTAAGGGTCAGTAGCGGTTCCAATCCAGACCGTGTCGCCGAACTTCAGCCGGCGAACCTCGGCCCGAAACGCTGCGGCCTGAAATTGTTTGGCGTAGATTTTGCGCTCGAACAGCTCCGGATCGCGCAGCTCCATGAATTCGTGGGCGTAGCGGGCGTAGCAGTATTTGCAGCCATACTCGCAGCCTCGATACGGATTGATGGTCCAGATTGACCGCATCCGGCCCGATCCCCGGCCTATGAATCGCCGCGTTTCCAATTCCAGGTACTCCACCTGGCGTTTGGCTTCGAGCAAATCACTCGAGGCGGCCAGGCGCGCGATGCCGATGAGTTTCGAGGGAGGATCGTCATCGAAAAGCATTTGCGAAAACCAAGGCGGAGTTCTAATATTCGCCTTTTATTCGCTATCTGTCAAGTCCTACAATACGACCCTTGAATCTCCATCCCGACGCGTCACCCGTTCGCGATCCAGGTATTCGAGCAATGGAATGGCGTACTTACGCGAGATACCGGTCCAATCCTTGAATTCCGGGACCGCAAATTGCTGACCTTTTTTCTGGGCCAGCAATGTCCTGAGCGATTGCATGGCGGAGGCATGAAACACCAATTCGTCGCTGACACGGATGAGCCGCTTATCGCGCAACATCAACTGCAGGAGCGTGCGAGCGCGGGCCGGGTCTACTCCCGATTTTGCCAACACTTCGTTGACGGCGGGTGTAGCCAGGCCGGCCGACCGAAACGCACTTTCGATCTTCGCGGTGGCGTCTGTTTCGTCTTGTTTCAGTGCAACTTTATGAGACGAAAGACGAATCGTTTCCGAGTCGACCGCCAGTGTCTTGGAACGGGCGAGCAGAGCGTCCATCAGCCAGGGGGGCGCACCCGGCAAAAACTTGCTGCGCAGCTCTTCTTTCGAGACTCCAGCCAGCAGGGGATTCTGCCGATGGAACAGCTTCAAATGTTCGTGCATCGCGTCCAACTTGCCGGCGACCCAGGCGTGATCGAGCAGCCAGAACTGCGGGGATTCGAGCAAAGTGAGCGAAGCCGCGGACGACGCTTTGCGCAGATCGCCTTCGAGCAGGCCAGTGCGCGCAACCAGCTCCGGCATTCCGATGCCATAGCGCGATTCACGCGTCAGCAGGGCGATTCGTTCGGGGAGCGGAGCAGTTTCGAGGATTCGCAAACGGTCCGCTTGAGCGCGGCGCGGTGGAGAGATATCGAGCACCGTTCCGCCACCAATGGTGATGACGGGCGAGAACATGCGCACGATGAAACGATCGCCGGGAAGAATGAGCAGGGGTTCGCGCAGCACCAGGCGCACATATTCGCGGGATCCGGGCGCGATGGCATCGGTGCCCTTCCTTTCTCCAGAGAGACGGCGGATTTCCGCCTCCACTTCCGACGTGCCGGCGTGGAAATGCACCGGCGCGCGATGCTTCAATGGCTTCGCCGATCGGAGCAATTCGAAGCTGCAGTCGATATGACTGGTAACTTGAAAACGTCCAGCCTCAGCCAGCGTCATGCCGCGGGCCAGTTCCGACGCGTCCACCCCTGCGATATTCAACGCGGTTCGTTGCCCGGCGGTAGCCTCTTCGACATCGGCGCCATGCACCTGAATGCCGCGCACACGCACGCGCTTGCGGGCTGGATGAAGCTCGATTTCCTGATCCACGCGGACGGTGCCGGAAACCAGCGTGCCGGTTACCACGGCGCCAAATCCGCGCATGGCGAAGGCGCGATCGATGGGCAGACGGAAATGCTCGGAAGCGTCCTTTTCGGGAACCGTGGCGGCCAATCTCGCGAGTTCCGAGCGCAATTCGTCGAGTCCCGCGCCAGTGGCCGCGCTCACCGCCACCACGGGCGAATCTTCGAGGAACGAACCGCGTACAAATTCATCGGCCTCGAGCTTGGCCAGCTCCAGCAAATCGCGGTCGGCCAGATCGGCCTTAGTGAGGACTATGATGCCCTTTCGTATGCCTAACAACATACAGATATCAAAATGTTCCCGAGTCTGTGGCTTTATGGACTCATCTGACGCTATAACAAAGAGAACAAGATCTATGCCGCTTACGCCAGCCAGCATATTTTTGATGAACCTTTCGTGGCCCGGTACGTCTACTAAGCCGAGGCGTACGTTCTCGGAGAGCTGCAGGTGCGCGAAGCCCAGGTCGATAGATATGCCCCGCTGCTTTTCTTCTTTAAGCCGGTCGGTATCGATGCCCGTGAGAGCGCGCACCAATGCGGTTTTGCCATGGTCGATATGGCCGGCGGTGCCGATAACGATGTTCTTCATCTCGACGATTCTCATCCTAGCGCCTCTGGGAGCTCAGGACGCTGTGCCCAACGCGGCGAAAGTGGCGCCACAAAGCGTGGAGCAGCCTGTGGAGGAGACCGCGACGTTCAAAACGGGTGTATCGGACGTGCGCGTGGACGTCCAGGTGACAGAAGGCAACAACCTGGTGAAAGACCTAACCAAGGGCGACTTCTCGGTGGCCGATGAAGGCCAGCTGCAATCGATTGTTTCCTTTGCGCACGGCGACGAACCGCTCAATCTCGTTCTTCTATTGGACGTGAGCGGGAGCATGCAGAAGTATCTGGACGAGATTTCGGCGGAAGCCCGCGCGGCGCTGGATCATTTGCGGCCCGGCGATCGGGTGGCGCTGATGGTATTCGCCAAAAACACAGCGCTGGCACAGGACTTCAGCGACAATCTGGCGGAAACGGCTCGCAACATCAGTGGCGCTCTGAAGGATTGGGACGTGGGATCGAGCACCATGATCAATTCCGCCGTGGTGGATGCGGCGCGATTTATGGAGAAGAACGCGGGGCCGGACGGACGCCGAGCCATCTTGATCCTCACCGATAATCTGAGCACCAGCTACCGGCTCACCGATGGCCAGGTGATTCGCGAGCTGAACCGAGCGGACACGGTGATGAACGCGATTATCACGGGGCGCGCGATTCGGCCGCGGCCCATGGAGCCTGGCAAGCCGGCGAATCCCGACTTGACTCCCGCCAATGTCTACGAGCTGACCGAAAAAACGGGCGGCGAGTGGGTGAAGGCCGAGAACGCGGGCGATTCGTTCAAGGAAATGATCGAACGGATCCGCAGCCGCTACATGCTGGCCTATCACGCTCCAGACGCCCAGGCGGGGACATTCCGCCATATCACGGTGACGCTGGATGACGCGGCGCGCAAGCGGTACCCAGGGGCGGAACTGCATTCACGCAGCGGATATTACGCGGAATAGCGCGAGCGTCATTCCGGCCCTTAGCCGCGAAACTCAAAGTCTCCGTACACCCATAAACCTACGTCGTCGTACAAACCCATAAGCGGCTGCTTTGAGTCGCCACGTTTGTCCCAAGGCTGCAGATCTGCGTCGATTTCACAAAAGCAAACGTCCGTCTCACCTGCATCGCGTAGCTCTTCGGCGCGCACAAGAATTGCTGCGAGAATCGCTTGATCAAACGGCCCGAGTGACAGGTTCAGCGTGCTGCGACTTACAGCCCGTTCGAGCATGATCTCATTCAGCGGAAAGATCTCAAGACCCGGCTCACCGCGTAGCGAGACAAGGGCGTTCTCGAGTTGTCTAAGCTCTGTCTGGACCTGCTGCTCGAAACGGTCGAGCACTGCCCTGGTGGTTCGATCCTGGTCTTGCGATATCACTCCCTCAGTTCGGGCCCGAAGAAGAAAACGTCGGACCGCATCGGCTTCCAGTCGCGGCTGGCATTTCGTTAGAACTGGCTGTCGAGCTTCCGTCAGACAGGGCGACGGAAGGTGCAAAAACACCTCACCCGATCTTGATCTCTGGAGGAGTTCTACGGCGTCAAGCCGTTTATGGTGCGCGGGCGCCACATAACCGAAAACCCAGTTGGTCTCGACAAAGACATGCCGCATTTTTTCATGAGCCAGTCCGACGCCACCGCGGACCGGTGGCACGAATAATGCCACCAGTCACGGCGGGCAGAACAAACGATTCGATGGCCTCTGCCGCGGAGGGCGGCCACGATCGACGGCCGCTAGTAGGTAGCTTTTCCAGCCACTGGTCAACGTGTAGCACTAAGTACGACTCCACGTTAACGGCCTTATCATGAATCTCGCCCAGCAGTTCATCGGTTCGGCACTCTCCAATTTTCTGAATTGTGTCGGGCTCATAGCCGGTGTATGGGTTCCGAAAAAAGACAGCACTTTCGGGAGTGATTAGCATCCCGATAGGGCAGCTCTGATGAACCAGGTAGTCCCTGATTTGAGTCTCTGCAACGAGCGCGCCACCGGCTCCAGCCGTAACCTCGACGGCGAGAAGGACCTCGGGCGAGTCTGGTTTAGTAACCACAATATCGGGCCACGCGGGCATGTGCCCAGCGTAACACTGCTGTTGAAGTCACGCTCCTCGCGAATCTGCTCTAGAAACGAGCGCCTCCATCTTGCATGATGGCCGCCAACGCGCGCATCCGGTCCGCGTCCGCCGGAGTTTTTGCCGTGGCTGCGTCTTTCGCCAAATCCCCCGCGGCGGTCTTCAGCCGGGCGGCTTCCTTCGCGCCCCGATGGGATGCTTCCGCTTGCCCCAAAAGAGTGTTGATAGCGGCGATGCGTTCGGCGGCAAGAGCGCTGCTTCGGGTGAGTTGGTCGAGATAGGCGCGGGCAACCAAGAAATTTGCGGGCCAAGTGACCTTCTGCTGATTCTGTACGTTCAGCGCATCATAGTGCACCAGGTTGGAAGCGTCGATTTCGTTTTGCGTGAGGAACTTGCTTGGCGCGAGCTTGAATACGTCCACCCCGCGGGCGATCTCAGAGCCGTAGATATAGCCGTTATACCAGTAGGCGGACCAAAAACCACCCAAGCCGCTTTTCGTCCCATCCAGCGGTCCACGATCGAAATAGGCGATCTCGAAAGGATGCGAGGCGTCCGTAAAATCCATCACGGAGATGCCGCCCTGGTACCAGGCCTGCACGAAAATGTCCCGCCCCGGAATGGGGACCAGCGATCCGTTGTGGGCCACGCAATTCTCGAATTCCGTTTGCACCGCGGGCATCTTATAGTAAGAGGCCAGTTTCAGCTTGCCCTTGGAGAGCTCGAAGATCGCATCCGCGCCCCAGTCCATCGGGTCTGTCGCGCGACACCTCGGTTGCCCGCCGCCGCCCCACTCGTCGGTGAACAAAACCTTGGTACCGGAATTGTTGAAGGTGGCCGAATGCCAGAAAGAGTAATGCGGGTCGCTGACGGCATCGATACGGACGGGATGCGCCGGATCGTGAACATCCAGTAGGATCCCGTTTCCCGAACACGCCCCGGCGGCCAGCCCGATCGCCGAATAGACCGTGATGTCGTGGCATTTATCAGTGCCTTCGGTAGTCTGGGTGCCTTGGCCGTGGTTGCCGCGTTTCCAAAGCCCATTGATCGCTCCGCTCTGCGAATCGGTGAAGATGCGGGGGCTCGAAACAATCTTGGCCAGTTCCGGATGTGCCACAGGCACCTGGATGATATCGATGCTGAACAAGGACGTGTTGGGCTCGGGTTTATCTTTATCCCCGTCAACGCATCCGGCGAGTTCCTCCGCCTGACGAACGTTTCCGGTGCCCGAGACGTAGATATACACATTGTCCTTGTCGTTCGGATCGATCACCAGAGTGTGCGTGTGGGACCCGCGGCAGGTCTGCACCGCAGCCACTTGCCGTGGATTCGAGAGGTTGGCGATATCGAAAATGCGGACGCCGCGGAACCGCTCCGGGTTGGCTGGCGGAAGCGGATGATGTGGATACTCGGGTTCGACGCCGGGTATGACGGGCGCGGGAGGTGGCATCGGGGGTGGCACATAACCGGCCGGAAGCGCGACTCCTTGCGTACCGCAATCCCGGCGCGCGTTCACCGCTTCGGCCGACATGAACATCAGATGGCCGTACACCGAGACATCGCCCTGACCGCCGGGACAGACCAGGGAAGCCGTTAGTTTTACCTTCGCCGGATTGTCGATGTCGTAAAAATTAATGCCGTTGTAGTTGCCGACGAATACGTGATTGCCGCTGAACGCGAGATCCGAGTTTGTGGAGCCGTAGGTACCGGCGGGCGCGCGGGGAGGCTCACCCGGTTTCAATGGCTCGTCCGGCGGCGGTGGCGGCTGCAAGTTGGGAAAGAAGTTGCCTGGAGCAAAGCCCGGCGGCTTGGGAAGGGAAGCCAGCTTCACCAGGCCGAAAATAGCCTCGCCCGCGTCGTACAACCCGGGTTTGAGTCCCACTCGGGGATCGTCGGACGAGGCGCGTGGATTGGAGTAAACGGTTGGAGCAGTGGCATTGGTCGCACTGGCTTTGGTTTGCGCGAAGCCGAGGGTCGGGAACAAAGCCGATGCCATCAGCGAGAACGTTAGGGTACGGCTCGACATCCGTGAAGCTAGTTGGTTAATCATTTTTTCTCCTTGAGCAGTAGGCTCCGCATAATGCTAATTTCCGCGCGTTGAGTATTGTCGACGTCGGTAGCGAAATCGAATAGGACCGCATCCTGGCCTGCTCCAGGCGTGTTGAAGAGATCCTGCACCATCACCAGGGCGCCGGTATGATGCTGAATCATCCCAGTCAGAAACAGATGATCGAAGGACGCACCGCGGGCCTGTTCCAGGGCCGTCATTTGCTGGGGAGTCAGCATGCCGGGCATCAAGGGCATGCTAGACATGTTCATGTTCCCTTTCAGGTTGCTCATGTTATGCGTGTGGGCTTGCTCCATCGACACCGGCGCGCGGCGATCTTGCAGCCATTGCTTCATGAATTTCATCTCGTCGGTCTGCGAGATACTGATGCGCTTGCCCAGCTCCAGGAGTTCTTTGCTGTGGCTTCGAACGCGCAGCAGGTCGGTCATCTGAACCGCCTGCGAATGGTGCATGATCATACCCTGCATGAAGCTGACATCCACCGCCGACGGCGCCCGTGGCGGGGGAGCGGCTTCCTCCGCCGTGATGCGCTTGCTGTCTTGACCCGGCGCGCCCGGCTGCACAATCGGCGCGCTCTGGGGCTCCGACGACGATTGGCCCGAGGCGGCTCCGGCGCTCACGAGAAGGACGGCGGCAATGAGCGGAACGCAAATTCGCATAACGTGATTGGTAAATTATAGCGCCTCCGCGCTCTCCACCTGCTACTGTAATTTCGTATGTCAAAAGACCGACTCGCCGCGAACCGCCTGGTCGAGGTAAGGCGCCGTCACGCCAATGCCGAAGCGGGCGGAGGCGAAGACCGCATGGCGCGGCAGCACAAGGAAGGCAAGCTTTCTGCGCGCGAGCGCATCGATCTTCTGCTGGACGCAGGCACCTTCGAAGAGATGGACAAGCTGGTCCGGCATCGCACCACCGAGTTCGGAATGGATCAGCAGGTGATCGATGGCGACGGGTTTGTCACGGGCTACGGACACATCCATGGGCGCGTGGTCTATGTGTTTGCGCAGGACTTCACCGTGCTAGGCGGATCGCTGTCGGAATCGAACGCGCTGAAGATTTGCAAGATTATGGACCTGGCGCTGAAGACCGGTGCGCCGGTGATCGGCCTGAACGATTCGGGAGGCGCGCGTATTCAGGAGGGCGTGGCGTCCCTGGCTGGTTACGCCGATATCTTCCTGCGCAACACGCTCGCCAGTGGCGTGGTTCCGCAAATCTCGGCCATCATGGGGCCCTGCGCGGGCGGCGCGGTCTATTCGCCGGCGCTCACCGACTTCATCTTCATGGTGGAGGGCACCAGCCACATGTTCATCACCGGACCGGAGGTGATCAGGACCGTAACGCACGAGGATGTGACGAAGGAAAAGCTGGGCGGCGCTGAAACGCACAACAGCATCAGCGGCGTGGCGCATTTCCTGGCGCACGATGACGCCGAATGTTTGCGGATGATCCGCGAACTGGTGTCGTACATCCCGAGCAACAATCGGGACGATGCACCCAGCGCATCGTCGAACGACCCGATGGATCGCGCGGACGCGGCGCTCGATACGCTGGTCCCTACCGATCCGCAGATGCCGTACGACATCAAGGACATCATTCATCGCGTGGTGGACTCCGGCGAATTCTTCGAGGTGCATGAGCACTGGGCCAAGAACATAGTGATCGGTCTGGCGCGTATGGACGGCAAGAGCGTCGGAATCGTGGCCAATCAGCCCGCGTTTCTGGCTGGATGCTTAGACATCAATTCATCGGTTAAGGGCGCGCGCTTCGTTCGATTCTGCGACGCGTTCAATATTCCGATCCTGACGTTCGAAGACGTTCCGGGATTTCTGCCGGGGACGGAGCAGGAGTTCGGCGGCATTATCCGGCACGGCGCGAAACTGCTGTATGCTTACGCCGAGGCGACGGTTCCAAAGATCACCGTGATCACGCGCAAAGCCTACGGCGGCGCCTATTGCGTGATGGGATCGAAACACCTGCGAACGGATGTGAACTTCGCGTATCCAACTGCCGAAATTGCCGTCATGGGTCCGGAAGGAGCGGTCAATATCGTCTACCGGCGGGAGCTGACCGCTGCCAAAGATCCCGAAGCCATGCGCCAGGAAAAGATCGAGGAGTTTCGCGACCGGTTTGCGAGCCCGTTCGTCGCGGCCGAGCGCGGCTTCATCGACGATGTGATTGAGCCGCATGAGACACGGCCGAAGGTGATCCGCGCGCTGCGGATGCTCCAGAATAAAGTGGACAGCATGCCGCGCAAGAAGCACAGCAATCTGCCGTTATAGACTGCGGACACCCATGGCGGTGATGTCGTCCACGCGCATCATTTCCTTCACCACGAACGGCTCGCCATACTTCACGCCGATGAGGTTGCCGTAGAAGCGGCCGATGGATCCCAGACGATCGCGAATCTCCTTCTGATCCGGGAACAGTTCGGAAGCTTCCGCCGTTTGCCCGTACTGCGATTGGTAGCAGAACAGCGCGGACATACGCGGTTCAAATTGAGCGGAAATATCCACCACAAAGGACGGCGTCACGTTGGCGTAGAGCGATGAATAGAGGATTTTCTGTGGACGATGCGGCTCGCTTTCTTCGGTAAGCTTCTTCAGGCCAGCGAGAAAACAGGCTTCGAAGCCGATCTCGGACGCACGATAATGATCGGGATGCCGCGCTTCCCAATACGGCAGGATCACCACGCGCGGCCGCAGGTTGCGGATCTCAACGGCGAGCGTCATGCGCACGCTGACGGTGTTTTCCAGGCGCGCGTCAGGAAGCCGCAGATTGCCACGCCAGCTTAAGCGCAGGGCATTCGCTGCTGCCTCGGATTCTTTGAGACGAAGCTCGGGAGTTCCCCGGCTGCCCATGTCGCCCGCGGTGAGATCCAGCACGCCGGTGCGATACCCCTGCTCAGCCATGCGGATCAACGTACCGCCGCAAGTTTGCTCAACATCGTCAGGATGGGCGGCGATGGCGAGTACGTCGAGCGGCTTTTCGACGGCCGCCGAACCAGTGTTTATCTCTTGCCACATGTTAGTTGTAGTAGCGCCAGGGCCGGGCGCGTTGCTGGCCGGGCAGCAGCATCATCAATGCCATTCCGGCCAGAAAGCCGCCCACATGCGCAAACCATGCCACCCCACCGCTCGATTCCGCCGAGTAACCGACCGATCCGATGCCGCTGAAGAACTGTATCGCGAACCAATATAAGAGCAGAACAAAGGCGGGAACATCGATGGTGGTTATGAAAATGACGATGAATACCAGCGTCCGGATGTAGGCTCGTGGAAACTTGATCAGATAAGCGCCCATCACGCCCGCGATGGCGCCGCTGGCACCCACGGTGGGCACCGTGGAATTGGAGTTGAGCATCACAAAGAACAGAGCGGCCGCAATTCCACAGGCAAAGTACAGAAAAAGATATTTCGCGTGACCCAGAAGATCCTCCACGCCGCGTCCGAAAATCCACAGGAACCACATGTTGCCGGCGATATGCAGGAATCCGCCGTGAATGAACATCGAAGTGAGGATGGAAGAATAGTGCAGCCGGTCCGGCACCAGGCCGTAGTGCATGATGAACCGGTTCTGCAAACTGCCCGGCATACTGAGCTGGAACAGGAACACTGCCACGTTGGCGGCGATGATAGCCAAAGTGACCGTGGCACGCGTGTAGTGCGGCTCGGAGGATCGAAGAGGGATCATTTAGGAGGGCTGCTCAAACTCGGGGTTGGAGCAACGTTGGGCCCGGCGTAGCAACGCCTGCGCCTCCCCGACGGTGGCGATGTGCCCGCGAGCGCCCAAGGCGGTACAGTTCAAGGCTGCCATGGCATTGGAAAATTCGAGCGCTTCGCGCAGCGGCATGCTTTCGATCACAGCATAACAGAACGCACCATGAAACACGTCGCCGGCGCCGGTGGTATCCACGCAGTCGACGACCAAGCCGGGTGAATAAATGAAGCCGCCTTCCACGCGCGCCAGTGCTCCGTTTGCGCCTAAAGTCATGGCGGCGACGCGCATCCCGTATTCGTCCTGAATCCTGGTTAATGCGCGGAAGGGATCGGGTTCCCCGGTCCAGCGCGAGGGGAACTCGACGCTCGCGACCAGATAATCGACATGCGGCAGCACGCGGTCGAAGCCGGGATAGATGGTATCCACATCCACGGTCACAGGGATTTGATGCCGGCGGCGCAATTTCAGCCGCGCGCGAAACAGCGGGTGTGTCGTGTCCGTCGATGTGCAGCAGGCGCGCCCCGATAATTTTCTCGGGCGTGAGGCTATCGGGATCGATACGCAGGCAGTTGTCGCGATGCCAGAGCACGGTGCGTTCGCCCGAGGCCTGGTCCACCAGAATATAAGCGCTTTGGTTCGGACAGTTCGTTCGGATTTCGATGTCGTCCAAGTTGACGCCGCTGGCACGCAGGCTTTCGAGTTGGATGACGCCGCGCTCATCGTCGCCCAGCGTGCCGATATACTTTGAGCGCAGGCCCAGCCTGGCGCAGGTCACCATCGCGCTGGCTACTTGTCCGCCCGGGCTAAGCACTTCGCGTTCGAACGGTACTTTGCCACCGTAGGTTGGAAAGCGAGGGAGCAGGATCAGGGTATCGGTGGCGTTCAGGCCGACGCCGACCACGTCGTAAGCGGGCGGGCCGGGCACTACTTCTTCTTGGGAGGCATCTCGTACAAGAAGATGGTGTGACCGTGGCGCTCGGGATCTTTGTCCACTAACTTCGGCTTCCAGCCCGGAACGGCGTACTCGTGCGATACCACACGCGCGCCCTTTCTGAGGTACTTTTCCAAATTCGGGCGCAGCAACTCGTTCGCGTCCGTGGCCAGGTACAAAGTAACCACGTCGGCGGGACTCAGATCCACATCCAGGAAGTTGCCGTGGATCACTTGCGCATCGTTGTCCAAGCCGAGTTTGCGGATGCGGGTGTTGGTGCTGTTCACCAGATCGTCTGAAATCTCGACGCCGACGGCCTTCGCTTTGAACCGAACCACTGCGGTGATCAGGACGCGGCCATCGCCGCTGCCTAAGTCATAGAGTTTTTCGCCCGGCTTCAGATCGGCCAACTCCAGCATCCGATCGACGATTTCCTGCGGCGAAACCACATAGGGTGCCAGACTGTTGGCGTAATGCTTGGCGTGCTGCTGGCCATAGAGCACGCTTTGAGCAAATGCCTGATTTGCCCAGAGTGAGCACACTCCCGTAAGAACAACCCAACCTGTGGTACGCATGGAACCCCTATTGGCTTGAGATGGACGAAGCCGACCTTCCGTTCCTTGATTTTACGATCTTAGCTACCATTTCGGAGACGGCAAACCACAAATCCCTAGGACGGGAGATGGTGTATTCGTAACCCCGGAAAAAGTGGACGGTATGGCTGATAGCGTCCTTCCAGGGTACCGCCTGCGGATTCAAGTTGTAATTCATGTAAAACACTGGAAAATCGATGTCCGTGGCGTCCTTGAGAGCCTCTTCAGGAGGATTGGCGTCCAGCAGGATCTTTGGACCGGCGAAAACCAGCGCATCGGGATGGCCCTGGGGGCCCGGCGTCATCTCTTTGCGTACTAAGGTAGTCAGAAATTCAGTATCTCCGTGCTTATCGCCCAGGCGTTTCAGATCCACGGTGCCCAGATTCAGGGTGTTGAGCGCCGATCCCAGCGCCGGAAAATCGATCCGGCTGGCGCCATCCTGGCGGTAGATCACCTTTTGTTCCTGCATGTTGAAGGCAACCAGGGAGAACTTCCCGATGCGTGGATCCCGTGAAATGGTCCTTAGAATGGAGACCAGTGCGGTGGTGTCGAGAGGCTGGAGCGCGGCGGACAGCGAATTCTGGGGTGCGAAATTGACCAGCACCTTCACATTGAGCGGTGGATCGATGGTCGTTCGTTGGACCGGCGGCTCTTCGGTGAAATCCTCGCCGGCGGCCCGCTGGATCGCCTCTGGGGCGATCGCCAAACTCATCGGCCGGTCCCTGGACCCCAGATTGGCCTCCGAATCCCAATAGAAAGAGCAGAGCCGCTCGGTCCGATCCCGCATCAGCCAATCAATATGATAAGAACCTTCGCCGATATCGAACGCGCCTTGCAGGTAAGCGTCGCCCTTGGCATCCTCCTCGAGGGGAGGAACGCGCAGATGCTGCGTGAAGTAGGACGGCTCATCGGGATGACCGTCCGGCGTGACGCGAAACACGATGCTGAGTGCATTCTCGTTGCCAGCCAGTTCCTTCAGCGGCACGGAGACCTGATAGCCGGCGTGAAATTTGAGATCGAATCCGAGAGTGGGTTTACTGGGAGTAACGGTACACGGCAGATCTTTGCGTTGCTCGCCGCTCTCGAGCACTGCCAAATCCGTATTGAAGATGTTGGCCCGTTGGTGCGGCCCTGAACCGTGGATCAGAATCTGACTGTAAACCGGCGCAGTAGTACTCAGGATAAGGCAGGCCAGCAACCATTGGCCGCCGAGTTGAAGGAACAAGCAGGGCCTCTGCATACCCTCTCTTCTCACTCACCCGTCTCTCTGAACCATCCGACGGACTGAATCATCCAACGGAACTACAAACGCAGGGGCAGTTTGTTCCGACTCGGTAAGCACGCCGCCCCGTGACGCACTCACCCGTCTGGATTGTTCCCTATTGTACATCCAGACTGCGCGGCTGCAAGCACAAATTTAACTTACAAGAACGCTGCCGCTCGCTAAGTAGTAATCGGGTACTATCTTCTTTCTCAGGAGATCAAGCGCGGCCATATTCAACACAAACGGTGAGACGCTTTTTTGAACGCGGCTGAGACAGGAATTTCTATGGTACAGTGCATGGATTATGGCATCGCGCAGCGTTAACAAAGTAATTTTGGTCGGACATCTGGGCAGAGACGCCGAGACCAAGTTCACTCCGGCGGGCGTGGCGGTCACCAAGTTTTCGGTGGCCACGAATCGCCGCTGGAAAGATCAGCAGAGCGGTGAATGGAAAGAAGAGACGGACTGGGCGAACATCGTTTTGTGGCGCCAGGAGAATCTGGCCAACTACTTGACCAAAGGGAAACAGGTTTACGTCGAAGGCCGGCTGCAGACCCGCAGCTATGACGACAAAGACGGCAAGAAGCAGTATATGACCGAAGTGGTAGCCGAAGATGTCATTCTGCTGGGAGGACGCGGCGGAGAAGGCGGCGAGGATTCGGGACGCGGCGCGCCGGTGTCGATGCCGCGCAGTGCACCGCGCCCGGCTGCTGCGGCTGAGCCAATGGACCAAGGGATCACCGACGACGACGTTCCGTT
>CAWAHZ010000009.1:0-306808 GCA_963781905.1 Bryobacterales bacterium
CCCCCGCAACCAAATCAAGGCTCTAGGCCATTAATGGGGGCAGCCCTCGCTAACCTCCTCCAGCGACCCGCAGGTCGATAGAAGGACGAGACTCCAAATCCTGGCCAGCGATTTCCGTCACCCGAAGGGCGGCAACCAGAGGACTGTAGATTCCGACGAGTCTGCCGCTGCCATCGGCGGCAACCACCGGCATGAGGTCGATGTCGTCGCTAAGAAATTCCGCGGTTGCAGCGAGTACGGCGTCCGTCTCCTTAACACTGCGCGGGGGGTGTTGCATGAACTTGCTGACCGGCGTTTCAAAAGGCAGACCTCGACTCAGCGCACTGAAGAGCTCCCGCCGACCGCAGTAGCCTCGCAAGATTTCGCCCTCCGCGATCGGAAAGGCCGCGTGCCCGTCTTGAAACTTCTCCACCGTTTCCGCCAAGGTAAGATCGAGCGGCAAGGTCTGAAAGGAACGAGTCATGACGTCGCCAACCGTGAGGGTACCGACCGCGGGATGTGTAGCCACCATGGTTGTGAACCTCGTATAGGCCGTCCTCGCGAACAACGCAAGCTCGAGGTCTTTCTGCAGCAGACCGAGAGACTCAGCCAGGCCGCTGAAGTCCGCGCGATCGACAACCAGCAAGTCCAGGGGCGTTTCCGCCTTAACCGTTGCCGGGTATGCCGATTGCTCCGTCCCTTCAACAAAGGCCATCTCCCCGAAATGGGCTCCCTTTGTCCAGGTGACAAACGGAGTGGTTGCCGCTTCATCAATGTAAAGCCCCGCGCAGCCGGCCTTCACCACAAAGATGCCAGCGACAGGTTCACCTTTGCGAAATACGAAGTCGCCCGCAGCGTAGTGGGCCTGCTTAAATCGCTGCTGTTGCGCTGCGCGCACCTGGACTAAGTTGGGCTTGAAGAAAATGTCCCAGGTCCAGTCTACGACCACATTCAGCTTGCGCCCGATGGTGGGTATCTTCATCAGATAGACGCATCTCCAGAGAAGCCACGCGATCAGACCGGAGAATTTCAAGCTATAAACTTCCGCGACGCCGTTCTGATGACCGATAGTAGCCAGAAGTCCTTGCGGGCGAAAATGGAACGGCTTGGTTGCCCTTCCGCTTTGGACTCGAAGCAGATTGGCGGCCAGTTGCTTGGCTTGACGCAGCGCAAACTGCGCTGTAGGGGGCGAGATCTTTGCATTCCAGGCGTTCGGAACGGCCGCACAGTCGCCAAACGCCCACACGTTGGCCGAACCAGTCACCCGCATGTCAGGCTCAGTCTTCAATCGGCCCCGCTCCACCGGCAAGCCGATTTTCCTGATGAGAGCCACCGGTGCCGTCCCGACCGAACAAACGGTTAATCCCGTATCTATCCGCTCCCCCGAGCCCAACCGGACGTATCGAGCCGTAACCTCTTTCACGTCCGTATTCAGCCTGACGTCGAGTCCATTTTGACGGAGTTTCCCCAGAGCAAACTCCGAAAGGGAATCGTGTTGAAATTCGGGGACAATTCTGGCGCCCCGTTGCAGAAGCACCATCCGCGGCCGAATGCGGCTTAACTGCGGATAGAAGGGCATGATATTCCGCATCAGGTCGAACAGATGGCCCGCCGCTTCCACTCCCGTGAACCCGCCGCCGACCACCACTACCGTCAGCAGCCGTTCTCGCTCGGCGTCGTTAGGCTCGGCGGCTGCCTGCTCAAAACGCGTGATGATTTCGTTGCCCAAGTTGAAGCCGTCGCCTACGGTCCTGAGCGTGTAGGCATGGGCAGCCATGCCGGGAACCTCGTTGAGATTGACGTCAGAGCCACAGGCGAGAACCAGGTGAGCATAGGAAAACGTCGCCCGCTGGCCGTCGGGGCGTGTGTACTCAACCTCGTTCTTCTTCAGATCAACGCCGGTTACTGTGGCCGTAACCCAGGTGGCGCCGCGCGCGATCTGTCGGCCTGGCACCACTACGTCGAGCGGGGAAAGAGAACGGCCCGCTACCTCCGCGAGCATCGGAGTAAAAACCATGTGGTTTTCACTGCTGATAACTACGACTTCGACGTTGGGAGCGGCGCGGCGACTGAGTTGCTCAGCCAGGGTTGCACCCGCGAATCCCCCGCCCACGATGACGATTCTGGTACCTTCCATGGCTGCAACCTCCTATTGCTTGTATTGCTTGCGCACCCGATGCCTCCAGCACCTCCGGCATTCGTCACACCGCGGTGCAGCGGAGATTCCGCCTCTATTTCTGCGGTCCGAATAGCTCGCGCAATGTCACGTCGAGGTTATCAAGTGCCCGGGCGCAATCACCCGAGAAGCTAGAGCCATGCATGATGGCGAGCGTTTTGGGCTTTAGGTCGCTGAGCTTTTTCAGATTCTGCGCGGTGAGCGGTGTGTAGGGCACATAGGCTGCGAGGATGCCCGCCTGGTATTCCTTCAACGACTGATGCGAGCGGCCAACGACATCGGCAGTGGTGAGCGGTTCGACGTCGCCGACATGATGGAACAGGTCCGAACAGAACAGCGTTTTCTGCGTTTCTTCGAAAAGCACACCCGCGTCCCAGCCATGGGGCAAATGGGGAGTCTGGCAATAGCGAAAACGGTACTTCCCGGTCGCAAAGGTCCCGCCATCAGGAAGGGCGCGTGGCGCTTTGTCCATAAAGTCGCTCATGTTGACGAAGGCGCCAACCTGGCTGCAGATCACATCGGCGTTGGGCGCGACGGTCAGCCACTCATTGAGCGATCCGCACTCGTCTGACTCGAAATGGCTGTAGCCGATATGGCGCAACTCGGAAACGTTGATGAGCTTTGAGACGGCTTCGTGAATTTCTGCGTGAAATCCGCGCAACCCGGTGTGGTAGAGCAAGGGCTCGTCGTCCTTCACTAGAAAATGGTTGAACTGCAAATTGGCCGAAGGAGCAAAGACCGAGATCCGATAAACATCCGGCGCGATTTCCGTGACGACTGCCATGATGGCCTCCTCAAACGAATTTCCAACGTAAGTAGAGCAAAGCAGGCGCCGCCGCTAACATCTTGAAGTCACGGGCAAATACGGAAAATGGGAGCGGCAGCTGCCAGCAATCAGAGTCGGCGGATCGACGCAGCACCTCGCGAAAAACCGGGAATTGCAAAGGAGCTCTCGCTGGTGGCGGGAAGTGATCGCTCGAAGTGTGAGAATAAGGACACGAACAAAACCTACTAGCGAGATCGCTCTGAAGGATCGGAGCATGAATTGCCAAATATAAGGCGGCTTTCTGCGAGCATTAGGGTAGACCGTTTGTCCGAGATTGAGGAAGCCATGAAGAAAAACGAAACTGAGTTGATCATGTTATACAATTCAAGAATCTCATCGATGCGGCTTCTTCGTTCTACCTTGGTGATCTTCCTTTTCCTCGGCCTGGCGATGGCGGCGAATGCGCAGAGCGGCGCATCCACAAATATCAGTCTTTCCTTCACCGGGACTGCCAGCGGTAATGTCGAAACAGGCATCAGTGGGAGCGGGTCGGGGACGCTTGCTCCTTTCGGAGCTGCTACGGTTGCGGTCAGCGGCGGAGGGGCGGCGTCTTTCAACGCTTCCTTCACCTTTACGCTGACCGATGGCGACACGCTGACTGCGTCTGGACCCAGTTCATTTACCGAGGACTCGATTTCCGGAACGGTCCCTGTTACCGGCGGCAGCGGTGCGCTGGCCAACGCGACAGGATCGTTCAGCTTCGTGGGCACCGCGCCCAATGGAACCGGCTCCTCCGGTTACCCGTTCACGCTCTACGGTTCGGGAACGATCCAAACCAACAGCGGTTCGCTCTCGGTATCGCCCACGGCCCTCGCGTTTTCGGCGATCTCCGGCGGCAATTCCGCGCCGGCGCAGACGGTGTCCATTGTGGGCTCGGGCACGACGGCGGTGAAGTTCGCGGTATCGGTGGACGCGGGCACGGCAGGCTCGGCGGCGCCCTCTTGGATCGGAGTGGGTCCCCTCGCCGGCTCGACGCCCGGATCGCTAACGGTAACCGCCAATCCGGGAACGATGGGAGCGGGAACTTACGCGGCCGCAATTCACATCACGGCCCCAGGGAACTCGGGGCAGGCTCCGATTACGGTCTCAGTCTCGCTCACCATCACGACGGCGAGCCCGCAGCTTCAAGTCTCGCCCGCGTCGCTGGCGCTGAAGGCGCGTGTGCAGACGCCTTCCGTGCAGACCCAAGTAGTTGTGCTCAGTAACAGCGGTGGAGGCACGTTGAGCTACAGCGCGGCCATTGTCGGACAGAGTTCGTGGATCACCAGCGTAGCTCCGGCAACCGGCGCGGTCGGCCCCAATGTTACTGTTCCTCTGCAAGTGACGATCAATTCGCAGGGACTAGCGGTGGGCAACTTCCACGATATTTTGCGTATTACTTCGAACGGCGCCCAGACCGATGTGCCGATCTCGCTGTTCGTTGCCGGCCAGGGCGCGATACTGAGCGTGGGACTGAGCGGCGCGACGTTCGAGGCCCGGCAGGGCAACGGAAACGGCCAAACCCTGGCCATCAGGGTTCTCGATCTCGGCGATCCTTCTTCGACTGTCAATTTCACCGCGAAGGCGATCAGCGGATCGGATTGGGCGATTGTGACCAACGCGAGCGGAAGCGCCACGCCATCGGCGCCAGGAAGCTTTGCGCTAAGCGTGGGCGGCGATGCGAACAGCCTGCCGGTGGGCGGTGCCTATGCACTCATCCAGGTCACCGCCCCCGATGCTCTGAATTCGCCACAATACGTAGTTGCTGTCCTCAATATCCAACCAGCCACCAACCCGCCTAAACCGGATCCACTCCCCGCAGGCCTGTTCTCTACGACGTCCACACCGCCCCAGACCGTCACCGTCTTCACCAGCAGCACCACGCCAGTCTCGTTTCAGGCAGCGGCTTCGACGCAGGATGGCGGCAATTGGCTGACTGTTAGCCCGGCTTCGGGAACTGTTTCGACACAAAATCCGGCACCGCTCTCGATCTCGACGAGCGCATCCGGTCTCGCCAATGGGATCTATACGGGCAACGTGAATGTTTCCGAAAACGGGTTCGTGCGAACCGTCAACGTGACGTTCCTGGTCACCGGCCAGAGTGCGGGTGGTACGGGGGGGGATGTGCCCCACGCGGTTGGCTGCACCCCCAGCCGGGTAATAATCACCCAGACCGCGCTTTCGAATAATTTTGCCGTGCCGGCGGGGTGGCCCGCCTCGCTGACCGTGCTGCTGAACGATGACTGCGGGGATCCGGTGTCGAACGGCTCTGTGGTCGCGAGTTTTTCGAACGGCGATCCGCCAGCGGCGTTGCCAGGCGACAATACCAGCAACGTATATTCGACCACGTGGCAGCCGGGCACGGCCATTCAGTCCATGACCATCACCATCAATGCGTCGAGTGGCGCCCTTCAGCCCTCCATGCAGCAGCTCGCTGGCGGTGTCCAACAGAATACGTTGGCCGCGCCCGCGCTGTTTCCCGGCGGCACTTTGGGTATTTTTTTCAGCGGGGCCACCGCTAATCAGCTTGGCAACGGGCTCGCGCCGGGCAACGTTGCGCAAGTGTTCGGAACCGGGATGGCGCCCGCGGCGGGATCGCCCGGCCTGGTGCCTCTGGCCAATCAGTTCAACGGAACCTTCATGGTGATCGGCGCGATTCAAGTGCCGCTGTATTACGTAAGCGCCGGACAGCTCGATATCCAGGTTCCGTTCGAGCTTACGCCCAACCAGCAATACACGGCGGTGGTGGCCGCAAACGGGGCGCTCACGCTGCCGGTGACGCTCAACATCGTGCCGGTGCAGCCGGGCATGGCCGCGTATGCTGATGGATCGGTAATCGCGCAGCACGCTAAGGACTATTCGCTCGTCACGGCGGCGCATCCCGCCGCGCCCGGTGAGCCGCTGATCATCTATCTCGCAGGAATGGGAGCGACCAATCCGCCAGTGCTCTCCGGAGATCCGACGCCGCTCCAGCTTGTGCCGGCGACCCTGCAACCGACGATTTTTGTCGATGGCCAATCCGCCGCAATCGCCTATGCGGGCCTGACACCCGGCGGAATCGGGTTGTATCAGATTAATTTCACGGTGCCATCGAACGCGGCTTCGGGGAATCTGAGCCTGGTGGTAAAGCAGGGCGGAACTTCAAGCAATACGACTACTCTGCCGGTATCGAAGTAGGGACGTTCTACGACCTGACTGTCAACGGGCGCTCATTTTGGTCTGGCCGCCGGGCTGAGTCCTTGCGTGTGGCACTCCGAGCAAGTGTTCTGGAACGTATGACAAGTGAAACAGGCTCTGATATCGAGCATGGCTGGGCCTGCATGCCCGCCTCCGGCGAAGACGGGCAATGGTTGATGGCTCCGAGGCAGCTCATTATGGCATCGGCTGCAGGTATCGGCTGCGTGACACGTCGAGCAAGTGGTGCGGTCAATCGAGGCGAACTTTCCGTGAAGATCGTCTTTCCAGCGCGCCGTGTGGGAAACCGGCTTCATAACCTGGTGGCATCCGGTGCACTGAGCCTTGCCTGTTGTGGACGGCGTAACGTTCTGATGGCACACGTAACACTTGGCGTCTGGAGAGGAAGCCTCCTCGCTGTGGCGTATCCGGAAAGTCGCGGTGTGGAACGCGGGCTTCACGTTTCTGACATGACTTACAGGAACATTCAGACCGGCGGCCGTGTCAGCGTGGCACGTGGTGCAAACGTTCATTCGAAACTCGGCCGGGATTATCTTCGAGGTGTCATGGCATTCCACGCAGTCCAGCATGCGAGGGAGCGTGAGATTCGCCAGACTCGTGCTTCGGGGAATGGCGTAATGGCAGGTGGTGCAATTGATGTGGAATTGGTCCTTCTCTTTGAAATGCGCGATGTGGGAAAACCTGATGTCCACATACTTTCCCGATACGGCGACGGGAGCAATCATCCGGCGGGTTTCGGTGAATCCGGGGTTCTCAATTTCCTCCGGCGTATGACAGCCGCGGCACCCCTCGGCGTCGAGTGAGGCATCCAGCTTGGGCTTCATGCCCGGCTTGGAATGGCAGGCGGCGCACTGCGCGTGTCCGGGAAATTTGGCGAAAATGCCCTGCTCGTCGAACTTGTGACAGAAGGTGCAGTCGGCGCGGAAGCCGGTCGCCGGGTTAATGCGGGCCTTCTGATCGACGTGCATCGCGTGCGAGAACTGAAACAGGATGGCGCGTGTCGATTTGTAGCGTGGAAATGGAAGAAGATCGGTTGCGCCGTCCGGCGGGAAATTTTTGTGGCACTGGGCGCACATAATCTGTTTTACGTCGTTGAAATCATCTGCGTGGCAGGCCATGCATTGGTCGTGTCCAGGACGCTTCAACTCCACGGAGCCATCCTTTACCGCTGTGTGGCAAAGGCTGCATTCCAGCCCGCCCAGCTTGTCGGCGTGAAAGGCGTGAATGAAGAAGTCTTTGGGAGCGCCCGCTTGGTCGGCCGGCAGGTTCGGTTGCCCCGCGGCCGGCTGCTGGTCCGCGGCCGGCTTGCTCGCTTGCCCGGCTGCGCGTTGGACCAAGGCGGCGGATGCCAGCGCCAACACTCCGACCGTTACCCACAGCGCCACAGATCGAGTGTTGATTCTTCGCCTCATCCAGTTCGTCAATATTTCCATTTGATCCCCACGTGTAAAGCGCGCGAGTCCTTCAGATCGGGTTGCAACAGGAAGAAATCGTTATCCAGATCGTAATCGAAGAAAAGCCGGGTGTGGTCGTCGACTTTCCACTGGGCGCCCGCCAGCCACCCGCTTTGGTGCAGACCGTTCAGGTAATAGAAGCGATCCTGCAGACTGATACGCCGATAATAGACGCCGCCGCTCAGAGTGAGGCGCCCCCGCTCGCCGAAAGTTCGCCGGAGATCGCCCTCCAAATCCTTCACGCTCGTTTCACCGGTCTCGTGCAGGTCATCGAAGGAGGTTGCATCCAGCGGGCTGAGGCGATCCGAATTGCGCTGATGGTATTCCAGGAAGGTTTCGATTTTTCGCCAGGGAAAAATTTGGCCGTTGAAGCGATAGTCTTGAAAGGAAGTATCGAAAGGCCCTTCGTCGTGCGTGTTGTTCAACTGCCGGACCAAAATGGATCCGCCCAGGTTCAGCCGGGCGTTGATAGTCCGCCTGGCATCGATCGAGACTTGGCTATACTGCTCGAACGGCCCCAGGTACAGACGCAGCAATTGCGCGTTGGCGGCGAGATTGGTGGCCGCGTCGGTAAAGTCGAATTCGTAATCGTTGGCGGTTAGCTTTTGAAAGAAACCAACCCGCAGGCTGGTCTTTCCGTCCCCCGAATCGTACAGACCGTTCAGGCTGAAATCGACCGGCGAGCCGCCGTAAACGCGGAAGTAGGTGCTCACCAGCCAGTGTGGATTGATTCGGCGGCGGAAGGTGAGCGCATTTTCGCCATGGATGTACCAGAGACCATCCCACGTGAAACTGACATCCGGGTTAATTTTAAAGGTGAAATCCGCTCCGCCCAGCGCCCGCTGCTCCGGGTCGGAGAAAAACGTAAACCTGCGGCCTCCGAATATCGTCAGGTCGTAGCTAGGGCGGTCGAAGGTGAAGTCCACGCCATCGATCGCGGCGACTTCGGCGCCATAAACATATTGCCGGCCCAGCGTGAGGGTGGTGCCGGCGAAAAAGCCGTCGGTCGGCTTGCCATCGATTTCGATAGAAGCTTCCGCCGCCTGCAGAAACCTGTTGGAGCCGAAGGTCTCGAGGATGTCTTCAGCGGGTGCGCCTTGGTCGACGTGCGACAAATCCTGGTCATAGACGAAAGCAAAGTGCGTGTTGACTCGATCCGAGAGCCAGCCACGCGTGCCAAAATCCAGGAAGGTCTCAATCCGGTTGGAGTTCGGCTGAAACACCGCTGGGTCCGGATAGCCGGCGGGGTTGAAGACTCCGGTAGGTGTGGCGTTGATGATCCCGGTATTGGTGGCCAGTCCGGTAAAGCTCGCGTCGTATCGAAAGTAGTCCGTTCGATCTTCGAGGAAGAAATGGTTCGCGAAATCGCCGGCAGGGGCCCTTTGTACGGGTGCTTGCGGCGCGATCAGCACCGGGTCCGGCGTAGCCTGCGGAATCGCGCCTTGCAGCAGGGAATCCCACGCTTCCCCGACGGTGGGCGGCGAGGGGGCGTTGGCGGGCGCCGGCGCAGACGCGGGTTTGGCATCCTGAGCGCTTAAGAGCAGCGGCCAGCCGGTCACCAAACCGAGGACGGCGAGGTGAACCGCGTGCGATGCAACGACAGAACTTCTAGCGAGTCTGATCAAGTTGTACCTGTTTGTCGACGATCCTTTTACGTTTAATGGTGATCCGTAGCCCTTCTAGGCGCTTCCGCGGCTGCCTGAGCCTTTGCCAGCCTCTTCTGGGCTAGCGTGATGCGCCATGGGTAGGTGTCGCTGTGCCACTTGGTGGCCTGGAGATAGAGATTCAGCTCGCTCGCTTCGTCGGACGAATCGTTGATTGCCAGGTAGATTTCCGCCAGCGCCCAGTGAACGTGAGCATTGTTGGCCGTGTCAGTGGTCAACTGAGTTTCGAGGGGCGTCACCGGGGAAAGGGCGATCTCCGCCTGGTAAGCAGCAATGGCGCTTTGGTAGAGACCTGGAACTTGGGTTAGATCGGTGGCGCTTTGGGCCATCGCGACGTAGACTCCTCCGATGGCGGCGTTCACTCCAAGATGCAAGGGATCGATGGTCAGAACCTCCTGGTACAACTCAATGGCTTGCTGTGGCTGCGTCGCGCTCAGCAATCCAGCCAGCCGCAGCCGCACCGTAAAAATACAAGGCGGCGGATTGATGGGTCCGGTCGGCGCCACGGTGACGAGTTGACAGGTCTTGTTGGTGAGATTGTTCATGGAGATGGAGTGCTGATAGTCGGCGATAGCGTCGGTAGGGTCATTCAGATCGTCCTGCTCGTGGATTCCACGCTCCATGTATTCCCAGGTATTGCCGGGTTGCGTGATCTTGAGGAGGTTCCAATCGATCCGGCCTTCGAAATAAAACGGATTGGGGGTCGGGTAGTTGGAATTTTCCTTCTGATAGGTAACTCCGGGTGTATAGGTCGACGTCGTGGTATTCGGTTGAGCCCACGCGCTCTGTGCCCAACCGCCCAGGGCAACCGACGAGAGCAGCAAGAACGAGGATAGATGGTGTCTCATCGTTTACTCCTCCACGTCCACGGTGGTGTCCGAGGATGCAATACTCTTCAGATTCTTCAACAGGTCTTCGATCCGTTGTTCGCTGAGAAGCCCCAGATTTTTGCCTGCAGGCCCCGTCGCACTGGTGGTGCGGGTCAAGAAGCGGACGAATAGCGGGGGGAAATGTTCGTAATTGATCTGAGCATGCACATGCAAAGGCGACTTGATCGAAGCCACGCCCATTTCCGTCAACTCCTCTTTAGTGGGCAAGGTGATGTCGTACTTAAAAGTTCGCGGGACTAAAGGCTGCAGCGAACGGAAATTATCCACTGAGTTGGCGAAAGCAGCGCTGAAACTCTCTTCGTAATGCGGCAATTTGGCGACGATCGCATTGCCATTCGCATCGGTTCTGCCAATGCTTGCGCCGGGCAGGAAGACGCGCGTCAGCTCGTTACGGAAGAGCACCAGTCCTTCATTGAAGCCGAAAAACACCCGCGAGTCGGACCCGTCGTCGGGACCCGCTTCGAACACCTGGTTGGTGTGACCAGCGTTGGCGTTACTCCCCGCTGGGTAGGGAGCGCTTTCGTTACGGTTGTGGTTGCCTGGATCGACTATGGCATGGATATGCTCCAGATCCTCATCGTCCAGGTCGCCATTGGGCTGCGATTGTCCGGTTTCAGGATGCGGCTTGTCCACCACATAACCGGATTGATACAACAGGAAACCGTTGTCGTCGGTAACCGTCAGTTGGATGTAACCGGTGCGTTCCTGCGAGAAGCCGGCCGGGAAACGGTGTCCAGTGAGCGCCACGCATTCAGCTCGCACGGTGAACGTTTGTCCTAACTGGGCGGTTGCATCGGTGTTGCTGAGACTGATGCGAGCAGCGGCGTCCAACAAATCCTGCCTGCGTTGGGACAAGGCAAGGGGAATACCATATTCGTCGACGCCGGGCTCATAGGGATCCGGATAATCGGCCCCCAGCCTGGCCTGCAGTTCCGACGGATACAGCAGCGGCACGTCGACTCCGGTGAAGTGATGGTTTACGACGGAGCGCTTCTGCAACGGGAAATTGTTCTGGGTGGAGACGCCGGGAACCGCGGCGTAATTCTGGAAAAATATCGCCGGCGTAGGACTAGTGACGCTGAGATCGCCGACTTGGTAGGTCGAATTGCCCGCGTACGGGAACTTCGACATGTGGCAATCCTGACAGCGGACAACCTTGCCAAAGGGATTGTTGGTGCTGTTGTATGCGCCGAGTTGGAACTCTGAACTAAGGTTCTCCAGTCGGAAGGTAGTTACGCTCTTATTCGGCGAATTGACGTCGTACTCCAAGTTTTGTACATCGCCGGGAGCCGCCGTTGGAACGCGAACATCGTGACAAGCAGCGCAAAAGGCCGGGCTCCGCAGATACGAGATCTTGCTCTGATCGTTGCTCGAGACATGAAAGTTATTTTTCACTTCCACCGGTTGAGCGAAGGGCCCTACCTTCTCGATGGTGTGGTTGAAAATATTACTGTTATTGGCGTACCCGTCGCCTTGTAAACTCCGCTCTAAGTTGGGGCCTTGCAGGTTGTGGCACATATCGCAGGTGATACCCGCGGCGCCCGGCGAAGGGCCGGTACCGGGCGGAGGGTCGCCGCCGATCGTCGCGGGAAGGACCTGATTGCCGTTGCTGTCCACCAGATGGTAATCGCGCAACGGCCTGAAAATTTCCGGCACGAAGGACGTTCCGGTCCCGGCTAATTCTGGAACCTCGTGCGTGGTCCCGCCTTCACCTTGTGTCAGGTATGGACCGTTGTGGCAGCCTAGACAGAACCCCGCTCTTATCTGGTTGGTGCTTTGAAACACGGGGGTGGTGAACATGTTGGTGTTGAACGGAATGATTGAGCCATTCCCCAAGGTGATCGTTTTGGTACTGGTCGCATACACCGGGCGGAGCAGGCCACCGTTCAGAAAATTCGCGGATGCCTCCAAACCGTTGAACAGGGGGCTAACGTTGCGGTAACCAGATTTCACCGAACTGCGCAACTCATCGTATTGCCTCTGATGACACGGCATGCAAACTTGCGGCCGCTGATAGTCCTGGTTGTTAAACGGGCCGTTCGCTGGACCGCCAACGGGTGTCTGTCCCAGCAACGGCAAAACCGCTAGTGCGAGAAGAAACGCAGAACGGGGTGGTACCAATCGATACATAACCTTAAGAAACACCTTTTGCAAAAGTATGAAGCAAGTACATGGTTCTTGCAAGCTTAATCAAGCCTAATAAGGTTATCCCCGGCTGGGGTCTGTGCCGATGGCGGATGGCGAACCCGCGCTGGTTCGTTGCTTCGCCAGTTTGCTGAAAACATCACCGAAGGCCGGCACGCTTTCTCGCAGTTTATTGAAATCGTGTTTCGGAATGATGAGCACGTTTAAGGCGGAACGGGCCCGGATGGTGGCATTCCGGGTCTGATCGGAAAGCAGGGCCATTTCACCGAAGTAATCGCCGCGTGCCAAATTAGCTAGTACCTCCTCGGAACCGTCCTTCTCGCGCAGCACCTCGCATTCGCCCTGCTCAATGACGTACACGCTGTCGCCCACGTCGCCCTGCCGAAAGACCATGTCTCCGGGCCGGAAATGCTGACTCTTGATGCCGTACTCGGCAGCCACTTTGGTTTGGGCAAGTTCGGGGGGGAACATCAGGTGCAACAGCCAGTCTGTAGAGATGCGGACTTTGCGATCCCATCCGGGCATCTTCATCAGGTAAATGCAGCGCCAAAGGAACCAGGCAAGCAAGCCGGACAGCTTGATGCCAAAGACCTGAGCTACCGCCGCGCCGTGGCCGAGCGAGCCTAGCGTTCCAAGGCCTTCGAAGGCGAACTGAGCCCGATCCCCGCCTCGAATGCTGGCAGCGATGTTGATCGCCGCGGTAGTGGCTTCCCGGATGGCGTGCTGCGCGGTGGGCGGAACTCTGGTGCCTGCCACGGTCTTAATCGAAGCACAATCCCCGAGCGCCCAGACCCGCCCTTCGTAATCTTTCAACTCCAGGCCTGTATTGACCAATAGCCTGCCCCGTTCTTTGGGGCAAGCCAGTTTCTCTAACACCGGGGGCGGCGCCGATGGCACGGTGGAGATCAAAGTCTTGCAGGGGATCTCGATTCCAGATTGCAGCAGAGCGCGTTCCGAAGTCGCCGATATGAGCTTGTCGTTGAGGAGGATTTCGACACCGCGCTTGCGCAGGATCTTCTGTGCAAAAACCGCGAGGGGTTCAGACATCTCAGCCAGAATGCGGTCCCCAGCCTGCACTATGACGCAGCGGTGGGGTTCGTTGCGCAGACGATTGTAACTCTTCTTCACCGCATGAACGAAATCATTGAGCTCCGCCATCACCTCGACGCCGGAGAACCCGCCACCACCCACCACGAAAGTCAAAAGCTTGCGGCGCATTTCCGGATTCTCTTCCACATCCGCTTCTTCCATGACGTGAATCAAATGGTTGCGCAGCACCATGGCGTCGGCGAGCGTTCGAAACGGCAGCGCGTTCTCGATCAGGCCGGGCATGCCATAGAAATTCGTTACGCTGCCAAGCGCTATGACCAGGTAATCGTACTTGATCTGAAGCTGTCGCGGACGGAAGCCTGGGCCGATGGTAACGATCCCATTCTGCAGATCGATGTCTTCCACTTCTCTCATCACCAGATTGGTGCGGGGACAAAAGCGCCGAATGGGGGAAACGACATTGGTCAGGCCGATGGACCCGGAAATCACTTCCGGCAACATCGGTTGATAGACCCAGTAGTTCTCGCGGTTGACCAGCGTGATATCTGCTTCTTCTGGTTTGAGAAGCTTCTCGAGATAACGGGCAGCGTACACACCCGCGAAACCACCGCCTAAAATGAGGACTTGCTTAGGGCCCATGCTCATCGTTTGTCTACCAACTCTTTGCAGGAATATCGTACAGACGGGGGCGTTAGGCCCTCGTCTTCCATGGCGCCTCCTAAGCAGTATAAGGCGGCCTCGCGCCAAAGGGCAATCTCCCAAGCCACCTGGGGCAGAAATAGTATCTTGACAGGTGGGGACAACAGCGTACATGATTGACATTCATGCCGCGGCTTCTACGGAACGCGACCATCGCTTGGTCGTTAACACAAGCCCTAACCTACGGCGAAGACCCTACGACGGCCGCATTTCATACCGATCCGGTGGAAGTGTGGGGCTCGCGCTTCCTGATTGCCACCATCTGTGTAGGAATAGCGCTTTTGCTGTTCACTCTCATCAAGTACCGCGGCAAAACCGCCGGAGCGGTGTCTTGGGGCTTATTGGCGGGCGGCATCGCCCTGGTGCCGCTGATGTCCACGGGGCTGGGGACGCTTTTGGTTTTCGATCGCGCCGAACGCGTTGAATTCTGCGCATCGTGCCATCTCACCATGCAAGGCTTCGTCAACGACATGCGGGACCCCAAGAGCGAAAGTTTGGCCGCGATTCACTACAAAAACAGATACATTCCCGACAATCAGTGTTATGTGTGCCACACGTCGTATGGCATGTTTGGCACCGTGGAAGCCAAAGAAGCCGGCATGATCGACGTTTATAAGTACTTCACCAAAACCTATCCGAACATCATCGCCATGCGGGAGCCGTATCCGAACCACGATTGCCTCAAGTGCCATGTGGACTCCGCCAAATGGCTGAAGCAGGATGTGCATATCGCGGTGCGCGACGATTTGTTCGCCGATAAAGTGAAGTGCCTGGATTGCCACGGCGCCGACCATCCGGCGCATCCCGATATTGCTCGAAAGGCGACCAGGTGACGGTGAAAAACGCGGCTCTGAGTCCCAGTTCGCACAACCGGCTTTTGATTGCCGCGCAACTGCTCGCGCTGGCGGCATTGGCGTTGGGGTTGAACTTCCTGGTTCAGACAAGCGGGGGAACGTTGTTCCTATTCGCTTCGGTCGCTCCGCTGCTGATGATCGTCGGGATCGCCATCCTGGTTGGAGTGGGAATCAGCAAGTACAACGCGAGCCACCACCTTTTTGACCTGGAGACTTACTCGCCCGGCGAAGTAATCATTCGCCAGGGAGAGCCTGGGCTATGCGCTTATTTCATTCAAGCCGGCGAGGTGGAAGTGGTTCGAAAAGAGCAGGACCAGGATAAAGTGATCGCTACACTCGGCCACGACGAATACTTCGGAGAAATGGCGCTGCTTTCTAATGAGCCCCGAAATGCAACCGTGCGCGCGGTGAAGGAAACGCGTGTTGCCGCGCTGGGTAAAGAGAATTTCGTCAAATTGCTGGGAGTCCTGCCTCAGACCAGGGAAGGCGTCCTACAGACCGTACAAGCCCGGGCCAAACAGCAAGCGGCAGCCAACCAGTGAGCGCTTTGAGCCAAGCAACGAAAAGGATCGCAGGCTAAGGAAAAAATGAGTAAGATGAAACCTGGCGCAAAGTCAGACGCGTTAGCGCCGTCATAATACTTCGAAAGAGGAGATCAACTCAAGAATGAAACTCAATTTGAAGAAGATGGTTGGCACGGTCGTGCTGTGCGGCTTCGGGACGTACGGGATGGCATGGGCTGCGGACGCGGAAGCCGGCAAGACGGTCTATGGCTCAAAGTGCAGGATCTGTCACGCCGCCGATGGCCAGGGTAATCCGGCGATGTCCAAAGCCCTCAAAACGGAGATCAAGCCGCTTACCGATCCCGAAGTGCAGAGCATGAGCGAAGCCGACATCAAGAAAATCGTCATGGAAGGCAAAGGTAAGATGAAGCCGGTCGCCGTCATGGGAGCCGATCTCGACAACGTAGCGGCCTACGTGAAAAGCTTGAAGAAGTAATAGGGTCGGCGTTAGTTCGTGACGCAGCCCCGGGGTAATTACCGCTCCCTCCGGTCACGGCTCAGTATCCGACTCGCTTGACGGAGCCGCGACCGGAGGAAGCGGTAGTAACGATCCGGCTGCGACAGGCCACTAGTGGCCTACGCGTCAACGAAGATAGTTCTAGGAAGCAGCGCCGCTGGAGTGCTGGAACATCTCACTTCTTCGCGAGTTCGTCGTAGAGCTGGCCGTAGAATTGTGGATTGAATTGCCAGCCAAGATCGTCGGTCTTCATTTGGGAGGCGAGGGTTTCCCTAGTGGCTCCGGCCTTGATCGCATCCGAGGCGCGGCTAACGACGGTCGCAAATTTCGCGCGGTAAGCCTGAACATCCGCCTTGGTTTTCGGCTCACCTCGGCCGGGAATCGCCATTTCAAAATCCAGCTTTAGCACACCATCGAGAATTTGCGTCCACTCCACGGCGCTCCCTCCATTAGCAAAATCGACGATAGGCGTGTTGTCCGTGATCTGGTCGCTCACCATGACCACTTTCAAATCGGGAAAGTACACCATGGTGTCGTCGCCGGTGTGTCCGCGGCCGTAGGAATGCGCCTGAACCTCGGCGCCGCCAAACTTCAGGTCATAATCCTTGGCGAATGTGATGGTGGGCAGCCCGGGAATATCTTTTGTGCGTGGATCGCTCGCCATGCGCGTCTTCAGAGCATCAAGCGCGATTATCTGCGCGCCGGCGTCGATAAACTTCTGATTATTGCCCACGTGGTCCGGGTGGTGATGCGTGTTGATCACATACTTAACGGGCAAATTCGAGACGGAGCGGATCTCTTCCATCACGCGGTTGTAATTCTCGCCACCCGGATTCTTGGTATCCACCACAATGAGTCCTTCGGTGGTGACGCGGATCAAGGTATTGGCGCCGCCGCCTGTAATCATGTACAGATCCGGCTTCAATTGACGGATCTTTTCCACCGTCTGGCCGGGCCTCGGCCCTTCCTCGGACGAGCCGCCCAGCACGGTACGCCCGCTCGCCAGAGTTACCGAACGCGTATTGCACCGATTGGAAGCATCCTTTGCTATAGCGCCATCGATGGTTACTTCATCGCCCTCTTTTACCGTGTTCCGGGTCCAGCCTTGCCGCATCAATACGTTGGGAGGTCCCAATTCGCAAGCCCATGGCGTCACGTTGCCGCGATCGTCTTTCACGTTCAGATAGACATAAATGTGGGGATTGCGCCAGTCCACGCTGGTCACCACGCCTTTGAGAGTCACTCGCTTGTTGGCATCAAACTCCGCGGCAAAGGAGTGATGCGCCCATAGCCGTACGGAAGCCATCAGTACAAGGGCCGTCACGCAAAGAGCAGGCTTGGTATTCATGAAATTTACTCCTCTTATTTTCCGACCATGTGCGCCGGGTCCTGATTGTTCTCGCAAACCGCTTCCAAAAGTTCCGTGTCCGGCAGCAGCCGCTCAGATTCTTTGACTTTCCAGGGATGAGTGTACGCCTTCGGGTCGTCAATGGTTATTTCCAGCGTCATGTGGCCGAAATCGACACGATGGTACTGCTCGGTAAGGTGCAAAGCATCCGTGGTCGGGTGGCCATTGATGTCAATCCATGGCTTCCCGTTAAAGCCGGCTGAATCGACCACCAGATCATCGCCGTCCCAATGGCCGACAGAATAGCCGGACCACGCGGGATCGGGATCCTTGGGAAGCGGGCGGCCATCCAGAAAGATTTCGCGGTGCCGCGCCCCTTCGTATAGCATGATGACTTCTTCCCTGGCGGGAACGTCAACCAGTTTGAACGGCGAGGTGATGGTTTGTTTCTGTACGATGTTCAAGGGCAGGCACAGCGAGCTGGGATCGTCCTTGCTTTCGGTGTCCCTGCGACGTTTGTATTCCGCCGCCGCCCAGGGCTGGAAGGGGACTTCCTCGGGCTTCAGGTCCGCAGCGATGTTGATCATGTACTTTGGCACACCGATCCACAGTCCTGTGAGGTCGGGTTTTCCGTCCGGCCTTCGCGGCGCGGGCGCAGTGAGGTTGGGTTTACCGTCGGCCGTCCTGGGAGTACCCTTGGTCGGATAGTTGAGCCATTGCGCTGCGGCGGGCCAGCATAGCTGCCACAGCGCGATTACGACGCATACATTCTTGACCACCGATGACCTCCGTTAAAGCCTCGAAGAATTATACATGGGAGAAGAGCAGAAGCGCTTGGAACGTGTTGTTCAGCGAGTATTGACCCTATCTCACTGCGGCGGCATTCGCGTATAAGCCAAAATAGACACCCTTGGCAAGCACATGACCGACCATTGCTTTCATCAAGCTCTCACGCGAGTTCAGAGTGGGATCCAGTTTTGCGTCCAGAGCGTAGAGGTCGAAGATGTAGTGATGCGTCACCGGGAGCGGGCTGGGAGGAGGACTGGGACCGAAATACCCGATTTTTCCAATGGCCAGACGCGGCACGCCGTCAACGTATTTGAGTTGGATGCTTCCGTCCTGCAACATGACGTCGTGCGGCACCCCTTCGGGGAGTCCGCTCGCCGATGCCGGAATGTTGAAAATTGCCCAGTGCAGCGTATCATCAGGACCTGAGACGACAGGACCCGCGCCACTAACACCTGTCACACGAGATGGGACATCGGCGTCGTGCAAGATGACTGCCACGGTCACCGTTGCCTGGGGAGCGCCGTTCCACTCAATGGCTGGGGAAACGCTCCCCGCGGGGGTGTTTGCATATTTTGAGGGAATTACGGCGCCATCGGGAAACGCAGGAATTGTGATCTTGATAGGCGCTGGAATAGCGGGACGGCCGCGGCCAGCCTTTTCGGCCTCTTGGGCGCCCATCGTGCCGAAACCTGCAACCAGAGTCAGCCGCAGCCCCAATTCAACGATCGGGAAAACTTTTGAGAGCCGCATTTTGGTGTCGAACAATCTTACTCCCGCAGGCGTCCTCCAGGCCAACTCTTGCGTGGGCCGCTGAAGCCACTTCCGTGATATGGTGATGCCGATGATAAAACTTCGGCGGCTTACCTCACTCGCCATCGGTCTGCTCGCCGCCGCGGTAGTCGGTTCGGCGGCGACTGAGACTTACTACTTCTTCGTTTTCAGCAATCCGGTGCCAGGTCACGAAGACGAATACAACCAGTGGTACGACCATCAGCACGCGGAGGACGTGGTTGCGATTCCAGGCTTTGTCACCGCACAGCGGTTCGTAAAAAACGATCTGCCCCTCTACCGCATGGTCGATTTGCAGGTTCCGAAATATCTCATCATCTACACAATTGTCAGCGCCGATGTGGAGGCCGTGTTTAAAGAGGTCAATCGCCGGCTCGCGAGCGGCGAAACTGTGATCAGCCCCAGCTTCGATCGCAAGACTTCTGTCAGTTACGTCTACAAACCTTTTCGGCCGGAGATCAAAGGCGTGGGAGGAGAGCCCAAGGACGCCAAACCGGGTCCCAGGCAGACCTATGATCAAGTGGTGTTCACCGCGATGGTGGAGGGCCGGGAGCCTGAATTTAATCTGTTCTACGACGAGCACCACGCCCTGGAACTGGCCGCCATTCCCGGCTTCGTCAGCGCACAGCGGATGATTTTGGCGCGGCCTTCAACCGCATCCATTGCGGCGACAAAATATCTCGCGCTGTTCAAGGTCGTAACATCGGATCTCGCAGCGGTGAAGAAAATCGCAGCCGGGCCCGGTTTCACGAAAAGTCCGGCTTTTGATACACAGGCAACCCGCGGATACACATTTCGTGCGATCGGACCCATGATCGCAGGCGACCAGGTACGCGCAGACCGGGCCAGGGGCAATGCGTCCAAAGTTTCTAAGTAGCGGCTAGCAAAATTAACGCGCGAACAGGCTGCTGAGGACAGGGTATGCTGGCTGGGCCAAGCTCAAGGCCGCAGCGGTGGCGGCGGCATCTGACCGGCCGCGATTCCAAACCACGATGCGGACCAGAGAGGTATCGGTCCTCTGCTCCTTGAGCCGGTCCACGATCACCCAAAATTTGGCAGCCCATTCGCCGGCGATGACGCGGCTGCGGGTTTGATACCAGTAAAGGACCACCGCTCGCTGCTGTCCGAACGTGACGATGTAGCGGTTCACGGGAACACTTCCTGCTTCCGTTTCCATCGCCACGCGGTCCGTGACGACAGGGACCCAACCGGCCGCCGGTAAGCAGACCTGCGGCGAATGGGGCTGGCTGGAGCCGCCGCGCTGCGATTGAAACCACGCCACGAACAAACTGCCGAGCAAGCCTTGCGGCGGATCGGAGTAGATCAGGCCGAGGGTACTGTCGGCGCGAAGCTGGGCTAGGGAGTCGGGGCTGATGGGGTCGTTTCCGGCCTTTTGCCAATCGCCGAGCGCGTTGGGGAAGCGCGCAAACTGCGGCGGCGCGGGAGGCCGTTCGCCATCGGCGGCCCAATGAGTGAGCCCGGTTTGAACCGCCAGGAAAACGGGAACCACGAGCGCCAGCCGGCTAGGCACGATGCCTCCCATACAGGGCGTTGAAGGCGCTGTGCAGCGGCAGCAGCATCGCCACGGCAAGCGTGAAAATAACCCACCCCAGAATCTGGTGAGGCGTGCCCGAATCGAGCACTGGCGCCCACGCCGACGCGGCCACACGGAATGCGTTCGAGAGAATCGCAAGAGGAAGCGTGCTGGCCAATATGGCGGCACGCATCCATGGCTTCGGGTCGACGAGGTAAGCAAACAGCACGGCCACGAATCCGAGAGGCAACAGGAAGCGGATACCGTTGCACGCCTCCGCCACCGCCACGCGATGGCCATGCACATCCAGAATATTGCCTTCCCGGATGACCCCGACGCCGGACGTGGTCAGCAGGGCTGCGGCCAGTTTACTCGCCAGCACCTGGAGCGGGAGTGTGACCTGGTTATATACAATCGCCAGCTTGGGCAGCATGAACAATGCCAGTAGAAAGGGGAAGGCCCAGGAACGCAACAAGCCGAATCCTCCCAGGCAGACAACGGCGCCCGCGGCGGAGATGAGCAATGCGAGGGAGCTGGCGAAGAGGCCCACTCCGAGCACTCCCGCCAGCTGGAGTGCCGCGCCCGCGACGAGCAACGCCATGCCCCAGAGGTTCGGGCGCAGCGGCAATCGCCGCCAGCGCTGGCGCTCACGCCAGACGATCCACAAAATCACCATGGGGACTATCAGGCCGTAGCCCATATCCTCGTCGCTCATCCATTGATCGAACATGCCGCGTAGCGTGGAAGCGTAGCAGACCAGAAGCGCCAGGATGGTGATGGCCGCCAGCTGCGTTGGACCAAGCCGGCTCAGAACTGCTCCGCGGTCCGCCGGCGCGCGAGATAAAACAGGCCTGCGGCAGCCAAGCCGATCAGAACCAGAACCAGCGAATTGGGCACAGGCGTGGCGGGAATGGACGGAGTGGAAGACAAAGCTACGCCCCCTACGGTGTAACGCTCTGGGCCGGATGAGAACTCGATATAGATCGTTCCCGAACCGGACGCTTGGATCGGCACCGCATAGGATTCCAGCGTTCGCGAGCTGGAGCCAATGGAACCGTTAAAGAACAACGAGAACACCGGGCCGATCTGGCTGAACGTTACCGGAGCGCCTGAGCCGGTAATGGTCACGCTTTGATTGATGCCGCCCAAGACTCGAAACCCGATGGCGTAAACGCTATAGGCGCCGTTGGGGGTCAGGCCCGAGAATTGCGCCAGCAAGTCATTCGGGGGAGTGCCATTGTAACTGCTGATGTTCGACTGCAGATTGGCCAATGTCGGCGCGTCGCTGGGAATGGTGCCGGCTACCGGTATCCCGGAAAAGTTCTCGGGCGGGGGCGGCGTGGCGCTGACCGTGAGGGAGATTGCAGTCGGCGCGCCAGTGCTGTCAATGAGATTGTTGACCGTCCCAGGCGCAGTCATCAGCGTCCAGTTGGTGGGGGAAGGAGAACCGGCCGCTCCGAAATTGACGCCGACCAAAGCGGCTCCCGAGGCCGCTGAAATCGAGATTGCGAACCATACAGCAAATCCGCGAACTATCGGCATGCGTATCCTCGGCGATCTGGCGAGCGAAGCGTCTCGTTTAGTGGCAACAAATTTATAGGTTTGGACGATCCTAACACGACTGGAATCGCGTGGCAATAGCAATGGGCTTACAGCCCGACCTTGATGGCTGGCAACCGATCCGGGTGATCATCCGTGACCTTCCGCTGAGTCGCCCGTGCTTATACCTCCGAGGTTTGCGGGCAGCCTCCCTCACAGCCAAATCTTCAGCTCTTTGCCGCTTGGCGAAATCTCCGTGTAGGTGTGCTGAAGCGCCCCACGATCCCTTGCGCCCACGGCCTGGGGTTGCCTTCATGGTCAAGCGAGGCGTCCAAGTCGATTCCGCCATTCTCACGTGCTCACGTGTCGCCCAGACCAGCAGTATAATGCATGTCTGGTTTGTTCGCGTGCTTTGTGAGCCTCCAAGTTCCAGACCGCTACAATCTCGTGGATCATTTCGTGGATCGCCACGTCCGTGAGGGCCGCGGCGAAAGGATCGCCATCGTCCGTGGAGACCGGCACCTTACCTACCGTGAAATCGCTTCCCAGGTCAATCGTGCCGGGAATGGTCTGCTCAATCTGGGACTCGAGGCCGAACAGCGAGTGCTGCTGGTTCTCCCGGACATCCCGGAGTTCGCAGCCGCATATTTCGGCGCTATGAAAATCGGCGCCGTGGCCGTGCCCACCAGCACCGCGTTGCGGGCCAGCGATTACGCCTACTTCCTCGAAGAGAGCCGTGCGCCAATCGCGATCGTTCACTCCACGCTTCTCGCTGAATTCGGTCCGGCGCTCTCGGGACTGCGATATTGCAGAAACGTAATCGTCTGTGGGCAGTCAGTAGATGGATACATCCACTGGAATCAATTTCTGGAGAACTCGCCTTCAACCTTGGAAGCGGCGCCCACCAGTAAGGACCATGCCGCCTTCTGGCTCTGGACATCCGGCAGCACCGGACGCCCCAAGGCCGCGGTGCATTTGCACCAGGACTGGGCTTATTGTTGCGAGTATTATGCGCGCGGCGTGTTGGACATCCGAGCCGAGGATGTCACGTTTTCCTCGTCGAAGCTTTTTCACGCATATGGCCTCGGCAACGGTCTGATGTTCCCGTTTCACGCCGGTGCGACAACGATTTTGCACCCTGGAAAGCCCCAGGCAAAAGCGATTCTGGAGATTGTGCAGCAGAATCGGCCAACGCTTTTCTTTTCGGTTCCCACGCTCTACGCCGCCATGCTACAGGAGGCTGGACAAAATACGGCTTACGATTTGTCGTCGGTTCGTTTGGCGGCTTCGGCCGCCGAGCCGCTGCCCGCGGAGATCTTTCGCCGGTGGAAGGAGCGTTTTGGAGTTGAGATTCTGGACGGCATCGGATCCACTGAAGTTTTGCATATCTATCTTTCCGCGCGTGCGGGACAAATTCGCGCTGGAAGCACAGGGCAGGTGGTGCCCGGCTATGAACTTGCGCTGGTCGACTATGCAGGTCAGCCAGTGCTTCCCGGCGCCATCGGAGATCTGTTGGTGGCTGGCCCCAGCACCGCGCCATCCTACTGGAATCGTCCTGCTCTGACCGAGGATCGCATGCGCGGGCGCTGGTTCTTTACAGGCGATAAGTTCACCGTCGACCAGGATGGCTACTATTGGTACGCCGGCAGATCCGACGACATGTTTCGGGTCTCGGGCCAATGGGTATCGCCCATTGAAGTGGAGGGCACGCTCATCGAACACCCCTGCGTCCTGGAAGCTGCTGTTATCGCGTTTGAAGAGCAGACCGGGCTCCATACTCCGTTCGCGTTCGTCGTTCTGCGAAACGGCTACTCGGGCGGAACGGAATTGGCCACCGAACTCCAGCACTTCGTGAAGCAGAGACTCACGCCTTATAAGTATCCGCGCCGTATCGAATTCCTGACAGACTTGCCCAAGACGGCGGCGGGAAAATTGCTGCGCTACAAGCTGCGCGAAATGAGCCGTGGCGTGGCGCCGGGCAGCGCGTAATCAAACTCGCGCGCGACGCCCTAGAATGCTAATGCCGATCATGCTGAGAACCTGATCGTCCCTTTGATTGATCGCTTCGATCCTGGCGCGAACAACTCCACGATCCGGTTTCGAACGAGAGGGGCGTGCTTCCAGAACGCTGACTCGGACCTTCAATATGTCTCCGGGCCGCACTGGGTTGGGCCACCGAACTTCATCAATGCCCGGCGAAGCTAAGCTCGCGACGTGCGAAAGGTAATGATCCACGTACAACCGCATGGTCACACCGATGGTGTGCCAGCCCGACGCGATGATTCCGCCAAACCGGCTGCTTTTCGCCTTTTCGGGGTCAATGTGAAAATACTGCGGATCGAATTGTCTCGCGAAATCGATGATCTCCGCTTCGCTCACCGTGACGGTGCCTAACTCGTAGACATGCCCCGGTGTGTAGTCCTCAAAATACCGTTGGTCGGGCGGTACAGCGAAGCTATGAACTGTCATGAAACACTTCCTTGTGCCTCTGGACTGAGTTGGATTTCCTCGAACGGGTAGGAATTCGTAACCCGTATCAGGCCCGCCTGCTGCAACGTATCCAGCAATTCGTAAAACTCTCCTACATCCAGGCCGCATGCTTCCAGGATTTCGGGCGGCGTGGCCGTGCCCTTGGCCTTCGGATGGAGCGGACCGTGATAGGCCTCTTCGACGATCAGCTCGAATAGCTTCCGTGCAGACACGGACACCGTTTGCAAACGCGCGGAGACGAACGAAGCAGAAGCGCTCACAGTTGAATTCTAATTGAATCGGACGTATTCGAATTGTATGGGCTGGTTGTTGACGCCCCGCGCGGGCGGCGCGATCCAGTTCGCAAATTTGCCCGGTTCGATTACTCGTCCCATTAGCGAACTCACAAATGCGTGATCGCCTTCCGACGGCAGCCAGGCCGCCGACTGGCTATCCCAGTCGTCTTTGGAAACAACTCGTCCGTCAGGGCTGATGTTCTGGCCTCCGAAGCTTCCGATCTTGCGATGGAATCCCACGTGAGGCAGCGTGAGGCGGGAGGGGATGCCGAACTTCTGGGGAATTCGATTCCAGCGGTCCACTCCAGCCTGAATCTCGCGCAGGTAATCGTCCCGCAAACGCGCATTGAGGGCCGTCAGGGCCGGAACCTGCCGGTTCACGATCTTGCCGTCTTCGCTTTCCGGAACAGTGTAGGAGTCGCCTGCCAGCGCATGATCGTCACCGATATTTCCTTCCGCGTAGCGGCCCTTCAGGCCACCCGTGTAGTAGCTCGCTGCGTTCGAAGAGATTTCGGAACCGAACAAATCCAGAGTGACGCTGTAGTGGAAATTCACGAACCTTTGCAAGGTTTCGAGATCAATCACACCCTGCGCACGAACCCCGGTCGGATTGGTCAGGTTGTGTTCGCGCATCACTTCGCAGGTGCGTTGCAACATGCGCGCCACGCCGGATTCGCCGATGAACATGTGGTGCGCTTCCTCGGTGAGCATGAACTTCGTGGTGCGCGCCAGAGGATCGAACGCGGACTCCGCCAAGGCCGCTAATTGGAATTTGCCGTCGCGGTCCGTGAAAAACGTGAACATGTAGTACGCCAGCCAATGGCTGGTCTTCTCGTTGAACGCTGTCAGGATGCGCGGATTGTTTACGTCTCCAGAGCGCCGTTCGAGGAGAGCCTCGGCTTCCTCTCGCCCGTCGCGGCCGAAGTAGCGATGCAGCAGGTACACCATCGCCCAGAGGTGCCGTCCTTCCTCCACGTTCACCTGGAACAGATTGCGCAGATCATACATGGAAGGACAAGTCGCTCCCAGCAATCTCTGCTGCTCCACCGAAGCCGGCTCGGTGTCCCCCTGGGTGACGATGATTCGCCGCAGCGGCGATCGATATTCTCCGGGAACGTCCTGCCAGGCCGGCTCGCCCTTGTGGTCTCCAAAGTGAATCTTCCGCTCTTCGTCCCGCAGCGTCAGAAAGATGCCCCAGCGGTACTCCGGCATGCGAACATATCCGAAATTCGCCCATCCGTCGCGATCCACGCTGACGGCTGTTCTCAAGTAGACTTCGAGCGCAGCCGTATTGGCCGGACCTGTTTCGTTCCACCAGTTCAGAAACGCCGGCTGCCATCGTTCCAGCGCGCGCTGTAAGCTGCGGTCGGTGGCGAGATCAACGTTGTTCGGTATGCGCTGAGAATAGTCGATTGCGTGCTGCGTTAGGTCCGAAGCGTCTGCCATATGCTTACACTCGCTCCCCATCGAATTTCGCTCGGTTGCCCGTGCCGTACACCTTGAGGGCCCCCATCGGTCCCACCGCGTTGGGACGTGTGAAGATCCAGTTCTGCCACGCCGAGAGCCTTCCGAAGATGCGGGATTCCATGCTCTCGTGTTCGCCGAATCGGAGGTTTGCTTCGAGACCAGTCATCGCGTCGGGCGAAAGAGCGAGACGGCTCTCGATCGCAAGCCTGATCTCATCGTTCCAGTCGAGTTCGTCGGGAGTGAACGTAACCAGCCCCAATTCCGCTGCCTCACGGGGTCCGAGCGGGGTCCCGATACGCTTTCGCAATTCAGCGATTCGGCGTTCATCGTCGTAAAATCTGGCTTGGATGCGCGTGAGACCGTTCGCGGCTTCTAGTTGGCCGAAATTCATCTCCGACAGCGCGATCCCCGTTTGCGGGTCCTCGAGCATATAGACGCGATCTGCGGCCAAGGCCAACTCAAGCAAGCTGCCGGCAAAAGAGGAACCGGGTTCCACCAACGCATAAATCGATCTCGAAGTAACGTCCAGGCGCGCCAAGGTTCGCCGCATCATTCCGATCACTTCGCGGACCAACCAGTGATCGCGATTCGCGAACAACACTGCATCCACGCCCAGCACATGTTCCGACTCGCCTTCCGTTTTGAAAACCCACAGGCCAAGGTCGAGTTGGTTGATGCGCAGCGACAGAATCGCGTCGTCGAGTTCGCGCGACATCTGCAAAGGCCACCATTTCGCGCCCGCTTCCAAAACCTCTTCGATCGGTGCCGGTCCCGTGGATTCAGGCGCGCGAATCGTGAGAGTGGCAATGTGCCGTTGCGCGTCCAGTTCCACGTCCACGTATTGGTAGTGATATCCGCGATCATCCACCGTACGCTCTAGCGGCGTAAGTTCGATGCCTCTCGCATCTTTGGGCCGATCGGTCAAATCTGCCAGCGCCAGCGCGCGGCTCCTCACGTATGCCTCGAACTCTTGCGGTTTGACCACCGCGTCCACCAGTCCCCATTCCTTGGCGCGTTGACCTTGCACCCCCTCCGGCGTCGTGCAAAATACATCCGCCAAATCGCGGCGCACGTGCCTCTTATCCGTAAGCCGCGTCAGGCCGCCAGTGCCCGGCAGCACTCCGAGGAGCGGAACCTCCGGGAGACTCACCGCCGACGATCGATCGTCCACCAGTACGATTTCGTCGCAGGCCAAAGTGAGTTCATAGCCACCGCCGGCCGTGGATCCGTTGCACGCGGCGACGAATTTCAGCCCGGAATGTGCGCTCGAGTCCTCCATCCCATTCCGAGTCTCGTTCGTGAACTTGCAGAAATTGACCTTCCACGCGTGGCTCGAAAGGCCCAACATGTAAATGTTGGCGCCGGAGGAAAAAACCCGGGGCTTGGCGCTGGTGATCACCACGCTTCCAACTTCGGGATGCTCGAATCGAATCCGTTGCAGAGCATCGTGCAGCTCAATATCCACACCCAGATCGTAGGAATTCAACTTGAGCTTGTAGCCGGGACGGATACCGGCGTCCTCTTGAACGTCCATCAAAAGTGTTGCGATGCGCCCCTCAATCGACAGCTTCCAATGCCGATAGCGGGAGGGCTCCGTCCGGAAATCCACGTATTCAGTGGAACTCTGCTTCGCTAGGGCTGTGTCCATATTTTCTCGGGCGCCGGAGCAGCCCGGCACCAGCTACAACATAATGCAGTTTTGGACTTCAAGTCAACGCTAAGATGCACTATAATGCTTGTTGCCGGCCATGGCTTTAAGACGATCTAAGCCACCGCGTAAGCGGGGGACTCGGAAGAAAACTGTCGTGTCCGACCCGCTGAAATCGCTCGGAGAACGCGTCCGGCAGGCCAGGGCGCGCAGGGGAATGACCCGCAAGCAGCTCGCTCACCATTCCGGTGTTTCCGAGCGTTATCTGGCCCAAATTGAAGCCGGGCACGGAAATATCTCAGTCCTCGTATTGCGGCAGCTGGGCAAGGCGCTGAATATGTCGGCCGACGTTCTGCTTTATGAAGGCTCCGAACCCCCGGTTGAGTTTGTGCATGCCGTAGAGTTTCTACGACGCCTCTCTGTCGATGAGTTGCAGCATGCCCGGCAGATGTTATTGCACCAGTTCGGTGGGGTTGACCCGGCAGCTCGCCATCGGCGGATTGCATTGATCGGACTGCGCGGAGCGGGCAAGTCAACCTTGGGCGCGGCTCTTGCCGAACGTCTTGAGATGCCGCTCCTGGAACTGGATCGCCTCATCGAACAGGAAAGCGGGCTCACTTTAAATCTGATATTTGATTTTCGCGGGCAGGCTGGTTTCCGTGAGCTGGAAAGGCAGTGTCTGGAAAATGTGCTTCGGCGTCACCCTTGCTTTATCCTGGCAACCGGAGGAAGTCTTGTATCTGAACCGGGTACCTTCGAACGATTGTTGTCCAGTTGCTTCACGGTATGGGTCCGGACATCGCCCGAAGAACACATGCGGCGCGTAATCGACCAGGGAGACATGCGTCCCATGTCAAATAATCGCGATGCCATGTCCGATCTGAAGCGCATCCTCGCCGAACGCGAAGTGCTGTACAGCAAAGCCGACATTCAGATCGACACCGCTGGTCGCACCTTCGAGCAAAGCCTCGATATACTGATTCAGACTCTCAGGGACACTCCGGTTCGAGAATCATTCGCGCCGGCGGTGGTTTCCCGTTGAGCCGCGGCTTGGCCATCACAAATCGTTATCTTATTGACGGGCACTGGCTCGAAGCGGCCGGAATTGACGCGCGCGACGCCAGCCTGCCGACCATTGTGATGCTTCACGAAGGGCTCGGCTCCGTGGCGCACTGGAAGGATTTCCCTCTCCGTTTATCCGAGCAAACGGGCGCCGGAGTATTTGTTTACTCGCGATACGGACACGGCGGCTCAGATGGATTGCAGGAGCCGCGAACCGTTTCCTACATGCATCATGAGGCGCAGGTGGTGCTTCCCAGAAATCCTGCGGCAGGCGAAGATTGAACGGCCTTTACTTCTTGGACACAGCGACGGCGCATCCATCGCCATTATCTATGCCGGCACGTTTCCGGGTTCTCCCGCGGGACTTGTCTTGGAAGCGCCGCACGTTTTTGTGGAAGATATAACGGTGTCCAGTATTGCGCAGGCTCGCGTCGCGTACCAGGAAACAGATTTGCCGCAACGCCTGGGCCGCTATCACGCCAACGTGGATTCCATATTCTGGGGCTGGAACAACATCTGGCTCGATCCGCGTTTTCGTGACTGGAACATCGAAGCGTTCTTAGATCGCATCCGCTGTCCTGTTCTAGTGCTGCAAGGAGCTCAAGACGAATACGGCACCATGGCGCAAGTCGAAGCCATCCAGCGCAGAATCCCTTCGGCTTCCTCTATCGTTCTCGATGATTGCAAACATGCCCCGCATCGGGATCGCTCGGACGCCACTCTCTCGGCCATCAGCGAGTTCATGCGGGCTGCCCGCATGGAAACCATCGAGCCTCCAGGTGATATGATTTGACACATCTCAAGCCAAGGAGCCTGACATGCGCCGGATCCATTCGCTTCTTCTCGTCCTAGTTGCCGCGTTTTCACTCACGGCCGCTTCGCTGCCCTCTACCAAGCCCGAAGATTTAGGGCTATCCACCGAACGGTTACGGCAGATCCATGCCATGGTTCAGCGCCACATCGACGCGGGCGACATTACGGGAGCCGTGGTGCTGGTTGCTCGCAAAGGGCAAATCGCCTATCTCGAAGCGCAGGGCGCCATGGACCTCGAATCCAAGAAGCCAATGACGCGCGATTCGATGTTTCGCATGGCCTCCATGACCAAGCCTGTAATCGGTACTTCCATCATGATGATGCTGGAAGAGGGCAAGCTTCAGTTGGGAGATCCGGTATCCAAATATATTCCCGAATTCAAGGACATGAAGGTCGCGGTGCTCATTGAAGCGGGCCATGGGCCGGGCAATCCTCCGAAGTTTTATACCATGCCCGCCGAACGCCCCATCACCATCAAGGATCTGCTGACGCATACGTCGGGACTATCCAGCGGTCCCATGGGCCAAAGCGAAGTGGCTAAGATTCGACGCCAGCCCACCGAAACGCTGGCCGATTATATCCCGCGCCTGGCCACCACGCCGCTCGAATTTCAGCCTGGCACGCACTGGATGTATAGCCCGAGCGATGGTTTCGATGTGCTGGCCCGCATCGTTGAAGTAACCTCCGGCATGCCGCTCAACCGTTTCCTGAAGCAGCGTATTTTCGATCCTTTGGACATGCCCGACACCAGCCATTACCCCTCCGACGCGCAGATGTCGCGCTTGGTGACCGCTTATCAGAAGACGGCTACAGGGTTTGGTAAAGAACGAGAATTCGCTTTCGATGTCGAGCAAGGTTTACTTCGCTGGAGGCGGCGGTCTGGTATCCACCATCGACGATTATTCGCATTTCGCGCAGATGCTGGCCAATGGCGGTGAACTGAATGGCAGGCGCCTGCTAAGCCCGCGAACGGTGAAGCTGATGAGTTCCGTGCACATTCCATATACGCTGCCTGGGCGTACGCTCGGTGAAGGTTTTGGGTTAAGCGTTCGCGTGATGCAAGATGCCATTGTCGGAAATCATCGCGTATCCGACGGCAGCTTCGGCTGGAGCGGCGCGTATGGCACCCATTTCTGGGTCGATCCCAAGGAAGACATCGTGGCAGTGATGATGATCCAGACCCCCATCCGCGAAATGCGGCCGGAGTTTGAAAACGCGGTGATGCAAGCCATTATCAAGTAAGAGCGGTCAGTCGATTCCCCCATTTTGTACTCCACCCCATTTTGCGAGAGACTAGAAAGAGTCACTATGGCAAACCCAAGCGGACGTCACTTCCTTCAGGTTCCTGGACCCAGCAATGTTCCCGATCGCATTCTGCGGGCGATCGCGCGCCCCACCATCGATCACCGCGGTCCCGAATTCAGCCGCCTGGCGCTCGGGCTTCTGGAGGATCTCAAGCCGGTCTTCCAGACCAGCGGAAAGGTCATGATTTATCCGTCCTCCGGAACCGGAGCTTGGGAAGCGGCCATCGTCAACACCCTCTCGCCTGGCGACAAGGTCCTGATGTTCGAGACCGGCCAGTTCGCCACGTTGTGGAAGCAGATGGCTCTGGATCTTGGACTGGACGTGAATTTCCTGGCGGGCGACTGGCGTCATGGCGCAGACTTGGATCAGGTGGAGTCCATTCTCCGGGATGATCGCAACCACCAGATCAAGGCCGTCATGCTGGTGCACAACGAAACCTCCAGCGCGGTCACCAACTCGGTGCCCTCTATGCGCAAAACCATGGATCGCGCCAAGCATCCCGCGCTGCTGATGGTCGACACCATTTCTTCGCTCGGTTCCATGGATTACCGGCACGACGAATGGGGCGTGGACGTAGCCATCGCCGGCTCGCAGAAAGGGCTCATGTTGCCGCCCGGGCTGGGTTTCAACGCGGTGAGTGAAAAAGCGCTGGCCGCTGCCAAGACGGCTCGGATGCCGAAGTCTTATTGGGATTGGCAGGCCATGCTCAATCAAAACAAGATGGGGTTCTTTCCCTATACGCCAGCCACCAACCTGCTGTACGGTTTGCGCGAGTCGCTTAACATGCTCAACGAAGAAGGGTTGCCGAATGTATTCGAGCGCCATACCCGGCATGGCGAAGCAACTCGCCGCGCGGTGCGTGCTTGGGGATTGGAAACGGTGTGTGCCGATCCAGAACGTTACAGCAGTTCCGTGACGGCTGTCTTTGTGCCGCCCACTTCCAACGCCGATGAGTTCCGCAAAGTGGTGCTCGAGAATTTCAACATGTCCCTGGGCAGCGGACTCGGGAAACTCGCTGGCAAGGTGTTTCGCATCGGGCATCTCGGCGATTTTAACGATCTGATGCTGGCCGGAACGCTCTCCGGCGTCGAAATGGGCCTCTCGCTGGCCGGTGTTCCTCACACTCGCGGAGGCGTCGCCGCCGCGCTCGAATATCTCACCGGCGCTGCCGGGGACACTCGCGAACAAGCTCTGCACGCGGTGCTGGAAACGGCTCGCCCGTAAGCCGGAATTCCCGACCCGCTCTTCACTATTTCTTAATTCCTTTCTAAGGACTTCTTCAGTCCCCAGCGCCTACCCTCGTTATTGGGAGGGCGGAATCCATGGCACTTGCATTGGAAAGAATGATCGCGCCGGTAACCGGAGCCCCGGTACGGCCGTTCACCGAAGAAACCGGCTCCAAACTCGACATTTCGGTGGTTTTTACCTCAATCGAAGCCACCTTATCCGCCTTAAAAGAGGCCGCTAACCTGGCCAGCAGCCTGGGTGGCCGCATCACGCTCATCGTGCCGCAGATTGTGCCGTATCCGCTGCCGCTCGCCAGCCCGCCCGTCTTGATAGACTTCAGCGAGCGGCGGCTGCGCGTAATCGCGAGCAACTCCAAAGTGGAGACCCGGGTGTCCATCTATTTGTGTCGTCATCCGCTAGAGACTTTACGGTCTGTTTTGAAACCTCATTCTTTGGTGGTGATCGGTAGCCGCAAGAGCTGGTGGCCCACCGCGGAAAAGCGTTTGGCCGCGAAACTACGTCACTTCGGACACGAAGTCGTCGTCACAGAAAGGGGATAAATTGTCATGCTCGATCTGTTCTACGTAGCAATTGCGTGCGTGTTTTTGTTCGTCTGCTGGGCCTTCACCAAAGCCTGCGACAAGCTCTAGGAATCATCGGAGAAAATCGAAAATCATGGATTACATCATCGCGGGCATCACCTCGCTCGGTCTTTTCGTTTATCTGCTTTACGCGCTGCTTCGCCCGGAGAAGTTCTGAGCGAGTGCGCGAAGGGAAATCATGACTAGTAACGGAATTTTACAGATCGCTCTTTTCTTCGCACTGATTTTAATTTGCGTGAAGCCGCTGGGCGCGTTCATGGCCAATGTATTCGAGGGCCGGCGCACCTTTCTGCATCCTGTGCTGCGCTGGCTGGAGGTGCTCACCTACAAGATCGCCGGCGTCCAGGAAGACGTCGAGCAGCGTTGGACGCAATATACTGCGTCCCTGCTGGCGTTTAGTATTTTCGGTTTCTTGTTGGTTTACGTGATGCAACGCGCGCAGGCTTACCTGCCGTTCAATCCGCAGAACTTTGGCACGCCGAATGTCACTCCCGACTTGGCGTTCAACACTGCGGTCAGCTTCCTGACCAACACCAACTGGCAGGCCTACAGCGGAGAATCCACTCTGAGCTATTTTGTCCAGATGGCCGCCTTGACGGTTCAGAATTTCGTCTCGGCCGCGGCGGGACTCGCGATCGCGATCGCCGTGATCCGAGGCTTCGCCCGGCACGAAGTTCGGACGCTGGGCAATTTCTGGGTGGATATGACGCGCGCCACGCTATACGTGTTGCTGCCGATTTCCTTCATCGGCGCGCTGTTTCTATGCTCGCAAGGCGTGATACAAAATCTGAAGCCCAACACCACCGTAACCACGGTGGAGGGCGCCAAACAGGTGATCACACAGGGGCCCGTGGCTTCCGAGGAAGCTATTAAGGAGTTCGGCACCAACGGCGGAGGATTCTTCAACGCCAACTCCGCCCATCCGTTCGAAAATCCCACGCCGCTCAGCAACTTGTTCGAGATGTGGCTGCTGCTGGTGATCCCTGCCGCTCTAACTTACACCTTCGGGAAAATGGTCGGCGACACGCGCCAAGGCTGGGCCATTTTCGCCGCCTTCACGGTGATGTTCCTGATCGGTGTGTTCGTCTGCTACGGATTCGAGCAGGCCGGAAATCCCAATCTCGCCAAACTGGGAGTGCAAACCACCGCGACCGCTACCCAGGCCGGCGGCAATATGGAGGGTAAGGAAGTACGCTTCGGCGTGGTCAATTCCGCGCTGTTTGCCACCATCACCACGGATACCAGTTGCGGCGCCGTCAACAACACGCACGATAGCTTGCTGCCCATCGCGGGCCTGGTTCCGATGCTCAACATGATGACCGACATCGTCATCTTCGGCGGCGTGGGCGCGGGCATGTACGGCATTTTGATTTACTGCATCATCGCGGTCTTTATTGCGGGCTTGATGGTGGGCCGCACGCCGGAATACCTCGGCAAGAAACTGGAGCAGAAGGAAGTGAAGATGGCGATGCTGGCCATCATCGTCACCTCGGCCTGCATCCTGGTATTTAGCGGCGTCTCCACGCAAGCTGTGTTCGCGGCCAAGGGCTATTGGAACGCGCCGGGCGCGGCCATCGGCAACATGAACAATAACGGTCCGCACGGGCTGGCGGAGATTCTTTACGCCTATACCAGCGCCACCGGCAACAACGGAAGCGCGTTCGCCGGCATCAACGTCAACACTCCCTGGTACAACCTGACGCTCGGGCTTTCCATGCTGATCGGCCGCTTTCTGTTCCTCATTCCGATCCTCGCCGCGGCCGGCAGTCTGGCCGCGAAGAAGAAGGTGCCCGTCACCAGCGGAACATTCCCCACGCACGGTCCGCTTTTTGTGGGCCTGTTGGTGGGCACCGTGGTGATCATCGCCGTCCTGACTTATTTCCCGGCGGTATCGCTTGGGCCCATCGTAGAACATTATCTGATGCAAAGCGGCAGGCTGTTTTCGTTGATTGCCTTGCCGCTCGGGAGCTAACTCTCTCGGGAGCAAAACATGTCCACGGTTACTACACCTCCGAAAGCCACGCCCAACATGCCGCAGCCGCAGGAAGATTCAACGTCCCTGATTCCTAAGAAGCTGGCTCGTTCACGCCCCTTGTTCGATCCCGATATCGTCAGTCGCGCGGTCCAGGCTTCCTTCTTGAAGTTGAACCCGCTAACTCTCGCGAAGAATCCGGTGATGTTCGTGGTGGAAGTGGGCGCTTTGCTCACCACCGTTTTTGTGGTTCGCGATGTCGTGGTCGGCGCCGCTGGCCTGAAGTTCGGCATCCAGATCGCGATTTGGCTCTGGTTCACGGTGTTATTCGCGAATTTCGCCGAAGGGATGGCCGAGGCTCGCGGAAAGGCGCAAGCCGATAGCCTGCGCAAGACCAAGACCGATGCACTGGCCAAGCGGCTCACCTCATCCGGCAAGATCGAGGAGGTTACTGCTTCGGCCTTGCGCGCGGGCGACGTGGTGTCCTGCGACGCCGGCGAACTCATCCCCGGCGATGGCGAGGTGATCGAAGGCATCGCCACTGTCGACGAGTCTGTGATCACCGGTGAGAGCGCGCCAGTGATCCGCGAATCGGGCGGTGACCGCAGCGCCGTCACCGGTGGCACCCGTGTGCTGTCCGATCACATCAAGATACGGATCACATCCAACCCCGGCGAGACTTTCCTGGATCGCATGATCGCGCTGGTGGAAGGCGCCGAGCGCCAGAAGACGCCCAACGAGATCGCGCTGAACATCCTGATCGCGGGATTGACGCTGATCTTCCTGCTCGCGGTTGTCACGCTGCAGCCCTACGCGGCCTTCAGCGTGGCGCAGGCCGGAACTGGAACCGTGCCGAGCGTAGCCGTGCTGGTTTCGTTGTTAGTCTGCCTGATCCCCACCACCATCGGCGGATTGCTCTCCGCCATCGGAATCGCGGGCATGGACCGTGTCATGCAGCACAACGTGCTTGCCATGAGCGGCAAAGCGGTGGAAGCGGCCGGCGACGTAAATTCGCTGCTTTTGGATAAAACCGGCACCATCACGCTGGGCAATCGGCAAGCGGTGGAGTTCCTGGCCATCACCGCTGTGAGCGATGAAGAATTGGCCGACGCAGCGCAGTTGTCCAGTCTCGCCGACGAAACTCCCGAGGGCCGTTCGGTGGTGGTGCTCGCCAAGGAAAAATACGGGCTGCGCGGCCGTCACATTCCCGAACACGCAGCGAGTTTCATTCCGTTCTCGGCTTACACGCGCATGAGCGGTGTCGATTTTGAGGGACGTGAACTGCGCAAGGGCGCAACCGAAGCAATTTCCACCTTCGTGAAAGAGCGGGGCGGGGAAGTCCCGGGTTATTTCCAGGAAATGAGCGACCGGATCGCGCGCAACGGTGGCACCCCGCTTGCCGTGTGCGATGGCAGCCGTCTGCTTGGGATCATCCACCTGAAAGACATTGTGAAAGGCGGGATGAAAGAGCGCATCGCCCAGCTCCGCACCATGGGCATTCGCAGCGTCATGATCACGGGCGACAATCCGCTGACCGCCGCAGCCATCGCAGCCGAAGCGGGTGTGGACGATTTTCTCGCGCAGGCCACGCCCAAAGACAAGCTCGAGTACATCAAGAGAGAGCAAGTAGCCGGACGCCTGGTCGCGATGACTGGAGACGGCACCAACGACGCGCCGGCTCTCGCGCAGGCTGACGTCGGGCTAGCCATGAATACCGGCACCATGGCCGCCAAGGAAGCGGGCAACATGGTGGACCTGGACAGCAATCCCACCAAGCTGATTGAAGTGGTTGCCATCGGCAAGCAATTGCTGATCACCCGTGGTGCGCTCACCACGTTCTCCATCGCCAATGATGTCGCCAAGTATTTCGCCATCATTCCCGCCATGTTCATGGCCACTTATCCGTCGCTCGCCAAGCTCAACATCATGGGCTTGCACACGCCGCAAAGCGCGGTGCTGGCAGCGGTCATTTTTAACGCGCTGATCATCATCGCGCTGGTGCCGCTCGCGTTGCGGGGAGTGAAGTATCGGCCTTTAGACGCGGCCAGCCTGTTGCGGCGCAATCTGCTGATCTACGGCGTCGGTGGAATTCTGGTGCCATTTCCGGGCATTTGGGCTATCGATCAATTGCTGGCGCTGTTCCATTTGGCATAGAAGAAAGAACACGGGAGAACGATTATGTTGTCACAACTTTGGCCGGCATTGCGAATCAATATTTTCTTGACCATCCTGCTGGGCGTGGCCTATCCGCTCGCGGTCACCGGTGTCTCGCAGATCATCTTTCCGCATCAGGCCAACGGCAGCCTGATCACCAAAGGCGATCGAGTCATCGGTTCGGAGTTGATTGGCCAGAATTTCACCAGGCCCGAGTATTTCCAGCCGCGTCCCTCCGCTGCCGGTAACGACGGCTACGATCCCACCGCTTCCGGTGGATTTAATTACGGCCCCACCAATCAAAAGCTGATCGATCGCGTGAAGGCGTCGGTGGACAAATTCCACAAGGAAAACCCGGACTATACAGGGCCCATTCCAGCCGATATGTTGACCGGGTCGGCGAGCGGCCTGGATCCCGACATCAGCCCCGCGTCGGCGCAGGCGCAAGCGGCGCGCGTGGCCAAAGCCCGTGGCATTTCCCCCGATCAGCTCAATCAATTGGTTGCGCAATACACCAAATCGGCGGATCTCGGGTTGCTGGGCGAGCCGCGCGTCAACGTGCTCAAGCTCAACCTGGCGCTCGACCAGCAGTATCCGAAACATTGAGGCTTTTAGAGTATTCTGAGGGTGTTTAGAGTATTCTAGATAGGACGGTGCTCCCCGGTCGCGCGCCTTCATCGTGATTCTGGGCTGTGAACCTCGTCTCCTTCATTTCGATCGGGTTGCTGGCGGGCGTGGCATCTGCGCCTGCCGACGAGCCGAAGAATCCTCTCGCAGGCGATCCGGCTGCCATCAAAGAAGGAGCTTCGCTCTTCCGCGCCAATTGCTCGCCGTGCCACGGTCTCAATGCGGGCGGCGGAGGGCGTGGGCCCAACCTTCGTTCCGGCCTCTGGGTGCATGGCGGCAGCGACACAGAAATTTTTCGCACCATCAGCGATGGTGTTCCCGGCACCCAGATGCCATCCAACGCATTTGAAGATAGCGAGACTTGGGCTCTGGTTGCGTACCTGCGTTCGGCCAGCGCCGGAACGAAGACTCCAGTGGCCGGCGATTCTCTCAAAGGCGAGCGCATCTTCTTCGGAAAAGGCAACTGCGCCCAGTGTCATATGGTGCAGGGACGCGGCGGCCGGCTGGGGCCGGAATTGACACGTGTCGGCGCGGCCAGATCGGTGGTGTATCTCACCGAGTCCATTCGGCAGCCGGACAAGGATTTGAGCCTTGGAATGATCGACCCGAACAACCATTACGTCTACCCTCTGGAGTACGAGACCGTAACGGCTGTGACCCAGGACGGCCAGCGCGTTATCGGCGTGGCCAAGAACGAAGACGCTTTTTCGCTGCAGCTTCTCGGACAGGATGAGAAATTGCACCTGTTCTTGAAGAAGGACCTGCGGGAAGTGATTCACGAACGCCGATCGCTGATGCCCGCATATTCAGAAAGTCTCCTGAGCAAGGAAGAGCTACAAAACCTGCTGGCTTATCTGACCGGTTTGCGAGGAGAGCAGAAATGAAGGTTGTTCCAACCCGCGTCACTCTAGCGCTCGCTCTGATCTTCTGCACCATGCCGGCGCGCTCGCAAGTCACTTCCGATCGCATCCTGAAGGCTGCCGAAGAGCCGCAGAATTGGCTGACCTACTCTGGCGGCTACCAGAGCTGGCGATACAGCAAGCTGGATCAGGTGAATCTTTCGAACGCCGCGGAATCTGGCGGTGCAATGGGCCTTTCAAAGCGCCGAGCTCGGCCAGTTTGAAACTACGCCGCTCGTGATCGATGGCGTCCTCTACGGCACTGGACAAAACAATCGCGCTTTCGCGCTGGATGCACGCACCGGCCGGGCCATCTGGCGCTATCAGCGGCGCGTGCCGGACAAAGTTCAGGCTTGTTGCGGCCTGGTGAATCGCGGCTTTGCGGCGCTGGGTGACCGTCTCTTCATGGCGACGCTGGACGCGCACGTGGTGGCGCTCGACATGAAGACCGGTAACGTGGTCTGGGATGTTGCGGCGGCCGATTACCGGCAAGCCTACGTTTTCACGGTCGCTCCTCTGGTGGTGAAGGACAAGATCATCGTCGGTGTCGCGGGCGGCGAATATGGCGTGCGCGGCTTCATCGATGCCTATTACGCCGACACCGGCAAGCGCGCCTGGCGATTCTACACCGTTCCTGGCCCCGGCGAGCCTGGCCATGAAACCTGGACTGGCGACTCGTGGAAGACCGGCGGCGCACCAGCCTGGATCACCGGTTCTTACGATCCTGAGTTGAATCTCATCTATTGGCCCACCGGCAATCCCGCGCCCAGCAACCGTGGCGACGAACGCTCCGGCGACAATCTCTACAGCAGCTCGATGCTCGCGCTCGACGCCGACACAGGCAAGCTGAAATGGCATTACCAATTCACTCCGCACGACCTGCATGATTACGATGCCACGCAGATTCCCGTGTTGTTAGATGCACCCTGGCAAGGTCAGCCCCGCAAGCTGCTCTTGCACGCCAATCGAAACGGTTTCCTCTATGTGCTGGACCGCACGAACGGCAAGTTTCTTTCCGCCAAGCCGTTCTTCCCGCGCGTGACTTGGGCCAAAGAGATCGGCGCGGACGGCCGCCCGGTTGTCCTGCCGGGCAGCGTGCCTACCGCGGAGGGAACGCGAACCTGCCCCGGAGCCTTGGGCGCCACCAACTGGTTTTCACCGTCCTATAGTCCTCAAACCGGATTGCTGTATGTCGCTACCGCCGAGGAGTGCGATATTTTCACCAGCGCGCCTCAGAAATACCACGAAGGTCATGACTTCATCGGAAGCGTCTATGTGCAGGCCACCGGCGAAAAAGCCTGGGGCGCGCTGCGGGCCTTCGATCCATTCACGGGCGAGAAGAAATGGGAGTTCCCATACTTTACGCCTCCCAATGGAGGATGCCTTTCGACCGCCGGGGGCCTGGTTTTCGCCGGAGATTCCGACGGTAACTTTGTCGCTGTGGACGCACGTTCCGGGAAGGATTTATGGCACATCCAGCTCGGTGCGGCCATTTATTCCTCACCAATGACCTATTCGTTGGATGGAAAACAATACATTGTCATTCCTTCCGGCGCGGCATTATTCGCCTTTGCGTTGCCAGGAGGGCAATAGCGGGGTGGCATTCCAGATTCGTCAGGCCAATCCGGCCGATGTCGGCGAACTACGAATTTTGATCGAACGCTCCGTGCGCGGTCTTCAGCACAACGATTACACACCGGCGCAGATTGAAGGTGCGCTCGGGCACGCCCTTGGCCTGGACACCCAGCTGATCGAAGATGGAACGTACTTTGCGGCGGTCCCGCTCTCCAAGCCAGACTTGATTGTCGGATGTGGGGGCTGGAGCTATCGCAAAACCCTCTTCGGCAGCGATCACGGGCCACATCGAGAGAAGGCGCTGCTGGATCCCGCCACCGAGCCAGCCAAGATTCGGGCCATCTTCGTTCATCCGGAATGGGCCCGCCAAGGCTTGGGGACACTGATTCTGAAATACTGTGAGGATGCGGCGCAACGGGCGGGCTTCCGCAGCCTTGAGATGGGCTCAACGCTGACGGGCGTTCCTCTTTATTCGCTTAAGGGTTACGCCCGGCGCGACACGGTAGGCATACCGCTTCCGAACGGGGAAGTCCTTCCTATCGTTCACATGGTGAAAACGCTTGCGGTTAGCTAATCATCGATAACGGTAACCGGTAACAGTCGCCAGCCTTTATTTTCTTTGGCTTCGCAATAACGAAGCGGGGCGCGTAGCCGCGCAGTGATCGATCGCGGTTACCATTTCTGGATAAGTCCAAACAAATAATAATAGTTACTCGCTACCGAGCGGCTGGCGGCCAATAATGTTGTTCTTGACTCGGACTGCTGATTCGCGCAAACTTGTCTATCGCCGCTCAATGTCGCTTCCGCTAGGAGCTGGCGATGCCGCAACGGCTGCGGCATTTCGCTCGCTACACCGTGGCAACGTTGCCATCTTCCATCTCCACGAGGCTGAGATAAGCCAAAGGAATCATAAGATGCGCGGCAAGAACCTCATCTCTCCCGCAGTGTTCAGCCTGGTGGCAGCGGCGGTCGCTTTTGCGCAAACGCCGGGTGCTCAAGGCATTCCGATTGACGATCAACTGACTATCACCAAGTGCGGGGGCTGTCACCAGCGTGATGCCAATGGGATGATGCGCCGGCTCTCCTACATGAGAACCACCCCGGAGGTCTGGGAGGAGTCGATCCGGCGAATGGTTCGCCTGAACAACGTCGCCCTGAAGCCCGAGGAAGCGCACCAAATCCTGAAATATCTCAGCTATAACAACGGGCTTGCACCGGACGAAGCGAAGCCGATCTTCTGGGAAGTGGAGCACCGCTTGTTCCGCGACCAAAGCGATAAGATTCCGGACGACGCGCTGCAGCACACTTGCAACTATTGCCATACCATCGGCCGCGTGTTGTCGCAGCGGCGCACGAAAGAAGATTACGAAAAGCTGATCAACATGCATCTGGGCTTGTTCCCTGGCGCGGAGAATACGCTCCGGCCCAGACACCCCGCGGAGCCCGAGGAGTTGCCCATTGAACTCACCTCTTCCAACGGCTCTAACCCCTACGTGATTCCACCTCCGCCTGCGCAAGTGCCGACGCGCGCGGATGGGAAATATCCGGCTGAAGTGGCGGTCGATTATCTATCTAAGAATCAGCCGCTCATAACCACGCAATGGACTTCCTGGAAGGCGGTGATGAAGACCCCCAACCTGGAAGGTAAATGGCTGCTGACCGGTTATCAGCAGGGCAAGGGACGAGTGTTTGGAACTTTAACCGTCACCGCCGGGGCTTCGCCCGACGAATTTGTGACGAAAACGGAGATTGAATACCCCGCTTCTGGAATCACTGCTTCGCTCAGCGGGAAATCGGTTTTATACACCGGTTATAGCTGGCGAGGCCACAGCACCGGACCCAGCAGTAATCAATCCGCCGATCCCGGCTCGAATCCTACTGACTGGCGCGAGGCGTTGTTCGTTTCTCGTGACGGCAACCGCATGGATGGCCGTTGGTTTTGGGGCGGATACCAGGAGTTCGGAATCGACGCGCACCTGGTTCGCATCGGAAGCACGCCACTGCTGGCCGGGTCTGGTTCTCTGGCTATTCAATCCCCATCCACCACCGAAGTGCGACTTTACGGCGCGAATTTCTCCGCTGACGCGAAGCCGGCCGACTTCGATTTCGGCAGTGGCATCAGTGTGAAGCGCATTGTGAAGCGCACTCCCACAGTCGTGACGCTCGAAGTGCAGGCCAATGCGAGTCTCGCCACCGGTGTCCGCGATATTTCCTATGGGCGTTCCACGGCCGAACGCGCGATAGCGGTTTACGACAAGATCGCATATATCAAAATTCTTCCCGACGCCAGCATGGCTCGCCTGGGCGGCACCATCGCAGCCAAGCAGTACGCTCAATTTGAAGCCGTCGCTTATGCCGCCGGCGCGGACGGCAAGGCGCAGACCAACGACGACATTCCAGTGGGCCTGGTCAGCGCGCATTGGTCGCTCGAAGAATTTGTGTCTACGCCCGGCGACGACGACGTAAAGTTTGTGGGCAAGATCAACGACACTGGTCTGTTTACTCCGAATCTGGAGGGTCCAAACCCTGACCGCAAGAAGCAAGCCAACAACTACCCCACCAACAACTGGGGCGACGTGTGGGTGGCAGCCACCTACGACACACCTGAGGGAAAATCCGATGAAAGCTCGATCGTATCTGGTTGTGACGGTTCCTTCTTATGTCCGCTATGACCAACCGGAGGTTGCGCAATGAGCGCAGCTTCCACCACGTGCTCGCCTCCGAGGCGCCCTACAGGCTTCGCGAGTTTCATGCATTTGAGGCCGCCGGTATCCCGCTTTTTGTATGCGGTGCCGAGCGGAGCGATTTTTGCCTTGAAGGCATCGGCCAGAAAATTCTAGGATGCGTATCAGGACGCGGACCGCAATGCGGAAGAATTATGGAATGGCTGCTCAGCCGGGGTCACAGCCGCTGGGACGTTGAAACCGCGTTGATGGAGATGGAAGAATCGGAAGTCATCATGCGCGGCGATCGGTCCCGGAATTCCCCAAAATGCCGGCGCGCAATTTCCGCTGCAGCGCATCGTCTTGAATGTCACAAACCAGTGCAACCTGGCTTGCGGTTATTGCTACGAGTACAGCGACAGACAAGATCAGCCAGACCGATGGAAAGCCGAAGTATATGGGCATGGAAGTGTCGCAGTCGGCGATCGACATGCTGATCAAGGAGTCGGCCGAGCGGCCGGGCATCCACGTGACTTTCTTCGGCGGCGAAACGCTGATGAATTTCCCGTGCTGCGCGCGACGGTGCAGATACGCCAAGGATAAAGCCGCGGAAGCGGGCAAGAGCGTGGAGTTCAGCCTCACAACAAACGCCACACTACTTACCGAACAGATCGCCGATTTTCTCGCGGAACATCGCATCGGCGTCACGGTCAGCATCGACGGCGACCAGGAACTCAACGACAAGATGCGTGTCTTTCATGACGGCCGGGGAAGTTACAAAGTCATCGTTCCCAAGATCAAGATGTTGTTGGAGCGCCATCGCACCAATTCCATCGGCGCGCGCGTGACGCTGAGCTCGGGCGTCTCCGAAGTGCGGCGGATCTATCGAGCATTTAACCGAGGAGATGGGGTTCGAGCCGTCGGCTTCTCGCCCGCCACCGCCAATCCGGACCGGCTGTACTCATATCGGCTCCGCAAAAGATGTCCAACATGCTGGGCGGCTTTGAGGAATTGGCTTGGGAATATCGTGATCATGCCATCGCCGGACGGCAGCACGGATTCACCAACGCGAACGACACATTGAAGGAGCTGCACTCGCGGAATCAGCAAGGCTTACCCTGTGGCGCCGGGCTGGGTTTGTTGGGCGTGGGCACGGCAGGCGACATCAGCCTATGCCATCGCTTCGTCGATTCTCCAGTCGGGAAAATGGGCAATGTGCAGGGCCGAGGCATCGATCATGCCGCGCGCAATAAGTTTCTCGAAACGCATCATCTCGGTGCCCGTTACGACTGCCATACCTGCTGGGCGCGCCCGTATGCGCGGGCGGCTGCTATCACGAGGCTTTCATTCATTACGGCGAGACATCGGCGGCCAATCTTACATTATTGCGATTGGATCCGTGGCTGGAACGATCTTTGTTTGCGGATTTACGGCGAAATCGGCTTAACGAATCCGTCGTTCTTGAATCGTTTTAACGACAACTGAGGAATAAAGGCAAAAGGAGCGCTCCTATGAATTCAATGAGACCAATCAACCGCAAGGCGCGTCGCGTGGAGGAAGCGGTTATTGCGGTGACAGGGGATGTCCAAGCGTTGCAGAAGCGGGGCGGAGAAGGAAAAGTTTATTACCCAATGGGGTGCACGCTCAATTTCACTCCCGGCTGGGAAGTGGATATCTTCCGGCGGAACGGCGGGTCTTTGCCAGCCCGTCGAGCGCGATCTGTTCGATTGCTATCTGGGTTGCGGCTGGCCGGCGCAGGTTCCCGACCACTTGAATAATGCTCCGAATTGGACCGACAAGTGCGCATCGGCCGCCAACGATTGGCGCAAGGTCGACATCGTATATCCCTAACAGAATTCTCTAAAGCGAGCTGCTTCCGATGAATCGATTCCTTCCCGTCATTCTCACAGCGGCCTTATGCGGCGCTGCCCACGGCCAGATCGCCACCTCCGGGCAGTTCATGTACATTGGCACGCTCGACAAGAAGCTTCTGGTCATCGACGAAAACAAGGAGGAGGTGGTCGACACCATCGCCCTCGACGGGATACCGAGGGCCACGGCGCTATCGGCCGACCGCAAGAAGCTCCACATTTTCACCACGCAAATGTTGCTTGAGACCGTGGATCTGGAGAGCCGGAAAATAATCAGCAGCTTCAACCTGGCAGATCCTAACAGCCGGCCGCGCATGCAGGCCACCGCGCCTGATCGCGTGCTGCTCGGCGGCAACATCCGATACTCCGGTCTCGCCGTCGATCCCACCGGCCGCTACATCTACAGCACGATGAAAACCGCGATCAAGGACATCGATGAATATCGCATCGAACCTCCGCAGTTTGTCGCCATCGACCTGCAGGAGAAGAAAATCGCTAAGAGCTGGCCCTTTCCGAAAGGGATGGATCAAGGTTTCGGCTTCGACGCCACTTACAAGGTGTCGCCGGATGGAAAACTGTTGTATGTTTTCCAGGACGATATCTTGATCTTCGACTTGAGCACCTTCCAGCAAGTGGGCCAGATCCCGCTAGCTCAGCCCCCGTATCCCGGAGCTTCACCGTATCGGCTGGCCGCGAACGATGATTCGATGGACGACCCCGATAAGGCCACTTCGGTCTTCACCTCCGTCGACAAAGTCGTGCATAAAGGCACGCTCGGCCTGGCCATTATCGATTTGAATACGCGCAAGATCGAGTATCACCCATTGGCCCGCTGCTGCCAATGATGGGCTTTTTGGTGTCGCCGGACCGCAAGCGTGCGTTCTCCGTCATGCAGAAAATCGGCGAGGGCGAAAATCGGGAGACGGAATGGTGGGTTTGGGACATCCCTACCCATAGCGTGATTCGCAAAAAGACCTTCGAATCGCGACCAACCTTCCGCTTCGCAGTGGGCGGCGATGGCAAGAAGCTCTATATGTACGGCGCCGGATCTACGCTCGAAATCTTCGACGCCGAGACGCTGGAATCGCGCAAGCTGATTTACTTAAACAAAGACACCACCACCAACCTGATTACGATCGCCCGGCGTTAGCCGGATATACGCCAACTTGACCGCCGATCTACAAATGCCGTTCCCCACCGCCTCCGGGCGCGGCGTCAAGGTGGCGGTGATCGACAGCGGTGTCAATGCGGCTCACCCCCACATTCTGGGGCCGGTGAAGACCATCTTGCTCGGCGCGGCGCACTCTGGCGAGTCCGAAGAAGACCGCTTAGGGCATGGAACGGCCGTCACCGCTGCCATTCAGGAGAAGGCGCCGGATGCCGAATATTTCGCGGTGAAGCTGTTCGGGTCGTCCCTGAGAGCTACCACCAGCCTGCTCATCGAAGCAATCGAGTGGGCAGTTGAAAATCGGATGGATGTAATCAATCTCAGTCTGGGTACCGGCAAGATGGAGGCTTGGGAACGCTTTCAAGCTCTGGTAGACCGCGCGCGCTTGGGCGGCAGCATATTGGTTTCCGCGCGGGTGAACAACCAGCACCTGATGTTGCCCGGATCGCTGCCTCAGGTGATTGGAGTGGATGTGGATTGGGACCTGCCGCGAAACCGCTATCGCATCGAGACCACGGATGGTTCCTGCTCTTTCTTCGCGTCCGGCTATCCTCGGTCTTTGCCCGGAGTTCCTCGCGAGAGAAATCTGAATGGGATCAGCTTCGCGGTTGCCAATATGAGCGGATTCGTGGCGCGCGCCTGCGAATTGGTTCGGGTCCGTTCCTTCGATACCATTTGCAACGCGTTGGCCGCCGAACTTTCCTCGCTAGCAACCGAGAGTTCCACTTCGGCCTGCGCAGTATCGGCGGAATGAAATGAGTCTCGCGCTTCTTCCGCTATTCCTGGCGCTTTTTTTCGCAACAAAACCGGCCGTTACCAAGCTGCCGTTCAGCATCGACGCCAGTGAGGATGTGAGCAGGGATTTTCCCGGAGCGCCGCGCATTCAGTCGTTTTCCTTCGGACAGTGGCAAGGCCGATGGGTATTCATTGGAGGCCGAGGAGCCGGTTACCATAACGCGGGCGGAGGTCCGGCCGAGTTTTTGCGCCGCGATGCCAACCGTGAGATCTGGGTGGTGGACACCACCGTCACACCCGCGCGAACGTATCACGTGCCCGTGATGCAATTGCCTGAAACACTTGCGCCGGTAAAAGACGAATGGATGGCGACTGGTCAACTGTATTATCAGGATGGAGCCAAGCTCTACATTGGCGGCGGATACGGCGAGGATCGCGACGGGAAGTGGGTCACCTACCCGCTGATTTCTCGGGTGGATTTGCCCGAACTGATCGATAGTGTGATGCGTGGGCGCGCTCCTTCATCGGTGGCGTTCGCTCGTTCGAACTTAGTGCAATCGGCAGGCGGGGAACTCAGGAAGCTTTCCGATGGCTATTTTTATCTGCTCATGGGGCATTCGTTTCAAGGCGGCTACACGGCGTTCGAAGGCCAAGGCGAGCATGACGGTGGAAATGCATCGCAATCTTATCTCAACGAAATTCGAAAGCTGGCAATTACCGAGGATGGCAAAGGCAATTTGAGCGTCGGGCTGGAAAAAGCTTATCGCGATGAAATGGAATTTCACCGGCGCGATCTGAATGTGACGGAGATTTTGTCGCCCTCGGGCCCGGGGTTGGCGGTCTACGGTGGAGTGTTCACGCCGGACACCCAGTTGAATTACAGCAAGCCGATCTATCTTTTTAGCGGTGCAGCTCCGCAAGTGGATCACAAATTCGAACAAAAAGTGAATGCTTACGCCTGCCCCACTCTCGCCATCTACGACAAGTCCGGCCAGACCATGTACACCACTTTCTTCGGCGGCATCAGCAGATATTCGTGGGATTCGTCAGCCGGCGAATTTCGGGACAATCCGAAAATCGGCGGCAAAACGGAGGAGGCGTATTTGGATGGCATGCAGTGGAGCGATCAGATTTCGACTATTCGCAAAGCGATGGCTCCGGGAAAAGAGGAGACCGGCGAAATAGTGCAAACCAATTCGCTGCCGGGCTACCTTGGGACCGATGCGGTGTTTATCCCCGCGCCTGGAATGCGGCGGGAAGGCTCCGTTCTCCTCTTGGACGCATTGCGAGGAACCCGGACATTGGTCGGCTACATATTCGGAGGCATCCAGGCATTCCCCTATTCATTTCCCTACCTCAAGAGCTCCAAGCCATACAACGCCGGCGCGGTTCCGACGCGGCCCAGCGAGCAAATCCTGAAGGTTTATGTGCAAGCGGAGCGCTAGGTTTACAATCGTTCTTCATGCCGGGGAATATTGTAGTTCGCGGGGATGGCATTGCCGCGTTGTGCTGCAGCCGTCTGCTCAGTCAAGCCGGGTTTGAGATAAATTCGGACGCGCCGGCGCGGCCTAAAGTACCTGCACTGCTTTTGAGCGATACGACGCAGAAGTTGCTGGAGGATGTTTTCGATCGCAGTGATCTGTTCGATGGCCTGACGCGTGTCACCCGCAGGATTGTGGCCTGGGGGAAGGACTCGAAGCCTGTGGCGCTGCCCCATTCGGCGGTGGTTACATCGGAGCAGGAGCTCCTTAACCGGATCCGTGAAGCGGACGCGCCCGAATTGAGTGTCGATTCAGCGCCGTCTGGCTGGTCGATTTTCGCGGCCCCGCCCTTACCCGGCGATGTCAAAGAACGGCACTTCGGTTCGCGCTCTGCCAGTGCGGCAGCGGTAAAGGTAAAAACAAGCTCGCCCCGCGACGCTTGCTGGATTGAGTCACTCGATGATGGATGGCTTTTTCTGTTGCCGGTCGCCGGGGGCGCATGGCTGTTGTCGGTGGGGAATACGGTTGAGTGGCTGCTGGCCCGCAGCCGATTGATCGCCGATCAACTTCAGGAAACGGATCCAATGAAAGGCGGTTTTGCCTCTCATCCCCGTATTGCGGAGTCACTGTGCGCGCCGGGTTGGCTGGCCTGCGGAACGGCGGCTCTGGGCTTCGATCCGCTATGCGGTGACGGCGCGGGACATGCGGTTCGTGAGGCCATTCTCGCGAGCGCGGCCGTTCGGGCCGTGGTGGGAGGAGCGGATGTCGATTCGGTCCTGGCGCACTATAGCAGCCGGCTGGTGGCGGGCTTCCACCGGCATCTCAAGCTTTGCGAGGAGTTTTACCGGTCGGGCGGCGACGGGCCGTGGTGGCGGGAACAACAAGCCGACACGCTTCAGGGCGTGGAGTGGTGCCAGTCGGTACGTATCGACCCGCCCAAATCACGCTACCGGCTCAACGGGTTTTCACTGGAGGCGATTGCCGCCGATCACCAGTGAGTGCTATGATGGCCCAGCCGAGTTTTTCGTTGATTTGCGAACTCGTCGCACGCACAGCGCCTCGTTTGTCAGCTGTGTTTCCCTGGTCGGGCCGTGCATCCGCTGATTGCGTCGGTAACGATGCCGTGCTGCGCATGCGCGAGACCGAACCCTCACTGAACGGTAAACGGTTTCCCTCATGGCGGCGCGAGTTCTGGGAGGTAATGGGCCGTGGATCGCGATCGAAGCCAGCCGTCGAAACTTTTGCGCCTTCGGCCGGCTAAACTTGAAGATCCCCGCCCGTCGCCAGATTCCTCTTTGCCACTGCAGTTCTCGCCTGAGCCATCTTTGCCTGAGCCATCTTTTCCCGAGCGATCTTTTCCCGAGAAGGCGATGCATGAAGAGCTCACCAGAATCCTGACCAGCCGGACCTTTCGCGCCGCGCAGGGCCAAAGAAAGTTTCTGGCATACACGGTGGAGAAGGTGATCGCCAAAGATGCATATCAGATCAAGGAATATGTCATAGGGACTGAAGCCTTCGGCCGGGATCCATCCTTCGACCCGCGGCTCGATTCGATTGTTCGAACAGAAGCGCGAAAGCTCCGCGCCAGGCTGGCCAAATATTACGAGACCGAGGGTAGGGAACAGCGGCTGCGCGTCGGCTTCCGCAAGGGTTCTTACGTGCCGTTCTTTCATGAAGTGGCCGAAGTTGTGACGGACCTGGGTTCGGAGCCGGCGGCTCATGTGAGCCCAGCGCTGGAGCCTGCGCTACCCCAGACACGCGCCGACAGTTTGGCGAGCGGCTCAGCGAATGACTCGGTCACACTAACTGAGACGCCGGTTGAAACGGCCGTTTGGGGTTCCGCTGTCCTCGCGAAATTCCACCCGCCGTTTCGGACGGTTTTTGTCGCCGGCGCGCTAGCCACGCTCGCGCTCTCCGTTGTCGCGGGGTTTTTCTTCTATCGCTCCAGGTCGCCGGAGAGCGTGCTCGCTGCCAATAACGTTTCCATCGCCGTGTTGCCGCTGGTGAACCTGGGCGATCGCAAGGACGAGTTCCTCAGTGACGGTCTTACCGAAGAAATTATCGACTCGCTGCGGCGCGTTCCCGGGCTGCAAGTGGTGGCTCGGACGTCCGTCTTTCGGTACAAAGGGAAGAATCCTGACATCAGGGAGATTGGCCAGGCGCTGCACGCGGGCACGGTTCTGGTGGGAAGCGTTCTGGCGTCGGAAAACCGGCTGCGCGTAACGGTGCAACTGAACAGCGCCGCCAACGAGTATCACCTGTGGTCCGGGAGTTACGATCGCGACCCGGACAACTCTAGAACAATTCCCCAGGAGATTGCCCGCGCGATCACCAACGTGCTGGGTGTGGCGCTGGCGCCGCATGGCAGCGACGCGATTCGAATCGCGGTATCACCGAACCCCGGCGCTCATGAAGCGTACTTAAAGGGCTTGTATTTTTGGAACCGGCTGACTCCGGAAGGCCTCAGCACGGCGACGGAGTATTTCAAACAAGCCATCGCCGAGGATCCCTCTTTTGCGCGCGCTTATTCCGCGCTGGCCGATTGCTATGTGATGGGGCCTCAAGTGGCCACCATTCCCCCGCTCGAAATCGTTCCTGAAATCAAAGCTACGGCGTCCAAGGCGCTGGAGTTGCAGCCCTCCTTGGGCGAACCGCATTTCGATCTGGCTTTCGCCGCCGAACTCGAGTTCGATTGGCAAACCGCGGAGAGAGAATTTAAGAAAGGTTTGGAACTCAGTCCCGAGAACGCGGTGGGACATCTTTGGTATGCGAAATTTCTCGCGATGGTCAACCGCAGGGACGAGGTGCTCGTGCATCGGCAGATCGCCGCGCGCCTGGATCCGGTCTCGCCGTATGCCGTTCAGGCCGTGGGCGGTTATTTTTCCGTAACGGGCCATTACCCCGAGGCGATTGAGCAGTTCCGCGGCGCGCTGGCGCTGGAGCCTAATTTCGGCTTGGCACTGCAAGGCTTGGGTGTCGCGTACGCTCTGGATGGCAAGTGCAATGACGCCGTTGAACAATTGCAGTTGGCGAACAAGTGGATGACAGGTCCGCGCCGCATCGCGCTGCTGGGTTGGGTGTACGGACGATGCGGACAGCTGCCGCTCGCGCAGCATATTCTGCGAGACTTCTTGGAACAAGCGCACCGCGGGCGCTTTCCAGCGCTCGCCATCGCGCAGGTTTATATCGGGCTGGGTGATAAGGATCATGCTTTCGAATGGCTCGGCAAAGCAATCGACCAGAGAGATTTGGACGTGACCCTGCTCTGGGATTCGCCCTATGAAGTCCTCCGCTCCGATGCGCGCTTCAATCTCCTGCTGCGCCGAATGAAACTAGCCTGACCGCAAGGCCAAACCACCGCTGCTCAATGATCGGAGACTCTATGCGTACCAGATTCTTTGCTGTCTGTTTGCTCTTTGCCGCATCGGCGGTCTATGCCGCCGATTCTTATCCGGCGCCGCGATTTACCGATCCTGACCGGGTGCGGAAGCTGGAGTCCGTGATGCCGCGGATCGACCAGATCTTCCGCGGTTACATGGGGACGCAAAAGATTTCCGGAATGGTGTGGGGCATTGTCATCGATGGTCGCCTGGCGCACGTGGGGACGGCTGGTTTGCGGGATCGCGCTTCGAACGCGCCGGTGATGGCCGATAGCGCATTCCGCATCGCGTCCATGACCAAGAGTTTCACCGTGCTCGCGATTCTCAAGCTGCGCGATGAGGGCAAGCTATCGCTCGAAGATCCAGTGTCGAAATGGATACCCGAGTTCGCGCGCATCCGGTTGCCTACGCGCGACAGCGCGCCGCTCAAGTTGCGGCAGCTCCTGAGCCATAGCACGGGATGGCCGGAAGATAATCCCTGGGGCGATCAGCAATTGAGCGCCACCGATGACCAGGTCACAAAGTGGCTGCTCGCAGGCATTCCATTCTCCACGCCGCCGGACACTCGTTATGAGTACTCCAATTATGCTTTCGGTCTGCTGGGCCGGGTTGTCGCGCGCGCGTCGGGTGTGCAGTACGAGAAGTACGTCAAGACAGAGATTCTGGCGAAGCTTCACATGGCGAGCTCTGCTTTCCAATTCTCGGAAGTGCCGGCTAGCCAGCGCGCCGTCGGATATCGCATTCGGCCGGATGGAACGTATTCCGAGGAGCCGCCTCTGCCGGAGGGCGCTTTTAGTTCGGCGGGCGGGCTGCTGACCACGGCCGCGGATCTCGGCAAGTACATCGCGTTCCATCTGTCCGCATGGCCGCCGCGCGACGACGCGGAGACCGGACCGGTACGCCGCAGTTCGGTGCGGGAAATGAGCCACATGTGGACGCCTTCCAACCTGACGGCGAGTGTTTCGGGTGGCAAATTGGAGGCGGTAGAGGCAGGGTATGGATACGGTTTGCGGATCTCAACCGATTGCCGCTTCGAGCACATTGTCGGACACGGAGGCGGATTGCCCGGATTCGGCTCTTACATGATGTGGCTTCCCGATTACGGCGTGGGCCTGTTTGCCATGGCCAATTTGACTTATTCAGGCCCTTCGGAGCCCATCAGCCAGGCGCTGGATGTCATGCTGAAGTCGGGCGGCCTGCGGAGACGGGAGCTTCCGCCCTCGCCCATGCTGGCGCAAGCGCGCGAACATATTTTCCATCTTTGGAAATCGTGGGACGACGCGGAGGCGAAGCAAATCGCCTCCATGAATCTGTTCCTGGACGCACCCGTGGCCCAGCGGCGCGCGGAAATCGAGAAACTAAAGAGCGAGGTCGGCGAATGCACCGTCGCAGGTCCAATGCGGGCTGAGAATTGGCTGCGCGGCCAATTCAACCTGACCTGCGCGAAAGGGACGGTCGGCGTTTTCTTCAGCATGTCGCCGACACAACCACCCGCGGTGCAGCACCTTGCTTTCCAGAAGATCGCATCGAATGCGGTCCTGCTGGGCGCTCCCACCGGCCCGCCGGCAGGCGTAGCCTGCAGTGAGTAAGACTCGGGCACTTGACGAGCACCCATCTGGCCGGATACGCTCTGCCATGTACAGAATTCTCCTTCTCGTTACGCTGGCACCCGCGTTGTTCTCGGCTGGCTTTCAGTCTTCCGACCTTTTGAAGTTCCGCTCGATCGGCAGCGTTCAATTTTCCCCGGATGGCTCCAAGATCGCCTACACGATCACTCGCAACGATCTTCCAGGCCGCCCGATGGGGCAGCTTTGGATCATGACCATTGCCGATGGAAAATCGATTTGCCTGAGCGCCGGGACCGAGCGATCCGGGAATCCCGAGTGGTCTCGGGACGGGAAATGGATCGCCTACTCCGGCCGGCTGGGTGAAAAATCCGGTCTCATCGTGGCTCGGGCGGATGGCGGCGAAAAGAAGTACCTGGGACCTTTGGACGGAACCAACGCGCCTCTGCCGACCACCGGCAACACGGTGACGTGGTCGCCCGACGGCAAACAGATCGCCTACGTCTCGTCCCAACCCGGTCCTGAAACTGCCGACGCAACCGGCGATCCGGTGGTCATCACGCGCTATCTTTACAAACCCACTGCCGCCGAGGGCAACAGCCACTTTAACGACAATAAACGGCTGCACGTTTTCGTGGCCGATGTCGCGAGCGGCCACTCCCGGCAGCTCACCAGCGGCACGCACTACGAGCATTCCGTCGAATGGTCGCCCGACGGACAACAAATCGCTTTCGTCTCCAATCGAGAGCCGAACGAAGATCAGTTCTTCAATTACGACTTGCTGACGCTATCTCCCACCACCGGTGAAATGACGCGGCTCACCGCGACAGAGAACGCAGAATATCGGCCGCACTGGTCGCCGGATGGAAAAACGATCGTCTACGAAGCCACTAAGCGCGGCCTTACCGATCTGGAGACCACCATGGAGGACACCCATGTCTGGCTCATCGACGCCAACGGCAAGAATCGACGGGAGCTCGGCTCCATCGATAACCGGCAAGGCGAGCCGGGCTGGTCGAGCGACGGGCGCTCGGTATACTTCACGGTGCAAGAGCGTGGAGAAACGCACTTGTATCGAATGCCTGCGGCGGGCGGCGCGCCGGTTGCCGCGGTGCACGATCGGGGAAGCGTTGGCTCCTGGTCCACTCAGGGCGACAAGATCGCTTACGCGTTTACGACGCCCGAAGATGAGGCGGAGCTCTATCTCAAGACCGCTGACGGTCCGCCAAAAAGGCTAACCGACCTGAATCACGATTTAATGAGCGGAAAAACTGTGGAGCCGGTGGAACCCATTACCTTCATCAGCAACGACAATAAATGGACCGTGGAAGCATTTCTTACATTTCCCGCGGATTTTCACGCCGACCGAAAATATCCGCTCATTGTGAATATTCACGGCGGACCGCACGGCCAGCAGGGACCTGCTTTTAATTTTAAGAATCAGGTGTACGCCTCGCGCGGCTGGGCCACTTTGATGGTGAACTATCGCGGGTCCACCGGCTATGGCCAAGCCTTCACCGACGCCGTCTTCGCGGATCAGAACGGGAACGAAGCCCAAGACGTGCTCTACGGATTGTCCGCCGCCATGCGCCGCAATCTGTGGATCGATCGCGACCGGCTGGGGATCGAGGGCACCAGCTACGGCGGCCAGCTGAGCGCCTGGCTGATTACGCAGACGGGAATGTTTAAGGCCGCCATTCCCACCGCCGCCATCACCAACATCATCAGCTACAACTACATGACGTATTACAACCAATATGAGCAGATGGAGTGGGGCGCGTTTCCGCACCAGGGCAACCTCATGGATGTCCTGTGGGAGCGTTCCGCGCTGAAGCACATCGCGAACGTCCACACGCCCACCATGATGGTGCATGGCGAAAACGATCCCGACGTGCCGATCGCGGAAGCTGAGCAGTTTTACATCGGCTTACGCGACGTGGGCGTGGACGCGATTATGGTTCGCTATCCCCGCGAAGGCCACGGGGTGCGGGAATCGGGCCATACGGTGGATTTCATTGACCGGTCCATCCGCTGGTACGAGCAACATTTCCCGAAGTAGAAATCGACTAACGCAACTGCGGATAAAGGCTCAGGGCGTTGTCGTGTAAATAGCCATGCGCGATCTGGATGGCCTTGGCCTCCGTTACTTCGCCCGACGCCACCATTTCAGCGAGAGCGGCGGCCAGCGCATCGCGTGCCGAGTAAACCCCCAGCCAGTACGTCTCTTCCGATCCGAGAGCGGCACTGTACGGATACGCGTCGGAGCCGAAGGTAATCTTGTCCGGATATGTCTCCAGCCAATACTTCAAGACGTTCTTCATTTCCGACGGGTAGACCAGCGTCTCGATTTCCGACGAATCGAGGTAAACATTCTTCATCGCCGCCAGCCAGATCACCTCGCGGAAATAGGGATATCCACCGTGGATCAGAACGAAGGTCGTGTTCAGATAGCGCGGGTCCTTGACGACGTTTTCGAGGTTCAGGACATCGCCTTTCCGCAGTTGGAAATAGTCTCCCTCGCCAACGGCGGTGTGAATATGTACCGGCAATTTTAGCCGGCCGCCTTCCGTCACCAGGTAACGGAAGACGTAATCCTGGAAGACCTTATATTCCTCCGGCGTGGGAACGCCTCCCGAATGAAATTTCTGATAAACGCTGGCCGCGGCCTGTTTGGGCGGATCGGCAAAATACAGCGAACGGAAATAACCAGCCTCAAATTTCTGCGCAATGGCGCCCTTCTTCTGATTCTCTTCGAGAATCTGGGTAATAAACTTGAGGTAAGCGTCGAAGTTGCCGGGCAACTGCTTCAGGTTGGCCTGCTGCAAATAACGATGCAGCACTTTTTCCTGCAGAGGGATATAAACGCCTTCGTCCGGGTTTTCGCCAATGACCTCTTTGTTGTCAAAGGGGAAGAGAAACGAATCGTCGAAGAAGACCCAACGAAACCTCTTGGGGTCCAGGTAACTGGCCATCGCTACGCGATTCGCAACGGTGGATTCGATGCCGCATTCATCCAGAATGTGGTCCCAATAACCGGTGCCTCCGGCCTTCTCGGCCGCGCTCGATCGTTCCTGCAGCCAGCGCATGTGCTCCGCGGAGAGGTCGTCGTAGGGATAGTCGAAGAGAGCTTTCACCGTGGCTACCAACTCAGGATTGGTTTCGCGTTCGCGCAGCGGCAGATGTTCGGGCGGGGTAGCCTGAGCGTCGACATCGGTGTCGTCGCCGAAGCCGGGGTGCGCATGATGGTCGAAGATTTTGATGGTCTTAATTTGCTCCAGCAGGCGTTGATAAATGGCTTGAACGTCACCCGAGGGCAGTGCGTGCGACTGTGCCCGCGCGGGGATTGCGGCAGTCACGCTGAAGAATATAGTGAGCATCCATTGAATGTGTTTTGGTCTCATGATCGGCTCCCACCGACAGGTTCAGGCATGGAACCGCTCACGTACTGACGTGGACGAGGGGATAACTATAGCACATCGCAAACATCCACCGGAATACGATGTCAACACACGATGCCCCGCTTATTTTTGGGGCTTTGGCTTTGCGGCGGACTCTACTTCGATCAGGATCTTATCGAGGGCGGCACGATCGAAGAGCCGGCCGTGAGCCATCACGAGGTTGATTTTGCGCGTGTTCCGGATGTCATCGAGCGGGTTTGCGGCCAGCAGCACTAAGTCGGCGATCTTGCCGGTTTCCACCGCGCCCGAACTGGCTTGCGTCCCGAGAAACTTGGCCGGATTGCTGGTGGCTGTCTGCAGCGATTCCATGGGCGTGAAACCGGCTTCGACAAAATTTGCGAGTTCATCGTGCAAGCTGAAGCCGGGCATGATGTAAATTCCCGGGGCCGTGTCAGTCCCCGCCAGGAACGGCACGCCGGCGCGGTGCATGGCGCCGACGATTTGCAGGTTGCGCGCGAAGTAATCTTTGCGAAGAGCCAGCGGGTCGTGCAGCAGGTCAGGCATCATCTCATCGGAGAAGCGTTTCCAAGTGACATTGCGCCAATAGGCTGGAACATATTTGTCGAGCGGCTGGTGCTTTAAATCGAGCTGATCGAGAAACTCTCCGCCGCGTTGCCACGCCAGCGTGGGTACCTGCCACGTCTGGCTCTTTGCCAGGAGTTGGATCAGGGCGTCGCAGCGTGGTTTGTTCTGGGTGCTGAGCAGCAGTTTCAAGTTGCCTTTGCCGCTGATGAATTTGTCCTCTTCGGTGGAACAGCCTTCAAAAATGCCCATTAGATGTTCCACGCTGACTTGCCCCGCTGCGACAACTTCTCGCAGCCGGACTCTATCCGGGACGTGCCCGACAAACGGCAAGCCTTGTTTGTGAGCCTCCGCGGCAGCGGCCACATAGGAATCGCGCGTAAGCTCCGACTGCACTTTGATGAAGTCCACACCCTGTTTCTTGAGCGAGTCGACGGCGGCGATGGCTTCGGCCGGTGTGGTGACGGGGATGGAACTGGGGAAGCGCAGCTTGCCGTTGGGCAGATAGCCGTCCAGCATCGCGCCGGCGATGACCATGCGTGGGCCGACGATCCGACCGCTCGCGATTTCCTTGCGCCAGCCTGAGAGCACCGGAATTTCGCCGCCCATATCGCGCACGCCGGTGACACCGTTGGCGATGAAAAGCGGCAGGATGATGTCGCGTCCACCCGGGAACCAATCGCCAAAAGCGGAGTGCACGTGCATGTCCCAAAGACCGGGAATGAGATATTGACCAGTGGCATCAATCACTCGTGCGTTCTTGGGAGGCACGGCATCGGAGACGGAGGTGATGCGATCGCCAGAGACCACCACCGTCCGATTGGTCTGAACCGACGACGCGCCCGGATTGATGACAGTCACGTGAGTGATCGCAACCGGTGCAGTGGACTGCTGGCAGAAGGCTGTGATCCCTGCGAGGAAGAACGTAGCGAGGAGGCGCATGTTCGAGGGTACTATGAATTCGCTCAATTGAAGACCACTATTGCCGCCGGCTCGCGACGTCGAACTTTGAGCCATCTCCACCACAATGGGTATATCCGAGCCGCAGAGCCGGCACGCGGGGCGGCCAGCTGGATTGACCGGCAGGCGGATACTTCGACAGTGCGGTCAATGCCCCCGCCAGGTCGTTCGCGCTTAGATCGCTCTTGGCCAGCGCGCACCCGGCCCAGGCATCGGCGCGCAGCTCGGGCGTCCAATCGCTCTTCATCCAACCAGCCGGGTGAACTTCGTTCAGAGCATGCCCGTACAAGTGGGCGACGATCGCGATGATGGCGCCATCCCCGTACTTGTCATAGACCGCCGCGAAGAACTGCGGCGCGTAGACAAATTTTGCCTGGTCGGCAGTGACGACCAGCATTGCATTGGGCGCTGTGGGGTTGCGAAATATCGCGATCTGCGGGCACTGGGGCGTGCAAGTTGGCGATAGCGCCGCGTTCATGCGGCCGGCCAGTTGCATGGCGTCGGCGGTGGGCCGCTCATCGCCTTTGGCATCGTAGGAGGAAGCCGAGGTCCCCAGCGCGCAGATCACTTCCGCGCTGACTGTGAAGGGCAGCGCCAAAGCCGCGCAGAACAAAGAACACGCCAGACGGATCATGTCAGAACACGCGGTGCTGGCGCCCAATCAATTGATGCAAGGCGTTCACGCCATCGCCGGTCCCCACCAGCAAGTCCTCGGGAAATTTGCGATACGAAAGGATCTCGCGATAAACCTGGGGAGCGCTCACCGAGTTCAACCCCATTCCCGCCAAATACTGTAAGCGCATATTCAGATCGTCATTGACCTGAACGTTGGCTAACATGGGCGCAAGATCTTGGGCCCTTCCCGCATAGGTGGCGAGCAAATCGACGGCGTTAGGGAATCGGACTTCGGCCAGCGAGGTTGCAACCGCGGAGTAGCTGGGCTGTTTCAGGCGGCGATCGAGCGCATCGACGTCAATTGTTATGGGAGACGGATCGGCACTCCCGAGCAGCACCAGATCGTACCCGTCGCCATCCAAATAATTGCTCCAGACCGTGGCGTGGGGAAAGACGCTGAAGAACGTAGCCAGCTCGGTCTTGACGGTTTCCTCATCGCTCTCGTAAATCGGAAGCCATTGCGCGGCTACTCCACCCGGATTCAAATGACTCTTGACCATCTCATAATATTCTCTGGAATAGAGCGTCGAAGTGCCCTTCACCCACGGATGAATAGGGTCCGTGGTGATTATGTCGAACTTTTCTGGTGTCAGCAGAATGTAGTGACGCGCATCATCGTAAATCACGTGGGTGCGGGGATCGTGCAGCACGTGGTTATTCTCCTTGCCGAAAAACTCATCGGAGGCGGGCGGAATCAAAGGTTCCAATTCACAGATCACAATGCTTGCGACATCGGGGTAGGGAACAAAAGATCCGGCCGTGACTCCGGCGCCGAATCCGACTACCAGCACTGAGCGGGGCGCTGAACTTACCAGCGCGGGCAGATGTCCCATCATGCGTTGCAGGCGCATGTCGAGTAACGTAGAGGAGGCTTCCGATTTGCCGCTCACGTAGAACGATTTCTGGCCGGCGCGATCGGTGATCACTACCGACGCATTAATCCCCTCGCCCACGAACACTGGAGTGGTCTGGGCATCAATGGGACGATCCAGCCCGCGCAAGATCGGTGCGATGCGGCGGCCATAAGCCATAGCCTGCCAGGGAACTTCGCCAACCGTCGAAGCCAGCCCCCACGCCAGCAGTACCGCGCAACCGAACGCCCCCGCGAACGCCAGGGTCTTCCGCGTGGCGAGCGGAGCAATGGCAATTATCGCCCCGGCCGCGGCCAGCCAGATCAAGACTTGCTCGGAACCGCGCGTTCCGATGGCGGGAATCAACACCAGACTGAATGCCAGCGCGCCCACAATAGACCCGGCCGTATTGGCCGCGTATACCTCACCCGTCAATCGCGCAGGATCCTCCTTGTTCGCCGCGGCGGCGGCCAGCGCCAATGGAAAACACGCGCCCCATAGCAGCGTCGCCGGGAAAATGGCGCGGATGCAGCGCGTCAGGTCCAGATCGAAGTTGGCCCAGGGATTAAGGGCCAGCCAAGGATCGACAGGCCATCCGGGCAGAATGTAGGCGATGGTGAAAGCGGTCCAGGCGATCGCAAGGGCCAGCAGAATCTGGCAGGCGGCCAGCGCCAGCCGAGGATCACGAACGCGGCGGGCCAGGTATGAACCAGCTCCGCTGCCAGCCCACAAGCCAGTGAGGAACACCGCCAGAATGATCGAAAAAGTGTAGACCGTTGCGCCTAGCAGCAGCGAGAGCAGGCGCGTCCACACCACTTCGGCGCCGAGTGCGGTGAGTCCGGAAAACGTAATTGCCGCGTAAACGAACATTGCGTCAGGAGCGCGTTTGACTGCAGCGCCGCGTTCCTCGGAACCCGGATCAGTCCAGCGTCCGGCGCTACGCGCCACCACCAGCGCGAGCAATGCTACCGCAACATTGATGGCCGCGGCGATATAGGTGGCGAATGCCATATCGTGGACGCGCAGCAGGTAGAAGCCGGCCAGGACGCAGCCAGTTACCGCGCCAGCCACGTTGGCGCTATAAAGGTATCCCAGCGAGGAAATTCCCTTGGGCGTGGTTTCCACCCAGCGGGCGATGGCGGGAAGCGATGCGCCCATCAGGAAAGTGGGAGGCAGCAGGCATGCCGCGGCAACCGCGCCACTGAGGATCAGCCCCAGCAGACCTGATTGGCCGGCGCTGACCACGTAAAGGCGGGCCACCACGGGCACGCCGAACAGTGCGATGATTCCGAACGCCGCGATCCCCAACTCCAGAAGTGCGTAGACGCGCATGGGATGATGCCGCGTGGAAACCAACCTCCCCAGAGCGGCGCTGCCCAGACAGAGCCCGCCCATGTAGGCCGCAAGCAGCAATCCCAGGGATACGGCCGAAGAGCCGATCACCAGTTGCAATAACTGAAACCAGACGATCTCGTAAATGAGCGCCGCGCAACCACTGCCGGCAAACAAGAGGAGCCAGGGAAGAAGATGGCGGGAGCTGTACTCCGGCGCCTGGGTCTCAGCCTGGACTGTTTTAGCCTGGGGCGGCTTGGCCTCCGCAGACTCCCGCGCGACTACTGACGAGCGCCTGGACATTTCCTCATCAGTTTATCTCTAGCAGAATGTTATTTCCTGACGTACCCGATACTGGCCGACCGTTTACCGCCCTGGCGGTGCATTTCGTCCGAGAGAACGTGAACTCCGCTGGCGTCCACCCAGCGGTTGTAGAAGTTGAAGAGCGCGCAAACGGTGATGGCGTAGTAGATGGCGTCGTCGTCCCAGCCAACGGCGTGCAACGGTTCCATGTCAGCCGCCGTGATGCTTTGCGAGCAGCTATTCACCCGATCGACGAAGCGGAAAAGCGCCTTCTCTTTCTCGGACAGCCCGGATGTTTCTAAATCGCGAATCACGCCGACGATGAAAGCTTCAGCGTCCATCCGCGTTCCCGACTCCACGTCCCATGTCTGTTGCAGTAGCACCGCCGCGACCGCGGCGTGGGACTTCAGTCAAAATGGACAAGCATTGCGCGCCGAGGTAAAGGCCGCGATCAGTTCCCGAATCCAAGGGCTGATCGGTCCAGGCTCGCGCATGATCTCCTGCGTGAAGCGTGCCAGATGATCGGTGGCGCGCGGCAGGAAGGCGAACAGGTGCCAGATCTGCGAGTATTCGCCACCAGCGGCTTGCATCATGCGTATGGCATCGGCGTATGGCCCTGGCTGTGGATTGTTCTCCACGTCGGGAAGGAACATGGGTCCCATTTTGGCGCTGGTGCTATCGATATCGCTCATGCTGGCCGACGGAGCCTTCGCTGGCATCGAGTAGTATACACTGATAGAATTCTCGGGGCTAAATAGGGAAGTCCCAAACGTGGTAAAAGCATGAGTCAGGGCGTAGCGGGAGGCAATCACGTGCGACGTGCTCTGTGGGCACTGCTCGTCTTAGCGATCAATGGCGCCTATCTGGCCACCTTCGCGCATGCCAGCATCTTTTATGAAGCGAACGTGGTGCTGCACCTGGCCCTGGGGTGGGCGCTGGCGTTTGTTGCGGTGCGTTATGCGCGCGAGTATCCCAAGGAATGCTGGATTTTTCTGGGAGCGGCCTTAGTCGCTTTCTATCTCGTGTTCCGGGGCAACACGTACGATCATCGTGCGGCGTTGTGGCTGCATATTGGACTCGCGGAAATAGCGCTGGCCCTGATCGCGTGGCGATTCGCACACAGCATGCCACGCAGCATGGCGGGTAAGACGGCGGGCAGGACGGCGCTGGTAGCGCTGGTGCTGCTTCCGATTGCCGGCGAGTTGTGGCCGAACGCAAAAGACCGGATCGAAAATCCGGCCAGCGCTCCGCTCTCGATGGATGTGGAAGGCGCCGGCGCGCAGTCCCCTTTCGCGCCGTCTTCGGCGCAGACCAATACGGGCAAGATCATTCCGTCGAATTTTTTCATGGACTCGGCGCAGTGCGGAAACTGCCACCGGGATATTTACGAACAATGGAAGGGCTCGGCGCATCATTTCGCGTCGTTCAACAATCAGTTTTATCGAAAAGCCATTGAATACATGCAGGACAAGATTGGGACGCGGCCCAGCAAGTGGTGCGCGGGCTGCCATGACCACGCGGTGTTCTTTAACGGTCGCTTCGACCGGCCCATCAAGGAGCAGATCAACACTCCGGAAGCGCAAGCAGGACTGGGCTGCATGTCGTGCCACGCTATCGTCCATGTGGGCGGGTCGATGGGCAACGCCGGATTCACGGTGGAGTATCCCCCGCTGCATGAATTGGCATCCAATCCGAACCGTTTCATGCAGGCGCTGGAGCGGTTTCTCATCTATGTGAATCCGAAGCCGCACCGGGCCACGTTTATGAAGCCATTCATGCGCGAACAGGCCGCCGAGTTCTGCGCCTCCTGTCACAAGGTGCATCTGGATGTTCCGGTGAACAGCTACCGCTGGGTGCGCGGGTTTGACGATTACGATAACTGGCAGGCCAGCGGAGTCTCGGGACAAGGCGCGCGGTCGTTTTACTATCCCGCCAAGTCGCTTTCGTGCGCGGATTGTCACATGCCGCTGGTGGCCTCGCACGATCCGGGCAATCGCGACGGTAAGGTGCATTCGCATCATTTTCCTGGCGCCAATACGGCCGTGGCTTTTGCAAATCGGGACGATTCCCAGCTAAAGGTTGAAGAGGATTTCCTGAAATCCGGGTTTATTACCGTGGATATTTTTGCCGCTTCGCCGGCTGGCGATCATACCGGACAGGCAGCCATGCTGCGGCGTAATGACTCTCCGCGGGCGAACACCACCTTTGCGGTGGGCGAAGAGGCCGAGCAGCAAAACGACGTGACCATTCGCGAGGTTGGCAAGATCGCGGCGCCCCTGGATTCTTCGGGCGCGAAGTTTGAGCCTGGCAGCAACGTGCGTGTGGATGTAGTGGTTCGGACCCGTAAGATCGGGCACTTTTTCCCCGGCGGCACGGTGGATGCGTTCGATGCGTGGCTGGAATTGCAAGCGCAGGACGCCGGCGGGCGCCTTATTTTTTGGAGCGGCAACGTTGCCGATAACGGACGGGGTCCGGTGGAACCCGGCGCTCATTTCTATCGTTCGTTTCAACTTGACGGAGACGGCAATCCCATCGATAAGCGCAATGCGTGGCAGACGCGGAGTTTGTTGTACGTCCGGCTGATTCCGCCCGGCGCGGCGGATGTGGCGCATTATCTGGTTCGAATCCCGAAGAACGCGCGCGGGCCGCTCCAATTCACCGCGCGGCTAAATTATCGGAAATTCGCCTGGTCTTATACTCAATTTGCTTACGGCGCGCCGCATTTTGTTCCCGCGAGTGTTTCGGGAGCGATTCGGGATCGAATTCCAGATCTTCCCATCGTGACACTGGCCGAGGCCAAGGCCACAGTGCCGCTGGGCGAACCGGCTTGGGCGCCGTTGGCGATTAAGAAAGATCGGGAGCGATGGAACGACTGGGGCATCGGTCTCTTGCTGCAAGGCGATCTCAAAGGCGCTGAATATGCATTTGGCAAGGTGACCGAGGCCGAGCCGGGCTATGCCGATGGATGGCTGAACCTGGCCAGGGCGCTGATCCAGGAAGGCGAGACGGACGCCGCGAAGCCCGATATCGCCAAGGCGCTCGAAATCAATCCGCAATTGGGGCGCATTTGGTTCTTCAAAGCCTCCATTCAAAAGGCGGATGGAGACTACGATGGGGCGCTCGAATCGCTGGGTCGTGTTCGCGCGCAGTATCCGCGCGATCGAGTGGTGTTGAACCAAATCGCCCGGCTTTTGTTTCTGAAGCGGGATTACGCCAAGGCCATTGAAGCGCTGCGGGCCGTAAATGCGGTAGATCCGGAAGACGTTCAGATGCACTATACCTGGATGCTGGCTGCTCGTGGCCTGGGAGACGCGGCCGGCGCCGAGCGGGAGGAAAAACTATTTCGCAGGTTCAAAGCCGAAGAGGCTTCGCAGGCGTTGACTGCGCGGCGGCGAGCGTCCAGCCCGGAAGACAACAATGAGCGGCAGGCGATTCACGATCACGAGAGCGCAGTGCAATGACGACGCGGCATTGGGGATTAGGGGTTGGGGTCCTGGCCAGCGCTCTTTATGTGGGAGGCGCGAAAACACCTCAAGGCGACATCGCCTTTACCGACGTGACGGAGCAGGCGGGCATTCATTTCACGCACAACAGCGGACGGGCGGGAAAGAAGTATCTTCCTGAAACGCTGGGCTCGGGCTGCGCCTTCTTCGATATCGATGGCGACGGTTGGCCGGATATTCTGCTGATCAACAGCAAGGACTGGACGCCCGGCGGCAAAAAATCGCTGCCGGCTCTTTATCACAACAACCGCAACGGCACGTTCACCGATATTACGCGCGGCAGCGGCCTGGATGTCGAAATGTATGGGATGGGCGTCGCCATTGCCGATTACGATAACGACGGCCGCGAAGATGTGTACATTACCGCGCTCGATGGCGATCATCTTTTTCACAACGAGGGCCACGGAAAATTTCGCGATGTGACTAAGAGCGCGGGCATTCAAAACGCGAGCTTCGGCACCAGCGCGGCGTGGCTGGATTACGATCGCGACGGTAAACTGGATCTGTTCGTGGCGAACTATGTGCAGTGGAGCCCGAAGCTGGATCTGTGGTGTTCGCTGGATGGCGCGACAAAATCATACTGCACTCCGGAATCGTACAAAGGGACGCGTTCCAAGTTGTTTCACAATCTGGGCGGCGGCCGTTTCGAAGAGGTGGGCGAGAAGGCGGGCGTGGCCGATGCGACCAGCAAGTCACTGGGAGTGGCGGTCTTCGATTACAACGGCGACGGTTGGCCTGACCTCTTTGTGGCGAACGATACTCAACCGAACAAGCTATACCGAAATAATCGGAACGGCACGTTCAGCGAGGACGGGATGGCGGCGGGAGTGGCATACGGCGAAGAGGGAGTAGCGCGCGGGGCGATGGGCGTGGATTCGGCCGATTATGATCACAGCGGGCGCGCGCACTTGCTGGTTGGCAACTTCTCCAACCAGATGCTGGGCCTCTATCACAACGAAGGCAACGGGCTGTTCGTGGATGAAGCACCTTCTTCGGCGGTTGGACGATCCAGCCTGCTCTCGCTGACCTTCGGAGTGTTTTTCTTCGATTACGATCTGGACGGCTATCCGGATATTTTTACCGCGAATGGCCACATCGATGAGCAGATCGGGCGTGTGCAGCCCAAGGTGAGTTACCGCCAGGCGCCGTTACTGTTTCGCAATCTCGGGCATAGTCAATTCCAGAACGTGACGGCCACCATGGGCGCCGCATTCAATCGACCCATCGTGGGACGAGGCGCGGCGTATGCGGACTTCGACCATGACGGCGACTTGGACATTCTCATTTCCACCAACAACGGACCGGCATATCTTTATCGGAACGACGGAGGGAATCGCAATCACTGGCTGAATATCCGGCTGGTGGGCGCCAAGAGCAACCGGGATGGGATTGGCAGCGTGATTCGGGTGAAGAGCTCCTCCTTCACGCAATCGGAAACGGTGCATAGCGGGTCGAGTTATTGTTCCGCGAGCGACTTGGCCGCGACGTTTGGCTTGGGGAAAGATACGGCGGTGTCCATCGAAATTGAGTGGCCGAGCGGGACCAGGCAATCCATCGGAAAGGTGGATGCAAACCAGTTCCTGACAATTGATGAGAGCCGTGGCGTGATCGCTCGCGAGGCTGCAGCGCGATTACCGTGAGCTCGAAAAACGGCGGTTGGGCTTCGTCGCCCTAGTATTCATTCTGGCGCCAGCGTGTTCTAAACCGCATAATCAGGCGCTTCTCGATCAGCACCGCAATCTCGGCAAAGCATACTACGAGAATCCCACCACGCAACAGGAAGCGGTGCAGGAGTTCCAGCAGGCACTCGCCATCGCGCCCGATTCGACCCGCGACAAACTGAACTATGCGCTCGCGTTGCTGAAGGTGCCAGGGCGGGAACAGGAAGCGGTGTCGCTCTTGCAGGAGGTGCAGCGCCGGGATCCGACGCTGCCGCACACCTGGTTCAACCTCGGCATCTACTATAAGCATCAGGGCGACGCGCAGCGTGCCATGGCGCAGTTCGAAGGCATGCTGGCGCGAACGCCTGACGAAGCGATCGCGCATTATCAACTGGGCACTCTCTACAACCAATTAAACCGGCACAGCGACGCGCGGGCTCAATTTGAAAAAGCTGCCGAGCTGGATCCGTTGCTCGCGGCCGCGCGCTTCCAGCTTTACAATTTGAACCGGCTGGCCGGAAACACTGGGCAAGCGGATCGCTATCTCGCCGATTTTGAACGCATCAAGAATCTGCAGAAAAGCTGGGTAATCCCGGAGAACGTGGAATGGTGCAACTATGCCGAGATCTACGATCCGCCCATTGCGCATGCGGAAACGGCGACGATCGCGGTCACCGAGTTCGCCGACACGCGGCTTGAGGGAACGGTGGATCCGGCAACCGCCGGCATGACTTTGATCGACTCCACGGGTAGCGGCCAAACCGACTTGCTGGTTTGGTCTTCGCAAGGAATTCGTCTGTTCCTCAAGGGACAGCAACCCGCTACTGCAACTGGCCTGGAAGGCCTGACCGGCATCATCGACGTGGCTCCGGGTGATTTTAACGATGACGGTCTCATGGATCTCTGCGTGCTCACTGCGACTGGTCCGGTTCTTTATCGCAACACAGGCGGCAAGTTCGTCCGACAACCCGCGAGCCTTCCTACGCGCCGCTTCGATGCCGCCGTATGGATCGATTACGATCACGATTACGACCTCGATCTCATCCTGCTAGGACCGCAGCCGGCGCTCATGCGGAATCAAGGAACGTCTGGATGGGCGGATCGGACCGGGGATTTCCCGTTCGTGAGGGGCACGGTCACATCCGCTCGAAAACTGCGCGTCGTCCCTGACAGCAAAGCGTTCGACCTGGCCGTGTTTTATCGCGATCGCGCTCCGGTGTTGTATCGCGATCAACTCGGAGGCAGATACGCGACGGGGCCTTTCGCCGGCCGTCCCGGCTCCGAGCGGTTGCTTGTAGAGGCTGACTTCGATGCAACCGGTCGGCTGGATCAGGTCCGAATCAATGCGGACGGCACTATTCATTTCCTGCGCAATCAGGGCGGCCTAAACCATTGGATCCGTGTTCAGCTCAAAGGTGTGCGAAGTCTCAAGCTGGCTCAGGATGCGTTGGTCGAGATCAAAGCTGGAACTCTCTACCGCAGCCAGTTTTACAACGGCGTGCCGCTGACCTTCGACGCGGGTGACCACGCCTCCGTCGACGTCATTCGCATCACTTGGCCGAACGGGCTGATTCAGAACGAAGTGCGCCAGGCGACGAATCAGACGCATATCTATCAGGAAGCCCAGCGATTATCCGGCTCCTGTCCGATGATCTGGACCTGGAACGGACACCAGTTCCAGTTCATCACCGATGTACTGGGAGTGGCTCCGCTGGGCGCTCGCAATGGCGATGGAAGTTACTTCCCGGTGGATCACGACGAGTACGTGCAGATTCCCGGCGCGGCGCTTCAGCCGGTGGATGGTCATTATGAAGTTCGCGTCACCGAAGAGTTGAGTGAAGTTTCGTATCTCGATCAGATCCAGTTGTACGCCGTCGATCATCCGGCCGGCACCGAGATCTTTACCAACGAGAAGTTCAAGGGTCCTCCTTACCCCGAGTTCCGGCTGTTCAGTGTGAATAAAAGAATCTATCCCAAGGCCGCGCGCGACGACCACGGCTCGGATGTCTTGCCGCAATTGATCGCCAAGGATCAGCGTTATCCAAACCATTTCCGCCGATCCGAAACGGGCGTGGCGGATTTGCATTCGCTCGACCTGGATTTCGGGTCCGCCGCCCCGTCCGGCAAGGCCATCCTGTTGTTGAACGGATGGGTGGATTGGCCGGATGGCAGCACCTTCCGCAGAGCCGCGCAAGAGTCCGAGGCTGGCTTGGTGATGCCGTATCTTCAGGTGCAGGACGCCAGCGGGCGACTGGAAAACCGTGAATCCAGATATGGGTATGCCGGCCGGAAAGCCGAAGACGATTGTGGTCCCGGTCGAGTTTCTTTCCGCGAGCCGCAAGGTGAGGATCGTCACGAATCTGTGCGTCTATTGGGATGAGATGTTCCTCAGTGAGGGCGCTTCAGACGCCCAAGTGCAGCCCGCTCCCATACCTTTTGAATCCGCCGATCTGCATTTTCGCGGCTTCTCGGAAACGCGCATTGATCCGCAGCGCAAGCAGCCGGATACATTTTTCTACGATCGTGTTTCGCCTGTTTCCTTCTGGAATCCCACTCCGGGCCTTTATACAAGGTACGGCTCAGTAGATAACCTGCTGCGCAACGTCGACGATCAACTAGCGATCATGGGCTCGGGCGACGAAGTGACCTTGCGGTTCCCTGTGGCGGCCATCCCAGCGCCGGGCATTGGAATCACCCGTGACTTCCTGCTCAAGGTGGATGGTTGGGCCAAGGATAGCGATCCGAACACCGCCTTCTCGTCGAGTGTTCAGCCGCTTCCGTTCCATGCCATGTCGCAGTATCCCTATCCAGCGAGCGAACACTTCCCGCGCGACGCCATGCACGATTTCTATCAGCGCACTTACAACACACGGCCCGCGCGGGTGTTACTGGGGACGCTCGAGTCGAGATGACGGATGTCTGTTCACTCTCCGGAACCGCGCAAGCGCGCTTGATCCGTTCGGGCGATGTGTCGGCTACGCGAATTAATCGATGCGCATCTTCGTCGAATCGCACAAGTGAATCCGTGCCTGAACGCAGTGGCCGAGGTGCTGGAGGAAACGGCCCGGCGATCGGCCGCGCAGGTGGATCGCGAGCAGGGCCCAGGGCAATCCGCTTCCCGCTTTAGCGGGCGTTCCGTTCTCGATCAAAGATTCGATCGAGGTGGAAGGCACGGTATGTACCGCAGGCACGCTCGGCAGGAGATCGGCCGCACCTTCGACGCGCGATGCGACGGTAGTGGCTCGCCTGCGCGCAGCCGGCGCCATTCCGATCGCCCGAACCAACCTGCCGGATCTTTTGTTCGCGTTCGAAAGCGATAACCTGATCCGCGGACGCACCAACAATCCCTACGATTTCTCGCGTACCTCGGGCGGATCGAGCGGAGGCGAGGCGGCGCTGATCGCGGCCTGCGGATCGCCCCTCGGCCTGGGCAGTGACTGCGCGGGGAGCGTGCGATTGCCGGCGCATTTTTGCGGCATTGCGAGCATCAAGCCCACTTCGGGACGCCTGCCTCGCACCGGCCATGTTCCGCCGGCGGGCGGTTGGATCGAAACGCCTGTGGCAAATCGGTCCCCTGGCGCGCCGCGTGGAGGATCTCGGTCCGATGCTGTCGTTGCTGGCAGCGCCCGATGCTCAGGATCACACGGTCGTCGGCATGCCGTTTGGCGATCCCGCGGAGGTGCGGATGAAGGATCTACGCATCGCGTTCTTTACCGACAACGGAATCGTCTCCGCAGACGCGGAAACAATCGCGGTGGTGGAACGGGCGGCCGCGGCACTCGAACCCGATGTGAAGCGGATCGAAGAACGCCGTCCCCCGGGCGTGGAAGAAAGTTACGATCTCGAAATGAGGATGATCGGTCCGGACGGCGGTGATGCACTGCGAGCCTACTTGGCCTCGATTGGAAGTACGCGCACGCATCCGCTCCTCGAGGGATGGCTCAGCAGACTCGAACCGTACCGGACCACGCTAGATGGGTTCGCGGAATACTGGGCAAATCTGGACGGCTTTCGGGCGCGGATGTTCGCCTTCCTCGAAGACTTCGACGCGATCCTTTCACCCGTCTACCCACAAGCGGCGCTGCCGCACGGCAGTTCCATCGAAGAGCGGGCGTTTCAGGGATTCAGTTATACAATGACGCACAATCTTACCGGCTGGCCGGCCGCGGTGTTGCGCTGCGGGCAAACAGCCGCGGGCCTGCCGATTGGCGTACAAATCGCCACCCGCCCATGGCGAGAAGATGTGGCGCTAAGGATCGCCGCGCACCTTGAGTCCGCGTGTGGTGGATGGCATCCTAGCCCGTGCCTGTGAATTTAGACCCGATCGCCGCTTACGATCGTATCGCGCCGGTATTCGCGCGAATCGCCGAAAAGCGCAAGCGGTATCTCGACAGCATTGATCGGTTGGTGATTTCTTCGATACCGCCTCAAAGCCGTTCGATGCTCGATGTCGGATCGGGCGACGGCCGGCGAGCCCGGCGTATCGCACAGGAGGGAGACATTGCGGATCTGGTCATGATGGAGCCGAGTGTCGCGATGCACGGCTCGGGTGCTGGAATCCGGTCCTTGCGCGCTGAAGAACTTCATCTGGTCGAAGGCGAGTTCGACGTCATTACGTGTCTCTGGAATGTCTTGGGACACATCTTTCCCGCGTCCAGCCGCGTGGAGGTTCTCCGTCAGTTTGCGCGTCTGGTGTCTTCCAAAGGCCGGATCTTTGTGGATCTGCATAACCGCTACAACGCGCGCCACTATGGCGCCCTTCCAACCGCTCTGCGGTTTCTGCACGATGGTCTCATGTGGAGCGAGACGAATGGAGATGTCGTAGTGGCTTGGGATGTCGGGCAGGTGCAATGCACCACGCGCGGGCACGTTTTTACACATCGCGAGTTTCGCTCTATGGTGCATGCCGCCGGCCTGAGCATCGAGACCCGGTTCGTGGTCGACTACGCGACCGGAGAATGCCCGCGATGGAGCATCCAGGGACATCTTCTTTATGTTTTGAGCCGGACAGCATTCGCAAGCGTACAGCAGACTTCGTGAATCTGTTCGCTGGTCAGACCATTGAAGAAAGGCAGCGCCAGGGTTTGAGCCGCCACTTGTTCCGTAATCTTCAGATCGTCGCGCGGATTCACATACGGTGCAAAAAGCGGTTGGAGATGCAGCGGAGCAAAATACCGCGCGCAACCAATTCCTTGTTCAGTCATTTTTCGCAGGACCGCGTCGCGATTCTCCACGCGAACTACATAGACGAACCAGCACAAGCGCCCGTCTTTGATCTCTAATACTGGTGTTGTTACTTCTGGGATGGCCTGAAGCTCCTCGGAATATTGAATCGCAATCGCCTCACGGCGATCGAGAATGTCCTCGATCCGTTTGCTCTGCTCCAGCCCGAGCGCGCAGTTTATTTCAGAGAGCCGGTAATTATATCCGAGCAGACCATGGTCCAGCCAGCCATCGGACTCTCTCCTGCCTTGATTGCGAAGCGCCCGGATGGTAGCGGCCATTTTAGAATCGCGAGTCACCACCATGCCGCCCTCGCCTGTGGTGATCGGTTTATTGGGATAGAAGCCAAACACTCCGAAATCTCCGATCCCGCCCGCGGGCCGTCCTCGATAGCGTGCTCCGATGGCCTCGCAGGTGTCCTCAATCACAGGCAAGCCGTGCTTCCGGGCGATGTCCATGATCGGATCCATATCGGCAGGATGTCCGAAGGTGTGGACCGACGATAATGGCGCGCGTCTTCGCAGTTTATGCTCCGTTCTAATTTGTTGGGATCGATATTGAGCGTAACTGGGTCAATATCCACAAATACGGGCCTGGCACGCTCATAAAGCACTGCATTTCCGGCGGCAATAAATGTGAAAGACGGTAAAAGGACTTCGTCGCCCTCGCCAACGCCCAGCGCCCGCAGGCAAAGATGCAGACCGGCCGTTCCCGAACTCACGGCGATTCCGTGGGAGACGCCTGCAAGATCGGCGATCGATCTTTCAAATTCCTCCATCTTCGGACCGATACTCAGTCGCGGAGTTCGCAACACTCTGACTACGGCCTCGATATCGGCCTCGGTAATATCGGGGCCCGAAAGCGGAATTCTCATGCCCGGCCTGTGGGCTCTATGACCCGCGCGCGCTTCATCAATAATGTTTCGTCGAGCGGCACCGACGCGAGCACCGAAACGATTCGTTGCGAAGCGCATCCATCCCCGTACAGGTTCGCCATGCCTTTCAAAGATCGCCGGAATTCCTCGCTTCTCGCGGTTTGGATCTGGTCCAGAATGGAAGCGGTGTCCGGTTCCGCGTGGAGCACGTTAGGGCCATGCTCGCGGCCCTGTTGACGGATACCGACATTCACCGCGGGCAAAGCGAAGGACGCAGCCTCAATGATCCCGCTGCTGGAATTGCCAACCAGGTATTCCACCTGGCGCAACAAGCTCCAATAGACCAGCGGCTCCAGGTTGACGAATACTCTGCCGCCGCGGGCGCCGAGGAACGCCTCAATTCGTCCGATCAGCACGCGGCTGCCCGCATCCGCGTTGGGGTAACAAAACAGCAACTGCTCCGGCACGTCCTGGAGGGCTTGGAATAAGGCATCCGCCTCCCGAGTTGTGTCCCGAGCGATGGTCGCCGGATGGTACGTCACGATGGCCGTTGGCCGGGTCAGCCGCAACTCAAGACGCTGCTCCAATTGTTCACGGCTCAATAGCGGACCGCGCCGCAGATGATCGAGCGTTGGAGCGCCCGTGCGATGGACGCGCCCCTGTTCCTCTCCCATGGCGATTACCCTGGCGCGCGCCAGTTCGGTGGATGTGAAGTGGACGTGACTCAGCTTGGTAAGCGCATTGCGGACTGCATCATCGATTGCGCCTTCACTAATCTCGCCGCCTTCGATATGCGCCACCGGGATGCGGAGCGCCAATGCAACCGAAGCGGGGGCGAGCATTTCATAGCGGTCCGCGGTCACCAGCAGCAGATCGGGACGCATCTCGCCGAGGCAATCCGCCAGGCTCAACGTCGCAAGCCCGATGGTCTTGGCCATCCCGACGTCGGTGTCCGAACTCAACAGGCACTCGATGCGCGCGTCTAAGCGGAAACCGGCCGTCTCGATCTCCCGGATGGTAGATCCGAATTCCGGCGACAAATGCGGCCCGAACGCAATGATCCTGAGATCTACCTCGGGATGGCACGCCAGGTCGTGCAACGGCCAATAGAGCGCGGTGAAGTCGGCTCGTGAAGTGGTGACTGCGGCGATTCTTCTTTTCATCGCAGAATATCGCTTGGTATATATTCAGGAACTATCGAACACAATGTTTGGATGAGCGATGGAACGTCATCGAAGGCGATGCAGGCGGAAAGCCGCTCGATGATCGCATCCAGTTCCGCGGGTGGAAGCCGGCAGGTGCTGAACACGTGCAGCGGGCCTTCTATGCTTCCCTCTTCGGTCTCGGTTTTATAAACAAGCTCTTCGGTGAGTTTGTCTCCCGGACGGCACCCGGTAAACACGATAGGGATTTCCCCGGCCGTGCCGATCAATAACTCCGCCAGATCGGTGATTCGCGTCGGCTCTCCGAGGTCCGGCACGAGAATTCTTCCCTCCAGCTCAGCCTCTCCGCAAGCCAGGATCGCCTGGACGGTCTGGCTCAAAGACATGAACCAGCGGGTGGCTTCCGGATGCGTGACGGTTACAGGCTTGCGCTCCGCGATCTGCTTCAGAAAAATCGGGACGACGCTGCCGGTGGACCCAATCACGTTGCCGAGGCGGATGGCATTCATCCGGCATGCCGGACTGCTGAGTGAGACCACAGCCAACTCAGCGATGCGTTTGGAAACACCCAGGACACTGTGCGGGTTCACGGCTTTGTCGGTCGAGATCAGGATCAACCGGGGTGTCCCATGGCGGAGAGCGGCTCGCGCCAGCGTGTACGTACCGATCGCGTTGTTGCGTATCGCCGCAATCGGATTGCGCTCGAGCAAGGGAACTTGTTTGAAGGCCGCTGCGTGATAGATGACGCTGGGCGCGAAGCGAGTGAAAATGTCCTCGAGCAATGGAACATCGTTCACGCTTCCCAGCACCGGCTCTGAAGGCACTTGGGCGAAGTTGGATGCGAGGTGCTGTTGGATCTGGAAAAGGTTGTGTTCCGCCGAATCCAGCAGGACAATGCGGCTGGGCTGGGTTGCGGGATGTGCCGCGGCAATCGCCTTCACCAAGGCCGATCCAATATATCCTCCCGCGCCAGTTACTAGGATGGACTGTCCAGTGTACGGCGAGGAAAGCATCCTTACTAGTATCAGACACCAAACCAGAAAAAATGCTCTCGCGCTGTTCCCCGCGCCGTAAAGTTCGCCGTGATATCATCCCCGACAAAGGGTGAATCGTAGGGTGAAGCTGGGATTTTTCGCTGTGCCTATGGCGGCGTCGCTGCTGGTGTGCCTGTGCGCCTGCAAAACATCGTCATCTGACAAATCGTTCCTCTTCGAGGACGTTTCCAAACAGGTCGGTATCGACTTCTGGCAGTTTTCTGGCGCCACGGGCGATATGCTTCTTCCCGAAATGGTCGGATCGGGTGCGGCGCTGATTGATTACGACAACGACGGCGATATGGACGTATATCTTGTCCAAGGGTATCCTTCCGCTCCTACGGGCAAACCTCTGGTGCCAGTTCCGCCGGGTTGGAAACCAGGCAACCGGCTGTTCCGGAATAATCTGAAGGAGACCGGCAAACTCACGTTCACCGATGTCACCGAATCGGCTGGCGTCGGCTACGCCGATAAAGGCATGGGCGTGGCGGCCGGCGACTACGATAACGATGGATACGTCGATCTATACGTAACCAATTACGGCCGCAACGTCCTGTATCACAACAACGGAAACGGTACATTCACGGATGTCACCGCGACGGCTGGAGTGGCATCGTCGGGATGGTCCACGAGCGCTGCTTTCCTCGATTACGACAAGGACGGATTGCTGGACCTGGCGGTGGTTCACTATATCGATTTTTATCGCCGTCCCTGCTACATGTTCGACGGCAAACTCGATTATTGCGGTCCATCGCCTTTCAAGGGAGCGGCCACCGAGTTATATCGCAACCTCGGAAACGGAAAGTTCAAGAACGTAACCAATGAGGTCGGTCTGAACGCGAAGCTAGGTCCCGGGCTCGGCATTCTCACAGGGGATTTCGGTCCCGACGGGTTTCCCGGTTTCATGGTGGCCAACGATGGTGCGGCGAATTATCTCTGGATCAACGAGCAGAGCGGCTCACAATTCAAAGAAGCCGGGCTCACCCACGGATTGGCCTACGCTTCGGACGGCAAGCCGCGAGCCGGCATGGGCATCGCGTCGGGCGATATTTATGGCGACGGCGGCGAATCCATCATCGTGACCAACCTTCCCACCGAGGCGTTCACGCTGTTTCAGCGCCAGCCCAATGGGGATTTTGTGGATGCCACGGAGCAATCCGGTTTGTCGCATATTTCGCTGCCCTATACCGGATTTGGCGTCGGCCTCTTCGATATGACAAATAATGGGCTGTTGGATATGTTCAGCGCCAATGGAGGCGTGAGGGCCATGGCCGGGGATCTGAACTCGAATCCCAAGGGCGATCCATTTCCCTACCGCGAGCGCAAGTTGTTACTGCGGAATATGGGTAAAGGGAAGGGCTTCGAAGATATCACGGATGCGGCGGGTCCCGCGCTGGCCACTCGCGAGGTGAGCCGGGCCGCTGTTTTCGGCGATATCAATAACGACGGTGGAACGGACATCCTGGTGACGAACAATAACGGCCCCGCGCGTCTGCTGCTGAACACCGTACCGAACCGGGGACATTGGCTGCTGGTTCATCTGGAGGGCACGAAAACCAATCGGTCGGCCTACGGAAGCGTGGTGGAACTGGTGCGAATGGACGGCACGTCGGTCAAGCGCTGGGTGCGGGGCGATGGCAGTTATCTGGCGGCCAACGACCCTCGCGCGCATTTCGGTCTGGGGAAGGACACCGCTGTAAATCGCATCCAGGTGCATTGGCTGGCGGGGGAATGCGAGGCGTGGAAACAGGCCGCGGTGGACACCATCGTGAATCTGAAGGAAGGCACGGGGCAGCCGTGCTCGTCCGGACAACAATGAAGTAGCTCAGTATCGCTGTTACGATGGATATGGGAGACTTCTTATGACGGTGATCGAGCTTCCCGATGAACAGGCGGCGGCGCTGAAAGCTAGGGCAGCGGCGGCCGGCCTCACACTTAAGGCGTGGCTTCAGAACCTCGCCGAACAAGAGCTGCCGCCACCCAGCCGGCCGCGCCGACATATTGCCGACGTGATCGTCGAAAACATGAGTAACGTCCCTCCTGACATCATGGCGAGCATGCCCAAGGATGGCGCGAGCCAGCATGATCACTACATCTACGGTTGGCCCAAAAGAGAGGCATGAGTGCTCTCTTCGCCGACACGTTTTACTGGATTGCTCTAGCGGACCTGAGCGACAGCGCGCACCGGCGGGCAATGGCCCTGACAGTCGAGCGAAAAGATTCTCTCATCGTCACCACGGATGAAGTGTTGGTTTCGCGACTCTTGAAACGGGGTTGAATCAACGCTGAACGTGGCTGGCTGTAGGCGAAGTTAGGATTTCAAACCAGCTCGATGCGCAGATCACGGCCGACTGCGTGCGCCGCCCGTGTTAAGGTTTGCAGCGTCACCGAGGCATTGCCAGGATCGAGAAGACGATCCAGCGCCGCGCGGCTCGTGTTCATGCGCCGCGCCATCTCTGCCTTGCTGATCTTGTCCTTCTCCATCGCTTGCTGAACTTGCCAGGCCAGGGTCTCTATCACCGCCACCGCGCGAGTCTCTTCGAGGATGCCTTCCTCTTTCAGGAAATCCTCCAGCGACGGGCCGATATGCTTGTTGCGCTTTTTCATTTCGTAACCTCCTTCATTCTCCCCTTTCCGAGTGCCACTCACTGACGGTGTCACTGACGGTTGCGCGGGGTTGGTCTGTGATATTGTTGCTGAATTCTTGGCAGGTGACATTTCCATGCGCATTTTTGGACAGACTGCAATCGCCGCGCTAGCGTTGACCACCCTGGCATTCGCCCAGACCACCAAACCTGTGACCGTGGACAGCAAGGTCTTGCGCAGCGTTGGAAGCGCTGCGAACGATCCATTGCCCGGCTCGTGGCTGAGCTACGGACGCAACCAGAGCGAAACGCGCTACAGCACGCTGAAGCAGATCAACGATAGCAACGCGAAGCGCCTGGGTCTGGCCTGGACGTACGCGGTGGGTGCGGGCGGCGGCAATCAAGAGGGAACGCCGCTGGTGTGGAACAACACGCTCTATGGCATCACCACCTGGAGCGTGGTCTACGCACTCGACGCAAAGACCGGCAAAGAGCTCTGGCGCTGGGACCCGGAAGTGAACCAAACCGCCGTGCGGCCGAAGATCTGCTGCGGCACTGTGAATCGTGGCGTGGCTCTCTACAACGGCACGATCATCGCGCCGGTTATCGACGGACGGCTGATCTCGCTTGACGCGCTCACCGGCAAGCCGCTCTGGGAATCGCGCGTAGCGTATCCGCAGGATTGGTACACCGTCACCATGGCGCCGCGCATCGCAGGCGACAAAGTGATCATCGGTGCGTCGGGCGGGGACAAATGGACGCGCGGCTTCTTCGCGGCGTTCGACGCGAAAACGGGGCACTCCGCCTGGAAATTCTATACGGTTCCCGGAAATCCCGAGAATCCGCCCGAAAATGACGCGATGAAGGCCGCTCTCAAAACCTGGGGCGGCGACTTCTGGACCAAGGGCGGCGGCGGAGCGGTTTGGGATGGCTTCGCATATGATCCGGAGGCGAACCTGGTTTATGTGGGCACCGGCAATGCCGAGCCGTGGCACCAGAAGTTCCGCGGCGCGCAGAACGTGGACAACCTATACACCTGCTCCATCCTGGCCGTCGACCTAACCACCGGCCAGCTCAAATGGTATTTCCAGACAACGCCCAACGACAATTGGGATTACGACAGTGTCCAGCAGCTCATGCTGCTCGACCTGACCATCCAAGGCCGCTCGCGCAAAGTGATCACGCAGGCTTCGAAGAATGGATTCTTCTGGGTGCTGGACCGCGTCACGGGCGAGTTTATCTCCGGGGCCCCGTTTGTGAAAACCACCTGGGCGCTCGGGCTGGACGCCAACGGCCGTCCCATTGTGAATCCCGCAGCTTACTACGATAAGGACCCGATCTCGATCTTCCCCACTGGCGGCGGCGCGCACAACTGGTCGCCGATGTCCTACAGTCCGGCCACGGGTTGGGTCTATATTCCGGTTTTCCTCCAGCCTTTCACCTACGCGGCCCTGGACAGCGTCAAGCCAAACAGCAATGGCTATACGCGCGGCAGCGTCGCCCCGAAACTAATCGATAGTCCAGCCATTGGTCCACCGACCGCTGAAGGCATGCGGGGCGCGTTGCAAGCTTGGGATCCCGTGAATCAGAAACTGGTGTGGCGCATCGAAGGCGGCGGAGGTATCGGCGGTGGAACCGTTGCTACGGCGGGCAACCTGGTGTTCCACGTGATCAACGATGGGCGCTTCCGGGCAGTGACCGCCGACAAGGGCGAAATCCTCTATGAGATCAAGACCGGGCGTACCGGCATGGCGCCTCCCATTACATATGAGGTAGAGGGAAAACAATACGTAGCGTTCCAGGGCGGATTGGGCCGCATAGCCACTATCGAGGGTCCGAATGACGCGAAAGTGGACAACCCGCCTATTATGTTTGTGTTCGCGCTAGACGGTACGGCCGAGCTCCCCACCGCTGCTCCGCCTCCGCCGCCGCAGAACCAGCCCAAGGCGGCCGCGCCCGAAAAAGAACCCTAGATTGGGCCACGATCTCGTGTAACCAATGGGTTGCGGGAGTATACTTTAATACTGTAGAGCCATGTCGTCCTCAACCCGCAGGACATTTCTGAAGACTGCCGCCGCAGCGGGCGTGTCGGTTGGCTTCGTTTTTGCAGAATCCGCTAAAATCACCGCCACGCCACTAGGCGACCGCCTCTTTATGCTCACCGGCGCGGGCTGCAACATCGTGGTCGGGACGGGATCGAGCGGCGTCGTCATGGTGGATGGCGGAGTTGCGCAGAACGCCTCGGCGCTCGCGCAGGCCGTAGCCGCGCTACCCAATGGCGGTCCGGTTCGGACGCTTTTCAACACGCACTGGCATCCCGAACAGACCGGCTCCAACCAATCGCTCGGTATGGCCGGCGCCACCATCATCGCTCAGGAAAATACGCGGCTCTGGCTGCAACAAAACATTACGTGGCCCTGGAACGGCCGGAAATTCCAAAAGCTCCCGAAGATCGCCCAACCGAACAAAACCTTTTACGACCAAGGCGCGCTCGATTCCGGGATCCGCTATGGCTACATCTCAGACGCCGCGCACACCGATGGCGATCTCTACGTCTACTTCGCGCAGCAGAACGTTCTGGCCGTGGGGGATGCGGCCTATGGCCAAGGCTGGCCAGTGATGGATTGGTGGACGGGCGGCTGGATTGGCGGCATCGTCGGCGGGTTGCAACGCATCCAGACCGTCGCGAATAAAGACACGAAAATTGTTCCCGCGGTGGGCCCCGTGTTGAGCTTTGCCGACATCACCGTGCAGCTCGACATGTACGGCACAATTTTCGACACGCTGAACAAGATGATCAACAAAGGCCATAGTCCCACCGAAGCCGTCGAGGCCAAAGTAGCCAAGGCATACGAAGCCAAGATGGGCAACTCAGACGAGTTCATTCGCCGTGCCTTCGAGAGCCAGTGGGCTTACCTCTCTCCAGATGCATAACTTTGACGAGATGCTTAAGATGACACGATTCGCGATTTCACTGATCTGCCTGTCGGGCGTGCTGGCCGCCGCACCCGCCACCGAAGGGCCGGATCCCGCCGATGCAAACCTCGCCACCGTCAAGCAATATTGCTCAGGTTGCCATAACGACAGAGCCAAAATCGGTGGCGTTAGTTTCCAAGGCGCCACGGCCGCGAGCATCGCGCAAAATCCTGAGCTTTTCGAGAAAGCCGTAAGGAAGCTGCGCGGACGCGTGATGCCGCCTCCCGGCGCGAGACAGCCGGATGCGAAAGCGGTGGACTCGCTGGTGGCGTGGCTCGAAGAATCGCTGGACAAGCTTCCCAACCAGGCCTATATCACCGACAGCCAGGTGCTGCATCGGTTAAATCGCAACGAATACCAAAACGCGGTGCATGATCTGCTTCTGGTGGATGTAAACGGCGCGGATTTGCTGCCCCCCGACGATACCGCGCAGGGCTACGACAACATCGCATCGGCCTTGCAGGTTTCGCCATCTTTCGTCGAAGAATATGTGCATGCGGCCCACAACGTCGCGCTTGCGGCGCTCGGCAAAGCGGATTCCCGGCCGCAGGGCTGGACCTTCAAGGCAAGTCCCGGCAATCAGCTCACACATGTCCCCGGCTTGCCTCTGGGCACTCGCGGCGGGATTCTGGCGAAAGTGGATCTCCCCGCCGACGGTGAATATCGCATCAACATCGCCGACATGGCTACCCACATCTGGGGCAATGGCATGGAGTATGAAAATCCCCTGGTGGTGACGGTCGATAACAAAATCGTCTATCAAACCGTCGTCGGCGGCGAAGAAGATTCGAAGCTTTACGATCAGGTGCAGAGCGGCGCGCTGGATCGCGTAAACGCCCGCCTGAAGAACATTAAATTCCCAGCCACGGCTGGCCCTCACAAGATCGCCGTCTCGTTCCGCCGCCAGAGCTTCGCTGAGTCCGACGATCAGTTGCAGATATCGGCGCCCGGTGGAGGACAGGACCGTTCCTATCGCGTGAGCTCGTTCCAGCTGCTGGGTCCCTTCGATGCCACGGGCCTCAGCTCAACGCCCAGCCGCGACCGCATCTTCTCCTGCAATCCGGCTAAGGACAAGAATAAAACCCCGGAAGTCTGCGCGCGGGAGATTTTCTCCACGCTGGCCAGGCGGGCTTATCGCCGGCCGGTTACGAACCAGGACGTCGCGGAGCTGATGCAGTATTACGCCGATGGAGTGAAGGAGGGTGGGTTCGAAGCCGGTATCCGCTCCGGGATCACCGGGCTGCTGGCCAGCCCATTCTTCCTGTATCGCGGCGAGCGCGTTCCAGCGGGGCTGAAGCCGGGCGAGAAATACGCGATCACGGATCTGGAACTGGCTTCGAAACTTTCATTCTTCCTGTGGAACTCCATTCCCGACGACGAGCTACTCAATGTGGCGAGCAAGAACAAACTGAGCGATCCGGCGACTCTTGCGGCCCAGGTGCGGCGCATGCTGGGCGATCCGCGATCGAAGACTCTGGCGAGCAATTTCGTGTTCGAGTGGCTGGATATGCAACGGCTGGACCAGGTGGTTCCCAATACCGACGTCTTTCCGTATGCCTCAGGCCGTCTGGACCCGCGCCAGGATTTTCGCACCGAGCTCGCGCTGTTCTCCGACAGCATCTTCCGTGAAGACCGCAGCGTGGTGGATTTATTGCGCGCCAGCCATACCTACGTGAATGAACGCCTGGCCTTGCAATATGGGCTCACCGATGTGAAAGGCGATGAGTTTCGCCGGGTGGAGCTGAAAGATTCCGCGCGCTGGGGTTTGCTGGGCAAAGGCGCCATCCTGATGGCGGCGGCGTATCCCAACCGCACGTCCCCGGTGCTGCGTGGAAAGTTCATTCTGAGTGCGCTTGAGGGCGTCCCGCCCGCCAACCCTCCACCCAACGTCCCCACTTTGAACGATAAGGATATCGGTACCACCAAAGCGCTCACCGTTCGCGAGTTGATGGCTAAACATCGCGCCAGCCCAACCTGCTCCTCCTGCCACGCCGTAATGGACCCGCTGGGTTTCGCGCTCGAAAACTTCGACGCTACGGGAATGTGGAGAGATAAGGACCGCTTTGCCGGCACCGTGATCGATTCGGCCGGCGAGCTGCCCGACGGTACCAAGATCAACGGCCCCGACGATCTTCGCAACGCGCTCTTACGCCGTCCCGAACAATTCGTGCAGACTTTTGTCGAAGCCCTGTTGACCTATGCCATGGGCCGCACACGCGAGTATTACGACATGCCGACCGTTCGCAGAATCGTGCGCGACACCGCAGCCAAGGATTATAAGTTTTCGGCCATCGTTGAAGCGGTGGTTGCAACCGACCAGTTTAAGATGCGCCGCGTGCCGCAGCCGGAATCGGTGCAGAACACGGCGAAATTGAGCGCGAGCAGATAACAAGGAGACGCCATAATGTTTATATTCAAGAAACACATTCCGCGCCGTGCGGTTCTGAAGGGAGCCGGAGCCGCCATCGGGCTGCCGCTGCTCGAAGCCATGTTTCCCGCCACATCCGCGGCCGCCACCACGGGCGCCGGCAAAACGCCGAAGCGGTTTGCGTTTGTGGGCTTCCCGCACGGCGCGATCATGGATCGCTGGTCGCCCAAGGAAACTGGCGCGGACTTCACCATGTCTCCCATCCTGAAGCCGCTGGAGCCGTTCCGCAAGCATCTCACCATCGTCTCCGGCCTGCGTAACAAACCCGCGGAAACACCCGAGCCGCACGCCTATATTGAACAAGGCTGGCTGACTGCCGTCAAGCCTTTTGATTTCGGCAAGAACGGCCCGGACTATGGCGTCAGCGCCGACCAGATCGCGGTGCGCTACGTGGGACAAGACACGCGCCTGCCGTCGCTTGAAATGAGCGTCGGACAGGGCAGCGCCCGCCTGGCATGGCGCACCCCCACTCAGCCGCTGCCCCAGGAAAGCAATCCGCGCGCGGTTTTCCAGAAGCTCTTTGGACAAGGCGACACCGATCAGGAACGTTCCCAGATCCTGACGGAAACCGGCAGTATCCTGGATCGGGTGCAAGCACAAGCCCAGCGCCTGCAAGCCAGCCTGGGCGTCGAGGATCGCAACGTGGTGCATGATTATCTGGACTCGGTTCGCGAGATCGAGCGCCGCGTGCAGATGGCCGAGAAGGCCCACAACACCGAGCTGGTGATTCCGGATGCGCCCATCGGCACGCCCAACGATCTGACGGAATATTTCAAGCTGATGTTCGACCTGATGGCGCTCGCGTTCCAGGCCGACATTACGCGCGTGATCACGCTTTCCATGGACCACGAAGCCAGCATGCGCACCTATACCAACCTGAGCATCTCGGAAGGCTTCCACCCGCTCTCCCATCACGGCAACAATCCCGAAAAGATGGACAAGCTGGTGAAGATTCAGAATTACCACGCGCAGGTTTTCGCCGGATTCATCAAGAAGCTCGAAGCCTCGAAAGAAGGCGACGGCACTGTGCTCGATCACGCGACCATTCTGTTTGGCAGCGATATGAGCAACAGCGATCGCCATAATAACGATCCGCTGCCGTCGGCCATCCTGGGACACGCCAACGGCAAAATCAAAGGCGGGCAGCATCTGAAATACCCGCAAGACTCCCGTCACGGTGAGTTGCTCCTTACGCTGCTGCAGCGCAATGAGATCCCGGTAAAATCCATCGGGGACGGCGTCGACGGCCTCTCGGAGGTATAGCCCATGCGCGTGTTCCTAACGGCATTTGCGGTCCTCGCGGCCGGTGCCTCGCTGCTATTTTCCGGTGATCCGTCGCTGGTGGACACGGCGGCGTCCGGCGAGCACATGGCAGCCATGCGTCTCGTGGCCGTCAAGGGCGCCAACGTAAACGCCACCGGAGCGGACGGCGCTACCGCCATCATGTACGCCGCGGCCAACGGCGATCTGGAACTGGTGCGTGCGCTGATCAAAGCGGGCGCCGATGTCAAACTGGCGAACCAGCTCGGCACGTCGGCCATCACCGAAGCCGCCATCATCGGCAATGCGCCCATCATCGCTGCGCTGCTCAAAGCGGGCGCCGATCCCAACTTCAAAACTCCCAATGGCGAAACTCCCCTGATGGCGGCCGCTCGTAGTGGCAAGCTTGACGCGGCCAAGACGCTTCTGGCTGCCGGAGCCGACATCAACGCCAAGGAAACCTGGGGCGAGCAAAGCGCGCTCATGTGGGCCGCCGCGCAGAGCCAGGCCGAAATGGTGAAGTTCCTGGCAACGAACGGCGCGAACCTGAACGACCATGGCAAGGTCAATCAGTGGGAGCGCAAGATCATCCAGGAACCGCGGCCCAAGGACATGAACAAGGGCGGCTTTACGCCTTTGCACTATGCAGCGCGGGAAGGTTGTGCCGCCTGTGTTCAGAACCTGCTCACTGCCGGCGCCGATCCAGACTCTGAAGATCCGGACCGCGAGACGCCGCTTCTGCTAGCGCTCGAGAACCTGCATTTCGACACCGCCGCTGTTCTGATTCAAGGTGGCGCTGACCTCGATAAGTGGGATCTCTTCGGCCGCTCGCCGGTCTACATGGCTGCCGATGTCAGCACGCTCCCGACCAAAGGGAATGGAGCGGTGGCCGTGCTGCCGAGTCCGGATAAACTGAGCGCGGTCGATATCGGCCGCATGTTGCTCGAAAAGGGCGCGAACCCGAACATTCAGTTGAAGCGGCGTCCCCCGTATCGCGACGTACCGCAGGATCGCGGCGGCGACACCATGCTGGCCCAGGGCGCGACACCGTTGTTGCGTGCGGCCCGGGCCGGCGACGCCAAGTTCACGGCGCTGCTGCTCGAGTATAAGGCGCTCGTGGATCTGCCGAGCAAGGAAGGCATCACGCCGTTGATGGCTGCGGCCGGAGTGGATTACGGCGCACGCGTCACGCGCGGAAGAAATCGGACCGATGACGGCGTGCTCGCCACCATGGATCTTCTCATCAAGGCCGGCGCGAACGTGAATGCCCGCTCGGTTCTCGATCGCCATATGGTCGGACGCGGCGCCGCTTTTGGCGCTGGTGAGAGCGTTGGCGCACGCATCGCACAAAGTTTCCGCCGCGGCAGTCAAATGCCGGGCGCGGATGCCCTCCCGAACCAGACCGCTCTGCATGGCGCCGCCGAACACGGCTTCGATAAGTTCATCGAATTTCTGGTCGCCAATGGCGCGGACCTGTCTGCTAAAGATGCTAACGGGCGCACGCCTCTGGACGTTGCAAGGGGCGCGGGTGGTGTTCGCGGTGGCGCCGACGCGTACCCCAAAACCGTCGCGCTGCTCGAATCCTTGATGACGGCCAAAGGCATCCCCGTGACCGCTCCGCCCCTGCGCGCGGAAAAATAGACCGAAGCGATATAATCCCTGCATGCGGAAAGCGTCTTTGCTTGCGTTGATGGCCGTCGCGGCCATGGCCCCCGCTGTGGCCTGGGATTCGGAGAAAGATTCGGAGAAAGATTCGGAGAAAGATGCGGAGAAATTCTACTCCGCCATCCGTGAAAACAACCTGACGCAATTGAAGGCGCTGCTGGAAGGCCCGGCGGCGAAAGCGGATGCCGCGGACAATCATGGAATCACTCCATTGATGTACGCCGCTGAGATTGGCTCATTGGACGCGATGCGCGTTTTGATCGATCGCGGTGCGGATGTCAACGCCCAAAACGACTTCGGTTCCACGGCGCTGATGTGGTCGGTTTCCGATCCTTCCAAGGTTCGCTTGCTGCTGGACCACGGCGCGCAGGTCAACCTGGCCGCCAGAAGCGGGCGCACCGCGTTGATCGTCGCTGGATTCACGAACCCGTCGGCGGAGGTGGTGCGTCTTCTGCTCGCCAAAGGCGCTAAAACGGATGTAATGGACAAACGGCACGTCACGCCGATGAATGCCGCCACGTTTGGGAACGATACCGCAACCGTCCGGCTGCTGCTCGATGCGGGCGCCGATGTCGAAACAGCTGACACGTTCATCGGTTTGACCCCTCTGATGAACGCCGCGGGAAATCGAAACGTCGAGGCGGTGAAATTGCTTTTAGCCAAGGGCGCCAAGGTGAACGCCGTATCGAAAACAGAAGGCCTGCCGAAGATTCAGACCGGCACGGTGGAATTCGGCGGCTGGACTCCCTTAGGGATGGCTGCGGCATTCGGCCCGCCCGAAGCGGTGCGTGTGCTGCTGGATGCAGGTGGACGAATCGACGCACAGGATTATCGCGGCTTTACGCCGTTGATGCTGGCCATCGGCACCGACAGATACGATCACCGGACGATAAACATGTTGGTGGCGCACGGCGCAGACCAGCACCTGACCAATCACGCGGGTGAGACGGCGCTCGATTGGGCGTATAAATTCTCAGACCCGGAAGTGGTGCGTGCGTTGGGTGGCACTCCGAAGAACCTGGCCCAGCCGGTCCGCTTATCCGAAGAAGCGCCGGACGCCCGGACTGCCGTCACGCGCAGCATTCAATTGCTGGACCGCACCAACGATCAGTTCTTCCACAAAGCTGGATGCTTCGCCTGCCATGAACAGCCGGCAGCCGAGTTTGCCGCGGCGGCCGCCCGCGCCAAGGGCATCCCGGTGGATGAAAAAGCGTCGCACGAACGGATTCTGCAGATCACCTCCACTATCAATCCGGTCGCACTGGAAGGAGCAGCCGCGTTAGGTGGCGCGGACAACAACCTGTATTCGGTTGAGGCGCTGGTCCGGGCCGGTTATGCCGCGAATCGCATCACGGATTTTCTGGCGGCGAACCTGGCGATGGCGCAGGGCGGCGACGGAGGATGGCATCTGCCCGGATATTCGCGCTCGCCGATTCAGGACAGCGACTTTTCGCGAACGGCCATGGCCATGCGAGCGTTGAAAACCTACGGGACTGCTGGACGCGCCAGTGAAATGAAGCAGCGCATCGAACTCGGCAAGCAGTTTCTGCTGCACGCCGATCCGGTGATCCTGGAGGATATGGACATGCGCCTGGTGGGTGTTGCCGCGGCGGGAGCCAGCCCCGCGGAGCTTCGCAAGCTCGCCGAGCCTATTCTGAAGCAGCGCTGCTCCGACGGCGGCTGGGCGCAACGCAAAGGATTTCCGAGCGATGCCTACGCCACGGGCATGACCCTGTGGGCTCTGAGCGAAGCCGGCGTCATGCGGCCCGATGAAAAGGGCGTTAAGTTCCTGCTCGGCACCCAGAGCACGGACGGCGCGTGGCACGTCGCCAGCCGCGCGACGAAGTTCCAGGAATATTTCGAGAGCGGATTCCCCTATGGGCACGACCAATGGATCTCGACCATGGCCACCGGCTGGGCCGCGAATGCCCTGGCCTTGTCGATCAAGGAATAGCGCCGCGCCTGGGTTCGAAAGAGTAGCCGCCGGTTTCCTGTTGGTTCTCGCCGATCTCCAGACGGCGTTCGCCGATTCATGATCCGGTTTTTGCCCGTGCGCTGCTAAATTGCAATCATGCTGCCTGAGGACGACCAGGCAATCCGCGCACTTCTCGTTAGGATGTACGAGGCGTGGGCCATGGGAAACGGGAGCGCTTACGCCGCCTGCTTTACCGAGGACTCCGACTACGTTACATTCAACGGAATTCGCTTGCGGGGCAGACAAGAAAACGCCGAGTTGCACGCCGCCTTGTTTCGCGGTGTGCTGAAGGGAACGCGAATTGCGGCTACCGTTGAAAGTCTTGCGTCTCTCTCGGATGACGTAGCCCTGGTTCACACGTTGGGAACCGGGCGCAAGAAATCGCGTCAGACCTATGTGGTAGTTCGGCGCGAGGGAGGTTGGCTGATTCGGTCTTTTCAGAACACCCGCCTGCAACCGTTGAGTGTCTGGCTGACCCGCGTGACACAGCGCCTGAGTACTTCGTGATTCTCGTCAAAGAACTTTTATTTGCTCGACAGGTGAGGAATGTCCTTCTCGTTGTCGTCGCAAACAAAATCCAATAAGTCTGTGTCCAGATCGATGACCTGGGCGATCTTGACCGTCCACGGTTTGGTGTAAGCCTTCGGATCGTCGACCGTAATTTCAATTTCCAGATTGCCAAAGTTGATGCGCCGGAAACGTTCCGTGATCTTGGCCGCATCCGTCATCGGATCGCCCAGGGCATCCAGCCACATGTGGTCGCGAAAACCGTTGGAATGAACCACCAGCGTATCGCCTTCCCATTTGCCGCTGGAATAGCCGTTGAACGAGGGATTCGGGTCCGCCGGCAGCGGACGCCCGTCAGTATAGATCTGGCGGAAGCTGGTATCGAGCTCGTTCATGATGATGAGCAGCCCAGGAGTTTGCGCCAGTTTTCTCGGCCCGTTCCAGGTGTGCAAGCGTACCGGCCCGATGGGGATGCAGCGCGACATTGGATCGTTCACTCGCTGCTCAGAGCGCCGCGCTTTCACCAGATCCGCGGCCCAGGGCTGATACGGCAAGCCGCCCTTGAGGTGCACGGCGATGTTGACGAACTCGTCGGAAATGGCCGCGCAACCGGGAAATTGCGGATTGGGCGGATGAGTGGATGGATTGATCCACAGGCCGGAAAGGTCCGGCTTACCGTCGGCGGTGCGCGGGCAGGCTGCCGCCAGATCCGGCGTCCCATTGGGCGTCCGGGGAACGCCTGCCGTGGGATAGTGGATCCATTGCCCGTACACGTTCGCGCCGATGAGGCCCAGTAACAAAGGGAAAAGCCGCATCAGTACCTCACTTCCCAACCATGTGCGCCGGGTCCCGGTTGTTCTCTTCGCAAATGCTTTCGATGAGCTCGGCATCCGGTAGCAGACGCCAGGCGAGATTGACGGTCCAGGGCTTGGTGTACGCTTTCGGGTCGTCGATGGTCACCGCAATGTCCATGTGTCCGATTTTGGGGCGAGAGAAACGTTCGGTGATGCGAAGGGATTCGGTTCCCGGCAGCCCCCGCATATCGAGCCACGTCTTGCCGTTTTGCCCGATCGTTTCCACAACGAAGGTGTCCTTGTCCCAGTGACCGATGGAATATCCCATCCAAGTGGGCTGCGGATCTTTGGGGAGCGGCCGTCCGTCGGTGAAGATCTGCCGGTAAATGGTGCGCGATTCGTGCAGCAGCAGCGTCAGGTCTTCGGTTTGCACCAGCTTCAGGCCGTCCGGGATATTGTCTTTTTCAGGAATGCCGGATGGCAGGCAGGAGACGCCGGGATGATCTTTGCCGTTGTTTGCGATGCGCGCGTTGTAGATGTCTCGTCCCCACGGCGTGAGCGGAATCTCCTGGTCCTTCATATCGGCGGCCAGACTGAGCAAGTACTTGGTTTGGGGTTCCGGCATCCAGAAGCCCGAAAGATCGGGCTTGCCGTAAGAGGTGCGTTGCGTTGGTGCGTTCAAATCGACCTTGCCGTCGGCGGTACGCGGCACTCTCTTCCACGGATATGGATCCCATTGCGCGCTTGCCGCGACGGCGCCGCTGAACAGAATTGCCAGGGTAATCAGGGTCCTCATCTTTTGGTTCCTCTTCTCAGACATCTGTCTTCTCAAAGATTTGTTCTCGCCGACGCCAGCTTCGCCCCATCCACCAGCGACCGCAACTTGGCCCAGGCAATCTGCGGATGAGTTCTTCCGCCAAATCCGCAGTCCGCGCCCGCGATCACGTTCTCTTTGCCCAGCAACGTCGCAAACCGCAGGATGCGCTGGCACACCAGCTCGGGATGCTCCACCACGTCGGTGGAATGGGTAATCACTCCGGGGATCAGGATTTTGCCGGCGGGCAGTTTGGCCGTTTCCCAGACCGCATATTCGTGTTCGTGCCGCGCGTTGGCTCCCTCGATCAGGTAAGCCTGCGCCTTCACGGAAAGCAGGATATCGACCAAATGTTTCAGCTCCAGATCGTAGGCGTGCGGACCGTGCCAGCTTCCCCAGCAAAAATGATAGCGGATGCGGTCCTCGGGAATGCCGCGCAACGCGTGGTTCAACGCCTCCACGCGCACCGCGCAACGGCGGAGGAATGCCGCTAGTCCCATACCGATTCCAATGCGATCCCACAGCGCGGGCAGCCACGCGTCATCCACTTGCAGGAGGATGCCCGCGTCGACGATGGCCTGGTACTCCTCGCGCAACGCTTCGGCCAGCGCCACCAGAAAATCTTCTTCGCTCGCGTAATATTCGTTGGATCGGTAAACTTCCAGGCTGGCCGGAGCGGTGCTGGTCAAAAACAATTCGTCGTCTGATCCAGCGGCGGATTTCAGCAGTTCGATCTCACGCGCCAAGGCAGCTTGTCCGGTATAAGTGATGGGGCCGGTGCAGATGGAATGCTTGCGTACATTTTGAATCTGATTGCCGGGCGCGAAGAACAGCGATCCACGTTCGGCGGCCCACTTGTAGAAATCGGCGAACTCCTCGCGGTCTTTGCCGGTCGCAACCACGGGAGGTCCCTTGCGCTCACCCGTGGTGAATCCTCCAAACCGGTCATCCGCGAAAGACAGCCAGTCGCCGCCTTTGGCGTACTCGCCTTCGTTGACGATATCCAGGCCAATCTCACGCTGACGGCCGATCAAGTGTTCGACGGCCGCTTGCCCGGTAAGCCCCTCCGGCGCCGGTAAACTACCGACGTGAGTGGTCAGGATTTTATGGCCGCTTCGCCGCATCTAGCTGTGGCTGGCCTTCCTCATTTCCATGGCTTTCATCACATCCGCTTTGGTCTGCGGAGCAGCCGATGCATGCACGTTGATGTAGCGGACGTAGTCCAGATTGAGCCTTTCCAAAACCGGAACGATGGCAGCCACATGATCGTTCGCGGGTTCGCCCGGATTCACCGAGAAATCGCCCTGCAGAATAACCTTCTCCTTGGGCATGTACGCGATGATCAATCCGTTCGAGTGCGGAGCGGGGAAGATGTGGTACATCTCCACCACTCGCGTGCCGTCGCTATAGACCCTCTTCTCGTCCACGGTTTCGAACTTCGCTTTCTTGGGATTCTTGGCGAGAGTATCATTCATCAGCGTTCGGGGAGTGTTGAGCGCCTTGCTCAGAAACGCTTCGTTGTTCTTCTGCGTGATGATGATTGCGCCTTCCGCCACCAGCACCGGCAGTCCACCGGTATGATCGGCGTGCGGATGCGTATCCATCACGTAACGGATGGGCTTGTTCGGAAAGAGCTTCTTGATCTCGGCGACATAGGCCAGAGCGCGCGCCTCAGACTGTCCAGCCTCCAGCATCATGATGTAGTCTTTGAATTCCACAACCACGGAATCGTAGCTGCCGGGGCCGGTGGTGAGCCGGTAGAGACCATCGCCGAGTTTTTCGGATGTAACGTTGAGAGCGGGAGCGCCACCCGGAGGGCCGCCTGGTCCGCCCGGCCGGGCCGCGGGAGCCGGCGCCAAGGTCGCGAGGTCGCCAGGGTTCGCTTTCGCCGCCGTCACACTCACTTCAAAGAAAGGCCAACCGCCGCGCGTCTGGACGATGGTGGTTGGAGCCATCACTCCGCCGAAATCCTTCCAACCCGAGTACGTGGCGACGATGTGCATGTCGCCCATAATGTTTTCACCCAGCCAGGTTTCCACACGCTCCACGTGATTCTGCTTGTTCAAATATCCGTTGATGACATAGCTCTTGCCCGAAGGCGCTTTCACCGTTGGGCTCCAGGTCAGCACGGTGTAGCCCTTGCTCTTGCTCACTGTGGCGTTGTTCTCCGCGGCGCCCTTTAGAAAACCCCAGGGAGTGAGATAGAACTCGAGCGATCCGCCCCACGGTTGCGAGACATCGGCTTGCTGCGGCGTCACCTGCTGGAAAAACGTCCCGGGACTCACCGTCGTTGATCCGCCGGGTCCAATATTGTTGGTTGCTCCGGTGTGGCGCGACGAGGGTGCCGTGAGATCGATCACTCGCACATAGTTGTTGATCGGACGCATCGGATCATGCGTTCCCCGGCAGGTCATGTCGGTGGAGTTGGCGCCGCACTGCTGGAATGCCACATCTTTCGCCGATCCCGAATAAGTGATGGATTTCACATCGCCCAACGCTTTTTGCGCATTGGCGATTACAGTTTTTGCATCCTGCGCCCGCGCGCTCCCAGCTACCAGCGCGACGCAGATTGCGAACAACGCAAATTTCTTAAACACGACTTTTCCTCCCGGATTCATTACGTACTTCGATGTGCCTCTTCGACGAAACTACCTTCGAATTCCAAATCTCCCAGCAGATCCTGTTTGGTGAACGGGCGGATGTCGTCACATTGGCCCTGAGCGATCTTTTTCACCCAGTCGGGATCACCAATGTGGCCGCGGCCGACGGCCACCAGATCGAATTCCTGATTGTTGAAACGCCGCAGCAACTCCCGTAGCCCCGGTTCGCCTGTTGGCCGGGCTTCTTTGCCAAAGAAGTTTTCCATGACGTCGGTGTCCAATCCTACGCTCCCGACGGCGATCACAGGCGCGTCGGTCAGCGATTTGGTCCAGCCGGCGATTCCAAGGTCGGAATTAGGCCACTCGGGGATCCAAAATCGCCGCGCCGAAGCATGGAAGATGTCGACGCCGGCGGCGCGCAGCTCCGATAACATGACCTGGAGATCCTGCCAAGTGGGAGCGATCCTGGCTTCGTAGTCCACTTCCTTCCACTGAGAGAAGCGGAAAGAAATGATGAACTCCGGGCCCACGGCTGCGCGGATGGCACGCACGATCTCGGCCGGAAAGCGCACGCGCGCGCGGATATCATCCCCACCATAGCCATCCGTTCGCCGATTGGTCCCGGCCCAGAGAAACTGATCGAGCAGGTAACCGTGGCAAGCATGAACTTCGATGCCGTCCGCTCCAATTTGCCGGGCCGCCAGTGCGCCGCGTACGAAGGCGTCCTGGATGGATTCCAAGTCCTCGGCGGTTGCGGCGTGGCCGTTGGATTTGCCAGGCCGAACCAACCCGGAAGGGCTAAGCGTCGGGTATTGCGCATAAGGGCCGTCGCCACCCTCCTTGCGGATGGCGCCCTCGTGCCACAACTGCATGAACATGCGCCCTCCGGCGCCTTTCACCGCGGCGAAGCATTCCGCCCATGCGTCCAGAGTGGCATCCGTGATGCGCGTAAACAGGGGCACCTGCGTGGAGGATGGATGATCCACGGCGCAAGACTCGGTGATGATGAGGCCAACCCCGCCTTCCACGCGCCGCCGATAGTATTGGGCCAGGCGCGGCTGCGGTATTCCGTTATCGCACCACTGGCGCTGCATGCCGGGCATCACGAACCGGTTCGGCAGCGTGAGCCCTTTGATGGTAAAGGGCGCGAGCAGAGGCGACGGATCCAGGGGCTCGGGCATTTTGTCTGAGCCAGTATACCGCGCGGGCCCGCTAACCGAGCTTCGGGTGTCGTTGGTGCCACTCGGTGGCCTGCTCATAGGCGTGCGCGAGCGAGAGAACCATCGGCTCGGCCCAGGGCGCTCCGGCGATTTGGAGCCCGATGGGAAGTCCCGCGCTGGTAAACCCGCAAGGGATCGAAATCACCGGGATGCCATAAATGTCGAAGGGCAATGTGTTGCGGGCGCTGACGTTGCGCGTGAGTCCAACATCGATCTTGAAGGGCGGGTCGGCCATGGTGGGCAGCACCAGCAGATCGACGTTAGCTGAAAACCTTCCTGATATCGCGGCGGGCCTGGGCCAGGTCGCGCAGCGCGCGTGCGTAGGCGTCGGCTTTGATGTCGGCCCCACGCAGTAGCGCGGCGCGGATCGGCGGATCATAGAGTTCAGGAGTTTTTGTGATCCATTGCTCGTGATACGTGTAGGCCTCGATGCCAAAAATGGTCGGCCCATCCGCGGTGGGTGGGAGCGTCACGTCGGTCATGCCGGCTGTCAGCTTCGCGAGCACAGCGAGCGCGAGCATCGATCGCCTTGCCGACCTCGGGATTCAGATCGTCAAAGAAAGGCTTTCGCGGAAGTCCCAGGCGGAGCTTCGAGGTGGGCCTGGTGAGAGCGCGCATGTAATCCGGCACGGGGATGTCAACCGTGGTGGTGTCCCCGGGATCGTAGCCAGCCATCAGGTTCAGCATGATCGCGGTATCTTCGACGGTCTTACACATGGGGCCCGCGTGATCGAGCGACCAGGATAGCGGAATGATGCCCCGGATGCTGACGCGGCCGTAAGTGGGCTTGAGTCCGACGATGCCGCAGTAAGAGGCGGGGATGCGGACAGAGCCCGCTGTATCCGTTCCGATGCTTGCGAAACACATGCCGGCAGCCACCGCCGCCCCTGGCCCTCCGGACGATCCGCCGGGAGTGAGCATCGGGTCCCAGGGATTGTGAACCGGGCCGAAATAAGAAACCGCTGATGTGCCGCCGTATGCAAATTCATGCAGGTTCAGCTTGCCCAACAGGACTGCGCCAGCGTTCTTGAGTCGGCGAGCCACCTCAGCGTCCTGGCTGGGGACTCGATCTTTGAACAACTGGCTGGCGCCGGTGGTGCGAACACCCGCGGTATCGATATTGTCCTTAAGCGCTAGAGGGACGCCGTGCAATGGGCCGCGCCATTTGCCCCGCTGGAGTTCGGCGTCCAGCATACGCGCCGAGGCGAGCGCCTCATCGCCGGTTACAGTAATGTAGGCGTTCAACAGCGGCTGCAATTTTGCGATGCGCGTGAGGCACGCGTGGGTGAGGTCGACCGAAGTTACCGCTTTGGCGCGAATGGAGCCGGACGCGGTAGCGAGCGTCATGCCGGCCAGATCTTGTGTTTCGCCCAGAGCGAGCCTCGCGGCGACGCCCAGACTTGCGCTAAGAAAGCCGCGGCGATTCAAATTTTCCTCCTATTTGCGGCGCGCATTATGGCAGCGCGAACGTATAGATGGCATTGTTTCCGGTTGGCACTCTCAACTCCGGCACTTCTTTCGACAACTCGGGCACCTTCAGATTGTCGCCCGTCATCACACAGATATACTGCTTGCCTTTGGCCGAGTAGGTGATGGTGCTCACCGAAACGTTCCCGCCGACGATGGTCTCCCAAAGCTGCTTTCCATTGCGTGCGTCGAAGGCCCGGAACCGGCGGCTCATGTCGCCGTGGAAAATCAAGCCGCCCGCGGTGGCCAGCATGGCACCGTTACCAGGAGCACGACCTACATCGAAGCGCAACATTTCACCAGTAGAGAGATTGATTTTGGCCAAACCCGTTAGCGCGTTTGGATCGGAACCAGGGCGTGGAATCACGCTCCAACTTCCTCGCCCCGCTGGACCATCCAGCGTCAGATCGCGGCAGTTGTCGATATAGGAAACGTAGAGCGAGTTGGTTTCCGGATCGTAGGCCGTCGGCCAATAGCTGCGCGTGTTCCAGTAGCAGACCACGTGGCGCTCGCCCGGCTTCTGGAAAACCTGGTTCCAGTTGATACTGGTCTTTCCGGTCTTCACATCGATATCGGAGATCACGAACTTGGGATCGTCAAATGGGAATGGCGTGGCCCAAAGAAACTGGCCGGTGCCGCGGTCCAGTTCGAAAACGCCGCCTGCCTCGCCAACCGTAACCGCGACGTCGCGCTCTTCGCCGCGCTGGATGTTCGGATTGATCCATTTCACGAATTTTGGATCGGGATTGAATTGCGTCCGCAACAGCGTTCGCTCGTGCGTGTAATCGGAATCCCAATCGTCGCCCGGCAGATGCTGGTAGTACCAGGCGAGCTTGCCCGTGGCCGGATCCAGCGCCACCGTCGAATTGCTGTAGAGGTCGGACGGTGCGGTTCTCGAAACAGCATCCGGATTCCCGTCGTGCCGCGACATGCGTTGGTCGGGCATTGGATTCGCAACGCCCCAATAGGTGAGTTTGCGGACGGGATCGTAGGTGCCCGGCAAGCCCCATGTGGATGCCTGGCGTTTGTCGATGGCAGCGCCGCCCCAGCTTTCATCACCCGGTTCGCCTGGCGCCGGCGTGGTGTAAAATCGCCACGCTTCTTTCCCCGTCAACGCATCGTGAGCGGCGATGTAGCAGTTACTTCTGTTTCCCGCGCAGGCGCCGCCCGAAATCACTTTTCCTTCCACGACAATTGGGCCTGAAGTGTGCCCGCGTCCATCGGTCTTCGATTCCCAGCGCAGCTCGCCGGTTTTCGCGTCCAATCCAACCACGTAGCTATCCGGCGCCGTGTAGAGCACGACATCCTGGAAGATCGCCAGATTCTTGGTGCGAGCCATAGCCGCTACGCCCGCTGGAACTTTGCGCTTGTATTCCCAGAGCAAGTCGCCGGTGGCCGCATCCAATGCCTGCACCATTGCGCCCGGCGCCACGACATACATCACGCCGTCGTGGACCAGTGGAATGGTCTCGGTTTGTCCCGAGGGCAAACCCCGGCTCCAGGCCATCCGAAGCTGGCCGACGTTGTCGCGAGTCACCTGTTTCAGCGGACTGAAGCGCTGCGCGTCATAAGTCCGGCTGTACATCAGCCAATCGTCCGGGCTGGGGCTCTCGAGCATTTGCTGGGTTACAGGCTTGAAGTTCTGCACCTGTGCGAATAGCGGCACGGCCCAGCCGAAGAGCCCAAGAGCGGCCAGTTTCCGAAGCATCAGCATGTCGAACGCGATTGTATCGTAGTGTCCGCTATTTGGGTCTGCAGCCAGTACCAATGGGACCGGCCCAGCCGCCGTCTGCTTTTGTGCGCGCGGCTAAGTTGAAACCCGGGCGTGAAGACCTCTTCGATCGCGGAGGGAGTCAGCCGCGGCCCGCCCGGGGAATCATCCAGCGCCCAGATCAAATGTGTCCCTCCGGGCGTCAACAAACGAAGCACTTCTGAAGCGTACTTTCGCTGTCCCGCGGAATCGAGGCAGTGAAAACATCCAACGTCGAAGGATACGTCGAACGGGTCATGCACATCGTCCAGTTGGGTGACATCCCCGACTATGAATTCGGGCCTGTGCCGGTCCCGCGCAGCGTTCGTTCGCGCTTTGGCAATTGCCACCGGCGAAAAATCGATTCCCGTGGTGATTATCCCCTGCCGGGCCACATAGCGAGAGAATCTCCCCAAGCCGCAACCCAGTTCCAAAACGCGCCGGGGAGCTTTGTCGGCAATCAATTCGACAATCTCCGTTGGGATGCGGAAGTCCCCCCAGGGTGTGAACGGAAGGCGATATGCCGAGTCAAAGTCCGCGCTGGTTTTGGGTGGCATGCTTCCGGCTTGCTTCCTGGTGAGCGTCATGGTGAAATCAATATAGCATGCTATGAAAAAAGAAAGCAACCCTCGCTGGGCGCCGCAATCGGCACCGACCTTTTGGATTAACCACGCTTCCCGGTTGATCATGCGGCGATTCGAAGAACGCTTGCGGCCACATGGGTTTGGCATGGCTTACCTGCCTGTGGTCTTCGCCCTGGCAGAGGGCGGGCCTTTGCTGCAGAAAGATCTCCTGCGGCGAGTGGAAATCGAGCAGCCAACCATGACGGCCCTGTTGGCTCGCATGGAGCGCGACGGCATAGTACGGCGCACCGCCAATGCTTCTGACGGACGCGCGCAACTTATATCGCTCACCGCCAAGGCCAGGTCACGGCTGATACGCGTGAGGGCCGCCATGCTGGGCGTGGTCGAAGAAGCCATGGCTGGGGTGAGCCCGAGTGCGCGCGCCGCCCTCATGGATGCACTCCGCTCGGTGGTGGAGAACTTGAGCCAGCGCTGAGTGCCGATGCCAGCTCGGCCCGCACGCGGATCGGCGCGTCACTTGCGATAGAATCAGCCCTGCAAGGAAGCTATGCGATTCCATACCAACACACCACTCGTTCTTTTCGTTGCGCTCGCGCTAGCTGGCGCCGCCTGGGCACAGCAGCCACCCCAACCAACTGGACCACCGCTCGCGACTTGTGGCGTCCACGGCGATATCGAGGTGCTGTGCGGGACGCATAATCCCGAAGACCTGGAAGTCACGCCCGATGGCAAATATCTGATCGCCACTCAATTTGTGAACCAGGGCCGCAGCGGAACCACCGGCGCGGGCATGGCGCTCTACGATATCGCGAAGAAGACGTTCAGCAAAATGGCGGTGACGAACGAACCGGATAAAACCTGGGGCGATCCTGCTTGCCCCGGCCCCATTGGCGACGCACTGGTCTCGCATGGCGAATCGCTGGCGAAACGGAAGAACGGTGTCTGGGCGCTTTATGTGGTCAACCATGGCGGACGGCAATCCATCGAGATGTACGAACTGAAGCGGGCGTCTCAAGCGGGTTGGGCTCTGGTGTGGCATGGCTGCGAGGTTGCGGCGCATGACTATAACGACGTCGCCATTCTTCCGGATGGCGGCTTTGTCGGCACCTATCCGACGGGACTGTCGTCGGGAGGAACCGGAGGTCCGTTCGGCGGTACCGTAACGGGCTATGTGGCGCGCTGGACTCCAGGCAAAGGCGAATCAGAACTACCGGAGACGCGCATCCGCTATCCCAACGGCGTGGTGGCCGACGCACGCGGCCGCTACATCTACATCAATGAATTCTCCGGACGCCAGGTATTTAAGTACGACCTTGAGGCCGGCAAAGTGATCGGCATGGTAAAAGTCGACTTCCTGCCCGACAATCTCACTTGGACGAAAAACGGCCTCCTGCTCGCGGCTGGGGTGAAGGGCGCGCGCGGCGATTGTCCGGAAGGCAGCGGCAGACCTTGTATCCAGGGCTTCGGCGTTGCGGAGATCGACCCCGCGAAAATGTCCGCCCGCCCCATCTTTGATTCCGCCACCCACGAGCCGTTGATCGGCGGCGTATCTTCGGCTTTGAGGGTCGGCGATTCTATTTACCTGGGCGCATTCCAGGGCGACCGCCTGGTGAAGATTCCGTATCCGAAATAAGGCCAATCAGCGTAACTGATAATAAGGATCAAAATCAGCCGTTCTCTTGCATGCAGCCGAGCGATACAATGGTTTCCTGAGGCAAACGTGAGAAAATCTCGCGATCTACTGCTATGGGCGGTGACGGTAGGCGCGAGCGCGGCTGTCGCTCTAGCGCAGCAGGATACTCCCGCCGCGCAGGCCGTCCTGAACAAATATTGCATTACCTGTCATAGCGCGAAGCTGCGTACAGGCGGTCTTTCTTTGCAGGATGCCGACCTGAATAACGTTCCCGCCGCTGCCGAAACCTGGGAAAAAGTGATTCGCAAACTGCGCACCGGCTCCATGCCGCCGCAGGGAGTGCCGCATCCGGATCAAGCCGCAGCGGGCAATCTGGCGACTTTTCTTGAAACTTGGCTGGATCGCGCGGCCGCCGCGAAGCCGAATCCCGGGCATTCGGCGATGCACCGGCTGAATCGCGCCGAGTACGCCAATGCGATGCACGACCTGGTGGCGCTGGATGTGGATGCCGGCGCATTGCTCCCTCCCGATGACGAAAGCAGCGGCTTCGACAACATCGCCGACGTTCTGCGCATGTCGCCTTCGCTCATGGAGCGCTATCTTTCCGCCTCATGGAACATCAGCCGCGAAGCCATCGGCGACATGAGTATCGCTCCGGCCACCAGCACTTATCGCGTCCGGCCCGATCTTTCCCAGGATCAGCACATTGAGGGGCTGCCGCTCGGAACGCGCGGCGGCATTTTGGTAAACCATTATGCTCCGCTGGACGCTGAATACGTGATCAAGCTCCGGCTGTGGCGGAATACGTTCGACCTGATGCGGGGCATGGAGGATGCCCATCAGATCGAGATCAGTGTGGACGGAAATCAGGCGCGGCTGGTAACGGCGGGCGGGCACGACGAATTTCTCAGGATGACCGCAAATCCCGGGGTCTTCGGAGCCGAACTCGACAAGCAGCTCACGGTGCGCCTTCCCCTGAAGGCGGGCCCGCATGTGATCACCGCATCGACCATCCTCAGGAGCCACGCCGAGAAAGACGAGCTGATCAAGCCCTTCCTCAGAACCACCATTGACGGCTTGGACATCATGGGCGACCCTTCGGTGGACCGCCTGACCGTGGAAGGACCGCTCAATCCAACCGGCCCCGGCAATGCGCCATCGCGGGCGAAGATTTTCGTTTGTACTCCGCAAAATCAAAAGGACGAGCTGCCTTGTGCCCGCAAGATCCTCACCACGCTGCTGCGGCAAGCTTATCGCCGGCCGCTTCGAGACGGCGACCTCGAAACGCCGCTCAGCTTTTATCAGCGGCGTCGCAATGGCAATGGCAGCTTTGACGCCGGAATCGAATCGGCGCTGCAGTTCATTCTGACCAGTCCCGAGTTCCTGTTTCGTTTTGAGCCGGATCCCCCCGATGTCGGGGTTGGCGCGGTGTATCAGTTGAGTGACGTGGCTCTGGCTTCGCGCCTGGCATTCTTTTTATGGAGCAGCCCGCCCGACGACGAACTGCTCAGAATCGCGGAGCAGGGCAAGTTACACGAGCACGCTGTGCTGGAGCAGCAAGTGAAGCGAATGCTGGCGGACGGCCGTGCCGATGCGCTGGTGGACAATTTCGCGGAGCAGTGGCTTTTCTTGCGGAACCTAAAGAACGCGTCGCCCGATCCGCAAATCTTTCCCGATTTTGACGACAACCTGCGCCAGGCCATGCGCGAGGAAACCAAGCTGTTCTTCCAGAGCGTGGTGCGGGAGGATCGCAGCGCGATGGATTTGCTGAACGCCGACTATACCTTCGTCAATGAACGTCTGGCGCGCCATTATGGAATTCCGAACGTCTACGGTAGCCAGTTCCGGCGCGTGACGTTAACGACGGAAGACCGGCGCGGGTTGCTTGGTCAGGGCAGCATTCTTACCGTGACCTCATATCCGAATCGCACCTCGCCGGTGCAACGCGGCAAGTGGATTCTCACAAATCTGCTCGGAATCCCGCCCACTCCGCCGCCGCCCAACGTACCAGCGCTCAAAGAAAATGGCGATGGAAAGCCGCTGTCGCTGCGCGAGCGCATGGAGCAGCATCGCGCCGATGCGGTTTGCGCCGGCTGCCACAAAGTGATGGACCCCATCGGCTTTGCCTTCGAGAATTTCGATGCCGTTGGTCAGTGGCGCAGCATGGACGATGGCACTCGGATCGACCCTTCCGGCACGCTATACAATGGCGCCCAGGTAGATGGCCCGGTGGCGCTGCGCAAGATGCTGGCAGACCACCCAGACGTATTCGTCGGCGTGATGACCGAGAAGCTTTTGACCTATGCGCTCGGCCGCGGCGTGCAGTATTACGATATGCCGGCAGTCCGCAAGATCGTGCAGGATGCAGGCGATCACGATTTTCGTTTTTCATCGCTGGTGCTTGGAACTGTTGAGAGCGTCCCGTTCGAAATGAAAACCAAGACTGCGGGCGCGGCGGGCAGTTCAAACAGCGACGCGTCGAGATAAGGAACCGCAACATGAGACTGATCACCAAGAAACATATTTCTCGCCGGACAGTATTGCGAGGCTTGGGAACGGCGCTATCGCTTCCATTGCTGGATTCGATGGTTCCCGCTCAGACCCCGCTTGCCAAAACCGCGGCGAATCCGGAGATGAAGCTGGGGCTGTGCTTTATTCCGCATGGCGCGGTGATGGCCAACTGGACGCCGGAGAGTGAAGGCGCCAATTTCAAAATCTCGCGGACGCTGGCTCCCCTTGAGCCATACAAGGACCAGGTGGTGGTGGTCACCAATCTGGCGCACAAGATGGCCGCGCCGGGCGGGCCCGGCGATAACGGAGGCGATCATACCCGGTCTCCTGCTGTTTTCCTCAATGGGGTTCACCCCAAACGCACCGACGGCGCCGACATCCAGGCGGGCGTAACCATCGATCAAATCGCGGCGCGGCAGATCGGCCAGCAGACGCCCCTGCCATCGCTCGAACTGGCGACGGAAGACTTCAGCGGTCTGGTGGGCTCTTGCGACGTGGGATTCAGTTGCGCCTACATGAATACGATTTCCTGGCGCACTCCGACCACTCCGCTTCCCATGGAGATTAACCCGCGGGTAGTTTTCACGCGTCTCTTTGGTGACGGCGCCAATTCCACGGAGCGCCTGGAGCGCATCGAAGAACAGCACAGTATTCTGGACGCGGTGATGGGCCAGGTTCGTCATCTGGAAGGCAATCTCGGACCGAGCGATCGCAATCGCGTGGCTGAGTATCTGGACACCGTTCGCGAAATCGAGCGGCGCATCCAACTGGCCGAAAAACAGAATGCGAATTCCACGCTGGCGGTGCCAACCTCGCCCATGGGCATTCCGGACGATCACCAGGAACATTCCAAGTTGATGTTCGATCTGATGGCGCTGGCCTTCCAGGCCAACATCACGCGCATCTCCACCTTCATGATGGCTCGCGAGGTCAGCTATCGGACCTTCCCGATGCTCGGGATTTCGGAAGGTTTCCATCCGGCGTCACATCATCAGAATAATCCGGAGCGCCTGGAAAACCTGACCAAGATCAACACCTATCACGTGAGCCTGATGGCCTATTTCCTAGGAAAACTCAAAGCCACGCCGGATGGCGACGGCAACCTGCTGGATCATTCGCTCATTCTTTATGGCAGCGGCATGAGCAACAGCAACGTGCATAATCACGCGCCTTTACCCGTCATGGTGGCCGGCGGAGCGGCTGGAAGAATGAAGGGCGCACGGCACCTGAAATACCCGGAGGGCACGCCGATGGCGAATCTCCTGCTGACCATCCTCGACAAGGCCGGCGTTCCCCAAGAGCGCGTTGGCGATAGCACCGGGCTGTTGACCGAGCTGTGATCGGAGGATCACCAATGAAAACACTTTACGGCATACTGCTGGTGACGTTGGCCGGCCAAGCCTGCTTCGCTGCAGGTACCGAAGTCGCCGATGCGGTTCAAAATCGCGATACTGCTGCGTTGCGAAGCTTGTTGAAGCAACACGCGGCGGTCAATGCCCCTCAGAGAGACGGAACCACGGCGCTGCACTGGGCGGCACATTGGAATGACGCCGAAGCCGTCGGGCTGCTGCTCAAAGATGGGGCTGACGCGAAAGCAGTGAATCGTTACGGCGCCACTCCGCTCTCCGAAGCTGCGGCTCTGGGCAACCCCGCGATCGTCGAACAGTTGCTTAAAGCGGGCGCCGATCCGAACACGCGCACCACGGCCGATGGCGAAACGGTCCTGATGACATCCTCTCGCGCGGGCAATCTGGATGCGGTGAACATACTGCTCAGCCATGGCGCGGATGCCAACGCCAGGGAAGCTTATCGGAACCAGACCGCGCTCATGTGGGCCGCGTCCGAACACCATCCCCAGGTGGTGAAGGCGCTGCTCGAACACGGCGCCGATTGGAAGATTCAATCTTCGTACCGTGAAACCAAAATTCCCAAACTCAGCACTGCGTCGTCCATTTCTCCCATCTCCCGGGGCGGTTTGACGGCCTTTCTATTTGCCGCGCGCGAGGGCGATATGGAAACCGCCAAGGTGATGCTGGATGCCGGAGTGGACATCAATCAGACCGACGTGGACGGCACCAGCGGCCTGGTGGTAGGCATCATGAATAAGCAGTACACGTTCGCGAAGTTCCTGCTGGACCGCGGCGCGGATCCGAACGTGTCGGATGTGAAAGGACGCGCGGCGCTTTATGCCGCCATCGACGCGCGGGATGAAGACTGGTCCGCGCTGCCCATGCGCAAAGAGATGGACCCGCTTCCGAGCCTCGAATTGATCCAAGCCATCCTGGCGCGCCATCCGAATGTGAATGCGAAGTTGACGCATAATCTTCCCGGCCGCAGTGGAATGGACTACGGCGATGCCGGGCTGGACGAGGGTACCACGCCGTTCATGCGCGCTGCCCGATCGGGCGATGCGGCCACCATGCGGCTCCTGCTCGTGGCCGGCGCCGATGCCAAGCTGACGACCAAGGACGGCAACAACGCGCTGCTGATCTCCGCCGGTATTGGTTATCGCGACAAGAACACTCGTGGAACAGAGGCCGAGGCGCTAGAAGCGCTCGAAATCTGCATCGCTCAAGGTCTAGATCTGAATCAGACTAATGCCAAGGGCGAGAATGCGCTGCACGGAGCCGCCAACCGCGGGTCAGACCTGTTGGTCAAATTCCTGGTGGAACATGGTGTGAAGCTTGACGCCAGGTCCAAAGCCGGGTTTACGCCTCTCGATATCGCCATGGGAAAAGACAGCTTTGGCGCCTTGCCGGTTCCGCACGACAGCACGGTGGCTCTGCTCAGAAGCTTGGGTGGTCCTGAAGGGAAACGAGTCGAAGGAACACGTTAATGAAAATTGGGTGGTTTTCGAGTACAGCCGGCGCGCTCGCGGTCTTCGCGCTTGCCGTCTTCGCAATGGATGGGCTCGTATTCGCGCAAAAGAACCAGTTCCCGTGGGACGATTATCGAGTCGAAGGCGACCTGACAACCATTCACGTTCAAGGCAACGTGTATATGATCCACGGGCTGGGTGGGAATGTCGCGGTGCAGATCGGCGACACCGGTGTTCTGCTGGTGAATACCGGGTTGGAGCAGGATTCCGCAAGGCTCATCGCCGCGGTTCGCAAGCTCTCCGATAAGCCTCTGCAATACATTATCAACACCTGCGCGCATCCCGACCAGACCGGTGGGAATGCAGCCTTACGCAAAATCGGAGTAACCATCACCGGCGCCAATGTCACCGGCGACATCGCCGATGCCGGGCAAGGCGCCCAGATCATTGCGCACGAAAATGTCTTGAACCGGATGAGCGCTCCCACCGGCCAAAAGGCGGCGGCGCCGGGCGATGCCTGGCCGACGGACACCTACGTTTCCGGTCAGAAGGAAGTGTTCTTTAACGAAGAGCCCGTGATTGCGCGCTGGCAACCCGCGGCGCATACCGATGGCGATAGCCTGGTGATATTTCGCCGCTCTGACGTGATCGCAGCGGGCGATATCTTCAATACGGATAGCTATCCTTTCATCGACGTGGAACGCGGCGGCGGCATTCAGGGCGAGATCGATGCGCTCAACAACATCATCGATATCGCGGTTCCCAAGCATGAAGAGGAGGGCGGGACGTACATCATTCCGGGCCACGGCCGTATCTCCGACGAGTTCGACGTGGTTGAATATCGCGACATGGTCACCATCGTGCGGGACCGCGTGCAGCATGCGATCAAGAAGGGAATGACGTGGGATCAGATCAAGACCGCCGGTTTCACGAAAGATTACGACGCCCGTTGGAGCGCTCAGGATGGGCCTGGAACGGCCGCCAATTTTGTGAGTTCTATTTACCGGAGCCTGATGGCTTCGGCGAGCAGATGAGATCATGCGGAACAAATATTTATCGATCCTGATTTTTGCGGGCCTGGTCCAAGCACCCGGAGCCCTGGCGCAATATTCCGGTTCGTTCAACGCGCAGCCTGGCATCGATCTAAGCGGCGCCTGGGCGCCTGAGCCGCACGAGGAAAGCGTCGGCAACCCGGCCATTGCGGATTTCCTGGGCGTTCCAATCACCGAAGCAGCCCGTGCGGTAGGGTTGGCCTGGAGCCCGTCCCGCGTGACGGTCCCCGAGCATCAATGCCAGGTGCACGTGGCTCCGTACATCATGGGAGGTCCACTCAATCTCCGCATCTGGGAAGAGCGCGACAATCAGGCGCAAAAGCTGCAATCCATCCGCATGTACATCAGCACGTACGAACAGAATCGAACCATCTGGATGGACGGCCGCCCGCATCCCCCCGCCGCTGCGGCGCACACCTGGATGGGGTTCTCCACCGGTAACTGGGATGGCAACACATTGACGGTCTACACCACTCACATGAAGGAAGGATATTTAAGACGCAACGGTCTTCCGGAAAGCGATCAGGCCACCTTGATCGAGCACTTCATGCGGCATGGAGATTATCTGGTGCACGTGAGTGAAGTGACAGACCCTGTGACTTTGACCGAGCCGTTTGTACGGACACAGGTTTTTCACCGCACGCCCCAAGAGGGGCAAAACTGGCTTTATCCGTGTGAATCCGTGGTTGAAATTGCGAATCAGCCGCGCGGCGCCGTGCCGAACTTTCTTCCCGGCGAGAATCCATTTGTCGCCGAATTCGCCGCGAAATACCATCTTCCGCTGGCCGCCACGCTGGGCGGCGCCGACACCATGTATCCGGAGTTTCAGCAGAAGATGAAAACCATGCCTGTGCCGGCGAAACGCGCTAGTCTCGCGATCAGATAGCGCTCTGACGGCTGCCGACCGATTCCAAGGATGGAGCGCCCGGCGAGCGCAGCGTGCGAATATCGCGCATCGGTGGTTGGCCGAAGAAACGGCTGTATTCGCGGTTGAATTGGCTGGCGCTTTCGTATCCCACCTCAAAAGCCGCGCTCGCCGCGTCCAGACCATCCATGAGCATGCGTCCCCGCGCTACCTGCAACCGTAGCTGCTTTTGATACTGCAGAGGGCTCATCGCGGTCAGCATCCGGAAATGATGGTGCAGCGTGGACACGCCCATGGCAGCGATCTCGGCGAGATCTTCCACCCGTAGCGGCTGCGCGTAATTCGCCTTCACCCAGGCGATCGCTTTCGCCGTCCGATGGCTTTGTTCTCCCAGCGTTGCGATCGCTCGAAGACGCGCGCCCTCTGCGCTCCGCAGCATGCGGTAAATGATCTCGCGTTGAATCAGGCCACTCAAAAACGGAATGTCCCGCGGCATGTCGAGCAGGTCCACCAGCCGGCAGCAGGCACTCAGAAATTCCGCCGTCGTCTCACCGGTCGCCATGCCGGGGCTGTCAGCAGCGGCCTCGGCAACCTGAATCTCCTCCCGGCTAAGAACTTCCCGGACCATGGACATTTCGAGCTTAAGCGACAGCGCCAGACAGGGAACCTTTTCACTGGCCTCGATCACCCGGCTGATGACCGGCAAATCCACCGAGGTCAGCAGGAACCGCGATGCATCATAGATGAAAATGTTTCGGCCGAGTTCTACGCGCTTGCTCCCTTGGGCGATTACGGTCACACTCGGCTGGTAGGCCATCGAGCACGGCGCGGTGGGCGCGGTTCGCCGGTGCAGTGTCAGCCCCGGAATATCGGTTGCCCTGTTCTCTCCGGCGCCAACGAACAAGGCAATCTTGCGAGCCAGCTCCATCCGCAACTCGTGAACCGGACTTCGTAACGGTGAGGCCTCTCCAGCGCGCTGTTTCATGGAAATGGTTTCGCCTTCTCCAGCCTCAGTATAACCGTTGTCTCTGTGCATAAATCAACCATGCCAGAGGAATAGGCAATAAATCGGAAGGATCGGGATACCGCTTCCAGCGCGCCCGCCTCTAACCTGGAGATGAGAGGAAACGATATGGAAGGGAAACAATGAAAACGCGCAAGCTGGGGAAAAGCAATCTGGAGGTTTCGGCCATCGGGCTCGGCTGCATGGGCATGAGCTTTTCTTACGGTCCGCCCAAAGACAAACAAGAGATGACATCTCTGCTGCGGACAGCCGTGGAACGCGGCATCACGTTCTTCGACACGGCCGAGGTCTACGGCCCGTTCCTGAACGAAGAGCTGGTGGGTGAAGCGCTCGCTCCCGTCCGCAAGCAAGTGGTGATCGCCACCAAATTCGGATTCGATCTGAGTGGCAGCGATCATCGGCCGGGAGCGTTAGCCGTCAACAGCCGGCCGGAGCACATCAAACAGGCCGCTGAGGGCTCGCTCAAGCGGCTCAAGACCGATGTCATCGACCTCTACTATCAGCACCGTGTTGATCCCAACGTGCCCATCGAAGACGTCGCGGGAGCCGTGAAGGATTTGATTCAGCAAGGCAAGGTGAAGCACTTCGGCCTTTCCGAGGCAGGCGTCCAGACCATCCGCCGCGCACACGCGGTTCAGCCGGTCACTGCTCTGCAGAACGAATATTCGCTGTGGTGGAGGCGCCCGGAAGCTGAAGTGATACCGGCGCTGGAGGAACTCGGCATCGGCCTGGTTCCATACAGCCCTCTGGGCAAGGGCTTTCTCACCGGCAAGATCGACGAAAACGCGAAGTTCGAAAGCACCGACTTTCGCAGCACCCTGCCACGCTTCACGCCCGACGCTCTTCAGGCCAATCAGGCGCTGATCCATCTGCTCACAAGCATCGCCGAACGAAAGAAGGCGACACCGGCCCAGATCGCTCTCGCCTGGCTGTTTGCCCAGAAGCCATGGATGGTCCCCATTCCGGGAACCACAAAACTCGATCGCTTGGATGAAAACAACGGGGCGCTCTCGGTGGAACTCACTCCAGACGATCTCGCCGACATCGAGCGTGCCGCCTCTAAGATCACGGTGCAAGGGGCGCGGTATCCCGAAAGACTGGAGCGGATGACTGGCCTCTAATTCCTATCACGGAGAAAAGGTGAAGAGAATGGATATCAAAAGAGTTGGATCGCAGCCTTCCGCCAAGGGACCAGCGGAATGGTTCACCGGCACCGTACGTATCGACCCGCTTTTTCAGGCGCCCGATCCCGCATTTGTTCAGGGCGCCAGCGTCACTTTCGAGCCGGGTGCACGGACCGCGTGGCATACCCATCCGCTGGGACAAACCCTCATCGTTACGGCCGGCTGTGGCTGGGCACAGCGCTGGGGCGGTCCCATTGAGGAAATTCGGCCGGGCGATGTGGTTTGGTTCGCGCCTGGCGAGAAACACTGGCACGGCGCCAAACCAACTACCGCGATGACACATATTGCCATCCAGGAAAAGCTCGACGGTAAGGTGGTCGACTGGATGGAACACGTCAGCAACGAACAATACCAGGCCTGACGAAGGGCCGATAAGAAAGCAATAGGAGCATCATTCATGTATCAGACCAAAGCTTATGCGGCCGCCGGCGCTACGTCGCCAGTTGCCGCCACGAAAATTGCGAGGCGCGATGCCGCTGAACACGACGTACAGATTGAAATCCTGTTCTGCGGCATCTGCCACTCCGATCTGCATGCGGTCCGTAACGAATGGAGCGAGTTCATGCCCACGGTTTATCCGATTGTCCCTGGCCATGAGATCGTCGGGCGCGTTACCACGGTCGGCTCGGCAGTTACTAAGTTCAAACCCGGCGACCTTGCTGCGGTCGGCTGCCTGGTGGACTCGGACCGCACCTGCCCCCGCTGCCAAGCTGGGCTTGAGAATTTCTGCCCGAATCTGACGCTCACCTTCAACTCCCCGGATAAGCATCTGGGCGGCATGACGTATGGTGGCTACTCGGACAGTATCGTCGTCGATGAACGCTTCGTGCTGCGCGTCCCTTCGAATCTTGATCTGGCCGGGGCCGCGCCGCTGCTTTGCGCCGGCATCACAACTTACTCACCCATGCACCACTGGGGCGTCACAAAAGGCCAGAAGGTGGGCGTCGTGGGTCTCGGCGGACTGGGCCACATGGCCGTGAAATTCGCTCACGCGCTCGGAGCTCACGTGGTGGTGTTCACCACCTCGCCCGGCAAAAAGGAGGACGCGCTCCGTCTTGGCGCGGACGAGATCGTCGTCTCCCGCAATGCCGCTGAGATGAGCAAGCACGCGGGCAGCTTCGATTTCATCCTCGACGCCGTCTCCGGCGACCACGACATCAACGCATATATCAACCTGCTCGGCATCGATGGAAATCTCACGATGGTCGGCGCACCGCCCAAACCGCTGAGCGTCTCCGCGTTTGGCCTGATCGTTGGCCGCCGCAGTCTCTCCGGCTCTAATATCGGGGGACTTCCCGAGACTCAGGAAATGCTGGATTTTTGCGGCGCTCACAACATCACTGCCGATGTCGAAGTCATCCCGATTCAGAAGGTCAATGAAGCCTACCAGAGACTGTTGAAGTCCGATGTGAAATACCGCTTCTGTATTGACATGGCTTCTCTCAAATCGGAGTGACGCGCTATCGAAGGAGGCAAAACAGATGAGAGCCGCGGTGGTGGTGGAGGCTGGAAAAGCGCCCATATACGATCATTTCCAGGAACCGGTTCCAACGGCTGACCATGTCCGGGTCTCAGTATCGGCAGCCGCACTCAGTAACGTAGTGAAAAGCAGGGCATCCGGCAAGCACTATAGCTCGTCTGAAAACCTTCCGTTTGTTGTGGGAATCGACGGTGTCGGCCGCCTTGATGACGGGCGCCGCGTTTATTTTGCGCTGCCGAAAGAGCCATTTGGCAGCATGTCGGAACGAACGGTTGTTCCGCTTTCTCAATGTGTCGTGTTGCCGGACGCGCTGGACGACGTGACCGCCGCCGCCCTCGCCAATCCCGGAATGTCGGCCTGGGCGGCTCTCACGGAACGCGCCAAATTAGCTGCGGGGGAAACGGTGCTGGTGAACGGAGCAACGGGAACAGCAGGCCGTTTGGCGGTGCAAATCGCGAAATACATGGGCGCGAATAAAGTGATCGCGACGGGCCGGAACACGCAAGCGCTCGAAGCGCTGATGGCTTTAGGAGCGGATGTAACCATCCCGCTCGGGTCCCTGAATAGCCAGGGTGACGACGAGTTTCAGGATGCTTTACAAGCGCAATTCCGCGGCGGAATCGATGTTGTTTTGGACTATCTATGGGGAGCAAGCGCGGAGAGAGTGATCATCGCAGGCGCCAAGGCGGGGAAGGATGCCGTGCCGATCCGTTTCGTCCAGATTGGTTCGGTGAGCGGCCCGAATATTACGTTGCCGAGTGCGGCCCTGCGTTCATCGGCAATCGAACTGATGGGAAGCGGCATCGGCAGCATTCCCATCGATCGCCTGATAAAATCCGTGGAACAGTTGATGCAAGCGGCCGTAACCGCCGGCTTTGCCATAGCGACGAAAGTGTTTCCACTCTCGGAAGTCGAAACGGTGTGGGGCACCGCCGGCAATAGCCCCCGCGCGGTTTTTCAGATGTAAACACCGCTTGCCGCGCTTTACGGTTAGCATGAAAGACAGCAACGAATCCAATACAAGGTTGCCTGATTCTATGATCCGAAGTGGGCGGTTGGTTTTGTTCCTGGCGGCGTGGGCCTTGGTGCATGCGGCCGCCCAGACAAATGACGCCGACGATTATCGCGGCGGTTGGAGAACCGATCAGGGTGAGCCACACACCTATGAATTCTCGATCCGCGGCGATATGGTCAGAGGCATCTATTGCACGTATTGCGCGGATGCGACAACGCTGGCTTTTGTCGATGGCAAATTCGGCGCGGATGGCATAACTTTCGTGGTGACGCACGTGAACGCGGACGGCAGCGCCGCGTATCAGGACCATGCGACAGCCCGATTTCATGACGGAAAGTTGATGGTGACCGGCGTCAGTGGCGCTTCGGGCGGCGTCAGGTTTGAGCACATCCTCATTAAGGATCCCCGTGGACCGGACCCGCTGCCGGTCATTGTGTCCAGACTTCCCAAGGCTCCTCCGGTTCCCGCCGTGGCCATCAACCAGCAAGGCGTGGGAGCTCCGCGGCCGCGCTACATTCAGCCTGGCCCGTGGAAGTCGTCGCTGACGGAGAAAGATGTTATCGGAGTCTGGCTCGGTTTTGGCGTAGGTGCGCCCAAGCAATACTTCATCATTCGCAAGGTTGGCAACAAGCTTCGTGGAATGGTCTGCGGAACTTGTGACAACCCCTACACCATGGCGGCATTGGACGATTTCGAGATCGAGGGTGGCATCCTGAAGTTCAATATCCTCCACGAAGACTGGGGCGACGGCGAGCTGCCTACGTTCTACAAGCACGTCACGGCTCACGTAGGATGGAACGAACTTCGGTGTACTACCACGGTGGATCATCAACCGCCCCCGCCGTCACGGCCCGTGCCACCCGGCTTTGTTCCTGGTTTTTCTCTGACCGGCCCCATTGCGATCGAAGCCACGGCGGGAAACCGCTGGCCCGAATGGCCCCCGCGGAACACTTCTTTGCCTCACTAGATCGCGCTACACACGCGTCAGGATGCCGCCCAGTTTGCGTGATCCACTGTTTTTCCCGGCGCACCCGCTTCCAAAGCGGCGCGGACTTCTGGAGACAGCGGCAACTTCGTGAGGGTCTTCGAAGCGACGTTCACGTAGACCGTTTCAGCCCTGCAAATGATTCGCTCCTGTCCGGCAATGCGAAACTCCGTGACCACCGTGAACGATGTGTGGCCTAGCTTGGCCGTGTACATGGATAGCTCTATCACCTGATCGAAACGGGCCGGCGCTTTCCACTCGATCGTCAACTTGACCACTTGATAATCGAAGGCGCCGCTCGCCAGCGCCTCACCAAATCCGATCGCTCGAAAGAACTCAGTGCTGCAAATGTCGACGTACTCGGCCCAGCGCGGATTGAAGACCACACGCTGGGCGTCGCATTCCCCATAGCGGACGCGAAGATAGTAGCGGAACGGGTTCGTCATAAGGCGGGATTCCACAATCGTAGCAGGGAGTATTGAGACGTGCAGATGGCCGTAATCCACCCATAAGCCCGGGGCACTCGTGCGTGCCGTGTTGGCAATCGTGCCAACACAGCAATCGTTCACACGAGTGTGAACGCAGCACGCACGAGTGCGTGCGCCACAACACGCGCCACCTCTTAAGAACGGATCAGGAAGCCAACCTGCCAACGGCTAATCCGCTACGATGAAAGTATCCCCATGGGTGCCGCAAGCGTGGACGTCAAGAAAACTGTCAATCTGCCCAAAACCGATTTCCCGATGAAGGCGAATCTGGCTCAGATGGAGCCCAAGACGCTGCTTCGCTGGGATACCGGGGGCCTCTACGCGAAGATTCGCGCCGCGCGCAAAGGCAGCCCCATGTATGTGCTGCACGATGGGCCGCCTTACGCCAACGGCAACATTCATCTGGGCCACGCGCTCAACAAAGTCCTCAAGGATTTTATCGTCAAGCTCAAGACGATGGAGGGCTACGATTCGCCCTACGTCCCCGGCTGGGATTGTCATGGCTTGCCCATCGAGATTAAAGTCGACAACGAGCTGGGGGCCCGCAAAGCTCAGATGACCACCGCGCAGATCCGCGCGGAGTGCCGCAGGTACGCCGCGAAGTACGTCGCCCTGCAGCGCGCCGATTTCATCCGCCTCGGCATCCTCGGCCAATGGCAGGATCCCTATCTCACCATGAGCCCGCAGTACGAAGCGGTGATCGCGGGCGCGTTTGTCGATTTTCTGGATCGCGGCTACATATATAAAGGTCTGAAGACGGTGAACTGGTGTATGCATGATCGCACCGCACTGGCCGAGGCTGAGATCGAATATGAGGATCACACCAGTCCGTCCATCTGGGTGCGCTTCGCTCTGACGTCGGAGGCGAGTGCAATCGACCCCGCGCTCGCCGGACGCAATGTTTACGGCCTCATTTGGACCACAACGCCTTGGACCATCCCGGCCAATGTCGGCATCGCCTATCATCCGAAGTTCGAATACGTGGCTGCCGAAGTTGGTGATGCAGTCTATATCGTCGCGCTCGAGTTGTTGAAAGTGACGGCCGAGAAGCTCGGCTGGGTCACATCAGAGATGACGGCTCCCAAAGTGATCGCTGCCTTCCCTGGTGCGAAGCTCGAAGGCGCCATTTTTCGCCATCCGTTTCTCGATCGCGATTCGCTCGGCGTTTTGGGCGATCACGTTACGCTCGAGCAGGGAACCGGCGCGGTTCACACGGCGCCTGGGCACGGCCAGGAGGACTTCGACGTCGGAGTCAAGTATGGACTGCCCATCTATTGCCCGGTTGATCCCGCCGGCAAGTTCTATCACGCCGAAGGTGCGGCTGGCCGCCTTCCCGAATCGATCATCGGAAAAACGGTTTGGCAGGCGAACCCCATCGTCAGCGAGCTCTTGAAATCGTCTGGCGCGCTGCTGGGCGAGGAGAAGATCAAGCACAGCTATCCGCATTGCTGGCGTTGCCACAATTCGACCATCTTCCGCGCCACCGAACAATGGTTTGTCGGCATGGATCGAAACGATCTGCGCGCCCGCACGCTCAAAGCCATTAAGGATGTGAAGTGGATGCCATCCTGGGGCGAAGAGCGTATGTCCAACATGATCGCCACCCGGCCCGATTGGTGCATTTCGCGCCAGCGTGTCTGGGGCGTTCCCATCATCGCGTTCTATTGCGAGACTTGCCAGGAACCGATGACGGACAAAAAGGTTCTCGATCGCGTGGTGGAACTTTTCCGTGAACATACCGCCGACGTCTGGTATGACCGATCAGCCGCGGAGCTGATTGGCTCTGGCGTCTACTGCGCAAAGTGCGGCCGGCACGAGTTTCGCAAAGAAAGCGATATTCTCGATGTCTGGTTTGATTCCGGCTCCAGTCACCTCGCCGTGCTCACTCCGGAAAGCGGGCTCCCGTGGCCTTCCAATATGTATTTAGAGGGCGGCGATCAATATCGCGGCTGGTTCCACAGCTCGCTTCTCGTTGGCGTCGCACTGAAGGGCGCAGCGCCCTATCGCGAGTGTGCCACCAATGGCTGGACGCTCGACGATAAAGGCCGCGCTATGTCGAAGTCGCTCGGCATCGGCGTCGAGCCGGAGCAAGTGATTTCCAAACACGGCGCCGACGTGCTGCGCTTGTGGGTGTCTTCGGTCGATTTCGTCGAAGACGTTCGCCTTTCGAACACTATCCTCGAAAGGGTCAGCGAGGCCTACAAAAACTTTCGCAATAAGGTCTTCAAGAATGCACTCGGCAATCTATACGACTTTAATCCGGAGCTGGATGCTGTGCCCGGCGATAATCTTGCCGAAGTCGACCAGTGGATTCTGCTGAAAGCCGAAGAATTAGTCGCAAAATGCCGTGTCTGGTACGACGAATATGCATTCCATAAAGTCTACCGGGCCTTTTACGATTTCGCTACCACCGATCTGAGCGCCGTTTGGGTGGATATCGTCAAGGATCGTCTCTATACCGCCGGTGCCCGCTCCCTCTCGCGCCGTTCCGCTCAAACCGCTCTTTATCGGATCACCTACGCTCTGGTTCGTCTGCTCGCGCCGGTGTTGTCTTTCACTTGCGAAGAAGTCTGGGGCTACTTATGCAAACCGGCAGGCAGCCCCGACAGCGTGCATCTCGTCTTGTTGCCCGAACCGAGTGAAATGACCCAGGGGATCACCCTGCTACAACGGGAACGCCTGGTTCATTGGGACAACTTGATGCTGGTCCGCGATCAGGTTTTGAAAGTGCTCGAAGTGGCGCGAGAGGAGAAAAAGATCGGTAAATCGCTGGAAGCCAAAGTGGTATTGACGGCCGGCTCCGATCTTCACCCGCTGCTCGCTCAGTACGAGTCCGATCTTCCGGCGTTGTTCATTGTCTCCCAAGTACGATTGGAGCAGGGAACTGAAAACGGCGTTTCAGTCGAAGTCCAGCCTGCCGACGGTGTCAGATGCGAGCGCTGCTGGAAATACACGCTGGATGTCGGCAGCGATCCGGAATTCCCGACCATTTGCGCGCCGTGCAGCGGCGCAATCAAGTAATGCGTCGACGGCTGCTTCCTTTCCTGATCGCCGCCGTCGTGGTGTTGCTGGACCGTATCAGCAAGGGCCTCATCAGGACCAACATTTCGTCCGACGATACTGTCAGCGTTATTCCTGGCCTCTTCAATATCGTCCACACCGAAAATCCGGGTATCGCCTTCGGCATGCTCGCCACGCTTACGGGCGTCTGGCGCGACGTTTTGCTCATCGGATTTTCCTCGGCTGTGCTGATCGCGATTTCCGCCATGCTGCTGCGGTCCGCCAGCCAACGCGACTGGGTTCTTCGCATTGCGCTGGGATTCATTCTGGGCGGCGCGTTCGGAAACCTGTATGATCGAATTGTCAACGGTACGGTGACCGATTTTGTCGAAGTCCACGCCGGCTCGCATTATTTTCCGGCCTTCAACATCGCCGACAGCGCCATCACCGTTGGCGCTTGCCTGCTGCTGCTCGACATGTGGTGGGCCAAGGAGCGAAAAGTAAGCCATGCTTCCGAAGCTAATATCGATCGGTAGTTTCTTTATTCCGACCTACGGAACGCTGGTGGCCATCGGATTTTTGGCTGCGCTCGTGGGTGACCATCCGTCTGGGGAAGCGGGCTGGTCTTCCGAACGAGCTGGTAACCAACCTGGCCATCTATTGTGCGCTCGCCGGGCTGGCGGGCGCCAAGCTGTTCATGATCCTGTTCGATTTCCAAACCTATTGGAACGATCCGCGATCGCTGTTCTCGCTCAGTACGCTGCAAGCCGCGGGGGTTTATCAAGGCGGTTTCCTTGTCGCGTTCGTCACCGCCATCCTCTACATGCGCCAGCAGCATCTGCCGATCCTCGCCACCTGCGACGTCTTCTCGCCCGGGATCGCGCTCGGCCAATCCATCGGACGCATCGGGTGTTTTTCAGCCGGATGCTGTTGGGGCACCGCGACGCATGTGCCCTGGGCCGTGACGTTCCACAACCCGCAGGCAGCCGATCTGACCGGCGTGCCCTTGGGCATTCCATTGCATCCCACGCAGCTTTACGAGTGCATCGCCGATGCTGCGATTTTCGCTTTCCTGTATTATCGAATCGGCAAGGCGCACACCTCGGGCGCCATTCTCGGTTGGTATCTCGCGCTTTATTCGAGCGCGCGCTTCCTCATCGAGTTCTTCCGCTTCCACGAGCAGGGCCTGCACTTGGGGCTCTCCTACACCCAGTGGATTTCGCTCGCCACGCTCGCAGCCGGCATCAGCTTGCTGAGCGCGCCCATTTTTCGATCGTCTCGAGCAGCCGCTTCGATGGGCAAGGCTTCGTAAGGAACTCGTCCACCGGCAGATCGGGATCCACTTCGCCGCCCGACAGCACGATGATCCGGGCCTTCCCCGCGATACCTTGAATCAACCGCAGGCCGTCCCCAGTTTCCGGAAGCCGCAGATCCATCACCACGATAGGACACCCCTGCCAGCGCTCCAGCGCTTGGGACGCATCTTGCGCGGTAATCACTTCATGGCCGGCATGCTCCAGAATCTGTTTACGTATTTCGAGCTGGCTGGTGTCGTCTTCCACCACCAGAATCCGGGCCATCAGGCAAACTCGATGCGGGCAATCACCAATTGCGGCATTTGGTTATTCCAGCCGCCCGGAATGGCATCGAAGGGCATACGGAAGGCTCGCGTCTCGCCCGGTTTCAGGCCGGTCACCACGATGGGAACGCGCTCCCGCAGGATTACTTCGCCGTAGGCGTTGTAAAAGACGCAGGTCACTTCCACATGCTCCACGGTGCGGTTGCCGGCATTGGCAATCTTGCCCTCAATCTCGGTCACCGTTTGCCCGACGTAACTTTCGGTGGCCTTCATGGTGACATCGGAGAGCTGCAGGTTTCGAACGTATGCCTTGGCATCCGAGGAGAGCGGCGCTGCCGCGGCCACGGCATGCGGGCGGTTGACGAACCAGATCAGACCGCCGGCTAAAACCAGCGCGAGCCCCAGGAAAATATAGATGCCGGTCTTACTGCCCACTGACAGTCATCTCCCGGATCAGCAGCGTCGGCGACGCCACTGAGCCCCGAAATTCCAGGTCGGAGCCCGCAGCCTCCACGTCCAGCAGCATTTGCCGCAGATTCGCCGCGATAGTGATCTCAGAAACAGGATACGCGAACTCGCCGTTCTCAATCCACAGGCCGGCCGCGCCCCGGGAATAATCGCCGGTCACCACATTGACCCCCTGGCCGATCAGCTCCGTCACATACAACCCCTGTCGAATGCCGCGAATGATTTCCTCGGGCGAGCGCTCCCCCTTTTGGAGAAAGAAATTGCCGTGTCCCACGCCCGCGTTTCCCGTGATGCCGCGCGCCGCGTTGCCGGTGGTGCGCAGCCCCAACTTGCGAGCGGTGTAGCTATTGAGCAGATAGCTTCGGAACACACCGCGATCGATCACCACGGTGCGGCGCGACGGCACGCCTTCGTCATCGAACGGCGAGGTGCCGAATAGTCCGGGAAGGCAGCCGTCGTCGATCACGGTTACATTCTCGGACGCTACGCGCTCGCCCAGTTTGCCGGCCAGGAACGACGCTTTGCGATAAATGGAATCGCCCTCCACGGCTTCGAAGATGTTGCCGAGCAGGGATCGCGCTGTCACTGAATCGAAGATCACGGGCACCTTCTGGGTGGGAACTTTGCGGGCGCCTAAGCGCCGTACGGTGCGTTCCGCGGCCCGCCGTCCCACCGCGGCCGGGCTATCCAGCTTGGAATGGCTGCGCGCCGACGAGTACCAAAAATCACGCTCCATCGATTCGCCCTGGCGAGCCACCGGCGTGGTGCTCAAGGAGCAACTGCTGGTTCGATAGCCGCCGGAAAATCCGCGCGAGTTGGCGAACACGCGCTGGCCGGAATGCGCGCTGAAGGAAGCGCCCTCGGAATTTGTAATGCGCGGATCCCAGGAAAGCGCGGCCTCTTCGGTTTCGAGCGCTTCTTTGATGCGTGCGGGCGTGTCGATGTTCTGGATGTCGTCCGAATAGAGATTGAGATCGCCCGGCAAAGATCCCAGCTCGGAAGGGTCGGGCAGATCGGCAAAGGGATCTTCGGTCGAGATCTGCGCGATCTCGAGCGCCGATTTCACCATCTGGAGCACGCCGTCGCTCGAGAGATCCGAGGTGTGGGCCGATCCCACGCGCTTGCCAACCAAAACCCGCAGTCCAGCGCGGCGCGATCCGGCGTCCTTCAATGTTTCCAGGCTGCGCATGCGCACATGCGCCGAAAATTCCTGGCCTTCGGCGAAGGTGCACTCCGCGTCCGTGGCTCCGCGATCGAGCGCGAGACGCACGGCCTGACGGGCTAGATCGATCATCCGGCCGTGCCGCCCACCGTCATGCGGTCAATCTTAATGGTCGGAATTCCTACGCCCACCGGTACGCTCTGCCCTTCTTTGCCGCACAGGCCCATGCCTTCATCGAGCTTCAGGTCGTGGCCCACCATGCTGACGTGTTTGAGTGCTTCCGGGCCGTTACCAGTCAGCATGGCGCCGCGCACCGGACGGGTGATGCGGCCGTCCTCGATCAAATAGCTCTCCGACGCGCTGAACACGAAATTCCCACTGGTGATATCCACCTGGCCGCCGCCGAAATTCGCGCAATACAGGCCGCGCGGGGTGGAACGGATGATATCTTCAGGGTCGCTCTCGCCGGCCAGCATGAAGGTGTTCGTCATGCGCGGCATGGGAATGTGCTGGTAGCTTTCCCGCCGCCCGCTACCCGTGGTTTGGGACCGCAACAGGCGGCTGGATAGTTTGTCGAACAGATAGCCGCGCAAAATGCCCTTCTCAATCAGGACGTTCTCCTGCGTGGCAGCGCCCTCGTCGTCCACGTTGAGGGATCCGCGGCGGTTGCGAATGGTGCCGTCGTCAATGACGGTACACAGCGGACTGGCCACCTGCTGGCCGATCCGGCCGCTGAAAGCCGACACCTGCTTGCGGTTAAAATCCGCTTCCAGGCCATGGCCCACCGCTTCGTGCAGTAAGACGCCCGGCCATCCAGGACCTAGCACCACCGTCATCTCGCCGGCCGGAGCAGGTGCCGCGCCCAATTGCACGATGGCTTGCCGCACCGCTTCGCGCGCGAAATGTTCCGGAGTCTTCTCGCTCTCGAAAAACTCCAGGCCCACGCGCCCGCCGCCGCCGGAATAGCCGCGTTGGGCCACCCCATCGCCTTCCCGCGCCAGCACCGATACTCCTATGCGAGCCAGCGGCTGCCGGTCTGTACTCAGAACGCCGTCGCTGGTGGCGACCAGCACTTCACGCACGCTGTCCACATAGCTGGCCTGCACTTCAAACACGCGATGGTCCGCGGCGCGAGCAGAAAGGTCCGCGCGCTTGACCAGTTCCACGCGGTCGGCCAGGCTGGTTTCAGATGGCGAGGTAGCGATCGGATACAGGTCGTGCCCACGCGCGCCGTTTCCTCCGTTCCTGGTGAAACCCGTTTTGTCGACTTTTGCGGGCCCATTGGCGATGCAGGCCGCCACGCGAGCGGCTTTGCGGATTCTCTCCGGGCTCAAGTCGTCGCTGTAAGCATAACCGGTGCGCTCACCCGATATGACGCGCACGCCCACTCCCAGGGACACGCCTTGCACCGCGCTCTTCACGATGGATTCGTCGATGCTCAACTGGCTGGTGGCCAGGCATTCGAAGTACAAGTCTGCGTAGTCTCCGCCCGCTGCCAAGGCTTCCGATAGATAGGACTCAAGATCGTGCTCTGTGATGCCAAACTTCTGGCCAAAGAAAGAATCGGAGAGAGGCATGCGTGTAATTCCAGCGTAACATTGGGGGGCCGGAGCGGTAGGGGATTGGCGGGACTGCGGCCGTAATCCGTCCGTAAGCGGTGGGCGCGTATTGTGGCGCACGCGCCCACGCGTGCCGCGTTCACACTCGTGTGAACGCCTTCGAGGCCAGAACAAAACGTGTTCGCATGAGTGCGAACACGGCACGCAAGGAGTGCGTGCGCCACCCCATGCTTGCACCGATCAGGTGGCTTGGGCTAACAATTCCAGAACCCGTTGTGATTGGCTCTCCAGCCGAATTGCGCGGGGCTTACGGACGGATTACGGACTGCGGCGCCTGTTTGCACCCAAGCGGGGAGTCTGTCACACTCTAGCTTGATGCCAGGACGCCCTCCCCCGCGTGCGATTGGCGTGTGTTTGGCGCTGTTGTTGATACCAGCCGAGTCACGCCCGCAATCGGTGTTGCTGGCCGACGGCATATCGTCCAAAGCCTTCCAGGGATCGCTGGCGCCGTTTCCTTCCGCTGAGAAGCTCTCCTACGATATCGAATGGCGATTGATTTACGCGGGCAGCGCGCAGTTGAGCCTGGAGCCAAAACCGGGAGATCCCCGCAAGTGGGATTCCAAGTTGCAAGTGGAATCGGGCGGTCTGGTCTCCAAACTTTACACCCTCCGAGACACCTATGACATCGGAATGGATGAAGGCTTTTGTACCACGGCCACGCAGTTCGATTCCACGGAAGGGAAGCGCCATCGCAACATCAAGGTAGTCTACGATCACGTGCGCGGCAAGGCCAGCGCCGTAGAGCGCGATCTAAACAAGAACGCCGTGATCAAGAGCTCGGAAGTTGATATTCCGGCTTGCACCATGGATGTCGTGGCCGCGCTGTACAAGCTGCGCCTGGACAAGCTGGAGCCGGGCCAAAGCAAACAGGCGCCGATGAGCGACGGTAAGAAGGCTGCCTATGTGCGCGTCGAAGCGCAGGATCGTGAGCAAGTAAAGATCAAGGCCGGAACATTCGATACCATCCGCTACCAGGTTTTCCTATTCAACGGCGTCCTTTATCCCCGCAAAGCCGACATGTTCGTATGGCTGACTGACGACGCGCACCGCTTGCCGGTACAGATCCGCGCCCGCATGAGTTTCCCGGTGGGCATGATCACCTTCGAGTTGACCAAGGACGAGCATCCGTAATCGGTTTGACCGCAAGATTCGGATAGTTCCTGCCGGCGGATCCGCGTAATATCGGACCATGATGGCACTTCAGATGACGGTACTGGATGCGAACTATTGGGACGCGGTGCTGGCGCGTGACCGGGCCATGGATGGCGTGTTCGTCTACGCCGTGATGTCCACGGGCGTCTACTGCCGTCCCTCCTGCCCCTCCAAGCGCCCGCGCCGCGAAAACGTGGTCTTCTTTGGCGCCAGGGATGCGGCCGAGCGTGCTGGCTTCCGCCCCTGCAAACGCTGCAAACCGGAGACCACCGATCAGCGCGACCGGAACGGGCAACTGGTGGAAAAGGTGTGTCGCTATATCGATACGCATCCCGACCAGCCGGTCACGCTGGAAGCTCTGGGACGCGCGCTGGGCATCAGCCCTTTCCATTTGCAGCGCACCTTCAAGTCGCTCACCGGAATCACGCCGCGCGCTTACGCCGATTCGCGCCGCTTGAAATCGTTCAAGGCAGGATTGCGCGAAGGACATTCGGTTACGCGCTCCATGTACGACGCAGGCTACGGATCGAGCAGCAGACTCTACGAACGGGCGTCGTCACAATTGGGAATGACGCCCGCGCGCTACCAGAAGCAGGGTTCGGGCGTGACCATGCATTACACCATCGCGCCTACGCCGATTGGCAAAATGCTGTTGGCGGCTACGGACCGAGGTATCTCGTCGATCCATTTTGGAAATGCGGCCGAAACGCTGGAGAGAGATCTGCGTAGCGAGTATCCCAAGGCGGAGATCATCCGGTCTGACCGCAAGCTCGCCGGGCAGGTGAAGACTCTGCGCGCGATTCTGCAGGGAGAATCCAATGCGCCCCTGCCGCTGGACATTCAGGCCACCGCGTTTCAGCGGCGAGTGTGGGAAGCATTGCAAACCATCCCTCGCGGCGAGACGAAATCCTACAGCAAGATCGCTGCAGACATCGGCCATCCCAAATCTGCTCGCGCCGTGGCACGCGCTTGCGCCACGAATCCGGTAGCAGTCGTCATTCCCTGTCATCGCGTGGTGCGCGAAGACGGCGGCTCGGGAGGCTATCGTTGGGGCGTGGAGCGGAAGCGGAAGCTCCTGACGTTAGAAGCGGCCAAGTGAGCGTGGGCGGGGTTCCAGGACCTCTAAGGGGAATTGCTGCCAGGGTGCCAAAATTACCCGCAAACGATAGAAACTAAAGTACTAAATCTCCGATAAATCGCGCACTTGCTTCACTTTTTCTACTTTGCCGTGCGATACTGGGTCCAGAAAGCCGCGACAGAAAATGAACCAGTTAAGCGAGGCCGTTACTCGCTATCACAAAATCCTGGAAGGCGACCACTACAAAAATCTTTCCTGGGCACACGAACTCCAGGAACGCATGAAGGCGCACAATTTGGTCGCCAGTGGGAAGCCTGTATCTCCGGTTCTGCGTCCGCATTTTATCACGCGCAGACAATACGCGGGGTTAGTCAAGGCAGTGGAGTCGTTCTCCAGTTCGTTGCAACGCATCCAAACCAAGGCACTGGGAAGTCCGGCACTGCTGGCGCGCATGGAATTGCTGCCCGCCGAGAAGATGCTGGCGGCCGTGGATCCTGGATATTCGTTCCCAGCCGTCACTTCGCTGCTGGACACAAACATCAACAACGGAACGTTGCGCTTCTCACGCTACATCCCGGATACACCCACGGGTGTCGCGTATGGCGAGACACTAGCGGATATCTTTTACGATGCGGCGCCGGTGAAGGAATTCCGCAAACGCTACAAGCTGGAAAAGTTGCCGGGCGCCAAGTACCTGCTACAGGCCATTCTGAAGGCGTACAAAGAGTGGGGCGGCAAGAACAAGAAACCGAACATCGCGATTCTCGAATTCCGCCAGCCTTTCCAGGCAGCGGAGTCGGGCGAGAGCGCGATCATCGCGGAATTGTTCCGCCGGGAAGGTTTGGCCGTCGAGGTGGTTACTCCCGAGCAGCTCGAATATCGGGATAATGTTTTGCGCCACGGCGATTTCGCCATCGACTTGATTTTCCGCCGGGTGAAAGTGCAGGAATTCCTGGTCAGGTTTGACCTGTCGCATCCGCTGCTGCGCGCCTATCGCGACCAGTCCGTTTGCATGGTCAACAGCTTCCGGTCGGAGTTGGCCCAGAAGAAAGCGATTTTCGATCTGCTCACCGATGAAGATATCACCGCCGATTTTCCCGCGTCGGAGCGCAGAGCCATCAAGGAATTCGTGCCGTGGACGCGCGTGGTGCAGGAAACCAAGACCAAGTATCGCAACCGCACCGTCGATCTTCCCGACTTTATTCTGCATAACCGCAATAAGCTGGTGCTGCGGCCCAATGACGACGGCGCCGATCAGCAATCTTTCCGCGGCTCGGAAGTAGACGAAGCCGTCTGGGAGAAAGCCGTGCGCTCGGCGCTGCGCAATCCTTACGTGGTGCAGGAAGCTTTGGAGCCGGTGGTAGATGTTTTTCCGGTGCTGCAATACGGCCATCTTGAGATGCAGAAGATGCGAGTGGACGTTCATCCGCATTCTTATCTGGGCAAGGTGCAAGGCTGTTCGAGCTGGCTGACGGCCGTTGGTCCGTCGGGATTCTCCACGCTCTCCGGGATCGCTCCGACGTTTATTCTCGAACAAAAATAATCGATCCAAACCAATGGGCCTCCTGGTACCAGCCCGGCCATAGAACTATTTCACGGTAAGAGTTCCTGTGGTATTTTATTTTGACCACTCATGGAATTCTCGCGATTTGCAACATGGGCGACGGTTTTCGCCGTTACATCGATCTGCGCGTCGCGGGCCATGGCAGACCAGATCAGCGTGCAGTTCAGCGGGATCATCAATCTCAGCAGCGCGCCAGGCGTAGAGGTCGGGGAAAGTTTTTCCGGTGGATTTAGTTACTCGACCAGCGATCTGTTCGAAACATCGGCAGATCGCTTGTATGAGTATTCGATGGTTTCTCCCGAAGACAGCCTGTTTGTTTCGGTAGGCGGGCTGGAAGTTTCGCTCGCTCCGCCGCTCAATTCTATGACCATCGATGTGGGACAAGGCCCGGTGTTCATCGATCCCAACCCCGATCAGGATTACTTCTCCATTCAGACTTCCTCCACCAGCGCCAGCCGAATTTCGATCCAATTGCTGGGAGACCTGGCATTCCTGACATCCAGCGCTCTGCCCGATCCATTCAACGCAGGCGATGTCACGCTAGGACCCGAGTCCCTGCCGTCCAGCGTCGGTATCTTTTTCGGCGCCAGTTCGGCGAGTGGCAACATAACGGAAATTTCCGCTGTTCCCGAACCGCGCGGTATGGCGTGGGTGGGTTTAGCGCTGATCGCGCTGGCCGCTTTCGTCTCCCGCCGCTCGACTATACTTTCTCGATCGTAATCTTCGACCGAAGATTCGCCACGCCCGCGGTGTAGCGCGAATCCGCCACGGCAAACTTCACGGCGTCGTCCACCCAATCGTGCGCGGTGCCGTCGGAATCGTGCGACGCAGCGGTGATGGTGTATTCGCCGGGACACAGCTCGCAGCGGAACGCGAATTCGATCCGCATGCGGGTTCCAGCGGGGCAAGTTCCCGTGCTCACTTTCTCCAGCTCCGTATTGGTGCCGTACACCGCCAATCCGATGCGGGTGCGAATCATAATGCCGATCACCGGCTCTTCCACCGCGTCGTGGTAGCGTACCGTGACGCGCACCGTGGCGTTTTCGCCGCTCTGCCACACCGCGCTTGGGTTGCCATCGGCGCCCAGCGTTTCGAGCGACAGAATTTCCGCGCGGCCGTCGCCTCGCCGCGTTTCCGGGCGCATGGGACTTTTCAGCGTGCTTCCCCAGGCCCGGACTTTTTCGGCGATACTGGCGCGGTACGCATCCAGCACCTCGCGCGGATCGCCTCTGCGCTCGAGCGCCCCCGCGTCCAGCCACCAGATTTCGTCGCAGAAGGACTGCAACAGATCCAGCTCATGCGAGACCATCAGCACCGTGCTGCCGCCGCTTCTGAGCCGCGAAATGCCGGCCAGCGCACGTGCGCGCACCAGAGCGTCGTGCTGGGCGAGCGAATGTTCCAGCGCCAAAATATCCACCGGCGAAAGTTGCAGCGCATCCCCAGGCCCAAGGTAACGGCGTTCGCCCGTCGCGATCACTTCTCCCGCTTCCGGCTGCGCCGCTCCCGACGCCAGGCGCAGCAGAGCAGCCTTACCTGACCCTTTCTCGCCGATAATACCGATTACCGAGCCACTGGGAGCTGAAACCGTCAGATCGCGCAACGGCGGGAAGCGCACGCCGCGAAACTCTATCGCCATGCTAGATAGAATAACGCTTGATACTTGCATTCCTGATCGCGGTCACCGTTCCAACTACAGGTTCGGTCCGGCTGCCGCCCGGCGTAACGGAAATTTCGTCGGAAATTAAGCTCCCGGAAGGTGCGCACGACGTGGTGATATCGGGCCATGGCAGCACACTGCACGTCGCCGCCAACTTTCAAGGCCGCGCCATTTTCAGCTGCCAGGGCTGCCGGCGTATCCACTTCGCGAATTTTGCTATAGACGGAAACCGCGCGGCGCTCGAGAAGCCCATGCCTTTCGCTCCCTCCGGCAAATCTTTCGCCAGCGTATTCCCGAACAACGGCATTCTCATCGAAGAGTCCGACGGCGTTTCCATCGAGCATGTCGATTTCGCCAATATTACCGGCTTCGCCGCGCTCATCAGCCACTCCAAAAATGTCACCATCGATCACGTAACGGTGAAGGACAGTGGATCGCGCAATGACAAAGGGCGCAACAATACCTCCGGCGGAATTCTGCTGGAAGAAGGAACCGAGCAGTTCAGTGTTGCCGATTCTTCCTTCAGCAACATTCGCGGCAACGGGGTCTGGACGCACTCCCGCTCGCAGCGCAACCGTAACGGAAAGATCCTGCGCAACCAGTTCAGCCAGATCGGCCGGGATGCCATTCAAGTGGGCCATGCGGTTGCCGTTGAAGTGGAGGACAATCGCGGGACACGCATCGGATTTCCCGTCGAGATCATCGATGTCGAAAATGCGGGCACCCCGGTTGGCATCGACACGGCCGGCAACGTGGAGCAGTCCAGCTACGAACGCAATCGCTTCGAAGAGATCAACGGCAAATGCATCGACCTGGACGGCTTCCATGACGGGGCCGTGCGAGGCAACATTTGTATCAATCGCCGGCCGCCCCAGGACTATGCGTTCGGCCACTTTGGGATCGTGTTCAATAACGCCAACGTCGACATGCGATCGCAAAATATCGTGGTCGAGGACAACCAACTGGACGGCATGAAGTTCGGCGGCATCTTCCTGATCGGCACCGGGCATAAAATCCTGCGCAATCGCATGCTCCACATCAACACGGCACACTGCAACGAAAATCGCGCGAAATTTGGCTGCTCGGCGCTGGGCGAGCCGGAGGTGCTCGAAACCGGCATTTACCTGGGCAGCCACGCGGAGCATCCCGACGCCGCGCGCGGCAATTTGATTGAAGGCAACACCATCTCCGGCTGGAAAATGAAGACGCGCTGCATCCAGGCCGCGCCGGGCGTCAAGCTGGCGGACAACACCATCCGCAAGAACGTTTGCACCAACGAATAACGGCTGCGCCGCTCAACGCGTCCCCACCGCGAATGCATTTCCGCGGCAGCCATTCACTTCCAGGCTCACGGCCGCCAAACGAGGCGCGTCACCCGGCCATCGCGGCCAACGAAGGTTCACCTGGTTCGGACCTCGGCTCTCGTAAGGTACGGAACGATCGCCGACAAACACACGGACTGTGTCGCTGGGTGAGCCGAAGTTTAGCCCGTAGATTGAAACCAGCTGGCCGGGTTGGAGCGGCGGTTGCTGAAAACTCGCCGCGTCGACAATCCCCTGTGAATTGATGAGCGGCGGTTGAATACGATCGAACGCTTCTTCGGCGATGCGCGCGGTCTGAGGCACGTTGGAAACCAGCACGGCCCACGCGGCTATTGCAGGCAGCACAGCCAGCGCCGCGATCGCCACCTTGTTCACCCGAGCCAAAAGCAAAAGAATCGTCAGCAGCGTGATGGCCCGTCCCAGCCAGGTGTCCCAAGACGCGCCAAATCGAAGCGCGATATGCCTCGGCCCTGGCTCGGCGCGGATCAATTGGAATCCGATCGGATCGCGCTCGATGGTTGCTCCCGATGCTCGCCAGCCGGCATCGTAGTTCCCTTTGAGCAGCACCGCTTCTCGCGGACCCAGACTTACGTCGAGCGAAGCTTCTCCCGGCGAAATGCGATGGAGTACGACGGGATGCTTGCCCGCGGCCCAGTTCGCATAGGCTTCCAAAAACTTGAGGTCGGCCGTCGAAGCCAGCCGAGGCAGTTTGGCCAGCTCGTCAAGATCTACCACTGTCGCTTCGTGAGCTTCAAAATTCGGGACGCGATGAACCACGTCGCCCGCGCCGTCATCCCATGCGGCGGGCATGGCGGCAAATTTATCCGGATCGGAATACCAATGAAAGTAATCCTGCGACGTGGCTCCGTGAACCACGAACCAAGGAACATTCAATGCGCGTAGCCACAGCTCAGCCACGCGTTCAGAGTCCGCTTCGCATCCCATCGCCACTTGCCGTTCCGCGGCGAAGATCAGGAAGTTGGTTGGGTCTTGTCCCGAGCCGCCTACCTGCGCAACGTCGGTCCACAGGTTGAGGTTACTGTCCAACTCGCCCGAGGCCAGCACTCGCGCACCGTTCGCATTCGCCTGAAGCCACATGGCGGTTTGATAGAGCGGAGTGGCGCGCGGGTCTTCGCTCTTCGGTTCCAGTTTCCAGGAATGCGTGATAAATCGAAAAGAGACCGCCGTGCCAGCGGCGATCAGTACGGCTGCAGCCACAGCTTGCGCTCGCCGAGGCGCCAACGAAAGCAGGCCCGCGGTCAGCAACGCGAACGCGGCACAGAACTCGAGCGTGTAGCGGTGGGGCAAAGGCAGCAGGTAATTCCCCGCCAGCAGGTAGCCGACCACCACCAGCCCGGAGAGTGCGAACCACACTGCGGCCAGCGCAACTGGGGACGGAATGCGACGCCATTGGGAAAGTCCCAAGATGATCAGGGCTAAGGCGATAATCATCCAGGTGACGCCGCTCCAGGGGGCCGCTAGCATGGTGTGCCGGAACACCATGGTGTTGAATAATTTCGAAGAGACGAAATAAGACGGCGTCATCCAGAACGCTGAGATTCCATAGGCGACGCCGGTGAATCCAACCACGCTGACGAGCGCTGGTTTCACGCCCAGATCGCGCCAGCGTGCCAGCACCAAGCCCGGGATGGCGAAGCCAAGCCCGATCATCCCCGGCCAGCTGGTCAAGAAGACGCCGCCGGCCAGTACTGAGGCGAGCGTCCACCGCTTGCGCCAGGCGGCGGTCAGCGCCAGAAGCGTCAGCGGAAGCGCCAAGGCATGCGGCGCTTCATCGTAGCCCACCAGCGCCAAATAGCTCCAGGGCGCGTATGCGTAGGGATGAGCCAGGGCGCGCACTTTGGGCAGCAGGTAGATGGGAGAAGGGAATACGGCATACGACAGGGCGGCGAATATAGCGAGCAATCGCGAACCGAACAACTGGCGCGCGAAAAGGTACAAGCAAGCCGGCGCCAGCGCATATCCGATGCCGCTGATCAAATGAAATGCGCGGCCGATCGAGAGAAAAGGAACCAGTGCAACCAGCGAGGGAAAGACGGGCGGGTATAGATAATGGAAGGGCGAGCCGCCATATTGCAGCGCGTTCCACATCGAAGTGCGATCGCGAAACATCCGGGCGATGCCGGTGTAAAGGTATCCGTTATTCCACGGCTGGTCCGAATAATCCAGCGTCACCCACGGGCCAAGCAGCAGCAGATCGGCGATAAAGAGGGCCGCCGCAATCCACAGATCGAGTTTGACGGGGCTTTCGGATCCGGCCGGACGTGGCAAGCGACCAATTGTCGCATGCTGAGCTGCCTGCGCTCCACCAACGCCACACCAATGTCCACACCAACCGCGCGCTTGTGCGACCTTTAGTTTATGGATGAAAGCCGCTCCGTCAGCGAGCGCATGCGCGCCGATTGGAACCAGCGCGCCCGGGAAGACGCGCACTATTACGTTGCCTTTGGAGGACGGGATCAGGATGAGGCGGAATTTCTGGCCACGGCCGCCGACGTTTTGCGGTCCATCGAAGCGGAGCTGAAGCGGCTGCAGGCCAAAGCCAACCGCCGGGCTTGGCGAGCGCTCGAAATCGGATGCGGCCCCGGCCGTCTGGTGAAAACGTTGAGCCGCCACTTCGGCGAAATCCACGGCGTCGATGTCTCCGACGAAATGATTGTCCTGGCTCGCGAGCGGCTGGCCGATATTCCCCACGCCCATTTCCATGCCAACGATGGCTCCAGCTTGGGGCAGTTCGCGGACGATTCGTTTGAGTTCATTTACTCTTACGCGGTTTTCCAGCACATCCCCAGCCGCGACGTGGTGGCCGAATACATGCGCGAAACCGCGCGAGTGCTCAAACCCGGCGGCGTTTTCCATGGCCAATTTAACGGCCTGGCGCATCCCGGCGACGCCAATACCTGGAGCGGCGTGTCGTTCTCAGCCGCCGACATCCGCGCCTTCACGCGCCATCACGGCCTCGAGCTCTTGAACCTGGACGGCGAGAACACGCAATACATGTGGACCACCTGGCGCAAGCCGCTCCCGTCGATCGCCGTTTCCGCCGAGCTCTCGCCGTCCATTCGCAGAGTTACCAACGCCTACACCGGCGAGCCGCTCATCCCTCAACACGGACGCCACGCCGCGCTGTCGCTCTGGGTGAACCACCTGCCGGCCGGCTGCGACCTCAACAGTATCGAGGTGCTGGTGGAGGGCGAGCCTGGCGTGCCCATCTATGTCGGTCCGGCCGATTCGGAGGGTCTGCAGCAGGTGAACGCCTGGCTTCCCGACCGGGTTCGAACCGGACTGGTGCCAGTGGAGCTTCGGATTCTCGCCAAAGACGGCGGTCAGCCGCTCCGCCTCTCCGCGATTGCTCGCGTGATTCCTCCCGGACCGTTGGTGCCGCGCATCGTGTCCATCCGGGACGGTGTCAATCTCGTGATGGAAAACGCCACCAGCACCGGCCTGCTCAAGATTCACCTGGAAGAAGCGAACCTGCCCGATTCGGTGAGCGCCACTGTGGACGATCAGCCGGTGGAGCATCTGGGGCTGTTGCGCACCGATCCGCGCCCGCCGCGCTACGAACTGAACCTGGAATTGCCCCGTGGCTTGCCGCCTGGCCCCCACACGCTGCAAATCAGGGTAGGCCCGCGGCGCGTTCTTCCGGCAAATATCGTAGTCCGTTCGTAACGTACTGCACGGCATATAGATATAATCCTTGACGCACCACTACCTATTGGGGCATCATTGCAGACGTGCCCCAGACCCAAGTTAAGGGCTAAGGTTTTGGAGGAAAATAGATATGGGACTACTCGCAGTCGATCTCACGAACAGGATTTCAGAGTTGCAACCTACCGTAAAGAAAGCTCTTCCGGCCAACCAGCGCAAGGGCGTCAGCTTTCCTAAATACTTCACCCACAAACTGGAACCAGGCAAAACTCCGTACGACGAGATCAACTGGGAGCTCAGAACCGCCGCCATCGCCAGCGATAAGGGCGCCATCATATTTGAACAGGACGACGTGGAGGTGCCGGCCGAGTGGTCCCAGACTGCCACCAACATCGTGGTCAGCAAATATTTCTACGGCAAGATGGGGTCGCCCGATCGCGAGCGCAGCGTTCGTCAACTGGTGCATCGCGTAGTGGACAGCATCGCCGATTGGGGCGCCCACGGACGGTACTTCAAGACCCGTGAAGACGCGGACAACTTCCGCAATGAGCTGGCGCACCTGATGCTGACGCAGAAGGCCTGCTTCAATTCGCCGGTGTGGTTCAATGTGGGCGTTTCCGAGCCACGCGGGTACGGCTACTATTACGACGAAGCCACCGACAACATCGTGAAGCTGAAGAAAGGCGAGTCGAAGCCGCAGTGCTCGGCCTGCTTCATCAATTCGGTGAAGGATTCGCTCGAATCGATTCTGGATCTCGCCAAGACCGAAGGCATGTTGTTCAAGTGGGGCTCGGGCTCCGGCACCAATCTTTCGCCGTTGCGCGAAGAGGGCGGCGGACTTGGCGGCGGCGGCTCGGCTTCCGGTCCGCTCAGCTTCATGAAGGGTTTCGACGCTTTCGCCGGCGTGATCAAGTCCGGCGGAAAGACGCGGCGCGCGGCGAAGATGGTGATTCTCAATGTGGATCATCCCGACATCAAGTCGTTCGTCTGGTGCAAGGCGAAAGAGGAGAAGAAGGCGCACACGCTGATTGATGCCGGCTACGATGCCGCCATTGACGGCGACGCGTACGGGTCTATCTTCTTCCAGAACGCCAACAATTCAGTGCGCGTGACCGACGAGTTCATGGAAGCGGTTGCGTCGGACGGCGATTGGTGGACGCGCTCGGTGGCCAACGGCCAGCCCAAACAACGCTACAGCGCGAAGGAATTACTGCGCGAGATTTCCGAAGCCACGCACCAGTGCGGCGATCCGGGCATGCAGTTCGATACCACCATCAATCGCTGGCATACGTCGAAATCCACGGCGCGCATCAACGCGTCGAATCCTTGCTCGGAGTACATGTTCCTGGACGATTCGGCTTGCAATCTGGCGTCGTTGAACCTGATGAAGTTCGTCGGCCCGGGCGGCGAATTCGATGTCGAAGCTTTTCGTCACGCCTGCGATACGGTGACGCTCGCGCAGGAGATCATCGTCGACAGCGCCAGTTATCCGACCGAAAGAATCGCGAAGAATTCGCACGATTTCCGCCCGCTCGGTTTGGGCTACGCCAACCTGGGTGCGCTGCTGATGTCGATGGGCATTCCGTATGACAGCCCCGCCGGACGCGATTGGGCCGCCGCGCTCACCGCCGTTATGTGCGGCCAGGCATACCTCACCAGCGCTCGCATCGCCGAAGCCGTGGGCCCCTGCCCCGGCTACGCCGCCAACGAAGATTCGTTCCTGGACGTGATCCTGATGCACGGCAAGAGCGTCAGTGGCATCGACAGCAAGCGCGTCCCGGACGATTTGTTTAAGGCGGCGGTGGATTGCTGGAACGACGCGTATACGCTGGGCGAGCGCGCCGGCTTCCGCAATGCGCAGACCACCGTGATCGCGCCCACCGGCACCATCGGCTTCATGATGGATTGCGACACCACCGGAATTGAGCCGGACCTGGCGCTGGTGAAATACAAGAAGCTGGTAGGCGGCGGGATCATCAAGATCGTCAACAACACCGTGCCGCAGGCGCTCATCAAGCTCGGATACACGCCCGAGCAAGTGGAGATGATCGTCACCCACATCGATTCCACCGGCACCATCGAAGGCGCGCCCGCGCTCAAGGACGAGCATCTGCCGGTCTTCGATTGCAGCTTCCGTCCGCAAAACGGAAAGCGCTCCATCCACTATATGGGGCACGTGCGGATGATGGCCGCGACGCAGCCTTTTATTTCCGGCGCGATTTCGAAGACCATCAACATGCCGGAAGAGTCCACTGTCGAAGACGTGATGGATGCGTACATGGAAAGCTGGCGCCTGGGATTGAAGGCCGTCGCGATCTATCGCGACAATTCCAAGCGTTCGCAGCCGCTGAGCTCGGGCACCGGCAAGGGTGAGAAGAAGGCCACGGCATCCGCTGGCGCGATGGCCCCGGTGGTGACGGAGAAGATTGTTTACCGGCCCATCCGCCGCAAGCTGCCGGACGAGCGAAAATCGATAACGCACAAGTTTTCCATCGGCGGGCACGAAGGCTATATCACTGTCGGCATGTATGAAGATGGAACGCCCGGTGAGGTGTTCATTTCGATGGCCAAGGAAGGGTCCACCATCAGCGGCTTGATGGACAGCTTCGCCACCAGCATCAGCTACGCGCTGCAATACGGCGTGCCGCTGAAGTTCTTCGTCGACAAGTTCAGCCACGTTCGGTTCGAGCCTAGCGGATGGACGGGGAACCAGCAGGTGCCCTATGCCAAGTCCATCATGGATTATATTTTCCGCTGGCTGGGCGCGAAGTTCCTGGGTCCCGAATATGCCGCCAACGAAGCCGGCGATGCGCCAGTGCTGCGCCCTACCGAACCCGAACCGCAACAAGCCCTGCCGTTCGCCCCGGCGGTGAGCGACGCGCCCATGTGCTCGGAATGCGGCGGGTTCATGACGCGCAACGGCAGCTGTTACAAGTGCGAGAACTGCGGCGGAACCAGCGGCTGCAGCTAAGCCAATTCACCGATTCATCACGATTTTGGTGGGAGGTGTTATTCCTCCTTGTCCTTGGGGCGGCTCGTCGGAGCCGCCTTTTTCACCTTCGGCTAAACTAAAATCAATGAATCAGTCCGTGCCACTCTGGCCGGCCTTGATCTCCGGGCTGTGCTCGCTCTGCGCGATCATGGTCGTGTGCCGCTAGAATTTCATGGCCACCCGAACATTGCTGACTTTCGAGCAGTTCGAGCAATACGAAGACGACGGCACGATCCACGAGCTCATTCGAGGCGAGCATGTCGTGACGCAGCCGGCCAACATTCTCCGCTCCAACGTTCGGCACAACCTGCGCGACGCTCTCTGGCCCTACGTCCACAAGCATCAACTCGGCGAGTTCTATATTGCGGCTGGATTCAAATTGTCGCCCGACACGTTCCTGAAGACGGACGCGGGCTTCATCCGAACCGCGCAATTGGCGCGCACCAAGCCGGACGGCTACTTCGAAGGCTCCCCCGCCCTGGCCATCGAAGTCGCCTCTGAATCGAACACCGCGGCGCAGCTCGACTTGAAAATGGAACTGTACTTCGCGCATGGGGCCGAGGAAGTGTGGGTCGTTTTTCCACAAACCCGCCGCGTCCGCGCGCATTTTCCCGATGGCCACAGCGAAACACTCGCTCGGGAGCTTCAATCGGCGATGTTCCCCGGCTGGTCCGCTCCGTTGTCCTCGATATTTCCGTCTTAATCGTCAAGATTTGCAAAGACAGAGGAAAAGTCTCAATCTTCTTCCTTTACGGGCGATACGTATGGATGTGGAGATTGATCCAGCATGTCGATTTCAGCTCTGTCCTCTAATTTGATCAGCGACCTGGCGCCGCAACACTGGCAGAATCCGTTCCAGGAAATCAAGCAGGACTTCCAACAACTTGCCAGTGCCCTTCAGTCTGGCAATTTGTCGGGCGCGCAGTCCGCCTATTCCAACATTCAACAGTTGCTGCAGGGCAGCCAAGGCTCATCGACTTCGAACACCAGCTCGACTTCGACCGGGTCGAACACGCTCCAGAACGACTTTGCAGCGCTCGGCCAGGCGCTCCAATCCGGCGACCTGAGCACCGCGCAAAGTGCTTTCGCCCAATTAAAGAGCGATTTTCAGGCCAGCCGTCCATCGGGCGGCGCGGGCGCAGCGCAAGGGCCGTCGCAAGGAGACGATCAGTACGTCGCATCACAGGGGCAAAACCCGGTGGAACAAGCGCTCCAAGACTACACCCAGCTTGCGAGCGATCTTCAGTCGGGCAATCTGACCGCCGCGCAGTCAGACTACACCAACCTCCAGCAATTGGTGCAGGCTTATCAAGGGCCCGCGAAATCCGATAGCGCGATCCAGAGCGATTTTGCCACGCTCGGCCAGGATCTCCAGTCCGGCAATCTAACGCAGGCCCAGAGCGAGTTTTCACAATTGCAGAGCGACCTTACAAGCGCGGCCCAGCCTCAAACACAGAATCCGGTCCGGCAGGTAAGGCAAGACTATGGTCAGCTCGCCAGCGCCCTGCAATCCGGCAATTTGACGGACGCGCAGTCGGCATTTGCGGCCCTCGAGCAGGCGCTCCAGACGCAGAGCGGGACGGCGAGCACCGCCTCCAGCACCACTTCTACCAACAACACTCCCACCAACAATAACGACCCGATCGCGAACGATCTGAATGCGCTCGGCCAGGCCCTCTCATCCGGAAGCCTGACTCAGGCGCAGACCGCTTTTTCGCAATTGCAAAGCGATATTCAGACGGCCGAGCAGGCTGCCAGCCCGCAGACCCAGGACCCGGGGCCATGGCATAGGGCCGATTGGCACGAGCAGCAGCCGTGGGGCGGCGGCAGCCCAAGCTCCCCTTCGACGGCGTCTTCCTCCAACACTTACAACTCGCGCAACAGCAGCTCCGCCATAAACGTCTACGCCTGACGCAGGCCCCTGACGCGCAGTTCCCGCTCCAGTTGCTCCGCCGACAGAAATTGGACCGCGTCCATTCCGAGCTCGCGCGCGGCTGTCACATTTATCACCAGATCGTCGGTGAAAAAACACGCCTCGGGCTTCGATTGCGCACGCGCCATCGCCTCGTGGTAAATCTTCGCTTCCGGCTTCGCCGCGCCCACCTCATAGGAAAGCACGTAGCCATCGAAGTGCGCGAGCAGGGGATAAGCTTCCTTCAACATCGCGAAATGGATGGGATTGGTGTTCGATAGCGCCAGCAACCGGTAGCGGCTGCGGAGATCTTTGAGGAGCGACTCGGGAACCAAAGGCTCTGGCTGGAAAACGCAGTTCCACCATTCACAGAACTCCCGATAGCTGATGTTCAAGCCGAGAGCGGCGGAAAGTTCTCGGAAGAATGGCTCGGCCTCGATGTCGCCTTTTTCGAAAGGCCGCACCAATCCGGTGGCACGAATTCGCGCCGCTATTTCTTCTCTGGAGCAAGCGCAAAGCTCGGCCATCCGCGCGTAGGCCAGATCAACGCTGAAGGGGATGATGACATTGCCCAGGTCAAAGAAAATGGCTTCGATCACCGATTCTCTACGCCTCGATCGCTCTTACCAGGCGCTGGCGGGAATATCGAATCAACTGATCGTCCTTGGTGAGCAGCGTGGCGCCTAAAACTCGGGCGGTTGCCACCAGCATGCGGTCCGCCGGGTCTCCATGCAAATCCCCGGGAAGGTGCACGCTTTCAATCATCATCTCGGGCGTCAGCGGCGCTACGTCGATGCCTGGCTTACTCAATGCTTCGTCTACCCATGTTCTCACGTTCATCGGAAGCGCCACGCGCCCTCGCTTTTCCAGCATAGCGAGTTCCCAAATCGAGATCACCGAGATTCGCAAGTTGCCCTTGGACTCCGCGCGTCGGATTGCATCCAGCGCGGCTTTGGAGAGTTTCTGGATGAGACCTAACTGGGCCCATAACCAGCAATGCGTGTCCAACAGCAACAGGTCACTCGCCATCCGCCTCCCACTTCACATCAATAGGTGCCACGATGTCGCCGACAATCTCCATGGTGCCCTGCATGCTGCCGATAAAGCTTTCCGCGTGATCGTCCAAAGGGACCAGCTTCGCCACTGGTTTGCCCCGCTTGGTGATGATGATTGGCATGCGTAACCGCTGCACTTCATCGATCACTTTGAGGCACTTTGCCTTGAACTCGCCGGCTGGAAGTTTATTGCTCATAACCATGGTCATTGTAGCATGACCACTAAGGGTCTGTCGACCCTCTTGGGGTCAGGGACTGGGGATTGGGGAACTGGCACATTCGTAACGGAAAGTGCCTGGCCCCCAACCCCCAACCCCCAATCCCCAGTCTTCGAGCCTCGCCCCACGGTATAATTCAGACGAATGGACATTTACGAGGAGGTGGTCCGGCTGCGTCGCCTGGGCCAAAAGTGCGCCCTCGCAACCATCGTCCAGGTGAACGGCTCCATTCCGAGTTACGAAAGCGCTAAATTGCTGGTGCGCGAAGATGGCTCCATGATTGGCACCGTGGGCGGCGGATGCGTGGAAGCCGAAGTTTGGAACGCCGCGCGCGAAGTGATGGAAACCGAGCGTCCGCGCCAGATGAACTTCAGCCTCGGACAAGATGCAGCGTACGACAACGGCCTCATCTGCGGAGGACAACTCAGCGTGTTTGTCGAGCCCGTGGTTCCTCAGCCCCGCGTCTTCATCTTCGGCGCCGGCCACATTTCGAAAAGCATCTCCAAGGTGGCTGTCCTCGCCGGGTTCGCCTCTGTGGTGGTGGATAATCGGGAGGCTTTCGCCAACCGCGAACGCTTTCCGGAGGCCGACGAAGTTCACTCCGAAGAATACGAGGAAGTGTTTCCGAAGCTCGCGATCCGCGACACCAGCTATGTGATTATCGTCACGCGCGGCCATCGCGACGACATGCGCGTGCTGCGCTGGGCGGTGGAAACCAGCGCCAAGTACATTGCCATGATCGGCAGCAAGCGTAAAGTCATCGGCGTGGTGAAGGAACTGGAGAAGGAAGGCATCGGGCGTGCAGCTTTTGAGCGCGTATTCGCACCCATGGGATTGGAGATCGGCGCCATAACACCGGAGGAAATCGCAGTCTCGGTGGTTGCAGAGATGATCGCCATCCGGCGTGCGCCGGACGCGGAGTGGCGCACGGCGGCCAAATCGATCTTCGCGAGCGAAGCGTCGCGCGCCGTTCTCAAGTGACCGGAGGCGGGAAAATTGCCGGCGTCATTCTCTCGGGCGGCGCTTCTCGCCGTATGGGAAGTCCGAAAGCTCTCCTCCGATTTCAGAATGAAACATTCCTGGACCGGCTTATCCGGGTCTTCTCCGCGGGTTGCGCTCCCATCATCGTGGTGGTGGGAGAACACGCGCGCGTGATTCGCGCAGGTATCGAGCGCGGCCGCGACGTGCTCTTCGCCGAGAATCCCGATCCCGAGCGCGGCATGCTGAGTTCGCTGCAATGCGGACTGGCGCTGGTTCCCGCGGACGCCGACGCGGCCATGTTTCTGCCGGTAGATCATCCCAACATCGAAGCCTCTACCATCGAAACGCTGGCCGCCCGCTTCCGCGCCGTTCGCGCCTCGGTTATCGTGCCCACCTACGCGGGGGAGCACGGCCATCCGGTCTGCATCGCCCGCCAGGTGATTGACGAACTGCTCGCGCTGCCGCTGGATGCGAAGGCCAGCGATGTGATCCATCGCCACGTGGCGCGGACCATCTATGTTCCGGTTTCCGATACCGCCGTCGTTACCGACGTTGACGATCCGGCGGCGTATGCCGAGCTGCTGGCGCGGCAACATTCATGAAACGGCCACTGTCATGAAAAGGCCCCTGTGAAAAAGATCTGGCGCTGGTTAGGAATCGCGGTGCTGCTGGTGGTGTTGGTGGGCCTGGCCGCGCCCAGGGTGAGCGCCAATCGTTTTCGTCCGCGTATTGAGGCCGCGCTCGAAGCCGCGCTCAACCGCCCGGTCACGCTGGGCGCCGTGCACCTGAATCTTTTTACCGGCCCGGGCTTTACCGTGGATGACGTTTTAATCGACGACGATCCCGCGGCAGGCATCGAACCGTTCGCGCACGTGGAGCATATGCAGGCGCGCATCCGCTGGTCCAGCTTGTTTTCGGGCCAGCTCGCGTTCTCCAGCCTGCGTCTCGACACACCCAGCGTGAATGTGGTCAAGATGCCGTCCGGCCCCTGGAACATCCAGCCGCTGCTCGACCGCCGTACCGCGGGCGGCACGCGGCATCGCCGCAACCTGCCGGACATTCAGATCCGCAGCGGACGCATCGACTTCAAATTCGGCGATACCAAGTCCGTCTTCTACATCAGCGACGCCGACGTGGATGTTTATCCTAACGAGAATGGCGAAGTGGTGATCCGCTTCTCCGGCGCGCCCGCGCGGACCGATCAGGCATCGCAGAGTTTCGGCGAACTCACGGCGCGCGGTCTGCTGCAGTCTGGTGAGAACGGCGAGAACCAGCTCAGCATGGGGGTTCATCTGGATCGCACCGCGATCTCCGAACTGACGCGTCTGTTTCATGGCCGCGATCTGGGTGTGCATGGATATGTGCTGGCCGATGCCAAGCTGGCCGGGCCGCTGTCTAAGATCGGCATCACCGGCGATCTGAACGTTAGCGACGTACATCGCTGGGATTTGATGCCCGCGCCCGGGGAAGGCTGGACCATTCATTATCGCGGGCTGCTCAATTTGAATGGCCATCATCTCGAGCTGGCCTCTCTCGCCGCTCCCTCCCAGCCCGATCCGGTGTCGGTGAAGTTCCAGTTGGACGATTATCTGGCTGCCCCGCGATGGTCCGGCAATCTCGAATTTCACGATCTGCCTGCCGCCTCGCTGGTGGAAACAGCACGGCACTTCGGTGCACCGCTCCCGCCCGGCGTTCAGGTGGATGGAAAAGTAGCGGGCGGCATCGGTTATTCGAGCGCAAGCGGGATGCAAGGTCAGTTGGGGCTCACCAGCGCTTCCGTGAAGTTCCCGCAAGGAAGCTCCGCGCAACTCGAGTCCGCAAAAGTCGAAATCACCGGCGGCCAGGTCGCGCTGGCGCCGGCGGACGTAGAGATGGAAAACGGCCAAAGCGTGCAGATCGAAGGCCAATATGCCCTCGACAATAGCCGTGTGGCGTTCCGCGTCACGACGCGACAGCTATTGGCCGGCCCCACCCGTGGCTCCGCCCAGCCGGGCGCCGCAAGTCTGCTGGACGCCGCGCCTATCCCCCTGCTGGAGCAGCTTCATCAAGGCTCCTGGAAGGGTTGGATCGCGTATGAGAAGACTGCCGAAAATCCCGGCGTCTGGTCCGGCTTATACGATCTGCAAAATGCCGTCATTGATATTCCGGGCCTTGCATTGCCGGTTCGGATCGTCTCGGCAAACGTGCAGATGAGCGACGCGGGAATCCAGCTCACGCGCATCCGGGGGCGCGCCGGCGCCGTGAAATTCGAGGGCGACTATCGCTTTGACGCTTCGGCCGCACATCCGCACCGGCTGCGGCTGACCGTTCCGGAGCTGCAGGTCCCGAGCATCGAGAGCCTGATGATGCCCGCTCTGCGCCGCAATGAAGGTTTTCTCGCGCGCGCGTTCCGGCGGGACCGGCCGCTTCCAAAATGGCTGGAAGAGCGCGATGCCGACGTTACCCTGCAAGTGGCGAATCTGATGAATGGAGATGTGGCGCTGGGCGGCTTGAGCGCGCACGCGGTATGGCTTGGCCCGTCCATCACGTTGTCCAACCTCGACTGGCGCCTGGATGACATGCACGCCAACGGCAAAATGTCGGTGAATCTTTCCAAGGCCGAACCGTCTTACGAGTTGACGGGCACCGTCGAGAATTTCGATTATCGCAACGGCCAGCTCGATATCGACGGCGAACTCGATACCAGTGGTATCGGTGCGGCCCTGCTGCTCAATCTTCGATCCAAGGGCACCTTCGACGGGCGCGGCATCATGCTGGCGCCAGACGCAGAGGTGCGCGAGGTGTCCGGCGCCTATACTGTGGGCGCTTCCTATGGCGTCCCGCGGCTGTTGCTCTCCAATCTCCAGGTATTGCAGGGCGCCGAGACGCTGGTGGGCCAGGGCGCCAGCCAGCCGGACGGCCACATTGTGCTGGAACTGGCGAGCGGGCGGAAGCAGGTGCGGCTCACGGGGATGCTGTTGCCGGTGCATCCAGACCCGGCGCCGGCCAGGTAGGCGCAATTGGTAGGATGAAAGAAATGAAAGGCCCAGCTGCCGTGCCAACTGCTGACACGTTTACAATCTCTCTGCCCGCGGCCATTGCTGAACAGATCAAGAAAGCTCAAGAGAACGAAAACCGCACGCCGTCCGAACTGCTGGGCGAGGCTTGGCGTCAATACTTCGAGAGCCACTACGGCAGTTACGCGCCTACCCGAGCTGAAGTAACCGCAATCCGGAAAGGGCGCGCCGAGATTAGCCGGGGTCAATACAGAACGCTCCAGGAGGTCCTCCATGACCTGGACCATCCACATCGCAAGGCGGGCCGAAAGGCAACTCGCAAAAGCTCCCGCTAAGAGCCGTCGTTTGCTCCTGGCTGCGTTGGTCGAAATGCAGCAGAATCCCTTCAGCGGAGATATTAAGCGTTTGAAATCCGAACGCTCGAACTGGCGTCTGCGGGTTGGAGCTTATCGGATCTTTTTCGACGTGTTTCCAGATCGGCATCACGTCGACATCCTTGAAATTATCCGAAGAACCTCGACCACATATTCCTAGCAAATTGCTCTAGGATCGCACGCCTCCGATACAATAGTATTGGGCCTTGTCTTTACATGAATGACGCCACCAGCGAATTGCTCGCCGAGGCGAACGATATCGTTCGGGAGCAGTTGGCTCTCGCCTGGCGTGAGCATATCGAGCGCGTTCGGGATGTGCTCGAAGCGCAGTGGCCGGAACGCATGGAGCGGGTGCTGGAAGAGACCGTCGCTGCGCTCGCTGCGCGTCTGGACGAAGAGCATCGGGAAGCGCTCGAAGCCCGGGTTCAACAGGCCAATCGCTCGGCGCAGGCGGCGCGCCGGGAACTGATCCAGAAGCTGAACCAGATCACGCGGCGGCTGCGCGGTTTTGAGGACCAGCGCCAGTGGAGCAACACGCTGGTGGATGCTACGCGAGGTTTTTGCGGCCGCGCGGCGCTGTTTCTCATTCGCGATGGACGGCTGCACCTGGAAACCACGCGCAATTTCGATGACGCCGATCTGGCCGATGCGGTGCCGCTCCATGACGCTCCGGCTTTCGTGGCAGCCGTCGAGACTCGCGACACGCTGGTCGCCATGCGGTCGAGCGGCGAATTGTCGGATGCCATCGCCCGGTACGTAGGCGAGGGCGACGACAAAGTCTATTTGTTTCCCGTGGTCGCCAGGCAAGAGGTTCCGGCGGTGTTGTTTGCGGATTCAGGCGAAGTGGACGTTGACGCTATCGAACTGGTAGTGGCAATCGCGGGCGCCGCCCACCTGACGCGTCCGGCCGTTCCTGCGCCGATCATTCCTATGCCGATCATTGCTCCCGTCGAAGAATTGGTGACCATTGCGCCCGCGGCAGCATCGCCAGCGGCATCGGTACAAAAACCTGAGATCCTCTCATGGTTTACCCTTAGCCGGGAGGATAGGGAACTTCACCTACGCGCCCAGCGCTTCGCGCGGGTCCAAGTGGCCCAGATTAGGCTTTATCAATCAGAAAAGGTGAAGAATGGACGCACAGCGCACGATCTATATACGTCTCTCCAAACAGAGATCCATTCCGCGCGCGAGGTTTTTCGCCGTGAGTTTTTGAATGCATCGGACTCCATGGTGGATTATCTCCATCTGGAACTGGTGAGAACGCTGGCAAACGATGACGCTGAAGTGTTGGGGCATGCTTATCCTGGAGCGATGGTCTAAGAGCGAGCGATGGTCTAAGAGCTGGCTAGTTCTTGGGCGCTTGGCTGCCATTGTGGCCGCTGGCGCCATGCTTGTCTCCGCTCAATCGTTGGAAGCCGTCGCCGACCACTATCGCAAAACGCCCAACGCCGCTACTCGCGCCGCGGTGCTGCGCTATGCCGAAGCCCATCGCACAGGCCAGAATGGAGCCCTCGCCCTGCTTCTGCTCGGCGCCACCGAAGACGATCAGCACCAGTTCGGGGACGCGCTCACTCACCTGAAGGCGGCCGCGAAACGTTTGCCGGAATTGCCCGATTACGTGGCGTATTTCAGCGCCGTGGCCGATGCCGGGTTGAGACAGTTCGACGAAACCGTGGCGGCGCTGCAGCCGGTGTGGAAATCCACTCCCGCATCGGCGCTGGTGACGAAGGCCGTCCTGCTGCAGGCTGAATCGTACCTGCAGGGTGGAAATCCGGCTGGCGTTATCACGCTGGTCGAGCAGCATTTGGCGGATTTGGCCACGCCCTCGGCCGAGCTGCTGCTGGCGCGAGCTTATGAGGCGCAAAACAACAGCGATGCAGCCGCCCGGCACTATCAAAAAATCTACGTTGAGTATCCGCTGTCCAGTGAGGCATCCAATGCCGAAGGGGCGCTGTCTCGCTATCCGGGCATTTCGCCCGAGGCTCTTTTTGCGCGCGGTCTGAAGCTCGAAGCGGGCGGGGACTACACGCGTGCGGGCAAGGAACTGACCGCGCTGCTGCCGCGCCTGAGCGGCGAAAGTTTAGATCTGGCGAGGGTGAGGATCGGCGCCGCGGCCTATCTGGGAAGAGAGAACGAGTCCGCTTACAAATATCTGAGCTCCTTCGAAGCAACCGCGCCCGATGCGGAAGCCGAGCGGCTCTACTATCTGCTGGAATGCCAGCGCCGCTTGAACAAGCTGGACGACATGCACGCGACGCTCGAAAAACTGGCCCAATCGCATCCCCAATCGCACTGGTTGCTCGAAGGGCTGGTCACGGTGGGCAACTACCACGCGGCTCACGATCAGCCGGATCAAGCGCAGCCGTTTTATCGAACCTGCTTTGAATCCTTCGCGAGCGACGCGGACTCGGCGGCCTGTCACTGGAAAGTTGCTTGGTCCACATATCTGCGCGAGCCGGCGCAAGCCGAGGGCATGCTGCGCGAGCATTTGTCGCGCTACGCGGCGTCCGATCAAACCAGCCCGGCGCTCTATTATCTGGGGCGAATCGCGGAATCGAAATCCGATTGGCCTACCGCGCGCGCTTATTATGACGCAGTCAGCAACGCGTATCCCAACTATTACTACGCTATTCTGGCGCGCGAGCGGCTGGAGACGCCGTCCCTTCTGGCTGCATCGGCATCGCCCGTTACGGCGCAGTTTCTGAGCGCGATTCAAATTGTAAATCGTCACGCGCCGGAAAGTTTCGATCCCACGCCGCTCACCAAGCAGCGAATTGCGCGCGCGCGCTTGCTAGACACGGCGGGCCTCGACGATTTCGCCGTTTCCGAATTGCGTTTTGGAGCCAAGGTGGACGGACAGCCCCAGGTGATCGCCATCGAACTGGCGGATCTGGCCAGCCAACGCGATGCGCCCGATCAGGCTATCCGCTACATCAAACACTACGCGCCCGGCTATCTTTCCATGTCGCTCGATTCGGCGCCGGATAAATTCTGGCGCCTGGCTTTCCCGCTGCCTTTTCGCAAGTCGCTCGAAGAATACTGCCGTGCGCAGATGCTCGATCCGTATTTGATGGCCGCGCTGATTCGCCAGGAATCGGAGTTTAATCCCAAAGCAATTTCGCGCGCCAACGCTCGCGGCCTGGCGCAGGTAATGCCGGCTACCGGAAAGCAGCTCAGCCGGAAACTCGGGATGCGTGGCTATCGCACTGCCATGCTGTTCACGCCGGATACCAATCTCAAGATGGGCACTTACTACCTGAAGCAACTCTCCGACGAGTTGCAGGGCAAGTGGGAAGCGGCACTGGCGTCCTACAACGCGGGAAAGACCCACGTCACCGCGTGGATGGCGGCGGGAAATTATCGCGAGCCCGCCGAGTTCGTGGAAAGCATTCCGTTCAACGAGACGCGCGCGTATGTGCAGAGCGTGCTGCGCAACGCCGAGGTCTATCGCAAGCTTTACGGCCCGAAAGTCGCCGCGAAGGCGAACTAGCTATAGCTAGCTGGCATGCCGTGGCGCACGCACTCTTACTCTTGCGTGCCGCGTTCACACTCGTGTGAACGCTATTAACGAACCTGCAAAACAGCCGCTCCCCGAATCGCATCGTTTTTGAGCGAATTCAGTGCCCGGTTCGCTTCCGCGAGCGGAAAGATTTCCGTCGAAATATGAACCGGGATCTCGGCCGCCACTTTCAGGAAATCGTGCCCGTCCGCCCGTGTGTTGTTCGCCACGCTGCGCACCACGCGTTCTCCATACAGCAGGTCGTAATCGAGCGCCGGGATTTCGCTCATGTGGATTCCACCCAGTGCCAGCGTTCCACCCTTCTTCAGCGCTTTCAATGCGGCCGGTACGATTTCGCCCGCGGGCGCGAAGACAATGGCGCTATCGAGTTTCCGGGGAGGCTCGGCCACCGTTCCGCCGGCCCATACCGCTCCCAATTCCAGCGCGAGTTTCTGATGACGCTCGTCACGCGTGCAGGCGTAGACCTCAGCGCCCCAATGCCGCGCCACCTGAATGGCGACGTGAGCCGCGGCGCCGAATCCATACAGGCCCAGCCGGCCGCCCCGTTCGATGCCGGAAAGCCGTAGCGACCGGAATCCGATAATACCGGCGCACAGCAGGGGCGCGGCCTTGAGATCGTCGAAGCCTTCCGGAATCGGATAGACGAAGCTTTCTTCCGCCAGCGCGTATTCGGCGTAGCCGCCGTCCACCGTCCAGCCGGTGAAGCTGGGATCGTTGCAGAGGTTTTCTTTTTGCGCGCGGCAGTATTCGCAGGTGCCGTCGGTGGAGTGCAGCCAGGCAATGCCCACGCGCGTTCCGATGGCGTGCCGCTTTGCGCCCTCGCCGGCCGCCTCAACGGTGCCTACCACCTGATGGCCGGGTGTAATCGGAGACTTTCGCGGCGGAAGCTCGCCTTCGATAACATGCAGATCAGTCCGGCAAACGGCGCAGGCGTTCACGCGAACCAGAACTTGTGTTCCGGAAGGAGCAGGCTTGGGTACGTCGGTGTATTCGAGTGGGTTGGTTTCAATCGGGGCCGGGTGGCGAAGAACGCAGGCCTGCATGGCCTCATAGTACCCTGGGTTTGATAGGTAAGACCGATGCAGCTCCCTGGCCACCATTTCGCGCGCAACCTGATTCACCGGCGCACACTGCTGCTGCAAATGATCCGGCGCGATTTCGAACAGCGCTTCATCGGATCCACAGCCGGATGGATGTGGGGGCTGATCCTGCCGCTGGTGCAGTTAGTGAGTTGGGTGTTTGTCTTTGAGCTTTGCCTGAACCAAAAAGTGCCGCCTAACCAGCCCACTCACAGTTATGCGCTCTTCCTCTTCTGCGGATTCCTGCCCTGGTGGCTGTTTCAGGAGACCGTTACCCGTTCCGCGAATTCGATGCTCGACAACGCCAATCTGATCACCAAGACGGTTTTTCCGGCCGAAATCGTGCCCGTTTCCATCTTTCTCTCCTCGCTCGCAAGCCACTTGATGGTGGTGGCTATCTTGATCGCTGGCATCGGCATCACCATCGGTCACTTCAGCATGTGGATGCTGGTGCTGCCGGTTTACATGCTGCTGGTGGGGCTGTTCGCGGTGGGCATAGGCTGGATCGTGGCGAGTTTGCAAGTATACCTGCGCGACACGGCGCAGGTATTCTCGGTGATTCTTATCTTCTGGTTCTGGGTGACGCCCATCTTCATCACCGAGCAACAGATTCCGCAGCGCTTCCGCTTTGCCCTGCACCTGAATCCGCTGGCGTTCGTGGTGCAAGCTTATCGGGATCGGCTGCTTTCCTCCCGCATCCCCAGCCTGCACGAGCTGGCCATCATCAGCGCATACGCGGTCACCGCATTCGTCGCCGGGGGTTTATTTTTCCGGCATCTGAAGCGCGGATTCGCAGACGTACTTTAGGCCAGCGCCGCGCTACTGTTCGTCGGCCGAGGGTCCGTACACCGCCGGAACCGGTATATCGTTCATCCGAAGGTACACACCGAGTTGAGCGCGATGATGGATGATGTGGCTGATGACGAAGGTGCGCATCACGCCGATACGGGGCATGGTCATGATGGTTTGTCCCCCTGCCATCAGAGTCCATGGTGAGAGGAACTTGGCATCGTCTGCCGCGGCGATGGCAGCCCGAGCCCCCGCTACGCCTTTATCGAAGCTCGCGAGCAGAGCCTCATTCGAAGCATAGGCCGGCTCTTTGTAGGGAGGTGCGCCGGGAGGAGCATAGTCGAAGGAGTCCACTTCCATGGTTAGCTTGCCCCAGTCAGCCATGGTGGCGATGTGCCCCGCCAGACCTCCGAATGTCGACGACTTGGGATGCGGTTTCCAGGTAAGTTTATCGAAGGGCACCCGTTCCAGAGTTTTGCGGGTGGTGGCCATCTCCTGGTCAAATTCAGGTAACACAGATTCGCTGATTTTCATCTAAAGATCCTTAGTTAGGGAAGAATCAACTGCTCTGGCAATCATAGGCGAACAATTGGCGAAATGTCAAGAGCAGTGTTAAGTTGATCACAAAATGCAACCGGGGCCAGCGCCCTGCATCCAATGCAGTGGAAGGGCAATGGGAGTTAGCCCTCCAGGAAGGTTCGATATGTTAAAGAAAACATTCAAAGCATTAGGTCTCCCGATTATCGCCCTGGCGGGTATGATGATGTTTGTCGGCGCACCCAAGGCTGACGCAGCGGTGCGTTTCGGCGTTGGGATCGGCGTTCCGGCCTATCCTTATTACGGATATTCCTACCCCTACGCTTACGGCAACGGCTACTATCCGTATGCTTACCCCTATTATGGATACGGCTATCCGTATTATGGCGGCGGATTGTACTTTGGTGGAGGTTGGGGCGGATACGGTCGCGGCTACTACGGCGGCCGAGGCTACTACGGTGGTCGCGGCTACGGTGGATACGGCGGATTCCACGGCGGTGGTGCGGTCCGTGGCGGCGGTGGTGGCGGATTCCACGGCGGTGCGCGCGGCGGCGGTGGACACCGCTAACGCGGCGGACATCGGTAACTGACCGGCGGTTCATCTTCGCTCCGGTTTCGGGACAGCCTCCGCCCGAGCCGGAGCGGATCAATTCTGGCATCACTCAAGTTCGGGCGTTCAGTGGCCGGCCCTAATGTAAAATGGGCCATGGCGAATCAGCGTATCGGCATTCTCACCGGCGGCGGCGATGTCCCGGGTCTCAATTCCGTCATCAAGGAAGTAACTTACCGGGCAACTGAAAACTGCTGTGAAGTGGTCGGCATTCGGCGCGGATGGGAGGGGCTCACCCACGTTCGGCTGGATGAGCCTCCTAGTAAAACGCGCTACATCCTTCCTCTGACGCGTGAGAATACCCGGACCATCGACCGTTACGGTGGCACGGTACTGCATAGCAGCCGGACCAATCCCGCCAAGATGTCCAAGCTCCCCGATTTCCTCAAGAACAAGAATTTTCCAGCCAAAGAGGTTACCAAGGGCGGCAAGACTTCGATGGCGTACGACATCAGCTCACAGGTTCTCGAAAACATCGAGGCGTTGGGGCTCACGTCGCTGATCGCGATCGGCGGGGACGACACACTCAGCTATGCGGCCAAGCTGCACTCCATGGGAGTGAAGACCATCGCAGTCCCCAAGACCATGGACAACGACGTCCGCAACACGGAATACTGCATCGGCTTTTCCACCGCCATCACGCGCGCCACCGATGCCATCGCACGCCAGCGGACCACGGTGGGATCTCACGAGCGCATCGGCATCTTTCGCGTGTTCGGCCGCGACGCGGGCTTTACTTCGCTCTACACCGCATACGTCGCGTCCATTCGCTGCTGCATCCCCGAATACAAGGTCAATCTCGACAAGCTCATCGACCTGTTGATGACCGACAAGAAAAACAATCCCAGCAACTATTGCCTGGTGATTCTCTCGGAGGGCGCGGAGTGGGAAGGATATCAGGTTCGCGAGTACGGCGAGCCCGATGCATATGGCCATCGCCACAAGGAGAGCGTAGCGGAGGCGCTGGCTAGCGAGATCCATGCGCGATCGTCGGAGGAAACGATCGTCAGTGACTTGACGTACGACTTGCGCAGCGGCGTTCCGGATTTCGTCGACAAACTCGTGGCCAATACGTTCGGAACCATGGCGCTGGAGGCCGTGCTCGACAATCAGAGCGGCATGATGGCGGCCTTGGTGGACGGGCGCTACGCGATGGCGCCCATTCCCGAGCCGTCCCTGGGGCCTCGCCATGTGGATGTCGCTACCATGTACAACACCGAGCGCTATCGTCCCAACTACGCCAACAAGACCGGTTTGCCGATCTTCCTGACGCGCGGCTGATGTTCTGGAAGAAGGCAGAATCGCCAGCGGTACCGCTGCGAGAAATCGTTCAACACTTCAACGAAGCTGCCGCCGATGAAGAGAATTTCCCATCGACTATCGATCCGCGTATTTATCACGTCCAACTGATCCTCGATTACTTTGGCGATTTGAACGGCAAGCGAGTGCTCGACGTGGGATGCGGCAAGGGCCGTTTCGCTCGTGTGTTGGTGGAGCGCTATCCACGGGCGTCGCTAGTGGGCTTCGATCTGGCGGAAGCCATGTTGCGGCATGTGCCGGAGGGCGTGAGCGCCTGCGCCGGATCGATGACCGCTCTGCCGTTCCCCACCGGCGCGTTTCATTGCGCCTACGCTACCGAGTCACTCGAACATGCGGTGGATATCGAAGCAGCGGTTTCCGAAATGTGCCGCGTGGTTCGGCCGGGCGGGCGCATCGTGATCATCGACAAGAATGTGCGGCACTGGGGCCGGTTAAAAACTCCCGAGTGGGAGAAGTGGTTCGGACGAAAGGAATTGGAGAAGCTGCTCAGGCGGCATTGCGCCAATGTTTCCAGCCGCCCGATTTCGTATTGGCAGGACGTAGCGCCCGATGGTTTGTTTCTTGCCTGGATGGCCGAGCGGTAGAATTGCGGAATTGTTAGCCCACAGTGCATGGGTGGCGCACGCACTCCTGCGTGCCGTGTTCGCACTCATGCGAACACGTTTGCTCTGGCCTCGAAGGCGTTCACACGATGGTGAACGCGGCACTCGAGGAGTGCGCGCGCCACAATACGCGCCACCTCTTACGACGGATTACGGGTTTCCCGGACTCAAAGTCGAGTTTCCACTCCAATAGTGGGTATCATATAGGTTGGAAATCAGTAAGTTGGCGACGAAATCCGATACTATGCCCGCGCACAGCAAGCCGCTTCCGCTGCAGGAGCGGGTGGAGGCCCAGGGTCACCTGGTGGACTCCCGCATCATGGAGCAGATCTGCGACACCGTGGTCGAGTTCGGCGGCCGCTATGAGGTGGAGCACTTCAGCTTTGGCCGCACCAACGACGACGTGTCCTCCCTGCGGCTGAAGATCGACACCGATGATGCGGAGTCCATGGAGAAAATCCTCTCGCAACTGCTCGGTTTGGGTTGCGCCATGGTGGACTCGGGGGAGGCTGAGCTGTTCACTGTACAGCAGGATTGCTGCGCGCCCGAAGATTTTTATTCCACCACCAACCACAAAACTTATGTGCGTCACGGCGGCCATTGGGTAGAGGTCCAGAATCAGCGCATGGATGCCCTGATCGTGGTTCATAACGATCAAGCCGGCTGCCGGCGTCTGCGCGATATCAAAGCTGGGGATCGGGTGGTCACCGGGATGCGAGGCATTCGCGTGGTTCCCGAATCCAAGGAGCGCGACCGGCTGGCGTTTGCGTTCATGAGCAACGGTATTTCGTCCGAGCGGCAAGTGGAGACGGCGGTGAAACAGACTGCGGCGCTGATCGAGCAGGCGCGCGCCGCGGGGCAGGGAATCGTTGCCGTGGCCGGGCCCGTTGTGGTTCACACCGGCGGCGCTGGGCCGCTATCGCGCTTGATCCGCGAAGGCTACATTGCCGCGCTGCTGAGCGGAAATGCGCTGGGCGTGCACGATATCGAATCGGCCTTGCTCGGCACTTCGCTCGGAATTCGCCAGAGCGACGGGCGGCAGGAAGAGCATGGACATCGCAATCATATGCGCGCCATCAACGCCATCTACAATTGCGGTGGCATACGCGGAGCGGTAGAGAGCGGGCGATTGCGCAGCGGCATCATGTACGAATGCGTGCAGCATAACGTGCCATTCGTTCTGGCGGGCAGCTTGCGCGACGATGGGCCGCTGCCTGAGACCATCACCGACATGAATCGCGCGCAGGACGCTTATGCCGAGCATCTGAAGGGCGCCGGACTGGTGCTATGCCTGGGCTCGATGCTCCACTCCATCGCCGTGGGAAACATGCTGCCCAGTTGGGTGAAGATCGTTTGCGTCGACATCAATCCCGCGGTCGCCACTAAGGTGAGCGATCGCGGAACGGGCCAGGCGGTGGGCGTGGTCACCGATGTCGGGCTCTTCCTCGATCTGCTGTCGCGCACCCTTCTGGCCGCAAAGTGACGCTCGCGAAATGAAACGTCAGTACACCGATGAACATGCCGGCGCCGGAGTTCGCGCGCCGCTGCCCGAGATCGAGACCTGGCCCAATCAATATCCAGGCTATGAGATTGAAATCGTCCTGCCGGAGTTCACCTCCGTTTGTCCCAAGACGGGCTTGCCGGATCATGGCGAACTCACGCTGCGCTATATCCCGGACAAATTGTGTCTGGAACTGAAGTCGCTCAAGATGTATATGCTCGCCTATCGCAACCTGGGAATCTTCCAGGAGAACGTGGTGAACCGGTTTTTACGCGATGTGGTGAAGGCCTGCCGGCCGGTGGAAGCAACGCTCATCGGGGAGTTCACGCCGCGCGGAGGTGTGTTTACCAAAGTGACTGCCAGTTGGAACAAAAAATCGGGCCGTAAGCATGGCTGATTCCAAGGGGCAAGAGCTCGCGGCGGTGATGGCCGAGATCCGGGAGCGCGTGCGCGCCCGAAATCCCAACGGCGTAGCCCCGGGCAACATTCCGCTACCGGATTTAACGCCCCTGCTGCATGCGCGCGACGCGGCGGAGGCTAAAGTGGCCAGCATCGGGACGGTGAATCCGCGCGCGGGCGGCCTCAAAAACTCGATCATTCAAGCCGCTAAGCGCATGGTGGCGCGGGCGCTGGATTGGCACGTGCGCGAGCAAGTGGAGTTCAACCGGGGCGTCATGGCGTGCGTGCAATCGACCATCGAGACGTTGAACGACTGCAAGCAGGCGCTTTCGATGATTGCCTCGCAAAGCTTGGATTTGCGGGGCGAAGCGCGCGAGCTGAAGGATATTCGCAGCCATTGGTCCGAGTGGCATAAAGGGTGGGAGCTCAAACTCGCCGACACCGAAATCCATTTCCTGCGCAGCATCGCTGAGATGCAGGCCGCTTATCAACACCGCGTGACATTGATGGACGCGAATTATCGCGAGCAGGTGAAAGCGCAGCATGTGGATTTCGAGGGCGCGCTCGAGCGCCAGAATCGTCGATTCTGGGACGAGTTCGTGGCCGCACGAGCCGAATATGAGCGCATCATTCACTCCGAGTTGCGGCTGGTGCGGCAGCGCGCTTCGCTCGCCCGCGCGGTGGAGCACATTTCCGAGAGCGCCCCGCCCGAGGTTGTCAATATCGATTGGCTCAAGTTCGCCGAAAGATTTCGCGGGGGTGAAGACGACATCCGCGCTCGCCAGAGCATGTATGCCTTGCGCTTCCGCGAGCATGCCCCCGTGCTCGATCTGGGCTGCGGCCGTGGTGAGATGCTGCACGTCTTTCGCGAGAACGGTGTTGCCGCGCGGGGCATCGATTCGAACGACGATTCCATAGCTTTGTGCCTGGCCAACGGGCTGGATGCTGAAAAGGGTGATCTGTTCGCCTACTTAAGTTCGCTGCCCGACGGATCGCTGGGCGGCGTGGTCTGCTGCCAGGTGGTGGAGCATTTGCCGCAAATGCGATTGCCCGAAATGATCGGGCTGGTTCACGCCAAGCTGCGCGCCGGGGGCCTGCTGGCCATCGAGACGCCGAATCCGGAATGCCTCGCGATTTTCGCCACGCATTTCTATATCGATCCCACGCATCGCCATCCCATTCCACCGGCGCTGGCCAGCTTTTACCTGGAAGAGGCCGGCTTTGGCCGGGTTGAAATCGAGCGGTTATCGCCTGCCATAGAAAGCATGCCGTCGCTCGCGGAACTGCCGGAGGGGTTCCGCAAGGAATTCTTCGGAAGTTTAGACTACGCCGCGTTTGGCGTGAAGCTGGGTTAGTCTGCAATAAGTTAGGCCGCAGCCGCAGCCCGCAACGATTCCAGCTTCGCCTTGGGTATATTCAAGTTGCCATTCAGGCCAGTCCCGAGCGTAATAGAAGGCTTGTTGGAACCGTGAAAATCGGATCCGCCCGTGGCCTCTAAGCCATGGGATCGTGCCAGATCTTCGTACAGTGCCTGCTGCGCCGGGGAGTGTTCGCTATGCCATACCTCGATGCCCTGCAGACCTGCCTCGCACAGAGCCTTCAACAGCCCGCCGAATCCCTCCGGCTCGTCACCCAAAGGCAGCCGCACCGGATGGGCCAAGACCGGAAATCCGGAGCTTCGCCGCAACATCTCGATGCCTTCCATCAAACCGGGCTCCTCTCGTTCTACCGCCGCCTGCGCCGTATCTGCCAGGTAAAGATCGAACGCCTCTTGCCGGTTCTTGACATATCCTTTGCGCAACAGGAACTCGGCAAAATGCGGACGGCCCGTCAGTTTCCCTCCCAGCTTGCTCACTTCGGCCAGCGTAATTTCGAACCCGAATCCCTGCAGCTTTTCAATCAGGTCGAGGTTCCTTTTGTGCCGGCTCTGCTGATGGCCCAAGATCCAGGAACGGAAGCTGGCTGGCGGATCGGCGGCGAGAAAGTACCCTAGCAGATGGATCGAAGGAAGCCGGCGGGAGCCCATCCAAGGCCGGATCAGATCCACCAAAGCCGGTTCCAGCCGGGTACTCAGCTCGATTCCCGTCACCATATCAACCCCCAGGCTGGCCGCGACGGGCCGAGCGTCATCGCACCCCTCCAGCGTGTCATGGTCGGTAATCGCCAGGGCTTCCAGGCGTTTCTCGAGGGCCAAACGAATCAGGTCCGGCGGGGAAACCGACCCGTCGGAAGCCGTGGTGTGGGTATGCAAATCGATCATAAGCTCTAGGCCATCATAGCGTTTGCGCACTAAGTTATTGAATACAGCTCGGAGTCTCACCAGTACCGGTACGTCCCTAACCGTCGATGTGCTGCTCGCTGGAGAGTCCGCATCGTATACTGAGCGGGACTTAAGCCAAATTCGCAGAAAGCGCTGCGGGGCTGGGCAATTCTACAACCGCCATGAACCGAATTCATAACCGTCTGTTATTCACGCCAGTGGCTGCAATCTTGTTGTTTCTGGGTTTTTCATCCACGGTCTCCGCTCAGATTAACTACTCGGTCACAGCGACCTTGAGCCTGGTCAGCGGCCCAGACCCTTTACTCCTGGATCAAACTACCTTTACCGGAACTGCCACTTTAATCCAAACGATGACGCCTACCAGTTCGATGACCACCAGTACGTCATCCACCAATACCTACAGTGGTGTGGGCGCCGGTATACAACTGGGCAATCTGCAGTGCGAAAACACCGCCAATTTGACGGTCACGCTGACGGACAATGCCGGCGCTCCCGATACCATCGGTCTCGGCAACTGCCGCATCCAATACACCACGGTTTCTGCCAACGTCATCATCCCGGCTGGAGCCATGATTACCGCCGTGCCCGCAGCCATTCCGCTCACCAGCGTTTCGGGAACCGTCTCCTACTCGTTAGGCGTTGATGGCGCCACCGTGTTCAACCTCACGGAGGCGGTAATCTTAGCCGTCGACAACAACCCTCCCTCCGGCAGCCCGCCCACCATTACTCCCAGCGTTGCGGCGTGGACGCCGACTTCTTCGGTTGGTTCGACAACTCCGTTGACGCAGCAAGTTACCTTCACTACGTCTTACCCGGCCGCCGCGGTGTCCTTTACTACCAGTGCGGGAACTTCCGACGGCGGAACCTGGCTCTCGGTGACGCCCGCCGCCATCAATAGCTCCTCTAGCATCACGATTAGCGTAAATCCGTCCGGCCTTACTCTAGCCACTTACAACGGAACAGTTACTTTGAGCTTTGGGACGAGCGATGTGCCGCCCATCCTGATTCCAGTTACGCTCACGCTTGCCAATGGAACGGTTAGCGGCCCAGGCACCTCGCTCACCGGTCCGTCCTCGATGAGTTTCGCTTATACCGTCGGAGGCTCGGCGCCAGCCTCCCACACATTGACCATCGGATCCTCGTCTTCCAGTGGAACGGCCGTGAGCGCGACAGTTACCTCCGGCAACTCCTGGCTCAGCGTAACGCCGGGGAGTGGTACCACGCCGGCGAACTTCACGGTCTCCATCAATACCTCTGGTCTCACTACCAACCTGACACTCACCGGTAATGTTCAAGTCACGGCATCCAACGTGACCAATAGCCCGTTTAATGTCCCCGTGACCTTAACGGTGTCAGGGTCTTCGTCCTCGCCTTCGTCCACCTTCACAGTGCCGACCACGCCTTTAACGTTCAACTACACCATTGGTGGCGCCGCGCCCGCGGCCCAAGCGGTGAACGTTTCAGGCCCGTCCGGAACATCATTTACTACTTCCACAGGCGGGTCCGCCTGGCTCTCGGCGACGTCCGGTGGCACAACGCCCGCCACGGTAAGCATTTCGATCAACACCACGGGCCTGACGGCCGCCACCTACACCGGCGCCGTTACAGTAACTGCACCGGGAGTTTCCGGAAGCCCCGCAACCATTCCGGTCACGCTCATCGTTGCAGCCGCCTCCACCTCTAACGGTACATTGACGGCCAGCCCGTCATCGCTCAATTTCACTTATTCAATCGGCAATCCGGCGCCGGCGACGCAATCCATCATGGTGGGGGGAACGTCAGGGAACAGCTTTACCGCCACAGCGTCGGGAGGCTCGTGGCTGTCAGTGAGTCCTACTTCAGGCCTCACACCCGGTTTTCTCAGCGTTTCGGTGAACGCGTCCGGGCTATCCGCGGGAACTTACTCAGGGACCGTTACCATCGCGGGCGGCGGAGCCAGCTCACAAGTGGTCAACGTGTCGTTAGTAGTCTCGAACGCGCCAACAATTTCCCTGAGCCCCGCTTCGCTCAGCTTCACTTATCAGACCGGTGGCTCAGCGCCGGCGGCGCAATCGGTGAGCATAGCAGGCAATTCGGGGCTGGCCTTCACCGCAACCGCCACGGGAGGTTCGTGGCTGTCAGTGAGTCCAAGGTCGGGCGTCACCAGCTCCAGCAGCTCCGTCGCGGTTTCGGTGGACCCATCCAGCCTGGCTGCCGGCACCTACAGTGGGGCCGTCACTATCGCGGCCACTGGCGTTGCCTCGCAAGCCGTCAATGTCACTTTGGTGGTCTCAACTAATACTCAAACGATAACCGTCAGTCCTTCTTCGTTGAATTTCACCGCCTCGGTGGGTGCTGCTGCACCTCCCAGTCAGACAGTGAGTGTTACCGGTGGATCAAGCTCGATGTCTGTCACCACATCGGGCGGCTCGTGGCTCTCGGCATCTTTGTCGGCCTCTACTGTTTCGGCTGTGGTGACGGTTTCAGTAAATCCGGCCAATTTAACCGCTGGAAGCTACACCGGGACGGTCGCCATTACATCGGCTGGAGCTACGAATAGTCCGCTGAACGTGGCGGTCACATTCGTTGTGTCGGGTACCTCGGTCCTCGCCGCAACGCCGGCCAACCTCAATTTCGCCTACCTTCCCGGCAACCCGAACCCCTCGGCTCAGAACGTGAACATTACTTCTTCCCAGCCGGCTTCCTTCTCAATAGCCACCGCCAACGGCTCTTGGCTCACAGTAACCAGCTCGAGCACCACTACTCCGGCTACCCTGACTGCTAATGTCAACGCCGCTGGCTTGACCGATGGCTCCTACCAGGCAACCATCACCATCACGAGCGCGAACGCAACCAATTCGCCGCTGGTGATATCCGTGGGACTGGTGGTTTCTAATTTGCCAACCATCGTGGCCAGCCCATCCAGCTTGACCTTTACCGCTCAAGGAACAAATCCGCCCAGCCAATCCATAAATCTCAACGGCAACTCGACACTGCCGTTTTCCGTCACGGCTTCGCCCAGTTGGATCGGACTCTCGGCGGCATCCGGCATAACCCCATCCACGCTCGTGGCCACGGTCAATTCCAGTGGAATGAGCCAGGGATCCTATCAAGGGACCATCACCGTTACGTCCGCTGTAGCAGGCACCCCGCTGATTATTCCGGTCACACTCAACGTAACCGAGGCTCAGGCTTCCACGGTTCCCACCATCTCGGCAGTTGTCAACGCAGCCAGCTATGAAGCCAGTGGGTTCTCTCCTGGCGCGCTGGTATCCATCTTTGGCAGTTACCTCGGACCTCAAACCGGAGCCTCTTTCACCGTGAGTTCCCAAGGCAGCCTGGCGCCCACAGTGGGAGGAACCAGCATCATGGTGTCAGGCGTTCCGGCCATTCCGCTTTTCGCTCAGAACGGTCAAGTGAATGTGATTCTGCCGTTCACCTTAGGCACGGCTGGTCAAGCCACCGTAGTGGTGACATACAATAACGTTCCCTCAGCCCCGTTCACCATTCCGTTGGCGCCATCCGACGTTCAGATCTTTACCGCCAATGCCAGTGGAAGCGGGCCGGGCTCGATATTAAATCAAGACTACTCGATCAATACCGCAGCCCATCCGGCAGCGCCGGGATCTATCGTATCGGTCTACGGCACGGGCGGTGGCGCAGTCGGCCCCGCGGTGACTGCGGGCTTCGTCGCGGGCGACACTCTTTCATGGATTTCCCTGCCTTATTCGGCGACTGTAAATGGCCAATCCTCGACGGTGCAATACGCCGGAACCGCGCCTACGCTGGTGTACGGCGTGGATCAATTCAATGTTCAATTGCCCGCGAATCTCCCGCCGGGCCCGGCCACTATCATGCTCAAGGTCGGCAACAGCTCGAGCCAGGCGGATGTCACGGTGTTCGTGAAGTAGCGGCGCAGCGCCCAGTTCGCGGCCCTTCTGAGCAGATTTGCTAGAATACCGCAGGAGTTATAGCAAGCACCGCTGACCGCTCCGGCCTCGACCATGAAAGTATTCCCAATCCTGGCCTCCCTCTTCGTTCTTCTGGCAGCGAACGCCGCAGGACCCCCAGGAGAGGAAGCGTTTAACGCGGGTCTCAAAGGACTCGAGGCTAAGGACTGGGACAAGGCACTCGATTCGCTGGAAGCGGCAGTCACGGCCGATCCCGATAATCTGCGCTACGGCAGCGAATATCGCCGGGCCGCTCTCCTCCGGGCACAGGCGATTCACGGCAATGAACTTCAGCCCGAGGATTTCGACCGTCCTATCAAGTTCTTTGAACAACTGGTGTCCAGGAATCCGACCGCCGCCAATGCTTATTTGAATTGCGGCTTGGCCTACGTCGACAAGGTCCCGGTGGTGAACGCACTCGCTCGGGTGGGCGTCGCTAACACCGCGACCGCACAGTTGACCAAGTCGATTGAGCTGCGTCCAAGCTGGGTGGGCTATTACTCGCGCGGCACCAGCTATCTTTTCTGGCCCAAATTTTTCGACCGCGCCAAGTTGGGTGTGGCCGATTTGGAAACCGCCGTCAAAATGCAAAGCTCCGGTCCCAAGAAGCCTTACTTCGCTCATGCCTGGCGCGCGTTGGGAGACGGCTATTGGAAGACCGATGAACTGGAGAAGGCCCGCTCGGCCTGGAGCCAGGGGCTCAAAGAATATCCGGATGCCTCCGATCTTCAGGAGCGGCTATCGGCACAAGGCGCCGATTTGAAGGTTCTGGTTCAGCGCGCCCTGGATCCCAAAAAACGAGTCGATACCGACCTCAAGAATCTCTGGTTGTACCCCTGAATTCGCCACTCCGATTTTCCACTACGGATGTGCGCTCTTTGTCAAGCCCTCTCGCATAACTTCGCGTCTGTTTCCGTACTGGAAGTTCTGAAACCAAAACGAACGGCTGTCACTTGCCACTGAGGGGTTTGGCCCTTTACAAATGAATACTTGATGCTACTATCGGGAGGATCACTGAGTCTTAATCCTTTTTTTTGGCAAGTATAGCCGCCATGGCTTCAAGTTTCAGCCCTTTTCGAAGGGTCCTTACAGGGAGAGAATTATGCGGGCAACGTTTTTTACATTAGCACTTCTATCGACAAGTGCAGGCATTCCTTTCGCGTCGGCTGCTCCCGCAGTCGACCAGACTACTCGGGCAAAAGTGACGGCGCAATACCTCCAGTCGCCGATGATTTTTGAGATGAACGAGGGCCAGTCTGACCCGCGCGTGAAGGCGCTGTCACGGGGCTCCAAGTATGGTCTCTTTCTGACGTCCGATGAGTCCGTCTTCGTGCTCAATTCGGGGGCCAAGAATCAGGCTGTCGTCCAAGTCCGGGCCGTGGGAGCGAATCCAGCGCCGAAGGTCAGTGGAGTGGACCGTATGGGTTCCGTCTCGAACTACTTCGTGGGCAAGGACCAATCGAAGTGGCGCAAGAACGTCGCCAATTACGCGCGTGTGAAGTACGAGTCCCTTTATCCTGGCGTCGATCTGATTTACTACGGGAATCAGAAGCAACTCGAATATGACTACGTGGTTGCCCCAGGCGCCGATCCGAATTCCATCCGTCTGGACGTCGAAGGCGCCAGCCAGCTTAAGCTTGATCGCAATGGCGACTTGCTGCTCGAAACCAGCGGCGGCGCCATCAACCAACATAAGCCGGTGATTTACCAGCAGGTGGATGGAACGCGGCATCCGGTTGCAGGCAATTTCGTGCTTCGGGGCAAACAGGTTTCCTTCCAGGTGGGTGATTACGACCACAGCAAGGACCTGGTAATCGATCCTTCCTTCGATTTCGTGACCTATCTAGGCGGAAGCGGTACCGATGAGGGCTTGGGCATTACGATCACCACCGGCACCGGTCTGACGCTGGTGGCAGGTTCTACCGCTTCAGCCAATTTCCCAATCGTTCCAGCTCCTGTGTGCGGCGTTCCGCCCATGCCCGATCCGGTGTGTACTCAGACCGGCGTTACCAGCTATCCATACACCGGCACAACGGATGGGTTCATGGCGACCTTCAATCCGTCTGGTAAAAAGCTTTTCAACACAACCTATGTTGGGGGCAGCGGCGGTCTAAATGTAGTCACCAGCGTGGCCATCGATAATTACGAGGATCCAGAGATGCTGTATGTCGCGGGTTACACCACCTCCCCGGATTTTGACGTGGTGAATGCCGCACAGCCCACTTTCGGCGGTGGCACCGACGGTTGGGTGGCCCAGATTCTCTTGAATCTCACCATCACCAGTTTCGTGCCCCCGGAGGGCATCATCAATACTTCGGTGGGTTTCGCCACCTACCTGGGTGGCAGCGGCACCGACGAAATCACCGGCTTGACCATCGATCAGAATACGAAGGACGTGTTCGTTACCGGCCTCACCAAATCCACTAACTTTCCGGTGACAAAGGGAGCTCTCCAGGCCACGCTTTCCGGAACCGAAGACGCCTTTGTCGCTCGCTACGCTTCGGGATGCACAGCCAGCTTCTTTGACGGATGCACACCGGAAACAACCCCCGCCGGCACAAAGTTGTATGCCACTTATTTCGGAGCGACGGGAGCTGCCTCAACGGTTACGGCCAGTGGTATCGCCGTATATACCAGCCCCACCACGGGCGATCTCACTGCGTATATTTCTGGCACGACAACCGGGACCTTGAAAGGCCCCAACGAACCTGCTTCCACCCCTGCTTCAACCCCGGCGACAACCGAGAGCTTGGGCTTCATGGCTGCCATCGGCTCCAATGGGACCACGAACCCATTCACAAAATACATTGGTTCCACAACCACCATCACCAAGGCCAATGCGATCACCACGGACTGCAACGGATATATCTACATTACGGGCAACACCAACGATTCGGCCCTAACAGTAGTTGCCCCGATCTATAAGAAATTCCAGGGCGGCGGCAGTGACGTGTTTATCGCCATCTACAATTCCGCCGGCAAGGAAACCATGCTCAGTTACTTCGGGGGCCCAGGCACGGACGTCGCTACCCAAATCGGCGTATTTTTGACGCCCGCGACATTTCCGGCCACCTGTACCACCGAGCCGATGATCAACCTGTTCATCGCAGGCTACACCACGGGATCGTTTCCCATCGTCGTACCGGCGGGTTCCTCGATTCCGCAAGCCACTTACGGCGGAGGCACGACCGACGGTTTCGTCTTCATGTTAACGTCGGACAATTATGCGCACTACACTGAAAATTGCGTCGTGATGTCGGGCGTCAATACATGTGCGTATTCCACGTACATTGGCGGCCCTGGCTCCGACGTGGTTTACGGTATGGCGGTCGGCAGTTCCGGGAACGCCCGCATCACCGGCATCACCAACTCGACTACCGGCATGGCGACCGCAGGCTCGTATCAAACCACGAATGGAGGCGGTTACGACGCCTTCGTCGCCGAGATCTTGACCACCCCGTGAGCTTGAGTTTGCGCAGCAGGTCCGCAGCCAACTTCGCCGGCGGACCTTCTTGCCGCAGGCCGCCGTTATCTATGCATTTTGTTAGACTTGACGGCTTAGAACTGTAGCGGGTACGTTTTGGGGCCGATGGAGTACCAAGAGATCTGGCAAAGAGATCCAAAATGAGGTACCATCTGGCACTGGACAAGAAAAGCGACCCCGTAGTTGTTCGGTGCGTTTCACGCCAGACTGCCGGTTCTTATGCGCCAAGTTGGCGAGCGAACCCAAACCCACCTCTCAGGCCAAGTTGAAGCACTTGACAGGCGAGGGTATTCCAGCTGACAAATAGGAATGCGCGAATTTCGTAGGGCTGCGCGGGCCAAGGCGGCGCGGCCGGGAGAACAGAGAGTGTTAGCCGTTTGTGCCTTGAATTGTCAACGGAGATAACAGTGTGAAGCCGACTCACGAGGAAATCCAGGATTACGTGCTTGCAACCTTGCAGGAGCTTTGCCGCGACTGGGATTACTCGCGACCGGTGGGTCCGGGATCGCTGCTTTTCTCGGAACTGGGTTTGGAATCCCTGGATGCCGTCGTGCTGGGCACCATCATTCAGGAGCATTTCCAAACGCCGTTGCCTTTCGCCGAGCTTCTGGCTGAAATCGGCCGCGAGCAGCGCGACCTGTCCATCCAGGAACTGGTCAATTTTGTGGATCAACATCTGAATCAGGCCGACTTGGAATCCAGACCGGCGGGGCGCGTGCAATGAGGCAAGTGAAGACCCTCCTCATTGGCCTGGACGGGGCAACGTTCGATGTGCTGAACCCCATGATGCAAATGGGCGCGATGCCGTTCCTGCAGTCGTTTTTCAATCAAGGGGTCCGTGCCAATCTACGCACCATTGTGCCGGCGCTCACTCCTCCCGCTTGGACTTCTCTGGTTACGGGACGGAAACCCGGGCAGCATGGCGTGTTCGATTTCTTCCGCATGGAGTCCGCGGAAAGCCGTCACATTCGATTTTTTACCTCGCATGACGTGCAATGCGAGACCATCTGGTCGCTCGCATCCGCGCAGGGGATGCGCGTTACGTCCCTCAATTTTCCCGGCATGTTCCCGCCTCCGCGCATCTCCGGCAACGTGGTGCCTGGATGGGTTCCCTGGAAGCAGCTTCGCCTGGCGTGCTGGCCGCAGGATCTTTTCGACCGGCTCAAGAGCATTGAAGGCTTCAACCCGCGCGAGCTCGCGATGGATATCAAGCTCGAAGAAAAGGCCACCGAAGGGTCTTCGAATTACGAAGAGTACCTTCCCTGGATCCAGATGCACATCCGGCGTGAGCAGAACTGGTTCGAAATTTTCCGCCATCTCACCACTGAGGATCCTTCCGAATTGACTGCCGTCCTTTTTGACGGCGTGGACAAGCTGCAACACCTATGCTGGCGTTTCATCCGGCCCGAAGACGCTACGCCGCTTCAAGAAGAGTGGGAAGTGCAAATCCGGGAAGCCTGCATCGACTATTTCCGCAGCCTGGATCAAATCATGGAGCGCATGTGCTCCACCGTCGGACCCGAGACCACCGTGCTGCTGGCCTCCGATCATGGGTTCGGTCCCACCTACAAAGTTTTCCACGTGAATGCGTGGCTGGAGCAGCACGGCTATCTGGGCTGGTCCGACGCCGCGAAATCGCAATCGCCAAACGGTGCGTTATTGGGCGTGGGACAAGTCGCTCGCCACACCTGGATGCTCGATTGGGACAAAACGCGCGCGTACGCCGCCACTCCCACGGCCAACGGCATTTTCATTCCAGTGAATCGCGATGGCCACTCGGCCGGCGTGACGCCCGAAGAATATCCCGCGTTCCGCGAACGCCTCATCGCCGATCTGCGCGCCTTCCGCGATCCTGAAACCGGCCAGCCGGTGGTTACCGGCCTCTGGACCAAAGAGGAATGCTTCGAGGGTCCGCACGGCAACGTCGCGCCGGATATTACGCTGGCGTTCGACGACGGCGGGCTGGTTGGAATCCTGCCTTCTCCGCGTACCATGTCCAGCCGCCCCATTACCGGTGGAGCGCACCGTCCCGTAGGAATATTCGGAGCCCGGGGTCCCGGCATTCGCAGTGGCGCACAGCCTGCCGAAATGTCCATTCTGGATGTGGCCCCGATTGTTCTGCATAGTCTCGGCCTGCCGGTGCTCGAAGAAATGCAAGGCAGTGTGCCCTCGGATTTGTACCAGGCGGATGCCATGCGCGCGCACCCTGTCACTGTGGCGAAAGCCGTCAGCTCGAACGGCGCCAAACCGGCCGACAATACGGTGCCCGCGACCATGAGCCAGCCCGTGGCCATGAGCCAGGAAGACGAACAGGTGGTGATGGAACGCCTGCGCGAGCTCGGTTATATCGAATAACTCCTATGCCCAAAGTCAATATCAACGGCATAAACCTTCACTACATCACGGTAGGGTCGGGCCCCGATATCGTGATGCTGCACGGATTCCTGGGCAACCTTGCCGTGTGGCATTTGAATATCATCCCCGAACTCCGCAAACATTACCGCGTCACTACGCCCGATCTGCGCGGTCACGGGTATAGCGAAGTCACGCCCACTGGTTATACCTGCAAGGATCTGGCGGAAGATCTGCGCGGATTATTGGACCACCTCGGCATTGAGCGGCCCGTTCTGGTCGGGCATAGCTATGGCGCCGATGTCTGCATGTATTTTTCGCTGCTCTATCCGGAGCGCGTTTCGCGTCTGGTGGCGCTCGAGCCCGGCCTTGCCGCTCTGGTGCATCAGCGCAAGGATCACGCCTGGCCGGGTTGGGATACCTGGATCGCGAAGCTCGAGGAAGTCGGGTTGGAAGTCCCGAAAGACAAGCGAACCGATCTCGAGTTCCTGCTGCAGTTGAGCTTGGAAACTCCCAAGTTCTATGGGCCGGCGCGTGGTCTTCCTCGCAATCGAGAGCCCCTGATCAAGCTGATCCGCAACACCACGCTGATCCAGGATTACGAGTTTGTGGGCGATTTGACGCTCGAAGCGGTGGAGCGTATTTACACGCCGACGTTGTTGGTTTACGGGGATAAATCTCACTTCCTGTCGTCTTACGATCATCTCCACAAGGCGCTGCCGAATTGTAAGTCGGTATTGCTTCCGGGCGGCGAGCATTTCGGTCCGCTCGAGCAGCCCGAGTTGCTGACTCACAATATTCGTGAGTTTCTCGCCATGGATATCACCGTTCCCAATTGGGCCGCCGTGGGCGAGGTGAATTACGGAACTACGGCTGGGTAGGCGGCTGGGCGCGCTGCAGGCGCCGCTGTGTTTAGTCGCGCTGCTCTTGGTTGTGGCAGCCACGGCATCGGCACAATCCTTACCCACCCGGCACGTGCGCAAAGAAGTAGCCAGCGGTGAGGCGTATTTCATGAGCCGATTGCCCGCTACTCAGTCTTTGCAACTGGACATCGCGCTCCCGCTGCGCAACCAGTCCGAGTTGAACCATCTGTTGCAAAAGCTCTCCGATCCCCAAAGCCCCTTGTTCCAACAGTACCTCAGCGTGGCTGCGTTTACCGAGCGTTTTGGCCCCAGCGAGGAAGACTACCGGGCGGTGATCCGGTTCGCGGAGCAGAACGGACTCAGGGTCACCGGCACGTCTCCCAATCGCGTCATCCTGAATGTCGCGGGATCGGTCGCGAATATCGAAAGAGCGTTCCAGATGACCATGGCGTTCTATCACCACCCCACCGAACCGCGCGCCTTTTATTCGCCAGACCGGGAACCATCGGCCTTGGGCCTGTCGGTGCCACTGTGGCACATTTCGGGCTTGAATAACTTCTCGCTTCCTCATCCCGCCAGTGTTCGAAGAAATTTGGATGCCACCGCCCACGTCACGGGCTCCGGACCGGGTGGAGATTTTCTGGGCAGCGACATGCGCGCGGCTTACTATGGCGGAAATGCTTTTACCGGTGCGGGCCAGTCGCTCGGGCTGGTTGAATTCGGCGGCTACAACATTGGCGACGTCCAGGCCTACTTCTCTAGCGTAGGTCAAGCCTTCAAAGTCCCCGTGCTGGGCATTTCAACGGATGGTTCCCCGCTCACTTGCAAGGATGGATGTAGTAGCGATCTGGAACCAGCGTTGGACATTGAAGAAGCTATCTCCATGGCGCCGGGACTGCAGCAGGTACGCGTTTACGTGGCCCGTGCCAGCGATGTCGACATCTTCAACCAGATGGCTACCGACAATATCGCCAAGACATTAAGCTGTTCGTGGGGTTGGAGTCCGGAGGACCCCACCAGCGACGATCCAATCTTTGAGGAGTTCGAGGCGCAGGGGCAGACTCTGTTTGTGGCGTCCGGTGACAAGGGCGCCTACCAGGCGGGCGAGCTGGATCTTTATCCGGCCTACGATGACTACGTCGTATCGGTGGGTGGCACGGTTTTAACTACCAAGGGCGCGGGCGGTGCTTGGGAATCGGAAACTGCCTGGAGCGACAGCGGTGGCGGAATTGCTCCCGATATCCCGATCCCCCTCTATCAGCTGACCTCGGGGGTGATCACCAAGGCCAACCAAGGGTCTCTGACGTTGCGCAATTGCCCGGATGTTTCTCTCGAAGCGAACAACGACAATTACATCTGTTTCAACGGCAGCTGCCAGGGAGGGTGGGGCGGCACCAGCTTTGCTGCGCCCCGCTGGGCGGCCTATTTGGCCTTGTTCAATCAACAGAGGGCGGCCAGCGGCTCGCCGTCCGTCGGCCTCTTCCACCACATGATGTACAAGATTGGCGTGGGGCCGGGCTATTCCAGCTTCTTCCACGACATCACCACGGGCAGTAATGGCCGCTACTCGTCCGAAGTGGGCTACGACCTGGTGACGGGCTGGGGCAGTCCGAACGGCCCTGGGCTGTTCGAATACCTGACAACAAGAAAATAGCTGAATCTCCCGCCGAGGAGCTTCGCCGGGCACGTCACCTTGTGACGCGCGTGTAGTTTTGTAAGCAAATTTCCCAGTTTCGCGAAACGAAGGGCTGCTACCCAGCGTCGGGTAAGACACAAACTAATAGTACGTCTTGGCTCTTGGTTCCATGCCGATCATGGCAGCGCCTAAGTTCAGCTATTGGCGGCTGAACGGGCAGGAAGTAAGGACCGGGACGCTCGCAGGGAGCCTTAGCCCTTCGCAGCGCTAGGGGTTATCCCTATGTGGTAGTAGGTCATTCCGCAATCAGGAGTGAACCTATTCTGCGTGCCTAACTGCGGCGAGTCGATGATAGGCCGCTGCCCGGAGGAATACTATACTAGGCTTTCAAGCAGTAGGAGAGTACTTTCGAATGCGAGGGACTAGTAATTCTATGCGTTCTGAACCGCCCGTTCCATCGGGCGTGTGCTCATCCATTTCTGCTGACCGGGTTCCACTCGTGATCATTCATCAGTCCGGCCGGAAAGGACATCAAGGCGTGATGTGCGTGAAGGTACACAAGTACCGGGCCGAATCGGCTACCGCACTGAGGGCTACAACGCAAGAGTTCGTACTTAGGACCTACCCTTATTCCTTACCCAAATACTCGCCACCATTGATGCGGGGGAATAAGTATCCGGCATTAATGCTCCGCTGGAAGCGACGTTATTCACAAAGCGGAACGGAGTCTCGTCGTCCCCTGTTTCCAACGCCCTTGAGAGATACGCCGCTTGCGGCGCGGCCATGCATAACCTATGGTTCGTCCCTCGCTTCACGCTCGGAAACTAAGTGGCGTATCGTAGCGCTCTTGGCCGCAATCCCTTGGGTTATCCAGATGCTTTTTCAACGCCGTCACTCGGAACAAATTACTACGCTGATGCGGCCACGCCGCAAGGTACTTGAAAGGTTTTTTACTGCATGATCTATTCATCAATTTTACGCGCCTCAAAGTTCTGTCTTCCTGTTGTTGTGGCGCTGTCGGTTTTGCATCCAGCCTGTAAGGCGGATACGCCCATCCCGATCCCGTCGGTCTTTCAGGACCTTTACACCGAGATGGACACCGATCTCCTTGCCTTCAGTCCTACGCTGGGCAACCCATCCACGTACCCGGTTCTCTACACGGGAACTCTCACCACTGCGAATGGGAACTCAGGGCCCCAAATGCTCAACGCAGAGTACTTGACGGGTATACAGCTCGAGTTGCAAGGGTTGAAGGCGATGGGCTTTCAGGCGGTCATGATCGAACTCCCGTTTCCGGTGCTGTATCAGCCCTTCTTCACCTACCTGGGCAACGCGGCGGAGTATCAGCAATTCGTGAATTTCTATGCGCAGGTGACCAGCATGATCCGGGCGGAAGGCATGAAGCTGGTGATCGAATACGATAGCGCGTGGCCCAGCGGCATCTGGGACGGTTGGAACGTGGCGCCGTATTATGCCACCCTCAATTGGACCGAGTATCAGCAGGCTCGCGCGCAGATGGCGGTAGTGGTCGCCCAGACCATGCATCCGGATTATCTGGTGCTGATGGAAGAGCCGGACACCGAAGCCGGAAATAGCGGGCAAACCGAAGTCAACACCGTCAGCGGCGCCACCGGCATGGTGAGCCTGATGCTGACCAGCTTGAAGAACGCGGGCGTTACCGGCATTCAGCTCGGGGCCGGGATGGGCAGCTGGGATTCGCAATACCTGGCTCTCACGCAGGGTCTGGCAGCCCTGCCCCTGAACTTTATCGACATGCACGTCTACATGATCAACAACGATTATCTGAACAATGCCATGACCATCGCCAGTACGGCGGCCGCGGCCGGCAAGGGGATCACGATGACGGAATGCTGGCTGTGGAAAGTCCGGAACAGCGAACTGGGCGTGCTCGACTACAACCAGCTATCGCCCCGCAATGCGTTTAATTTCTGGCAGCCGCTGGATATTTATTTCCTCAACACCATGCAGAAGCTGGCCAACTACACCAAGATGCGTTTCTTGGCTCCGTTCGCTTCCTACGAGTACCGGGCTTATCTGTCCTATGACAGTTCCACCGAGAATCTGTCGCCCACCCAGATCACCACGATGGAGAACCAGCAGGCGGGGCTCGCGATACAGCAAGCCGGTTTCACCGGCACGGGTGTGTACTTCTATCGCGATATAGTCTCGCCTGCGGATACCGTCGCGCCCACTTCCCCCGCCAACCTGACCGGATTTTCGACGGCTACCACCACGGCAACTATAAGCTGGAGTGCCTCGACCGATAACGTGGGGGTGGCCGGTTACTATGTCTTCCGCAACGGTGTGCAGGTCGCGACCACAGCCGAGCTGGCCTACCAGGACTCCGGACTGACCACAGCGACTGAATATACCTATGACGTGTACGCCTTCGATCTGGCTAGAAACACGTCGCCCGCGGCCAGCGTTGTGGTCACCACCAAGGATGTGACGCCTCCCAGCACACCCGCCCATCTGGTGACGTCCGTGGTTTCCACCAAGCAGATCAACCTGACGTGGTCGCCCTCCACTGATTTGGAGGCGGTGGCAGGCTACTATGTGTTCCGGGGAACCGCGCCCACCGGGCTCAGCCAGGTAGGAGCCGCCGCCCCCACCACATCCCCTTCTTTCATCAGCTATCCATTGACGCCGGGAACCACATACTACTTCAGCGTGGAAGCGGTGGATACCTCCGGAAACATTTCGGCGATGTCGGCGGTGGTGTCGGCCGCTACCATGGCGCTGCCCTCAGCGCCGACTAAGCTGGTGTCGACGCCGGTATCGACCACGAACATCGGGCTGACTTGGGTGGCCGGTGCCAGCGGAATGCCGATTGCTGAATATCGGATCTTCCGGGGAACGTCAGCTTCCAATCTCATCCAGGTGGCCGTCAACACCAAGACTTCTTTTACGGATTCCGGGCTCACGCCGGGGACTGCATACTATTACGCATTGCAGGAGGAGGACACCAACGGCGACCTTTCGCCGCTCTCGGCCACCGTATCGGCCACCACTGTGGCGCTGCCGGCGGCGCCGAAGCAACTGGTGTCGACGCCGGTATCGGCCACCAACCTGGGGCTGACCTGGGTGGCCGGCACCAGCGGCCTGCCGATTGGAGAATATCGGATCTTCCGTGGAACCTCGCCTTCCAATCTGAGCCAGGTGGGCGTCAACACGAAGACTGCTTATACGGATTCCGGGCTTGCGGCGGGGACTAAATACTATTACGCTGCGCAGGAGGAAGACACCAGCGGCCACCTTTCGCCGCTCTCGGCGACGATATCGGCCACTACTATGGCGCCCCCCGCGGCGCCCAAGCAACTGGTGGCCACGCCGATATCGACCACGAAAATGGGGCTGACTTGGGTGGCCGGCGCCAGCGGCCTGCCGATTGGAGAATATCGGATCTTCCGCGGAACCTCACCGTCCAATCTGATCCAAGTGGCTGTCAACACCAAGACTTCCTTTACGGATTCCGGGCTTACACCGGGGACGGCGTACTATTACGCGGTCGAGGAAGAGGACACCGGCGGCGACGTTTCGCCGCTCTCGGCCACCGCAACCGCCACCACGCCTTAAACGGCTCAGTATCCGACGTGCTTAACCGAGTCGCGACCGGCGGAAGCGGGGGTACTGGTAGACGCAGTGCATTTTGCGGGCGTCAGCGCTTCGGGCGGCGTCTCCCGTCAGTACTACTAGGTCCTTCTGCAACTTACTGCTATTGTTACCGCTTACGGGAATCACTTACAATCCGTCCAGAGGAGATTCTCAATGCTTTCGGGCCCACAACGACCCATCATACTCTTGGCCTTTTTCTTAATTGCTCCCATAGTGACGCTGGCATCCTCCATCGAGGTGAATAGCGTTTGCGAGGTAGGCATTTGCCCCCTTCCCACGAACAATCTTGCTCCGGGTAGCAGCATCCCGCTGACAAACTTCAATTTCGACGCCGTTATCAATGGCGACACTTATGACTTTTACGGCACTTACTCGGCCTACAATACCTCAAACTCGCCCTCCGGCTCGGTTGGGATTACGCTGGATGCGACCGCCGTTTACGAAGGCAGCGCGCCCACCGTGCAGGATGACGAGATCCTGCTGAACGATCTGCAAAACAACACGGTGCCTGGTTCCTTCAACCTGAACCAAAAGTACGAGGAGAGTCTGACGGCCAGTTTCAGCGGAACTCTGGTGAAGAACACTTCACTCAGAGGGCAAACATTCTTCAATGGGGATGGATTGGGCAGCTTCGGTATCTTTTCGGGTGCGGGTTCGAACACCGTAGTCACGCCCCTGAGTTTGACCGGTACCATTCTCGACGAGGATATGCAGGCCGTGTTCGATTTCGGCGTCGGAACATTGCCCGGGACATCCATCACGGCAGTGGGAACCGCGTCCCTCACGGCCACGCCCGAGCCGTCCGGAATCATTCCGGTGGCGGCAATCCTCGCGCTATGCCTTGGCATCCCGGCCATTCGGCGCTCCCGGCTAGCTTCGCAGAAGCTAAGCTAACAACTTTAGCTCGCCAATTATTCTACTGGCGCCGCCGGCCGGGAATGATGCATTTCCGCGATGTTCGGTTCACCTTCGTGCCCGAATAATTCCGGATGCAGATAATGACCTTGGTCCTGCGGCGCTTTCTCCACTTCCACCTGGATGCGATGGGCGTTGGCCCAAGCGTCCTGACGAATGCCGGTTACCTGCCAGGAAACTTCCACTCCTGGCTTGCTGGTCTTGATGGTGAAGCTGCCGTTGTTCATTTTTGCCCCGACCATGGCTTGAGCGAACTGGCCGATCACCGTGAGTTGATAGCGGAAATCCGTGTTGAGAGCCTCGAACCAGGCCGGCATGCTGACGACGGCGGTTCCGCTGCCATCCGTGGTGACGTTGCCGTTGTAGATGTTCATCATGTCGGGTGACTCGACGAAGGAGTGGTAGAGATATTTGTTGGCGGGATCCAGCGGATGATCGATTTTGAAAGAGCCGCTGGATTTGCTGAGAGCGCCACTCACCATAACGTCGCCATTGAAATCGCCGGCATAGCTCGGTAAGGCGCCACTGCCTCCCTGGGCGTATACTCCATCACCCCCGCCGTTCAATCCCGATCCCCCATATCCCTTGATGCCGTCGCCCCCAAAGTTTTCGCTGCCGGTGCCCCCAAGACCAGTGACGCCGGCACCGCCGGTGCCTGAGGAGCCGCTGGCGCTGCCGCCAAAACCATCCACGCCATTCCCACCGGTATCGAGCGTAGCAGTGCTATTTCCTCCGGACGCAAAGACGCCGGGGCCGCCCACGCTGGCGCTGCCGGAGGTGCCATTGGAAGCTCCGCCGGCCGCCTTGATTCCCGTTCCTCCCGTGCCGGCGCCGGCGATCGCCTGGCCGCCTTGGGCGGCAATAGCAGCATGCTCCGGCGCATTGTTGGTGATGCAGAAGACGCAGGTGACGGTGTAGGTCGCGCTCCCGCTAAAGGGCAGCGAAAAAAACCCGGTTCCGGCAGGACCTTGCGGACCGGTGGGACCCGCGGGCCCCGAGGGACCTGTTGCTCCCGTTGCTCCTTGCGCTCCCGCCGGACCAGCCGGTCCCGCTGGGCCAACCGTGCCGTACGTCACGTCGAACACTCCCGTGCCCACTACCAGCCGGAACGATCCGGGTGGCAGACCACTTGGCAGGTCGGCGACAATCCGTGTGCTGCTGGATGAGACCAGGGTTAACAACGAGCCATCCAGATACACTACCTGCGAACCGGACGTAGGCAACAGATCCTTCCCTGTGATGATGATCCGTTGGGTGGTGGAATTGATAATCGCGTTCCTCACCACCGGTGTCTGGCCGTAGACCATTGAAGAAGCGAATGCCGACAGGATCGCCAGGGCCACGATCAGCTTCGCTGCCCGGGCCAGTTTCGTTGCGGGATGATCTCCCGGTTTGCCTGCAGGCGCCGGGCCTGCCAGCATGAACATTCTAGTCATTTCAGCTCGAATCTCCTCCTTTGCGGTTTCTTCCGTTGTACAAAGACTATACAACGAGACTGCCGTTTGAAAGACTTCTCCGGCGCAAATTGAAACCACTGGTACTGGACTGGCTACTGGCCGGTTTGTCCGTCCGAAAGCCGGAGCTCGATCAAACCCCGCTTATTGGATGTCCACCGTCACCGTGTTGGCAGTCTCGCCGGCCGCCGTGATCACCAGGTTCACCGTGCCCGATCCGGCCAGGCTGTGCGGCAGTTCGACGTTCACCTGGTCCAGGCCAAAGTACGTGCCTTGCGCGCCCGCAAACGCGACCGGGCAAGCGGTGTTGCCCACCATCGCCGTTAGCGCCGAAGCCCCACCCGCCCCGCGGATGCCGGTTCCGAACAACACGAGAAACGCCTGGTCCGTGCTCGACCCGAGACTGATCGGTATCGGGGTGCAGCCGCTCGCGGAGCACGTCGCGATAGCCGGAATAAACGTCTGGCTGCCATCGGCATGCCCGATTACCACCTGGGCAGCCGCGGTTCCCCGGCCGGTTTCGTTGGCGCTGAACAGGGACGGCGCCGCAGCGGCCAGCGTAGCATCGCCGGTAATCTGGACGCCGCTGCTGGTGGTCAGGTTCACCACCGCCGGACCAGCCTGCAAGCCAGCCGGAAGCACGGCGTTCATCTGGTCTGGCGTCACCGCGATCAGCGAGATGGGGGTCGCGTTTCCAGAGATATCCGTGATGGTGGCGCTTGCACCGCCCAAGCTTGTGGGCAATGGGGTGGGCGGCGGATTGGTCGCGACAGATACTTCGGTCGCGATGTTCGCGGCAAACAAACTGACGATGGAGCCCGGCGCCACCGTAACCCCATAGCCGGCGGCCGAAAGGCTGGTCACCGCCTTCAGCTGCGCGGTGGCAATGGCGCCGCCGTACGCCTGCGCCGTAAATGTCGGCGGCGTGCTGTTTTGTATGGCGTTCACGAATTGCACCGTGGCATCGCTGAGCACCTGTTCTGCGCTGCTCGAATTCATGTCGAGTGCGGCGCCGGCGCTTTGCTCCTGGTTATAGTTCAGATAAGCCCAGTAATAACGCGTCCAGAACGGAGAGACATAGAGCAGGCCCTTCCAGTTAGCGAAATTGACGAAGGCCTCCACAAAGGCGGTGTCCACGGGAGCCCAGAAGCTGAAAGTATCGCGCGCATAATAACTGGCCTCATTGTTTACGGTGGTTCCCGTGAACTCCTGATTTGTTTCCTTTAAGTCCCAGCACTCGCTGATGGCGACTTGTTTGCCGGCCGCGAGGGCCATGTCGGCATACGTAATGGCGTTCGGCAGGAAGTTGTAATTGGTGGCGTAAATGTGCAGATCCAGGTAATCGATATCGGTGCCCAGCAAGGCCTGCACCCAATCTGCCGCGCCGGCTTGTCCATTCAGCCAGGTGCCCACTCCAGCGCCCATGGGAATGGTGACGCTCTGGGCGCGCACCTGCGTGATGATGGTCTGGTTCATCGCCGCAAACGCTTGAGGTGTGCCATATAAGTTGGTCCGGCCCGTAAGCTGAAGATCGGTGTCCGGCTCCGAATTGAGATTGATGTAATCCGGCCCGATCTGCTGTGCAATGGTGAGGACGTTCTTTACGCGCGCCGCCACGAAATCAGTGTCGCTCAAGCTGGCGTAGTAGGCAGTTAGATTAAAGCCGGAGCTCGCCGAAAAGTATCCCGGGATGAGCACGGCGCTTTCGACAATCATCTTCATGCCGCTTTGATGGATCAATTTTTGCAGATTCTGATAGACCGCCAGCATGCTCTGAAAATCTTGGGGATCGCCGTTGAATGTGTAGAAATCCTGGTTCATGAGCGGCAAACCCATGGTCACGGTGACCGCTGTCAGGCCCAGACTTTTCAGCCGGGCGAGTTCCTGCTGCATGCCTTGCTGATTCGCGGCCTTCAGAATCTTCAAGCCCGAATTGCCATTGGCGTACTGTAAATCGCCGCTCATCAGGGTGCTGGTGGGCTGGGAGGGGCTTTGGGCCGGAATCAGGGCCGCGAAAGCCGAGACGTTGCTTTCGACCAACTGATAAAGACTGGTGTAGGCGCTGGGCACGTCACCTGGCACCGGATTGCCTGTCACTTGTGCCCCGGCGTCACTCGCCACAATCAGCAAGACCAGCAACGCTTTCATAATGCTTGATCTTCTATTCTCTTCAAACCCGCCATAGGTGGTAGTGACGCGGTGTTCTCAACAATGGTTGCTGAACGGGTACTAGGGAACAGGCTCACGCTAACCCAATACTTTTTCACTCGACGAGGCCCGCCCTGGTGGTATATTATCAGCCAATCATGGTAAATAAGTGGATTCGGCTGATACTTCCCGGCGTGATCGCAAGCTTCGCGACTCTCCCCAGTGTTGCTCAAACCGGAACGTACGCAACGCTGCACAGTTTCCAGGGCTATCCCGGTGACGGCAAATCACCCCAGGGAGGTGTCATCCTGGGCCAGGGCGGAGTGCTGTATGGAACCACCGCTGATGGTGGAGCAGACAACTCGTGTTTGCCCTTCGAGGTGTACTCGGGAGGCTGCGGCGCCGCATTCGAACTGGCTCCCCCGGCAGTTCCGGGCGGCCCTTGGACGGAGACTGTGCTTTACAGTTTTGGCCCGAGCCCTGATGCAGAACTTCCGATCACCAGCATGGTTTTCGGTACTAATGGGGTGCTGTACGGCTCGTCGCTTGGCGGGGCAAACGGCAGCGGTTCTCTTTTCCAACTGACGCCCCCTGCGGCCGCCGGGGCAAACTGGACGGAAAGCGTCATTGACTCTTTCGATCAGCCATGGACTTGGGGCCCGCAAGGGGCGCTGTTGGTTGCGCCTGATGGAATCTTGTATGGAGCGACCAGCGGTTATGTCATCGCCCAAGACGGCAAATTTACGGATTCGGGAGCGACCGTCTACGCTTTAGCTCCTCCGGCGACGTCCGGCGCAACTTGGACAAGGTCGATTTTGTACAGATTCAGTAGTGCGCAGGAAGGGGCAGGGACCTTCCCCAGGGCTGGCCTAGTCGCCTCGCAGGGATTACTGTTTGGGACTGACTATGTCTGGGGTAACACATCGTGCGAAAAGTATGGCTGCGGCGCCGTTTTCGCACTTCAGCCTCCGGTATCCGTGGGAAGCTCTTGGACTGAAACTACAATCTATCAGTTCAACGGAGCACCCAACGATGGCGGCGGCCCCCTAGCCGCCCTTACCGTGGGCCCGGGTGGCGTACTATACGGTACTACCCAATACGGCGGTTCCGGCACGCTGTGTACTCTCAACAACGTGGTGGTGGGTTGCGGCACGGTATTCCAATTGACCCCACCGGCGACGCCCGGGGGAACCTGGACTGAGACCGTGCTCTATAGCTTCACCGGGCAGGATGGTGACGGAGCCATTCCGGTTGCCAGCCTGGTGCTCGGGAAGAATGGATCGCTATATGGAACCGCAGAATATGGCGGAAGCGCGGCGTCAGGCTCCGATTGTACATCCTTTGGAGCATCAGGTTGCGGTACGGTATTCGAGCTGAAGCCGCCCAGCACGCCGGGGGGAGCCTGGACGGAAACTTTGCTTCACAGCTTCACGGGTAAGGATGGTGACGGAGCAATTCCACAGGCGAATCTGACGGTAGGCCCAGCGGGCGTCTTGTACGGCACGACATGGGCCGGCGGGACTGCGAACTACGGCACCGTATTTTCAATCACGGTGAATTAACTCGTGGCGGGGACAACTGTTGCCGGGGGCCTCGCTTGGGAGAACTACTTCGCTGATCTTCTATTCGGGACAGACCGCGAGCCTTTGCTTCAACCATTTTGCGGCCGCACTCATCCAGGTCAGCGCAGTCGCAGCGCCGCTGCAGCAGCTCGCGCATCGCGGCGACGCGCTCGGTCAGCGCATCCAGTTCGGCAAGTTTCTTCGAAGCAACGCGCTGCCAGCACTCGGAAGGCCGGCCGAAATCGTTGAAGAACCCTCCGGCTTCTTCGAGCGTGAAACCGCAGTCCCTGGCGCGCTGCAGGACGGCGAGACGGCCGAGCACCGAAGGATCGTAGCGCCGTTGTCCACCGCTGCGGATGGGCTTGGCAAGCAGACCTATCTTTTCGTAGAAGCGGATTGCGGAGGCCCGCAGACTGGCCTTCTTTGCGACCTCGCCGATAGTGAGAAGCTTCCCCATGACGGCAATATTCTTTGAGTTTACGCCAAATAAACGAAAGTCGCTCCGCCGGCCCTTCCGGATTAGCGGCTGGCCGGAGGGATGACGCCGTTCATGCGCAGGTATTCCACCATTTGACCGTAATGATCGTAAGAGTGCGCCACCGAATCGACAGCAAGACCCAGGCGCGTTCGTTGCCAGGTTCCTTTGGAGCCGGGTATGGGCTCCGTCAAATTGCCTTCGGTAATGCTGGCCATCGCACGGTGGAGATACGCGAATGAGCCTTTTAAGTACTCCACGATCTCGGCCTTGGTTCGCACCGACCTGGTGCTTCCTCGCCGTGTTCGCCGTGCGGTGGTTGCTCCCCGAGAATTCCAGCTCCGAGTTGGTAGTTGCTGGCGGCGACATGTTTGATTTGTTCGCCGAACGTTCTTACTCCATGAAACGCACCGTTGACCGGCGCAAAATCGAATTTGTCTTCGGCCAGCGCGCTGGCAGCCGGCACGAACTCTTTCTCAACATTGCCAACCCAGGCGTCCAGCACCTGGCTCGCATTGAGTGGAGGGGTCTTCGATTGTGTTTGCGCGGCCATAACGCTTGCGCAAAGAGAAATGAGCAGGATTGTTTTCATATGAGGCCACCGTGTCCTACCTGCTCATCCACTTGCCTAAGTCCGATTCGATGAATTGCTTGACGCCTGAGCGGCCGGACAAGCGCATCCAAAAGGCTCCTCTTTCCCGTTCTTGCCGCAGATCGATGTCGAAGAATGGACAGCAGAGATGCTCGCCGGCCGCCCATTCAGCGACTAAGCGGAAGGTCGATGGGTCCGCGGGGAATTCGAACTCGTACCCATCGCGAAGTTCGCGGACGCTCCTGACCATCCCGCGCAGTGTTGGACCAAGTTCGTCAAAATGCCGCTTGCGGTCCGTGGCACTGAGCGCCGAACGGTTGCAGGCGAAGGGGGACGCCGGCGAAGTTGCCTGGCCGACGCCCATCGCGCCGAGCAACAGAACGGTGGAAATGAACATCAGGGTTATCTTCATGGCCTAACTCTACAGGTTGAAGTTGAGTTTAAGTCAAGAGGAAAAGACTCTTAAGCGCCGATTGGAAGCGGAAGGCAAGCACGGCACGAAGGCGACGCGGATATTAGCTGACTGGGACGATATCCAATCGGTTACTTTCGCGTATAAAGCCGCCTAACCCCTGGCTGCCTTCAGCTTCGCCTTGCTTTCTCCCGCCGTATGTCATGGCATCGGTTCAGACTTCTTATAGAAAGCCGTTAAGCACCGGCTCACGCTCTCCATTCAATGCCGTGGCTTGTGTTTCGTTCGGTTTCTCTCTTCGCTCGTTAGTGGGTTTACGACGGACGCATCAACTGAAACATTGGTGAGCTTATCGCCACGATGGATGCCGATCGCTACAACCGGCACCAAAGCTGTAGGCAACACATCGCTCCCATCAGTGGCATTGCCGAAATTTGTAGCTTGCATTCCGAATCTTACCGAGAGCATCCAAATGCCATCGTGGATGTCCTGTTTCTTGACCATCAACTCGACCAGTTCCTTGTGGGTGAACATGATCTCTGTTTGTTCTGGCATCGGTCAGTCCTTAATCGGCATACTGCAATTGGCCTTGTTCGCCAGTGGTAGCCAGACAATCATTCGAACTCAGATTGACCGGAGCTGTCAACATGGGAGGTCCGAGCCGTGCTGCCGAAATCGGGCTCCAGAATGATGCCGACGGCAACGTCGAATTATAGCCGCTGGTGGTAAAGGGGTAGTCAGACCAGTAAAGGACCACCTCGGAAGCCTGAACAAATCCACGGGTGACATCCGAACGCAAAGCAAAAAAATCAACGGGCCGCCCCGCCCGTTCCCAACAAGTCGAGAAAATTTCAGAATTGACAGGGCCATTGTTGTTGGCAGTATCCCTATCGTCGTAAAGAACAATTGCAATCTTACGCCCTATGGCTCTTGCGTATTTCACCACGCTGTTAAGTCCAAGGTTGCCGGGATTATTAAGAACCTGCGAGACACGGCCTTCGCTGACTCCCAAGGTCTTGGCAAGTTCGGCCTGCGAACTTCCGCTTTGCTCAAGCGCTTTATCGATTTGCGTTGCAAAATCGAACGTGATTCTCTGCACGAAATCTTCCGCGCTCCGTTCCGTCCAATGTTTCTCTTTGTTCATTTCCCCTCCAGATAAATCCGAATCGCAGCAAGCACGTTCGCGTCGATCCGCAATCGGTTTAGTTCATTGAGGATGGCATAGTCGGTATCCTCAGTGGTCTTGGCGGCGTGGAATACCAAGACGCAAAGCTCGAATCGTTGGTCGTCGAGTTTTGGCTTGCAAAGGAATCCATAAAGACGCTGGTGGACCCGATTGGTTTTCCATCTAAAGCAAAAACAGAACCGGAATCGCGGATCGTTCCAGCCGTGAAAATATTTCGGAAAAACGTTGCCGTCGATCCAATGATCGAAGCGATTATGTACTTCGCGGCTGCGATTGCGCGGCAACTTGTCAAAGGTAGTTTTCCCGTTTAAGCCTCCATTGCTAACCAAGAACACGATGGCGCGGCGGGAGGAATGTTTTAAACCATCTATCCGCGCTATAACGCATGTGCCCTTGGGCATGGCCGCTTCTCGTCTACGCTAGCACGATCAATGAGCAAACCACGCCTCCCCTGGAGTTTAGTTAAAACTAAAGCATTTGTCAACCCGGAGTTTAGGAACGTACGGCGGATTGTAAGTTTCGCCGACTTTTCCCTTGACGAAGCTTGTCGCCTTCAGGCGCAAGTTGCGCATGCTTCGCGCCTCATGCAGGGACGGTGAACCTCTGATCCTAAACACCAGCCAACGCCGGCAGTCAAGGGCAAGGGGGGGCGAAAATGCGCGCTATGGCTTCCGTGGCGTCATCGTCGAGGCGTTCGGAACCCCCAGCCACACCTGCAAGCCGAAATACGGATTGACGATTCCCACGAACAGACCATAAGGAGTGACGGAGAACGTGCGATATCCATAGTTAAATTCGTCTTCGAAGCCATTAATGTCGATGGCCGAGAAATGCACGCCGTCACAAGAAGACCAGAGGTCGGCGCCCAGCTCCGGAGCCACAAACGCCGCGTACGCCGGATTGTCCCGAAATACGGTGCTTTCGTCGGACGTGCCGACGTAAAGACAGCCGTTGTAATCCGCCATGCGCCAGAATTGATTATTGAAATTCCAGCCGAATCCCAAGCCCAGGCCGCTCAGCGGCGTCACCTCCCCGGTCGGCGTCATGCGCGGAGCCCCCACAATTAAATCCCATGAATTATCCGGGTTGATCCGATACAACTCGGCGCCATTGATCTTGAAAGGACCGTTCGGCCGGACGCCAAGGCCTGCCAGGTACAGGCTCCCATCGTACTCCAGCATATGCAGGATTTCATGGTTAGCATAAGTGGCGTAACCGCCTTCGGTAATCACCTGCGTATAGGTATAGGGCGCCTGAGCGTTCGTATAATACACTTCGAAACCCGTTTGTTCGTTGCGGTACGCGACATACAAATAGCCGTTATATACCGCTATTTCGCACACCTGCATACCGGGCACAGGCGGAGGAATCACCTGGAAAGCGTTGTCCCCTTGCTCCGGATTGGCCGATTCCAGAAGCTGCCAGCTCGATCCGGATGCTCCATCAATGAAGCCCGCGGCCGCCACAATATAAAAGTTGCCGTTGTACGTGACGATGTCGCGGAAGGACTGATTATGCAAATCCCCCAGAAAGGTGCCCGCATCTTGCGGCACCGGGTTGAAATTCACGCCGTCGGTTGACCGCAGCAAGCGCGCTCCCGGCACTTTAGGCCACAGAGCTGACGCGCTGGCGCCGCTCACATACAAGGCCTGGGTTCCATCCGCTTCCGTAAAGACACCCATGCCCCGGAATCCAGTGTCCGGAGCTGTATATTCTTTATAGCCGGGCACCAGGACGTTCAAAGGGGACTGAAACACCCTGGTCCATGCGCCGGTAACCGGGCTCCACGACCAGATCTCCGCCTGCAGCAGTGGAGGCAATTGCGAAATGAGCGGCGGGCAGTAGATGTCGGGATCCGTAGGAGGGTACGGATCAGCCGCATTCGAGTCGTGGTCCTGGGCCGCGTTGGTGCAGCTTTGCGCGCGGTCGGTACCCACCAAAAGGTTCCCGTTGAACCATTGCATGGCCCAGGCGTAGCCGTTCTGGCGGTCGCCATTAAAGCCCTGCAGGGAGACTTGCATGAAGTCGTCCCGGGTTAAAGAAGACTGGGCTTGCCCATTCTGGGAAATCAACAGCAGCAGCGGCAGAGCCCATAGGCCTGCCCGCTTCATGGTCGAACGTTGTTGAGTAATCACTTCTTTTTCCATTGCACGGTTGTGACGCTGTACGGTCCGATGACCACGGGATTGCTCGAGGTGGCGGTCTTCACTTGAACGGTATTAGGCGCGGAAGCTGTGTTGCTGGCGGTCTTGTCGGAGTTCGAGACAGCAGTGACGGTGAGCGTTCGCGTCATGTTTGTTCCGTCCACCTGGATGGTTACGTTGGAAGGGTATGCGGACTTGTTCGTAATCAGCAGATAATTCCACGTGTCGTCACCCTGGTATGCCTGCGAAAAGATAGCTGGAATGGGGTTACCATCGTATCCCTGAATGGGAACAGCGGGGCCACCGCTCACGGTGGTAGGCCAGATGTGAGTGCTGCTGTTAATCGCCTGGTTCGCTACCGCTAACGCCAGGGCGGGAGCGGAATCGTAGAACTCGAAGGGAGTGTTCGGATCGGTGGCTGTATTCGTCGAATAGTTCGGGTCCGCGGTAACCTGGCCGATCAAATAACTTTCGTAATCGTTGACCGCCCGTATCAACCCATAGTTGACGGAGTTGCCCATGTATAACGCGTGCGCCGCAACGCCCTGCACGTTCGGACAAGTGGACATGCGCGCAATGTACTCGGCCATGAAGATCCCGTTGTAGAGCGTGGGCGTAAACGGGAGATTATTCAGCGCCGACGCGTTCAATTCCGTTACGAAAATTGGAGTGTTCGCCCCGATCAGTGGGACCAGATAGGAATTGACGTAATCCACCGTTCCATGCGCCAGCACTCCGTTTAAGATCCGGCCGGCGGTGATATTATCGACGGGACTCGAAAGTGGATACATGTGTAACGAAACCGCGTTCCAGTAACGAGGTGTATAGGTGGCCATCCCCTGGTCCCAGGCCGTGTAGTTAACCGGTGGTCCGGTAAACTGTCCAGCGTAGAAAAGTCCCACGGTGGCGCTTGGATTAGCGGAGAGGATGTCGTTGAAATACGGGAAATTCATAGCTGACGCATAAGACGCGGCTGACGGGAAAATGAGCGGAAACAGGTACGGCTCATTGGCCAGCTCCCATTCCAGGACATTCAAGCCGTATCCCTGGGCTGCGGTAACCATATTGGCGGCGCTGGATGGATTGGTATCCGTGTAAGCGTTGACCGTAATCACGCTGTTGGCGTCCAGGCTCTTTACGAAGTTGGCGAAGTCAGAGAGGTTAACGCCGCCCTTTGCCTGGGTAAGCTGCTGAGCCGTGACAAGCTCGCCGGCAGTGAAAGAGTCCACCAGCGGGGGGGTGCTTGAGATCAGCTCATTCATCCAGCCGGTATTGGTGTGGCCCGTCTGCCAGTCAAACGGCATGGATACGGTACCCGCCGGAAAGCGGATCCAGCCAGGTTTGAGCGGCGCCACCGCGCTCAAGAACTTGGGATCGTAATACTCCACGCCGTTGCGTGGTTGTGGAGCGCTAAAACCGCTGAATTTGACGGGAATGGCCAAGGATGTCTGGGTATTGATGTTGATCACGACGGGCGCGGAATTGGCCGAAGTGATGCTGCAGTTGCTGCTGCCCGTCCCGGCAGGAGTGCCGGTCGAGTCGGCTGCGCTGGCGGTGAAGGGGAACGTCCCGCCCTCGACGGGGATGCCGGTGATGCTTCCAGTGGTACTGTTCAGTGGCAGCACTGCCGGCAAGGAACCCGCGGTAATGGAATAAGTGTAAGGCGGTACCCCGCCGCTGGCCGCCAGAGCGGAAGCATACATCGTGCCGTCTTGCGCGGTATTGAGGGGACAGGCCAGCGCCACAGGCGCCGGCGCAATGCTGATGCCGCAATTGCTGGATGCAACGTCGGTGCCAATTGAATCTACAACACTAGCTGTAAATGGAAATGTTCCAGGCGTTGTGGGCACTCCCTCGATGGCGCCCGTGGAGGATGTCAGGATTAGCCCTGGCGGCAGCGAACCCGAGGTGATGGAAAAGGTGTATGGCGGCACTCCACCGCCGGCTGTCAGTGAGGACGCGTATGACGTGCCCACGGTTCCGGCATTGGAGGCGCAAGCGAGCGTTATAGGCGGCGGACTACTCACCGTTGCCAGACTGTATAAACTTGGCAATCGCCAACTGCGGTAGGCAGGATTGTCGCCTTCGAACTCATACACCACGGACGTACTCGGGGTAACTTCAATGCTCTGCTCGTAACTATGGTTGCCTGGGTTTAGAAATCCGGGTTCGAAGGCGTAATCGCCATTTCCAAGCAACTGCGCGGTTCCGAGCGCGGGAGAGTAGCCGTCCAGAGAAACATTCAGATCGAGGGAAACCTGCATGTTCGTCTGATCGACATTGAGCACCTGCCCGCGGCTGTTCTCGCCGGGAAAGCTCAAAACGCGCGTGTTGCCGTTGTCAAAGAGCGAAAGCACCTGCTGGGCGCCATATTGGAACTCCACGTCATGCTGTCCGGAAAACCAGGGATATGGATCGGTCGAGTTCATACTGAAATCCCCGCCGGCTCCCAGCCGCCAAAGGATGTCGCCGCTGCCTTGGCCGTTGTTGTAGTCGATCTTCAACACCCAGTCCTGGTCACGGAGAGAGACCAGCAGGCTGCCGTCCGAAGGCTGGTATTGGGCGCTGTTGCCGTGCAGCCAATCCACGGCGGTGTTGGCTATCAATACCTGGGGACAACCTAAGGTGGCAACGCAGGAGCCGACTCCACAGGTCTCGCCGCGAACCGCGGGACGATTGATATCCAGCTGCGTGCCGCCGCCGGCATGGTCATAGGCGTTCCAGTGCCAGACCACTTGAAAGTTGGAATCCAGCTCGATAATCATCAGGCCGACGATATCAATGGGGCCGCTCGAACCCTGCGTCCCCGCGGGATAGATCCGCTGCACGGAGCCGAACGTAATGGTATGGCCGTTCGGCAGCCGCGTGGCCTCATGATGGAAATTGGTAATGGGGTCCGTTCCAGCGGCTACCAGTTGCTCGGATACGCGATCGGCGTTGGTTTGGCGAATAATGTTGCCGGCCAGGTCGACCTCGCGAACCACCTCCTGATACACGTTGTTCCCGAAACTTCCGGTACCTGTCCCACTGCCCTGCGAGACCATCAGGAGGGTGGTTCCCAGCAACCCATTCCCGGTAACGATGCGCGTGGTCTGCGGACGATCGAGCCCGTAGTACCAGATCACCGAACCCTTCAAATTCGTTGCCTCGGGGTACGCCCCAACAGGAAAACAGGTCTTGGTTCCTAACGGTGAGAATCCAGTAAACACGACGTTGCTGCTGGTTTCCGCTTGGGACGAAGGCTGCACTAATACCCCTACGGGCGGGAACGTGATGCTGGAGGGCAGGGGGCCGGTGGTGAATGGAAGGATCGTGGAGTTCGGCACGATGGTACTTCCGGTCGCCACTTCGTAGTGCATGTTATAAGTGCTGCTGTGCAGCATCCCGGCGATATAGAAATTCATGGTGCCGAGATGACACGCTCGGAAATTCGTATAGGACATCTCCGTCGAAACGGTCAATTGGAAGCCCACCCGCATGGAACTTCCGAGCGGACAGGTGGGCGCGGTGAACAAAGCGATCAGAGGGTTGGCCGTGGCGGTCACCAGGGGCTGGTTACCGGCTATCAGAGGTTTAACTTTAAATGAGGAGACGGCTTGAGCCGTTTCACCGGCCAGATAGTCTCTGGCCGTCACCCGGATCTGATAAGTGCCTTCCACGATGTTGGGCGTCCAATCCAGGGTGTTTCCGAGATTGAAGTCGCTGAGCGAAGCGAAGGTCTGATTGGCGCCCGGCATTGCAAGTTCGAACTTGTAGGTCACCGGGCCGGGGTTTGAGTCGGTTGCGGAGGCAGACCATGTGATCACGGTGCCCAGGGGCTGAGGTGCCGCCGCCGAAGGTGTGAGCGAGACGTTGATCGTGGCATGCAAGGGCGTGCTCAAGCAACCGCAGCCTGCCAGAATTACCGCCAGCAGCCATCCAATCCGCCCTAGCGAGCAAATGTCACCCCGTCCCTGCAAGGCTCTCCTCTCCCTGACTGCGATGAGCACCGCGGGAACGTGCTCCAATGTGGTCCAAACTGCGCAACGGTCTTTGAATTATGCGCGGTCTGCCTTGGAATTATGCATGGTCTGGGAGGGAAATGCAAGGCGGCGGACTATGGCGGCTTCCGCCGCGAATCCCATGGGACTGAGGGAGTTAAATATAACCACAGCTATCACTTAGCAGGTTTGCAGCCACGGCCCGAAAGCCAGCGAGCGCTAGGAGAAGTAGTACTATTCACCATCCGGCGCGAGGCTGCGCGGCCCGGTATCTGTTATATACTTTGTCTCTACGCGCGCCTGAAAAGGACGGGGGAATTCTATGTATTGGATAATTCGACACTGTTTACCGGAATCACACCAACGGCTTTCCCCGATCCTGCGAAAAACCGCTCTTATGCCTGCTCTTGTGCCCGCCCTTGTGGCTTTTCTTGTGCCCATGGTCTTTGTCCCAGTGACGCTCTGCGCTCAGTTCGCGAACTTCACCGCAAGGAGAGACACTCAGATGCAAAAGAGTCCCCTCTCGATTGCGGCCGGCGATCTGAACAACGATGGATCTGTCGACATGGCCGTCATCAATTCCGGGTCGAGTACCATTACTCTCTTCAAAGGCAATAATACCGGTTTCGTAAAAGGGATCGGCACGCTCACGGCGGGCGCCAATCCCCTGAACCTGGCGATTGCGGACCTGAACTCGGATGGAAATGCGGATATCGTGGTCACCAATTACGGCACTGGCACGTCGAACGCCCCCGGTCCCGGCACGGTTTCTGTTTTCTTAGGGAATGGCAACTTGACCTTTCAGCCGGTGGTCGACTATCCCGCGGGAACTAATCCGGAAGCCATTGCGCTGGCTGACGTGAACGGCGATGGCAAATTGGATCTGGTGGTCGTCAACAAGGAAGTGGAAGGAACCGTGTCGGTTCTGCTCGGCAACGGCGATGGAACCTTCCAGGCCCCCATAAGCTCTTCTACCGGCGGGGACAATCCGGTGTCGATTGCCTTGGGCGATTTCAACGGCGATGGCAAGCTGGATGCGGCCGTCGCCGACAGGTTCGGCGGGGATGTGTTCATCCTCTTGGGTAATGGGGACGGCACCTTTCAGCCGCCATCGCTGATCCCGGTGGGGGGTGGGCCGGCCTCCATAGTCACCGCCGACTTTGATCATGACGGGCACCTGGATCTGGCGGTGGCCGGCTCTTACTTCAACGCCGTTTATGTGTTGCGGGGCAACGGCGACGGGACCTTCCAGCCCAAGGTGAGATATGTCGCCGACACCGGCCCGCTCTCTCTGGTGGTGGCCGATTTCAACGGCGATGGCAACCTGGATCTGGCCGTGGCCAACAACGTGGCGAACGATATCGCAGTGCTACTGGGAAATGGCGATGGCACCTTCCAGCCGGCCACTTTATGGGCTACGGGCACGGCGCCCCAGTCCCTGGTGGTGGCTTCTTTTCACAGCGCCAGCCTGTCGGACATGGCGGTGGTCAACACCGGGTCGGCCACTGTTTCGATCTTTGCCAGCAACAATAACGGCACATTTCAGGCGGCTCCAAGCTTTGCGGCGGGCGTTACCGGTCCACAATCGATTACCAGCGCGGACTTCAACCATGATGGCAAGCTGGATGCCGCGGTAGCCTCGTCTGCTTCCGGAATCGCAGTGTTGCTAGGGAATGGCGACGGCACCTTTCAGCCGCCTATCACAACCTCCAGCGTCGGACAGACCGCGATCGCGACGGCCGATTTCAATAGCGACAACATTCCGGACCTGGTGACTACCAATACTGCTCTTGGCATGGTGACCATCTGGATAGGCAAAGGTGACGGAACGTTCCAGCCGCCTGTCTCCTACCCAGCCGGGCCCAGCCCGGTTTATGTCATCACGGCCGATTTCAGAAAAAACGGCAAGTACGATGTGGCGGTGGTGAATCAAACCAATTCCGGCACTGTTTCGGTTTTGCTGGGCAAAGGGGATGGGACTTTCAATCCGGCCAAGACTTTTGCGGTGGGTTCGCTACCCGCGGCTTTGGCCGTCGGCGACACCCGGGCCAACGGGAAATTTGATTTGATGGTGGCCAACTCCGGCTCCAATAACGTCTCGGTGCTGCTGGGCAATAACGATGGAACGTTTCTGCCCGCCGTGAATTATGCCGTCGGCTCTAAACCAACCTCCATCGCCATTGGCGACTTCACCTCCGTCCAGAAAGTGGATCTGGTGGTGGCCAATAGCCAAGGCCAGAGTCTCTCGGTTCTGCTTGGCAACGATGACGGCACCTTTGGGCCGGCCAGTACCATCACGGGCGAAGTGTCGCCGATTTATGTGGCTGTGAGCGATTTCAATGGCGACGGCAACCAGGACGTGGCTGTGCTCAGCGCCGTGGAAGGCAACGTCGATATCCGCTTGGGGAACGGCAACGGCACCTTCCAGAGCCCGGTGCGCTTCGGCGCGAATACCAACCCGCTTGCCATGGGGGTGGGCTTTTTCAGCCGGCCCAAGTGGGCGAACATTGTGGTCGCCAACAGCGGCTCGAACAACATCTCGAGTTTGGTCAACGTCGTTAAATAGCCAAAGTGGATCGGCCCCGATGCCGGACCAAATGAAAGAGAGATGTAAGCCGATGAGAGAAAAGTTGGTCCGGATCGCATTGCTGGCCGTGGGTCCTGTCGCGATGCTCCTCGCAATATCCGCCCAGGCCGCCACGCCCGAGATGCCCACATTCTACGCCCGGCGGGACTATCCGGCAGCCTCTGACGGTCAAGTCATAGTTGGGGACACGAACGGCGACGGAATCCCCGACATAGTTTTCAACGGAAGCGGAACAATCGGTGTGATGTTTGGGAACGGCGATGGCACTTTGCGGCCGGGCCCCAACTCCTCTACCGCGCTCGCCGGGATTGAGGCGTTTGCTTTAGCCGATGTAAATGGCGACGGCATCGTTGATGTGGTGGTATCGGGCGGTCTGTACATGGGCGCTGCGGCGGGAATCGGGGTAAGTCTAGGTAATGGCGACGGAACATTCCAAAGGGGAACGTTCTATCAAGCTGGTTCAGGCCCCAACATTTTTAATCCTGTTGTGGGAGATTTTAACGGTGATGGCATTCTGGACGTTGTAACAGTTGGCAATGGGGGAGTTTGGCTATTTACCGGCCAAGGCGGAGGTGTATTCAACCCAGGCGTGATGACCACGTCGCTAGCGGCTAGTCCATTGACAGTTTTGGCTGCAGATCTGAACGGGGATAAGAAACTGGATCTGGTTATAACTTTCCAGGGTTCGGGGTTTGAGATCTTGTTTGGGAACGGTAACGGTACCTTTCAGGCACCTGTCGCTTTTCCTAAGCCCCCTGACACACCGTTTATCGCGATAGGCCCTCTGACGAAGGGCGGCCCGCCCAGTCTCGTGCTAGCCATCGGCAATATACTTTACCTCTATTTTGGAAACGGCTCTGGCGCGTTTTTCGGGCCCTACTATCTTGAGACCCCTGTAAATGGGGCTGCCGTCTCTATTGGCGACGTGAACGGCGATGGCATTCCTGACATCGTCTCAGCCGGCGTCTATATCCTTTTTGGTCTTGGAGGGGGGAAGTTCAGTCAACCTTACTACGACTCGATTTGGGGTAGCGCGGGGCCGATCGGTGCATCTGCTATGACCCTTGCTGACCTTCGCAATAACGGCCGGACAGATATCATCACCAACGGCAGCGGAATTTCCGTGCTTTTGAACGAGGGCGAAGGCATATTCGAAGAAGGTATATGGACCAAAGTGACAGGAGGAGCGGGCTGTGCGGTGAAGGGCGACTTCAACGGCGATGGTAGACCGGACTTAGCGGTAAACAATACCAATGGCGGTTCCTCACAAGGAATCTCGATTCTGCTCGGAACGGGGAAGGCCGCCGCGCCCTTCAAAGCAGGAACCAGCATTGCTCTGGTTGGTGCGGAATGCCAGGTGACCGCCGATGTAAACGGCGACGGTAAACTCGACCTTCTGGTACCGGTGAATGGAACGGTGAACACTTACCTCGGCAACGGTGACGGAACATTCACGCTGAAAAGCACCACGCCAACACCGTCCGGCGGCTATTTGGTGCTGGGTGATTTCAATCACGATGGCAAGATCGACTTCGCTACTTCTGGGAATCTGATAGCTCTCGGGAACGGCGACGGAACATTCCAAAATCCAACCGACATCATGGCAAGTCCTCCGGACTCGTTCTCGGGCATCGCGTCGGGAGACATCAACAACGACGGCTGGACGGATCTCGTGCTTACCAGCAGCGTATTTCCTATCGATGCTCATGCAGTCGTACTCATGAACAACCACCAGGGTGGGTTCACACAGGTAACGACCAGTTTCGGCCCTTTAACTTACGACCCGATTCTCGTGGATGTGAACGGCGACGGTAAACTCGATTTGATCTTGTCACAAGCCGGCCTGCTCACCGGCACCACCATCTACGGCGCTTCTGTTTATCTCGGCAACGGTAAGGGTGAATTCACATTCAGCCAAACTGTAGGAGGTCAAACACTTTACTCGACGCTAAATTTTGTTGCGGATGTGAACGGAGATGGTATCCCGGACATCATTGAACTGTTCAACGACACGCTTCAGGTTTATCTCGGCGAAGGAAGTGCCACCTACGCCGAGCCCTTCAATGTCGGCACCGGGCCCTCGCCTGGTTCCATCTTGGTGGAAAATCTCCACGGACAATCGAAAGCGGCAGACTTGCCTGACATCGTGATCCCCGATCTTTCCGGTGGCGTCACCGTGCTGCTCAACCTAACGCCATAATTTTTATGCCTTACCTGGTGAATGGGCAACTTGTTACCGAGGAACTGATTTGCGAAGAACTGGGAAGAATCGGCAGAGATCCTCAGTGGCAGAATCTTGCCGACGTTACTGAGCGCGATCAGAAACAACGCCTGGCAACAGCGCTTCCGCGAATAACACGGCCCGTGACATGTTCCCGTGCTAGGATTAACCACAAATGACACGCTTAAAACTTGGGAGTCAGTGAGAAAAAAGCTCAACCTATTGGCGTTCGTGAGGGTGGAGATTGTTGGAATGACCTTCATTGCGATATCCGCCCAGGCTGCCACGCCGACGATGCCCACGTTCTACGCCCGGCGGGATTATCCAGGGCTGTTCAGCAACTTTGTCCAAGTGGCCGACACTAACGGCGATGGAATTCCAGATCTGATCGCCAGCCTCTCAGGTTACATTGAAGTGCTTTTTGGCAACGGTGACGATACCTTCCGCTCGGGTCCCAACACCCACAGTGGCGCAGACGGAGCCGTCGGGTTCGTCGCTGTAGACCTAAACGGCGATGGAACGATCGATCTGGCATTGGCCAACCAAAACTCAATCGCCGTTTCCATGGGCAACGGTGATGGCACTTTTCAATCGAGCGTCCTCTATCCGGTTAACGATAGTGGATTGGCTCCTTAGTGATCGGCGACTTCAATGGCGACGGTATCTTGGATATTGCGGCCGCAGGCCCAATGGGCGTGTGGCTGTTGACAGGAAAAGGCGGGGGTACCTTCAACGCGGCGGTGCTATCCGTTTCTCTGGAGGGATGCTTCACCATCGCTTCTGCGGATTTTAACCGCGATGGTAATCTCGACATCGTTGTAACGCGGACTATTAACGACAAAGGAGCTGGCTTTGCCGTCATGCTCGGCAAGGGAAACGGCATGTTCCAGACCCCGCAGACGTTCACCACACCAAAAAGGCCGGATGCAATCGCTGTCGGCAGCCTGACGAAAAGCGGCTCCCCTGGTATTGTGGCCGGCGAGAGCTTTTCCAGCGATGTCTATCTCTACTTTGGTAATGGTGCGGGGGGCTTCTCCGCTCCGATGCATATCAACCTGCCCGGTGGATTCAGCGACGGCTTGGCGATCGGCGACCTCAACGGTGACGGCTACCCCGATTTGGTCTCCGACACCGGCTATGTCGCCTATGGTGAAGGCGACGGCAACTTCAGTGCCGCAGTGAGTTACCCTGTCGACTCGGGTGGGGAACCTTCCAACGCCGTCTTGGCCGATCTTCGGAACAACGGCTTGATTGACATCATTACTGGATCCTATGCTGCCATCTCCGTGCTGTTGAACCAGGAGCACGGTGCGTTCAAAGAAGGCATTTGGACCAGCGTCACCGGCGGTGCTGGCTGTGGCGTGAAGGCTGATTTCAACGGCGATGCCAGGCCCGATCTGGCGGTCAACACACCATCGGGTATTTCCATCCTGCTCGGCACGGGTAAAGCCGCAACACCTTTTGCGGCCGGAACCAACATAACTCTCGCGGGCGCCGCTTGTCTGGTCACCGGCGATTTGAACGGCGATGGCATCGCCGACTTGCTGGTGCCCGTCAATAACGGAACCGTGGTCGCGTACCTGGGAGACGGCCACGGCGGTTTCACGCTCCAAAGCACGACGCCGACGCCCTCGGGCGGATATCTGGCGCTGGGCGACTTCAATCACGATGGCAAGTTGGATTTCGCGACGTCGGGAAACCTGATTGCGCTGGGCAATGGCGATGGCACGTTCCAGAATCCTACCGATATCGTGGCGAATCCGCCCAGTGAGGGATTTTCCGGTATCGCTGCGGGAGATATAAACAACGATGGCTGGAAGGATCTGGTGCTGACCAGTAACGTTTTTCCGGTTGACGCGAATATAACCTTGCTGCTCAACAACAAGCAGGGCGGCTTCACGCAAATGCCGACGAGCTTTGGCGCGCTTACGGTCCAGCCGGTCTTGGCAGATCTCGATGGAGATGGAAATCTCGACCTGATTTTGTCCTATACCGGCGGCCTAGCCAATAACCCCCCGCTCGGCGCTTCGATCTACTTGGGTAACGGTGCGGGCAAGTTCACGCTCAGTGAAACCCTGGGGACTGCAGTGTCGAACCCGAGCTTCAACCTTGTCGCGGACGTCAATGGCGACGGGATTCCGGATATTCTCGTGTTGGAAAACAACACGATCGAGATCTACCTGGGTGAAGGCAACGCGACCTACGCAGCTCCGTTCGCCATCGGCACGGGGCCATCGCCTGGCAGCATCTTGGTGGAACATCTTCACGGCCAATCGCCAAAGGCGGGCCTGCCGGACATCGTCGTCCCGGACACTTCGGGCGGAATCATGGTCCTGCCCAACCTCACGTCCCAATAAGGCAATGCCTTCTGATAAATGGCCAACTCGTTGCCGAGGAGTTGGGCCGCACATGCCTTGGGCCATCTATGAGCCGGGCGTTGGGGCAATGATCCCTCGCTCCGCGGAAAATGCGGCTCGCTCCGGAATCGGACCCGTTAAATTCTGGTCTGCGCTATGATCACTGACAGGGGCGTTGGCCTTCATGGCACGTAGCCCCTCCTCGATCCCCAACGGTTCGATTCCCAGAATCTCCCGCATCTTTTGAATTGTGCAGGTGGTATTTCCGGGCCGATGGGCCAGAGCCGAAAAATATTCGCTGTTCACCCTGCCGATCAGCTGCTCCGGCAGGCCGAACGTCTCCGCCACCTTCTTCGAAAAATCGTAGCGGTTGGCCACTTCCGGCCCTCCCAGGTGAAAGATGCCATGCACATCTTTATTAAGGGCCGCGTAAATTGCCTTGGCGCCATCGGCTACCCAGAGATAATCGTTGTAGACGTCGTCCACCACCTTTACCGCTTCTCCCCTGCCGAGCTTGTCGATCAGCCACGTTACCCAGTTCTTGCGTTGCGCCGGAGCATGCCATCCATACATCACCATGGGCCGCAGGATCACCGGGCGGCTGCTCATCGCGGACACCAGGGCTTCGGCTTCCAGCTTAGTCTCGGCATAATAATTGACCGGATTGGGCCTGGCTTCCTCGCCATACGGAGGATTCTGTCCGTCGAATACATACATGGTGGATGAGAACACAAACAGCGGTGCGTAGGGCGCCGAAAATTCCAGCAGGTTGCGGGTTCCCTCCACGTTCACCAGGTGCGCCTGCGCGGGGTTGTCCTTGCACTGATCCAGACTGCCGATGGAGCCCAGGTGCACGATAGCCTCGGGCCGAATAGCCGCTATCGCCTCCTTCACCTGCTCGCGATCGGTAATGTCCAAGGGCACCGCGGATTGGCGCGGGCCCGTGCGGGAGAGAGGTGAGTTTCGATGAACCGCAATGGCAATGTCCCAACCCGGCGGCGCCTGGCGCAGAAATTCCGAGCCCAACAAACCCGAGCCGCCGGTGAGTAATACTCTCATTGCTTGGTTGCCTTTCTCAAGCGGGCGTTCCCAGCGCCATGCGCGCATTGAGATCTTCGAGCAGCTGAGCGGCTTCCGCCGGACCTCCATAGCGTTTGAAACCGGCGGCCAGGCGGCGTGCGTTTTCCCGGAAGGACGGCTCGGCCAACACCCGCTCTACGGCTTGGCGCAGCCGCTCGGGTGTACACTGGCTTGGCTCGATCAGCAGTCCGGCGCCGGCTTCCGCCACGCGGCGCGCCACTTCGGGCTTATCCCACTCGGTCGGGATCATCACCAGGGGAATCCCCAACTCTAATGCCGCAAGCGCCGTACCCGCTCCCGCTGTCGTCACCACCAGATCGGTGCGCGGCAGAAGATGCTCGTAGGTTACCCAACGCTCCACACGGACGTTGGAGGCCAGCGGTTCCAGGCCCAAATCGGAGGGTTCGCGCTGGGTGCCGGTGGCCATGATGACCGACATTTTCAGATCCGCCAAACCCCGCGCTGCCGCCGACAAAACCAGCGGCTTCTTGGCATGCACCGTTCCTTCGCTGACATGCACCACGGGCCGGTCTCGCGGCAACGCTTCTATCCAGGGCGCCGGCGGCGCGCTGGCGGGTTTCGACCACAGGCACGGCCCAACATAATGCACCGTGGCTGGCAGATCGTCGCGCGCGTAGTCCAGCTCGGGAGTGCCGGTAATCAGATACAGCGGCATCCTGCCGGCCAGCTCCGAAATGGTCTCCGTCATCGGAGGGAGCCCATATTGCTTGCGGACCGCGTTGGCCCCTTGCCGGATGCCGGCCGTCATCCGATACTGAACCGCCTCAGTCAGGCGGTTTTTCTGGCGGCCCATCCAATTCCGCGCGGGCGCCAGTCCCAATCCGGGTAGTGGAACCTTGGGCGAGGGAATCAGGCAGAATGGAACGTAAACAAAAACCGCCACGGGAATCGGGTGGACCTCCCGAACCACCAGCAGAGGCCCCCACATCATTGGATCGCAAACCAGTACGTCGGGCTGGAAGGACGCCAGCAACTCGTTCACATCCTCCACCTGCTCGGGCAGCATCCCCAACAGCCAATCCGTGTATCGCACCAGCCGGTCGCGCCGCTGTTTCCACCAACCGCCAAAATCGTCCGCGGTATATAGAATCCTGTCGAGCTTCTTGCCGTCCACCTTGTGGAAGCCGAAGAACTCAAACCCTTCGCCTCGAACCACGGCCTCGGCACTGGGACCGGTGTAGATTCCGACCTCATGGCCGCGCTTCCGCAGCGCGTGAGCCAGCGCCAGGTTTGGGTAAAGATGCCCCGAAAGAGGCCAGACCGTCAGCAGAAATCGTGCCATACCGTTTTACATTCCCAGGGTTCAGACGTGGAACGCCTCGCGGTAACCCGCGTTTCGTTTTTCGATGCGGCTCCGGCGCTGCTCTACCTCTGGAAGAATATCGGGCTCGCGCTTGCGGATCATCTTGGAATAATCCCGGCCGCTTGCCGGCAACTTCAAAAACTCCAGAACACGCTCGACCACCTGGGTGGGATTCGCACATAGTTCGGGATAGGTCACGCCCATGGCTTTGTCCCCTAGCTTCCCGACGTTCTCCAGCACATAGTCACAGCTTCGGGACACATCGCGGTACACCAACTCGGTCATCAGGGGCAGCTTGCTCGAAAACACCAGCCGGGCCATTGCCAGTTTCATCGGCTTTTCGAAGAGTTCGGCATAGTCCTGAACCACCATGGCGTGATACTCGAATTTCTTGCCGAGGAGCAGGCGGTTCAGCCGGATTTTGGAATTGATCACGTCTACGGGATTGCGATAAATGAAGATAAAGCGCGCATCCGGAAAAACCTCCGCGAGATACAGAAATCCGACGCCATCGTATGGATTCTTCAGGAGTAATGGACGGGAAAAATCCTGAATCACCTGCAGCTTCTTCGCGAACAGCTTGAACTCTTCCGCGTTGTCCGGAGCCAGCCGGGGGCGGCGGCCCTGGCGGTCGAACGCATAACAGTACTCTTCCAGAACGTCGCCGCTGAACTCCCTGGAGTTCATCGATTCGCCCTGGATCCCTTTGCTTTCAAATATCCGGTTCAACTCCTGGCGTGCGGCCTGGTCCTGATTCGTGAAATGTAACTGGAGCAGACGGTGCCGGTTCAGGATATGGTGGACAGTGACCGCATTGAAGCTGCCGCCTTCCACCAGGATTCTATACAGCAGGGTTGTGCCGGAGCGATGTGGAGCAATGATGAAAACCGGCCGCACTTCCACACCCTTCAGCTTTTCCAAGTAAGGCTGATCGAGGCTCTTATCCAAAACGAAAGGTGCGACGCTGGCGGTCATAGTGCTGGGCAAATGGTCGACTCGCTACGAATTAGAAAAGCGCCGGCGGCTCAAGAAAATTGAGCCGCCGGCGCAAACATATCGTCTTTCGGACGGCCCCTATGGGCAGCCGGTAATCGCCGGTAGCTTCGTGGGATCGGCGTAATATGACATCGGGTTGATGGGTGTACCGTTGGTCCAAGTTCCCATGGTAAGCTGTGCGGCACTGCCGTTCCCCAGGAATACGTTACAGCTACTCCCGTTGATCACGCACTCCGCGGCCGCCACCGAAAGCTTGTAGGTCACGTAGAAGTCGCGATTGTCGACGGCAGCGGTATCTTTGTATCCATAAGTGTTGGGGTAGTAGTGGTTCCCAACCTGATTCGGCGTACCCGTCATGTCGGAATTGAAGAACAGATAATTCTTCTGCGCCGCGGGCACTTGCGTGGTGGATTCGAAAATATTGACGCCGTCCGCCGAACAGGCTACGTTGTCCTGATCCGACGACACGATCACCATTTTCGTGGTGGGACTGATGCCGGCAAAGTTAATCGGGGGCAACAAGCCCAGACTTGCAGGCTCAATCATCACTAGAGCGAGCGGGGTGGGGAACGAGGGAACGGCGGATGCGGCCTCGCCCGCCAGCCAGCCCGTAATCCAACCCCCGAAGGAGTGGCCGACGATCAGCGTCTGAGGGACGCCGTTCACCATGTAGGGTCTGACGTGCGGCTCCCAGGTGTAGTTTTGCAGCCGGTACAGAGCATCCGTCCAAGCGGCTTCTGCATTGGACGGATAGTCGGCGAAGGTGCTCGTCAGGTTGTTCTGATAAGCCGCCCATACTACGATGAAGCCCTTTTGAACCATCTGGTAGATCCAACCCTGGTAGTCGGCGGCAGCGAATGCGGCATAGCCGTGCAGGAACAAAATCACCGGCGCTTTGGTAGGAGTAGGCGTTGCGGGTTCGTAGATGTAATACTCCACGTTGTTATTGGTGTACCGATTGTTGGCCCAATAGGGGCCATTGACGGTAACTGACCCGTACAAGAATGCAGAGCCTCCCGGACCGGTAGCGGGCTGGTTGCAAATCAAGTCCGTTATATTTGTTCCAGTCTGCGATCCGGTTACGCAGGTCAGCTGATTCGGTGTGCTCGGGGTACCGGCCGGATGGCTGGTGCCGAGTGCGTCTGCAGACAGGTGCCCGGCGAGCACCAGTTGTGCGCGCTTGGAGAGCCGGCTGAGCGTCAATTCGAGCTCGCGGGCGTCTCTAGGGTTCGAAAAATCCGCTGCGGCATTGGTCTTGACGGAGTTCCACAGGGCCAGCAGTTTCGTATAGTCACCTTTGGAGGCATCCGCTTCGGCCTGCTCCACCTGACCTAAGAACTGATCGCGCGTGGCCGGATCTACAAACTTGCCACCCACCACAAGTTTGTCCAGCGCTTCGCTGACATCCGAGAATTTGATGGCGGCCGCTGCCGACGGGAAGATCACGAAGTTCGAATATTCCGAAAGCGCGCCTCCGTTGTCGGATTTGATCTGATAGGCGTACCGGCCCAAGAGGGAGGCGGCTGAATCGGCGAAGGTCAGCTTGTCGGTCACGCCGACTTCATCCCACCGGTTGGAAGCGCTATAGCCTGCACTACTATCTCCAACCCCGGCAATATTGACATCGATAGGGTCATACGACCGGCGGAAAACATGGTATTGCTGGGCCCCGCTCGAGGGCGCATCCCAGGACAGCAGAACGCCTCCCGGCGCGCCTTCCACCTGGACATGCTGCGGCGGATTCGGCTGCACTGCATTCGCCGAACCAGAGAGCACGCCCGCCGTGGCTAACACGTCGGGAGTGCTATTGGCGCCTTTATAAACGTTCAAGCCGAAGAAGGGGTTTGCACTGCCCAGGAAGAGGCCATAGGGAGTGCTGACCATGGTGCGTACACCCATGTTGAATGGGTCTCCGAAACCCTGCTGGTCTACCTGCGAGAAGTAGGTTCCGTCTTGGGTCCACCACAGGTCGAAACCGAATTCTGGTTCCCAAGCCGCGGCGCCCGTGTCATAGCGCAACAGGACCGATTCGTCGAATGTTCCAACGTAGAGACGGCTATCATGGACAGCCATTCGCCACATGTGTTGGTTTAGAAACCAGCTAAAACCCACATCCAGACCGCTGAGCGAATTTTTCTGCCCGGCAGGCGTCGAACGCGACGTTCCAGTAATCAGGTCCCAGGTGTTGTCGCTATGGATGCGGAACAACTCGGCGCCTTGATCGGCGAGAGGGACTCCATTGCGCACACCGTCTCCTCCCACGTAAAGGTCGCCGTCGTATACCTGCATACTGAGGGCAATCGGGTCCGCATCCGGTGTCTTGTACCCGCCGTTCGGCAGGACGGTCGTATAGGTGTACGGCAAAGTCCCGAACGGGTTGGTGTAGGCGACGGAGAAGCCGGTTTCGCGGTTCACGAAAGTCACATAGAGAAGATTGTTGAATATGCCGATCTCGTAGGCCGGCGTCACCGGGCTTGAAATCTGCTGAAAAGTATTGTCACCGAGCCACGGGGTTTGCGACTGTATAACGGTGCCTTGTCCCTTCCAGTCGACGGCCATGGCGAAAAATTGGCCATTGAGGGTCTCCATACCGCGAAAACAGGCGTTGCCCAGGTTGCCCAGGAACGTGCCTGGGTCCTGCGGAACCGGCGCGAAGTTCACTCCATCTAGGCTGCGCAGCAGACGCCCGCCCGGCACTCCCGGATGGATCGCCACCGACGAGCAGCCACCCACGTAAAGCGCCACAGTGCCGTCGGATTCCTCGTAAATGAACATGTCGCGAAAACCGATATCGGGAGGGACCATCAAAGTGGGACTTGTATTGGGCACAGGAACGGTGAGCGGCGATTGAAAAACCATCGTCCAGATGGCGGTGGTGGGATCGAAAGACCAGATTTCAGCCCCCGCCAACAGTAGGTTCGGGCCAGGTTGGGTAGGATCCTGCGGGCACGAAATATCGGGATCCTTGGGAGGGTAGGGTTCGCTCGGGAGGATGAGATGTTGAGACAAATCCGTGATGCATTGCTCCGAGCGCGCGGTTCCCACCAGGAGCTTGCCGTTGTACCACGCCATGGACCAGGCCCAACTATTTTGCCGGTCGCCAAAACCCTCGGGCGCGATCACTGCGGGCTTGTTATTGGGCACAGTGCAGCCCTTCGGTCCCCAAGCGCAATCTAACAACGGGGCATAGGTTTGGGCCTTGCCGGCCTGCGCCGCCAGCAGGAGCACAAACATGGCCGCAACAGCGCCACCCCCGAATCGGAAACTTCTAGCAAGAAAATTGCGAATCATATCTTTTCTTTCCTCCGGGGCGTAGGTGATGCACCCCTTCTTCGTTCTTTGTATGAGTACTCATGTAAATTAGCGCTATCGATTATTGCGTCACGATTTTGGTTACGAAGACATCTGCTGCCCCGCCGCCATAGGCGGGCTGGAAAACGCCCGTCGTCGTCGGGAAATTGGTCGAATTTGTATTGCCGACTACCGTGGCGTTACCACCCTTAGCGCCGACCGCGATAGCAGTGATCACATCGCCGCCCGTTCCACCCAGGTAGGTGGAATAGAACACGGTGGGAGTGTAGCTGCCGCCTTCCACAAAGTTGGCGCCGGGCTGAAAGTTGATAACGAATCCATCGTAGCCGCCGGCGTTGGTGCTCTGGAGTGGATTTGTGACCGGGAGGTTGGTGGAATTCGTGGTACCAGCGACGAACGCGTTGCCGCAGCCATCGATGCCAACCCCTCTGGCTTCATCGACGCCGGAACCTCCGTAAAAACTCGAGTACTTGAGCAGCCCTTGGGCATACACCTGCACGAACGCGTCGTAACCACCTGCGTTCGTACTCTGGAGCGCATTCGGAGTGGCCGGTAAGTTATTGCCGTTGGTGTATCCGGTGACCCAGATAGCGGGGGTAGCGGCGGGGGTACAGGTCGCATTGCCCGCGAAGTATGCGACGTCGGTGGCGGTGGTAATGACTTGGGTGTTATTGCCGCCAAAAATCCTCGTTACCATCGGCCCGGTGGTGCCGGTGCTGCTCAGCGAAGTCAGGAACGCCTTGGTATTGGGACCGGTGCTGTGCCCTTCCCCAAACGCCGTGGAAGTGGTGGAACCCACCATGACCAGGGCATCGCCCTTTGCGTCGGTAATGGAGTTGATGACGTCCTCACCCGAGCCGCCGATGTAGGTGGAGAACTGCGTTGCGGTAAACGTTGAATTGAACTTAGTCACAAATCCATCGGTCCCGCCCTCGTTGACGGCCTGGATTGGATTGGTAGTGGGGAAGTTCGTCGAAGTTGTAGATCCAGCCACGATGATGTTGCCCAAGCTATCCGTGGTGACGGAGGTGGCGCTATCTTTGCCGCTGCCGCCCAGGTATGAAGAATAGGTGACGATGTCCGGGAAATTTAACTCCGCGACAAACGCATTCTGGACGCCGGCGTTGGCAGGCTGCAGCGGATTTACCGTGGGCAGATCCGTGGAGGTGGTGCTGCCGGCCACATAGACAGTGGGAACCAGCTTTCCATTACCTTGCAGCAGCGCGATCGAGTTCACGCTCGTGTTTCCGACAGCGCCACCGTAGTAGCTGGAGATAAAGAGCGTGCTGCCATTGCCCTGGAAAAAGATCACCGAAAAGAACGCTTGAGTAGATCCGGCGGCGCCCGGAAATGCAGGATAAGGACCGGGGTAAGAGCCGTTGGTGGGGAAGTTGGTGGAGGTGGTGCTGCCTCCGATGTAGGTATCGCCCAATGCGTCCACCGCCACGCAATTAGCCGTATCCGTTCCGCTGCCGCCAATATACGTCGAAAAACTGAACGTCGGATCAATCACCAGCGCGTGCTGGCGGTCGTAATTCGCGACGGCGAATGCTACTTCGTGGTCCGACCGCTTTACGAAGCGCCCCGCAACTTCGTGGCGCACTCCGTCGATTTCCTGATAGATTACCGGCTTGTGGTGCCGCACATCGCCCAAACTGGTGTGCATCACCAGGTCGCCGCTGGCATCCAGGCGCACTTTGGCGCCGCTAACCGCGAATCGGATGGCCTGCGGATCGGCGCCCGGGGCGACTACAAAATCGTACTCCAGTTGCTGTTGGTTGCCGTAGTAGGTCAGGTCTACTCCGGAGTAAATGCCTTCGTACTTCACCTTCGAGAAGGTGGGGATATTGGTCTGCCACTTGGAGCGGTCATTGCCGATGAAAGAGTTTACCGTTCCGGGGAGCGGATCGGTGGGAACCACCTGCGAATCCTTAGCACCCAGCAGTTTCATACGAATCGCAGCGGACTTGCCCGAGTTGCGCGTCAGCACCATAACCGACTCGTCGGCGGTCAGAAAAAGACCATAGCCTGAGCCGCGCGAAAACGCTTTCACCCGAGGATCCGTCTGACCGGTGTTCAATTCAAAGGCCAACGGCATCCGTGCATAGAGGGCCGCAGCTTTGATCCGGGCCTGGGCATCCGTCTGCTGACTGGTAACGATATCAGGGCCGCCGAGCATAAGTTGCGTGGCGGCTACCATGAAAACACTGAGCGTGCCGAGGCGATTCATCTTTAGCATGTCGTCGATTATATGGTGTGGCAGGCTGAACCAACAAGACTCAAAACGTAGACTGGGGAAGGCGATAGTACTAGGACCCTCCGGGCAAATTAATGTTCGACTAGTTGCTCAAATTACTGGGGCGTTGCGCATGGTGGGCCAGCCCATACGCGCGAAAAACCTCGGGGAGGTAAGGCGTGCCAAGCCCTTGCTAAGGCTAATCCTACGATAATCTAAGGCTGATCTTACGATATGCTAAGGCCTGACCCTGGTCGGTGCAAGCAGGTGGCGCACGCACTCTTACGCGGATTCGACCAGCTCTTCGATTCTGCGATTAATGAACTCAGGCTTCTCCCGCATCACCAGGTGACCTCCGCCCTCGATGACGTCGATCGTTTGAGGGCTCAGGCGCTCGCACAATTCGCGGCCGCGTTCGAGCGGTATCACTTTGTTAGCAGCTCCCCAAAAGATGTGAACGGGAGGAAAACCGGCTGGCGGATGCATGTGATCCAAAGACGCGAAGCTCCCCCAGTTGCTGAACAGGTTGATCAGGCAAGCGCCCTCGCCTTTTTTGCCGTACAGTTGGTGGAGATGGTGGAGAAACTCGGGATTCTCCTGGAACGCTTCATCATATTGTCCCCGGATGATGCCGCGATGCAGAATGCCGCGGGACATCATGAGGTCCACCAGCGGCGCCATGATGCGCCGCATCAGCGGCCGGCCCGACACCATCTTCACGGTAGGTTCGAGGTTTCCGCCCACCACTGTCTTTTCGGTGGCGATATGAAACAGAAACAGGCGCTTCACCTTTTGCGGGTTCGCGAGCGCATAGTTCAGCGCCATGGCCGCGCCGGTGCAAGTGGCGACGATGGTGACCGGCGCCAGGCCGAGCGCGTCCACAATGGTGGACACCATGTCGGTGTAGAGCGGCAGCGAATAATCCACCTTCGGAGTGTCGGACTTGCCGTAACCTAAGCTATCCACGGCAACCACGCGCTGCTTTTGCGAAAAGTGCCGGATCTGATGTTCCCAGATGTGATGATCGTTGCCGGCGTTGTGGAGAAACAGCATAGGCTCACCCTGCCCATGCTCGTAGTAAGCCACCTTGTGGCCACGGAATAAAAGAGTGCGATCGGCGGGTAACTGATCCCCACTGGCGTGCATTTGCTGGGTGACGGTGCGGGTAAGCATATCTCGTCTTATTTTGGCGCCATGGCGCACGTCGACGGGAAACGGCTCGCGATAAATCAAGATGTCGTCGATGGCGCTGGTGTTGGGATGCCGGGCCGCGTAGAGTTTCAGGTCGGTTGCGAGCTTTTGCTCGATCCCTGGATCTTGAGCTTGGCCGGTACGCACCGGCTCTATCAGCACGATGGAGCGCTTGAGCGCAGAACCAGGCAGGGGAACGCCCACCAGCGCGCTGCGGTTTACGCTGGGATGCTGGTTGAAGATGGGTTCCACCAGATCCGAATAAAAATGGCCGGAGGCGGTTTCCAAGCGGTCCGCAATGCGGCCGCAATACCAGATGCCGCCGTCTTCATCCAGGTATCCGGCATCGCCCATGCGGTGCCACAAGCCGTCCGAATCGGGAATCTTGGCCTTGCGCGTGGCTTCCGGCTTCCCGTGATAGGCTGGCGTCACAACCGGGCCGAAGACGCAGATCTCGCCAATCTGGCGCGGGCTAAGAACCAGATCGGAACTCCAGCGTTCGATGGGCCCGTCGCTAATCGCGATGATCTTCACCGTGATGCCCGGCGCCGGCCGTCCCAGATAAGTGCCCTGGCCATCCCGATTCTGAGGAGACCTGGCGAGTAGTTCGCGGCCCGTGGCGTAGCTGATGCACAGCGCTTCGGTGGCGCCATACATCACGTGCAGGTCGCCCTCGGGCTCCGCCATCACACTCTGAACGCGCTCCACAAGTTCGATGGGCACCGATGCGCCGGTGGTAAGAATCTTGCGCAGATAAGGGATCTTCTCGCCGCGCGCCGCGCAGTATTTCGAGAGATTGTCCACTACCGGAATCTGCATGAACGCGACGCTGGGTTTTTGCTCGCGAATGATATCCAACAGGCAGGCCGGATCGGCATCGCGGGGGTAACGCGGATCCATGTCCGGCGTAATTACAGTGGCGCCCGAACCGACAAAATAAATGGCAAACGCGGGATGGCAGGCCAGGCATCTTTCGCTGGGCCCGAGGCCGAGCGATTGCTGCATGATTTGAATAATGGCCGCGCCGTTCGCGTGCGTATAAACCACGCCCTTGGGCGAACCCGTGCTTCCCGTAGTGAATACGATAGCCATCGTATCGTCCGCCCGCGTAGGCGCACTTTGGAATGGCCCGTTGTTGGGCAGGCGCAAAAAAGATTTGAGCGTGGGCCCGCCGAGTGGCGCAAAATCGCCCACGGTGACCGATCGCTGGATGGTCCGGAAAGCTTTCCGGTACATGATTCTGAGCGGCTGAGCGAGCGGAATGGCCACTATAACGTTCGGCCCTGCGTCTTCAATTGACTTGAGTTTTTGTTCCTTGCTCGCGCCTGGATCGACCACCAGCGGCACTGCGCCGACGTGCCAAAGCGCCAGAAAAACCGGCACCAATTCCAGGCTAGGCTTCATCAGGATCACGGCCAGGTCGCCCGGCTGGATGCCCGACGCGCGCATACCGCGAGCGTATTGTTCGCCCAGTTCCCGGCATCGGCTGAAGGTCAGGGACTGGTAGCGATGTGCGGCCTTGTCACGCCCGCCCTTTTCATGACGAGCCACCAATTGAATGGCGTCGGCCGGGCGCAGTGCCGCTACCGTGGCGAATTCGTGCGCCAGATTCAGCCGCGCATTCTCGCCAACTGGCATCGGTTCAATGGCACTGCCAATTGCTTCAGTCATCTTTCGGCATCTCTTTCTGACATGATACCGAGCTTTCTCAAATGATATCGAGCTCCGGTCTCACAATGCGGCCGACTATTGCCCTGGCGCGGGCGCTGCGGGCCGGGGATGATGTGTTTCCGCGATGCTCGGCTGGCCCTCGTGCCCGAACAGCTCTGGATGGAGGTAGTGACCCTGGTCCCGTTGCGCCTTGTCCACTTCCACTGGGATGCGATGCGCCTTGGCCCAAGCGTCTTGACGGATGCCGGTCACCTGCCAGGAAACCTTCACGCCCGGCTTGCTGGTCTTGACGGTGAAGCTGCCATTGGCGATTTCCGACGCGATCCAGGCTTGGGCGGGCTGGCCAATGGTGGTGAGTTGATAGCGGAAATCCGTGTTCAAAGCCTCGAACCACGCGGGCATGGTGACAGTGGCTGTGCCGCTGCCGTCGGTGACGACGTTTCCATCGTAGATGTTTTTCATGTCGGGCGATTCGACGAAGGAGTGATAGAGATACTTGTTCGCCGGATCGAGCGGATCATCGATTTTGAAAGAACCGCTGGATTTGGAGAGAGTTCCAAGAACCTCCACGTCGCCCTGGAAATAACCGGCAAAGGTCTCGGTGCCGTCGCCGCCCATGGCGTAAATTCCATTTCCATTTATCCCGCCACTCCCGGTGCCCGCAATGGCAGCGATGCCGTCACCCCCTTCGACGCCGTTGCCTCCGGTGGCCGTGACGCCGGGGCCGCCCCAGCCCGACTGGCCCGACGCATTGCCTCCAATAGCCGTGACGCCACTCCCTCCTCCATCGTCAATGCCAATGCCTTGACCCCCAATTGCATGGACGCCGGACCCGCCGGTACCGATCGCTGAAGAAGTGCCGTTGGACGGTCCGCCATACGAGGAAACTCCCGTACCTCCTACGTAGGGGCCGGCGGGCGCCTCCCCGCCGTGACCGGCGATCGCGGAATGATTCGGCGAGGTGTTTGTGATGTTGAAGACCGAGTTTTCGGTGCCAGCCGCGCTGCCGCTAAACGGCAAGCTAAGCGTGCTCGCCGGACCTTGCGGACCCGCCGGACCCGCAGCTCCGGTTGCGCCCGTCGCACCGGCCGGGCCTTGCGGGCCTACTGCTCCTACCGTCACATAGGCTGATACGGAGGGCCGAATACTGTTCGTGACGCTAACCAGATATGTGCCCGCAGCCAGTGTGGATGGCACCTCTACTACGATCGTTGTATTCGTAAACGAACTCACAGTGCTGGATGCTCCGCCCACCGTCACCGTAGGCGCCACGCCGGCCGGGCTAAAATTCGAGCCCGAAAGGGTCATGGCGCCTTTGGCCAAGTTGACCGTGGCGCCCTCAATCGCCGGTGTTTGCGCCTGGCAGACGAGTGGCGCGGTAAGAATCAGCAAGAGGATGGACAATCGTCCGGCTGATGTTGTATCAAAATTGCAACGCTTCGTAGAATCCTCCAATAGCTTTGGCTAATCTGATTTGGCGCAGAAAACGCTCAAGAAGTTTATCACTGATCGCCTCCATTGCGACCAGTTGTTGGCGGCGGGTTGGGTGGGATCGGTACTACATGTACCTGAAGGGACAGAAGAAATATTGGCAATAACATAACTGGCAATAACATAACTTGACTAACCAAGCCATTGCGGTGTAACGTGCTTACTCACCTCAGGAGACCGTTTATGGCTGGCGAGATTCCATCTGGCCAAGGTTCCGTATTTCATTTTCTCGACATTTTCGCCTTGGGCTGTGGCTGGAGGCCATGGCCGGCCTGCACAATGATGACCCACTATGGGAGATTGTGGCATGGCTCGCCGGGTCCTTCGGGTTCCATCTACTTGGAACGAAGTGGCCTTCCAACTTAATGCCATACCAATCGCTTCCAAAATGCATATGCAACTCATGCAGACCGGCGCTTGGCAGGACATTTATCCGGCGGACTGGCTGGTGGATAAAACACAAACCCTCAGACCGGCAATGCCGGTGCAGGGTTCCTTGATATTCGACAATCCGCGCGGCGGCCTTTTCTTTTTCGGATCAAGACCCAGAGCTACGTGGATCGAAATAACAGTGTCCGATTCAACGGGGACAACGTATCGACATTCAATTCCATTTGAAGTAGGGCCTCCCCCGTCGATCTTATCGGTGCCGGATGGTCGCGGCGGAAGAATACCAATCCCGTAGTCGCTAACGCCTTATCGAGACTTTACGTTTTTGTTTTTGCCGCTGTTCTTGTGCAAGCTTGCGACTCAGTTCCGCCCTGGGAACCTGGACCAGCTTGCGCATGAACACTTGGAACTTACCGAATGGAGAATCAGGCGGGGGCTGCGCTGACTTTGGGGTGGTGGCCATGCAAGGCCATTTTGCACTCAACTACTCTCGAAGGGACGGGCAAATCCTATGTTCCGGGTCCCACCACAGTAATGTGCAAACTCCTTCAGAGAGTATGCCCCAGATTCTGTGCTTGCCGGATAATCTAAGAGAAAGAACTTCCTCTATGTCATCTTGGCGGAGCGCCGTCAGCCGTTCCTGCGCGTCCTTGCAAATTTTCTCAACGCTCACGTTATGGTTGTTGCGACTGTTCAGTATGACTCCCCATGTCATAGTCTCGAATTCCCCAAGTTTGCCCTTTATGTAGTTAGCGGTGTCGCGGTCCACGGCATGCCAGCCGAAGGGGTCAACCATTTCTAATTTCTGCACGCGCCAGGATGGGCCGCGCTTGTGAAAACTTTCTGGATCAGCGCCCAATCTCGGAGTCTTACCGTGCGAGAAAGGTTGGGTTGCTATCCTTGGCTTCTTTTTGCCCATCAGGATAGGCTGCTGTAATACTCGTGCATCGCTGCCTGCGTTATCTCTTGGTCGCTCCATTCCCCTGGCGCGATACCATCCCGAGCTTCTCTCCAAGGTTTTTCTTGGTGCGTGAGATCACTCAGCCATTGTGCGTTTCGGTCGCCGTAGAACTGCATGACGGCTTCGATGGTTTCTATCGCATCGCTGTCGAGATTGTTCGCGTCTCCCCTGGGCCACTTGCTAACAATAAACTGTCCACGGTGAGCGCAGTATATTTCGTAAACTACGGGACCGTTGGCCCAGGCTCGGATGCTTTCAGAAAACATGGCACGCTCGTCCCAAACTAGGGACCATGCTTGGCAGTAGTAAAGGAGCTTCTGGAGTTTCATGGCAGTCATTGAGCCATGCTTCTCAAGAATGTATCGAGCCACATCGTGTGCGCTTGCCATGTCGTCCTCCCCTACTAGCAGTATCGGACGATTTTATAACAAACAACGGAGGCGATGCTAACGTATTAATTACATTAGGTTTGTGTTGGACACTTTCCGCGCTTTTGTCCTAACCTTGCCCGATTTTGGATTTCCTCAATCGGGTTGCTTCTCGGCCTTGGAAGTTAGTTCATCGTAGGTGAGGTCGACTGGCCAACGATCTGGCGTGTGCCTTCGGCGAAGCGTTCGCCATCGGTCATCTTGCGAATGTTGAATCGAAATGCTCATCGACGTACCGGAACAAGTGGAACGGCTCGACCGAAACATATGTTCCGCCGATGGACGGCTTTAACAGGTTCTAAAAGTTCTCCATGCCGTTTGTGTGGATGTTTCCGAGCACGTATTCCTCTCCGTGGTTGATAATCTCATGTGCGTACTCGCCATCCATTCGCCAGTAGGAGCCAGCATCATCCGGACAGATCTGCGATCCGGCTTCGACGTGAGGCCGCACGTTCTCTTGCAGGACGGCTTTGGTGCGATCAGGAATCACGGTTGTACGAACACGCTTAGGCTTGCCTTCAGTCTCCCGCTCCAGGATTCCAAGTACAATTGCCTTGCCCGCAGGACCGCCGCCCTTGAGACCCTTGCGGCGTTTGTCCGATTTATGCATATTGCGCGCTTTACCACCGATGAAGGTCTCGTCAACTCCGACCTCTTGCGAGCGGATTACGTGGGCCCGTCAGGCTGCAACAGGAACGCCAGGGACGCTCTGTTCCTTGACTGGCCATTCCGCGGCCGTCATATTTGCGCGTAGAAGTTAGTCACGTAACTCTTAGCCCGGCGTCCATCAATAGCATGAGATCAAGGGTGATTGGTCTGGGTACGGTAGTTGCATTGGGCCTTGCTATCCAGAGCCAGCCAACTGCCGCCGCGGAGATCCAGCTCACGAACAGGAGGGTGCTGGCTCAAAACGCGGGGAGGGTAGCCTGGTCCGCGGCCAATAACCTGATCGCCTACGACCAGGTTGGACCCGGTGGTCATTACAACCTCTGGACTATGAATCCAGACGGCGGCAACAAGACTTGTTTAACCTGCTCCTTTGCCGCCCTGTCTAACTTAAATGTGGGCAATCCGGTCTGGTCGCCGGACGGTAAATTCATCGTCTTTCAGGCCCAGGATCCGCCTTCCTATGGGGCGAGGGCCGATGCGCCCCGCTTTCCTGCCACCGGTTGGAACAATGACTTGTGGGCAACTGATGCTCACGGCAATTTCTGGCCGCTCACTAACGTCGGAGGAGGTAGCGGCGGTGTCATCTGCCCGACCTTCTCCTGGGACGGCAAAACTTTGGCCTGGGGCCAACGCTTATCCACCACTCCCAAGTTTGGTTCCTGGGAGCTGGCCGTAGGCAGTTTTATGGTTTCCGCCAAAGGTACTCCTTCCCTGTCGAATACGCGATATTTTACGCCCGGTGCTAACCATTACTACTATGAACCGCACAGTTTCAGCCTGGACAACCAGACCTTGTTCTTTATGGGCAATTTACAGCCGGGAATGGACAGGCTGGCCATGGACATCTACTCATTCAACCTTTCCACCCTCAAGCTGGTTGATTTGACTAATGGCACTGGCTACGACTGGAGCGAATATCCGGAGACCATGCCGTTCGGAAATCAATTGGTCTACATGTCGACGGTAGGCAACGTTCGGACAGCAGCAACAGCAGGGCCGCACTCTTACTGCGACCTCTGGAGCATGAACTACGACGGGTCAGACAAACAGCGCCTGACTTTTTTTAACGACCCGAGCAGTCCGCAGTACATCCCCTCCGGAGTCTGTTTGGATGTTCACCGTTGGAATGCTGATGCCAGCCAGCTGGTGGTCTATGACAACCAGATTGCTGCCAACCGGTTCACCCGTCACGGCACCACTGGCGGGATTTGGGTGTTCCGAGTTTCCACCTCCGCGAAACGGCCGTAGCGGCTCCAGCAATTGTCACTGCCGAGAGTTAGGTGCCTTAATAAGGTACTTCACAAACCGGCCGGTTTTGCTTTACAATTCGTTAAGCTCTTCACGTGCGGGTTCGCATGGTTCGGCTAACAGTACCTAATAGAAAGGGATGGTGTTATGGCCGCGCACGGCGAGGAGTTGCGTTTAGCATGAATCCGATGCGAATAATGGAAGTCCTGCAGCCAAGAGGAGCGGTGCGGCTGGCGATACTGCTTTCGAGCTTGTTCCTGCAATGCGGTCTGGCTCAATATGTCCTGACGACGCAGGCAAGTCCCTCCCAGGCCGGCACAGTGTCGGGCGGGGGCAGTTACGCCCCAGGAACCCGGGTAAGCGTAACTGCGACGGCGGCGCCAGGATATTATTTCGTTAACTTCAGCGGCAATCTGGCGGGCGCACCCAATCCCCAGATGCTGTTCATGAACGCAGATTCTACGGTGACCGCGAATTTCGCGACGGTGGCAACTCAGCCGGCGCTGGTTCCCTCCGTCGGGTCCAGGACACGCCCGTCAACGAGTCAACTGACGTTAAGTATGCGCTTGACCGACAGCGTGGGAGCCGGCGCCGCGAATAACGCGAAGATCGTTTCAGTCACTTCGATTCAAACCATTAAAGGGAGTGGAACGGTTTCGCTGGCGAGCGCTCTGCCGGTGAACGTTGGCAACTTGATCAGCGGAGAGACCGGCTCCGCCAATGTTACATTTAATTGGCCGGCGGGCGTGCATGAGGTCCAGTTTACGGTGAACTTCTCCGCTAATGCGGGCGCTTACACTGGCTCATCCAGCCTGAGTGTACTGCACGCGAGCGAGATTAAGCACGTCGTGATCTTCATCAAGGAAAACCGGTCGTTCGACAACTACTTTGGTAAATTTCCCGGCGCGACGGGCGCAACCACCGGCGTGACATCCACCGGGGCGGTGGTTCCATTATTGCCCGCTCCCGATGTCGAGGCGAGCGATCTGTGTCATGAGGCCAGTTGTACCGTCACCGCAATCAACGGCGGAAAGATGAATGGTTTCAATTTGATGCAGGATAGCGTCAAGCATTACACACCAATACCAAACCTCCGGAGTTATGTACAGTTTAGCGAGAATGGAATTCCGAATTACTGGGCCTATGCCAGCACGTTCACTCTGGCCGACCACATGTTCTCCTCGATATCAGGACCCAGTTTTCCAAATCATCTGTATACCATTGCGGCCCAGAGCGCTGGTGTCAACTCCAGCCCGTTCATGATTCAGCCTAATGGGACTTACATAGAAAACGACACAATGTGGGGCTGCGATTTGCCGGCGGGCTGGATGGTCCAAGTCACCTCGCCCAAGAGCAAGGCGGTTACAACGGCTTACCCGTGTTTCGACTTCCCGACCTTGGGTGACATGGTCGACGTCGCCCACGCCTCCAATCCCGCCATCACATGGAGGTCGTACGCACCCACTCAAGGTACGCTAGGCTATGTATGGAATACGTATAGCGCCATCAACCATATTCGGAACGGACCCGACTGGAGCGCAAACGTAGTGCCGGATTCGCAGTTCATCTCGGATGCCGAGAGCGGCAATCTTCCGTCCCTGAGCTGGGTGGTGACCGATTTTCAAACCAGTGACCACCCCCCGTACAGCGTCTGTACCGGGGAGAACGATACAGTCGCCAGGATCAACGCTGTAATGCAGGGGCCGGACTGGGGATCCACCGCGATCCTGGTAACCTGGGACGATTTTGGCGGGTTCTATGACAGTGTGGATCCGCCGCAGATTACTACTTACGGGCTGAGTATCCGGTTGCCGTTGCTGATTATTTCCCCCTACGCCAAACCGGCTTACATTTCCCACACCGTGTACAGTTTCGAATCGATGCTCAGTTTCGCGGAAAATATTCTGGGTCTGAATCCGCTCATGCAAGCCGATCTCACGGCCAATAACCTTGGAGATAGCTTCAATTTTTCGCAGACACCGCTGCCGCCGCTGATGCTGCAACAGCGCACTTGCCCGACAATCGCGGTAGCGTGCGGCGCCAGTGCGGGCCAGACAGGCGTGTCGTACTCTTCTTCGCTCGGCGCCCGCGAATGGCGTGTCGCCTTACACCTTCCTGATGACGGCGGGGCCGCTGCCGCCCGGGCTATCATTAAACGGCGCCACGGGCGCCATCACCGGCACGCCCACCGCAGCCGGGACTTTCCCGTACACGGCTGAGGCGGTGGACTCGACGGGCACGGCCGCGGCCAGGGATTGCAGCATCACAGTTGCGACGCCGTAGTACTGGTGACCATTTGCGTTTGCATGGATACCCGCCACTGGAATCCCAGCGGCACTAAATTGGTTGCATTTCCGAATTATTATGCCGCGGATGACCATACCGGCATCTAGGGCGCGCCCCGCGCCACGTTTCCTATTTGCAATTCCTGGCGGTTTGCATTAGAATTCTCCAGTTACGCGCACGTTGTGCCTGTTCGGTTTGCGCAAAAGGAGGGTTTTGTGGTGAATCGGGCCAGAAATCCACGGCAATTGCGGAATCCGCGACTGTTTTGCCAGAACCGGATCTGCGTACCGAGAGCCCTGGGGTTCCTAAGGGCCCTGAGGCTCTTGATGCTGCTTTCGAGCTTGTTCCTGCAATGCGGTCTGGCTCAATATGTCCTGACGACGCAGGCAAGTCCCTCCCAGGCCGGCACCGTGTCGGGCGGGGGCAGTTACGCCCCAGGAACCCGGGTGAGCGTAATTGCGACGGCGGCGCCGGGCTATTATTTCGTTAACTTCAGCGGCGGTCTGGCGGGCGCACCCAATCCCCAGATGCTATTCATGAACGCAGATTCCAGGGTGACCGCGAATTTCGCACCGGTCGCGACGGAGCCGGTGCTGGTTCCCTCCGTCGGCTCGAGGACACGCCCTTCCACGAGTCAACTGACGTTGAATATGCGTTTGACCGACAGCGTGGGCGCCGGCGCCGCCAATATCGCGACGATCGTTTCAGTCACTGCCATCCAAACCACTAAAGGGAATGGAACGGTTTCGGTGGTGAGCGCTTTGCCCGTGAATGTTGGCAACTTGATCAGCGGAGAGACGGGCTCCGCCAATGTTACATTTAATTGGCCGGAGAACGCGAAGGAGGTCCGGTTTACGGTGAACTTCTCCGCGAATTCGGGCGCTTACACTGGCTCCTCCGCCCTGAGTGTACTGCAGGCGGACGCGATTAAGCACGTCGTCATTTTCATCAAGGAAAACCGGTCGTTCGACAACTACTTTGGAAAATTTCCCGGCGCGACGGGCGCAACCACCGGCCTGACATCCACCGGGGCGGTGGTTCCAATAGTGCCCGCTCCCGATGTCGAGGCGAGCGATCTGTGTCATGAATACACGTGTGCCCTCACGGCAATGGATAGCGGAAAAATGGATATGTTTAACCAGATCTCAACATCCAGTCCTCGCTATTCACCAATACCAAACCTCCGGAGTTATGTACAGTTTAGCGAGAACGGAATCCCAAATTACTGGGCTTACGCCGCCACTTACACTCTGGCCGACCACATGTTCTCCTCCCTATGGGGACCCAGCTTTCCAAATCATCTGTACACGATTGCGGCCCAGAGTGGTGGTGTGGTCGGCCCCCCTTTCAGCTCGCTGCCGGGTCAGCAGGGCGCGCTGCTAAATTCCTGGGGTTGCGACTTGCCGGCGAATTCTTGGGTCCAGGTAATGTCGCCCACCAACCCGCAGACCATCACGCTCGCCTACCCGTGTTTTGACTTCCCGACTCTGGGTGACATGGTGGATCAAGCCGCCAATCCCAGCATTACATGGAAGTCCTACGCACCCACTGAGAACGAGGAAGGCTACTATTGGAACACGTACAGCGCGATCAGTCACATCCGGTACGGTCCCGATTGGAGCGCAAACGTGGTGCCGGATTCGCAGTTCGTCACCGATGCCCAGAACGGCAATCTTCCGTCTCTGAGCTGGGTGGTGACTCCTCCTAACATCAGTGACCATCCTCCGGCTAGCGTCTGTGCGGGGGAGAACGATTCGGTTGCCAAAATTAACGCCATAATGCAGGGGCCCCAGTGGGGTTCCACCGCGATCCTCTTAACCTGGGACGATTTTGGCGGGTTCTATGACAGTGTGGCTCCGCCGCTGATTACCACCTACGGGCTGGGTATCCGAGTCCCACTCCTGATTATTTCTCCTCACGCCAGACCGGCTTACATTTCCCACACCGTGTACAGCTTCGAATCGATGCTCAGTTTCGCGGAAAATATTCTGGGTCTGGATCCGCTCATGCAAGCCGATGTCACGGCCAATAACCTTGGAGATAGCTTCGACTTTGCGCAGACACCGCTGCCGCCGCTGATTCTGCCACCGCGCACTTGCCCGACAATCACGGTAGCGTGCGGCGCCAGTGCAGGCCAGGCAGGCGTGCCGTACTCTTCTTCGCTCGGGCCCGCGAATGGCGTGTCGCCTTACACCTTCCTGATGACGGCGGGGCCGCTGCCGCCCGGGCTATCATTAAACGGGGCCACGGGCGCCATCACCGGCACGCCCACCGTAGCGGGCAGCTTTCCTTACACGGCTGAGGCGGTGGACTCGACGGGCACGGCCGCAGCCAGGACTTGCAGCATCACGGTGGCGGCGCCGTAGTAGTGGTGGGCGCTGATCCCGTTTCAGGGCTGCTAACCGCCACAGGATCACTATCTTCGGCAAGAACCGAGGACTTAGATATGCCCGGCGAGGATCCAAGAATCCCGGCTGAAAAAAGAAAAGGTACCAATAGTGACAATATCGGGGTCCAACTGTTGTTCAAAGAGTTTAAACTAGCAAGTCCGGGGGGTACACAATGAAGACCTTGACTACCCTGGCAGTGGGAGCCGCGCTAGCAATTTGCGCCGTGGTTCTGCTGCCCCGCCCAAGCGTTCACGCGCAAACCGGCGTTTTCGCCAATTTTGAAGGAGCGCAGACTAACCCGATCCGTATGTCTGCCGATGGAACACGCCTCTTTGCGGTCAACACTCCTAATCAGACCTTATCCGTGTTCGATTTGACCGTACCGACGAGTCCTCAACTGATCGCCGAGATTCCGGTGGGAGTTGAGCCCGTCTCGGTCAATCCCGCGAGCGACGACATAGCCTGGGTCGTCAACCAGGTGTCGAACAGTATCAGCATCGTCTCGGTCTCAAAGGGAATCGTAGTGGAAACCATCCACGCCAGAACCGAGCCGATGGACGTGGTCTTCGCCGGGGGGTTGGCTTACGTTTCGGCGTCACGGACTAACCAGATACTGGTGTTCAACCAGACCACGTTTGCCCAGGTGGCTACTATTCCGCTGTACGGCGACAACCCGCGCGCGCTGGCGGTCAGTCCCAACGGCAGCAAAGTTTACGTGGCCTTTGCGCTTTCGGGCAACGGCACCACGATTCTTCCGCAAAATCTTGCGCCGCCTCAATCCGCGCCGGTAAATCCAGCCTTACCGTCTCCGCCACAGGTTGGGCTGATCATCCAGTGGAACAATCCAACCTGGAGCCAGGACATTACGTATACCATGCCCGACCACGACGTAGCCATCATAAGCACCGGATCTACGCCGGCGCTGGAGGGATACTTTTCCGGCGTGGGCACCATCAATCTCGGGATCGCCGTGAATCCGGTCACCGGGGATATCTATGTCTCCAATACCGACGCTCTCAATCTGATCCACTTCGAGACCAACCTGGATGGGCATTTTGTGAACAATCGGATTACGGAGATTCAAGCCTCCACCGGCACCATCACACCCTACGATTTGAATCCCAAGATCAACTACTCTATTCTTCCAAATCCTGCCGCGCTGGCCACTGCGCTTGCCCAGCCGACGGCGCTGGCTTTCGATCCAAGAGGCGAATTCATGTGGGTGGCGGCTTTCGGAACAGACCGGGTAGCCAAGGTGAGCACGAGCGGCAATGTATTGGCCACCGTTGAGGTGGCTCAGGCCAGCGGACAAGGATCGAACGTGGATCCGGTCCACAAGCGCGGTCCGCGCGGCCTGGCGCTCAATTCCGCCCAGTCGACCCTCTACGTGCTGAACCGGATTACCAATTCGATTTCCATCGTGTCCACCAGCCAGTTGACCCAGCTCAGTGAAATCTCGATCGGTTTCAATCCAACCCCCGCTGCGATCCAACAGGGGCGAGGGTTCCTGTACGACGCGAAGCTCTCCGGCAACGGCACAGGCAGCTGCGCGTCCTGCCATATAGATGGTGATATGGACCATCTGGCATGGGATCTGGGCGATCCCACCCAAAGCATGACTTCGCTCACAGAAAATGCCAACACGACGGATACCGGGTTCGGTACAGCGGGAACGTTAACCGTGCAGTTTCATCCCATGAAAGGGCCGATGACCACGCAGACTCTGCGCGGCCTGAACAATCTGGCTCCTTACCACTGGCGCGGCGACCATGCCAATTTTGCGGCCTTCAATCCGGCGTTCACTTCGCTAATGGGTTCGTCCCAGCTTTCCACCGCGGATATGAATCTCTATACCAATTTCATCAACACGATCCTCTTCCTGCCCAACCCCTATGAGAACCTGGATCGTACTTTGCCGACGTCTGTAGCGCTCGCGCAAAACGGCAACGCGGTGAACGGACTGGCCGATTTCAACAATGTCGCCGAATCGAACTTTAATGGCGCCATCGTGACCTGCAACGCTTGCCACCTGGCGTCGCCATCCGGGCCCGGATCGAACCTGTTCGTTATGGCGGCTTTCCCTCCGAAGGTTCCCCAGTCCCTAAAAAACCCACAATTGAGGAACGTCTATCAGAAACTCCTCTTCACTCCAACCGCCACTTCCACCATCGATGGTTTCGGCCTGGACCACGACGGGAATGTGGGCGCGGCGGCGGGCCTGGAGAGGTTCCTGGGGGCATCACTCTTCGCTGGGTATACCGCGCAGCAGAAAGCCGATATTAACGCATACACGATTTCCCTCGACACGGGAACGGCCCCCGCCGTGGGCTACTCGCGCACCCTTACCAAGACCAATGTCACGAACGCGGCGTCGGTAGCCGACTGGGCGCTGTTACAGAGCCAGGCAGCGATCCCAAACATCGACCTGGTAGCAAACGGAACGCTCAGCGGGCAGGTACACGGACTGCTGTATCAACCCTCGGTGGGTAACTACATCTCCGATACAGGCACCTTGTACACGCACGCCCAATTACAGACCCTGGTATTAGCCGGCGACACGCTAACCCTCATGGGAGTTTACCCGGGAACCGGGAGAGCGAGAACACAATAATGCTGTTGGAAACGCGCAAATAGAAGTTTTCCGCCCCCGGACTACTGGTACGAACGCTCTAATTCGCCAAGGCCACCTCATGCTAACATCGAGATCTCCTTTCGCGAGGTTTACGACGTTATGTTTGAAATCCGAAGCGCGGCATTATGCGCTGTGTTGTTGATGGCCCAGGCATCTTTTTCACAAACACCGGGCTGGCCTTCAGCCGGCTACGATCTGAGAGACAGCCATTGGGCGCCCGCGGAAACCAAACTAAACTCCGAAAATGTTAGCGGCCTCACCGTAAAGTGGAAGTTCACCACTCAGGACGACGTCTCCGCGACACCGTCGGTGGATTCCACCGGAAGCTATGTCTACTTTCCCGATTGGTCCGGGAACCTCTACAAACTGAGTACGGCTACCGGAGCCACTATCTGGACGCACACCATGGCAGATTACGGCATGCCTCCAGGTATTATGTCGCGCACCACTCCAACGCTATACGGCCAGAAGGTGATCATCGGCGCCAGTGTGCCGCTCGCCGCGAGTGAGTCGGATCCCAATCCCTTCGGCGCTTACCTTTTGGCGCTCAATAGCAGCGACGGCAGCTTGATATGGAGTACGTTGCTCGATCCCGACCTCAACGCCATCTCGACCGCTTCCCCCATTATTTACGAAGGAATCGCTTATGTGGGAGTTTCCTCCACAGAAGAAGGGCTGGGCCATCCGACATTTCGGGGAAGCCTGGTGGCAATTTCGTTGGCGACCGGGAAGATCCTTTGGCGGACTCACTTCGCGCCATACAACTATAGCGGCGTTCCGGTTTGGTCCAGCACGCCGGTGATCGACGTCGCCCGCAGCCAGATTTACGTTACTACAGGCAACAACTATTTGGTTCCTTTATCGGTGCAGATGTGTGAGCAGGCCGTTCTTGGAAACTCTGGAGCGCTTTTGAACTGCCAGGCGGAGAATAATTACGACGATTCTATTGTCGCGCTGGATCTCGCCACCGGAACGGTAAAGTGGGCTCACCGCTGCACGCCGGCAGATGCCTACATTACTTCCTGTCGCAGCGGCGGAGCAACTTGTCCCGATCCAGAAGGACTGGATCTCGACTTTGGCGCTGGAGCGAATCTGTTCACCGCGACGATCAATGGCGTTCCTACCCAGTTGGTTGGGGCCGGTCAAAAGAGCGGTATCTATTGGGCCGTCTCGCCAACCACCGGAGTTCCGGCCTGGTACACGGTTGTCGGGCCGTTCGGAAAGCTCGGCGGAATTGAGTGGGGCACCGCATCCGACAACCAGCGCATCTATGTGGCCGTGGTCAACAGCGCACAGCAGACCTACACTTTACAACCTTCGGGGCTCCCTTGGAACGGAAGCTACTGGGCCGCTCTGGACGCGGCCACGGGGAATATCCTTTGGCAAGTGCCCGATCCCGGCCAAAGCACCGTCTTTCCGGGCGACCACGCCCTGGCGCTGGGTCCTGTGACGGTAGCGGCCGGAGTGGTCTATGTGCCTTCCATGTCGGGCCACATGTACGCGTTGGACGCGGCCAGCGGAGCGACATTATGGTCGTTCCAAGCGCCTGGTTCGGTGAACGCAGCTCCGGCGGTAGTAAATGGCACGCTTTACTGGGGTACCGGGTATCACCACTTCCCGATAAAACAACCGATCGGAACTGCAAGCAACACGTTCTACGCGTTCTCGCTCCCGTGAGAGCACCAATCCGATCGATTGCGGAGTAGAGCGCGGCAGCCGAAGCTCGCGAGACGGTCAGTTGGCTGTGCCAGTGTTCACAGTCTGGCTCTCCACACAGATAGCCGTTCCGTCGGTCTGATACAATCCCGATACTATTTGTATGGTGCCAATGGGCGAAAGTGGATACTGCTTAAAAAGATTGACTGGTGGAACCGTAGGATTAACCGTCTCAGACCAAAGTTGCTGAACGGGGACGCCGTTCTGGACCAGGGTTGTGATCCACACAGCGTTGGTCGTAATTCCCAGGCTGAAAGTGAAGTTCAAGCCTGCGGTCGCGCCGAACGCTTCACCCGTCGTCAGGTAGTACACGGTCATCCCCAGCCCGCAGGCCGGTATACGTCCGACCTTATTGCCAAGGTATTCGACAAACCACAAAGCTCCATCCGGACCGGCCGTAATCTCCCACGGTTCACTGGCCGCTGTCGGCACGGGGAATTCGCTCATGATCCCATCCGTAGTGATCCGGCCGATTTTGTTGACGTTGGTGGCCCATTCTGTAAACCACAGCGCGCCATCCGGCCCCACTGCCAGGCCCGATGGTATGCTCCCTTTCGTCGGGGTTGGCCACTCGGTAAGCAGTCCGCTGGTGGTGATGCGCCCGATCTTGTTGTTCCAGTTCTCGGTCATCCACAGCATGCCGTCCGGACCTGGAATGAGCTGCGCCAGGACGCTATGCGGCGTGGGCGCCGGATACTGGTTGGTAATCACTCCTCCAATGGTCATGCGGACGGTCTGGTTGCCACTGTTTTCGTTGAACCAGATCGCACCATCCGGGCCGACAGCAATCCCGGAGGGGCCGCCATTGGGAGTTGCGGGATACTCAGTGATCACCCCAGCCGTTGTAATTCGGCCGATCTTGTTGCCCGAGGATTCGGTGAACCACATGGCGCCATCCGGGCCGACAATGATTCTGCGCGGACCGCTGTTGGGGGTCGGGATCACATACTGGTTGGTGATTACGCCAGCCGCGGTGATACGGCCAATCTTGTTGCCCAGAGTTTCCGTGAACCACAGGGCGCCATCCGGGCCGACGACGATGTCCCAAGGAGAGCCTGTCTTCGCGGCGCCCCCTAAGGGATACTCGGTGATCACTCCAGCTGTCGTAATGCGGCCGATCTTATTACCTCCGGTCTCGGTGAACCACAGGGCGCCGTCAGGACCCAACTCGATCGATTCGGGCAAGGAATTGGTCGTTGGCACCGTAAATTCGGTTACAGCGCTTTGGTTTTGGAATGCACACAACGCGCCCGCACATAGTATTAGTAAAGCAGCCACACGAGTCATAGAACTCTTTGAACTCTTTCGAAACCCCAATTTTATTACCTTCCGAGGTGGTTACGATACCATATGCAAGTGCAAAGAATCAATAGTGCATGGACCGCTGGTGATGGTACTTTCTTGGCAGCCACGACCGCCGTTTCCGGTCACCGCTCCCAAGAGAATGGACGCAAGGTCATTGCAAAAATACCCATTGCTCCCAGCTTTTGTTGTGCGACCAAGCGCTATTGAAGCTGAATCTGCACGGCGTTACTCGTCGCGCCATTCACAGTGGCAACGATGTTCACCACTCCCGCTCCTGCCAGGCTGCTCGGAATCTGTGCGTTGATCTGGTCAAAGCCTTCGTACTGGTCCTGCGCGCCGGCGTATAGTACTGCTGGGACATTTTGGTTCCCAATCGTCAGGCTCACGCCTTGCAAGGAGCTGCGCCCGCGGAAACCAGTCCCATACATCACCAGGTAATACTGGTCCGCCGTATTGCTCACGTCGATCGGCTTAGTGGTACACGGCGCGCCTGCTCCCGGGCAACTATAAACGGGCTCGAAGGTAGTTGGGCCGCTGGCTGGGACCACCTGGACGTAACCGGCCACCACCCCTAGGCCATTCTGGTTCATGGTGTAGAAGGCCGGCGATACCGGGGCGATGTCGACCGTCCCGAGCGACTGTGTACCGTTCGCGTTGGTCACCGTGAACACCGCCGGTCCCGGACTGGTTGCGTCGGGAACCACGAAATTGACCTGGCCGGCCGAAACAAAGTACACCGAGGCTGGGCGCGCCACGCCCTTCGCATCCGTGACGCTCACCGTGGTGTCGTTTAGGTTGGTGGGTAGCGCTGCGCTGGGGGCGGCCATCGTTTGGTCTGCCAGATTCGTCCCAAAGGTGCTAACGATTGAGGCCGGAGCCAACGGGGGGAATAGGTAGCTTGCCCCGCTCACCGAGGTGGTAGCGGGTTGAATATCCAGCATCAATATTGGCCCAGGCTTTCCGGTGTGATTGTTCACAGCGAAATTGTTGCTAAAAACGGCCATTTGGCTGGCGTTGGCATTCCAGGAGTGAGTGTCCAGGCACACTCCTGCCGGCACATAGTCCGAGCTGTAGGAATCGTTGTAGAAGGTCAAGCGTTCCTTGTCGGTGCCGTCGTAGTTCATGAGCCACAGGTCGGAATGGCAGGTGGAGGAAGTGGTCCGATCCCAATCCATGTAGACCACCTTATCGACGGAGGGAAGCGACACCGGGTATTCGTACCAATCCGTAAGAGTATTCGTGAGGTTGGTCAGAGTACTCGTCTGGAGATTAAACGAATAAATGTTCATGGCATACTCCTCCATCCCAGGAGTCAGGTTGCCCATGAAGAATACGGTTTGATTATCTATGCTGAAACCGTGCGGTTCGTAGTAATAGTTATTGGCGCCGGGACTGTAATATGAGGGGGCGCCGATGGAAGGAACACCGCCCGTTTCGCTCCATGTGGCAACGGCCAGTTCCCAGGTACCAAAAGCGCTCGTGGGCTGCGCTGGACTGGTGGACGTGCGCTGGCCCCACGCCAGCTTGGCCCCGTCCCAAGAGATGGTGGGACAGATAACGCCGCCTTGATTGGAATTGTTGCCCGCCTGATTGGTCAGCCGCCAGAAGTGACCGTTTGTGTCAGTAGCCCAAAGGTCGTTTTGCCAGCCACTACCTGGAAAGTCTGGAAAATTGGCAAGGGCATCTCCCAGGTTGACCATCTGCACTTGAAATACGATAAACTTCCCATCCCTCGACCAGATTGGGTTACCTACGTTCAGGCCAGGTAAGGCCGAAGCTCCAGGGGAATCGGAGCAGGTTAAACAGGTATTGCCGCTGCCGTCCGGCATGATCGTGTACAGATTGAAGTACCCGTCCGACCCCTGCGTGTCATAGGCAATCACATTATTGACTGACCAGGAGACCCTGCCTCCGTCATCCAGCAGTTGGTTGAAATTCGACACCCGGATGTTTTGGGCCTGCAACGGCTGTTCAGCCGCGAACGGAAGCCATGCGAAAAGAATCGTCCCCGTCAGAATCCGCGAGCGCATTAAGAAGCTCCTCCAACCTTGTAAACGCAAGGCGGGAATTTTAGTTTCAGCGCCTCTTAATCAATTCGAGTTTCCACAGCTCAAACGCTTCGAGCCCATGGCTGCAGATTCTTCCTATCGCGCCGAAGATCCTCAAGCGTAATTGGTCTAAATTATCGAGAGCAGATCAAAAATGTCCTGCTTTAGAAAACTATGCCACCTATTACTGGAATTTCACTGGATCTCAATCTGCACCACGTTAGCCTGCGCACCATCCGCGCTTGCAACGATGTTCACCACGCCTGCTCCGGCCAGGCTGCTCGGAAGTTGTACGTTCACCTGGTCAAAGCCTTCGTATTGACCCTGCGCGCCTGCGTATAGTACGGGGACACTCTCCTTCCCAATCGTGACGTTCACCTGCTGCAAGGAACTGCGCCCCCGAAAACCGGTCCCAAACATCACCAGGTAATACCGGTCCGACGAATTGCTTATGTCAATCGGAATGGTGGTACAGGGCGCGCCGCCCCCTGGGCAACTAAAAACAGGCTCATAGGTCTGCGGGCCGCTGGCCGGCACTATCTGGACATAAGCGGCCACCACCCCTGAACCATTCTGATTCATGGTATAGAGGCCGGGCGATACCGATGCGATTTCGACCGTGCTTTTGGTTTGCACCCCATCCGGGTTGGTCACCGTAACCACCGCCGGTCCCGCCGCGGTTCCGTCGGGAATGACGGTATTGATCTGGTCCGCGGAAACAAAGTACAAAGGGGCTGGGCGCGCGACGCCCTTCGCATCCGTGACGCTCACCGTGGTATTGCCAAGGCTGGTGGGCAGCGCCGCGCTGGGGGCGGCGAGCGTTTGGTCTGCCAGAGTGGCCCCGAAGATACTGACGATGGCATCCGCCGCCAGGGGAGGCCGTTGGTAGCTGGCCGCGTTCACCGTGGCGTTGGCGGGCTCGATATTCAGTATCAACATAGTGCCCGGTAAAGCCTGAGCCTCGCCGAGATTACCGTATATCGCCAATTGGCTTCCATCGGCATTCCACGCCGGGTCAGCCGCTACAACACCAGCAGGTTTGTAATCCGGGCTGTTCGGATCGTTGAAATACGTCAGTTGGTACTTGTCGGTGCCGTCGGCATTCGTCACCCAAAGATCACCCTTGAAATGTCCGCTAACGGCGCCGGCGCCTACTGTGGACATATACACTAAGCTCGATTGCCCCGGTATCACTGTGGGAAACTCGTTCCACTGGTCCGGCGTGTTAGACAGTGCGGTCAGCTGGTTCGTCGACAAATTCAGCGCGTAAATATCCATGGGCCCCGGTCCGCCAAAAAATGGTTTACCGCCGGGCCCGATGTTGGACATGAAGTACAGCGTTTGATTGTCCGCGCTGAACCCGTGAGGCTCGTAGTAATACTCCTGCAGGCCGCCCGAGTATGTAGGCATGAACGACTGGGCGTTCTGTACGGAAGGCACGCCGCTCGCGGAGACCACGAAATCGCCGACCATCAACTGCCACGTACCCCAGATCCCTCCTGCCGCCGACGTCGGATCTATGCGCTGGCCCCAAGCGATCTTTGTGCCGTCCGGGGAGAATCGTGGATAAATTACTCCTCCAGTATCCGGCAGGTTTGTAATTTGCCAGAAGTTCTGGCCGGACGGATCCATGATCCAAAGATTGTTGCTCCACCCCGACCCAGGAAAGTCGGCATCTATTACCGCTTGTGTCACCCCAGTAGAGCCTATCTCGACCTGGAACGCGATGAACTTGCCGGATGGATTCCAAACCGGGTTGCCCTTGTTGAGCGCTCCCAGCTTGTCCACCGCCGCCGACGAGCATGTCAGGCATGTATCGCCGGAACCATCCGCCTGGATGGTCCAGATGTCGTAGACGCCGTTTGAATTTGGCTTGTCGTAGGCGATGGTATTTTGCCACCACGACAGCCGGCCCGTGCCGGACAAGAGTTGGGTCGAGCTCGCCACCCGGATATCGGCTCGTAACGGCTGTTGCGCGGCAATCCACAGCGGTAAGCACGCCACTAAAATTATGCTCTTTTTCAAAAAGGGTTTTCGCATTGAGGTAATCTCGCTTTGAGGGCTTGCACGCGCGGTTCCAAACGTCCTTGTTGCGCCTCTGCGCTTCACTTTAGGATTGGATAGTCGCGGCAAGAGCACGCTTCTTGCAGGTTTCAATCCGCTGTCAAGAGATGAAAAACTCTTCTTTCATTTTTCGCAACGAGGGATTGCTGAAGTACCAACGAGAAGAACGCTGCCTGTACCGTTGTAGCATACATAATCGGTCTCGGTGCCCGGGTTGACCGGCAGTTGTTACAGGGAGGCCGTAAATCATCCAATCTTCCAGTTGGCTCGTGCTGCTGGTAGACGAAAGATCGCGGGCGAGAAGAGAGCAAGCAAACTCACGCTTGAAAAGTACTGGAAGGGATGGTGGTTTTCATTGCAGCCCAGATCCCGGATAGAACCCGCTCCCTGGAAAGGCCCCGGAACTGACCGCGTTGACCACGGCGACATCGGCGATATTCAGAGTCCAGATCGGCCCAGGTTCTCCGTTGTGCCCATTCGCGGCGAAGTAATTAGGAAAGGCAACTAACTGGTTGCCGCCGGGATTCCAGGAGTGGGTGTCCATGCAAACGGGTTGCGATGGATTATAGTATGGACTGCCTGGAGTGTTGAAAAACGTAAGCTGGTAATTGTCGGTGCCGTCGTAATTCATCACCCAATAGTCCGAGATGCAACTCGGGCTTATGGGCCCAACCTGGGGATACAGCATGTAAGTAATCTTGTTGGAGCCAAAGGCAGATGGAAAGGCTGTCGGGTATTCGTTCCAATTCACCAAGCTCTTTGTGAGGTTAAACAGGGCTTGCGTGCTGAGATTGAACGAGTAGATGTTCCTGGCAAAGGTATTCATCCCGACATCCAGATTGCCCATAAAGAACAACGTTGAACTATCGAGCGAGAACGTGTGCGGTTCGTAGTAAAGCTTATTGATGCCGGGGGTGTAATATTGAGTGCTGCTTATGGAAGGAATGCCGCCGCTTTCTGAAAACGCAGCCACGGCCAGTTCCCAGTTGCCGGGACTCTGATTTTCGTTCGCACCGCCGGGCACCAATCGTTGACCCCAGGCTAACTTAGTCCCATCTGGAGAGACGGTGATGTAGATCACTCCTCCGCTGCCCATGAATGAGACAGTGCTGGTTCCGATGGAACCGGAACTTGGTACAAACGCCGGATTGGAAGTGTAGCCAGATCCGCCAAATCCTCCAGCTCCGCCATTGGTAACCGTAACGGTCAGCAGATTTCCGCCGCTAGCGGTAAAGGTGCCGCTGGCTCCCGTCCCGCCGCCGCCTGTTGTAGTCCAGGTACCAGTGTTTGGCAACCCCGAATCTGTTCCGGTGGCGACAACCGCGGCCGTCAGAATACCGTTAGCGCCCCATCGGCCTTGATTGGTTAGCTGCCAGAAATTGCCCATTGTATCGGTGGCCCAGACATCGTTGTTCCAGCCCTCACCAGGGAAGCCGGCGAAATCGAGCGCCCCGCTTCCTTGACTGGGAAGCGCTTGTGCTTGAAATAGGAGGAATCTTCCATCGGGCGTCCACGTGGGGTTGCCCATATGCAGGCCCGGCAATACGCTGGCTCCAGGGGAACTGGGGCAGGTTATGCAGGTCTGGCTGCCACCGCTCGTGGTCATCGTGTACACATTAAAGTAACCGGACGGTCCGGGGGAGCCTTGATGATCGTAGGCGATTGTATTATTCGCCGACCACGACGCCCTGCCCCCGTCGGCCAGTATCTGGCTCCAGCTCGTCATCTGGATATTTTGGGCCTGCAACAAATATTCGGTGGTAGAAACCGCTAGAAGAACTAAAAGAAGTGGCCTCATTTTTATTAATTATTCGGCTTAGTTATTCGTCCAGGTCCCATACCCAGGGCCAAGGGCTTCCCATGTAAGTGTGTCCACTGCTAAAAGGCACAGGTAATCCCCGGCTGCTCCTCCTGAGACGATTCCCGTGGTTGAACCTGTGGTGCCCGCGACGCCTTTGTAGTAAAGCGTGACACCGGACGTAGGAACAAAAGAGATGGCGTGTGCGATCGCATGATAATTGCCCAGGCAAATTTGGATGCCCGCTGCCGGAGTCGGGAGATCCACTATATATGCACCCGTGGTGGCGTTCCAGAATGTAGCGCTCTGGTTTGGAGCAGTGTAGGGAGAGCCGCTCACTTTAACCACATTGCACTGCAAGCCGGCGAAGGCAGTGGTCGCAATATTGGTCGAGTTGTCGCAAATGCCCTGAGTGGGAGCCGCCGGCGACCCGGTGAAGGTGGGGCTCGCAGTAGTAGGGAACACGCTTCCAGTGCCGCTCAGGGTGCCGTAGCTGACACCGGCCACGGGACTGATGGCTGCGCCGGTAATGGTTGTAGTGCCGGTGCAGGTTGCAACTTGCACCGTGGTGGGGATGGATGTGTACCCCGCTCCAGCGTTGGTTAGCGAGATGGCGTCGACCGGCACTCCACCGGACACCGTAATGGTTCCGGTTGCGTTGATGTTTGCGCCTCCACCGCTGTAGGTGACGGTCTGGGTCCCGTTCGTGCAACTGGTGCCGCCCGTAGAATAAGTCCCGCCCGTGCTGACGATGCCGGCTGCCGCCACGAGCATAGGTCCCGTGGCTGAAGGAGCGGTCGCGCTCCGCTGCAGGAAGTACGAAGGGAAGCTTGCGGAATTCGGTCCAAGATCACCAGTTGAATTTAACGGCAGACTCGCTGGGACAGCCGTATTTCCAACCTCGTAAGTCAATCCGGCATATCCGCCGGCATTGGCCACCTGGAGCGGCCCGGCAACCGCACCAATCGTCAAGCCGCTCGGCAGCGTCGTCGAACAGCCCAAAGAACTGAGGACCCCAGACGGGCATCCGGAACCAAGGCCTGCTGTCTGCGCAAGACAGGCCGCCGCCGAGAATAAGAGACATGCGATCAGGACTTTCATTTAGTTCGTCGCCTCCAAACCAAAGCGTAGAGGTCATAGCTTGCACAACGCTGCCCAGGGATTGTCCCGTTTCCGGCTAACAGCGCTGGCTAGCCCCGTTAACCTGCGCATTCGCATAAGCATGGTGAGATTTTGGCGTTCTATGTGGGAAGTGCAAATTCTCTTCGCTTCGGGGTTACCGACGACGAAGCCCGGCTAGTTTTCTACATCCTGGCCGTAATGAAAGCGCTCAAGGTAGGGCTGCATGGGGCGGAGAATCTGGGTTCGGTACCGGGTTACCTCAGGCAGGAGGTTGGTAGGGCGTTTGTCGATCAAGGCCGCGTAATCGACGGCGCCTTCCGGTTCGATCTCTAAGAACCGCAGGATGGACTCGATGTTGCCGGTGGGGTTGCGGCATATATCTTCATAGCGGAAACAGATGGCGTCGGCGGCGGGGATCGAGTTGAAATTGTCCATGAAGTAGCTGCCTGCGCGCGCCACATGCCGGGGCACAATGTAGCGCCAAAGCGGCAGCCGGCCGGAGAAGACTTGCCGCATGAACTGACGCCGGATGCTCGAATCCCACACGCGCGGATACCAGCGGGCGATGAGCCGGAGATAGTCGTTGGGCGCTTCCATCATTGACCGGATAGCGCGCAATTGCGAGTTGATCACGGCCAGGGGATGACGGTGCAGGAAAATGAGCTTGGCTTCGGGGAAGCTCTCTTTCAGTGAGACGAAGCTCAGACACGTCCCAAGGGTTCTTGAGCAGCACCGGTTTATCCGATCCGCCGATCAACCGCAGCTTTTGACACAATTCCACCAGGCGGCCGCGGTTGGATGGCCGCAACTGGGGGCGAGCGCTATCTTCGATAACGAATCCGTACTCTTCCGGCAGGTCGGGTGTGACGCGGACGCCATCGAATACACGGTTACTCATGCCGAGCTCCGCGAACCGCTTTTCCAGGTCGAGCCGCGCAGCCTGAGTGCGTCCTTCCATGAAGTGCGTGACGATCTCGTCGTAGTGGATCACCTGATACGCATTCAGCACGTGGAAGCGCCCGGTCGCCGCCAATATTTGATAAAGAAGCGTGGTGCCGGAACGGTGGTCTCCCACGATGAATACGGGGCGAAAATCAAGCTTTGAGAATGCGGCGCAGTATTGTGCATCCATACTTGTACGCTAGCAGCTTTTCGGAATCTCACGCCAGCCGCGACGCGTCGTTTCCCGGTTCTCGCCTCATAGCCCCGCTACCCCCTTGACCACCGGTTCCTGCCGGGGTACCTTGGGCCACCGCCGAGTGGTTCTCATCTCATCCACCCGGCTCCCCATTCGGCGTACTTTAGCGATAGGGAGGAACTATGGGAACGACGAAGCAAATGCGCCTCCCAGTGGCATGCGCGCTCGCGGTCATGATTGTTGCGCGTGTAGAAGCTCAGGTGCAAGAAATCGTGCTACACAATTTCACACAGGGGACGGGGGCGACTCCGGTGGGGAGTGTTATTCTCGCGCCAGACGGTATCTACGGAACTGCTGAGTTTGGCGGCACAGCAGATTATGGTGTGGTGTACAGACTGGACACAGCATTCAACTACACTGTGCTGCACAACTTCACCGGCGCCGACGGCGCTAATCCCTACGGAGGCCTGATCCGCGAGTCGACTGGTAACCTCTACGGGACCGCTGCGGGTGGAGGCACAGGAGGTGAGGGTGTGGTATACAAGCTGGACGCCGCCGGCAACTATAAGGTGCTGTACAACTTCATGGGTGGGGCCGATGGCGGCGGTCCCAATGCAGGCGTCGTCGGCGACTCGGCCGGTAACCTCTACGGGACCGCCGGGGGTGGCACAGCGGGGTACGGCGTAGTATACAAGCTGGACTCCGCCGGCAATTATACGGTGCTGTACAACTTCACGGATGGAGTCGATGGGAGCCCCATTGCGGGCGTGATCCTCGACTCGGTCGGTAATCTCTACGGGACTACGTTATACGACACAAGTGAGTCCGGCGGCGTGGTGTATAAGCTGGACACCGCCGGCGACTATAAGGTGCTGCACCGCTTCAGATACGGCACCTACTCCAACGGCCTGCTCCTCGCGCCGGATGGTCTCTATGGGACTACCTGGGATGGGGGCACAGCGGGTTGGGGCGCGGTGTACAGGCTGGACTCCGCCAACAACTATACAGTGCTGTACACCTTCACCGGGGGGGCCGACGGTGGTCAGCCTGCCGCTGGCGTGATCCGTGATTCGGCTGGCAACCTCTACGGGACCGCGTCCTATGCAGGCACAGCAGGTTACGGCGTAGTGTACAAGCTGGACACCGCCGGCAACTATACGGTGCTGTACGGCTTCACGGGGGGTGCCGACGGTTATAATCCCCATACACGCGTGATCCGCACCCCGGCAGGCGACCTGATAGGAACTGCAGGCACCGTATTGTTCGTGCTCACCGGCGTGCAATGATCCCTTTCCACTCGACGTACCTTAGCGAAAAAATGGAGGACTTATGGGAACGATAAAGCAAATGCGCCTGGCAGTGGCGTGCGCGCTATCTGTTATTACTGTTGCGCCTGTCGAAGCCCAGGTGCAAGAAACCGTGCTACACAACTTCACATCCGGGAGGGGCGGGGAACCGGGGGCGGGTGTTATTCTCGCGCCAGACGGTCTCTACGGAACTGCTCAGACTGGCGGCACAGGAGATTCCGGTGTGGTGTACAAACTAGACACCGCATTCAACTACGCGGTGCTGCACAACTTCACAGGCGGCGACGTTCCCGTAGCAGGCGTGATTCGCGACTCGGGCGGTAACCTCTACGGGACCTCTAGACTTGGAGTGGAAGGTTACGGGGCAGTGTACAAGCTGGACTCCGCCGGTAACTATACGGTGCTGTACAACTTCACAGGCGGCGCCGACGGTGGTTATCCCTCCGCAGGTGTGATCCAGGACTCGGCCGGTAACCTCTACGGGGTCACTTCCTCGGGAGGAACCGCAAATGACGGTGTCGTGTACAAGGTGGACTCCGCCGGTAACTATACGGTGCTGTACCGCTTCACAGATGAATTTACCGGCCCCCTCGGCGTGATCCTCGCGCCGGATGGTCTCTATGGGACAACCCAGGGTGGGGGCACGGCGGGCATTGGCATGGTTTACAAGCTGGATGCCTCAGCCCAGTACACCGTGCTGCACAGCTTCACGGCCGGGGCCGACGGTGGTCATCCCTGCGCAGGCGTGATCCTCACCCCGGCAGGCAACCTGATAGGAACTACCCAACGTGGCGGGAGCGCCGACGAGGGCGTAGTGTTCGTGCTCACCGGCGTGCCATGACGCGAATCGAGTCAGGCCCGCTGCCGGCGCAAACGCTGAACCAGGAGCCCAACCAGACCCAGGCAAGCCATGAGAGGGAGCGTGCCCGGTTCCGGAGTGGCCGCCATCGACACTGTGGAGTCAAATTCGGTCACTAAGCCATAACCGATGCCGTTGCCAGAACCAAAATTCTGATAACGGGCCAGCGAGGTCCCGGACCCTTCGCTGTCCTCAAACGCCGCACCGCTCCCACCGCTTCCGCCGGTAACCGAAATATCCAGCAGAAGGTTTCCGAGCGAAGGGTCGTATAAAAAAGGAGTGCCCGTAAAGGTCAAGGTATTCGGCGCCTTGCCCGAGAGCGCGACGCTTTCAAATACCGTGTCGTCGGAGCCGATGTTGCCGGCTAAGTTGGTGCTGCTGAGGCTGCCGATGTCAGAACTGATAACCGAGAGACTCAAAGTATAAGTGCCGGCGTCCAAGCTTCCTTTGAAACCGTTGGCCAGGAAAAAATCGATTCCGGTAATATTGATCGGCCCGGAGAAATCGCTCGCGGCATACGCCTCTTGATAGTCGGTGCCGGGATATCCGTAAAATGGTCCTGAGAAAGGAAAGTCGTTAGAGCCGTTGTCTGTACCGACGGTGATCGACGAACCGAGAAGAGTGCCTATGGAAAGGCAACACAGGGAGCAAAGTGTAATCAGGGTTCTCTTCATCATCTCGATCCTCCGAAAACGCATCATAGCATTGATCTATTCCATAGAGATCATGTTTTGCCCTTACGCTGCCCAGGAGGGTACCAGTACTCTCGGGATCTGGGTACCTCCGCATTCCCGTCAACTCACTAAAACGATGTTGGGTCAGCGCTTTATGACAGTTGAAAGCGCCGGCAATACGCCTCATTGCGCTTGTTGAGCCATTCGCGGCGGCGTTCCACTTCCGCCAAGATCGCGTGCTCGCGCGCGCCGATGATCTCCGAATAATCCGTCGGGACCTTTTCCTTCAATTGCAGAAAATCGATAATCCGCCGGATTTGGTAATTGGTGTCCTCGCACAGTTGCGGGTAGGTCAGGCCCATGGCCACGTCCCCGAGCTTGTCGACGTTATTCATGACGTAGTCGCAATTGCGCGAAACGTAATGCGACTTCTGCAAAATCATCAAGGGCAGCTGATCGGAATAAACCAGGCGGGCAAGCGCCAGCTTCACTGGATTGTCGTACAGCGCGCGCAAGCGGTGAACCATAAGCGCGTCATATTCGCTTTTCTGGTAGATCATCTGGCGCAGCAGACGGATCTGCGAATTCACCACGTCCACCGGATGGCGATAAATGAAGATGAATCGCGCGCGAGGAATCTGCTGGCGCAGGTAAAGAAAATTAAGCGTGTCGTGAGGATTCTTGAGCAGCAGCGGCCGGCTCGCGTCTTGAATCACCTGCAGCTTTCTGCAGAACTGGTTGAAGCTCGAAAGATTGCGTTCGTCCACCACGCTGCGCTTCGCCTGATGTTCCAGCGCGAAGCAGTATTCTTCGGGAAGATCGGGTGTGATGGGCGCGGAATTGTGCTGTTTGCCTTCGAGCCCCTTTTCCTCGAACCACCGTTCCAGTTCGTCGCGCGCGGCCTGTTCCAGGCCAGTGGCGCGCAGAGCCAGCAGCCGATGCCGGTTCACAATGTGGTAAGTGCTGGTGGTGTTGAAACAACCGCTCCTGGTGAGCACCCGGTACAGCAGCGTGGCTCCGGATCGATGGGGTCCAATGACGAAGACCGGCCGGAAATCCACCCCGTGAATCTGGTGGATGTAAGTCTCGTCGCTGAGCAGATCGATTGACAGAGCCGTGGCGGTCATTTCACATTCGCATCCCGAATTTCAGGTCCTTGATCTTGGAACCTTCAAACAGCGTGGTTACCGTTCCTCGAATGCTATCCAGCCTCCAGGCCTTGAGCCGTTTGGACGTGACGACCGCGGTCAGGATCACGGTGTTTCCCTCCACGGTGAGTTTTTCCAGACGTACGATGCGGAGATCGGCGGCGAAACGCGCCTTGTGCCATTCTTCGATCTGCTCTTTGCCCTTGAAGACGCTCTGCACGTAGCTGAGCGAGGCATCGTCGGCGTAGAACGACATGCACCGGGCCATGTCTCGGGCCTCGAACGCTTCCAGATAGGCTCTCGTTTGTGTTTCCAGATCGTTTGCTGTTGCGGGCATGTCCATTTAAACTTACTCGGCCCCCTAATCCAATCGTTTGCGGAAACGCGACGTGCTCAGCAGCAGCATGGACACGCCGAAAATCAGCATGGCCAGCATCTGATGCCAGAGCACCGCGAATCCGGTGCCTTTGAGGAACAAGGCGCGCACGATCTCCATGAAATAACGCAGCGGATTCAGATAAGTAAAATACTGCACGATTACCGGCATGTTCCGGATCGGGAACGCGAATCCGCTCAGCATGAAGGCCGGCGTGGCGAACATGAACGAGGTCATCATGGCCTGCTGCTGGGTATTCGAAATTGTCGACATCAGCAGCCCCGCGCCCAGCGTGGTGAACAGAAATAAAACCACGCACAACAGCAGGAGCAGGGGATTGCCGCGGAACGGGATCTTGAAAACCAGCAGCGCGCCCGCAACCACCAGCCCCATGTCGATCAGCCCGATGAAGGCGGCCGGAAGCGTCTTGCCCAGAATGAGTTCGATGGGGCGAATGGGCGTTACCATCAATTGCTCCATGGTTCCCAATTTCCGCTCCCGCACGATGGCCATGGCCGTCAGCATCACGGTAACCAGCATGATGATGTTGACGATCACGCCGGGGACGAAATAATTCCGGCTGAGCAGATCGGCATTGAACCACACGCGCGTCTCCACGTTCAAGCGCGGAGTTTTCAAGCTGGTGCTGCCCGAACTCCCGCCCATGGTCAGCAACAGCTTGCCTTGCTGTTTGCGCACGATGGGCGTTGCATAGGCCGCCACAATCTGCTGGGAGTAACCGGAGATCAACGACGCCGTGTTCGAATTGGTCCCATCCACCAGCAATTGCACCTTGGCTGGGCGGCCGCGCTGCAGTGCTTCGGCGAAGCCCGGCAACACGCGCAGGACGGAATGCACGTCTCCGCGCTGCAACAGATTTTCGGCGTCCACTTCGCTCGCCGGCAGCGCAACGACATGGAACCTGCTGGATCCTTGAAATCCCGCCAGCAGGTTCCTGCTCTCCGGGGTGTGGTCTTCATCCATCCAACCCATCCGGATATTGTCTACGTCCAGGTTGACGGCGTAGCCGAAGACGAACAATTGCAACAGCGGCGGGATGAATACGGCCAGCCGCCTGCGCCGGCTGCGCAACAACTGGGTGAATTCTTTACGGATAATCTGTGCGATGCGTTCCCACATGTTTTTATGCCAGCTTTTGGCTGAGTCTCCAGGTTGCCAGAAAAAACACCGCGATCATGAAAAAGGCCAGCAGGAGCACCTCGCCCCATAACACTTCGAGACCCACGCCCTTCAGGAAGATTCCGCGCAGAATGGTGACGAAATAACGCGCCGGCACGATATGCGTGATCCCCTGCACCACCTTCGGCATGCTGTCGATGTAGTAGATAAATCCAGAGAGCAGGAAGGAAGGCAGGAAGGTGGTTACCACGCCCACTTGATACGCCACCAGTTGCGTCTTGGCCATAGCGGAAACCAGGATGCCCCAGAAAAATACGCCGCACAGGAACAGGCAGGTGGTGAACGCCAGCAGGATCACACTGCCCCGGAACGGCACGTCGAACACGAAGATTCCCACCAGCACGGCGATGGCGGCATCTATCGCGCCTACCGTGAAGAAGCCGAGCATCTTTGCAAGAACCAGCTCGGCCGGCCGCACCGGCGTGGAGAGAAGCTGTTCCATGGTGCCCATCTCCCACTCGCGCGCGATGGTGAGTGACGCCAGCATGCCCGCGATTACCACCAGGATCACCGCCACCAATCCGGGAACTACAAAGTTCTTCGATTCGAGCGAGCTGTTATACCAGATCCGCACCTGAAAATCGATCGGCAGCGGCAAAGTTCTGCCGGCATGGCGGCTCAGCGCTACGGTCCTCAGTTGATTGCCGTAGCCTTCCACCAGCGCATTCACGTAAGAGAGCGCGATGGACGCGGTGTTGGAATCGCTGCCGTCCAGCAGGATTTGAAACGCCGCGCTTTGCCCCGCCGCCACATGTTTGGCATAGTCCCGAGGCACAATCAGACCCACCAGAATTCGGTCCCGGTCGATCCCGCGTTCCACGGCCCGCGTGCTGCCCACGAAGCCCTCCACCTCGAAATACCGCGAGCCCTGAAACTGGCGAATCAGTTCGCGGCTGGCCGACGTCTGATCGGCATCGTAAACCAGAGTTGAGATGCGGTCGACGTCCAGACTGAGCGCGGAGCCGAACAGCAACAGCATCACCAGTGGCTGCACCAGCGCCAGCCCCAAGCTGCGCGGATCGCGCGAGATGTGACGCAGTTCCTTTCTGAATATGGCCCCAATGCGCCGCAAGTTCATGCGCCGCTCCGTGCCTGCTGCTCAATCAGCGCCACGAACACGTCTTCCATGGATGGAGGGATGCGCTCCAGCCGGCGGATCTCGATATTGTTGCGCTGCCATCAATTCGCGAATCCGTATGGTGGCTCGCTCCGCGTTTTGCACCGCCACGTGCAGCCCGCCGCCGAACACCGCCACGTCGTCCACTTCGGGGTCGCCTTCGAGCGCCCGCATGCTTTCGAGCGGATCGGAACTTTCCAGTTGCAGCAGGGTGCGGTAGCTCAGCTCTTCCTTCAGCGCCGCGGGAGTGCCGGCGGCGATGATACGCCCACCGTTGATCAAGGCCAAGCGATGGCAATACTCGGCCTCATCCATGTAATGCGTAGTGACGAAAATGGTCTGGCCGGCTTCGGAGAGATCGTAGATCAGATCCCAAAACGCCCGGCGTGCAATGGGGTCTACGCCCGACGTGGGCTCGTCCAGAAACAGGATGGGCGGCTCATGCAAAATGGCGCAGCCCAGCGCCAGGCGCTGCTTCCAGCCGCCGGGCAGCAGGCGCGTGAGTGGTGCTGCTGCGTTCTTCCAGGTCCGCCATGCGCAGCACGTATCGCTTGCGCTCCGCGCGCCGCTTCTTGGGCACACCATAAATGCCGCTGAAAAAATCGATGTTTTGCTCGACGGTCAAGTCGTCATACAGGGAGAACTTCTGCGACATGTATCCGATGTGCCGGCGAATTTCTTCCGGGTGCGTGGATACGTCGAAGCCGCCCACCTGAGCGCGGCCCGAAGTGGGACGCAGCAGCCCGCACAGGATGCGGATCACGGTGGACTTGCCCGCGCCATTGGGGCCCAGGAAGCCAAATACCTCGCCCACTTTCACGCTGATGGAGACATGGTTCACTGCGATGAAATCACCGAACTTCTTCACCAGGTCGTGGATTTCGACCGCCCAATCGCCGTTCTGTTGGGGTTGCGTCAAGCGGCGTCGGGCCTTTCCTCTTTGCGTATGGTGGCAATGAAGACGTCTTCGAGCGACGGCACGATGGGCCGGAACGCCACCGGGCCGACGGTTTGCTGCAACACCGTGGGCGAGGTCTGGCCGGGCGAGATCAACACGTGCAGGGAATCGCCCGAGGATTCCACGCTCAGCACACCCGCGCAGGCGCGCAGCTTCTCGCGCATGGCTCTGAGGTTGGGACCTTCACTCAGGTTAGAAGCTTCACTCAGGTTAGAAGCTTCACTCAGGTTAGAAGCTTCACTCAGGTTAGAGGCTTCAATCGCGTAGCAGACTTCGCTCGCGCGCATTACGTCCGGGGATTCGCAACGGATCAGGCGTCCTTTATACATCAACCCCACCCGGTTGCAGCGCTCCGCTTCGTCCAGATAGGCCGTGGTCACCAGAATGGTGATGCCGTCCTTCACCAATTGATAGAGAATGGCCCAGAAATCGCGCCGCGATACGGGATCCACGCCGTTGGTGGGTTCGTCCAGAAACAGGATCTGCGGACGATGCAGCAGGGTGCACATCAGGCCCAGCTTCTGCTTCATGCCGCCGGAAAGTTTGCCGGCCTGCCGCTTGCGGAAAGGCTCCATGCGAGTCATGCGCAGCAGCTCCGGCAGCAGGCGCTCGCGCTCCTTGCGCGTGATGCCGAACAGGTCCCCGTAGAACCCCATGTTCTCGTCCACGGTCAGGTCCACATAGAGACCGAACCGCTGCGCCATATAGCCGATTCGATCCTTCACCTCAGCGGGATTCTTAGCCACGTTGTGGCCCGCCACCCAGGCCTCGCCGCTGGTGGGGTCCATCAGCCCGCATAACATCCGCAACGTGGTGGTCTTTCCGGCGCCGTCCGGACCCACCAGCCCGAAGATCTCACCGCGGCCGATCTCGAGATTGAGATGGTCCACTGCCGTGAGAGGGCCGAAGCTCCTGGTCAGGTCTTTCAGCCGGATGATGGCATCCATCAGTTGGCCTGTATTTCAGCGTCCGCCGGCATGTTCGATTTCAGTTCATGCGCCGGATTATCGATATCGATCTTGATGCGATAAACCAGCTTTACGCGCTCCTCGGTACTCTGAATCTGCTTGGGCGTGAACTCGGCTTCCGAAGAAATGAAGGAGACGCGTCCGTTGTAGATTTTCCCCGGATAAGAATCCGTGGTCACTTTGACGTTGGAGCCCAGTTTCACCCGACCCAGATCGGTCTCTCCCACATAGGCCCGCAGCCAGGGATGATCGATATCGCCGATGGTAACCACCGATGTTCCGGGCGCCAAAACTTCACCCACGTCGGCCGCCTTTACCAGCACTACTCCCGAAACCGGGGCGATCGCGATGGTGTCGGAGAGCTGCGAATCGATCAGCACGATCTGTGCCTTGGCGCGCGCGATATCGCCCTGCCGCGCCATGATATCCTGCTCGCGGCGCTGCAATTCGAGCGAGTTTGCCTCGCCCATTCTCAGCGATGCCCGGGCTTTCGATTCCTGAGCCGTGGCACTCTCAATCTCTTCACTTCGATTTCCGGCGTTCACCAGCGCGGAGTGTTCCTTGGCCTGCTTGAGATTGGCTGTGGCCGCATCCATCCCCTTACGGTACTGATCGAATTGAGCCTTCGAAATGTCATCGCTTTTGATCAGCGTCTGCGCGCGGTCCCAATCTCTCTTGGCGCCGTCGTACTCGGCTTGCGCGGAATCCACGGTAGCCTGGGCCTGCTGAACTTCCTCCGGCCGCGATCCGTTTTTCATCTCCTGCAAATGCGATTGAGCCGAACTGAGGTCGCTGCGCCGTGCGTCCAGATCGGCCGCCATGGTGCTCCTCTGCCACTCGGCGGAACTACGCGATTCGGCCAACTGCGCCTCGGCGGTTTGTAGCGTCGCCACTTGCGCCTCACGCTGCTGCACCAACTGATCGCGATCCAGGCGCGCCACAACCATGCCTTTCTTCACCGTATCGCCCTCATCCACGTCGCGTTCAATCAAGCGCCCCGCGGTCTTGAAAGCGATGTCCACTTCGGTGAGCTCAATGTTGCCCGATACCAGGATGCGATCCGTCACCGCCGGGTGATAGTTCCTGTAGACCATTACGCCGGCCGTTGCTATACCGGCGATAAGGATGAGCGCGATAATGACTTTTTTCATAAGAACGTGGGATCTCCGTAAACTATTGGATCAGTCGGCGTATGGTGCCCATGGCTTCGCCCAGGTCGACGCGCGCCAGGTTGTAGTTGAAAAGCGCAAGAATCTGGTTGTCGCGGGCGTGCTCCAGCTGGGTCTCGGAGTCGGTCACCTCCAGGCCGTTGGTCACTCCCGCCTCATAGCGCCGGCGCGCCTGCGCCAGTTCATTGTCGGCCAGTTCCAGGCCTTCCTGGGCTACGGCTACTTGTTTTTCAGCCGAATGCAGGCTATCGAGCGCAGTTCGCACGTCCAGTTCAATCTGCTGCTTCAGATCGTTGGTGCGTATCTTTTCCCCGCGATAGCGTGAGGATCCTTCGGCACGCTGCGCGTCCATGCGTCCCCCATCGTAGAACTGAAACCTCAGGGTGGCGCCGAAGTCACGCGTGGGCAGGATCGCGACGTCGCTTTGACCGATGGTTCCGTAATCGCCCCAGGTGAAAAAAGTTGGAAGACGCTGCCACTTCGCGGCGCTGGCCTGCAACCGCACGCTGTCCTCCTGTGCCTGCTGCGCCTTGTAATCCTCGCGATTCTTGAAAGCTTCCTCCTTGGCCTGCTCGATGGTCATCGGTTCCACGGGTGTGTAGACCAGCTTGTCGGTAAGTTGAACTTCGGTATCCAGCCGCATCCCTATGGTCCGCAGCAATTGCAGATGCGAGCGCGTCCGGTTATTTTCGGCATCCAGAAGATGCTGCGTTTGATCGGCCAGCTTGACTCTCTGGCGGGTAACGTCGATGCCGGTTCCGGTTCCCGAGTTCTTTTCGTTCTCCGCCTGCGTCACCAGCGCCTTCGCCAGAACAACGTCGGCATTGACTGCCTCGACATCCGCATCGGCGTGCAGCGCCGCCACATACGCCTTGGCCACCAGCGCTGAAACCTCATTAGTAGCGTGTTCCCGTTCGGCTTCGCTAGCGTGAACCGCTTTGCGCGCCGCCTGCCAACGCCGGATGGCGCTGAAGTCGAAAACGGTTTGTGTCGCATTGGCCCGAATGTCGGTGATGGGGTACGGACCCGCGATGTTGGGAAGCTTGAAATTGAACGGCAGCTTCACGGTATTGGACCCGAGCGCCGCCAGGCTGCGGATCTGGCTGGTCTCCGACAAATAGCCGCCCACGTTCGGCAGCAGCGCGGACCGCACCTCGGCGGATTGGGCTTTGGACTGGCGCACCAATTCTTCCTGCTCCTGGATGCTATAGTTGCCATCCGGCGAAATCGCCAGTTCCACCGCGCGCTTCAAGCTCAGCGCCAACGGCTGGCCGGCCGGCGCCGGGTCCTGGTCCGCGCCCCATACGAGCGGGGCCAACAATAATAAAACGGGCAGCTTCGTTCCGTGCATCATTTCTCCTGTCCTACCGCACTGGACACCTGTCCAACGCCGGACACGGGCGCCTCGACAACCGGGGCGCGGAACGCCGCGTCCAAAAAATTTACCAGGCGATTCACTGTCAGTTCGGCGTTAGCTGCCTCCTGCAAGGGGCCATGAACGACGTCCCAGTCGCCGGTGCCGCGCAGAGCGAGTGCAACCGATCCCATGGCAAAGTGTACGCGCGCGTACAGTTCGTCGTGAGGCAAGTCCGGCAAAGCTCGCTCCAGGGCCCCAGCAAAACGGACCAGTAGAGGAACGAAATGCTTGGCTATCAGGCGAGGCATCAGGTCGCCCTCGGCATATAAACGCCCCACCAGCCTCCGGAACAGTGGGCCACCTCGCGCCGGGTCCTTTGCCGCGAGGAACGCGGGCGTGATAAATGCTTCGATCACTTTCCTCAATTCCAGCGAGCCGTCGCCGGCCTCTTGCTCGCAGCGTTCCAGCAGTTCCAGCCGCTCCTCGTTGGCTGGAAGAGCTCGACGCAGAAATACAGCCTCCAGAAGAGCTTCTTTAGAATCAAAGTGATAGTGAACCGAAGCCAGGTTGACATCGGCTTCGGCAATGATGGCCCTGAGCGACGTGGCGGAGTAGCCGCGCTCGGCAAAAAGCCGTTCGGCGGTATCCAAAATGCGCTCTTTGGTGCGGGGAGGTATCACAAGCGTAGGGGTGACTCTGACGAATGTTTAGATTATACGCCTGACCGTTGAGCCGTCAACCAGGACCGGTGTAATCTCGGGTACTTTTCGGTACCTAGTACTATTTGGAGACCCGCCGTGTCATTTCACGGGTCCAGAGGCGATCAAATATCTCGCCCGGGAGATAACGCCGCAGGTTCAGTAGGAATCTTGCACGCCGTCCGATCACATAGCGGATGCGTGGACTCTTCGCCTCTAGAATTTGTAGCACAACTTCGGCTACGTCGGCGGGAACGAGCACGGCGGATTCGGCCTCGTGATCGGTAATTTGCTCCAGCTTCTGAAACCAATTGCGGTACGGGCTGTCGACCAAGCCAGCGGCGCGAGCGATATGCCGGTTCTTTTCCCAAAGCTCGGTGCGAACAAATCCCGGCTCCACCAGGCTGACCTCCACTCCGAGCGGCGCCACTTCCTGGAGCAGACACTCGGCGAAGCCTTCCAGTGCGAATTTGCTCGAACAGTAAGCGGAACTGCTGGGCGAACCCATTCTGCCGGCTGACGAACTGAGCATGATGATGCGCCCCCGATGGGCTTCTCGCATCATAGGCAGCACGGCGCGCGTCACGGCCATGGCGCCGAACACATTGGCCTCGAAAACATCCCGCATTTCCTGCTCGGATATGTCTTCGAAATAGCCCCTGAGAATACTGCCGGCGTTGTTGACCAAGCCATATAAGTTTCCCGACCGGCTGGCAATTGCGGCCACCGCTTCCCGAATGCTGGCTCCGTCCGTGACGTCGAGCTGCAGCACGTCCAGTTTCACGTTCTGCCGGGCGGCCGCCGCATCGAGCGTAGCGCGCCGCTCCAGATTGCGCATCGTCGCGTAGACGCCGTAGCCGTGCTGAGCGAGAAGAACGGCGATCTCGAGACCGATCCCCGACGATGCTCCGGTAACCAGAACTGAGCCTTTACTCATGGGAGCGACGCTCCGCAAGCTGGCTCTGAATGGCCCGCAAAGAAGCACGGTTCAAGCGATAGGGCAGGATCATGAGTGTTGCCGCCAGCAGCAGGCAGCCGGGAATAATGCCATAAGACAATCCAATGTAAGGGGCGGCCGCGGAAGCCTGGGGCGAAGCCGCCGGCGCCAGATGTCGAAAGAAACTGAGCAGCAGGCCGGCCAGGAGAAGCGCTCCGCCGGACGCTACTTTTTCGCCCAGATTGAGAATCCCGAAGTAGATGCCTTCCCGGCGGAGACCGGTGTGGAATTCGTCTTCATCGGCCAGATCCGCAACCATGGAAGCTGGAATCACCCAAACTGCGCTCGCGATCACTCCGGCCACAAAATGTCCCAGGATCAGGGGAAGCGCGTTTCCCGTTCCGAACAACCGGCCTTCGCCCACCAGCAAAGTAGCCGCGCACAGCAGCGTGGCGGTGCCGAGCGTGGCGGCGATCGAAAGCGTGCGTTTCTCGGTCCGTTTCGCCAGCGCCATCCAGAAGAAAACGCCGGCCAGAGCGCCCAGATAGAAACCCACCTGGATCTGGCTGAGCGCGGCGCCCGTGTGAATGCGCGCGTACCAGGTGAAGTATTGAATGGCGAGGCTGGCGTTCAACACCACGGCCAGGTAAAACACCACGAAGTAAAACCAAACGGCGCGAAACGTGGTGTTGCGCATGGTGAGCAGGAAGCCGGTGAAGAAATGGGCTGTTGCCCGAGGCTTGCTTGCCGTAGCCCCGCTACTCCGATGACCAAGCGTCCCGAGCGTGCTGAGCACCGCGCTCAGCGACATCAGCAATCCGAACAAAAGCCCCATGCGCGGGTAGCTGGAGTAGTCGAGTTTAGGATCCGCGCCGCCGGCCTTGGAGCTCAAGACCAGGAACGAGAACCCGGCCGCCGCGAGAGCACCTACCAGCCCGAAGAGCGCGCGAATGCCGAAGATCACAGTGCGCTGGTCGTAATCCGAACTGAGTTCGGCTCCCAGGCTCAGATACGGGATACGGTAGAGCGCGCCCGTCACCCGCACGGCCACCCAGAACGCGACAAGCCATAGGAAGAGACCGGTGTGGCTGAGGCTCTTCGGTGGACTGAATAACAGGTAAAAGCAGGGACCCAGTGCGATGCCCGCAGGCAGCATATAGGAATGCCTGCGTCCCAGCCAGTGACGGCTGACATCGGAGCGGTAACCGATGTAGGGGTCAAGGAAAGCGTCCAGCACCAGTCCACCCGCCACGGCCATTCCGACCAGGGAGGCGGGCAGGCCCAAAACGGTGTTGTAAAAGAACAGGATGAAGAGTCCGAAAAGCACCATGCAAATGGTGACGGGCATTTCTCCGACGGCATAGAACACCTTCACCGCCAAGCCGCTCACCCGCGCGGGTGTCTGGACGGAAGATGTGACGGCGCTGCTCATCCCGGTTTAGGATTAGCCTAACCGGAGATCCCGCACAAGTCTAGTGGCATATGTGGTCATCAGTCCTAGCATTCATTTGCCTGAAGCCCCCCAAAATCGACAACCCGAAACACAGGGAGCGGAGGTGTAAATCAGTCGTTTGCCTTAGGCCAAATAATCTTGCCATGGACTAAGTTCTTGAATGAAAACGAGCGTCTCATGGGTACCAGTACGGCCCTAACCTGCGGTGTGATCGTCGCTGCGAAGTTCCGTTGTATACTGAGCGGGTCTCATTCTTAACTCATAGAAAGTGCTGGGCCGGGCCAATTCTGCAACTTCCCATGAATCCATTTCGTCCACGTTTGGCAGACATTCCAGTTTTCGCAATTCTGCTGCTTTTCGTGTTAACACCGGCGGTTTACGCGCAGGTGAGCTACACCCTCACGGGGACTTTGACCCTCCAGAGCGGCACCGATCCTTTTAAGCTGGCTGGGGCGCAGGTGACGGCCACCACCAGTATCAGCCAAACCGCCGCGCCTTCCAGCACTTCGGTCAGCAGCCATTCCTCAAGCAATACCTACACTGGACCGCCTGTGTCATTGACAGTAGGGACTTTAGGCACTTTGAAGCTGTTCCGCCGCCGTAACCGTTTCGTTGACGGATAACGTTGGGGCTCCCGACGCAATCGACATCAACGACTGCACGGTCGGAAGCCTTGCTACGCTGACGGCCGCCGTCACCATCCCTACCGGCGCCATGATTAGCAACGTACCGGCGTCCATTCCTTCGACGGGGATAACAGGGCAAGTGACGGCCCAACTGACAGGTAGGGCCGCAACCGTCTTTTCTCTCACCGGCGCAACCATCTTGGCCTCTGGTACCCCGCCGCCGACCGTGAATCCTAGCCCGACCTCCTGGACGCCAACCGCTGTCCAAGGATCCACCACCTCCTTGCAGCAGCCGGTTACTTTCACGACATCGGTTGCATCCTCGGAGGTCTCGTTCACAACCAGTGTTACGGGGGGCAGTTGGCTGACCGTTTCACCGGCCGCCGCAGACACAGCCTCCATCGTAACCATCACTGCAAATCCGGCTAACCTCACCGCTGGTGTCTATACCGGCACGGTTCTATTGAGTTACGGGAACAGCGGAGTAGCGGCCACGCAAATTCCAGTGACGTTCACCATCACAGGCGGCGCTGTGACGCTCACCGCCACTCCCACCGCATTGGCTTTCAATTACGCGCCCGGCGGCGTCGCGCCCAGTTCCCAGACCTTGTCGATTACCGCGCCGAGCGCCACTCAGGTGAGCGCAGCCGTCAGCTCCGGAAACTCCTGGCTCAGCGTGACGCCCGGCAACGGCACCACACCAGCCACTTTTGCGGTTTCGGTGAATACCGCAGGCCTTACTTCGGGAATGCTGAGCGGCAATATTCAAATAACGTCGTCCGGCGGCAGCCCGTTGAATATTCCGGTGACGTTGAACGTCACGTCGACGATTTTGACTGTTCCATCCGGCACTTTGACCTTCAACGCCACGGTTGGTGGAAGCACTCCCGCGGCGCAATCGGTCAGCATTTCGGGCACGTCGGGAATCTCGTTTACGACCTCGACTTCTACTTCCGGCGGAGCTTCCTGGCTCGCGGCGACGGCCAGTGGCACGGTGCCATCCTCCATCAGCGTATCCATCAATGCGGCCGCTCTCTCCGGTCTCACGGCTGGCCAGTACAGCGGTACAGTGACGGTCACTTCGTCTGGAGCAGGGGGAAGCCCAGGCACGATTCCGGTAACACTGGTTGTGACAGCGCCCACCCTGACGGCCACGCCATCCACGCTCAGCTTTAGCTACTCAATCGGCAGCAGTACACAACCGGCGCCCGAAACCATCAACCTTGTCGACGCGTCCAAGATCAACTTCACGGCTACCGCCGCAACCACCTTGGGTGGTTCGTGGCTTTCGGTAACTCCGGGCGCGGGCGCCGCATCCGGCGCGCTCACTGTTTCGGTGAACACCAAGGGTTTGACTGCGAACGTGTACAACGGCACCATTACCATCGCGGCATCTGGAACCAATGCCGGAACGGCCCCGCTGGTCATCAATGTCACTCTGCAATCTATCGAACCGGCCGTCTCGGGAATCGTCAGTGCGGCAAGTTATGAGAGCGCCGGGTTTGCGCCAGGGACTATCGTCACGGTCTTCGGTAATCTGCTAGGACCTCAAACCGGGGCAGTTTTCAGCGTGAATTCAAACGGCACCATCGACACTACGCTGGGCGGGACCACCGTCAAGGTAGAGGGTATTCCGGCCACTCCTCTTTTTGCTCAGAATGGCCAAGTGAATATGATTTTGCCGTATAGCTTAAACACCACGGGCGAAGCTTACGTGGAAGTGACATACAACAACACTACTTCGGTGCAATTCAACATCCCCCTGGCGCCGGCCGCCGTTCAGATCTTTACGGCGGATGCCAGCGGCAGCGGGCCTGGATCGATCTTAAACCAGGATTTCTCGATCAATTCCGCGTCCAATCCGGCGGCCCCGGGTTCTGTCGTGATGGTCTACGGTACGGGCGGTGGCGCGGTCAATCCGGTGGTAAACGCGGGCAGCGTTGCCGGAGCGACGCTCTCGTGGGTCACTTCGCAGTATTCGGCCACAGTGAATGGCGAAGCCGCCACCGTGCTTTACGCCGGGTCGGCTCCGGGTCTGGTGTATGGTGTTTATCAATTCAACGTTCAATTGCCCGCGGATATCCAATCGGGCTCAGCCAAAATTGTTTTGACGGTCGGGACTAGCACCAGCCAATCGGACGTGACGGTGTTTGTGAAATAGGGGTGGCAAGGTTTGTTTGGGAAAAAGTTTGTTGGGCAAAAAGTTTGTTGCTCGTACCGGTACGCGCCAGCTCTTGGGTACGCTGCTCATCGCTTGTTTAGAGGCTTATTTTAGTTAAGGAAGAAGTGCTGCTTGGGCAGGCCAATACAATTGTCATGAACCGACTTTATCAGCGTCTGTCACACACGCCAGCCATCGCAATTTTACTGTTTCTGGCTTTTTCCTCCGTGGTTTTCGCCCAATGCCCCGCACCACTTCCCGCGGGTGATGTGTGCTACACGGTCAATGCGGCTTTGACCCTGGTGAGTGGCCACGACCCGGCGAACCTAGCTGGGCAGACGGTGACGGCGGTCGCTGCGCTCAACCAAACGACGCCGACAAGCAACACGACGACGAGCACCTCTTCGATCTATGTGTATAACAACGTGCCCGTCCAACTGACCACGTCGGGGCTTGGCACGTTGCCCTGCACCAGTACGGTTACCCTGACGGACAACGTCCCTCTCGCGGGTGCAGCTCCGGATTCCATTGAGATCGCATGCACGTTCGTGGACATAAACCTTACAGCCACCGCGATCCTCCCTTCGGCCGGGTATCTGATTACAGCCGCACCGTCCACCATTTCGGCCACGCCCCTCACCGGCGCGGTGACCTACTATTTGGGTGGCGGTGGTACCGGAACCGACCTCGCCTTCGCCCCCGGCGCAAGTCTGGTAGGCGTAGGCGCTGCTTTGCCGCCTTCCGTGACCCCCAGCCTCACCGGCTGGACGCCATCGGCGATGCTGGGTTCGACAACTTCGTTATCTCAGCCCGTTACGTTCACCACGTCCGTCACGGGCGCAGCGGACTCGTTCACTACCAGCACGTCGGGAGGCAGCTGGCTATCGGTGACACCCGCCGCCGCGAACACGACATCCTCTGCGACATCCAATCCTTTCACCATCACCGCGAATCCCACCGGCCTTGGCGCCGGGGTCTATAACGGAACCGTGTCTTTGAATTATGGGAACAGCGGACTGGCGACTACCGTGATTCCGGTCACCTTCACGATTCTGACGCAACTGAACGGCCCGGCATCGATGACTTTCAATTACACCATCGGAACCACGGCTCCCGGGACCCAGCAGTTGAACATAACCACCACGCCGGCCGGTTCCGCCAGCGTGAGCGCAGCCGTCACTTCCGGCAATGCCTGGCTCAGCATTGCGCCGCCAACCAGCGGCACCGCGCCGGTCAGTTTCACCATTTCGGTCAACCCTACCGGGTTAACGGCGCAGACTTATAGCGGCAACATCCAAATCACTGCCGCCGGCGCGACCAATAGCCCATTCAATGTCCCTGTGAGCTTCGTTGTTACTGGATCTACACTGACGGTGCCGACCACAACTTTGACGTTCAATTACGTCATCGGCGGAAGCACGCCCTCGGCACAAAACGTGAGCATTTCAGGCACCACCGGGGTGAACTTTACGACCTCGACGGGTGCGGCGTCTGCGTGGCTTTCGGCAACGCCCAGCGGCACAGTTCCCGCGACCATCAGCGTGTCGCTCAATGCAGCCGGCCTGTCTGCCCTGTCTGTCGGCCCGCACAACGGTATGGTGACGGTTACTTCCCCGGGAGTTACTGGAAGTCCCACAGGGATTCCGGTCACGGTCAATGTGACCGCGCCCTCCTTGATGGCTAATCCATCGCTGCTCAATTTCAGCTATCAATACGGCAGCGGCACGCAGCCCACGTCCCAGCAGATCAATGTTGGCGATCCTTCGAGCGTGTCCTACACCGCAACCGCAGCCACCACATCCGGAGGCTCATGGCTTTCGGTAAGCCCCGGTTCGGGCACTGCATCGGGTTCGCCCAATGTCTCGGTGAATGCGGCGGGCCTGGCTCCCGGCACCTACACGGGAACCATTACCGTCGCGGCCACGGGGGCCACGTCGCAAGTGGTCAATGTAACGTTGGTCGTCGCTCAAGTTACGGTGAGCACCACGTCGCTCAATTTTGCATTTCAGCTGGGAAGCGGCGTACCGGCCGCGCAAACCGTCACTATCGGAGGCACTCCCGGGCTGAGCTTCACTGCTGTCGCAGCGACGACATCGGGAGGCTCATGGCTTTCGGCCACGCCATCAGCTCCAGGAACCATACCCGGCTCCGTCAGCGTTGCCGTGAACACCACCGGATTGACCGCGAACACTTACATGGGGACGGTAACCATCTCGGCGCCGGGGGCCGCGTCACAAGTGGTCAACGTATCGTTAATGGTTTCCAACATGCCGACGATTTCGGCTAGCCCCTCTTTGCTCACCTTCAATTACACACTGGGTGGAACAGCCCCAGGGGCACAGATGGTGACGGTAGGAGGCTCTTCCGGACTAGCCATCAGCGCTTCTGCCGCGACCATTCCCCCGGGAGGTTCGTGGCTCTCGGCTACTCCCGTGAGTCCCGCCACCACGCCTGGGTCCGTCAGCGTTTCGGTGAATATAACGAGTCTCACGGCGAACACTTACACTGGGACGGTCACCATCTCGGCCCCCGGAGCCACCTCGCAGACGGTCAACGTGACGTTGGTGGTCTCCTCGACGGTCACTGCCACGCCTTCTCCACTCAGCTTCAATTACACGCTGGGCAGCACCACGCAACCCGCGGCGCAACAGATCACCATCGGTGGAACGGCCACCAGCTTCACTGCGACGGCCGCAACAGTTCCGTCAGGCGGTTCGTGGCTATCGGTTACGCCTTCAGGGACGATACCAGGTTCCGCCAGCGTTTCGGTAAACACCTCAGGCCTCGCCGCGAACACCTACAACGGCACGATCACCATCTCGGCGCCGGGAGCCGTCTCATCGGTGGTTGTGAATGTGTCTTTGGTGGTGTCTCCGACGGTCACCGCCACGCCTTCCTCACTCAGCTTTACGTATGTGCTCGGCAGCACGACGCAACCCGCGGCGCAACCGATCACCATTGGTGGAAGTGCTACCAGCTTTACCGCAACGGCCGCGACCACTCCCTCCGGTGGTTCGTGGCTGTCGGTTACTCCTTCGGGATCGGCGCCGGGAAGCGCCAGCGTGTCCGTAAATACATCCGGCCTGGCTGCCAACACCTACAACGGGACCATCACGATTGCGGCTCCCGGAGCCGTCTCGCAAACAGTCAGGGTGACCTTGGTCGTCACGTCGACGGTCACCGCCGCGCCTTCATCACTCAGCTTCAATTACACACTGGGCAGCTCGACGCAACCTGCCGCGCAACAGATCACGATTGGCGGAACAGCCGCCGGCTTTACCGCGAGCGCCGCTACCAATCCCTCCGGTGGTTCGTGGCTGTCGGTTACTCCTTCAGGCGCGGTGCCAGGCACAGCCAGCGTCTCCGTGAATACCTCGGGGCTTACCGCGAACACTTATAGCGGTACGATCACCATCGCGGCTCCGGGAGCTACTTCGCAAACGGTCAACTGTCACGTTGGTGGTGGCGGGTAACCTCACTGCTTCGCCTTCCTCGCTCACTTTCAATTACACACTCGGAGGCACCGCGCCGGCTGCGCAATCGATCACTGTAGGAGGCACCACAGGGCTGGCTTTCACCGCGACGGCGGCAACCAATCCAACCGGCGGCACGTGGCTGTCAGTCACTCCCTCGGGCACCGTATCTGGCACCAGCTCCGTCAGCGTTTCAGCGAATATAACGGGTCTTGTGGCGAACACTTACACTGGGACCATCACCATCGCGGCCCCCGGCGTTACATCGCAAACGGTCACCGTAACTCTGGTTGTCTCTGGCGCGACGTCGCTCACGGCCAATCCGGCCGCGCTGAACTTCGCGTTTCAGGTGGGAGGCACCGCACCGCCTGCGCAGACCATTAGCATCACGGGCGCTACCGGGGCTACCTTCACCGCAACAGTTGCGGCAGGAGCGCCCTGGCTTTCGGCGGCGCTGGTGGGTGCGGGCACTTCACCCGGCTCGGTGAGTGTCTCAATCATCACCACGGGACTAACAACGCAGGTCTACCACGGCACGGTAACGATCACTTCCAGCGGCGCTTCCAACAGTCCGCTGTCCATCCCCGTGACGCTTACGGTCAACAACGCAATGACCCTGAGCACGTCCGCGCTCAATTTCACTGCGATTGCCGGCGGCGCAGCTCCCGCCGATCAGACGGTGAACGTTACCACTACTGTCCCCGGCCCGGTATCCATCACTTATGGGGGCGGTGCGTGGCTCTCAGCAGGCGTAAACCCGGCCATCACTCCCGCTGCGATCACTGTGGCGGCGAATCCCAGTGGTCTGAAGCCAGGAATCTATATCGGATCGATCACGGTTACGTCCCCAGGCGCGTACAATATTCCGCAGACCATTCTGATCACCTTCACGGTTTCAACCGGCATCAGCGCATCGCCTGGCAGCTTCAACTTCGCTTACACCATCGGCGGCGCAAATCCGGCTCCGACGTCCATCATGGTCACTTCCTCGGAGCCCGTCACTATCTCGGCGACGGCTCAGGGTGGCACTTGGCTCACGGCATCCAGTTCAGGCGGCAGTACACCAGCCACGGTCACAGTAGCCATCAACGCCAGCGGATTGTCATTTGGTACTTACAAAGCGACCATTAGCATCGTCAGCGCGGCCGCCAGTAATTCACCGCTCGCTATCCCCGTCACCTTGGTGGTTTCCACGCCCTCGCCCTTCAGCCTGAGCCCATCGAGCTTGACCTTCATCACGCAGGTCGGTGCGGCCAATCCAGCCAGCCAGTCCATCAATCTGACGAGCAGTTTGCCGCAGACTTTCGGGATTACTTCGTCACCCGGTTGGCTGACTGTCACCCCGTCATCCTACAAGAGCCCAGCCACGCTGGTTGCATCTGTCAATACCAAGGGGATGACCGCCGGATCGTATCAAGGCCTGATCACCGTCACGCCCAGCCCGCTCGGAAGTGCTTCGAACATCATCCCGGTCACTCTCAACATAGCCTCAGCGCAAGTGGTCACCGGGCCCAGTATCTCCGCAGTGGTCAATGGAGCGAGCTTTGACACCAGCGGGTTCTCACCTGGAGCAATTGTGTCCATTTTCGGCAGTTTCCTCGGACCGCAAACCGGAGCAAGTTTCGCGCTGAATTCCAAGGGAAGCCTCGCCACTACACTGGGCGGCGCCACGGTCACGGTGGGAGGCCTGCAGGCCATTCCGCTCTTCGTCCAGAACGGCCAAATCAACGTAATTTTGCCATTCGCCCTGGGCACCACGGGAGAAACCGGCGTGACGGTGACTTACAACAACCTCACGTCGCCCAGCTTCAATATCCCGCTGGTTCCCGCCGACGTTCAGATCTTCACGGCGAACGCCAGTGGAAGCGGGCCAGGCTCCATACTCAACCAGGATTACTCGGTCAATACCGCGGCCAATCCTGCGGCTCCCGGCTCTGTCGTGGCGGTCTACGGCACTGGTGGAGGCATGGTTAGCCCGGCGGTGACTGCGGGCGAAATCGCGGGAGACACTCTGTCCTGGGTCTCCTCGCAGTATTCGGCTCTCGTCAACGGGGAAAACGCGACGGTGGTCTACGCTGGCACTGCTCCGGGTCTGCTGAACGGGGTCTATCAATTTAACGTGCAACTGCCCGCCGATCTTCCGCAGGGTCCTGCGACTCTCGTGCTGCTTGTGGGCGCCAGCACCAGCCAGCCGGATGTCACGGTGTTCGTAAAGTAGCGGAACGTGTCAGTCGAAAAACTTCTGGCCGGCATTTCCCGATTCCAGAAAGACGTTTATCCCCGGCAGCGGGATCTTTTCGAAAGGCTAGCTGTCGGCCAGCGGCCCTTGGCGCTGTTCATCACCTGCGCCGATTCTCGCATCGACCCTTGTCTGCTTACCCAAACCGTTCCCGGCGAGCTGTTCATCTGCCGCGTGATCGGCAACATCGTGCCGCCGTATCCCGATTCGCTGGGCGGAGTTTCAGCCACCATCGAATATGCCGTGGGCGTTCTGCGCGTGCCGGATGTGATCGTCTGCGGCCATACCGATTGCGGCGTTATAAAGGGAGCGCTGCATCCCGATGCACTATCGTCGTTCGCCGCCGTATGGAACTGGCTACGCTATGCGAATGTCCAGCGCCGCCAAACTGAGCCGGACTCCGAGCTTGTGCTCACGCTTACCGAACAGAATGTGGTCACGCAACTGAAGAACCTGCAATCGCATCCTGCCGTGGCAAATCGCTTGCTGGCAGGCGATCTTGCGCTGCACGGCTGGATCTACCATATTGGCGTGGGCGGCGTGACGGTCTATGACGAAAGAAGCGGCAAGTTCGAGACACCGCAAGCAGGAGAGCCTGGCACCGGCGGGCAAGTCTCATAGACTACTATTTGAGCTCGCGGTGGACACGGAAAAGTTCCAGTTCCAGGACATCATTCCCGCTCACCACAAAAAGATCGTCCCCGCCGTCGACTGCGATTCCTACGCCCCCCACGAAAACCTGCCCGTTTGCCGTTCGGGCGCTGAACCACGATAGCTTGCCTGACGCCGAGAGCTCCCAGCCGTCAGAAGTGAATAGGTTTCCCCGGGAATCCACGGCGATGCTGTGTTGCGGTCGGAACGGAGAGGACAGCCCGCCAGCAACAGTAGTGATGATTCCGTCTGAGGCGACCTTTCGTACCCTGTAATTTCCTGTATCGGCAACGAACAGGTTTCCGTATGCATCCGTTGCCAATCCCCATGGATCGCTTAATGTTGCATCTATGGCAGGTCCACCGTCGCCAGAAAACGCACCGAATGTTCCGTTCCCGGCATAGGTAGAAATAATCCCAGACGGCGTCACCTTTCGGATGCGGCTGTCCGGCCACTCCGCGATGTACAAGTTGCCGTGGGAATCGAGCGCGATCCCGTGAGGCAACGGGACGAAGGCATCGGTAGCAAGGCCGCCATCGCCGTAGTCACAGCAATGGTCGGATCCGGCGACGGTCGTAATAATTCCATCAGGCGTCACTTTGCGAACCCGGTCGTTCAAATATTCCGCAATATACAAATTGCCGGCGGAGTCGACCGCCAAGCCGTCGGGGCCGGCTATCTGTGCGCTCGTGGCGCGGCCGCCATCCCCCGAGAAACCGGCAGTGCCATTGCCAGCGACGGTGGTGATCACTCCGTTCGATATCTTTCGAATCCGAGAATTACCGAAATCGGCGATGTAGATATTTCCAGAGTAATCCGCGGCCACCGCTTCCGGAATGAAAAGCTGGCCGTCAATTGCGGGCCCGTCGTCGCCGATGTAGGTTGGATTGGTAGTGCCGGCAACGTCGACGATGATGCCTTGCGGAGAGATTTTTCGAACTACATTACCCTGATTGAATCCGAGGTAGATATTTTCTGACGAGTCCACCGCGACGGCGCCGACAGCACTGGTATAAGCACCCGGCACGCTGCAGCAGGCGGTGCCGACGATGGTCTCAATGATGCCATCCGGAGAAATGCTCCGAATGGTTCCGTCCGCGACGATTACATCGCCCGCTGAATTGACGGACAGGCCGGAGATGAGGTTGAAGGTGGCATCAATGGCGGGGCCGCCATCGCCGGAATCGGAGAAACTATTCGGGCTGCCTGCGAACGTCGTCAACTGTCCGCCAGTGACCTGAAAAACCTGGGCCCCGGCGGCGACATAAAGGTTGCCGCTAGCGTCCAAAGCGATCGCCGATGAGGGCAGGCCGTTCACAACCGAAGTGAGTTCGCCCCCGGGCGAGAGTTTTCGAATCTGAATGGACTCTTCAATGAAGACGTCGCCGGCCGCGTCGACAGCAAGGCCAGTGGGACTGCTTAAGGATGTTGGCCCGCCATTGGACGCAGGCGGGGCGCACGAGCCGTTACCGGCGATTGTCGAAATAATGCCGTCTTTCGTGACCTTTCGAACCCGGCAGGCCCATGAATCAGCAACGTAGAGGTTTCCAGCGGAATCGATTGCCACGCCAACAGGCTGAGTCAGCTGCGCGGCCGTTGCCGGACCGCCATCGCCGGAATCGCCGGCCTGACAAGTTCCCGCCACGCGCCACAAGGCTCCCTGAGGATCGATTTTGAAGACACACCCGAGCAGCGAACTGAAATAGACGTTGCCCGACCGGTCCGTGGCCACCCCGCCGACGTTCCCGATTCTCATTTCCAACGCCGGCAACGGTCCCAGCGGCAACGCGCCGGCTACCACCGGCAAGAGCTGATACTCCCCCTCGGAGAATGCCGCCCCGAGCACGAGAGATGCCATCGCGAACATGCGGCAGATAAATTTCATTTCAAATAGCCTTGAAAGATACACTTAACTTCGCAAATCCCGCAGTTTTGTCAACGATTATCAATTACGATAACACTTAAACAGTCAACCTGCGGTCCGTTCTGAGTTGTGCAAACATGACTCATGGAACTCCGCTCGCTCTCGCGTCTCCTCCTGCTTCTCTCCGTTGGCTCGCTCCTTCCCGCCGCCGACTTCAGCTTGAAAGTCACGCCTCAGACCATCGCCTGGGGATATTATTGGTCGGCCGCGAAGCCCGTGCTCACTATTCACTCCGGCGACACGGTCACCATCGAAACCGTCTCCGGAAATCCCGAGCGTTTGGAACAGGCGGGTTGGCCGGCCGATCAAATCCCATCGGCTCTCCGCACCATATATAAGGAGATCCCACAGGATCAGCGCGGACCCGGCGGTCATCTATTAACCGGACCGGTGGCGATTGAAGGCGCCGAGCCTGGCGATGTGCTCGAAGTTCGCATCCGCGAAATCCACATGGATGTTCCGTTCGCCTACAACACCTTTCGCAAAGGCTCGGGATTTTTGCCGGATGAGTTCGAAGGTACCAGGACCAAGATCATTCCCTTGGACCGCGAGCGCAAGATCGGAACCTTCGCTCCCGGCATTGAGCTTCCGCTCAAACCGTTCTTCGGAAGCATGGGCATCGCTCCGCCGCCTTCTGCCGGCAAGGTGAATAGCGCTCCGCCGGGCGTTCACGCCGGGAATCTGGATAACAAGGAGCTCGTCGCCGGAACCACGCTCTTCATCCCGGTGCACGCGCATGGCGCGCTGTTCGAAGTGGGTGATGGCCACGCCGGCATGGGCAACGGAGAGGTGGACATCACGGCCATGGAGACTTCGCTCACCGGCGTGTTCCAGTTCATCGTGCATAAGGACATGCATCTCACCTGGCCGCGCGCAGAGACTCCCACGCACTGGATCACCATGGGGCTTGATCCGGACCTAACGGAAGCAACCAAAATCGCGGTGCGCCAGACGCTCGATTTCCTGATGACTGAGAAGAAGCTGAGCCGCGAGGACGCCTACATGCTGGCCAGCGTCGCGGTGGATTTCGAGATCACTCAACTGGTGGATGGAACCAAGGGCGTCCACGGCATGATCCCGAAAAGTATCTTCGTTAGGAGCAAGTAGCCGCGCGGTTAGCGCTTACTCGTAGTACTCCGGCGCCTTCTTCAGCTTTGCGTTGCCCAGGAAATCATGCTGGATCCACAACTGTGCGCCCGTCTTCTTCAAGAAGACCTCGAGTGCCGCTCGGGAGGCAGCCGTTTGATCCTTGTTGAACTCGGCCACTGGCAGCCGGTTCAGCGTCCGCTCTTCCGGATAATGATAAAGGTCGCCACTCAGCACCACCGGCCCGGTTTTGGCCAGCTTCAGGAACAACACCTGGTGACCCGGCGTGTGGCCCGGCGCGGACTTGATGATGACGGTTCGATCCCCAAAAACATCGTACTCGTCTTGGTCGATAATCACGGTTTGGCTGTTCTTGAGCGCGCTGTAATTGGCAGGGTCCGATCGCGGAATCGGTTCGCTCGAGAACATGCGGTCGCGCTCCACCTTGCGCACCAGCCAGATGGATCCGGCAAAGGCATTCGCATTCGCGACGTGATCGCCGTGATAGTGCGACATGGCGAGAAACTTGATGTCCCCCGGCGTGTAACCGACGGCCGCGAGCTGTGGCAGCAGCGGCCTGGCTTGTGTAACAACTCCAGCCGAGGCCGGGCCCCCGCTAGGCGGGAACGCGCGGTCGGGAATGTCGCCGTTATCCCACATCAAGTTTCCTTTGGGGTGCGCCACCAGGATGCAGGGAATCGCCATTTCGGTCGACCCCACTTCTTCCTTCTTCAACGAGTATGCATCCACTGTTGTGGTGTGAATGGTTCCGCAATCGAAGATGTAGAGTCGAAGAGTTTTCGGAGCCTTGGCATGCTTCACCGCCGCTGGGGATAGCGACGCCGCCAGAGAGGCGCCGAGCAGAAGCAGAACAGACCTGTGTATCGACACGCTATAGTCTACATCTGTGCGACTCACAATTCCAGATGCTCACCAACTAGTATCCCGCGTCATGTTGGCGCTAGGCCACGATCCTGTTGACGCCGAACTAATCGCAGATCATCTGATAGATTGCGAACTGCGCGGGCTGGCTTACGGCGGACTGGCGCGAGCTATTAGTATCGCGGAGCGCATCGAGCGTACCGGCGACTGTCGGCGTCCCGTGGGCATACTGCACGAGACGCCCGTCTCGGCTCGCTTGGATGGTGGGGACCACATCGGCTACGTGGTGGCACACCGCGCCACAAGGCTGGCAATTGAGAAGGCGGAAGCGGCCGGGATCGCGCTAGTCGGCGCCAGCGACACCTGGTATACCGGCATGCTTTCTTACTACGCCGAGATGGCGGCCGCGCGCGGGCTGGTGAGCATCATCGCATCGAACGCGTCACCCTGGGTAGCTCCACACGGCGCCACGGAAGGCCGGCTCGGCACCAATCCCGTCTGCTTCGGATTCCCGAGCGCCACCGACCCGATCATTTTCGACATCGGCACATCCGCCATCATCCATGCCGAAGTGACGCTCGCCAAGCGCCTCGGCAACGATCTGCCTGAGAACGTCGCTTTTGATCGCGACGGATCGCCAACCGTGGATCCCAGCGCTGCGCTCGCGGGCGCTTTCGCGGCTTGGGGCGGACACAAGGGGTCTGGCCTCGCCATCGCGGTGCAGCTTCTCGGCATCCTGGCGGGATCGCCGCCTATTCCGGGTGAACTCGCGGGCTTCGGCTATCTGATCGTGGCCATGCGGCCGGACCTGATGGGCCCAGCGGAAACATTTCGGCAGAACGTGTCGGCTTTCGCTGACGCGGTGCGGTCTGCACGGCCCATCGCCGGCGGGTCGCCCGTCCGCATGCCGTTCGACCGGTCGCGCCAGGAGCGCGCGCGCAGGCTTTCCGAAAATGCGATCGAAGTCCCAGACTTGGTTGTCGCTCAGTTGTCGGATATCGCGCAGCGCGCTTAACGATTCGGAGCCGGCTCCGTTCCGATGGTCTTTCCATCGGCGAACGTCACCTTCCGTCCGTCGGCCGCGTGCGACGCGTCTTTGGCGGGGAACCCATGCACGATCACTTTGTCCCCCGGCTTCAACGTATCGCGCGTCCATCCTCGCTTGATCAGCCGGTTCGGACCTCCGCCTTCGCAGGCCCAATTCACCACTGTGCCGTCCGGCTGTGCGACGTCCACGTAATAATGTATGTGCGGATTTTCCCACTCGATACGAGTGACTACGCCTTCGATCGTGATGGGTTTGGATTCATCGTATTCATTGCCGAAAGCGTGATGCGCGAGAACCGGCAGCCCGCTCGCCAGAAAGACGCTTGCGACCGAGATGAGGAATCGGTTGGACATAGCGATGTCCAACACTATAGCGTTTTCCGCCAGCGCGTGGGTTGATGGTCATATCTGTTGATGATCATATCTTGACAGTCAAGAGGAGGGATGGTAACCTCTCTGCTATGAACGACCAGGAAACGGACGTAATCCAAGGCACGCTGGATATGCTGATCCTGAAAACGTTGAGCCTGGAGCCCATGCATGGCTTTGGCATCGCCCGCCGCGTGGAACAAATCTCGCGCGGCGTATTCAAGGTGAATCCAGGATCGCTGCTCACGGCGTTGCAGCGGCTGCAGCGCGCCGGATGGCTGGACGCGGAGTGGCGCCAGACCCAGAACTCGCGCCGCGCCAAGTTCTACACGCTCACCCGCGGCGGCAAGAAGCAGCTGGAGATCGAAACCGCGGATTGGACCCGCCGGGCAACGGCCATCGCGCGGCTCCTCAAGGCGGAGGGCTAGTGGTATGTCCTTATGGCGTCAGCTCAGACAGGGCTTGCGCGGCCTGTTGAACCGGGCGGTGGTGGACCGGGACATCGCCGATGAAGTGCAGCAGTATCTGGAAGAGGCTGCCGCGGCGGGAATGGCGCGCGGTCTCTCGTTCGACGAAGCGCAGCGCGCGGCACGCCTGGAAATGGGAAATATAACGGTGGTGCGGGAGCAGGTGCGTTCCTACGGGTGGGAGAACGCGATGGCAACCATGGCCGCCGATGTTCGATACGCGGCGCGTCAACTGCGCAGCAACGCCGGCTTCACCATCGTAAGCGCATTGACGCTGGCGCTCGGCATCGGGGCCAGCACTGCGATTTTCAGCGCGGTGAATCCCATTCTGTTTGAGCCGTTGCCTTATCCGCATGCCAGCCGAATCCTGATGATCTGGAACACCTATCGGGGAGCTCGTTCGGAAGTCGCGTTTGGCACCTATCGTGAGCTGAAGCAGCGCATCCGCTCGCTGGACGCGTTGGCTCTTTTCGAACCTTGGCAGCCGGCCATCACGGGAGGCGTGCAACCCGAGCGGCTGGAGGGGCAGAGCGTGAGTGCGAGCTTCTTTGGCGTGCTGGGCGTCACTCCCTTACTGGGCCGGGATTTTCAAAGCTCCGAGGAGCAGTTTCGAGGGCCCAAAGTGGCAATCCTGAGCGACCGGCTGTGGCGACGGCGTTTCCATGGCGACCGGACGATCGTCGGACGCCAGGTTAAGCTTGACGACGACAACTATACCGTCATCGGCATCATGGCGCCTGCATTTGAGAATGTTCTGTCGCCTGCGGCGGAGATTTGGACTCCCATCCAATATGATGAGCGCCAGCTTGCGACTAACTTCGATAGCTGGGGGTGGGGAAATCATCTCCGCATGACAGGCCGTCTGAAGCCCGGCGTCAGCATGGCACAATCCGCGCGGGAACTGGATCAAATCGCGCGCACGCCGTGGAAGGAATTTCCCCGGCCGCGCTGGGCTTCGCTTCAAAACGCCCTGATTGTCGATTCGCTCCAGGATGATATGGCCCAAACGGTCAAGCCGGCGTTGCTGGCGGTTCTGGGCGCGGTGATTCTGGTGCTGGCGATTGCGTGCGTCAACGTGACCAATCTCCTGCTGGCACGCGGTGCACAACGGCGCGGCGAATTTGCCACGCGTGCGGCGCTGGGCGCATCACGTCCGCGCATTCTACGGCAACTCGTCACCGAAAGCTTGCTGCTGGCGTCACTCGGGGGCGCGCTTGGCCTGGGCGTGGCTGTAGCAGGGGTGCGGGCGCTGATCGCACTCAGCCCTCCAGGATTGCCGCGGCTGGACGCCATCGCGGTGGATCATGTGGTGTTCGGGTTCGCGCTCGGCATTACGACATTGATTGGCCTGGCGATGGGATTAATTCCGGCGCTCCATGTCTCGCGCGACGACCTTCTCGTCGGATTACAACAGGTCTCGCGGCGCACGGCGGGAAGCCGTTCCTCGACGCGCAGTGCGCTGGTGGTTACCGAGGTGGCGCTGGCGCTCGTCCTACTGATTGGCGCAGGGCTGCTGCTGCGCAGTATGCAACGCTTGCTCGCGATAGATCCTGGTTTCGTCAGTGCGCACTTGCTTTCCCTGCAGGTGCAGACCTCCGGCCATCAATTCGACGACCTGCCTTCCGCGCCCGGGGCCGGCAGCCGCGCCAGGCGTCGCTTCTTTGAGCAGGCTCTGGAAGGCGTGCGGCGGGTTCCCGGTGTCGAGCAGGCCGCGTTTACCAGCCTGTTGCCACTCAGTGACGATCCGCCGGAGACGGGCGTCTATGGCGCTCACTTCGAAAATGACGATCCACGCGGAGGCCACAACGTATTTCGCTACGCAGTGAGCCCGGGCTATTGCCAGACCATGGGAATTCCGCTGCGCAGCGGCCGATTTCTCGATGAGCGCGATAGCGAATCGGCGCCGCCTGCGGCTTTGATCAGCGAGTCACTGGCGAAGCGTCAGTTTCCAGGCCAAGACCCGATCGGCAAGCGTGTTCACGTAGGTCCAACCGATAGGCCCTGGTACAGCGTGGTCGGCGTGGTGGGGGATGTGAAACAGACCTCGCTCGCGATTAATGAGCCGGATGCAGTCTATCTTTCAACGCAACAGACCTGGTTCGCGGATGAAGCGCTGTCGTTCGTGGTCCGTGGGCGGGGCGATGTGGCAGCGCTCGCTTCCGCCGTCAAGAGCGGAATCTGGTCGGTGGATCGGGATCAGCCTATCGTGCGGATTGTCACCATGGATCAACTGCTCGCCGTGTCCGAAGCCGAGCGGCATTTTGTGTTGACGCTGTTTGAGGCTTTCGGCCTGGTGGCGCTGGCGCTGGCAGCGGTCGGCATCTACAGCGTTCTTTCCGGCAGCGTCACGGAGCGAACGCGCGAAATTGGAGTGCGAGCCGCGCTGGGTGCATCGCGCGCCAGCATCCTGGCGTTAATCCTGGGCCAGGGGATGCGGCTCACCTTGCTCGGAATCGTCATCGGACTATGTGGAGCGGCAGCCGCGAGCCAGACTCTGATCACGCTGGTCTTCGGCATTTCGGAACTGGATCCGATTACCTATCTGGGCGTGATTGGGCTGTTCGCGATCGTTGCGGGGATTGCATGTTGGGCGCCGGCGTGGCGAGCCGCGCGAGTGGATCCCTCGGTCACGTTGAGGGCTGAATAATCGAGCGTGCCACGCTAGCCCTGCACTGCCCAATACTCATCCACATGCACCGACAGAACCAGGTGGGGACGGTCGCCCAAATTCTTCACCTGCGGCGGCCCTGCAGTCACGATACCGCTCGTTCGCGTGCCGCAGCGATAGGCGAGTCGCAGGCCGCTTTCGAGCGTTAGCCGATCGTCGGACACCCAGCACGCCGCGTTTCGCAAAGCTGCTAATGCGTCCTCATGAAGGGCGGTCAACAAGGCGGCATTGTTATCCGGATTGCCGCAGTACTGAGGTTTAACGGTCAGGTGATGCTCAACATCCTTGCGTGAACCGAAGAGGGGGACGTATCCTGCGCCAGCAGATCTCTCTGTTGCCACTTGAGTAAACATGTCCACCTGTCCTCCCCAAGGCGAGCACGCGGATCGGAAAGACTTTACAACCGGCGTTGGGTCGTAGCTTCGGATGAATCGGCTTTCGTTCTGTACCTCGGGAGAAATCCAGGAGCGGTACTCCAGCCATTTGACGGCCGCGCCCAGCGTCAGCGCTGTCAACAAAGCAATGAGCATGTATTTGCGAACAACCATACCCTACTCGGTGGCCACCACCTTCGAATCTACCTGGAATTTGCGGTAATTGTTCCAAGTGATTTCTTCCTCGCCCGCCAGCTTCTTCAGCAAGCCTAGCCGCGCCGCGCCGCGCACCACTTCGCGCTTGGGCAGCCACACGTCGTCGTTCACCCGCTCCTGCTCAAAGATCAGCTTCGCGCCGGGACTCAATCGCGCGATGAACAGCCCAAAAGAAATGGTCGCCGTGGTCTCCGCCTCCAACCGCACCCATTGATACTCCTGCTTGTCGATCCAGACCTTGGCCTGTACCTTCAACAACGGCTTCGCATCGCCACGCTTGGGATGCGCGTCCGGCTTGGGCGTGGCGGAGATTACCCACACATCGTGGCCGTCGATCTTTTCTTCACCCAGCAACTTGAAATCGAACAGGTCTGGAACCTCGCGCAGAAACTCGCGATCCTTCTCGCGCTCGTGCTCGAAATCGGCTTCGCGGCGCGCACGCTGCTGGGGCGTTTCGCGCTCCCGCTTAGCTACGGCCTCATCCAGCTTCTCCTGTTCCTTGCGCTGCTCCTCGGCCGAGAGCGCCTTACCGTTGCGCTGGAGCATCCGGCGGTGCGGCTCCCCAGAAATCACCAACGTCTCCCATTCTTCGATCTTTTGCGATTTCACTTGTCCGCTCGAATCCAACAATCGATCGGTCTGCCGCGCAATCCAGGTGTAGTCCTTCATGCGCTGCCAATTGGACTGATCCAGTTCCACGGATTTGGCCACGATGTCGCGAGCGTTCTGCGCCAATAGCGCTGGGACTACTGCGAGTAGCAGCGAAACCAGGCCACGGAAAATCCTTACGCCAGCGTCCATTCGTGCCCCACTCGCGTCGCTATCACCCGGTCAGGATGGTTGCCGGCCGCTGCAACGAATCGCTCCACCGGCTCGAGATAAGGTTCCCGGCTCAGCCGGAACGTCTGATGATGCACCGGCAGCAGATGCTCCGCGCCGCAATCGGCGCCCATGCGCCAGGCCTCCTCGGGATTGCAGTGCACATGAATCCACGGGTCATACGCGCCAATGGGCAGGATGGCCAGATCCACCGGCTTCGCCGCGCGCGCCGTTTTGAACGAATCCGTCCAGGCCGTGTCTCCGCCAAACACCACGCGATGCCGCCCGCTCTCGATCAGATATCCGTTGTAACCGCGATGAACGTCCGATCGCATCCGCGCGCCCCAATGTTTCACGCGAAGGCCTAAAATGGAGAGCGGACCCACCCGCACTCGCTCATTCCAGCCCACTTCCTGCACGCTCTGATAGCGCCGGGTCCGCAGCAGATCGCTGGTATATTTGGCCGTCACTACAGCCGTGCCAGCGCGTTCCAAACTGCGCAGCGTGGCCAGGTCGAAATGATCGAAATGCGCGTGTGACAACAAAATCAAATCGATGTGCGGCAACTGCGCACGGCTCACCGCCGGTGCAACCAAGCGGCGCAGCCCCACTGTCACGGGTCCCATGCGCACTCCGCAGCGTGCGCCCAGAATGGGATCGGTCAGGACGGTGAATCCGTCGATTTTTAGCAGCACGGTGCTGTGGCCCAGCCAGGCCGCGTGCAATCCGGTATCGGCCCAGCGCTTGGGATGCGGCGTAAACGGCGCGGGTGGCACCGCGCATTTGCGTTCTTCTCGATAACGCCGGAAGTACTCCGGGGCTACTCGTCGCGCATATTGCGCAGCGCTCACTACATTACTGGCCAAAGCGCTCTTCCTGTTGGGTTTTGTTTTGGTGCATGGCGAACATAGGCGCAAACTTCCGATGAGAACTTCCGCGGGATCTTGCTACTTACATCTCCAGTATGACATCCAAAAAACTCGCCGTGCTCGGGGCCCTGGCCACGCTGTTCTGCCAAGCCCGCGATCTGGGTGGCCGTGCTCAATACGTGGGCGGCACGATTACGCAGATTCCACCCGGCTGTTCGGGAATCGTTGAGGCGGTGGATGCCCAGTTTTTCGTTTTTTACTCAGGCAAGGCGAGCTGGCGAGTCCCTTACGAAAAGATCAACCTGGTGGAATACGGGGAAAAAGTGGACCGCCGCTATATCGTGGCCGTAATCATTTCGCCGCTTTTCCTGCTCGCCAAGAAGCGGACGCACTTCCTGACGGTCGGCTACTCCGACGAGGAGGATCATCAGCAGGCCATGATTTTCAAAATCAACAAGGACGATATCCGCGCCACGCTGGTTGTTCTGGAGGCGCGCACCGGCCGCAAAGTGGAATACCAGGACGACGACGCTCGGAAGAGCGGTAAAGGCTGAGTTGCATACGTGATTTACATAGGAGTGACCGATGACCTGGTTTTTATACGCCGTCTTATTGTTCGCGCCCTTCCTGGAGCAGCCCACGCCCGAGGAAGAAGCCGCCCAGCACCTGAGCAAGGTTCGCCGCATTTACATCGCGATCCTGACGGGCGGCGATGCAGCGCTCCAAATCCGCGACCTGCTCATGACCAGCCTGCATAATTCTAAACAGTTCGTCATCACCGAAGATGAAGACAAGGCCGACGCGGTCCTCAAAGGGGCGGGCGACGACGACGTTTTCACCGATACCTTCCAATCGAGCGACGGCATCAATGCGCGCTCGCAGATCAGCTCCGGATCGAGCGAGGGTCTGCGTAACTATGCGAGTAGTAGCAGCAACCGCTCCGGCGGTCTTAGCATTGGTGAAAACGACAGCCGCCGCACCGAGGAGCGCAAGCACGAGGCCATCGCTACGGTCCGGCTCGTGAGCAAGGATGGCAATGTGATCTGGTCCGCTACCGCGGAGAGCCTGGGGGCCAAATTTATGGGCGCCAGCGCCGACGTAGCCGACAAAATCGCTAAACGCCTGGTCGCCGATTACAAAGCCGCCAAGGTGCAAGTCGCCGTCCAAGCCCCTGCCACGGCAGCCAGCAAGTAGGGTCCTGTAGCCTGGGCCGCTTTCCGCCGATAAAACGGCAGAAAGCCTCGCATGTCCACGATCGCGCCTGCACCGCCAACGGCCAATCCCAATGCGACGGAACTCGGATTCCGTCGAGTCCTGCTGGTCTTCGCCGTTGTTGCCGGGCTCGGGATCTTAGCTCATCTGGGTTTGCTCCTCTGGGCGCAGAACAGTTTCACCGGAGGCGAATGCGTGGTGGCGGCCCATGCCAGCATGCTGGTGCACGATGGCACTCTTTATTACGACTTCCACCATTACCCCTACACCGTGGCCCCGTACACGCCGCTGTTCTATTTGCTCGATGCGGGTCTCCAAAAAATCGGCTTGCCCATCTATACTGCCGGCCGCGTCATTAGTTTCGCGGCGGCGCTCGGAATTGTCGGGCTTAGTTGGTATTTGATTCTGCTCTATACCAACGACCGCTATAGCGCCGCGCTGAGTGCTCTGCTGTGCGCTTCCAGCTCCCTCTTATGGGTTTGGGGCACGGTTGGCCAGGTGGATGTGCTCGCGCTCTTCTGGGCGCTCACGGCTTTCTATCTTTACTCTCGCTACGCCGTACTCGGCGAGAATACGCTGATCTGGGCGGGCGTCTGCGCCTTGCTCGCGTTCTTTACCAAGCAGACCATGCTGGCATGCCCCGCGGCCATCTGCCTGGCGCTCTTTTTCACGCGCCGCAAAATGACAGCCATGAAGTTCGCCGCAGGCTGCCTGGCCGCCGCTGCGATCATCGTCTTCTCACTCGACCGAGCTTTGGGCGGGCGCTTCCTGGCCGATACGGTTCGCGCCAATCTGAATCCTTACTCCCTCCACAAGCTGGCCTTGCACCTGCGCTTCGCACTGCTGGTCGCGGGGCCGCTGATGCTGGTGGTTGCGCTGGGTGCACGCAGGGCAATTCGACGGACCGGCGCGGCGCCCTTCGTGTACCTCGGCCTAGCTACTTTGGTGTTTCTAGGATCGGCGCCCAAGGTTGGCTCGGACCTGAACTATCAGCTCGAATTCACCATCCTATTAATTCTCTGCAGCGCTCTGAGTTTGCACGCGCTCGATTTCTTTGCGCTGACTTTCCGGCGCACGCGGACCTGGGTTACGCTGCTGCAGCTTCCTCTGGGCGTTTTCCTGATCGTGAATTACCGCACCACCGTCCCGGCGCTTGTGATGCGCTTCGCGGGCGAGCAGCAGTCGCGCGTCGAGGTAAGCGAGATCCAGAGCACTCTCGCAGATGGCGGCCGGGTCCTATCGGCCGACTACAATGCCGTGGTCCGCCTGCGCGGCCGGCTGGACGTCGAAATGGCTTTCTATAATTTGCTGGTTTCCGCGGGCGCCGTGGATCCGGAGCCGGTGCGCCGCGATATCGCCGCATCCGCTTTCTCAACCATCATTTTGATGGAAGACGTTCGCACCCCCCACCCCCCGCTCGACGTGGAAATATCCACGCTGCCCGCCGCGCAACTCGAAGAAATCCGAAAACACTATAGGCTGGTAAAACGCATCCCGGGGCCCGTGTTGGACGGCATGTACGTCTATAAGCCGCTCAATTAAACTTGTCCCCAGAAGGTGTCCCACACGAAGGCTGAAAAATTCCTGGTTTTGCGGAACCCCATGCGCTCGTACAGCCCGATGGCCTCCGCGTTCGATCCCGTCACGGTCAGCGTCACCTTGCGGCATCCGTGCCTCGCGAGCGATTCGAGCGACTTTCGGATCAGCTCATAACCCGCGCCGGTTCCTCGTGCTGCCTTGGAAACGCACACCTGCGTCACGTGTCCCACATCCGCCTGCACCAGGCTGGCCAGGCAGATGCCCGCCAGGCGCCCCGATCCCGGCTCGATGGCCACAAACGACGCGGGCTGAAAGAAGCTCCCGCATCCCGGAAACTGCACGATGTTCATCAGAAAGCGCCGCGCTCCCGCGGGCGACCGGTACTGATCGTTGATCTCGCTGTCGATGTGCCCCTGATATGCGTTCGCAATCAGCGTGGCCGCTTCATCCTGTTTGCGCTCAGACCAGCTGTCGAACAACACTGCCTGGGACGGTTGCCGCTCCGGCAGGCGCGCGGCTGTTTCAGCGTCGATCTCCATGAAATTCCGCACGAACGTTCGGGCATATTTGGACTCGGGAAGCGCGATCTTGGGTCCCGTCCGCAGCATCATCAATTGCGATTCGATTCTTCGAATCAGCGGCGTCTTCATTAACCCTCCGACCACCGCCTGGAGCAATCGCTCTTCGTTCAGTACGCTGACGTAATCCTTCATCACGTACAGATCGCCGATCAGCCCCTTGCGTTCCTCCGCCACGTAGTAGCAGTATCCCGCCGGATATCCATTGATCAGTAGGGCATAGCCGTTTAGCGCCTGTATTTCGAGGAACCGCCGGACCAAGCCGGCCGACCCGCGAAAATCCCAATCCAGGGTCTCGCGCCAGGCTTGCGTCTCTTCGTCGAGGAGAAGGTCGAGATCTCCGCCATGCAGGTGACGCAGTTCTACGACGCGCGTCAGCGGGGAATCCGAAACAGCCGCCATACGGTTACAGGCTACACCGAAACAGGCCGTCAATGCGGCAAATCACCGGCGGGCTTGCCCGTGGTTACCTCGTGAAAGGCGTCTTTCACTTGATCGGGCAGGGAATCGGCGCTCACCCAATTTTTCACCGAAGCGGGTAACTGCAGGCTGGCCACTTGTTTCCCGTTGCTCTTTTTCACCAGATCGTCCAGCTTCTTTCCGCTCGCCACGGCCTGTTGCACCGCCTTGCGCAGTTCCATCATGAACGCCCGCTGCCCGGTCAGGATCTCTTTTCCGCCCGCGCCGCCGTGCCCTGGCAGTACGTGATCCACCTTCAGCTGCAACGCTCCATCCAGCACCTTTGGCCAGTTGCCGATGTTCCCGTCGCCGGTGAAATTATAAGGACCGTTCACCGCTGCATCGCCCGAGCAGAGCACCCGCTCCTGAGGCAAATACAGGAAGCCGTCGCCGCGCGTATGTGCCCATCCGAAATGATAGAACTCCACGCGCCTGGTTCCATCCGTGATCACGTGCGGACTGTCGGTGAAGGTTTGCTGCGGCGGTTCTACGCTATCGCGATGCATGTCCGCCACGTCCTTGCGCTCCTTCATCGCCATCTTCCAGCGCGCCGGCTCGTAGCGCTTCATCTCTTCAGCCACGCCCTGATATGCGATGGTGGTTGCACCTGCCCCGGTCCACACCGCGTTGCCGTACGTGTGATCGCCATGATGATGGGTATCGAAGACGAACTTCACCGGCTTCGGCGAGACCTTCTTGGCATCCGCCAACGCCAGCCGCGCGCCGCTCGGAAAATTGGCGTCCACCACAATCAGGTAGTCCTTCATCTCGATGATGACGTTGTTGCAATGATCCTGATTCACCAGGTCGCCCTCGCGGAACCACACACCGGGCGCGATCAGCTTCATCGTGTTGGGCTGCGCATCGCCGCGCGTAATCGCAAAGCCCAACGCGAGCAAGGCCACAAACCCAGCCAGCATCCAGATTCGCTTCATCTTGTGATTCTAGCGTGGCGCACGCTTCAGCGTGCCGCGTTCACAATCCTGTGAACGCCTACTGGGGGCCGATGAGGCGATACAGTTTCTCGCTAATTTCTGCCAGGTTCTTCTCGATCCGCCGTTGAAGCTTCTTGGCCGCCGCCCGCATCGGATCGTTGCTCATGGCTCGTCACTCTCCTGACGCGTGCGCGCTATGCTAAAAGCAATGCTGCGCTATCACGTAGCCTACCACTTGCCTCGCGGGGATGACCGTATGGTGGTGGCCGAGGTTCTCGACTTCCCCGGCGTCCTCAGCCAAGGCTTCGACCTCGCCGATGCGCGCGTCATGATCGCGAGCGCGCTCGAGGATATCGCACAGATGCATCTGGAGGAGGGAAAGGCACTCCCAGTTCCGAATCCAGAGGCGACGGCCGCCGATGCCGACCTGATCGAATTGCTTCCCCTTTCGGTCGAGGCTGGTGCGTCGAAGCACTGAAGCGCCGCGAGCTAATCGATCACCTTCGAACGCACCGAAATCGCAGAGGGGGTCGCAATCAAGATCTGCAACCAGTTGGGCATACCGTCCCTTCGTCCCTGACCCACGAAACTTGAGGTCACAGTTCGTGACCTCAAGATTTCCTATGATCCTAGTTCACTACGAACCCCACACGCTACAATGTAATTTTCACGGAGGCCCAATGGCTGCACTTCCTCGGCGCACTTCTGTGCCCGTCAAAATCGGCGACGTTTGGGTGGGCGGCGACCACCCCATCGTGGTCCAGTCCATGACCAATACGGACACCGCCGACACCGCCTCCACCGTCAACCAGGTGATGGCGCTGGCCCAGGCCGGCTCCGAGCTCGTGCGTGTCACCGTAAACACCGAAGCCGCCGCCCAGGCGGTCCCAAAAATCGTCGACACGCTCGATAAATTCGGCGTTCGCGTCCCCATCATCGGCGACTTCCACTACAACGGTCACATCCTCTTGAAGAAGTACCCCGACTGCGCTCGCGCCCTCGCGAAATACCGCATCAATCCCGGCAACGTCAACATCGGCAAGAAGCACGACGACAACTTCCGCACCATGATCGAAGTGGCCATGGAGCACAATCGCCCGGTGCGCATCGGCGTCAACTGGGGGTCGCTCGATGGAGCGCTGCTCACGCGCATGATGGACGAAAATTCGCGCCTCGCCGAGCCGCTGGACGCGATGGAAGTCACCATGAACGCGATCGTCGCCAGCGGTCTGCTGGCCGCGCAGGCCGCCGAAAGCTATGGGCTCGGCCGCGACAAGATCATCCTCAGCGCCAAAGTCTCGGGCGTCCAGGATCTCATCATGGTCTATCGCAAGCTGGCCGCCCAGTGCGATTACGCGCTGCACCTCGGGCTCACCGAAGCCGGCCTCGGATCGAAAGGCATTGTCGCCACCACCGCTGCGCTCTCGGTGCTGTTGCAGGAAGGTATCGGCGACACCATTCGCGCGTCGCTTACGCCGCTCCCCAACGGCGACCGTACCGACGAAGTGATCGTCTCGCAGCAAATCCTGCAAGTGCTGGGGCTTCGCCATTTCACTCCGCAGGTCACCGCCTGCCCCGGCTGCGGCCGCACCACCAGCACATTCTTCCAGGACATGGCCGATCAGATCCAGAATTACCTGCGCGACCAGATGCCCAACTGGAAGGAACGTTATGCCGGAGTGGAGGAGATGAAGGTGGCGGTGATGGGGTGCGTGGTCAATGGCCCGGGCGAATCCAAGCACTCGCACATCGGCATCTCATTGCCCGGCACGTTCGAGGAACCGGTGGCGCCCGTCTATATCGATGGCAAGCTCTCCTGCACGCTGCGCGGCGACCGCATTGTCGCGGAATTTATCGACATTCTGAATAATTACGTCGACCGGCGTTACGCCGGCCAGGTCGCCGAAACCACCACGGTTTAATCCATGGGCCATCGGACCGCCAAGCCGTCGACCCCACGAAGCAAGACCTACCGCTTCGACGCCCGTCTCAACGCGGAGCAAAAGCTACTCATCCAACGCGCCGCCGACCTTGAGGGCCGCTCCATGACTGACTTTGTCCTCCACAGCGCCGAAATCGCCGCCGAGCGAACCATCGAGTGGCGCGCCACGCTCGTGATGACCGCTCGGGAAACGGAGGCTTTCGTGGACCTCGTCCTGAACCCGGCCAGTCCCGGTCGCGTCCTGCGCCGTGCCGCGCGCGATTACCGGCAAAAGACCGCCTCGCGGTGACCGGCGCAGCGCGCCCCGAATATGTCGTCGAACCTCTGAACTCCTCCCACCACCGGCTCGCCCTCTATTCGGGTGTCCCAGAGTTGGATCGTCATCCCGAATAAGCGCTGAACCTTTGACTCACCTCACATTCACCGCTCCAGCCCCAACCGCCCACCGCGTGCCTGGTCCCCAATCCCCAACCCCAGCGATGTCCGAGAGGACATCGCCTCCCCCAATCCCTAATGCTTTCAATGATCTCGGTCGATATTCCGTGCAGTGGCGGAATCCCCAAAACAACCTAGGCGCTCTATCGTCATCGCCGCCCGCTTGATCGCTCTGACCATCGGCCTGGCTGGCGCTGAGGGTATTCTTTGGTTTGGCGGCTACCCAAGTTGGTGGCAGACCCTCCACATCTCTCGAGACGATTCCGAATATGCCCCCGATCCCGATCTGGGATGGAGGAACCGCGAAGGCCAGTTCGACCTGGTGGATCCCGAACGCAATACTCCCTTCCGCTACACAAACTGGAGCCAGGGCCGACGCGCAACGTCCGAGCGGGAGGGTGCTCCGGACGCGGCCACCAGCCCCCAAGTGCTCTTCTTCGGCGATTCTTACGTGCAAGGTTTCGGGCTTTCGAACCAGCAAACGTTCGCGTGGCTGGTGCAGAAGAACCATCCCGAGCTGGCGATTTCCAACTTCGGCACGGCCGATTATGGAACCTACCAGTCGTACCTGGCGATCCGTCTTGCGATTGCCAAATACGTCCGCGGCCCATGCTCGGTCTTCTATTTGTTCAATAGTTTTCACGAGGGCCGGAACGTCGCCGAACCCGATTGGATTCGAATCGTGAAACAGCCTCCGCCGGGTTTGTTCTTCCCCTACGCGGGCTTGGTGGGTGGCACGCTGCGCGCGCAACAGTCGCCTGGCGAAATGGTATGGCCGGTGAGCCGCTGGCTGCGCACCGCCGCGCTCGCGCAGGATTATGTGGAACGCATCGCATCCTATCCGCGGGTGCACAACAAGCGCGCGATTACCGAAGCCCTGCTCGTGAAAATGAACGAAACCGTACAGGCGGCGGGCGGAAAATTCACCGTGATTCTGTTCGATATGGCGCCCGTCGAGCGCCGGGATTATCTGGGATTTGTTCGATCGCGCGGCATCCGCTTTATCGATTGTGACCGCCCGGAAATGAAGGACAAGCGCTTGCGGCTATCGGACGGGCATCCCAATGAGCAATTGAATCGCTTGCTGGCGCAGTGGATTGAGCCGCTGCCCCTGGCGGTAGGAGGAAATAATGAGCGCGCCGGCAAACTCTGATCGCGCCGCGCTCAGCGCCGTCCTGAGTCCGGTACCCCAGGACGCCGTGAAGCCTTCCTCCAACCGGACCTTCGGCCTGGTCTTCGCCGCGTTCTTTGCACTCATCGCGCTGCTCCCTCTCGTGCGAGGGCATTCCGTGCGCCGCTGGCCCTTGCCATTCAGCTTCCTCTTTCTTGTGGCTGCGCTGGCCGCGCCGAAACTGCTCGCGCCATTGAACCGCGCTTGGACTGCTCTCGGCTCGCTGCTGCACGGCGTTGTCAATCCAGTAGTCCTCGGCATCTTGTTCTATCTCGTCTTTACGCCGTTCGGTTGGGTGCTACGCCGGATGGGGAAGGATTTCCTCCGCTTGCGGGCCGCTCCAGGAGCGCCCAGCTATTGGATTCCCAGGCAACCTCCGGGCCCGACGCCCGAAAGCATGTCGAGGCAGTTTTAGGAGGTCATCTTGAGGAAACAGCCGTGTCCACATTAATCGAGCTTTGGTCCTTTATGCGCGAGCGGAAGAAATTCTGGTTGCTGCCCATTTTTCTGATGATGATCGTCTTGGGCGGTCTGCTGATCCTCACCAAGATTTCAGCCGTCGCGCCCTTCATCTACACCCTGTTCTAGCCCGATGAACATTCTGGGTATCTCAGCGTTCTATCACGACAGCGCGGCCGCGCTGGTGGTGGACGGTGAGATCGTCGCGGCTGCTCAGGAAGAGCGGTTCAGCCGCAAGAAGCACGACGCAAGTTTCCCCGCCAACGCCATCCGCTATTGCCTGGAAGCCGGCGGATTGAATCCCGAAGCTCTCGATTCCGTCGTCTTCTACGACAAACCATTTCTAAAATTTGAACGCCTGCTCGAAACGTATCTGATGTTCGCACCTTCGGGATATTCCTCCTTCCGCATGGCAGTGCCGTTGTGGATTCGCGAGAAACTCTTCCAGAAGGATCTGCTCCAAGCCCGTCTCAAAGACCTTTCTCCTGGCGTCGATTGGGCCGCCAAGCTTCGTTTCACCGAACACCACTTGAGCCATGCGGCCAGCGCCTTCTTTCCTTCACCGTTCGATGAGGCTGTCGTCCTGACCATGGATGGGGTGGGCGAATGGGCGACAACTTCGGTGGCTCACGGCCGCGGCAATCGTCTCGAGATCCTGAAGGAAATCCATTTTCCTCATTCGCTCGGGCTGCTCTATTCGGCGTTCACGTACTACACGGGCTTCAAGGTGAATTCCGGGGAATACAAACTGATGGGCCTGGCGCCCTACGGCGAGCCGAAGTTCACCAAACAAATCTTCGATCACTTGATCGACCTCAAGCCCGACGGCTCCTTCCATCTCAATCTGGATTATTTCAATTACTGCGCCGGCCTGACGATGACCAATGCTCGCTTTCATCGGCTCTTCGGCCTACCGCCGCGCAAGCCGTCCGAACAGTTGACGCAGCAGCACATGGATATCGCGGCATCCATCCAGGCAGCGCTCGAAGAAGTGATTCTTCGTCTAACGCGATCGCTCGCAGCGGAAACAGGCGTGCCGAATCTCTGCCTGGCAGGTGGTGTGGCGCTCAACTGCGTGGCCAATGGCAAGGTGCTGCGCGACGGACATTTTAAAAACATCTGGATTCAGCCCGCGTCGGGTGATGCCGGAGGAGCGCTGGGCGCCGCGCTCGCCGCGCATTACCAGTTCCACAATCAGCCGCGAACCGTCGACGCTTGTCACGACAGCATGCATGGGGCGTACCTTGGCCCGGAATTTTCGCAAGACGAAATCGAGCAGCGCCTGCGCACCGCCGGCGCCCGCTTCCAAACGCTGTGCGAGTGCGAGCTCACCGCAAAATCGGCGGACGCATTGGCCGAAGGAAAAGCGCTCGGATGGTTTCAGGGACGCATGGAATTTGGCCCTCGCGCGCTGGGAGCGCGTTCCATTTTGGGCGACGCCCGGTCGCCATCCATGCAGAGCGTGCTCAACCTCAAGGTGAAGTATCGCGAGTCATTCCGGCCCTTTGCGCCGTCGGTGCTGCGCGAGCGCGTGGCCGATTATTTCGAACTCGACACCGACAGCCCCTACATGCTGCTGGTAGCTGATGTGGTGGAGCATCGCCGCCGATGCATGTCGGAAGAAGAGCGGAACCTCTTCGGCATCGCGAAGCTCAACATCCCGCGCTCCGATATTCCCGCCGTCACCCACGTCGACTATTCCGCTCGCATCCAGACCGTTCATCGAGAAACCAATCCTCGCTATCATGCATTGATCTCGGCTTTCGAACAACGCACCGGTTGTGCCGTTATCGTGAATACCAGCTTCAACGTGCGCGGCGAGCCCATCGTGTGCACACCCGAAGACGCTTTCCACTGCTTCATGGGAACGGAAATCGAAACGCTGGCGATCGGCAATTGCTTCCTGCGCAAAGAGGACCAGGACCCGAGCCTGAAGAGCAATTACGAAACGGCTTTCGACCTGGATTAGACCGCCGGTCAATTATACTTGTGGCATAGTGAAGAATGTCTCTCGAAGACGATTTGTACGAGCAGCGTGTCCAACGCATCGCCGAAATTGAAGCGCTCGGCTTCCAGCCGTATGGCCACCGGTTTGATTTCAGCCACACCATTCCGCAAGTCCTGGCCGAGTACGCCGAAAAGCCTGCTGAACAGCTAGAGCCACGTGTACAGGTTCGCGTCGCCGGCCGCATCATGACCATTCGCCGCATGGGCAAGGCCGGCTTCGCGCACTTGATGCAGAATGGCGAGCAGCTTCAGATCTACGTGCGCAAAGATGCGCTCAGCGAAAAGGAATACGCGCTCTATCAACTGCTCGATCTGGGCGACCTGATTGGCGTGGAAGGCTACCTGTTTCGCACCAAGACCAATGAATTGAGCGTTCACGTAGAACACCTGTATTTCCTCGCGAAAACGCTGCTTTCGATGCCCGAGAAATGGCATGGTCTGGAAGACGTGGAGACGCGTTACCGACAGCGCTATCTCGATCTGATCTCGAATCCGGAAGTGCGCAAGGTGTTTGTCACGCGCGCGAAAATCGTAGCTTCGCTGCGCAGGCAGCTCGAATCCCGAGGCTTCCTCGAAGTGGAGACGCCGATGCTGCAGTCCATCTACGGCGGCGCCGCTGCCCGGCCGTTCACCACGCATCACAACACGCTCGACATCGATCTGTATCTGCGCATCGCGCCTGAGTTGTATTTGAAGCGCCTGGTGGTGGGCGGCTTGGAGCGCGTCTACGAAATCAACCGCAATTTCCGCAACGAAGGGATCTCGACGCACCACAATCCGGAGTTCACCATGCTGGAGTTTTATCAGGCCTACACGGACTATCACGGCATGATGGATCTCTCCGCGGACCTGTTGCGTCAGGCCGCGATCGACGCCACCGGCGGAACGGAAGTGGAGTATCAAGGACGGAAGCTGGATTTCGGCAATATCCGCCGGCAATCCATGCGCGAAGCGGTGGGCGATGCCAGCCTGAAGGGCCATGCGTTGGTGGAAGCTTTTGAGCGCGACGTGGAGCCGAACCTCTTTGAACCGGTCATGATCTACGATTATCCGGTCGAAATCTCGCCGCTTTCCAAGAACAAACCGGACGATCCGGAATTTGTGGAGCGTTTCGAAATCTTTGCCGCTGGCATGGAAATCGGAAACGCCTTCACCGAACTGAACGATCCGCGCGAGCAGCGCCGGCGCTTTGAAGCGCAGCTTGCCAGGCGCGAAAAGGGCGACACGGAGGCGCATCAGATGGATGAGGATTACGTCCGAGCCTTGTCCTACGGCCTGCCGCCCACCGGTGGTGAAGGCATCGGCATCGACCGGCTCACCATGATTCTGACCAATTCGCGCTCCATTCGCGACGTAATTTTGTTTCCTCTCCTGCGTCCAATCGAATAGCCGGATGAGCGCACAGACCTTCGAGCTCTTCATCGCCAGCCGCTATTTGCGCGCCAAACGCAAGCAGGCGGTCATTTCGGTGATTACCGTGATTTCGATCGCGGGCGTCGCGGCCGGAGTGGCGGCGCTCGTGATCGGCATCGCGATCAACAATGGATTTCGCGATACGCTGCAGCGCAGCTTGCTGGGCGCCACGGCCCACGTGATGATTCTCGAAAAAGATCCGGACCAGGGAATTGCCAACTGGCGGGCGCTCGATCCAAAATTGCGCCAGCTTCCACATGTGGTCAGCGTGGCGCCCAATCTGTACGGTACGGTTCTGCTGATCGGCCCGCTTCAGGCCGGAGGGGCGGAGATCAAGGGCATTCCGCTGGACGATCCCCCGGACATGCTGAAACATTTGAAGCAGGGATCGTTTGAAAGGCTAAAAGATACCAGTGGATTCCCCGGCATTATCCTTGGTTCCAAACTGGCGCAAAGTACCGGCATGCTGCTCAACAGCGTGGTAAGCATCGTTTCCTCCCGGCCTGAATTTTTCGGACCGGAGCTGCGCATTCCCCAGCCATTTCGATACCGCGTGGTGGGGATTTTTGAATCGGGCTTCTATGAGGTGGACTCCTACTGGGCCTTCACCTCTCTCGCTTCCGCACAAGCTATCTTCAGCGAAGGCAACGTGGTCAATTCCATCGAGCTGCATCTGGACGATATCTACCAGGCCCCGGAAATAGCCAGGCAGGCTGAAAAAATAACGGGCCCCGCGCTCGTGGCGAACACTTGGATGGAGCAGTATCACCAGATCCTGGACGCTCTCGCCACCGAGCGCAAAGTCACCATCGTCACCATTAGCCTGATCGGAATTGTGGCCGCTCTCAATATCCTGATCACGCTGATCATGATGGTGATGGAAAAGAACCGCGATATCGCGGTGCTGATGTCCATGGGCGCCACGCATCGTCAGATCCGGCGTATCTTCATGCTGCAGGGTGTGCTGATCGGCGCGGTGGGAACCGCCATCGGCCTGACGCTGGGCTACTCGCTCTCGATTCTCGCCGACCATTACCGCTGGTTGCGTCTGGATGAAAGTGTTTATTCGCTGAGCTACGTGCCCTTCAATCCGCGCTGGGAGGATGCCATCTGGATCGCCGTCGCGGCCATATTTGTGAGCTTGATCGCCACCCTGTACCCAGCCAAAGCGGCGACATCGATCGCGCCGGTGGAAGCTCTGCGCTATGAGTAAGCAAAATTGGGGGCCACCCTCGGCCTCGGCAGCCCCTGGCGATCGACCCGATCACTATCGCTGATATCAGTGGCTCTCGCCGTTGTGATCGACGTCCGTCGATCCGGAAGCTTGCTTACTCAGCACCACCGAGTCTTGCGGATCTGGCTCGTTCTTCTTCTGTGTTTGGACATTTTGCTGCTGGTGCTGGTGGGTTTGCTGCACCTGCGCGGTTTGCGCATTGCTAGTCACGCTGTTGATCATGAAATTCTCCTGACGCCTTGCTCATCGGGCGACAGGCGAAAAGTCTTAGCCGGGAGTTGGCAGGAAGCGGTAACCTACGCCATGCACGGTGAGGAAGTGGCGCGGCCGGGCGGCCTCGGGCTCCAGCTTTTGGCGCAGCCGCACCACGTGGGCGTCCACCGTGCGTGTATTCGGGCAATAATCGTATCCCCAGACCGAATTCAAGATGGTCTTGCGCGTCAGCACGCGATCGGGATTTTGGAGGAAATACGTCAGCAGATTATACTCGGCGCGCGTGAGCTTCAATTCCCGGCCCGAGCGCTGGACGATGCGCCGCGTGAGGTCCACTTCCACCTGCCCGAACTCGAGCACTTTGGTGTCTTCAGGGGACGTGCGGCGCAGCACGGCGCGGATGCGGGCCAGCAATTCGCGCACCCCGAACGGCTTCACCATGTAATCGTCGGCGCCGATTTCAAGCAGCTGTACTTTGTCGATCTCACGCGCGGCCGCGCTCAACACGATGAGCGGCGTGGTCATTCCGCAGGCGCGCAGTTGCTTGCAGAATTCGGCTCCGCTCCAGCGGCGCATGCGCAGGTCGAGCAGGATCAGGTGGGGCTTCAGTGTGATGGCGCGCTCGAAACCGGAGTCGCCGTCATCGGCCAGCACGGCCTCAAACCCCTCGCGCTCGAGCATGACGCACAGTGTGTCGCGCAGGCCCTGGTCGTCATCGATCACCAGAATAGTTTCCATGCCGACCTTGTCGAAACTTTAGCAGAGGGCGGCCGCTCGGGTCTGTGAAATGGTTAAGTTTGGCGAGATGTTTACAACATTTTTACAAGTACGTCGCGGATCGTCCGGCCGAGGGATGGGGAGTGCGGCGCGATAAACTAAGCCTTTAGGCAACTCAATGGCTTGGCCGGTGTTGTTGCTGGCCCGCGAGCTCGATCTCGGGGGCAGCGAACGCCAGATGACCGAGATTGCGAAGACGCTGGATCGTTCGCGATTTATCCCGCACGTTGGATGCTTTCGCCCGCAGGGGATCCGCAACGCGGAGCTCGCCGCCAGGGGTGTGCCGATCGTCCACTTTCCGGTGGACTCGTTCGCGTCGTTCGGCGCGATTTGCCAAGCCTGGAGGCTTGCCGACTACATCCGGCAGCAAGGCATCCGGCTGGTGCACACCTTCGATTATCCAACGACGCTGTTCGCCGTTCCCGTTGCGCGCTTGGGGACGCGCGCAGTGGTGGTGTCCAGCCAGCGCTCCCATCGTTCGTTAATACCGCGCAAATACCTCCGCTGGATTCGCATGACCGATCGTATGTCCGATGCAATTGTCGTGAACTGCGAATTTGTAGGCCGGCACCTGCGGAAAGACGAAGGCGTTCCGAGCGCGCGGATCCGGCTCTGTTATAACGGCGTGGATCTGGACGCGTTCGAGCCCCGCGAAAGCGGAGCGCGATTCGCCGCCGCAAAATCCATTCACCATCGGCGTGGTCTGCGCGCTGCGGCCGGAGAAGGATTTAGGAACCTTGATCGAAGCCTTCGCCCGCGTCAAGCGGCCGGGATGGCGGCTGCTGATCGTGGGGAGTGGTTCCATGCTCGCGAACCTGCGTTTGCGGGTGGACGCCAGCGGCCTGGCTGACGATTGCAGGTTCGTTCCAGCCACTGGTGACGTCGCCCAATGGCTGCGCGCGATCGACATTTTCGTGCTGCCGTCACGCTCGGAAGCGCTTTCGAATTCGCTGCTGGAAGCCATGGCATGCGGCTGTTGTCCAGTGGCTTCCCGAGTGGGCGGTACTCCGGAGTTGATCCGGCACGGCAGGAACGGCATGCTCTTCGAGCCGGGCGACGTCGAAGGGTTGAGCAGTGTTCTTGAAACGCTGGCCGAGCTCCGGGTGTTGCGCGAGCAACTGGCTGAGGGAGCGCGCTCGACGGCCCAGCAGTTCTCCATCGGCGAGTCGGCGCGATGCATGGAGGAGATTTATACGGAATTGATGGAGCCCGTCGAAAGGCGGCGATAGAGCGCCATCCATTGCGGGCCGATTCGCGACCACGAATACCGCGCGCACTGGGCACGGGCGTTCTCCGCCAGACGGGACGCGAGGCCGGGCTCTTCGAGCAGGCGTAGCGCGCATACGGCCATGGTCTGGTGATCGTCAGGTGCGAAAAGCAGGCCGTTCATTTCATCCCGGATCATATCGGGAACACCGCCCGCATGGCTCGCAACCACAGGCAGCCCGGCGGCGAAGCATTCGAGCAGCGAGAGCGGCATGTTGTCGGCATTGGGGCTCATTAGATAGATGTCGGCGGCGTGATACAACGCGGCCATTTGTTCCGCCGAAACGGAACCGACGAACTGTGTTTGACGCAGGCCGAGCGTTCGGGCCAATGTTTCGAGCTGTGGACGCAGCGGTCCATCGTGCGCCACGGTCAGCCGTGCCGTGGGGTAGCGTCGCTGAATGATGCCGAACGCGAGGAGCGTGCAGGCCGGATTGTACTCGGCGGAGAGGCCGCGATTGTGAAGGAAAACAGGACGGGGCAGGTCCCGGTGGCGATAAGGCAGCCATTCTGTTTCGGCGACATTGTGAATGCGGGTGGCGCGCAGCCCGAAGCGGGCGAAGACCTCCACCAGATGATCGGAGGGCACCACGATGGTGGTGGCAAGCCGCATCAGACGCCGCGCCATGGGCCAATGTGCCAGGTGATCCCCGGCGCGTCCGTCGTGATAGTTGAGGATGGTTGGCTTCCTTAGCATGCGCGCCAGCAGCAGCGCGGGAACGGGGGCCAGATAGAACGCGAAATAACCCGGCGTAAAAATGTGTAAAACGCCAGCGCCGCGAATGGAGAATGCCAGCCGCGCGAGATAAAAAGCGAGAGTAATCAACGTGCGCACGTACTTCATGCTCAGCGCCCGGTGCAGCCGGGGATTCACGGGAAGAAACTCAATTGCAACGGAGGGCTCATTTGCGAAGCAACCGAGCAACTGGCCGGCTTGAACGGATTGACCGCCGATGATGTCGAGCGTTGGCGCGATCAACAGAACGCGAACGCGGCGTGCGGCATCGGAGGCTGAATCGCTGACCTGGCGGGTATCCTGGCTGACTTTCGCCAAAACCGTGGGCTTCGCGTTCAGCATCGCATTACCGCTGTTGCTGGTCCGCCGCCTGGATCGAGAGCAGTACGGGCTGTTTAAGCAGGCATTTCTGGTGGTGACAACGGCCATGACGGTGCTTCCGCTGGGCGTCCCCATGAGCGCGTTTTATTTCCTGCCTCGGGAGAAGACGCGGCAGCGGGAAACTGTCCTGAACATTGTGCTGTTTCATGTTGTGATTGGCGCGCTGGCATGCGGCGCGCTGCTGCTCTATCCCTCTATTCTGACGGCCATCTTTCATGACGCACGCCTGGCGCGGTATTCGGGCTGGATCGGCGCCACTATTTTGTTTTGGATCACGGGAGCCTTTCTCGACATCGCTCCGGTAGCGAACGACGAGGTGCGGCTGGCCTCGGCATTCATCATCGGAATCCAGGCGTCGCGCGCGCTGATCTTCGTCGGGGCCGTGTTGTTTTTTGGAACGCTCGGGTCGCTGCTGGCCGCGGCGGTTTTGCATGGCTTGGTGCAGACCGTGGTGCTGGGGTGCTACCTGGAGTCCCGCTTTTCCGGATTCTGGCGCGCGTTCGATTGGGCCATGCTGCGCGATCAATTGTCTTATGCGCTTCCCCTGGGTGGAGCGGCCCTGCTGATGATCGTGCAGACCGATCTGCACAACTACTTCGTGTCGAATCGTTTTGGACCGGCTCTGTTCGCGGTCTATTCGCTCGGCACCCTGCAATTGCCGCTGATGGGCCTGATTTGGGAGGCGACCAATTCGGTGCTCATCACGCGCGTCAGCATTTTGCAGAAGCAGAACGAACCGCGTGAGATTGTTCTTTTGCTGGCGCGCGCGGCGCGGAAACTGGCAGCGGTCTACTTTCCGGTATACGTCTTTCTGCTGGTGGCGGGACGCGAGTTCATCCGGGTTTTGTTCACGGCCCGTTTCACGGATAGCTGGCCGATTTTCGCGGTGAATCTCACGCTGCTGCCTCTGGGGATTCTTTTGTTGGATCCGTTGTATCGGGCCTTTGAACGCGAACGATATTTTCTGTTGCGGCTGCGTCTGGTTCTGGCCGCGGGCTTGATTGCGGCTCTGTGGCTTTTTACCGCGCGCCTGGGGTTGCTGGGTGTGATCGTGGTGGTGGTGGCAGTGGCCGTGATCGAACGAGCGGTGATGACCATCCATTTCCTGCGCCTGTTGGGCGTCACCGCGCGCGATCTTGTTTTGTTGCGCGATATCGCAAAGCTCGCGCTTCTGGCATTGGCCGCCGGCTTGTTTTCCGCCGTGGTGCGCCTGTCGCTCGCAAGAGAAAACGCACTGCTGGTTCTGTTGGGCTGCGGCCTGGCTTTCGCCGCTGTTTATTTGCCGCTGGCCATCCGCTGGCTGCCGGTTCCCCGGCTGGTTCCTTTGTCGAGCAGAGCTACTTCGGTGGGCGTAAGCTCGCGATAACGGCCGATGGGAAGCTCTCCAATCCGCAAGCCTCCAATCTGGATGCGAACCAGCTTCAGCACCTTGCTTCCGATAGCTTCGAGCATGCGTCGCACCTGCCGGTTGCGTCCTTCGTGGAGGGTGATTTCGATGAACGAATATTTCGCGGAATCCCGGACGCGCTTTACCAGCGCGGGCTGGGTGGGGCCGTCGCTGAGCACCACGCCGTCGCGCAATTGCTGAAGTTGTTCTTCGCTCAGCAATGTGGACGCCTTCACCAGATACGTTTTGGGAACTTTGTAATCCGGGTTGGTGATGCGTTCGGCGAAGCGCGTGTCGCTCGTGAGCAGCAGCAATCCGCTGGTATCCAGATCCAGCCGGCCCACCGGGACCACCCAGCGTCCGGCGTCTTGGACGAGATCGTAAACCGTGGGCCGGCCTTCGGGATCTTTGAAAGAGGTGATGTAACCGGTGGGTTTGTACAGCAGCAGGTAAATCTTCTCGGATGCTTTGACAGGCTGGTCGTCCAGAGTCACCCGGTCGCGCGCCAGATCCACCCAGTGATCGGGGGTCTGAATCAACTTTCCATTCACTTTGACGCGGCCCGCGCCAATCCACTTGCGGGCTTCGGTTCGGGATCCCAAGCCGGCCTTCGAAAGCACGCGCTCCAATGTCTTGAGCGGACGCTTTTTCAGATCCGTACCGGGCAGCGGCTTCTTCACGCCAATACACTAGCATGCGGTGTAGTTCGGAATCGGCCTGAATATTCTCGCGCTGGGTGTAGGCTAAAAGGGCGGCATTTGCCGAAAATGCGGAAAATTACGCTGGTGCGGGGTGCGCGGCAGTTGCTGACGTTGCGCGGTCCCAGCGGTCCCCGGCGCGGGACCGATCTCAGAAATCTGGGAATTATTCAGGACGGCGCGGTATTGATCGCGGATGGCGTGATCGCCGAAGTTGGCCCCAGCCGGCGGTTGGAGAATCTCGCTGTGGCGCGGGGCGCGGAAGAAATCGACGCCAGCGCCTCGGTGGTGATGCCGGGTTTTGTAGATAGCGATGTCCATCTGGTTGCCGGCGCGACCCATGAGCTATCGCCACGCGCGTTGAAGAGTCTGGCGCTGCGCGGAGTGCAAGAGGCGGTGCGTTGCGGTACCAGCGCAATAGGGGTTAAATCCGCCGACCTGAAGATTCTGCGCGTCCACGCGGCACTGCGCGAACTTCCCTTGACCTTGGTCTCGATGTTTGACGTCGACGGCCTTTCCATGGAGGCCGCCGAGCGTCTGTTGCCGATGGTGCGGCGGCGCAAGCTGGCCGAGTTCGCATCCGAAAGCATCGCTACGCTCTCGCCTGCTGTCGCTTTTGAGCGGGGAACTGCGTGTTACCCACCGGCACGCATGCTGATCGACCGTGGCGCCTCGATTGCACTGGCTAGCGGCGCTAACCCGCCCAATCTGCAGACCACTATTGCGCTGGCGTGCCGCGCCATGGACATGACGCCCGCGGAGGCCATCGCCGCCTGCACCATCAACGGCGCGTATGCCATCGGGCGGGCGCACAGCGTAGGGTCCATCGAAGCGGGCAAGAGCGCGGACCTGGCGATTCTGGGCGTGCCGGATTATCGGGAGTTGCCGTATCATCTGGGAGTGAACCTGATGAACCTGGTGATGATACGAGGGACGGTGCGGGTGGAAAGGTCCGCGGTGAAGTGGCCGGATCGCTGAGCGCCCCCCTCATCGAGTGTGTCGCAAATTTTTCCGAAGGCCGGGAGGCGGCTACCGTGCGCGCCATTCAAGACGCCATCGCGTCCTCGGCCGGCGTGGTGGTGCTGCGCTCGGAAATGGACACCGATCACAACCGGAGCGTAATCACGTTCGCCGGGCCGCCGGATGCGGTGTCGGAGGGCGCGCTGCGTGGCATCGAGACGGCAGTTGAGCGCATCGACTTGCGCCAGCACCGGGGCGTGCATCCCAGAATGGGCGCGGCCGACGTGGTGCCGTTCGTGCCTTTGGAAGGCTCGACGCTGGCCGAGTGCGTGGTGATCGCGCGGCAGACCGGCGAAAAGGTTTGGAAGCGTTTGGGAGTGCCGGTGTACTTCTACGAAGCCGCGGCCATGAGCAAGGATCGCCGGCTGCTCGAAAAGGTCCGGCGCGGAGGCTTCGAGAATCCGAATATGGCGCCGGATTTGGGCGGCCCCGCGCTGCATCCGTCGGCTGGCGCCTGTATTATCGGAGCGCGCAAGATCCTGATCGCGTTCAATATCAATCTGGCCACCGACGACGTCGAGGTGGCGCGGGAAATCGCGCGAAAGATCCGCGCATCATCGGGCGGAATGCCTTGCGTGAAGGCGCTGGGGCTGCCGCTAGCCGCACGCGGGCTGGCCCAGGTGTCCATGAATCTGACGGACTTCGAGCAGACTCCGCTGCATGTGGTGTTCGATGCGGTGGCGCGTGAGGCCGCCGCGCGCGGCGTAGCCATCGCCGGGAGCGAAATCATCGGCCTGGTGCCCAAGAAGGCGCTCGAAGACGCAGCCGCGCATTATTTGAAGTGCGAGAACTTCGAGAGCGGGCTGGTGCTCGAAAACAGGCTGCGGGCAGTAGAATAGGTTTAGTGCTGGTTTCTATCAATCCCCAACCGCAAAGGCCGGCTTGGCTGCGCGCGCCCGCGCCTTCCGGCGACAACTATCACGAACTGAAAAAACTGGTCCGGCAGTTGAACCTGCACACCGTCTGCGAGAGCGCGGCGTGTCCCAACGTGGGGGAATGTTGGAATCAGCGCACGGCCACTTTCATGATCCTGGGCAACGTATGCACGCGGCGCTGCGGTTTTTGCGCGGTGCAGAAGGGTCCGCCGATGACGGTGGATTATGACGAACCGAGGCGCGTGGCCGAAGCTGTCGCGGTGCTGGGATTGAAGTACGCCGTGGTGACCAGCGTGAACCGGGACGATCGCAAGGACGGCGGAGCGGAATTGTTCGCGCTGACCATCCGAGCCATTCGAGACAGGATTCCCGGCTGCAAGGTGGAAGTGCTGGTGCCGGATTTTCAAGGGTCGCACGCAGCCATGGACATGGTCATGGACGCGCATCCCGATGTGCTGAATCACAACACCGAGACGGTGCCGCGGCTGTACCGGCAGGTGAGGCTGGGCGCGCGCTATGAGCGGTCGCTCGACATGCTGGCCCACGCGAAAAACAAATGTCCCGAAGTTCCCACCAAGTCCGGACTGATGCTGGGGCTGGGCGAGACAGGCGACGAGGTGCGGCAGGTGATGCGAGATCTGCGCGCGCATCACGTGGACATTTTGACGCTGGGGCAATATCTGCGGCCGTCGCTGAAACATCTGCCGATCATTCGCTATATTCCGCTCGAGGAGTTCGCCGAGTTGAAGAGCTACGGATCCGAGCTGGGCTTCGCGCACGTGGAGTCTGGCCCGCTGGTGCGCAGTTCCTATCACGCGAGCGACGCGATATAGAGCAATGCCGCGACTCGCCGGTGGCGTTTTGGCTCTGGCTTGGGCGCTGTCGGGCCAAACCGTGGCCGTTCAATACGACACCGTCAAAGTGGATGAAATCAACCGGCGGCTCGGAGACTTCGAGAACACAAACTCGAAGAGAGAACAAGAGCTACGCTCTCTGTTTGAAGAGGCGGGATGCAGCGGCGAGCGCCTGACGGAGCAGCCCGTGAAGCACTCCCGCAATCCCAACCTCATTTGTGTTTTGCCTGGGCAAACCGATGCGAAGATCATCGTGGGCGGTCATTTCGATTTTGTGGACCGAGGCCGGGGCGTGGTGGATAATTGGAGCGGATGCTCGCTGTTGCCGAGTCTCTATCAAAGTCTCAAGGCTTTTCCGCGGAAGCATACGCTCGTCTTCATCGCTTTCACCGACGAAGAGAAGGGAATGGTTGGGTCGGCGTTTTATGTCCGTCAACTGAGTAAGCAGGAGATCCAGGGCATTCGTGCCATGGTGAACCTGGATTCGCTGGGAACCAATCCAACCAAGGTGGAGCTGGACCGGGGCGACAAGCTGCTGGCCAGCGCCCTACTTACGGTTGCCAGGTCGATGCAATTACCATTGAGCGCCGTGAATGTGCACCAGGTGGGCCGGTCAGACTCGGATTCGTTTCAGGATCGCCATGTTCCTACAGTGATGATCCATTCGATTACGAACGAAACGTGGCCGATACTGCATAGCCCTCGCGACCAGATGGCAGCCATGCACTTGAGAGAGTATTACGATAGCTATCGGCTAATTACCGAATATCTGGCCTACCTGGATGCGGCGTTGGATACCCCTGGCGGCGCGAGTTACTAAGTGGTATCAAGCATCATCCGGGCTCGGCTGCCGATGTCATCTGGAACATCATCGAGCTTGTCCGGGACGCGGCTTCCAGTACTTCTTGGACGGGGCCGGCTGGTGGCTCGCGCGCCCGCAAAGTGGTATTTCCGGCCCAGGACATTCGCTGCCGCTTGAGGGTCCGGAAGTAGCGACGGCTGGCGCTATTTCACTTCCGCCGGCGTGGATGTCGCCGGTCCCATCCCGACGATTTCGAGCGTCACTTCCTGGTCCTTCGCGCCGTCGTAGTGGATCTGCTTGCCGTAGTGCGTGACAAAGCTGCCGGCGGGCATTGGCGTGGTGCTATCGGGATCGTACTTGGAGCCGGTGCCGACCCACCAGGTCCCTGAAATCACGTAAATGTAGCGGTCGTTGGGATGAAAATGGGGATGGCTCATGTGGTGCGGTAACCACTTGGTCAGCTCGACGTAGAGGCCGGGCTTGGACGGATCGCCCGCCAGGATCGCTGTTTTAGCGGCGTCGTTTCCGGTCCAGTTGATCTTGTCGGGTGGTGTAAACATCAGCACTTTTGGGTCGGGCTGGGAGGCCTTTACCGAAAAAACGCCCGCGAAGACGGTTATCGCGGCGATGGCGGGCAGGGCACGAGAGGCAATGGAGTGGCTGTGCATGCTGCTCATCATATCTCGTTCGCTACTCGGTCTCGTAGACCCATTCCGGCGCTCCTGTCAAGAGCGATCGATTTGATAGTATGGCCGCATGGCATCCCCCGAGGTACGTACCCTCCGCTCCCTGGCGCCCACTGGTGAGTTCAATTTAAGCCGGCTGGAACGAGTGATTTATGGGCCGGGCAAGATTGCGGCATTGAAAGACGAGATGGAGCGGCGCGGGTTGAAGCGCGCCGTGGTGGTAACCACCGACGTGGTGGCCAAGCTGCCCATATTGAAAGAAGTGACCGGCGCGCTCGGTGCAACCTGCGCTTTGGTCTTCGAAGGCATCATCCAGCACGTGCCGCGTGGTACCGTGAACGCTCTCGAAAAAGAGATTGAGCGCGTGGATGCGGACTGCCTGGTGAGCCTGGGCGGCGGCAGCCCGATCGATTCCGCCAAGGTTGCGATTTACGGTCTGCTGGATCGCCGTGAGCTGATTCACATCGCGGTGCCGACCACGCTTTCGGCCGCCGAATACACCCATGCGGGCGGCGTGACGGACGAGAGCACGCGCGTGAAAAGCGGCGTGTACGATATGCGGGTGCTGCCGCGCACGGTGATCGCCGATCCGGCACTGACGCTCGCGACACCGGACTGGTTGTGGGTATCCACCGGGATTCGCGCGCTGGATCACGCCATTGAATGCGCCTACGCCATCCGGCATCAGCCGATCAGCGACGCCCTGGCGGCGAAATCGATCGCGTTATTTGTGGAGCATCTGCAGGCTTCGATTGCCACCAAGGGCGACGAACAGCTGGCGCATCGCGGACATTGCCAGTTCGCGTCGTGGTACTCGATCTACGGCGCGATGAATACGCGTTTTGGTCTGTCGCACCTCTTGGGCCATCAGATCGGCCCGCGCTGGAACGTGCCCCACGGTATTACGTCTTGCATTACGCTCCCGAACTCGATGCGCTTTATGGCGGAGCTTGCGGCCGAGCGATTTGGGCCAGTGGCGGAGGGCTTCGGGATCCCGTTCGATGCTTCCAATCCGAAACCAGCGGCCCTGAAGTGCGCCGACCGGACGGAAGAGTTTATCGGTCAATTCGATGTTCCCAAGCGGCTTCGGGATGCGGGTGTGCCGCGCGAGGAGATCGGCTCAATTGTCGAACCGATTACGCATGAACTGCAGCACAATGGCGTGGTGGACCGGCCGATGACGCAGCAAGAAGTGCTGGCGCTGCTCGAAGCCTGCTATTGAGCCTCGCTCGTGGAAACGCGTTCGATTCGTAATGCGGGCGCGATCGTGCTCGCCATTGCCGCGGCCAAGTTTTTAATCCATCTTCTTGCGGGCCGGCATTACGGCTATTTCGTCGATGAGCTGTACTATCTGGCGTGCAGCCGGCATTTGGCCTGGGGCTATGTGGATCAGCCGCCGCTGATCGCGCTGGTCGCTTGGTTGGTGCGAGCAGTGCTGGGTCAGTCGCTCGCGGCCATTCGGTTGTTGCCGGCGCTGGCGGGAGTGGCGGAAGTGCTACTGACGGCGCTGATCGCTCGCGAACTCGGCGGGAAGCGCTTCGCGCAGGCCCTGGCTGCGCTGTCGGTGCTGGTGGCGCCGGCAATTTTGGGAATCGACGCCCTGCTGACGATGAATGCTTTCGAGCCGCTGTTCTGGACGGGCTGCGCATACCTGGCCATCCGCATCATCAAGACCGGGAACACAAAGCTCTGGATGTGGTTTGGCCTTTTGGCGGGGTTCGGTCTCGAAAACAAATACTCGATGCTGATCTTCGGGGCCGGGCTGGTGCTGGGGCTGCTGTTGAGCGCTGAGCGGCGCGTACTGCAGAACCGCTGGCTTTGGTTGGGCGGAGCGATCGCACTGCTGATCTTCGTACCGAATCTGATCTGGAACATCCAGCATCATTTTCCGTTCCTGGAGGTGCAGGCGAATATCCGCGCGAATGGCCGTGACGTTCCGCTGGGACCGATAGCGTTCTTCGCTCAAGAGATCCTGTTAATGCTCCCGCTCTCGGCGCCCATATGGCTGGGCGGGCTTTGGTTCTACTTCTTCACCGCTGCGGGAAAGCCGTATCGTGCCATCGGGTGGGCGTGGATTTTCTCCGCTGCGGTGATCGTCATTCTGAGCCCGCGGGTTTATTATCTTTTTCCAGCTTTCCCAGTGCTGTTCGCGGGAGGCGGCGTGCTGTGGGAGCGCTGGCTGGCGCGGCCGAAACTGGCGTGGATCAGGTTTGCGTATCCGGCGCTGATGCTGATGGGTGGGGCATTGCTTGCGCCGCTGGCCATTCCGGTATTGCCGCCCGAGACCTACATTCGGTACACGAAAGCGATCGGGCTGGAACAGCCGCGCATCGAGAATCACAGGCTGGGGCCGTTGCCGCAGATTTTCGCGGATCAGTTCGGATGGCAAGAGATGGCGGCGGAGGTGGGGCGCGTTTACAACGCCTTGCCGCCGGAGGTTCGATCGCGAACGGCAGTCTTCGCGCAGACCTACGGGCAGGCTGGAGCGATCGATCTGTTCGGCCCGAAGTACGGATTGCCGCCGGCGGTCAGCGGTCATCAGAGCTACTTTCTTTGGGGGCCGCGAGGGTACACGGGCGAGAGCATGATCGTGATGGATGATAGCGAGGAGAAGCTGAAGGAGCTGTTCACCAGCGTGCAAAAGTTGGGGCACGTCGATAATCCATACTCGATGCCTTACAACCATTTCGATGTTTTCTATTGCCGAGGAATGCACCCGCCGCTGAGCGAGTTGTGGCCGCAACTGAAGAAGTGGGATTAAGCTAACGCTGTTCGGAGACGGATTTTTCGGCCAGGTCGCCCAGGATGGGCAGCTTGTACATCTCGTCCTGCGAGGTTTTGATTATCATGAAGATCCAGGCGCCGAAGATGACTGCCTTCAAGAGGCCGGGGATAGCGTGATGGAGCGGGGCCCAAAACGCGAGGCCGAACATAGGGCCGAGAAACCAGTCGACGAGCAGCCAGGCAACGAACAGGTAGAGACCTTGAAAAGCGTGGAAGCGTACGCGGCCGTCGGCGCGGAAACGGGCCGAGGCGAGCACCACGATGGACACGATCCAGCCGAGAATCGGGATGTAGCAGAGCAGGGAAGCGGTGCGCGGGCTGATGCCATGCATATAGTCGACGGGCGCGAAAGCAGCTTTGGGCTGAGGAGCGCCGCAGACGCCACAATAGGCGTCATGGTTCCCGACGGACTTTCCGCATTGGCAGCAGTAAGGCATGCGCTCCTAATCATTATTACGTTACGATTTCGCGTGGTGTTCCGGCAATATCGCTGGGCTGTGATAGGATGCGGACAAATGAAAAACCTTAGTCCCCGCTGGGCTTTCCTTGCGCTCTGGCTGTCGGTCTGGGCGGCTCCGCTCGCGCTCGCCAGGCCGCTCGAGATCTTCTTTGTCGACGTGGAGGGCGGGCAGGCCACGCTGATCGTCAGCCCGTCCGGGCAATCGCTGTTGATCGACACCGGCTGGCGCGGATTCGAGGGGCGCGACGCCGATCGCATCGTACAGGCTGCCAAGGCTGCCAAGGTCAAACAGATCGACTACCTGCTGATCACGCATTATCATCGCGATCACGTGGGTGGGGTGCAGCAGCTGGCCGATCAGATGAAGATCGTCAATTTCCTGGATCACGGGCCGAACACGGAAGACGCGAAAGCGACCAAGGAAGATTACACCGACTATGTGAAGGCCATCCAGCGTGGCGAGCACATGGTTATGAAACCGGGCGACGTGGTGCCGATCAAAGATCTCTCGGTAAAAGTTCTAACCGCCGCGGGCGCTCACATCCAGACGCCGCTGGCGGGCGCGGGACAACCGAATTCCTACTGCGCGGCCACTCCCAAGCGCGATGCGGATCCAACCGAGAATGCACAATCGCTGGGCGTGCTGGTTACCTTCGAGAAGTTTCGGTTCCTGGATTTGGGCGATCTGACGTGGAACAAAGAGCTGGAACTGATGTGCCCCGCGAATCCCATCGGGACCGTGGATGTGCTGCTGGTGTCGCATCACGGGCTGAATCAATCGAATTCTCCGGCGTTGGTGGACGCGGTGCATCCGCGTGTGGCGATCATGAACAACGGCGCGCACAAGGGAGCGAGTCCGGACGCATGGCAGATCGTGAAGGATTCGCCGGGGTTGGAAGACTTGTGGCAACTGCATTATGCCGAGGACGGCGGTAAGGAACACAACGTCGCGGATTCGTTCATCGCGAATGTGGATGAGCACTGCACCGGGCAATACATCAAGCTGACGGCCGAAGGGAACGGAACGTTCACGGTGGCGAATCAGCGCAACAAGTTCGTAAAGGTTTACAAGGCGGCTGGGAAGTAGGATTTTCAAGGAACGAGGGGGAGCAGTGGTACGTCTGTGCAAGGCAAGACTGTCCCTTGACCGATTCTCGCTAAGGGCCTAGAATGATAGCAGATTGGATTCTCGTCTGGCGGTGAATTGTATGAAAATAAAGCACTTTGCGGTTTGCTTGGGTGCGTTAGGGATGGGTTTTGCGGGCGCTAACCTCTGGGCCGCGCCACAAAGCACGCCACAGACCCCAGCGGCAACCACTCAGGCCGACAGCGCTCCTGCTCCCGCGGCGCGCGACACCGTGGCGAAGCCCATGACGGCGAAGCAGAAAAAGAAGCAGGAAGACAAGCTGCGCAAAGAGCTCGAAACCCCGTACCGCAAATGGCTGAATGAAGACGTCGGCTACATCATCACCGACGAGGAGCGCAAGGCATTCAAGAGGCTGAGCACCGACGACGAGCGCGAGAATTTCATCGAAGCCTTCTGGCTGCGGCGCGACCCGACACCGGACACCGAAGAGAACGAGTTCAAGGAAGAGCATTACCGGCGCATTGCATACGCCAATGAGCGCTTTGCTTCGGGTATCCCGGGATGGAAAACGGACCGCGGCCGGATCTACATTGTGTATGGTCCGCCGGACGAAATAGACGATCACTCGTCGGGCGGCACCTATGACCGTCCTATTGAAGAGGGCGGCGGAACGACGTCCACCTTCCCGTTCGTGGATTGGACTTACCGGTACATTGAAGGCGTAGGCAGCAACATCAAGATCGAGTTCGTGGATCCGACCATGAGCGGCGAGTTCCGCATGACGATGGACCCGTCTGAAAAGGATGCATTGACCTATGTTCCCGGCGCCGGTCTCACTTTGTATGAACAGATGGGCCTGGCCGATCAATCGCAGCGCTTCACCCGCACCGACGGTACGACGCTCGGTACGGGCAACCAGCCGCTGCCGGAAAGCATGAATGAGTTCACGCGCCTGGCGCAGTTCGCGAATCTGCAAAAGGCTCCGCAAGTGAAGTTCAAAGACCTGCAAGCGGTGGTCAGCTCCAGCATCCGGTACAACAATCTGCCCTTCAAGGCGCGCGCGGAATACATCAAAATCACCGATTCCACCATCCTGACCACGGTGACCATTGAATTCGAGCGCCGCGACCTGCAATTTAAGCAGAAGGACAACGTGTCCACTGCCACGGTGAACATTTTCGGGCGCATCACTTCCATTACCGGCAAGGTGGTCAATACATTTGAAGATCCCGTGACCATCGAAGTGCCGTCGGACATGCTGCAGAAGGCGCTGGACGGCGCGTCCATCTATCAGAAGATCATTCCGCTGGCGCCGGGGATGTACCGGCTGAATATTGTCTGCAAAGACATTACCGGCGGCAACATGACCACTTATCCCATGGCGCTGAGCGTTCCGCATTTTGACGATGAGAAGCTGGCGTCGAGCAGCCTGATCCTGGCGGACCTGATTGAGAAGGTTCCTACCAAGAGCATCGGGAGCGGCCAGTTCGTGATCGGCGATACCAAGGTGCGGCCGCGCCTGACCGACACGTTCGAGCGGGGCGAGAAGCTGGGAATTTATACCCAGTTTTACAATTTCTCGCCGGATGAAAAGACCAAGAAGCCAAATGGATCCATCGAATACGACATTACCAAGAATGGCTCCAAGGATTCGGTTTTGCACTACTCCGAAGAGGTGACTTCCATCCCAGGCGCCTCGTCTCAGCAGGTCACGGTGGAGAAGCTTTTGCCGCTGCAATCGCTCGAGCCGGGCCAATACACCTTGAAAATGAAGGTGACGGACAACAACAGTAATCAGGTGTTAACTCCGAGCGCCAATTTTACGGTAAAGTAGGTCCTAGGTGGACGGAGTGGTTTTCGTCCCCTAAAGCCTGTACGGAATCCGAGGCTTGTAGCTAAATCCGAGGCTTGTAGCTTAAGAATGACGGGTCAGCCTAAACTCGCTGCCAGCGTGATTGCCGCGCTGATCTTGTCAGCGCCGGTGGCGTTTCCCGCAACCGAGGTTCCGGCGGCCGGAAGCATCGCCGGTGTGGTTCGGAATTCGAGCGGCGTTCCGCAGATGGGCGCCACGGTTTTCCTGTTCAATCGCTCGGAGAAGCTGATGGCGCGTATCCTCACCAACGAGCGCGGCCTGTTTGGCTTCGCCCTCCTAGCCCCCGACCTTTATTCCGTACGCGTTTCGCTCGCGAGCTTTGTTCCCGCGGTGAAGCAAAAGATCGCGGTGCAGCCGGGTATGCAGAGCCTGCTGTATATCAATATGGCGAGCGTTTTGAGCTCGGTGGAACTGGTCTATGCCAAGCCTGGCGAAGGCGCCCTGATGAGCGACGACTGGAAATGGGTGCTGAAGGAGTCCGCAGCGACTCGGCCGGTGTTAAGATTGCTGCCGGCCGATATCGGGTCCGATCCTCAGCAGCAAACGGCCTCCGCGAGCGTTTTTTCCGATACCAAGGGTGTGTTGAACGTCTCTGCCGGAGATCCAGGGTCGCTCGGGTCTACAACCTCCCAAGCCGATTTGGGAACGGCCTTCGCGGTGGCCACTTCTCTATACGGTCGCAATGAGTTGCAGTTAAGCGGCAACGTCGGCTATAACTCGCACGCGGGCTTGCCCACGGCCGGTTTCCGTACCAGTTTCAGCCGCGACGGGCTGGGGCCGGAAGTGGCAGTGACGGTGCAGCAAATCTACCTGCCCACGCGCGGCAGCATGGCCAGCCTGTCGGGACAACCGGACGGTGCGCCGGCGTTACGAACCATGTCCGTTTCCATGCACGACAGCATCGCGATCACCGACCAACTGCGCCTGGATTATGGCGGCTCGCTCGATTCGGTGAGTTACATGAATCACGTGAACTCGCTGAACCAGTTTGCGCGTCTGACGTACGATCTGGGTGCAGGCGGGAAGCTGAAAGCAGCCTACAGTTCGGGCGCGCCACCCATTGAATTAGCCATGGAACCGCGCGATGGAGAGGGGCGCGTTCCAGGCGATTCGGAAGCTTTGGCGCAGGATCTGACGGCCCTAGCCACACTCCCCAGGCTCTCTTTGCTGGACGGGCATGCAGCCATCCAGCGGTCCCAGGACGCCGAGATCGGCTACGAGAAGAAGATTCACGCGACCACCCTGAACCTGAGCGCCTATCGCGAGCGGGTGACCAACGATGCGATGACCATGGTGGCCCCTAATGGTACCTTCGCGGCCAGCGACCTGTTGCCCGACATATCGTCGCAGAACAGCGTTTTCGATGCCGGCAGCTATCATCGCACGGGGTTCGCGGCTTCGGTGTCGCAAGCGCTGGGCGATCATGTGCAGATTGGCTCATCGTTTGGGCGCGGCGGCGCTTTGGCGCCGGACGGTGCGGATCTGACGGTGACATCGGCGCCGGGTTTGCGCTCCGGGCTTGAGACCGTGCAGCGCTTCTGGGCTTCCGCCAGAGCGTCGGCCAGGCTGCCGCTGACGGGCACCATCATCACCGGCAGCTATCAGTGGATGGATTACAACAACACCATCATGCCGGATCATTTCTACCTGACGCAGAGTCCTTACACCGAGCCGGGATTGAACGTTCGCGTGCGGCAGCCCATTCCATCGGTGCTCGGAATGCCGGGACGGTTGGAAGCGACAGCCGAACTGCAGAACGGCTTGGCGCAGGGCTATCTGCCGATCACCGAAGGCGGCCAGCGGGTGACGCTGGTGCAGTCGCCACGGGCGCTGCGCGGCGGCCTCAGTTTTATATTCTAAGCCGCGGATAGAGGCCAAGAAGTAAGCGCGGCTGAAGCGTACCACCACAAGAAACGGAGCTAGGGGACGGCACTGCGGCTACTCGCCGTAAGCGGCGTGTATGTAATCGCACTCGCGGAGGGGTCGCTGAACCACAAATCAAAAACGAGCGACGTATTGGGTGCCAGCGAAGATCCTTCTGGAAGCGGCACAACATACCGGCTGCCAGGCGCAATACATTCCGAGACCCCAGACCTGTTCACCAGGGTGACGCCGGGAGGAAGGTCTTCCAAAATGAAGAACAGAGGACCGGGGATAGCCGTGGACCCCGCGTTCGTGAGAGCGATCTTCTGTGCATACAAACCAAGGTACGGATAGTCAGCGATTTTGCTGCTGGATTGGGTGATGCCTTCGGCAAGGTAAGCGCCGCATGTGCTGACGGTCAAACCGGAAAAGATCGCACGGCTTTGGTCATAACTGCCAGTATCGGTAATGGTCACACTAGTCAGCGTCTGAGTGGCAAACTCAGCGGGGAGAATATACTCCTGACGATCCAGGCGCTGGCCTTCTCCATCGGTCCATACCTGGATGGTGCTCGTTCCGTTGATGGTCTGTGGGAATCCCCCAGAATTGTAATTGCGGACCCTAACGCCTCCAACGAGAGGTACTGTGGACGTCGCGCCGCCACTCCCATTAAAGGTGATGTACAGATAGGCGTTCGGCCCCGCTTCGCCCCGGAAGGTGTTAAGCAAAGTGAAGACAGAACCGACTCCGTACACCCCGACCTGAACGGTCAAATTGACGGTCCCCGAGCCACAATTCCCGGCAAGAGCGCCGCTCCAATAGTTGTTGGGAGCGGTCGGAATCGCAAAGGGAACGCCTCCAAAAGTCTGGCTGCCGGATGGAAACGTGCTTGCGTCAACGATTCCGTTGTCGCAAAAGGGAGATGTCCATAGCGCATTCGCCAGATCACTGATGTCAACGGTGACCTCGGCGGCGATCGCCGAAGTTGCGGCGATAAGCGCGATAGCTATTATTAAACACGCCAAGCGGAAATGAGCGTTCATTAGACCGATCTTCCTAAACGTACAAGCAGTCCTTACTATTGCCGGCACGTTTGAATCAGTCTATCACCAGGAGATTTCAGCGCTGCAACGTGGGGAATAAACGTTTGACACGATGTGAGTTGTCAATTATATTGCTACCCAAATTGGGCAACAACTTACTTGACGCACAAGTTATGATATGATCCGGGGATGCAACTGCCCACAGGTCTTGAGTCCATTAATGCATTCATCTGCGAGAAAATCCTTCAGGAATCCGACGGTGTCTTAAGTTCCATTCGGATTGTGGACGTGTTCAACTTCGTTCGCAATCCAGATATTCCAATCGACAAGCTAGTAGTTAATACGGTTGTGGTTGTTAATGGCGTGACCGAGTTAGGAGATTCGCGCGAGCATGCTATCCGTCTGGAACTAGTTCGCCCAGACGGTGAAGTGACTACCTTGGGGGAGCCATTCAAGGGAAAATTTGCGGTTCCGACCGCTCTCCCTCCTGGAGTCAGTGTGGGATTCACGGTAGTAGCCCACATCGGAATAATCGCGAGACAAACTGGAACACATTGGCTGCGCGTTTACTTTGATGGCCACCTGGTGACAAAAGTGCGCGCTATACTGCTGGAGCAAAAAACTCAAACGGACGCGAATCAACAATAACCGAAGCGTCCATCAATGAATTTCGACATTCATCAGGCAGCCGTGAATAACTCGAAGTGCTTGTGCGCACTTCGAGAGGCGAAGTGGCTTTGGGCGATGAGGTCAATGCCATTATCACCGCTGCCGTCGCTAGCGCACCTGCACTTACATATTTTGGAGGTGCATCTTGCGGAAGAAATCTATAACGTACGGAGACGCTCGTCCGATCAGGCAGCGCAAAAGGGCGGATGGCAGTTGCCAGCTCCTTCCGAAGTACGCTCTCACCAACGTGATCGTAGTAGTACTCAGATAGAGCAGCATCTACCGCGATACACGCCGCACGCAACTCACTGTCATCGTAGGCTCCGCTACAATTCTCTTCAAACCAATCCTGGAAGTCAGCGAGTGATTGAGAGCCGGTTTGGTATGACCCTATCCTGGCTGCTAGTTCTTCAAAGGTAAACATGCCAAGTGCTCCAGGGCCCATTATACGCAAGTTGACCTGCGAAGAACATCGGTGCAAGATCTTTGAGGACCTTAGGATATTGGAACGCCTCAGTACTGGGGAACTAAGGTTGGAGATAGATTCGTTGACTCCCAAGAAGGAACCCTGGCGCGATTACAACGGCAAGCTCCTTACCCACAACGAAAACGGACGCATCCTTGACGATAGCTTCCCATCTTCAGACCCGAGACATGTAGCAGTTAAGACACATCGGCATATTGCAGAGGACGGCACTCCTGGAGCAAGTGAAAAATATGACCCGAAGTCGATAACGACACCGGACGGCATCAGACACCAGCCGCTTCCGAGTCCGAATTCAGAGTGTGAGTTGTGCCAGTCGGGGGACATGATACCACCGTGGAAAAGGCATCACGAATCAAAGTACAGACTTTCGACATGGCTGAGGTATCTAGGCTCGTGGTTTCGTGGCATCATAGGAGCGTGAAGACTAAGCAAACCGAAGGCAAACTCGCGCTAGAAGAGTTCACGCGAACGATGAAAGCTCTCTTCCGCGTACCCAAATCCGCAGTTCAAGATAGTCGCAACACGGCGATCAAAAAGCCCCGCAAGCAACAAGCCTAAGCCTTCTTCCTTCCGCGTTTCTGCCGAGTTCGTTTCCTTCTCAGTTAACACGCGTTTCTCCTGGGGTGGCCCCCTTGGGTGAGACAACCAGTTAAGACACTGGTTACCGTTCGATGGTAATTCGTTTCCATCGATGCGGCAACGGATTTATGATGAGACCGCTGGTGAAGCGGAGACGGGCAATGCTGGCGAGCAACCCGATCGAGGAATAGCCAGCCGGAACTCATCGCGGACGATGGGCAGGGCGTGCTCTTCCCGTCGCGCTCTATAGCTTGGGCCGGGCCCGACCAACGGGAGGCGGCACCCTGGCCCGAGTTTAAAAGAAGTGATAACACATCGGACCGATAGATTCCGCCATGCCTGAGAAAACGCATTTCATGGCGCCCTCTCGTTTTAAGCAATATTCGATTGAATCCGTTCGAACTCCTCCGGTGGCCGATAGCCGAGCGCCGAATGGAGCCGTTTCTGGTTGTAGGTACGGTCGATGAATTCGCCAATGGAGGCCAGCGCCTCCAGCAGGTCACGGTATTCCTGCCGGTGCACTTCCTCATATTTCAGCGTCTTCATGAACGATTCGCAGGCCGCGTTGTCGTAAGGGTTTCCTTTCCGGCTCATGCTGATCGTGATGCTGTGTTGCTTCAGCAGATCGGTATAGTCGCCGCAGGCGTACTGCACGCCCCGGTCGGAATGATGTACCAGGCCGGGCGCTGGCCGGCGCTCATGTAAAGCCATGCGCAAAGCCGCTATTACCAGCACGGCTTCCAGCGTCCGGTCCAGCGCCCAGCCCACCACGCGGTGCGAGAAGGCGTCCAGAATCACCGCCAGATAGACGAACTCGGTCTCCAACCGGATATAGGTGATATCGGCCACCCAGAGCTGGTTGACGCCGGTGATCTCCATGTCCGCCGCCAGGTTCGGATAAATCGGGTGCGGATGCTTGGAGTTGGTGGTCACCACAAACTTCCGCCGTCGCAGACACAGTAAATTGTCCTCGCGCATGATGCGATGGACCCGCTTGTGGTTGACCTTCCAGCCGCGACGCTTCAACTCGGCGGCGATCCGCGCCGACCGTAACAGGGGAACTCCAGCGCGATCTTCTGAATCTCGTCTCGCAGATCGAGATCTCGGTCTTCGTTCGGCTCATTGTGGCGGCGGTAGAAACCAGCCCGGCTGACGCCGGCTGCTTCGCACAGATGCAGGATCGTCATGGCTTCCTCCCGTTTGGCTTCCTGCTCGATCTGCTGGTAGATGGCGCGGTTCGATCCAGGGCTTGCAGCATCCGCGCTTCTTCGACTCGCTGCAAGACACGCTTTAAAAAATCGATTTCCAGCGTCTGCTGGCCGATTTTGCGCTCCAACTCGGCAAGCTGACTCTCCTCGGCCTTCCGCTTGCCGAACCCGGGAAACGCGCGATCCACGCCGTCGCGGAATTCCCGCCGCCACCGATGCAGTACGTTGGGGTTTACTTCACAGGCTCGCGCCACTTCGGCCATCGAAGCTCCCGTTTCCAGACGGCGCACCGCCGCCAGTTTAAACTCCTTGCTGAACTTTCTTCGAGAAACTCTCATGACTCAATTCTCCATTCAATGAAAAATGAGTCTTAACTCCTGTCTCAATTTTGGGGGCCACTCCATCCGCCTTCTTGCTTTCCGGTCAGGTTATCCCAGGTCAGACGCTTACCGCCCACGTTCGCCATAACTTCCGCGAATCGCTGTGCCCCACTCAGCTTCCGATTGTTGAAGCGATAGGCCTGCTCATCGAGATAACGGTGCAAGTGGAACGGTTCAACACTCACATAGGTCCCGCTGATCTACCGCTTCAAAAGCGACCAGGAAATTCTCCAGCGAATTGGTATGAACATGGCCATCCACATAGGCTACTGCGTGATCGATCACCTGATGCGCATACTCGCGTTCTAGGCCGACGTAGGATTGCAGCGCATCGCTGTACAGAGCCGATCCAGCTTCGACGTGCTTGCGGACCTCGGACTGAAGCGCATGCTTCTTGCGGTTCGGAACAACCACTGTGCGAACCTTTCCGCCGCGTTCCATAATACCCATGACCGCAGTTTTGTCTTTTCCGCCGGTTCCGGTAATACGGCGCTTGCGTTCCGCGACGTGCATATTGCGAGCCTTTCCGCCGATGAAAGTCTCGTCTACTTCTATTTCGCCGGACAATTTAACGAACGAACCGGATTGAACAGCCTTGCGGACTCGGTGCATCATGTGCCATGCGGACTTCTGGGTGATGTGCAGATGGCTAGCGATTTCGTAGCTGCTGATACCGTTCTTACAGGTCACGATTAACCAGACCGCCAGCATCCACTTATCCATGCCCAACGGTGAGTCTTCAAAAATACTGCCGATCTTGACAGTGAACTGCTTCTTGCATCCCTTGCAGAACCAGATGCGGCGAGTGCTGATGAACGAGTGCTCTTTAGAAGCGCAACGCGGGCACTCGATACCGTTCGGCCATCGCAGCGCTACGGCCCACTTGTGCGCCTTGTCCACATCAGCAAAGTAGCCGACCGCTTCTTGCAGGCTTTCAGGTAGTTTGCCGAGTTCCTTGTCCATACATCCATTGTGCGTCAACTACCTTTGTGTGTCAAGTAATTTATTGCCCAAATTAGCCGATGCCGATGCTCATGTTGAGCAGCAGGTCGTTCACCGCTTTGTCGAAGGGAGCTGTCGATGCCAGCTCATAGAGCTTGCCGCCCTCCTCGATATCGCTGGCTAGCCTTTCGTCGAGTGCTTTGAACTGATGCTCGAAGGCTGCCGCCAGTTCACGCATAGCGGGGGGAAACTCCTGAGAAGCGGCGTAACGGCAAGCTAACTGGTAGTGGATTTCCGACGCCAGGGGCGATTTGGGCGTGGCCAACCGAAGAGCGCGTTCCAGGTAGAAGCGCGACCGTGCCGAGTCCGATGACGCGTAAACGCGCCCGAAGCCGAGGTACAGGTCCGCGAGAGGCGACCCCAGGCGTGAGCCCGCCATTACTTCGAGACTGGCCGCGGTGTTTTCGTCCTGCACCAGTTCCATACGGGCATGTTCGCTCAAATGCCGGCCTTGATAGCCCGCGATGCGAGCAGCCATCTCGGCCACCTGGGTTTCCCAACCGGTTGGGGTGGGAGCGGGCGCGGGGTCGGCCTGGACGGGCGCCGGGGACGCGGTCATTTGGGTTAGCCGCTCGGTGGTTTCTTCCTGTAGCTCGCGGAGATCACCCATAGCCAGGCCGATCTGATCCTGAATGTGGTTGATGGTTTGGTCCGCCTGGCGGGCGAAACTGGTTGCACTGAAGTAAGAGGAGGCCACAAAGACGATGGCGTAGAGCCCGGAAGTGCCCAGCAGGATCAGGACCAGCAGCTCCATGTCTCCGACGCGTTTGGTGAGCAGCTCCACGCGGTCCTGCAGAATGCGCGCGCGATCATAGGTGCTGGGAACGTGATCGCTCAGGGCGAGATAAGCCCATTGCCGGTAGTTCCAGAGCTCCCAGGCCGCCATCAGCAGCACTCCGGCCGCAGCCGCCAGCAAGAGACCGAGCGCAATTTTCCGCAGCAGCGCCATATCGCCAGCTTAATCTTAAGGCCAAGCGGTGCTTTGTGAGCCAGGAAAAAGTACTAGGAAGTCACGCCCTGAGCGAGCGCGAAAATGCTTGGGACGCCGGCCGGGTACTACTTGCGGGCTCCGCGCCGCGGTTTCTTCACTCTGGATTGCCGAAGCTTGCCGGACTTCCGCTTGGGCTTGCTGATAATGAAGGTCCCGCTACCGTGGGCCTCGGCTGAATATAGTTTCTCGTCTACCATAAAGGTTCATTGTCGCATGAAACGCTTATACGCACTTCTTGCCGCGTGGCTGCTGGTGTCACTCTCCCTGGCGCGGGCCGAAGATTTGTTCGCCAATATCGGCCACATCAAGGAGGGCTTGTCGGCCATCACCGGCCTCAAATTCAAACGCGACGTTCCCTACGCCCTGATCGGCAAAGACGAGCTGCATCGCTATCTGGAGAAGCGCCTGCACGAAACCATGAAGCCGGAAGACGCGCGAGCCGAGGAATTGACGCTGAAGATGCTGGGGCTGGTGCCGTCCGATTTCGACCTGCGCAAGAACACGCTGGATCTGCTGACCGAGCAAGCCGCCGCATTTTACGACTACAACGCAAAGAAGCTGTTCGTGCTGCAGGGGTCGGGCGGAGGCGCAGGCGCCGCGGACAGCGCCGAGGAGCGCGTGGCATTGGTTCACGAACTGGCGCACGCGCTGGCGGATCAGCACTTTCACCTGGCGAAATACATTCGCGAAGGAATGCGGAGCGACGATAGCGCGACGGCGCGGCAGGCCGTGATGGAGGGCCAGGCGACGTGGTTGATGGCGGCCTACATCGCGCGAGAGGGCGGCGGAAAGCCGGAGGTGCCCCAGGCGGTCCTGGAGTTGATGAAGAAGAGCATTGAAGGTTCGGCCGCGCAGCAATACCCGGTGTTTTCGAAGGCCCCTTTGTACATCCGGGAGTCGCTCGTGTTTCCCTATGCCGAAGGCCTGGCGTTCCAGGATGCCGTGTTCCGGAAGATGGGGCGCGAGGCGTTCTCGGAGGTTTTCGTTCGGCCGCCCGCCAGCAGCGGACAGATCCTGCATCCGGAGCGGTACATCGGACATGGCGGCGCGGTGATTCCGAATCCTCCGGCCCTCGCCGAATCGCGCGAGTTCCACAAGCTGGCCGATGGCACGCTCGGAGAGCTGGATTTCCGCGTGTTGCTGTCGCAATATACGAACGCGGAAGAAGGCAAGGCATTGGCCGAGCATCTGGCGGGTGGGTCTTATGAATTGTTCGAGCATAAGCGCGAGAAGTTCCCGGTGCTGGGAGTGGCGTCCACCTGGGATTCGCCGGAATCGGCGCGGAAGTATTTCGAGAGCTATCGTCAGGTGATGCAAGGGAAGTGGAAGAAGCTGGAGATCGGCAAGGAAACGCCGGAACTGGTGGAAGGCCACGGTGACTCGGGGTATTTTCGCGTTTGGATAGAGGGTCAGACCGTCAATCAGATGGAGGGATGGAAAACGCCTATTCCGAGCGCAGCGCAGTGATGGCATCGACACGGAGCGCGCGCAGCGACGGCGCCAGGCTGCCGGCCAGGGTCATCAGGAAACATAAGGCGGCGGCGATCAGGAATGTGGAGGCGTCCGCGGGATTCAGTCCCGCGAGGAGGCTCTGCATGGCACGGCCTGCGATGTAGGCCAGCGCCACGCCCAAGATGACGCCCGCGCCAGCCAGCAGAGCGCTCTCGCGCAACACGATCCCCAGGATATTGCCGGGCTGAGCGCCCAGCGCCATGCGCACCGCAAATTCCGGGGATCGCGTGGACACGGTGAAAGACAGAAGGCCATGGATGCCGATTCCGGCCAGCAGCAGCGCGAGCGCCGCAAAGGCCACGATGATTCGCACTTGAACGGCGCGCGGCGCGGTATTGTCGTCGACAATCTCCGACAAAGTACGTACGTCTGAGACCGGCTGCTCCGGGTCCGCATTGTGAATGATTCGCCGCACGGCGGGGAGTAAAAGCTGAAGGTTTCCCGACGCGCGGATTACCAAGGCTTTGGGCGTATAACCCACCAGCGAATCATCCCGTTGCTGCAGCTCGGGAAGATAGACCTGCGGCTCGCTATTTCGTTCCAGGCCGCGAACGCGGATGTCGCCAACCACTCCCACGATGGTCCGATCCAGGAACGCAAACTTGAAATGACGGCCCAAGGGACTTTGGCCGGGCCAGTAGCGGCGCGCGAACGATTGGCTGACGACGGCGGCATTGGGACGGTCGCGGGTGTCGGAGTCGCTGATATTTCGTCCGGTTTGGATGGGGATCTTCAAGGTGGAGAAGAATCCGGGTGTAATGTACCGCAGGCTGGCAGCGTGGTCTTCGGAACGGTCGAGCGTTCGGCCATCGATATCCACGGGCCAGATGCCGCCGGTCATCGTCATCGGAAGATAGCTAATGTAGGCGGCATCGGACACGCCGGGCAGCGCCCGAATATCCGACAACACTCGCTGGTAGAAAGCCGCGCGCTTGGTCGTAGGGGCGTACTTCGGCATGGGAAGCGCGGTTTCGAGAGTCAGCACTCCGTCGCTCCGAAAGCCCGGGTCCACCGCTTGGATTCTCAACAAGGCGTGCAGGAGCAGACCAGCGGAGATCAGCAGAACCAACGACAGCGTGACTTCGGTGAGGATGAGCGCGGAGCGCAGGCCGGCTTTGCGTCCGCCACCGGAGCGCGAACCTTCACGCAAGCCGCTGAGATCGCCACGGCAAGCTCGCAACGCGGGAACGACGCCGAATGCAACGCCCGTTAGAACGGTCAGGAGCACCGCGAAGCTCAATACGCGGGCGTCCAGAGACGGCATGCCCGAGACCGGCAGCGAGGGAACCAACTTGCCAAGAAGCGGCAGCGCCAGGGCGGCCAGCAGAACGCCGAGCGAGCCGCCTGACAACGACAAAACCATGCTCTCGGTCACCAGTTGGCGGACCAGACGCTCGCGGCCGGCGCCCAGCGCGGTTCTGACCGCCAGTTCCCTGCGGCGTACCAGGGCGCGCGCGAAGAGCAAATTCGCGAGGTTGGTGCAAGCGATCAGGAGAACGCAAAGGGCCGCGCCAGCCAGCGCCAGCAGCAACAAGCGGCGCTGCGCGGTGACTTCATCCTCCCGCAGGAAATTCACGAAGGCGCCGGTGTTCCCGAGCTCCTTTGGATACGCTCGCCTCAATTGCCCGGCGATCAGGTTCATCTCGGCTTGAGCTTGCTCGAGAGAAACGCCGGGGCGGAGACGGGCCACGCCATTCAGATAATTGTCGTTGCGATCCTCAAAGGCCGAATTTGGAAATTGAAACGGGGTCCAGAGCTCGGCTTCCTGGTCCGGAAAATGAAAAGACGGCGGCATGATCCCGATCACCACGTGCGGCTTACCGTCCAAGTCCAACTTTCGTCCGAGGACACCGGGGTCGCCCCCGAACGCCCTCTGCCACAAGCCGTAGCTCAAGACCACGGTTTTAGGCGCGCCGTCCCGATCGTCAGCGGGACCGATGGAGCGTCCGATCATAGGTTGTACGCCCAGCACCGCGAACAGATTTCCTGTGACGACCGCTAATGGAATTCGTTCTGGGGCGCCTTGGCTGATTATATTGGCCGAAAACGTGGTGACCGCGCCAAAATCCTCGAAGACCGTACTCATGCGCTTCCAATCCCGATAGTTAACCGGCGATAGCTCCATGCGCTTGAAGCCGGGCACCGTCTCCCAAGGGCTCACCAGGCGATCGGAGGAGGGAAAAGGCAGGGGGCGGATGAGGACCTTATCGGTGACCGAAAATACCGCGGTATTCGCGCCGATTCCCAGGGCCAGCACGAGGATGGCGACGGCCGTGAATCCGGGGGCGCGGGCCAAGGTGCGCGCGGTGTAGCGCAGGTCCTGACGGAGAATGTCCCAGTGCACGGCCGGCGCGTTGCGAAGAATTTCGAAAACAGCGGAGAGCAGGGAAACGTGGCGGCGAGTGACCACGGCGCACATCTCCTCGCCATATTCGGCGCGGAAGGACGCGGGATAGAGATGCAGGAGGGCCCGATAGAACCGCATTCGATATCTCGTCAGGCCTTCTGGGGTGCGAACCCCATGGTCCGCGCCCATTTGATCAGCTTGGCCAGGCGTGTGGCTTCCGCTTTGGCCACCGCGGTTCCGAACGGCGTGATGCGGTAATAACGGCGCCGCTCGTCATCGAACTCGGGATCCGGGCGCTCCACGGTTTCAATGATTAGCCCTTGATCCAGCATGCGCTGGATGGAGCGATAGAGCGTCCCGGCGCTCAACTTGAGTTCGCCGCCGGTGCGAGTGGCCACGTCCTGAATAATGGCGTAACCGTGACGGTCTTCCTCGGCCACGGCCATCAGGATGTGAAAGGTAGCGGCCGGGAGCGGCAGGAATTCCTCGGGTTGGACGGATTTTTGCGCCATGCGGATACGATATACCCACTATGGATACATTGTCAATGGCTATATCGATAGTTATAACGACAGTGGCTAGTTCCGCGGGGCGGCGTCCTTCTTGGGAAAATGCCATTCGCCCGGATCGGGTGGAGGCTTGAACTCGTCGGTGCTGAATACGCGCAGTTGCTGGCCGGGGCCTGAGACTTTCAGTACCAGCGCGATGGCCCACTTCGGACCCTGAAAATAAGAGACCCGAATGCTGTGAAGGCCACCTGCCAGGTCCACCGTCCCGTCCTTCCACTTGGGCGGATGGACGCCATCATTGTCGATGACCACTTGATCGTCGATGTAGAGCTTTGAGCCATCGTCGGAGAGCATGTTGAAACGGTATGGGCCAGGCTCGGCAATCCAGAACCTTCCGGTATAGTCGATGGCGAACCATTCCACGCGTTTTGTGACGCCGGGAAAGCCTTGTCTGAAGTCCTGCGCAGGCACGTTGAGGGATGAAGTGTAGATCGGCGGGCCGGCGGGCTTCATCTTCTTAAAATCGGGCAGCTCAGTGCGGTTGTGATGGATGTGATAGACCAGACCGCGCAAACCCGAGGGGATGACCACCGTGGTGCCGAAGACGGGTGTGGATTCGTCTTGTGCCCCCACAGCCAAGCAAGTAAGCGCCAAGAGCAGCCATGCCGCGCGGGAGCCCATACGAGCATCGTAGCGGAAACCGGGGCTCCAATACTCACCCTGGCCCGTTACGATATAATTTGGGCGTAAACTTGAAGTAAAGGAGTTATTGGATGCGCTTGGCCTGTGCAGCCTTTTTGTTATTTGCCGGGGTCGCGTTGAATGCGGCAACCCCCAAGGCGGAAGCCCCGAAAACGGAAGTCCCCCCGGTGCTTCGGAAGTCGCCTGAGTTTGTCATCAAGTTCGTGGATGGTCATCAGATGCTGCTGAGCAGCTTGAAAGGCAAAGTGGTGGCGCTGTTGATGGTCCACACCACCTGCCCGCATTGCCAGCACACGTCGCAGGTGTTCACGCAGCTTTATAACGAGTACGGCCCGCGTGGTTTTCAGCCCGTGGATGCGGCCTTCAACACCATGGCCAACATGTACGTGAGCGACTTCGTGAAGACCTACAACATCGGATATCCGGTCGGTTTCAGTTCGCCGGAAGAGGTGATGGCGTACATGGGCTTCAATGTGATGGAGCGCTACAGCGTGCCCCAGATCATTTGGATCGACCGCAAGGGCAATATCCGGTCGCAGACCAAACCGCAGGAAGACGACGCGACATTGTATTCCGAGGGCTATTGGCGCAACATGATCGAGACGCTCTTGAAGGAGCCGGCCACCTCCACGCCGGTGCATCACGCTTCGGCGGCGAAGCCGCACTCGGTGGCGTCGAACTAGCAGGCGCGGCCGCGATTTTCAGGTTTGGATCCCGCGCTGCGGTTATAATAGCCACAGAGCGCCCGTAGCTCAGTCTGGATAGAGCGTTTGCCTCCGGAGCAAAAGGTCGTAAGTTCGAATCTTACCGGGCGTACCAATCTTCTCAATCATTTACAGGTTTTTTCCACAGCAACAGCCCACCCACTTACCCACCCACTTCGCATTTGCTCGAAGTTTTGAAGGCGTGTATAGTGCGGTCATGGCCGAACGCGGCACCAGACCGCTGCCAAGACAACGACCGGACGAGGTGAATGACGCCGCGCCCGGCCGCGACTTCAACGCCCAGGATCTGGGACGCCGCCGACTGCGGACCCAAACTCCGGAAGGCTGGGTGAAAAGGATCGAGCGAGGCGATGGGAAGGTCTGGGTTGGATTCTTTCATCTCTGGGTAACGAACCGAGACGGCGAGCGCCTGCGGAGGAAGAAAGAAAAGGTGCTCGGGCCCGCTGCGATGCCCAAGCACGAGGCGTTGAAGAAGCTCGCTGTTTACATCCAAGCTTTCACCCGCGTGGAGCCGGCCCAGACCACTGTGATCCGGACGTACGCCGATTTATGGCGGACCTTCTCCGGCCTGAAATCGGGACAGTGGTCCCAATCCTTCCGGGAAACGATTCAATCCATTTTTGCGACCCACGTTCTGCCACTGATTGGCAAACAACGTCTGGATGAGATCGGCCTTGCGACGCTTCAGTTGCTAGTGAACCAGATGGCAGAAGACGGCTATAGCAAATCCACGGTCCGTAAGGTTCGAATGTACATGAAGGCCTCTTTTGACTATGCTGCTGACGAAGACCTGGTCGCGAAGAATCCGGCGCGCAAGATCGCAATGCCCAAGATTCGGAGAACAGTGTGCCGCCGCTTCCTCAGCATGGAGGAGATCGGCGCGCTTCTGTCGGAGGCAGGGCCACGAGAACATCTCGTGCTGCACATTCTAGCGGCCTGCGGTTCTTCGGCCGGCCGAGATCCTGGTGCTCCGCATGGAGGACTTCCAGGGGAACCAGCTCCGAATTGACGAGGCTTTGAAGGATCGCGAAAAGGGCACGGCCCGGATTGGCGAAACGAAGACCCTGGCCAGCGATTCCTCTGTTCCGGTGCCACCGAATCTCGCACGCGAAATCGCGGGATGGATCGCGGGGCATCCGCAACGCATGAATCCTCGTGCGTTTCTGTTTCCGAGCCGCAGGAAGACTCCTTACACCATAGGTAACTATCTGAAGCGGGTTTTGAAGCCTCTGGCCCAAAAGGTAGGAATTCAGGATCTAACCCATCAGGCGTTACGGCGTACCTCTTCCACACACATTCAAAAGTACGCGAGCGTGAAGGATCTGCAAGGTCACCTCCGCCATACCGACCCCAGTACGACGCTGACACACTACACGCAAGTGATCCCCGATAGCCTGCACGAGGCCGTTGCGACTCTCGACAAGCACCTCGCCGCCGCTGCGAACGAGTCCAAACAACGAAGCCGGTCGATGGCGCTCCTCCGGGAGGCGCCGACTGAAGCTGAAGTCCAGACACCGGCCTTCGAGCGCGTTGTGTCGATTGAGGGCTGGCGAAAGCGGACTTAATCCGCGGAACCAGAGCTTCGGCAACCGATCCGAGCATGTCCTCCCCTAATTAGAGCGGACACTTCCTGACTGGGAAGTCATTTGACCCAACCTTGATCCTGCTGTAAGTAAGAATCATGTAAGCGCTGAAGTGAGGCAATATGCAACGTTTGAACGGACCCGAAGCCGGCAGTGTCTCGGCACACTTTCCGGCCGAGATTCCCCCAGTCCGCCAGTTGATTAAGGCCAAGGATGTCGCATTGAAGCTCGGAGTCAGTGTTTCCTGGGTGATCCAGCACGCCTCCGGGAAGCGACAGCCCTGTCTTCCGGCTGTGAAGATGGGACCTGGCCGGAGTCCACTGAGATTCGACCCCAGCGACGTCGAGAAATTTATCGACGAGTGCCGGCGCGCGGCCGGAACACGCGCCCGTAGATCGAACCCGACATCCTAATTACGAGCACTGCGGATCCTTGGAATGCAGCCAAACTCCCTAGCCGGACTGCTCTTGACACGACAGCTTCGATCGGGAGGCTGGAGTTATTTCGGCTCTCGACAGTCGAGCGTAGAGGCCACTACATTGGCGATCATGGCTTTGAGCACGGAATCGCCGGAGGCGACTCGATCCGGACTCGACCAACTATTGCGTTTGCAGCGGCGTGACGGTGCTTGGCCGGCCTTCCGTGGAGACTCCGACAGCAGTTGGACAACGGCCTTGGTGTTATGCGCTCTGAACGGAATCGGTGAATTCGAGCGCGCGCGTGAAAAGGCCTTTCAGTGGCTACTCTCAGAGCGCGGACGAGAAGGTCACTGGTTGTGGCGATGGAAGTTCAAAACGGTGGATCGCAACGTTCGATTTGATCC